>NZ_CM177835.1:3307500-3855424 GCF_058242805.1 Neorhizobium sp. PAMB6716
CACGGGAGGCGCAAGAGGCAGGCTTTGATGTGGAGCCGGTGCGAGACCTTGAGGCAGCCGTTGGCCGCGCGGATATCGTTTCCTGCGCAACCCTCTCCGTCGAGCCGCTGATCCGCGGCGACTGGCTGAAGCCCGGCGCCCATCTCGATCTCGTTGGCGCCTTCAAGCCGACCATGCGCGAGAGCGATGACACGGCTGTTTCCCGCGCCAGCGTTTTTGTCGATACGCGCGCCGGTGCCATGCATGAGGCCGGCGACATCGTCATTCCCCTGGGCAACGGGACGCTTGCGCCGGGTGACATTCGCGCAGACCTTGCCGAGCTGACACGCGGGCAGCATCCGGGCCGGCAATCTGACGATGAAATCACCCTGTTCAAATCGGTGGGCGCGGCCCTTGAGGATCTGGCCGGTGCCATCCTTGCCTATGAAACAGTACGCGGCGGGACATCTGCCGCATGACACGCACGCATGCCCCCCTGCCCCGCCTGCCGGTCAGCTCGGTGCTGCCGGATATCGCCGCCGGTCTGGCGCGCGCCAACCGCGCCGTTCTGTCAGCCCCGCCGGGCGCTGGCAAAACAACGCTGGTGCCGCTTTTCCTGCTCGACCAGGACTGGTGCAGCGGCAAGATCATCCTCCTGGAGCCGCGGCGGCTGGCCGCGCGGGCAGCGGCCGCGCGCATGGCCTCTCTCCTGTCGGAAACGGTTGGCCACACTGTCGGCTATCGCATGCGGCTTGATAACCGGATTTCCGCGGCAACCCGCATCGAGGTGGTGACGGAGGGCGTGTTTGCCCGCATGATTCTGGAGGATCCCGAGCTGTCGGGCGTGTCAGTGGTGGTGTTCGATGAATTCCACGAGCGCTCGCTGGATGCCGATTTTGGCCTGGCGCTGGCGCTCGATGCGCAGGGCGCGCTGCGCGAAGACCTAAAACTTCTTGTCATGTCTGCAACGCTCGATGTGGAGCGCGTGGCAGATCTTCTCAGCAATCCGCCTGTGATCGTCAGCGAAGGCCGCAGTTTTCCCATCGACATCCGCCACGGCGAACGCGGGCCCTCGGAGCGCATCGAGGATGCCATGGCGCGCGCCATCCTGAGAGCCCATGCAGAAGAAGAGGGATCGATCCTTGCCTTCCTGCCGGGCCAGGGGGAAATCCTGCGCACCGCCGAGCGGCTGTCCCAGAAGCTGCCGGAGACTACTATAGTCACTCCGCTTTACGGCAATCTTTCGCAAAAGGAGCAGGATCTGGCGATCCGGCCAACGGCGAAAGGCAAGCGTAAAGTGGTGCTTGCCACCTCGATTGCCGAAACGTCTATCACCATTGATGGCGTGCGTATCGTGATCGACAGCGGATTGCAGCGTCTGCCGGTGTTTGAACCGTCAACCGGCATCACCCGGCTGGAAACCGTCAAAGTATCGCGCGCTTCGGCGGACCAGCGGGCGGGCCGTGCCGGGCGGACGCAGCCCGGCATCGTCATCCGCCTCTGGCATGCCGGCCAGACGGCGGCCATGCCGGCTTTCACGCCGCCGCAGATTCTGGCAAGCGACCTTTCCGGCCTTGCGCTGGATCTTGCCCATTGGGGCGTGCGCGACCCGGCCGACCTTTCGTTCCTCGATCCGCCGCCGGCAGGAGCGCTCCATGAAGCACGCCAATTGCTGCACATGATGGGCGCGCTCGATACCTCCGACATGCTGACGCCGAAGGGCCGGATGATGCGGGGGCTTTCGCTGCCACCGCGGCTTGCGGCCATGGCGATTGCCGGCGCAGAGCAAGGCCAGGGACTGGCCGCCTGCCAGCTGGCCGTGCTGATGACGGAACAGGGGCTCGGCGGGCCGGATGTCGATCTCGACCAGCGGCTCAAATCTTTCCGCAACGAACGCGGCGAGCGGGCTGATGCTGCCCGACAGCTTGCCCGGCGGCTGGCTGATGCGCTGCCGCGCTCGGCGCAATCTCAAAATTCGGCCCCGGCGCCCGTCCTTGCCGGTCACCTGCTGATGCATGCCTATCCCGACCGGGTGGCGCTGCAGCGCGGCGCGCGCGGACGGTTTGTGATGGCGAATGGTCGCGGCGCCGAACTGCCGGAGACCGAACGTCTCTCGGGCGCCCGCATGCTTGTTATTGCAGACCTGACGGGACGGGCGGCACAGGCGCGCATTCTGGCAGCGGCCGAGATCGACCGCGACAGCGTGGAGGCGGAACTGGCCGATGCCATCGAACGGCGGCAGGAAGGTTATTTCGACCGGCAGAGCCGGCAGGTGCGGGCGCGCAAGGTGGTGCGGCTTGGCGCCATCATTCTGGAAGAAACGCCGCTTCCTCGCCCGACCGGTGCGCAGGCCGCCGAAGCGCTGGCGGATGGCGTGCGCCAGCTTGGCCTTCGGGCGCTTTCGTTTTCCAAGGACACCGAGCAGCTGCGCGCGCGCATCGGCTTTTTGAACCGCACGATCGGCGAGCCCTGGCCGGATGTGTCGGAAGAAGCGCTGCTATCCCGGCTGGACGATTGGTTCACGCCGTTCCAGTCCGGCCGCAGCAGCCTCGATGCCATCGACCAGGGCAGCCTTGCCGAGGGGCTTCGCACCCTCATTCCCCATGCGGTACGCTCGGAAATCAACCGGCTGGCGCCGACGCATTTTGAGGCCCCGACGGGACAGCGGCATCCGATCCGCTACGACGGCGAGGAGCCGGTGATTTCCCTTCGGGTGCAGGAACTGTTCGGGCTGAAGGCACATCCGTCCGTGGCCGGCGGCAGATTGCCGCTTCTTCTCGAATTGACATCGCCTGCCCATCGGCCGATCCAGACCACGCGCGACCTGCCCGGCTTCTGGGCCGGATCCTGGCGGGACGTGCGCGCCGATATGCGCGGGCAATATCCAAGACATGCCTGGCCGGAAGATCCGGCCAATGCAGCACCGACCGCACGCGCAAAACCGCGGGGAACCTGACGAGGACATGAGCATGGAACAGATCTCCATCCGCCACGCGCAGTTTGGCCGCGCCAGCCGCAGCATGCGGCTTCAGACGCTGGTTCGGCTGCGCTGGCTGGCGGTGGCGGGCCAGACGATCACCGTGCTGATTGTGGCGCTTGTCCTTAACTATGCGATGCCGCTTGTCGAAACCGCCGTGCTGGTCGCAGCGCTTGCGCTCGCCAACCTTGTTCTGTCGCTGCGGTTTCCGCCAACGCACCGGCTTCAGCCGGTAGCAGCGCTTTGCCTGCTCGGTTTCGATCTTCTCCAGATGGCGTGCCTCTTATTCATCACCGGCGGCATTGCCAATCCGTTCGCGCCGCTCATCTGCGTGCCCGTCATCATCTCGTTCGGATCGCTGCCGCTGCGCCACTCGCTCGGCCTTCTCGGCTTTGCCATCGTCTGCACGACGACGCTGGTTCTTTCGCCTTATCCGGTTCCCTGGCTGGAGGGCGAGATGCTTCTGATCCATCCGATCCTGCAGCTCGGCTCCTGGTGCGCCATCGTCTCGATGATGATCTTTGCCGCCTTTTATGCCTACCGCGTTTCCATGGAGGCGACGCTGCTCGCCGATGCGCTGGCGGCAACGGAACTGGTGCTGGAACGCGAAAAACACCTGTCACAGCTGGATGGCCTTGCTGCTGCGGCCGCCCATGAGCTTGGCACCCCGCTTGCAACGATCAGCGTGGTGGCCAAGGAAATGGAGCGCGAACTGGGCACTGATCCGCGCTACGGCGAGGACGTGGCGCTCTTGCGCAGCCAGAGCGAACGCTGCCGCGACATTCTTCGCCGGTTGACTTCCCTTTCGGCGGAAAACGAGGAGCATATGCGCCGGCTGCCACTCTCCTCGCTGATCGAAGAGGTGATGGCGCCGCATCGGCAGTTCGGCATTGCCCTGGAACTCGTGGAGAAGGGTGACCGCGCCAAGGAGCCGGTCGGCAACCGCAATGCCGGCATTCTCTACGGGCTCGGAAATCTCATCGAGAATGCCGTCGACTTTGCGTGTCAAAAGGTAACCGTGACGGTGGAACACGATGTCGATAAGGTGGTCATTACCATCGAGGATGACGGCCAAGGTTTTGCGCCGGATGTTTTAACCCATATCGGGGAACCCTATATGTCGACACGAAGCCGCGAAAATCCGCGGGCCGGCGGCCTCGGCCTTGGCCTCTTCATCGCCAAGACCTTGCTGGAACGATCCGGGGCAGTACTCGACTTTGCCAATCGCGGCCCGGATGTCGAGGGGGCCATGGTGCGCGTCACCTGGCCCCGTGCGGTCATGCAGATGCAGGCGTGACCCACAATCGACAGTGACCCGACAGGCCGGTAAACGCGTAATGACATGCGTATAGAATGCCGGATAAGAGCCGGAAGACCGGGACGCCCCCGGTGGAGACAAGACAATGATGGCAGACAAGATTGAAGCTGGCGAAACGGGCGATGGCACCGGTGATCTGGGGCCGGACGCGACGCTTCTGATCGTTGATGACGACGCGCCGTTTCTGCGCCGGCTGGCGCGCGCCATGGAAAGCCGCGGCTTTCAGGTGGAAATGGCCGAATCGGTGGCCGAAGGCATTGCAAAATCCCGGGCGCGCCCGCCGAAATATGCCGTGGTGGACTTGCGGCTCGGCGACGGTAACGGGCTCGACGTGATTGAAGCGATCCGCCAGCAGCGCGAGGATACACGCGTCATCGTACTGACCGGCTATGGCAATATCGCAACCGCCGTGACGGCCGTGAAACTGGGGGCGGTCGATTACCTGTCAAAACCCGCCGATGCCGATGATGTCTATTCAGCACTGACCCAGCGCCCCGGTGAAAAGGCGGATGTGCCGGAAAATCCGATGTCGGCGGACCGTGTGCGCTGGGAACATATCCAGCGGGTCTATGAAATGTGCGAGCGCAATGTTTCCGAAACGGCGCGACGGCTTAATATGCATCGCCGCACGCTGCAGCGGATTCTGGCCAAGCGCGCGCCAAAATAACTGCGGGCACCGGTGTCAGCCGTCTCCAAAAATCTGGCCGGTCGCCCATTCGGCGGCCAGCAGGCGCTGGCCTGCGACGCGGGCAAAGGACAGTGTCATTGATTTGCGCTGCGCGGAACTCAGCCGGTGTTCCGGCGCCTCGCGCAACAGATGCGCGCCATAACCGTCCGACAGCAGCAGGCCGCAATCCTCCGGAAAGATCTCCAGCGGAACCTGATTATGGGTGGCAAACAGCAGCCGGTCGCAATAGTGCCGGTAATCGGGCCACTTCCGGTCGACGCGAAAATCCTCGATCGAGGTCTTGATCTCGATGATCCAGATCTCGCCCTTGTCGGTGATCGACACCAGATCGGCGCGGCGGCCACTGGCGAGCGTCAGTTCGGGCAGAAGCGTGTGGCGCATCTCGGTCAAGAGGATCTGCACGCCACGGCGCACCATCATCGCCCGGCTGGATTGCCGGCCGTCGATTAACGGATTGTTAGGGCCGATTTGAACGATCGTCATCGATAACACATGGTTTGCACTGCGGATTGTTGCAAAAAGACAATGCATTTTTCATTTGTGACGGCGCGCCCCCCGGGTGCGCCACGATGCCTTGCCAACCCCCTTCTAATAGAAAATAACCGCTCAATCAAAGATGGCATCCATCATCTGCCCTGACCCCACCATTTAAGAGAACTCCATGCAAACCCGCACACGCATGATCGCATCCGGCCTGTTGGCGATGCTGGCCCTTTCCGGCTGCTCCACCACATCCGACACCCGGCAGGTTGCCGTGGCGCCCGTCCGCGTTGAGACCAACGCGATCTTCAGCGAATCCTATGGCGCAGTCACCGATGCCGGCTATGCGTTGCCGGCCATTCCGATCAGCCGCATGGACAAGAAGTTCTACCGCCAGATTGTCGATTTCGACAGCAAGGAACGCCCGGGCACCATCATCGTCAACACGCGGGAACGCTTCCTCTATTACATCCTGCCCGGTGGCAAGGCCGTGCGTTACGGCATCGGCGTCGGCAAGCAGGGTTTTGCCTGGGCCGGCGAAGCCTATGTGGCCTGGAAGCAGGAATGGCCGACCTGGCATCCGCCGAAGGAAATGGCCGTGCGCAAGCCCGACATTGCCCGTTACGTCGAAGATGGCATGGGCCCGGGCCTCAGCAATCCGCTCGGTGCGCGCGCCATGTATCTCTTCAATGACAAGGGCCAGGACACGCTGTTTCGCCTGCATGGCACGCCGGAATGGGCCTCGATCGGCACCGCCGCCTCGTCTGGCTGCATCCGCATGATCAATCAGGACGTCATCGACCTTTACAGCCGCGTGCGTCCCGGCCGCGAGACGAAGGTCATCGTCATCCAGTAAGCTGCGGTCTTTTCCGCAACACACTGTCAAACGGCGCGCCAGACGCGCCGTTTTCGTATGCGGCATTTGAAAGGCCCGTGGCGATGCGCCACGGGCCTTTTTCAATCAGGCCTTTGCCTTGGCTTCCAGCCGGCGACGGTGCAGGACAGGCTCTGTATAGCCATTCGGCTGTTCGCGCCCCTTCAGCACCAGATCGAGCGCCGCCTGGAAGGCAACCGACTGCTCGAAACGGCCAGCCATCGGCTGGTAGAGCGGGTCGCCGGCATTCTGCCCGTCAACCACGGAAGCCATGCGGCGCATGGTTTCCACCACCTGCGCTTCCGTGACCAGCCCGTGGTGCAGCCAGTTGGCCATATGCTGGGCCGAGATGCGCAGCGTCGCCCGGTCTTCCATCAGCCCGACATTGTTGATGTCCGGCACCTTGGAGCAGCCGACGCCCTGATCGATCCAGCGCACGACATAACCGAGGATCCCTTGCGCGTTGTTATCCAGTTCGCGCTGCACCTCTTCCGGCGTCCAGTTGGGGCGAGAAGTTACCGGCACGGAGAGGATATCCGAGAGTTTTGCCCGCGCGCGCGATGTCAGGCTGGCCTGAACCTCGGCGACATTCACTGTATGATAATGCGTGGCATGGAGCGTGGCCGCCGTCGGTGATGGAACCCAAGCCGTGTTGGCACCGGCCTTCGGATGGGCGATCTTCTGCTCCAGCATGGCTGCCATCAGGTCCGGCATGGCCCACATGCCCTTGCCGATCTGCGCATGGCCGGAGAGGCCGCAGGCAAGCCCGATATCGACATTCCAGTTTTCATAGGCGGCAATCCAGGGCGCCTGTTTCATGTCGCCCTTGCGAATCATCGGCCCGGCTTCCATCGAGGTGTGGATCTCGTCGCCGGTGCGATCAAGGAAGCCCGTGTTGATGAAAACCACCCGTTCGCGCGCGGCGCGAATACATTCCTTGAGGTTGATGGTGGTGCGGCGCTCCTCGTCCATGATGCCCATCTTGATCGTATTCGGCGCCATGCCGAGCAAGTCCTCGACGCGCGAAAAGATCTCGCAGGCAAAGGCCACTTCCTCCGGCCCGTGCATCTTCGGCTTTACCACATACATCGAGCCGAGACGCGAATTCTGCCGACGCCCGTTCGGGCCGACATCATAAAGAGCAATCAGGGCGGTTACCGCCGCATCCATGATGCCTTCCGGCACCTCGTGACCGTCACGATCGAGAATGGCCGGATTGGTCATCAGGTGGCCGACATTGCGCACCAGCATCAGCGAACGGGCATGCACCTCGAAGGGTGTGCCATCCGGCGCCGTATACTGGAGGTCGGGGTTCAGGCGGCGGGTAAAGGTGCTTGCCCCCTTCGACACCTCTTCGGACAGGTCGCCCTTCATCAGGCCGAGCCAGTTGCGGTAGACCACAACCTTGTCCTCGGCATCGACGGCAGCGACAGAATCCTCGCAGTCCATGATCGTGGTGATGGCCGATTCAAGCCAGACATCGGAAATATGCGCCGGATCATCCTTGCCGATGGCGGTCGAGGCATCGATGCGGATTTCGACATGCAGCCGGTTGCGCGTGAAAAGCAGGTGTGTCGGGCGGGATGCCTCGCCGCGATAGCCGGCAAATTGTGCGGCATCGACAAGCGTGACCGTCTTGTCCTTGGCCGACACCGAGAGCGCGCCGTCGACGAGGGAAAGGGCCGTGACATCCGTCCAGGAGGCGCCTTCGAGCGGCACGGACTGGTCGAGGAAGCGTCGCGCCCAGGCAATGACCTTTGCACCACGGACCGGATTGTAGGACGCGCCTTTTTCGGCACCGTCGGTCTCGGCAATCGCATCCGTGCCGTACAGCGCGTCATAGAGCGAGCCCCAGCGCGCATTGGCAGCGTTCAGTGCATAACGGGCGTTCATCACCGGCACGACCAGCTGCGGGCCGGCGATTTCGGCGATCTCCGGATCGACACTGCCGGTCTCGACCTTAAAATCCGGCCCTTCCGGCAGGAGATAGCCGATCTCGCGCAGGAAGGCTTCATAAACCGCCGAATCCCCCGGCGCGCCGTTCTTGCGGTACCATTCGTCGAGCTTTTCCTGCAGCGCATCACGGGTCTTCAGAAGCGCGCGGTTTTTCGGCGCAAGCTCGTGGACGATGCGCGAAAAACCTTCCAGGAAATGTTCGGGATCGATGCCGCTGCCGGGAAGCGCCTCATGGACCAGAAAGGCATGCAGCGCCTCGTCAATGGCCAGGCCATGTTTCTCGATTCGGTTCATCCGGATGCTCCATCATTGCGTCACCTGTGGTTTTTGCGCGCGCGGACCGCTTAGTCAATGCGGCATTGGTGGCAGGCAAGGGCGAAGCCCGCGAGAAACGCGCCCATCAACGCGCGCCATCCCTTTGAGGCCTAAGTGGCCGCAAAAATCTGCCAGTCGGGACGGGTCAGCGCGGGCTGACACGCATCGGCAGGCCGTCACGCGGCTGGGTTGTCAGCTTCTGCACCGGCCAGGGTGCGACACCCGGCACCGCATCGAACCGGTAACGTGCCATCAGCACGGCAAGCGCAATGACCGCCTCCTGCATGGCAAATGTCGCGCCGATGCAGACGCGCGGCCCGGCCCCGAAAGGCAGATACTGGAAACGATGGATCTTGCCGCGGTTTTCCGGCAAAAACCGCTCCGGCATGAATGCGCGAGGTTTTTCCCAGTAGAGCGCATGGCGATGCAGCGTCCAGGGCATGATGAGAACCGTGGTCCCCGCCGCAATCTCGACAGTCTTTCCTTCGGCACTTGTCCAGCGATCATCGGCAATGGCGGCGCGATTGATGGAGGGTGCCGGCGGATAAAGCCGCATACCCTCTTCGAAGGCGGCCCGCACATGCGGCATCAGGTCCAGCCATTCGACGGGTTCGGCCCCCGAGGCCATCACCCGGTCGATCTCCTCTTCCATCTGGCCGCGCACCTGCGGCGAATGGGAAACGCAGTAGAGCGTCCAGGCAAGCGCACGCGCCGTCGTCTCGTGACCAGCACCGATGAAGGTGAGGATATTGTCCTCGATCTCATCCAGCGTCAGCCCGTCGGGGCCGGCAAGGTCGAGAAGCAGCGTCAGAAAATCGTCGGGCGTTGAGGCGCGGTCAGCCCGCATCATCGCCTTGCGCTTTTCCATGGTGAGCCGCACGATCTCTCGGAATTTGCCCAGAACCTTGGCGCCGCCGATGCGCGTCAGACGCGGCACCCAGGGCGGCGCGCGCAAAAGATCCATCGGATCGACGCGGCCCATGCGGTGCAGCAGGCTGTCCACATCGTCGGAAAACTTGTCGCTCTGCGTGACGATATCGCCGGAAAACAGTGTTTCCGAGAGAATGGCAAAGGCGATTTCCGTCATGTCGACGGAAATATCCTCGACGCGCCCGTCGGGGCCGATATCGGCATATTTTTCGATGTAATTTTGCGATTGCGCCAGCATCTTGCCGGCAAAGCCTTTCGCATGGCGCGGCGTAAAGACCGGCGCCATGGCCTTTCGCGACCGCTTCCAGACAGGGCCTTCCGCCGTCAGCAGCCCGTCCCGCAGGATCGGGCGCAGGATGAGCTGGCGGATTTCCGACATCTCGTAATTGGAAACATTATCCACCAGCACATGGCGGATGAGACCCGGATCATTGACGATGATCGTGCGCTCGGCAAAAAACTTCGTCTCGATCCACGGCAGCGTATAGGACGGTTCACCCCAGAGTTCGAGCGGATTGCGCAAAACGGTGCGGATGATCTCCAGGCGGCCAGGCGGAACAGTGCGGGGAACCGGTGCCGGCGGCTCGAAAGGCTCGGGACGCATGTCCATGACCGGTTCTCCTGTAAGCATTTGCTTGGAGACCTTATATCAGAACTCAGAGCAGCGATTTCAATTCATCGAGCTTGTCGTTCACCAGCCAGCCGTAATAATTCTCTTCCGGCCAGGAGAACCCGCCGTTGCGGTTGCGCGCGGCAAGCGCTGCGGCGCGGTCTGCGGAATTGCCGACATTATAAAGCGTCGCGGTAATGCCGGGATTATGGGAAATGTCCATTCCAGCGATCTGCGCATAATCATCGATGGCGCGGCGGATGGTGGCGGCCATATAGGCGAGCGACTGATCCGGATCCATGATGGCCTTGTAGACATCGGCCGCATCCGAGGCATCGAGCTTCGAATAACCGGAGCGGCGCGCCACCATGTCCGATTGCATCAGCGCCGTCAGCGGGTTGATCTGGCCAAGGCCAAAGGTCTGCCCTGCAAAGAAAGGCTGGAAGAACACGGCGCTGAAGCGGTTGTCGGGATAGGACACGCCCTCCACCGTCTTGCCGCGGAAGACGCGCTCCCACACCTCTTCGCGGCAGGACCACAGCCGGTAGGAATCGTTGAAATCATCGCATTTTGAAAACTGCGCGCGCTCAACGAAGACACCGATCGTCTCGTCCTTGTAGCCGAAGCGGAAGCGGTCGCCGGCATAGGCGGCGGCCTTCACATAATAGGACTGCAGCCGGTCATAGGCATCGACATTATAGGTGTGTTCGCCGACGATGGCGCCGATGATGTGGATCGGGTCGATATCGTACTGGCGCGAGGTCTGCTTGATCTTGGAGATCAGCGACTTGTCGCTGGCCAGAAGCTCGCGGATCTTGTCGTATTTTTCGTCGAACGTGCTTCTGCCGGCCTTGGTGCGGCGCACGGAAGCACCCGGCACCTTGGGCTGTTCGGCATTACGGTTGCCTGGCGGAACGACATTCAAGCCGCCAGCCAGCGCATGAGATGCGCTCCAGGCAAAAATCATCAGCAATGCCAGAAGGATACGTCGCAAGATTTCAGTGCCTCAGGACTTCATGATGAGCCGGCCGGATGGCCCTGCACTCTCTGACGAATCAGACATGCGCATCGCATCATAATCAACTGGTGCTGCATTACTGAAAAGCAAGGCGCGGAGTCGAGCCCGCGCCTTTCAATTTCCCGTCATGAGCAGGCGTACGGCCACCGGCCGTTGCCGCCTTGCCACGTTTTACAGGATGTAACGCGACAGATCCGTATCGGCGGCGATATCGCCGACATGCTGCTTCACATAGGCCGAATCAATCGTGACGGCAGATCCCGGACGATCCGGCGCGTTGAACGAAATCTCATCGAGCACCCGCTCCATCACCGTCTGCAGACGCCGCGCGCCGATGTTTTCAACCGACGAGTTCAGATGCACGGCAACATCTGCCAGTGCATCGATGGCATCCTCGGTGAAATCGAGCGCCAGCTGTTCGGTTTCCATCAGCGCCCGGTACTGGCGGATGAGGCTTGCCTCGGTTTCCGTCAGGATGCGGCGGAAATCCTCCTTCGTCAGAGCCTTCAGCTCGACGCGGATCGGCAGGCGGCCCTGAAGCTCCGGCAACAGGTCGGACGGTTTCGAGACATGGAAGGCGCCGGACGCGATGAACAGGATATGGTCGGTTTTGACAGGGCCATATTTGGTCGAAACCGTGGTGCCTTCGACGAGCGGCAGCAGATCTCGCTGCACGCCCTCGCGAGACACGCCCGCCCCCATGCCGCCATCGCGCGCGGCGATCTTGTCGATCTCGTCCAGGAAGACGATGCCGTCGTTTTCAACGGAGCGCACGGCCTCGCGCTGAATGACCTCGTTGTCGATCAGCTTGTCGCTTTCGTCACGGATGAGGTCGCCATAGGATTTCGTGACCGTCGTGCGCACCTTCTTGGTGCGCCCGCCCATCGCCTTGCCGAACATTTCCGACAGGTTGAGCACGCCGATATTGGCGCCGGGCATGCCGGGCATTTCAAATCCGGGCATGCCGGACCCGGCATCGGCCACCTCGATTTCGATTTCCTTGTCGTCCAGCTCGCCGGCGCGCAGCTTCTTGCGGAATGTTTCACGTGTGGCAGGCGAAGCCGTGGTGCCCACAAGCGCATCGAGCACACGTTCTTCGGCACTCTGGTGCGCCTTGGCCTGCACTTCGGCGCGTTTCTTGTCGCGCACCAGGCCGATGCCGATCTCGACGAGATCGCGGATGATCTGCTCGACGTCACGGCCGACATAACCGACTTCGGTGAACTTGGTTGCTTCCACCTTGATGAAGGGCGCACCGGCAAGCTTGGCGAGGCGCCGGGAGATTTCCGTCTTGCCGACGCCGGTCGGCCCGATCATCAGGATGTTCTTCGGCATTACCTCGTCGCGCAGGCTCTCATCGAGCTGCTGGCGGCGCCAGCGATTTCGAAGCGCAATGGCGACGGCACGTTTCGCCTCATGCTGGCCAATGATGTAGCGGTCCAGTTCGGAGACGATTTCGCGGGGAGAAAAAGTGGTCATATCTTCCTCTTGCGGCATCCCTGCCCGGCCGGCTTTTTCGATCAGCCCGGCCCCAGGGACCCATGGTCAACATTCGTTAGGGGGATTGCCGGACGCTCATTCGGCGTCGAGCGATTCGACCACCAGATTGTGGTTGGTATAGACGCAGATATCGGCTGCGATATCGAGCGCGGCGCGGGCGATCTGTTCGGCATCCTTGTCCGAATCCATCATGGCGCGCGCCGCCGCATAGGCAAAATTGCCGCCGGACCCGATGGCAATCGTGCCGTGTTCCGGTTCCAGCACATCGCCATTGCCGGTGACGGCCAGCGTCACCGTCTTGTCTGCCACCAGCATCATGGCTTCGAGGTTGCGCAGGTATTTGTCGGTGCGCCAGTCCTTGGCAAGCTCGACGGCCGCGCGCATCAGCTGGCCCGGATACTGTTCCAGCTTCTTTTCCAGCCGATCGAGCAGCGTGAAGGCATCAGCCGTGGCACCGGCAAATCCGGCGATCACCTCGCCCTTGCCGATGCGGCGCACCTTGCGCGCATTGCCCTTCATCACGGTCTGGCCAAGGCTCACCTGGCCATCTCCGGCCATGATGACCTTTCCGCCTTTCCGCACGGTAATGATTGTCGTCATATGTTTCACCTGTCGCCCGCAATCGGGCTTCCTGTCGCCGGTCCATTCCGGCTGTTGGAACCTCATGTAAGTGGTGCGCCGTAGATTGCAAATCCGCTCCGTCGCGCGGAAACATCCGGGCCGTCTATTCGTTTGCACCGCAGCTTTGCGGCTGATAATGAGCGCAGACGTTCCGAAGACTGATAGATCCGGTGGGTATGATGACCGAACGCCGCGCCACGATTTCGCGCAAGACCAACGAGACCGCCATTTCCGTGACCGTCGATCTCGACGGCACCGGCAAATCGACCATCAAGACGGGCATCGGCTTCTTCGATCATATGCTCGACCAGCTGTCGCGCCATTCGCTGATCGACATGGATATCGATTGCAACGGCGACCTGCACATCGACGATCATCATTCGGTGGAAGATACCGGCATTGCCATCGGCCAGGCAATTTCGAAGGCGCTCGGCGACCGGCGCGGCATCACCCGTTATGCCTCGATCGATCTTGCCATGGACGAAACCATGACCAAGGCTGCCGTCGACCTTTCCGGCCGGCCGTTCCTCGTCTGGAACGTTGCCTTCAGTGCACCGAAAATCGGCACGTTCGATACGGAACTGGTGCGCGAGTTCTTCCATGCGCTGGCCCAGAATGCCGGCATCACGCTGCATGTGATGAACCATTACGGCGCCAACAACCACCATATTGCCGAGACCTGCTTCAAGGCCGTGGCGCGGGTGTTGCGCCAGGCGACAGAAATCGATCCCCGCCAGGCGGGACGGGTGCCATCCACCAAGGGCACGCTGGTCTGACGCCCGTCAGGAGGACCTTTGAAACGCTATATCATCCTCACGCCACCGGATGGACCCGACCGGGATCATCGCACCACCCGCTTCATCGCGGATCGCATGTCGCTGCTGGCGCTGGTATTTCCGGGCCCCTGGCTTTTGCTGCACCGCTGCTGGTGGGCCGGACTTGCCGCCCTTGGTGTGCAGGTGCTTGCGGGATGGCTGGCGGACCAGCCCGGCTTTTTCTGGGCGGGAACGCTGTCCAGCCTGGCGCTCGGACTTCTGATCGGCCTTGAGGCACGCCATATGCAGGTGCAAAGCCTGATGCGGCGCGGGTGGCGCGAAGAAGCGGTGCTGCTGGCGCCGGACCTTGCCACCGCCGAGGCGATGTTTTTCGCCGCCCTGCCCGAGCCGGAAAAATTTGTGGTTCCGGCAGCAGACTGGACCAAAATCTCCCAGCGCAAGGATGGCCCCGCTTACGGCGGCCCGGCGCTCGGGCTTTTCGATATGGGGAAGGGACGCTGATGCGCGTTGCAATCATCGACTACGGATCGGGCAATCTTCGCTCCGCCACCAAGGCCTTTGAGCGGGCCGCGCGGGAAGCAGGCCTTGATGCAACAATCGAGCTGACGGACAGCCCTGACATCGTGGCCGCCGCCGATCGCGTCGTTCTACCCGGCGTCGGCGCTTATGCCGATTGCCGTCGCGGCCTTTCCGCGGTCGAGGGCATGGAAGAGGCGCTGTTCGAAACGGTCAAGACAAAAGGCCGGCCCTTTCTCGGCATCTGCGTCGGCATGCAGCTGATGTCCTCGCGGGGTCTGGAAAAAGACGTGACGCAAGGTTTCGGCTGGATCCGCGGTGACGTCAAGGAAATGACGCCGTCCGACCCGACGCTCAAGATCCCGCAGATCGGCTGGAACACGCTGACGCTCCACCGCCCGCACGCCCTTTTCGACGGCATCCCCACAGGCCCGGACGGGCTGCACGCCTATTTCGTGCATTCTTATCACTTGGCGGCAGAAAACCCTGATGACATCGTGGCCACGACCGATTACGGCGGGCCGATGACGGCGTTTGTCGCCCATGAAAATACGGCGGGTGCCCAATTCCATCCGGAAAAGAGCCAGACGCTCGGCCTTGCCCTCATCTCCAATTTCCTGCGCTGGAAGCCCTGACATGATCCTCTTTCCCGCCATCGACCTGAAAGACGGCCAGTGCGTTCGCCTGAAGCTTGGCGATATGGACCAGGCAACCATCTACAATCCCGATCCCGCCGCTCAGGCTAAAGCCTTCGAAGATCAGGGTTTTGAATGGCTGCATGTGGTGGATCTCGACGGCGCCTTTGCCGGTGAAAGCCGCAACGGCTTTGCCATCGACGCCATTTTGAAGGCGACGAAAAACCCGGTGCAGCTCGGCGGCGGCATTCGCACGCTGGAGCATATCGAAGCCTGGCTGTCGCGCGGCCTTGCCCGCGTCATCCTCGGCACCGTTGCCGTGCGGGATCCGGCGCTGGTCATTGAGGCCTGCAAAAAGTTCCCCGGCCAGATTGCCGTCGGCATCGATGCCAAGGGCGGCAAGGTGGCGGTGGAAGGCTGGGCGGAAGCCTCCGAGCTTGGCATCGTAGAACTTGCGCAAAAATTCGAGGGCGCCGGCGTCGCCGCCATCATCTACACCGACATCGACCGCGACGGCATTCTGGCCGGCATCAACTGGGCTTCGACGCTGGAACTTGCCAACAGCACCGCGATCCCCGTGATTGCTTCCGGTGGCCTTGCCTCCATGGACGATATCCGCCGCATGCTGCAGCCCGATGCCGCCAATCTCGAAGGCGCCATTTCCGGCCGCGCGCTTTATGACGGACGCATCGACCCGGCAGAAGCATTGGCGCTGATCCGGGCTGCGAAGGGAGTGTCCGCATGACCCCCAAGGCCCGCGTCATTCCCTGCCCCGATGTGAAGGACAGCCGCGTCGCCCGCAGTTGCGTAGCAACGAGGACGCGCATGGAAAAGATGGAGGCCGTCCGATGACCCTCAAGGCCCGTGTCATTCCCTGCCTCGATGTGAAGGACGGCCGCGTTGTGAAGGGTGTCAACTTTGTTGACCTGATCGATGCCGGCGATCCGGTGGAGGCGGCAAAGGCCTATGATGCGGCGGGTGCCGACGAGCTTTGTTTCCTCGACATTACCGCCTCTGCCGACAATCGCGACACGATCTTCGATGTGGTGGCTGAGACGGCGGAACATTGTTTTATGCCGCTCACCGTGGGTGGCGGCGTGCGCGCGGTCTCCGACATCCGCAAACTGCTGCTCGCTGGTGCCGACAAGGTGTCGATCAATTCGGCGGCGGTCAACAATCCGGATTTCGTGGCGCAGGCTGCCGACAAGTTCGGCAACCAGTGCATTGTCGTCTCCATCGATGCCAAACGGCGGCGAAGCCAGGGCGTCGGTTCCGACAATATGAGCGCCTGGGAAATCTATACCCATGGCGGGCGCAACGCGACGGGCATCGACGCGGTAGAATTTGCCGCCCGCATGGTGGAGCTGGGCGCCGGCGAACTGCTGGTGACGTCCATGGACCGCGATGGCACCAAGGTCGGTTATGATCTGGAACTGACGCGGGCGATTGCCGATGCGGTTCGCGTGCCGGTGATCGCGTCTGGCGGCGTCGGCTCGCTGGACGATCTGGTGGCAGGCGTGCGCGATGGCCATGCGACGGCGGTTCTGGCCGCCTCCATCTTCCACTTCGGCACCTATTCCATCGGCGAAGCCAAGCGCTACATGGCTGACCATGGCATTGCGATGCGGCTCGACTGAGGAGACACGGATGACACAGTTTTCCCTCACCGATCTGGAGGCGATTGTCTCCGAGCGCGCCAAGGCCGATCCGCAAAGCTCCTGGACGGCAAAGCTTGTCTCCGCTGGCCAGGAAAAGGCTGCCAAGAAGCTGGGCGAAGAGGCGGTGGAAACCGTCATTGCCGCCATCCTCAACGACCGGCAGAACCTGACGGCAGAAGCGGCCGATCTTCTTTATCATCTGTTGGTCGTATTGAAGATTGCGGGCATTCCGTTGCAGGATGTGCTGGATGAACTTCAACGCCGCACGGCCCAATCGGGCCTTCAGGAAAAGGCGAGCCGACAATCCCCATGACGATCGCCAGCCAGAGCGTTGAACCCGATATTCCGCCAAAGCCGTCCGCTGCCAGCAATTATTCACCGTTCTTCCTGTTTACCTCGGAGGAATGGTCGCATTTTCGGGCCGATACGCCGCTGACGCTGACGGCAGACGAGGTCAAACGCCTGCGCTCGCTGGATGACCCGATCGATCTCGATGAAGTCCGGCGCATCTACCTGTCGCTGTCGCGTCTTCTGTCGGCCCATGTGGAAGCCTCGCAGCTGCTGTTCCAGCAGCGCAACCGGTTTTTGAGCCTGTCGGATCAGGTGAAGACGCCCTTCGTCATCGGCATTGCAGGCTCGGTTGCCGTGGGCAAATCCACGACGGCCCGCATCCTGAAGGAGCTTCTGGCGCGCTGGCCCTCCAGCCCCAAGGTCGATCTCGTCACCACAGACGGCTTTCTTTATCCGAACGCCGTGCTGAAGCGCGAAAACCTGATGGAGCGCAAGGGTTTTCCGGAAAGTTATGATGTTGGCGCGCTGCTGCGCTTCCTCTCCGCCATCAAGGCCGGCAAGCCGAATGTCATGGCGCCGCGTTATTCGCATCTGACCTACGATGTGCTTGCCGACGAACACACGGTCGTCGACCGGCCGGATATCCTGATCTTCGAAGGCATCAACGTGCTGCAGTCGCGCACCTTGCCGGCCGATGGCACGATTGTGCCGATCGTCTCGGATTTCTTCGATTTCTCAATCTATATCGATGCCGAGGAAAGCCAGATCCACAACTGGTATGTGGAACGCTTCATGCGCCTGCGCCAGACGGCGTTTCGCGACCCGAACTCCTTCTTCAACCGGTATGCGACGATTGACGAGGTGACAGCGCTCTCCATTGCCGAAGGTCTCTGGGAAAACATCAATCTGAAGAACCTGCGCCAGAACATTCTGCCGACGCGCCCGCGCGCCGATCTGATCCTGCGCAAGGGCAGCAATCACTTCATCGAAACGGTGGCGCTGCGTAAACTGTAAGCGATCTATCGCTGGCGATGAAGATCAATCGTCAGCGATTGACCCGGCGCAGCGTCAGGTTGATGCGCCCGCCCTTCTTCAAAAGCGTCGAGGTGGCCGGATAGATGCGGTCGACACCGTGAAACGCCAGACGCCCCTCTCCGCCCAGCACCACGGCATCGCCGCTTTGCAGGCGAAACGATCCTGTTGGATCTCCCCGCTCCAGCCCGCCGACGCGAAACAGGCAGGTATTGCCGAGCGAAAGCGACACGACGGGGGCATCCAGCGCCTGTTCATCGCGGTCCTGATGCAGGCTCATGCGGGCGTCATCGGCATAGAAGTTGATGAGGCAGGCCTCCGGCGGCTTTGGGTAGCCGGACAGCCTATCCCAGATCTTCAGGAGTTCGTCGGGAATGACAGGCCACGGCTCTCCCGTTGCGGGATGATGCGGCTGGTAGCGATAGCCCTGGTCCTTGTCCGTCACCCAGCCAAGCGATCCGCAATTGGTCATGCGCACGGACATCGGTTTTCCCGTGCGCGGCATGGCGGGTACATAAAGAGGAGCCTGCGCGACGATGGCACGCACGGTCTCGACCAGCCGCGCCTGGGCCTCCCGGTCCAGAAATTCCGGCAGGTGGCGAATACCGTTCATAAGCGGTGCCATGCATGTGCCTCCGTCTCAGTCGCCGCCGGGGCGGCCGCGCATCTTCTTCACTTCGGAACGCCCGGATTTTTCCTTCAGCCGCCGTTCAACCGAGCCCTTGGTGGGTTTTGTCTTGCGGCGTGGCGGAGGTGGCGGTTTTGCGGCATCGAGCAGCAGCTCCTTCAGCCGCTCGCGAGCATCCTCGCGGTTGCGCTCCTGGCTGCGAAAGCGGTTGGCCTCGATCAGCAGAATACCTTCCTTGGAAAGCCTGCGACCGGCCAGTTGCGCCGCATTGGCCTTCACCCGGTCACTCAGCGCCGGCGAGCCCATCAGGTTAAAGAACAGCTGGACGGCGGTGGAAACCTTGTTGACATTCTGTCCGCCGGGACCGCTCGCCAGAACGAACTGTTCTGTCAGCTCCCATCCGGCGATGGTGATGCGGCTGTTGATGACAAGGGGGTCGCTGGCCATGGTTCTTCTCCGGCGCCCTCTATTTCACAAATGCCGCCAAAAGAAAACCGCCGGCCCCAGAAGGACCGGCGGTGATCAATGTTCCACGTGAATCCTCACTCGGCTGCGGCAAGCACGCCCGGCGCTGCGTCGCGCACCTTGCTGTCGACATGGTTCTCGAACTTGGTGAAGTTCGAGATGAACATGTTGACCAGCTTTTGCGCCTGCGCGTCATAAGCTTCACCATCCGCCCAGGTGGACCGCGGATCGAGGATGGCGCTGTCCACGTCCGGCACAGCGACCGGAACGGCAAAGCCAAAATTCTCGTCGGTGCGGAACTCTGCCTTCTTCAGCTCGCCCGTCAGCGCTGCCGTCAGAAGCGCGCGGGTTGCCTTGATCGGCATGCGGCGGCCGATGCCGTAGGCGCCACCGGTCCAGCCGGTGTTGACCAGCCAGCAATCGACCTCGTGCTTTGCAATCAGGTCGCGCAGCAGATTGCCATATTCCGTCGGATGACGCGGCATGAAAGGCGCGCCGAAGCAGGTGGAGAAGGTGGCTTCCGGTTCAGTCACGCCCTTTTCCGTGCCGGCAACCTTGGCTGTGTAGCCGGAGAGGAAGTGGTACATCGCCTGTTCCGGCGTCAGCCGGGCGATCGGCGGCATCACGCCAAACGCATCGGCCGTCAGCATGATGATCGTCTTCGGATGCGGCGCAAGACCGGTTGCCGATGCGTTCGGAATGAAATGCAGCGGATAGGCGCTGCGGGTATTTTCCGTGAGCGACGTGTCGTCGAAATCAGGCACGCGGTTTTCGTCCATCACGACGTTTTCCAGCACGGTGCCGAAGCGGCGGGTGGCCGCATAGATTTCCGGCTCGGCTTCGGCCGACAGGCGGATCGCCTTGGCGTAACAACCACCTTCGAAGTTAAAGATGCCGTTTTCGCCCCAGCCATGCTCGTCATCACCGATCAGCGTGCGGTTCGGATCGGCAGACAGTGTCGTCTTGCCGGTGCCGGACAGGCCGAAGAACACGGCCGAATCACCGGCGGGGCCGACATTGGCCGAGCAGTGCATGGGCATGACACCCTTTTCCGGCAGCAGGTAGTTGAGAACCGTGAAGACCGATTTCTTGTTTTCGCCAGCATAAGACGTGCCGCCGATCAGCACGAGGCCGTTCGTGAGGTCGCAGGCGATGACCGTTTCCGTGCGGCAGCCATGGCGGGCCGGATCGGCGCGGAAGCTCGGCAGGTTGATGATCGTCAGCTTCTGCTGGAAGGAGGGCAGCGTCGAGCGATCCGGGCGAATCAGCAGGTTGCGGATGAACAGCGCGTGCCAGGCAAGTTCGGTCACCATGCGGGTGGGCAGCGCATTGTCCACATCGGCACCGCCGATCAGGTCCTGCACATAAAGCGTGCGGCCGGCCGCATGCGCCAGCATGTCCTGGCGCAGGATCTCGAAATGCTCCGGCGACATCGGCTTGTTGTTGTCCCACCAGATTTTCGGATCGGTGTTTTCATCGCGAACGACAAACTTGTCCTTCGGCGAACGGCCTGTGTGCTGGCCCGTGACGGCACGCAGCGCGCCATCCACCGTCAGCTCTGCTTCACCCGAACGCAGCGCTGCTTCGTACAGTTCGCTCTCGTTCAGATTGTAGTTGACGCGCGCCGCACCGCCAAGACCGATGGCCGCAATGCCATTCGACGGATTGTAAACACCGAGTGCCTCCATGTCGCGCTTCCCTTCAGCTGACGTTGGTAATGAGACAAGGCTAAACAGCGTTTTTTAAAAGAGCAAGAGCGAAAATAGAATTACGTCAATAAAATCAATTATTTAATCGATTTAAAAACTTTTCGTTCTGTTTAAATCGTTTAAAGGCGAAGAAATGTTCGGATTCTCGTGCACCCTTGAGAGCCTTGCTGGGAGAGACCAAAACACCCTCCCCTTTATCTTTGCCACAATTTGTTCCACCTTTATCCTCAAGACACGCAAACCCGGACAGTCGTCCGGCTGGGCCACAATCCAGGAGATGCGTTGAGAATGGCGGAGATAGACAGAATGCAAACAGTCGCGTTGGTGGACGACGATCGCAATATTCTAACGTCAGTGTCGATTGCACTGGAGGCAGAAGGATATCGCGTTGAGACCTATACGGACGGTGCTTCTGCGCTTGACGGACTTCTGGCTCGCCCGCCGCAGCTGGCGATTTTCGATATCAAGATGCCGCGTATGGATGGCATGGAACTGTTGCGTCGCCTGCGCCAGAAATCCGATATGCCGGTGATCTTCCTCACCTCCAAGGATGAGGAAATCGATGAGCTGTTCGGCCTGAAGATGGGCGCCGACGATTTCATCACCAAGCCGTTTTCGCAGCGCCTGCTCGTCGAGCGCGTCAAGGCGATCCTGCGCCGCGCAACGAGCCGCGAAGGTCAGGCAGCGCCCGGCACGCCAAAAGCCATTGCCGATCAGGCAGCCCGCACGCTGGAGCGCGGACAGCTCGCCATGGACCAGGAGCGCCATACCTGCACCTGGAAGGGTGAGCCGGTGACGCTGACGGTGACGGAATTCCTCATCCTGCATTCGCTGGCGCAGCGTCCCGGTGTG
Organism: Neorhizobium sp. PAMB6716; assembly: GCF_058242805.1. Taxonomy (NCBI): domain Bacteria; kingdom Pseudomonadati; phylum Pseudomonadota; class Alphaproteobacteria; order Hyphomicrobiales; family Rhizobiaceae; genus Neorhizobium; species Neorhizobium sp. PAMB6716. The sequence goes on from NZ_CM177835.1 coordinate 3,329,329, forward strand.
GTCAAAAGCCGCGATGCCCTGATGGACGCCGCCTATGACGAACAGGTCTATGTGGACGATCGCACCATCGACAGCCATATCAAGCGCCTTCGCAAGAAATTCAAAATGGTTGACGGCGATTTCGATATGATCGAAACGCTCTACGGCGTAGGCTACAGGTTCCGCGAAGCGGCCTGAATGGCTGCAGACATACGCGCAGCACATCGACCGCCAGGACGGCAGGCGGTTGCGTGAAAGGTGAAGGCGTGGCCGATCAGGCAATACAATCCGGCGAAACGGAAGGGGCGGAGGCAAGAAGCTCCCGCCCGACGCGAAGGGTATGGTCGCATCCCTTCACGCTCATTCGCCGCATTTTCGGCAATGCGGTGTTTTCAAGCCTCACCCGCCGCATCCTGTTCTTCAACATTGCAGCGACCGTGGTTCTAGTGGCGGGTATTCTCTACCTCAACCAGTTCCGCGAGGGTCTGATCGATGCCCGCGTCGAAAGTCTTCTGACGCAAGGCGAAATCATTGCCGGCGCGATTTCGGCTTCGGCCTCCGTCGATACCAATTCCATCACCATCGATCCCGGCAAGCTTCTGGAACTGCAGGCCGGCCAGAGCATCACGCCGGTGCCGAACGATGAGGATCTCGGTTTTCCGATCAATCCGGAGCGGGTGGCGCCTGTGCTGCGGCGACTGATTTCGCCGACCCGCACGCGCGCCCGCCTGTTTGATGCCGATGCCAATCTGCTGCTCGATTCGCGCCATCTCTATTCGCGCGGCCAGGTGCTGCGCTACGACCTGCCGCCGGTGGAAAGCGAAACCGCCACCTGGAACGAATGGTTTGCCAGCATCGTCAACCGCGTGCTGCAACCCGGAAATCTCCCGGCCTATCGCGAGGCACCGGGCGGCGATGGCTCCATCTATCCGGAAGTGATGAATGCGCTGACCGGTGTGCGCGGCGCCGTGGTGCGCGTCACCGACAAGGGTGAGCTGATCGTTTCGGTCGCCGTGCCCGTCCAGCGCTTCCGCGCCGTGCTCGGCGTTTTGCTGCTTTCCACACAAGCCGGCGATATCGACAATATCGTCCATGCCGAGCGGCTGGCGATCATGCGCGTCTTCGGCGTTGCAACGCTCGTCAACATTCTTCTGTCGCTGCTGTTGTCGTCGACCATTGCCAACCCGCTGCGCCGCCTGTCGGCTGCCGCCATCCGTGTGCGCCGCGGCGTGAAGCAGCGCGAGGAAATTCCTGATTTTTCTGCCCGTCAGGATGAAATCGGCAACCTCTCGATTGCGCTGCGCGACATGACCAACGCGCTCTATGACCGCATCGATGCCATCGAAAGCTTTGCGGCCGACGTCAGCCACGAGCTAAAAAACCCGCTCACCTCGCTGCGCAGCGCGGTGGAAACCCTGCCGCTGGCGAAGAACGAGGATTCCAAGCAGCGCCTCACCGCCATCATCCTGCATGACGTGCGCCGTCTTGACCGGTTGATCACCGATATTTCCGATGCCTCGCGACTGGATGCCGAACTGGCCCGCTCGGATGCGGCACCGGTCGACATGGAAATGCTGGCGAGCAACCTTGTCGACATCTCGCGCCAGATCCGCACCGGCCGCAAGCCTGTCGATATCGAGCTTTCGGTCGATCACAAGCCCGGCGTGAAGACGAGTTACCGCGTGCATGGACACGACCTTCGGCTCGGCCAGATCATCACCAACCTCATCGAAAACGCTCGCTCCTTCGTGCCGGATAAGGGCGGGCGCATCACCGTCAAACTCTACAAGAACCGCGACAACTGTGTGGTTCAGGTGGATGACAACGGACCGGGCATCCGCGCCGAAGACATTGACCGGATTTTCGAGCGTTTCTACACCGACCGCCCGGAAGGCGAAAGTTTTGGCCAGAACTCCGGCCTTGGCCTCTCGATCAGCCGCCAGATCGCCGAAGCGCATGGCGGCACGCTGAAGGCGGAAAACCTGACCGACGGAAAAACCGTCACCGGCGCCCGCTTCACCCTGTCCCTTCCAGCCGGGGAGGCTGCGTGAGGGAGGCTCAACACAACATCCACGGCACGGCGATCGTCATCGGCACACGCGGCCTTCTCTTTTGCGGCCCCTCCGGCAGCGGAAAATCGACAATGGCCTTGGCTTGCCTCAATGCAGCGCACCAAGCCGGCGCCTTTGCCGCCCTCATTGCCGACGATCAGGTTTTCGTGACGGCCCGCGCAAATGCCGTGATCGCCACAAGACCGCCTTCCATCGCCGGCCTGATCGAGATCCGCCACAGCGGAATTGCAAGGGTTTCCAGTATCGGCAAAGCTGTCCTCAATCTGGCCATCGCTCTCGTCACCGAGGATGAAGCAGAACGCCTTCCACCGGACGATGAACGGCTGGATCTTGGCCCAGCAGGCAGCCTGCCGCTGATGCGATTGCTGCGCGGCACACATCATCCATTGGCAATCCTTTCTGCCCTTCGGCCCGAACTCAGAGGAGAACATCCGTTTTCATGCGTGTGATCCGAAGATTTTTAGCTTGCACTTCGACTTTACATGGACAAGATGGCTTCCCACCGCCATTGGTCCTGTTGCAGTGCGAAAAGAGACCGAGCGTATCCGTATCCTGGGGGGTGATTTCAATATGATCGGACTGGTGCTTGTCACCCATGGCAAGCTGGCTGAGGAATTTCGTCATGCCCTCGAGCATGTCGTGGGCCCTCAGAAAAACATCGAGACTGTCTGTATCGGTCCGGAGGACGATATGGACCAGCGGCGGCAGGATATCGTGGATGCGGTGGGCAGGGTCGACAGCGGCAATGGCGTCGTCATCCTCACCGACATGTTCGGCGGGACCCCGTCCAATCTCTCGATTTCCGTGATGAACAGCGGCAAGATCGAGGTGATCGCCGGCGTGAACCTGCCGATGCTGATCAAGCTCGCCGGCGTGCGCGCCGATAACGACATGGCAAAGGCTCTCGCCGACGCAGCCGATGCCGGCCGCAAATACATCAACGTTGCAAGCCGCGTGTTGAGCGGCAAATGAACACCCAGATGCAAGCCCTGACCCGAGAACTGCTGATCATCAACAAACGCGGCCTGCACGCGCGCGCTTCGGCGAAATTCGTGCAGATGGTGACGGGCTTTGACGCGGAGGTCAGCGTCTCCAAGGACGGTATGACCGTCGGCGGCACCTCCATCATGGGCCTGATGATGCTGGCGGCCAGCCCCGGCTGTTCGATCGAAGTGAGCGCCACCGGCACCGATGCCGAGGCAGCCCTTGAGGCGCTCACGCAACTCATCGCCGATCGATTTGGCGAAGAGATGTAACGATCATATAAAGACTTCTTTATATCATTATTGCTAGTTTTCGGGAAGCCTGCTAAACGGCAGGCAAGGTCGTTGCCCTGTGCAACGGCACCTGTGTTGCTGCTTGCCGATGAGCGGTAGCCCCTGCAAAGCTGGAGAGCCACCATGAGCATTGAGAAAGATTACATCGTCGCCGACATCGCGCTTGCCGATTACGGGCGCAAGGAACTCGACATTGCCGAAACCGAAATGCCGGGCCTGATGTCCTGCCGCGAGGAGTTTGGTGCATCCAAGCCTCTGTCCGGCGCACGCATTTCCGGCTCGCTGCACATGACGATCCAGACCGCCGTTCTGATCGAGACCCTGAAGGTTCTGGGCGCCGACGTGCGCTGGGCCTCCTGCAACATTTTTTCCACCCAGGATCATGCCGCCGCCGCCATTGCCGCTGCCGGCATTCCTGTTTTCGCCGTCAAGGGCGAGAGCCTGACCGAATACTGGGATTACACCGACCGCATCTTCCAGTGGACCGATGGCGGCACCTCCAACATGATCCTCGATGATGGCGGCGATGCCACCATGTACATCCTGCTGGGCGCACGTGCCGAAGCGGGCGAGGATGTTCTCTCCGTTCCGGGTTCGGAAGAAGAAGAAATCCTGTTCGCGCAGATCAAGAAGCGCCTGAAGGCTTCGCCCGGCTGGTTCACCAAGCAGCGCGATGCAATCAAGGGCGTCACCGAAGAAACCACGACCGGCGTTCACCGTCTCTATGATCTCGCCAAGAAGGGCCTGCTGCCCTTCCCGGCCATCAACGTCAACGACAGCGTCACCAAGTCGAAGTTCGACAACAAGTACGGCTGCAAGGAATCGCTGGTCGACGGCATCCGCCGCGCAACCGACGTGATGATGGCCGGCAAGGTTGCCGTCGTCTGCGGTTATGGCGACGTGGGCAAGGGTTCGGCCGCTTCGCTGGTCGGCGCCGGTGCGCGCGTGAAGGTGACGGAAGTCGACCCGATCTGCGCCCTGCAGGCTGCCATGGACGGTTTTGAAGTGGTGCAGCTCGAAGACGTCGTCTCGTCTGCCGATATCTTCATCACCACCACCGGCAACAAGGACGTCATCCGCATCGAGCACATGCGCGAGATGAAGGACATGGCGATCGTCGGCAACATCGGCCACTTCGACAACGAGATCCAGGTCGCCGCGCTGAAGAACCTGAAGTGGACGAACATCAAGCCGCAGGTGGACATGATCGAGTTCCCCAAGGGCAACCGCATGATCATCCTGTCGGAAGGTCGCCTGCTCAATCTCGGCAACGCCACAGGCCATCCGTCCTTCGTCATGTCGGCCTCGTTCACCAACCAGGTGCTCGGCCAGATCGAGCTTTTCACCAAGCCTGCCGAATACAAGCCGGGCGTCTATATCCTGCCCAAGCACCTCGACGAAAAGGTCGCGCGCCTGCATCTGGCCAAGCTCGGCGTGAAGCTGACTGAGCTTTCCACCGAACAGGCGGCCTATATCGGCGTGTCCCAGCAGGGCCCGTTCAAGGCAGACCACTACAGGTACTAATTTTCACTAAACTATCCACAATATATGGTAGCCGCGCACTTGACAAATGCGCGGCTTCTTTTTTTGCCGCCACCCTTTGCCCGGATTCCCGAAGCAGTTATTGTTCTCAGACTTGATTCGCGCACCTGTTTCGTGTCGCGCGGACTGGGATGTCTTGTCGGCGATGCGGCACATGGGACGGAGACAGACCCGAATGGCGGTAAATTCCAAGGCTCCTCTTGTAGGGGCTCGAAAAGATGTTGGTTGCGACGAGGCACCGGCATCGACACATGAACTGAAGGCTGAGGGCCTGGCGAAAGCCGGGCGCTTTCGCTTCAATCGGCTGTATCCTCTGGTACGGGCGGGCCTTGCAGGCACGGCGCTTTCCGGTTTTGCCGGTGCAGCGTTTGCGCAGGATGCCGCCTATGGCGCAACACGGCTGTTCACCTCGTCCGAGGTGATCTTCTCGTCGCTGGCCATCGGTGCGATTGCAGCAGCGCTGCTGTCCACCATCTGGCTGGTGCGCCAGCGTGGCAATCTGGAGGCCGAAAGCGAGGACATGCGCAGCGCGCTGTCTGAAGCTCAGCAGCGTATTTCCAAATACGAAGCGCTGATTGCCGACAAGAACCGCCGGATCGTGATCTGGGAAGCGGGGCCCTCGCGCCCGGAATTCCTCGGCCAGCTGCCGGTGGAAACCGGCGCGCCGCAGGAAGACCGCGAGTTCCTTGCCTTTGGCAAATGGCTCCGGCCGCATTCGGCTGCAGAGCTTGAGCGCGCCATAGAGACGCTGCGTGGCCATGCCCGCAGTTTCGAAATGGTGGTGGAAACGCAGCGTGACGAAATTCTCGAAGTGCAGGGCCGGGTCTCCGGCGGCAAGGCCTTCATCCGCTTTATCGCGCTCAACAATCTTCGCGCGGAACTCGCGGAGTTGAAGATCGAGCGCGAACGCCTCGTCACCTCCATGGGTCTGTTCCAGTCGCTGCTCGATGCGCTGGAACAGCCGGTCTGGCACCGCGATCCCGATGGCAACCTTGCCTGGGTTAATCATGCCTATGGCGAAGCCGTGGAAGCGGCAAACGCAGCGCAGGCCGTCGAAGAAGGCCGCGAGTTTCTCGGCACCATCGCGCGCGAAAAGATCCGCGCCAGCACCACCATAACCTCGCCCTTCCATGAGCGGGTTTCGACCGTCGTGCGCGGCAATCGCAGCGTCTTCGACGTGGTGGATGTGATCGGCAAGGGCGGATCCGCCGGCATGGCAGTGGATGTCTCGGAAGCGGACGCGATCCGTGCCGAACTGACGCGCACGCTCAAAAGCCATGCCGAGACGCTCGACCATTTGGCAACGCCCGTTGCCATCTTCGACCGTGACCAGCGACTGCAGTTCTATAACCAGGCCTTTGCGCGCCTGTGGGATCTCGATCTCGGCTTCCTGGAAAGCCGGCCTGATCACAACGAGCTTCTCGACCGGCTGCGCAGCCAGAACAAGCTGCCGGAGCAGCTGAACTGGCGCAACTGGAAGGAAAGCGTGCTTTCCGTTTACCGGTCGCTGGATACCCAGACCAACCGCTGGCACCTGCCGAACGCCCAGACCCTGCAGGTGATTGCTACCGCGCATCCACAGGGCGGCGTGACCTGGGTGTTTGAAAACCTCACCGAACAGGTGGATCTGGAAACCCGTTACAACACGCTGGTCAAGGTGCAGGGCGAAACCATCGATCATCTGGCCGAAGGCGTTGCCGTGTTCGGGCCGGACGGGCGCATCCGCCTGTCCAACCCGGCATTCAGGGCCATCTGGGGCATTACCGACGACCAGACCAAGCCCGGCACCCACATCAAGGCCATCGAAGCGGCCTGCGCCATGGAATATGACAAGCCGGATGGATGGCGTCTGTTTGGCCAGATGCTGACCAATTTTGATGATGAGCGCCCCTCGCTGCAGGGAACGTTCGAGCTTTTCTCCGGCATCGTGCTGGATTATGCGGTCATTCCGCTGCCGAATGCCCAGACCATGCTGACCTTCGTCAACATGACCGACAGCGCGCGTGCCGAACGGGCATTGAAGGAAAAGAACGAAGCGCTGCGCAAGGCAGACGAACTGAAGAACGATTTCGTTCAACACGTCTCCTACGAGCTACGCTCGCCGCTCACCAACATCATCGGTTTTACCGACCTCCTGAAGACGCCGGGCATCGGGCCGCTCAACGAGCGCCAGACGGAATATGTCGACCATATCTCGACGTCCTCGGCGGTGCTGCTCACCATCGTCAACGATATCCTTGATCTGGCAACCGTCGATGCCGGCATCATGGAGCTGAACTATACCGAGATGGATATCGACGACCTGCTGGATGACGTCGCCATGCAGATCTCCGACCGGCTTTACGAAAACTCCGTGACGCTGGAAATCATCGCGGCGAAAAATCTCGGCACGATCGTCGCGGACCAGCAGCGCCTGAAGCAGATCCTGATCAAGCTCGTCACCAATGCGGCCAATTTCTCTCCGGAAGGCGCGACAGTTACCTTGAGCAGCTGGCGCAAGGGTTCGGACTTCTTCTTCTCCGTCGCCGACCATGGTCCCGGCATGAGCGAAGACATGCTGAAGACGGTCTTCGACCGCTTCTCCAGCGGCAAGGGCGGCAAGAAAAGCGGTGCGGGGCTTGGCCTCTCCATCGTTGAAAGTTTCGTCACGCTGCATCATGGCGACGTCAAGATCGACAGCCAGACCGGTGAAGGAACCACCGTCACCTGCCGTATCCCGAGCGCCATCACCGCCCGGTCCATTGCCGCCGAATGAACGACAACACCCCTCTCCATCTTGCCCTCTCAAGCGAGGCGGACACGATCCGCCTCGGTGAAGATCTGGCACTGGCGCTGAAGGCCGGCGATTGCCTGGCGCTGTCGGGCGATCTCGGCGCCGGCAAATCGACGCTCGCGCGGGCTTTCCTGCGCGCCATGGCAGACGATGACGATCTGGAAGTGCCAAGCCCCACCTTTACGCTGGTGCAGGCCTATGATCTGCGCATTCCTGTCGCCCATTTCGATCTTTACCGACTGGCCGATGGTTCTGAGCTGGATGAACTGGGTTTTGACGAAGCGCTGAACGACGGCATCTGTCTGGTGGAATGGCCGGAAATGGCCGATGCGCAACTGCCGGGTGATCGGATCCGCCTCACCCTCGTACATGATGGCGATGGCCGGCGGGCGGAATTTAACGGCCCGAAAGCCGCGCTCGATCGCATCCGCCGGGTGCTGGCCATCCGCGCCTTTCTCCAGACCCACGGTCATGGCGATGCCCGGCGGCGCTTCCTGACCGGCGACGCATCGCTTCGCGCCTATGAAACAATCACCGGCAGCGACGGCAAACGCACCATCCTGATGGACTGGCCGCTTCGCCCGGAAGGCCCGCCGGTGCTGGATGGAAAACCCTATCCGAAGGTCGCGCATCTCGCCGAAGACGCCTACCCCTTCGTCGCCATTGCCGAATATCTGCGGCGCATGGGTCTTGCCGCACCGGAAATTCTGGCGGTCGACTATACCGCCGGGATCCTGCTGATCGAACATCTGGGTTTTGACGGCGTGCTGGATGAAGACGGGCAGCCGATCAGGGAGCGTTACCGCGAAAGCATCGCCTGCCTTGCGCATCTTCACCAAAGCCCGCTTCTGCGGGAACTTCCGGTCACGCCCGACCATACGCACAAGGTGCCGGATTTCGATCCCGTCGCAATGAAGATCGAGACCCGGCTGATCCTTGACTGGTATCTGCCGTGGCAGCGCAAAGGCGGCACCGTCAGCGAGGCGGAACGCCAGTCCTATGGCGCGATCTGGGATGGCCTGATCGAAAAGCTTGGGGCTTGCGAGCACCACCTGCTGCTGCGCGACATGCATTCGCCCAACCTGATCTGGCGGGCAGAACACAGCGGGCTCCAGCGCGTCGGCCTCATCGATTTCCAGGATGCGATGATCGGCCCGACCGCTTATGACGTCGCCTCGCTGGTGCAGGATGCCCGCGTTACCATTCCCCCTGCCCTTGGCGAAGATCTGCTGCAGCATTATCTTGCGCTGCGCCATCAGCAGGGCAAATTTGATGAGGCCGGGTTCCGGCAAGCCTTTGCGATCATGGCAGCGCAGCGCAATTGCAAGCTTGCCGGCCTCTGGGTGCGCCTGAAAGACCGCGACGGCAAGCCCGGATACATGAAGCATATGCCGCGCACGCTTGCCTATCTCGCATCCGCCCTGCAACATCCGGTGCTTGCGCCCTTGCGCGATTGGATGGCAGAAGCTGGAATAGAGTTTAGACAATCATAGGTTCCGGATGATCATCGAGAATGCCATGGTGCTGGCCGCGGGGCTCGGCACCCGCCTTCGCCCCTTGACCGACCTCACACCAAAACCGCTTGTACCGGTGGGCGGGCGACCGATGCTGCATTACGTGCTCGACCTTCTGGTGGAGTGCGGCGTCAAACGCCTTGCCATCAATGTCCATCACCATGCCGACCAGATGGAAGCTTATTTGGCGGCCCGCGGCGATCTCGACATCCTCATCTCCGATGAACGGCAGCGCCTGATGAACAATGGCGGCGGGCTGATCAAAGGCCTGACGCTTCTGCCGCCGGGACCGGTTCTGGTCATGAATGCCGACCTCTTCTGGGTCAACGAACCCGCCGGCGAAGCCTCCAACCTCACCCGCCTCATCAAGACCTTCGATCCGGACGCAATGGACATGCTGATGTTGTGTGCGCCGATGGACCGGACAATCGGCCACAATGGCACGCGTGATTTCCACATGGACCCGGCGGGCCGCCTGACGCGTTACCGCGAGGGAGACGCTCATCCCGTGGTGTATGCCGGCGCCTTTGCCGTAAACACGACCTTCTTTGATGATGCGCCCGACGATGCCTTCAACCTCAACCTCTGTTTCGACAAGGCCATTGCCCGCAACCGTCTCCACGGCATCGAGCTTCATGGCGACTGGATCACCGTCGGATCGCCGGAAGGGCTTGAGGAGGCCGAGACTTTCCTAAAGAATTCTTCGCCAACGGGCGGAGCATGAGTGCGCGCGGGCAAAAACGCGTCCTGACTGTGCCCGCGGCGGTGCCTTTCCTGCGCACGGTGGCACAAAGTCTTTGCGATGGCCGGCTCCTCTCCTCCTTCCGTTATGAGGCAAGCGATCCGCTGTCGCTCTCGAAGGTGACGATCTACGTGCCGACACGGCGCGCAGCCCGCGTGCTGCGCTCGGAATTTGTCGATCTTCTCGGCGGTCGCTCGGCCATCCTGCCGCTCATCCGGCCACTTGGCGAAACCGATGACGATGCCGGATTCTTTGATCTGGTGGCACCGGAGGAGATGGATCTTTCCATGCCGATCAGCAGCACGGCCAGGCTTCTGGAGCTTGGCCGCCTGATCCTTGCCTGGCGCAATGCCCTGCCCCGCGCCATCATGGATGTGCATCAGGAATCGCCGCTTGTGGCGCCGGCAAGTCCGGCGGATGCCATCTGGCTTGCCCGCGCACTTGCCGAACTGATCGATGCCATCGAAACCGAGGAACGCGACTGGTCGGATCTCGAGCGGCTGGAAACCAGTGATCATTCGCTCTGGTGGCAGCTAACGGCAGAATTCCTGAAGATTGCCAGCAGCTTCTGGCCCTCTCGGCTGGAAGAGTTGCGCCGTTCCTCGCCCGCGCGCCACAAGGCCGCGATCCTCAACGGCGAAGCACGCCGGATCGGGGAACGACTGCATGACGGCCCGGTGATCGTCGCCGGTTCCACCGGCTCAGTGCCGGCCGCTGCCAATCTCATCGCCGCAATCGCCAACCTGCCGAACGGCGCCGTGGTGTTGCCGGGGCTCGATCTCTTCATGCCTGATGACCAATGGCAGATGCTGGGCGAGCAGATGCCGGGCACCCGGCCCGACCCATCAGGCCGCAGCCACCCGCAATACGGCCTTCACCGGCTTTTGCAAAAACTTCAGATCCGCCGCGATGAGGTAGAGCCGCTTGGCAACGCGCCCGAAGACCTGACAACGCGGGCCAAACTCCTCTCACAGGCACTTGCGCCCGCCGAGGCCACAGACCGCTGGAACGACTGGCGGCAGGAAACCGAACTTTCCGAAATCCGGGCGGCCTTTGCCGATATCAGCCTCATTGAAACCGCCAATGAGCGGGAGGAAGCCGCAGCCATTGCCATTGCGCTGCGCCTCGCGCTGGAAAAGCCCGGCATCGACGGCGGCGAATCGCAGGCGGCACTGATCACGCCGGACCGGGCGTTGGCCCGGCGGGTATCCGCCGAACTTGCCCGCTTCGGCATCACGGCCGACGATACCGCCGGCACACCGCTTTCCGCGACGCCACAGGGCACGCTTCTGGCGCTGACGCTGGAAGCCATTTTGCGGCCGGGCGATCCGGTGGCCATCACCGCACTCATCAAACATCCGCTGGCCGTGTTCGGTCTTCCGGCCGATCAACGCAAGCAGGCCGGCGAGGCACTGGAGCTTCTGGCATTGCGCGGCGGCATCGGCGAGCCGGATATCGCAACGCTTGAGGCACTTCTCGCGCGACGGCTGAAAGAACAGGCAGAGGATCGGCACACACCGCAATGGCGGCTGTCGCTGCCGGAAAACGGAGCCGTGGATGCGCAGACACTCGCGCAAAACATTGCCCGCGCCGTCGAACCGCTCGCCTCCGCACTCATCGCCAAGCGACCCGACGGCCGCAGCCTGACGGCACGGCTGCCGCTGTCTGACTGGGCGGAACGAACCGGCCGGGCGCTGGAAGCCATCGCGGCCGGGGCCGACGGCGATCTACGGGCACTCTGGACGGGCGAAGCCGGCGAACGGCTGGCAGCACTTCTCGCAGAAATCATCGAGACGGATGGTCAGATCGAGGCCGATGGCCCGCAATGGATCGACATTATCGCGGCATTGCTGACGAGCGAAGCAGTAAAACCCCGCGCGCTCAGCCATCCGCGCATCTTCATTTTCGGCACGCTGGAAGCGCGGTTGCAGAGGGTCGATACGCTCATTCTCGGCGGCATGAACGAAGGCTCCTGGCCGGGACAATCGGTCAACAACCCCTTCCTGTCGCGCACCATGAAGACCGATATCGGCCTTGAACCACCGGAGCGGCGAATCGGCCAGCTGGCGCATGACTTTGAGATGGCAAACGGCACGCGCCACATCATCTATTCGCGTGCGCTCCGCCAAGGCGGCGCGCCAACCGTCGCTTCACGCTGGCTCCAGCGCTTGCTGGCACTCGGTGGCGAGGCGCTGGCAAAGGATCTGCGGGCGCGCGGTGATGTCTACCGGACATGGGCGCGGCTTCTCGACCGGGCCGATGCGAGCGAGCGCCAACCGCTTGCGCGCCGCCCTGCCCCCAAGGCGCCAGCGGAACTGCAGCCGACGAAATATTCCTTCAGCGAAGTCGGACGGCTGCGCCGCGACCCTTATTCCATTTATGCCCGCCGCATCCTGAAGCTCGATCCGCTTTCCCCCTTCAACGAGGATCCGGGTGTTGCCGAGCGTGGCACGCTCTATCACCGCATCATCGAACGCTACACCCGGGTTGCTCCTGTTCCCGGCTCACCCGAAGCCTGGCAGGTGATGGAGCGGCTGATTGACGAGGAATTTCTGGCCGAGACGCTACCAGTTCACATCGATCAGGTGTGGCGTCCGCGTTTTCGCGAGGTAGCCCGCGCCTTCCTGCGCTGGGAAGCAGACCGCGCGCCGGATATTCGCCGGACCTATACCGAACTGCCCGCCGGGTTTGAAATTCCCGGCGCTGGCATTCGGCTGACCGGCATTGCCGACCGCATCGACATCAAGGGCTCAGGATACGCCGATATCATAGATTACAAGACGGGCCTCAGCCCCTCGGTGGCGCAGGCCCGGGCACTGCTCGATCCGCAATTGCCGCTCGAAGCCGCAGCCCTTCAGGCCGGCGGCTTCAAAGGCATCGGTGCGCTGCGGCCGGATAACCTGCTTTATGTCCGTCTCCGACCCGGCGAGCGTTTCACGTGCGACACTGTGAATAACGAGGGTGGGCGCGAAACGGCGCGCAGCAAGCCGAAGTCGGCTCAGGAATTGGGTGAGGATTCGATCGAGCAATTGACCGCCTTCGTTATTCGCCTGCGCGACGGGAATGTCGGTTTTGCCTCGCGCCTGATCCCGGTCATGCAGAGCAATTTCGGCGGCGAATACGATCATCTGGCGCGGGTGGCGGAATGGTCGACAGCCGATGCCGAAGAAAGTGATGCCGATGAGTGAGCTGCAATACCATTTGCCGGATGTCTCAGAACTGGCGGATGATCCGCAGATCTGGCTGACCTGGACGGCGCGCCAGCAGGCGCTTGCCTCCGATCCCATGGGTTCCGCCTGGGTGTCCGCCAATGCCGGCTCGGGAAAAACCCATGTGCTGACCCAGCGGGTGATCCGGCTGTTGCTCGCCGGCTGCCGCCCGTCCGCCATTCTATGCCTCACCTATACCAAGGCGGCAGCGTCGGAAATGTCCAACCGCGTGTTCCAGCGATTGGCCGAATGGGCCGTGTTGCCGGATGAGAAACTGGCCGAACGGATCGCCGGCATTGAAGGCCGTGAGCCGGATTCCTTCAAGCTTGCCGATGCGCGGCGCCTGTTTGCCAAAGCGCTCGAAACGCCGGGTGGCCTGAAGATCCAGACCATTCACGCCTTCTGCGAGGCGCTGCTGCACCAGTTCCCGCTGGAAGCGAATGTTGCCGGGCATTTTTCGGTGCTGGACGATGCCTCGGCTTCTGCACTTCTGGCCGAAGCCCGCCGGTCGCTGCTGACGGCCACCTCCGCGGAAGAGGATTCAGCCCTCGCCGCAGCCTTTGCCCATGTGCTGGATCTCGGGGACGAGACCGGTCTGGAGGGCCTCATCTCCGACATCATCGCCAATCGCACCGCAATCCGCCGGTTCCTTGCCGAAGCAGATGACCACGGTGGTCCCGACGCGCTGTTGCGAAAAACGTTTGACCTCGGCAAAAATGACAGCGAGGCCACGCTGATCGAAGCCTATTGGCCGCTTCCCGGCCTCTCCGGCCCGCTGCTTGGCCTTTATCTCGAACTTGCCGAGGCAAAGGGCGGCGCAAAGGCGGGCGAAGCGGGACTTATGCTGAAACGGGCGCTGGCCGAGCCAGATCCGTTTGCGCGTGCCAAAATTCTCGATCAGGTGTTCCTGACGCAGGCCGGCAAGCCGAAGGCAGACAGCTCGCTTGTGGCAAAAGCCATGCTGACGGCTGCCCCGCAACTGGCTGACGCCGTGGCGGCAGCGCGCCAGCATGTGGTGGATACCCGAGAGCGCTTGCGCATCCTGCGCATGTTCGAGGCGACCCGTGCGGCCCTGACGCTCGCGGATCGGTTAAACGAGGATTACGAAGAACTGAAGCGCCGCCGCAGCCTGCTGGACTTCGAGGACCTGATTGCCCGCACCGCTGATCTTCTGACCCGCGACGGGGTCGGCGCCTGGGTACATTACAAGCTCGACCAGGGCATCGACCACATTCTGGTCGATGAAGCGCAGGATACGAGCCCGGTGCAATGGGCGGTGATCAAATCGCTGGCGGAAGACTTTTTCTCCGGCCACAGCGCGCGCGAAACCCGGCGAACGATCTTTGCCGTCGGCGATGAAAAACAATCGATCTATTCCTTCCAGGGGGCCCGTCCGGAGCGGTTTGCGCAGGAGCGCTCCGAAACCCAGAAGCGGGTGGGGTTGAGCGGTCAGGCCTTTCATCCGGTACGGCTGCCCCTCTCCTTCCGCTCCACCGCCGATGTGCTGAGCGCCGTCGATCAGGTGTTTTCGCTGGAAGCCAATGCACGGGGCCTGAGCGCTGTCGGCGATCCCGTCATCCACCGGTCAAACCGCATCGGCCATGCGGGTGCCGTGGACCTCTGGGAAACCGTGGTGCCTGATGTCGCCGATATCGAGGATGACTGGACGGCGCCATTCGATGCCACGCCCGACCGGGCACCCTCTGCCATTCTGGCCGCCCGCATGGCGCATGTGATCGGCGAGATGATCGGCCGCCAGACCATCATCGAGAAAGACCATGAACGTACGATCCGTCCGGGCGATATTCTGGTTCTGGTGCGCAAGCGCGACGCCTTCGTTAATGCGCTGACGCGGGCCCTGAAGCGGCGCGGCGAAATTCCCGTTGCCGGGGCCGACCGCCTGAAGCTCACCAACCACATTGCCGTTCAGGACCTGATGGCGCTCGCCCGCTTCGTCCTGCAGCCGCATGACGACCTGTCGCTGGCCGCAGCACTAAAAAGCCCGCTGTTCGATCTGACCGAAGACGATATTTTTGCGCTGGCAGCACTCAGGCCTGCAGACACCAGCGTCTGGCAGCACATGCAGGACTTGGGGCAAGACGGTGACATCAGGCTTTCCGCCGTGGTTGCCCGTTTGCATGACATCATCGGGATGGCGGCGCGTTTCAGCGTGCATGACTTCTTTGCCCGGATTCTCGGAGCCGATGGCGGGCGCAAACGGTTCCTTGCCCGGCTTGGCAGCGAGGCCGCCGATATTCTCGACGAGTTCCTGAGCCTTGCGCTTGACCATGAGGACAAGACGCTGCCGGGCCTGCAGAGCTTCATTTCCACATTGGAGCTGGAATCGCCCACCATCAAGCGCGAGCAGGATAGCGGACGCGACGAGGTGCGCATCATGACCGTGCATGCCTCCAAGGGGCTGGAGGCGCCGGTGGTGTTTCTGGTCGATAGCGGCTCGAAAGCCTTCATCCACTCGCATGTGCCAAAGTTCCGCTTCCTGAAGATCGACGGTCGCGACGTGCCGGCCTGGGTGCCGGGAAAAACCCTCTCCAACGCGCTGACCTCGGCCGACGACGAACGGGTGAAGCTGGCGGCCGAGGAAGAATATCGCCGCCTGCTTTATGTCGGGATGACGCGCGCTGCCGACCGGCTGATCGTTTGCGGTTATCGCGGCAAGCTGGAAAACGACGAGAGCTGGCAAGCTATGGTCGCCCGCGCACTGTCAGCCGATGGCGACCGCTGCAAGGCCGCAAGTTTTTCCGGCGCAGACGGGCAATGGGATGGGTACCAGTGGCGCGCACCGGCCGGCCCGCTGCGCCAGATTGCAAGGCATGAGGAAGCAACAGCCGCGCCAGCGCAGGAGAGCCTGCCCGAGGCCTTGTCTCGTCCATTGCCGCCATCGCGCCCCCTGCCCCGGCCGCTCAGCCCCTCCGGCGCCGGTGTGATGATTGACGAGGAGGATGGCGAGGCGACCTTTGTCTCTCCGCTGTTTGGCGAAAAAGCATCCTCCGGGCGTGCCCTGCAGAAGGGTCGGCTGACACACCGCATGCTGCAGATGCTGCCGAGCTTCCCCCCGGCAGAGCAGGAGGATGCGGCCCGACGTTATCTGTCCCGCACGGCGGGCTTCTGGTCGCAGCCCGAAAGGCAGGCGCTTTTAACCTCGATCATGGCGGTGTTGCGCCATCCGAACCTTCAATCCGTCTTTGATGCCCATGCCCAGCCGGAGGTATCGATCATGGGCACACTGCTGCTGAACGGCCGCAATCACGCCGTCTCCGGCCGCCTCGACCGCCTGAGCGTCTCGGCCGATGGGACCGTCACCATTCTCGACTACAAGACGAACCGTTTTGCACCCCGATCCGCCACAGAGGTACCGTTGGCCCACCGGGCCCAGCTTGCCATCTACCGGGAAATCCTGAAGCCGCTTTATCCGGATCGGGAGATTGCCTGCGTGCTGGTCTACACGGAAACAGCAGCCGTCATCACGCTTCCACCGGCGCTGCTTTCCCGCTCCCTTGCCGAACTCAATACAAAGTGAGATAGGCAGCATTGAATTTGACGCGGCCGCGCATCACATTCTTGCCAACACGAAATCGTTGAAGGAGAGCCCCATGGCTACCGTGAAAGTCGACAATGCGAACTTCCAGTCGGAAGTTCTGGAATCCGCCGAACCCGTCATCGTGGATTTCTGGGCTGAATGGTGCGGCCCGTGCAAGATGATCGCGCCGAGCCTGGAAGAAATCTCCACGGAGATGGCTGGCAAGGTGAAGGTCGCCAAGCTCAACATCGATGAAAACCCGGAACTGGCCGCCAAGTTCGGCGTGCGCTCCATTCCGACCCTTGCCATGTTCAAGGGCGGCGAAGTCGCCGACATCAAGGTGGGTGCAGCGCCGAAAACCGCGCTCTCCGCCTGGATCTCCGGCGCCATCTAAGCGCAGCATCGACAACCAAAAGAAAAGCCCGGCATTGACCGGGCTTTTTTCATGGACGCAATTTGGGAAGGATAATCTTATTTCGGCGGTGTGCCGTTATCGGCGAGAACGTTTCCGGCCAGATAAAGCGAGCCACCGATGAGGATGCGCGGCGGCAGCTGCCCTTCGATCTGGCGCTCGGTGATTTCCTTCAGCGCGTCGGCAACCGTCAGCGACGGCTCGGCCACGAGACCTGCGTCATAGGCGGCATTGGCCAGAACCACCGGATCAAGTCCCGCATCGCTGCCGCGGATCGGCACCGCAAAGACATATTCGGCAATATCGGCAAAAGCGCGGAAATAGCCGATTGGGTCCTTGGTGTTGAGCATGCCGATGATGAGATAAAGCGGACGGGCCTGTTTTTCCTCAAATGATGCCATGGCTTCGGCAATCACCTCGCCGGCACCGGGATTATGCCCACCATCCACCCAGATTTCTGCCCCGGCTGGCGCGTATTGAAGAAGGGCACCTTCCGTCAGTTTCTGCAGACGGCCCGGCCATTCGACTGAAGTCATCGCCGTTTCCATCATCGCTTCGGTGACGGGAAAACCCGCTGCCTTTACGGCGCGGATCGCAGCGGCCGCATTCGCCAGCTGATGTCGGCCCGGCAGGCGCGGCAGAGGCAGGTCGGCAAGGCCGAACTCATCCTGATAGACCATCCTGCCAAATTCTTCGTGGGCGGTAAAATCCTGCCCGTAAATGGTTGCCGGAGAACCAAGACGATCGGCGGTCGCGGCAAGCGTTTCGCGCGCTGCCTCAAATTCCTGGTGGCCAATCACCACCGGGCGGCCCTTTTTGATGATACCGGCCTTTTCGGCTGCAATCAGTTCCACCCGGTCTCCCAGATAGGCCTGATGGTCGAACGAGATCGGCATGATGACGGATACGGCCGGATTATCGACGACATTGGTGCAATCGAGACGTCCACCCATGCCGACCTCGATGATCACGGCATCGGCGGGACGTTCGGAAAACAGCAGAAAGCCGGCGGCCGTCAGGATCTCGAACACGGTGATGGCTTGGCCCGCATTGGCCTCGGCCACCCGGCGCAGCGCATCGGCAAGATCGGCATCCTCCACCAGCGTCCCCGGCTCGCCCTTGCGGCCGATCCGGTAACGCTCATGCCAGTGGACGAGATGGGGCGAGGTATGAACGTGAACGGAATAACCGCCAGCTTCCAGGAGCGCACGACAGAAGGCCGAGACGGAGCCCTTGCCATTCGTGCCGGCGACATGGATCATCGGCGGCAGTTTCAGCTGGGGATTACCCAGAACCTCCAGCAGGCGACGCATGCGCCCAAGGGTCATGTCAAAACCCTTGGGGTGCAGTTTCATCAGGTCATTGATGACCTGTTCCGCCTCGCTGTGGGCCACGTCGTTCATGTCAGTCCCCGAGGCGTTCATCGGAAAATCAGGCGCTGAGTGCGAGCGGTTGCCCTGCTTCGTCGCTCGTATCGCCAGCTGGCTGCTTCAGCATGATCTTGAGGATCGTGGCCAGCGTGTGAGCGATATCGTGGCGCTTGACCACCATGTCGACCATGCCGTGCTCCAGCAGATATTCCGCAGTCTGAAAACCTTCCGGCAGCTTTTCGCGCAGCGTCTGCTCGATAACGCGCTTACCGGCAAAGCCGATTTCCGCGCCGGGCTCGGCAATGTGAACATCGCCCAGCATGGCATAGGACGCGGTTACGCCACCGGTCGTCGGGTTCGTCAGAACCACGATATAGGGCAGGCCCTCTTCCTTCAGCATATCGATGGCAACAGTGGTGCGCGGCAGCTGCATCAGCGAGAGAATGCCTTCCTGCATGCGCGCGCCGCCTGATGCCGGGAAGATCACAAGCGGGCAACGTTCAGCCAGCGCCCGTTCGGCTGCCTTGACGATCGCCTCGCCGGCGGCCATGCCGAGCGAACCGCCGATGAAGTTGAATTCATGCACGACGGCGACAAGCGTCAGCCCCTCGACCTTGCCGAGACCGGCCAGGATCGTATCTTCCTGCTCGGTCTTGATGCGGCTGTCCTTCAGGCGGTCGGCATATTTTTTCGAATCGCGGAACTTCAGCGGGTCCTGCGCCACCTTCGGCTGCGGCAGGTTTTCAAAAACGCCGCCATCGAACAGGTCAGCCAAACGCGCCTTGGCCGGCATCTTCATGTGGAAACCGGAGGCGGGAATGACCCACTTGTTTTCTTCCAGGTCCTTGTGGAAGACCATTTCGCCGGTTTCCGGGCACTTGATCCAGAGGTTCTCCGGCACTTCCCGGCGACCCAGCATGGAATTGATGCGCGGGCGCACATAGTTGGTGATCCAGTTCACGGGCAAAACTCCTGATTGACCATCGTCAATGTGGTAACTTTATTCGGCAGCAGCAAGGCGTGCCGAACGAACGCCGGTGGCAAGGCCGCGCACCAGCGTCGAGACTGCGGAAATCGTGTGGCTTGTCGCACAGCCTTCAGCATCGAGACTGCCGGCCACCTGGGCAACGATGGCAGAACCCACCACCACGCCATCGGCGGCGGCACCGATTGCCTGCGCATGATCGGCCGTCTTCACGCCAAAGCCGACACAGACCGGCAGGTCCGTATGCGCCTTGATGCGGTTGACGGCCGTTGCGATCTTGGACAGATCCGGCAGGGCCGAGCCGGTGATGCCGTTCATCGAGACATAATAAACGAAGCCCGATGTGTTCTGCAGAACTTTTGGCAGGCGCTTTTCATCGGTCGTCGGCGTCGCAAGGCGGATGAAGTTGATGCCCTTGGCCAAAGCCGGGATGCACAGTTCATCGTCCATCTCAGGCGGCAGGTCGACAACGATCAGGCCGTCGATGCCCGCTTCGAGCGCTTCATCCAGGAAGCGTTCGACGCCGAAGGAATAGATGGGGTTGTAATAGCCCATCAGCACGATCGGCGTCTTCTGGTCGCCTTCACGAAAAGCGCGGGCGAGATCCAGCGTCTTCGCCAGTGTCTGACCACCGGCGAGGGCCCGATGGCCCGCCATCTGGATCGCGGGACCATCGGCCATCGGATCGGAAAACGGCATGCCAAGCTCGATGACATCGGCACCGGCTTCCGGCAGCGCCTTCATGATGCCGAGCGAGGTTTCGAAATCGGGATCACCGCCCATAAAATAGGTGATGAGTGCCGGACGGCCCTCAACCTTCAGGTCGGCGAAACGTGCGTCCATACGTTCAGTCATGATCAGAGACCCATTCCGAGAAGCTTGCCGACGGTGAAGATGTCCTTGTCGCCACGGCCACAGAGGTTCATCAGGATGATCTGGTCCTTGTCCATCTTCGGTGCGCGCTTGATGACTTCGGCCAGCGCATGGCTGGGCTCGAGCGCCGGAATGATGCCTTCGGTGCGCGTCAGCATCTGGAAGGCGGCGAGCGCCTCGTCATCCTTGATTGGCACATATTCGACGCGGCCGGTATCGCGCAGCCACGAATGTTCAGGCCCGATGCCGGGATAATCGAGACCGGCCGAGATGGAATGGCCTTCCTTGATCTGGCCGTCATCGTCCTGCAGCAAATAGGTACGGTTGCCATGCAGAACGCCGGGGCGGCCGGCCGTCAGCGAAGCACAGTGTTCCTCGCCCTCCAGCCCCTTGCCGCCGGCTTCGACGCCAACGATCGCAACGCTTTCGTCATCGAGGAAGGGATGGAAGAGGCCGATGGCGTTCGAACCACCGCCCACAGCTGCCACCAGCATGTCCGGCAGGCGGCCTTCGGCTTCCATCATCTGTTCGCGGGCTTCCTTGCCGATGACCGACTGGAACTCGCGCACCATTTCCGGATAGGGATGCGGGCCGGCGGCCGTGCCGATGATGTAATAGGTATCGTCGACATTGGTCACCCAGTCGCGAAGGGCCTCGTTCATCGCGTCCTTCAGCGTGCCGTGGCCGGAGGTCACGGGCTTCACCTCGGCGCCGAGCAGCTTCATGCGAAACACGTTGGGGGCCTGACGCTCGACATCGGTTGCACCCATATAGACGACACAAGGCAGGCCGAAGCGGGCGGCAACGGTGGCCGATGCCACGCCATGCTGGCCGGCACCGGTTTCAGCGATGATGCGGGTCTTGCCCATGCGCTTGGCGAGCAGGATCTGGCCGATGCAGTTATTGATCTTGTGGCTGCCCGTGTGGTTCAGCTCATCGCGCTTGAAATAGATCTTTGCGCCACCCAACTCCGCCGTCAGGCGCTCGGCGAAATACATCGGGCTCGGACGTCCGATATAATGCTTGCCGAGATGCGCAATCTCGGCCTGAAATTCCGGATCGGTCTTGGCCTTGTTCCACTCGTCCTGCAGGTCGAGGATCAGCGGCATCAGGGTTTCAGCCACGAAGCGGCCGCCATAAATGCCGAAGCGTCCGTCTTCATCGGGACCGGCCCGGAAGGAATTCGGTTTCAGAGGCTGGTTCACGTCTCTACTCCCTTTGATCCACTGACGCGCCACGCATCGATCCTGTCGAAGAAGGCGTTCATCTTGTCGAAGTCCTTGATACCAGGTGCGCTTTCCACGCCCGAGGACAAGTCGATGCCACGCGCGCGCGTCGCCGTCAGCGCCTGAACCACGTTATCCTTGTTCAGGCCACCGGAAAGCATGTAATCGACGCTGTCGTCAAGCACGTCCATGATCGCCCAGTCAAACGAAACACCGTTACCGCCGGGAAGTTCAGAGCCTTCAGGGGCCTTGGCATCGAACAGGAAGCGATCAGCAAGCCCGTCATAGGCTTCGATCTTGCGCAGATCATCCGTGCCGCGCACGGAAAACGCTTTCATCACAGGCAGGCCATACAGCGCCTTGACCGTCAGGACGCGATCAGGGGTCTCGGCACCGTGCAACTGAAGGATATCCGGCTTCAGGAAGGCAATGATGTCTTCCAGCTCTTCGTTATCGGCGTTGACGGTGACGGCGACGATTTTTGCGCGTCCCCTCACCCGGTCAGCCAGAATGCCCGCACTCATCGGATCGATGTGCCTTGGGCTCTTCTCGAAGAAGATGAAGCCGATATGGGTCGCGCCGCGGGCCACCGCCAGATCGACGGCCTCCGGTGTCTTCAATCCGCAGATTTTGATATCTGGTGTCATGGAAAGGCGGATTCGCATGTTTTGGGCGTTGAGTCGAGCCATATTGCGGCCCTGCGACCAAGGCGCCCGTCTCAGCTGAAATCGATGGCGTGCAGTTGCGACCCGTTCTGTTTCAGCCAGCTCCGGGCCGCCTCCATTCCCGGGCAAAGCTTTTCGCAAAGCGACCAGAATTGCGGCCCGTGGTTCATTTCCTTCAGGTGCGCCACCTCATGGGCGGCGAGATAATCGATGACGGAGGGCGGTGCCATGGCGATCCGCCAGGAAAAGCTCAAGTTACCGTCCCAGGAGCACGATCCCCAGCGGCTGCGGGTATCTTTCATCGAGAGCGACTTGACCGGCTTGCCGACTGCGGCCGCATGGCGGGCCACCAGCTTTTCCAGATCCGCCCGCGCTTCCTTCTTCAGGAATGCGGCAAGCCGTCGCCCCAGATGGTCTTCCAGCCCGCTCACCCGGATCACGGGCTCACCGTCTTCTTCGCCACATTCGGTCAGGCCACGAAGAGAACCGGTATGAACGATGCGATGCGGCACGCCGCGAAGAGAAAGCGTACCGCCGGGGCGTAAACCAGAATCGGCGGCAAACTTTGCAAGCTTCATCCGCAGCCAGTCGTCATGGCGGATGAGAAAAGCGTCGATCTCGCGCTTGGCAAGGCCTGTCGGCACGGTCAGCCGCAGCGCACGTCCACCCGGTTCGATGCGCAGCGTGATGCGGCTTGCCTGGTGATGCTCGCGGATCGTCAAGGGCATGGCGCGATCGCCGACATGCAGCACGCGCTCGGTCTTCTTGACCGGGGGCTTGGTCTTCTTCGACTTTTTCAAGAGGGCGAACATGCGGTGGTTCTAGCCAGCCTTGCCACGGGGGCGCAACAGAAAACCGGCACCTTGCGGTGCCGGCCAGGATCTTTCGTCAGGATGGCAGCTATCAGACCGCTGGATACTGGGTGTCTGATCCGCGACCGCGACGCTCACGCATAAAACGGTCGAACTCTTCCTGATCCTTGGCACGGCGCAGTTCGCGCAGGTAGGAATCGAACTCCTCGCGCATTTCGTCCATCCGGCGGCGTTCCTCTTCCATGCGGTCGAGTTCTGCCTTGCGCCAATCGTCAAACGCAACATTACCGGTGGAATAGGTGCCGTTGGCAAAGGGCGAGCGGCGGCCGGACCGGCGCAGGCCGGAAAAGAAGCCGTCTGCCCTTGCATTCGCGTCGCGTTTAAAATCGCGAAGTCGATCACCGAACAGGATATAGGCGAGCATGGCAAGGCCAAGCGGCCAGAAGACCACAAAGCCGAGCACCATCAGGGCGATGGTCGCCGGCGTCCATTCCGGACGTATCAATGCTTGCTGGTTCATGGGGTGTGTTACCTCAGTTGTCATACGAACCGGCCTCATGCCTGCTCGTCTGATCTCGATTTGGTAAGTGCTGCACCCGCCTTCAAGAAGGGCCCTTGCCAAATCGGCAAAGGCCCTGATTTTATTTCAGGAAATCGGCATGTACTCGAGGTATCAGGCGGATTTGCCGCCCTTGATAACCCGTGGAACCGGTGCCTTGCGGGCCACTTTTGTGTGAGCGCGGGCGAAAGCCAGGATGCGCGGTGCAATTTCGCGGCGGAAGCGCGAGCCGTTGAAGACGCCGTAATGACCGACATCCGGCTGCACGTAATGTTCGCGCAGAGCGTCTGGAATATTCGGGCAGATGGTCTGCGCAGCCTTCGTCTGACCGACACCCGAGATATCGTCGTTTTCGCCTTCGATGGTCAGCAGCGCGACGTTGCGGATGGCTGATGTATCGACCTTGGCGGAACGGTGCATCATCTCGCCCTTTGGCAGCGAATGCTTGATGAACACGGTATCGACCGTCTGCAGATAGAATTCCGCCGTCAGGTCCATCACGGCCAGATATTCGTCGTAGAAGTCGCGATGCTTTTCCGCCGATTCACCATCGTTCTTGACGAGATGCTGGAAGAACTCCTTGTGCGCGACCACGTGGCGATCAAGGTTCATCGACATGAAACCGGAGAGCTGCAGGAAGCCCGGATAGACCGGCCGCATGAAACCGGCCTGCGGCCAGGGCACCGTCATGATCACATTGTCCTTGAACCATTTCAGCGGACGGTCCTGGGCAAGCTTGTTGACGGCGGTCGGGTTGATGCGTGTGTCGATCGGTCCGCCCATCAGCGTCATCGAAGCGGGCGCCAGAGGATCGCCGGCGGCTTCCATCACGGCTGCAGCAGCAAGCACCGGCACGGAGGGCTGACAGACACCGACAACATGGGTGTTCGGCCCGAGGTGATGCAGCATCTCGATAATGTAGTCGATGTAATCGTCGAGATCGAAGAGACCGTCCGTCACCGGCACATTTCGCGCGTCCTGCCAGTCTGTGATGTAGACGTCAGCGCCCTGTATCAGCGCCTCGACCGTGCCGCGCAGCAGCGTCGCATAGTGTCCGGACATCGGGGCAACGACGAGGATCTTCGGATCAGCATCCCTGCCCTTCGGCAGCGCCCGTTCAAAATGCAGGAGATCGCAGAACGGCTTTGACCACACCACCTTTTCCGTCACGGCGACAGTCTCGCCATCGACAGTGGTTGTGGGAAGGCCGAATTCCGGCTTGCCGTAACGCCGCGTCATCCGTTCGAAGACTTCAAGACCGGCCGCATAGGTGCGGCCCATCGTGGTCTTCGCAAACGGGTTCATGGGATTGTCATAGAGGAAGCGCATGGCTTCAGTTGAGGCGCGAAGAGGCGCCATCGCGGCGTGGTTCAACTCATAAAGTTGGTAGAACATGCGAAGCGCCACCTTTCTTTCCGATGTACTTGCCTGCGCCATAAGGGGCGCAAGACGAGATCTAGCATGGGGGAGGTAAACTAACAGGTTACATGTGCGGCGCAATATCGCCGAAAGCGGTAGACGCTATCAAGCGTGATGGAGCGCCCTGCCTCAATCCGAAGAGAGACATAAAGTTCCGTTGCGAGCGCAAGCCGTTCTGCAACATTGTTCGTACTGGCTTTTTGGCTTGAACCGCATTCGACGCGGGCCTTTTCGAACCAGAGGTTCAAAAAGAATGTTTCACGTGAATCAATCCACAGGAAAGATTCACGTGAAACAATTTTTGATCAGATGTCGAGGTTGGCAACGCTGAGCGCGTTCTCCTGGATGAACTCGCGACGCGGTTCGACCTCATCACCCATCAGGCGGGCGAACATGCCGTCCGCATCCGTCGCATCGAGAACCTTCACCTGCAACAGCGAGCGGACGTTCGGATCAAGCGTCGTTTCCCAAAGCTGTTCGGCGTTCATTTCGCCGAGACCCTTGTAACGCTGCATCGACAGGCCCTTGCGGCCAGCCGCAAAGATCGCATCGAGCAGAGCGCGGGGGCCGGCAATCTCGAACTTGCCTTCCTTGCGTGTGAGGATCGGCGGCGTGCCATAGATATCGTGCAGGCGGGCCGTCATCTGGTCGATATGGCGGGCATCGGCCGAGCCGATCAGCGCCACGTCAAGGAAAGCGGCTTCCTTCACGCCACGCACCATGCGCTCGAAGCGGATGCCGCCTTCCGGCGTCACGTGGCCAGACCAGCCGCGTTCGGTCTCTTCCGCAATGATATCGAGACGGCGCGCCACTTCGTCAGCCGTTTCCTGCGCACGCACCGGATTGTCGGTGAGTTCCGGATTAAGCGCGCCGGCAATGGCGGCCTGTTCAACGATCGCGCGGCTATAACGCGAATGCAGACCATCGAGCAGCGAGCGCAGACGCAGCGCATCGGCAATCACATCGCGCAGATCGGCAGCAGCTCGTACTTCGCCGGACCCGAGCGTCAGCGTTGCGTCCTCGAGGCCCTGGCCGATCAGGTACTCTTCCAGCGCCTTTTCGTCCTTCAGATACTGCACGGACTTGCCGCGCGTCACCTTATAGAGCGGCGGCTGGGCGATATAGAGATGGCCGCGCTCGATCAGTTCCGGCATCTGGCGGAAGAAGAAGGTGAGCAGAAGCGTGCGAATATGAGCGCCGTCGACGTCAGCGTCCGTCATGATGATGATCTTGTGATAACGCAGCTTGTCGGCGTTGAACTCGTCCTTGCCGATCGACGTGCCAAGGGCGGTGATGAGCGTGCCGATTTCCTGGCTCGACAGCATCTTGTCGAAGCGCGCACGTTCCACATTGAGGATTTTGCCGCGCAGCGGCAGGATGGCCTGGCTTTCGCGCGAGCGGCCCTGCTTGGCCGAACCGCCAGCGGAGTCACCTTCCACGAGGAAAAGCTCGGACTTTGCCGGATCGCGCTCGGAGCAGTCGGCAAGCTTGCCGGGCAGCGAAGCGATATCGAGCGCGCCCTTGCGGCGTGTCAGTTCGCGGGCCTTGCGAGCGGCTTCGCGAGCCACGGCTGCTTCAACAACCTTGCCGACGAGGATCTTGGCTTCGGTCGGATGCTCTTCGAACCAGGTGCTGAGCGCCTCGTTGACGAGGTTTTCAACGACCGGGCGCACTTCCGACGAAACCAGCTTGTCCTTGGTCTGCGACGAGAATTTTGGATCCGGAACCTTGACGGAGAGAACGGCGGTCAGGCCTTCGCGGCAGTCTTCACCCTGCAGCGTCACCTTTTCCTTTTTGGTGATGCCGGATGTATCGGCATAGGAGGTGATCTGGCGCGTCAACGCGCCGCGGAAACCGGCCATATGCGTGCCGCCATCGCGCTGGGGAATGTTGTTGGTGAAGCACAGCACATTTTCATGATAGCTGTCGTTCCACCACATGGCGACTTCGACGGTGATGCCGTCCTTCTCGCCCTTGATCGCCACCGGCGTGTTGACCAGCGGCTTCTTGGAGCGGTCGAGATAACGTACGAACGCTTCCAGACCGCCGTCATAGAGCATTTCTTCCTGGCGGATGTCGGACTTGCGTTTGTCGGTCAGCAGAATGCGCACGCCGGAATTCAGGAACGCGAGTTCGCGCAGGCGATGCTCCAGCGTTCCGTAGTCGAAATCCGTCTTGGTAAAAGTGTCTGTGCTCGGCAGGAAAGTGACTTCCGTGCCGGATCGACCTTCATATTCGCCGATGATCTTCAGGGGACTGTCGGGAACGCCGTGGGTGAAGCTGATTTCGTGAACGCGGCCGCTGCGGCGGATCTTGAGGTTCAGCTTGACGGAGAGCGCGTTCACCACGGACACGCCAACGCCGTGCAGACCACCCGACACCTTGTAGGAGTTCTGGTCGAACTTGCCGCCGGCATGCAGCTGGGTCATGATGACTTCGGCGGCCGACACACCCTCGCCGGTGTGGATATCGGTGGGAATACCGCGGCCGTTGTCGGTAACGGTGACCGATCCATCGGCGTTCAGCGTAACGGTGACGATGTCGGCATGTCCCGCCAGCGCTTCGTCGATCGCATTGTCGACGACTTCGTAGACCATATGGTGGAGACCGGAGCCATCGTCCGTATCCCCGATATACATGCCGGGACGTTTACGAACCGCGTCAAGCCCTTTCAGGACCTTGATCGAATCGGCTCCGTATTCTGCACTCGCGCTATCGCTGACGGGTGTATCGCTCATCAATCAACTTTCTAGTTTCTTGGCTGCGGACGGTGAGGCGTCGAATCACCGTTGTCCTTGACACGGACTATAGGAAGTTCCGGCCCTGTTTCCAAAGCGTTGGCTCGCGAAAACAGGGGATGACATGCGCCGTTAGCCCCGATTTGAGGCTTTTTCCAGCAGCTCCGTCAAGTCGTCTATCACGTCCGGTTCCAAAGTGCTAATGCGGCGCGCCAGAAGATTGGCAAGGGCGGTATATTTCGGCGGCAAACCGGCCGTATCCACCACCACGCGCGGATCCGACGTTTCCGCCAGCATGAACAGTTCTTCCGCCTCATCCCAGATGATGTTGAAATAGCCGGCCACACGCTGCAGAAAATCAAAGCTCGGGCGCCCACGCCGGCCGTGTTCCAGCGCAGACAGATAGGCCGGCGAAACGCGCAGTGCTGCCGCCATCTGCTGCTGGTTCACGCCTTTTCGCAGACGCAGCGTCCGCATGGCTTCACCAAACGGCGTCACCGCTCGCCACCGCGCCGGGTCAGCCGCACGTAAAGCGCGCCCTCCCCGCCATGCTGGCGTGCCGCCGGCTCATAAGAAGATATCAGGAAGCGGAATTCGGCCTTGGAAAACCACATCGGCACGGCCCGCTTCAGGGCCCCTTCGCTACCATAGGAACTTCCCTTGCCGGTGATGACAAGCACATGACGCAAGCCCCGCTCATGAGCGCGCATGAGGAAATCCAGCAGCATGCCATGCGCCTCGCTCTGGAACATGTCGTGCAGGTCGATACGCGCTTCCAGCGCCAGGCGGCCACGGGCGATCTTGCGCTTGACCGGCTTTTCCAGCGGATGGTGCAGACCTGTCGGCTGTGGCTTTTTCGGCGTTGCATCGGCGGGCTCACTGGACGCGCCTGCCTTCTGCCCGCGCGCCTTTCCCTCCTTGATTTTAGGCTCCGGCAGAGCCGTCTCCTCTTCGAAGGACAAAAGCTCTTCCATGCGGCCGGAGAGCGGCTTCGTCGTCTTGGCGACCGTGCCCCAGAGAATGCGCTCTTCGGCGCTCAGCTTCCGCCCGCCCTTCATCGGCCGTACCGAATGGCTGCTGCCTTGGGGATCAGGATATGAAAATCGGCGCTGTTGCGCACCGTACCGGCCCTGTCTCCGGCCTCGTCGCCGGACCCGGTAAAAATGTCACCGCGTGCCGGGCCGACAATGGCAGACCCCGTATCGAGCGCCAGCATCAGCCGCGCAAACGGCTGGCCGCCATCCAGATGCGTCAAAGTGTCGGAGGCGATGAAAAAGGGAAAACCAAACGTATGGATCAGCCGGTCCACGGCAAGCGAGCGACCGGGCACCAGCGGCACTTTTGCGGCAGCAATCGGTCCGAGCGTGGGATCGCTCACGTCTGCCTCGCGGAAGAAGATGTAGGAGCGATTGTGCCAAAGGACCTCATCCACCTTAGCCGGATTCTCTGCCAACCATTTTCGGATCGTCTGCATCGAAATATCTGCCGGACGGATCTCTCCCCGATCGATCAGCAGCTTGCCGATGGCCGAAAACGCATGGCCAGCCTTTCCGTCATAGGTGATCCGCCGAAGGCTACCGTCGGGATAACGCAGCCGAGCTGCGCCCTGCACATGGGTAAAGAAGACATCGACCTTGGATCGCGCCCAGGCAATTTCCAGTCCCCTGCCATTGAGATAACCGAGATCAATATCCCGCCGGTCCGGATAAGGACCGATCACACCGGACTGGTCGCGACCGAAAGCGTAGGAGGACGGCATGTCCGCCGGTCGGTTGCTGTCATTAAGATCGACAAGATCGGCAGGGCGCCGATAGAACGGAAACTCATAGCCGGATTCCGGCCGATCAGAAACCTCGACTTCCGGCTCATAAAAGGCCGTCACGAACCCCGGTTTCGCCTCCGCTTGCCTGATGCGGAAGGGAAGGCAATGGGCCTCGAAGAAAGCGCGAGCCGAGGCGGCATCGGTGATATCAGCCTGACCGGCAGCCGAAAGAAGCGGCACAAGGTCGTCCGCGCTGAGGCCAAGCGACCCGGTTCGATAGGGCTTGCCGCGTTCAAGATGCGCAAGACACTGGCGCATGACCGAAAAGAGGGGGCGGGGATCATCGATCTCCCACCCCCTCACATCGGAGAATGCCAGCTGTGTCAGCGAAAAAGGTTCGGAAACGGTCATTGCTCGGATTCGGTTGCCACCAGCTTCCAGTTCGGATCGCGCGAGCGCAGGTCACGGGCAAAGGTCCAAATGTCGGTGACCTCAGCCACGTTTTCCGCATCGCCATCGATCAACGTGCCGGCCTTGTCATAGGTTGCCGAAATCAGCTGGCTGACAATGCGCACGGTGATCTGCTCGTCATGATCTTTGACGGACGCATGGGTGATATCGGCCTTGTCGATGCCAACGAAAGTGGATTTGATGGTTTCGCCGCGTGCCTCGCGCTCGCTGATGGCTGCACCAAAACCTTCAAAAACTTCTTTCGACAGAAGACCGGTCAATGTTTTGCGATCGCCATCGGCAAATGCCATCACGATCATTTCATAGGCCATGCGGGCGCCGGCGAGAAATTCCTTCGGCCGGAATGTCGGATCGGCTTTCACGAGATCACGCAGACCCTCGTTCAGGGCAGTGCCGGGCTTGGCAACCGCATCGATCTCGCTCCAGCGCTGTTCGTCGTCCACGGGCTCGCGGCGCGGCAGTGTCACCACCTTGCCGTCATCGGCTGCCGGTCCCCGCGCCGTATCCCTTGCAGCGAAGGGATCTGCAGGCGGCTTCTCATGGCCGGTGCGGCGGCCGAGCACACTGCGCAACTGCAGGAAGATCAGCACCGCTGCCACGAGAAAAAACAGAGTTATGAAATCGTTCGCGCCCATTTTCACCCGCAGTATCGTTGGAATTGGAAAGGTTCCACCTCATATAGTCTGATATGACGCTCATTCAAATAGCGTGACCGTGTCTTCGCGTTCATGCCGTGCAACGGACCTTCAAAGGATATCATGCGCCTGTTTCTGTTTCCGCTTCTTCTTCTCGGCCTTCCGCTGGCGGAAATTGCCGGCTTCGTGATGGTCGGGCGATGGCTTGGCCTCTGGCCGACGCTTGGCCTCGTCATCCTGTCCGGCATTTTAGGTGCGATGCTGCTGCGCGTGCAGGGGCTCGGCGTCTTGCGCCAGATCCAGACGGAAGGACGCGAGGGCCGCGTGCCGGGAGAAGCCATCATCCATGGCGCGATGATCGTATTTGCCTCTATCCTCCTCGTGCTGCCCGGCTTCCTCACCGATATCCTCGGCCTTCTGCTGTTCATCCCCGCGGTGCGCACGGTGCTCTGGGGTCTGATCGGCCAGCGCGTGGTGGTGAAATCAAGCTATTCGGCCTCAGCCCGCGGCAATCCGTTCCAGAATCCACGTCAGAATCCCGAGCCAGGCAAAGGCCCGGTTGCGCGCACGCTCGATCTGAATTCGGACGATTATCAGCGCAAGCCAAACCCCTCCTCGCCCTGGTCCGACGGGCCGGATCGCAAGCCTGACGACGAGCGCTGAGACAGCCTGTCGCCCCGGCCAAAGGGTTGTAAGGAGCAGGTCTAAGTGATAGACGGCGCAAAAGATCGAAGCCGAGGAACAGCCAATGGCAAACGAAAACGAAACGCAGTCCCCCTCCCTCACCATTCTTGCGCAGTACACCAAGGATCTCTCCTTCGAGAACCCGGGCGCTCCGCATTCGCTGCAGGCTCGCGACAAGGCTCCGGCGATCAACATCAACGTGAACGTCAACGCCAATCCGCTATCGGAGACCGATTTCGACGTGGTGCTGACGCTGAACGCTGAAGCCAAGGATGGCGACAAGGTCGTGTTTGCCGCCGAGCTGGTTTACGGCGGCGTTTTCCGCATCACCGGTTTCCCGCAGGAACACATGCTGCCGGTTCTCTTCATCGAGTGCCCGCGCCTGCTCTTCCCGTTTGCCCGCCAGATCATTTCCGACATCACGCGCAATGGCGGTTTCCCGCCGCTGATGATCGACCCGATCGATTTCGGCCAGATGTTTGCCCAGCGTGTTTCCGAGGAACAGAACCGTTCGCAGACGCTGAACAGCTGATCGATCTTCTTCAAAGCATGAAAAAGCCCGGTTCGACCGGGCTTTTTTTGTGCCTGTGATTTGGTGGTGAGATCAGGAGACCGTGGGATAGCGCGACCAGATGGCCTTTTCGCCAAACGATTTGACGAGCGCCTCATGCGCCTCGATCTCTGCTTCACCCAGACGCGGCGGCAGCGGACGTGGTCGCTCCAGCGTGGTAATTTCCACCACATCCTCTTCAACAACCGTGCGCGCCCGCTCGTTGCTGGCAAGCCCCAGCGCTGCCTGCCGCCCGCCGATCATCTCGGTATAGACTTCGGCCAGAAGCTCGGAATCGAGGAGCGCGCCGTGTTTCGTGCGGTGCGAATTGTCGATACCGTAACGCCGGCAGAGCGCATCGAGCGAATTCGGCCCCATCGGGTTCTTGCGCCGCGCCATCGACAGCGTGTCGATCACCTGATCGGACGGAACCGGCGGCAGGCCAAGCCGGTCGAATTCGGCGTTGATGAAACCCATGTCGAAGTTGGCGTTATGCGCCACCCATTTGGCGCCGTCGAAAAATTCCCGGATCTGATCGACCACCTCGGCAAAGCGCGGCTTGTCCTTCAGAAAATCGTCGGTAATGCCATGCACGGCCAGCGCATCCGGATGAACCTTGCGATCGCCGGGGTTGATATAGACGTGAAACGTCCGGCCGGTCGGAAAGTGGTTCAGAAGCTCGATGCCACCGATTTCGATGATGCGGTCGATCTTGTTCTCAAGGCCGGTCGTTTCCGTATCGAAGATGATTTCACGCATCTCTTGCGCTCCATTGTCCCGTTTCAATGCCTGCCTGCACCGTGGCGATGATATCGCGCACGCGGCTTCTGGCCGCTTCGATGCCGTGGCCGGTATCGATGATGAAATCTGCCCGCGCCCGCTTGTCCGCATCCGGCACTTGTCGCGAAAGGATCAGGTTGAACTTGTCCTCGCTCATGCCCGGTCGCGCAAGTACCCTTTGCCGCTGGATCTGTGGATCGCAGGAAACCACCACGACCACATCAACCCGGTCGGCCCCGCCGCTTTCAAACAGAAGCGGAATATCAAGAACCACCATGGTGCGGCCGGCTTCCCGTTGCGTGTCCAGAAAAACCGCCTCCCGCGCCCGCACCAGCGGATGCACGATGGCTTCCAGTTCCTTGAACCGCTGGGGTTCTGCCGCAAGCGCCCTTGAAAGGGCAGCGCGATCGATCACACCCTCTGCCGTCACGCCGGGAAAAGCTGCCTCAATGGGCGCCACGGCTTCGTCGCGGTAAAGATCATGCACAACCGCATCTGCATCGTTGACCGGAATGCCTTCGGCGGCAAAGAGCGCCGCTGTCGTCGACTTTCCCATGCCTATCGATCCGGTAAGGCCGATCCTGATCATGCATGGGCCTCCATATCCTTGACGATGAGGGCGCGCAAAGCGTCATCCACCACCGGGCGCATCCCGAACCATTTTTCAAAACCGGGCACCGCCTGGTGCAGGAGCATGCCGAGACCATCCACCGTTGCCAGGCCTTCAGCTTTCGCCATGGCCAGGATCGGCGTTTCCAGCGGCACATAAACAATGTCGGTCACGACCGCATCGGCGCGCATGGTGGAAAAATCGATCTCGGGCGCTGCCTCGCCATCCATGCCAAGCGAGGTGGTGTTGATGAAAAGCCCGGCGCCTGCCATCACCTCGCCCAGTGCCTCCATCGGATGGGCATGAACGCGCGCGCCAAACCGGTCGGCCAGCGCGCTTGCGCGTGATACCGTGCGGTTGACCACATGGATTTCGGCAACGCCGCGATCTCGCACCGCTTGGATAATCGCCCGGCTTGCACCGCCTGCCCCCAGAATGACAGCGCGGTCCGCTCTGTCCCAGCCGGCATGACGCTGGTCGAGATTGGCGGTAAAGCCATAACCATCGGTATTCGTCGCTTTGAGCAAGCCCTCTTCCAGCCAAAGCGTGTTGGCAGCGCCCAGTTCCTCGGCCAGTTCATCCGGCTCGTCGGCCAGTTCGAAGGCGCGCTCCTTGTGCGGAATGGTGACATTGCCGCCGCGATAGAGGCCATCCGTCTTCAAGGACGCAATAAAATGCTGAAAATCTGCCGGCAAAACTTCGATCGCCCGATAGCTGCCATCAAGGCCGAACTGGCGCAACCAATGGCCGTGGATGAGCGGCGAGCGCGAATGACGGATAGGGCTGCCGACAACGAAGGCGGCTAACGTTTCACGTGAATCAGCCATTGATCGCTCCAAGTTCACGCAGCGCCTGCAGGAGGGGCAGCATGGGCAGGCCCAGAATGGTGAAGTAATCGCCATCGATATGCGAAAACAGCTGAATGCCCTCTCCTTCCAACTGATAGGCGCCGACGCTGGTCAGGGCCTTGTCACCTGTACGGGCGAGATAGCCATCGATGAAGCTTTCACTCAGCCGCCGCGCCGTCAGTTTGGCCATGACGACGTCCTCCCACAGCGACACGCCATCACGAACTATCACGACGCCGCTGTTCAGCTGATGAGTCTCGCCTGAGAAAGACAGAAGCGTTTCGCGGGCTTCGGCAAGGTTTGCGGGCTTGTGATAGACCCGGTCTCCAAGCGACATCGTCTGGTCCGACCCGATGACGAAGGCCGCGGGCCAATGCCGGCTGACCGCAAGCGCCTTTTCACGCGCAAGCGACTGGGCCACCTGCTGCGGATCTGCTCCCTCTTCATGAAGACGGGCCTCGATGGCGCGTTCATCGATGTCTGCGGCCTGGGCCTCAAAGGCGAGACCGGCATTTTTCATCAGCATGCGGCGGAAGGGGCTGGAGGAGGCAAGAACAAGCGGTTGGGTCACGGTTCATTCCAGGCTTTGACGGTTGGATTCGGCTTAACGCAGCTTCGGACGCAGGGCAACGATGGCAGCAGCCGTTTCTTCGATCGAGCGCCGGGTCACGTCGATGATCGGCCATTGGTGACGGGCACAGAGCGTGCGGGCATATTTCAACTCCTCATTGATGTTTGCCCTGTCGGTATAATGACCACGATCAAAACCGCTGACCGTGCCCAGTTCACGGTTTTCACGCACCTGCGAGATCCGGTCCGTTGTCGCCACGAGGCCGACAATCAGCGGCCGTATTGCTTTCAGCAGGCTCTCCGGCAGCGGCACATCCGGAACGATGGGAATATTGGCGCATTTGATGCCGCGATTGGCGAGATAGATCGAGGTCGGTGTCTTGGAGGTTCGGCTGATGCCGATGATCACCACATCCGCCTCGTCATAGGTCTCCGGCATCTGCCCGTCGTCATGATCCATGGCGAAATTCAGCGCATCGATGCGTTTGAAATAGTCGGCGTTCAACGCGTGCTGCGCGCCGACCCTTCGGCGCGACATGGCGCCGAGATAGGTCTGGAACGTGGCGAGCACCGGTTCCAGCACATTCACGCAGGGAACCCCAATTTCCCGACAGCGTTGATCCACGTGATCGGCAAGCTCCTGATCGACGATGGTATAAAGAACGATGCCCGGTTTTTCATCGATCGCATCAAGAACCGGCGAGAGCTGGCGGCGGTTTCGAATGAGTGGATAGACATGCTCGATGGCAAGCGAGCCCTGAAATTGCGCCGAAGCTGCGCGTCCCGCCGAAATGAGAGTCTCGCCCGTTGAGTCAGAAATCAGGTGCAGATGAAAGAAACTTTTGCGGTTCTCCACGTTAAACTTCACCCTCTGTTCATAACCCGGGATAAACCATGGCCTCTGGAGCGACAGGACTGAGCCGGACTAACAACTGCCGATTTATCCACAACGAAGGCTCCTGTGAGGCCGATTTCGCGGCAGCTGGGGACACTGGGGATAACTGGTAAAAGCACTTGTCTGCCACACACGCTATCCACAGATTTTCATGATGGCATCTGGCTCGCAAGAGATTGATTCAAGACAGTGAATCCGAACTGTCCACATTTGCCTGAATATGCCTATATCTCTTTCCCGCCTGGGTGTCATTGTCGCACTGTCCGCGTGTGGACTGTGCAAGAGAAATGATCCTTGATAGTCACCGACTCTAAGAATCAGAAGAATCCAAGATTCTCATTTTCTTTGTTTTAGGGGAGAACACGGTTTGCCTTCACATCGCCGAAAGGTTCTGGAGGTCCTGCAAGGATCGACCGTCGCACCTCCACCCATCTGGCTCATGAGACAGGCAGGGCGATACCTGCCGGAATATCGTCAGACGCGCGCAAACGCTGGAAGCTTCCTGCAGCTCTGTTATTCGCCGGATCTGGCAACCGAGGTCACTCTCCAGCCGATCCGGCGTTATGGCTTTGATGCGGCGATCCTGTTTTCCGATATCCTCGTCATTCCCGACGGGCTCGACCGGGGCGTTCATTTCGTCGAAGGCTCAGGCCCGAAGATGACCCCGATCGATGAGGATGGCATTTTTGCCCTCTCGCCAGAGCGCGTTCTTCTGCACCTGAAGCCGGTGATGCAGGCGGTGTCGCAGATCCGCGCCAGCCTGCCGGAGGAAACGACCCTCCTCGGTTTCTGCGGCGCGCCCTGGACGGTTGCGACCTATATGATCGCCGGCCACGGAACGACGGACCAGGCCCCTGCCCGCCTGTTCGGTTATCGTTATCCAAAAGCCTTTGCGCATCTGCTGGCGGTGCTTGCCGATCTCTCCGCCGATTATCTCGTGGCGCAGATCGATGCCGGCGCCGATGCGGTGCAGATCTTCGATTCCTGGGCGGGCGTGCTCGGTGAAAAGGAATTCGAGGACTATGCCATCAAGCCGGTGGCCCGTATCATCCGCAGCGTTAGGGAACGCCGCCCGCAAGCGAAAATCATCGCCTTTGCCAAGGGCGCCGGTATGAACCTCAAGACCTATCGCCAGAAGACCGGGGCAGACATGATCGGTCTCGACTGGTCGGTACCGCTCGGTTTTGCCGCCGAGCTGCAGAAGGATGGCCCGGTGCAGGGTAATCTCGATCCCATGCGGGTTGTTGCCGGCGGCCAGGCGCTGGATGACGGTATCGACGCCATCCTTCAGGTTCTCGGTCAGGGTCCGCTGGTGTTTAATCTCGGGCACGGCATCACGCCGGAGGCAAACCCCGATCATGTGACCAGGCTCGTCAACCGCGTGCGGGGGATTCCGCATGGCGCCTGAAAAACAGGTGCCTGAAAGACAGGTGGATGCACAGCCCGGACGACGGGCAGCGCTGCGGGCAACCATGGCGCTGATCGTTTTTGTCGGATTGATCGCTCTGCTGGTCGTTCTGCAGCCGGAAAGCCTGTATCTCTGGGTGAAGGCGTTTCACGTGATTGCTGTGATCGCCTGGATGGCCGGCCTGTTCTACATGCCGCGCCTGTTCATCTATCACACCGATGCCGAACCCGGTTCGGTGCAATCGGAAACCTTCAAGGTGATGGAAAAGCGCCTGCTGAAGGTGATTATGAACCCGGCGATGATGATCAGCTGGGCGCTCGGCCTCTATCTCGCCTGGGATATCTACGGTTTCCAGGGTGGCTGGCTGCACGCCAAGATCGCGCTGGTCGTGGCGCTGACGCTTGCCCATATGCACCAGAGCCGGGCCGTCAGGCAGTTTGCGGTGGACGGCCCGCGTAAAACCGCACGCTACTGGCGCCTGATGAACGAGATCCCGACCGTGCTGATGATGTTGATTGTCATTCTCGTGATCGTCAAACCCTTCTGATCGAGAAGAATTCCCGCCCGCCCCCCTTGCGGCTCACTGTTGAAGCCGCTATTTTCCCGCCACTCATCTTTCGTGGCTCGTGTGCATTCTTCTGTCGTCCGCGGTTTTCCTGCGGTAACGAATTTCACAGACACGCCAATTCCCTCAAAATTAGTCAAAGCGGTCCCTCTTCATGGCTGAAATGAAGCTTCAAGAACTCAAGAGCAAGTCACCGACCGACTTGTTGACCTTCGCCGAATCGCTGGAGGTCGAAAACGCGAGCACAATGCGCAAGCAGGAGCTGATGTTCGCGATTCTCAAGGTCTTGGCCAGTCAGGACGTGGAAATCATCGGCGAAGGCGTGGTTGAACTGCTGCAGGACGGTTTTGGCTTCCTGCGTTCGGCAAATGCCAATTACCTGCCGGGCCCGGATGACATCTACATCTCGCCCTCGCAGATCCGCCGCTTTTCGCTGAAGACTGGTGATACGGTGGAAGGCCCGATCCGGGGACCCAAGGAAGGCGAACGGTATTTCGCGCTCCTGAAGGTCAACACGATCAATTTCGACGATCCGGAGAAGATCCGTCACAAGGTTCACTTCGATAACCTGACGCCGCTTTATCCGAACGAGCGCTTCAAGATGGAACTGGAGGTTCCGACCTCGAAGGATCTGTCAGCCCGCGTGATCGATCTGGTGGCGCCGCTCGGAAAAGGCCAGCGCGGCCTTATCGTCGCCCCGCCGCGGACCGGTAAAACCGTTCTCCTGCAGAACATCGCCCATTCCATTACCGCCAACCATCCGGAATGCTACCTGATCGTTCTCTTGATCGACGAGCGGCCGGAAGAAGTGACCGACATGCAGCGCTCCGTGCGCGGCGAAGTCGTCTCCTCCACCTTCGATGAGCCGGCCGTGCGCCACGTTCAGGTCGCCGAAATGGTCATCGAGAAGGCCAAGCGCCTAGTTGAACACGGTCGTGATGTCGTGATCCTGCTCGATTCGATCACCCGCCTTGGCCGCGCCTATAACACCGTCGTTCCCTCCTCCGGCAAGGTCCTGACGGGCGGCGTGGACGCTAATGCATTGCAGCGGCCGAAGCGTTTCTTTGGTGCTGCCCGTAATATCGAAGAAGGCGGCTCGCTGACGATCATCGCGACTGCGCTGATCGACACCGGCAGCCGCATGGACGAAGTGATCTTCGAAGAGTTCAAGGGCACCGGCAACTCGGAAATCGTGCTGGACCGCAAGGTCGCCGACAAGCGCATCTTCCCGTCCATGGACATCCTCAAGTCCGGAACGCGTAAGGAAGATCTCCTTGTGCCGCGCCAGGATCTGCAGAAGATCTTTGTGCTGCGCCGTATCTTGGCACCGATGGGCACGACCGATGCCATCGAGTTCCTCATCGACAAGTTGAAGCAGACGAAGAGCAACGGCGATTTCTTTGATTCGATGAACACCTGATCGATAGCCGGATTCTTCATCCGGCTTTCAGGTGTCGACCGGAGTGAGAAGAGGGCAGATGTCCCTGTACAAGTCCGATACAATTTTTGCACTCTCGAGCGGGGCGACACCATCAGGTGTCGCCGTCGTTCGTTTAAGCGGACCTCTTACGTTCTCCGCAGCACGGCAACTCGCTCCCTTGCCCGAGGGACGTTTCATGGTTCTCAGATCGATTCGCCGCCGGAACGGTGAACTGATCGACAAGGGTCTGGTTCTCGGCTTCCCCGGCCCCGCCTCCTTTACCGGTGAAGATTGCCTTGAATTCCAGCTCCACGGTGGACGCGCAGTCGTCTCGGCGCTGCAAGGCGAACTTCTGGGGCTTGGTCTTCGCCCGGCAGAACCCGGAGAGTTCACGCAGCGCGCCTTTAACAATGGCAAGCTCGACCTCGTGGAAGTCGAAGGGCTCGGGGACCTTATTTTGGCCGAAACCGAAATGCAGCGGCGTCTGGCCATCGAGC
This sequence comes from Neorhizobium sp. PAMB6716, assembly GCF_058242805.1. Lineage (NCBI taxonomy): Bacteria > Pseudomonadati > Pseudomonadota > Alphaproteobacteria > Hyphomicrobiales > Rhizobiaceae > Neorhizobium > Neorhizobium sp. PAMB6716. Next base: position 3,368,729 of record NZ_CM177835.1, read on the forward strand.
AGAGCGCCGGCGGTCTGTCGCGACTGTATGTCGATTGGGCGGAGCGTCTGACCCGATGCCGCGCATTGATCGAGGCGGAGTTGGACTTTGCCGATGAAGATGATGTTCCCGGTTCCGTGTCCGATCAGGTCTGGCAGCAGGTCACGCAGATCAGCGAAGAAATTTCCAGACAGATCCGCTCGACTGAAAAGGCCGGTTCCGTCCGCGACGGATTCAAGGTGGTTATTGCCGGGCCGCCGAATGCCGGGAAATCCAGTTTTCTGAATGCGATTGCGCAACGCGACGTCGCAATTGTCACCGATATCGCCGGTACGACGCGCGATGTTCTGCACGTCGATCTGGATCTTGGGGGCTTCCTTGTGCGGTTCTATGATACCGCAGGCCTGCGCGAGACATCCGATGTCATAGAGCAGGAGGGTGTGCGGCGTGCCAGACAGGCGATGGCCGAGGCTGATCTGGTTCTGCACCTCTCTGAAATCGATTCGGATATGCAACAATCGAAGAACTTTTCCGGCGAGGTACCGAGGCTTAGAGTTGGGACCAAATCGGACAAGCATCCCGGCATAAAAGGTCGCTTTGATGTGACGATCTCCACGCAAACCGGCGAAGGTCTGGAAAACCTGCGCCAAGCAGTGCTGGAGCGGGTGCGGGAAAACTGGGCAGCAATCGCCTCCAGTGGAGCCGGAAGATTGCGGCATCTCTCCCACCTGCAGCGGGCTTCCAATTTTCTGGCAGAAGCGCTATCAGGAGCGGAACTGGATCTTCGTGCTGAAAGCCTTCGGCTTGCTGCCGAAGAGCTTGGCCGGATCACCGGCCGGGTCGATGTCGAAGATCTTCTGGATGTGATCTTCTCCGAATTCTGCATTGGCAAATGACTCACGTGAAACACTGCCGCGGCAGTGGGTGTCGAGATGAACAAGTTTGATGTAATCGTAATTGGTGGCGGCCATGCCGGCTGTGAAGCGGCATCTGCGGCGGCACGTCTTGGCGCGCGCACCGCGCTGGTGACGCATCGCCGCGATACCATCGGTGTGATGTCCTGCAATCCGGCGATCGGCGGGCTGGGCAAGGGCCACCTCGTGCGCGAAATCGATGCACTCGACGGACTGATGGGCCGGGTTGCGGATGCGGCCGGTATCCAGTTTCGCCTGCTGAACCGCAAGAAAGGCCCCGCGGTCCGCGGTCCCCGCACCCAGGCGGATCGGAGGCTTTACCGCGAGGCCATGCAACGCGAAATCTTTGAGCATCCCAATCTCGAGGTCATCGAGGGCGATGCGTTTGATCTCCAGCATTCCGAAGGTGCCGTCAGCGCCGTGCTGATGAAGGACGGCCGCCGGTTTTCCTGTCGCGCCGTCGTGCTAACCACCGGCACCTTTCTGCGTGGCATGATCCACATTGGCAACCAGACCACACCCGCCGGCCGTGTCGGCGAAGCGCCGTCGGAAGGATTATCCGCAACGCTCGGCGCCCTCGGCCTGTCGCTGGGTCGCTTGAAGACGGGTACCCCTGCCCGCCTGAATGGCTCAACGATTGACTGGCGGGCAATTGGCAGCCAGGATGCCGACGAGGACCCTGTTCCTTTCTCGTTTATGACGGAGACCATCACCAATCGCCAAATTGCCTGCGGCGTCACGCGCACCGTAGACGCGACGCATAAAATTATCGCCGATAACATCGGCAAGTCGGCGATGTATTCGGGACAGATCACCGGCGTCGGGCCGCGGTATTGCCCGTCCATCGAAGACAAGATCGTTCGCTTCGGTGAACGCGACGGACACCAAATCTTTCTGGAGCCGGAAGGACTGGACGATGACACCGTTTACCCAAACGGCATCTCGACTTCCCTGCCCGCCGACGTGCAGCAAGCATTTATCCGCACCATCCCGGGATTGGAAAAGGTTGAGATCCGCCAGCCCGGTTATGCCATCGAATATGATCACGTCGATCCGCGCGAACTGGGGACCGATCTGCAGCTGAAGCGGATGCCCGGTCTTTTTCTGGCCGGTCAGATCAATGGTACCACTGGTTACGAAGAGGCAGGCGCCCAAGGGCTGGTTGCCGGCCTCAACGCCGCCCGTCTCGCCGGCGGGATGTCATCCCATATTTTCAGCCGAACCGAGTCCTATATCGGTGTCTTGATTGATGACCTCACGAGCCGTGGTGTCACCGAGCCCTATCGCATGTTCACATCGCGTGCCGAATATCGAATTTCGCTGCGCGCCGACAATGCCGATCTGCGCCTGACCCCTGCCGCCATGGACCTGGGCCTGGTGGGCAGCGTGCGTGCTGAAAAATTCAAGCACTTTTCGGAGCAGATGAATGTGGGCCGCACGACGTTACAGACACTGAATGTGACGCCCAAGGAGGCGGAGGCTCATGGTCTTCACTTGAACCAGGATGGTCAGCGACGCACGGCCTACGATCTCCTGTCTTATCCGGATATTGATTTGGCAGCCGTGCAAAAGTTATGGCCGCAACTGCGCGATCTCGAAAAGCCGGTCGCGGAGGCGTTGGAGATCGAAGCGGGTTATGCGGTCTACATGGCGCGGCAGCAGGCGGATATCCAATCCGTTCGGCGCGACGAGGAACGGGCCATACCGGATAGCTTCGACTTCGATCTGGTCTCCGGCCTCTCCAATGAATTGAAACTGAAACTGAAGCGCGCCGCCCCCCGCAATATTGCACAGGCATCTAAGGTCGATGGCATGACGCCCGCAGCGCTTGCTCTCATCCTGGCCTTGGTGAAGAGAGCGGAACCAAGACGCGAACTGCGAGTCTCCTGATGCAACTGAACGGAATACGTGTTTCACGTGAAACAGTGGAGAGGCTCGAGCGGTTTGAAGCGCTCTTTCAGAAATGGGCCAAGACCATCAATCTGGTTGCTCCCTCCACCAAAGCCGACTTCTGGAAGCGCCATATTGCAGACAGCGCGCAGATCTTCCAGCTTTCCCCGGCGCCCGCGACATGGGTCGATCTTGGCTCGGGCGGCGGCTTTCCGGGCATTATCACCGCAATCTTCCTTGCTGATCTCGGCGACGGCTGGGTTCATCTGGTCGAAAGCAATCAGAAGAAGGCGTCGTTTCTGCGCACCGCAATCGCGGAAACCGGAGGGCGCGCCTCCGTTCACCCTGTTCGGATCGAAGCGGCTCCTGCCGCCATTCCCCGCTGTGATCGCATTTCGGCGCGTGCATTGGCAGAACTGCCGCTTCTTTTGGACTATGCCTCCGGATGGATGCTGAACAATCCGGAGATAAAGGCCTTTCTCCACAAAGGCCGGGATTACGCAGCCGAAGTGGACAAAGCGCATGGTCGCTGGAACTTCGATCTGGTACAACATTCAAGCGTTGTGGAGGATGATTCCGTAATTTTGGAAGTGTCTCGGTTACAGCGCAAGGTTTGACCTCTTCAGCAGGTGCCCCATGTACGAGACCAATCGTATCATCACGATCGCAAACCAGAAGGGTGGCGTCGGCAAAACGACGACCGCCATCAATCTTGCCACGGCCCTGGCCGCGATCGGCGAGCGTGTTCTGATCATTGACCTCGATCCGCAGGGCAATGCCAGTACAGGTCTCGGAATCGACCGCCGCGATCGCAAGATGTCGTCCTTCGATGTGATGATGGGCAGTCAGAACATTCGCGATGCCGCTGTTCCGACGGCTGTTCCCAATCTCTTTATTGTTCCATCGACGATGGATCTCCTCGGACTGGAAATGGAAATCGGCCGTGAGGCCGATCGCGCCTTTCGTTTGCGCCGTGCTCTTCAGACCGTCGAAGCGTTGGATTTCTCCTATATCCTGCTCGACTGCCCCCCCTCCTTCAATCTCCTGACCATCAATGCGATGGCTGCAGCCCATTCGGTCCTGGTTCCCCTGCAGTGCGAATTTTTTGCACTCGAAGGTTTGAGCCAGCTGCTGGAAACCGTGAATCAGGTGCGTCAGACGATCAATTCGGGCCTTGATATTCAGGGGATCGTGCTGACCATGTTCGATGCGCGCAACAACTTGGCGCAGCAGGTGGTGAATGACGTGCGGACTTATCTGGGCGACAAGGTTTACCACACGCTCATTCCCCGCAATGTCCGCGTGTCGGAAGCGCCCTCCTACGGCAAGCCGGCAATTCTTTATGATCTGAAATGCGCCGGCAGCCAGGCCTATCTCCAGCTGGCCTCCGAGGTCATTCAGCGTGAACGGCGGCGCAAGGCTGCCTGATCTGCCAAGGGTACATATGCATGAGTGAAGATCTTTCGAAGCGGCGTCTGGGTCGCGGTCTTGCCGCCTTGATCGGAGAAATGGACCAGACGGTTCCGGTAGGTGAGCCGCCTGCCCGCGCCGTGAACCCGGATCGCCTGGTGCCCATCGAGCATGTGCTGCGCAACCCGCGCAATCCGCGCCGACTGTTCGATGAATCCGAGCTTCAGGATCTCGCAAGCTCCATCCGCCAGCATGGCATCGTCCAACCGGTTGTCGTTCGCCCGCACGGACAGGATTTCGAGATTATCGCGGGAGAGCGTCGCTGGCGTGCAGCGCAGCTCGCAGGGCTGATCGAAATCCCTGTCATCGTGCGCGATGTGGATGACCGCACGGCGCTTGAAATCGCGATCGTGGAAAACGTCCAGCGATCAGATCTCAATCCGCTGGAAGAAGCACTTGGTTACGAGCAACTGATCGCCGAACATGGTTATACGCAAAATGACCTCGGCGAAATTATCGGCAAGAGCCGGAGCCATGTGGCCAACAGTCTGCGACTGCTGAAGCTGCCGGAGCCGGTGCGTGACATGCTGTCCGTGGGGGATCTCTCCGCTGGCCACGCCCGGGCTCTGGTCTCTACCTCGGATCCGGCAGCGCTTGCCCGCACCATCGTTGCCAAGGGCATGTCCGTGCGAGACGCTGAACGCCTCGCTCAGAATAACATCAAGGCGCAAAATGAGCCGCAGTCCCTGCAGCGTTCAGCGGAGAAAGATTCCGATACGCTCGCATTGGAACGGACGCTGACGGATGCGTTGGGCCTTGACGTGAAAATCACCCACAAGGGTGGCGCCGGCCAGATCCGCATTGGTTACCGCACGCTCGAACAGCTGGAAGAGGTCTGCCGCCTCTTGGAGCGAAGATAGCCTCTCAACTGGCTCGGCAATCTATTCCAGCAACCGACCCCGAATTGGAAAATGTGCCGCCGCGTTAACCGCGGGCGGCACCCCGGGCCGATTGCAGGGCGGTGGCAAGCAGCGTCTGGAAGGCGATCGTGTCTTCCAGACTTGCCTTCTGGCGAGAATGAAGCACCGCAGTCTGCAGGCGATTTGTTTCCCGCGCCAAAGCCTCACCGGTCCAGGTACGCAGCGCCTTCTCGAACAGGGGTTTGCGCTTGAAATGAATATGCCGGCCCATCGTCTGCATGATCTGCGCCGGCTGGCTGCGCTTTTCATCCATCTCGGCCCGCATCACGTCAAGCAGCTGAAACTGACGCAGGCAGGACTGCAGCACGAGGAAAATGGGTGTCTTGGAGCTGACGATCTTCTGGATTGCCCGGTGAAGACCGGGCAGATCGCCCTTCAGAATGCAATCCACAGCGTCGTCGGTGGAAATGGCGCTGGCATCACCAATGATATCAGTGACATGCTGTTCTTCGATGACGGAATTTCCCCGGCAATAGAGGGCAAGCTTGCGGATCTCGTTGCGGGATGCGACGCGGTCGCCGCCCAGGCCTTCCAGCAGCCGTTCACGCGCATCAGGCGTGATGCGCAGGTTTTCCGTCGACAGCTCATGATCTATCAGCATATTCAATGACTTGACATCATCTGCATAGCAGGGGATGGCAACTGCCAGCTTGGCGGGTTCGCAGAGCTTTCGCAGGATATTGGTTTTCTTCAGATCGCCGCCTTCGATGATCAGCAGGCTTTCCGGCTCGGGTCCGGAAAGCAGGACCTGCAGCGCGTCGGCAAGCGGCTTTTCGCCACCACTTCCGCGCAACCAGACCAGCTTGTTGCCGCCGAAGAGGCCAAGCGAATTAACCTCGTCCACAAGACGACCGGGATCGCCTTGCAGATCGGAGAGGTCGAGGCGCGTGAAGGAAAACGGATCGGTCGGCGAGACGCCAGCCTTGGCCGCCAACTCGCCGGCGCGCTCGGAAACAAGTCCCCGATCCGGCCCATAGATCAGGAAGATCCGGTATAATTGCACAGCTTTCGGCAGAAACCGCTCGAATTCGTGGGCCTTGATTTCTGCCATGGTGCTTAGAGGCCGAGGACGGCTGCAATATCCGCGCGGATGAACTCGGCAAGCTCGCGGCCGGCGCGATCTTCCGCATCGCGGTAGGCCCGCAGCTTTGCAAACTGCTGGTTACCGATATCAACAAGTGATGTGACCGCGCGGTTTGCCGTCTTCAGGACCTTGCCATCGCTGATCTGCGTCAACGTATAGGTCGCAGACACGGTGACGCGGCCGGGCGTGACGCCGACCGAAATCTGGTCGTCGAGAATGTCGGCACGCGTCGATGTGACATTCATCGTCAGCTGATAGTCGGCTTTGGCTGCTTCCCCTGCCCCACCGGTGGTGAGGAAGATCAGCTGGTTGCGGACCACCTGTTCGATGCGATCGTCTGCGGCCGAGAATTTGATCGCCGCAAGCTTCTGCGGCGTTCCACTGGTGGACGAATAGAGCGGTCGCACCTGGCAGCCTGCCAAGGTGGCGGCTGCTGCCAGAATGAGCACGGCGTGACTTGCGCGGCGAAGGGCCGGCGAGAGTTCAAACAACAATGTTGATGATCCTCTGTGGGACGATGATGATCTTTTTCGGCGCACCGCCGGCAAGGGCCGTGCGCACGGGTTCAAGCTGCAGAACCGCCTGCTCGATGGCATTGTGGTCCGCGTCGCGGGCAATTGTCAATTCCGCCCGCTTCTTGCCGTTGATCTGCACCGGCAGAAGCACGTCATTGTCTGCCACCAGTGCTGTATCAAACACAGGCCAGCCGGCTTCGGCAATCAGACCCTGATTGCCAAGCGTGGCCCAGCATTCTTCGGCCAGATGTGGTGTCATTGGTGCAATCAGTTGCACGAGGATCTGGGTGGCATCACGAACCGCAGACACGGTTGCTGCATCGGCTTGACCGTTCGCAACAGCGGTCAGCGGCTGCGCCAGCGAATTCACCAGCTCATAGATGCGCGCGACGGCCTTGTTGAAGGCAAGCTTTTCGTAATCCCCCTCAACCGCTTTCAGCGTCTTGTGGGCGATCTGCGAAATGCCAAGCGCAGAGCCTTCATGAGCCGGCTTTGCTTCGGCAGCACTCAGGGTGGAAGCGGCTTCCGATATCAGGCGCCAGACGCGCTGCACAAAGCGGTGCGCGCCTTCCACACCGGATTCCGACCAGATCACATCACGCTCTGGCGGCGAGTCCGACAGAACGAAGAAACGGGCGGTATCGGCGCCGTAGGAGGCGATGATATCATCCGGATCGACAACGTTCTTTTTCGACTTCGACATTTTTTCGATCGAGCCGATCGACACTTCCTCGCCGGATGTCAGCATATAGGCCTTGCGGGCCCCTTCGATATCCTCGATGCGGATTTCCGCCGGCGCCACCCACTGCCCGTTCTGCCCTTCGCCAAGGCGATAGGTCTCATGCACCACCATGCCTTGCGTGAAGAGGCCCTTGAAGGGCTCGCTGAGGTTCACATGGCCGGTTTCGCGCATGGCGCGGGTGAAGAAGCGCGAATAGAGCAGATGCAGGATCGCGTGCTCGATACCACCGATATACTGGTCGACCGGCAGCCAGCGATCGGCAACTGCCGGGTCCGTCGGGCGATCTTCCCAGGGCGCGGTAAAACGGGCGAAATACCAGCTCGAATCGACGAACGTGTCCATCGTGTCGGTTTCACGGCGTGCATCATGGCCGCATTGCGGGCAGGCCACGTGGCGCCACGTTGCGTGACGGTCCAGCGGATTGCCGGGAACGTCGAAGGTCACATCATCCGGCAGCTGCACCGGAAGATCCTTCTTCGGCACCGGCACCACGCCACAGACCTCGCAATGGATAACAGGGATCGGGCAACCCCAGTAGCGCTGGCGGGATACGCCCCAGTCACGCAGGCGGAAGTTTACCTTGCGCGCGGCCTGTGGTGCATTGCCGACCTCCTGTGCAGACAGGATGTCGGCCACCTTCTGGAAGGCTTCGTCCGTCGACAGGCCATCGAGGAAGCGTGAATTGATCATCACGCCATCGCCGACATAAGCCTCGTCGCCAACGGTGAAACTGGCCGCATCGCCATCCTTGGGCATCACCACCGGCACGACCGGCAGATCATACTTGCGGGCAAAATCCAGGTCGCGCTGGTCACCGGACGGGCAGCCGAAGATGGCGCCCGTGCCATAGTCCATCAGCACGAAATTGGCGATATAGACCGGCAGTTCCCAGGTAGGATCCAGCGGATGGCAAACCTTCAGACCGGTGTCGAAACCCTTCTTCTCGGCAGTTTCCAGCGCCGCAAGCGAGGTTCCCTGCCGGCGGCATTCGTCCGCAAACTCCGCTGCTGCAGCATTTTCGGCGGCAACGGCTTTTGCGACCGGATGATCGGCTGAAATGGCAAGGAAGGATGCACCAAACAGCGTGTCCGGCCGCGTCGTATAGACCTCGATCTCACGGCAATCGGCCTTGGCGCGGCTTTCCGATGACAGTTCCCAGCGGATCGTCAGCCCTTCCGAGCGACCGATCCAGTTCTTCTGCATCAGCCGCACTTTTTCCGGCCACTGGTCGAGGCCGTCGAGGGCTTCCAACAGATCCTCGGCAAATTCGGTGATCTTGAAGAACCACTGCGTCAGCTCGCGCTGCTCGACAAGCGCGCCCGAGCGCCAGCCGCGGCCGTCGATCACCTGCTCGTTGGCCAGAACCGTCTGGTCGACCGGATCCCAGTTGACCTTCGACTGCTTGCGGTAGACCAGGCCCTTTTCCATCATGTCGAGGAAGAGATATTGCTGGCGATGGTAATAGGCGACGTCACAGGTCGCAAACTCGCGCGACCAGTCGAGCGACAGGCCCATCGACTTCAGCTGCGTCCGCATCGTGGCGATGTTCTGATAGGTCCAGTCCTTCGGATGAACCTTGTTCTGCATGGCGGCATTTTCCGCCGGCATGCCGAAGGCATCCCAGCCCATCGGATGCAGCACGTTGAAACCGCGGGCACGCTTGTAGCGCGCAACCACATCACCCATCGCGTAATTGCGCACATGGCCCATGTGGATGCGGCCCGACGGATAGGGGAACATCTCGAGCACGTAGTACTTTTCGCGGGTATCGTTGTTGTCGGTCTCGAAGGTCTTCTCTTCGGCCCACTTTGTCTGCCAACGGGGTTCGGCATCCCGCGGATTGTAACGTTCGGTCGCCATTTCAGTGAAATTCCGGGTATGAATAAGATGCGAGACCTTCACCACGAAAGGCCGTGAGCGTCAAGTTTCGAGGGTGCCAGATGCGCTGCCTGCGATCAAACACTTGGCATTGCGCCCGCGCAGAGGTAACGCCGTGGCAGAGATAATGCCGGCGATGACAAGGAGAGGCCATGACCATCGAGCAGAGACTGGCGGATGTCCGCACTAAGATAGGTGCGGCGGAGCGCGATGCAAGCCGGGCAGAAGGCGCGGTCACCCTGGTTGCCGTGTCGAAAACATTCGAGGCCGATGCCATTCGCCCGGTCATTGCCGCCGGCCAGCGTGTGTTCGGCGAAAACCGCGTGCAGGAAAGCCAGGGCAAGTGGCCGCAGTTGAAGGGTGACACGCCCGATATCGAACTGCACCTCATCGGCCCGCTGCAATCCAACAAGGCCGCCGATGCCGTGGCGTTGTTTGATGTGATCGAAACCGTCGATCGCGAAAAGATCGCACGCGCGCTTGCCACCGAGATGCAGGCGCAGGGAAAAAACCTCAGGCTCTATGTCCAGGTCAATATTGGCATGGAGCCGCAAAAGGCCGGCATCGCGCTGAAGGAGACGGTGGCCTTCGTCGATTTCTGCCGCAAGGAGCTTGGTTTGTCGGTGGAAGGGCTGATGTGCATCCCGCCGGCGGACGACAATCCGGGCCCCTATTTTGCGCTTCTTGCAAAGCTTGGCCGCGAGGCGGGCGTCGAAAAACTCTCCATGGGCATGTCCGGCGATTTCGAGACGGCGATTGCCTTTGGTGCGACAAGCGTGCGGGTCGGCTCTGCCATCTTCGGCCATCGTTGACGAAGCGCAAGCCTCTTGCCGCTGGCCCGGCGAATGGCGTGTGACGCCTTCCCCTTTCGTCGGGCTTTTCGCTCCCTTCAGCTGCTTCTAAACTGCCTCAAGGTGAAGAAGCCGCGGATGATGGGAGGATCAGATGCACAGCCGCTATCACGAGGTCTATCAGGAATGGCAGCAGGACCCGGAAGCCTTCTGGGGAAAGGCGGCGAAAGACCTGCACTGGTTCACGCCGCCTGAGCGCGTGTTTGATGCAGACCAGGGCGTGTATGGCCGCTGGTTTGCCGATGGAGAGACCAATACCTGCTACAATTGCGTCGACCGCCATATTATCGCGGGGCGCGGCAGCGACCGGGCGCTGATCTTCGACAGCGCAATGACCGGCGAGAAGCGCATTTTCTCCTACGATGACATGCTGGTCGAAGTGCAGGCCGTGGCGGCCGTTCTTCAGAATCTCGGTGTTGCCAAGGGGGATCGCGTCGTCATCTACATGCCGATGGTGCCGGAGGCCATCTTTTCCATGCTTGCCTGCGCCCGCCTCGGCGCCATCCACTCGGTCGTGTTCGGCGGGTTTGCCGCGCACGAACTGGCAACGAGGCTGGATGATTCGCAGGCAAAAGTGGTGATCAGCGCCAGTTGCGGGCTCGAACCCGGCCGCGTGATCGCCTACAAGCCACTGCTCGACCAGGCCGTGGACATGGCGCTGACAAAGCCGGATTGCTGCCTCATTCTCCAGCGCGACCAGTTGCACGCGGCACTACGTTATGAACATGGCGATGCCGATTTCGCCCATTTGGTGGAGGTGGAAAAGGCCAAGGGGACGGTTGTGCCCTGCGCGATCATGGCAGCGACCGATCCGCTCTACATTCTCTACACGTCGGGCACCACAGGCCAGCCGAAGGGCGTGGTGCGCGACAATGGCGGGCATATGGTGGCCCTTCACTGGACCATGGCCAATATTTACGGCGTATCCCCCGGAGAAGCCTTCTGGGCCGCCTCCGATATCGGCTGGGTGGTCGGACATTCCTACATCGTCTATGGCCCGCTGCTGGCCGGCAATGCCACGGTGGTTTTTGAGGGCAAACCTGTGGGCACGCCGGATTCGGCTGCCTTCTGGCGGGTGATCGAAGACTATGACGTGAAGGTGCTGTTTACGGCACCCACAGCCTTTCGCGCCATCCGCCGCGACGATCCGGATGGAGATCTGATCTACCGGCATGACCTTTCAGGATTGCGCGGCCTGTTTCTCGCCGGCGAGCGCGCCGACCCGGAGACACTGAAATGGGCCGAGCGGCTGCTGAAAGTGCCGGTGGTGGATCACTGGTGGCAGACGGAAACCGGCTGGGCGATTGCCGCAAATCCCGCAGGCCTTGGGCTTCTGCCGTTCAAATACGGCTCGCCGACGCTGCCAATGCCCGGCCACGCCGTCGAGGTGGTGGACGATGCCGGCCATCCGGTGGCGCCGGGCACGCTTGGCAATATCGTGATCCGGCTTCCGCTTCCCCCTGGCTGCCTCGTCAGTTTCTGGAATGCCGACCAGCGCTTTCGTGCGACCTGTCTCGATGAATTCCCCGGCTACTACAAGACGGCCGATGCCGGCATGCGCGACGAGGACGGTTATGTCTTCGTCATGGCGCGCACCGACGATATCATCAACTGTGCCGGCCACCGGCTGTCGACGGGGGCGATGGAAGAGGTTTGCGCCATGCATCCCGATGTCGCCGAATGCGCGGTCATCGGGGTTGCCGATCCGCTGAAGGGGCAGATCCCCTGTGGTTTTCTCGTGCTGAAGAGCCGCGTCACGCGCGACACCGCCCTGATCATTCGCGAGGTGGTGGATCTGGTGCGCAGCGAAATCGGCCCGGTTGCCGCTTTTCGCACGGTGATGATTGTGGACCGCCTGCCAAAAACCCGTTCGGGAAAAATTCTGCGCGGCACGATGCAGAAGATCGCCGACGGCATGCCGTGGAAAATGCCGGCAACCATCGACGACCCGGCCATTCTCGACGAAATCGGGGCCATTTTACGCAACCACGGTTACGCCGCCCCTTCCCCGACGCCTTCAGCTGCGTGAGGCAGAAAATGCGCGCACAAAAAAGCCGGCACTGCGGCCGGCTTTTTCCAAGAAGAGTGGTGAGACCTCAATAGCGGTCTTCGTCCTCATCTTCGGTGCGCGTCGACTTCAGCGAAGACAGCTTCTTGAAGACGGCATCGGCGTCGATTTCCTTCTCTTCCTCGCGCTCGTAGCGATAGCCGAGGTTCTCGGTCTCGCTGGCGGCCTGCAGCGTCGCGCCCATTTCGGCAGCGGTCGGCAGCGGACGGTTCTTGGCGGCGCGTTCGACTTCGAGGTCGAGATCGATCTGGCTGCAGAGGCCAAGCGTGACCGGATCCATTGGCGTCAGGTTGGCGGCGTTCCAGTGGGTGCGGTCGCGAATTTGTTCGATGGTCGATTTTGTTGTGCCGACGAGGCGCGAAATCTGTGCGTCCTTCAGTTCGGCATGGTTGCGCACCAGCCAGAGAATGGCGTTCGGGCGATCCTGGCGCTTGGAAACCGGCGTATAACGCGGACCGCGGCGCTTGGATTCAGGCACGCGAACCTTTGGCTCGGAAAGCTTCAGGCGGTAGTTCACGTCTTTTTCAGCGCGGCCGATTTCATCGCGCGACAGCTGGCCGGTGGCGATCGGATCGAGACCCTTGATGCCTTGCGCGGCTTCACCATCGGCAATCGCCTTCACCTCGAGAGGGTGGAGCTTGCAGAACTGGGCGATCTGATCGAAGGAGAGCGCCGTGTTGTCGACGAGCCAGACTGCCGTCGCCTTCGGCATGAGCAATTGTTGAGCCATGGATATGATCCTTCTATCGTCCGCGCCGGTGTCGCGGGCCGTGGGGTGTCACCACAATTTCCGGGAATTCTCGCGCTCTATAACCGGATTGCGAATAAATTGCAATTCTTCAAGCAGCATCACCGTTTGTCTAATTGTCGTCACCGCCCCACCTGATAAGAATCGCATTCGGGAACCGCGTTCGTCATCCGGATGCGGCGGAGCATGAGGAGGAATTTCATGTCGGAGAAAGTTTATCCGGTCCAGAAGCATGTGAAGGGCCGAGCCCTGATCGACCGCGAGAAGTACTTGAAATGGTACGAGGAAAGCGTGGAGAGCCCGGACAAGTTCTGGGGCAAGCACGGCAAGCGGATCGACTGGTTCAAGCCCTATACCAAGGTTAAGAACACCTCCTTCAAGGGCAAGGTTTCGATCAAGTGGTTCGAGGACGGCCTGACCAATGTCTCCTACAATTGCATCGACCGGCACCTGAAAACCCATGGCGAGCGCACCGCGCTGATCTGGGAAGGTGATAACCCCTATATCGACAAGAAAATCACCTATAACCAGCTTTACGATCAGGTGTGTCGCCTCGCCAACGTGATGAAGAAACACGGCGTCAAGAAGGGCGACCGCGTCACCATCTACATGCCGATGATCCCGGAAGCGGCCTATGCCATGCTGGCCTGTGCCCGCATCGGGGCGGTTCATTCCGTTGTCTTTGGCGGTTTTTCACCGGAAGCGCTTGCCGGCCGCATTGTCGATTGCCAGTCCACCTTCGTCATCACCTGCGATGAAGGCGTGCGCGGCGGAAAGCCCGTGGCGCTGAAGGAAAACACCGACAAGGCGATCCACATTGCAGCCCGCCAATATGTCACCGTCAACAAGGTGGTCGTGGTGCGCCGCACCGGCGGCAAGACCAACTGGGCGCCGGGCCGCGACCTCTGGTACCATCAGGAAATTGCAACGGTGAAAGGCCATTGCGAACCGGTAAAGATGAAGGCGGAAGATCCGCTATTCATCCTTTATACCTCCGGTTCCACCGGTAAGCCGAAGGGCGTGCTGCACACCACCGGCGGTTATCTGGTTTATGCGGCGATGACGCATGAATATGTCTTCGATTACCATGATGGCGACGTCTACTGGTGCACCGCCGATGTCGGCTGGGTCACCGGCCATTCCTACATCGTCTACGGGCCTCTGGCCAATTGCGCCACGAGCCTGATGTTCGAGGGCGTGCCCAATTTCCCGGACCAGGGTCGCTTCTGGGAGGTGATCGACAAGCACAAGGTCAACATCTTCTACACAGCGCCCACCGCGCTGCGCTCGCTGATGGGCGCCGGCGACGATTATGTCACCCGCTCGGATCGCTCCAGCTTGCGGCTGCTCGGCACGGTCGGCGAACCGATCAACCCGGAAGCCTGGGAATGGTATTATAACGTCGTCGGCAACAAGCGCTGCCCGGTCATCGATACCTGGTGGCAGACGGAAACCGGCGGCCACATGATCACGCCGCTGCCTGGCGCCACCGACCTTAAGCCCGGCTCGGCCACCCTGCCCTTCTTCGGCATCAAGCCGCAATTGGTCGATAACGAAGGCAATGTGCTGGAAGGCGAAGCCGACGGCAATCTCTGCATCACCGACAGCTGGCCGGGGCAGATGCGCACCGTCTACGGCGATCATGAGCGCTTCATCCAGACTTATTTTTCCACCTACAAGGGGAAATATTTCACCGGCGACGGCTGCCGTCGCGATGCGGACGGCTATTACTGGATCACCGGCCGCGTCGACGATGTCTTGAACGTTTCCGGCCACCGGCTGGGCACGGCTGAGGTGGAATCGGCGCTTGTTTCGCACCATCTGGTGTCGGAGGCGGCGGTTGTCGGATACCCGCATTCCGTCAAGGGACAGGGCATTTATTGTTATGTCACCTTGATGGCGGGCAATGACGGCAGCGATGCGCTGCGCCAGGATCTGGTCAAACATGTGCGCCAGGAAATCGGGCCAATTGCGGCGCCGGACAAGATCCAGTTTGCCCCCGGCCTTCCAAAGACCCGCTCCGGCAAGATCATGCGCCGTATCCTGCGCAAGATTGCCGAGGACGATTTTGGTGCGCTTGGAGATACGTCCACGCTTGCCGATCCCGCCGTTGTCGATGACCTGATCGAGAACCGGCAGAACAAGGCACCCGTGCCGGCCTGAGCTTGCAAAATCGTCCATGACAAGCGGCCAGCCGAGTTTTCGGCTGGCCGCTTTCGTTTCTGTTCTATCAAAGGGAATATGTCAGCTGCGGACGCAGATATCGTTCTTGCGACCCTTGCCACTGTAAGGTGTCGCAAGCCCCGCCTGAAGAATTTCCCGTGCCGGATCGCGTCCGTCGGCGAGCGCCACATCGGCTACGATGCGCCCGAAATATTTGTCAGCGGCAATGCGCGACAGTTTAACCTGAGGCGATGTCGCCGCCATGCCTTCCAGCAGGCGCTTCGCCTCTTCCGCCGCCTGACGGCCGCTATCGCATTTCGACTTCAGTTCGGCCGTATCAATGCCGCGCAGCCGCACGAACACTTCGACGCTCTGCTGCGGCCAGGGCCTTGCCGTCACCAGAAGCGTATCGCCGTCTACCACGCGGATAACATCCGCAAGCACCGGCCCCTCCACCAGCGTTTCGGCCATGGCGAAGGGTGTCGCAGCAAGGGCGATCATAGAGGTCAGTAACAGGAGGAGACGGGAAAGAGCCATATAAGGAAAATATTCCTTTTATAGTGCCGCCGTCAATGGGAATTTTAACCTACGACAACCTATAGCACCGTCATGCCTTGTCTGTTCACCAATGGCGGTCGCTGCAGCAAGAAGCCATCAAACATGCAGGCCCGGTGCTTCCTGACCGGTCCGCTCGACATATTCGAGATAACCGCCGCCATATTGATGGATGCCATCCGGCGTCAGTTCCAGCACGCGGTTGGAGAGGGCGCCGAGAAAATGGCGGTCATGGCTCACAAACAGCATCGTGCCTTCATAGGCGGCGAGCGCCTTGATCAGCATTTCCTTGGTGTCGAGGTCCAGATGGTTGGTCGGCTCGTCGAGCACGAGGAAATTGGGCGGGTCAAACAGCATGGCGGCCATCACGAGACGGGCCTTTTCACCACCGGACAACACCCGGCAACGCTTTTCCACATCATCGCCGGAAAAACCGAAACAGCCGGAGAGCGCCCGAAGCGGCGCCTGGCCGGCCTTTGGAAACTGTTCTTCCAGCCATTGCAGAACGGTGCTTTCGCCATCCAGCAGATCCATCGAATGCTGGGCGAAATAACCGAGCTTGACGCTGGCGCCGATAGTGACGCTGCCCGTATCCGGTGCCGTGCTGCCGGTCACCAGCTTCAGCAGCGTCGATTTGCCGGCGCCGTTGATGCCCATGATGCACCAGCGCTCGCGCCGGCGCACCATGAAGTCCAGCCCTTCATAAATCGTCCGGCTGCCATAGGCCTTGTGGACGTTCTTCAGATTGACCACGTCCTCGCCGGACCGCGGCGCGGGCAAAAAGTCGAAGGCGACGGTCTGGCGCCGCCGCGGTGGCTCCACGCGGTCGATCTTGTCGAGTTTCTTGACGCGGCTCTGCACCTGGGCGGCATGCGAGGCGCGCGCCTTGAACCGCTCGATAAACTTGATTTCCTTGGCAAGCATGGCCTGCTGACGCTCGAACTGCGCCTGCTGCTGTTTTTCGTTCTGCTCGCGTTGCTGCTCGTAAAAACCGTAGCCGCCGGAATAGCTGGTGAGCGATCCGCCATCGATCTCGATGATCTTGGTGACGATGCGGTTCATGAACTCGCGGTCGTGCGAGGTCATCAGCAGTGCGCCGTCGTAATTCTTAAGGAAGGATTCAAGCCAGATCAGGCTTTCGATATCCAGATGGTTGCTCGGCTCATCGAGCAGCATCACGTCAGGCCGCATCAGGAGAATGCGGGCGAGCGCCACGCGCATCTTCCAGCCGCCGGAGAGTTTTCCGACATCGCCGTCCATCATCTCCTGGCTGAAGCTCAAGCCGTCGAGAACCTCGCGGGCGCGGCCTTCCAGCGCATATCCGTCCAGTTCCTCGTAACGCGCCTGCACTTCGCCGTAACGCTCGATGATCTCGTCCATCTCGTCCATGCGGTCAGGATCGGACATGGCAGCTTCCAGAAGGCGCAGCTCGGCCGCAACGGTGCTCACCGGCCCTGCCCCCTCCATCACCTCGGCCACGGCAGTGCGTCCGGACATCTCCCCGACATCCTGATTGAAATAGCCGATGCTTACGCCTTTTTCGAAAGAAACCTGGCCCTCATCAGGAAGCTCCTCGCCGGTAATCATGCGGAAAAGTGTCGTCTTGCCGGCCCCGTTCGGTCCGACAAGCCCGATCTTCTCCCCCTTGTTCAGCGCGGCGGAGGCCTCGATGAACAAAAGACGGTGGCTGTTCTGCTTGGAAATGTTTTCGATGCGGATCATGTCGACAAGGGCCCGAATGGTTTTTCGCGCGCCTTATGCCACGGCAGGTGCCGTCTGTCCCCGGGTTTATGCGGATAGCGGGTGCAAAACCGGCAGACGACCGACCATCAGATGACTGAAACTGCCCGCAGACGGGGACATAGGGTCACGTGCCGATGCAGCTCACCCTGTGACTGATCTTATAAGAGGCCATTAAAGGCGAACGAGCCCGGAGATACTTAGCGAAGGTATCATGGCGGAGAGGGTGGGATTCGAACCCACGATACGGTTGCCCGTATGCCGCATTTCGAGTGCGGTGCTTTCGACCACTCAGCCACCTCTCCGCTTTGCTGGTCGGCGCTTTAAGGCGCGGGCTGTCTCATAGCGATGAAAGGCAAGGCTGGCAAGGGCGAAATCGTGCCTTGCCACGTCTTTCTCCTTGACACTTTTCCAGGCCTCAAGTATCCCCCACGCGTTCCGGTATGGGGTACTCCGTTTCATGGAGGCCAGACTGGCAGAGAATGCCAGGCTTTTTCAAAGCCTGTTTCACCGGCAGACCGGTTCGAGAGAGTTCTCTTTCGACATCCTGCTCAAATGTGGACTGATAAAAAGACGGCCGCTTGCCCTGATAAGGCAGGAAGAGCCGGATCGAACATGAAAGGATAAAAAATGTTCGCAGTCATCAAGACCGGCGGTAAGCAGTACCGCGTAGCGGCCAACGACGTTCTCACCATCGAGAAGCTCGACGTGGCAGCCGGCGACGTGGTCGAATTCAACGAAATCCTGGTCATCGGCGTTGGCGCTGATGCCAAGTTTGGCGCGCCCTTCGTGGCTGGCGCTACCGTGAAGGCCGAAGTCGTCGAACATAACCGTGGCAAGAAGGTTCTCTCCTTCAAGAAGCGTCGTCGTCAGAATTCCAAGCGAATTCGTGGCCATCGCCAGCATCACACGGTCGTTCGCATCACCGACATCGTCGGCTGATCGGTTTCAACAGGTTTTCGAAGGTTTAAAGGAGAAATCCCATGGCACATAAAAAAGCTGGCGGCTCCTCGCGCAACGGTCGCGATTCCCAATCCAAGCGTCTTGGCGTGAAGAAGTTCGGCGGCGAAAACGTCATCGCCGGCAACATCATTCTGCGCCAGCGTGGCACGCAGTGGCATCCGGGCGCCAATGTTGGCCTCGGCAAGGACCATACCATTTTTGCACTCACCGCCGGTAATGTGGACTACCGTACGAAGGCTAACGGCCGCGTATACGTGTCCGTAATGCCGAAAGCGGAAGCCGCGGAATAACAAGCCGGAGCGCGTTAAGTCAGCCGGCGTCACATCGACCCGGCTGATGCCCGCAAAAGGTTCAGTCTGAAAAAAGGGGAGATGGGGCGCCACCCACCTCTCCTTTTTTCTTTAACCCCCGTCAGGAGGACTGAACCATGCAGGACGAATTATTAAGGAGCAGCCAGCAGCGGCTGCCGCAAGAGCGGTTGAGACCGCAACGGTTACGGAGCGATTGCCCTGTCTTGTTGTCGCAGAGACTTGTCCTGCGCGCACCCCACGAAGAAGACATCAACGCCCTTGCCCATCTCGCCAACAATGTGAACATCGCCTCCATGGTGTCGCGTATGCCGCATCCCTACACGGCAACGGACGCCGCCGATTTCGTGCGACGCACGAAAGCGGGCGAGATTGGCAAGTGCGTTTATGCCATTACGCGAGGAGACAACGGCGCCTTTCTCGGTTGTTGCGCGCTGGAGCCGCATCTTGATGATCCCCTGACGCTCGAAATCGGCTATTGGCTGGGCGAACCGTTCTGGAATGAGGGTTTTGCCACGGAAGCAGCGCACGCGCTGATCGACATGGCCTTTCGCACCCGCGATATCGACCAGATCGATGCCCGGTGCCGGGTCACCAACATTGCCTCGCGCCGGGTTATCCAGAAGTGCGGCTTCCAGTTCCAGGGGTCCGGCATGGTCGGGTCGCTGGCGCTCGGCGGCATGGTGCCGGTCGAATGGTTCAGGCTTGATCGCAAGACCTGGATGTCGCTGAAGAGCTGGGGGGAAATGCGATGAGTGCTGCCGTTCTCACCCAACCGGTCATGGCAAGACCTGGGCCCTGCCCGATCATCGAGACCGATCATCTGGTTCTGCGCCCCCATCGCATGGACGATGCCGATGCCATCTCCCAGTCGCTCAACGACTGGCAGGTGACGCGGATGCTGTCGCGTGTGCCGCTGCCCTACAGCCGCGACGATGCACGCGACTGGCTGAACCGGCAAAAATCCGGCGCGCTTCCGGATTGGCAATTGGCCGTGACGGAGGGCGATGGCGTCCACATCGGCTGCGTCGGCATCGAATTGCGTCATGGACTGTGGCACCTCGGCTATTGGCTAAACCGATTCTACTGGGGCCAGGGCGTGATGAGCGAGGCAGCCTTTGCCGCGCTTGAGCGTTTTACGCGCCGCATGCCGGATGTGACGATGTATTCCGGTGCCTTTGCCGATAATGCTGCCTCGCTGCGCATCCAAGCGAAGCTCGGCTTTGACATTGTCGGCACGAACGAGGTGTTTTCGATGGCCCGCAACCGGATGGCACCGCATATCGAAACCCGGCTGAAGCCCGGCGCTTTGAAGAATCCGCGGGCGTAGGACGTAATGCTGGGGCGGGCCGGATGCAAACCGGCCTGCCCTCTTCTACCGCCAAACGACGGGTCTGCGGGCCTGTTGCGGTCGGCGGGGCATGAAAATGTCGATAATCTTTGACCTTCACGACGAGCGGCGATAACGAAAAGTCCGGCAAACGGTGCGCTACCGCCTCGATCAACCCCAGAACTGACGGCAGAACCCATGAAATTTCTCGACGAGGCAAAAGTCTACATCCGATCAGGCGACGGTGGCGCAGGTGCGGTGTCGTTTCGCCGCGAAAAATTCATCGAGTTCGGCGGCCCGGATGGCGGCGATGGCGGGCGCGGCGGCGACGTGTGGGTGGAGGCAGTGAACGGCCTCAACACACTCATCGATTTCCGTTTCCAGCAGCATTTCAAGGCCGCGACCGGCGTCCACGGCATGGGGCGCAACCGCACCGGAGCCAATGGCTCCGGCGTTACGCTGAAAGTGCCTGTGGGAACGCAGATTTTCGAAGAAGACAACGAGACGCTGATCACGGACCTCACCAAGGAAGGCCAGACCTTTCGTCTGGCGGCCGGCGGCAATGGCGGTTTCGGCAATGCGCATTTCAAATCCTCCACCAACCAGGCGCCCGACTGGGCCAATCCCGGCCTCGAAGGCGAGGAAAAGACAATCTGGCTGCGGCTGAAGCTGATTGCAGATGCCGGTCTCGTCGGTCTGCCGAATGCCGGAAAATCCACCTTCCTGGCAACGGTCACCCGTGCCCGGCCAAAAATTGCCAATTATCCCTTCACCACGCTGCATCCCAATCTGGGCGTTGCCACCATTGACGGGCGCGAATTCGTGCTCGCCGATATCCCGGGCCTGATCGAGGGCGCCCACGAGGGTGTCGGCATCGGTGACCGTTTCCTCGGCCATGTGGAGCGCACGCGCGTGCTGCTGCATCTGGTGTCTGCCCAGGAAGAAAATGTCGGCAAGGCCTACAAGACCGTGAAGTACGAGTTGGAGGCCTATGGCGGCGGTCTCACCGACAAGCCGGAAATCGTTGCGCTGTCGCAGATCGACGTGCTCGACGAAAAGGAACTGAAGAAGAAAGCCAAGGAGCTGGAAAAGGCCTGTGGGCGACCACCGATGCTGATTTCGGCCGCCATCAACAAGGGCATGCTGGAAGTGCAGCGGGCTCTGCGTGATGTCATCGTATCCTCCAAGGGCGAGACGGCGCTTCCTGACCGCAGTCTTGGCGAAGACGTAGAAAACGAGGATTGAGATGAGCCTGTCGCGCAAGCCCCTTGCCGGTCATCGCCGGATCGTCATCAAGATCGGCTCTGCCCTCCTCGTCGATCGCAAGACGGGTCTGAAAAGCGCCTGGCTTTCTTCCGTCTGCGCCGATATCGCAGCCTTGCGGGCGCAGAATATCGACGTTCTCGTCGTTTCCTCCGGCGCCATTGCGCTAGGACGCACCGTGCTTGGCCTGCCGTCCGGTGCGCTGAAGCTGGAGGAAAGCCAGGCGGCAGCCGCCGTCGGTCAGATCGCGCTGGCGCGTGCCTGGTCGGAAAGCCTGTCGCGCGACGAGATCGTTGCCGGCCAGATCCTGCTGACGCTCGGCGATACGGAAGAACGCCGCCGTTATCTCAATGCGCGCGCCACGATCAGCCAGCTGCTGAAGCTCGGTGCCGTGCCGATCATCAACGAGAACGACACGGTCGCCACATCGGAAATCCGCTACGGCGACAATGACAGGCTTGCCGCCCGTGTTGCCACCATGACCGGGGCCGATCTGCTTGTGCTGCTCTCGGATATCGACGGACTTTATACGGCGCCGCCGCATCTTGATCCAGAGGCCCGGCATCTGGGCACCATTGCAGCGATTACTCCGGAGATCGAGGCGATGGCCGGTGGGGCAGCATCAGAACTGTCGCGCGGCGGCATGCGCACCAAAATCGATGCGGGCAAGATCGCAACCGGTGCCGGCTGCGGCATGATCATCGCGTCCGGCAAGACGGATCATCCCTTGAAGGCAATCGATAGCGGCGCACGCTCCTCGTGGTTTGCACCATCAGGCACGCCGGTCACGGCCCGCAAGACCTGGATTGCCGGGCAATTGCAGCCGGCGGGAGATCTTGTGGTGGATGCCGGTGCAGAACAGGCGCTGGCGCGCGGCAAGAGCCTGCTGCCGGCTGGCGTTCGCGCCGTGTCCGGCCAGTTCAGCCGGGGGGATACGGTTGCCATTATCGGCACGGAAGGGCGCGAGATCGCCCGTGGACTGGCTGGCTATGATGCGGAAGAGGCGCGCCAGATTACCGGTCGCAAGTCCGCAGAGATCGAGGCGATCCTCGGTTATGCCGGTCGCGCCG
The DNA here is from genome assembly GCF_058242805.1 of Neorhizobium sp. PAMB6716. Classification (NCBI taxonomy): domain Bacteria; kingdom Pseudomonadati; phylum Pseudomonadota; class Alphaproteobacteria; order Hyphomicrobiales; family Rhizobiaceae; genus Neorhizobium; species Neorhizobium sp. PAMB6716. The sequence goes on from NZ_CM177835.1 coordinate 3,391,180, forward strand.
CCATGGTCCACCGCGATGATCTCGTGATGACGGGGACGGTGGTTTCGAGAATGACTGCGGACAGGGTTTCAGAGGATGCCGCCCATGCTTGACAAGGTTGTTACATCAGACATCGACCGCCTGATGCAGGACATGGGTGACAAGGCAAAGGCTGCCGGCCGCATGCTTGCGACGGCATCCGCCGCAGCCAAGAACCGGGCGCTGACATCGGCAGCCGATGCGATTGTTGCCGCACGCGACGAAATCCTCGCCGCCAACGCCAAGGATCTCGCAGCCGTCGCTGACAAGGGCCTGCAGCCGTCTTTCATCGACCGGCTGACGCTCACCGAAAAGCGCGTCGAGGAGATGGCCGAGGGATTGCGCGCCATCGCAGCGCTTTCCGATCCCGTCGGCGATGTGATTGCCGCCTGGGAGCGTCCGAACGGGCTGAAGATCGAGCGCGTGCGCACGCCGCTCGGCGTCATCGGGGTGATTTACGAGAGCCGCCCGAACGTGACGGCCGATGCCGGTGCGCTCTGCCTGAAGGCCGGCAATGCAGTGATCCTGCGCGGCGGGTCTGACTCGCACCATTCATCGCAGGCGATCCATCGCTGCCTTGCCAAGGGACTTACAGAGGCCGGCCTGCCGGAAGATGCCATCCAGATCGTGCCGGTGGCGGATCGCGCGGCCGTTGGTGCCATGCTGTCTGGCCTTCACGGCGCCATCGATGTCATCGTGCCGCGCGGCGGAAAAAGCCTTGTGGCGCGGGTGCAGGCGGAAGCCCGCGTGCCGGTCTTTGCCCATCTGGAAGGGCTTTGCCATATCTATGTTGATGCCTCTGCCGACCTCGACATGGCGGTCAGCATCGTCGTCAATGCGAAAATGCGCCGGACCGGCATTTGCGGGGCAGCCGAAACGCTGCTCATCGACAGGGCGGCAGCGGCTACGCATCTGAAGCCCATTCTTACCGCGCTTGCGGCTGCCGGTTGCGAGATCCGTGCCGCGGCGGATGTCCTGGCGCTGGCGCCCGACCTTGTTCCGGCAATCGAAGAGGACTGGCGCACGGAATATCTGGAAGCGATCATTTCGGTTGCGCTTGTGGATGGCATCGATGGCGCCATCGGCCATATCGCCACCTACTCTTCCAATCACACGGAAGCGGTGATTGCCGAGGATCCGACCGTGGTGTCCCGCTTTTTCAACGAGATCGATTCGGCCATCCTTTTGCATAATGCCTCGACGCAGTTTGCCGATGGCGGCGAGTTCGGCATGGGCGGCGAGATCGGCATTTCCACGGGAAAAATGCATGCGCGCGGCCCCGTCGGCGTCGAGCAGTTGACCTCGTTCAAATACCGTGTGCATGGCACCGGCCAGACGCGGCCCTGACAGCGTGACGGCAGGGCGGGCTCACGATCGTTATCTCGTCCTGCCGCGCGCCGAAGCCGGCATGACCGTTGGCCTGTTCGGCGGCTCGTTTAATCCGCCACACCCGGGCCATCTGCTGGTGGCGGAAATTGCGCTGAAACGGTTAGGCCTCGATCAGGTCTGGTGGATGGTCACACCCGGCAACCCGCTGAAAAGCCGGGCGGAACTTCTGCCGCTTGCCGAGCGCATTGCGCTCAGCGAAGAGCTGGCGCGTGATCCGCGCATCAAGGTCACGGCCTTCGAAGAACGGTTGAACACCAGTTATACGGCCCGCACGCTGGCGCATGTGGTTCAGAAAAACAGCAAGGTCCGCTTCGTCTGGATCATGGGTGCCGACAGCCTGAAAACCTTTCACCGCTGGCAGAAATGGCGCGACATTGCCGCAACCGTGCCGATCGCCGTGATCGATCGGCCGGGCGCAACGCTGTCGTTCCTGTCGTCACCGGCGGCGCGGGCCCTGTCCTTTGCGCGCATCGATGAAAATGCCGCACGCTCCCTGCCCTATCGAATGGCGCCGGCCTGGACCTTCATCCACGGTCCGCGCTCCTCGCTGAGTTCGACCGTGCTGCGCAACAGAGGCAATACGGCGAAAGAGGCCGGCAATCCCTTAACTGTTGCCCCACCACGTCTCTTGAAAGATTAACCATTCGGTGCCACCTTCATTTGACCGGGTCCTTCACAAGGGATTCGGGGCAAGTGCCTGTTCTGTTCTTGGAAGAAAGGAACAACCCTGACAACAGTACACGCCAAGGGGAAGGCGCATAGCGTCCTCCCGAAGAGACTGGAACGTGGCGTCGATGCCGCTGCCCGTGCTCTTGAACTGGTCCTCGCAAGCCTCGAGGACTCCAAAGCGGAAGACATTGTCACCATCAACATTGCGGGAAAGTCCGCGCTGGGCGACTACATGGTTGTAGTTTCCGGGCGATCGACCCGGCATGTCTCGGCAATCTCAGAGCATCTTTTATCCGACCTGAAGGACGAGGGCTTTGGTGGCGCTCGTGTCGAAGGGCTGGAGACCGGAGACTGGGTGCTGATCGATACCGGTGACATCATCATCCACGTGTTCCGTCCGGAAATCCGGGAGTTCTACAACCTGGAAAGGATGTGGGCCGCACCCGACGACGACGAAACGCGGCACTAGGACGCCTGTTCTTGCGCCCGAAAGGGCGTGAAGCGGGTGCTCCTTAAGACAAGTATGATACGTCCTGATCCCGAATCGCTGGCGATTTCGGGTTTAGGATGTCGGTGGCATGATCGGCCGGTGCCGATGCTGCCGTGCAAGGTCTGCCGGAACGGCTGAATACATTCAGCCGGGAATGCCTTATGGCATCCAGCGTGCTTTTGGGCTTTCAAGATTTCAGGCGGTGATAGATGCGTATTGGTCTTTTCGCGGTGGGACGGTTGAAAACCGGACCGGAGAAAGAATTGGCCTCGCGCTATCTTGATCGTTTTTCCAAGGCCGGCCCTGCCGTCAGCCTTGAACTTTCCCGCGTGGTGGAGGTCAACGAAAGCCGTGCCTCAAGTGCCGATACCCGCAAGCGCGAAGAGGCGCAGCTTCTCGAAAAAAGCCTTGCGGACGGCGCCATCCTGATCCTGCTCGACGAACGCGGCAAGGCGCTCGACAGCCCGGCCTTTGCCGATCTGCTCGGCCGTTACCGCGACCAGGGCAAACGTGAGCTGATGCTGGCCATCGGTGGTGCCGACGGGCTTGATCCGGCGCTTTACGAGCGCGCCGATGCCATCGTCAACCTCGGATCCATGACATGGCCGCACCAGCTGGTGCGCATCCTGATTGCCGAGCAGCTTTACCGCTCTGTCACCATCCTGTCCGGGCATCCCTATCACCGCGTTTAAGCGGCGATTTCAGGGATGATGCGTTTGCGCCGATACACGATGTTGTTTCTGGTGCTCGCCGGCAAATCAGCTTAGGCTTTTAGGATTGCGGTGATGGTTGATGCGGGGCCTGATGGCGGGCGACCCGAGGGGTTATTGACGGGTGACGATGCGAACGCGCAACGGAAGCATGCGGGCTGTACGGCCGCTGGCGGCAATTTTGCTGCTGGCAATGCTTGCGGTGCCGGTGACGCGTGCGCAGGAGCAGCCCGCAGCCAGCGAAACCTCTCCCGCGCCGGTTGGTGAAGCGGGTGGCGAGAACAAGAACGCCGTCGATCTTCTGGAAGCCAAGCGCGATGAAACGCGCGCCGAGTTCGAGACGCTGTCGAAGACGCTGAGCCTCTCGACGGATAAGACGAAGGAAATTTCCGCCGCCATCGCAGCGCTCGACAAGAGCAGCGCCAATATTCGTCAGGCTCTCATTGAATCGGCGGCCCGGCGCAAGCATTTCGAGGCCGATCTTCATGCGAGCGAGGAAAAGCTCGCGGGGCTGAAGGTGAAGGAAGACGGTATCCGCGCTTCCCTGCATGAGCGGCGCGGCGTGCTGGCAGAAGTTCTGGCCGCGCTCCAGCGCATGGGGCGCAACCCGCCACCGGCGCTTCTTGTTACGCCGGAGGATGCGCTTGGTTCGGTGCGCAGCGCCATTCTTCTCGGAGCCGTGGTGCCGGGTATGCGCGCGGAAGCCGACCGCCTGATGGCTGACCTCAAATCGCTCGCCGATCTTGAAAAGGATGTGCTGGCGGAACGGGAAAAGGCCTCGCAGGCGATGACCGCAAGCCTTGAGGAGGATCGGCGCATGTCGCTGCTTCTGGCGGAAAACGACAAGCAGAGCCGGCAGAGCGCCGCCGAACTTTCCGCAGAGCGCCAGCGTTCCGAACAGCTTGCCAGCCGCGCCACCAGCCTTGAAGGCTTGATCGGCTCGCTGGAAGGCGAAATTTCCTCCGTGCGTGAGGCCATGCAGCGGGGCCGCGAGGAAGAGGAGCGGCGCAACCAGCTGACCGCTGCCGAGCGCCAGAAGGCCCAGGAACTGGCCGAAAGCGGTGTGCCCGACAAAAACCGTATTGCGCCCGCATATGCATTTTCAAGCCTCAAGCAAAAACTGGCGGTGCCTGTCGAGGGAGACCTGCTGCGCAGCTACGGCGACCCTGATGGCACAGGCCACTCGGCCAAGGGCATCACGCTGGCGGCTAGCGCGGGTGCCGTGGTGACGGCGCCGGCCGATGGGCTGGTGGTGTTTGCCGGTTCGTTTCGAAGCTATGGGCAGATGATCATTCTCAACGTGGGCGATGGCTACCACCTCGTCATGACGGGGATGGACCGGGTGAATGTGCGCCAGGGGAAATTCGTCTTTGCCGGCGAACCCTTGGCCGCCATGGGTGCGAAAAGAGTGGCGAGCGCAACGGCGTTGGCGCTGGAAACAGATCGCCCGACGCTTTACATTGAATTTCGAAAGGACGGCACTCCGGTCGATTCGAAGCCGTGGTGGTCCGCAAAGGAAACTGGAAGGGCACGCAATGATTCGTAGGGCTTCTCTTGTCATCGTGGGGGCGCTGCTCGGCGCTACAGCCATGAGTGTCGTCTATTCCGCCGGTGTGCCTGCCCAGGCTGCGGGCTCGTCGACCTATCGTGAGCTGTCCATCTTCGGTGACGTGTTTGAGCGCGTGCGCGCGCAATATGTGACGCCGCCCGACGATGAAAAGCTCGTGGAAAATGCCATTAACGGCATGCTCTCCTCGCTCGACCCGCATTCCAGCTACATGAACTCCAAGGATGCGGCCGACATGCGCACCCAGACCAAGGGTGAGTTCGGCGGTCTCGGCATCGAAGTGACGATGGAAGACGAACTGGTCAAGGTCATCACGCCGATCGACGATACGCCGGCAGCCCGCGCTGGCGTTTTGGCCGGCGACTTCATCTCCGAAATCGACGGCACGCCGGTGCGCGGCCTGAAGCTGGAAGACGCGGTTGAAAAGATGCGCGGTGCGGTGAAGACACCGATCAAGCTGACGATCCTGCGCAAGGGTGCCGACAAGCCGATCGAACTGACGGTCATGCGCGACATCATTGCCGTTCGCGCCGTCAAGTCGCGCGTCGAGGGTGATGTCGGTTATCTGCGCGTGATTTCGTTCACCGAAAAGACCTATGACGATCTCGAAAAGGCGATCAAGAAGATCAAGGCAGATGTGCCCGCCGACAAGCTGAAGGGTTATGTGCTCGACCTGCGCCTCAATCCAGGCGGTCTCCTAGACCAGGCGATCAATGTCTCGGATGCCTTCCTGGAGCGCGGCGAAGTGGTCTCCACCCGTGGCCGTAACCCGGAAGAAACCCGTCGTTTCAATGCCGGCCCCGGCGATCTCACGGATGGCAAGCCGGTGATCGTGCTCGTCAACGGCGGTTCGGCCTCCGCTTCGGAAATCGTTGCCGGTGCTCTGCAGGATCTGAAGCGTGCCACGGTTGTCGGCACGCGGTCCTTCGGCAAGGGCTCCGTCCAGACGATCATCCCGATGGGCGATGCCGGCGCGCTTCGCCTCACAACGGCGCTCTATTACACGCCGTCGGGCAAGTCGATCCAGGGCACGGGCATTCAGCCGGATATCAAGGTCGAACAGCCGCTGCCGCCGGAATTGCAGGGCAAGGTGCGCGCCGAGGGTGAATCGAGCCTGAAGGGCCATATCCAGGGCCAGAGCGAGACGGAAGAAGGCTCCGGCTCCACGGCCTATGTGCCGCCGGAAGCCAAGGACGATATCCAGCTCAACTACGCGCTCGACCTGCTGCGTGGCGTGAAGACCGACCCGTCCTTCCCGCCGCAGCCGGACAAGGCCGCTGCCGCTGTAAAGCCCTGATACGTATTTGAAAGCCCGCTCCGCTGACAGCGGAGCGGGCTTTTTCTCGCCTGACCTCCAGCACAGCGGACGGACGCATTGGGGACAGATCTTCGCGCTCCGCTTGGACAAGACAGACAGAAAAAGGCCCGGCCGCGGCGGGGCCTTTCGCTTGAGCGGCTTCTGGCCGCCATAGCCGCCGCTGGGCTGCTTGGCGCTTCCTTTTATCTCATGCGCGCTTCCGGTCTTCCCGATGAAGCGCCTGCGACACTGACCCTTGCCGTGCCGCCCGCCGCCTCCGTGCCGGTGCCAGTGACGGGGCCAGTGCCGGATACCGTGACTACGCCGCCGCTCTCTTCGCTGTTGCGTAGTGGTGGGCAGGCCGGTGCCGATATCAAGCGTTCGCAGCTGGATGACGGCTCTGTCGTCACCACATTTTCCCCCCGTCCGCGCGATGGAACAGGACCGCTCCTCATCGATGCGCGTCAGGTCGGCCAGGATCCACGCCTTGCAGCCATGCCCAATGACGACCTGCTGGAGGAGACGGCGCTTGGCCGGCTGCCGGTCAAGGGGCCGGACGGTCTTCGGCCGATGGATCACTATGCAAGACCCTGGTCCGGCGCGCGCGGCACCCGTATCGCCATCGTGATTGCGGGCCTTGGGCTGAGCCAGACCGGCACGCAGCAGGCGATCCGCCAGCTTCCGGGCACCATCACCTTCGCCTTTGCCGCCAGCGGCAACAGCCTGCAGCGCTGGATGCAGGAGGCCCGCCGCAAAGGTCACGAAATCCTGTTGCAGATACCGATGGAACCGTTTGATTACCCGGCGAATGATCCGGGGCCTCTGACGCTTGCAACCAATGTTTCGGAAATGCAGAACCTGAAGCGGCTGCATGAGGCCATGGGCCGCATGACCAATTATACCGGCGTCGTGAACTTTCTTGGCGGTCGTTTTCTGGCGGACCGTGAGGCGCTCCAGCCGATCATGGCCGATCTGTCCGCCCGTGGCCTGCTGTTTCTCGACGATGGCACGTCGGCTCAGTCGAAAAGCGGCGATCTCGCCAAAACCCTCTCCCTGCCGCAGGGTTTTGCCGATCTGACGCTGGACGCAAACCTTTCCCGGCAGGCAATTCTGGAAAAGCTGGATACACTCGAGCGGATCGCGCAGCGGCGGGGATCGGCCATCGGCATTGGCTCGGCGTTTGACGAGACGGTGGGGGCGGTTGGCGAATGGGTGAAGCAGGCGGAAAACCGAGGCATTGAAATCGTTGGGGTGTCGGCACTTTTGTCCGAACCCGCAAACCAGTGAGGCAAGGATGAGCAAGAACACGAAACCCGCAGGCGATCTGCCGTACCGGCCTTGTGTCGGCGTCATGGTGCTGAACCGCGACGGACTGGTCTGGGTCGGACGCCGGCTGTCGGAGGGCAACAGCGAATCGGATGGATCGCCGCAGCTCTGGCAAATGCCGCAGGGCGGCATCGACAAGGGCGAGGATCCGCGCGATGCCGCCTACCGCGAGCTGTTCGAGGAAACCGGCATGAAGACGGTGTCGCTGCTGGCGGAGGCGCCGGAGTGGATCCACTATGATCTTCCCGCCCACCTGATCGGTATCGGCCTCAAGGGCAAATATCGTGGCCAGCGCCAGCGCTGGTTTGCCTTCCGCTTCGAGGGCGATGAAAGCGAGATCAACATCGAAAACCCACCGAGCGGCCAGCACCAGGAATTCGACGCCTGGGACTGGAAGCCGATGGCGGAACTGCCGGATTTGATTGTCTCATTCAAACGCCCGGCTTATGAGCAGGTGGTTGCCGCTTTTTCGCATCTTGCCGGCACAAAAGCCTGATCTTCTTTGGGCGTCAGCCAATAAAAAAGCCGGCTTGCGGATAACGCGAGCCGGCTTTTCCATGTCTTGAAACTGGTTATTCGGCAGAGTCGGCCGATTCGGCGTTCAGCAGGCCGTAACGTTCTTCACCAAGCTTGCCGAGCAGTTCCAGCTGGGTCTCGAGGAAGTCGATATGGCCTTCCTCATCGATCAGCAGCTGTTCGAACAGCTTCATGGTGACGTAATCGCCGGCTTCATGACAGATGTCGCGCGACGCCTTGTAGGCCGTGCGGGCGTCATATTCGCCAGCCAGATCCGCTTCCAGCACTTCGCAAACGGTCTGGCCGATGCGCAAGGGAGCGAGTGTCTGCAGGTTGGGATGGCCTTCCAGGAAAATGATGCGCGCAACGAGCTTGTCGGCGTGCTGCATTTCCTCGATCGATTCGGCCCGTTCTTTCTTGGCAAGCTTGGTGTAACCCCAGTCTTCCAGCAGCCGGTAATGAAGCCAGTACTGGTTGACCGCGCCGAGTTCGAGAAATAGGGCCTCATTAAGCCGCTCGATGACTCTTGTGTCGCCTTTCAATGTCCGCTCTCCTGTTGTCCTCGTGGAACTTCTTCAGGCGTGACATATAATCGACAACCTCTGCCTCCGTCGAGTGGCGGCAGGCATGATATTCTTCGGTCGTGCGGATAATGAGATCGACGACATTCGGGAAGCAGCCGCAGCAACGGCCGCGCTTGCTCATGGCATGGTAAACCTTCGAGGGCACGATCAGCTGCCAACAGTCCTCATCCAGGAGGCCGTTGATCACGTCCCTGATTTCATGATCGGTGATGTAATTGCAACTACAGACCAGCATGCTCATTAGCCATCAAACATGACACTCGATATCCTCTTTCTTGATAAAGCGGATGATCGATGTCAAGAAAAATTCGATGGCGAAGAGCCAAAAGCCCGTATTTGGGCGGATTTGGCGAGGTTTGGGTGTGTCACATTTCCGTGTCGTGGGGCGCTTGTGACCGATCGCGGTGGCGCTTCAGTGGAAATTTCGGCCTCGCGGCAGCACGCGGGCATTCTCATCTGTGACGCCTGAGGGGGCCGCTCTTGGGGCCGAAGGCTGGAGGGAAGGTGTGCGGACTTCCCGCGGATCGCGCGTCGCCCGCAATACCTCGTCGGAACGCTCGCACAGCCCAAAACGCCGCGTTTCAGCCTGCAGCAGGCCAAGCATCGGGGTCATGTCCTCGATATGGTCGGCAATCACATGGATAACACCGTTTTCCCGCTGCAGCAGGCCACGGATGCGCACCAGCCTTGCGGCCATCACCACGGCACGATAGGCGGCAAAGATTTTTGGCCGGATGATGGCATTGGCCACCCCCGTCTCATCCTCCAGCGTCATGAAGATGACCTTGGCCGTGCCGGGACGCTGGCGGATCAAGACAAGGCCGGCAATCTCCACGCGCCGGTTTTTCGGCGCGGTGCGCAGCTTTTCCGTTTCCAGAATATGGCGGGCGGCAAACGTCTCGCGCAGAAAGGAGACCGGATGCGCCTTCAGCGACAACATAAGGCTGCGGTAATCCTCGATCACCTGCTCACCGGGCGGCATGTCGGGCAGCACCATCTCCGGCTCTTGCTGCAGGTCGTCGTGGCCGGTGCGCTCGAACAGCGGCAGGCTCTCGCCGGCCTTGCCCACATCCAGCGCCTTCACCTCCCAGAGCGCCCGGCGCCGGTCGATCCCTATGGAGCGGAAAGCATCCGCCTCCGCCAGCCGCTCGATCACGCTGCGGGCAAGGCCTGAGCGCTGCCAGAGATCGCGGATCGAGCGGTAACCCCCGCCCCGAAACGCTAGCAGCTTTTCCCGGATCTCCTTTTCCGAAAGCCCCTTGATCAGCCGGAAGCCCAGCCGGACGGGTTTTCTGGAGAGGATCACGTTTTCCATGCTCCTGTGCTGTTCGGCGATGGCGTGTCGATCAAACCCCTCGCCGTCTTCCAGGCTCTGGTCCCAATCGGAAAAATTCACGTCCACCGGCAGAACCCGCACCCCGTGCTCGCGCGCATCGCGCACCAATTGGGCCGGAGCGTAAAAGCCCATCGGCTGCGCATTGAGGATCGCGGCCAGAAAAACGTCCGGATAAAGCGCCTTGAACCAGCAGGAGACATAAACGAGGAGCGCAAAGGAGGCCGCATGGCTTTCGGGAAAACCATATTCGCCAAATCCTTCGATCTGGCTGAAGCAGCGATCGGCAAAATCCTTGTCATAGCCGCGGCGCACCATGTTACTCACCATCTTGTCGCGAAAAGTGTGAATGGTGCCGGTGCGCTTGAAAGTGGCCATGGCACGGCGCAGCCTGTCGGCTTCGCTTGGCGAAAATTCCGCCGCCGTGATGGCAATCTGCATGGCCTGTTCCTGAAACAGCGGCACGCCGAGCGTTCGTTCCAGCACAAGGCGTAACTCGGCGCTCGGATACTCGATTTTCCGCCCTGCCCTCTCGTCCTCGCGGCGCTTGAGATAGGGGTGAACCATGTCTCCCTGGATCGGCCCCGGCCGCACGATCGCCACCTCGATCACCAGATCGTAGAATTTTCGTGGTCGAAGGCGTGGCAGCATGCTCATCTGCGCCCGGCTTTCGATCTGGAAAACACCCACCGTATCGGCGCGGCAGATCATGTCGTAGACCTGCGGCTTCTCGTCTTTCAAAATTCCCGCCAGCGTTTTTCGCTGCCCATAATGGTCTTCCAGCAGGCGAAAAGCCTTGGCAAGGCAGGTGAGCATGCCAAGCGCCAGCACATCCACTTTGAGGATGCCGAGCGTATCCAAATCGTCCTTGTTCCACTCGATCATGAAGCGGCCGGGCATGGCGGTCGGCATGATCGGCACCACCTCGTCCAGCCGGTCGCGGGTCATCACGAAACCGCCGACATGCTGGGTGAGGTGGCGGGGAAAATTCATCAGCTGGCGGGCATAATCGAGCACGCGCTTCGTCAGCGCATCGTCCGGATCAAGCCCGGCATTTTTCGCCTCACGCTCGGAAAGCCCATCGGTCGACCAGCCCCAGATCGTGCTCGACAGCGCCGATTGCACGTCTTCCGAGAGCCCGAAAGCCTTGGCGACCTCGCGGCCGGAAGAGCGCGTGCGATAACTGGTGACGGCAGCGGCAAGGCCGGCATGCTCGCGCCCATAGGTGCGGTAAATGTGCTGGATCACTTCTTCGCGCCGCTCATGCTCGAAATCCACGTCGATGTCAGGCGGTTCGTCACGTTCGGTGGAGAGGAACCGGGCAAACAGCAACGACGATTTCATCGGGTCGACATCGGTGATGCCGAGACAATAACAGACGGTGGAATTGGCCGCCGATCCCCGACCCTGGCAGAGAATGTTCTCACTGCGGGCAAATTCCATGATGTTGCGCACGGTCAGAAAATACGGCGCGTATTTTTTCTCTGAAATCAGGTCGAGTTCGGCGCGGATCTGCGCGCTGACTTTTTCCGGCACCGTGCTGCCATATCGCTGGCGGGCTCCTTCATGGGCCAGCCGTTCCAGTGTTTGTGAGGGCGTTTCGCCCTCCACCCGCTCTTCCGGATAATTGTGCTGCAATTCGTCGAGCGAAAAATGGAGCGCGTCAAAAAAGGCAAGGCTGTTGTCGAGCGCTTGCGGATAACGGCGGAAGATGGAAGCCATCTGTGGTGCCGTCTTCAGGTAGCGTTCGGCATTGGCGGCAAAACGAAAGCCGGCCTCCGCCACCGTCACATGCTCGCGAATGGCGGTGACGACGTCTGCGAGCGGCCGGCGGTCTGAGGCGTGGTAAAGCGGCTGGTTGGTGGCGATCAGGGGCACGTGCGCCTGCTGTGCCCAAGCGGAAAAACCCGCAAAGGCAAAGGCATCCTGACCGTCATAATGGACTGAAAGCGCCAGATGGATCGCCTTGCCGAACCGTTCCTGAAGGCGCTCCAGCAGGGCGAGAAAATTGTCGCCGGCGTCTTTATCGGCAATCAACTGGCGGCCGGGCAGGACGGCCAGCATCATCTCATCGCCCCAGGTGAGGAGGTCGTCGAGGAAAAGTCGGCACTCGCCTTTTTCGGCGCGCAGATTGCCGGAACTCAGCAGCCGGCAGAGATGGCCCCAGCCCTTGCGGTTTTTGGGATAGGCAAGAATGTCAGGCGTGTCGTCGCAAAACACCAGCCGCGCGCCGGGCTGGACCTTGAGATCCGTTTCAGTCTTCAGCACCCGCAGTTGCGCATGCGCCTTCACCACGCCTGCCACCGTGTTGCGGTCGGCAATACCAAGGCCTGAGAGGAGGCCCTGGCGTTTGAGGAAAACGGCCTGCTGCACCATTTCCTCCGGATGTGAGGCACCCTCCAGAAAGGAAAAATTGGTGCGTGCCCCCAATTCGCAAAAGGCTGGAGCCGGTTTCATGCGAAAATGCCGTGCATGAACCAGCGCGGATTGGCGACCTGATCGTAAAGCCCCTGCCGATAGACCCAGAACCGCTGGCCGCTGTCGGATTCCAGACGGAAATAATCGCGCGTCGGGGCATTTTCGCCGTCCACCCACCATTCCGCCGCCAGCCGTTCGGGCCCTTCCGCCCGACGCACCTGATGGGTGAGCCTTCGCCAGCGAAAGCGGATCGGCGGCCCGTCCGGCACTTCCACGGCAAAGGCTTCCAGCGGTTCGGGATGCGGAAAGAGCCGCAACGGCCGCTCCTTTTGCAGGAGGTGTCCATGGTCGAGCGGTGCCGCCTCCGGCAGGCGCTGCGGTTTGCCCAGGGCGTGTTGAATGGCATCGACGGCGACCGCCGCCCGCTCGGGAATATGGCTTTCGCGCATCTGGTAGGTTTTTAGACACTCCGGCCCAAGCCGGGCCGAGACCTGATCGATGAAATCGGCCAGCGACTGCTGCTTGCGGTCGTCGCCATCGAAATCGCCCTGCGCATGGTCAAAGGGTGCGTGGCGCAACACGTTGATCCGCAGGATCTCAAAGCCGAAGCCGGCATCGAGATCGTCATGCACGCCCGTCAGCCGCTCGGCAAACAGCCGGGCAATGCGCGCACCGTCGCGCAAGGGGCGCGAAGCACCGGCGCTCAAGCGAAACACCTTGCCGTCAACGCGAAACAGCACCAGTTCGAACATCCGGCCGCCGGCCGCGCGGGCTTCAAGGCTCGGTTTCAGGGCCTCTACCACCTGCGCGGCAAGGGCCAGAATATCCTCCTCGGACTGGATCGGTTCCGCCAGCCGCCGTTCGGCAGAAAGGCTCGCCACCGGCAGGCGCGGCGAAATCGCCTCCTCGTCCAGCCCGGTCGCCTGGTCGAGCCGTAAGAGAAGATGGGCGCCGAAGCGGCGGGCCAGCGGCGCACGCGGTGCTTCCAGAAGGTCACCCACCTGTTTCAGCCCGACTTTCGCCAGCGCCTGCACCACATCGGCGCCCACGCGCAGCGCTGCGATCGGAAGCGGGGCAAGCACGGCCTCGATATCGCTGTCCTCGATCACCCGGCTTTCTCCGAAACGGGCGACGGCGGACGAAAGCCCAGGCGCCGAGGAGATCGCCCCTTGCACCGCCATGCCGAGCGCCGTCATCCGGTTCAGGATTTCCGCAAGAAGGGCTGCCTCACCGCCGAACAGATGGGCGGAACCGGTGACATCGAGGAACAGGCCGTTCGAGCCCTCCAGCGCCACCAGCGGCGTATAACGGTCGCACCAGTCGGCCAGCGCTTCGAGAAAACGCCGGTCGGCTGCTTCGTCTTCCTCGATGACGACGAGATGCGGGCAGATGGCCCGCGCCTCCGCAAGCCCCTGGCCGGGTTTCAGGCCTATCGCCTGCGCCTGTTCGTCAAGGGCGGTGAGACGCATGGCATTGTCGCGCCGGCCGGCGCAGACGAGAGGCGCATCCTCAGGACGCGCGCTCGAAGGATCCGTCGGGCCGCCCGCGTGCCGGCCTGTCAAACGCCAGGATAGACCCCGGCGCCGGCGCAAGATCCGGTCTGTCGAAAGTTTTGGGAAATAGAGCGCCAGAATGCGCTGCCGGCTGCCTTTCAGGAACAGCATGTCTTGGCGTGTGGACGCAATTGAATTGGCGGTCATGGGGATTCCACTCCAGGGAGAGACAGAGCGGAGCCGGGTTGCGGCTCTTTTCCAATGTGAGACGGAAAACCGAAGGTCCGATGCTGCCGCCAAGCATCGATCCGTCGGGAAGGCGTCGTTGTGAGGCAAATGCCGGCTGGGTCAGAAACCGGAAGGCAGCGCTCGAGGCCTCCTCTTCTGCGGCATGGCGCAAAAGCAGAAGCGGCCGCCCCGCCGCCTTTGCCCGCAACGCTAAGCGCCGGCTTTCCGTCAGCCCGAAGGTTTTGGGATTGCCGCGGGTTTCCAGAATGGTCACGCCAAAGGCGCCGCTTGCAAGGGCTGCTTCCGCAAGCCACAGCGCCTCGTCGAGCCGGTTCGGCAGAGCCTGAAAGAACGGCTCCGTTCCAAGGCCGAAACCGCGCATGCCGATGAGATAAGGCGCTCCCGCCTCCTGGGTCGCCATGCGGTCTGAAATCCAGAGAACAGGCAGGTTTTCAGCCTTCGGTGCCCGTGCCTTGATGAGCACCGAAAGCCCCATGGTAAAACCGCTGGCAGATCCTGCATCGAAAAAACCGCGGCTGCGGATCTCGGTGATCGCATCGAGCGGCAGCCCGCCATCCAGTGCCTCGTCCAGCGCAGCAATGCCGGTTTTAAGCCGGGCCGGCCGGTCTTGCGCCCTCTCCTGCCCTTCTCCCACCGCTTGTGCCCGTGCAGCGGCAAGGGCTGGGATAGGCTTTCCCTCCAGCCGGGCTATCGTTTCGCGCAGGGCAAAAACAGTCTCCTGCGCCAGGGCGGATCGCGCCATGACGTCAGCTCCACTTCTTGTCGAGACCAGGATCTCCAGGATCCTCTTCGCCTCAATTGTTCATGTTATGTTCTTATGGATTCCAGAGCTGCCCCGAAGAGTCAACAGCGGTCCCCATGAGATTCGTTCACCCTCCCCACCTCTTGCTTGAATCCGCACTCGAAATATTTTTCCAGAAACCTTATATGCTCGTTGAAAAAGGAGCAGTTATGGCCCGTGTCGACCAGACCGATGATTGGCGTGATCGCCACGCCCCCACCATCAGCACGTTCGAATCGCTGGCAATCGAGGCCTATGGAAACCTGCCGGAAGAGTTCCGTGCGCTGACCGGAAACCTCACCATCGAGATCGAGGACTTTCCCGACGACGAGATTTTCGAGGACATGGCGCTTGAGACGCCTTTCGATCTTCTGGGGCTTTTTGAAGGGCGCGGCATTTCCGAGCGTTTCAGCATGGAAACCGGCGAATTGCCGAACCGAATCCGCCTCTACCGCCGGCCGATCATCGATTATTGGGCGGAAAATGAGGAAACGCTGGGCGATATCATCACCCATGTGCTGATCCACGAAATCGGCCACCATTTCGGCCTCAGCGATGACGACATGGAGCGGATCGAGGAAAGCGTCGAGGACGCGGCTGACCGGACAGGTTAGCCGCCTTTCCTCTTCAGACGCGCGCGGGAATGCGCCTTATGCGCGCGCCCAAGGCGTTCAGCCGCTCGTCAATGCGTTCATAACCGCGTTCGATCTGCTGGGCATTGTTGATGATCGATGTGCCCTCGGCGCCCATGGCCGCGATCAGCATGGCCATGCCGGCGCGAATGTCGGGGCTTTCCAGCCGTGCGGCTTTCAGCGGGCTCGGTCCGGAAACCACGGCGCGGTGCGGATCGCAGAGCACGATGCGGGCGCCCATCGAGATCAGCTTGTCGACAAAGAACATCCGGGATTCGAACATCTTTTCAAACATCAGCACCATGCCCTCGCATTGCGTGGCGGTGACGATGGCAATCGACATCGTATCGGCCGGAAACGCCGGCCAGGGCTGATCCTCGATCTTGGGCACATGGCCGCCGAAATCCGGTTCGATCCGTTTCGCCTGGCCGGAGGGCACGATCAGATCGTCGCCCTCGATGCGGCAATGGATGCCCAGCCGCTCAAAGCCCATCAGGGTGGAGCGCAGGTGCTGCACACCGGCATTGGTGATCCTGAGATCGGAATCGGTCACCGCCGCAAGTCCGATCAGCGAACCCACTTCGATATGGTCAGGCCCGATCCGGTGGCTTGCCCCTGAAAGCGGCGCGCCGCCGTGGATCGTCATGCAATTGGTGCCGATGCCCTCGATGCTGGCACCCATGGCAACGAGGAAATGGGCGAGATCCTGAACATGCGGCTCGGAAGCACAATTGCGCAGAATCGTGGTGCCAGAGGCCGAAACGGCGGCACACAGCGCGTTTTCCGTCGCAGTCACCGAGGGTTCATCGAGAAACACATCCGCTCCGACGAGTTTTTGCGCGCGAAACACGTAGTCGCCTTCGAGCGAGATCTGCGCACCGAGCTGTCGCAAGGCCAGAAAATGGCTGTCGAGGCGGCGCCGGCCGATCACGTCGCCGCCGGGCGGCGGCAGGGTGATTTCTCCGCAGCGGGCAAGAACCGGCCCAGCCAGCAGAATGGAGGCACGAATGCGTGAGCAGAGATCCGGGTCCAGCGTTGCCGGGCGAACGTCGCGCGCATGAATGCGCAGAGTATTATGGTCCGTCCACGCAGTTTCGGCACCGAGAGACGAAAGCAGCTGCACCAGCGCCTCCACGTCGCGGATGCGCGGCACGTTGGTGAGCACGACGGGTTGGTCGGTCAGCAGGGCGGCGGCAATGATCGGCAGCGCCGCGTTCTTGTTTCCGGAGGGCTCGATGGCACCGGAAAGGCGATGCCCGCCCTCAACGATATATTCTACGCGTTCAGCCGCTCTCGGTTCTGCCATTGTCTCATCCGTGTGTTGGGGTGCGAAGCGATGCCCCCAACCACACGGATTTCCCGGCGGTTGTAAGGCATCGTCATCGTTCAAGGCGCAGCCCTGCCCATGCGGGGAATGGTGTCCGGCAGGCCTGTCGAGGCTTATTGCTCGCCGAGCTTCATGTCGGGATGATAGTCCTTGCCTTCGACGGTTTTCACCACCGCCTGCCCGCAATAGAGCTTGTTTTCCGCCACGTTGAACGTGTGGCTGGGGGAGCCGTGCAGGTCCCAGCCCTTGTTGAGGGCATCCGTCACCCGGTGGCAGAAAGAGGAATCGTCGGGGCCGGTGAGGAAGCGGTAAACTTTCATGGGTCAGTCTTTCTTTAGTCGATAAGGTTGGTTTTTTCGATCAGTCGGGCCAGTTGCACGAGCCGTTCGGCTTCGACAAGATGCAGCCGTTCGATCATGCGGCCGTTGAGGTTGATGACATTGAGGGTCTGCGCCTCCGGTGTCGAAAAGGCGGCGATGATCGCTTCGGCCTCTGCGACCGCCTCGGGATCCGGGCCGAAATGGTGGTTGGCCGGGCCGATCTGGGCCGGGTGGATCAGCATCTTGCCATCAAAGCCCATGTCGCGGCCCTGGCGGCATTCGCTCTCGAAAGTGTCCGTGTCGCGAAAATCGTTAAACACGCTGTCGATGACGCAGAGCCCATGGGCGCGGGCGGAAAGCACCACCTGCATCAGCCAGGGAATGAGGAAGCTGCGGCCTTGCCGTGCCGGCACACGGGTTTCCTTACGCAGATCATTCAGGCCAGCAACCAAACCCTCCAGCCGCGGCACCGATGTTTCACGTGAACCAGCAATTGCGCCCGCATGGAGTACGCCTTTGGCCGTCTCGATCATCGCCCAGATTTTTGTGGTTTCGGGCACGCCGGCCTCGTTGAGGGCGTGTTCCACGGCTTGAACGTCAGCGACGCTTTCCACTTTCGGCAAAAGCACGGCATCGGGGCGGGTGGAGACAACGAGTGCCAGATCGTCCGCGCCTGATGTCGAAGAAAGCGGGTTGATGCGGATGATCGAGAGACGGTTGCCAGCCGGTGGCTTTGCGAAATAGGCCGAGAGATTGGCGCGGGCCTCGTCCTTCTTTTCCGGTGCGACCGAATCCTCAAGATCGAAGATCACGCCGTCGCAGGCAAGCGAGGAAATCTTGTCCAGCGCGCGCTGGTTGATGGCGGGCACGCTCAAAAGCGAGCGTTGCGGGCGAAGAGCCGGAGCAAGCGAATGGGACATCGCGACTTTGTGACAAGCTTTGTGATGAGGCGCAAGAGCGCAGTAGGGCAAAAGCCCTTGCAAGTGTCGAGAGAAAAGCCCACATTTCCACAAGAAGAAAGGTTCAAAACCATGCAGAATATCCGCGCACTCTTCCTTGGCCTTGCCGGCATTGCCGCCATCACCGCTGTTGTCGTGCTCACGGCATCCATCACGCTGGCCTTTGCCGCCATGCTGACTGTGTTTACGGCCGTGAGAGCGCTCACTCTTCGCCATAAACCCGTTCCGGTGCGCGCCAAGGCATCCGGCGCCAAAAATTCGGCGCAGGCAAAAGACATGCGCGTCTGGAACGACGGTCGCGGCACGATCATCGATCTTTAAAGGCGATCTCCTGTCAGCGGCTCTGTCTTTAAGCGGTTCAGATCACAATGTGATGACGGGTACGTCGATCCAGAGGTTCGGCGTACCGTTTGATGGCAAACCGGACTTCAAATCTCCCTGAAATTGGTCTATGGCAGCATCCGCAGAACAAGTCTCGCGGAGGCAGATCATGGATAAATTTACCAAGCTCACCGGCGTTGCTGCGCCGCTTCCTGTCGTCAACATCGACACGGACATGATCATTCCGAAGGATTACCTGAAGACGATCAAGCGCACCGGCCTCGGAACCGGCCTGTTTGCCGAAGCGCGTTACCTAGAAGACGGTTCGCCGAACCTTGATTTCGTGCTCAACAAGCCCGCCTATCAGAACGCCAAGATCCTTGTCGCCGGCGACAATTTCGGCTGCGGCTCCTCGCGCGAGCACGCACCTTGGGCGCTTCTGGATTTCGGCATCCGCTGCGTCATTTCCACGTCCTTTGCCGACATTTTCTACAACAACTGTTTCAAGAACGGCATCCTGCCGATCGTCGTTTCGCAGGACGATCTCGACAAGCTGATGGATGATGCCTCGCGCGGTTCCAATGCCGTGCTGACGGTGGATCTGGAAGCCCAGCAGATTTCTGGTCCCGATGGCGGCACGATCACCTTCGATATCGATCCCGCCCGCAAGCACATCATGCTGGAAGGCCTCGACGACATCGCCACCACGATGAAGAGCGATGGCGCCATCGCCTCGTTCGAAAACAAGATGCAGGCCGAGCGTCCCTGGCTCTGACATGTGAGGAGGAGGCTCCGGTGGTGACACGCATATCGTCGGACTCTCCCTTTGAAGCGACGATCGGTTATTCGCGCGCCGTCGTGGATGGCGACATGATCTATGTCTCCGGCACCACCGGCTATGATTATAGCCGGATGGTCATGCCTGACGATGTCGGCGAACAGACGCGCAACGCCCTCCACACGATTGCCAAGGCGCTTGAGGAGGCAGGCAGCGCGTTGCAGGACGTGCTGCGCGTGCGCTATTACCTCAGCGACCTCGCCCATTACGATACCATAGTCCCCGTGCTGGGTGATGTCTTCGGTACCATCCGCCCGGCGGCCACCATGGTGGTCTGCGGTCTGGTGCGCCCGGAAATGAAGATCGAGATCGAGGTCACTGCGCGGCGCGGCGCAGGTTCGGAATAAAAAATAGTCTGCGGCTTCGTCCTGCGGCAGGCGCGGGCGAAGCTGGGGAGGCGCCACCCGTGGCGCATCATGCCTGCCAATTTCTCAAGGACACGCATCATCATGTCTCATTCGCTTTTCCTGCTTCCCGGTGACGGTATCGGCCCCGAGGCCATGGCCGAGGTCGTGAAGATCATCGACCACATGAACGAAGCGCTTGGCGCCGGCTTCGTCACCGAGCAGGGCCTGGTCGGCGGCTCAGCATACGATGCCCACGGTGCTGCGATCTCCGAAGACGACATGGCAAAGGCGATGAATGCCGATGCGGTCCTGTTCGGCGCCGTCGGCGGCCCGAAATGGGATGCGGTTCCGTATGATGTTCGTCCGGAAGCCGGCCTTTTGCGTCTGCGCAAGGATCTTGAACTGTTTGCCAACCTGCGCCCGGCCATCTGCTATCCGGCGCTTGCCAATGCCTCCTCGCTGAAGCCGGAACTGGTCGAAGGGCTCGATATCCTCATCGTGCGCGAGCTGACCGGCGGCGTCTATTTCGGCGAGCCGAAGACGATCACCGATCTCGGCAACGGCCAGAAGCGCGCCATCGACACGCAGGTCTACGATACCTACGAGATCGAGCGCATTTCCGGTGTTGCCTTCGAACTGGCGCGCACCCGCAAGAACCGCGTCTGCTCCATGGAAAAGCGCAATGTGATGAAGTCGGGCGTTTTGTGGAACCAGGTGGTGACCGAAACGCACAAGGCAAAATTCTCCGACGTGGTGCTGGATCACATGCTGGCCGATGCCGGCGGCATGCAGCTGGTGCGCGCGCCAAAACAGTTTGACGTGATCGTTACCGATAACCTCTTCGGCGACATGCTGTCGGACGTCGCGGCCATGCTGACCGGCTCGCTCGGCATGTTGCCCTCGGCTTCGCTTGGCGCACCGGATGGAAAGACCGGCAAGCGCAAGGCGCTTTACGAGCCCGTCCACGGTTCGGCCCCTGACATTGCCGGCAAGGGCATTGCCAACCCGATCGCCATGATCGCATCGTTTGCCATGTGCCTGCGTTACTCCTTCAACAAGGTCGAAGAAGCCGACCGGCTGGAAAAGGCGATTGCCAACGTGCTCGACAAGGGCATCCGCACCGGCGACATCATGGCGGAAGGCTGCACGCAGGTCGGCACGTCGGAAATGGGCGATGCGATCCTTGCCGAATTCAAGGCCCTGTCTGCCTGATGCGGGCCAACGGGGCTGCGCCTAACTGAAACCTGCAATGCCCCGCCCAGTGCGGGGCATTTTTTTACCCCTCGAGCTTCCAATCGCTCTTGCCGCGAAAATTCGGCGGCCCGGCCCTCGAAGTCTGGGCCACTTTAACCGGCGCCCGCAAGATCAACGGGCCTGTCTTTATCGTGCCAACGGCGGTCCTTGCCAAAATCCCTGTCATAAATCCCGGTTAGGATCTGTATAGGCTTTGGGGAGCATATGGGATGATTGAAAAGCTGAGGCGGCGTCATAACCGTTACTGCGGAAGTTATCGCACGGACTGTCACTTTTCCTGTCTTTTCGTCGCGCTCAATCTCGTTCTTCTGTCGGTCTTCCTGCTGGATGAGCCGGTCTCGGCCTATGTGGCGCGCACGCCCTCCATCCTGAAGCCGATCGGCAGCTTCGTCACGGATTTCGGCAAATCCGGCTGGATCCTGATGGCTTGCGCCATGCTGTTCTTCGAAGCGCTTTCCCGGGGGCGGCTTGCTCGCGCGGCAAGGAACCGCCTGCAGGCATTTTTCCTCTGCCATCTCGCGGCCTATATCTTTCTGACGGTTGCGCTTTCAGGCCTTGCGGCGAACCTTGCCAAGCGGCTGATCGGCCGTGTGCGGCCCCCTTCGCAGGCGGACTGGGGCGCCTTCGGCTTTTCACCTTTTCATGGCAGTTATCATTTCGAAAGTTTTCCGTCCGGCCACGCGACGACCATCGGCGCCCTGATGATGGCGATTGCCCTGATGGCTCCGGCCTACCGCGTCCATTGCCTGGTGCTTGGCCTCTGGCTCGGCTTTTCCCGCGTCATCATCGGCGTGCATTATCCAAGTGACGTCATGGCCGGCCTGGTGTTCGGAGCGTGGTTCTCGATCTTTACCGCCGGGATGTTTGCGCGTTACGGACTTCTGTTCCGGGCGCAGAATGGTGCCTTGCCGCAGCTTTGCCGCCCCGTTCCGCTGGAGCGCCCCGACTGGAGCCGCCTGCGGCAATTGCGCCTCGGGCGAACGCGCGCACATTCGCCACAGCCATCCGCCGCCCTGAGGCTGGAACCGGTGCTCGCCCGATAGACTTCAGGCGTCGGTGTTTTGTGTGCCCGGACAGTCAAGCCCGATGAAGCGGAACAGCACTGTGCGGGCCGCCGCCTCGTCCTCAATATCGACGGCGGCTTTCAGGGCCTGCAGGGCCTTCAGCACATCGTCATGGGAGCCGATCTTGGTGTCGGCGCGCAGGATCTTCGGGTGCTGCGTCTTCATGGCGTTCGCCATGTCGTAGAACAGTTCCTCGAACAGTTTTTCACCCGGGCGATTGCCTGTCACGCGGATCTCGATGCCGCCATCGGGGTTTTCCGCATTGCGCACGGTAAAACCGGCCAGCCGGATCATGTTTTCTGCGAGATCACCGATGCGGACCGGCTCACCCATCTCCAGGAGGAAGATATCGCCCCCGACGGAAAGCGCGCTGGCCTGCACGATCAGTTCGGCCGCCTCCTGGGTCGACATGAAATAACGCGTCATCGCCGGGTTCGTGACGGTCACCGGGCCGCCATCGGCGATCTGCTGCTTGAACAGCGGCACGACTGAGCCGTTGGAGCCAAGCACATTTCCGAAGCGCACCGCGCAGAAATGCTGGCCGCTGCCACTGCGTTCAGCCTCCAGTGCCATCTGCCGGATGATCAGTTCCGCCCAGCGCTTGGTGGCACCCATCACATTGGTCGGACGCACCGCCTTGTCCGACGAGATCAGCACGAAATTGCCGACACCGGCCTCGAAGGCGGTCTTTGCGACCGTCAGCGTGCCAAAAACATTGTTCTCGATACCCTCCAGCGCGTTGACCTCGAGCATCGGCACATGCTTGTGCGCAGCCGCATGATAAAGCACGTCCACCTTATGGGTGTCGATTGCCTGCTTCACCCGCGCCTGATGGGTGATCGAACCGAGGAAGGGCACAATCTGGCAGCGGGTAAGGCCTGCCAGTTCCCGCTCGATCTTGTAGAGCGCAAATTCGTTCGCCTCAAACAGCACGAGGCATTTCGGCTTCCACTGCACGATCATCCGGCAGAGTTCCGAGCCGATGGAGCCGCCGGCACCGGTGACCATGATCACTCGGCCCTCCACGATACTGTCGATCAGTTGCGGATCCGGCGGCACGAAGGAGCGGCCGAGCAATTCGTCGATCTCGATCTCGCGGATCTGGTTTGCAAGATACCGGCCATCCACCAGGTCTGAAATATCCGGAACGGTGCGGATCTTTACGCCAAGCCCGCTGATGCTGCCGATCACGCTGCGGCGCCGGTCGGCGGAGATTGTGGAGAGCGACAGGATGATTTCCTGCACGCCGTATTGTTCGATCAGCCGCGGCAGGTTTGCCGGATTGAAGACGCGATACCCCCCGACATCGCGGCCATGGTGGTCAGGATCCTCGTCCAGCAGGCCAACGATGAAGCGGTTTCCGCTGCCCCGCAGCGCCTGCGCCAGTTGCACGGAGGAGGCGCTGGCGCCGTAGATGAACACCGGCTGCTCATCGCGGCGCAGGCCGGTGCCGTGGCTGAGGATGATCTTGGTGGTGAACCGCGAGCCCCCGACGAGGGCCGTCCCGATGGCAAAATAGAAGAAGGGAATGGAACGGGGAACAATGCCGCGGCCGGACATCTCCATCAGGAAGACGAGGATGACCCAGATCATCGTCGCAATGCCCATCGCCTTCAGGATCGTCCAGATGGCCGTATCGGGGAGATAACGGATGACAGCCCTGTAAAGCCCCATGCGGATGAAGATCGGGATGGCAATCGCCGGTGCAAGAAAGGCGAGGAGAATGCGCTCCGGCGAAACGTCAGGCCACCACACGGCATAGCGCAGCGCATAACTGGCCCAGAGCGCGACGATCAGTGCCACGACGTCGAAGCCGATCAGCAGCACGCGTTTCCAGAAGCGCGGCATTTCCTCAATCATGCGTCGCAGCACGTCAGTTAAAGCCATGCAACTGCTCGCATCTTGAAGCCTTTCGCGCCGATCATGGGGCCGCCTTGCCCTGATTGGGTGACGATCCGGGTGATTTTTCCCGGGCCACCGTTTGCTGCAGACCGTAGGCCACCGGATAGGGGGGGACCCAATCGAGCAGTGAACCGGCCTTCCCTATATCCACCTGCAGATTCTTAAGCAAGCGGTCGCTGATTGAAGTCTTTCCGGTCAACTTTGCCAGTGTTTTCAGCAGGCTGGGAGGGATCGGCAGGCTTGCGGCATGACGTCCCTGCAGTTGCGCCAGCCGCCTGAACAACTGATGCGTGGAAAGATCCTCGCCATCGCCTGCCAAAAAAACCTGTCCGGCTGCTTGCGGATGATGTGCGGCGATGAGGAGAAGGTCGCAGAGATTGCCGACATAGACCAGCGAGCGGCGGTTGTCGCAGGCGCTAAAGGGGGAGGGCAGGCCGCTGCCGGCAAGGCGCATCAACAGCGCGAAATTGGCACCGACACCTGGACCATAAACCAGCGGCGGGCGCACGATCACGATCTCCAGGCCGCTCTCCTTGCCAAAGGCGAGAAGCGCCCGCTCGGCTTCGGCCTTGGAGAGACCATAGGCATCCTGCGGATCCGGTGGATCGTCGGCACTGAAGCTTTTGCCCTCCGGTGTGCTTTCGCCGTTCACCTTGATGGAGCTTGCGAAAATGAACCGGCGCACGCCGGCATCGGCGGCCTGGCGGGCAAGATTGAGCGTGGCATCGACATTCATCGCCCTGAAATCGGCAAGCGGGTCGCTTGCCGTTTCCTGCATCACATGAACGCGTGCGGCAAGGTGAATGATGGTATCGACGCCGGCAAGCGCTTGCCCCCAGTCGGTCTGCCCGGTGATGGTACCGATCGTGTAATGGCCCGGGCGGGGGAGACGACTTGCCGGACGAAACGGCAGGCCGCGCTCTTCCAGCATCCGGCAGAGGGCTTGCCCGACAAAACCTGTGGCGCCAGTGATCAGATACACGCGCTTGTCGTCCTTCTGCTCATCGTTTCAACAGCTTTCGATAGGTGGATGTGCTTGCCGTTTCGTGATCGGGAAGGCCTGCACCGGCGAGAAGCGCAAGTCCGGCCGTGGCCAGATAGACCAGAAACACGATAAACCAGCCAAAGCCGGTGTCATTGGCGAGGAGCGCCAGCGGCAGGATGACGAAAAGATTGAGGCCGAAGGCCGACAGGGTGACGGGCCGCGCGCCGCCGAACCGCCTCGCCAGGCGCTGGTAGGCATGGGAGCGGTGTGCCTCGGCAATGTTTTCACCCCTCAGATACCGGATGATCAGCGTCACGGTGGCGTCGCTTGCAAACAGTGCCGAAAGGATCAGCCATTGCGGCAGGGTCAGCCACCCGGTGTGAAGGCTCGTCATGGCCATGGCCACGATGATGAAGCCGAGAAACGTGCTGCCGGCATCGCCCATGAAGATGCGCGCCGGCGGAAAGTTGAAGAGTAGAAAGGCCGCTGTCGAGATCGCCGTGGCCGCCATCAGCCACCACGCCTCGCTGTCGATCGCCTCTGGTGTGCCGATAGCGGCGATTGCCATGGCAGAGATCATCATCATGACCGCCTGCTGGCCGGCAATTCCGTCTATGCCGTCCATGAAGTTGAACAGGTTGACCCACCAGAGCCCGCCGAGCAGAAGAAGAAGACCGGCTGCGAGCTGGAAAACCGCTCCGGCATTGCCGGCGATTGCCACCGTGCCGTCGGTGATCCAGATCGCAAGAAAAACGATTATTGCCTGTAACGGCAGGCGCACGCGCGCAGCCAGTGGTCGCCAGTCATCAAAAAGGCCGATGGCGGCCATGATGGCGCCGAGCAGCAGCAGTGACAGCGTCTGCCCGTTGCCGCCGGGCATCAGCAGGCCGCAAAGCAGCGTGCCGACAACGATGCCGATGCCGCCGCCGGTTGGCGTTGGCCGCACATGCGAGGAGCGCGCCACCGGCGCCTGCACGAGGCCGAGATCGCGGGCCTTTGCGATGATCACGAAAACGCAGAGCGCGCTTGTGAGAGCGCAGGCCGCAAGGATGCCAGCGCGCGGGAGGCTGACAAGCTCACTCAGCATCGGCGGTCGCTCCCGGTTGCAGGTTCCGGCGGTCGATCACTCGCAAATTGCGCGTCCTTTTCATGCGGCATGCTCTCATGGGCCATCATCTGGCCCGCAACGGCGTCGGGAAGAAAAGGTTGCGCCTCAGCAACGCTTGAC
This sequence comes from Neorhizobium sp. PAMB6716, assembly GCF_058242805.1. Lineage (NCBI taxonomy): Bacteria > Pseudomonadati > Pseudomonadota > Alphaproteobacteria > Hyphomicrobiales > Rhizobiaceae > Neorhizobium > Neorhizobium sp. PAMB6716. The sequence continues at coordinate 3,417,197 of NZ_CM177835.1, forward strand.
TCGCCTGCGAAATCTTCTAAGGAGTTCATCCGAAGGGAAGCAAGAATGTATCGCAGCGACAGTCACATCGCAGCTTCATTTGGTCCGGCACATGTGGCCGGAGCGCCGCTTTTCGCATGCGTATCCTCCAAAACCAAGGCCAAAACGACGACGAAAACCGTCTGACGTCTCTGGCCTACCGCTCTCTCCCCGGTTCGGCCGGGGACAAGGAAGCACGGTTTTTATCGTGTTTCCCCCTCAAAGCCCGAGGAGAGAAGAGAAAGAGAGCAGGAAAATGGGTTTCAAGATTGCAGTGGTCGGCGCAACCGGCAATGTCGGCCGGGAAATGCTGAACATTCTCTCCGAGCGCGGCTTCCCCGTCGATGAAGTGGTGGCGCTTGCCTCCGCACGGTCGCAGGGCACCGAAGTGTCGTTCGGCGACAAGGTGCTGAAGGTGTCCAACCTTGAGCATTATGATTTTTCCGATACCGATATCTGCCTGATGTCGGCCGGTGGCACGATCTCGCAGAAGTGGTCTCCGAAGATCGGCGCGCAGGGTTGCGTCGTCATCGATAACTCGTCGGCCTGGCGTTATGATCAGGATGTTCCGCTCATCGTTCCGGAAGTCAATCCGGATGCGATCGACGGCTTTACCCGTCGCAACATCATCGCCAACCCGAATTGCTCGACGGCCCAGCTGGTCGTGGCGCTGAAGCCGCTGCATGATTTTGCCAAGATCAAGCGCGTCGTTGTCTCCACCTACCAGTCGGTTTCCGGCGCGGGCAAGGAAGGCATGGACGAACTGTTCACCCAGACGCGCGCCGTCTTCGTCGCCGATCCGGTCGAATCCAAGAAGTTCACCAAGCGCATCGCCTTCAACGTCATTCCGCATATCGATAGCTTCATGGAAGACGGCTACACGAAGGAAGAGTGGAAGGTGCTGGCCGAAACCAAGAAGATGCTCGATCCGAAGATCAAGGTCACCTGCACGGCCGTGCGCGTTCCCGTCTTCATCGGCCATTCGGAATCGGTCAACATCGAGTTCGAAAACGAGATCACCGCCGACCAGGCCCGTGACATCCTGCGGGAGGCGCCCGGCTGCCTCGTCATCGACAAGCATGAAAACGGCGGTTACATCACGCCGCTGGAATGCGCCGGCGAAGACGCGACCTTCATTTCCCGTATCCGCGAGGATGCAACCGTTGAAAATGGTCTCAACATCTGGGTCGTCTCCGACAACCTGCGCAAGGGCGCTGCCCTGAATGCCATTCAGATTGCCGAGCTTCTCGTCAATCGTGGCCTGATCAAGCCGCGCAAGCAGGCTGCCTGAACGAAAAATTACCTTTTGGTAAGCATGACATGATAAAGCCTCGCCTTCAGGGCGGGGCTTTTTCGTTCGGGCGGATCACGATCTTTTCATGGACGGAAAGGTTGTCGAGAGCCACGAGCGCACCCATAACCCAGACGAGCAACGGGAGACGCGCAAGATGAGCAGCGTTTCCAAGACAAGCATGGGATCTGACGAATGTTGAAAACTGTTCTGGGTGGCGCTGTCGGCGCTGCGATGATGCTGACGGTCTCTGCCGCGCAGGCTGCCAGCTGCGGCAATGATGCGTCAGGCTTCGATGCCTGGGTGCAGGCATTCAAGCAGCAGGCACCGGCCCAGGGCATTCCGGCCTCCGTTGTGCAGCAGGCCTTTTCCGGCGTCAGCTACAATCGCCCGACGATCCGTGCCGACCGCGGCCAGAAAAGCTTCAAGCTCTCCTTCGACGAATTCCTGCAGAAGCGTGGTGCCACCACCATCATCGCACGCGGCAAGACGATGAAGGCTTCCAATGCTTCCCTCTTTGCCAATATCGAACGCCGCTACGGCGTGCCGGCCGGACCGATCCTGGCGATCTGGGGCATGGAAACCGGTTTTGGCAGTTTCATGGGCGACCAGCATACGCTGTCGGCCGTAGCAACGCTTGCCTATGACTGCCGCCGCTCGGCCTATTTTACCGAACAGCTTTATGCCGCCCTGCAGCTTGTGGCGCGCGGCGATCTCAGCCCGACAGCCAAGGGTGCTGCCCATGGCGAAATCGGCCAGACGCAGTTCCTGCCGCTGAACGTGCTGCGTTACGGTGCCGATGGCGATGGCGACGGTCATATCGATATGGTCCGCTCGCGCGCCGATGCGCTCGCCTCGACGGCCAATTTCCTCGTCGGGCATGGCTGGCAGCGCGGTGCAGGTTATCAGCAGGGTCAGCCGAACTTTACCGCCATCGAAGGCTGGAATGCCGCCACCGTCTACCAGCAGGCGATTGCCTATATGGGCGCCAAGATCGACGGGCAATAGGCCCGTCCGGTCAACCCGGCATCCGGCGCCCGAGGTAAACCATCCGGCTCAGAGAGTGGGCCGGATGAAGTCGCCGGTCTTGGCATCCATGACCCACAGCTCGCCGGTGGAGATGTCGAACCAGGCGCCGTGGACACGCATGCGGCCCTTTTCCTCAAGGATCTTCACGCAAGGAAACGTGCGCAGGTTGGCGATGGAATTGCGGATCGACACCCGTTCCAGGGCTGTCTGACGCTCGGACTGGGTCAGCACATCAAGGCTTGGTATCTGTTCGGCGGTCGGGCGCAGCAGGCCCATCCACTTGCCGATGAAGTCACCCGGCGACAGTGGCTCGTCCATGGGATCAAGCGCTGCCTGGATACCGCCGCAGCGGCCATGGCCCATGACCACGATATCGCGGATCTTCAGCACCTGGACGGCATATTCGAGTGCTGCCGAGGTTGCGTGATACTGGCCATCCGGCTCGTAGGGCGGCACAAGGTTTGCGACATTGCGCACGACGAAAAGTTCGCCGGGTCCTGAATCGAAAATCGTCTCAGGTGCTGCCCGGCTGTCGCAACAGGCTACCACCAGCGTATGCGGTTTCTGGCCTGTCTCGGCCAGTGTGCGGTAGCGCTCGCGCTCCCCGCTATAGCGGCCGCTCATGAAGTTGTCGTAACCGGAAAGAAGGGAGGGCGGAAAATCTGTCATGCGCTTTGATTAGCCTTGCGTGCGAGGAAGATCAACAGTCACAGCCCCGGCAGAAACCGGAATTGACGCGGCACAATCCTTCTGCGTTGAACCCGTTTGTTCAGACACGCCTTCAGCGTGCATGTCGTGGGCCTGGCGGCTAGCGGCGGGTGCTGCGGGACGGATGCATGAGGTGGCGCAGCTGCACCATGGCCATGGGCGTCGATAGGCTGGCCGCATCGGTTTCCAGCGTCAACTCGTCGCCACCGCGCTTGGCGGTGCGGGCCAGAACCTCGAATACGCTGGCGGTTGCCAGTTGCAGTGCCTTTTCCTCATCCATGCCGGACAGAAGCCGGGCAAGAAACACCGCCGACATCAGATCGCCAAGGCCGTTGGGTGCATTCTCGATCAGCCGGTGTTCGGCAAGCAGTGCGTGTTTTCCCGTAAGGTAAAGATTGCCGGTGCCGCCTGACATCATCGGCACGGCCGAGGTCACCAGCATCTTTGCCGGTCCCAGTGAAAGTGCAGCATCCATGATCGCCGCATTGGTGTCGAGATCGGCACCGGACATCCAGGCGAGTTCATAGCGGTTTGGCGTCGCAAGCGTGGCAAGCGGGATAAGGTCTTCCCGGATCGCCACAGCCGTCGCCTCCGGCACGTAGAGGCCGCCCTTGTCGCCCATGACAGGATCGCAGACATAAAGCAGGTCCGGATTTTGGGCCTTCAGCGCTGCAATCAGGCGGGCAACCTGCGGCGGCTGCAAGGCGTGGCCGAAATAGCCTGTGAGCACCGCCTTCACCTCGGAAAGCCAGGGCGCGCGGATCAGATCCTCGATGACCTTCTCGAATTGATCCTCCGGTATCACCACCCGCGTCGAGGGGCCATGGCCCGGATGCCAGGGCATGATGACGGTCGGCAGCGCCCAGACGGGCAGGCCCATCGTCTCGAGTGCGAACACGGCAGCGCGGTTTCCAACGGAACCGCGAATCACATGGCTCGAAATAACGATGACGGCATGGGTGTCGGACATGAGGAAAAGCCTGTTTTCAACGATTGGGTCGATTTTTCACGGTCTGGTGTCAATAAAACTCATAAAACTATGCGAGAACCTGTTCCAGAGCTGCCTTAATGCCTCAAACATCGGTTGAATAGCTCATAACGAAGCAAAGGGAGGAAAGCATGGCTGCCAAGCGTAATCCGAAGCGGGAAAAGCAGATCCAACTGGCCCGTGCCGCCTGGGCGGAAAGCGGCGGCGTCAGGCTTGATCCGGATATTCTGTTTGGCCGGGCAAGCAATGACGACGTTGCCGCCTATTCGCCGGAAATGCTGGCGGCGTCTGCCGAATATGCCGGGCGAGAGCTTGAGGCCTGGACGGGCGAGACCGCGCGCATCTCCGTTGCAACGGTTACGGGCGTCGCCCCCAATGGCGTGCCGGTGTCGGTGCTGACGGTGATCGACCGCGACATGCCTTTCCTGTTCGATTCGGTGATGGGCGAGGTGACCAGTACCTTCCGGGACATCACGCTTGCCGTGCATCCGATCCTCGACGTGCAGCCGGGCAAGGCGCCGGGGCTTTATTCCTACGAACGAAGCCAGGCGGCGAGCGAGCATGTCAGCCTCATCCAGATTCATCTGGCACCGATCACGGACGAGCAGGCCGCAGACCTGATGGCGCGGCTGCGCCAGGTGCTCGACAAGGTCCATGCCGTCATTACCGACTGGAAGCCGATGCTCTCCCTCTTGAAGGGGGCCAGCCGCGAGATGAAGGAAGCGCCGATCACCGGCCGCAAGGGAGAACGGGACGAGGCGCTCGATTTCTTCAAATGGCTGCGCGACGGCAATTTTATCTTCCTTGGCATGCGTGAATATATCTATTCCGGCGACGGCCCTCAGGCGACGCTGGAGCGCGGCGAGGGACGAGGCCTCGGCATTCTCTCGGATCCCGATGTGCTTGTACTGCGCCAAGGTAAGGATCAGGTGACAACGACACCGGAAATCCTGCAGTTTCTGCAGGGCGAGGATTTCCTCATCGTCACCAAGGCCAATGTGAAATCCACCGTCCACCGGCGCGCCTATATGGATTATGTCGGCGTCAAGCGCTTTGATGCCGAGGGCAGGGTGACGGGCGAACTGCGTATCGTCGGCCTGTTTACCGGCACCGCCTATACCCATTCAGTGAGCGAAATTCCGCTGCTGCGCGCCAAGGCGGCCCGGGTGGAGGAGCATTTCGCTTTCGATCCGCTCAGCCATTCCGGCCGCATGCTGCGCAATACGCTGGAATCCTATCCGCGTGACGACCTGTTCCAGATCGATCCGGATCTTCTGGCGCGCTACTGCGAGCAGATCATGGAACTGGCCGAGCGGCCGCGCGTGCGGGCGCTCGCCCGTATCGACCATTTCGATCGCTTCGTGTCCATTCTCGTCTACGTGCCGCGCGAAAACTACAATTCGGTGGTGCGCGAGAAGATCGGCGCCTATCTCGCTGCAACCTTCGAAGGCCATGTTTCCGCCTATTATCCGGCCTTCCCCGAAGGCGGCAATGCGCGGGTGCATTTCATCATCGGCCGCAGGCTCGGCAATACGCCTCACATTCCCCAACCGCAGCTGGAAGAGGCGATCCGGGAGATCTCGACCCCGTGGGCCGATCGTTTTGCCGGACTTGCCGGACCCGACAGCCCCGCCATTGAAACCAGTTTCGCCTTCCAGGAGGCTTTTTCGCCCAAGGAAACCTTTGCCGATCTGCCCGATATCCTCGCCTGCGCTGGGGGAGAGCCGATCCGCATTGCGCTTTACGAGCGCAAGGACGGCGCGCGGCGCATCCTGTCTCTGAAGATCTTCCATGCCGGGGGCCATCTTGCCCTGTCGCGGCGTGTACCGCTTCTGGAAAATCTCGGCTTCCAGGTGGTGAGCGAGCGCACCTTCGACCTTATGCTGACGCAAGGCGGCACGCGCATCGTGCTGCATGACATGGAGCTTCAGCTTCATGACGATCGCTCGATCGATATGGAGCGCGAGGCGCCTTTGGTGGAGGAAGCCTTCCTCTCGGCCTTCGATGGCTCCGCCGACAATGACAGCTTCAACCGGCTTGTTCTCCTGACCGGGCTCTCCGTGCGCGAAGTGACCGTGCTCAGGGCCTATGCGCGTTACCTGCGCCAGACCGGCATCGTTTATTCGCAGGCCCATATTGCCGATACGATGGTGCGCTATCCTGAAATCAGCCGCGATCTGTTTGCCCTGTTCAGCGATGGGTTCGATCCGAAGCTTGGTGACAGCGAGCGCGAGGCGCTGCTCACCCGCCATCATGCCGCCATCGAGGAGGCCTTGACGGCGGTTCCCAATCTCGATGACGACCGCACGCTGCGCCGTTATGTCAATGCCATCGATGCAACGTTGCGCACCAACTATTTCCAGACCGGTGCCGATGGCCTGCCCAAGCCGATGATTGCCTTCAAGCTCGATCCCAAACTGCTCGACGGCCTGCCGGAGCCAAAACCCTTCCGCGAAATTTTTGTCTATGGCACGGAAGTGGAGGGCGTCCATCTGCGCTTCGGCAAGGTGGCCCGCGGCGGGTTGCGCTGGTCGGATCGCGGTGAGGATTATCGCACGGAAGTGCTGGGGCTCGTGAAGGCCCAGCAGGTGAAGAACGCTGTGATCGTGCCGGTTGGCGCAAAGGGCGGTTTCTTCCCGAAAAAGCTGCCGTCGCCCGCCCAGCGCGATGCCTTCTTTAATGCCGGCCGCGACGCCTACAAGACCTTCATCCGCACGCTCCTGTCGATCACCGACAACATCGTCGGCGGCGAGATCGTCGGCCCCGCTGACACGCTGCGGCTCGATGGCGACGATCCCTATTTCGTCGTCGCCGCCGACAAGGGCACGGCGACCTTCTCTGATACGGCAAACGGCCTGGCGCAGGAGGCCGGTTTCTGGCTGGACGACGCCTTTGCCTCCGGCGGTTCGGCAGGCTACGACCACAAGAAGATGGGCATTACCGCCCGCGGCGCCTGGGAGGCGGTCAAACGCCATTTCCGCGAGATGAACGTGGATATTCAGACCACGCCGTTTACCGTGGCCGGCGTCGGCGACATGTCGGGCGACGTGTTTGGCAACGGCATGCTGCTGTCGCGGCATATCCGCCTGATTGCCTGCTTCGACCACCGCGACATCGTCATCGACCCGGATCCGGATACGGAAAAGACCTTTGCCGAGCGCGAACGGATGTTTGCCCTGCCGCGCTCCAGCTGGCAGGATCTTGACCGCTCGGTTCTGTCCAAGGGTGGCATGGTCATTCCACGCACGGAAAAATCGGTGAAGCTGACGCCGGAGGCGAAGGCTGCCATCGGGATCGACAAGGATATCGCGACACCCTTCGAGATCATCACGGCGATCCTCAAGAGCCCGGTCGATCTCCTGTGGTTCGGCGGTATCGGCACCTATATCAAGGCCATGTCCGAAACGGATGCGGAAGTCGGTGACCGCGCCAATGATCCGATCCGCGTCACCGCCGGTGAAGTCCGGGCGAAGGTTATCGGCGAGGGCGCCAATCTCGGTGTCACCCAGAAGGGCCGCATTGCCTATGCGCTCTCAGGTGGACGGTGCAACTCCGATGCCATCGACAACTCGGCCGGCGTCAACTCGTCCGACGTCGAGGTCAATATCAAGATTGCGCTCAGCCCCGCTATGCAGGATGGCCGCCTGCCGCGCGACAAGCGCGACATTCTCCTGGCCTCCATGACGGCGGATGTCGGGGCGCTCGTTTTGCGCAACAACTACCTGCAGTCGCTCGCCATTTCGCTGACGACCCGGCGCGGCGTGCGCAACCGCGAGGAACTGTCGCGGCTGATGTCGGCGCTGGAAGGGCGCGGCGAGCTGAACCGCAAGGTGGAAACGCTGCCGGATGATGCCGAACTTGCCGAACGTTATGCGGCCAGCAAACCGCTGACGCGCCCGGAAGTGGGCGTGCTTCTCTCCTATGCCAAGATCGTGCTCTTCGATGCGATCGTGGCAAGTGACCTGCCGGATGATCCCTATTTTGGCGCTGTGCTGACGGCCTACTTCCCGGGCCCCATGCAGGCGGCTTATGCAAATGACATTGCTCACCACCGTCTGCACCGCGAAATCATCGCAACGGTGCTGGCGAACGAGGTGATCAACCGCGGCGGTCCGGGCTTTGCCCAGATGATGAGCGATATCAGCGGTCGCGCGCAGGTGGATGTGGTGAAGGCCGCCTTTATTGCCCGCGATGCCTATGATCTGCCAAAACTCTGGGCGGCGGTCGATGCGCTGGATGGCACGCTGGATGGCGAGGTGCAGAACGATCTTTATGAGCGTATCGGCGAAATCTTCTTCGGCGCCACCATCTTCATCCTGCAGACCGGCATTGTTGCTGCTCCGGTGGAAGATGCCATCAAGCGCATCCGCGCCGGCATCGACGGCTTGCGCAGCACCATCCGCAGCACGGCGGCAGGCGAGGGTGCCGCCCCCATCGAGGGCGTGCCGGCCGCGCTTGCAGGCGAACTCGACCTTCTGCCGAACCTGGTTCTCGTGCCGGAAATCATGCTGATTTCCGAGCGCAGCGGGGCCCCGCTGTCACGGGCAACGGAGGTTTATTTCCACGCCACCGACACGTTCCGGGTCAACCGCTTCCTGGAGGCGGGCGAGCGGTTCGGCACGGCCGATCATTACGAAAACCTCGCTATCATCCGCGCCCTGCAGCAGATTGCGGCGGCGCGGCGCGATATCGTCACCGTGGCGCTAAAGACCCATGGTGCCGACGACAAGCCGCTGGAAGCCTGGCTTGCCGACGACCGGGTTCGCCTCAACCGCATCAGCAGCGAATTGCTGGCCTTGAGCGAAGGCGGCGATACGACATTGGCCCGGATGATGGTGGCGGCCAGCCTGTTCACGGACCTTGCCCAGACCGGGGTTCGGTGATCCAATGGCGCTCTGAAACGGGAGGAGCGCCGTGACGTTTGAAAACTCCGGGACGGTGCCCAAGGTGCCGTCCCGCGGAATCTGGGGCTGGATGCTGTTCGACTGGGCAGCCCAGCCCTTCTTTACTGTTGTCACCACCTTCGTCTTCGGGCCGTATTTTGTCGCCCGCCTGACAGAGGATCCGGTGGCAGCCCAGGCCATGTGGAGCAACATGGCAACCGTTTCCTCCATCGTGATCGCGCTTCTGTCGCCGGTCCTCGGTGCGATTGCCGATCAATCCGGTCCGCGAAAGCCGTGGATCGCCTGTTTTGCCGTGGTGAAGATTGCATCGCTTGCGATGCTCTGGTTTGCAGCGCCTGGTTCAGCCCTCGTCTGGCCGGTTACCTTCATGATCCTTGCCTCGATCGCGGCGGAATTTTCCATCGTGTTCAATGATTCGATGATGCCGCGGCTGGTGCCGGCAAGCGAGGTGGGCCGTGTCTCCAACACCGCCTGGGGGCTGGGTTATCTCGGCGGCATGGTGGTGCTGATCTTCGTCGTCGGTTTTCTGGCCGCCGATCCGAAGACGGGCGTGACGATCCTCGGCATGGCGCCGCTCTTCGGGCTCGATCCGGCGCTCGGCGAAGATGCGCGCATCACGGGACCTCTGGCTGCCGGCTGGTACCTTCTCTTCATCCTGCCGATGTTCTTTTTCACGCCGGATGCCAAACGCGGCGAACCGATGAAAAAGGCGGTTCTTTCAGGCGTGCGCGAACTGTCCTCCACGCTTTCCGAACTTTTCACGCGACGCAGGACCATCCTGCGATTTCTCATCGCCCGCATGCTGTACCAGGACGGCGTGAACGGTCTTCTGATCCTCGGCGGCGCCTTTGCGGCGGGCATGTTCGGCTGGGCGACGCTCGAAATCGGCCTGTTCGGCATCCTCATCAATGTCGTCGCGATCTTCAGCTGCCTTGCTGCCGGCCACATCGACAGGCTGTCCGGCTCAAAAACCGTCGTCATCCTCAGCCTTGTCCTGTTGCTCATCGCAACGCTCGGCATCATCTCGACGGCGCCCGGTTACATCCTGTTCGGGCTTGTACCGCTGTCGCCTGTCGATACCGGCGGGGTTTTCTCGACCTCGGCCGAAAAGGTTTATCTGCTCTTCGGCGCACTCATCGGCATGGCGTTCGGACCCGTGCAGGCCTCCTCGCGCTCCTATCTGTCACGCAGCGTGCATCCGGATGAGGCCGGGCGCTATTTCGGCATTTATGCGCTGTCCGGCCGCGCCACGAGTTTCATGGCAACGCTCTCCTTCTCGCTCGTCACCTATGCCTCAGGCTCGGCGCGGCTCGGTATGGCCATGCTCATTCTGTTTCTTCTCGCCGGCCTCGTTCTTCTGATCGGAACCCGTTATCCGGCCGTGGAGCGCCCGGAAGAGCGCTGATCCTCAACGAAAAATGCCCGGGCGTAACCCGGGCATTTTGCAGGATGGTTTGAGGCTCGACCGTGATCAGTGGCGGAAATGGCGCATGCCGGTAAACACCATGGCAACGCCGTGTTCGTCAGCGGCCGCAATCACCTCTTCGTCGCGCATCGAGCCGCCCGGCTGGATGAGGGCGGTGGCACCGGCGGCAATCATCGACAGAAGACCATCGGCAAACGGCAGGAAGGCTTCGGAGGCAACGGCGGAGCCTTGCGTCATCGGTGCCGCCCAACCCATCACCTTGGCGGCCTCTTCGGCCTTCAACGCGGCGATGCGGGCGGAATCGACGCGGCTCATCTGGCCGGCGCCAATGCCGGCGGTCTGGCCGTCCTTGGCATAGACCACGGCGTTCGATTTCACATGTTTTGCCACCTTGAAGGCAAACTTCATGTCGATCAGTTCCTGCTCGCTCGGCGCGCGCTTGGTCACGACACGCAGATCGAGGTCTTCCACCATGCCGTTGTCGCGGGTCTGGACGAGAAGTCCGCCAGAGACGGTCTTGGCGGTGAGGCCCCGCGAGCGCGGATCCGGCAGGCCGCCGGCCACGAGCAGGCGCAGGTTCGGCTTTTTCGCAATGATCGCTTTTGCTTCTTCCGAGGCATCCGGAGCGATGATGACTTCGGTAAACAGCTTGATGATCTGTTCTGCCGTTGCGGCATCCAGCATCTGGTTGAGTGCGATCACACCGCCGAAGGCAGAGGTGCTGTCGCAGGCAAGCGCCCGGCCATAGGCATCAACGAGCGAGGAACCGATGGCGACGCCGCAGGGGTTGGCATGCTTGATGATGGCGCAGGCAGCACCCATCTCGGCCGGAAATTCGCTGACCAGCTCATAGGCGGCATCGGTGTCGTTGATGTTGTTGTAGGAAAGCTGCTTGCCCTGGATGAGGGTTGCCGTGGAAACGCCGGGGCGCTTGTCGCCGGTGAGGTAAAAGCCGGCGGACTGGTGCGGGTTTTCGCCGTAGCGCATTTCCTGGGCGAGAATGCCGCCGACGGTGCGGTAGCGCGGCATCTCGATATCGAGCGCTTCGGCAAACCAGTTGGAAATCATCGTGTCATAGGCGGCCGTGCGGGAATAGGCGCGGGCCGCAAGTTTCTGGCGGAAGGCGTAAGCCGTCTTGCCCTCGTCGGCGCGCATCGCCTCGATCAGCTGCGGATAATCCTGCGGATCGGTGACGATGGTCACATAGGCATGGTTCTTGGCGGCGGCGCGGATCATCGCCGGACCGCCGATATCGATGTTTTCGACCGTCGTCGGATAGTCGCGGCCGGCAGCCCGGACTTCTTCGAACGGGTAGAGGTTGATGACGGCAAGATCGATCGCGCCGATCTTGTGCTCTTCCATCGCCTTCACATGCTCGGCATCGTCGCGGATGGCAAGAAGCCCGCCATGCACACCCGGATGCAGCGTCTTGACGCGGCCGTCCATGATTTCCGGAAAGCCGGTGACATCAGACACATCGGTCACATCAAGGCCCGCCTCACGGATCGCCTTGAACGTGCCGCCGGTCGACAGAAGCTTCACGCCGTGATCTGCAAGCGCGCGGGCCAGCTCCACGATGCCGGTCTTGTCGGAGACCGACAGAAGCGCCGTGCGAATTTTCACTTTGTCGGGGGCGGGGATCATCTTGGAAACGACGGCCATCGGGGAACTCCGTGCTGGGTAACTTGGCCCCGTCTGCGGCGGGCGCCTCAATCCGCGCCGCGTTAGCACAGCTTGGCGCCGGAGGAAACGGCTGGCGGCCGCCTGACGCGCGCAGACGGTCGTTTTGCGCTCAAACCTGCTGCTTCAGCATCCAGCGCAGGTCGCAGGTGTCCGGCAGGGAAAACTCGACGACCAGCTGATGGCTGCCCCGTATTCCAGAGACATCGGCGAAGAACACGTCTTCCTCGATGGCGACCGTCTGGCCGGGCACGGAAAACAGCCAGGTTTCTCCATCGGGGGCTGCCATGCGGATCGTATCGGCCTGCAGCCTCTGCATGAGGATGGCGGGATGCACGTGGAAGCGCAGCGTGCCCGGCACGGAACGACCGGCCTTGCCGCCCGCGCCGTCTGGCATGAAGAAGTGATCGTGCCCCTTGATCTTGTTGCCCTTCGCCGCAAGGCCGATTTCGCGCTGGTGGATGTAGCCGAAGTTTTTCAGATACCCATCATGGGAGGCCTTCACCCAGTCATTGCCATAGGCATCGTCCCAGCGCCGTGCCTCCACGGTCTCCAGCCCATCCACCATCATCGGCCCGAGAAAACTTGAGGTGAGGATGCGCGCCGAGGAGGTTTCGCCAAGCGTTGCAGTGGAATGAGCCGCCGTCGAGCGCGACAGCAGGCGAAAATCGCGGCCCGAAAATTTTGGCGCCCCGGCATTGACGATGAAACGGTTGCGCCCGGCTGACATCTCAAACGACAGGCACCCGGCATGCGCCGACCGCGACAGTTCCGGCGAGGTCGGCTTTCCGGCATCGATGAGAAGGATCGTCTCTCCGGCGGTCAGGCGGTGATACTGGCTGTGGGGCAGGGCCTTGAACGGCTTTCCACCGGTTTCGTCATAACGCAGCACCGACATCAGCTCGGTGGCGGGCGTGGCGCTTGCGCCATTAAACAGGGCGAGATCACCGTCCTGGTGGCGAAAGAAACGCAGCGCCGGAAAGATCCGGTCGATCGTCGGGATGAGCTTGCCCGGCACGTCCTGGCCAAGATTGATATAGGTCTGGCGCAGCGGCAAGAGGTCGAGCAGCAGTTCGAGTGCCGCACGCGGATTGCGCGAGGCGTGCCCGCCATCGGCAAGGATCTGGCGCTCAAGCTCCCGGTCGAGTTTGTGGCCCTCGCGGCGGATGGCCTTGTCTGTCGAGGGAATGGCAAGCGAGGCCATGGCGAGCGCGATATGGATGCGCAGCCGTGTTTCGCTGTCTCCAAGGCAGCCGGCCACCTTGCTGAGGTAACGGCGGTGGACGGCAAGGCTTTTCATGAAGCGCCGGTAAAAGCCGCTTTCAGCCCCCTGCAGCACAACCGGCGAATGACAGAGAAAGGCAATCATCCGTTCGGTTGCCACTTGCGGTTCCCAGGCAATGCCGGAAATCTTGCGGTTGTGCAGGTTCATCCAGGACGAGACGAGGCTGCGGGCGCGCGTGCGCGCCTGGGGCGTGCGGATCGCGCGCATATGGCGCAGGAAGGCGAAGGAATGCAGGCGATCGGCAAAGGCGCGCGAGGGAAGTTGCATCAGGAAAGGAGAGATGTCGCCGGCCTCCAGCAGCTTTCCGGCGAGCGCAAAGCGCCCTTCCATGATTTCCTCGGCAATATAGGGATCGACGGACCGCAGGTCGGTGGGGGCCACCACCAGCCGGTCCGGCACGTCGAGCAGCACGCGGCAGCGCGCCATGCCAAGCGTGGTCATGCGCCGGCAGAGGCGCCTGCGGGCCTCCGTCGTCCAGAGAGCAACATGGTGTCGGCGCTCTGCCATGAGCATCGTCAAATCCGGAAATCCCTGATGGACCCCTCCCGCCTGCCACTTCTCCTGAAACGGCCGCAGTCCATTACAAGTCCCGAATGTGCGCGCTTATGGTGAATAAATCCTTACCCGCGCTGCAGAACGCAGGCGAAAAACCCGTCCATGCCACCGGCATGGCCTTCGCTCGGCAAGATCATGGCAGGCGTGGTGCGGAATTCGCCAAGCGGGTTGATCGCCTCTTCCAGCCCCGGCCAGTCCTCGCGCCGGATCGGCACGCGCTTGACGGAGGCATCGTCGCGCAGCAATTGCGCCACCAGCTGTTCGCCTTCCAGCGGATCGAGCGAGCAGTTGGAAAACACCACCAGCCCGCCGGGCTTCACCAGCGTCAGAGCATGGCGCAGCATGCGGGCCTGCAGTTCCGCCAGCTTTTCGATGTCCTTTGCGTCCTTGGTCCAGAGCACGTCCGGGTGCCGACGGGTGGTGCCGGTAGACGAGCAGGGGGCATCGAGCAGCACGCCATCCAGAAGCTCTTCCGGCTTGAAGTCGAAGAGGTTTGCCTGAACGATCTCGGCGGACAGATTGAGGCGGGCGAGGTTTTCTGTGAGACGCACAGCACGATTGCCCGACATCTCGACCGCAATGACTTGCGCACCGAGCGCGCAGAGCTGCGCCGTCTTGCCGCCGGGTGCGGCGCAGAGATCGGCAATGCGCTTGCCCGAAATCGGGCCGAACAGCTGGGCGGGAATGCTGGCGGCGGCATCCTGAACCCACCAGGCGCCATCCTCGAAACCATCGACAGCGGGGATGCCGCCCTCAAAGGCTGCAAGCCGCAGGCTTCCGGTCGGCAGAAGGCGAGCGTTGAGCCGCTCGGCCCAGGTTTTCGCGTCGGCCTTGACGGTGAGGTCGATTGGCGCTGGCGTCAGTTGCGCCTCGGCAATCCGCCGTGCCTCAGCCTCGCCATAGGATTTGACGAGGCGGGCGTAAAACCAGCCGGGCACCGGAGAGATAGCCTCGCTTGCGATAAGGATTTCGTCGCGCTCGCGCACCATGCGGCGCAGAAGAGCGTTCACCAGCTTGGCAAAACGCCGGTTGCGCGGATCGCGATGCGCCTGCTCGACGGCAAGGTCGACGGCGGCATGCGAGGGAATGTCGAGATAAAGAATCTGTGCGGCTGCCGTCGTCAGAACGTGCTGGAGCGCACGTGCGCCCTCCGGCAGTGGCTTGTCGAGCATCATCGACAGGCTCTTTTCGATGCGCGGCAGATGGCGAAGCGTGGTGTTGAGGATGGCGCGCAGCAGTGACCGGTCCGCCTCGCTCAAGGCCCGGTAGGCCGGATTGCCGTGGCCGGCATCCAGCATGCCATCGAGCGGCGTCTTTTTGTCGATGACGGCGGCGATGATCTTGGAGGCGGCGATGCGCACATCAAGGCCCGGCTTGTCGGCAAACACCGGATGTCTTGGCGCTCCGTCTTCGCTCGGGCGTGGCGTGGAGGGCTTCTGTCGTTTCTTCTTGTTGTCGTCTGCCGTCAAGACCAGGGACCTTTGCGCGGTTCGTCATCGTTGCGGCGTGCCGGACCGGTTGTCGGCACGGAACGCGATGTGCGCGTGGGTCTAGCAGTCGTTGCAGGGCGCGTCGAGGTCATGGGCATGCTCGATGCCATGGAATGCAGGGCGGCGATGCGGTTTCCAGTGTCGGGATGGGTCGAAAACAGGTTATCCATCCGTTCACCCGACAGCGGATTGATAATGAACATGTGGGCTGTGGCCGGATTGCGCTCGGCATCCTGGCTGCGGATCGTCTGGGCCGCACCGGCGATCTTGCCAAGCGCCGAGGCAAGCCAGAGCGGATTGCCGCAGATTTCAGCGCCACGTTTGTCGGCCGAATATTCGCGCGTGCGGCTGATCGCCATCTGCACGAGCATGGCCGCAAGCGGCGCCACGATCATGGCGACGAGCACGCCGATGAAACCGAGCGGATTGTTGTTCTCGCGGTTGCCGCCAAAAAAGAAGGCGAAATTGCCGAGCATGGAAATCGCACCGGCAAGCGTTGCGGTGATCGTCATGGTCAACGTGTCGCGGTTCTGGATATGGGCAAGCTCATGCGCCATCACGCCCGCCACTTCCTCCGGCGAAAGCCGTTCCAGAAGGCCGGTGGAGGCGGCAACGGCGGCATTTTGCGGGTTGCGGCCGGTCGCAAAGGCGTTCGGCTGGGCATTGTCATAGATATAGACGCGCGGCATCGGAAGTCCGGCATTGGCCGAGAGATCGCGGATCATATAGTAGAATTCCGGCGCATTGTTCGCGTCAACCTCTTGCGCGCGATACGCCGAAAGCACCATCTTGTCGGAATTCCAGTAGGAGAACAGGTTCATGCCGGCAGCGACCACAAGCGCGATCATCATGCCGGCGCGGCCACCGATCAGGAAGCCGACGCCCATGAAGAGAGCCGTCATGAAGGCCAGAAGCATGGCGGTGCGGATCATGTTCATCGTCGGTTCTCCGAGGAAGGGGATCGCGGCGCTTCATGCGCGCCGCATTTTATCGTAAAGGCGCATTGATCGTAGAGGAATGTGGTTATCCGGGGCGTGTTTTCAATATTCCCCGCAACGCAAGGACGTTTTGCCATGCAGATGCCGGACAACGACAATATCGAAACCGAGACCACGGCGGACCCGGCTCCGAAGGTGCTTTCGCCCGCCGCACAGCGTGCGCTTCAGGAAGCCGAGGAGCGGCGCGCCCGCGAAAAGCCGGTGGAGATGCCGGCAGAGCGCGGCGGGCGTGGCGGTGCCGATCCGGCTCGGTTCGGTGACTGGGAAATCAACGGGCGCGCCATCGATTTCTAAAGGCGCTGCGACCGGTGCGGGTTCAGGAGTGCGCGACGACACGCGCCTCCGGTGGGCGTTCGGCCGAAGCGTCGGGCTGAAGCTGTCGCGCGCCATCGCCCGGTTCGGCCATCTCTGCGGCCTCGTTGACGCGCAGCCAGCGTTGAAGGGCGGAAATGACCATAAGCCGGATGCTGGCCTTTCGAATAAGCGCGCGGGCCAAAGCCGTGCCCTGTCCGGCAAAGCCCATTTCGGCCATCACCTCGGACGGCCCGATGCGACGGGCGATCATGATCTTTTCAATGCGGGCAACCGTCAGCGGCAGCAGGTAGCGGCCGTTTGCGATCATTTCGTCGCTAATATCGGGGCTGTTCTGGAAGGTCTCACTGGGCTGCGCACCATCCAGGTCGCCCCCTTTCCCGTAGACGCCGGCAAGAAACGTCCGGCGCTCGTCGGCAGTTGCTCTTTGCCAGTGCTTCTGGAGTTTTTCGAGCGCGCTGCGCTTGTGTTTCTTCGCCATGCCTATCCATTTCCGGCGCCTTGGCCCCTGCCGGGTCCCGGCGATTCGATCTGCCGTCATCCTCATGGCAGTCATGGGACGAAAGCAAGGGTTGCGGCTGACCTCTGTGCGATAGGGGTATGGTGTCCGGATCAGCCGGTCGTATCGGAGGGCAGCGGATCGAGCATGGCTCTCAACTCGTCCGGCTGGCGGATCCCGAACAGATACCAGTCGATCAGCGATCGCCCGATGGCATGGGCCTCGTCGCCGTCAACGGCGAGCGCCCGCTCAGCACAGACCTCTTCCAGCACGTCGCGGAGGATACGCAGATCCTTCGTCTCCAGCGTGTCATAGGAGGAAAACGGCATCTCGCCTCCGTTGGATTACCATGGCTTACAATAGGTGCTCGGATGGCGGCGGTCAAAGCAAAGCCTGCCTTGCAGACGTCCGGGACGCTGCGGGTGTTGTCGTGCAGCCACGGTCAAACTGTCATGAAATGAACACCAGTATTTGCGGATCCTGTTTCGGGACCGATCTATCGTTGCACTTCAAAGCAAGAGCCTGCGTCTAACCTGATCCAGTATCAAACTGTTAACGGTTTACTGCCTAACGTGGCGCAAGTGTGCCTTGAACGGCATGAAACCTTTGCAGCATGACCATGTCTGCCGCCGATCTGCCGGCCGTCGATATGATATCGGAATCCAGAATGCCCCTAATTGCGATTCTCGATGACCAGGAAACCAACCGACGCATCTTCGAGAGGCTAGCATCCTCGATCGAAGATGCCGTGGTTATCCGCGTCTTTGCGGATCCGGAAAGCGCCATCGCCGCCTTTGAGGCGGGGCTGGTTCCGGATCTCATTGTCACCGATTTCAAGATGCCGGTCATGGACGGCGCCGGTTTCATTCGTGCGGTGCGCGCGCTGCACGGTTTTTCCGAGATCCCGGTGATTGTCATCACTGTTTATGAGGAGCGCAGCTTTCGCATGCGCGCGCTGGAGGCCGGCGCCACCGATTTCCTGCAAAGCCCCATTGATCATCAGGAATTCATCACGCGGGCACGCAACCTGCTGAAGCTGCGCAAGCAGCAACTGCTGCTGGAAAGCCGCGCCCGCTATCTGGCCGTCGAGCTTGCATCAAGCGAACAATCGCGCCAAGCGGTGCTGCGCGATTCCAGCGAAAGGCTGGCGCAGGTCATCGATACGGTGCCGGCCATGGTCAGTGCCTGCGATCCGGAGGGCCGCATCCTCTTCGTCAATGCTTTTGTTGGCGAATTCATGGCGCGCGATCCGGCAAGCCTTGTCGGCAAGAGCAGCGACCTTCTGGTCGATGCGGAAATTGCCGGGCCGAACCGCATGCTGGATCGCAAGGTCATTCTCAGCGGCCAGCCCCTGCAAAGCTTCGAGCGCGAGATGACAAGTGCCATCGGCGACAGGCGGGTTTTCCTGACGACCAAATCGCCGCTTCGCGACAGCAGCGAGACCGTTGTCGGCGTCGTCACCAGCGCACTCGACATCACCGAGCGCAAGCGGGCCGAAGAACATCTGTTGCATGTGGCGCGCCACGATGCCCTGACCAACCTGCCCAACCGCAACTTCCTGCTGGACCGGTTGCGCCGGGAGGTTGCCCGCGCACGGCGTGGCGATCGGTCCTTTGCCCTGCATTTCATCGATATCGACGAGTTCAAGAGCATCAACGAACTCCTCGGGCACGATGCCGGCGACGAATTCCTGAAGGAAGTCTCCCGCCGCCTGCAGCATCTGGCAGGGCCGGACGATATGGTGGCGCGGCTTGGCGGCGATGAGTTTGCCATGCTGCAATCGATCGGCAGCGGCGATCCGGATGCCACCGCCCGTGCCCGTCAGGTGATCGAGGCCCTGGGCCAGCCGTTCACCAGCGAGGGGAAACGGTTTTCCTGTGGCGCAAGCATCGGCATTACCGCGCATCCGGTCGATGGCACCGATGTCAGCAAGCTCGTCAAGAATGCCGAGCTTGCCATGTACCAGGCCAAGGAAAATGGCGGCAACCAGTTCCGTTTCTTCGAAACGAACATGGCCGAGCGCATGCGCAACAACGCCATTCTTGATGGCAAGCTGCGAACCGCAATCGATGAGGGGCAGTTTGTCATCTATTACCAGCCGCTGATTTCGGCCGCCTCCGGCACAGTGATCGGCGCTGAGGCGCTGCTGCGCTGGCAGCACCCGGAACAGGGACTGGTGACGCCGGGCAGTTTTCTGCCGCGGGCGGAAGAAAACGGCCTGATCGTGCCGATCAACGAATGGGTTTTGACCGAGGCTTGCCGGGAGGCCCGCAACTGGCAGCGTCTGGGGCTTTCAGACCTGCGGATCAGCGTCAACCTGTCGCCGGTCCAGTTCCGTCGGGTCAACGTGGCCGACCTCATCATGCGGTCGCTTGCTGCCGCCGACCTGGATCCCAGCTTTCTGGAGATCGAGATCACCGAGAACATCGTCATCGAGAACACTGCGAGCGTCGTATCCGCGTTAAAGCAGATCGGCGCCTCGGGGGTCGGTATTTCCATCGATGATTTCGGCACCGGTTATTCGTCGCTGAACTATATCAAGCAGTTTCCCATCGATCGCATCAAGATCGACCAGTGTTTCGTCCGCAACATGGTGGAGGATCCGAGCGACCATGCCATCGTGCGCACGGTTGCCAATCTCGGTCACAGCCTTGGCCTCACCGTCGTTGCTGAAGGTGTCGAGACGGAGGCGCAGGCAACGCTGCTGAAGGTCGATGGTTGCGATGTCATGCAGGGTTATCTCTTCGGGCGCCCAATGCCGGCTGCGCAGTTTATCGATCTGGTGCGCGGGCAACAGAGCCTTGATCCGCAGGGGCTGGGAATCAGTGCATGAGGCAGGCCCTTCCCCTTGATCCCCGCCGGCTGTTTGGCCAGCCGCTCTCGGTCTCGCTGCGTCATTTGCGGGCAATGCTGCGGTCACGCCCGGATACCGAGCATGAGCTGACGACAAACCGCCTGATTCTCTCCTCCGGTATCATCATCTATCTGGTGCTTGCCCAGATCTTCGGGTCTGATGCCGCCTCTTCAGCCCTCGACGTGGCGGCCGCACCGGTCGTGTTGTTCGAGATTTTTGCCTTCGGCCTTTTTCTGCATATCCTGTTTTACCCGGGCGTCAGCCATTATCGCCGGGTCGCCGGCATCGTTGCGGATGTCGGGGCGTTTTCCTATGGGCTGCATGTCAGCGGCGAAGCGGGCGCTGCCCTGTTTCTCGTCTATTTCTGGGCCGTCCTCGGCAATGGTTTTCGTTTCGGCATCGTTTATCTGGCCATTGCGGCTGTGGCGGCCGTCACCGGTTTTCTGGCCGTGGTGCTGACCACACCCTATTGGCAGAACGAGATCAACCTCTCCATCGGCCTCATCGGCGCGCTCATCGTCATTCCCGCCTATACGGCAAAGCTCGTGCGCAAGTTATCCGAGGCAAAACGCGAGGCGGAAGAGGCAAGCCGCGCCAAAAGCCTGTTTCTGGCCAGCATGAGCCACGAACTGCGCACGCCCCTCAACGCCATCATCGGCCTCAGCGATCTCCTGATGGGCATGGCGCTGAAGAGTGAGCACAAGGATATGGTGCGCACCATCAGCCGCTCGGGCCGCTCGCTCCTGTCGCTGATTGAAGCCCTGCTTGATCTCTCCCGTATCGAGGCGGGCCAGGTGAAGATCCTGCCGGAAAAGGTGGACCTGCCGCGCCTGTTGCAGGACGTGAAGGCCATGGCTGGCGTGGCAGCCCATGCAAAGGGCCTCAGGCTTTCCCTGCATGTCGGCGCCAACACACCGCAATTTGTGCTGGCCGACCGCCGGCATCTGGAGGAAATCCTCCTCAACCTTGCCAGCAACGCCGTCAAGTTCACCGAAAGCGGCCATATCCGGATCGAGGTGGACTATAAGTCCACCGCGGATGGCGCAGGCCTGCATGTGGAGGTCGCCGATACCGGGATCGGGATCGATCCCTCCGCCCATGGGCGCATCTTCGAACGCTTTACACAGGCGGATGGCACGATCATGGACCGCTTCGGCGGCACCGGGCTTGGGCTTGCCATCGTGCGCCAGCTGGTCCGCGCGATGGGCGGCGAAATCGGGGTTGTCAGCGCACCGGGCGAGGGCAGTTCCTTCTTCTTTCACCTGCCGGTCGAGGCCGTGTTCGAAGAACAGGAAGAGATCACGCTTCCGGTCTTTGTGTATCTCGGGTCGAGCCCGCTGTCGGCTGGGGCCTATCAGGATGCGCGGCGGGTTTCGACCGTCGAAGCGGCGGTGGCGGCGGTGCGGACATTGCAGGGCGAAGGGGTGAGGCGACCGCTTGTGCTGGTCGATTCGCAGATCCGCGATCCCTCGCCGGCGCGCGTGGCGCGGCTGCTGCTCGATGCCTTCCCGCTCGACGATGCCCCGCTTCTGGTTCTCGTCAAGCGCCAGCCAGCGGACGTGCGCCTGACGCCCGTCATGCGCCACCTGTTTTTCTCCGTCGTCGCGCCCGACGAGCCAAACAACCTGTCCCTACTCCTGGCCATGACCAGGGAAAGCGCTGACAGGCAGGCCGAGATGCAGGTGCCGGTACGCACCGGGCGGCGTTTCAGGCTGCTGATTGCCGACGACAACAAGACCAACCAGATGGTGCTTGGCAAGATTTTGGAAACCAGCGGTCACCATTACGAAGTGGTGGAAAACGGCGAGGCCGCCGTCGAGCGCATGCTGAAGGGCGATCTCGACCTCGTGCTGATGGATCTCAACATGCCGGTGATGAACGGTATCGAGGCAGTGAAATTCTATCGTTTCGCAGCGCTTGGCACGAAGGAAATCCCGGTCGTTGCCGTCACCGCCGATGCCACGGACGAGGCGCGCGAGCGCTGCCTTGCAGCCGGCATGGCGGAATGCCTGACAAAACCCGTCGAACCAAGGCGCCTCCTCGAAACCATTGCGGCGATCATCGGCGACACCATGCCCGAGGTGGTTGCCGAAGTGGTGGACGCGCCCGTCGCTTCGCCTGTCGCGGCTGACCGTCCGATCATCGATGCGGCCACCTGCGAGGCGCTGGAGCAGTTGGGTGGCACGGAATTCGTCGATCAGTTGCTGGAACAGTTCGTCAGCGATTCCGCCGATGCTCTGAGCGAGCTTGCCCATGCGGTTGCGGAGGAAAACGTCCAGAGCTTTCGCAACTGCGCCCATGCCCTGCGCAGTGCCGCTGCCAATGTCGGGGCGGCGCGCATCTACCAGCTCTGCCTGGAATGGCGCGAGATCAACGATCCAGAGCTTAGCCAGCGCGGCGAAATCCACCTCAACCTGCTCAACAGCGAGTTTCAGCGGTTTCAGCGGGAAGTGCAATCGCGCCTTGCTTCGTAATACGCCCCGTTAACCGAGGCTCGCCTCGATGCGCTTGGTCTGGGCACCGCGCAACCGGTCGATCTTGCGCAGATCCGCATCTTCAAGTGCCATGGCCGCATCCACCCAGAGATCGACCACATCGATCAACTCCTGATGGGTGAGCGGATTTACCCGGCGGCGCACATCGCGCATGGTGCGCTGGATGGCGTGCTTGCGGCTGTTGCGGGCGATGTATTCGCGAACGCCCTCTTCGCCCTTGCCATCCTCCACCACCATGTCGACGAGACCCATCTCGAAGAGATCGTCGGCGGTATAGATCTGCCCGCCCATGATCATCTTCGTGGCGCGCGTCGGGTCGAGGCGTCGTGACAGGAAGCTGTAGGCGCCCATGCCCGGGAAGAGGTTGAACAGGATTTCCGGCAGGCCGAACTTTGCCTTGCGCTCGGCAATGATGATGTCGGAGGCAAGCGCTGCCTCGAAGCCGCCGCCGAGCGCATCGCCCTGCACCAGCGAGATCAGGAAGATCGGCAGATCGAGGCTCTGCGAAGAGGAATAGACGAGGTCGACGCAATCGAGTGCATAACGGCGAAGGCCCTCACGATCCCTCCTGCGGATATGCTCGGCAAAATAGCCGAGATCGCCACCGAGGTTGAAGATGTTCGGCTGCTTGGAGCCGTTGACCAGATAAAGCAGCGGCAACTCGTCGCCCGGGCGCTCGAACAATTGCTGGATGCGGCCACGAAGGCTGCTCAGATCCTTGAGAAGGGCAGGCGTGTAACTTGGCGCCTGCGTCGGGCGCATGAAATACCAGAGGGTTTTCTGGGCAGGATCAAGGCGCACCTCAAGCTGCTCATAGGAGGCCGTGGCAAAGCTCAGCTCGATCGGCAGGGCGTCACCGCCTCGCGGCAAGATCTGCCGTTCCGCACTGACTTTGGAGGGATGCTGAACGACAATGCCGCCGGGCGCCTCGCGTCCGTCGCCTGCCTGTCGCGTCCGCTCCGTTACATCCACCATAGTCTCGACCCCGTTACCAATAGCCGACAGTGTATCAAACTGTGTTGCGGTGCGAAGGGGGCGAACGCGAAGTTTTTAAAATCTGATTAAGAATTACAGTTAATGAACTTTATTTTATTTAGCTAATGCAATAGTTTGTGTGCCTGGTTTGGTGATAATCCACCAGGCACACATCCCTGTGAGGGCTCAGACGATGCCGCCGGAGCCTCCTTTGACTGCAGGACGCTGGGCTGCAACTGCCGCGCGATAGCCGCTTAAACGATAGGCTGCGATGGGATCTATCGCCCCGCCGGCCCGCCGACGCGCTTCTGCGAGAATAGGCTCGACATCGGTGCGATAAGCGCGCTTCAGGGTGTCGCTTGCCATCAGCGCATCGCTTTCCTCCTGAAAACCGTCAAGGCTGGCACGGTCCACCAGCAAGGCCTGCGCATAAGCGCGCCGGATCTCGTTCGCCGAGGAGATCAGGCTTTCGATCGGATCGGTGACATTGTGGCTCTGGTCGATCATGTGGGCGGGGTGGAAACCTTTCACGCCGCGATGATCCGCATCCACAAGCTCATTGAAGACGAGGAACAGGCGGTAAGGATCTACCGAACCGGCATCCAGATCGTCATCGCCATATTTCGAATCGTTGAAGTGGAAGCCGCCGAGCTTTTTAAACTGGATGAGGCGGGCGACGATCATCTCGATATTGGTGTTTGGCGCATGATGACCGAGATCGACGAGGCAGAAGGCCTTGTCACCGAGCGTCTGGGCGATCAGGTAATTGGTGCCCCAATCCTGCACGACGGTCGAATAAAAGGCCGGCTCGTACATCTTGTGTTCGGAAAACAGCCGCCAGTCCTCCGGCAGCGCCTTGTAGATCTCGCGCATGGCATCGAGATAACGCTCGAACTGACGCGTGAAATTCGTCTGGCCCGGAAAATTGGAGCCGTCGCCGATCCAGACAGTGAGCGCCTTGGAGCCGAGCGCATCGCCGAGTTCGATACATTCGATGTTGTGCTCGATCGCCTGCGCCCGCGTTGCCGCATCCTTGTGGCTAAGCGAGCCGTATTTGTAGGAATGCGCCTGATCGGCGGCGTCCGAAAACGTGTTCGAGTTCATCGCATCGAAGCCGAGGCCAAGAGACGCCGCCTTGTCCTTCAGGACTTTTGGGTCCGCCTTGTCCCAGGGGATGTGGAGCGAAACGGTGGGCGTTGCCCGCGTCAATTGCTGGATCACGCCGCAATCGTCGAGCTTGTCAAAGATGTGTCGCGGTTCGCCGGGGCCCGGAAAACGGGCAAAACGCGTGCCGCCGGTGCCGACACCCCAAGAGGGAACGGCCACGAAAAACTCGGACACCTTTTGCGTGATGGCATCGATATCGATGCCACTGCGCGCGAGCTTTTCGCCCAGTGCTGAATAATCAGAAGCGAGCGCGGCTGCGTGTTGGTCATTGTGTTCGGCGATCTGATCGCTCGAAATTGTCGGTTCGGTCATTGTGTTTCCTCCCAAAGGATTGCGTCCCCTCATCCGGTAGCCTCCCTCTCCCGTCTTGACGGGGAGAGGGGCTTAAGGATCAGGGAAGCAACGCCCTTATCGCGTAAAGCTCTGCGCGTTGCCGGCGTCCACGTTGATGATATTGCCCGTCGATTTCGCCGAAAGATCCGACGCGAGGAAATAGATCGCCTCCGCAATGTCTTCCGGAAACACGTTGAGCTTCAGCATCGAGCGCTTGCGGTAATGTTCTTCCAGATCGTCCACCTCGATCTTGGAGGAGGCTGCACGCTGTTCGCGCCATTCGCCGTTCCAGATTTTCGAGCCGCGCAGAACCGCATCGGGATTGACCGTGTTGACGCGGATGCCGGCGTCTGCACCTTCCAGCGCAAGGCAGCGCGCCAGATGGATTTCGGCAGCCTTTGCGGTGCAATAGGCAGACGCATTGGGAGAGGAGGCAAGGCCATTCTTGGAGGCGACGAAGACGACGTTTCCACCGAGCTTCTGGCGGCGGAAAAGACGAAATGCTTCACGTGAAACAAGGAAATAGCCGGTGGCGAGAATGCTGATATTCTTGTCCCACATGGCAAGCGTGGTGTCTTCCACTGGTGCCGAAGAGGCAATGCCGGCATTGGAGACGAGAATGTCGACGCCACCGAATTCGACGGACGCTGCTGCAAAGCTGTCGATGACAGCAGTTTCCTGCGTCACGTCAAGCTTTACCGAACGCACGGAATCGGCGCCGTGGCGTTTGGAGAAATCGGCAAGCGTCGAGGAAAGCGCGTCCGCATCGATATCGGCCAGCACCACGCAGGCGCCTTCCGCCACCAGCCGTTCCGCTGTTGCGCGGCCGATGCCGCCGGCACCGCCGGTCACAAAGGCGACCCGGCCGGCAAGGCTTTTGGGCTTCGGCATACGCTGCAGCTTTGCCTCTTCCAGCAGCCAGTATTCGATATCGAAGGCTTCCTGCTCCGGCAGGCCCTGATATTCCGACACGGTTGAGGCACCGCGCATCACGTTGATGGCGTTGACATAAAATTCGCCGGCAATACGGGCCGTCGCCTTGTCTTTCGCAAACGAGAACATGCCGACGCCGGGAACGAGGAAGATCACCGGGTTCGGGTCGCGGATCTTTGGCGAATTGTCGTGTTTGCAGGCCTCGTAATAGCGGGTGTAGTCAGCACGGTAGTCTTCAAGCGCCTGGTCGAGGCCGGAGAGAACCGCGTCGACATCCGGCTGTGCCGGATCGAAATCAAGAATCAGCGGGCGGATCTTGGTGCGCAGGAAATGGTCGGGGCAGGACGTGCCGAGCGCGCCGAGCGGCTTCAGGTCGGCGGAATTGACGAATTCCAGAACCGCATCCTGATCGTCGAAATGGCCAAGCTTGCGCTCAAGCTTGCCGATGCGGCCGCGGATCTCCGGCATCAGGCGGGCGGCAATCGCGCGGCGTTCTTCGGCCGGCAGGCTATGGGTGACGGCGCCACCGAAGATCAGCTTGCCCTCAGTTTCCTTGGCAAACCACTCGATCGCCTTGTTGATGATCTCGAGCGTCAGCAGGTAGCAATCCTTGGCGTCGTTTGCCCAGGTAAACAGGCCATGGCTTTCGAGCACGACGCCCTTTGCCGTCGGATTGGCCTTCACGAAGGCTTCGAGATCGAGACCCAGCTGGAAACCGGGGCGGCGCCAGGGCAGCCAGCCGATATCGGCGCCAAAAATCTGTTGCGTCAGTTCCCTGGAATTTTTCGAGGCGGCAATGGCGATGATCGCATCGGGATGCATATGGTCGACATGGGTGAACGGCACAAAACCGTGCAGCGGCGTGTCGATGGAGGCCGCGCGCGGATTGAGGTTGAAGGTGCAATGCGGCAGGAAGCCCACCATGCGGTCCTCATCCTCGACACCCTTGTAGATGCCCTTCAGCGCCTCCAGCTTCTCCTGGTACAGCGTTGCAAAACCATCCAGCTTGATCGTGCCCACATCGCCGCCGGAGCCCTTGACCCAGAGGACCTGAACCTTTTCACCGGTCAGCGGATCGGTTTCCATGACCTTTGCAGACGTGTTGCCGCCGCCGTAATTGGTGATGCGCTTGTCGGCGCCCAGAAGGTTGGAGCGGTAAAGAAGCTTGCCCGGCTCATCCAGGTTTGCCGCATGGGCATCGTCCCAGCGGCTTTCGAGAAGGTGTGTTTGGCCCGTCATGGAAATCCTCCCAGATCTGTTGTTCAAGGCCGCTCATTCCAAGCCACCTCGGTTGGCTTCAGGATATCGCGCAGGCACATCACGATTGTCAATCAAAAACGATCATAAGTTTTCATTGTGCGGCGCAACATAGAGATTTGTGATTGATTATGATTGACAGCGATCTTTTGCTAAGACTATATCGACAGCAAGGAGGACCCCATGCACGAACGTGAACGCCATCGCATCATCTTGAGCGCGATCCAGGAAAAGCCTGTGATCACGGTGCAGGATATTGCTGAATTAACGGAGGCTTCCGAGGCGACGATCCGGCGTGACATTGCGGCCCTTCATGTGCAGGGAAAGCTGCGCCGGGTGCGCGGGGGGGCGGAGGCCATGCATCCGCCGCAACTCGGCAATCTGGCGGCGCGACCGTTTCGCGTGTCGGAATCAGTCAATATCGATAAGAAACGCGCAATTGCGCGCGCAGCCGTCGAACTCTGCGAAGAAGGTGATTCGATCATCATCAACGGCGGCACCACGACATTCCAGATGGTGCATTTCATGTCGGCCCGCCGACTGCAGGTGATGACCAACTCGTTCGCCATTGCCGAACATCTGGTGAAGCAATCGAAATGCACGGTGACGGTGCCGGGCGGCGCGATTTATCGCGACCAGAGCCTGATCCTGTCGCCCTTCGAAAACGATGCGATCCGCAATTTTTATGCGCGCCGCATGTTTGTCGGCGCGCAAGGCATTTCGGCGCTTGGCGTGATGGAGCCGGATGCGCTGGTCATCCAGAGCGAGCAGCGGCTGATGCGCCAGGCGGATGAGCTGATCCTGCTGGTCGACTCAGGCAAGTTTGCCCGGCGCTCCAGCATGATCCTCTGCCCGCTGGAAAATGTTTCGACCATCATCACCGACGACGGCATCACCGATGAGGCGGCCGCGATGGTGGAAAATGCAGGCGTGAAGCTGATCACGGTCAAACCCGTGGCAGCCGCCGGCAGACAGGATACTTCTTCGGTCGCGTGAGGAGACGACCGGCCGAAGAAGGGGAGAGAACGGTCTTTAATTGGGAGGAATGAACATGAAATTATCGAGAAGACATCTGGGTACGGCAGCGCTTGCGCTGGCAGCCTCCGTTTCCATGGCAGGCTTTGCCTCTGCCGCCGACATCAAGATCGCGCTGGTGGTGAAGTCGCTCGGCAACGGCTTCTTTGAAGCCGCCAACAAGGGCGCCGAAGAGGCCGCCAAGGAACTCGGCGGTGTCAAGATCATCTATACCGGCCCGACCACGACGACGGCCGAAGGCCAGATCGAAGTCATCAATTCGCTGATCGCGCAGGGCGTCGATGCCATCGCGATTTCCGCCAACGATCCAGATGCCGTGGTGCCGGCCCTGAAGAAGGCGGCCCAGCGCGGTATCAAGGTTATCTCTTGGGATTCGGGCGTGGCACCGGCCGGGCGCATCATGCACCTCAACCCGTCGTCCAACGAGCTGATCGGCAAGATGTGCCTGACGCTCGCCAAGGACCATCTGCCCGGCGGCAAGGGCGATTTCGCCATCCTCTCTGCCACCACCACCTCGACCAACCAGAACATCTGGATCGGCGAGATGAAGAAGCAGCTGAAGGATTTCCCCGGCCTCAACCTCGCAACCACCGTCTATGGCGATGACCTCGCTGACAAGAGCTACCGCGAAGCGCAGGGCCTCCTCACCTCGCAGCCGAACGTCAAGGTGATCGTTGCCCCGACGACGGTTGGCGTGCTCGCTGCCTCGCAGGCGGTAAAGGATGCCGGCAAGATCGGTCAGGTCTACGTGACAGGCCTTGGCCTTCCTTCCGAAATGGCCGGGGCCATCAAGTCGGGTGCGACCAAGGAATTTGCCATCTGGAACCCGATCGACCTCGGTTATTCGGCAACCCAGATCGCCTATCACCTCGTCAAGGGTGATGCGACCGGCAAGCCGGGCACCGAAGTGAAGACGGGCCGCATGGGCTCGGTCAAGATCGGCGACAATGGCGAAGCGGCAATGGCCGATCCCTTTGTCTATGACGCAAAGAACATCGACCAGTTCTCGAAGATCTTCTGATCCTCGAATCTCTCTTGAACGGCGGGCGTATTCCGCCCCCTCATCCGCCTGCCGGCACCTTCTCCCCGCTGGGGAGAAGGGACGTTCCGCAATGCCCGACTTCACCTCTCCCCTTGGGGAGAGGGTGGCCGAGCGTAGCGGAGGCCGGGTGAGGGGGCGCTACGCCCGACGCGATCAACCTTCATTGAAATGGCCAGGCATTATGAACGGCGCACCTCAGATCCAAGACAGCCCCCGTCGCGCGACGCTGCCGACCGATGCCAAGCCCGTTTTGGAAATGCGCGGCATCAGCCAGATCTTTCCCGGCGTCAAAGCGCTCGACCAGGTCTCGATCAGCCTTTATCCGGGGCAGGTGACGGCGCTGATCGGTGAAAACGGTGCGGGGAAATCGACGCTCGTCAAAATCCTCACCGGCATTTATCGCCCGAACGAGGGCGAAATCCTGATCGACGGCAAGCCGATCAGTTTTGCCAGCGCCCAGGCCGCGATCGATGCGGGTGTCACCGCCATCCACCAAGAAACCGTGCTGTTCGATGAACTGACGGTCGGCGAAAACATCTTTCTCGGCCATGCGCCGCGCGGCCGTTTCGGCACCATCGACTGGCGCACCATCCATGCCCGTTCGCGCGACCTGCTCAGCCAGCTGGAAAGCGATATCGATCCGACGATCCGGCTGAAGGATCTCTCGATTGCCCAGCGCCATCTGGTGGCGATTGCCCGAGCGCTGTCGGTCGAAGCGCGCATCGTCATCATGGACGAGCCGACGGCGGCGCTCTCGCGCAAGGAAATCGATGATCTCTTCCGCATCGTGGAAGGCCTGAAGCGCCAGGACAAGGCGATCCTGTTCATCAGCCACAAGTTCGATGAGGTCTACGAAATCGCCGAGAACTTTGCGGTGTTTCGCGATGGCAAGGCGGTCGGGCAGGGGCGCCTGAAGGAAACGCCGCAGGCCGAAATCGTCCGGCTAATGGTCGGCCGCGATGTTCATGACGCCTTTCCGAAGATCGCGGTCGAGATTGGCCAGACGGTGCTTTCCGTTCAAAACTACTGCCACCCGACCGAATTTAACGACATTTCCTTCGAGCTGAAGCGCGGCGAGATCTTGGGTGTTTACGGCCTCATCGGCGCCGGACGTTCAGAGCTTTGCCAGTCGCTGTTCGGCATCACAAAACCGTCCTCCGGCCGCTTGTCCCTCGAGGGGAAAACCATCGAGATCCGCTCGTCAGCAGAGGCGATTGCAGCGGGCATCGTCTACGTGCCGGAAGAGCGTGGCCGCCATGGGCTGGCGCTGCCCATGCCGATTTTCCAGAACATGTCGCTGCCATCGCTTGCCAAAACCTCACGCTCCGGCTTCCTCAATGCCGCCAACGAGTTGAAGTTGGCGCGCCAATATGCCGAGCGGCTAGACCTGCGGGCGGCCGCCCTTTCCGTGCCGGTTGGCACGCTCTCGGGCGGCAACCAGCAGAAGGTCGTCATCGGCAAGTGGCTCGCGACGCAGCCGAAGGTGATCATTCTCGATGAACCGACCAAGGGCATCGACATCGGCTCGAAGGCCGCCGTGCATGGTTTTATCTCCGAACTTGCCTCCCAGGGCCTCTCCATCATCATGGTCTCGTCCGAACTGCCGGAAATCTTGGGCATGTCGGATCGGGTCATGGTGATGCGCGAGGGGCTGCAGGCGGGAATTTTCAAGCGCGCCGAAGCCTCAGCCGAAGTGCTGGTGCGCGCCGCCACCGGCAATGCGTGAGGGATAAGCGATGACACGATTTCTAAAAAACCGCGAGATCCTGCTCACCGGCATTATCGCGCTGATGATTGCAGGCTTTGCCACTCGCGCGCCCGGTTTTGCCGAGCCGGGCAATCTCGTCAACATTTTTAACGACACGTCGATCCTCATCATCCTGGCGCTTGCGCAGATGACGGTGATCCTCACCAAATCCATCGACCTGTCGGTGGCGGCAAACCTTGCCTTCACCGGTATGGCGGTCGCCATGACCAATGCCGCCTTTCCCGATCTGCCGCTGGTCATCCTGATCGTCATGGCGCTTGGCATCGGCGCGTTTTTGGGGGCGATCAACGGCTTTCTCGTCTGGATCCTGCAGATCCCGCCGATTGTCGTCACACTCGGCACGCTCACCATCTATCGCGGCATGGCCTTCGTGCTCTCAGGCGGAAGCTGGGTCAACGCCCACCAGATGACGCCGACCTTCCTCAACGTGCCCCGCACGGTTCTGCTGGGGCTGCCGGTTCTCTCCTGGGTGGCGGTGCTCGTGGTGCTGCTCTTCTGGTTCGTGCTGACCCGCACACCGTTTGGCCGCGCAGCCTTTGCTTCCGGCGGAAACCCGGTGGCCGCCGTTTATGCCGGCATCGATATCGGCGCCACGCGCTTTCTCGCCTTCGTGCTGTCAGGCGCCATGGCGGGGCTTTGCAGCTATCTCTGGGTGTCGCGTTATGCGGTGGCCTATGTCGATATCGCCAACGGCTTTGAGCTGGATAGCGTCGCGGCCTGCGTGATCGGCGGCATCTCGATTGCCGGTGGCATCGGCTCTGTCGCCGGTGCCGTGCTCGGCGCGCTGTTTCTCGGCGTCATCAAGAATGCCCTGCCGGTCATCGGCATATCCCCCTTTGCCCAGATGGCAATCTCCGGCGTGGTGATCGTGCTGGCCGTAGTGTTCAACGCCCGTGCCGAAGCCCGCAAGGGCCGCATCATCCTGCGCAACCGCGAAAAGACCGAGGTGACGGCATGAGCGATCTTGTAAACACTGCCCCCGCTCGCCGTACGATCCCCGACCGGCTCGGAACACCCTTCACCCGCATCCTTGCCAGCTGGGAAGTGCTGCTGTTTGGCGTGGCGGTACTGATCTTCATCGCCAATTCGCTGGCCTCGCCCTATTTCCTCGATGCCTGGAACCTGTCGGACGCGACGTTCAACTTTACCGAAAAGGCGCTCGTTGCCTTTGCCATGGCGCTTCTGATCATCGCCGGCGAGATCGATCTGTCGGTTGCCGCCATCATTGCGCTTGCCTCCACCGCCATGGGGGCGGCAGCGCAGGCCGGCATCGGAACGCCGGGGCTTGTTGCCATCGGCATCGGCACCGGACTTCTCTGCGGTGCCTTCAATGGTTTTCTGGTCTCGGCGCTGAAGCTGCCCTCCATCGTCGTCACCATCGGCACGATGAGCCTGTTTCGTGGCATTTCCTACATCACGCTGGGTGACAAGGCCTATGGCGGTTATCCGGAAAGCTTTGCCTATTTCGGCCAGGGTTACCTTTTCTGGGTCTTCTCCTTCGAATTTGGCCTGTTTCTGCTGTGCGCTGCGCTGTTTGCCATTCTCCTGCACAAGACGAATTTTGGCCGGCAGGTCATGGTGATCGGCAACAATGAGTTTGCAGCGCGTTTTTCCGGCGTGCCCGTCGAGCGGGTCAAATTCATCCTCTTCCTGCTGACGGGTCTGATGAGCGGCATCGCGGCAGTCTGCCTCACCTCGCGGCTCGGATCCACGCGTCCCTCCATCGCGCAAGGCTGGGAGCTGGAAGTGGTCACCATGGTCGTGCTCGGCGGTGTCTCCATTCTTGGGGGTTCCGGCACGATCCTCGGCGTTGTCATTGCCGCCTTCGTCATGGGCCTTGTCACCTTCGGCCTCGGGTTATTGAACGTGCCCGGCATCGTCATGTCGATCTTCGTTGGCCTTCTCCTCATCGTCACCATCGCGCTGCCCATCCTGGCGCGCCGTATCAAACAGGCAAGACGCGCATGAGCCTTGAGAAACACGCCTTCAAGATGAAGCTTTTGCCAGGCATGGAGGCCGAATACCGCAAGCGCCACGACGAAATCTGGCCGGACCTGGTGGACCTCCTGCACGAGGCCGGTGTCAGCGACTATTCGATCCATCTCGACCGCGAGACCGGCACCCTCTTCGGTGTCCTTACCCGTCCTGCCGATCACACGATGGCAAGCCTGCCGGAGCATCCCGTGATGAAGCGCTGGTGGGCGCATATGGCCGATATCATGGAAACCAATCCGGACAATTCGCCTGTCGCCATCGATCTCGTCACGGTGTTTCACCTGCCATGACGGGGTTTTCGCGCATCGC
The DNA here is from genome assembly GCF_058242805.1 of Neorhizobium sp. PAMB6716. Taxonomy (NCBI): domain Bacteria; kingdom Pseudomonadati; phylum Pseudomonadota; class Alphaproteobacteria; order Hyphomicrobiales; family Rhizobiaceae; genus Neorhizobium; species Neorhizobium sp. PAMB6716. Next base: position 3,450,543 of record NZ_CM177835.1, read on the forward strand.
CGTTCTCGATGTCGGCAAGACCAATGCCAAGGTTGCCATTCTCGATTGTGCAAGCGGTGAGGAACTGGATGTGCGGCGCGTGCCGAACCGGGTTCTCGCCACGCCGCCCTATCCGCACTATGATATCGATGCCCTCTGGGCGTTTTTCCGTGAAGCCCTGAAGGCGCTTGCGGGCACCACGGGTTTCGATGCGATTTCGATCACCACCCATGGCGCCTCGGCAGCCCTTGTCGATGCGTCGGGAGACCTCGCACTTCCGGTGCTCGATTACGAACATCGTTATCCGCAGGCCATCGAAGAGGCCTATGCGGTGCTGCGCCCGCCTTTTTCGGAAACCTTTTCGCCGGCCCTTCCCGGCGGCTTGAACCTCGGCGCGCAACTGCATTTCCAGAAGACGGCCTTTGCGGATGAATTTGCCCGCGTGGCCACGATCATGACCTACCCGCAATACTGGGCTTTCCGGCTGACGGGCGTTGCGGCAAACGAGGTGACCTCGCTCGGTTGCCACACCGATCTCTGGCGCCCGCGCGAAGGGCAGTTTTCCAACCTTGTCGATGACCTCGGCATCCGCTCCTTGATGGCGCCGGTGCGGTCCGCCTTTGATCGGCTGGGGGATCTCCTGCCGGATCTTGCTGGAGAAATCGGGCTTTCGGCACCGGTGCCGGTGTTTTGCGGCCTGCACGATTCCAACGCCTCGCTGCTCTCGCATCTGGTGGGCCGTGAACCGCCGTTTTCGGTGGTTTCCACCGGCACCTGGGTGGTCAGCTTTGCCGTCGGCGGCGATCTCGATCACCTCGACCCGGCCCGTGATACGCTGGCCAATGTCGATGCCTATGGCCGCGCGGTTCCCTCGGCGCGGTTTATGGGTGGGCGCGAGTTTGAAATGCTCGCGGCAGCGCTTGGCCCGTTTCCTTCAGATGGCGTTTCCTCGGCGCTGCCGGGTGTCCTGTCGAGAGGCTTGATGCTTCTGCCCAACGTGGCGGAAGGCTCCGGTCCGTTTCCCGGAAAGCGTCTTCGGTGGATCGAGGCAGTAACTGTGCCCAGCCCCGATCGCCACGAGCGCTGGGCGGCGGCCTCGCTTTATCTGGCGCTGATGACCGAGGCCTGCCTTGAGCTTATAGGCGCTGGCGGGCCGGTTCTGGTCGAAGGGCCGTTTGCTGCAAACGAAACCTATCTTTCGGCGCTGGCCGGTCTTCTTCGCCGTCCGGTTCTGGCGCTGAAGGGCTCGACCGGCACCACGCATGGAGCAGCCCTCCTCTGCGGCGCGCATCTGCCCGCTGAAAGTGGCCGCGCGGTTTTGCCGTTTGAGGCAGACGGGCTCGGCGAATACCGCGCCCTCTGGCGCTCGCATCTCACCTGAACCATACCGTCAGGAACTATCCTTTGCGTTGCCGGTTAGTTTTCCAGCAACCCAAGGAGGCTCAGACATGGCAGATGCCAATGAGACACGTACGATTTTCGTAACCGGGCTGAAGAACGCCCACGCCATGGAAAACCAGGCGCTTTCCATCATGAAGCCGCAGGTATCGCGGATCGAGAATTACCCAGAAGTGGCCGATCGGCTGGAAGCCCATATCCGTGAAACAGAGGGCCAGATCCAGCGGCTGGAGGAAATTCTTTCGGGGCTATCGGAAAGCAATTCCACGCTGAAGGACATGGCATTGTCCATGGGCGGTGCGATGGCCGCCATCAGCCACAGCATGGCCGGCGATGAGATCGTGAAGAACTCGTTTGCCAATTTCGCTTTCGAAAATTACGAGATCGCCGCCTATAAATCGCTGCTGACAGTTGCGGAACTGGGCAATTTTCCAGCCGCCACGGCAGGCCTTAAAGCCAATCTCGATGAAGAAGTCGCCATGGCAAACTGGATCGACCACAACCTGCGCAGCCTGACGATGAAGTTTGCCTCTCTTAAGGAAGCCGGCGCCTCCGCAAAAGTCTGATCGACATTATTCCAGCTGTCACCAAAGCCCGCGAAAAAATTGTCGCGGGCTTTTCGTGTTTGCAGCACCGGGCCTCATCTGTTTTTCGACCTGCTGTCATCGGTGCGATCTGAAGCGCCGATGTCTCCGCCCACTGATCTTTCAGTGGGCGGCAACGCGTGACGAGCGGTTATTCGGCCGCTTCGCTTTGCATCATGCCGGCCTTGGGAAGCTTACCCATCAGAACCTCTTCGGCTGTCGCCTTGTGGTTCTTTACCGAACTCGTCCACTGGCCCCAGACACTCGGATCGATCTTGTCGCCATTGCGACCGAGATTTTGCAGGCGCCTTGTCTCCTCGTCCGTCAGCACCTGCTTCGGAAGCGGGCCGAGATGGGTGATATCACCGACCGTAATTCCAAGCTTTTCGGCGACACGCCGACCATATTCGTCATGCACCATGAAGAAATGCCAGACCATGCGCTCCTGCACATCCCGCTGACATTGCGACAGGAGATCGCCCATGTTGAAGATCAGGTCGTCGCGCTCCCAATCCATCATGGTGCAGAAGCGGCCGCGGGCCTGCACATAATCGTTGCGCCGCTCCAGCACTTCGCGGGTCAGGCGGCCGTGAACTTCGGGCGGATGGTTCGGCTCCTCGCGCGGGCTCTCCTGAAGCCCATCATGGATCGACGGCTCATAGTTGACATGAGGGTTCTGACCGGGCGCCAGATCGCGCTGGAAACTCATCTGCCCGCCAGAGAGATTGGTGGAAACCTTGGCGTTCTTCGGCAAGTTCACCGGCAGTTGCAGATAATTGCTGCCGACGCGGTAACGTTGCGTATCGGAGTAGGAGAAGGTGCGCCCGACAAGCATCTTGTCGTCGGAAAAATCCAGCCCATCCACGAGAACACCGGTGCCCATGGCGATCTGTTCGTTCTCGTTGAAGAAATCCTCGACATTGCGGTTGAGCGTCATCGTGCCGACATGGCGCAGCGGAAACTGGTGCTCCGGCCAGATTTTTGTATCGTCGAGCGGGTCCCAGTCGAGTTCGGGATGGTCGTGATCTTCCATGATCTGCACGAACATGTCCCATTGCGGATAATCGCCGCGCTCGATCGAGGTGAAGAGATCCTTCGAGGCCGAGCCAAAATCCTGGCCCTGCACCTTGGCGGCTTCTTCAGCCGTGAGGCAGGCAAGGCCGGCGCGTGGATGAAAATGGTATTTCACCAGCACCGTCTCGCCCTTGTCATTCACCATCTTGTAGGTGTTGACGCCAAAACCTTCCATGTGGCGATAACTTGCCGGAATACCGCGCGGGGAAAATAGATGCGTCAGCATATGCATGCTTTCCGGCGTCTGGCTCATGAAGTCGAAAATGCGGTTCGGTTCCTGCCGGAAGGTCACCGGATCCGGCTTCAGCGAATGGATGACGTCTGGAAACTTGATCGCATCGCGGATGAAGAAGACCGCAAGATTGTTGCCGACCAGATCCCAGTTGCCATCCTCGGTGTAGAATTTGACGGCAAAACCGCGGGGATCGCGCGCCGTTTCAGAGGAATCGCGGCCGCCGATGACGGTGGAGAAACGAATGGCGAGCGGCGTCTTTTTGCCCTGCGTCTGGAAAAGCTTGGCGCGCGTATATTTCGATGCGGGCTCGTCACCGATCTTGCCGGTCACTTCCAGTTCGCCGTAACAGACGAAACCGCGCGCATGCACGACCCGCTCCGGAATGCGCTCACGGTCGAAATGGCTGATCTTTTCAAGGAACTGGTAGTTCTCAAGCGTTGCAGGCCCCCGCGCGCCCACCGTGCGCTGCGACTGGTTGTTGGTGATCGGATGGCCTTGCCGGTTGGTCAGAACCTTGTCATCCGTGCCTGATGGCATCGTGCCGGATTTCCTGTCGTCCATGGTCATCCCTCCTGTTTTTGTGAGACATAGGTACGCTGCCGCCATTTTGGAAAGCGGCAGCATTCGGTCCCGAACTGCGGGATGGGAGACTTGTTCCCGCATGTTTGCGATCCGGTCCGGCAAAGGGGAACCGGGCGTCATGGTTGACGTTTAAGCCAAACATCGGAGGGAGAGGATCATGCAGGAAAATAAGATGGCGGAGCATCTCGGCAGCCAGCCGGAGCTGAAGCGCGTGATGGGGCCGGGACTTCTCCTCCTCTTCATCGTCGGCGATATCTTGGGGACAGGCATCTACGCACTCACGGGCCAGGTGGCGGCGGAAGTGGGTGGTGTCGTCTGGCTGCCCTTCCTCGTCGCCTTCATCGTCGCGCTGCTGACAGCTTTCAGTTATCTGGAACTGGTGACGAAATATCCGCGCGCTGCCGGTGCCGCACTTTATACGCACAAGGCCTTCGGCATCCATTTCGTGACATTTCTCGTGGCCTTTGCCGTCATGTCTTCCGGTGTCACCTCGGCGGCCACAGCCTCGCGGGCCTTTGCGGCCAATTTCGCCGCCTCCACCGGCTTTGATGCCGGCGCCTTCGGCGTTACCGGCGTGGCGCTCGCCTTCATGGCGCTGGTTGGTATCGTCAACTTTCGCGGCGTCGGGGAAAGCGTCAAGGTCAATGTGGTGCTGACCGTCATCGAGCTATCCGGCCTGCTGCTCATCATCGGCATCGGTTTCTGGGCGATTGCCGGCGGAGAGGGCGATGTCTCACGCGCCTGGACATTCCAGCCGGCGGGTGATCGCGGCGCCATCTGGTCCGTGGTCGCGGCAACCACGCTCGCTTTCTTCGCCATGGTCGGCTTCGAGGATAGCGTCAACATGGCGGAAGAATGCAAGGAGCCGAGTCGCATCTTTCCAAAAGTGCTGCTGGGCGGTCTGGTGCTGACCGGTATCATCTATGTGCTGGTTTCCATCTCCGCGATCACGCTGGTTCCGGCCGCTGAACTGGGTGAGGGCGAAACGCCGCTGCTGAAGGTGGTGCAGGCGGGGGCGCCGGGCTTTCCGGTTGGCATTTTTGGCCTCATCACCATGTTTGCAGTGGCCAATTCGGCGCTCATCAACATGATGATGGCAAGCCGGCTCATCTACGGCATGTCGCGGGAAAACGTGCTGCCACCGGTGTTGGGCAAGGTGCATAAGACGCGCCATACGCCTTTCGTCGCCATCCTCTTCACCACACTCATTGCAGGTGCCCTGATCACCTTTGCCGGCGGCGTCCCCGCCCTTGGCGGAACTACGGCTCTACTGCTGCTCTGTGTCTTCACCATCGTCAATGTCGCAGTCCTGGTGCTGCGCAAGGACAAGGTGGAGCACAAGCATTTTCGCACGCCGACAATCGTGCCGGTACTGGGTGCCGCCAGTTGCGCCTTTCTCGCCGGTCCGTGGACGGGGCGAGATCCGGTGCAATACACGATTGCGGGCGTGCTGATTGCGCTGGGCGTTGTGCTGTGGTTCGTCACCGTCACCGTGATGAAGCGGCAGGCGCAGCCGGCGGTTTGAGATCAATCCACCCGGTCGCGCCAGGCTTTCTGCGCCTCTTCGACCGGAAGCGCCGTTGCCTCGAACACGCCGCGTGCGACCGCGCGGGCAAAGGTGAGCGTTGCCAGATGGCATAGCATCATGAAGTCGAGCGGGTCCTGAAGCGCGTGTTTGCCGGTTGACGCGGCAAAAACCGTATCGCCATCGGCCGGCAGATGGGCGGGCAGGATGGCACGCGCCAGCCCGTCATGCGCCATGATCGACAGGCGATGCGCCTGCGCCTTGGTAAGGATTGCATCGGTGACTACAAGGCCGATGGTGGTGGCCTTAAGGTTCACGCCCTTGAGGCGCATGGATATATCGCCGGCTGTGAATGTGGCGGGCAGGCCAAGACCACCGAACTCTTGCCCCTCTTCGAAGGGGGCTGCCCAGAAATGCCGGCCGTCTCCCACCGTTGCCGAGCCGAGCGCATTGACGGCCACCAGCGCTGCAATCCGGTGTCCGCTGGCCGTGATCGCGCTTGCCGAGCCAAGCCCGCCCTTGAAGGTTGCCGTCGTGGCGCCCGTGCCGGCCCCCACGGTTCCAAGCGCAAAAGATCCCTTGGCCGCCGCCTTGAAGGCATCGTAGCCCATGTTGCGATAGGGAGAATGCAGACCCCAATCCTTGTTGCCGCCGTTCAGCAGATCCATGAGGATCGCCTGCGGCACGATGGGCACCCGCGTGGTGCCGACCTGAAGCCCGCGACCGATTTCGCGAAGTCCCGCCTGCACGCCGCCGGCTGCATCGAGCCCAAAGGCCGATCCGCCTGACAGCACCAGCGCATCCACCTTTTCAACTGTCAACGATGGATCGAGCAGCGCCGTATCGCGTCCGCCCGGCGCACCACCCAAGACGATGCCGGAGGCAATGGCCGGTTCATCAAAAACCACGGTGGTAACGCCGGAGCCAAGCGCGAGGTCAGTAGCATGGCCAACGCTCACGCCGTCGATGTCGGTGAGGAGATTGAGGGAGGCGGTCATGGGGTGGGGTCCTTTTACGTCATCGGCGATTCGGCCCGAAGACTAACGCGTTGCGCGGCCCCTGTCGTGGAGGGGGCAACGGCACCGCCGCTGCCCCATCGATTTGCACTCAGGCGATATCGAACTTCACGCCCTGCGCCAGCGGCAATGTGCGGCCGTAGTTAAAGGTGTTGGTGGCCCGGCGCATATAGGCCTTCCACGAATCAGAGCCCGATTCGCGACCGCCGCCGGTTTCCTTTTCGCCGCCGAAGGCTCCGCCGATTTCAGCGCCTGATGGGCCGATATTGACATTGGCAATGCCGCAATCGGAGCCGCGGGCGGAAATGAAGGTTTCGGCCTCGCGCATGTCATTGGTGAAGATCGAGGAGGACAGGCCCTGCGGCACGTCGTTATGGAGGGCCAGCACCGCGTCGAAATCGGAATATTTGACCACGTAGAGGATCGGCGCAAACGTTTCCTCGATCACCGGGCCGCATTGCGAGGGCATTTCGACGATGGCCGGGCGCACGTAATAGGCCTCAGTTGCTTCATCGGCTAAGACGCGATCTCCACCGGTCACGCTGCCACCTTCGGCCTTTGCGGCCTCCAGCGCTCCCTGCATCTTGTCAAACGCTGCCTTGTCGATCAGCGGTCCCACAAGATTGCCGTCCACCATCGGGTTGCCGATGGTGACCGACTGATAGGCTTTTTGCAGGCGCGGCACGAGGTTGTCGTAGACGCTTTCATGCACGAAAAGACGGCGAAGCGAGGTGCAGCGCTGGCCGGCGGTGCCCATGGCCGAAAAAGCGACGCCGCGCAGCGTCAGGTCGAGATCCGCCGTCGGGGTGACGATTGCAGCGTTGTTGCCGCCAAGTTCCAGGATGGCGCGGGCAAAACGCTTGGAAAGGCGCGGGCCAACGGCACGTCCCATGGCCGTGGAGCCGGTAGCCGAGACGAGCGGCACCTTCGGATGGTCGACCAGCACTTCGCCGATCTCGCGCCCGCCGATCAGCAGTGTCGAGAGATTGGCCGGAGCCTTGCCGCCTTCTGCGATGAAGCGAGCGAGCGCCTTTTCAAAGATTGCCTGCGTGGCAACTGCTGTCAGCGGCGTCTTTTCCGATGGCTTCCACACGGTGGAATTGCCGCACACAATCGCCAGCGCCGCATTCCATGCCCAGACGGCAACGGGGAAGTTGAAGGCGGAAATAATGCCGGTGACGCCGAGCGGGTGCCAGGTTTCCATCATGCGGTGTTCGGCACGTTCGGTGGCGATGGTGAGGCCATAAAGCTGGCGCGACAGGCCGACAGCGAAATCGCAGATGTCGATCATTTCCTGCACTTCGCCGAGGCCTTCGGAGGTGATCTTGCCCACTTCGATGGAAACGAGGCGGCCGAGATCGGCCTTTGCCGCACGCAGTTCCTCGCCGAGCAGGCGGATCAACTCGCCGCGCTTCGGTGCCGGCACCTGGCGCCATTCCAGAAAGGCCTGATGCGCGGCATCGATGGCCTTTGTCGTATCGGGCGCGGAAATTTCCGGCAGGCGGCCGATTTCCGTGCCTGTGATTGGCGAGCGAACGGCAAGCGTACCGCCGGTATAGGCGGTCGTCTCGACGCCGAGCTTCTGGAGAATGGCAGCGGTTTCGGCGCTAAGGTTGAGCGTGGCGAGGGTCATCTTTGTCCTTCTCGTCTTTCTGTAGGGGTCATCTTTGATATCTGTCCGGTGCTGGTCGAACCCTTAGGCTCTAGAACCGGTCACCGGTAAAATGGGCAATCTGCGCGCCCGCTTCATAATAGGCTTCCTTCAGCGTGCGAAAGGCCGGGTCCTTCGGCGCGCTGAGAGGCAGGGGAAGATCCTCTTCGCCCATCTCGCCCAGCACATGGCGCGAAAGGACCTGGCCAAACACGGTGCCGGGTGAAATTCCACGCCCGTTATAACCGGAAAAACCGATGACGCGATCAGCGAATTTGTGGAAGCGGGGGAGCGCATTGTCGGTCATGCCGATCTGGCCATACCATTCCGCCTCGAACGCCACGTCGCCCAGTTGCGGAAACAGCCGGGCAAGGGCGCGCTTGGCCCAGTTGCGGTGAATGGCAGCGCCGGTGCCGCGAAGCGCACCGACCGAGCCGAACACCAGCCGCCCGCGCGCATCCATGCGGAAGGAGGATAGGATTTCCTTCGTATCCCAGCACCCTTCGCGCTCCGGCAGGATGGAGCGGCGCAGATTGTCGGACAGCGGCACGGTGGCGAAATTGAAATAGGGCAGATGCACCTGTTCGGTGCGCACCGCCTTGAACGGGCCGGTCGTATAGGCATCGGTGGCGACGATCACCCAGTCGGCGATGACGGACCCCTCAGGCGTTTCCACCGTGTGGCGCCCTTGCGCCTGACGCCAGCCGATGGCCGGGCTTTGCGTGTAGAGGGCGACACCCGCCTTGACGGCGGCATGGGCAAGCCCGCGCGCATAGGCCAGCGGCTGCAGCGTGCCCGCGCGCATATCGAGAAGCGCACCATGATAGGCGCGGGTGCCGATCCGCCGTTCGGTTTCTGCTGCATTGAGCACGCTGACCGGCGCGCCGCGCACCTGCCACTGGCGGGCGCGGTCTTTGATTTCCGTCAAGCCCTCCTCGCCGACAGCGCAATGCAGCGTTCCGGTGCGCGTCAGTTCGCAGTCGATGCCATGGCGGTCGATCAGCGCCATCACCGCCTGCGGGCCGTTGCCGAGCAGATCGAGCAGCCGCTCGCCATGCGTTTCACCCAAAACGCCCGGAAGATCGTCGGGCATCACCCACATGCCGGCATTGATCAACCCGACATTGCGCCCGGCACCGCCAAAACCGATTTCCTTTGCCTCCAGAAGCACCACCGTGCGCCCGGCTTCAGCCAGATGAAGGGCTGCCGAAAGACCGGTATAACCGCCGCCGATGATGACCACGTCAGCATTGGCCGTCCCTTTGAGGACGCGGGTTTCCGGCGGGGCGGGGGCGGTCTTTTCCCAGAGGCCATGGGAGCGGGGATCGTTGAGCATGGGGGATGTCCGGATGAGGCGGGCCGGAGGGTTCCGGAAAGCCGCAGCTCGTATCTTTACAGCCGGCTTCTGCCAGTGAATATCGAATTCTTCTCAACAGTTCATTCTCTGGAGGAATGACCATGCTGCCGCCCCGGCGTTTCCTGCCATCCTTTTCGCTGCTGGCCGCGTTCGAGGCCGCTGCCCGCACCGGTAGCGTTACGGCGGCGGCCCAGGAACTCGGCCTCACCCAGAGCGCTGTCAGCCGCCAAATCTCGGCGCTTGAAAAGCAGCTGGACGTAGCGCTGTTCCTGCGTGAACGCCAGACGATCCGCCTGACGATTGCCGGCGATACCTATGCCCGCGAGGTGCGCGAGGCCTTGCGGCGCATTTCCAACGCCTCGCTCAATCTGCGTGCCAATCCATCCGGCGGCACGCTCAACCTTGCCATCCTGCCCTTTTTCGGCACGCGCTGGCTGACGCCGCGCATGCCGCACTTTCTCGATGCCTATCCGGGCATGGTGGTGAACCTCATCACCCGGCTCGAACCGTTCGATTTCCGCTTCGACACGCTGGATGCCGCCATTCATTTCGGTCCGCCGCGCTGGCCGGGAGCAACGCTTGTGACGCTGATGGGCGAAGAGGTGGTTGCAGCCTGCAGCCCGGATTTTTTCGCCCGGTACTGCCTTAAAGGGGCCGGCGATCTGCTGAAGGCACCGCTCCTTCATCTGAACTCGCGCCCCGATGCCTGGGAGATGTGGTTTCGCCAGCAGGGCGTCGCGTTCGATGCCCTGCACGGCATGCTGTTTGACCAGTTCATCACCATGGCGGAGGCGGCAACCGCCGGCCTTGGCGTGGCGCTTTTGCCGCGCGTGCTCATTGCGCGCGAACTGCAGCTTGGCCAGCTGGTCGAGGCAGTGCCCGACACGGATATGCGCACGGGAGATTATCACCTGGCCTACCCGCCGGACCGGGCAAACTATCCGCCGCTGGTGGCGTTTCGCGATTGGCTTCTCAGCGAGATCGGCAAGGACCGGCTTGCGCGCTCTGACCGCATCGGCCAATAGTCGGCAACCATCACCAGATCGTCAAAGCCGATCCGAGGAGAAAAACCTGCCATGAAGCCGATTTTCGTTCAGTTGCGCTGTGCGCCGGGAACCACTTACGAAGTGGCGGATGCCATCTACAAGACCGAGCTTGTGTCCGAGCTTTATTCCACCAGCGGTGACTGGGATCTGCTGTTGAAAATCTATCTGCCGGAAGGCGAGGAAATCGGCCGCTTCGTGAATGAGAAGATCGCCACCATTCCCGGCATCGAGCGTTCGCTGACGACGCTGACCTTTACCGCCTTCTGAAAGCCCGCAGCACCCATGAAAAAGCCGCCCGGGCCAGAGGCTGGGCGGCTCGATTTTGGCCCCATCGGGTCAGTCTCAGGCGACCGCAGCAGTCGCGATCGCTTCGCTCTGGGCACGGACATGGTTGCGGATCGCAAGACGAACCTCGTCTGCGGACGCAAACCGTTGTTCGTCCAGATCGATGACGTGAAACTTCACGGCGATGAACTTCAGGCGGTCCTGATCGGGCACGACGATGCCGACAGGCTCGCCGCCGTATTCGATAACCTGCTTTTGCATGGTCATACTCCTGGTGTGGCTGTTCAAGACAGCACGACGAATTGACTTTTCAGATCCTTGGAAGGTGAAGCGTCACATTCGACAGCACGGGGTGGAGAAAATTCCCGCGCGTTTCACATCATGCGCACGCCAACGAAGGGCAGCACTGCGGACGGATTTCGACATGTCACTCTCCCTGTTGGTGTTGCGCTCTTCCGGACGAGCGAAATTTCAGCTTGTCCTTGATGGCGGACCATATGTGAGTCGATCGGCAACTTCAATCGAATTCCTGTCTACCTAGAATTTTTTTCCGTTTGATGACAGGAGTAAGGCGGATTTGAGAAATCCTGTTCGCCGATCTGCCGTGTTTCACGGATGGCTCACGCAGGCTCCGCCTCTGGGGCGGCGGCCTTCTCGTCGACTGCGTCGAAAGACCCGGCTTCAGGGCGAAGCTTCAGAAGCACCGCCACAAGCGCTTCCGTCAGCCGGTCGGCACTTTTGCGCGTGAGACAAAGCGGTGCTGCAAGTTCCAGTCGATCGCCACTATGCGGGCGTGGCACAAGAATGCCGTGGGCAGCCAGTTGCCGCGCGAGATCGAAGGAGGAGAGCGATTCGTCGGGTAGCAGCAAGTCAACCGCCAAGCCCTCGACCTCGACAGTCAACAGGTCCGGCATCCAACTGCCGATCTTTTGAAGCTGCTCGCCGAGATAAACTGCCGTGGCGCCCGCCCGTTCACGGATTGCGCCATCGCCGAGGGTGTCCAGTACGGCGCAACCCACCCGGCAGGCGACGGCACCCGGCAAAACGGCTGCCGGCGGGGTTTCAATGGCGGCATATGCGGCCTTCACTATGACCGCAGCAAGCGCTTCTCCCGGCACCGGCGAGCCGGTCACGATGATGTCAGGCATTGTTTCCTCGCGCTCGAAGCGCCAGAGGGGCGTTCCCAGCCGGCCAAGGCCGTGGCGACGTTCATCCGCGATAACAAGCATTTTGACGTCATCGGAAAATTGCGCGGCAAGCGTCTCGGCCATGGCGATGGCCGAGGCTTCGTCGGTCAGGGTCAGAATTTCAAAACCATCGGGCAGCAGGCTGCGCAGGGCCGCACGGAAATCCGCCTCGGCTTGTGTATCCTGAAGGCCGGCAAGCGTCATCCATTGGCGATAGGCCGCCTCCGCCATGTCGGCATTGCCGTGGCCCAAAAGTCCGGCGGCACCGGAAAGATCGACGAAGGAACGGCCCTGGCCGTCAAAAACGGCATCCTGCCAGCCGCGTGCCAGCGGTTGCCGGCTGGCGGAGGGCGCATCGAGATCACGCCCGAACAGGAGCGAGGGAGACAGCACGAGCCGGCTCCACAGCCGCGCATAGCGGGCAGGGGCAAACAAAGGCGGCAGAAGGTCGGCGGCGCGGCAGATGCGGATGCGAAGCCCCCCGACAGCACCGTCGCTGCCGGCGACCACGCCGAGCCTGTCTCCGGCAAACAGCGCCGTGCCATCGACAAGCACGCTGTCCAGCCCCTCAAGATAAAGGCTTGCCTCCTTGGCCACCAGCACCAGCCTGTTCTCAACGAGATGCACGATGCCACCCATCGGCGCCACGGCGACGATGCCTGCCGGCACGCAGAGATCCACGTGCAGCGCATAATTTTCGGCTTCCTGACCGCCGGCTGCTTCGGCGCGCGAAAACCTGTATTCGCCAAACCGGGTTGCCCCCATGCGGCTATCCCAGGCAATGCGGGCCAGAAGCCGCCAGTCGATATCCGGGTCCTGCCAGTTGCCCTCGGCAAACAGCGGGCTTGTCACGGAGAGATCAACGACGCGGATCGCATCGGCATCGATCTCCGGCAGCAGCAGGCCCAGTTCCGGCGCGGCCTCGCGTGGCCATTCCACCGCATCCAGAATGGCGGCGTCCATGAAGGCGGGATGCACGGCGGTTGCACGGGAAAACAGGTCGCGCGCTTGCTGGCGGGCGCTGAGCGTCTCGTCACTTTCGGCAAACACGGCCTCGTGTTCCGCCTTTGCCCGCAACAGGCCGATGCGAATCAAGGTCAATGGCCACAGCGCCTTCAGTTCCTCCTCGACAAGCGGCAGTTCCTGATGGAAGCCGGCGACGGCGGGCAGGAAGTCCAGAATATTGGTGTCGCCGGAGACGATCAGATCTGCACAGAGTGCGGCAAGCGATGCGGCGATCCAGCCTTCGCCCAGTGCATCGGCACTGGTGAAGGAGGTCGGGCGCCATCCGCCATCCAGGTTATCCCCCAGCAACTCGGCGCGCACCGGCTGGTGATGCACGATGCGGATGCGAAGCTGCGGGCCGATCGGCTGGATCTGGCGCAGCGCCGCCACCATGGTTTTTGCCACCGGATCGCGCACAGACGAATCCCCCACCGCGCGTAAAAGCTTGACCACGGTCGGGCCGGCCTGGCGAAGATCGCGGGACGAGGTGAGAGAAGGCGGCTGTTCGCCATCTTCGCCGGATTTGTCGGTTTCGAGCGCAAGGATAAGCCGTGCTGCAAACTGGCCAAGTGCGCGGGCCTCTGCGGGGGACGGCGCCCGCCTGGTCGGAAGGGCTTGGCCATCCGGCAGACGCAGAAGCCGTGCCCAGCAGGGTGTTTCGCCCTCTTCCGTTTGGAGCGACACGACGAAGGCGTCATAGGTGTCGCGGATGGGCAGCGGACCCTGGACCAGGTCCTGACGCTCGATCAGGCTATCGAGCACATCCGCCTGATGTTGGAAGCGCGCCCGTTCAGCCTCATCGTCGGTGAAATCCAGACGATAGGAAAGGTCGTCATAGGCAAACGTAAACGCTTGAGGATTGCCGACGATCGGCATGATCTCACCGGAGAGCCCGTAAGACCGCGCCAGTACATCGTCCGGGTCGGGAAAAACGGGCTGTTCGATGACGTCTTGCGCCTGATCTGGCTGAACGGTGACCATTCGCGTCTCCCCACGGACGATTAAGGGGGAGAAGATTAGCGCGCTGGCAGGGTCCGTCCATAGGTTTCGTAATAAAATTGGGCATTTAGCGGTTAAATTGAAGCCCGCCTGTGCCAAATGTGGATCATGTCGGTGCCGCGGGCAGCCGCGGGCGTTGGGGCGCGGATGTCTGGCTCTCCCGAATTTGATCGTCCAAGGGGGTATTGGTGGAGGACGCAGGCCGCGTATCGCTCTATGTGGGATCGCTAAGGCCTGCGATGGTATTGCTGAACGTGGCCGTGTTGCAAAGATGAACAGAGGGAAACCAGTATGCACCCTAGCCGTGGCCTGATGAATCGGGCAGCTCTGTTTTTCGTTGTTCTGGTGTCTTCCGGTGCTCAGGCATGGGCGGGCCAGGCGCGCATTCTGGTCGATGCCGCAACCGGGGCCGTCATTGCCTCTGACAATGCACAGGCGTTGAACAGGCCGGCCTCGCTCACCAAGATGATGACGCTGTACCTCACATTCGAGGCGATTTCCCGCGGCAAGCTTGGCTGGGACGAGCAGATCCCGATGTCACGCCACGCAGCCTCCACCGTGCCCTACAAGCTGAATGTTCAGCCGGGCGGAACGGTCAGCGTACGCGACGCCGTCACCGGCATGATCGTGCTGTCTGCCAATGACGCGGCCATCGCCATGGCCGAGCGGCTGGGTGGCAGCGAGGATGCGTTTGCGCAGATGATGACCGAGAAGGCACGGGCGCTTCGCATGACGAACACCACGTTTCGCAACGCCACGGGGCTGACGGCGGACGGGCAGTTTACGACGGCGCGCGACATGGCGGTTCTCGGCATGGCGCTGATGCATCATTTCCCACGTGAATTTTCGCTGTTCAGTACGCGCACGGCGCAGTTTCGCGGCAAACCGCTGAAGGGGCACAACTTCATGCTCGACCTCTATCCGGGCGTCGATGGCATCAAGACCGGTTATACCAGCGCTTCCGGTTATAATGTCGTGACCTCCGTGCAGAAGGGACGCCAGCGTTTTATCGGCGTGGTGATGGGGGGAGCGACCGCCGACGCGCGCGACCAGCAGATGGTGCAACTCTTCCAGCAATATCTTGCCAATCCCGCCCCGACGACACCGGGCGCCGGCGCAACGGTCGGTGCCGCCATCGGGCTTTATTGACGGAAGCGGCGCCTGTGGCGTCAGACCTTGGGCGGGTAAAGATGCTCCTCGCCGCGAAAATCGCTCACCGAATAACAGCCCTCGCCGAGCGGGCGAATGGCGCTGCGGCCGATATCCGCCTTGCCATAGCCGCCTGGAATATCCAGCACATAGGTCGGCTGGCAAAGGCCGGAGACATGGCCGCGAAGGGCCGCCACGATGCGCTGGCCTTCGGCAATGTCGAGGCGAAAATGGCTGGTGCCGGGGGCAAGGTCCGGGTGATGCAGGTAATAGGGTTTGACGCGGGCCTCGACAAAGGCGCGCATCAGATCCGCCAACACTTTCGGGTCGTCGTTGATGCCCTTCAGCAGCACCGTCTGGCTGACCATGGCAATGCCGGCCTCGACCAGCCGCGCACAGGCGGCGCGGGCACTTTGCGTCATCTCGCGGGGATGGTTGGCGTGCAGCGCCACATAGGTCACCTTGCCGCTGTCTTTCAGCGCGCCGATCAGCGCGTCATTGATCGCTTCCGGATCGACCACCGGCACGCGGCTGTGAAACCGGATGATTTTGACATGCGGGATGTCTTTGAGACCGCCAAGGATTTCTGACAGCCGGCGCGGTGACAGAACCAGCGGATCGCCACCGGTCAGGATCACCTCCCAGATTTCCGGGTGCGCGCGAATATAGTCGAAGGCCTGGCCAAGCTCCGGCGCAGACAGTGTGCCATCGCCGGAGGGGCCGACCATTTCACGGCGAAAGCAGAAACGGCAATAGACCGGACAGACATGCACCGCCTTCAGGAGCACGCGGTCGGGATAACGATGCACGACACCCTTGACCGGCGAATGGGCGCCATCGCCGATCGGGTCCTCGCGCTCTTCCGGCATGATATCGAGTTCGCGAAGATCGGGCAGGAACTGAAGGCCAATGGGATCTGCCGGGTCGGCCGGATCAATGAGGCGCGCCATGGCAGGTGTGACGGCCACGGCATACCGGTCAGCAACTTGATGCGCTGCCTCAACCCCTTGAGCGTCGAGGAGGCCCGCGCCGGCAAGATCTTCAGGTGTTTTCAGCGCGCGACGGCTTGTCATGGGCCGGTATCCGCCACGGGCGCCCACATCACCTGCTCGATATGCGTGGCCCCTGTCGCCAGCATCACCAGCCGGTCGAAGCCGAGCGCAATGCCGCTTGCCTCCGGCATGATAGCAAGGGCTGCGAGAAAATCCTCGTCTAGCGGATAGGTCTCGCCATAGACCCGCTGTTTTTCCGCCATTTCCGCTTCGAATCGCAGTCTTTGTTCGCCAGCATCCGTCAGCTCGCCAAACGCATTGGCAAGCTCCACGCCGCAGGCATAAAGCTCGAAGCGTTCGGCAACGCGGGCATCGTCGGCGGCAGGCCGCGCAAGGGCTGCCTCGCAGATCGGATAACGGTCGAGAATGGTGGCGCGGCCATCCCCCAGGTTCGGCTCGATCTTTTCAAGAAGTACGCGGCTGAACAGGTCCGTCCAGGTGTCATCTTCGGCGGTGCGGATGCCGGCTTTCAGAAGCCCGGCGCGCAGATGTGCCCGGTCTGTCTCGCCGTTTTCCGAAACCGAGGCGAGAAGATCGATCCCGGCAAAACGCTCGAACGCGTCGGCAACGCTCAGCCGCTCCGGTTCGGCAAACGGATACATTTTCCGCCCGCGAAACTGAAATGACCGCGTGCCGGCGGTTTCGGCGGCAAGGGCGATGAGCTGTGCGCTGTCTTCCATCAGGCGTTCATAGGTCTCACCGGTGCGGTACCATTCCAGCATGGTGAATTCCGGGTGGTGCAGCGGCCCGCGCTCGCGGTTGCGATAGACATGGGCAAAGCAGGCGATGCGACGTTCGCCGGCGGCCAGCAGCTTCTTGCAGGCAAATTCCGGCGATGTGTGCAGGTGCATCCGGGTCGCCTCACCATCCGTCGTCAGGGCATCCGTTGAAAAGGCATGCAGATGCGCCTCGTTGCCGGGGGAAACCTGAAGCGTTGCCGTATCGACCTCGACGAAATCAGCCTCTTCGAAGAACCGGCGGAACCGTGCCTGGATGCGATTGCGGCCGATCAGCAGCGGACGGCGATCGGCATGGATGTCCGGTCGCCACCAGGCAGGGCGCGAAGGAGGAGAGGCGTGGGGCAAATCTGGCTCCATGGACGGGCTTTATTCCAGGCCTTGACGTGCGAAGGCTTTCTATTTCCGCCAATTTAAGGTAGTTGCGCCCGGGAAAACAGATCAAGCGTGTCAGAGGCCGGCGGAAGGCTGGACCTCTACGACGCATTCTGCGAACTGACAAGCCAAGGCAGTCACAAGGAAATCCAATGGTCAAGGTAATCGCCTCTTCCGTCCGCAAGGGCAACGTCCTCGATGTCGATGGCAAGCTCTACGTCGTGCTCACCGCCGAAAACTTCCACCCCGGCAAGGGCACGCCCGTGACGCAGGTCAACATGCGCCGCATCGTCGATGGCGTGAAGGTGTCGGAGCGCTGGCGCACGACCGAACAGGTGGAGCGCGCCTTCGTGGAAGACGTCAACCACCAGTTCCTCTACCAGGACGGCGAAGGTTTCCACTTCATGAACCCCGAGAATTACGACCAGGTGGTCGTGGATGTCGAAACCATGGGTGACCAGAAGGTTTTCCTGCAGGAAGGCATGACCTGCATCCTGTCCATGCACGAAGGTATTGCGCTTGCCCTGCAGCTGCCGCGCCATGTGACGCTCGAAATCGTCGAGACCGAGCCGGTCGTCAAGGGCCAGACGGCATCGTCGTCCTACAAGCCTGCCATTCTGTCGAACGGCGTGCGCGTCATGGTGCCGCCGCATGTCGACGCCGGCGTTCGTATCGTTGTCGCAACGGAAGACAATTCCTACGTGGAACGTGCCAAGAGCTGAGTTTTTGTGACAGGGCGGACGTTGCCGAAAGGCTGCGTCCGGTTCGTATCTCTTCAGAATGCACCGGCCATGAAAAACCCCGCAGCTTCGATGAAGCTGCGGGGTTTTTGTTTTGTTTTGTTGAAGCGGATGCGTTTCAGCGCTGCGGTGCGTTGGCTGCGGCAACGACAGTCGGGCCCTTGCCCCAGGCATAACCGCCACCAATGGCAACGCTCAGTGTCACGTAATCCTGCGCCTGCTGCTGGATGGCAGCGGCAAGACTGGCCTGTGCGGTGGAAACCTGGCGTTGCGCGTCGAGAACGTCGAGCAGCGAGGAGGCACCATCGCGGTAGCTTGCGGTGGAAAGCGACAATGCTTCTTCGTAAGAGCGCACGGTATCACGCAGAGCGGCCACGGTGCGGCCGTCGCGGGTAATGGCGGCCAGTGCGTTTTCCACTTCCTCGACGGCGCTGAGCACCGTGCTCTTCCAGGAGAGATAGGATTCGCGGGCCTGCGATTCGGCCGAACTCAGGTTGGCGCGCAACTGGCCACCATCAAAGATCGGCAGGTTCAGCGTCGGGCCGAAGGACCAGCTCAGGCGACCGGCTTCTGCGCCGGAAATGCGCGTATAGCCAGGGGTGATCGAGCCGCCGAGGCTGATGCTCGGATAAAGCTGGGCTTCGGCAACGCCGATGGAGGCAACGGAAGCGGCAAGTGTGCGCTCTGCTGCGCGAATGTCCGGGCGGTTGCGGATGAGGTCAGCTGGAATGCCGGACTTCGGATTGACGCGTGCGACCGGCTGTCCGCCACCCTTCTGCAGGTCTGCCACCAAGGATGAAGCGGGAAGCGCCAGAAGCGTTGCAACGCGGTGCGACGCCTGGCGGAAGCTGGTTTCAAAGCCCGGAATATCGGCAAGCGTCGAGTTGACCAGACCTTCGGCCTGCACGACGTCGAGACGCGAGGCGGCGCCGGCTTCCAGCTGAAGCTTGGTCAGATCCAGCGTCTCGCGGCGGGACTTGAGGTTCCGCTGGGCGATTGCGATACGCTCCTGGTAATAGCGCACATCGATATAGGCCGAGGCGACCGACGACAGCAGCGACAGGCGCGCAGTATCAACATTGGCATAGGCGACGTCGAGCGAGGCAAGCGCACTTTCCTTGTTGCGCTTGTAGCGACCGAAGAGATCAAGCAGCCAGGAAACATCGAGTGTTCCGGAGGCTGACGAGGTGGGCGAAGTGTTCGCCGTGTTGCGGAACCCCTGGGCGCCGCTACGCTCGGCCTGCGAGGAAAGCGTCAGGCTTGGCAGGGCGGATGCGCCGGCAACCACCACATTGGCCTCAGCCTGATTGATGCGTTCAAGCGCCTGAAGAATGGACAGGTTCTGATCAAGACCCTGCTTCATGAAGCCATCAAGGCGGCGGTCGCGGAACGCTGTCCACCAGGCTTGCTGGGAAAGGTCACCGTTGCTTGCCACGCCACCTTCGGCGAATTTCACCGGAAGGGTAATTTCCGGCGCCTTGTGGTCTGGCCCGAGCACGCAGCTTGAAAGCAGAAGCATGACGAGGGGAGCTGCTGCGCGAATGGAAGTCATGAGTACACCCTGTTTGGCGATGATTGCTTTCATCGAACTCTTATTTTGATGCCCCCGGCCTTTCGGCCGGAGACGGTACCCGCGATTCGGAATGATTAATGCCCCGCGGCATAAAAGGTTAATTCGCCGTTTTTTTACCGCGTGAAAGCTTCCTGACCACCACGAAAAATGAGGGTACGAAGAAAATTCCAAGGAGTGTTGCAGAAAGCATACCCCCGAGCACGCCGATGCCGATGGAGTTCTGCGCCGCCGAGCCTGCGCCGGTCGCAATGGCAAGCGGAACCACGCCGAGGATGAAGGCAAGCGACGTCATGATGATGGGACGCAGGCGAAGTTTTGCCGCCTCAAGCGTTGCCTCCATCAGGCCGATGCCGGCCATCTGTCGGTCCTTGGCAAACTCCACGATCAGGATCGCGTTCTTTGCCGCAAGGCCGATTGTGGTGAGCAGGCCCACCTTGAAATAGACGTCGTTCGACTGGCCAAACAGGGTCGCTGCCGCCACGGCACCGAGAACGCCGATCGGCACCGCCATGATGACGGAGAAGGGGATCGACCAGCTTTCATAAAGGGCTGCAAGGCAAAGGAAGACGACGAGAAGCGACAATGCGTAAAGCATCGGCGCCTGCGAGCCGGACAGACGTTCCTGATAGGATATGCCCTGCCAGGCGACGGTGTAGCCACCGCCGAGATTGGCCGTCAGGTTCTCCATGGCGTCCATCGCCGTGCCGGAACTGACGCCGGGGCCGGCGGAACCTTCCATGGAAATGGCGCTGACGCCGTTGAAGCGGCTGAGGGTAGGCGCTCCACTGACCCATTGTGGCTTGATGAAGGATGAGAAGGGCACCATTTCGCCGCTCTCGTTGCGGGCATACCAGCTGTTGATGGCATCCGACTGCATGCGATAGGGCGCATCACCCTGCACATAGACCTTCTTCAACTCGTTGTTCAGCGTGAAATCATTGACGTCGCTGCCGGCAAAGATCGTCGACAGCATGGAATTGACCGTGGCGATGTCGAGGCCCATGGCCCCCATCTTCTCCTGGTCGAGCAGGAATTTCAGCTGGTTTTCCGCCGGCGGGCTGTTGGATCTGAGCGCCGTGACGGACGGATTGCTGTTGCCTGCCTGAAGAAGTGTCTGAGAGGCCGAGGTCAATGCATCGACCCCGGTTTTACCGCTGTCGACGAGATACATCGAAAAGCCGCTGGAATTGCCAAGGCCTGGGATAGCCGGCGGTTGCAGCGGGAAGACCCGGGCATCGCGAAGGGTGAAAAAATAACCCATGGCGCGCCCGACAACGGCGGATGCGGCAAGCTTCGGATCGGTGCGTTGGTCGAAATCCTTCAGCTTTGCAAACACCATGGCATAGTTCTGCCCGGAGCCGGTGAACGAAAAGCCGTTGACCGCAAACACGTCCTGGATCGCATCCGGTTCCTTGTCGAGATAATAGTCCTCGATCTTCTTGACGACTTCTTCGGTGCGCGCCGTCGTTGCGCCGTTCGGCAATTGCGCGATGGTGAACAGAACGCCCTGGTCTTCCTGTGGCAGGAAGGACGTGGGAAGCCGCAGGAAGAACCAGGCGCAACCGCCGATGATGACGGCAAACATCAGCATCACGCGGAGCGGCCGCTTGAGGAAATAGCCGATAGTGGCGACATATCCGCCCGTCGTTCGGTCGAAATTGCGGTTGAACCAGCCGGCAAGCCCGCGTCTTGGGCCGTGATGGGCCGGCTTCAGCATGGTGGCGCAGAGCGCCGGCGTCAGCACGATGGCAACCAGCGCCGACAAAAGCATGGCCGACACGATGGTGACGGAGAACTGGCGGTAGATGATGCCTGTCGATCCGCCGAAGAAAGCCATCGGAATGAAGACGGCGGTCAGCACAAGCGCGATGCCGACAATCGCGCCGGTAATCTCGCCCATGGATTTTTCCGTCGCCTCCAGCGGCGAGAGCCCCTCCTCGGTCATGATGCGCTCGACGTTTTCCACGACGACGATGGCATCATCGACGAGAAGACCGATGGCGAGCACCATGGCGAACATGGTGAGCGTATTGATCGAGTATCCGGTGAGCGCCAGGATCCCAAACGTGCCGAGAAGAACCACGGGCACGGCAATCATCGGGATGAAGGTTGCCCTGAGGTTCTGCAGGAAGACCAGAAGCACGACGAAGACGAGGATGATCGCCTCGATCAGCGTGTGCACCACTTTTTCGATCGACAGCTGCACGAAGGGCGAGGTGTCGTAGGGATAGGTGATGATGACGTTTTCCGGCAGCGACGGTCCAACGGATTCCAGCGCGGTTTTGACGCGGGATGCGGTGTCGAGCGCATTGGCGCCTGTCGCCAGATTGACGGCAAAGCCGGTGGCCGGGTTCCGGTTCGACCGGGTGCCGGTGGAATAGCTTTCCTGGCCGATTTCGATGCGGGCGACATCCGACAGGCGCACGGTTGCCCCGCCCGTTTCGGTCTTCAGGATGATGGCCCGGAAGTCTGCCACGGTCTGCAACTGGCTCTGCGCGGTGACCGTGACATTCAGCTGCTGGCCTTCGACCACCGGCTGGGCGCCGATCGAGCCGACGGACACCTGCGTATTCTGGGCGCGAATGGCAGAGGTCACATCGGTCGGGGTCAGCTGAAACTTGTTGAGCTTGAACGGATCGAGCCAGACACGCATGGCATAACCGGTGCCGAACACCTGCACGCTGCCAACGCCTTCCAGGCGCTTGATCTGGTCTTCGATCTGGGTGGAGAAGATGTCGCCAAGCTCGACGGGCCGGCGCTTTCCATCGGTGGAGACAAGCGCTCCGACGAGCAGGATGCTGGAGGTGGTGCGCTCGACGGACAGGCCGTTGGTCTGCACCACATCCGGCAACTGCGATTGCACCAGCTGCAGCTTGTTCTGCACCTGCACCTGGGCGATGTCAGGATCGATCGTGTTGCCGAAGGTCAGCGTTACCGTCGCAGAACCGGTGCTCGACGAGGATGTCATATAGGTGAGGTCGTCGAGACCGGTCATGCCGTCCTCGATGATTGTTGTCACCGACTTTTCCACCGTTTCGGCGCTGGCGCCGGTATAGGTGGCCGAGATGCGAACGGTTGTCGGCGCAATTTCCGGATACTGCGCGATGGACAGCGTGGAGATCGCGAGCCCGCCGCCGAGCATGATGACGATTGCAATCACCCATGCAAAGACCGGGCGTCGGATGAAGAACTTGGCCATTGGTTATCCCTTAACGCCTGAATTTCCGTGCAGACAACCGGTCATGGTTTTACTGCGGGGGTGGCGGCAGGGGCCGCGGCGGCTTCAACGACGAAGCCCTTTTCATCGACCTTGGCATCGACGGGCGCAACGGTCGCGCCCTCGGCAATCGACTGGAAGCCATCGACGATCAGCTTGTCGCCCTCTTTGATGTTCTCGGTCACCAGCCAGTTGTTGCCGGATACCTGGCTCTGCTCGAAGGTTCGCGTTTCCACCTTGTTTTCTGCCGTTACGAACTTTGCCGAAAGCAGGCCGGTGGCACTGCGCGTTGCGGCGCGCTGTGGGATGAGGTAGCCGTCTTCATATCCGACCGTGACCGTCGCACGCATGTATGTGCCGGGCAGGATCAGATTGTCCGGATTGTCGAAGACGGCGCGGATCTGGTAGGTCCCGGTGGTTTCGCTGACGGCGAGTTCTGCCATGTCCAGCTTGCCGGTCTTGTCGTAATTCGTCCCATCTTCCAGCGTCAGCTTGATGTCGGCCTGGGTGGGATTGCCCTTCAGGCGACCGGCTGCGATGGCCGAGCGCAGTTCCAGCAGATTGGCGCTGGAATCGTTGAGGTCGACATAGATCGGGTCGAGCCGGCGCAGCGTCGTCAGCGCCGTCGTCTGGTTGGCGGTGACGATGTTTCCGATGCTGACGGTGGAGATCGTCGTTACGCCATCGAACGGCGCCTTGATTTCCGTATAACCGACATTGATCTGCGCCGATTGCAGCGCAGCCTTTGCCTGGGCCACGTCGGCCTGAGCCTGGAGAAGCGTCACGCGGGCGTTTTCGTACTCGATCTGCGTTGCGCCGCTGTTGACCAGCCGCTCATAGCGATTGAGATTGGCCTGTGCGCTCGGCACACTTGCCTCGGCCTTGGCAAGGGTCGCCTTCGCCTCTTCAAGCAGCGCGACATAGGTGTCGTCATCGATCTTGTAGAGGAGATCGCCTTGCTTGACCGCACTGCCTTCCTTGAAGGTGATCTTTTCGATCATGCCGTTGACGCGCGGACGGATCTCCGCGGTCTGGTAAGCGACGGCGCGTCCGGGCAGAACCCGTGTCACCGGCTGTTCGCCCTCAATCATCGTCACGACGCTGACCTTTGACGGTGGCCGCTGCTGGCCCGCTGCCCCGGCCCCGCCGCCTGCTCCTTGTCCGGATTTCCCCTGGTCACTGCACCCGGCGAGCGCGATGGACAACAGAAGCGGAACGATAATACGGCGTGCGGTCATGATGACATCCAGATTGGGGGCATGTGAAACGGTGCGTTGCAACGAAGTGTGGCGCGCACCTCCCGTTCCGGCAAGCCAAAATAAGCTCGAGCGGGTCGGGTATTCGCGACATTCATCAAGTGACGTAATTTAGATACCGTCACTTAGCAAGGGGATTTTGCAGTGCCGCATTCACGAGGCTTACAAGTTCCTCGCATTTCGCAGCGATTTCCGCGCGCGGGCGGCGTGTCAGGAAAACCGGATGCAGGACGCTGGCAAAGGCAGAGGCGGCCACGCGCCCGCTGCGCCCGGGGTCCTTGCTATAATAGATGCCCGTCTCGACACCGTATCGGATCAGGTCGGAGAACAGCGTCTCGATCATCTGTTCATACCGTTTGCCGCTCTCGATTTCGGCTTCCGACAAATGAAAGATCATCTCGAGCATGAAATGGTTCTCGGCAATTGCTTCGATATGCAGGTCCATCAGGCCGAAGGCCAGCGCCTTCAGCCTGTCCGGCGCCGGCCCTTCCAGATGGAACGCTTCCACCCGCTCGGACATGATGCTGATATGGCGCCCGCAGATCGCATCCGCGAGCGCCACCTTGGAATGAAAATGCTTGAAGACATTGGCGGGCGACATGGAGAGTGCCTGGGCGATATGGGCAATCGAGCAGCCGGAGACGCCACGCGTGCGAAACAGCGTCTCGGCAGTGTCGAGGATTTCCGCTCTTGTATCTTCTGCCCGTCGCCTGGGTCTGCGCACCATGTCCTCCTGCCGCTGCAAACGGTCTCCTCTCAACTGAAATAGGGCGCAAGGTTTGCGCGCACACGGGCGAGCACATCGGTATCTGTGCTGACCGGCGTGATCGTCTGCCCGGTGATGCTCTGAAAAGCCTTGCGGTAAACCTCTGCCGTCGCCTCCACCAGTTCGTCCGGAATAACCGGAATGTCGTCCTGATAGGGGTCGCAGCGCTCGGCAACCCATGCTCGCACGAAATCCTTGTCAAAGCTCTCCGGACGTTCGCCTGCTTCGAAGCGCGCCTGATAGGTATCGGCGATCCAGTAACGGCTGCTGTCGGGGGTATGGATCTCGTCGGCGAGAATGATGGTGCCGGCCTCGTCGACCCCGAATTCATACTTGGTATCGACGAGGATGAGGCCCCGCTCTGCCGCAAGCGCCTGGCCGCGGGCAAACAGCGCAAGCGCATAAGTGCTCACCGTCTGCCACTGTTCTTTTGTCAGAAGGCCCGCCTCGATAATCTCTTTCTCCGATAGCGGCTCGTCATGGCCACCATCGAAGGCCTTGCTGGTCGGTGTGATCACCGCCTGCGGCAGGACCTGATTGTCGCGCAACCCATCGGGCAGGGACAGACCATAGATGTCGCGACGGCCTTTCTTATAGAGTGTCAGCAAGGATGTGCCCGTCGTGCCGGCGAGATAACCGCGCACGACAATCTCCACCGGCAGGATATCGAGCCGCTTGCCGATGACCACATTGGGATCGGGATAAGACAGCACATGGTTGGGGCAGATGTCGGCGGTCTTTTCAAACCAGTAACGTGCCGTCTGCGTCAGAACCTGCCCCTTGTCGGGGATAACGGCGAGGTTGCGGTCAAAGGCGCTCAGTCGGTCGCTGGAGATGATGATGCGGCGCCCGTCCGGCAGATCGTAATTGTCGCGGACCTTGCCACGGTAATAATTCGGGAGTTCGGCAATGAAGGCTTCGGCAAGAACATGCACGGACTGATCTTTCCTATAGGAGGCCGCAGGGCGCGCGGCTGGGCGTTGGCAGACGTGAAGGCTGGAGGGCGTCTGTCGGGAAGGCCTTTCTATCGCATGGCATCCCCTGTCAGGACAAGCGGCAGGCTGTGAGGGCTATAAGGAGGTGCTGTCGGTTTCTCCAGGATCGCCTTTGACCTGCGAGCAGGACCCTCTTGTTCAGCCGTTTGTGTGGCATTTCGCACCAGGATGCCGAGGCGGTGGACGGGGATCACCGGCATCGGTGCTCACTCTCCACGCTATAGCCCGCTCCATTTGCGTCTCTGTGGTGTCTGGCCGGCCGGATTTCCCCCTTCCTTTAGGTAATGACGGGAGCGTGACGAAATTTCCCCCACGATTTCAATGCCTTCCTCGATTTTCTGGATTTCGCGAAACTTGTGTGTTGACGGTTCGGGGAGTGGGATCTATAAGCCACATCACTGACGAGGGCGGCGGCGCTGCTAGCGACGAAGTCCTTCGTTCTTGGGTTTCCGAGGAAACCTTGTGAGACATTCAAATTGAAATTGGCGGATTTGCTGATTTTGGGGCCGGGTTTCGGTTTGGCTCTTGGGTGTTTATCGACTGCGGGTTTTGGCTTTGTGGTCTGTTTTTTGACAATTGAATATGAGAAGAAAGAGAAACGTGGTCGGCGGAGTTTCGCGGACGGTTCGATAAGGACTGTCTTTGGATACGATTACAGACGGTCACGTTTTGATATGAGAACACCAGGTTATTGGCGCAGTGATGCGGTGATGACCGAGTGAGTTCTCGTCGATTCAGAACATAAAGTGATTAGTCTCGATTGAATTCTCAACTTGAGAGTTTGATCCTGGCTCAGAACGAACGCTGGCGGCAGGCTTAACACATGCAAGTCGAACGCTCCGCAAGGAGAGTGGCAGACGGGTGAGTAACGCGTGGGAATCTACCGTGCCCTGCGGGATAGCTCCGGGAAACTGGAATTAATACCGCATACGCCCTTTGGGGGAAAGATTTATCGGGGTATGATGAGCCCGCGTTGGATTAGCTAGTTGGTGGGGTAAAGGCCTACCAAGGCGACGATCCATAGCTGGTCTGAGAGGATGATCAGCCACATTGGGACTGAGACACGGCCCAAACTCCTACGGGAGGCAGCAGTGGGGAATATTGGACAATGGGCGCAAGCCTGATCCAGCCATGCCGCGTGAGTGATGAAGGTCTTAGGATTGTAAAGCTCTTTCACCGGAGAAGATAATGACGGTATCCGGAGAAGAAGCCCCGGCTAACTTCGTGCCAGCAGCCGCGGTAATACGAAGGGGGCTAGCGTTGTTCGGAATTACTGGGCGTAAAGCGCACGTAGGCGGATATTTAAGTCAGGGGTGAAATCCCGCAGCTCAACTGCGGAACTGCCTTTGATACTGGGTATCTTGAGTATGGAAGAGGTAAGTGGAATTGCGAGTGTAGAGGTGAAATTCGTAGATATTCGCAGGAACACCAGTGGCGAAGGCGGCTTACTGGTCCATAACTGACGCTGAGGTGCGAAAGCGTGGGGAGCAAACAGGATTAGATACCCTGGTAGTCCACGCCGTAAACGATGAATGTTAGCCGTCGGCAAGTTTACTTGTCGGTGGCGCAGCTAACGCATTAAACATTCCGCCTGGGGAGTACGGTCGCAAGATTAAAACTCAAAGGAATTGACGGGGGCCCGCACAAGCGGTGGAGCATGTGGTTTAATTCGAAGCAACGCGCAGAACCTTACCAGCTCTTGACATGCCACGATCGCTACGGAGACGTAGTTTTCCCTTCGGGGACGTGGACACAGGTGCTGCATGGCTGTCGTCAGCTCGTGTCGTGAGATGTTGGGTTAAGTCCCGCAACGAGCGCAACCCTCGCCCTTAGTTGCCAGCATTAGGTTGGGCACTCTAAGGGGACTGCCGGTGATAAGCCGAGAGGAAGGTGGGGATGACGTCAAGTCCTCATGGCCCTTACGGGCTGGGCTACACACGTGCTACAATGGTGGTGACAGTGGGCAGCGAAGGAGCGATCCTGAGCTAATCTCCAAAAGCCATCTCAGTTCGGATTGCACTCTGCAACTCGAGTGCATGAAGTTGGAATCGCTAGTAATCGCGGATCAGCACGCCGCGGTGAATACGTTCCCGGGCCTTGTACACACCGCCCGTCACACCATGGGAGTTGGTTTTACCCGAAGGTAGTGCGCTAACCGCAAGGAGGCAGCTAACCACGGTAGGGTCAGCGACTGGGGTGAAGTCGTAACAAGGTAGCCGTAGGGGAACCTGCGGCTGGATCACCTCCTTTCTAAGGAAGCCTGGAATGGTAAGACGACAGACACGATCTTCGGGTCGGCTCTGTATGAACCTTCCTCATGCTTTTTAGAACATAGATCGGACCAGTCAGGTCACGATCGCAAACGAAATACGCCGTCGGCTCTCGGGCTTACGGTATGGCGGAACCCGCCGTCCACGTTTCTCTTTCTTCAAAAGGATATTGACCATTGGTTTGCGCTCACGCGTCTGTTCGCCTGTCTTCGACAGGCTGACGCTCCGCGAGGGCGCCGGACGTCCGGCGACGGACTACCGTCCTGTACTGGCAATCTGATCTTTAGGCTTTCGGGTCTTGGGGTTTTTGTGCTGGTGCATTGAGATGGGCCCGTAGCTCAGTTGGTTAGAGCACACGCTTGATAAGCGTGGGGTCGGTAGTTCGAGTCTACCCGGGCCCACCAATTTTGGTCCTGAGGCTTTGGCTTTAGGGCGTTGGTTTGATGGTTTACCTGATCCTGGCGGCAAGTTCGTCAGGTGTTTGCGATGGTTGGGGCTGTAGCTCAGCTGGGAGAGCACCTGCTTTGCAAGCAGGGGGTCAGCGGTTCGATCCCGCTCAGCTCCACCAATCTCAATTTGGTGTCGAGACGAGCGTCTGGACGGCAATATCCTTTGAAGAAAAACGTGTTTGCACGCTGCTTTTGAGCAGATGTGCCTGTTCTGCCTATATTGTGAAGAGAAGATTGATCTGGAGGCTTCCAGGTGTTTTGGGTTTTTGACCCGAGATGTCCGATGCCGGTTCCAATGATGTCGTTGATGGCCTAGCCGGCCGGATACGAAAGAGGGATCGGAGAAGGTAGGAAGCTTGTCACTCTGGTCGTCTGTTGTTGGTGACGCAAGTCACCTCTGATGGATCACTGATGATCGTTGCCTGACCGCGCGATCCCGGATTTAATCTCGAGAAGCTGGTCTTAAGACAAGCTGCAAGCGAGCTGCTCGGCGTAGCTCCAATAAAGCAGACTTGTCGAACACGTCGATGGCATCTGAAATAGCCCGGTTGTAAAAGGTAACTGGGTTTGGTGAGGCAGTAGGAATTGGGCAGTAGGCAGTGGGGTTTAGATCCTATTGGCTAATGCCTATTGGCTATTGGCTTTCCATATGGATGAGCATTGGCAATGAGAACGATTAAGTGTCGTAAGGGCATTTGGTGGATGCCTTGGCATGCACAGGCGAAGAAGGACGTGATACGCTGCGAAAAGCCGTGGGGAGCTGCGAATGAGCTTTGATCCATGGATCTCCGAATGGGGCAACCCACCTTAAATGCTTGGGAAATCTGGTGCGCCGATGGCGCACAAGGCAGTAGGAATTAGGCAATAGGCAGTAGGGTTTAGATCCTATTGGCTACTGCCTATTGGCTATTGCCTGCGTCGAAGACGCTCCAGGTTTCCAAGCATTGTGATAAGGTATCTAACTCTGAATACATAGGGGTTAGAAGCGAACGCAGGGAACTGAAACATCTAAGTACCTGCAGGAAAGGACATCAACCGAGACTCCGTAAGTAGTGGCGAGCGAACGCGGACCAGGCCAGTGGCAATGTGAGCTAAAGTGGAACGATCTGGAAAGTTCGGCCGTAGCGGGTGATAGCCCCGTACACGTAAAATACGCATTGTCCTAGAGTAGGGCGGGACACGAGAAATCCTGTCTGAACATGGGGAGACCACTCTCCAAGCCTAAGTACTCGTGCATGACCGATAGCGAACAAGTACCGTGAGGGAAAGGTGAAAAGCACCCCGACAAGGGGAGTGAAATAGAACCTGAAACCGGATGCCTACAAACAGTAGGAGGGCGAAAGCCTGACTGCGTACCTTTTGTATAATGGGTCAACGACTTAGTGTATCTAGCAAGCTTAAGCCGGTAGGTGTAGGCGCAGCGAAAGCGAGTGTTAATAGCGCGTTCAGTTAGATGCATTAGACCCGAAACCGAGTGATCTAGCCATGAGCAGGCTGAAGGTTGGGTAACACCAACTGGAGGGCCGAACCCGCATCTGTTGCAATAGATTGGGATGACTTGTGGCTAGGGGTGAAAGGCCAATCAAACTCGGAAATAGCTGGTTCTCCGCGAAAACTATTTAGGTAGTGCGTCGATCGAATACCCCGGGGGGTAGAGCACTGGATGGGCTATGGGGACTCACCGTCTTACTGATCCTAACCAAACTCCGAATACCCGGGAGTACTAATCGGCAGACACACGGCGGGTGCTAACGTCCGTCGTGAAGAGGGCAACAACCCTGACCTCCAGCTAAGGTCCCCAAGTCATGGCTAAGTGGGAAAGGATGTGAGGATCCCAAAACAACCAGGATGTTGGCTTAGAAGCAGCCATCATTTAAAGAAAGCGTAACAGCTCACTGGTCTAAATAAGGGTCTTTGCGCCGAAAATGTAACGGGGCTAAAGCCATGCACCGAAGCTGAGGATGTGCAGTTTACTGCACGTGGTAGCGGAGCGTTCCGTAAGCCTGCGAAGGAGGACCCGTGAGGGCCTCTGGAGGTATCGGAAGTGCGAATGTTGACATGAGTAACGATAAAGGGGGTGAGAGACCCCCTCGCCGAAAGACCAAGGGTTCCTGCTTAAAGTTAATCTGAGCAGGGTTAGCCGGCCCCTAAGGCGAGGCAGAAATGCGTAGTCGATGGGAACCACGTTAATATTCGTGGGCCTGGTGGTAGTGACGGATTGCGTAACTTGTTCATTCTTATTGGATTGGATGGGCGAGGAAGCGGTTCCAGGAAATAGCTCCATCATTATAGACCGTACCCGAAACCGACACAGGTGGTCAGGTAGAGTATACCAAGGCGCTTGAGAGAACTATGTTGAAGGAACTCGGCAAATTGCACGCGTAACTTCGGAAGAAGCGTGACCCTGCTGTACGCAAGTATGTCAGGGTGGCACAGACCAGGGGGTAGCGACTGTTTATCAAAAACACAGGGCTCTGCGAAGTCGCAAGACGACGTATAGGGTCTGACGCCTGCCCGGTGCTGGAAGGTTAAGAGGAGAGGTGCAAGCTTTGAATCGAAGCCCCAGTAAACGGCGGCCGTAACTATAACGGTCCTAAGGTAGCGAAATTCCTTGTCGGGTAAGTTCCGACCTGCACGAATGGCGTAACGACTTCCCCGCTGTCTCCAACATAGACTCAGTGAAATTGAATTCCCCGTGAAGATGCGGGGTTCCTGCGGTCAGACGGAAAGACCCCGTGCACCTTTACTATAGCTTTACACTGGCATTCGTGTCGGCATGTGTAGGATAGGTGGTAGGCTTTGAAGCGGGGACGCCAGTTCTCGTGGAGCCATCCTTGAAATACCACCCTTATCGTCATGGATGTCTAACCGCGGTCCGTCATCCGGATCCGGGACAGTGTATGGTGGGTAGTTTGACTGGGGCGGTCGCCTCCGAAAGAGTAACGGAGGCGCGCGATGGTGGGCTCAGACCGGTCGGAAATCGGTCGTCGAGTGCAATGGCATAAGCCCGCCTGACTGCGAGACTGACAAGTCGAGCAGAGACGAAAGTCGGTCATAGTGATCCGGTGGTCCCGTGTGGAAGGGCCATCGCTCAACGGATAAAAGGTACGCCGGGGATAACAGGCTGATGACCCCCAAGAGTCCATATCGACGGGGTTGTTTGGCACCTCGATGTCGGCTCATCGCATCCTGGGGCTGGAGCAGGTCCCAAGGGTTTGGCTGTTCGCCAATTAAAGCGGTACGTGAGCTGGGTTCAGAACGTCGTGAGACAGTTCGGTCCCTATCTGCCGTGGGTGTAGGAATATTGACAGGATCTGTCCCTAGTACGAGAGGACCGGGATGGACATATCTCTGGTGGACCTGTTGTCCTGCCAAGGGCATAGCAGGGTAGCTATATATGGAAGGGATAACCGCTGAAGGCATCTAAGCGGGAAACCCACCTGAAAACGAGTATTCCCTATCAGAGCCGTGGAAGACGACCACGTTGATAGGACGGGTGTGGACGTGCAGTAATGCATGAAGCTTACCGTTACTAATAGCTCGATTGGCTTGATCGTTCTCATTGATAATGCTCATCGAAGATGAGCCATCTCTTTCAGTCTTCACGCTGTCGCATCCTTCGGATGCTACGCTGCAGACGGCGCGCCAAACGATTGGCGACGGCCAAAGGCCTGTATGGGTGACCTGCTCATACGGCCGCATGAAAGAAAAAAGACGTGTTCAAAAAAAACTATTGGCTACTGCCTATTGGCTAAGCCCTAGTTACCAGCTTCTCAACACATTGCCCTTAGCTGACCTGGTGGTCATGGCGGGGCGGCTGCACCCGTTCCCATTCCGAACACGGCCGTGAAACGCCCCTGCGCCAATGGTACTTCGTCTCAAGACGCGGGAGAGTAGGTCGCTGCCAGGTCTGCTAAAGGCAATGTTGTCACGGTTTGCACTTGCAAATCCGTCGGGTTTTGCGAAAGCAAATACCCAGGTTTTGCACTCGCAAATACCTCGCGGTTTGAACTTTGCAAATCCGCCAATCTTCTCGTCACAAACACTAACGGCCCAGCCGATAACAAAAGGGTCGCTCAAAGCGGCCTTTTTGCTGTAAGTCTCTAAAGCGTCGCAACTATCAGTGCACGCTCTTGGCGCGGGGTGGAGCAGCCCGGTAGCTCGTCAGGCTCATAACCTGAAGGCCGCAGGTTCAAATCCTGCCCCCGCAACCAAATATTCCACAAATCCCGTAGCACAAGACGCTGCGGGATTTTTGCGTTTATAACCCGCCGCACATCTGATACCAACCGTCATTGATCAGAACCCTTGCGCCCATTTGCGTCTTCCGATTGACATGATCTTCCATGGTCGGTCCTGCAGGGTTCTCCAAGCGTAGCAGCAATGGTCGACGATATCCTCGTAGGTCTTGAAGATGCGGTTCGAGAGCCAGTTGTCCCTCATGAACTGCCAGATGTTTTCGACAGGGTTCAATTCAGGCGACTTGGGCGGTAGTGGCAGGATGGTGATGTTTTCAGGAACGATGAGATTGTTGGACATGTGCCATGCGGCCTGATCCATGATGAGGATGGCATGGCCATCGTCCGCGACGTTGCGGGATATCTCGATCAAATGCTGGTTCATGGCATGGGTGTCGCACCACGGCATGACGAGAGCGGCGGCCTTGCCAAGCTTGGGGCAGATGGCACCGAAGATATAGGCCGAACGGGTTCGCTGGTCGTGCGGCGCGGACGGCCTCGATCCCCGCCTGGCCCAGCGGCGGGTAATCTTGTTCTTCTGGCCTATCCGAGCTTCGTCCTGGAACCAGATTTCGATCACTTTGCCCTTGGCGGGGCCGGCGGTGATTTCTGCCACAGCGGCGGGGAAGTTTTTTTAAATGCCTCGGCCGCCTCCGGATCCTGCGCATGATGTCTTGGGCGAGCCGAGAGCTTGCGATACCCCATGGCACGCACTTCGCGCCCCAGGGTCTCCTCGCTCACCGAGATGCGGAACTCTTCCCAAATCCATTGAGCCAGATCACACAGACGCCATCGGACGACGCCATCAAGATAAGATGTCGGTCCGCGCTCGATGGCTTGCGCCAAGGCCGTTCGCTGTTCGTCGTTCAGGAGAGAAGGTTTTCCCGGAGCCTTGCCGTTGATCAGTCCGTCGGGACCGCGAGCATTGAAGCGGACCACCCAGTCGCGCACGATCTGAACGGTCACGCTGCCGAGCCGAGCGGCATCGGCCCGTGAACCGCCGTCATAGATCGATGCGAGCGCCAGAAGCCGCCGCGCCTGATCGGCA
The DNA here is from genome assembly GCF_058242805.1 of Neorhizobium sp. PAMB6716. NCBI lineage: Bacteria > Pseudomonadati > Pseudomonadota > Alphaproteobacteria > Hyphomicrobiales > Rhizobiaceae > Neorhizobium > Neorhizobium sp. PAMB6716. The sequence continues at coordinate 3,484,331 of NZ_CM177835.1, forward strand.
TCGCGCGTCTGCCGGGCCAGTCGCCGTAGCATGGACCCGTCGAAATCCGACCGTAAAGAAAGCGCTGAACCCATCGCAAACCTCCTGTTTGAGCTAGAGATTCAGATTCGTCGGCTTTTGGGAATCCCAAGAGTCAGTCTCAGCGACGATTGGTATGAGCTATTGGATAACGGGCGTCGTGGCTTTTGTTTAAATGGCAAACCCTATCCCGGTGTAGGATGGTGACCACATGGTGATGCTGCGCGTTGATCCCTTTCCATCTGAAGATGAGGTCAATTTGCTCTGGGTCCATGCCTGGGGTAGCCCGGTGCGAAAAGGCTTCGCCGCTGTGCTCGCGCGCAGTCTTGCGCATATCGGCGCTTATGTCGATGATCGGCTGGTTGGTTTCGTCAATGTAGCTTGGGACGGCGGTGCTTATGCCTTTATCCTGGATACCTGCGTCGATCCGAGGGTCCAACGGCAGGGTATCGCGACCCGCATGGTGCTCGAAGCGACAAACGTCGCCCGCCAGCGCGGAGCGACGTGGTTGCATGTCGATTTCGAACCACATCTGACGTCGCTCTATAGAGATTGCGGGTTCAGGCACACCGAAGCAGGCCTGATAAAGCTAAACTGAGGCTGTTTCGACGGGCCAGACGGCGACTAGCTTTTTTGGCCGGCCCGTCGTCAACGGCCACCGGTTTGGGGCCGCCAAGGTCCGCCATCCATCTTGCCACACCGCCCCGGCAAATAACGCGACCCCGGAAATCGATAAAACAATCACTTTTGTTTTTTGGCGAATCAGGTTCCAATCGAGCTTCCCTTCTTCAAGCGGCAGCCTAAATCACCCCTCATGCTTTTCAGGTCCGGGTCTCATCCGGACCCACTATGGTCCATCGCTTGGCCAAATATTTGGAATGATATCGTGACGACCGAGACCAGGATCGGCTCCGGCGGGCATTCGGCTTCCCGGGCGCATGTGAAGGCTGCAGGATGGGGCAAGGGGCTTTCGATCCTGACGCGCATTACCGTGATGGCGCTTCGTCACCCTTGGCAATCGGCCCTCGCAATCGGTGCGACCTTCATTGCCTCCGGCTTCCAGCTGATGATCCCGCAACTTCTGGGGCGCGCGATTGATGAGGCGCAGGGGATTGGTGCGGGCGGTTCTGCCGGTGCGGTGGCGCAGGATGCGTTGCTGGTGACGGCGCTTCTGCTTTTGGGCGCCAGCATTCTGCGCGGCCTTTTCACCATGGTGCAGAACTATTACAGCGAAGCGGTCGGCCACCATATCGGCTATGAGCTGCGGCTTGCCTGTTATGAGAAGATCCAGCGTCTCTCCTTCAGTTTCCATGACAGCGTCCATTCCGGCGATCTCATCACCATCGGCCTTCTCGATCTGGAAGGGGTGCGGATGTATTTTTCCACCGCGCTGGTGCGGATGATTTTTCTGTCGGTGCTGATCGGGCTAGGCGCCTACCTGCTGTTGTCGACGGATGTGGTGCTGGGGCTTTTGGCGCTCAGCTTCGTGCCCTTTGTTGGCTGGCGTTCTTCGGTCACGCAGCTTCGGCTTCGGGCCACCTGGCTTGATCTTCAGGAGCGCCTGCAGGTGTTGACGCGGGTGATGGAGGAAAATCTCGGCGGTATTCGTGTCGTCAGGGCCTTTGCCGCGCAGGATCACGAACTGGAAAAATTCGATGCCGCGTCGCGAAGCGCGCTGGAGCTTGCTCACCAACGAGTGGGGATCCGGGTCGCCAATACCAGTGCCATGACGCTCTCCTTCTTTGCTGCCATGGGTCTCGTGCTGTTTGTCGGTGGTGGCAAGGTGATGGCGGGCGAGATCACCGTGGGTACGCTCGCTTCGTTTTTGACCTTCATGACGATCCTGCAGATGCCGGTGCGCCAGCTTGGGCTGATGGTCAACGCCTTCGCCCGCGCCTCCACCTGCGGCGCGCGCCTGTTTGGCCTTCTCGATCTGGATGTGGCGGTCAAAGATGAGCCGAATGCGCCGCCGTTGCTTTTGGGTGAGGGCACGTTGCGGTTTGAAAATGTCGGTTTTTCCTATCCGGCAAGCCCTGAAAACCCGGTGCTGGAGGGCGTGTCTTTCGAGGCAAAACGTGGCGAAACCATCGGCATTGTCGGCCCGCCCGGCAGTGGCAAATCCACCATCGCGCATCTCATTCCCCGTTTTTATGATGTGACGGCCGGGCGTATCACGCTTGACGAGCAGGATATTCGCTCGGTCACGCTGAAATCCCTGCGCCGCTCCGTTGTCGTGGTGCAGCAGGACAGCTTTCTCTTCACCACCACCATCGAAAACAACATTGCCTACGGCGATCCCTGGGCCAAGGAGGTCCAGATCGCCAGGGCGTCCGAAAGCGCCCAGCTTCATAATTACGTGCTCGGCCTTCCCGCAAGTTATGGCACTGTTGTGGGTGAGCGCGGCGTCTCGCTGTCGGGCGGCCAGCGGCAGCGCTTGTCGATTGCGCGGGCGGTCATGCTGAAGCCGGCGGTGATGGTTTTTGACGATTCGACTGCCGCGATTGATGCGGCAACAGAGCAGCGCATCCGTTATGCCATGCGCCGTTATGCCTCGGAACGTGTGACGATCATCGTCGCCCACCGCCTAAGCTCGCTGATGCATGCTGACCGTATCCTGTTTGTCGAGGATGGTCGCATCGTTGAACAGGGTACGCATGCGCAGCTTCTGGCTGAGAATGGCCGTTACCGCGCCCTTTATGACCTGCAGGTCCGCCCCGGCGACGACGCATTGACCGGCTGAGGCGGGAGGAGACCATCATGGCTGAAGAACTGGAAACCGAACGGGCCGACGTGCGCGATGATGGACGGCGCCCGCCGCGTGCCGTGGTCGGCTCTCACCGCATCGAGGAGGAAATTTTTGGCAAGGTGTTCGACAAGAACATTATTGCGCGCATCTGGGAGTTCGTGCGGCCTTATCGCAAACAGGTGGCGCTGGCGGTTGTCGCGGTCCTCGTGTTTACCGCCATGCAGCTCGCCATTCCGCTGATCATCCGGTATGCGATCGACCACGGCATGCAGCCGGGCGGAACGCGCACTGCCCTCATCTATGCGATCCTCGCCTTCGGCTTCGCGATTCTCATCAATTTCGCCGCCAGCTACGCGCAGGAAACGCTGGTCGGCAATGTGGCCGAAGACGTGTTGTTTGATATTCGCCGGGCCATGTTCTCGCATCTGCAATATGTTTCTCTGTCCTTCATGGACAAGACGGAAGTCGGCCGCCTGATGTCGCGCCTGCAGGGCGACGTCAATTCCATGCAGGAATTCCTCGAAACCTCTGTTCTTTCGGTCGGCGATATCACGCTTCTGATCGGCATCGTCGTCGTGATGCTTTATCTCGATTTCGGGCTCGGCCTGCTGACGTTGTCTGCGCTGCCGGTGCTGTTTATCGTGCGCATCTTCTGGCTGCCGCGGGCGCGCAAATCCTTCATGGCCGCGCATGAGACGAATTCGGTGGCAAGCGGCGCATTGGCCGAAGCCATTCATGGCGTACGCGCCGTGCAGGGCATGGATCGCCAGTCGGTCAACTTCAACCTGTTCGATGACAAGGCCACTGCGAACCTGAAAACGCATCTCACGGCGGCGCGTTTTGCGCAGGTGATGGTGCCGATCGTCGATTCGCTGACCGGTGTCGCCATGGCGCTCGTCATCGTGGTCGGCGGTGCGCGGGTGCTGAACCAGGCGCTTGATGTCGGCGTGATGGTGGCGTTTCTGTTTTACATCCAGCGTTTCTTTGATCCGATCCGTTCGCTGACACTGCAATATTCGGTCATGCAGAGGGCGATGGCATCCGGCCAGCGGCTGACGGATGTTCTGGATGTGCGCATCGACATCAAGGACAAGCCGGATGCAAAAGTTCTGTCTCCGGATATGGATGGTTCGGTGGAATTTCGCGACGTGGTGTTCGGTTATAATCCCAAGCACCCAGTGCTGAAGCATGTCAGCTTCAAGGTGAACCCCGGCGAGACGGTGGCGCTGGTCGGCCCGACGGGATCGGGCAAATCCAGCTGCATGTCGCTGATCCACCGCTTCTACGAAGTGCAGCAAGGTGCCGTGCTGGTGGGGGGGCATGATGTGCGCGACCTCACGCAGGATTCGCTCGGCCGCCAGATCGCCATGGTGTTGCAGGAGCCGTTTCTGTTTACCGGCACGGTGCTGGAAAACATCCGCTACCACAAGACGGATGCAACGCGCGACGAGGTGATCGCGGCGGCAAAAACTGTTGGAGCGCATGATTTCATCCTGCGCATGCCGGAGGGCTATGACAGCATTCTTGGCCAGCGCGGCGGCAACCTGTCGCTTGGCCAGCGGCAGTTGATCAGCTTTGCTCGGGCGCTGGTGGCCGATGCCAAGATCCTCGTTCTCGATGAGGCGACCGCCAATATCGACAGCTATACGGAAATGCTCATCCAGAAGGCGTTGGTCAAGCTGCTGGAAGGCCGTACCGGTCTCGTCATCGCCCACCGGTTGGCGACCATCCGGGAAGCTGACCGCATCATTGTGCTGCAGAACGGTGAGTTGATTGAAAGCGGCAACCACGGCGAACTGATGCGCAACGAAAAGCTTTATTCGAAGCTCTATAACCTCAACTATTCCTCCTTCGATGATATTCCGGATGATGTGGTGGAAGAGGCCGCGCATCGGGGTGAAACCTGATTCAAACCTCTTGCGGCTCGGTCATGCGTGCCGGCGGAACCATCCTTCTCAGGCCTCGTTCTTCCTCTGAAACCGAAGGAGAAGATGATGGACAAGAACAACGAAGCCAAGAAGTCGGTCGAAGGCGAAAATAAGTCTGATGGCGCTTATAGCGCAACCTTGCCGGCTGGCCCGAAGGCCCGCTCGAAGGTGGATGATCACGAAAAGACGCCGGGAAGTGGCGCTTTGCCGTCAGAGAGCACCAAGGATATCGATCCCGGCTCCGAGTAACCGGCTTTTCTGCGCCGCAGCCGGGCTGCGGCGCCTTGCCTGCTTGCCGCCTCGCGGGCGAAGGTCTAACACCCGTTTAGAGATCAAGGACGGGTTGACGATATGAGCGGCGAAACCATCACGCTTTATGAGGCCATTGGCGGTGACGCGACGATCCGGGCGCTGACGCGGCGGTTTTACCAGTTGATGGATACGCTTCCGGAGGCGAAAAACTGCCGGGCCATCCATCCCGCTGATCTCTCAGGCAGCGAAGACAAGCTCTATGATTATCTGACCGGTTATCTCGGCGGCCCTCCCGTCTATGTGGAAAAATACGGTCATCCCCGGCTGAGATCGCGTCATTTCTGCGCTGCTATCGGCGTGGCAGAGCGGGATGAATGGTTGCTGTGTTTTTCCCGCGCCCTTGAAGACACCGTGAGCAATCCGAAACTGCGCGACATCATCTGGCCGCCCATCGAGCGGCTTGCCCACCATATGCAGAACCGTGAGGAACAGCCGTGATGCGTGCATTGGAAACGGTCCGTCCGTTGATCTTGATGCTGGCGGGTTTCATGGGGGCATCCGGCGTGGCGCTGGCGGCTGCGGCAAGCCATGGCGGCGATGGACGCCTGCTGGGATCTGCCTCCACTATGTGCCTTGCCCATGCGCCGGTGCTCCTGGGTCTCTATCTTGCAGGCGGCAAGATCCGTACCGCTACCCTGTCCGCCACCGTTCTCGCCATTGGCACCGTCCTGTTTGCGGGCGATCTCGTCATGCGGCATTTCGGCCATGCCGGCCTCTTTCCCATGGCAGCGCCCGCAGGCGGCATGGGCATGATGGCCGGCTGGCTGCTGCTTGCCGCCGGCGCCTTCTGGCGTAGCCGGGACGTCTGACGCGCAGCGCCCACAATCCTGCCTTGCAACAGCTCCAAGCCACCGAATTCACGTAGGAATTATTGCGTGGCGGGTGGCTATGAATTCGCATGAGTTCGAATATGCTGACGCAGTTGGAGTCGAGGATGGGTGAGCATAAAATCCAGGTGGGGGACGCCTGGTGGATGTACCTTGTACCGCGCAGCAGGCCGTCATTTCTTGCCGGTCAGCTGATCGCCTTTTTGTGCGCGGCGGTCTCCATAGGTCTGTGGCTTGCACTCAACGACATTCTGCTCGGCGCACCCTTCATCACCTTTTTCCCATTCATCGTGCTCGCTACGGCCTGGGGCGGACGCGCAGGCGGCACGACGCTGATGATCTGCGGGCTGATCTTTGCGGTGGTGGTCTGGGTTTATGCCCGGCCTGTCAGTTATGCGAGCGCGCTTTTATCCTCCTCGGTGTTCACGAGTTTTGGCGCGCTGACGATTGCCATCATGCACGCGATGCAGAGCCTGATGGCGGCGCTCGAAAAGGCGGAAAACGAAGCGGAAGTTCTCGCCCGCGAAATGCGCCACCGGGTTGGCAACATCATGCAGCTGGTCCAGGCGATTGCCCAGATGACGGCGCGCTCCAGCGGCGATCTTTCCGAATTCATGCCGCGCTTTGAAGGGCGCATGCGGGCACTTTCGGAAGCGCACCGGCTGTCGTCCGGCCACCAGGCCATGCCGAACGACGTGGAAACGCTGCTGCGCATTCTGTTGTCGGCTTATGATCAGGAGCGGTTGCGGCTGAAGGGGGCAGCCATTGCGCTGGATGCGGAGACGGCGCCGCGGCTGGCGCTGGTCATCCATGAACTGGCCACCAATGCGGCCAAATATGGTGCGCTTTCGGTGGCCCAGGGCATCGTGCGTGTTGAATGGGAATTGCTCTCCGAGACGATCGAGATCGTCTGGCGCGAGGAGGGCGGCCCGCCGGTCTCGGCGCCCACACGCAAGGGTTTCGGTTCGCGCCTGATTACGGCAGCACTGTCACCCGGCGGCGGCAAGGCAGCGCTGTATTTCGATGCGACCGGGCTGCGCTGCGTGCTGAGCCTGCCCCGCCAGGCGCGCCAGAAAAACGCCGAATAGATCCCCGGGGTCCCTGTCTTCGACAGTGCCGATACCGAGCCACCAGTCGGTCGATATCGGCGCTGAAGTGCTGCCACAGCGTCTGCAGGCTGCCCGGGCGTTTGGAGGTGTCAGATGCCGGCGAGGGCAAAGTAGATCGGCAGGCCGATGATCAGGTTGAACGGAAAGGTGATGCCGAGCGACAGGCCGAGATAGATCGCCGGGCGGGCCTCCGGTGCGGCAATCCGCATGGCGGCGGGTGCGGCAATATAGGAGGCGCTGGCGGCCAGCGTGATCAGCAGCGCCGTATTGCCGGTGGAGGCGCCGACGAGCGTGGCGAGACCTGCTGCAAGCAGTGCGCCGGCAAGCGGCATGGCGATGGCAAAGATCAGCAGTGGCGGCTTCATCTCCGGCCAGCTCTTGCGCAGGCCGGAGGCGGCCTTGGTGCCGAGATCGAGCAGGAACAGGCAGAGCGCGCCGCGGAACGGATCGACGATAAAGCCGGACATTTCCGCCATGCCCCTTTTTCCCGTCAGAAGGCCGATCAGGAAGGAGCCGAGGAGGATGACGATGGTGACGTTGAGAAAGACCTCGACCAGCGCCGATTTCCGCTTGGCGGCATCCTCGGCCTGCGGGGTGTTGCGACGGAAGATCAGCAGCAGCGCGCAGAAAATCGCCGGCGTTTCCATGGCAGCAGCCACGGCCACCATGAAACCATCCGAGGCAATGCCAAGTCGTGTGAGTGCATCGGAGGCGGCCGCGAATGTGACGACCGAAATGGAGCCGTAATGGGCAGCCACAGCCGCGCGTTCAATGGGCGGCAGCGTGCTGACCCGGCCAAGCAGGCCGTAGCCGAGAAGCGGTGTGAGTGCGGAAAGTGTTATGCCGGCGACAAGAAGTAATGCGAATTCCCCATGCGCGGTGGTTTCTGTCAGCGCCGCGCCGCCCTTGAAGCCGATGGCGAGCATCAGGTAAAGCGCCAGCATGCGCGAGACCGCATCCGGCAGGCTTAGGTTGCCGCCGGCAAGCGTTGCGGCAAAACCGAGCACGAAGAAAAGGATCGGCGCAGACAGCATGTTCTGCTGCGCGATTGAAAAGAACACATCCATGATGGAAATTCCTGAATTGAGGCGTCAAAAAAAGGCGAGACGATGGGGATCGTCTCGCCTTCAACTGGCGGGAAAGCGTTACGGCGCGTGCCCGCCGAGCCTGTTATCAGGATGGTGCAAGGGGATGGTCCAGCAGGCTTAAACGTAGGACAGGCCGGTGCGTCGCGGCGAACGGATCCTCAATGTCTCACCCGGATGTGTGCTCGAATGGCCGGCGCGTTGAAGAAACTCGATCTGCTCACGCATCCGCAGCTTGATCTTTTTCAAAGCCATGATGCGCAGGCTGTCCGGCGCCGGTGACTTCTGCTCCGTATGGATCCGGTCTTCGATAATCCGGTGGCGGGATTTCAGCGCCTTCAACAAGGGGTTCATGGGTTGTCTCCTTTCTGAAAACATCTATGCCGGACCGAGATCGATAGTTCCAATTCATTGACAGAATTAAAGCGATAGTTATTCTCTATTGCCATGGCCTTTCGTCCCACGCATCGACAACTCGAATATCTGGTCGCCCTCGACACCGCCCGGCACTTCGGCCGGGCGGCAGAGCTTTGCCATGTGTCGCAGCCGACGCTTTCGGTGCAGATCGCGCTTCTCGAAAAACAGCTGGGCGTCAGTCTTGTCGAGCGCACGCCCGGTGCCATCGAACTCTCTGCCATCGGCTCAGAGGTGGCGGCGGCCGCAAGATCGGTGCTGGCAACGCTGGATGACATTGTCACGCTCGCCTCTGCCGGCCGCGACAATCTCGGTTCGCTGATCCGGCTCGGCGTGGTGCCCACTTTCGGACCCTATTTCCTGCCGTCCTTTCTGCCGAGCCTGCACGGGCGTTACCCCGCCCTTCGCCTGCATGTGCGCGAGGACCGGCCCGCCCTTCTGGAAGAACAGGTGCGCAGCGGCGCCATCGACTGCGCGCTTGGCCAGCGTCCGCAGGATGAGGCGGCGTTCGCCTTCGAGGGCATCTGCATCGAGCAGATCTTTTTGGGGGTGGCGCGCAACCATCGGCTTGCAGAGCGGCCTTCTGTCACGCTGAAGGAACTGAAGGGCGAGCAGTTGCTGACGCTCGGGCGCGGCCACCGTCTTCTCGAAAACGTCCGCGAACTCGCAGCCCTTTCGGGCGCAATCATGCTGGAGGATTACGAGGGAACGAGCCTCGATGCGCTGCGCCAGATGGTGTCGATCGAGATGGGATTGTCGCTGTTTCCCGAGCTTTACGTCCGTTCCGAATTCACCCGTGGCGCCAATATCGCGCTTTTATCGATCGAGGACTGGCCGGCGCGCCGCGAGATCGGTTTCTTCTGGCGCCGCACGAGCGCACGCGCGGCTCATTTTCGCCAGTTGACGGTCCTGGCATCAGCGGTGGTGACCGACCAGATGATCATTGGCGGCGAAGAGCCACGACATGAAAAGGACCTGACTGCTGGGACAGCCAGGTCCTTTTCGGTCGTCCCGAAATGACAGTATCACCCACTCTTGCCCGTTAGGGGATAGGCAAGAGCGGGTATCAAAAACAATCAGATCGGGTAATGCAGGTGGCCGTCCTGGATGGTCAGCCAGCGCAGTTCGGTAAACTCGTTGATGCCGGCCTTGCCGCCGAAGCGACCGTAACCGGAGGCTTTCGTGCCGCCGAAAGGCATCTGTGCTTCGTCATGCACGGTCGGACCGTTGATGTGGCAAATGCCCGATTCGATGCGGCGCGCAACCGCCATGGCGCGGTTGACATCCTTGCCGAAGACCGCAGCCGAAAGGCCGTATTCGGTATCGTTTGCCACGCGCACCGCTTCGTCCATGGAGCCGACGCGCACGATGCTGGCAACCGGACCAAAGCTTTCCTCGCCATAAATGCGCATCGCAGGCGTGACGCGGTCGAGCAGGATCGCATCCACGATGGTGCCGTTGAACGTGCCGCCGGCGGCAAGCACGGCGCCCTTCGACACCGCATCGCGCACCAGCATGTCGAGGCGCTGGGCGGCATGGGCATCGACCACCGAGCCGAGCGGGGTATCGCCCTTGCCGGGATCGCCGGCCTTCAAGGTCGCGACCTTGGCGGAAAGGGCAGCAACGAACTGATCGGCAATCTTGTCATCAACGATGACGCGCTCCGTCGACATGCAGATCTGGCCCTGGTTCATGTAGGCGCCGAAGGCAGCGGCAGCGACCGCCTCATCCAGATCGGCATCATCCAGCACCACGAACGGGGCCTTGCCGCCCAGTTCCAGCAGCGCCGGCTTCAGGTGACGGCCGGCCGTTTCGGCAATGATGCGGCCGACGCGGGTGGAACCGGTGAAGTTGATGCGGCGCACGGCCGGATGCGCAATCAGCGCCTCGACGATTTCGCCGGCATCTTCCGGGGCGTTGGAAATGGCGTTCAGCACGCCTTCCGGCAGGCCGGCCTCATGCAGGGCATCGACGATGAGGCGATGGGTGCGCGGGCAAATTTCGGAGGTCTTCAGCACCACCGTGTTGCCGCAGGCAAGCGGCAGCGCCAACGAGCGCACGCCCAGAATGACCGGCGCATTCCACGGCGCCATGGAGAGGATGACGCCGGCCGGCTGACGCACCGCCATGGCAAGCGTGCCCGGACGGTTGGACGGGATGACTTCGCCACTGATCTGCGTCGTCATGGAGGCTGCTTCGCGCAGCATGTCGGCCGCCAGCATCACGTTGAACATTGACCAGCCGGCGGTGGCGCCGGTTTCGGCGGCCATGGCTTCCACGAATTGCGGGGCCTTTTCCTGCAGGCGGTCAGCAGCCGCCATCAGCACCTTGCGGCGTGTGGCGGGGTTGGTGGCGGACCAGGCGGGAAACGCCCTGGCGGCGGCATTGGCAGCCGCGCGCGCATCTTCCACGGAGGCGGCCGACACTTCTGTTGCCACCTCACCCGAAATCGGGTTCAGGCGCGTGAAGCTGCGCCCGTCAATGGCCTCGACTTCGGCATTGTTGATCTTGAAACCCAGAACGGTCATGTGGTTCTTCCTTTTCTCTTCCCAAAACTGTTGCGCGGTGTCGCGGCCATGGCCGCGTGATCGGGCGCTTTCTTCAAGGCGATATCACGAAGTTCTGGCGCAGGTGAATGCCGCGCCATAACCTGCCGGCCGGCACACTGATCCTGCGGCCAACGTGATGTCTTGAATGACAAACCTCCCGTGCCAACCCTGATCGGCCTCCCTTTTCAGGCGCGGCATCGCATCTCCTCCTGCGCGTCCGCGTGTTGACCGGCAGACAGTAGCGCGAGGAGCGCGCGCACCAAATAGACAATTAGAGGAGAAACTTGTACTTTTCACGAGAGAGGGGAGAGCCGCATGCCAGACGCGATCAAGAGTTCGGGAGGTCAGGCGCCACCGCGGATCCAGCCGCCGTCGGTCACCGATGCGCAACTGTTCGGCGGCTCGCTGTCGCGCAACGAATGGACCCTGCGCGGCACCCGCAGCCGGCTCTTCGTGCTGTCATCGGGAGCGGGAGAAATCGTCACCTCCCGCCGCCGCCAGCCACTGGTGGCGCCGCTGATCCTGTGGCTTCCGGCCGGCGAAAGCGCCACGCTGTCACTTGAGGCCGGTGCCGATGGCGGCATGCTGGCCATTCCCGACCAGACACTCGGTGCCGCCATGCCGGCAGGCGCCGTCTTTGCGCAGGTGCGCGACGCCATTTCCCGGCCCATTCTTGGCCAGCGCGTCACCCTTGCCGCATCGAGACGGATTCTGGCCACCATCCGGCTGATCGAGGAGGAGATTTCCGCGGGTATGGCAGGCGCCGAGGAGGCCATCCGCCATCACCTGTCGCTGCTGCTGATTGCCGTCTGGCGCCTGGCAGCGCCTGTCGGGGAAACGCCAAAGCCGTCGCCGCGCGTCATCGTCAGAAGTTTCGTGCAGCTTGTCGACCTGCATGTGCGCGACCACTGGACGGTGCCGGATTATGCGCGAACGCTGGGCGTGACGCCGGACCGGTTGAACACGGCCATCCGGCGCGCCACCGGCCGCACGCCGCTCGATTTCATCCATGGCCGGCTGGTGGCGGAAGCTGTCATCCTGCTCGATGGGTCTTCCCTGCAGATTGCCGAAATCGCCGATGCGCTGGGCTTCAAGGATGCCGCCTATTTCAGCCGCTTTTTCAAGCGCGTTGCCGGCGTTTCGCCGCGCACCCACCGTGCCGGGCCAAAGCAGAAGCGGCTGGCGGCAGACACGAGTTATGCTGCCTGGCCCTGAGGGGGCAGGGACGCGCTCCGTTAGACTTTCGCTCAACTTGCCTCGCATCAACGCTCCTCTACCTTGGCAGGCAAAGGAGCGACAGATGACATCTTCGACCGAAGAGGGGGTGCAGGCGAACTGGACCGCGGGCGGCGCCGGGGCCGGACTCGGAGCGATGCAGGCAGGCATTCCGGTTCGCTTTGCCGCTGCCGATGGCTATTGTCTGGGGGGCTTTCTCTGGCAGGCGGCTGAAACGCAGGCAGATCGACCCGTCGTCCTCATCGCCTCCGCCACCTCCGTGCGCTGCCGCTATTATCAGCGTTTTGCCACCTATCTCTTCGACAATGGCTTTGACGTGCTGACCTTCGATTATCGCGGCATCGATCAGTCTCGGCCACAGCAGATGCGCGGTCTTGAGGCCGATTGGGTGGATTGGGGCGAAAAGGACGTCGAAGCGGCGCTCGGTTTTCTCGCGCTGCGCTTTCCCGGGCGCCCGGTGGATGTCGTTGCCCATTCCATCGGCGGATGTGTAATCGGCCTTGCGCCGTCCAACCACCGTCTGCGCCGCATCGTCACCGTCGGCTCGCAATATGCCCACTGGCGTGATTATGCGCCGGAACAGCGGTGGCGCATGTTGTGGAAATGGCACGTGGTCATGCCTGTTCTCACGGCGATCTTCGGTTATTTCCCGGCCAAGCGCCTCGGCTGGATGGAGGACACGCCGCAAGGCGTCGCGCGCAATTGGAGCCGCATGAAAGCCCGCTTCGAAGACACCGTCTGCCGGCAGGATCGAAGCGGCGGCAGGCACGACCCTGATGTCTTGCGCAAGCGGTTTCGAAACGTCACGGCTTCGATCCTCGCCATCAGCCTGTCTGATGATCCCCACGGCACGATCCCGGCCGTGCGCCGGCTGCTGGCTTATTTCGAGACTGCGGACCGACAGCATCTGCATCTTGCCCCCGGCGATATCGGCCACGCCTCGGTCGGCCATTTCGCCTTTTTCCATGATCGCTTTCGCGATGCGCTCTGGCCGCTGGCGCTGACCTTCCTGCGGGATGGTGCGGTGCCCGAGCAGTTCCGCCAAGCTTTGCTCTCCACCGACATTCCCTGACCATACGGTGCCGGTTCATCAAACTCCGGCGGGTTGAACCATGTCGTATGTTATTGTATGGAAGTGTACGCAACAAAATGGTTCGGGATCGCCCATGACTGTCAGGACGGCATCGGAAAGCATGGCGCACAAGGTGGAGCGGCAGTTGCGCGGCGATATCTTGACGCTGGTGCTGCAACCCGGCGCGCGCATTTCCGAGCAGGAGATCGGCGAACGTTATGGCTCATCCCGTCAACCGGGCCGTGAGGCGCTGATTGCGCTCGCAAAAAGCCGGCTCGTCGAGATCCTGCCGCAGCGCGGTGCCGTGGTGGCCAAGATTTCCGTCTCCAAGCTGATGCAGGCGGCCTTTATCCGCGAGACCATCGAGACGGCGATCGTCAAGGCCGCCTGTAATGCCTTCCACTTTCACGCGCGCCAGCGGCTGGATGATTGCCTGAAAGAGCAGGCGCGGGCCGCAGAGAGCGGCAACCGCGCCGAATTCCGCCGTTACGACGATCTCTTCCACAAGGCGCTGGCGGAAGGGGCCGGGCTGCCGATGGCCTGGGCTGTGGTGGAAGACCTGAAGGCCCATATCGACCGCGCCTGCTGCCTTTCGCTGCATGCGCCCGACACGCTTGCCAAGCTGATCGAGGAACACCGCGCCATCGTGGCGGCCATCGATCAGCGCAATGAGACGGCGGCGCGTGCCGCCATGACCGCCCACCTCTGCGAACTGCTGCATGACCTGCCAAGGCTTGAGGCAGAGCACCCGGACCTTTTCGAATAAACGACACCAGGGAGAGAAGACCCAGATGACCACGACAATCGAAACCCGCCATGCGGTGCATTACAGCCAGTCCGAAGCCATGACCGGCGCTGAACTGCGCCAGAACTTCATGATCGAGACGCTGTTTGCGGAAGGCGAGATCAACGCCGCCTACACCCATTACGACCGTATGCTGATTGTTGGCGCCATGCCGACGTCGGCGCCACTGTCTGTCGGTGCCGATCTCGCAAAGACCGTCGGCACGGATTTCCTTCTGGAACGGCGCGAACTTGGCCTCATCAATATTGGCGGCAAGGGCAAGGTTGTGGCAGACGGCATCCCCTATGAGCTGGATTTCCAGGACGGGCTTTATCTCGGCATGGGCGTACGCGAGATTTCGTTCGAGAGCGTGGATGCGTCTGCACCGGCAAAATTCTACATCAACAGCGTGCCCGCGCACGCAACCTTCCCCTCGCGCATCATCGCAAAGACGGATGCCATCGAGAACAATCTCGGCGATCAGGCGACCTGCAACAAGCGCAAGCTCTACCAGTATATCCACCCGAAGGTTCTGCCGACCTGCCAGCTGCTGATGGGCCTGACGCGGCTTGAGCCGGGCAGTGTGTGGAACACCATGCCCGCCCACCTGCATGATAGGCGTATGGAAGCCTATGTCTATTTTGAGATCCCGGAAGAGGCTTTTGTCGTTCACCTGATGGGCCGCCCGCAGGCGACCGGCCATCTCATCATGCGCAACGAGCAGGCGGTTCTGTCGCCGCCGTGGTCGATCCACTGCGGTTCCGGCACGGCCTCCTATGCCTTCATCTGGAGCATGGCGGGCGACAACCAGTCATTCACGGACATGGATTTTGTGCCCATGAAGGACCTGAAGTGAGGATCGCACCATGAACCTGTTTGATCTCACGGGAAAACGCGCGCTGGTCACCGGCGCGCGCACCGGCCTTGGCCAGGGGCTTGCGCTGGCCTTGGCGCGGGCAGGGGCCGATATTGTGGCACTTGGCTCACGTTCGATGCCCGACACGAAGGCAAAGGTGGAGGCGCTTGGGCGCCGCTTTGAAGAGGTGATCCACGATCTTGCCGATCCCGCAGGCCTTGCGGACGTGGTGACGGGGCTGACCGCGAGCGGCAATATCGATATTCTCGTCAACAATGCCGGCCAGATCCGTCGCGCCGATTTCACCGCCTTTTCCGAGCAGGATTGGGATGATGTGATGAACATCAACCTGAAGAGCACGTTCCTGCTGTCGCAGGCGGTGGTGCGTCACATGCTGGACAAGGGTATTGCCGGGCGCATCGTCAACATCGCCTCGCTCCTGTCCTTCCAGGGCGGCATTCGCGTGGCATCCTACACGTCGAGCAAACATGCGGTGGCGGGCCTCACCAAGCTCATGGCGAACGAACTGGCGCCGAAGGGCATCACCGTCAACGCCATTGCGCCCGGTTATATGGATACCGACAACACGGAAGCCCTGCGCAACGATCCGGATCGCAGCCGCTCGATCCTCGAGCGTATTCCCGTTGGGCGCTGGGGTGATCCGTCCGATCTCGATACCGCTGTCCTGTTCCTGACGTCCCCGGCCAGTGGTTATGTCACCGGCCAGGTTCTGGCGGTCGATGGCGGCTGGCTGGCGCGCTGACCGTTAAGGCGCAAGCTCGGCAGCGCGGGACAGCGCTGCCGAAAGTCCTTTCAGCGAAATCCGCATCGCAACGGTTTCGCCCGTGGCAAGTGCTGTTGCGGAAAGCCGAAGGGTCGTGCCCGATGCCATTGCCGTGACTGTTGCCGCGTCGAACTTGACCGGCACAAGACAGCCGCCGGGCAGGCAGGTTGAAAAGTCAAACCGCGCCTCACCGGCACCCTCATCCACCTTCACCGTCACGCCTCGCGCCAATGCAAGCCCAAAGGGCACCAGCAGCGCGCCATCCACCTTGCCACCGGAAAGGTTGCGCAGTTCGGCTGTCAGCATCTGCTGGCCTTTGTCTCCCTTGGTCTGAACCTGGCGAACCACGCAGCCGGAAACGCCGTTCTGCGCCCGGCAGGCCACCACCCAGTCCCCAAAATTTTCCATCAGCGATCCGACGCCGCCCGGCAGTTCAGCAGCCGGCGCCGCGCAGGGTGCGGCAAGAGCCAGCATAAGGGCGAGGGGCAAACAGGTGCGCAGCGCCGATTGGCGCAAAAGAGAGAAGGGGGCAGGGCGCCCGCTCGATGTGGTTCCGGTTGATGTCATCATGACGGCCCGCGTGGCTTGGTATAATGCGGTTGCCGTTCGCACGACTGTCTGCGCGCTTCAAGCCCGATGATCGACCGGATGTCGCTAAAACCGGATTTATTGCAGGTGAGGGATCTGAATAGGCGGGTCGGGTCAGAGTGTCCGTCCCGCAGGGTGCGCAGTGTCAGTTGTCGTTGACGGCGCGCGGGCGCCTTTCGATCCGGCCAACCACCTGCTCGATCATCTCCTCGGTCAGATCGAAGCCGCGCCGTGATCCTTCCTCTATGAACATTGTCATGAAGGTCGGCAGGTCCGGTGCGCTGGCAAGCTGCGACATCGTCAAGGGATCGCGGCGAACAGCGCCGTAGAATTCGATGACTGTGTTGGACATGCCGTTTCCTCCCGATGCCATTGTTCGACACGGGGCCCTTTGGTGGTCCGCGTGTATAGATTGTTAAAACGATATGACACTGAGAATGAAACCGCCGCAAGACGATTTAATCATTGGTGATATGTTGTATAGAAGGAGGAATAGTCATATTTTTAAAAAAACGTGGCGTTTAATATGACAGTTTTTATCAGATAAGATCCGCATTCGGATGCTGCATTACATGAAGCGTGCAGTTGCGATGCCAACTGTGTTGATTTGCGGCAATGTTTTTTGAAGCGCACGATCAGGTCGCAGCAGTAGCGTCCGGCGGCCTTGCGTCCCATCGCCGGCTTTCGGCAACGGCACTGCGGAATGCGAAAAGGCCGCACCGGTCCGTCAACCGGTGCGGCCCAATTGGCTGGTGCGTTGTTTCAGGCGGCCAGCTGTTCCGGAGACTTTGCTCCGGTCATGAAGGCCACGGCATCCGACATCGTGTAATCCTTCGGATTGATCACGGTGAGGCGCCGGCCGAGACGGTGGATGTGGATCCGGTCCGCCACTTCGAAGACATGCGGCATGTTGTGCGAGATGAGCACGATCGGGATACCGCGCGAGCGCACGTCGAGGATCAGCTCCAGCACGCGCCGGCTTTCCTTGACACCGAGCGCTGCCGTCGGCTCATCGAGGATGATGACCTTGGAACCGAAGGCTGCGGCACGTGCCACCGCCACGCCCTGACGCTGGCCACCGGACAGCGTTTCCACCGCCTGGTTGATGTTCTGGATCGTCATCAGGCCAAGCTCGGAGAGCTTTTCGCGGGCGAAGGTTTCCATGGCCGGACGGTCGAGAGAGCGGAACACGCTGCCCATGATCCCCGGCTTGCGGATTTCGCGGCCGAGAAACATGTTGTCGGCAATGGAGAGTGCCGGCGACAGGGCAAGGTTCTGGTAGACGGTTTCGATGCCGGCCTTGCGCGCCTCGATGGGCGAGCGGAAGTTGATCGTCTTGCCTTCCAGCGTGATCTCGCCTTCATCGGGATGCACCGCGCCGGAGATCGCCTTGATCAGCGAGGATTTGCCAGCCCCGTTATCGCCGATAACCGCCAGGATTTCGCCCGGATAGAGATCGAAATCCGCCCGGTCGAGAGCCGTCACCCGGCCGTAGCGCTTGACGAGGCCGCGTGCCGAAAGAATGGGTTCCTGAGCCATTAGCCTGCTACCTTTCTGATCCACTGGTCGATGGCGACAGCTGCGATGATGAGCACGCCGATCATGAGATAGGTCCACTGCGGGTCTGTGCCGATGAGGCGAAGGCCAAGGGCAAAGACACCGACGATGAGGGCGCCGAATAGCATGCCCATGATGGAGCCGCGCCCACCGAACAGCGACAGGCCGCCGATCACCACGGCCGTGATGGATTCGATATTGGCGAACTGGCCAGCGGTCGGAGACACCGAGCCGATACGGCCGATAAGAGCCCAGCCGCCGAGCGCGCAGATGAGGCCGGACAGGGTGTAGACGGAAATCAGCATCTTCTTGACGTTGACGCCGGCAAGCTCGGCAGCATCTGGATCGTCGCCGACGGCATAGAGATGGCGGCCCCAGGCGGTGCGGTTGAGCACATACCAGAGCGCTGCCACCAGCAGCACCAGCGCGACCACGCCATAGGTGAAGACGGCGCCGCCGATGCGGAAATTGTAGCCGAAGAACTGCAGAAGCGGTGCTTGCGCTTCCAGATCCTGTGAGCGGATCGTTTCATTGGCCGAATAGAGGAAGTTGGTGGCCAGAACGATCTGCCACATGCCAAGTGTCACGATGAACGGCGGCAGCTTGACGCGCGCCACCAGGACGCCGTTGATGAAGCCGCAGATGGCCCCTGTCGCAAAACCGGCGAGGATCGCAAGCGGTGTCGGAATGCCATAGTTGACGGCAAACTGGCCCATGACCACCGATGACAGGACCATGATGGCACCAACCGACAGATCGATGCCGGCCGTCAGAATGACCAGCGTCTGTGCCGCCCCGATAATACCGGTGATGGCCACCTGCTGGAGGATGAGCGTCAGCGTGAAGGCCGAAAAGAATTTCGAGCCGAGAAGGGTGCCGAAAATCGCGACCGATAACAGGAGGACGATCAGCGGAACGGCGGCCGGGCTCGAATGCAGGAAGTGCTGAAACTTCTGCAACGGCGTCTTGTCGTGGCCGTCGAACTGGGCAACCTGCGTTGCGCTGCCCGAAAGCACGGTTTCGTATTCGAGATGGGGTTTCTTGCTGGCGGCTTGTGGCTCGCTCATTGATTTTCCTCCCTATTGCCTCTCCCGAGGATGCGAGGGCCGACCGGAGGAATTTTCGTCCTGCGGCATGTCGGCGATGAAATTGATACTTTCAATCGTCAGCGAAGCGACCGGCCCGCGCATGGTGCGGTTGGCGGCTTGTCAGAAGGGCGGCTTGTCGCCGCCCTTCGTTCTTGGCAATCAAGAGTGGTTAAGGATCAACCCCAGCACTTTGCAGTGCCTTCCTTGGTGTCGATCGAGGGAACGCCCTTGGCCGGCTTGTCGGTCACGAGCGAAACACCGGTATCGAAGAAGTTCTTGCCTTCGGTCGGCTTCGGCTTTTCACCGGTATCAGCGAACTTCTTGATGGCCTCGATGCCGAGAGCCGCCATCAGCAGCGGATACTGCTGCGACGTGGCGCCGATGATGCCTTCCTTGACGTTCTTGATGCCGGGGCAACCGCCGTCGACAGACACGATCAGCACGTCCTTCTCCTTGCCGACAGCCTTCAGCGCTTCATAGGCGCCGGCAGCAGCCGGTTCGTTGATGGTGTGAACGACGTTGATGCCCGGATCCTTCTGGAGAAGGTTTTCCATGGCGGTGCGGCCGCCTTCTTCATTGCCGTTGGTGATGTCATGGCCCACGATGCGCGGGTCCTTTTCATCGCCGATCTTGGTGATGTCGACGACGTCGATGCCAAAGCCCTTCATGAAGCCCTGGTTGCGCATGACGTCGACAGAAGGCTGCGACGGGGTCAGGTTCAGGAAGGCGACCTTGGCAGACTTGGCCTTGTCGCCAAGCGTTGCAGCCGCCCACTTGCCGATCAGTTCGCCGGCCAGCAGGTTGTCGGTCGCAAAGGTTGCGTCAGCAGCGTTGATCGGATCAAGCGGCGTGTCGAGTGCGATGACAAGAAGGCCGGCGTCGCGCGCCTGCTTGACGGCAGGAACGATGCCGGCTGTGTCGGAGGCGGTCAGCAGAATGCCCTTTGCGCCGTCGGCAATGCAGGTTTCGATCGCAGCGACCTGGCTTTCGGAGTCACCATCGATCTTGCCGGCGTAGGACTTCAGCGTGACGCCGAGTTCCTTGGCCTTGGCGGTGGCACCTTCCTTCATCTTGACGAAGAAGGGGTTGGTGTCGGTCTTGGTGATCAGGCAGGCCGAAACGTCGGCGGCCGATGCAGGAGCGGCGAAAACGACGCCCATGGCAAGCGTTGCGAATGCGGCGGTAATGATGCTCTTTTTCATTGGGGCTCCTCCCAGAGTGTAAGCGCTGATGGCCAGGCACCGGACCAGATCGAGTGACCAGACGCCTCCTCCAAGTCGCCCGTGCCTTTACCGCCCCATTAAGATCAAACCCCGCAAGGCCTGTCAATAATTAATTCCGATTGATTTATTAATTCGCGCTGCTACTTTCTTGGGCGAGGAGACTGGATACCTGAGGGAGGGGTAGCCATGACGATCCATGGAAATCAGCCTTCGGGTCTGCCGCCGTCTGTTCCCTCTGCCGGGGGATCGAACCAGGTTCGCGTGCGCGCGCACAACGAGCGCCTTGTGCTGTCGCTCGTGCGTCTGCACGGGTCGCTGTCCAAGGCAGATATCACGCGGCGCACGGGCCTTTCGGCGCAGACCGTGTCGGTGATCATGCGTGCGCTGGAAAAAGATGGCCTGCTTTTGCGCGGCGAACCGATACGCGGCAAGGTGGGCCAGCCGTCGATCCCGATGCGGCTCAATCCGGATGCGGTGTTTTCCTTCGGTGTGAAGATCGGTCGGCGCAGTGCCGATGTCGTGCTGATGGATTTCATCGGGAAAATCCGGCGGCGCGTGCGCCAAACCTATGCCTATCCGAGGCCTGACGAAATCATGTCGATCATTCTGTCCGGCATCGACCGGCTCGAGGGCGAGATGAGCCCTGACGAGCGCGCGCAGATCGCCGGCGTCGGTATTGCTGCACCTTTTGAATTGTGGAACTGGGCCGAGGAAGTGGGAGCGCCGCCCGGCGCCATGGATGCCTGGCGCCAGTTTGACCTGCATGCGCAGGCGTCGGAACACATCCGCTATCCGGTCTACCTGCAGAACGATGCGACCAGCGCCTGCGGTGCAGAGCTTGTCTTCGGTGTCGGCCCCTCCTATCCGGATTTCGTCTATTTCTTCATCGGCTCGTTCATCGGCGGTGGCATCGTGCTGAATTCCGAGGTTTTTTCCGGCCGCAGCGGCACGGCGGGCGCGCTTGGGCCGCTTCCCGTGCGCGGCGGCCAGGGCGAAAACCGCCAGCTTCTCGACATTGCCTCGATTTTCGTTCTCGAAAAGCTGCTGCTGGAGCGCGGTATCGATCCGCAGCCCCTGTGGTATTCCGCCGATGAGTGGATCGACTTCGGCGAGCCGCTGGAGATCTGGATCCGCGATACCGCCGATGCGCTGGCACAGGCGATCGTGGCTGCCGCTTCCGTGATCGATTTCGGCGCTGCCGTCATCGATGGCGGATTTCCGGGATGGGTGCGGGCCCGCATCGTCAAGGCCACGGTCGAGGCCGTCGCCAAACTCGATCTGCAGGGTGTCATCATTCCCGATATCATCGAGGGGGCAGTGGGCGCGCAGGCGCGTGCCATTGGCGGCGCAAGCCTGCCGATCTTTGCCCGTTACCTCACCGACCAAAGCATATTGTTCAAGGAGCTTTCATAAATGCTGAAGGGCATCAACCCGATCCTCAGTCCCGATCTTCTGGCAACGCTTCGTGCCATGGGCCACGGCGATGAAATTGCCATCGTTGACGGAAACTATCCGGGGCTTGAGCATGCAAAGCGGCTGGTGCGTCTGGATGGCCATGGACTGATTGCCGTTCTGGACGCCATTCTCTCCGTCATGCCAATCGATGATTTCGTGCCCGAAGCGATTTTCCGCTCGACAGTCGGAAAGGATCGCGATGCGCTTGATCCCGTGCATGAAGAGGTGATTGCCTGCTGCAGCAAACATGAACCGAGTCAGCCTGTCTTGGCTCTGCTCGGGCCGGAGTTTTATCCGCGCGTCAAAGCTGCTCATACGGTGGTGCAGACCAGCGAGCCGCGTCTTTACGCCAATGTCATCCTCAGAAAAGGCGTCATCTATCCATGAGGAGAGGAGGCGCTGCTGCACTGGCGGACCTGCAGCAGCGCCTCGCGATAGGGGCGAACGGCCTTTAGAGGCTGCAGCTGTGCTTTTGTCGGCATAATTGCATCGCGGGTGACTTGCTGATAGGAGACTTTAATTGTCCACTTATCCGCGATCCCCGGCCTCCCATGAATTTCCAGCCCCGGATGTCCAATTCGATCGAGGGTTTTTCCGTCGGTGACGGCTTTGCCCGGCGAAGCTGGAACGGTCTCGTCTGCGATGTCTGGGATGTGGAATGCGCAGCCTATGCGGGCGGACACTATACCGCGCGCGATCCCCGCATCTTCATTCTGCTCGATACCGAAGGCAGAGCACACGGACAGGGACGCCAGACGGTGCGCCGTTCAGCCCGTGCGGCCGGCAGCCTGCAGAACCCCAAGGACAGCCCGATCTCCTTTGTGCCGGCCGGCATGGATCTGTGGCTGGATTTTACCGATATCCGTAGCGTGCGCCATCTCGACATCCATTTCGACGCCGATGTGATCCGCAGCCGGCTGATGGATGATCTCGATCCGCGCCGGCTGGATGACCCCAGGCTGATGTTTTTCGATGAGCGGGCCATGGCCCTTGCCCGGTTGATTGCATCCGAATGCACCAATGCGGCGCCGCTGCATGATCTCTACGGCGACGGGCTTGCTCTCTCCCTGATCATCTCCGTGCTGAACCTGGAAAAGCCGCATCGCCGGGCCCGAACGGCACTTGCATCCTGGCAATTGCGCCGCGCGACGGATTATCTGGAAGCCCATTGCCTGCGCAGCGTGCGGCTGGACGAACTTGCGCAGCTCACCGGGCTTTCAGCCTCGCAGTTCAGCCATTCCTTCAAGGCGGCCACCGGCGTTGCACCCCATCAATGGCAGATGCGCGAACGGCTGAAACGGGCAAAACAGCTGCTGGAAAACGGCAGGTTACCCTTGAACGCAATTGCTGTCGAAACCGGATTTGCCGATCAGGCCCATTTCACCCGCGTCTTTCGCCAGTATGTCGGCACGACGCCGGCGCGCTGGCGCAAGACACGGGTTTGATTGCCCCTTGTGTCGCCCGACACCTGCATCTTTCCCAAGAATGTTCAATTCCTGCCGTGCTGGCCAAGCCTCGTCCTATAAATTGAGTTATTTGCTCATATTATGTGGCGGTCGAACGCACGGGGGATTTGGGGCACCATGATGATCGATAAGACAAGACGGAACGC
Organism: Neorhizobium sp. PAMB6716; assembly: GCF_058242805.1. Classification (NCBI taxonomy): domain Bacteria; kingdom Pseudomonadati; phylum Pseudomonadota; class Alphaproteobacteria; order Hyphomicrobiales; family Rhizobiaceae; genus Neorhizobium; species Neorhizobium sp. PAMB6716. Next base: position 3,507,574 of record NZ_CM177835.1, read on the forward strand.
GAGCCTGAAGGCCGGCATTGCCCTTGCGGGGCTCATGGCGGCTCAGCCTGTACACGCACAACAGGCCATCGTGCTGGATCCGGTGCTGGTGGAAGGGCAGTCGGCAGGGGATGGCGGCGCAAACGGCCCGGTGAAGGGATATGTCGCGCGCAAATCCACCGCTGGTGCAAAGACCGGCGCCGATCTCTCAGCAATTCCGCAATCGGTCTCGGTTGTCGGTCGCGAGGAACTCGATGATCGCGGCATCACCAGCAAGGTGGACGAAGCGCTGGCCTATACCGCCGGTGTCACGGCTGCCCCCTTCGGCAATGATGCCGATACCGACTGGCTCTATATCAGGGGCTTCGATGCCACCCAGACCGGCATGTTCTACGATGGCCTCAATCTTTATGCCTATGGTTTCGGCGGTTTCCAGATTGATCCCTTCATGCTGGATCGCGTGGAAGTTCTGAAAGGTCCGGCTTCGGTTCTTTATGGCGGCGCCAATGCCGGCGGTCTCGTCAATCTCGTGCGCAAGCGCCCGACGGATGAGCCGCTCGCCTATACGGAAACCGGTATCAACAGCAATGGTAACGCGTTTTTCGGTTTTGATGTCTCCGATGCCGTCGGCTCCAGCGACACGATGAGCTATCGTTTGACCGGCAAGGTCGCCGGCGGCGACAATTATTCGGATTTCTCGCACGACTTTCGCGGTTTCATCATGCCGCAGCTGACGGTTTCGCCTGATGAGGCTACCAAGGTCACCATCTGGGGTTCCTTTGCCGGGCTTGATCAGGTGCATGTCGGCAATGGTTTCTTCCCGTATTACGGCACCGTCGAATCCGTGCCGGGCTTTGGCAAGATCAAGCGCGATGCCTTTTACGGCGAACCCGATATCGACACCGGCGTCTATAACCAGGAAATGGTCGGCTACGAGGTTGAACACGAATTCGACAGCGGCTGGAAAGTGTCGCAGAACGCGCGTTATGCGCATCTCTACAAGCACGAAGACGCGCCTTATCTTTATGGCTGGTACGATCCCACCCTCGGTTCCGTCAGCCAGCCGGCAACCGCCGATTTCCAGCTGAACCGTCTCGGCTTCCAGCAGACTTCCAAGGTCGATACGTTTCTCATCGACAACCGCCTCGAAGGCGAGTTCGAGACGGGTCCGCTGTCGCACCAGCTGCTCGTCGGCCTCGATTACAAATATTATGAGCTTTACAATTATCAGGCCTCCACCACGGGCACGCCGATCAGCGCAAGCGACCCCGTCTACGGCGTGCCGCAACCGGCCAACAATTCCTACAGCAACCAGGTGATCACCCAGAAGCAGCTCGGCATCTACGCGCAGGACCAGATCCGCTTCGGGGACGGCTTTCTGCTAACGCTCAACGGCCGTTACGACCATGTAGAAACCTCTACCCATAACGGCCCGACTTACTGGTCGCCGACGCAGGACAGCACCTACGATTATTCCAACAGCGCCTTCAGCGGCCGTGCCGGTCTGGCTTACGAGTTCGACAATGGCGTGACCCCCTATGTGAGCTTTGCCAGCTTCTTTAATCCGGTGATCGCCGTCAGCAGCACGCCCTATAACAAGCCGGAGGACGGTGAGCAGTATGAGGTGGGCGTGAAATACGAGCCTGATTTTATCGACGGTCTCTTCACCGCCTCGCTCTTCCATCTCACCAAACAGAATGTCGTGGTGACCGATCCCGGCACGTTCCTCTCCAGCCAGATCGGCGAAGTCGAGTCGCGCGGCATCGAGCTGGAAGGCAAGGTGAACCTTGATGACCAGTGGAAGCTGCTGGGCAGCTTCACCTATACCGATCTCGAGGTGAAGGAGGATATCGTGGCCGCCTATGTCGGCAAGAGCCCCTATCTGGTGCCGGATGTGCAGGCCTCGCTCTGGGTGGATTATGCCGTGCCAGTGCCGGCGCTCGAAGGTTTAAGCCTTGGTGCCGGCGTCCGCTATCAGGGGGAAAGCTGGGCGAACCGCGAAAACACACTGAAAGTGCCCGACGCCACCGTGTTCGATGCAGCGATCCGCTACAGGAAGAACGGCTGGGAAGGTTCGGTGAACGTCAGCAACCTCTTCGACAAGGAATACGTCAAGGGTTGCGCGGGAACCGCGACCTGCGGTTATGGCGATGCCCGCACCGTCGTCGTGAAGCTCAGCAAGAGCTGGTAACGCGAAAGATTTCCCATAAAAAATGCCGGCGGAGCGATCCGCCGGCATTTTTTGTCTGGATGGTGTTGTTCAGCGAAACAGGCTGGGAAGCCAGAGCGACAGTGCCGGGATATAGGTCACCAACATCAGCACCGCGACGCTTGCGCCAAAGAAGGGCCAGATGGTTTTCATCGCTTCGCGGATCGAGATACCGCCGACCGCGCAGCCGACGAAGAGCACCGTTCCGACAGGCGGCGTGTTGAGCCCGATACCGGCATTCAGGATCATCACCACGCCGAAATGCACGGGATCGACACCGAATGCCTTCACGACAGGCAGAAGCACCGGCGTCGAGATGATGACGAGCGGCGCCATGTCCATGAAGGTGCCGAGCAGCAGCAGGATGATGTTGATGACCAGAAGCACGATGATCGGATTGTCCGAGATCGCGCTGATCGCGCCGATCATCAGCTGCTGCACCTGCAGGAAGGCCATCAGCCAGGCAAAGGCGGCAGCCGTGCCGATGACGAGAAGCACCATGGCCGTGGTGCGAACCGCCCCCATGACAGCCTCGACGAAACCGTGCCAGTCCAGCTCGCGATAGACCAGCATGGCGACAAGGAAGGCATAGAGAACCGCGATGCACGAGCTTTCGGTTGCCGTAAATACGCCGGAGCGCACGCCGCCGAAGATGATGGCGATGAGCAGAATGCCCGGAAAGGCCGAGACGAGATAATAGGCAACCTTGGCAAAGCCCGGGAAAGGTTCGGAGGGATAACCCCGGCGTACGGCGACGATATAGGCCGTGACCATCAGCGCTGCCGCGAGCAGGATGCCGGGAATGATGCCGGCGGTGAAGAGATCGGCGACCGAGACATTGCCGCCCGCTGCGATCGAATAGAGGATCATGTTGTGCGACGGCGGGATCATCAGGGCGATGATGGCGGAGTTGACCGTGACGTTGACAGCGTAACCGCGATCATAACCGCGCGCTGCCATCTGCGGGATCATCAGGCCGCCAACGGCCGAGGCATCGGCGACAGCCGAGCCGGAAATACCACCGAACAGGGTGGAGGCAACGATGTTGACCTGACCAAGGCCGCCGCGCAGATGGCCGACGATACCGGCTGCAAAGCGAATGAGACGCGCAGCAATGCCGCCGCGCACCATCAGGTCGCCGGCAAAGATGAAGAACGGAATGGCCATCATGGCAAACACGTTCATGCCGGAATTCAGCTGCTGGAAAATGACGATGGGGGGAAGCCCCATATAAAGGATTGTCGCGACCGAGGCGATGCCAAGGCAGAACGCGATCGGCATGCCGATCAGCATCAGGGCGACAAAAGATCCGAAAAGAATGGTATAGGCCATCAGACAATCTCCGCCACGTCGGCATGGGCAGCAATCTCTTCGCCCAGTGCCACGTCAATGAAACGTTCAGCGGCAAACAGCGCAATCATCGCACCACCCACCACCAGCGGAAAGAAGTCCACGCCGCCCGGCCAGCCGAGAACCGGAATGGTTGCGGTCCATGTGCCCTTGGCCAGAAGCACGCCGTAATAGGCCATGGCGATGCCGAACAGGGCGACCAGCCCGAGGCTCACGAGGTCCATCGCCTTCTGTACGGGAACGGGCATGGCATAACGCAGGATATCGAGCCCCAGATGCACGCTCTCGCGCACGCCGACGGCAGCGCCCAGCATGATGAACCAGGACATCAGGTAGAGCGACAGCGGCTCTGACCAGCTGGGCGAATCGTTCAGCACATAACGGCCGAACACCTGCCAGCCGACGATCATGGTCATGGCAACGATGCCGGCGCCGGCGATATAGAGTGATAGACGGCTGAGCGCCGTAAGGCCCGGCCGGATGGCCCGCATGAAGTTTCTCATTTCCCCAAGTCCTCCTGCGCTTATTCTGCGATGCGCATGTCAGCAAAAAGGGCCGGCAGGTTTTCACCTGCCGGCCCTTGTTTCTTGATTACTTCACGGCCTGGATACGCTCGAGCAGGCCCTTCAGCTTTTCGTCGGTGACGAACTTGTCGTAGACCGGCTTCATGGCTGCGGAAAACTCCGACTTGTCCACCTTGATCACGTTGACGCCGGCAGCCCGCACCTTTTCTTCAGACGTCTTTTCACGCGCCGTCCAGAGTTCACGCATCTTGACGGTGGATTCCTTGGCGGCCTGACGAACAATCTTCTGGTCTTCCGGCTTCAGCTTGTCCCAGCTGATCTTGGACATCACGAGGATTTCCGGGTTCAGCGAATGTTCCGTCAGCGTGTAGTTCTTGGCCACTTCGAAGTGACGGGCCGATTCGTAGGACGGCCAGTTGTTTTCCGCGCCATCGACGACACCGGTTTCCAGCGAGGAATAGACCTCACCCATCGGCATCGGCGTCGGGTTGGCACCGAATGCCTGCATCATGGCAATCCAGAGATCGGACTGCTGCACGCGGATCTTCATGCCCTTGAGGTCGGCGAGCTTTTCGATCGGCTTTTTCGTGGTGTAGAAGGAGCGCGCACCGGAATCGTAATAGGTGAGGCCGATCAGGCCATGCGGTTCGAAGGCGGCAAGGATTTCATCACCGATCGGACCATCGACGGTCTTGTGCATGTGTTCCGTCGAGCGGAACAGGAAAGGCATGCCGAGAACGACGGTTTCCTTCACGAGGTTGTTGAACGGGGCCGCATTGACGCGGTTGAGATCGATGACGCCAAAACGGGTCTGTTCGATCGTGTCCTTTTCAGACCCGAGTACGGAACTGGGCATGACCTGCACCTTGATGCGGCCATTGGTGCGCTCGGAAATCAGCTGGCCCATGAACTTGACCGCTTCCACCGTCGGATAACCGTCCGGGTGGATGTCGGCGGAACGCAGGCTGATTTCCTGCGCCTGTGCGGCAAGGGTCGTGCTCATGGCAAGGCCAAGGGCCAGCCCCAGGATCTTCGTTAGTTTCATGATATCCTCCACTTGGTGAAACGCCGAAGCCTCCTGCCCCGGCGGCAGTCTTTATGCGGTCTTCTCCCGAAATGCCGGCAGGCCGAACAGCTCCTCCGGGTTGTCGACGAGGGCGCGCTGAAGCGCTGCATCGTCAGGCAACCAGCTTAGAACGGTTTCCAGCAGGCTTGCGTCGTCGGGGTAATCCTTCTGCTCGCGCGCCAGATTGTGCGGCCAATTGGTGCCCCAGACGATGCGTTCCGGGGCATGGGCCGCAAGCGTACGGGCAACGGCTGCGACGTCGGCATAATCAGGGCCGCCGCTTTTTGAACTTTCGTAGACGCCGGCAAACTTGAACCAGCAATTGCCGGCATCGATCAGCCGCCGTGTGGCCGATACCTGCGGGCTATCGGGCGTCACGCCATCGAAAAACTTGCCGTGATGATCGAAAACCCAGCGCGATTTCAGCGCTGCAAGACGCGGCTCATGCTCGAGGATCTTGCTGCCGTCGAACTGCACGGCCAGCATCCAGCCGCGTGCGGCAGCCTTGGCATCAAGTGCTTCCAGTGCTGAAAGATCGGTCGCGCCGCCCGGCAGGTCCATGATGCGAAGGCCGACGACGCCGGCCTTTTCCAACGTGTCCAGTTCCTCGTCGGACACATCGGCGCCAACGGCTGCCACGCCGCGCGCCACGTCACCCATTTCGGCAAGGCAGGCGATGATGTTGGAATTGTCCCGCTGCTGGGCATTGCCCTGTGTGATGATGACGCGGTCGATGCCGAGCCAGGCCATCAGCTGGCGATATTGCGCCGGTGTCGGCAGGTCGCCGGCGGGAAGGCCGGGGCCGCCTGGAAGGGAGGGATAACCCGGCAGGTACATGTGCATCTGGGTATCGACGCTGCCCTTCGGCAGGGTGATAGCAGGCTTTTCCCCGGAGAGTGGGCGAACCAGCATCAGGCGTCTCCCATCTTGAATTCGGCAAGCGCATCGCGGTTGATCTCGATACCGAGGCCCGGACCATCGGGAATGGACACCACGCCGTTCACATGCTCGATCGGGGTCTTGATGATCGCCTGGCGGAAGGGGTTGTCAGTGCGGTCGAACTCCAGGATCGGCTCGATCGGGTTGACGCGCACCGGGCTTGGCACCATGGCCGCCATGAACTGCAGCGCGGCGGCAATATGAACGGCCGTTCCCCAGACATGCGGCACGACGCGCACGCCATGCAGCGCTGCCAGATCCGCCACGCGCTTGGCTTCGGTAAAACCGCCGACGCCGGCAAGATCGGGCTGGAGAATGTCGACGCAGCGCGTCTCCACAGGCTCTTTCATGCCCCAGCGCGTATGCCAGGTCTCGCCGCCTGCAACCGGAATGGGCTGGCGGGCGCGCACTTCGCGATAGGCGGCAAGCTGTTCCGGCACAACCGGCTCCTCGAACCAGTCGAGGCTCAGTTCTGCGGCAGCCTGACCGAAGCGGATGGCCTCCACCGCATCATAACCGTGGTTGGCATCGACCATGATGCGCATGTCGGAACCGACCGCTTCGCGGGCGGCCCGCACCACGCGAAGGTCTTCCTCCACGCCAAAGCCGATCTTGATCTTGGTGGCGTGAAAGCCTTCCGACCAATAACGCGCCACATCGCGGGCGTTGTCTTCGACGCGGTCGACACCGTCACGTTTGAAGCTGCCGGTGGCATAGGCCTTAACGCTTTCGCGAAAGCGTCCGCCGAGCAGGATGGAGATCGGCGCACCAAAATGCTTGCCCTTGATATCCCACAGCGCCATGTCGATGCCGGAGAGGGCGGTGATGGTGAGGCCCCGCTGACCCTGGTCGCGCAGTGCGTTGTAGAGCCGCGCCCAGATCTTTTCATTTTCCAGCGGATTTTCGCCGATCAGCCAGTTGGCATAGGTCGCCACCACGGCAGCGTTCGGACGCGCCGGCCCGAGGCATTCGCCCCAGCCGGTCGTTCCGTCGTCGCATTCGATTTCCACCAGAACATGGGCGCGCCGGTCAAAGCGCATGGAGGCGCTTTCGAAGGCAACGTCGAGCTTGTGCTCCAGAAGATGGGTGCGAACTGCGACGATCTTCATCTTAACGCTTCCAGGGGCCGATAAGGGCGAGCATCATGTCTTCTTCCTCGCGCGTCAGGTCATCGAGCGGCGGGCGAACCTTGCCCGCATCAAAACCCTGCAGGCGCACGCCGGCCTTGATGGCGGCAACGGCATAACCCTTGCGGCGGTTGCGGATGGCCATGAACGGATAGAAAAAGTCGCGCAGGATTTCCTCGCAACGCTCCCGGTTGCCGGCACGCAGCGCCTTGTAGAATTCAACTGCCAGACCCGGCACAAAATTGAAGACGGCTGACGAATAGGTGGTGAAGCCGGCGCCGAGATAGGCTTCGGCAAAAAGTTCCGCCGTCGGCATGCCGCCGAGATAGGTGAGGCGATCGCCCATCGTGGCGGTGACCTGACGCACCAGGCCGATATCGCCGGTGCCATCCTTGAAGCCGACGAGGTTCGGGCACTCGTCACACAGGCGCTTCAACGTGTCGACGGAGAGAACCGAATTATCACGGTTATAGACCATCACGCCGATGCCGACGGACTGGCAGATTTTCTTGACGTGCTGGTAGAGGCCTTCCTGCGGCGCATCGATGAGATAATGCGGCAGAAGCAGGATGCCGTCAGCGCCGGCCTTTTCAACCGACTTTGCCAGCTCCACGCCGACATGACTGCCGAAACCGCAGCCCGAGACGATGGCGGTATCGCCCGCTGCTTCCTTGGCGGCCTTGACGATGCCCGGAATTTCATCGGGAGACAGGGAAAAGAACTCGCCGGTGCCGCCGGCGGCAAACAGAACCGGCGCGTCATAACCCGACAGCCACTCCACATGGCGACGATAGCTTTCCGGCTGAAACTGACCTTCCGCATCGAAATGGGTCACGGGGAAAGACAGAAGGCCAGCGCCGAGCGCCGCCTTGATCTCTTGTGGCGTCATCATGGAATTTTCCTCTGTAGATGTTCCTCCGTTATTTGTCGTACATATATGGCATACAAGTGTCAATAACTTATCGGATGAATTGCCTTTTCTCGCGCAGCAGCGCCCGATAGCGCGCCTGGCTACCGCGCAAATGTCGGCGCATGGCTTCACGCGCGGCCTCTTCATCGCCGGCCGAAATCGCCACCACGATGGCGTTGTGCTCGTCCATGATCAGCTTGATATAGGCCGCCTGATCGGCTTCGCTTTCTTCGTTGCGCAGGGCTGCACGGGGAATGACGCTTTTGCCGATCATCGACAGGAAATCGCGGAAGCGGGCATTGTTGGTGGCTTCCGCGATGGCCAGATGCAGGGCAAAATCGGCGTCGCTCGTTGGCGTTCCCGCCTCTAGCCCTGCCTGCACGGCATAATGACAGTCGAGGATGATCTCTTCCTGCGCCGGCGAATGACGAAGCGCTGCAAGCCCTGCCGCTTCCACCTCGACGGCGGTGCGCAATTCGAGGAACTCGATGACGGAGGACACCCTGGCATGGTCGATATTGTCAATCGACATCGGGCTCGGTGTCATGGGACCTGGAAGATCGAGCACGAAGACGCCGGCACCCTGGCGGGCTTCCACCAGCTTGTCGGCGCGAAGGGCAGCGATTGCCTCACGCACGACGGTGCGGCTGACGCCATGGGTTTCGCCAAGCTGTGCCTCGCTCGGCAGTTTGCTGCCCGGCGTGAACTGGCCGGCAAGAATGGCCTGACGCAGGGTGTCGCCCAGCCGGGCCGCCAGCGTGACGGAGCCGCCTGAGGCCCGTTCCTTCGTGGTCGGTGTCATGTGTCCCTCTTCTTGCGCGGCTCCCAGATATCGGAAGCAGGTCGCTTTTGTTCCTAGCTGTATCGTGTTGACGCTCGCCTGCCAACATGTATGATAAATTTACATGGTAGGGTTACAAGTCTGTCCCGCCCACCATTCAGGGAGGTTCCATTGAAACGACTGTTGATGACCGGCGCCGCCGGTGCGCTCGGCCGGGCCATGCGCACGCGGCTGGCCCCGCTTGCCGAGACGCTGCGCCTGTCCGATATCAGCGATCTCGGCGCGGCCGGGGAAAACGAAGAACTGGTGCAGTGCGATCTGGGCGATGCGGACGCCGTTCACCGGCTGGTCGAGGGCTGCGATGGCATCGTGCATCTTGGCGGCATCTCGGTCGAAGACAAGTTTTCCAAGATCCTCAACGCCAACCTGCTCGGGCTCTACAATCTCTATGAGGCAGCGCGGGCCAATGGCAATCCGCGCATCCTGTTTGCCAGTTCCAACCATACGGTCGGTTTCTACAGGCAGGACCAGCACATCGATACGACGGCACCGATGCGGCCCGACGGCCTTTACGGCGTGTCGAAATGTTTTGGCGAGGCGCTCGCCCGGATGTATTTCGAAAAGTTCGGCCAGGAAACGGCGCTGGTGCGCATCGGCAGCTGCATGGAAAAACCCAGCAATCACCGTATGCTGGCGACCTGGATGTCCTATGACGATTTCCGCTCGATGATCGAATGCATCTTTCGCGCGCCCATGCTGGGCTGCCCGATCATCTGGGGTGTCTCCAACAACGACAGCCGCTGGTGGGACAATTCCCATGCCGCCTATCTCGGCTGGAAACCGCAGGACAATGCGGAACGTTTCCGCGCTGAACTGGATGCGCAGCTTGGCAAGCAGGATCCGACCGCCCCGCTTAATGTCTATCAGGGCGGCAATTTTGTGAAGGACCCGATCTTCCCGGAAAAGTGACGGCCAGACGTCATGTCCGCCAAAGTGTTTCTTCCGGCGCATCCGTCTCTGCGCCGGAAGGATCGATCAATCGTCGGAATAACGTTCTTCGGCCCAGGGGTCGCCACGCATGTGATAACCGTTCTTCTCCCAGAAGCCGGGCCTGTCCTGCCGGGTGAACTCGATCCGGGTTAGCCATTTGGCGCTTTTCCAGAAATAGAGATGCGGCACGACAAGGCGCATGGGGCCACCATGTTCGCGGCTGATCGGCTCTCCTTCCCAATGTGTCGCGAGAAGCGCATCGGCTGCGGCGAAATCAGACAGAAGAAGGTTCGTCGTATAGCCGTCGAAACTCGTCAGCATTACCGCATCTGCCTCCGGCATCGGGTGGACGAGATCGAGCAGATCGCGCACCATCACGCCCTGCCAGCGATTGTCGTAGCGAGACCAGGTGGTGACGCAGTGAATATCGGAGAGGGACTGGCTCTGCGGCAGGGCGAGAAAACCTGCCCAGTCGAAGGTCAGCTTGTTTTCCACCTCGCCGCGCACATCCAGACGCCATTGCATCTCTGAAATCTGCGGCTGCTGGCCAAGATCCAGCACAGGCCAGTTTTTGACCAGATGCTGGCCGGGCGGAAGCCGGTCGGTCTCGGGCCGTGAGATGCGGCCGGTGAGAAAACGCCCTTCGGCGGCCCATTTCCGCTTCGTCGTCGTCAGTTTCGTGGCTTGCGGGTCTGAAGTCTCGTCCGCCATGGCGTGATCCCTGAATGGTTGATGCTGGGAAACGGGCGACCCCTGCGGATCGTTCCTGCCCTCTCTGGGCATTCGCTTTTCAAGTGAAACTGCACGCTCTCGCGCCCGCTGTCCAGCCGTTCAGGTGCCCTGACGATCCTCCGCGGCGGCGGCGAGGTGGCCAGCGTTCGGGCAGTGGCTGCCCATTTTCAGACAGGTTCTGCCAGCAGTTGCCCCAGATATTCTATCGCCGGCGAAATGGGAGGTGACTGGTTGGCATAACGCAGGCAAAGCGGAATATGGCGCGTCTTGCCCGCCACGAAGTCAAGCTGCACCAGCCTTTGCGCGCGTAGATCCGCTTCAATGAGATGTGAGGGCAGCCAGCCATAACACAGCCCCTGCCGCACCGCTTCAATGGCGGCCTCGACCGTGTTCATGCTCCAGACCTTGCTGGGATCGTCCTGCAGTCGTTCCTCTTCCAGATCCCAGCCCTGGATTTCCACACGCAGGTAGCGCGCCAGCGTCGGCCCGGTGGGCGGGCGTCGCAGCTGCGTCAGGGGATGGCCATCTCGTGCAACGGCAACCAGTTCCACGTCGGCAATCAAGGCAACGTTGCGCGCCGCGGGCTCGGCGACGAGCACCGCAAGGTCAAAGTTTCGATGCCCGATATCCGCCATCGTCAGGCGTACGGCTTCCGCCAGACGGATGTCCACGCGAGGGTAGCGTTGGGAAAACCGTTTGAGGGCCCCAAAGAGCCGCGGTTTTGGGAAAAGCGCGTCGACCACAAGCCGGATATGGGCAATCTCTCCGCCCGCAAGCGCCTTGGCATGGTCCTCGACCTCGCACCATTCATCGATCAGCGGGACGGCATCGGCCAGCAGCGCGGCACCCGCCTCTGTCAGGACCGCCCGTCGTCCCCGTATCTCGATGAGCCCGATCCCCAGGGCCTCCTGCAGGCGCGCCACGGCATAACTGACCGAGGACTGGCTCCTGTGCAGCACGCTTGCCGCCTGCGCAAATCCACCCGTCTCGATCACGGCGCGCAGCACGGCCCATTGTTCGATTGTCGAGCGTGGCATGCGGCTCATGGCAAGGCTCCCGATGCAGACGAACATCTGAAATATCGGATTATCCGATCTTGATCCCTCAAAATGAGAACTTTTCTATCCGTCAAGTCAATGGATAAGGTCGCGTATCGCACAAAGGAGATTGTGATGACTGACGAATTTGAATCGACGAAACCCGAAGAACTGACCGGCATTATCGGCCAGCATGTCATCTACACCTATGCCAATGGCTGGCAGTACGAGATGTACATCAAGAACGCGCGCACCATCGATTACCGCATTCACAGCGGTCTGGTCGGTGGGCGTTGGGTTCGAGATCAGGTGGCCCATATCGTCCGCCTGGGCCATGATGTCTACAAGATCTCGTGGGACGAGCCGACCGGCACAACCGTGAGCGTTGCTTTCAATCTGGCCGAGCGAAAGCTGCATGGCGTCATCTTTTTTCCGCGCTGGATTGCTGAAGACCCTCAGAAAACCGTCTGTTTCCAGAATGATCATATCGACCGTATGTTGGCGTTCCGCGATGCGGGCCCGACCTATCCGAAGCTGGTCATCGATGAATTTGCCGATCTGACCTTCAGCGAACAGGTGGGACCGGATGATGAGCAGGTCATCTGCTGCCCGCCGGCCGAGCTTCCTGAAGGGTATGCGGATCGCCGAAACTGAGGCCGGCCTGTCTGAAAGGTTGAGGCCAGCCCGGGGCAGCAGGCGATCCTGCCATTGCCGAATGTCCCGGGCAGGGAAGGAGCGCTTGTCCCTACCGGTCGGCTCTTCAAAGGGCAGGTCGCTCAAGAGGCGATCATTGTATTTTTCAAAACATAACGCTGGAGATTTTTCGGCGGGATCGATATGTTTTAACCAATACATCGCAAGGAGACGCCATGCCGACCCATCGCCACTGCCTCACCTCCATCCTTTCGGCCTTTGCCGCCGTGTCACTCCTCTGCCTGGCGATGGTTTCGCCGGCGTCTGCCGCCGAAAAAATCACCGTGTTTGCGGCCGCCAGCATGAAGAATGCGCTGGATGCCGCCAATGCCGCCTACCGCGCCGACAAAGGCGTCGATGTCACCACCTCCTATGCGGCAAGTTCGGCGCTTGCCAAACAGATCGAAGCCGGGGCGCCCGCCGATGTGTTCATTTCGGCCGATCTCGACTGGATGGATTATCTGGCCGGCAAGCAGTTGATCGCGCCCGACACCCGCAGCAACCTGGTCGGCAACCGCATCGTTCTGGTGGCGCCGAAGGACAAGGCCAAGCCGGTCGAAATCAAGTCCGGCTTCGATCTGGCCGGACTGCTCGGCGACAGTCGCCTTGCCATGGGCTCTGTCGAAAGCGTGCCGGCCGGCAAGTATGGCAAGGCGGCGCTGGAAAAGCTCGGCGTCTGGAACACTGTTGCGCCAAAGGTTGCGGGTGCCGAAAACGTGCGCGGCGCGCTGGCTCTGGTGTCGCGCGGGGAAGCGGCCTATGGCATCGTCTACCAGACGGATGCGGCAGCTGATCCGGGCGTTGCCATTGTCGGCACCTTTCCGCAGGAGACCCATCCGCCGATCATTTATCCGGTCGCAGCCCTCAGCGCCTCGAAAAACCCTTCGGTCGCCGCCTATCTGGATTTTCTGAAGTCACCAAAGGCCGCGCCGTTTTTCCAGTCGCAGGGTTTTGCCATTCTGAAGTAGGGTGAGCCCGGCGGTGTCGCGCCGTGTCGTTGCCGGATGTGTTGCAGGTGCCGGATTTGGGTGAATTTTCATTGAGCGCCGAAGAATGGGCAGCGATCCGGCTCAGCCTTCAGGTATCGGTTGTCGCCATGGTTGCCAGCCTGCCGTTCGGCATCCTCACAGCCTATGTGCTGGCGCGCGGCCGTTTCTGGGGAAAGTCACTGCTCAACGGGCTGGTCCACCTGCCGCTCATCCTGCCGCCGGTCGTGACAGGTTATATCCTGCTGATCCTGTTTGGCCGGCGCGGTCCGATCGGGGCTTTTCTTGCCGATCACTTCGGCATCGTGCTTTCCTTCCGCTGGACGGGTGCGGCTCTCGCCTGCGCCGTCATGGGCTTTCCGCTGATGGTGCGCTCCATCCGCCTGTCGATCGAGGCGGTAGACGGCAAGCTGGAAGAGGCCGCCGGCACGCTTGGTGCCTCGCCGCCCTTCGTGTTCCTGACCGTCACGCTGCCGCTGATCCTGCCGGGCGTCGTTGCCGGCATGATCCTCGCCTTTGCAAAGGCCATGGGCGAGTTCGGCGCAACGATCACCTTCGTCTCCAACATTCCTGGTGAAACGCAGACGCTGTCTGCGGCCATCTATACCTTTACCCAGGTGCCGGGCGGCGATGCGGGTGCTTTGCGCCTGACGCTGGTGGCCATCGCGCTTTCCATGGCAGCGCTTCTGGCCTCGGAGGCGCTCTCGCGGGTGATCGGCAAGAGGATCCATGCCGAATGACGCTTCTGGTCGACATCCGCCATCGGCAGGGCGCCTTTTCGCTTGATGTGTCGTTTTCCTCGGAGCGCGGGGTGACGGCCCTGTTTGGCCGGTCCGGCTCGGGCAAGACATCGGTGCTGCGCATCGTCGGCGGGCTGGTGGCGCCGGAATTCGGGCGCGTGGTGCTCGATGGCGAGGTGTTGATCGATACGGACGCCGGCGTGGCGGTGCCCGTGCATCGACGCCGCTTCGGTTATGTGTTTCAGGAACCCCGGCTCTTTCCGCATTTGAGCGTGCGCCAGAACCTGGCCTATGGTCGCTGGTTTTCAGGGGCAGGCACGGGGCGTGACAGCATGGACCGGGTGCTCGACATGCTCGGCATCGGCAATCTTCTCGATCGGTGGCCGGGCAATCTCTCCGGCGGCGAAAAACAGCGGGTGGCGATTGGCCGCGCGCTTTTGTCCGCCCCGCGCATGTTGCTGATGGATGAGCCGCTGTCGGCGCTCGATGAGGCGCGCAAGGCTGAAATCCTGCCCTATCTCGAACGGCTGCGCGACGAACTGGATGTGCCGATCCTCTATGTCAGCCATTCCGTTTCGGAAGTCGCGCGGCTGGCGGATCGGGTCGTTGTCCTCGCAGATGGTCGCTTGGAAGCAAGCGGCGGCGCGTCCGATATTCTGGGCGGCGCTTTCGAGGCGACGGGTCGCGAGGCCGGAAGTGTGCTGTCCGGGCGCGTGGTATCCATCGATGTGCCAGCCGGTCTTGCCACCATCGGTTTTGCCGGCACCGAACTCGTGGTGCCGCGTGGCGGGTTGGATGTCGGACGGCAGCTGCGCGTGCATATCCCGGCCCGCGAAGTGCTGCTGGCAACCGTGCGCCCGGTTGGCATCAGCGCGCTCAACGTGCTCGAGGGGCGCATCCTGTCCATCACGCCGGCCGGCAACGGGGCGGCCGATGTCGAGCTTGCCTGCGGGCAGGAACGGATCCAGGCACGCATTACCGCGCTTTCCGTCGGGCGGCTTCAGCTTTTGCCGGGGCTTTGCGTCCATGCCATCATCAAGACGGTGGCGCTTGATGTCAGGTGATCTCGAAAATGTGAATTCATAGCTCTACTGCACTGCACAACGGGGCGATTTTTCCATTTGACGGCAGCCTCCGGCAGGACTACCTCGGTCTGGCGCACATCGTTGCGTCTATCCTTTAAAACCGACCCCCGAGGGGATCATGCCCGATAACGATCATAGTCGATTGACCGCGCCGTTTGTGGCTGCCGCATTGAGCTGATTGCTGTCAGCCCCCTGCGACCAGCCGCAAGCGGCCGGTCGTCCAGGAGGTGAGCATGAACGCAACCATCCGTTTTTTCGCAGCCCATCTGCGCCGTCCCGGTGTCCGCAAGGACCCGAACGAAATCTTTGCCGAACGTTCCACCTTTGGTGATCGTCTGGCTGACCGCGTCGCCGCCATCGGCGGTTCGTGGAGCTTCATCATCGGCTTCACCGTTTTCCTGGTTGCCTGGGCAATCCTGAATACGGCGGTGCTGGCCGCCAACGCCTTCGATCCGTTCCCCTACATCTTCCTCAACCTGATGCTGTCGATGGTGGCAGCCCTGCAGGCGCCGGTCATTATGATGAGCCAGAACCGCCAGGCCGCCAAGGATCGGCTGGCCGCCCGGCTGGATTATGAAACCAACCTGCGCTCGGAAGCCGAAATCGCCAATCTGCATGCCAAGGTGGATGCGCTGACCGGGGATCTCGCCATGCTCATCCGTCTCCAGCTGGGCACGCCGACAGCGGCAAACGGCGAACAGACGGCGGTCAACTGAACGTCCGTGTGCCGGGACATCTGCGCAAGCAGTCTCAGGTTGAGGATGTTTGCTTGGCTGCCCCGCTTTCCAGAACGGTTTTGTGGCTGAGCAACCAGTCGAGGTCGTCTGACATGGCGGCCTCGGCTTTTTGCTGCATGGAGCGGAAGCGGGCGATCAGTTCTTCGCCGAAGGCCGTCACCTGCGCGCCGCCGCCCTGTTTTCCGCCCCGCTGCCGCTCCACCGCGGGCGCGTCGAACATATGGTTCAGCGCATCGACAAGCAGCCAGGCGCGGCGATAGGACATGTCCATTGCCCGGCCGGCTGCGGAAATGGAGCCGGTCTCGCGGATCAGTTCCAGAAGCTGGATCTTGCCGCGCCCGAGCCTGTCGCCGGGGGAAAAATCCACGCGCAGGATGATTTTGGGTGGCATCGGTTCGTTCTGCGCCATGCTGTGGCGTTCCTCGCCTTGGATCTCGGTTCTGCCATTGACGATCTAGCAAGCCCTCCGGCGTGAAGCCAGAGCGTTCGATCGACTGAATGTTTGGTTCGCATTGACAAGCATGTTCTGACACAAGAAGACTGCCCCACCTGAACGCAAGCTGCCGGGGAGGACGTCATGTCTAAGCGCGTTATCATGGGTGTGGCCGCCTTTTTGGCAGGCCTTATGCTGACCTCTCCGGCCTTTTCCCAACAGACCGACCGCCGGATCGAGACGGTGGAGGATGCCGATTATGTCGGTTTCGACTTGCGCACCGTCAAGAATGTGCCCCTCGACCAGTGCGAGACCGCCTGTATTGCGGACAAATCCTGCCGTGCCTTCACCTATAACGTGAAGGCCAAATGGTGTTTTCTCAAATCCGATTACAGCCAGCGCAATGATTTTGCCGGTGCCGTGGCCGGCAAGGTGGTGAGCAACGCAACAGATCCCGATATCGGGGCTGCGCCAAAACTGTCTTTCCTGACGGCTGAGACACTCCAGCAGGCGACAGCGCTGCGCGATGACCTTGAAATGCCTGCCGAACTCGAGGGTCAAGGGCTTGAAAGCCTGAAGGCGCTGGCGCAGGTGGAGTTTATCGGCGGCAATGTCGAGGCTGCGGTTTCAGCCTATCTTGCAGCCCTTTCGATCGAGCCTGAAGACGCCGCTCTGTGGAGCGAGACGGCGCGGGCGGCAAATTCCGTCAAGGACAAATCCGACATGACGGCAAAAGCGGTGCTGGCCGCCGTCAATGCCTATGATGCCTCGCGCACCGCCCAGGCCCGTGCCGAGGCGCTGGCGCTGCTGGCCGAGGGGCTGGAACGGCAGGAAAACCATCGCGCTGCCATCACGGCACTCAAGGAAAGCGTGGCACTTGTGCCGGCCCGCTCCGTCCAGGCGCGGCTCAATGATCTGCGCACGCGCTTCGGCTTTCGTGTGACCGAGCACACGATCGATGCCGATAGCGCAAGCCCGCGCGCCTGCGTGACCTTTTCCGAACCGCTGGTGAAGGCTGGCACGGATTACGCACCCTTCGTCACCCTGAACGGGGCCGCGCCGAAAGCGTTGGAGGCCAAGGACAGCCAGATCTGCGTGGAAGGTCTTGCGCATGGCGAGCGCTACAAGCTGACCCTGCGCCGCGGACTTCCGTCTTCCGTCGGCGAGAATCTCGAAGCGGGTGTTGATCTTGATCTTTACGTCAAGGACCGTTCGCCTTCGGTGCGCTTTACCGGCGACAGTTTCGTGCTGCCATCCACGGCGCGTCGTGGCATTCCGCTGGTTTCCGTCAACACGCCGAGCGCCAACCTGAAGCTCTATCGTATCGGCGATCGCAACATTGCGCCGCTTCTCGCCAATTCGCAGTTCCTCACCCAGATGGACGGCTATTCGGCCGACCAGATCGAGGCGAGCAATGGCCAGCTCGTCTGGCAGGGCAGCATCGATATTGCCCAGGATATCAACAAGGATGTGGTGACGAGCTTTCCGGTGGATGAGGCGCTGCCTCAGCGCAAGCCGGGGGTTTATGTGCTGACAGCAACTGCCGGCACCGGCACGGCCAATGAATGGGACAACAAGGCGACGCAGTGGTTCGTCGTCTCCGATCTTGGCCTGTCCACCTATGCCGGCACTGACGGGCTGAACGTTTTTGTGCGGTCGCTCGCCAGCGCAAAACCGGCAGCTGGCGTCGATCTGCAACTGCTGGCGAAAAACAACGAGGTGCTGGGCACGGCAAAGACGGATGAAAACGGCCGCGCCACCTTCAGCGCCGGGCTCATTCGCGGCACGGCGGCCATGGTGCCGGCGGTGCTGACGGCGATGAAGGCGGGTGAGGATTATGTCTTTCTCGACATGACCCGCGCCGGTTTCGATCTCTCCGACCGCGGTGTGACGGGCCGGCCCGCCCCCGGCGCCTTCGATATCTACGCCTATACCGAACGCGGCATCTATCGCCCCGGCGAAACCGTCCATGCCGCCGTGCTGGCGCGCGATGTCGAGGCGAAATCCATCGACAACCTGCCGCTCACCTTCGTCTTCCTGCGCCCGGATGGCGTGGAAGATCGGCGGATGACCGAGAACGGCAAGCTTGGCGGTTATGCGCTGGATCTGCCGGTGCAGGAAACCGCCATGCGCGGCACCTGGACATTGCAGGTGTTTACCGATCCGAAGGGCTCGCCGCTGGCTGAAAAGCGCTTTCTGGTCGATGATTTCGTGCCCGATCGCATTGAGTTCGACTTGAAGAGCGACGTCAAGGAGATCACACTTGGTGCAGACGTGCCGGTCGAGGTTGACGGTCGTTATCTCTATGGCGCGCCGGCGGCCGGTCTTTCACTGGAAGGCGAGGTTGTGCTGAAGCACACCCGCGCGCGCGAAGCCTACAAGGGTTATCTGTTCGGTCTTGCAGACGAAGAGGCAAGCGAAGCCGAACGTCTGCCGCTGGATGGCCTCGATGTATTGGACGAGCAGGGAAAAACCACTTTCGATGCCGGCCTGACCGAGCTTTCCTATACGACCCAGCTGACGGATGCGGAAATCGTCGTGCGCCTCAAGGAAGGCGGCGGTCGGGCGGTGGAGCGACGGCTGACGCTTCCGGTGCGGGCTGACGGTCCGCGCATCGGCATCAAGCCGGAATTTTCAGGCGATCTCTCGGAAAATTCCGTCGGCAATTTCAACGTGATCATGATTGGCGAAGACGGTCAGAAGCAGGCCGCCAATGGTCTTCTCTGGAAACTCGTGCGCATCGAGCGGGATTATCAATGGTATCGCGAGGGAAGTTCCTGGCGCTACGAGCCGGTGAACCGCACGAAACAGGTGGCGAACGGCACGGTCAATGTGGCAGCGGCCGATGGTGGCAAGGTCGCGGTGCCGGTGGAATGGGGGCGTTATCGCCTTGAAATCCAGAGCGCTGAAGCCGATGGCCCTGCAAGCAGCGTCGAATTCGATGCCGGCTGGTTCGTGACGGCGAGTTCCACCGAAACGCCGGATGCGCTGGAAGTGGCGTTGGACAAGCCGTCCTATAAGATCGGCGAAACCGCAAAACTCAAGGTCTCCAGCCGCTATGCCGGCCAGTTGATGATTACAGGCGGTGCCGAAAACCTGATTGCCGTGCAGAATGTCGAGATCGGCGAAAAGGGCGGCGAGGTGGACATTCCGGTGACGGCCGAATGGGGCGCCGGCGCCTATGTGACGGCAACGCTCTACAGGCCGGGTGATGCGCAGGAAAGCCGCATGCCGATGCGCGCCATCGGCATTACCTGGCTGACGGTAGACCCTGAGGATCGTGATCTGTCCGTTACGCTATCTGCACCGGATAAGACCCTGCCGCGCCAGCCTCTCGATATCGGCATCGAGGTTGCCGGTGCCGGTGCCTTCGAGGAGGCTTATGTGACGGTGGCAGCCGTCGATGTCGGCATTCTCAACCTCACGCGCTATGAACCGCCGGCGCCGGATAACTGGTATTTTGGCCAGCGGCAGCTGGGGCTCGAAATCCGCGATATCTACGGCCGCCTGATCGATGGTTCGCTCGGGGCCACGGGGCGCCTCCGGACCGGTGGCGATGGTGGAAGCGTGGCGCTGCAAGGCAGTCCGCCGAAAGAAAAGCTGGTGGCCTTCTTCTCCGGCCCGGTGAAGCTGGATGCTGAGGGCAGAGCGAAGGTGAGCTTCGACATACCCCAGTTCAACGGCACGGCCCGCGTGATGGCGGTTGCCTGGACGAAGGCCGGCATCGGTCACGGCACGAGGGACGTGGTCATCCGCGATCCCGTGGTGGTGACGGCAAGCCTGCCGCGTTTTCTGGCGCCTGGCGATACAGCAGACCTCAGGCTCGACATTGCCAATACGGATGCCCCGGCCGGCAATTATCGCCTGTCGTTGACGGCAAATGATGCGGTCAGCGTCGATACCTCAGGTTCAGGCACTGCAGTGCGGCTGGAAGCCGGCGCAAAGCAGACCGTGACGATGCGGGTGAAGGGCGAAAAGCCCGGCGATGGCAAGGTGATGTTGACGCTCGACGGCGAGGGCATTGCACCGCTTGCGCAGGGTCTTGATATTCCGGTGCGCCCGAGCGTTCTGCCGGTGACGGAACGCCGGATTCTGGCGCTTGCCCCCGGCCAGAGCCTGACGGTCGATGGCAATCTTCTGGCCGATGCCGAACTTGCCGGCGCCTCCGTGGCGCTCAATGTCACGCGCTCGGCGGAATTTGATGTGCCGGCGCTTTTGATGGCACTCGACCGCTATCCCTATGGCTGCGCCGAACAGACCACCAGCCGCGCCATTCCGCTGCTGTACCTGTCGGAACTCACCCGCCAGAGCGGAATGGCCGACGATCAGGCGGTGAAGAAACGGGTGCAGGACGCCATCTACCGCGTACTGTCCTACCAGTCGTCTTCGGGAAGTTTTGGTCTCTGGGGTCCGGGCGGCGGTGATCGCTGGCTGGATGCCTATGTCAGCGATTTCCTCACCCGCGCCCGCGAACAAGGTTTCGAGGTGCCGGAAAAGGCCTTGGTACAGGCTCTGGACAACCTGCAGAACGGGCTCGCCTATGACGTGAATATCCGCGATCAGGGCGGCGAGATCGCCTATTCGCTCTATGTGCTGGCACGCAATCGCAAGGCCGCGATCAGCGATCTCAGGTATTATGCCGATACGATGCTGGGCGATTTCCCGACGCCGCTCTCCAAGGCGCATCTGGCATCGGCGCTTGCGCTCTATGGCGATGCGCAACGCTCCAAAACCGTGTTTGCGTCGGCCTTCCAGATGGCGGAGAAAGCGTCGGTGACGAAGGTCAGCCTGTCACGTTCGGATTACGGTTCGCAACTGCGCGATGGGGCAGCCGTGCTGGCGCTTGCCGCCGAAAGCCGGCCGGTGCCGCCCATCGTGCCGCAACTGGCTGACATCGTCGCCAAGGAATGGCGGGCGAAAAAATATGTCAGCACGCAGGAACAGGCCTGGATGCTGCTGGCGGCGCGCGCCCTGCAAAAGGGCGACGATGGGTTGAAACTTGCGGTCAATGGCGAGGCGAAATCCGGCAGCTACAGCGCGCAGCTGACGGGCGAGGCGCTTCTGGCAAAGCCGGTCACTCTTGCCAACCGTTCCGCTGATCCTGTGTCTGCTGTGGTGACGACGATTGCCGCACCGCGCCAGCCACCGGCTGCCGGCGGCGAGGGTTTCACCATCGCCCGCAGCTATTACACGCTTGAAGGCGAGGAGGTCAGTGTCAGTGAAGCGGCCCAGAACGAGCGTTATGTCGTGGTGCTGACGGTGAACGAGACCAATGACTGGCCCTCGCGCATCCTCATTCAGGATCTCCTGCCGGCGGGTTTCGAGATCGACAATCCGAGCCTTGTCGACAGCGCCCAGCTGACGAATTTCGAGTGGATCGGCGATGTGCAGCCTGCCCACACGGAATTCCGCAACGATCGCTTTGTCGCAGCCTTCGATCGCGCCAAGGGCGATGCGCGGGAGATCACGCTTGCCTATGTGGTGCGCGCCGTCACACCCGGCACCTATGATCATCCGGCAGCCGTGGTAGAAGACATGTATCGTCCGCAATTTTCTGCCCGCACGGCGGCAGGGCGAATGACGGTCGAGCCGGCACGGTAAGGGAAGATGCGGCGGCGGTGGACATGGGCGTTGGCCGGCGGAGCGGCACTGGTGGTTCTTGCCACTGGTGCCGCTTTCGCTTTGGTGGCCGCTGACCGGGCATTTCCCCCGCCGCTTGAGGCGGCAACGCTTGTTTCGACCGAAGTGCTGGATGTCGATGGCCAGTTGCTACGCGCCTTTGCGGCCGGTGACGGGATCTGGCGGCTGAAGACGACAGCCAGCGATGTCGATCCGCAATTCCTGCGCATGCTGATTGCTTATGAGGACCAGCGTTTCTACGCCCATTCCGGCATTGATCCTTACGCGCTCGCCCGCGCGGCCGTGCAGCTTCTCACCCATGGCCGCATCGTCTCGGGCGCCTCCACCCTGTCCATGCAGGTGGCCCGGCTGATCGAGCCGCGCGATATCAGGTCGATTTCGGCGAAACTGCGCCAGATGGCACGGGCGGTGCAGATCGAGCGGCGGCTTTCCAAGGCACAGATTCTCGATCTCTACCTCACACTTGCGCCCTATGGCGGCAATCTGGAAGGGGTGAGGGCGGCAAGCCTTGCCTATTTCGGCAAGGAACCGCGCCGGCTTTCGGTAGCGGAGGCAGCCCTTCTGGTGGCACTTCCGCAATCGCCGGAAGCGCGTCGCCCCGATCGCTTCCCCGAAATTGCCAGGGCCGCCCGTACAAAAGTCCTGGATCGCAAGACGGTGGCGGCGGTGGTGGGAGAAGGCGAGGCCGAGCGCGCCGATCTGTCTCCCGTGCCACGCATCCGCCGCCCGCTTCCGGCACTTGCCGCGCATCTGGCTGAAGCGGCGCGCCGCAAGGCGCCGGATGCATCCCGTCTTTCCACCACTCTACGGTTTCCGATCCAGCAGGGACTGGAGGCGGCCGCCGCATCGGCAGCAAGCCACTTGCCGCCCAAAGCTTCGCTTGCCATGCTGATGGCGGATTCGACAACGGGCGAGATCGTCGCCGAGATCGGCTCCGCCGGCGCCTTCGATGCCGCCCGCTCCGGCTGGATCGACATGACGCGGGCGATCCGCTCGCCGGGCTCGACGCTCAAGCCCTTCATCTATGGCCTGGCCTTCGAAGAGGGCGTGGTGGCGCAGGAAAGCATCATCGAGGATCGCCCTTCCGATTTTTCCGGCTATCGCCCGCGCAATTTCGACATGAGTTATCAGGGCGATGTCAGCGTGCGCCAGGCCTTGCAACTCTCGCTCAACGTGCCGGCGGTCAGGCTTCTGGAGGCAGTCGGACCAGGCCGGCTCATGGTGCGGTTTCGCCGCGCCGATGTGCGCCCCATCCTTCCGGCCGGCGAAGCGCCCGGCCTTGCCATCGGCCTTGGCGGTGTCGGCATGACGCTGAAGGATCTGGTGCAGCTTTATGCCGGCCTCGCCAATGACGGCACTCCGGTGCATCTGGGCGATGGCGTGCATGATCAGCCGGCGCGCGATATCGCCCAGCCGCTGCTCGATCCGATCGCGGTGTGGAACGTGACCGACATTCTCTCCGGCGTTCTGCCGCCACAGGGCAGCCGAAAGCTTGGTCTCGCCTACAAGACGGGCACCAGCTACGGTTACCGCGATGCCTGGTCGGTGGGGTATGACGGGCGATATGTGCTGGGCATCTGGGTGGGGCGCCCGGACAATGGCGCCGTGCCCGGCATTACCGGTTATGGCACGGCCGCCCCCATCCTCTTCGAGGCGTTTGCCAAGTCAGGCGTCGCGATCACGCCGCATCCTACCCCACCGCCGAGTGCCACGCGCATCGCGCTTAGCGAATTGCCGCTTGGCCTTCGCCGGCTTTCGATAACCGCGAGCGGTCTGACGAGAACCAGTTCGCGCGAGCCGGCACCGCAGATCGTCTATCCCCCGGAAGGGGCGCGGGTGGATCTCGGCGCCCAGGTTGGCCAAACCCTCTCACCGCTGGTGCTGAAGCTGCAAGGCGGGCGGGCGCCCTTCCGCTGGCTTGCCAATGGGCGTCCGCTGGAGGCGCTGTCGCGCAAGCGCACCTCCGAATGGTTGCCCGATGGCGCCGGTTATTCGACGCTGACGGTGATCGACGCCATGGGACGGGCGGCAACCGTCCGGGTATTCATCGAGTAGCAGCGTTCTTACAGCGTCGTCCGGGCGATGGCATGGAAGAATGTGCCAGTCACAAAGCCGCGACGGCCGCCTGAAAGACCGATGGGCGTGCCGGTGCCATCGGCAATCTGCGCAAAAGCCTCGTCGGTGCCTTTGTCGATGACGCTGGCATAATGAAACTCATGGCCGCGGATCACCTGGCCGGCTGCGCCAAGCGGACCATCGGTGAGAAGCCTTGCCTGCCGGTATCCAAGGTTCATCTTGCGTTTGGCAAAGCTGGTGGATTGCGACAGCAGGCCGGTCATCGCATGTGTCATGCCCTCGGCATCCTCCAGATGCTCGCCGAGAACCATGTAGCCGCCGCACTCGCCATGCACGGGCCGGCTTTCCGCAAACCTAGCGAGACCTTCGCGGAAACCGGAGGCACTGGAGAGGATGCCCGCATGAAGTTCGGGATAACCGCCGGGCAGCCAGCAGGCATCGGCATCGGCGGAAGGACCTTCGTTTGCCAGTGGCGAGAATGGCAGAAGTTCTGCGCCGGCGGCGCGCCAATGCCGGCCCAGATGCGGATAGAGAAAGGTGAAGGCCGCATCGGAGGCAATGGCAATACGCTGGCCGGGCGGTGGCAGGTGGGCAGATGTCGAGCCTGAAGCGGGCATGATGTCCACGGCAAGGTTCAGGATCGCATCGAGATCGAGCGATTGCTCCATCACATCCGCCAGCCGGTCGATATGGTGCTGGATGGCCGGGTGTTCGCTCGCCTGCACGAGGCCGAGATGCCGTTCCGGCAGAGACAGCGTGCTATCGCGCATCACCGCGCCGACCACCGATAGTCCCTTGGCCTCGATGGCCGCTTTTGAGAGGCGCACGTGCCGCTCGCTGCCTGCGCGGTTCAGCACCACGGCGGCCATTTTTACCATCGCGTCGTAATGTTGGAAACCGACGGCAACGGCAGCCGCCGTCTGGCTCTGGCCGGAGACATCGAGTACCAGCAGGACCGGAATGCCGAGAAGGCGCGACAGATCGGCAGCAGCCCCTGTGCGGCCCTCGCCGCCGGCAATGCCATCAAACAGGCCCATGGCGCTTTCGATGAGCAGAAGGTCTGTATCCTCTGCTGCTTCTTGGAGAAGGTGAGCGACGAGATCAGGCTCCATCGCCCAGCTGTCGAGGTTGAGGCCGGAAAGTCCTGACGCCGCCTGATGGAAGCCGGGATCAATATAGTCGGGACCAGATTTCACGCCGCGCACGCGAAAACCGCGCCGCGCAAAGGCCCGGAGCAGGCCGATGGTGACGCTGGTCTTGCCGGAGCCGGAGCGTGGGGCGCCGATGATGAGCGCGCGGGTCATGGCTTTTCCCCTTCAAGGGTCAGCAGGTCGCGCATGGTGACAATCTGCCCGACGACGATCAATGCCGGGGCTGCAAATCCCTGGGCGGCGGCTTCTTCGGCAACCGTGGAAAGTGTCGCTGTCAGCAGGCGTTCCTCGCCGGTCGTTGCTGACATGATCACAGCTGCCGGCGTTTCTGGCGCGCGCCCGCCCTCGATCAGCAGGCGGCTGATCGTGGCAAGGTTCTTGAGGCCCATATAAACGACGATGGGTTCGCCGGTGCGGGCGAGCGCTGCCCAGTCCAGATCGCCGTCCTCGCCTGCCGCATGGCCGGTGGCAAGTGTGATGGCCTTGCTCATGCCGCGCATGGTGGCGGGAATACGCGCGAGCGCAAGGCCTGCCAGCGCCGACGTCATGCCCGGCAGAATGCGGCAGGGGATGCCGGCCTTCACCAGCGCCTCCGCCTCTTCGCCGCCGCGCCCGAAAATGAACGGATCGCCGCCTTTCAGCCGCAGAACGCGCTTTCCCTCACGCGCAAGCCGGATCAGCGACAGCGTGATATCCTCCTGCGCGGTCGAGGGTTTGCCGCCACGCTTGCCGGCATAGATCACCTCGGCCCCACAGGCGAAGGATAAAACCGCATCGGAAACCAGCGCGTCATGCACGATCACGTCGGCCTTGGAGAGCGCGTCGATCACCTCGAGCGTCAGGAAGCGCGGATCGCCGGGGCCGGCGCCGGCAAGCCAGACATGGCCCGGCTCAAAGGTCGGAAGCCGGCTTTCCAGGCGCTGAATGGCTGATGCAATCGTCATGGAGAAACCTTTTGCCGGTGACGGAACGAGGCGTCACCGCTATAGACGAAGGGATGGAGATCGATCCCAAAACCCTGCGCCGTGGCTGGACCACGGGAACCTGCGCGGCAGCCGCCGCCAAGGCCGCCTGTCTGGCGTTGATGGGAGGGGGTTTTCCGGATCTGGTGGAGATCACGCTGCCCGGCGGCCAGCGCCCCGGTTTTACGCTGGCGCTCGAAGAGGCAGGCGACGGTTTTGCCCGGGCCGGCATCATCAAGGATGCCGGCGACGACCCGGATGTCACCCATGGCGCGCTCATCGTCTGCACGCTGCGGCGCGGGCAGCAAGGGGCTGGCCTGCGGTTCCTTGCCGGTGAAGGGGTTGGCATGGTGACCCGCGCCGGTCTTGCCATTCCGCCCGGCGAACCCGCGATCAACCCCGTGCCGCGCCAGATGATTGCCGCCGCCCTTGCCGAAGTGGCCGGCGAAGCGTGCGATTTCGACGTGGAGATTTCCGTGCCCGGCGGCACGGTTATGGCTGAGAAGACGCTGAACGGACGGCTCGGCATTGTCGGCGGGCTCTCCATTCTCGGCACCACCGGCATTGTCATTCCATTTTCCTGCTCGGCCTGGATCCATTCCATCTGGCGTGGCATCGATGTGGCGCGCGCCGAGGGGCTGACCCATGTGGCCGGCGCCACCGGCATGACGTCTGAAAAGGCCGTGCAGGCGCATCACGGCTTGCCGGAAACGGCGCTTCTCGACATGGGCGATTTCGTTGGCGGCATGCTCAAATACCTGAAGAAACATCCGGTCGAACGGGTCACGGTGGCCGGTGGCGTTGCCAAGATGACGAAGCTCGCGCAGGGCATGCTCGACGTGCATTCCAAGCGCGGTCTTGCCGATCTCGAAGCGCTGGCGAGCCTTGCCCGCGAGGCCGGCGGCACCGATACGCTTTCGGACAAGATCCGCGCGGCCAATACCGTGGCCGAAGCTTTTCAGCTGGCGGAAGCCGAAACCCTGCCGCTCGGCGACCGCATTGCCGCCCTTGCCTGGAAAACGGCGGCATCTGCTCTCGTCAACCCGGCCATCGCTCTCGAAATCCTGGTGTTCGACCGGGATGGCAGGCTGAAGGGGCAAGCGCCGTTCACGCCGTCCGATCATGCCTCGTCCTTGCCGCTGGCAATGATCTCGGGCGAGCGGAACCGGCGCACGTAATCGGTGCTGTAAAGCGCGCTCTCGCGAAAATCTTCCGCCCGCAGACCCGGACCGACAAGGATCAGCGCCGTGCGCTCGATCGGGTCTGCGGCCACCTGTGCGGCAATATCCGATAGCGTGCCGCGCAGGATCTTTTCGTCTGGCCAGCTTGCCTTGACGACGATGGCGACCGGGCAATCTGCCCCGTAGAAGGGCGTCAGTTCCGTCACCACCCGCTCCAGCGCATGGATCGCCAGATGAATGGCAAGCGTTGCACCGGTCGCAGCAAAATTCTTCAGCGTTTCCCCCTCCGGCATTTTTGATGCACGACCGGAAATGCGGGTGAGGATCAGGCTCTGGGCGACTTCGGGAATGGTGAGTTCGCGCTTCAATGCAGCAGCAGCAGCGGCAAAGGAGGGAACGCCGGGGGTCAGCGTATAATTGATGCCGAGCCGGTCGAGCCTGCGCATCTGCTCAGCCACCGCACTCCAGACGGAGAGATCGCCCGAATGCAGCCGCGCCACGTCCTCGCCCGCCTGATGCGCGCGCAGATATTCGGCCTCGATGTCTTCGAGGGATAGCGAGGCCGTATCGACGGTGCGGGCCTCCGGCGGGCAATAGGCCAGAAGCTCACGCGGCACGATGGAGCCGGCATAAAGGCAGACGGGAGAGCGGGCGATGATATCGCGCCCGCGCACCGTGATCAGGTCTGCAGCACCGGGGCCGGCGCCGATGAAGTGAACCGTCATGCGGCTTCCTCGACAATGGCGATTGCGCAGGTGACGCCCTGTGCCACATGGCGCGGCCCGACGAGGCGCCCGCTTTTTCCGGCAGCAGCAAGGGCTGCCGCCTCGCAGAAGCTTGGAATGCCGACATGCGCCATGCTGTGGGTGGAGAGCGTCAGCGTGCGCGGCGACACGTCTTCCATTTCCGGATCTGAGACGATGGTCAGCGCAATGCCAAGCTGTTCGGCGGCTTCCAGAAGCCCGGCTTCGTCAGCCTTCAGCGCGCCTGTGGCAAGCCTCTGCGGGCGTTCGCCGGCCCGGCCGCAGGCGGCAAGCGCTTCATTCAGAACGGCGAGAACCGTTTCTGCGGTGGTTCCCTTGCGGCATCCGATCCCGGCTGCGATCATGTGGTCAACTCCTTCTTGATGAAAATCCATTGGGTTACGGGCATGGCCGCGCGCCAACCCGTCATGCGCCCGACAGGTTCGGCCCGGTCGACGGATATGCGCGTCAACGTGCCGCCAAGTCTGGCATGGGCGGAAAGCAGAACCTGCTCCATTTCCAGTGTCACGGCGTTGGCCACCAGCCGCCCACCGATCTTCAGGGCGCAAAGGGCGGCTTCCAGAACGCCATCGCCGCTGCCGCCGCCGCCGATGAAAATGGCATCCGGCTGCGGCAGGCCGGCCAGCGCATCGGGTGCCTTGCCTTCCACCAGCTGAAGTCCCGGCACGCCGAAATTTTGGGCATTGCGCCGAACGCGCGCTGCCCGTTCCCCGTGCTGCTCGATGGCAATGGCAAAAAGGGAAGGGTGCGCCAGCATCCACTCGATGCCGATGGAGCCGGATCCCGCACCGATATCCCACAACAATTCGCCGCGCCGGGGAGACAGCGCCGAGAGCGTCATGGCGCGGATGTCCCGCTTGGTGATCTGGCCGTCATGCTCGAACAGATCGTCGGAAAGCCCGAAGCCGAGCGGCAGAATTCTCGCCGCAGCATCCGCCCTCACCTCGATGGCGACAAGATTGAGCGGATCGATATCGGTGAGGGTAAAGGCATTGGCGTCAACCGAGCGGATTTTTTCCTGCGGGCCGCCCAGTGCTTCCAGTATGGTTAGCCGGCTATGGCCAAAACCATTGTTACATAGCAGGTGGGCAAGCGCTTCCGGCCCGGCGGCATCGGAGGTGAGGGCAAGGAGCTTCCGCCCCGGATGCAGAAGCGGGCGTATCAGATCAAGCGGGCGGCCGTGCAGCGAAACCGTATCCACATCCTGAAGCGCCCAACCCAACCGGGCTGCCGCCAGAGAAAAGGCCGATGGGGCAGGATAGACGCGGAATTCCTCCGGCGTGAGATGCCGCGCAAGCGTGACGCCGACGCCGAAGAAGAACGGATCGCCAGAGGCCAGCACACAGGTTTTGACGCCACGAAGGGCCAGCACATCCACCATCTGCGCATCGAAAGGCTGCGGCCAGGGGCAGGCCTTGCCGGTGATGGCATCGCGCGCCAGTTCCAGATGCCGCCGCCCGCCGAATACGGTTTCGGCCACTGCAATAGCCTTGCAGGCCTCTTCGCCAAGTCCCACAAGGCCGTCTTCGCCGATTCCGACGATGGACAACCAGGGTGCTTGCGCTAAAAGGGTTTTTTCCTGTTCAGGAGCCATGGCCTTGCACTCCATTCTCATTCTTGGCGGCACCACGGAGGCGCGCCAGCTTGCTGGAAGATTGGCGGCGCTCAACCGTTTCCGGCTGGAACTGTCGCTGGCCGGGCGCACGAAAACGCCAGTCGAGCAGCCGGTTCCGGTACGCACCGGCGGTTTTGGCGGAGCGGAAGGGTTGGCGCACTATCTCGTTGAACACCGGTTCGACCTGATGATCGACGCCACCCATCCGTATGCCGCGCGCATCTCCGCCAATGCCGATATTGCTTCCCGCATGGCGAAAATTCCCCTGTTGGCGCTGCGTCGGCTCGGCTGGAACCGTGAGCCCGGTGATCGTTGGCAGGAGGTGGAGAGCGTTGAACAGGCGGTGGCAAGCCTTGGGAATGCGCCGCGTTCTGCATTTCTGGCGCTCGGCCGGCAGGAACTGCTGCCTTTCGAGGCCGCCCCCCAGCATCACTATCTCGTGCGCAGCGTCGATGCGGTCGAGCCGCCGCTGGACCTTCCCCATGTGCGCTACATCACCGCGCGTGGTCCGTTTGCCGAGGAGGATGAAATGGCGCTGCTGCGCGACAACGGTATCGAGGTGGTCGTCTCGAAGAATTCCGGTGGCGCGGCAAGTTATGGCAAGATCGTTGCAGCACGAAAGCTTGGCCTCGACGTCATCATGATCCGACGCCCGGTTCTGCCGGATGTCTTTTCTTTCCAGACCGTGGAGGCACTTGCCGACCATGTCGCTCAGGCCTTTCCTACAGACCAGCTGCGGGGCGAATAAACCAGCGGTGCCTGCTCGCCGCGGGCAATAACGCGGGTTTCCACGGAGCCGACAATGATGCAGGTCGCCATGTCGGCCATGTCGGCGCGGGCATCGGCCAAAAGTTCGATGCGTATCTTTTCGTCTGGTCTGCCGGCCGCGCGGCCAAAGATTACCGGTACGCTGCCGGGCAGGTGCGCGCGCAAAATGTCAAACGCCTCGCCCAGCTGGTGCGGCCGCGCCTTGCTGACGGGATTGTAGAAGGCCATGACGAAGCCGGCTTCTGCGGCAGCGATCAGCCGCTTTTCGATAACGCTCCACGGTTTCAGGTTGTCGGAGAGCGAGATGGCGCAGAAATCGTGGCCGAGCGGCGCGCCGGCCTTGGCCGCAACCGCCAGCATCGCTGTGACGCCGGGCACCACGGAAAACTCCACCTGCCGAAAGGCGGGCGGTCCGGCTTCGATGGCCTCGCAGACGGCCGCCGCCATGGCAAAAACACCGGGATCGCCGCCCGAGACGACGCAGACTTTTCCGCCGCTGGCGGCAAGTTCAAGCGCTGCTGCCGCGCGCGAAATTTCCTCGCGATTGTCGGAGGCGTGCCGGCGCTGGTGGGGGAGAAGCGTGAGACGCTCGACATAGGGGCCATAACCGAAGAAATCGGTGGCTTCTTCGCAGGCAGCAAGCGCTTCCGGGGTGACTTGAAGCGGGCTTCCCGGCCCAAGGCCAACGACGGTCAGCCGGCCGGTGGGGCTAAGAGGTTCGCTCATGGCCTGCCCTTCCAGCCGGGCACCAGCACCAGCGAAAAATAGGGGGCCGGCAGCAGTTCGTCGCGCTCAACAAGCGGCATCGCGGCACCATTAGCCATCGTGCCGCGCTCCACATAAACGGCGCCTTCCAGCTTGCCGACGCAAGACAGCGCGCGGCGGATTTTTGGCAGGTTGCGGCCAACCTTCATGATCACTGCGCCATCGGTGCCGGCCAGCCGCGCTGCCAGCACCTCTTCGGAAAGCGTGCCGGGCAGCACGCTCAAGATGTCGTCGCCCTGCACCAGCGGCAGGTTGGCCATCGACCAGCAGCCGGACATGGCGGTGACGCCGGGAATGACTTCGGCCGGAAAATGCGGTGCAAGCCGCAGGTGCAGATGCATATAGGAGCCGTAAAACAGCGGATCGCCTTCGCTCAGCACCGCAACGGTGCGCCCGGCCTGCAAATGGAGGGCGATCTGGGCGGCGGATTCGTCGAAAAATCCGTCGATGGCGTTCTTGTAGCTTTCGCTGTCCTTATGCTCTTCCACCGTCACCGGATAGATAAGCGGCAGTTCGATCACATCGGCGCGCATATGGCCATCAACGATGGTGCGTCCGTTGCCGCGCGCACCGCGCTTGGCAAAGAAGGCAACCACATCCGCCGCGTTGAGCGCCTTGACCGCCTTCAGCGTCAACAGGTCCGGGTCACCGGGACCGGTGCCGACGCCGATCAGTTTTCCGCTTGTAATCTCGCTCAAAGCCCGGCCCTCGCCAGCGCATTGACGGCGGCCGCCGTCATGGCCGAGCCACCCATGCGGCCCTTCACGATGGCATAGGGGATGCCGAGCTTATGTTCGGCAAGCGCGTCCTTGCTTTCGGCGGCGCCGACGAAGCCGACGGGCATGCCGATGATGGCGGCAGGACGCGGGCAGCCGCGATCCAGCATTTCCAAGAGGTAAAACAGCGCCGTCGGGGCATTGCCGATCGCAACGATCGCGCCCTCCAGCTGGTCTGCCCAAAGCTCAAGCGCTGCGGCCGAACGGGTGTTGCCGATGCGTTTGGCAATATCAGGCGTCTGCGGGTCACGGAGCGTGCAGATCACCTCGTTCTTGTTGGCAAGTCGCGCGCGTGTCACGCCGTGGGCCACCATCTGCGCATCGCAGAAGATCGGGCGCCCGGCAGAAAGCGCACCCCGTGCGGCCTCGACGAAGGTCGGCGAAAAGCGGAAATGCGCGGCAGCCTCCACCAGGCCACAGGCATGGATCATGCGGATCGCCACCTCAGCCTCATCGGGTGAAAAGGCCGAAAGATCGGCTTCCTCGCGGATGATGGCGAAGGATTTGGCATAGATCGCATCGCCATCGCGAATATAGTCGTAGTCGGTCATCATCTACTTTCAGAAAGCGCCGCCGCAATCACCTGCGGACCAAGGCGGGCCAGACAGTCGCGGCTCGTCTCGGTGGGCTGGCGCTGAAGGCACACCAGCCGGTCAAGTGCGGCAAGGGCTGCGGTTTCCGTGTGCGGGACAAGGGTTTTGAGCGGGGTATCGGCGGTTTTGCCCTCAAAGACAAGATGTGTGCCGGCCTCAGCGCCGACGAATGTCAGCGTGGCAGGGCCCGGATGCGCACAACCCTTGGCGCAGCCGGAAAGATGCAGGCGCACGGAGCCATCAAACAGTGTTGAAGCCTCCCGCGCGGCAAAGCGTCCCGTCTCATGCGTGGCGTAGCGGCCGGAGTTGCAGGACGGTGCGCCGGGGCAGGTGGAAATCTCGGCGAGCGGATCACCGGAGCCGGTGATGAAGCCTGATTTTTCCGCGTGATCGAGCACCTTGATGCAGGCCTGTTGCGGCCCGGTAAGCACCAGCGCATGATCAGGCGCAGGTTTCAGCCAGAGGATGCCGGCGTGCGCGGAAACCTCTGCCAAAGCCGCCAGCCGCGTGGCATCCATCTGCCCGAACGGCAGCGCGATGCGCAGCGCTGAGAGGGGGGGCGAAAGCGGAAAATGGCCGAAGGGTGAGGCATGCGCAGGGTCGGCAGATGCGGTTTCCGGGGTAAGCCCCGAAATCTCCAGCCCCTTAATGTCCGGATGCGTAGGATCGATGTCGCGCCCTCGGGCTTTTGGGCCAAGCCGCGCCAGATGCCGGAGAATGGCTTGCGTTACGTCGGCTGCGTCTTCATCCGCGATCAGCCCCAGCTTGCGGCCTATCTCGGCGGTTCCGCCAAGCGTCAGCAACCAGTGGAGCGCGCCGTTTTGGCGCATGGCCGTCAGCCTGATATCGGCGAGCAGATGGTCGAGCCGGATCGTGCCACCGCCCTCCACCACCACGGAAAGTTTTGGCGCAAGGCGCTCCGCCAGAGGCAGGCCGCGTGCGATGATCGCCTGTCCGAGCGGGCGCGGATCGGCAACTTCGAAAACATCTTCACCGGCAAGCGGCGACCATTCCACGGCAAGCCCTTCGCGCAGCGGCAGCGAAAGATCTCGCACCGCCTCTTCCAGCGCGATGGCCGAGCGGTCATCGAGCCCGCGAATCTGCAGGTTTCCGCGCGCGGTAATATCGAGAATGCCGTTGCCGTGGCGGCGCGAGAGATCGCAGAGGCGGGACAACTGGTCGGGCCGGATGGGCGCTGCCAGCGCCACCCTCGTCAACAGCCCGTCACCGGTCTGCATCGGGGCGGAAAGCGCCGGGCAGGCGCCACGGGCCAGGGGAGAGAGGGGCGCGAGGGAGGAAGGAAGTGTAAGGGAACTGGCCGGTGCCGTCGTCATCGGCGCTGCCTTTCCCGTGCAAAGTTGCGGAGAACATCCAGCTCGCGGTCCACCGAATTGCGGCGCGGCTGCCAGAGGCCGCGGCGGCGCGCCGAGATCAGTCGGTCCGCAATCGCACCTGCAGCTTCCGGGTTCTGGTCGAGCACGAAATCGCGCACCGTCTCGTCGGCCACATAAGCCTCATAGACGGCCTCGATCAGCCCTTGCGGAACCGCTTGCGTGGTTTCGGCAAAACCGACGAGCCGGTCCACGGTCTCGGCAAATTCGGCGGCCCCGCGCGGGCCATGGCGCATCTGGCCGGCGATGAAGCGTGGGTTAACGGCGCGGGCGCGAACTACATGGGTGATCGCTTCCGTGATCGAACGGGCGCGCGGACGCTGGGGGTCGGTGGTGTCGAGCGCGATCACATCGGCCTTGCCGCCGAGTGCTGCAACGGCCGCCGCAAAACCGCCGATGAAGGCGACATCACC
This sequence comes from Neorhizobium sp. PAMB6716, assembly GCF_058242805.1. Lineage (NCBI taxonomy): Bacteria > Pseudomonadati > Pseudomonadota > Alphaproteobacteria > Hyphomicrobiales > Rhizobiaceae > Neorhizobium > Neorhizobium sp. PAMB6716. The sequence goes on from NZ_CM177835.1 coordinate 3,541,987, forward strand.
GGAGCCATCGAGCAGGTCTCGGCCGGGGTCGTCACCGGTGTGGACGAGAAGGTCTGCGCTCCGCACGCGCTCTTCAAACAGCGCGCCGGCCGGCCGTTCCTCACCATCAGGTCCGCCAAAGGCATGACTGGTCATGGAAAGATAGGCGCGGCCGAGATCCTCGCGGCCGCCCCAGTTGCCTGCGGAGAGCTGTTCCTCGATGCCGGACCCATAGGTGCCGGGTGCAGAGCCGAAGATGCGGGCGGGCGCTGTCCCTTCGGAAGACGCTGTTTCTGCGAGCGGGTTGTCGCCGCCTGCCTCTTCAGTGCGGGCAGCAATCGCGCGCACTGCAGCATCGAGAAGCGCGATGAGGGCTGGAAACATATCGCGAAACAGGCCGGAAATGCGATAGGTCACGTCAACGCGCGGCCGCCCGAGATGCGCCGGCGGCAGAACCTCGATGGCGGTCACACGCCCCGTTGCCGGGTCCTGCACCGGGCGCGCGCCCATCAGCGCCAGCCCCTGCGCCACCTCTTCGCCGCCGCTTCGAAGCGTGGCACTGCCCCAGAGATCGATGACAAGGCTTTTTGGCCAGTCACCGTGGTCCTGCATGTAGCGGCGGATCACCTCGTCGGCGGCAAGTTTTCCAAGTTCGAAGGCCGTCGGCGTCGGCATGGTGCGCGGATCGGAGGCGTAGAGATTGCGTCCCGTCGGCAGCACGTCACGCCGGCCCCGCGCCGGTGCACCGGAAGGGCCGGGGCCGATATGGCGGCCATCCAGCGCATCCATCAGGCTCTGGCGCTCGCGCAAGACACTGGCGGTGCGCGCCGGATCTGTCTCGCGCGCGTCTTCCTGGCCAAAGACATGCTGGCCATCCTTGATGGCAAAATCTTTCAGGTCGCAGAGAAACGCATCGATGCGCGAGAGCGCCGTATCCGGATCGTCGGTGTGTGAAACGCCGGCCTCGCCGGCAAGCCCGGTTTCCTCTGCCGCCTCGATGATCAGTTTTGCCAGACGGTCGCGGCGGCGGCGATCCAGCCCGTCGGCCTGCGCATATTCATCGACCAGCAGTTCCAGCTTCTGCTGCGCTTCCGATAGCCCGGCCGTCGTCAGGATCGGCGGCAGATGGCCAAGGGTTAGCGCTGCGATCCGTCTTTTGGCAACCGCCGCCTCGCCGGGATTGGACACGATGAACGGATAGATCACCGGCAGATGCCCGGTGACGAGTTCGGGAAAGCAGCTTTTCGTCAGCGCCACCGTTTTGCCCGGCAGCCATTCCAGCGTGCCATGCGCGCCGACATGCACGATGGCATGGGCCTTCAGATCGCGCTGCGTCCAGGCTCCGAAGGCGATCAGCGCATGGCGCGGCGGGCGGGCCGGATCGTGATAATCGGTGCGCCTGTCGGCTTCCCGGCCACGATCCGGCGCAAGGGCGACCGTGATATTGCCGAAACGGGCAGCGCGGAAGGAAAATCCATCCGGGGCAAATGCTTCGTCCCCCTGCGGTTCGCCCCAGGTGGCGGTAACGGCATTTTTGGCGTCGTCCGGCAGGGTGGCGAAATAGCGCGCATAATCGTCGCGGGCGAGGTGCTGCGATCCGGTCAGGATCCGGTCCATCAGCGCTTTTGCCGTGTCGGGAATATCCGAAACGCCATATCCTTGCCCGGCTAACTGAATGAGAATTTGCCGCACGCTTTCCGGCACATCAAGGCCAACGGCATAACCGGTACGGCCGGCAGCCCCGGGATAATCCGGCATCAGGATAACGATGCGGCGCTCAGACCGTGGCGTCTGCTGAAGCGCCAGATGCCGGGTGATGCGGTCTGCCACGGCCTCCACGCGGTCCGGCTCCGGGCGATTGGCAAAGCCCGAAAAACCATAGGCCGTATCGCCTTCGCGCTCAGCCTTGAAGGAGAGCACGCCGGCGAGAATGCGGCCATCGAGTTCCGGCAGCACCACATGCATGGCAAGATCCGAGGGTCCGAGCCCGCGCTGGCCCTCGATCCAGGCCTCGCGTTTTGTGGTGGCAATCACCGCTTGGAAAACCGGAACGCCAAGCCGGTCGAACAGGGTTTTTCCGTCCGGCTCCGCGTGGCTGGCAAAAGCCGTCGCGGTGATGATCGCGGCAGGCTCAAGGCGCGACAGCGTCTCTTGGAGGAAAGTCAGCGTGCCCGCATCCTTCAGCCCCGGCACGAAGACGGGAAGCGGCGCAAAGCCGCGGTCGACAAGCGCTTGCGACAGCGCGTCGATGGGCGCGACGTCGCCGGCAAGCAGCATGGAACGGTAAAACAGGAGCGGCAGGATTTTTTTGCCCGCCAACCCCTCCAGCGCGTCTGCAAAGGAGACCACGCCGTGGCCGGGCCGGTAAAAGCCGAGTTTTGGCACAGCCTCAGCCACCGGCCGTACATCTTCTTGACCATCCGCCATGGCCTGAAGGCTCAACGCCAACCGGTCGAGATTGTCAGGCCCGCCCTCGCGGAAAAAGGCGAGGAGGCGGGTGATCTCGTCGGTGGATACGGTGGAGGCAGCCGTCAGGCGGTCGTCGGTTTCGCTGCATTCGCCGGGCAGAAGAATGAGCGGAAGCCCCTTTGCGCGCGCCAGATGCGACAGCTCTTCGACCCCGTAACGCCAGCGATCATAACCGCCGAGCACGCGCACCATCAGCACCCGTGCATGGCGGGCGACCTTGTCGATCCAGAGATCGACGGACATCGGGTGGCGCAGGTCCGAAAGCTGGGCAAGGCGCAGCGAAAGGTCGGCGCGCGAAAGCCTGTCCCAGGCCGAAGCCATGCCGTTCAGGTCGCTGTCGGTAAAGGACAGCACCACCACATCGCCCGGCGTCTGGTTGAGATCGACCGGTTCGATCAGATCGTCGAGCGACGAGGATGTGGTGGCAAGGATGTGCATCAGGCCGCCAATATTTGTCCGATGCGGGCGGCATCGATGCCCTTTTCGCCGATGACGACGAGACGCGAACGACGATCCTCGCCGTCACCCCAGGCGCGGTCGAAATAATGGTTCACGCGCGGGCCGACAGCCTGCACCAGAAGCCGCATCGGTTTGCCCTTTACTTCCACATACCCCTTGATGCGCAGCACCTTTTCGGCCGCCGTCACATCGGCAATGCGCCGGCTGAGGCTTTCGGGATCGGAGATTGCGGAGATATCGAGGACAAAGCTGTCGAAATCGTCGTGCTCGTGGTCCAGTTCATCGTCGTGATGCGTCTTGCGGTTCTCGATGTCGTCCTCGACGGCAAGCCCAAGGCCGATGAACACGGCGGGATCGACCGCGCCCTTTTCCGAATTGACGATGCGCACCGCACGCGGCAGGTGGGCGCTCACATGGGCGCGGGCCTTTTCCAGATCGGCAGGGGAGAGAAGGTCGGCCTTGGTGAGGATCACGAGGTCGGCGCAGGCGATCTGGTCTTCAAACACCTCCTCGACGGGGTCGTCATGGTCGAGCGCGTCGTCGTTCACCCGCTGGGCGGCCAGCGCCTCCATGTCATCGGCCACGCGGCCTTCGGCCAGCGCCAGCCCGTCCACCACGGCGATCACGCCATCCACTGTGACCCGGCTTTTGACGCTCGGCCACTGGAAGGCCTGGATCAGGGGCTTTGGCAGCGCAAGGCCGGAGGTTTCGATGAGGATATGATCCACCTTCGGTTCTATCGCCAGAATGCGGTCGATCGCCGGCACGAAATCGTCAGCCACCGTGCAGCAGATGCAGCCGTTTGCCAGTTCGATGATGTTGTCTTCGGGGCAGTTTTCGATGCCGCAGCTTTTCAGGATCTCGCCATCGATGCCGACATCACCGAACTCGTTGACGATGATGGCAAGCCGCTTGCCCTTGATGTTCTGCAGCGCTTGGGAAAGCAACGTGGTTTTGCCGGCGCCGAGAAAACCGGTGACAACCGTGCAGGGAATGCGGGCGAGGGAAGAGGTCATGGGATCGTCCTTCAAGGCTTCTGGTTCTGGGATTCAACGGAGGGAAACGGCGGAATGCGGGCAATCATGCCGCGTTTCAGGCTGTCCGGGCGGCCCTTCCAGGGCATCAGCCCATCGGCCGAGCCGGCAAGCAGGCGCGCGCCAATGAGAAGATCCTCGCCGCTCTCGGTGGTGAGATCACCGAAAATATAGCTCCAGCCGGTGCTGCTCTGGATGCTGGCGCTGAGACCACGCTTGCAATTGGCAAGGCAGGCGACGCTCTTCACCTCGATGCCGGGTTCGTTATGGTGAGCAAGGTTTTGTGCAAGCACGGCGCCCTCGCGGGGGGCAGCCGGGTCTTGCGTGGCGCTGCGGCAGGTTTCGCAGACATGCACGATAACCGCATGGACGGGGATATCCGCCGTCTCGGGACGCTCGTTTCGTGCTGATAAATCCACTGTCACCCCACCTTTTACCGATGTGCCTGAACGGCCTGCCAAACGATAGCGGGGTGCAGACACGGAAGGCCGCTATCGGCGCCCCATGTCTTTCGAAAACTATCCGTTCCGGAGCACCCCGCCCGGCTGGATCATCTGTCGTCAACGGCAGGTCTCCTGGCTCGCGGATCGTCGCCCGTGCGCCGCCTTCCCGAAGTTGCCTTCAGTGGCCTGATGCGCCGGACTACCCGCTTACAGTTGCGGGGGCAGCCGTGGTTTAGGTTTTTGAAAAACCGCACCACGTTCCCTCTTAGCTTTCCCCGTTGCCGGGAAAAGACCGTTGTCCCTGTCACTATGCGCTTAGCCGCTTGCGTGTCAATGGCGGGACACAAGGCATTGCCGCGGGAAAAGGTTCGACTATAGTCCCGCCTCCCGACGATGCGCCAGGAGAGCCCGATGAAGGAAATCGACGAACGCGAGGCCGAGCGCCACCGCCGCAAGATGGAAAACCGCAAGGCGGTGCAGGATGCGGAAGTGGCGGAAAAGACCCTCGAAAAGGGTCTGCTGATCGTCAATACCGGCCCCGGCAAGGGCAAATCGACGGCTGCCTTCGGACTTGCGTTGCGCATGCTCGGCCATGGTCGCAAGGTGGCGGTTGTCCAGTTCATCAAGGGCGCCTGGGATACGGGCGAGCGCGTGGCGCTGCAGGCGTTTGGCGACCGGATGATCTGGCACACGATGGGTGAGGGTTTTACCTGGGACACGCAGGACCTGAAACGCGACGTGGCGGCTGCCGAACGGGCCTGGGAGAAGGCGCTGGAAATGATGGCCGAGCCTGACGTCGGCCTCCTGATCCTCGACGAGTTGAACATCGCACTGCGTTACGATTACCTCGATCTCGAGCGGGTGATTGCTGATCTCTCAGCTCGCCGCCCCGACCTGCATGTGATCGTCACCGGACGCAATGCCAAGCCGGCGCTGATCGAAGCCGCCGACATGGTGACCGAGATGACGCTCGTAAAACATCACTTCAAGGCCGGCGTGAAGGCGCAAGCCGGGATCGAGTTCTGATGACGCAGCAAAGGCCCGCCAAGGCATTGATGTTCCAGGGCACCGGTTCGGATGTCGGCAAATCGCTCATCGTGGCGGGCCTTGCGCGCGCCTTTACGCTGCGCGGGCTTTGCGTTCTGCCGTTCAAGCCGCAGAACATGTCCAACAATGCGGCGGTGACGGCCGATGGCGGCGAGATCGGCCGGGCGCAGGCGCTGCAGGCGCGCGCGGCGCGCGCGGCGCTTTCAGTCCACATGAACCCGGTGCTTCTGAAACCCCAGAGCGAGGTTGGCGCACAGCTGGTGGTGCAGGGCCGCGTGGAAGGCAATGCCAAGGCTGCCGAATACCAGGAGATCAAGGCCGGCCTGATGCCGCGCGTGCTCGACAGTTTTTCCCGCTTGAAGGGGCAGGCCGATCTGGTGCTGGTGGAGGGGGCGGGCAGCGCATCGGAGGTGAACCTGCGGCGCAATGACATTGCCAATATGGGTTTTGCGCGGGCCGCCGACGTGCCGGTGGTGCTGATCGGTGATATCGACCGCGGCGGCGTGATCGCAAGCCTTGCCGGCACGAAACTGGTGCTGGAGCCGCAAGATGCCGCGATGATCCGCGCCTTTATCGTCAACCGCTTTCGCGGTGACCCGACGCTGTTTGCCGAGGGCATGACGATGATCGAAGGTTTTACCGGCTGGGCCCCCATCGGCCTCCTGCCGCATTTTGCCGAAGCCATCAGACTTCCGGCCGAGGATGCGCTGGCGCTTCAATCCAAGCCGCAAGCAAAGGCCGGCGCAAAAATCCGCATCGCCGTGCCGATCCTGCCGCATGTCTCCAATTTCGATGATCTCGATCCGTTGGATGCCGAACCGCAGGTGGAGCTTTTGCGGGTAAAGCCCGGCGAGGTCCTTCCGGCCGATGCCGATCTCGTGTTGCTTCTCGGCTCGAAAGCCACGATTGCCGACCTGCAGGTGCTGAAGCAGGCGGGCTTCGATATCGATATCGCCGCGCATCGCCGCCGTGGCAAGCCGGTGCTCGGCCTTTGCGGCGGGTATCAGATGCTCGGCAAAACGGTGGCCGATCCCGATGGCATCGAAGGTCCTGCCGGTGCCGTGGAACAGGGGCTTGGGCTTCTCGACGTGCAAACCCGGTTGACCGGGCAAAAACATCTCGTCGCAGTCTCCGGCGAAACGGCCGATGGAAACTCCTTTGCCGGCTATGAAATGCATGTCGGTGAAACGACCGGGCCAGACCGGACGCGATCCTTTGCCCATATCGGCGGCGAACCGGAGGGGGCGCGCTCAGCCGACGGGCTGGTCAGCGGCACCTATATCCACGGCCTGTTTGCCGATGATCGCCAGCGCTCGTCCTGGCTGACGCGGCTTGGCGGCGATGAAACGCGGCTTGATTACGAACAGGGCGTGGAGGACGTGCTCGACCGGCTCGCCGCCCATCTCGAACGGCATCTCGATCTGGATCTCTTGCTCAGCCTCGCACGGTAAAGAGGAGGGCGAGGAGCCCGAAGAGGATGATCAGCAACAGGTCTGCGATACGCGAAAGAGCAAGGGCGCGGCGAATGTCCGCGCTGGTTGCCTCGCGCCGTCCGCCGTCTCCCATCACGTGATCCTCGACCAGAACCCCGCCATAAACGCGGGGGCCTGCAAGACCGAGGCCCAGCGCACCGGCCATCGCCGCCTCCGGCCAGCCGGCATTGGGCGATTTGTGGTGGCGCGCATCACGCCGCACCGCAGCCCAGGCCGCTTTCGCCGACGCGCCCGGCAGAAGGGCGGCGGCTGCAATGAACAGCACCGCTGTCAGGCGCGAGGCCGGCAGGTTGATGAGGTCATCGAACCGGGCCGCCGCCCAGCCATAGGCGCTGTAGCGGGCATTCAGATGGCCGATCATGCTGTCGGCGGTGTTGGTTGCCTTGTAGGCGCATGCCCCAGGAAGCCCGCCGACGCCAAGCCAGAACGCGGGTGCGGTGACGCCATCGGAAAAGTTTTCGGCAAGGCTTTCTATTGCCGCGCGGCAGACGGCGGCCTCGTCCAGCTGGTCGGGATCGCGCCCGACAATCATCGACACGGCCTTGCGGCCCTTTTCGAGTCCGCCGGTTTCCAGCGCATCGGCCACGGCCCGCACATGCTCTTCCAGGCTTTTCTGGGCCAGCAGGCTGGAGGAGAGGAGGGCCGTGACGATGAGGCCGAGCGGCAGCCACGCCAGTGCGCTTTCGAGGAGAAGCGCTGGCAAAACAGCGGCGAAAAGCAGGATGAAAAAAGCAAAAAAGCCGTTGCGCTTGCGCTGCCCGAACGGCAGGTCGAGATCGTTGAACCGCTTTTCCAGCCGGCTGATCAGCGCGCCAATCCAGATGACGGGATGGCCGATGCGATCCACCAGCCATTGCGGATAACCGACAAGCCGTTCAATAAGCAAAGCGAGGAAGGCGAGAGAAAAAGCCATGAATGACAGACAGGATCGACAACAGGGGCGCGACGAGGCGCGGCAGGCAATCGATCACGGCGGCAATCTGGCGCGCGCGGCTCTCATGTTTCCGCAGGCGCCAAAACCGTGGATCGATCTCTCCACCGGCATCAACCCGCACCCTTATGCCTATTCGCCCATCCCCGCCACCGCTTTCTCCCGCCTGCCGGAGCCTGATGATCTGGCGCGGTTGAAGCAGCTTGCCTCGGAAACCTATGGTGCGCCCTCGCCGGATCATCTGGCCGCCGCACCCGGCACGCATATCCTGCTGCCGTTGATCGTGGAGGCCGTATTCGGCGCCCTGTCCGTTGCTGGACGACGGGCCGCGATCCTGTCGCCGACCTATGGCGAACATGCGCGGATGGCGAAGCTTTCCGGTTTTGACACCGCCGATGTGCCGGCGTTCGATGATCTTTTCGACGCGGATCTGGCCGTCGTGGTCAATCCGAACAATCCGGACGGGCGGCTTTTTGGCGCGGACGATCTTCTGGCCCTCGCCCGCCATATGAAGGCAAAGGGCGGGCTTCTGGTGGTGGACGAGGCCTTTATGGAAGTCGTCGAACCGGATGAAAGCGTGGCCGGTGCCGTGCATGAGGGGCTGGTCGTTCTGCGCTCCTTCGGCAAATTTTATGGTCTGGCCGGTGTGCGGCTGGGCTTTGCCGTCGCCCCGGTGGATATCGCGCAAAAACTGTCGGCCCGTCTCGGTCCCTGGGCCATTCCGGGGCCAACCTTGTGCATCGGGCTTCAGGCGCTCGCCGACAAAGACTGGCAACAGGCCATGCGGCAACGGTTACGCGAGGATGCAGCGCGTCTCGATGCGCTTCTGGCGGCGGCTGGCCTTCCCGTTTGCGGTGGCACGAAGCTGTTTCGCTATTTGAGGCATGCCGAAGCATCGGCCATCTTTGCGCATCTCGGTCGGTGCGGCATCCTCGTTCGCAGGTTTGCCGAACGGCCGGATTGCCTGCGGATCGGCCTGCCACAGGTCGGCGAGTGGAAACGACTGGAATCGGCCCTTGACGCGCAAATCTGGCGCGGTTGAAGCCTGTCGGAAAGGTTTGCATTCTGTCGGTACTGGGTTAGGTTTTCACATCATGATCGTCGCAGGCAGGTAATCTTATGTCCATGAACAGCAATCTCCCCCAGATCTTCGAGGCCATCGACAGGAAGAGGGAGGTGTTCACGGAGCTGAGCGACCGGGTCTGGGCAACGCCGGAAACCTGCTACATGGAAGTGCAGTCGGCCGCCGCCCACCGGGAAATGCTGGAGGCGCAGGGTTTTGCGATCACCGAAAACGTCGCCGATATTCCAACGGCGTTGATTGGCGAAGCAGGCGAGGGTGGTCCGGTGATTGCCTTTCTCGGCGAGTTTGATGCGCTGGCGGGCCTCAGCCAGAAGGCGGGCGTCACCCATCACGATCCGCTGACCGCCGGCGCCAACGGCCATGGCTGCGGCCATAATCTTTTAGGCTCCGCCTCGCTTCTGGCAGCAACGGCGCTCAAGGACTGGCTGGAAGCCACAGGCACGCCCGGCCGCGTGCGTTATTACGGTTGCCCGGCCGAAGAAGGTGGTGCTGCCAAGGCTTTCATGGTGCGCGCCGGGGCGTTTTCGGATGTCGATATCGCCATTTGCTGGCACCCTAGCAATTTTGCCGGCGTGCAGCGGGAAACCTCGCTTGCCAATTGCCGCATCGATTTCACCTTCACCGGTCGCGCTTCGCATGCCGCGGCAAGCCCGGAGCTTGGCCGCAGTGCGCTCGATGCTGTCGAACTGATGAGCGTCGGCGTCAATTACCTGCGTGAACACATGCAACAGGATTGCCGTATCCACTACGCCCTGCTGGATGCCGGCGGCATTTCGCCAAACGTCGTGCAGGCCCATGCCAAGGTGCGTTACGTGGTACGCGCGCCGGAACTGGCCGGCCTGTTCTCGTTGATCGAGCGGGTGAAGAAAGTGGCTGAGGGTGCAGCCCTCATGACCGAGACGAAGGTGGAAAGCGCCATTCTGTCGGGCGTCTCGAACCTCATCGTCAACACGCCACTGATGGATGCCATGCAGGATGTCTGGGACAGTGTTGGCGCGCCTGACTTCGATGACGAGGACCAGGCCTTTGCCGAAAAGATCCGCGCGACGCTGACGCCGGAGGATATTTCCTCAAGCTGGGCGCAGGAGCGGCTGGACGAGCGTGACGTGCCGCTCGCCGATTTCATCCTGCCCCGCCACAACGAGGTTCGCCAGATGGGTGGGTCCACGGATGTCGCCGATGTCAGCTGGGTGGTGCCGACCGTGCAGGCCTATGGTCCGTCGCTCGCCATTGGCACGCAGCTTCACACCTGGCAGGTGGTGGCGCAGGGAAAGAGCCCGCTCGCCCACAAGGCCATGGTGACCACAGCCAAGGTGATGGCCGCAACGGGCCTTGCCGCGCTCCAGTCCGAGCAGTTGCGCGATGCGGCGAAAGCCGATCTCAAGCGCCGGCTGAAGGGCCAGGCCTATCGCAGTCCCATTCCGCCGGAAGCCGAACCGCCGGTCGCTGCCATGGGCGGCCGCCGCTAAACCATTTCCGGCATTCGAGCGCCGTAGCTTTTAACGAAGGCATGACACAGGGGATTTTGGTTCTGTCGTGTGGGCTGCCGCTATCGCCTGGAAGACGGTGTCGATGGCACCGGCGCTTGCGACGCCCAAGATTTTTCGCCGGCCCGTTTGGCGGATAGGCGCGTTATCGGCGAAAGTTGTTTGATCAGACAGGGCGGCGTTCACGACCCAACGACCCTTCATGAAGAACAGCCATCGCGGGTGGATTGCACCCGCGATGGAGACGCCTATATCTGGGCGCATGCTTGATCTTCTATCGCCCTACTGGCCGCACATCGTTTTTACCCTGTCGGTCGTGATGGGGGCGACGGCTGCCATCCATGCGGCCATGACCAAGGAAGAGGTGCGCTCGGCCATCGGATGGGTCGGCGTCATCCTCCTGTCGCCGATCATTGGTGCGCTGCTGTATCTCATTGCCGGCATTAACCGCATTCGCCGCAGCGCCATCGGCAACCAGCGCTCCAAGCTGGGAGACGCCTTTCTCGATCACCTCGAATCCTATGACGCGACGGATACCATGGTGGCCTCGCAGTTCGGCCGGCGGTTTCTGGCGATGAAGACGCTGGGCGACCGGGTGACGCGTTATTTTCTCACCACCGGCAACAGCGTCGAGGTGCTGGAGGGCGGCGACGCAGCTTATGGCGCCATGCTGGAAGCCATCGAAAGCGCCCGCCGCAGCGTCATTCTGGAAACCTATATCTTTGATCGCGACCGCATCGGCCGCCGTTTTGCGCAAGCGCTCACCGATGCCGCAAAACGCGGCGTCAGCGTGCGGGTTCTGGTGGATGCCGTCGGCGCCCGTTATTCGGTGCCGAGCGTGCTTGGCCTGCTGCGCGATGGCGGCGTGACGGTCGATGTGTTCAACGGCAATGTGATTGTCGGCCTGCGGCTGCCCTATGCGAACCTGCGCACCCACCGTAAGATCATGGTGGTCGATGGTGCTATCGCCTTTACCGGCGGCATCAATATTCGCGAGGCCTTCTCGCAGGAAATCGCCGGAGACGATCATGCCATGGATACGCATTTCCGCATGACCGGCCCGATCGTTGCCGATCTCCTGTCGGTTGCAGCGGAAGACTGGCGTTTTTCCAATGGTGAAACGCTGTCTGGCCCCGCATGGCAGATCGAGCCGCCCGTGAGCGAGCCGGGAAGCGCCGTTTATGTGCGCGCCGTCGCCTCCGGCCCGGACCGCAGCCTTGAGACGAACCACAAGATGCTGATGGGGGCCTTTTCCGTCGCTCGCTCGTCGATCCGCATCGTCTCGCCCTATTTCCTGCCCGACCGCGAGCTGATTGCCTCGCTTGCCACGGCTGCCCGGCGCGGCGTGGCGGTCGATATCGTCGTGCCCGCTTCCAACAACCTGACGTTGGTCGACCGGGCGATGACCGCGCAGTTCGACCAGATCCTGAAAGGAAATTGCCGGCTCTGGCGCGCCAGCGGCCCGTTCAACCATTCCAAGCTGATGGTCGTGGATGGCCGCTGGGCTTATGTTGGCTCGTCCAACATGGATCCACGCTCGCTGCGCCTCAATTTCGAGGTCGATATGGAAATTTTCGATATCGAGCTGGCAGCCCGACTGGAAGAACGGATCGAACGGATGCTGACGAAAGCTGCACCGGTGACGATGGAAGACTGGCGGGCGCGGCCTTTTCTGGCACGTCTGTTCGACCGTATTCTCTGGCTCGGCTCTCCCTATCTTTGATACCGCCTCTGGAAGCTCCCCGTCCGGGCGCTATACTCGCCTCATGGTCCCCTTGATGAAATCGTCCGCCCGCGCATGAAAAATCCCGGCAATCCCAATCTGCGGGCCAATATTCTTGCCTCGCTTCGCAACCGCAAGCAGCGTGACCAGATGCTTGAGGAAGAGGCCGAGGCGGGCAATGGCGAAAGCCTGCTGGTTGCCTCCTACAATGTCCACAAATGCGTCGGCGTCGATGGCAAGTTCGATCCCGGCCGCATCGCCCATGTCATTCGCGAAATCGGTGCCGACGTGCTGGCCCTGCAGGAGGCCGATACGCGGTTCGGCGAGCGGCGCGGGCTTCTCGATCTCAACTGGATGGAGCGCGAGACGGGGCTGACGCCGGTGCCGCTCTCTGGCGTTTCCAAGGCGCATGGCTGGCACGGCAATGTGCTCTTTTTCCGCGAAGGTGTGGTTCGCGATGTGCATCAGGTGAAACTTCCGGGGCTCGAGCCACGCGGCGCGCTGATCACCGAGCTGGAGATGAAGGACGGCAACGTGCTTCGGGTTATTGCCGCGCATCTTGGCCTGCTCAACCGCTCGCGCCAGCAGCAGGCGCGTATGATCCTTGACGTGATTGGCGCCCGGGATGAACAACCGACCATCCTGATGGGCGATCTCAACGAATGGCGTCTGGGGGATCGTTCTTCGCTAAATTCGCTGTCGGACATCTTTCGCGGCATGCCGGCGGCGGTGCCGAGCTTTCCTTCGCGCCTGCCGGTTCTGGCGCTCGACCGCATCATGAGCAACCGTCCCGGTCTTATCGAGCGGGTGCGCGTGCATGATACGGCACTTGCCCGCATCGCTTCCGATCACCTGCCGATCAAGGCGCGGATCCGCCATCACGTGCCGGCCTGACGGCAGCGATCATTCGGCAGAACCGCGTTCGGCAAGCAGCCGGTCGGCGATTTCGCGTGCAATGGCCAGCGAGGCGGTCAGCCCCGGGCTTTCGATACCGAAAAGATTAACGAGGCCCGCGACCCCATGCGCCTCCGGCCCATCGATGCGGAAATCGGCGGCCGGATCCGCCGGCCCGCTGATCTTCGGGCGGATGCCGGCATAACCGGGCACCAGTTCCCCCGCTGGCATGTCCGGCCAGTAACGGCGTACGGCTGAATCAAAACTTGCCCCCCGCGCCGGATCGACCGCGTAATCGATGGTCTCGACCCATTCGACGTCAGGGCCGAAGCGCGCTTGTCCACCCAGATCCAGCGTCAGGTGAACGCCAAGTCCATGGGCGTGCGGAGCGGGGTAGATCAGGTGGCTGAAGGGTGCGCGTGTTGGCAGCATGAAATAATTGCCCTTGGCATAACGCGTCTCCGGCACAGCATCCGGGGAGAGCCCTTCGATCATCCTTGCAACCTCAGAGGCATGCAGCCCTGCGGCATTGACCAGCAGCGTGGCAGACACCTCCATCGGGTCCATGCCGCCAACGCTGACGATAAAGCCATCCGGCGTGACGCGGGCTGACCTGATCGGCGCGTGGAAGGCGATGAGGACGCCGGCATCCCGTGCGTCGCCCTCCAGCGCCAGCATGTAGCCGTGGCTATCGATGATGCCGGTCGAGGGCGAATGGAGGGCGGCAAGGCAGGAAAGCGCGGGCTCAAGGTTTTGCGCCGCATCGGCTGTCAGCATCTGCAGGTCGTCGCAGCCGTTTGCGGCGCCCTTTTCCGCGAGCGTCTGAAGCAGCGGAATTTCCGCCTCTTCGGTCGCGACGATCAGCTTGCCGCATCGGCGGTGCGCCACGCCGTGCGACTGGCAGAATGCATAAAGCTTGTGCCGGCCCTCGACGCAGAGCCGCGCCTTGAGGCTGTCTTTCGGGTAATAGAGGCCCGCATGGATCACCTCGCTGTTGCGCGACGAGGTGCCGGTGCCGATGGCGCCTTCGGCCTCCAGCAGCAGAACGGAACGGCCAGCCTGCGAAAGTGCGCGTGCCGCTGCAAGCCCGATGACGCCGGCTCCGACGATAATCGCATCCACATCCGCCACGAAACATCTCCTCCGCTTCCTGTCCTCGTTCGGCATATCCCAGGAGTTCGCGTGCTCCAACCGTTACCCGGTGCGGCTGGCGGGAAAGATTTTTCACACCAGCGCGCTCTGGCGCAAGATTATCTCTACCAATCGCGTAGAGTTAAGCTACATTAACGGAATGTGAACAACGATGTTCAAGGGAGAGACGCGCATGAGCCATGTCGATCATCCGGTGCCTTTCCGTCCCCGCATCGAACCTTCCGCCACGTCCGCACTATCTGCCAGCCGAAAGTACCTGATGCGGCATCTGCATGCGGCACTCGTTGCTGCCGCCTTCATTTTCGTTGCCGCCGGCATCCTTGGCCTGTTCAGCTAGGTCAATTCTCTTATCTCCTCTACGGCCCCTTGCGCGCATCCGTGACGTTTCACGGGCCGCAAGGGGCCGTTTTCGTTTGGGCATTCGGCGCCTGCTGCCGGCGACTGCAGCGGCTGCGGCCTCGGCGCTGTGTCGCCGCAAAGGCCGGCCGCGCAGGGTTTTTGGCCGCGCGGGCCCTTGCCCGTGGAATCGCCCTTGAAAGCATCAAAGCTTGATGTCATGGAACCAAATGCAGCGCTTTCGGCTTACATCCGTCAGCGTGCATCGCGTCTTGTCGCGTGGCCCCGCATCAGGCATCGATCTGGTCTTCCAACCGGCTGATTACGTTCAGGTTTCATTCAGACCTGGCGGGATAGAGGCGAGCGGTGATAGTTTTGGAGAAGCATGTGAACAGGTTGTGTCCTTTCGTTCGCGTTTTCGGCCGCCCCGCGCTCCTGCGCCCGGTGCCGTCCTCCCTTCCGTTATTTGCACTCATGAAGCCGAACCGGACCTGAGTTATCGGCGCCAGCCGACCCCGCTCTTTCGCTAAGACAGTGCCACTCAATTCTTAGAAGCCGCCACAATGTCATTTCATAATACGCCTGCCGCGACCCCGCGTGAAACCGAAGGTAAGCAGATCGACCACAACGAGGCGATCCGCGCGACCTATTTCAATGCAGAGGATCTGCGCGCCTGCGGCGAAGCGCTGGCGCGCGACGGAACCCAATCGCTGCCGGGCTTCATGTCCTTCGATTTCCGCGAGCGGCACAAGGAAAACGAAAAGGAAATCCTGCGGGTCTACCGCTCGACGGCCAGGGACGTGGAAGCCGGCGCCACCATTACGCCGGCGGCGGAATGGCTGCTCGACAACCACTACATCGTCGAGGAAGCGATCCAGGAAGTCCGCCGTGACTTTCCGCGCAAGTTCTACAAGCAGTTGCCGACGATGCGGGTGGGTTCCATCGAGATACCGCGTGTGCTGGCGCTCGCCTGGCTCTACGTTGCCCATACTCATAGCAGCCTGTCGCGCGATAACCTGACGGCGATGACCGAAGGGTTCCAGGTCCATCAGTCGCTTGAAATCGGCGAGCTTTGGGCGCTGCCGTCCTTCATGCGCTTTGTGCTGATCGAAAACCTGCGCCGCATCTCCATCCGCGTCGAGCGCTCGCGCCACATGCGCCAGAAGGCGAACGAAGCGGCCGACGAGGTGATCCGTCTCAACGACGAAGCCGCCTGCAGCGATCTTTTTTCCCGCATCCAGCCGCTGACCGGCGACAATACCTTTGCCACGCAGTTCGTCTATCGTCTTCGCAACGCCTCGCAATCGTCAGGTTTTGCCATTTCCTGGCTGGAAGCCCAGCTGGAAAAGGCCGGCACCGACACCGAAGAAGTGATGATGGCGGAACACAACCGCCTCTCCTCCGGCAACGTGACGATGGGCAACATCATCAAGAGCCTGCGCGAGATCGACGATACCGAATGGAGCGTCTGGTTCGAGGAAGTCTGCCTTGTCGACCAGGTTCTGCGCGCGCAGAGCGACTATAACGAGCTGGATTTCGGCTCGCGCAACTCCTACCGCAACCGCATCGAAAAGCTTGCGCGTTATTGCGGCAAGAGCGAAATCGAAGTGGCGCGTGCCGCCATCGCCCTGGCAGACGAAGCCCGCAGTGCGCCGGAGCCCGATCCGCACAAGGCCAATGTCGGCGCCTTCCTCACCGGCATGTACCGTCCGGAACTGGAAAAGGCGGTCGGTTACACGCCGACCATCGGGCAGCGCATCACCCGCACCATCCAGTCGATGAACTGGCTGTCGGTTGCCGTGCCTGTGTTGCTGCTGACCTTCCTTGCGCTTGCCATCGTCGGCGGTTTTCTCGCCCATGCCGGCATGTCCTGGCCGGTCATCGTGCTGTTCCTGCTGATGTTCTCGCTGCCGGCGTCGGAAGGCGCGACAGGCCTTTTCAACACGCTCGTCACCTATGTGGTGAAGCCCTCACGGCTTGTCGGCTACGAGTTCAAGAACGGTATTCCGGAAGACGCCCGCACGCTTGTGGCGGTGCCCTGCATCATCAACAACCGTGATACGGTGGATGAACTGGTGCGCAATCTCGAGGTTCATTACCTCGCGAACCCGCATGGCGAGATCTATTTCGCGCTTTTGAGCGACTGGAAAGACAGCGCCATCGAGCAGACCGATGCGGATCTCGAAGTGCTGGAATATGCCCGTCGCGAGATCACCTTGCTCAGCAACCGTTATGCCTTCGATGGCCGGACGCGGTTTTATCTTCTGCATCGCCGCCGCCTCTACAACCCTTCCGAAGGTGTCTGGATGGGCTGGGAGCGCAAGCGGGGCAAGCTGCACGAGCTGAACCTGTTGCTGCGCGGCGACAAGGATACGACCTATCTTCAGGGCGCCAACACCGTGCCCGAAAACGTACAGTATGTAATGACGCTGGACGCCGATACGCGCCTGATGCGCGATGCGGCCACCAAGCTTGTCGGCAAGCTGCATCACCCGATCAACCGTCCGGTCCACGATCCGAAGTCCGGCCGCGTCATTCACGGTTATGCACTGCTGCAGCCGCGTGTCACGCCGTCACTGACGACGGGCAAGGACGCTTCCGTCTTCCAGCGCGTCTATTCCGTCAGCCGGGGTATCGATCCTTACGTCTTTACCGTCTCCGACGTTTACCAGGATCTGACCGGCGAAGGCTCGTTCACCGGCAAGGGTCTTTATCACGTCGATGCGTTTGAGACCGCCTTGCGCGGCCGCGTCGAAGAAAACGCCGTGTTGAGCCATGACCTTCTGGAAGGCTCGTTTGCCCGCTGCGCCCTCATCACCGATGTGGAACTGGTCGAGGATTTCCCGACCCGCTACGAGGTGGAAGTGTCGCGCCAGCATCGCTGGGCGCGTGGCGACTGGCAGCTGCTGCCCTATATCCTTGATCCGCTGCGTGGCGTCACTGCCCTTGGCCGCTGGAAGATGGTCGACAACCTGCGCCGGTCGCTCACCCCGATCGCCTGGTTCCTCGCCTCCGTGCTCGGCTGGTATTTCATGGATCCGCTCGGCGCATTGATCTGGCAGATCCTGCTGATCTTCTCGCTGTTTGTCGCGCCGACGCTGTCGCTCATCACCGGTATCGTGCCGCGCTCGACCGATATCGTGCCCAGCGCGCATTTCTATTCCGTCTGGTCGGATATCCGCTCGGCCAATGCCCAGGTGGCGCTCCGCATCGTCTTTATCGCCGATTCCGCCTTCCGGATGATCGATGCCATCGTGCGCTCGATCTACCGCCTTTTCGTCAGCCGCAAGCAGATGCTGGAATGGCGCACTGCCGCCAGCATCCAGTCGTCGGCGCAGGGCACGCCGCAGGATTATTACCGCTCCATGTGGCATGCGCCGGTGGCCGCCGTCGTGGCGCTGATGATTGCCGCGCTGCCGGATGACAATGCCTTCCTCGTCGGCATCCCCTTCGTGCTTCTCTGGGTTTTTTCGCCGCTCGTTGCCTGGTATGTCAGTCAGTCGGCGGAAACCGAAGATCGCCTCTTCGTGCCGGAAGCCGTCTCTGTGGAACTGCGCAAGATCTCGCGCCGTACCTGGCGTTATTACGAGGCCTTCGTCACCGAAGACCAGCATTTCCTGCCGCCGGACAACTTTCAGGAAAAGCCCGAGCCGA
Organism: Neorhizobium sp. PAMB6716; assembly: GCF_058242805.1. Taxonomy (NCBI): domain Bacteria; kingdom Pseudomonadati; phylum Pseudomonadota; class Alphaproteobacteria; order Hyphomicrobiales; family Rhizobiaceae; genus Neorhizobium; species Neorhizobium sp. PAMB6716. Next base: position 3,560,172 of record NZ_CM177835.1, read on the forward strand.
TCGTTGCCAAGCGCACCTCGCCCACCAATATCGGCGTCTACCTGCTCTCCGTCGTCTCGGCGCGTCATTTCGGCTGGATCAGCTTCCAGGATACGCTGGAGCGTATCGAGGACACGGTTGCGACCGTGGAAAAGATGGACAAGTTCCGCGGCCACCTGTTCAACTGGTATCATACCGATAGCCTGCTGACGCTCGGCCCCCGTTATGTCTCGACTGTTGATAGCGGCAACCTTGCCGGCCACCTGATTGCCGTCTCTTCCGCCTGCCGCGAATGGGCGGAAGCACCGTCCGCGCATCTGCAGGCCTCGCTCGATGGCATCGGCGACGTTGCCGGCATCCTGTCGGAAGTGCTGAAGGAACTGCCTGACGATCGCAAGACGGTCCGTCCGCTGCGCCGGCGTCTGGAAGAGCGGATCATCGGCTTTGCCAATGCCTTGGCAGCCGTCAAGCGCGAGCATGAGTTTGCCTCGATCCGCATCATCAACCTTGCGGTTCTCGCGCGTGACATCCAGAAGCTGGCCTCCAACCTCGATCATGAGGTGAGTTCCGCGCAGAGCACGGAAGTCACCCGCTGGGCGGAATCGTTGGTGGGTGCCTGCGAAGCGCATATCGCCGATACCACCTTCGACATGACCAATATCGAGCCGCTGCGCCAGCGCCTGACGCAGCTGCGTGACCGTGCCCGCACGCTCGCCTTCTCGATGGATTTCACCTTCCTTTACCGCAAGGACCGGCGTCTGCTGTCGATCGGTTACCGTGTCGAAAGCAACGACCTCGACGAGGCCTGCTACGACCTTCTGGCGTCTGAGTGCCGCCTGACCAGCCTGTTTGCGATTGCCAAGGGCGATCTGCCGACCGAACACTGGTATCGCCTCGGCCGCCAGGTCGTGCCGATCGGTGCGCGCGGCGCGCTGATCTCCTGGTCGGGCTCGATGTTCGAATACCTGATGCCGCCGCTCGTCATGCAGGAGCGTCAGGGCGGGATTCTGAACCAGACGAACAACCTGATCGTCGAGGAGCAGATGAACCACGGCCGCCGGCTGAACATCCCCTGGGGGATTTCGGAGGCCGCGTTTAATGCCCGCGACCATAACCTCAACTACCAGTACACGAACTTTGGTGTGCCGACGCTTGGCCTGAAGCGCGGTCTCGGCCAGAACGCCGTCATCGCGCCTTATGCCTCGATCCTGGCCAGCCAATACAACCCGCTGGCAGCGCTGGAAAACCTGCAAAAGCTGCGTGCCGTCGGGGCGCTCGGCAAATACGGCTTCCATGATGCCGTCGACTACACGCCGACGCGCGTGCCGGAAGGCAAGAAATGCGCCGTGGTGTTCAACTATTATGCCCACCACCATGGCATGTCGATTGCAGCCATTGCCAACGTCGTCAACAACGGCAAGCTGCGCGAGCTTTTCCACGCCGATCCGGTGGTGGAAGCCGCTGAACTTCTGCTGCAGGAAAAAGCGCCGCGCGAAGTGCCCGTCATGGGCTCCAAGTATGAGCCGGAAACGCCCGGCAAGGGCCAGGCCGATCTGCTGCGCTCGGAAATCCGCACCATTCAGGATCCGGCCAGCCGCGACCGCGAACTGGTCTTCCTGTCGAACGGTCATTATTCCACCATGCTGACGGCAACCGGCACCGGTTACTCGCGCTGGAACGGCATGGCGGTCACCCGCTGGAAGGCCGATCCGGTCGAGGATCGCTGGGGCAATTTCCTCTTCCTGCGCGATACGGCAAGCGGCCAGTGGTGGTCGACCACCGCCGAGCCGCGCCGGGCGGAAGGCGAAAAGGTCAAAACCGTGTTCGGCGATGAAAAGGCCGAATTCGTCAAGACTGTCGGCACGCTCACCAGCACCGTCGAATGCATCGTGGCAACCGAACACGATGCGGAAGGCCGTCGCCTGACGCTTCTGAACACCGGCACCGAAGACCGCTTCATCGAAGTGACGTCCTATCTGGAGCCGGTCATTGCCAACGAGGATGACGACAACGCTCATCCGGTGTTCTCTCGCATGTTCATTCGCACCGAGATCGGCCGTCGCGGCGATGTGATCCGTGCCTGGCGCAACAAGCGCAACCCGAACGAACCGTCCATGCACATCGCGCATCTGGCCGCCGACAATGCCGGCTCGTCGCGCCCGACCGAGTTCGAAACGGACCGTCGCCGCTTTATCGGCCGTGGCCGCACGCTTGCCGAAGCGGCCGCCTTCGATCAGGATGCGACGCTCTCCGGCACGGATGGCTTTACGCTTGATCCGATCCTGTCGTTGCGCCGCGTCGTGCGCGTGCCCGCCGGCAAGAAGGTCAGCGTCATCTTCTGGACGATTGCTGCCCCGAGCCGCGAGGAACTCGACGGTGCCATCGAGCGCTATCGTCACCCGGATGCCTTTGGTTCCGAACTGACGCAGGCCTGGACCCGCGTGCAGGTGCAGATGCGCCATATCGGCATCAGCTCCCAGCAGGCGGCCGCCTTCCAGCATCTCGGCCGTTATCTCGTCTATCCCGACATGTATCTGCGCGCCGATGCGGCAACGGTGGAAGCCGGTCTTGCCTCGCAGCGCCAGCTCTGGGGCCTGTCGATCTCCGGCGACCTGCCGATCTTCACACTGCGCATCAATGACGAAATCGACATGGATGTGGTGAAGGAGGCGCTGTCGGCGCAGGAATACCTGCGCTCGCGCGGTGTCATGGCCGATCTTGCTGTCGTCAATGAAAAGCCTGCCTCCTACGCGCAGGATATGCAGCACGCCATCGATCATATCAGCGAAAGCGTGCGCCGCCTTGGCCAGTCCGATGGGCGCCAGCAGGTGTTTGCGCTTCGCCGCGACCTGATGGACGAGGCAACCTGGGCCGCCCTGATTGCCGCCTCGCGTGTCGTTCTTCACGCTCGCAACGGCAAGATCGAGGATCAGGTGAACCGCGCCGTCTCGCTCTTCTCGTCGCCGCGCGGCGTCGAGGTGGAAACGGATCGCCGCGTGCTTCTGTCTGCCGACAATTTCGGTGCGCCGGTTGCAACGCCTGCCACCGATCTCGACTTCTGGAACGGTTACGGCGGTTTCTCTGGCGATGGCACGGAATATGTCGTGCGTCTTGCCGGTGGCGGCGCCACGCCGCAGCCGTGGATCAACGTGATCTCCAACGAGAATTTCGGCTTCCACATTTCTGCCGAAGGAGCCGGCTTCACCTGGAGCCAGAACTCGCGCGATTACCAGTTGACGCCGTGGTCGAACGATCCGGTCATCAACCGTCCGGGCGAAGCTTTCTATGTCGCCGATCTGGAAAGCCTGCAGGTCTCGACACCGTTTGCCGCGCTCTCACGCCGGCCATCGGTCGCCTTCGAAACCCGCCATGGCCTTGGTTATTCAACCTTTACCGCCAAGGAAGAGGGCCTTTCCCTCACCTTGACGCAAACGGTTGATCGCACGCGCCCGGTGAAGTTCTCGAAGATCACCATTGCCAACACCAGCGACGAGACCCGCCGCCTGCGCGTCTATGGTTATGCCGAATGGATCCTCGGCAACAATCCGCAGCGCACACAGTCCTTCATCTTGAGCGGTCATGACGAGGCAACGGGCGCGCTCTTTGCGACCAACCCCTATAGCATCGATCACCATCGCACGGCCTTCTTCGGTACCGATGTCACGGCGTCTGGCTTCACCACCAGCCGGCGCGAATTCATCGGCCGCTTCGGCTCGATTGCGGCGCCGACGGCGGTTATCACCGCTTCCGGTCTGAACGGTGCGCTGGAGCCGGATGGCGCGCCATGCGCCGCTCTTGCCTGCGATATCGAGCTGGCGCCCGGCGAGGAGAAGGTCGTGACCTTCTTCATGGGGGATTGCGGAACACGCGCAGAGGCAGCAGGGCTTGCCGCGGATGTGAAGGCTTCGTCCTTCGAAACCGTGCTCGAAACCACCAATGGTTTCTGGCAGGACTTTACCGGCCGCCTGAAGATCCAGACGCCGGACAAGGCGCTGGACAATATGGTCAACACCTGGCTGCCCTATCAGGCACTCGGTTGCCGTATCCTGTCGCGCACGGCCTTCTACCAGTCGTCGGGCGCCTTCGGCTTCCGCGACCAGCTGCAGGATACGCTGGCCTTCCTGCTGCACGAGCCGGATCTGGCCCGCCGCCAGATCGTCAATGCCGCAAGCCGCCAGTTCAAGGAAGGCGACGTGCAGCATTGGTGGCTTCCGGGCACGGGTGCCGGCGTGCGTACCACCATCTCCGATGACGTGGTGTGGCTTGCTTATGCCACGCACGAATATATCCACACGACCGGCGATGCCGCCGTGCTGGAAGAGCAACTACCCTTCCTGCAGGGTACGGCACTGACGCCCGGCCAGCACGACGCCTTCTACAAGCCGGAGATCTCCTCGGAGACGGCCTCGCTTTACGAGCATGCCGCCCGTGCGCTGGATCTGGCGATTGTCCGTACCGGCTCCAATGGTCTGCCGCTCATCCTCGGCGGCGACTGGAACGACGGCATGAACCGCGTCGGCGTGGGCGGACGCGGCACCAGCGTCTGGCTCGGCTGGTTCCTCGCCGCCGCACTGCGCCGCTTCCTGCCGTATGCAGAAGCGCGCAACGATGACGGTCGCGTCAGCCGCTGGACGGCGCATCTGGGATCGCTGAAGCAGGCGCTCGAAACCGCCGGCTGGGATGGCACCTACTATCGTCGCGGGTATTTTGACGATGGCGGTCCGCTCGGTGCCAATGGCAACCTCGAATGCGCCATCGATTCGCTTGGCCAGTCGTGGAGCGTGCTCTCCGGCGAAGGTGATCCGGCTCGTCAGGAACAGGCGATGAATGCCGTGATGGAAAAGCTGGTGGACGAGAAGGATGGCATCATCCGCCTCTTCACGCCGGCCTTTGCCAACACGCCGAAGGACCCGGGTTATATCAAGGCCTATCCGCCGGGCGTGCGCGAAAACGGTGGCCAGTATACCCACGCGGCCATCTGGGTCGTGCTGGCGCTCGCCGGCCTGAAGCGCGGTGACGATGCCTGGAAGGCGTTCCAGCTCCTCAACCCGGTCAACCACGCGCTGGATCAGGCTTCTGCCGAAACCTACCGCGTCGAGCCTTATGTGGTGGCCGCAGACGTTTATGGCGTCGGCGACCTCACCGGCCGTGGCGGCTGGACCTGGTATACGGGATCGGCCGGCTGGCTGTACCGCGCCGCCGTCGAAGGCATTCTCGGTATCCGCCGCGAAGGCAACCGCCTGTTCGTTCGCCCTGTTCTGCCAAGCGAATGGACCGGCTTTACCGCCGATCTTCTGCTGGCCGGCAAGAGCCGCCGGATCGTCGTGGAAAAGGCAGTCGGCGAGACGGAAGCCGTGGTCACGGTGGATGGAACGCCTGTTGTCGCAGACGAGGGCATCCTGCTCGCCTGATCCTTGCGGACCGTCAACGAATGCAAGAAGGCCCGGCTCGCTTTTGCAAGTCGGGCCTTCTTGCTTTGATCCTGCGCCGGACCGCAGCGGCGGCGGACTTGCATGGAGACGGAACGTCATTTCGTCGGACACATTTGACCGCATCCCAAGTCGTGTCGGCCGTCCGATGGTTCTGGAGGGCACTGTGCGTGGTGGCGGTGGCACGGTATGGCCGGCATCGGGGATGGCATGGAAGGCGCGCATCCTCTTATCGCCACAAAGCCCGCAGAGACGAATGGACTTCCTCCGCAGCAGGGATCAAAGGGGTTGCCGCGCAGCTATCCCGCTGAAATCCAAGGTATGAAGACCGCCACTTCTCACATGGTCATGAGGATGGACGTCCGTAATCAGTGTCGGCCGTATGGCCTGTTGACCCGCGCGGTGCCGCACAGGTCGGCACCGGACGCAAAAAGACCGGCTACACGTCATGTATAGCCGGTCTGCTGGTGGAATAAACGATGCTCTTGCAGGTGCTTGCGGAAAGGCTTCGGTCCGCGGGCAGGCTGTCAGGCCGGTTGCGGCAGGGCGAGGGTCTCTGCTGTCTTCGTATCATCGGCCAGAATGCCGCTGGTCTTCAGAAGCGAGGCAAAACGGCCGCCCATGGCGCTCAACTCGTCAAAGGTGCCCTTCTCGATGATCCGGCCATGATCGAGGAACAGCACCACATCCGCATCGCGCACGGTCGAAAGACGGTGGGCAATGATGAAGGTCGTGCGGTTCTGGCGCAGCCGGTCGATGGCCTCCTTGACGCGGGCCTCTGTCTCCACGTCGAGCGCGCTGGTGGCTTCGTCGAGCACGAGGATGGGCGCGTTCTTCAGGATGGCGCGGGCAATCGCAATGCGCTGGCGTTCGCCACCGGAAAGGCGGTTGCCGCGTTCGCCGACATGCGTGTCATAACCTGCAAGACGGCTTTCAATGAAGTCGGTCGCGGCGGCCGCTTCGGCAGCAGCCGTCACTTCCGCGTCAGACGCACCTTCGCGGCCAAGCCGGATATTGTCGCTGATCGAGCGGTTCAAGAGGCCGGCGTCCTGGAAGACGGTCGCGATGCAATGGCGCAGCGATTTGCGGGTGACCTTCGCGACATCGGTTCCGTCGATGAGGATTGCACCGGATTGTGGTTCGTAGACGCGCTGCAGAAGGTTGACGAGCGTTGTCTTGCCGGCCCCCGTCGGGCCGACGATCGCCACCGTCTGGCCAGCCTTTGCGGTAAAGGACACGTCGCGAACGCCTTGCGTCGTGCTGGCAAAATCGAAGGAAACGTTACGGAATTCCACTTCGCCACGCACGTCGTGGAGATCGATGGCGCCGGCCGGTTCCTCGCGTTCCTTGACGGAATCTTCCAGGTTGAAGAAATCCTCCAGCTTGGAACGGGCTTCAAAAATCTGCGTGGCGAACTGGCGCATCTGGTCAAGGCGGCCGATCAGAAGATTGGCAAAGCCGATAAAGGCAATCACGTCGCCGACCCGGATCTGTCCATCGCGCACCAGAATGACGCCGATGATGAGGATGATCAGCATCGAGATGGTGGAGGCCATGCGGTTGAGCGCGCTGGCCAGTGCCCACCAGTCCAGCACCGGATACTGAACCGACAGCAGGTTCTCGGTGTAGCTCTTCAGCGCGCGGGTTTCTGCCTCGATACGGTTGTAGCTGTGCAGCACGGTAACATTGCTGATGGAATCGCTCACATGCGAAAACACCGTGTGATAGTGGCCTTCCACGGAGGCCTGGCCTTCCTTGGTCCGGTTCATCACCGTGCGACCGACGATCCAGTAGACAATGCCGAGCACGATCAGCACGCAGCTCAGACGCCAGTCCATGGAAAGCGCTGTGGGCACCAGAAGCACCAGAGCAACGGCGGTTGCCAGGTGCGTGCGCATGAATTCCAGCCAGAGGCCGAACAGCGTTTCGCTGGCGCGCAACAGCGTGTGCAGCGCATTCGACGTGCCGCGCTGGTGATGCCAGGACAGCGGCATGGAAATGATGCGGCCGAAGGCTTCTGTCAGAAGCGTCGCGCGGCGTCCATGCGCCAACCGGTCCGCCTCGCGGGCGACAAGCACATAGGCCACCGTGTTGAACACACCGAAGCCACCCCAGAGGATGAGGATGGGCGTAACGTCGCCACCGCCGGAGATCGCATCGATAATGCGGCCGAACAGGATCGGTTCGGCAATCGTGATGATGGCCAGCACGATATTCGCCACAACGACGAGAGACACCCGGACCCTGCTGGATCCTAAGTATTTCAGCGCTCTCGCATAAACCTGAAACAAGCTCAAAGATATTACCTCGATACTGACTGCATCGATCCTGACATAGCGCATCGGACCTGTATGGAGGGTGAACGACGATGCCACCCTGCCTTGTGGAGCATTATGGCTATCGCCCCCGTGCCACAAGATCCCCCTTGCAATCGCCGCGAGAATAGAGCCCACTATGGAATATCGTCGCCTTACTTCAGTTCATGCTAACAGGAATGCAACAGGGCTGGTGCGGGTAATGGGGGTAAAGTAGTTTAAACAATAATTGACCATGGCTATCCGTGGCAGGGGGTATGAGTGAAGATTCACTCAATTCTGCAAGTTTTGATATTAATAAACGAAATCAAATCGCCTGAAGAACTTACGCGGGAACTTGAAAATCTCCTTTCCGCGTACGGTTTCGACTTTTATGGCGTGTGGTTGCACCACAAGCCGAATGCCGATCTTTCCGATTTCATGCTGGCGGGCCATTGGCCGGAAGGCTGGCGCAAGGCGTATGTCGCCAAGAAATACGGACTGGTCGATCCTGTTCGCCGCATGCTGATGGTGGCCCAGCGTCCTTACCGCTGGCGGGATGCGATCAACAGCTTCAAGAACGATCCCTATCGCAAGCGTATGTTGCGCCTGTTGCAGGATGCCGCGAAATACCGTCTCATAGATGGCTATACTTTCCCGGTCCATGGCCGCAACGGCCTGCTCGGCCACGTCGCGCTGGGGGGCGGGGCGGTCGATCTGTCGCCGGCGGAGGTTTCGCTGTTTGAATCGGCCATGCGCCGGCTGTTCTGGCGTTTTCTCGAACTGCGTGGCACGGCAAGCGAGCTTGAAAAGCTTGCGGTTCTCGACACCGAATTGACAAAACGCCAGATGGAGGTGCTGTCGCTTCTCTCCGATGGCATGACCTCCAACGAGATTGCCAAGGAGTTGCAGATCTCGAGCCATACGGTCGACTGGTATATCAATGTGATCCAGGAAAAATTTGGCGCCAAGAACCGCCAGCATGTTATTGCCACCGCCTTTCGTCTCGGTCTGGTAAGCTGACGGGAAGCTGACAGAATTTTGACCACGGGAAATTGAACTTCCGTGAAAAGGCGGTAATGATCTCTTCGCGGGTGCAGCATGCCCGCGAATGACATTGGGGAGACTGTCTTGAAGATTTCGAAGATTCTTGTTGCGAACCGGTCCGAAATTGCCATCCGCGTGTTTCGCGCCGCCAACGAACTCGGGATCAAGACCGTCGCCATATGGGCGGAGGAGGACAAACTTTCGCTGCATCGCTTCAAGGCGGATGAAAGTTATCAGGTCGGCCGCGGCCCGCATCTTGCCAAGGACATGGGGCCGATTGAAAGCTATCTGTCGATCTCCGAAATCATTCGGGTCGCAAAGCTCTCGGGCGCCGATGCCATCCATCCCGGTTACGGGCTTTTGTCGGAAAGCCCGGAATTCGTCGAGGCCTGCGATGCTGCCGGCCTGATCTTCATCGGCCCGCGCGCTGACACGATGCGCCGGCTGGGCAACAAGGTGGCCGCCCGCAATCTGGCCATTTCCGTCGGTGTTCCCGTCGTTCCCGCCACCGAACCGCTGCCGGACGATATGGCAGAAGTTGCCCGCATGGCCGAAGAAATCGGTTATCCGGTGATGCTGAAGGCCTCCTGGGGCGGCGGCGGGCGCGGCATGCGCGCCATCCGCGATCCGAAAGACCTCGCCAAGGAAGTCGTGGAAGCCAAACGCGAAGCGATGGCCGCCTTCGGCAAGGACGAGGTCTACCTCGAAAAGCTCGTCGAGCGCGCCCGTCACGTGGAAAGCCAGATCCTTGGCGATACCCATGGCAATGTCGTTCATCTCTTCGAGCGCGACTGCTCGATCCAGCGGCGAAACCAGAAGGTGGTCGAGCGCGCGCCGGCACCGTATTTGAGCGAAGCGCAGCGTCAGGAGCTTGCCGGCTATTCGCTGAAGATCGCAGCCGCCACCAGTTATGTCGGCGCCGGCACGGTGGAATACCTGATGGATTCCGACACCGGCAAATTTTACTTCATCGAGGTCAATCCGCGCATCCAGGTGGAGCATACGGTGACGGAAGTCGTCACCGGCATCGATATCGTCAAGGCGCAGATCCACGCACTCGAAGGTTTTGCCATCGGCACGCCGGAATCGGGCGTGCCGGCCCAGGAGAACATTCGCCTCAACGGTCATGCGCTCCAGTGCCGCATCACCACGGAAGATCCCGAGCAGAATTTTATCCCCGATTACGGACGTATCACCGCCTACCGCTCGGCTGCCGGCTTTGGCATCCGGCTCGATGGCGGCACCGCTTATACGGGCGCCATCATTACCCGCTTCTACGATCCGCTGCTGGTCAAGGTCACCGCCTCGGGCGGCACGCCGCAGGAGGCGATCAGCCGCATGGACCGGGCGCTACGCGAATTCCGTATCCGCGGTGTCGCGACCAACCTTACCTTCCTCGAAGCGATCATCGGCCACCCGAGTTTTCGCGATAACACCTATACGACGCGGTTTATCGATACGACGCCCGAGCTTTTCCAGCAGGTGAAGCGCCAAGACCGTGCAACCAAGCTTCTGACCTATCTCGCTGACGTTACGGTCAATGGCCACCCCGAAACCAAGGGCCGGCCGAAGCCGGCAGACAAGGCGCCCAAGCCTGTCGTGCCCTATATCGACGCGCCGATTTCTGACGGCACGAAGCAGAAACTTGATGCCTTGGGGCCGAAGGGTTTTGCCGAATGGATGCGCGCCGAAAAGCGCGTGCTGATGACCGACACCACCATGCGTGACGGCCACCAGTCGCTGCTTGCCACCCGCATGCGCACGCATGACATTGCGAGCATTGCCGGCGTTTATGCCCGCGCGCTGCCGGGCCTGCTGTCGCTCGAATGCTGGGGCGGCGCGACCTTTGACGTCTCCATGCGCTTCCTCACCGAAGATCCGTGGGAGCGGCTGGCGCTGGTGCGCGAAGGCGCGCCGAACCTTCTCCTGCAGATGCTGCTGCGCGGTGCAAACGGCGTCGGCTATACGAACTACCCTGACAACGTCGTCAAATATTTCGTCCGTCAGGCGGCAAAGGGCGGCGTCGATCTGTTCCGCGTCTTCGACTGCCTGAACTGGGTCGACAACATGCGCGTCTCGATGGACGCGGTGCAGGAAGAGAACAAGCTCTGCGAGGCAGCGATCTGCTACACGGGCGATCTCTTGAACAGCGCCCGGCCGAAATACGATCTCAAATATTATACTGATCTCGCCGTCGAACTGGAAAAGGCCGGCGCGCATATCATTGCACTGAAGGACATGGCGGGGCTTTTGAAGCCGGCTGCGGCGCGCGTGCTGTTCAAGGCGCTGCGCGAGGCAACCAGCCTGCCGATCCATTTCCACACGCATGATACGTCGGGCATTTCGGCCGCCACCGTGCTTGCCGCGATCGATGCCGGCGTCGATGCGGTGGATGCGGCGATGGATGCGTTTTCCGGCAACACGTCGCAGCCGTGCCTTGGCTCCATCGTCGAGGCGCTCTCCGGCACCGAGCGCTCATCCGGCCTCGATCCGGCCTGGATCCGCCGCATCTCGTTCTATTGGGAGGCGGTGCGCAACCAGTATGCGGCCTTCGAAAGCGATCTCAAGGGGCCGGCATCGGAAGTTTATCTGCATGAAATGCCGGGTGGCCAGTTCACCAATCTCAAGGAACAGGCCCGTTCGCTCGGGCTGGAGACCCGCTGGCATCAGGTGGCGCAGACCTATGCGGATGTGAACCAGATGTTCGGCGATATCGTCAAGGTGACGCCGTCCTCCAAGGTGGTGGGCGACATGGCGCTGATGATGGTCAGCCAGGACCTGACCGTCGCCGACGTCGAAAACCCCGAGCGCGACATCGCCTTCCCGGATTCGGTCGTCTCCATGCTGAAGGGCGATCTCGGCCAGCCGCCCGGCGGATGGCCGCAGGCGCTGCAGAAAAAGGCGCTGAAGGGCGATGCGCCCTATACCGTGCGCCCCGGCTCGCTGCTGGCCGATGCCGATCTCGATGCTGAACGTAAGGTGATCGAGGACAAGCTCGAACGCCCGGTCAGCGATTTCGAGTTCGCCTCCTACCTGATGTATCCGAAGGTGTTTACGGATTTCGCGCTAGCTTCGGATACCTATGGCCCGGTCTCGGTTCTGCCGACGCCTGCCTATTTCTACGGCATGGGTGATGGCGACGAACTGTTTGCCGATATCGAAAAGGGCAAGACGCTCGTCATCGTCAACCAGGCGGCCAGTGCGCCGGATGCGCAGGGCCTCGTCACGGTCTTCTTCGAGCTGAACGGCCAGCCGCGCCGCATCAAGGTGCCGGATCGGGCCTTTGGTGCCTCCGGTGCGCTTGTGCGCCGCAAGGCGGAAGCGGGTAATGCGGCCCAGCTCGGTGCGCCGATGCCGGGCGTCATTTCCCGCGTCTTCGTCTCTTCCGGCCAGACCGTGAAGGCCGGCGACGTGCTTCTCTCCATCGAGGCGATGAAGATGGAAACCGCGCTGCATGCGGAAAAAGACGGCACGATCACCGAAGTCTTGGTGAAGGCCGGAGACCAGATCGACGCCAAGGACCTTTTGATCGTTTACGCCGCCTGACGGCTGAACAAATGATGGCCGCTCAACCCTCTTGGGTCTGGGCGGCTGTCACGGTTGCGACGAACTGGCGGGTACGTTCCTCGCGCGGATGATCGAACACGTCGCGAGCCTTGCCCGTTTCGATCACCCGGCCGGCTTCGAGAAACACCACATGATCGGCAATACGTGAGGCAAGCCTGAGGTCATGGGTTGCCATCACCATGGTCGTGCCTTCGGCGGCAAGTTTTGCCAGCACCTCCACCACTTCGGCGGCAAGCTCCGGATCGAGTGCCGAGGTCGGTTCGTCGCAGAGAAGAACGCGCGGCGAGGGAGCGAGCGCCCGGGCAATGGCCACGCGCTGCTGCTGACCGCCGGAGAGCGTTGCCGGCCAAGCGTCGGCCTTATGCGCCATGCCGACCTTGGTCAGCAGTTCCATGGCGCGTGTACGGGCCTTTTCTTTCGGCCATTTCAGCACGGTCAACAGGCTTTCCATGACGTTTTCCAGCGCCGTGCGGTGCGGAAACAGCTGGAAATTCTGGAACACCATGCCGGTCTGGCGGCGGATGCGCTGGATATCAGGCCAGCCAACCTTCTTGTCCGGCGCAAACGCAAGCGTGTGCTCGCCCAGCGTCAGAGATCCCTTGCTTGGGATTTCCAGAAGATTGATGCAGCGCAGAAGCGTGCTTTTGCCGCCGCCGGAGGGGCCAACAAGCGCCGTCACACTGCCTTCTGCCATGGTGAGGCTGATATCCTTCAGGATGACGGCTTCGCCAAACCGCTTCTCGATGTGGGAAAGCTCGATCATGAATTGGCCTCCAGCATGCCGCCATAGCGGGCGAAGCGCTTTTCGAGATGTACCTGCAGCGTGGAAAGAACCGTGCTGAGGGCAAGATAGATGAGGGCGGCGAGGATATAGAGGATCAGCGGTTCATAGGTGGTGGCAACGATGCGCTGTGCGGCCTGAAAAAGTTCCGGCACGGTGATGGCAGCGGCAAGCGAAGTGTCCTTGACCAGCGAGATGAAGGTGTTGGAAAGCGGCGGCACGGCCACACGCGAGGCCTGCGGCAGGATCGTGCGGATCATCGCCTGACGCCAGGACATGCCGATGGAATAGGCCGCTTCCCACTGGCCCTTCGGCACCGAGGAGATGACGGCGCGGATGATTTCCGAACTGTAGGCGCCGATATTCAGCGTAAAGCCGATGAGGGCTGCCGGAAACGCATCGAGCAGGATGCCGACGCTCGGCAGGCCGTAGAAGATGACGAACAACTGCACCAGAAGCGGCGTTCCCCGGATCACCCAGACATAAAAGCGCGCCACGGCCACCAGCGGTTTTGCCGCAAAAAGCCGCGTCAGCGCGGTGAGGAGCCCGAGCGCCAGCCCGAAGGCGAAGGAGAGAAGGGTGAGCGGGATGGTGAAGATCAGCCCCGCCCAGAGGAGGGAGGGCAGGGCATCCGCCATCAGTTGCAGCCAGTGCGGCACGGTGGGTGGTCTCCGACAAGGTTCTGGAAAACGGTATAAAGCGAAAAAGGCGGCAGCTCAAAGCTCCGCCTTCTCAGTCATATGGGGCATCGGTTCCCGGTGGGAACGAAGCGGATGGTTATTTCGAGACGTCCTGGCCGAAATACTTGTCGGCAATCGTCTTGTAGGTGCCGTCAGCCTTGATGTCGGAGAGCGCCTTGTTGATGGCCGCCACCAGTTCCGGCTCGCCCTTGCGGATGATGATGCCGGAGAAATCAGCGTTGGCCTGTTCGGCAACCACCTTCACCGGCGCATCCGGCTTCTGCTTCTTGAAGTCCAGGAAGGAGAGGCTGTCGTTGACGGTGGCATCAGCCCGGCGCGTCAGCACCAGCTGGATCGACTGGTCAAAACCGTCGGTGCCGACAAGTTCTGCGCCGGCGCTCTGGGCGATCTTGCCAAAATTGCTCGACAGAGACTGGGCGGCCTTCTTGCCCTTCAGGTCCTCGAAGGATTTGATCTCGTCATTGCCGTCGCGCACGATCAGAACGGCCTTGGAGGCGATGTAGGGATCGGAGAAATCATATTTCTGCTTGCGCGCTTCGGTAATGCCGACCTGGTTGATCACCACGTCGTAACGCTTGGCATCGAGGCCGGCGATCAGGCCGTCCCACTTGCCTTCGATGAACTGCGGCTTGACGCCCAGCTTCTTGGCAACGGCCTCGCCGATTTCCACGTCGAAGCCGACGAGCTTGCCCGAGGGGTCATGGAAGGTGAAGGGCGCATAGGTGCCCTCCGTGCCGATCTTGATCGTGCCGGCAGAGGTGATGGCGGTGAGATTTTCGCCCGCAAGGGCCGGCAGAACGAGGGCTGCCTTAATAAGAGCGGCGGCGGCGAGAGATTTGAACAGCGACATCGGGTGTTTCCTTGGCGTTTTTTGTTGTTGAGGGATCCATCGCAGAAATGGGGCGGAAGGGCAGGAGAGAAAACTGCGTGGAAAGCCGAAAAAGGCGAAAATCTTTCCGCAGGTGGGCATTTCTCGTCGATCTCGCCAAACATGGGCTCTTGCGCAAGGGTCATTTGCCGGGTTATGCACGTTTTAGCGTAATTGTGCATGATTGACGGATGCCATGACCGAGTTGATGTTACCGGAAAGACAGAGCCGCATTCGCCAGCGTCTGGCGCAGGACGGTCGTGTGCTTGCGGCATCCTTGGCGCTCGAATTTTCCGTGTCGGAAGACACGATCCGCCGGGACCTCCGCGAGATGGCGGCTGCCGGATTGTGCGAGCGGGTTTATGGCGGCGCGCTGCCGGTGGGGCTTGCCAATACCAGCCTTCGGCAACGCATGAGTGTTGCCATGGAGCGCAAGCGGGCCTTGGCGGAGGTCGCCATCCGGCAGATTGTGCCCCGCTCCGTCGTGTTCTTTGATGCCGGCAGCACGCATCTGGCGATTGCCGAAGCGCTGCCGGATGATCTGGCGCTGACGGCCGTGACCAATGCCCCGGCGATTGCCATGGCGCTTGCCGAAAAGCCTGAGGTGGACACCATTCTGATCGGGGGGCTCATGGATCGCGTCGCCGGTGGCGCTGTCGGTGCAAGAGCCATCGAGGTCCTGTCCGGCATGCGGTTTGATCTTTGCCTCATCGGCACCTGCGGGATCGATGGAGAGGGTGGCCTTTCCGCCTTCGGTTACGAGGACGCCGCCCTCAAGCAGTTCGCCATCACACGCAGCAGCCGGGTTCTGGTGGCCGCGACCACCGAGAAATTTAGCATGTCTGCACCCTATGCGGTGGCAAGCGCTGCGCAATATCACTGTTTGGTCGTGGAAGAGGATGCCGATCCGGTCAGGCTTCAGATCATACGGGAAGAGGGCTGCGAGATTATCGTGGCCGGGAGAGGAGCGGCGTCAGCCGCTTGAGGAGAGCTTTGACATGAACGATACCCTTGGCGCCGGCACCCATCGCCGCAGCCCTGCCATCACGCGCGAACGGGCAGCCATTGCGCTGATGTTCCTGATGAACGGTTTTCTGGTCGGCGCCTGGGCGCCCAAAATTCCGGAATTTGCTTCTCGCCTGTCGCTCAGCGAAAGCACGCTTGGCCTGATGATCCTCGTCTTCGGCATAGGCTCCATCGTGATGATGCCGGTGGCGGGCATGCAGATCGCCCGGTTCGGTTCGGCTCGGGTTACCCGCATCACCGCCGTCCTCGTTCTGCCGACGTTGATTTTCCTAAGCCTTGTCGGAAGCATGTGGACCGGCGCCATCGCCATATTCCTGTTTGGCGGCCTGATCGGCGCGATGGATGTGGCGATGAACGCCAATGCGGTCGCCGTGGAAAAGAACATGCGCCGCTCCATCATGTCCTCCTGCCATGCCTTCTGGAGCCTGGGTGGCCTCTTCGGCTCGGCAAGCGGCGGCCTTGTCATGGCCTGGCTCGGTGTTCTCGGCCATGCGGGCCTGGTTACGGTCATTGCCGCTCTTTTGGTGTTTGCCGCCTGGCCGCTTCTTCTCGCAGACAAGCCGCATCCGGAAGAGGTGGGCGAGCGGGTGCGCCTGCCGCACTCGGCGCTTCCCTGGCTGATCGGCCTCATCGCGCTGTTTTCGATGATCCCGGAAGGGGCCATTCTGGATTGGGGCGCACTTTACCTGCGCAACGAGCAGGGAGCTTCGGTAGAGCTGTCGGGCCTTGCGTTTGGCGCGTTTTCTCTCACCATGGCGATCATGCGTTTTGGCGGCGATCTGGTGCGGGATCGGTTCGGTGCTGTGCGCACGCTGCGCTTTTGCACGCTGGCCTCCATCATCGGCCTGCTGACGGCAGGCTTTGCCGGAAACGCCACCGTGGTCATCATCGGCTTTGCCATTGCCGGCATCGGCATTTCCAACATGGTGCCGATTGCCTTTTCGGCGGCCGGCAACCTGCCGGGCATGGCGCAGGGCATCGGTCTCTCCGTCGTCACCACCATGGGCTATTCCGGAATTCTGGTGGCGCCGTCACTGATCGGCTTCATTGCCGAGCATGTCGGGCTTGCCGCCATCTTCGCCGGCCTGCCGCTTCTGCATCTGGTGGTGCTGGCGCTATCGCATCTGGCCCGCCATGCGGACAGGCCGGCAGGGGCTGCGGCTGAAAAGTGATGGTGCTTGGGTGTTGACAAGCCCTGTTGCTTGCGCCACCTGAAAGCCATTCCTCCAGAGATGTGAGACCGCGATGCCTGCCGATTATGATCCGAAACCGCGTCGTGCCTCGGTTGCCGTCGATGTCGGCGGTGTGATTGTCGGCGGTGGCGCGCCAGTCGTCGTCCAGTCGATGACCAATACCGATACGGCCGATATCGATGCGACCGTTGCCCAGGTCGCCGCCCTCTACAAGGCCGGCTCCGAGATCGTGCGCATCACCGTCGACCGCGACGAAAGTGCGGCCGCCGTGCCAAAGATCCGCGACCGCCTGCTGCGGCTTGGGCTGGATGTGCCGCTGGTCGGCGATTTCCATTATATCGGCCACCGGCTGCTCGCCGATCATCCGGATTGCGCAGAAGCGCTGGCGAAATATCGCATCAACCCTGGCAATGTCGGCTTCAAGGACAAGAAGGACAAGCAGTTCGCCGATATCGTCGAAATGGCGATCCGTTATGACAAGCCGGTGCGTATCGGCGTCAACTGGGGCTCGCTCGACCAGGACCTGCTGACGACCCTGATGGACCGCAATGCAGCGGCAGGCTCGCCTCTGTCGGCGCGGCAGGTGATGCATGAGGCGATCGTCCAGTCGGCGCTGATTTCGGCTGAACTGGCCGAAAACATCGGCCTGCCGCGCAACCGCATCATTCTCTCGGCCAAGGTCAGCCAGGTGCAGGACCTGATCGCCGTTTATTCCATGCTGTCGGAACGCTCCGACCATGCGCTGCATCTCGGCCTCACCGAAGCCGGCATGGGCTCCAAGGGCATCGTCGCCTCGTCGGCGGCCATGGGTTATGTGCTCCAGCACGGCATCGGCGACACGATCCGCGTCTCGCTGACGCCGGAGCCGAACGGTGACCGCACCCGTGAGGTGCAGGTGGCGCAGGAACTGTTGCAGGTCATGGGCTTTCGCCAGTTCGTTCCGGTCGTTGCGGCCTGTCCGGGCTGTGGGCGCACCACGTCCACCGTGTTCCAGGAACTGGCGCAGAACATCCAGGCTGACATCCGCAAGAACATGCCGGTCTGGCGTGAAAAGTATCCGGGTGTCGAGGCGCTGAATGTTGCCGTCATGGGCTGCATCGTCAACGGTCCCGGCGAAAGCAAACATGCCGATATCGGCATTTCGCTGCCCGGCACCGGTGAGACGCCGGCCGCTCCCGTCTTCATCGACGGCCAGAAGGCGCTGACGCTGCGTGGCCCCAATATTGCCGCCGATTTCGAGGCACTCGTGGCCGACTATATCGAAAAACGCTTCGGCCAGAAAACCGCTGCCGAATAGCAGCGCTTGCCGTCTGTTCCCGTCCTCGTTATTGCCGTAATTCAGGGTAAATGACGAGTGAGACGAGACGGGGTTTGATTCCATGATGAAGAAGCTTGCACTTGTCGCGCTCTGCGCGACATATCTTTCGGCCTGCACGACCACCGATCCCTATACCGGTCAGCAGAAGGTTTCCAATACGGCGGGTGGCGCGGCCATCGGGGCCGGCCTTGGCGCGCTGGCCGGTCTTGCAGTCGGCGGTTCGCCCGTCGGTCGCCGCAATGCCGCGCTGATCGGCGCCGGCGTCGGTGCTCTCGCCGGTGGCGCCATCGGCAATTACATGGACCAGCAGGAATCGGAACTGCGCGCCCAGCTGCAGGGCACCGGCATTTCGGTCACCCGCAACGGCGACCGCATCATTTTGAACATGCCTTCCAATATCACCTTCCCGACCGATCAGGATCAGGTGCTGCCGGGCTTCTATCCGACGCTTGATTCGGTGGCGATCGTTCTCAACAAGTTCAACCGCACCTTCATCGATATCAACGGCCACACGGATTCGACCGGCAGCCTTGCGCATAACCAGCAGCTGTCGGAACGCCGCGCTGCCTCCGTTGCCAATTATATCGGCGGCCGTGGCGTCGATCAGCGCCGCATCTCCACCATGGGCTTTGGCCCTTCGCAGCCGGTTGCTTCCAATGCCACGCCGGATGGACGCGCGCAGAACCGCCGCGTCGAAATCCAGATCGCCCCGATCACGCAAGGGTGATTTCTTCAAGTCGGATGAAATTTCAAAGGGCGTCGCACAAGCGGCGCCCTTTTTGCATTCAAAGACCGCTGGCCAACATCTTGATGCCGGCGGCGCCGAAGAGCAGCGCCATCACCCCTTCGATGCTGCGGCGGGCCTGACGATAGAGGCGGGCAGCGCGTGCTGTCGAAAACAGCATGGCATAGGCCATGAAAACGATGAAGCCGGTCGTCAGGCAGCCACCGACGATGATGGCCACGGCACTGGTCGAAGCCGACGGCGGCAGGCCGAGCGAAATGATCGCCACCCAGGCAAAGATGGCCTTCGGGTTGGTGAGGTGGATGGCATAGCCGGTGAGAAAGGTTCGCAGCACGCTTGCCGGGGCATCGGCTGCATGGACATCGGCCTGTGGCGCATCGCGGCGCAGCGCGCCTCTGGCGGCCTTGTAGGCGAGATAGAGAAGGTAACAGCCGCCCAGCACCTTCAGGACCTGTAGTGCCTCGCCATATTTGGACAGAAGGGCGGAGAGGCCAAGCGCTGCCGCCATGGCCCAGGTGAAGGAGCCGGCGAAAATACCAAGCGCAATCGTCATCCCGGATTTGCGGCCATGGTTGAGCGATGTCGAGATGATGGCAAGGATTGCCGGACCGGGGCTGATCACGGCCACCAGATAGAGCATATAGGCCGCAATCACCTGCGGCAGGTTCAGCATGAGATCCGACATAAAGCCTCCCGGTTGAGGACACCGTCTTACAGTCTGTCCTATAATTCCCCCAGGCGGGCTGCAAATGGCAATTTCTGCTTGTCCGGTGCTCACGTACGTTAAGTACGCTCCGCTCCGGTTCTCGAAATCACCATTTTCGCCGCGCCAGGAGGAATTCTTGAACAGACTTTTAGACCCGGCGTGGCGCCGGGTCATGTGACAAGTTTCGATGGGAAACCATCAGAAATGGTGATGAGACGGGTCGGTCAGTTCTGCCGGTCTGCGACAAAACGTGCGGTGGCACTGAGGATGCCGGCCTTTTCGCCATAGGGAGCGAGAAGCCCGACGGCCTCTTCCACCAGCGCATCCAGCCGCTGTTCGGCCCAGGCGATGCCGTGGCGGGCCACAAGCGTCGCCTTGCCGCGCCCGGCATCCTTGCCGGTGGCCTTGCCCATGGTCGTTGCGTCCGATGTCACATCCAGCACGTCATCGGCCAGCTGGAAGGCAAGGCCGATCACTTCGCCAAAACGGCGCAGGCGCTGGCGATCTTCCGATCCGGCGCCAGCAATCACAGGCCCTGCCTCGCAGGCAAAGCGTAAGAGCGCACCCGTCTTCATCGCCTGCAGCATCACGATGCCGTCTTCGTCCGGAACGGTGGTTTCAGCCTCCAGATCCAGTGCCTGTCCACCGGCCATGCCGCCAATGCCGGCAGCGCGTGACAGCGCCAGCACAAGCTGCACCTTGCGGTCGTCGGGAAGGTCGGTCTCGGGCGCAGCAATGAGATCGAAGGCATAGGTCAGCAGGCTGTCGCCGGCGAGAATGGCGGTGGCCTCGGTAAAGGCCTTGTGAACGGTCGGCTGGCCCCGGCGCAGGTCGTCATCGTCCATCGCCGGCAGGTCGTCGTGGATCAGCGAATAGCTGTGCAGGCATTCGAGAGCAGCGCCGACGCGGGCGGCGGCTTCGGCATTGCCGGAAAACAGCGCCGTTGTTTCCGAAATCAGGAAGGGACGCAACCGCTTGCCGCCGTTCAGCGTGCCGTGGCGCATGGCGGAAACGAGATTATGCGGGCGGGCGATCTCGTCCATCCTGATGTCTGCACCCAGAAGGTCGGACAACAGGCGTTCCGTCTCGGCGGCGCGCTGGCGCAGATAGGTGTCGAAGGCGGCGGGATCGAGCATCGTCATGGCGGTTCATTGGCATGACCGGAGACGGCTGGCAACGGAGTTTTGGTGAAAACCGCTCGGGATTGGCGGCTTGCAACTGGCCTTTGCCGCCGCCAGCCGCTATGTACGGCCTGGAGAGACGAAAACGAGTGGCAGATTTGGACCTCACACCCGAGCGGCAGTCCGAAGAGGAGCAGCCTTTGCCGAAATCGGGCCGCGGCCTTGTGACCCTCGAGCGGGCGAAGATGGTTTTGGTGGCGCTGGGTGCTCTGCTGGTCCTTCCCTACGCGCTGGTCGTCTTTTATGCCCTTCCCTTCATCCACCCCGTGTCCACGCTGATGGTCGCCGACCTGGTCACGTTTCAGGGTTATGACCGCCGCTGGGTGGCGTTCGATGAGATCGCGCCCGTGCTGGTGCAATCGGTGATGATGTCGGAGGACGGTCAGTTCTGCGCGCATGACGGCGTCGATTGGGTGCAGATGCGCGGCGTGGTGCAGGATGCGCTGGATGGCGAGGCAACCCGCGGTGCCAGCACCATTCCCATGCAGGCCGCCAAGAACCTCTTCCTGTGGAATGGCCGCAATGTCATCCGCAAGGTGCTGGAAGTGCCGCTGGCCATGTGGTCGGATCTCGTCTGGTCGAAACGGCGGATGATGGAAATCTATCTGAACGTCGCCGAATGGGGGCCGGGCATCTACGGCATCGAGGCCGCAGCCCGCCATCATTTCGGTGTTTCAGCGTCAAGGCTCAGCCAGCGGCAGGCCAGCCTTCTGGCCGTTGCCCTGCCCAATCCCATCACGCGGGTGGCTTCCAAGCCCGGGCGCGGCATGCAGCGGCTTGCTTCCGTGGTGGAGCGGCGGGCACGCGCCTCCGGCGGATACATCAAATGTCTTTATGACTGACAGCAGCAAATGTCGTTGGCCGCTGACCGTTGCGGCTCCTATGCTGGCGGCAAGATAACAGGCGGAGGCTGCACATGGACGGACTGGTTCTCTATATCGCCAACAAGAATTATTCCTCCTGGTCGTTCCGGCCGTGGATTGCTCTGAAAGCCGCAGGCGTCGCTTTCGAAGAAGTGCTGATCCCCTTCGACGATCATGGCGGCAATCCGGAGTTTCGAAAGTTTTCGCCGACCGGCAAGGTGCCTGTGCTGAAGCACGGCGATCTGCATGTCTGGGAATCGCTTGCCATCATCGAATATGTCGCCGAGCTTTATCCTGATGCCGGCCTCTGGCCACAGGATCCCGCCGACCGGGCCGTGGCGCGGTCGATCTCGATGGAAATGCTGTCGGGCTTCCGGGCGCTACGCGGTGCCTGCCCGATGAATATCCGCCGCCCGAAGCGGGCCATCGCGCTGCCAGAGGGTGTGGCGGATGATGTGGCGCGCATCACCGAGATCTGGAAGACCCTGCGCACGCGCTCCGGCGGCCCCTTCCTGTTCGGCGCGTTTTCTGCCGCCGACGCCATGTTTGCGCCCGTCATCAACCGGCTGGATGTCTATGACATTGCGGTGGACGCGGACACGCAAGCCTATATGGCGGCGATGAAGGCGCATCCGGCGTGGATCGAGTGGCAGCAGGCAGCCCTTGCCGAAACCTGGATCGTTCCGGCAGACGAGGCCTGATCTATCTCAGTATCACGTGCCGTTTCGCCGGTGCCGATTGAGCGGGACTCGGGCGTATTGCCTGTGGTATCAGCCGTGCTGCTGGCGATCATCCGGCGCGGCGTCAAGCTTCTTCGCAAATTTTGCCCGCAGGGACTGGTCAAGGTGGGGATTGCCATGTATAAGCCCGGCAAATTTCCGAGATCAAGACATGTGGAGTTCGGCCTCCTTCGGGCCGCCGAGCATGTTTTGCCTGACAATTTGGAGTAACGAAAATGGCTGTACCGAAGAGAAAAACGAGCCCGTCGAAGCGCGGTATGCGCCGCTCCGCTGACGCGCTCCAGACCCCCACCTACGTCGAAGACAAGAACTCCGGCGAACTGCGTCGTCCGCACCACATCGACCTGAAGACGGGCATGTACCGTGGTCGCCAGGTTCTGACGCCGAAGGAAAGCGCATAATCTCTTCTTGAGATTTTGCTGCAGGAAGGCCGGTTTTCGCCGGCCTTTTTTGTTGCCGAAAATTGGCCGATAATATCCCCTGAATGCAAAAGGGCCGCGGTTTCCCGCAGCCCTTCTGTCGTCTAGCGGCTCAGGATCCCATGCTGTCCAGGCGCGTCTGCAGGGTCCGCAACTGATCCTTCAGCTCATCGAGATCCTTGGCGTCAGGCGCCTTTTTCGGCTCGCGTTCGGCGGTCGCACCCTGCGCGCCGAAGGGCGAAAACATCTGCATGGCCTGGCGGAACAGGTCGGTGTTGCGCCGCACCTGTTCTTCCATCATCTGGATCGGCATCTGCAGGTTCTTGGTGATCGGCGTTTCGCCGAAGGCGCGTGTCATTTGCTCGCGCATCTGTGCCTGCTGGTCGGCAAAGTTCTTCATCGAATGCTCGAGGAAGGTCGGCACCACCATCTGCATCTGGTCGCCGTAATAGGAAATCAGCTGGCGCAGGAAGGAGATCGGCAGCAGCGTATTGCCCGTCTTGGATTCCTGCTCGAAGATGATCTGGGTCAGCACGGAATGCGTGATGTCGTCGCCGCTCTTGGCGTCCTGTACCTGAAAATCCTCGCCCTTCTTCACCATGGTCGCCAGGTCTTCCAGCGTCACATAGGTGCTGGTGCCCGTGTTGTAGAGGCGTCTATTGGCATATTTTTTTATGACAATTTCACCATCAGTCTTCGCCATCATTGCCTCCTGAACCCGTCAATATAGTTTTGTCGGTGTTTCTCTCCCAGGCCAACCTTACGCTCAAACAAAGCCGACTGACAATCGAATTGTGCGATGCGGCAGCCAACCCCGCGTTGCAGAATTTTTGGCGACTACTTAACAAAGCGCATCAAATTGATGATGTCCACCCTTTGACTTATGCGGGAAGCTTTGCCAGTCTCAGGCCAACAACAAGGGAAATCGAGGAGACACCCGCATGAGCCAGCCGTCGATCGTGATTGCATCCGCCGCTCGAACGGCCGTTGGCTCGTTCAACGGCGCCTTTGCCAATGTGGCCGCCCATGAACTCGGCGCTGCCGCGATCAAGGGCGCGCTGGAACGGGCAGGCGTCGATGCGAAGGAAGTGGACGAGGTGATCCTCGGCCAGGTCCTGCCGGCCGGCGAAGGGCAGAACCCGGCCCGTCAGGCTGCCATGAAAGCCGGCACGCCGCAGGAAACCACAGCCTGGGGCATCAACCAGCTTTGCGGCTCGGGTCTGCGTGCGGTTGCCATCGGCATGCAGCAGATCGCGCTGGGTGATGCCAAGATCATCGTCGCCGGCGGTCAGGAATCCATGTCCATGGCACCGCATTGCGCGCATCTGCGCGGCGGCACCAAGATGGGCGACATGAAGATGATCGACACCATGATCAAGGATGGCCTCACGGACGCCTTCTACGGCTATCACATGGGAACGACTGCCGAAAACGTCGCCCGCCAGTGGCAGTTGACGCGCGACGAGCAGGACCAGTTTGCCGTTGCCTCGCAAAACAAGGCGGAAGCCGCGCAGAAGGCCGGCCGTTTTGCCGATGAGATCATTCCCTTCATCATCAAGGGTCGCAAGGGCGATGTAACCGTCGATGCCGACGAATATATCCGTGCCGGCGCCACGCTCGAAAGCATGACCAAACTGCGCCCCGCCTTCGACAAGGAAGGCACCGTGACGGCCGGCAATGCATCCGGCATCAACGACGGTGCGGCTGCAACCGTTCTGATGACGGAGGCCGAAGCGTCTCGTCGCGGCATCACGCCGCTGGTGCGCATCGTCTCCTGGGCAACGGCGGGCGTCGATCCGCAGATCATGGGCACCGGCCCGATCCCGGCCTCGCGCAAGGCGCTGGAAAAAGCCGGCTGGTCAGTTGGTGATCTGGATCTGGTTGAAGCAAACGAGGCCTTTGCCGCGCAGGCCTGCGCCGTCAACAAGGACATGGGCTGGGACCCGTCGATCGTCAACGTGAATGGCGGCGCCATCGCGATCGGTCATCCGATCGGCGCCTCCGGCGCACGCGTTCTGAACACGCTGGTGTTCGAGATGAAGCGTCGCGGCGCAAAGAAGGGTCTCGCCACGCTCTGCATCGGCGGCGGCATGGGCGTTGCGATGTGCGTCGAAGCCATGTGACGGGTCTGGTCATTCCGACCACGAAGAAGGGCCGGATATTTTTAATGAGGGGGGAATTTGCATGACGAGAGTCGCATTGGTGTCCGGTGGCACGCGTGGTATCGGCGCGGCCATCGCCGCGGCCCTGAAGGCTGCAGGTTATGCGGTTGCCGCAAATTATGCCGGCAATGACGAACGTGCCAAAGCCTTCGAGGCGGAGACGGGCATTCCCGTTTTCAAATGGGATGTTTCATCCTACGAGGCCTGCGCCGAGGGGATTGCGCAGGTCGAGGCGTCGCTTGGCCCTATCGACGTGCTGGTCAACAATGCCGGCATTACGCGCGATGCCATGTTCCACAAGATGACGCCCGGCCAGTGGAGCGAGGTGATCAACACCAACCTCACCGGCCTCTTCAACATGACGCATCCGGTGTGGAGCGGCATGCGCGACCGTGGTTTTGGTCGCGTCATCAACATCTCCTCGATCAACGGCCAGAAGGGCCAGATGGGGCAGGCCAATTATTCGGCGGCCAAGGCTGGCGATATCGGCTTTACCAAAGCGCTGGCGCAGGAGGGGGCCGCCAAGAACGTCACCGTCAACGCCATCTGCCCGGGTTATATCGGCACAGAGATGGTTCTGGCTGTTCCCGAGCGTGTGATGAATGAGCGCATCCTGCCGCAGATCCCGGTCGGACGGCTGGGCCAGCCGGAGGAAATTGCGCGTTGCGTGGTGTTCCTCGCGTCCGACGATGCCGGTTTCATCACCGGGGCAACGCTCAGCGCCAATGGTGGGCAATATCTCGCCTGACACGTTTTTGCATGGCGGACTGGTTTGCGTGGGGGACTGGCTCCACGGAGGCAAAACGACAGACAAAACAAAACCGGCGCGGATCTCCGCGCCGGTTTTGCATATGATGGATTGGCAGCCTTTAGCGGCAGCGGGCTTCGTAGTTGCGGCCATAGCGGTCGCGATAGACGCAGTAACCCTGGCGCTTCTGCGATTCGCCGATGGCAGCGCCCACAAGGCCGCCGCCGACGGCACCCACGGCTGCACCACCCCAGCTATTGGTAACGAGGCCGCCGATGACGGCACCGGAGCCGGCGCCAATGGCTGTGCCTCTCTCGGTCGATGTGCAGGATGCGAGCATGCCCATAACGGCTGCGACGGCCAAAATCTTCTTCATGGTGTGGTTCCTTCCCTTATTCGGTTCGACGGTTCTTGAAACTTAGATTCTGCCCATCAGGAGCAGGATGAGCAAAATCACCACGACGAGGCCAAGACCGCCGGATGGCCCATAGCCCCAGCTCCGGCTGTAGCCCCAGTTGGGAAGCGCGCCGAGAAGAAGAAGGACGAGGATAACGAGCAGGATTGTCCCGAGCATGTGGTGGTCTCCGATGCACAAAAGCATTTGATTGTGCGACGAAAACGCGGATCTTCATTTTTTGTTCCATGCGCTGCAAAGCGATCGGACAAACAGAAATCCCGATCCCCGATCCGAAAGGGGAAAACTGCCGCATGCTACGGCGACAGGCGCATGGCCCGGAATGTTAGCGGATGAAACGGCGCGCAGCCCAGACAAGGACGAGGCCCGCAACGGCCAGCAGGCCACCACGCAGGATCCAGGGTGTCTGGTTGATCATGAAGCTTTCAGCCGGATAGGGGAAGAGGCCTGTCCCCTGCGCCATCCACAGGACCCCCATGAGGATCGCGAGAACACCAATCACGGTGAGGAGAAGTCTAAGGACGGCCATCATGGCGAAACTCCGTCTGGTCCTCGCAAAATGGCAGGACTTGCAGCACGCGGCGAACTTTTTGGCGCTGGCTTCAGCCTCAAGCGAATGCCAGCGCTCGACCATCCGTCCGATATGGGCCGCTGTCAAGCAAAGCGACAGGCGGCCACTCAATCCTGGGGTTCGCAATGTCATCCAGACGAACAAAGGATGAATCGGCGCCAGTCGCGATTCGTCGCCGATTCGTTCGCAGCGTGTTCCTGCCCTGAACAACGTCATGGCGCACAAATTGGCGTTTCGCCAAGAATTTCGACCCAAAACGAAGAGTGCGGCGTCTTGTGGCTTGCCTTATCCGCGTGGGATCGCCATGTGTTCGCTGGATGCGCTCCGCCGAGCTGCATCCGGACACGATGCGCGGATAATGCTTTGAATTCCCAGCCCATGATCTTGAGCGGTCGCGGTGTTACCGCGGTCCTCGGCCCGACCAATACCGGCAAGACCCATTACGCCATCGAGCGGATGGTGGCGCATGGTTCCGGTGTGATCGGCCTGCCGCTTCGCCTTCTGGCGCGCGAGGTCTATACGCGCGTGGTGGAAAAGGTCGGTGCAAAACATGTGGCCCTCGTCACCGGCGAGGAAAAGATCTCTCCTCCCAATGCCCGCTTTTCCGTCTGCACCGTGGAAGCCATGCCGCGCGAGACGAAGGCCGCCTTTGTCGCAATCGACGAGGTGCAACTGGCTGGCGATCTGGAACGCGGACATATTTTCACCGACCGCATTCTGCATTTGCGTGGCCGCGAGGAAACGCTGCTTCTTGGCGCCGGCACGATGCGCCCCATCCTCGAAAAGCTGCTGCCCGGCATCACGGTTGTCGAGCGTCCGCGCCTGTCGACATTGTTTTATGCCGGCCAGAAGAAGATCACCCGCCTGCCGCAGCGCACGGCTATCGTCGCCTTTTCGGCAGACGAGGTTTATGCGATCGCGGAACTGATCCGGCGTCAGCGTGGTGGTGCAGCCGTTGTGCTGGGCGCGCTTAGCCCCCGCACCCGCAATGCGCAGGTTGGCCTCTATCAGGCCGGCGATGTGGAATATCTGGTCGCGACCGATGCCATCGGCATGGGCCTCAACCTCGATGTCGATCACGTTGCCTTTGCGCAGGATCGCAAGTTCGACGGTTATCAATTCCGCAATCTGAATGCCGGAGAGATGGGCCAGATCGCCGGCCGCGCCGGCCGTCACCTGAAGGATGGCACGTTTGGCGTGACGGGCCAGGTGCAACCGTTCGACGACGAACTGGTGGAGCGCATCGAGGGCCATCACTTCGACCAGGTAAAGGTGCTGCAGTGGCGCTCCAAGCAGCTGGATTTTTCCTCGCTGCGCGACTTGCGCGCGAGTCTCGATATAGCGCCGGTCATTGCGGGGCTGACCCGCGCACTGCCGGCAACCGATAGTCAGGCGCTGGATTATCTTGCCCGCTACCCGGAAATCCGGGATGCTGCTACAACGCCTGAGCGAGTGGAAAAACTGTGGGAGGCCTGCGCGCTTCCCGATTATCGCCGCATTACACCGGCTCAGCATGCCGATCTGATCTCCACGCTGTTTTCAGATCTGGTGCGCCATGGCACGGTAAACGAAGATTTTATGGCCGAGCAGGTGCAACGCGCCGATCGGACCGATGGGGAAATCGATACGCTTTCTGCGCGTATCGCCCAGATCAGAACTTGGACCTATGTATCCAACCGTCCGGGTTGGCTGGCGCATCCGACACACTGGCAAGAAAAGACGCGAGAAATCGAGGACAGGTTGTCGGACGCGCTACATGAAAGGTTGACGAAACGCTTTGTTGATCGCAGGACATCTGTGCTCATGAAGCGCCTGAGAGAGAATGCGATGCTGGAAGCTGAAATCAGTGTGAATGGGGATGTCTTCGTTGAGGGACACCACGTCGGTCAATTAGCCGGTTTCCGGTTTACGCCCGTCTCCGGGACCGAAGGTCCGGATGCGAAGGCGGTGCAGGGGGCAGCGCAGAAGGCGCTGGCGCTGGAATTCGAGGCGCGCGCTGCGCGTCTTTATGCCTGCGGCAACAGCGACCTCGTCGTCGGGTCCGATGGTACGGTGCGTTGGCTGGGTGACCCCGTCGCTCGTCTCGCCGCGGCCGATCACATCATGCATCCGCGCCTCATTATGCTTGCCGATGAACAGTTGACCGGCAATGCACGTGACCATGTGGCCGCGCGCCTGGAACGCTACGTCAATCATCATATTGCAACGGTGCTGAAGCCGCTCGACGATCTGTCGCGGGCCGAAGACCTGCAGGGGCTTGCCAAGGGCCTTGCTTTCCAGCTGGTCGAAAACCTCGGCGTATTGTTCCGTCGTGATGTGGCAGACGACGTCAAGACGCTCGATCAGGATGCGCGCGCTTCGATGCGCCGTTACGGCATCCGCTTCGGCGCCTATCACATCTTCATGCCGGCACTTCTGAAGCCGGCGCCGGCCGAACTGATCACGCTCCTCTGGGCGTTGAAGAACGATGGCCTCGACAAGCCCGGTTATGGTGACCTCATTCCGGCGCTGGCCGCCGGCCGCACGTCTGTCGTTACCGATCCGACCTTCGAGCGCAATTTCTACAAGCTGGCCGGCTTCCGCTTCCTCGGCAAGCGCGCCGTGCGCGTCGATATTCTCGAGCGCCTCGCCGATCTCATCCGTCCGCTCCTGCAGTGGAAGCCGGGTTCGACCGCGCGTCCCGAAGGCGCTTATGACGGCCGCCGTTTCACCACGACAACCGCCATGCTCTCCATTCTCGGCGCAACGCCTGATGATATGGAAGAAATCCTGAAG
This sequence comes from Neorhizobium sp. PAMB6716, assembly GCF_058242805.1. NCBI lineage: Bacteria > Pseudomonadati > Pseudomonadota > Alphaproteobacteria > Hyphomicrobiales > Rhizobiaceae > Neorhizobium > Neorhizobium sp. PAMB6716. Next base: position 3,589,700 of record NZ_CM177835.1, read on the forward strand.
GGCCTCGGCTACCGCGCCGATGCCGTGAAGCCGGAAGAGGCGCAGGCCTATCTGGCAAGCCGGCAGCCGGCGACGTCCGCTGCCCCTGAACAGGCTGGCGCCGAACAGACCGGCGCTGACGGAGCCTCCGAAGGCGACGACGCCGATGCCTCAACGGAAGAGGCTGCAGCACCTGCCGAGGCATCCGGGGAGAGCGTCGCTGCCGACCCGGCTGAAACACCCGCTGTTGCCGAAGCTGCTTCCGCAGAAGAGACCGCATCCGCTGACGAAACCGTGACCGCAACCGCCGATGAGGCGCCTGCCGCAGCGGTGGAGACCGCAGCCGAGACTGCCGGTGAACCTGCGGCCGTTGAAGAGGCAAAGCCTGTTCTTCTGTGGCGTCCCGGTGGTGGCCGCAGCGAAAACCAGCGCACCGGCCGTCCGCAGGGTGATCGCCGCCAGGGCAATCGCAACAATGCCAATGCCGGTGAAGCACGCACGGGTGAAGCACGCACCGGCGAAGGTCGTCGCGACAACCGTCGTGGCGGCGGCGAGCGTCCGGAACAGGGCGCACAGCCGAACCGCGACGGTGCGCAGCCGAACCGGGGTGGCGCAAACCGTGGCGACCGCCGTCCGGACGGCAAGGGTGGGGATCGTCCGCCGCGCGGCGACCGTCCCGACCGTCAGGACCGGGGTGATCGCAATGACCGCGGCAAATCGGCGCAGCCCGCCCGGTTTGAGGCGAAGCCACCGCGCAAGGAGAAACCGATCGATCCGGATTCGCCCTTCGCCAAGCTTGCTGCTCTCAAGGAGCAGATGAAGAAGTAGCCATGCCGGAAAAGCCACTTGAAGAGCAGCGTCAGCGCATCGACAAGTGGCTTTTTTTCGCACGACTGACGAAATCCCGCAGCCTTGCGCAGGATCTTGTCGAGGCGGGGCTGGTCGGGGTCAACGGCCATGCCGTTACCCAGCCGGGACGGCCGGTGAAGGCCGGAGACCGCATCGAGATCCGTCTGGAGCGGGGTGACGTGGTGCTGATCGTGCGCGATTTTGCAGAGCGTCGCGGACCTGCCAGTGCCGCCCGTCTGCTTTACGAGGACATCACGCCGCCACAGGCGCCGCTCACCGCATTTGAGCGGGCGCTTCGAAAGCCGCCCGGCGGGAGGTGAGGCAGCAAGCGCCTGGGTCTTGCCCTGCCATTTTCTGCGGCTCTGTCCTATCTGGTCTCGGATGCCTGAGCGATGCTTGCCGAGATTGGATAAACCATCTCTTTTGCCGGCATTTGCGAGATTGTTTATTCTTGCTAAGCCGCATCAAAGCCATTAGTCACAGGAGAAAAGCTGGGGCCGCATGCGAGGGAACGCCACGCGTTTTCGTATGCTTGGCCATGATCCGGCTCCGCCCGGTCGGCAGGCGTCTCCCACCGCTGATGTCGACGAACCGTGATATCACTGGAGTGCCTCATGACGTATGTCGTGACCGACAATTGTATCCGTTGCAAATACACCGACTGCGTCGAAGTGTGCCCGGTCGACTGTTTCTACGAGGGTGAGAACTTCCTGGTCATCCACCCCGACGAATGCATCGACTGCGGCGTCTGTGAGCCGGAATGTCCCGCAGAAGCCATCAAGCCGGATACCGAGCCGGGTCTCGACAAGTGGTTGAAGGTCAATGCCGAATATGCGCAGGTCTGGCCCAACATCACCGTCAAGCGGGACGCGATGGACGAGGCCAAGGAAATGGACGGCGTCGAGAACAAGTTCGAGCAGTATTTCTCGCCGGAACCGGGCAAGGGCGATTGAACTCCGGGCCGCCATTTTTGCGATTGCTTAACGATTAGGCATGGGCGCGACCGTTGCGTCTGTGCATCTGCGAAAGCAAATCATTGATTTCCTCCCATATTTGTGGTAGACATCAAGAACTGTTCCACAAAGTGGCACTCGCGTGCCCAAAAACATCACGAAAGCAACAGAGCACCCGCCGCGGTTCCCGTGACATAACCAGCTTTGGATTTGTCGTCGCCGTCCGCGATCAGGTGTTGTTTTTGTGCGCGTTCGTTGGACCAGTATGGAGTCACCGACGGTTCCCCCGTCTCATCCGGGCCTGACTGACCCGGCCCCGGTCCCGGAAGACCGGGTGCGTAACAGGGAGTTTGTTAAACGAATGACGACCCAGCAGAAAAAATCTTCAGCGCGCCATGGTTTCAAGACCGGTGAAGCGATCGTTTACCCGGCGCATGGAGTGGGCACTATCACGGCCATCGAAGAACAGGAAGTCGCTGGTATGAAGCTCGAACTGTTCGTGATCGATTTCGAGAAGGACAAGATGCGCCTCAAGGTGCCGGTCGCCAAGGCCGTCAGCATCGGCATGCGCAAGCTGTCCGAAACCGACTTCGTCGAGCGTGCCTTGAAGGTTGTCCAGGGCAAGGCCCGCGTCAAGCGTACCATGTGGTCGCGTCGCGCACAGGAATATGATGCCAAGATCAATTCCGGCGACCTGATCTCCATCGCTGAAGTCGTGCGCGATCTTTACCGTGCCGAAAATCAGCCGGAGCAATCCTATTCCGAGCGCCAGCTTTATGAGGCTGCCCTTGATCGCATGGCGCGCGAAATCGCAGCCGTCAACAAGATGTCGGATACGGAATCGGTTCGCCTGATCGAAGCCAACCTCGCCAAGGGGCCGAAGCGCAGCAAGGTTCTCGACGAGGAAGATTCGCACGAAGAAGAAGCCGCCTGAGCGGTTTCATCCTGCACTCACCTGAAAAAGCCCGGCGAAAGCCGGGTTTTTTGTTGGAACTTTTTGACCGTGCACGCGTTCACCCGCCGGTACGGCGAAAAATGCGGCCTCTTGAAGCTGCCTTTGCCGTGTCGAGACAGGGGAAGGGCTGCGCCCTCTCCACCTGAGTTGAACGAGGGGAGCAAAGAGGCATGCCGCTGATGCTGTCCGCCCGACCGGCCTTTTGGCCGCAAGAGGTGGAAGGTTCTGGGGTCCATGCGCCTTTGTCTGGTCAAACAGTTTCATGGAGAGCGCAATGAATGCCATGTCCGCAGACCGCAATATGATCAAGATCGCCATGGCTGCGCCTTATCTGGCGCGCGAGGAAGAGCGCAATCTCGCCGTGCGCTGGAAAGACGGTCAGGACCGGGATGCCCGCAACCAGATCGCGCTTGCCCATATGCGTCTCGTTATCGCCATGGCCTCCAAGTTCCGCGGATTCGGCCTGCCGATGAGTGACCTTGTACAAGAAGGTTATGTAGGGCTGCTGGAAGCGGCGGCAAGGTTTGAACCGTCACGCGATGTGCGATTTTCGACCTATGCCAGCTGGTGGATCCGCGCCTCCATGCAGGACTATATCCTGCGCAACTGGTCGATTGTCCGGGGCGGCACCAGTTCTGCCCAGAAGGCGTTGTTCTTTAACCTGCGCCGGCTGCGCGCCAAGCTTGCGCGCGGCGGCAATACCAAGACTGCCCAGGATATCCATGAGGAGATCGCAACCGCCCTTGGCGTCAGCCTCGCCGACGTGCAGACCATGGATGCCCGCCTGTCCGGCAATGATGCCTCGCTGCAGGCGCCCTCGATTGCCGGCGACAATGACAGTGGCGAAAGGCTCGACATGCTGGAAAGTGCAGAACCGCTGCCGGATGAGCAGGTCTCGTTCATGATTGATGGCGAACGCCGCCTGAAATGGCTGCAGGGGGCCCTCACCAAGCTCAACGACCGCGAAAAGAAGATTATTCGCGCCCGCCGCCTGACCGATGACGGGGCAACGCTGGAAGCGCTCGGTGCCGAACTTGGAATTTCCAAGGAACGCGTGCGCCAGATCGAAAGCCGGGCGATCGAAAAACTGAAATCGGCTTTGGTTACCAACAATCCGCAAATGGCGGAGGCCTGCTGAGGCAGGCCCGTCTCGAACCCTATTCGGAAATGATCTTGACCCGCTGGCCGGGCAGGATCGACGCGCCTGTTGGCAGCGCATTGATCATCTTGAACATATCGAGCTTGCGATCGGTGCCCATCATGCGGGCAGCCATGGTGGTGATATTGTCGCCCGGCTGCACGGTGACGACCCGCACGCGAAGCGGCCGCAATTCGGCAGCCTCCTGCGGCGTCATGCGCCGGAAGGTGCGCCGCATGGTATCGGCGGTTGCCTCAAGCGAGGTGCTGCCCTTCGGCACGGCCGTGAGGAAACGGAACAGCTGCTTGTCGAGCCTGATAACGGTAACGTCGAAATCCCACCGTTCCGCAGAGGCCTTGGCGGTTGCCGCCGGCAGACCGTTGATCGTGGTTTCCCGCACGGTTTCCGGCTGAAGCCCAGCCACCCAGCCACTCGTCAGGTAGTTCGAAAGGCTCTGGTTCGCATCGGTCGCCTGCACGCCATCAAAGCGGATGGCGGTCTCGTCAGGCCCGGTCGCAAGAACCGCTTCCACCTTGTTGTCGATGCGAAAACCTTCCGGCACGTCGAAACGGATGCCAAGGCCCGCATGGAGGAAGGTTTCGTTGCGCACATAGCCCTCTTCCGGGCTGTCACCATAAAGAAGACCGTCTATACCGGTCAGGTAATAGTCGCGGCCCTTGTCGCCCACCGTGCCTTCCTGGCCGAAGGCACGGGCGTGCTGGCGGGCAAGCTCCACGCGCTGCGGAGCGTTTGGATGGCTGGAGAGAAAGTCGAGGCTCTGGTCTGTATCCGGGTCAGCGGATGAATAACGCGCATAGGCAGACATGGAATCGAGAAAACGGGCGGCAGCATAGGGATCATAACCGGCTTCGCCGAGCATGCGCACGCCGATCACGTCTGCCTGTAGTTCCTGCTGGCGGGAGAAGGCGGCAAGCCGCAGTTTGCCGCGTGCCAGCGCCTGTTTGCCGGCCAGATCGCTTGAGAGAACCTCGGCCACCACGCGGCTGGCAATCACTTCGGCTTCCTCGCGCTTCTGGCGCTCGATGCCGTGATTGGCCGTGACATGCGCCATTTCGTGGCTGAGAACGGCGGCCACTTCCGAAGCATCATTGGCAAGCGCCAGCAGGCCGCGCGTCACGTAGAGATAACCGCCGGGCAGCGCAAAGGCGTTGATGGCGGGCGAATTCAGGATGGTGATGCGATAGGACTGGTTGGGATTTTCCGAGACGGCGGTGAGAGCGCCGGCAATACGTGCGACCAGCCGTTCCGTCTTGGCATCGTGATACTGGCCGCCATAACTTGCGACGATGCGCGGATGCTCGCGGGCACCCATCTGGGCGCGCGGATCGTTCTTCTGCACCTCATCGACGATCTGCGGATTGGCCGAGGGTTTGACATTGGCCTGATAGGTCTGGTCGATCACCGACTGGCAGCCCGAGAGAAGCGTTGCTGCGGCAAACAGTGCGGCAAGGGCGCGTATCCCACGCGCCCCCTGGCCTGCACGTTTCCTGCAAGCCGGGTCCAGCGCTGTCATCGTCGTCCGTTCAGTTGGAACCGTCATTCGTCCAAGCCCGCCATCCGGCGCATCGTGCGGCCTTTGCCCCTGCCGCTCTGGTCTGCGTTCGCTGCGGGTGGGGCAATTGCGCGTGATTCTCGTTTTGTCCTCTCTTCAGATAGAACACAAGCGCTCACAGACAATCATTCCAGCCCTCTTTCGCATTGCGGCATCGCACTGCCGCACGTCTAAAATGTGGCGAATTGATTGACGCTTTATGACGGGCTGTCAAATTTGCTGATACGATTGCCGCGTGTATGCCGGACATTCCCGGGGCCGGCCTACGGATGAATAGTGCCGTTTTCCACCGAGAGCACGCAGTCGGCCAACCGCGCCACCTCGTCCCGGTCATGGGTAACGATCAGGATCGTGTTGCGGCTTTCGCGATGCAGGTCCAGCAGCAGGTCTGCCATGGAAAGCCGAAGGGCGGGATCGAGAGCGGCAAACGGCTCATCAAGGAGAAGGAGCGGGCGTTTGCGCACCAGTGCCCGCGCAAAGGCTGCCCTTTGCCGCTCGCCGCCCGAGAGCGTGCCGGGCTTTCGCGTCTCGTATCCGGCAAGGCCTACCCGTTGCAGCGCATCCGACACCGCGCGCCGATCGCCCGGCGAAAGCTTCAGCGCCGGATGAATGCCAAGACCGATATTGGTGAAGAGATCGAGATGGGCAAACAGGTTGTTGTCCTGAAAGACCAGCGATAACGGCCGCTGCCCCGGATGCACCCCAGACATGTCCTTGCCCGACAAAAGCACCCGACCGCTGTCCGGCGTCTCGAAGCCGGCCACGAGATTGAGCAGCGTCGATTTGCCGGATCCAGACGGTCCGGTCACGGCGGTGATGCGTCCCTTTTCGATCCGGCAGTCGAAATGAAAACGGGCCGTTCCGAGCGACAGCCTGACATCGCGAAATTCCACGGCCGCGGAAGATATGTCGCTCGGCGTCATGTCTGCCTCCGGTGGCCGGCGGTGCCAAGGGCAGTGAGGGCCAGGCAGATCACGCCCAGAATCAGCGCCAGACCATCGGCGTCATTCGTCCGGTAGCTGCCAAGCCGGCTATAGACGAGGTAGGGCAGTGTGGTGAGATCCTGCGAGCCGAAGAGGGCGACCGCTCCCAGATCCCCGAGCGACAGCGCCATGGCAAAGGACAACGCCATCATGAGCGGGCGGGCAAGCACCGGCCAGTCGACCAACCGGAAGCGTGAAAAGCCTGAGAGGCCAAGGCTTGCGCCAAGCCGGCCGGTGCTGGCGGCATGGGTCTCAAACGCCGGCGCCAGAACCCGCATGACGAAGGGCAGCGCCATCAGCATGTTGATGGCGGCAATCAGCAGCGGCGCGGCGCGGGTGACATCGGCATGCGGCCGGATCAACAGGAACCAGCCGGTGCCCAGCACCACCGGCGGCACCAGAAGCACCAGCGAAGACATGCCCGAAAGTGCTGCGGAAAAGGCCTTGAGGGGGCGGGGCGGGCGTCTCATATCGGCAATGGCGGCACGCGCGGCGATAATGCCGAGCGATACGAGGATGGAGAGCAGACCGGCCGAGATCGCAATGGCAAGGCTGGTAAATGCCGCCTGCCGGAAGGCCGGCATGGTGACCAGTTTCAACAGGTCGGCCTTCAGCCCCGCAACGACGACGGCACCGAGCGGCAGCACGAGAAACAGCGTCGCCGCGGCAATGATGCCGGCATCGTAAAACCTTGCCAGAAGGCTGCGTCCGTCAAAACGGCGGCTGGCGCGTCCTTCGCCGACGCCTGCGATGTCTGCGGGCGGAAGCCGGCTGATGATGAAGAGCACCACGGCCGTCAGGCCGATCTGCAGGAGCGAAAGGGCAACGGCGCGCGCCGGATTGAAGTCGAAGCGCAGCGACTGATAGATCGCCACTTCCAGCGTGGTCGCCGCCGGCCCGCCGCCCAGCATCAGAACCAGCGTGAAACTGGTGGCGCAGAGCATGAAAACGAGGCCGGCAGCGCCTGGAATGACGCGGGCGAGCGCCGGTCCCTCAATGAAGCGGAAGATGGAGAACGGGCGCATGCCAAGGCTTGCCGAGAGCCGCCAATATTCGCCGGGCAGCCGCTCCAGTCCTGAAAGCATCAGCCGGCAGGCCAGCGGCAGGTTGAAGAATACATGCGCAATCAGGATGCCCGAGAGACCGTAGATGCTGACCGGCTGTTCCACGCCGGCCAATGCCAGCAACCGGTTGAACAGGCCCTGGCGGCCAAAAATGCCGATGAGGCCGAGCGCACCGATCAGAACCGGCAGGCCCATGGGCACGGCCATCAGCCTGACAATCCAGATGCGCAGGAAAAAGGCCGGCCGCCGTGCAAGAGCCAGCGCCACCGGCACGGCGAGAAGAATGGAGAGAAACGTTGACAGACCGGCCTGTAGAAGCGTGAAGCGCAGAAGGCTTGCCGTATAGCCGTCAAAAAACCCGTCTTGCGACGAGGAGGCGGGCGCGGTCGACAGCAAGGCCGTCACCGGCAGCACGACAAAAAGCGCCACGCCGGCAAGGCTTGTCGCGCCTGCCGCCAATGCCTGCCGCCGTTGCGCGTGGCTCAGCATGGATCAGTTCATGCTCATGGCGCCAAGCCATTCGCGGATCCAGGCATCGCGGTTCTTTGCCACGTCCTCAGGGCTCATCAGGAAGGTCTTTGCCGGCTGCACCAGCTTGGAAAACACTGGAGGTGGCGGCTCTGCGGGCTTGGCGGCGGGCATCATCCAGTTGGTGGTTGGAATGATCGCCTGAAAGTCCGGCGACAGGGTGAAAGAGAGGAATTTCTGCGCAAGCTCGGGGTTTTTGGAGGCCTTCAGACGACCGGACACTTCGATCTGGATGTAATGGCCTTCGGAAAACACCGCTGCCTGATAACGCTCCGTCTTTTCCTCCATCATGTGGTAGGCAGGCGAGGTGACATAGGAAAACACCATCGGTGCCTCGCCCTTGGTAAAGAGGCCATAGGCCTCCGACCAGCCCGGTGTGACGGTCAGAATGCGGTTTTTCAGCTTCGCCCAGGCCTCTGGCGCCTGATCGCCATAGACCGACTTGACCCAGAGCAGCAGCCCAAGCCCCGGCGTGGACGTGCGCGGATCCTCGATGGCGATCTTCTGCGACGGATCGCCTTCGACCAGGTCCTTCAGGCTCTTCGGCGGGTTCTTGATCGTGTCAGTGTCATAGACCACGGCGAAATGTCCGTAATCATAGGGCACGAACACATCATCGCAAAAGCCGCCGGGAATGGACGCGGCGCTCGTGTCGATGCCGTGGGCGTCGAACAGGCCGGTGTCCTTGGTTTCCTGGATGAGATTGGTATCGAGACCCAGCGCCACATCCGCCTCGGAAGAGGCGCCCTCAAGCTTGAGGCGCGTCAAAAGCGCCACGCCATCGGCCACGGCGACAAAGTTTACCGTGCAATCGCAGGTCTTTTCGAAGGCGGCCTTGACCTTGGGGCCGGGGCCCCAGTCGGACATGAAGCTTTCATAGGTATAGACGGTCAGCGTCTTTTTCTCCGCAGCCGAAGCGGGCAGCGAAAATCCGAGCGCGGCAATCACCGCAAATGTGGTGGACAGCAATATGCGCATCGGCGCCTCCTTCGTTTGATCAACACAGGGAGAACAGGCGCTGGATGCGAGCCGTCTAATCCCTCCGCCGGTGTTAGCCGGATCAGGTTCCGCGGGTTGACGTTTCCGTCTCTCAGCTATGGCCTTGCAGCCGTTGCACCCCGTTAGAGCAGGCGAAGATTTAGCGGTACGAAAGAGGCTTGGCAAGTCGTGCGCACATCACGACGCATATCGATCAGGCGGCGGCCTGCGGAAACACCTGCAACTCGCGCGGCACCGCTGCAATGCCACCAAGGCGGTTGGCGATGGCATAATCCACCGATTGCTCGACCACATGTGGCATGACGGGTTTGGTCAGCACACCAAGCGCGCGGCCGATGTCGCACCGCAACTGCTCGGGATTGGCCGTCATGAAGATCACGGTCACTCCGTAGCGCTCCGACAGCTCACGGCCGATGGACGGACCGGTCGCGCCATCCGACAAATTGACGTCGACGAGCGCGATATCGATATAGGGTGCATGGGCAAGGGCATGAGCGCGCCCGCTTGCAAATCCGCTGACGGTCAGCCCCATGCCTTCGATTGTATCTGCCATGTCGAGGGCAATCAGAAACTCGTCCTCGACGATCAATACTCTTTGTTTCATGGCTGCATTTGCCAGCCGACGACGCACTACAGATGCCGACATGGGATTTCCCTTTGTTGATCGGTACGCAGGGCTCTCGAACAGTCATGAAAGCCTTGTGATCGATCGAACGTGCCGTTTTGGGAATTGTTCCGGGATCTGACGATATTTCTTGGCGCTAAGACTTTGTTAAACTTAAGAATAGATTAAGCTCAGCCTTCAAGCTCCTCGCGCAGCATTTCAAGTTCCAGCCATTCCTCTTCCATTTTCGCAAGCCTTTCCCGCAGCTTCTCCAATTCCGCGGCGATGCGGTTGAAGGCGGCGGCGTCCTTGGAAAACAGGTTCGGGTCGGCCATGGTCTTTTCGCGGGCGGCAATATCGGTTTCGATCTTCGCCATTTCCTTGGGCAGGTTTTCCAGCGCGAATTTCTGCTTGAAGGACAGTTTTGCCTTGTTCTTCGGCGCATCCGTCGAGGTTTGCGAAGGACCGGCTGCTTCCGTGCGGGCCTTTTCCGCCCGGCGCTTCTCGTCCAGCACGCCCTTGCGCTGCGCCATCATGTCCGTATAGCCGCCGGCATATTCGATCCAGCGTCCATCCGGCGCCTCGGGCGTTGCGGGCGCGATGGTGGAGGTGACCGTGCGGTCGAGGAAGTCACGGTCATGGCTCACAAGAATGACGGTGCCGTTATAGCCGGCAACGATTTCCTGCAGGAGATCCAGCGTCTCGATATCGAGGTCGTTGGTGGGTTCGTCGAGGATCAGAAGGTTCGAGGGCTTTGCCATCATGCGGGCCAGCATCAGGCGCGCGCGCTCGCCGCCGGAGAGGTTCTTGATCGGCGTGCGCATCTGCTCCGGCTGGAACAGGAAATCCTTCATGTAGCCGGCCACGTGGCGCTGTTCGCCGTTCACCAGCAGGCTCTCGCCGCGCCCGTCGGTGAGGTAGTGGCTGAGCGTATCCTCGAGGTTCAGGTCCTCGCGCTTCTGGTCGAGCGTTGCAATCTCCAGATTGGTGCCGAGCTTGATCGTGCCCTCATCCTGCTCCAGTTGGCCGGTCAGCATCTTCAGAAGCGTCGTCTTGCCAGCACCATTGGGGCCGACAAGGCCGATCCGGTCGCCGCGATGGACGCGGATCGAAAACGGCGCCACGATCTGTCGGTCGCCATAACGCTTGGTAATACCTTCGGCCTCGATGACCAGCTTGCCGCTTTCTTTGCCCTCGGTGGCCGATGCCTGAATACTGCCCTGCGGCCCCTTGTGGCCACGGTAATCGGCGCGCAGGCTCTGCAGGTTGCCGAGGCGGCGCATGTTGCGCTTGCGCCTTGCCGTCACGCCATAACGCAGCCAGTGTTCCTCGCGCTCGATCTGCTTGCCGAGCTTGTGCTGCTCAAGCTCTTCCTCTTCCAGCACCTTGTCGCGCCATTCTTCAAAGAAGGCAAAACCGCGCGCAAGGCGCCGCGACAGGCCGCGATCGAGCCAGACGGTGGCGGTGGAGACCTTTTCGAGAAAACGTCGGTCATGCGAGATCACCACAAGCGCGCTTCGCGTTTTCTGCAACTCGCCTTCCAGCCATTCGATGGTGGGAAGATCGAGATGGTTGGTCGGCTCGTCCAGCATCAGGATATCCGGCTCCGGCGCCATCACGCGCGCAAGGGCTGCGCGGCGGGCTTCGCCACCGGAGAGCCGCGCGGGATCCTCCTGGCCGGAAAGGCCAAGATGCTCGAGAAGATAGGTCACCCGGTAGGGATCGTCACCGGGGCCAAGCCCCGCTTCGGCATAGGCTTGAACGGTGGTGTGGCTGCCGAAATCCGGCGCCTGTTCAAGATAGCGGATGGTCGAGGACGGATGGCGAAAAACCTCGCCGGATTGCGCCTCGACAAGGCCTGCGGCAATCTTCATCAGCGTCGACTTGCCCGAGCCGTTGCGCCCGACAAGGCAGATGCGGTCGCCCGGTTCCACCTGAAAATTGGCGCCATTGAGCAGCGGCGCGCCGCCAAAACTCAGATAAATGTCGTCGAGCTTGAGAATCGGGGGTGCCATCTGGTTCCTTAGGCTCCGGTCAGGTCATAGGGGCGGGCCATCAGCAGCGCGCGCCCTTGTCCGAGCGAGATCGAGATCGGGCCCTGCGCAACATTGGATATGGTGCGCGACGAGCCGAATGTCAGGGAAAAATCGGTGAGCGGGTAACGGACGTTGGAAAGGGTCAGTCCCTCGAGGTCGCTGAAGCCGAGCACGGAAAACAGCGAGCCCCTGGGCAGTTCCAGTTCCATCTGGTCACCGCTGATCAGTGGATAGGCTTCTTCCTCGCCGGAGGTCAGCATCACCTCCAGCCCGGCTTCGGCAAGAGACAGACCGTGCAGGGTATGTTGCAACGCATGGTCGGAGCGTTCGCCGCCAAGGGCGCCGACGAGAATTAGTCGCTCAGCACCGCGCGCCAAAGCTTCGGCAACGGCAATTTCGCCATCGGTTGCAGCCTTGGTCGCGGGATAGGAATGGCGCTCCACCTGGCGATAGCTTTCCCGCAGCGCGGCATCGGCGGAATCAAAATCGCCCACCCAAAGCTCCGGCGTGAGGTTCAGCGATTTTGCATGGCGCATGCCGCTATCGGCGGCAATCACGCGGCTGCCGGCGATCAGCGCGCTTAAACGCTCCGTCGCGGTCAGGCTGCCGCCAAGCAGAAGGGTAAAGGTGGATGGGCTCATGGGTCATGCCCTTAGCGCATCTTCCGCCAAAAGCAAAAGCCCTATGATGCACGGACCGCCGCCACGTCATCTGCGCGCGCGTCCTTTAAGGGCTGAAGGCGGGAGGCAAGGCGATGGGGTTTTGCGGTCTTGGGGCCAAGAGGGCGGGGGCAGGCGTGCGTCCACCAAGGCTTGGCGTGCGGGGCGGGCACGCTCGATGCGCTGGCCCGCCGCCGCCCAGTGTCAACGCTTCTTCGGGCTTGCGGCAGCCGCACCCTTCAACTGTGTGGTGAAGGTGGATGTCGGCGCTGCCGAAGGCTTTTCCTTGTCCTTCTTCGGCTTTCTGACTTCGCGGTTCGAACGGACCTGACCTTTGGCCATGGGATGCTTCCTTGTTGCGCAGGCTCATGCGCTGCGGCGGTGGTGATGCGGATGAAAACAGATCATGCAAGAACGCTCGTCCCGGGGTGGGAGGCCTTTTGAAACGGGCCACGGCATCGGGGCGGTCGGGTGACCAGGCAAGCCCGGTCGGGAAGCAGAAGATATAAAATGCTGTCTTTGCCGGTCGCCTCTCCTGTCTCGGTCGGAAAGGCGAAGCATCAAAACTTTGCGCCTGTTAGCGTGTCAGAACTGTGGCTGAACACAAGCACATTTTTTAAACGGCGATCGCGATCTTTGGCCTTTCTTTCTTGCGAAGGCGGCGCCCGCTCTTTACCTCTTGGCGCCAAAGCCGACCTTGGCCGCTAAAGGCTGGCCGAACCGGGAATGAGGTCCATGCAGTTTACCGGAACCGACGACTATATCGCCGACAAGGACCTGATGGTCGCCGTCAATGCTGCCATCCGGCTGGAGCGCCCGCTTCTGGTGAAGGGCGAACCCGGCACCGGCAAGACGGAACTTGCCCGCCAGATCGCGCTTTCGCTTGGCCTGCCGATCATCGAATGGAACGTAAAATCCACCACACGCGCCCAGCAGGGGCTTTACGAATATGACGCCGTCTCGCGCCTGCGCGACAGCCAGCTTGGCGATCCCCGCGTCAACGACATCGCCCATTATATCCGGCGCGGAAAACTGTGGCAGGCTTTTGCCGCCGGCGAAAAGCAGGTGCTGCTGATCGACGAGATCGACAAGGCCGATATCGAGTTTCCAAACGATCTTCTGCAGGAACTCGACCGCATGGAGTTTCATGTCTACGAGACCGGCGAGACGGTGAAAGCAGAGGTTCGCCCCATCGTCATCATCACCTCCAACAACGAGAAGGAACTGCCGGATGCGTTTTTGCGCCGCTGTTTCTTCCACTATATCCGCTTTCCCGATGCCGATACGCTCGCTCGCATCGTTGAGGTGCATTATCCCGGTATCAAACCGTCGCTGCTGCGCGCAGCGCTCACCCGTTTCTATGAAATCCGCGAAATGCCGGGCCTGAAGAAAAAGCCGTCGACATCGGAGGCACTCGACTGGATACGGCTTCTCGTCTCCGACGATATCGATGCCGAGGATCTCGGTGCCGATGTGAAGACGGCATTGCCCAGACTGCATGGTGCGCTGTTGAAGAACGAGCAGGACGTCCATCTTTTCGAGCGCATGGCCTTCATGGCGCGGCGGGAGCGGTAGGACGTTAGAAAGCATGAAATTCCCCGCTGATTGACGGGCAGAGAAGAAACGCCTATTTAAAGTGCCTCTCGTGGTGATTTGGCCGGCCGGCTTGCAGCCACGTTAAATAAGTCGCTAAAGGGCCGTGAGAAGCGTTCAAAGACTTCCCCCGGACCGGTTGCGATTTTCGCCGCCGGTTTTTTTGTTTTGGACGAGTGAAGACCATGCCGATCAAGATCCCCGATACGCTGCCCGCTTTCGAAGCACTGACGCACGAAGGTGTGCGGGTGATGACCGAGACGGCCGCGGTGCGTCAGGATATCCGCCCGCTGCAGATCGGTCTGTTGAACCTCATGCCGAACAAGATCCGCACCGAAGTGCAGATGGCCCGCCTTGTCGGCGCCTCGCCGCTGCAGGTGGAGTTTTCACTGGTGCGTGTGGGTGGCCATAAGGCGAAAAACACCTCGGAAGAACACCTCCTTTCCTTCTACCAGACCTGGGACGAGGTGAAGGACCGCAAGTTTGACGGGTTCATCATCACCGGCGCGCCGGTGGAAATGCTGCCGTATGAGCAGGTGACCTATTGGGACGAGATGCGCCAGATCTTCGACTGGACGGAAACGAATGTTCATTCGACGCTGAATGTCTGCTGGGGTGCGATGGCCGCGATCTATCATTTCCATGGCGTGCCCAAACACGAGCTGAAGGAAAAGGCGTTTGGCGTGTACCGCCACCGCAATCTTTCGCCGTCTTCCGTTTATTTGAGCGGCTTTTCCGATGATTTCCAGGTGCCGGTGTCGCGCTGGACGGAAGTGCGCCGCGCCGACATCCAGACCGTGCCGGGGCTGGAACTGCTGATGGAATCCGACGAGATGGGCGTCTGCCTGGTGCATGAGAAAAAGGGCAACCGGCTCTACATGTTCAACCATGTCGAATATGATTCCACCTCGCTGGCAGAAGAGTATTTTCGCGATGTGAATGCCGGCGTTCCGATCAAAATGCCCTATAACTATTTTCCGCATAACGATGTGGCGCTGACGCCGCTCAACCGCTGGCGCAGCCATGCCCACCTGTTGTTCGGCAACTGGATCAACGAGATGTACCAGACCACGCCTTATGATCTGGAGAATATCGGCAAGCGATAGGGCGGAGACCCGCGGTGTTCATTCCCTTCTTTCTGGCGCTGAAGCAGGCAAGGATTCCCGTGACGCTTCGGGAGTTCCTGGCGCTTCTGGAAGGAATGCAGGCGGGGCTTGCCGAGTTCGATGTCGAGGCCTTCTATTATCTCGCCCGCGCCACGCTGGTGAAAGATGAGCGTTATATCGATCGCTTTGATCAGGTGTTTTCAACCCATTTCAAGGGTGTCGAGGCTGTGTCCGGCCCGGATGCGGTGAAGGCTGAACACCTGCCGGAAGACTGGCTGCGCAAGCTTGCTGAGAAACACCTGACGGCGGAGGAAAAGGCGCTGGTCGAGGCGCTCGGCGGCTTTGATGCTCTGATGAACACGCTAAAAAAGCGTCTGGAAGAACAGGAGGGCCGCCATCAGGGCGGCTCCAAATGGATCGGCACGGCCGGCACCTCACCCTTCGGCGCCTATGGCTATAACCCGGAAGGCGTGCGGATCGGGCAGGAAACCTCGCGCCACCGTAAGGCGGTGAAGGTCTGGGACGCCAGAGAATTTCGCGATTTCGACGATGCCCGCGAGATCGGCACGCGCAACATCAAGGTGGCGTTGAAACGCCTGCGTCGCTGGGTGCGCGAAGGCGCCGACGAGGAGCTGGATCTGGCGAGCACCATCCGCTCCACCGCCGAACACGGCTATCTCGACGTCAAGACCCGGCCGGAGCGGCGCAATGCCGTCAAGCTCCTGATGTTCTTCGATGTCGGCGGGTCGATGGACGATCATGTGCGGGTGGTCGAGGAGCTGTTTTCTGCCGCCCGTGCCGAGTTTCGCCATCTCGAGCATTTCTATTTCCACAATTGCCTTTACGAAAGCGTGTGGCGCGACAACCGCCGTCGCGCAGAGCGCCTGCCCGTCGAGGATGTCCTGCGCAGCTATGGCCCTGACTACAAGGTGATCTTCGTCGGCGATGCCACCATGAGCCCCTATGAGATCAGCCATACGGGCGGCTCTGTCGAGCACTGGAACAAGGAGCCGGGTTCCGTCTGGATGCGCCGGCTGACCGACCATTTTGCCCATGTCGCCTGGATCAATCCGGTGCCGGAGGCCCATTGGGAGCATGTCCAGTCGCTTGTGATGATGCGCTCCATTCTGGAAAACCGCATGTTTCCGCTCACCCTGCAAGGGCTGGAGCAGGCAACGCGCCTGCTGTCGCGCTAAGGTATTTCGAGCATTGCGAAGCTGCCGGAAATGGCGCAGTTTGCGCCCGCACGAGAATGAGGAGCAGGACGGATACCATGACGACACAGGGCGAAATCTTCGGCACCACCCCCAAGGGCGAAACCGTCTACCGGGTCAAGATTTCCGGCGGCGGGCTGACGGCCCATGTGATGACCTGGGGCGCCGTCATCCAGGATCTGCGCCTTGATGGCCATGCAGAACCGCTGGTGCTGGGCTTTGACAATTTTGCCGATTATCCGCTGCATTCCTCCTATTTTGGCGCAACGCCCGGGCGTGTGGCAAACCGCATCGGCCATGGCCACTTCACGCTGGATGGCAAGGAGTACCAGCTGGACCTGAACCAGCAGGGCACCACCCATCTGCATGGCGGCAGCGATGGCCTTGGCAAGACCAACTGGACGATTGTGGCGCACGCAGAAAACAAGGTTATCCTGCAGGTCACCGATCCCGATGGTCGCGGCGGTTATCCCGGCAACTGCACCGTGACCGCCACCTATGAGCTGAAGGACGAGGGTGTTCTGAGCGTTATCTACGAGACGGCGACGGACGCCCCGACGCTTGCCAATCTCTGCCAGCACACCTATTTCAACCTCGATGGCCGCGAAGATATTCTCGGCCATGACATCATGATTGCCGCCGACCATTATCTGGAGCTTGACGAGCAGCAGGTGCCGACCGGCGTTCTGGTGCCGGTCGAGGAAACTGCGATGGACCTGCGCCAGCTCGGGCCGCTTGCCCGCACCGGTGCCGATGGCGCACAGGTGGATTTCGACCACAATTATTGCCTGTCCAGCGAGCGGGTGGAAAAGCGCTCCGTGGCGCTGGTGCGCAGCGTCAATTCCGGTGTGTCGCTCGAAGTGCGCACCACCGAACCCGGCGTGCAGCTTTATTGCGCCTTCAAGCTGGTGCCCTCGGTGCCGGGCCTCTCCGGCAAGCCTTACCAGCCCTATGGGGGCCTCTGCCTGGAAACGCAGATCTGGCCGGATGCCATCAACCACCAGGGTTTCCCGAACGCCGTGCTGCGTCCGGGCGAACTGCTTCGCCAGGAAACCGACTACGTGTTTTCCAAGAGCTGATGGTGTCACCACCGCCCTTTCAAAAAAGGGCGGTGGTGGAATACCGCGGCTCAGGCCTTTGACAGCGCCGGGCTGAACACCATCAGGCTCAAAAGCTCAAACAGAACCTGCGCACCGGCATGAGCCGTATTGGCAGTCGCATCATATTGCGGCGCCACTTCCACCACGTCGGCACCGACGAGATTGATGCCTTTGAGGCCGCGGATCAGTTCCAGCACCTCGCGGGTCGTCAGGCCGCCCACTTCCGGTGTGCCGGTTCCCGGCGCAAACGACGGGTCGAGGCTGTCGATGTCGAAGGACAGATAGGTCGGGCCATCGCCGACGATCGCCTTTGCCTTCTCGATGATGGCGGGCATGCCGAGACCGGTCACCTCCTCGGCGTGGATCACCGTCATGCCGCTCTCATAGGAAAACTCCCAGAGATATTCGGCAGAGCCGCGAATGCCGATCTGGATCGTGCGCGTCGGGTCGAGAACGCCATCCAGAACCGCGTTGCGGAACGGGCCGCCATGGTGGAATTTCGTCTGGTCGAAGGCGCCGCTGGTGTCGCAATGGGCGTCGATATGGATCAGGCCGACCGGCCGGCTCTTGCCCACCGCCTTCAAGATCGGATGGGTGATCGAATGATCGCCGCCGACGGCCAGCGGAAGGACACCCGCCTCAACGATCTGGCCAAAGCGCTTTTCGATGTCGTCATGGCTCATTTCCAGCCGGTAGCGGCTGCGAAACGGCACATCGCCGATATCGGCAACCTTGAGGTCAAACACCGGTGCGCAGCCGAGCACGTGGTTGTAAGGACCGATGCGGTCGATGGTGCGCAGCGCGCGCGGTCCGAAACGGGAGCCCGGCCGGTTGGTCACGCCAAGATCCATCGGCACGCCGGTGATTGCCACCTGCAGATCGCCAAAATCCGGATTGTCTGCCTCGACCGGCTGGTAGGGGGCCGACAGGAACGTCGGCACGCCCGCATAAGGGGCGGCACGCGTGCCATTGCGAAAGATCTTCTCGCCCACCTTGGCAAAGGCCGAATCAAAGATCTCGCCGCTTTCGCTTTCTGCGTATTTGGCGCGCAGGGCGTCCAGTTTGTCCGGGGTCCAAGTCATGGTCTGTCTCTTTCATCAATTGCCGGCATCCACTGCCGGCATCCATTGCCGGAAAGCCTGCGCAAGAATTAAGCGCCGCTTCTGTCTGCCTTCGATTTTGGCATTATCTTCGAAATTGAGCCGCAAAATCAATTGACATTCGTTCCTCGACCACCGTTATTCCGGCAAGTTCACGATAAGGCTACCGCTCCATGTCCCTGCCCGCATTCAATCCGCTTGTGAAATCCATCCAGCCGCCGCCGGTGCCCTCCGTGCAGGCGTGGGCCCGTGCCTATGACGGTTCGCGGGGACCGCTGATCGACCTGTCGCAGGCAGTGCCCGGTTATCCGGCGCATCCCAAAATGCTGGAGCTTCTCGGGCAGACCGCCTCCTCGCTTGCCTATACGGGCTATGGCCCGATCGAGGGGGATGCCGGGCTGCGCGACGCTTATGCCGTCCATTCGGCAGAGGTTTATGGAGCCGGCATTGCGGCCAGCAATGTTCATGTCACATCCGGCTGCAATCAGGCCTTTCTCTGCGCGGTCATGGCGATTGCGGGCGCCGGCGACACGGTGCTGATGACCGAGCCCTATTACTTCAACCACGAGACGACGCTTGCTATGCTCGGCATTCGCAGCCGTTTCGTGGCCTGCCGGGCTGAAGACGGGTTCCTGCCGCAGATTGCTGCGATCGAGGCTGAGCTTCAGCCGGGCGTCAAGGCGCTGGCGCTGGTCTCGCCCAACAACCCCACAGGCGCCGTCTATCCGCCGGCCCTCCTCAAGGCGATATTTGCGCTTTGCCGCAGCCGTGGTGTCTGGCTGATCCTCGATGAAACCTACCGCGATTTCCTGCCGGTCGCCGGTCTTGCGCCGCACGGGCTTTTTGCCGAAGAGGGCTGGCAGGACGGGTTCGTCTCGCTCTACAGTTTTTCAAAGAGCTTTTGCATTCCCGGCCACCGTCTTGGCGCCATCACGGCCAGTCCCGTCTTTATTGCTCAGGTGGCCAAGATCATGGACAACCTGCAGATCTGTGCGCCGCGCGCGGCCCAGGCCGCGGTCGCCGATGCCCTGCCGCTGCTTGCCGACTGGCGCGAGGAAAACCGGCTGGAGATCTTGCGCCGTGCCGATGCCCTGAGGGCGGTGATGGCAAAGCTTCCAGCCTGGCGGCTTGCCGCCGTCGGTGCCTATTTCGCTTTCGTGAAACATCCGTTTTCCGGTGTGCCGTCGGCGCAGGTTGCCGAGGCCCTGGCGCGGCAGGTTGGCGTCTCCTGCATTCCCGGCGGATATTTTGGCGCCGCCCAGGAAAATTACCTGCGCTTTGCCTTTGCCAATGCAGATGCCGCCACCATCGGCCGGCTGGAAGAGCGGCTCGTGGGCTTTAGCCTCTAAGGTCAGGCAAAGACGGCTGCAATCAGGAAGAAGGCACTCTTGATGATGGCGTAGATGACGCCGGCCACCAGGAACAGCGAGACGACGCCAAGGATGGCGCCGCTCGCAATCCACACGCCGTCCTTTTCGAGAATCCCGAAGGCCATCATGCAGAGCGCCACGGCCGGCAGCATGTTGCCAAGCGGAATGGGAAGCGCCAGCACCACGGCAAGGATGAGGCCGAAGCAGCCGATGACCCGTTCGGCACCCGGCGAGGAAAGGCTTCGCCAGCGCGGCTTCAGCATACGCTCGGCCTTGGCGATCCACGGGCTTGCCTTGTCGACCATGCCGGCAAAGTCGGTGCGCAGCATCGAGCGGCTGGCGATGAATTTCGGCAGCCATGGCGCTTTTCCAAGTGCCATCTGGGCGGCAAGGAAAACCAGGGGAATGCCGAGGATGGCGGACGTGCCGGGTGGCGTTGGAATGGTGTTCGGCATGGCAAAGATGAAGATCAGTGCTCCGAAGGCACGGTCCTGCATCAGTGACAGAAGGTCGGCGACGGACACACGCTCGCGTCTCTCGTCATCGGCCATGGTTTTCAAAATGGTGGAAAAGCTTGGCGGTTCTGCGCCATGTCCATGATCAGCGCCTGGGTTATCCTGCGCGTCATGTGGTGGGTCTTGGGGAAGGGCCATCACACGCTCGACAGGCACTGGAGGACGGGAAGTTTCGGAAGCGAGATTGTCATGGAAATGGCCATGCCACAAGAACATGGCCATTTCGTTACGCAAGCAGCTTAAAGCCACGTGAAACCGGGCGGAAAGCCCGAAAGGCTTATTCTTCGCGCTGGCCGGTGAGGCTCAGCAGCAGCTGGAAGATGTTGACGAAGTTGAGATAAAGCGACAGCGCGCCAAACACGGCAAGTTTCTGCTGGCTCTCCTGGTCAAAGTTCTCCGCATACTGCTCCTTGATGTTCTGCGTGTCCCAGGCGGTGAGGCCGATGAACACGACGATGCCGATGAGCGAGATGGCAAACTGCAGCGCGCTGGAGCCGAGGAAGATGTTGACCACAGACGCGATCACCACGCCGATCAGGCCCATCATCAGGAACGAGCCGAACTTCGACAGGTCACGCTTCGTCACGTAGCCATAAAGGCTGGTGGCGCCGAACATGGTGGCCGTGATGAAGAAGGTGCGGGCGATGCTGGCGCCGGTGAAGACGAGGAATACCGAGGCAAGCGACAGGCCCATGACGGCGCAGAAGGCCCAGAAGGTCATCTGTGCCGTGGAGGCCGACATGGTCTGGATCTTGAACGAGAAGAAGAACACGAAGGCGAGCGGGGCAAGCATCACCACCCATTTGAGCGGGCTCGAGAAGATCGGCACATAAAGCGCCGGCGTCGAAGACACGACGAAAGCGACAATGCCGGTGATGACGAGGCCAAGGCCCATGTAATTGTAGACGCGCAGCATGTGCTTGCGCAGCGCCTCATCGAAGACGGCCTGGGATTGGACGGCCGGATTATATCCGAAACGGGGGTTCATCGGGGTCTCCTTTGGGTTGATCAATAAAGGGATTTCGCAAGGCTTTCCGCCTCGCGGCGAAGGTTGGCGGCATTTTCGCCATGCGCCACCAGGGCATAGGCGACATCGCCGATCTGCCAGTAGGAGGCCTTGACGGCATCCTGCGTCAGTTCGGAAACCTGCTGCACGGCAAAACTGCCGGGCCGGACGGCAAACAGCGACAGACGCGTTTTATCGGTGTCGGTCAGTGCCATTTCCACGCTCGGTCCGAAGGCGGAAGGAAAGATCTGCACGTCTTCCACCTGCCAGCCCTTGGGTATCTCGGGCATGACGATGGCGGTTGCCGAGCGGATTTCTGTCGGGTCGTAACGCGGGGCTTCCGGCTGCGAGCGCATGGTGTGGCGCAGCGCAGACGTGCCATGCGCCCGGATGGCTTCCTCCACGAAGGCCGGCGGCGGTACCGAGGCCACCACTTCCGACACGGTGAAGGGGCCGAAATGGCTGCTGAGGCCCCAGCCGGCAGCAACCAGTGTCACAGTGGCAGCAAGCCGCTGGAGGGAATGAAAAATGCGACCGCGCGACAGGGCACCCTGCAGACGGCGCGCCGCCTCGCGGGTTTCCGGCCGGCTGTGGCGATGGCCTTCGGCAAGTGCCAGACGCAACTCGCCCTTGATGGCGAGATCGGCCATCACACGCGCGGCGATGTCAGGGTTTTCGGACAGATAGGCTTCCACCTCGATGCGACGGCCGGCATCCAGCTGGTCGTCCACATAGGCTTCCACATCGGCGGACTGGACCGGGTCAACGGGTTTCATCGCGTCCCCCTTCAATGAGTTTGAGATGGTTGGTGCCGTCTGCCGGACGGCGGCCGTTTTCCTCGAAGGCGCGAAGAGCTGCGCGCGCACGGGAGACGCGTGACATCAGCGTTCCCACGGGAATGCCAAGGGCGTCTGCGGCGTCCTGATAGGAAAGCCCTTCGATCGCCACCAGATGCAGCGCATCGCGCTGTTCCGGCGAGAGCGCAAAGAACGCCTCACGCAACTGCTTCAGCCGGATCGACTGGTCCGGATCGGCGTGATGCACGGTCTCCGACACATCGGCGGCTGCCTTGTGGCGGGTGTCGCTGGAGCGGCGGGCGCGGATGCGGTCGATATGGGTGTTGTGGACGATCGACAGCAGCCAGTTGCGCAGGTTTCCACTCTCGCGGAACGTTGCCTTGCGCTCATAGGCCTTGACCAGCGCATCATGCACCAGATCCTCGGCATCGTCGGGATTGCGCACGAGCGAGCGCGCATAGCGGCGAAGCGTTGCCAGCTGGTTCAGGACATCGAATGGGTGTCTCTTGTCGCTCATGCCCCAGTATACGGAGGCGCCTTGCGATTTATTCCCCGGCGGTACGATTTTTTTTGAACAGGAGGCTGCCGGTTCAGCCGATGGCCGGTCCCGTATAGCGCGCGCGCGGCCGGATCAGCTTGTCGTCCAGCACCTGCTCCAGCGCATGGGCAATCCAGCCGGCGGTGCGGCCGATGGCAAACAGCGCCAGCGCCGATCCTTGCGGCAGGCCAAGGGCACGGCGCACGGCAACCAGGGCGAAGTCGCAGTTCGGCAGCTTGCCGTCCATGTCGCTCATCACTGCCATCAGGTCTGCCTGTGGGGCATTTTCCGGCAGGTGGGGAAGCAGGCCGCGCGCACGCGGATCGCCGTCCGGATAAAGCGGATGGTCAAAGCCTGGCACGCTGTCGCCGCGCCGCAAGCGGCTCTCAATCACGGTGGCGGCATCACCGACACGCTCCACCTCGTCAAACAGCAGTTCCACAAGGCTTGTTGTGCCGCCATGCATCGGGCCGCTCAGCGCCGAAAGGCCGGCATTGAGGCAGGCGCCGAGCGACGCGCCGGTGGAGGCAACGACGCGCACGGCAAAGGCCGATGCGTTCAGTTCGTGATCGGCAAGCAGAACGAGCGCGCGCCGCACGATACCGCGGCCCTTGTCATCCAGCCCCCAAGCATCGGCCAGAAATGCGTCGATCGGGCGGCTGTCCGGCTGCCGGCTGACAGAGGCGCCGGCCACGGTGCGCAGCAGCGCGCAGGCGCCCGGCCAGAGCCGTGCGGGATTGCGCTTCCAGGCCGTTGCCCGCCCGACGGCAACGAAAGGCAGAAGTGACTGGCAGCGCTCCGTCAGGGGTAGGCGCCCTGTCTTTGCCAGAAGCTCGGCGTCGAAGGTCTCGGGGGCGGCTTTTGCTTCGGAAAACGGGTCGTGTTCGCCGCAGTCCCAGAGCAGGCGGGCAACCTCTTCCAGGCTCCCGGTGTCGGCCAGATGAAGCGCATTTCGGCCGCGATAATAAAGCCCGCCATTCTCGATCAGCGTGATGGCCGACGACAGAACCGGCAGCCCCCAGTCGAGCGTCGTCGCCGCCACCTCGCGCGGACGCCGGCCAACCGCCTTGCGCTTCTTCAGCTCGTCCACGTCATGCACGCTGTAAAGCCTGCGGCGCGGATCGTCTCCCGTGCCGCTTGTCTGGATCAGGCCACGGCTGACATAGGCGTAAAGCGTTGGCCGGCTGATCTCGAGTTCGGCAGCGGCCGCTTCGGCGGTGATGAATTTTTCGCGCAGGCTCATCGGCAAGGTTCACATTGATTGGATGAATCAAGATTGACGATATATATGCACTGCAACATCCTCAAGCGGAAATCGACAATAACAATCCGACAAAGAGGAAATGCCATGAGCCACCCCAGCACTCCTGTTCTCGCCGCCGCATCTTCGGCACCCGGTCTTGATGATGTGATTGCCGCTGAAACCCGCCTCAGCCATGTGGATGGTGCCGCCGGCGAATTGATCCTGCGCGGTTATCATCTGCAGGAGATGGCCGACTGGACATTCGAGGCAGCGCTTGAGCTGCTGTGGCGGGATCTGACGCCGGAGATCTGGAGCGCGGCGGATATCAAAAGCGCGCTCGGTGCTGCGCGCGGCCGCGCCTTTGCCCTGATGCAGCCTTTGCTGCCGGCGATCTCCGGCCTTTCGCCGGTGGAGGCGCTGCGGCTTTTTCTCTCTGCGCTGCCCGATGCCGAAGCCATGCCGCATCCGGTTCTGGCTGTTGCTGCCGTTCCGGTCTTTGCCGCGGCTATCGCGCGCGTAGGGCAGGGTCTGCCGCCGGTGGAGCCGGATGCGACGCTTTCCCAGGCGGAAGATTTCCTGCGCATGCTCAAGGGCGCGCCGGCCGAGCCGGATAAGGTGAAAGCGCTCGATACCTATCTGGTGACGGTTGCCGATCATGGCCTGAACGCCTCCACCTTTACCGCGCGCGTCATCGCCTCCACCAAGGCGGGGCTTTTTTCGTCTGTGGTCGGGGCGCTGTGTGCCTTGAAAGGCCCGCTGCATGGCGGCGCGCCGGGGCCGGTTCTCGATATGCTGGATGAGATCGGCGACGCCTCCCGCATCGAAGACTGGCTTGCGGACGCCTTGGCACGCGGCGATCGGCTGATGGGCTTTGGTCACCGCATCTACCGGGTGCGTGATCCGCGGGCCGATGTGCTGAAGGGGGCCGTTTCCAGCTTAAAGGATGGCAATGGCCGTATTCGTTTTGCCGAACAGGTGGAGGCGGCAGCGCTTGCCCTGCTGCAGGAGAAAAAGCCGTTGCGGCCGCTGCAGACCAATGTCGAGTTTTATACAGCGCTCGTTCTGGAGGCGGTCGGTTTTCCGCGCGACAGCTTTACCAATGTCTTTGCCGCCGGCCGCATGGCGGGCTGGACGGCGCATGTGCTGGAACAGGAGCAGACCGGCCGGTTGATTCGCCCGCAGTCGCGTTATGTCGGACCGATGCCCAGGGCGAGTGCCTGATCTCGATGTCTTCCTGATATCTTGTCCGGAACGCGGATGCCAAAACGCATCCGCGACCGGAAGAAATGTTTTGGGATTTTTTGAAACGACCTGCGGTCGAAGAGCGAGGATATATCCTCGATCTGATCATCAATTTTCCTGTGAAAGAAAATTGGAGCGGGCGAAGGGATTCGAACCCTCGACCCCAACCTTGGCAAGGTTGTGCTCTACCCCTGAGCTACGCCCGCTCATCAACCGCTCGACCCGGGGTAGTTCGCTGGGCCGGCGTGTCGCTCGCTTGCGGCGACGGGGGCTATATGGCCCAAGTGATTTTTGAATGCAACAGGGAAATGACGGGAAACGCAAAATTTTTGAATTTTACGTCTAAGTGTCTGATTATAATTGTTTTTTGAAAAATGCGTTTGGTGCGCCCGCTTGGCGGCGACGCAAAAGGCTTGCAGCAGGCGGCTTGAACCGCACAGGAATTGCAGCCACCCGTCTTGTGAGGACAAGCCTCAGCCTCCTATAGTCCAGCCGGCGGCTGAAGACGTCCACCCGCCGCCGCTTGTCCCCCTTCAGAAAGACCGCAGACCCACGCCATGACAGACAGTGCGACTTCCCCGGTGCCGAAGACGGCCGAAGACCTTTTCCGCTTTCTCGATGATCTCGGCATTGCGCACACCACAAAATCGCATGCGCCGGTGTTTACCGTGGCCGAATCGGAAAGCCTGCGAGACGCAATTCCAGGCGGGCATACCAAGAACCTCTTCGTGAAGGACAAGAAGGATCAGTTCTTCGTGCTGACCGTCGAGGAAAATGCAGTGGTCGACCTGAAAAGCGTTCACAAGCTGATCGGGGCATCGAGCCGGGTTTCCTTCGGCAGCCCGGAAAAAATGCTCGAATATCTCGGCGTCATTCCAGGCTCCGTCACCGTGTTCGGCGCCATCAACGATACGGGCGCAAATGTGACCTTCGTGCTGGACGAAGACCTGATGGCGCACGATATCATCAATTGCCATCCGCTTTCCAACGATGCGACGACCTCGATCGGCAGCCGCGATCTCGTTCGCTTTCTTGAGGCGACAGGCCATCAGCCGCTTGTCTTGAAAGTGACCGGCTGACATACGATCTTAGCGGCAAAGCGGCAAAGCGGCACACCAAGGCGCACAGGCAGTTCCGGGAGACATATCCATGAGCACGAACAATCCTTACGGCGGCTCCTACGGGAACCAGATGAGCGGCACGATGAGTTTTGGCGGCCAGCCCTCTGCCGCGGCAGCACCCGCCGGCGGTTTGGTCAAGGATACGACGACGGCGGCCTTTACCAAGGACGTTCTGGAAGAATCCCGCCTGCAGCCGGTTCTCGTGGATTTCTGGGCGCCCTGGTGCGGACCGTGCAAGCAGCTTGCGCCGGCGCTTGAAAAGGTCGTCAACGAAGGGCAGGGCCGGGTCAAGCTCGTCAAGCTCAACATCGATGACCATCCCTCCATTCCCGGCCAGCTCGGCATCCAGTCGATCCCTGCCGTCATCGCCTTCGTCAACGGTCGCCCTGTCGATGGCTTCATGGGCGCCGTGCCCGAAAGTCAGATCCGCCAGTTCATCGACAAGGTTGCCGGTCCTCCCGGCGCCGATCAGGCAGCCGAGCTTGAGGCGGCGCTGGAAGAAGCGCAGGGCCTGTTCGAAGGCGGCGATATCGATGGCGCAGCGCAGCTCTTTGCCGCTGTCCTGCAGGCCGATCCGGAAAATGCCAAGGCCGCGGCCGGCATGATGGAATGCCTGCTGTCGCTCGGCGAAGTGGCCCGCGTCAGCCAGATGCTGGCGTCGCTGCCGGAAGAGCTTTCCTCGCAGGCGCCGGTGCAGGCGGTGGCGCTGAAGCTTGCCCAGATCGAGGAGGCCCGCAAGCTTGGCGATCCCGTGGCGCTCGAGCACGAACTGTCGCTCAACCCGGATCACCACGAAGCGCGCGTAAAACTTGCCAAGATCCGCAATGTCGAGGGAAAACGCGACGAGGCGGCCGAACATCTGCTGCTGATCATGAAGAAGGATCGGACCTTCGATGATGATGGCGCCCGCCGCCAGCTGCTGCAGTTCTTCGAGGCCTGGGGTCCGAAGGATCCGGCAACCATTGCCGCCCGCCGCCGCATGTCGTCCATCCTGTTTTCGTGATCTCTAGGAGCGGTTGAGGCGGATCTGTCGCCCGTCTGAGCCCGTGCGCCTCAACTGGCGCGCCTTGTGAAACCGGTTGCAAGACCACATATGAAACCTTGCACTGCCTTTCGGCAGTGCCGCAGGTGGAGGATGCCCATGCATGTCGGCAATGCGAGATATGTCAAACGTGAGGACTTGCCGCAGACCGTGCCGGTTTTTCCGTTGACAGGTGCGCTGCTCCTGCCGGGTGGCCAGCTGCCGCTCAATGTCTTCGAGCCGCGTTACCTTGCCATGTTCGATGCCGCGATAGCCAGCAATCGGCTGATTGCGATGGTGCAGCCTGCCATGGGCGAGGCGGCAGACAGCCTGCGCCCGGCGCTCGCCACCGTTGGTTGTCTCGGTCGCATCACGTCTTTTGCCGAGACGGGCGATGGGCGCTATGTCGTGTCGCTGAGCGGCGTCTGCCGCGTGCGCCTGGCAGAGGAAGTGGGCGAGGGGCATCCCTTTAGAACGTTTAATGTCATGCCCTTCATGAGCGACCTGTCGGAAGAGGATGACGAGGCGACCGTCAACCGCGAGGAATTGCTGCGCGTCTTTCGCGCCTATCTCGATGCAAACCAGCTTGAAGCGGACTGGGAAAGCGTCGAGCGCGCCGGCAACCGCATGCTGGTCAACTCGCTCTCGATGATGTCGCCGTTCGGGGCGCCGGAAAAGCAGGCACTGCTCGAGGCGCCGGATCTGAAGACGCGGGCCGAGACGCTGGTGGCGATCACCGAAATCCTGCTGGCGCGCGATTTTGGCGATAGCGACACGGTTCTCCAGTAGGGTTTTTTAATGGACGAGAAGCTCGCCAAGGTCGATCCGAAACTGCTGGAACTGCTGGTCTGTCCGCTTGGCAAGACAAGGCTGTCGCTGAACCGCGAGACCAACGAACTGATCTCGGAAAAGGCGCGTCTCGCCTATCCGATCCGTGACGGCATTCCGATTATGCTGATCTCAGAGGCCCGCAAGATCGAGGACTGATGCCCCGATCCTGTGCAGGCTTGGTGGGGGATCTCAGATCGTGTGGCCTTCCAGCAGGCGCGGGCTGTTTTTCGCCTTCGTGCCGGCCGCTTCCCCGATGAAGAAGGATTTCAGTTTCGGCAGGCGTTCTACCACGCCGAGCCCGAAATCGCGGGCAATGCGGATCGGTGCAATGTCGTTGGAAAACAGCCGGTTCAGCACGTCCGTCGTGACGCCCATGCGGAACGTGTCAAAACGCCGCCAGGCCTGATAACGCTCAAGAATGTTGAGGGCGCCGATATCGAGCCCCAGCCGATCGGCCTCGACCACGGTTTCGGCAAGCGCTGCCACATCCTTGAAGCCGAGGTTGAGGCCTTGGCCCGAAATCGGGTGGATTCCGTGGGCGGCATCGCCCGCAAGCGCCAGGCGCGGTGCGACAAAGGCGCGCGACAGGGTGAGCCCCAGCGGAAACGCCTTTTTGCTGCCCACGACCCGGAGCGCTCCGAGCTTGTAGCCGAAGCGACGCTGCAACTCCTCTTCGAAGATCAGGTCGTCGCTGGCCACCAGCCGGTCGGCATCGGCGGTGCGCTCGGTCCAGACGAGCGAGGAGCGGTTGCCCTTCAGCGGCAGGATGGCAAACGGGCCGGAGGGCAGAAAATGTTCTTCCGCGCAGCCCTCATGCGGGCGCTCGTGTTCCACCGTGGTGACGATGCCGGACTGGTCGTAGTCCCAGCGCACCGTCTTGATGCCGGCCATGTCGCGCAGCTTGGAGCGCACCCCGTCGCAGGCGACGACGAGGCGGCTTTCCAGCGTTTCGCCGTTCGACAGGGTGAGCGTTGCCGCGTGCGGGCCGGCGGTAAATCCGGTCGCCGAAACGCCATGGCGGATCGGGATGCCAAGCCGTTCGCAGGCGCCGCGCAGCGCCCGCACCATCGCCACATTGGGCACCATATGGGCAAACGGCTGGCCTTCCTCCACGTCGCCATCGAAGGTGAGGAATACCGGGCGCACCGGATCGGCGGTGCGCGAATCCGTCACGATCATGCGGGTGATGGCTTGAGCATCGACGGCAATTTCATCCCACAGGCCGAGCACGCCGAGCATGCGGCTCGCCGCCGCAATGATGGCCGAGGCCCGCTCATCCTTTTCCCAGACATGGCCGGGCGCCGCCTCGATCACCTCGACGGACAGATGCGGTGCTGCCTGTTTGGTGGCCACTGCCACGGAAAGGCCGACATATCCGCCGCCAACGATCAGCATATCCAGCATCGCTTTGCTCCTGCCGTACTTGAGAATGCACTGCCTGACATATAGATCATCACACCACCGCTTCCTACCGCTGGAGACCGTTAAAAATGCCGCAGGCCCCGGAACACCTCTCCGCCATGGATCAGCTTCTGGAAACGCTGGATCTGGAACGGCTGGAAGAAAACCTGTTTCGCGGCAAAAGCCCGCAGATCGGCTGGCAGCGCGTGTTCGGCGGGCAGGTGATTGCCCAGGCGCTGATGGCCGCGCAGCGCACCACACCGGATGACCGCTTCGTCCACTCCCTGCATGGCTATTTCCTGCTGCCGGGCGATCCCAAGGTGCCGATCGTCTATCAGGTGGAGCGCCTGCGGGACGGGTCCAGTTTCACCACGCGTCGCGTGACCGGCATCCAGCACGGCCGCGCCATCTTCGCCATGTCCGTCTCCTCGCAGATCGAAGAGAGCGGCTACGATCATCAGGCGCAGATGCCGGCGATCAAGCAGCCGGAAGAGCTGATGTCGGAGGCGGAATTCCAAAAGGTGTTTCTGGCCAAGGCGCCCGATATGATCAAGCGTTACTGGGGGCGCAAGCGACCGGTGGAAATCCGTCCGGTCTCGCTCGTGCATTATGTTTCCAACGAAAAGCTGAAGCCGGAGCAGCATATGTGGGTGCGCGCCACCGGCGCGGTGCCGGTTGACCGGCATTACCGGGCCGCGATCCTTGCCTATCTCTCCGACATGACCCTGCTCGACACGTCGCTCTACGCCCATGGCACGACAATCTTCGATCCGGCGATCCAGGCAGCAAGCCTTGACCACGCCATGTGGTTTCATCGCCCGTCAGCACTCGATGACTGGCTGCTCTACACCCAGGACAGTCCGAGTGCATCCGGTGCCCGCGGAATGACCCGTGGCAGCCTTTATACCCGCTCCGGTACGCTGGTGGCCTCGGTTGCCCAGGAAGGTTTGATTCGCAAACGGGCAAGTGCTTAATTATTGAGCATTTTGAATAATTTGCTGCGTAATTGAGCGCCTATTTGGCGTTCAATTGCATCCGGCGTGGGGAATTTATTAATAATCATTTGAAATCAGATACTTAACTTTGTGGCCAGAATCTGGCACGGCGATTGAATGTAGAGGAGCAGTCGCTGTTCACAGATCTGTCAGCGGCCAGGAGAACCGGCTCCGCGCCGAGACAACAAAGGATGGGAAACCACATGAAAATCGTGATGGCCATTATCAAGCCATTCAAGCTGGATGAGGTGCGCGAAGCCCTCACGGCTGTCGGCATTCAGGGCCTGACCGTGACCGAGGTCAAGGGTTACGGGCGCCAGAAGGGGCACACCGAAATCTATCGTGGCACGGAATATGCTGTCAGCTTCCTGCCCAAACTGAAGATCGAAATCGCGGTTGCCTCTGACCTGGTCGAAAAGGCCGTCGAGGCCATCGCCTCTGCCGCAAAGACCGGTCAAATCGGCGACGGCAAGATCTTTGTTTATTCCATCGAGCAGGCCGTGCGCATCCGTACGGGCGAAACCAACACTGAAGCGCTCTAAGACGGCTGATCAGGGGAGTCATCTGCAATGTCATTTTCCAAGTTTTCGTCCATTTCCGGACGCCTGGGTGCCTTGATGGCCGCCCTTCTGGCGCCGGCTGTCGCCTTTGCCCAGGACGCTGCGCCTGTGGTCGCGGCAGCACCGGTGCCGGAAAAGGGCGACACCACCTTCATGTTCATCTGCACGATCCTCGTGCTGTTCATGCTGATGCCAGGTCTTGGCCTGTTTTACGGCGGCCTGGTGCGCGCCAAGAACATGCTCTCCGTTCTGATGCAGTGCACGATCATCGGCGCTGCCGTCATGCTCGTCTGGGTCATCTACGGTTATTCCTTCGCCTTCGGCGGCTCCACCAATGCCTTCTTCGGCGGCACCGCCAAGATGTTCCTGGCCGGCGTCGATACGACCACGACGGCTGCCACCTTCTCCAAGGGCGTCGTCATCCCGGAATATATCTTCGTGATGTTCCAGATGACCTTTGCCGCCATCACGCCGGCGCTCATCGTCGGTGCCTTTGCCGAACGCATCAAGTTCTCGGCAGCGATCCTTTTCTGCGTGCTCTGGGTTACCTTCGTCTATTTCCCGATCGCTCACATGGTCTGGGATGCCAACGGCCTGCTGTTCGGCTGGGGCGCGCTTGATTTTGCCGGCGGCACCGTCGTTCACATCAATGCCGGCGTTGCCGGCCTGATCGGCGCCTACATGCTCGGTAAGCGGACCGGCTACGGCAAGGACATGATGGCTCCGCACTCCATGACCCTCACCCTCGTCGGTGCGGCCATGCTGTGGGTCGGTTGGTTCGGCTTCAATGCCGGTTCCAACCTGGAAGCCTCGGGCGGCGCAATGCTTGCCACCGTCAACACCTTCATCGCCACGGCGGCTGCAATCGTCTCCTGGTCGATCGTTGAAACCTTCACCCGCGGCAAGGCGTCCATGCTGGGCGCTGCTTCCGGCATGGTCGCCGGCCTCGTCGCCATCACGCCTGCTGCCGGCATTGCCGGCCCGATGGGCGCGATTGTCATGGGTCTCCTCGTTTCGCCGCTCTGCTACTTCTTCGTCTCCGTGGTGAAGAACAAGTTCGGCTATGACGATACCGCTGACGTCTTTGGTGTCCACGGCATCGGCGGCCTGTTCGGCGCGATCGCCACGGGCGTCTTCGCCTCTGCCTCGCTCGGTGGCGTCGGTTATGTCGAAGGCGTCACCATGGGGCATCAGGTCATGACGCAGGTCTATGCCGTTCTGGTCACGCTCGCTTGGTGCGGCGTTGGTTCGTTCATCCTCTACAAGCTGGTGGACATCATCGTCGGCCTGCGTGTGACCGTTGAAGCCGAACGCGAAGGTCTCGATCTGGCCTCGCACGGCGAAGCGGCCTACCACTCATAAGGCTGGTGCTCCGGCCTCAGTGCCGAAATGAAATATCGGGGCCCGGAGAAATCCGGGCCTTTTTGTTGCCAAACTGTAATAATACATGTTTCTTAATTCGAATTTCATAATAGATCTGAAGCTATATTTTTACATTGCACTGTAATGTTGCCAGGTGTATTGAGGGTTCGGGAGGCTGCATTGTTGATGTGTTGCTGAATTGGAGACTGCGGGTGACGACGACTGTTCAGTTGATGCACGCAAGAAGTGGTTTAGCGCGTACCGGCTTTTATGGCTTCAGCGGGACCAGTTTATTCCTTGGCGGCCTGCCTGCCATTGCAAGAGGCGATGTGGTCATCGGCATTGGTATCTGCCTGATCGGCGGCGTGTTCGCCTTTTTGGTCGCCCTTGGCCTTGGCCCCCTCGGTCTGCCTCTTGGCTGGCTCGTCGTTGGTGGCGTGTGGGGCAGCGTCTACAACCGGATCTATACGACAAGACTGATTGCAAGGGGATACAGGCTCGCCGATTCCGACGAGCGTAATGCCCGCGCGCAACGCGCCCTTGGCCTGCAGGATACCGTGGCCGTGCAGCGCGCCGGATAGGGCCGTCCTTTACCGGTCTCTCGCAAACCCCTCTTTTTGATGTTTTGGGCCGTATCGCTCGCGGCAATGCCGCTGCGATTTCGAAAGCGGCGTCCTCCACACTCTCAGCGAATTTTCGGTTGATGTGGCTGGACGAAGTGGGCGTGCGTTTCCGTCTGCCTCTGCCTCTGCCTCTGCCTTTGCCTCTCCCTTTCCGGGGCGGGCGGTGGATCTGCGTCCTGCTGCGTGTGGGTGGGACCGGAGTGTGCGGTGTGTCGCTTCGGCAGTCGCGACGCGTCTGGTTAAAGCCACGTTAACCAACTTTGTCTAATCTGCCCTTGCAAGGGAATGTGTGCCGGGTGGCAACGCATGGCGTATGCGCTCTTGCGTCAACGGGAAGTTCGGGCTGAATGAACATGGGCAGAAGCACTTCGACAGCGATGGCGCAGAATTCCACCCGCCATGCGCTGACAGCCTTCGTGGTCAGGCAGGTGCTGGCACTGTCCGGTTTCGCGCTGTTTTTCACGCTGGCGCTCGCCGTGGCATCACTTGCCACATGGAATGTTGCCGATCCGAGCTTTTCCTACGCGACGGACAGTCCGCCGAGCAATATTCTCGGGTTTCCGGGTGCGGTTTTCGCCGACCTGATGCTGCAATTTCTGGGCCTTGCCAGCGTTCCTGCACTTCTGCCGGTCCTTGCCTGGGCGCTTGCGCTGATCTCCGGACGCACGTTGCGCCGCATCCCCGCCCGCTTTGGTGCCTGGCTTGCCGGTACGGTCCTCGCCTCTGCCGCTCTCGGCTGCTTTCCGGCCCCTGAAACCTGGCCAATCCCCAATGGCATCGGCGGCGTCATCGGAGATATGATCCTCAGATTTCCGGCGCTTTTCGTGGGCGCCTATCCGACAGGCATGGCCGCCACCATTCTGGGGGTCGTCTTTGCCCTGCCGACGACCGGTTTCCTGTTGTTTGCCGCGGGCCTTGTCGGCCGCAACGAGCTTGACGAGGATGATGAGGACGAGGCTCCCGCAGCCCCGCGCCGCAAGGCCGCAGACGTTGATGACGAGGATGATGACGGTGGCTTTGCCGGCCTTCTGGCCTTCGGCGCGCTTGCCCATACCTGGTACATCACCCAGGCGCGCCTGCGCCGTCTGCTGCACATCAAGCCTCGCGCCCGCCATGGCGCTTCGGGCTTTGATGAACCTTATGACTTCAACGAGGACGAGTTCGGCAAGTTGAACGAACCGGTGCGCGCCAAGGCTTCGCCTTCCGGCCGCCTCGAACCTTCGCTTGAAAGCCCGATGTCGGACCTGATGGCTGCCCGCCGCCGCATCTCGCCGCCACCGATGTCGGTTGAAGACGAGGAAGACGAGGACGAGGACATGGCCCGCCCCGCCGGCATCCTGCCGGATGATGACGATGAGCCGATGTTCAATTCCCCTCGACGGCCCTCGCATCCGACAGGTGCCCGCGTGGCCGGGCGCGTCGTGCCGGCCGCGGCACCTCCACGCCCCGGCGCTCGCGTCGCCCGCGAAGCGCAGGCCTCGTTCATCGACGACGGCGGCTTCCAGCTGCCCTCCGTGCATCTATTGACCGAACCGCGCCATGCCGTGCGCGACAGCACGCTGTCTGCCGATGCGCTGGAACAGAACGCCCGCATGCTGGAAGGCGTGCTGGAGGACTTTGGCGTGAAGGGCGAGATCATTCATGTGCGCCCCGGCCCGGTCGTGACGCTTTACGAACTGGAGCCGGCGCCGGGCATCAAGTCGTCGCGCGTCATCGGTCTGGCCGATGATATCGCCCGTTCGATGAGCGCCATTGCCGCCCGTGTCGCTGTGGTTCCCGGCCGCAATGCCATCGGCATCGAACTGCCGAACCAGACGCGTGAAACCGTGTTCCTGCGCGAAATGATCGGCAGCACCGATTTCGAAAGCAGCAAGGCAAAACTTGCCATGGCGCTTGGCAAGACCATCGGCGGCGAGCCTGTCATTGCCGATCTTGCAAAGATGCCGCATCTTCTGGTCGCCGGCACCACCGGCTCCGGCAAGTCGGTTGCCATCAACACGATGATCCTGTCGCTGCTTTACCGGCTGTCGCCGGAAAAGTGCCGCCTCATCATGATCGATCCGAAAATGCTGGAACTTTCCGTCTATGACGGCATTCCGCATCTCCTGTCCCCCGTCGTCACCGACCCCAAGAAGGCGGTCGTGGCGTTGAAGTGGACCGTGCGCGAGATGGAGGAACGCTACAAGAAGATGTCGAAGATCGGCGTTCGCAACATCGATGGCTTCAACAGCCGCGTCGAGCAGGCCATCGCCAAGGGCGAGGTGCTGACGCGCACGGTCCAGACCGGCTTTGACCGCCAGACCGGCGAAGCCATGTATGAGACCGAAGAATTCGACCTGAAGCCCATCCCCTATATCGTCGTCATCATCGACGAGATGGCCGACCTGATGATGGTGGCCGGCAAGGATATCGAAGGCGCGGTGCAGCGCCTGGCACAGATGGCGCGTGCGGCCGGCATCCATGTCATCATGGCAACCCAGCGTCCGTCCGTCGATGTCATCACCGGCACGATCAAGGCGAACTTCCCGACCCGCATTTCCTTCCAGGTGACGTCGAAGATCGACAGCCGCACCATTTTAGGCGAGCAGGGTGCCGAACAGCTGCTCGGCATGGGCGATATGCTCTATATGGCCGGCGGCGGGCGTATCCAGCGCGTCCATGGTCCGTTCGTTTCCGATACCGAGGTGGAGGAAATCGTCGCTTACCTGAAGACGCAAGGCGCGCCGCAATATCTCGATGCGATCACCGCCGATGACGACGAAGATGGCGATGGTGGCGGCCCGGCCGGCACGGGCAACCTGTCGGACTCGGACGACCCCTACGATCAGGCGGTGGCGATCGTTCTGCGGGACGGAAAGGCCTCCACCTCCTATATCCAGCGCAGGCTCGGCATCGGCTACAACCGTGCCGCCTCACTCATCGAGCGCATGGAGCAGGAGGGGGTGATCAGCCCCGCTAACCATGCCGGCAAGCGTGAAATCCTTGTACCGACCGAGGCCGATATCATCGAGCGGTAGCGGCAAGGCCACGAAGCCGCCGCGTTTTTCCGCCATGACTGGCCTGAAGGAGATTTGAACCCATGACGACCCGTATGACCGCTTCCGCTGCCCTCAGCCGCCGCCACATGATGCTGGGCCTTGGTGCGCTGGCGGCTGGTGGCCTGGTGGGCGTGCCTGCCTTTGCGCAAGGCTCGGCCACGTCCGATGCTGCCCAGAAGATTGCCGACCACTTTTCCTCGGTCAAGACGATGATGGGCGAGTTCGTGCAGTTTGGCCCGCGCGGCGAACAGACCGGCGGCAAATTCTTCATCGAGCGTCCCGGCAAGCTGCGCTTCAATTTCGAGGATCCCTCGCCGATCCGCGTTATTGCCGATGGCAACAATGTCGTGATCGGCAATCTGAAGCTGAAGACCTGGGATCTTTATCCGCTCTCCAAGACGCCGCTCAGCCTGCTTCTCGCCGACCGCATCGATCTGTCGAACCAGATGGTGCGCGATGTGAAACAGGAATCCGATCTCACCACCATCGTGCTCGGCAACAAGACGGTGTTCGGCGACAGCACGATTACGATGATGTTCGACCCGAAAACCTATGACCTGCGCCAGTGGACGATCACCGACCTGCAGAACAAGGATACGTCGGTGATGATCTACAACGTGCAGAACGGCGTGCGCTTCGACGACAAGGTTTTCACCATCCCCTATAACGAAGTCCATAAGCTGTAAGGCAGGCTTCGGGCGCTGAAGCCCTTGCCCATCCATTGCAAAAAAGCCTAAACCTCGGCGTATCACGTCGAGGTTTTTTCATGCGCTTTTCCATCACCACCTGGAACATCAATTCGGTGCGCCTGCGCCTGCCCATCGTCCAGCAGTTTCTTGCGCGCGAAAAACCCGACATTCTCTGCCTGCAGGAGATCAAGTGCCGGGTGGAAGAGTTTCCGCTCGAGCCGCTGCAGGCCATGGGATACGAGCATATCGTCCTGCATGGCCAGAAGGGCTATCATGGCGTGGCGATCATCTCCAAGGTGCCGCTCGCGGAAGATCACCGGCAGGATTATTGCAAGGTGGGCGATGCCCGCCATATCTCCGCGATTTTCGAGCGCGGCGGTCGCCGCATCCGCCTGCACAATTTCTACGTTCCCGCGGGCGGCGACGAACCGGACCGTGCGATCAACCCGAAATTCGGCCACAAGCTGGATTTCATCGAGGAAATGAAGGTGCTGAAGGCAGATAGCCCTGGCGTCTCCTCCATCCTCGTCGGGGACCTGAACATCGCGCCGCTGGAGCATGATGTCTGGTCGCACAAGCAGATGCTGAAGATCGTCAGCCACACGCCTGTGGAGACCGAAGGTCTGACCGAGGTGATGGAAAAAGGCGGCTGGCTGGACCTGATGCGCCAGCACGTACCCGCCTCCGAAAAACTCTACACCTGGTGGAGTTACCGTGCCAAAGACTGGGAAGCCGCCAACAAGGGCCGCCGCCTCGACCACATCTGGTCCTCGCCCGAGCTTGGGCCGCTGCTCGAAAACATCGAGGTGCTGAAGGAAGCCCGCGGCTGGAACCGCCCATCGGACCATGTCCCGGTGACGGCGACGTTTCGGATGTGAGGGGAAATCGCCGGTCTGCTGCCCGAAGCCTCATGCCAGTGGCGGCCCCACCAGTGCGTTGATGAAGGGAGCTTTGCGGGCAAGATACTCGCTCATCCCGTCGCGGTTTGTTGCCTCCAGATCCAGCTTTAGCTGTTGATATTCTTGCCTTAGAACCGGATCAGATCTGAGGAGGTCGCGGAAACGCAGCAGCCGCCCGATCTCCGAGTGACCCCGATGGCAGACATGCAACTTATGGGTCCGCACGCCATCGACGTCTCGACGATAGAAATGATGCTGGTCGGAAAGATTTGTTCTGCGAACATACCCCAGCGCCTGCAGCCGAGTGTCG
This sequence comes from Neorhizobium sp. PAMB6716, assembly GCF_058242805.1. Taxonomy (NCBI): domain Bacteria; kingdom Pseudomonadati; phylum Pseudomonadota; class Alphaproteobacteria; order Hyphomicrobiales; family Rhizobiaceae; genus Neorhizobium; species Neorhizobium sp. PAMB6716. The sequence goes on from NZ_CM177835.1 coordinate 3,627,694, forward strand.
CGCAAGATTTCGTCTTGAAGCTTCGATACTTCGACCATGATATCGATTTCAGGCTTTGCAGCCAGGCCAGGCACCGCTGTGCTGCCGACGTGGTAGATTTCGATCAGCTGAGAGTTGAAGCAGGGGGCGATGCGATTCCTCTCGGACAGGAACATCGAGGGCCAACGCGCATCATAATCGGTAATCTTGCTGGTCAGTGCCATGGGCATCTCGGGGAGGTATCGAAACGCATAAACCGGGATCTATTGTAGTGCTCCGCGGCCGGAGACGAAAGCGCATTTTACCGAGAGGCTGGGGAACATCCCTACTCCCGTCGAGTTCCCGAACAGCAGTTGCTTTCGAGGGGAGTATCGATGGATCTGGTTGGCATGTTGTTTCAGGGGTGGTCCGGCATCGCCCGAACACTGATTGTGGGCACGCTGGCCTATGTGGTTCTGGTTCTTTTCCTGCGGATTTCGGGAAAGCGCACGCTTGCCAAGTTGAACGCCTTCGATCTGGTCGTCACAGTCGCGCTCGGCTCCACCCTGTCTGCCATCCTGCTCCAGGAATCGATTGCGCTTGCCGAAGGCGTGACCGCCCTGGCATTGCTGATCGGGTTACAGTACCTGGTCACGGCTCTTTCCGTGCGTGTTCCCGCAGCGGCAAAGGCTGTCCGCTCGGAGCCGACGCTTCTGGTGCGCCAGGGGGCATTCTGCGATCAGGCGATGCATCGGCAGCGAATAACGCAAGATGAGGTTTTGAGCGCCGTGCGGTCGAACGGCCATGGCGATCTGAGCAATGTGCAGGCAGTGGTGTTGGAAAGTGACGGGTCGTTGAGCGTGATCTAAACCGTGCTCGTCACGCAAACCGCTCCTGCATGGCCGCCGCAGCCTTTGCCAGGCCGACCAGATTATCCCTGATCCGCTGCTCCAGAATGCGCGCAACTGCCGGATATTCCTCCAGCAGGCGGTGAAAGAGCGTGCGCGGAATGCGCAGAACTTCGCCATCTTCGGCGGCAATGGCGGTGAACTTGCGCTCTACCATCGTCACCAGCGCCAGTTCCGACAGCATGGTGCCGGGGCCGACGGAGCGGGCGAGATCGGCAATGCCGTCCCGGCCGAGCGTATAGAGATCGAGCCGGCCACGCGCTACCACATAGGCGCATTCGGCCGGTGATTGTTCGCGAAAAAGCTCCTGACCCTTGGCGACGCTGCGGCGTTCCGCCCCGAAGGCGACCAGCCGCAGCTGGTCGTCATCGAGCCCCTGGAACAGGGGAACGCCGGAGAGAAGACGAATATCGTCGCTAAGGGCCATGGTCGCTTTCTTCTGCGAGATTCGTTCAGGGAACGATCTTGTAGCCGCCGTTTTCAGTAACCAGAATTTCGGCGCTGGAGGGATCGCGCTCGATCTTCTGACGAAGACGGTAGACGTGGGTTTCCAGCGTATGGGTGGTCACGCCGGAATTATAGCCCCACACCTCTTCCAGAAGCACGTCGCGCGTCACCACCTTCTGGCCGGCGCGGTAGAGGTAGCGGATGATCGCTGCTTCCTTTTCCGTGAGCCGGATTTTTTTGCCGTCATCAGTGGTGAGCAGCTTTTGGCTGGGCTTGAAGATATAGGGGCCAACGGTGAACGTGGCGTCCTCGCTCTGCTCGTACTGGCGGAGCTGGGCGCGGATGCGGGCCAGAAGCACGGCAAAACGGAACGGCTTGGTGATATAATCATTGGCGCCGGCTTCCAGGCCAAGGATGGTGTCGCTATCGGTGTCATGCCCGGTCAGCATGATGATCGGCGCCTTGAACCCGCCCTTGCGCAGCAGTTTCACCGCCTCGCGCCCGTCCATGTCAGGCAGGCCCACATCCATGATCAACAGGTCGATCTGGCGCGATTTTGCGGTCGCCATTGCCTTGGTGGCGTTGTTTTCCTGCAGCAGTGAAAATTCCTCGTAAAGAGAAAGCTGCTCGACCAGCGTCTCGCGCAGGTCTTCATCGTCATCCACCAGCAGTACGGTGCGGGCTGCCATGCCGTCTTTGCCTTTCATTTGCCCGTCGCGCATCGGCGGCGAGGCTCTTCGAACTAAGGGACATTGTGCTATGAATTTCAAACGAAATCATATCCAAAGCAACATTGTGTGAGACAAATGGGTGGGAAAAAGGCCGGCGGCAAGGGCAATATGATCACGGTTCGCCCCGCACCATCAAATCCTGCTCGCGCTTTCGTGAGTTTTGGCGGCATCACCGTGCCCGCCGCCATCGGTCGCTCCGGGCGAACGGCATTCAAGCGCGAAGGCGATGGTGCAACGCCAATTGCCGCCATGAAGCTGCTTTACGGTTTTGTGCGCGCAGAACACGTAGGCGCCCTGCCGACGGCACTTCCCTTGCGGCGGATCGAGAAAGACATGCTCTGGTGTGATGCGCCCGAACATGCCGCCTATAACCGGCTGGTGCGTGCCCCCTTCAAGCCAAGCCATGAGCGTATGCAGCGCACCGACGGGCTCTATGACGTCTGCCTCGTACTCGACTGGAATATCACCGCGCGACGCCGCCATCGCGGCTCGGCGATCTTCTTCCACCTCATCCGCCCCGGTTACCAGCCAACCGAAGGCTGCATCGCCATCAGCGCCACCGCCATGCGTCGGCTCATCCGGTTCATGCGGCCGGGCATGATGGTGCGCGTCATCTAACATTGTCTCGGGTTTGTCGTACAACCGCAACATGCGGCCTGTAGATTAGAACGGCTCTTAAAAGCACTGTGTTTCTATACTGGAGGTCGTTTGATGAACGAGCAGCTCACCCACAAGCCTTTCCCGACCACGCTTCTGGAAGAGGCAGATGGCGAAGGCCATAATGCCAGCGCCAACCCGACGATGGGCGAAATCATCTCGAAGCGGTTTTCACGGCGCAATTTCCTGCAGGGGTCGCTGGCCGTATCGGCGATTGCGGCGACCGTCAGCCCCGTCGCTCTGATGAGCGCCGATGAGGCGCGCGCCGCCGGCAAATCCGGTTCTGCGTTTAATTTCAACGAAGTGGAAGCCGGCGTCGATGCCACGCACCATGTCGCCGAAGGTTATGACGCCGATGTGCTGCTGCGCTGGGGCGATGCGGTGCTTCCCGGCGCGCCGCAGTTTGATCCGACAAAACAGACGGCAGACGCGCAGTCAAAGCAGTTCGGCTATAACAATGACTATGTCGGTTTCATTCCGCTTGACGGCGCTGCCGATCACGGCCTGCTCGTCGTCAACCACGAATACACCAACCCGCACCTGATGTTCCCCGGCCTCGTGACTGTCGTCGATGGCAAGGTCAAGCAGGGCGCGCTCTCCAAGGAGCAGGTGGACGTGGAGATGATGGCGCATGGCGGCACCATCGTTGAAATCCGCAAGGTTTCCGGCAAATGGCAGGTGGTGGCCGATGGCAAATATAACCGCCGCATCACCTCCAACACGCCGATGCAGATCACCGGTCCGGCCGCCGGTCACGATCGCCTGAAGACGGCTGCCGATCAGACCGGCACAAAGGTGTTCGGCACGCTCAACAACTGTGCCGGCGGCGTGACCCCCTGGGGCACCTATGTGATGGCGGAGGAAAACTTCCACGGCTATTTCCAGGGCAAGCTGCCTGAGGGCCATGCGGAAGCTGCCAATTACAAGCGTTACGGCGTACCGGAAGGCTCCTATGAATGGGGCAATTTCTACGACCGCTTCGATCTTTCCAAGGAGCAGCACGAGCCGAACCGTTTTGGCTGGGTCGTCGAAGTGGATGTCATGGATCCGACCTCCATGCCGAAGAAGCGCACCGCCCTCGGTCGTTTCAAGCATGAAGGCGCCGAATCGATCGTGGCGAAGAGCGGCAAGGTCGTCTTTTATCTCGGTGACGACGAGCGTTTCGATTATGTCTACAAGTTCGTGACGGAAGCCGCCTTCAACCCGAATGACCGCGCTGCCAACATGGACCTGCTGGACAAGGGCACGCTCCATGTGGCGAAGTTCGGCGAAGACGGCACCATGCAGTGGCTTCCGATGGTCTTCGGCCAGGGCCCGCTCACGGCAGAAAATGGCTTCCACACCCAGGCCGACGTGCTGATCGAGACCCGCCGCGCCGGCGATCTCCTCGGCGCCACCAAGATGGACCGCCCGGAAGACATCCAGCCGAACAGTGTCAACGGCAAAGTCTACGTGATGTTGACCAACAACACCAAGCGCAAGGCAGACCAGGTGAATGCCGCCAATCCGCGCGCCGAAAATGCCTTCGGCCACATCATTGAAATCTCCGAAAACGACGGCGATTTCTCGGCAACCGCTGGCAAGTGGGAAGTGCTCCTGAAGTGTGGCGATCCCTCGGTTGCGGCCGTCGGCTCCACCTTCTCGACGGAAACGACGAAGAACGGCTGGTTCGGCATGCCCGATAACTGTGCGGTGGATACTGCCGGCCGTCTCTGGGTCGCAACCGATGGCAACAACAACAAGCAGACCGGCCGCACCGATGGCCTCTGGGCCGTCGATACGGAAGGTGCAGCACGTGCCACGTCGAAGCTGTTCTTCCGCGTGCCTGTTGGCGCTGAAATGTGCGGCCCGTTGTTTGCTCCCGATGACGAAACGGCCTTCGTTGCCGTCCAGCATCCGGGCGATGGCGGCGAGGATTGGTCCGGCCACGGCCGTGCGTCCTATTACGAGGATCTCTCCACCCGCTGGCCCGATTTCAAGCCGGACCTGCCCTGTCGTCCGTCAGTCGTTGCCATCACCAAGAAGGGTGGCGGCAAGATCGCGGTCTGAGATTTCCTGACGCTTTGAAGAGGTGCTCCGCGATCACCCGGTCGCGGAGCCTTTTTCGTTGCGGGGTCAGCGACCGATGGCAATGGTCCCTGCTGCCACGATCAGGCAGGCGACGATGCGCTTGGCGGTGAGCCTCTCGCCCAGAAACAGCCAGCCGATCAGCATGGCAAAGACCACGCTCGTTTCGCGGATGGCGGTGATCGGGCCAGCAGGTCCCAGCGAATAGGCAACAATGATGACGCCATAGGCAAGAAGCACGAAAATGCCGGCCCCTAGCGCCTTCCAGCTTTCCCGCTCCCGGATGTGGATGCGCAGGCGGCCACGCATCGCGGTGTAGGCGATGATGAGGAGAACGCCATAGGTAAACAGCACCCAGGCGGCATAGGCGCGCGGATCGGACACGTGGCGCACGCCGGTGGAATCCACTGTCGCGTAACTTGCGATGATGAGGCCGGTCAGCAGTGCCCAGAGGATGGAGGAGGTAGGCGCCCGCTGGCGACCCAGCGACAGGCTCATGATGCCCACGGCCACCAGTGCAATGCCGATAAGCTGGCTCGTCCCCACGGTCTGCCCCGTCAGCAGAAAACCACCGAGCGTGACCAGCAGCGGCACGGAGCCGCGCACCACCGGATAGACTTGGCCGAGATCGCCGAGCCGATAGGCAAAGACGAGGAACACGCTGTAGGCCACCTGTAAAAGCGAGGAGGCAAGGATATAGGCAAAACCGGTGGGTGTCGGCAGCGGCAGCCAGAGCATGACAGGCAGTGCAAAAACGATGCCGGTGACCCCCATCACCGTGATCGACCACAGCCGGTCGCTGCCCGAGCGCAGGAAGGCGTTCCAGCTGGCATGGAGAATGGCGGCCGACAGGGCAAGCACAATGACGGTGGGGTTCAAGGGTTGGCCACCATCAAGGGTCTGATGGCAATGCGGTGGGGAATGAGGCGCATGGGGAAACCGGTTGGAAAGCTGCAAGGGTAATGACCCCGCGCCCGCAGTCAATCGCGCTTTTCTGTTGGCTGCATCAACGGGATTGATCCGATGAAAAAGCCGCCGGAAGGGTATCCGGCGGCTCGCTGTCAAAAGTTTCGGGCAAAAAGGATTACTTCCACTCGCGGATATCGACGAAGTGGCCGGTCACGGCGGCAGCCGCGGCCATGGCAGGCGACACGAGATGCGTGCGACCCTTGAAACCCTGGCGTCCTTCGAAGTTGCGGTTGGAGGTGGATGCGCAACGCTCGCCCGGCTTCAGGCGGTCGTCGTTCATCGCAAGGCACATCGAGCAGCCCGGCTCGCGCCATTCGAAACCGGCTTCCAGAAAAATCTTGTCGAGGCCCTCGGCTTCCGCCTGTTCCTTGACGATGCCGGAGCCCGGCACGATCATGGCAGACACTGTTGACGCCACCTTGCGGCCTTCGACAACCTTGGCGGCTGCGCGCAGGTCTTCGATGCGGCCATTGGTACAGGAACCGATGAACACGCGATCGACGGCGATGTCGGTGATCTTCGTGCCCGGCTTCAGGCCCATATAGTCCAGCGCACGCCATTTGGAGACGCGCTTGGTTTCTTCGGGAATATCATCCGGGTTGGGCACGACGCCCTGAACGGAGATGACGTCTTCCGGCGAGGAACCCCAGGAGACGATGGGCGGCAGGGCGGCGGCATCGAGCACCACCACGCGGTCGTAATGGGCGCCTTCGTCGGACTGCAGCGTCTTCCAGTATTCAAGTGCCATGTCCCAGGCAGCGCCCTTTGGCGCGCGGGGCTTGTCCTTGATGTATTCGAAGGTCGTCTCATCCGGCGCGATGAGGCCGGCGCGGGCGCCACCTTCGATCGTCATGTTGCAGACGGTCATGCGGCCTTCCATCGAAAGCGCGCGAATGGCTTCGCCGGCAAATTCGATGACATGGCCGGTGCCGCCGGCCGTGCCGATTTCGCCGATGATGGCAAGGATGATGTCCTTGGCGGTGACGCCCGGCGGCAGTTGGCCGTCGACACGCACCAGCATGTTCTTGGCCTTCTTCTGCACCAGCGTCTGGGTGGCAAGCACATGCTCGACTTCCGACGTGCCGATGCCATGCGCCAGCGCGCCGAAAGCGCCATGCGTGGAGGTGTGGCTGTCACCGCAGACGATGGTCATGCCCGGCAGGGTAAAGCCCTGTTCCGGCCCGACAATGTGGACGATGCCCTGGCGCTTGTCCTTTTCGGAATAATATTCGACGCCGAAATCGGCGGCATTCTGCGCCAGTGCCTCGACCTGAACGCGGCTTTCCTCGTTCTTGATGCCGATATGGCGGTCGGGCGTCGTCGGCACGTTATGGTCGACCACGGCCAGCGTCTTTTCCGGCGCGCGGACCTTGCGGCCGGCAAGCCGCAGACCTTCAAAGGCCTGCGGGCTCGTCACCTCATGCACGAGGTGACGATCGATGTAGAGAAGACAGGTGCCGGTTTCGCCGGTGGAAACGACGTGGTCGTCCCAGATCTTGTCATAGAGAGTACGAGGTGCGCTCATGGCTGCCATCCATTTGATGTGGAGAATGCGGGGATTTGAAATCGGCAGCAGGCTGCCGGTTCGACGCGATCAGAGCGTGCGAAGTCGGCCGAAAAGAGCGCCGGAAATGCGCGCGAAAAAACGTGCCGGCAGACGCTTATGGTCCTGCAGCACAAAAACATTCGTCGCGAGGCATCCGAATTTTGATCCCATGAATGAGGATTTATCAGTTTTCCCTTTCCTCGGCAATATCTGCCTCACCGCGGTCGTGCCTCAGTTGGTGGCCCGCAGGCGCCGTTCCACCCGCCGCAGGATCAGTGACAGGCCGATGGTGAGGCCGAGATAGATGTAGGCCAGGATCGAATAGGTCTCGAAGAACCGGAAGGAGCCGGAGGCATAAACCTTGGCCATCTGGGTGATGTCGGCCACGCCTAGCACTGACACCAACGAGGAATCCTTCACCATCGAGACGAAATCGTTCGAAAGCGGTGGAAAGATCACTTTTAGCGCCTGCGGCATCACCACCAGCCGGAAGCGTTGAAAGCGCGACAGGCCAAGCGCCTTGGCCGCCTCGATCTGCCCCGTATCGACGGACTGGATGCCGGCGCGAAAGATTTCCGCGATAAACGAACTGTAGCCGATGGTGAGCGCAATCACGGCCCGGGACAGAAGCGAGAGGTCACGCGTGAGAAGGCTTGGCAGCATGCCTCTTTCGATCAAAGGCGAGGCCAGAAAATTATAGGCCGTCACCAATGCCGGTGCGCCGACAAAAGCCACGTAGAACAAAAGCACCAGGATCGGGATGCCGCGGATTACTTCTACGTAAAAACGCGCGGACTGGCGCAGCAACCGGCTGCTGGAAAGCCCCGCCAGTGCCACGCCGAGACCGAGGGCTGCGGCAAGTGCAAAGCTTAGGAGGGCAACGGCAACGGTTATTCCGATACCCTTGGCGACAATCAGAAAAACCTGCCCGTAGAGGTCGCTGGTGGCAATGACCACGGCAACAGCCGCCATCATCAACCCGAAGACCACCATCCACCAGGGAAAATCCTCCGGTTCTTGCCCGCGTCGTGCGGTGGCCATCCGGGGCTATTGCCCCATCTTGTAGTCGAGGAACCACTTTTTGTTGAGCGCGTCGAATGTGCCGTCAGCCTTCAACGCATCGATGGCAGCATTGACGGGCGCAACCAGATCCGAGCCCTTCTTGAAAATGAATCCAAAATCTTCCGAACCAAGCGGCCCGCCAACGAGCTTCAGCGCGCCGCCGGAGGCATCGACATAACCTTTGCCGGCGGTGCCGTCGGTCAGCACCATGTCGACATCGCCGGTGCGCAGGGCCTGCAAGGTTGCGCCAAAGGTTTCAAACAGCTTTATGCGGGAATTCTGCTCGTTGCCGTCGAGCACCTCGTAGACGGCCGTATAAAAAGGCGTCGTGCCCGGCTGCGCGCCGATCAGCGCGTCTTCCGTTGCACCAAAGCTCTTGGCGTCGGAAAAGCGGGTCTCGTCGGCGCGCACCAGCATGAATTGCTGCGAGCGCATGTAGGGCTCGGAAAAATCGACTTTTTGCCTGCGGTCGTCCTTGATGGTGATGCCGGTCATGCCGATGTCGTATTGCCCGTCGGAAACGGCCTGGATCATCGCATCCCAGGAGGTGTTCTGGTACTCGACCTTGGCGTTCAGCCGTTTGGCGATCTCGTTCATCGCATCATATTCCCAGCCGATGGCCGTTCCCGTCTTCGGATCGACGAACTGCAGCGGCGGATAGGCATTTTCCGTTACCACCACGATGGCGCGGCCCTTGAGGTCCGGCAAATCGGCAGCCGTGGCGGGGGCTGAGAAAAGCGGCAGGAAAGAAAGAGCGCAGAAGGCGGCAAGCGTGGTGCGGCGGGAAATCATCATCGGCTCCTTCAACATGTGGCACAACCGATTGTCACGGAAACGCCGGCAATGGCAAGAGGAATGGCAGGCGGCCTGACCGGGTGCGTGGGCCGGAGAAGACGGGCGGCACTCACAACCTCACTCGATCGTGTTCAGAGCCTTACCAAGCGACAAAACCAAGGAAAAGCTGGCTTTTGGGCGGGTTCTTGCGCCATTTTCAGCCTTTGGTTCCCTTCATGATACCATGGGCGGCAAAACTGCCTCCTTTTGCCGGTGCCGGCCCCTGCCTATCCTTGTTGAACGTTCCCCATCCCTCATGCTGGAAGGTCATTCTTCATGTTCAAGGCAAGCCGTGCGCTGTTTGCACTCCTCCTCGCCGTCGGTCTGTCATGCGCCGCAGTGGCTCGCGCCCAGGAAGCGGTGACCGCCGCGCCGGATGTGGAAGCGCTGTTCACCAGTCCCGATCCAGTGCTTCATGCCAACAAGCAGGTGGCTTTGCACATCATGCGGGATCTTCTGGAGGCCAACCATTGGGACAAGGCTGACCAGTGGCTGACCGAACGTTATATCCAGCACAATCCGAACGTCGTGTCCGGCCGCGCCCCGGTCGTTGAGTTTTTCACGAAGGTCCTAGGCCGCAAGCCATCGCCGCTCCCGGAGAAGATGAAGACGCCGGTGGTGTTCGTCAGCGCCGAAGGCGATCTGGTGACGGTTGCGACGGTGCGCACGGAAAAGGACCCGAAAGATCCGTCAAAAACCTATACCACCACCTGGTATGACACCTGGCGGATCGTGGACGGCAAGGCCGACGAACACTGGGATTCGGCCGTGAAAATGTAATAGCGCCGCCCCACAAGCCTGCCCACCATCAAGGCCGCCTCTGCCGCATCAGGCTCGGGCGGCCTTGTCGCGCCATCTTCACGTCATGATGCTGGGCTTCAACGCCACCTTTGCGCGAGAGGAGGATCATGCCATGCGTCTATTTCTATCCATTTTTGGCCTTGCAGCCGCATCCGTTGCTGCCATGCCGGCCACCGCCGCCGATATCTGCACCATCGTTGCCGATGCCAAGACCGCCGATGTGGTCTTGCGCGAGGGCGATTGTACGGCCCGTGTCACGCCGGCCTCCACCTTCAAGCTGCCGCTCAGTCTGATGGCCTTCGATGCCGGTATCCTGAAGGACGAGCACACGCCGTCGTTTTCCTACCAGAAGGGCGACCCTGATTGGGGTGGCGAAGAATGGAAACAGCCGACGGATGCTGAACGCTGGCTCAAATATTCGGTCGTCTGGTTTTCACAGCGTATCACGCACCGCCTGGGCGCGGAAAAGCTCCACCGCTATGCGGACAGTTTTGGTTACGGCAATGCCGATTTTTCCGGAGACAAGGGTAAGAACAACGGCCTTGAACGCGCCTGGATCGCCTCGTCGCTGAAAATTTCGCCGGACGAGCAGGTGGCGTTCCTCAAAAAATTCGTCAACCGCACGCTTCCCGTCAGCCGCGAGGCCATGGAGATGACGGTAAAGGCGATGGAGCGCTTTGACCTCAAGCACGGCTGGACGGCGCAGGGCAAGACCGGCATGGCCTATCCCCGCCTGGCCGATGGCAGCTTTGACCGGGCGCATCCCTGGGGGTGGTTCGTCGGCTGGGCGCAAAAGGGCGAGCGGACGGTGGTGTTTGCAAAGCTCGTACAGGACGAGCGAAAGCTTGGCGGTTCGGCAAGCGCGCGTGCCCGCGATGCGCTCTTCGAAGCACTGCCGGCTCTTCTTGCCCGCAACTGAGCGCCGTTCAAATTGCCTCAAACAAAAAAGGCGACCCGCGAGGGCCGCCTTTTCGAAAGTCTCAGGCGAGAAGCCTTATTCTGCGGAAGCTTCCGCAGCCTTTGCAGCTTCTGCTGCTTCGGCCTCAGCCTTGGCGGCTGCTTCTGCTGCTGCCTTTTCGGCGGCGAGTGCCTGTGCTGCTGCTACCTTTTCAGCTTCCAGACGTGCCTTTTCCTCGGCAGCGGCGGAGCGCTCGGATTCGTTCAGCTTGCGGGTACGCGTGTTGGTGTTTTCAACGATACGAGCCGACTTGCCGCGACGATCGCGCAGGTAATAAAGCTTGGCGCGACGGACCTTACCGCGGCGAACGACTTCGACGCTGTCGACCATCGGCGAATAAACCGGGAATACGCGCTCGACGCCTTCGCCGTAGGAGATCTTGCGAACGGTGAAGCTCTCGTTGATGCCGCCACCCGAACGGGCGATGCACACGCCTTCATAGGCCTGTACGCGGGTACGGTTGCCTTCGCGAACGGTGACGTTGACGCGCAGCGTGTCGCCCGGGGAAAATTCCGGAAGCTTGCGCTTGGCTTCGATCTTGGCAGCCTGTTCGGCTTCCAGCTGCTGAATGATGTTCATTGGTCAAACCTTCTCTTTTTCTCAAACAGCCAGAGCGCTCGACATCGGTTCCATTGGAGCTTGCCTCCGGATCCGGCCCTTTGGGCGGAGCGTATTCGCCATTCTTTGCTTGCTGGTCGACGGGATGAAAATCCCATGTCCGCGTGCGCCAATATACCAAACTGCAGCGCTTGTCACCCCGGCAGGTGCCGCAAACGCCGGAAAAGATCAGGCCGGGCGCTCTTGATGGCAGGGTTTTCAGGCGCTACTGCACGGTAAACGGGTTTGGGAGGACGCCGGAATGACCCCTATCATGATCGGCCTGCTGTTTGTCGCGGGTTTTCTATCCGGTGCCGTCAACGCCATTGCCGGCGGTGGCACCTTCCTCACATTCGGCGCGCTGACGCTGGCCGGCCTGCCGCCGATTTCGGCCAATGCCACCTCGTCCATCGTGCAGTTTCCAGGTTACGTGACGTCAACGCTTGCCTATCGCCGGGAAATCGCCCGCAACTGGCGCGGGGCGCTTGTGCTGTGCGTCGTTTCCATCATCGGCGGTGCAGCCGGCGCGATCATTCTTCTGGCGCTTGATAACCCGTCGTTTCGCGCATTGGTGCCGTGGCTTCTGGCGAGCGCCACCATCATGTTTGCGGCCGGTCCCTGGCTAAAGCCGAAAACCTCCTCCGAACATCCGATCAACACGCCGGCAAGCTTTTTGGGGCAGTTTGTCACTGCGATTTACGGCGGCTTTTTCGGGGCTGGCATGGGCATCATGATGCTGGCCGTGCTGGGCCTGACGGCCGGCGGCAGCTATCATCATCTGAATGCGCTCAAAAACCTGCTGGCCATGGTCATTGCCGCCGTTGCAATCATCGTTTTTGTCGGCGGGGGCGTCGTCGGCTGGCCGCAGGCGCTGGTCATGCTGCCGGCGGGCGCTGCCGGTGGTTATACCGGCGTATGGCTGGCGCGTCGCGTGCCGCAGATGGTGATGCGGCTCATCGTGGTGGCGGTCGGTGCGGCCCTGACGGTCTATTACTTCGTCAGCGGCTGAGACGGCTTTTCAAGAAGATCCGGTCGGCGCTCCTTCGTCAGGGAAAGCGCCTGTTGATGGCGCCATTTTTCGATGGCGGCGTGATTGCCTGACGTCAGCACATCCGGGATCGGCTGGCCCTCGAACACCTGCGGGCGGGTGTAATGCGGATGCTCGAGCAGGCTCGTCTCGAAGCTCTCATGCGTGCCGGAGGCGGCATTGCCCATGACGCCCGGCAGGATGCGCACTACGGCATCGAGCAGCGTCAGTGCCGCGGGTTCGCCACCGGACAGGATATAGTCGCCGATCGAAACTTCCTCGAGATCGCGCGCCTCGATGACCCGCTGGTCGACCCCTTCGAACCGACCGCAGACGATGACGACGCCATCACCATCGGCGAGTTCCCGCACGCGCGCCTGGGTGAGCGGCCGTCCGCGCGGGCTCATCAGCAGACGCGGGCGCGTATCAGCGGCCACCGAATCAATGGCACGTGCCAGAATATCCGGCTTCAACACCATGCCCGCGCCGCCGCCGGCCGGCGTGTCGTCGACGGTGCGATGTTTGTCCTCGGCAAAATCGCGGATCTGTACCGTGTCGAGCGTCCACTGGCCGCGTTCCATGGCCTTGCCGGACAGTGAATGGCCGAGATGGCCCGGAAACATGTCCGGATAAAGCGTGAGAATGGTGGCGCGAAACGACATGGGGGCGCTTATTCCGGATCGCGGTTCTTGCCCGCGCCCTTTTTGCCGCCGCTTTTCTTGCCACCGGCCGCCTTAGGCGGTTCATCGCCACCCTCGGGATCACCCTCGGCGGCGCGGCGCATCGCCTCGTCTTCGTCCGGTGTGTCGATCAGCCCGGCCGCCATCGGGTCGATGATGATGCGGCCCTTGTCGAGGTCGATTTCCAGAACGGCGGCTTCGGAAAACGGAATGAGCGTCGGGCGTCGGCCGGGGCCCTTCAGTTCCAGCAGGTCGCCAGCGCCGAAATCGAAGACGCCGCTGACCTTGCCATAGCTTTTGCCTTCGCCATCCTCGACGTCGAGACCTTCAAGGTCGGCGTAATAAAATTCGTCGTCGTCCAGTTCATCGTCCGGCAGGTTGTCGCGGTCGATGAACAGTTCAAGACCGTTCAGTTTCTCGGCAGTGTCACGGTCGTTGATGCCGCGGAACCGCACGATGACGACGGTTTTTGCCTCGCGAAGGTCAAGGATCTCGAACACCCGGCCGTCCATGCTGTGCAGGTGGCCGTAATCGCCAAGCGCCAAAGGATCGGCCGTGAAGGTGCGCACACGCACTTCGCCGCGCAAGCCTTGCGGCGCGCCGATGGTCGCCATGAGGATGGGGTTTTCCAGCTTGGCCATGGGGGCTCTCCCTTTGCGGTTCTGGCGTCCTTTTAGAGGGACTTTGCCGCTTTGGAAACAGAGGATGGGGAACAGAGGGTGAGAGAAGCAAAGGATGCAGAAACGGAAGACGGGCGGCATGTCGCCATGCCGCCCGTCCACCAACGCCAGAAGCGTTTCTTATTCTGCAGCGCCTTCGGCAGCAGCAGCTGCTGCGGCATCAGCCTTCTGCTTGCGCTCGGCTGCACGCTCGACAGCGCGCTTGCCCGGCTTTGCCTTTTCCGGGTTGCTGCGGGCAGCGCGTTCGGCCAGGCCTGCTTCTGCCATGAAACGCAGAACGCGATCGGTCGGCTGTGCGCCGTTGTCGATCCAATGCTGCAGGCGCTCGGCGTTCAGCTCGATGCGCTTTTCGTTGTCCTTGGCCAGCATCGGGTTCCACGAACCGACCTTTTCCAGGAAACGGCCATCGCGCGGTGCGCGGGCGTCAGCGATAACGATCTGGTAATAAGGGCGCTTCTTGGAGCCACCACGGGCGAGACGGATCTTCAGGGACATTTCTTTACTCCTTGGGTCTTGGGTTGGCCGTCGTCAGACGGTCTTTTTGGGGTCGCCGTGTTGAGCGGCAATGGCTTCATGGTGCCGGATGACTTCCGTGATGACGAAGTTTAAAAACTTCTCGGCGAAATCCGGGTCCAGATGAGCATCCTTGGCAAGCCTGCGCAGGCGTTCGATCTGGTATTCCTCGCGCGCCGGGTCTGCCGGCGGCAAATCGTAGAGGGCTTTGAGGATGCCCACTTCCTTGGTGCAGCGGAACCGTTCCGCCAGCATGTGGATGAGCGCCGCGTCGATATTGTCGATCGACTGGCGGTATTGGCCGAGCTGTTCCTTCACCTTCGGATCAATCATGGCGTTCCGTCTCACTTCTTCTTCGGAAAACCGGGAAGGCCCGGCATGCCGCCGAGGCCCGGAAGTTTCGGTCCGCCAAGGCCGGGAAGCCCGCCGCCGGGAAGGCCCGGCATGGAACCCGGCTTGATGCCGGCCGCCTGGGCCTGCTTGGCCAGCGCTTCGAGCTGCTGCGGGTCAAGCTTGGAAAGATCAGGCATGCCGCCCATTCCGCCCATGCCGCCACCCATTCCACCGAGGCCCATCTTGCCGGCAAGGCCACCCATCATCTGCTTCATCATGCCGCCTTTGCCTTTGCCGCCCATGGCTTTCATCATGTCGGCCATCTGACGGTGCATCTTCAGCAGCTTGTTGATTTCGGCAGCATCCGTGCCGGAGCCTGCGGCAATGCGCTTCTTGCGGCTGTGCTTCAGCATATCCGGGTTGGCGCGCTCGGCCTTGGTCATCGAGGAGATGATGGCGATCTGGCGGGCAAACATCTTATCGTTCATGCCGGCGGCTGCCAGCTTGTCCTTCATGCCGCCCATGCCGGGCATCAGGCCCATGATGCCGCCCATGCCGCCCATGTTCTGCATCTGGCGCAGCTGGTCGGCAAGGTCGTTCAGGTCGAACTTGCCCTTGGCCATCTTTTCGGCCATGGCGCGCGCCTTGTCGGCGTCGATGTTTTCAGCCGCCTTCTCGACGAGCGAGACGATGTCGCCCATGCCCAGAATGCGGTCGGCGATACGGCGGGGATGAAACTCCTCCAGTTCCGACATCTTTTCGCCGACGCCGATCAGCTTGATCGGCTTGCCGGTGACGGCACGCATCGAAAGGGCAGCACCGCCACGGCCATCGCCGTCCATGCGGGTGAGAACCAGGCCGGTAATGCCAACGCGCTCATCAAAATTGCGCGCGAGATTGACGGCGTCCTGGCCGGTCAGGCTGTCGGCGACCAGCAGGATTTCATGCGGATTGGCGCGGCGCTTGATTTCGGCCATTTCGGCCATCAGCGGTTCGTCGATATGCGTGCGGCCGGCGGTGTCGAGAATGACGACATCATGGCCGCCAAGCTTTGCGGCCTGCACGGCGCGCGCGGCAATTTCCGTCGGCGACTGGCCGGCAATGATCGGCAGTGTATCGATGCCGGTCTGGACGCCAAGCTGGCGCAACTGCTCCTGCGCTGCCGGACGGCGCGTGTCGAGTGAGGCCATCAGGACCTTCTTGCGGTCCCGTTCGGTGAGGCGCTTGGCAATCTTGCCCGATGTGGTGGTCTTGCCCGAGCCCTGAAGGCCGACCATCATGATGACGACGGGGGCCGGCGCATGCAGATCGATCGACACGCCTTCGGCGCCGAGCATCTCGACCAGCTCGTCATGGACGATCTTGACGACCATCTGGCCGGGCTTGATGGATTTCAGAACTTCCGCGCCCACAGCCTTTTCGCGAACGCGATCGACAAAGGCGCGCACGACTTCCAGCGCCACGTCTGCTTCGAGCAGCGCACGGCGAACCTCGCGCAGAGCGGCGGACACATCCGCTTCGCTCAATGCGCCACGGCCGGTCAGTCCACTCAAGATGGAGCCAAGACGGTCCTGGAGGCTTTCGAACATCGTTTCATCCTTCTAGACGTTAACCGGTCACAGACCGGAAACGTCGGGTCTCTTCCACCGAAAAACAAGACGCAAAGCCAAATAGCACCCGAGGGCGCAACGCGCTGTCGGGTGTTGGCCTCCGGGATCTGTTTACACCTGTGTAGGGTCCCGGTCGGCGGCTAAAGTTCTTGAACTTTCAGCAGATCGGGCGGCAATAGCAGCATCGGCCCCGCAAAGTCAAGGCGTTGCGCCATTTCTCAAGGCCTTTGCCGGCCTGGCAAGATCAGAACGTGTGGAGAGGTCTTTCGCGAACGCTCTCGAACGTTCGGTCTGCAATCTTGCCGAATGACGAATATCAAGCCTGCGTGAGCGCGTCTGACGTATGAGCAATAATCAACGGCCCGTTCTTGCCCGGCTTCCGGGGCATGCCTATACATTGCTGATGAAAAGACGCAATTTCCTGAAATGGACAGGTATCGGTGTTCTCTCCCTTCTGGGGGGAGGTCTTGCCGCGGGGAGAGCCATGGCCAACAACCGCTATTATTCCGGTCCACTCTCGGATCATTTCGATGGGACGCGTTTTTTCAATCCGGGCGGTGAGCAGCCAAAAGGGTTTGCCAACCTGCTGCGCTGGAAATTCAACGGCAAGAATATCGCCTGGCCGCCGGCCTATCCGAGCGCCTTTGCGCCGACGGTGCCGGAAAAGCGGTTGTCGGGAAACCGCATGGCCGTCACCATGGTCGGCCATGCCTCCATGCTGATCCAGGTCGCCGGCCTCAATATTCTGACCGATCCGGTCTGGGCAGAGCGGACGAGCCCGGTGAGTTTTGCCGGACCAAAGCGCGTCAACGAACCGGGCATCCGGCTGGAAGACCTGCCGCCGATCGACGTCGTGATCGTCACCCACAACCATTACGACCATCTCGACATCGAAACGCTGAAACGCCTCCATGAAAAGCATCGGCCGCATTTCGTCACGCCGCTCGGCAATGATGCGATTTTTGCCTCGGCGCTGGATGAGCCGCGCATTACTGTGATGGACTGGGGCCATAACGCTTATCTCGGCAAGAATGTCACGCTGCATTGCGAGCCCTGCCACCATTGGTCGGCGCGGGGTGTGGGCGATCGCAGCATGGCGCTGTGGGGCGCGTTCGTCATCGAAACGCTCGCTGGCAAGATCTATCACATCGGCGATACCGGCTTTCATCAGGGTATCAACTATCAGGCGGCTGCCGAAAAACACGGCGGCTTTCGCCTGGCGATCCTGCCCATCGGCGCCTATGAGCCGCGCTGGTTCATGAAGGGCCAGCACCAGAACCCGGCAGAGGCCGTTGCCGGCATGCAGCTTGCCGGTGCCACCCATGCCGTCGGCCACCACTGGGGCACGTTCAAGCTGACCGATGAGGGGATCGAGGAGCCGCTGGCTGCCCTTCGCGATGCGCTGATGGCGGCAAAGATCGAGCCGGAGCGTTTTCGCGCCTTGCGGCCCGGCGAGGTTTTCGAGGTGCCCGAGGCGTAAACACGCGTTCAGCTGGATCGAGGTCCGGCCGAGGTGAAGGATTATGGCGCGGCCTAGTTGTTGCGCTTGCGCCCGGCCATCACGACGGCAGCACCCAAAATGGCGGAAGGTTCGCCCTTGGCTGTCGAGGACTGGATGAGGATTGCGCAGCCATCCTTCTTGGAACGGCCCATGGCCTTGGCTGGCAGCGTGATCTTCAGCGCATTACCGTCCCACATGCCAACCGTCTGCACATCATAGACGCTGTGCCAGTATTCGATCTGGCGACCGCTGTTTTCCCCGCGCATCACCTCGATCTGCTCCTGCTTGGTGAAATAGGCCACCACCACATCGGCGCGACCCTGGCCGGCGCCGATCTCGATTTCGATTTCGTCATTGTTCATGCGGGCGGAAACGGGCACGGAAAGTCCCTGGCCTGCGGAACTGAGGCTGCCGATCTTGCCGTTGATGGCGTCAAGATCCATTCCCTTGACATGCTCGCGCCCATTGATGATGGCCTGTGGCGTGTAGACGCCGCTGCGGCCCATCGAATGAGCATAGCCATATTGCCGCTCGGTATTTTCCTTGGAACTCAGCGTGTCCGTCCAGCCGAGATAATTCCAGTAATCGACGTGGTAGGACAGGGCCACGACATCGCCCTGTTCCACCAGCTTCTTCAGCGCGGCATCGGCGGGGGGGCAGGAGGCGCAGCCCTGCGAGGTGAACAGTTCCACCACACCCTTGGGCGCAACCTGCGCGTCTCCTGCCATGGCAGAACCGCAGGACAAGCCGCCGGCCAGACCACTTGCCAGAAGCACGGCGGCGCGTTTGATCAGCAGCATGATTGGGGCCTTCTCAAGGAGCATTTTGGTGTCTTCGTCGCGCAGCGGGGGTGTGAGCGTTCGGGCAAACCTACTCGCGACACCCATCAACCGGAAGTCACAAGCGGGTGAGACGCCGGGATGCGTGAAACATGCTCATGAAAATGCCGCCGGACAAGGTCCGGCGGCATCTTGGATATCAAAAATTTCAATCAGGCCGCGAGGTCGCGCAGAACCGTCTGCAGAATGCCGCCATTGTTCATGTAGATCACTTCATCGAGCGTATCGATGCGGCAAAGGATCTTGATTTCCTTCACCGAACCGTCCGCATAGGTGATCTTGGCAGTCTTCCACTCGCGCGGCTTGATCTCGCCGTCGAGGCCCTCGATGGTGACGGTTTCGTCGCCCTTGAGGTCCAGGCTCTGCCAGTTCATGCCCTCTTCGAAGACGAAGGGCACGACGCCCATGCCGACGAGGTTGGAGCGGTGGATACGCTCAAACGACTGGGCGATGACGGCGCGAACGCCGAGCAGATTGGTGCCCTTGGCAGCCCAGTCACGCGAGGAACCGTTGCCGTATTCGACGCCGGCGAAGATGACCAGCGGCGTGCCTTCAGCCTTGTACTGCATCGCAGCGTCGTAGATCGACATCTCTTCCTTGGACGGATAATGGACGGTGTAGCCCCCTTCCTTGCCGTTCGGTCCGAGCATGAAGTTGCGGATGCGGATATTGGCAAACGTGCCGCGCATCATCACTTCATGGTTGCCGCGGCGCGTGCCGTACTGGTTGAAGTCGGCAACGCCAACGCCATTTTCCATGAGGTAGGCACCGGCCGGCGATGCCGCCTTGATGGAGCCTGCCGGGGAAATGTGGTCGGTGGTGATCTTGTCGCCGAAGAGACCGAGAACGCGAGCGCCCTCGATGTTCTTGACGCCGGAACCGGACTTGCCCATGCCCACGAAGTAGGGCGGGTTCTGCACATAGGTCGACTTGTCGTCCCAGGCATAAGTCTGGCCGTCGGGGATCTGAACCGCCTGCCAGTTGACATCGCCCTTGAACACGTCGGCGTATTTGCTCTCGTACAGTTCGCGGGTGACGTATTTCAGGATGAATTCCTGGATCTCGTGCGAGGTCGGCCAGATATCCTTGAGGAAGACAGGGTTGCCGTCCTGGTCTTCGCCGAGCGGTTCGGTCGTCAGGTCCTTCTGTACCGTGCCGGCCAGCGCGTAAGCGACGACGAGCGGCGGGGAAGCAAGGTAGTTTGCCTGGACGTCCGGCGAGATGCGGCCTTCGAAATTGCGGTTGCCCGAGAGCACGCCGGCCGTGATCAGGCCCTTGTCGTTGATCGTCTTGGAGATCGGTGCCGGCAGCGGGCCGGAATTGCCGATGCAGGTGGTGCAACCGAAACCGACAAGGTTGAAGCCGAGTGCATCGAGCGAGGTCTGCAGGCCGGATTTTTCCAGATATTCGCCAACGACCTGCGATCCCGGTGCAAGCGAGGTTTTAACCCAGGGGGCAGATTTCAGGCCCTTGGCAACGGCGTTGCGGGCGAGAAGGCCGGCAGCGATCAGCACGCTCGGGTTCGACGTGTTGGTGCAGGACGTAATGGCGGCAATCGCCACATCGCCATGGCCGAGATCGAAATCCGTGCCTTCGACCGCATAACGGCTGTTGAGCTGGCCGGGCTTCTTGTAGTCGTTTTCCAGAGCCGTTGCGAAGTTCGGTGCAATGGTTTCCAGCGGCAGACGGCCTTCCGGACGCTTCGGGCCGGCCATGGACGGTACAACGTCGCCGAGATCCAGTTCCAGCGTGTCGGTGAAGACGAGGTTTTCGCCGTCGCCTTCGCGCCACATGCCCTGCACCTTCGAATAGGCTTCAACGAGCGCGATCCGGTCCGTGGTGCGGCCGGACATGGTGAGGTAGTTGATGGTTTCGCCATCGACCGGGAAGAAGCCGCAGGTCGCGCCGTATTCCGGGCCCATGTTGCCGATGGTGGCGCGGTCGGCAAGCGACATCGAATCAAGGCCGGGGCCGAAGAATTCGACGAACTTGGAAACGACGCCCTTCTTGCGCAGCATCTGCACGACTGTCAGCACGAGGTCGGTCGCGGTGACGCCTTCCTTCACCTTGCCGGTCAGCTTGAAGCCGATGACTTCAGGCAGAAGCATGGAAACCGGCTGGCCGAGCATGGCCGCTTCCGCTTCGATGCCGCCAACGCCCCAGCCGAGAACGCCCAGACCATTGATCATGGTCGTGTGGCTGTCGGTGCCGACGCAGGTATCCGGATAAGCAGTGGTTTCCCCGTCTTCTTCCTTGGTCCAGACGGTCTGGCCGAGGTATTCCAGATTGACCTGGTGACAGATGCCGGTGCCGGGCGGCACAACGCGGAAGTTCTTGAACGCCTGCTGGCCCCACTTCAGGAAGCGGTAACGCTCGCCGTTGCGCTCGTATTCCAGCTCGACGTTCTTCGCAAACGCGGTCGGCGTGCCGAATTCATCAACGATAACTGAGTGGTCGATGACGAGATCGACGGGCACGAGCGGGTTGATCTTTTCCGGATCACCGCCGAGCGCCACCATGGCATCACGCATGGCGGCAAGGTCCACCACGGCGGGAACGCCGGTGAAGTCCTGCATCAGCACGCGGGCCGGGCGATAGGCGATTTCGTTTTCGACCTTGCCCTTGTTGCTGAGCCATGCGGAGACAGCAAGGATATGCTCCTTGGTGACCGTCTGGCCGTCTTCGAAACGCAGCAGGTTTTCCAGCAGAACCTTCATGGAGAAGGGAAGGTTCGATACGCCCGGCAGACCATTGGCTTCCGCCTTCGGCAGGCTGTAATACACATAGTCCTTGCCGTCGACGGTCAGAACCGACCGGCAATTGAAGCTGTCGAGAGACTTTGACACGGATTTAATCCCCGCTGATACTAGAGCCAACACGCGCGTGCGGACGCCTATGCACTTCATGCACATCAGGATGCGGGTGCGACCATTTCCGCTGTCCGCACGAGAAGATTTTGTCTTCAGGTCCGGCGCAAGATGAAAATCACGCCGGTCGCTGGCGTGGTTGCGAAGCTTATAGATACTTTCTAAGAAAGGTTCCAGACGGTGATCGGTCAGATTGCCAGATTTTTTTCATCCCCCGGCCTCAACTGAAGTGAAGGCAGACCTCATGCGGCTCACCGCCGAAAACCTCTCGGCGCATCGCGGCGAGGATCTGATATTCTCGAATATTTCCTTCAACTTAACGAGAGGCGAGGCGCTGGTGCTGACCGGCCGCAACGGGTCTGGAAAATCCACGCTTCTCAGGGTCGTGGCAGGCCTCATCCGCCCGGCTGCGGGACATGTGGAATGGCGTGGCGCAGACGGCCAAAAAGCCGTCAACGCCGCCGAAGCCTGCCATTATCTCGGACATCGCAACGCGATGAAACCGGAACTCACGGTTGCGGAAAATCTTGGCTTCTGGCGTGATTTTTTGCGCGACATGGAGGGAGGCGCCGGCGTCACGATTGCAGAGGCGGCGGACATGGTCGAACTCGGCGCCATCCTGCACCTGCCCTTCGGTTACCTCTCGGCCGGCCAGCAGCGGCGCATGGCCTTTGCCAAGCTTCTTGTCGCATACCGCCCCGTCTGGATCCTCGACGAACCAACGGCTGCCCTCGACACTTCTGCCGAGGCGCTGTTTGCCCGCCTCATCCGCGCCCATCTGGATGGCGGTGGCATCGTGCTCGCGGCGACGCATCAGCCGCTCGATTTCGAAGCGACGCAGCGTCTGGAGATGAAGGGTTTTCAGTATGCGGAGATGGAGGAGGGGATATGATCACTTGGCCTTCGATGGCACCTGGGAGCCCCCCTCTGCGCTGCCGGGCATCTCGCCCACGGGTGGGGAGATTGGCCAGCCAATTGCCCCCCCGATCCGGATCTGCCTCCAGCGTCGTCTTTGCAATACCGGTGGAGCGAGAGATTGCCGCTTGTGATCTCCCCACTTGTGGGGGAGATGCCCGGCAGGGCAGAGGGGGGCTGGCGTTCTCCACCGGTGCGCCATCATGACCGCCCTCCTTCTGCGAGACCTCAAACTGTCCATTCGCGCCGGGGGAGGCGCCCTGATCGGCGTACTGTTCTTCATGACGGTGGTGGCCGTCATTCCCTTCGGCGTCGGGCCGGATCTCAATCTTCTGTCGCGCATCGGCCCGGCCATCGTCTGGATCGGCGCGCTTCTTGCCGCACTTCTCGGGCTTGACCGTCTGTTCCAGACCGAGCGTGAGGATGGTTCGCTGGACCTCCTGTTGATGCAGGAACATCCGCTGGTACTCACCGTGCTGGTCAAGTGCCTGGCGCACTGGCTGGCCAATGTTTTGCCGCTGGTGATTGCCTCGCCGCTGCTCGGCCTGTTCATGAACATGGACGAGGTGGCGATCGGCGCTGTGATGCTGACGCTGCTGGTGGGATCGCCGGCGCTCACCTTCATCGGAGCTGTCGGGGCTGCCGTTGCGGTTACGCTGCCGCGCGGCGGGCTGCTCGTCTCCATCCTGGTGCTGCCGCTCTGCGTGCCGGTGCTGATTTTTGGCGTTTCGGCCTCTTATGCGGCGGTGGAAGATCCCGCACCCTTCCTGCCGCCTTTCATGATCCTTGCCGCCATCACGATGTTTTTTGCGGTTCTCGGGCCGGTCGGCGCCGCACTGGCGTTGCGCAATGCCGGGGATTGACTAGAATCAAATCGGCCCGTTGTGCCCGGCCTTAGAAGAGACCCATGACCGAGAGCCTTGCCATCACCAAATTCAGCGATCTTGCCAACCCGACGCGGTTTCTGGCGCTTGCAGCGCGCATTCTGCCGTGGTTGTCGGCGCTGACGGCGCTGCTCTTTGCCGTCGGGCTCTATCTCGCCTTTTCCACCGAAGGCGATTACCAGCAGGGCGATACGGTGCGCATCATGTATGTGCATGTGCCGGCCGCCTGGCTGTCGATGATGTGTTATTCGGTGATGGCGCTGTCGGCCATCGGCACGCTTGTCTGGCGCCATCCGCTGGCCGATGTCAGCCACAAGGCGGCAGCCCCGCTCGGCGCGGCCTTCACGCTGATCGCGCTGGTGACCGGCTCGCTCTGGGGCAAGCCCATGTGGGGGACGTGGTGGGTGTGGGATGCGCGGCTCACCTCGGTCTTCGTTCTCTTCCTCATGTATCTCGGCATCATCGCGCTCAACCGTGCCATGGACGATCCCTCTCGCGCGGCCCGCGTCAGCGCCGTGCTGATCCTCGTCGGTTTCGTCAATATTCCGATCATCAAGTTTTCCGTCGACTGGTGGAACACGCTGCACCAGCCGGCAAGCGTCATCCGGCTCGGCGGCCCGACCATCGATGGCGAATTCCTGCGCCCGCTGCTGGTGATGGCGGTGGCGTTCACGCTTCTGTTCTTCACGCTGCACATCATGGCGATCCGCAACGAGATCTGGCGCCGGCGCGTTTCGACGCAGCGCCGCATGGCCGCACGCCTTGCCGGCCGGGAGGGCTGATCCATGGGCCACGCATTTTATGTCTACACATCCTACGGGATTTCCGGCTTCGTGACGCTTGCACTTGTGCTCTGGACGGTGATCGACGGGCGCGCGCGCCGACGTGAACTTGCCGAACTGGAGGCATCGGGCCTTCGCCGCCGCTCTGCCGCCCCGTTGGCCGAGACACCCAGATCATGAGCACGGCCACTGAGGACAAGAAGCCGGAAGGCCGCCGCAGTGCCTCCCGTTATCTGCTGGCGCTGATCCCGCTGCTGGTGTTTGCCGGCTTTGCCGCGGTGGCCGGCAAGATGCTCTATGACCAGGATGTCAACGGGCTCGACGTGTCAGCCATCCCGTCAGCACTCATCGGCAAGCAGGCTCCGACGCTTTCGCTGCCGCCGCTCGAGGGCTCGCAGACACCGGCCCTCACGGACGCGGCCATGAAGGGCAAACTCACCCTCGTCAACGTCTTTGCCTCCTGGTGCGTGCCTTGCCGGCAGGAGCATCCGATGCTGAAAGAGCTTGCGGCCGATAGCCGGCTCACCATCGTCGGCATCAACTACAAGGACCGCAATGACAACGCCCTGCGGTTTCTGGGCGAACTCGGCAATCCCTACGATGCAATCGGTGTCGATCCGAACGGCAAGGCCGCCATCGACTGGGGTGTGTATGGCATTCCGGAAAGCTATCTTGTCGGTCCGGATGGCACCATTCTTTACAAGAAGGTTGGCCCCTTCGATGACCGCAGTGTGACCGACGGCCTGATGCCGGCGATTGAAAAGGCGATGGCGGCGTCTCGCTAACGTATCGGATTTTGATACGTTGCCTTGACTACGGAAACGTATCAATTTACGATACTAAAACTCGGTAAAAAATGATCCGCTCGTTCCGGGACAAACTGACGGCATCGATTGATGACGGTTCCGTGCGCAAAGGTTTTCCCTCAGAGCTGGTGCGCAGGACACAGCAGATGCTGGTTCTTCTGGATGCAGCCGTTGCCCTTGACGATCTCAGATCACCGCCGGGGAATCGCCTGGAGAAGCTGTCCGGCGACCGCGAAGGTCAATATTCTCTGCGCATCAACGGCAAGTGGCGGCTCTGCTTCACCTGGGACAATGGCGGCGCTGAAAATGTCGAGGTCGTGGACTATCATTGAAGGCCAGATGGCGATTGGAGTTAGGGTATGTCAGCAAGCAAGGCTCCAGCAATTCACCCGGGGGAGATCCTGCGCGACCTCTATCTGGAGCCGCTGGAAATGACGCCTTATGCGCTGGCGAAAAAGCTGCACGTGCCGCGCACGCGCATCGAAAGGCTGGTGTTGGGCAAGGTTGGCGTCACCGCAGACACAGCACTTCGGCTCGCCAAGTTCTTCCGCACGACGCCGGAACTGTGGCTGAACCTTCAGGCGTCGTATGACATCAAGAAGGAGCGGGCAAACCTTGCAGCCGAACTCGAGCAGATTGTCGAGATCAACGAGGCCGCCTGAGCAGGACGCCTAAAGCGCCCCCTGCCAGGCCCTGATCGCATCGACCGGCCAGACCAGCATCAGCACGTTGAGGGTGAGGTTGTCGCGGATGAGGAAGCCGGTCAGGAGTTCGAAGCTGATGGCAAGCGCGACCGTCAGCCAGATCGGCGCGCGGGAGGCAAACAAGAAGCCGAGTGCCATGAACACGGTGTCCATCGCCGAATTCAAAATGCTGTCACCCTCGTAACCGACCGCCATGGTGGCGGAGCGGTAACGATCGATGATGATCGGTGAGTTTTCCAGCAGCTCCCACGCCGCCTCGATCAGGGTGGCAAGTGCCAGACGCTTGCCAAACGATCCCTTGCGCAGCACGGCCCATCCGAGCAGATAAAACAGGAATCCGTGGATGATGTGGGAGGGCGTATACCAGTCCGACAGGTGCTGGGAATTGCCCGGCGAATTCACGCCCGGTTCGAACAGCTTGATGGTGCCGCAGGAGCAGATCCAGAGCCGCCCCATGAGATGTTCAGAGAGAACCTGCACAAGGAGAATAACAAGGGCGACGATGAACCAGAAATGTTGCGAGCGTGCCGAAGGGGCAGCCGTCGTCGCGCTCATTTGCCGTCCTCGGTCTTCGGCTGCAGCGAATGTTTCATGATCAGCGGCATCTGGGCGAGTGTGAAGATGATGGTGATCGGCATCGTGCCCCAGACCTTGAAATTGACCCAGACGACATCGGAAAAATTGCGCCAGACCACTTCATTGAGCACCGCAAGAAACAGGAAAAAAATGCCCCAGCGCAGCGAAAGCTTGCGCCAGCCTTCATCCGTCAGCTGGAAGGCGGCGTTAAAGACGTAGCCGAGCAGCGATTTTCCGAAAAACAGGCCAACGAGCAGCACCACACCGAACAGCGTGTTGACGATGGTCGGTTTCATCTTGATGAAGGTCTCGTCCTGCAGCCAGATCGACAGGCCGCCGAACACCATGACGACCACGCCCGAGACGAAGGGCATGACCGGCAGGTGCTTGAAGACGATCTTGGAAACGATGAGCGACAGTACGGTGGCCGCCATGAAGAGGCCGGTTGCCACCAGAAGCGGCCCGCCGAGCGCCGACAGTGCCGGGAATTTTCCGATCAGCCATTCGCCGCGCAGATTGGCGAAGAAAAACACCAGCAGCGGCCCGATCTCCAGGATCAGCTTGAGCGTCGGATGCTCCTTTTCCTGGCGGGTCGGCGTCGTATCGCTTTCAAGGCTCTGCATGGGGCTGGGCTTCATCTCTTGTTGGACCTGTCGATGCAAATCCGGTTTCTGTGTCATCAATGCGTCAGGCCGGCAATGGCGCTGGCGAAATCCTCGGCCTCAAAAGGCTCCAGATCCTCTACACCCTCGCCGACGCCGATGAAATAGACCGGCAGCTTGTGCTTGGCGGCGATGGCCACAAGAATGCCGCCGCGCGCGGTGCCATCAAGCTTGGTCATGATCAGGCCGCTGACGCCGGCGACATTGCGAAAGATTTCCACCTGGTTCATGGCGTTCTGGCCGGTGGTGGCGTCCAGCGTTTGCAAGACGGTGTGCGGCGCATCGGGATCAAGCTTGCCGAGCACGCGCACGATCTTTTCCAGTTCCGCCATCAGCTCCGCCTTGTTCTGCAGGCGTCCGGCGGTATCGATGATCAGCACGTCGCATTTCTTTTGGCGCGCCTGCTCGAAAGCGTCATAGGCAAGACCTGCCGCGTCGGCGCCGAGCTTGGTGCCGATGAATTCGGATTTCGTGCGGTCGGCCCAGATCTTCAGCTGCTCGATGGCGGCGGCACGAAACGTGTCGCCAGCCGCCAGCATCACCTTCAGGCCGGAGCCGGAAAGTTTTGCGGCAAGCTTGCCGATCGTCGTCGTCTTGCCGGTGCCGTTGACGCCGACGACCAGAATGACATGCGGCTTGTGGCTGAGATCGAGCGCCAGTGGCTTTGCCACCGGCTTTAAAACCTTGGTGATCTCGGTTGCCATGATGCGCGAGACATCCTCGCCGCTCACATCCTTGCCATAACGTTCCGACGACAGCGTATCGGCAATGCGCATGGCGGTCTCGACGCCGAGATCGGCCTGGATCAGCAGGTCTTCCAGCTCCTCCAGCGTCGCCTCATCCAGCTTGCGCTTGGTGAAGAGCGCGGTGATCTGGCCCGTCAGTTGGGACGAGGTGCGGGAAAGGCCTTCGCGCAGGCGCTGGAACCAGGTGAGTTTTGGACGGGCGACGATTTCCGCCGGGGCTTCCTCGACGCGGGTGGCAAAGCCCTTGGGCAGGATGATTTCAGCGGGCGGCACATCATTGGTGGACGCGTCTGCCGTGGTGCCATCCCCCTCCGCCCTGCCGGGCATCTCCCCCACAAGGGGGGAGATCACGGAGGCATCGTCGAGGCCTGTATTTAATTCCGAATCGATGGCAGGAGTTTCAGCGTCTGACAGGGGACGCGGCGCTAGCCCCAAATCGATCTCCCCCCTTGTGGGGGAGATGCCCGGCAGGGCAGAGGGGGTAGTGTCGCCACCCTCCAGGCCCTCCGCCTCGGCTTCCGCCTGCAGCAGAGACAGCGGCACCATGCCCATGTCGCCCGGAAGCAAATCGGCGCCCGGCAAAAGCGGGGCTTCTTCCTCTTCACCAAGGTCATCACCGGCCGGGCCGCCGGCGGTTTCCATCTCAAGGCCTGCCACCGGATCGACCGGGGAGACGGAAAGGTCTTCGGCGCGGGAATGCGGTTCGGTTTCGGTCTGAAGGGCGGCCTGCTCCTCGGGCGTCAAAGTCTCATTGGCTAAGCCATCGGCCGCCTTGTCTTGCGCCGGCGCCTTGTCCTTGCCGAAGGTAAAAACCTTTTTGATGAAGCCGAGCGCCATGAAAAATCCGTTTCGTCACGCCGCGCGGGCGGCGGCAAGCTGCATGTTCAAGTGTTTGCCGTTATGGCCTGTCAACTCCACCTCTACCAGATCCCGTGGGCGAAGGTTTGGCGCGGCAACAACGGAGAAGTTCTCGGTATGGGCGAAACCGTTCATCTCCACAAGGATGCTCTGGCGGGTTCCAACCATCCGGTCGAGATGCGCAAGGTGAAGCGCGTCTCCGGTAACGCGAAGCCGGGCGGCCCGTTCCTTCACCAGCGCCCGGTCCAACTGCGGCATGCGGGCAGCGGGTGTGCCGGGGCGCGGGCTATAGGGGAAGACGTGGAGGAAGGACAGGCCGCATTCTCTCGCATGGCGAACGGCATTCTCGAACATGTCCTCCGTTTCCGTCGGGAAACCGGCGATCATGTCGGCACCGAATGTCATCTGCGGACGCAGCGCCCGCACTTTTTCGACGAAAGCCAGCGCATCGGCGCTGGAATGCCGGCGCTTCATGCGCTTCAGGATCATGTCATCGCCATGCTGCAGCGACAGATGCAGATGCGGCATGAAACGCGGCTCATCCGCAATCAGGTCGAGCAGATGATCGTCAGCCTCGATACTGTCGATGGAGGACAGCCGCAGGCGCAAAATCTCCGGCACCTGCTTCAACAGGGTTTTGGCCAGAAGCCCGAGCGTCGGCGTGCCCGGAAGGTCGGCGCCAAAACTTGTGGCATCGACGCCGGTGAGAACGATTTCCCGGTAACCGGCTTCCACCAGTTTTCGGGCCTGATCGACGACTGCGCCCATCGGCACCGAGCGGGAATTGCCACGACCATAGGGAATGATGCAGAACGTGCAGCGGTGATCGCAGCCGTTCTGCACCTGGATGAAGGCCCGCACATGGCCATCGATGTGCTTGACCATCTGCGGCGCGGTGGCCTTCACGCTCATGATATCGTTGACGCGCAGCTTTTCTTCCGCTGAAACGCCAAAATCCGGCAGCCCTCGATAGGAAGCGCTTTTCAGCTTTTCCTCGTTGCCGAGAACCGCATCCACTTCCGGCATGGCGCTGAATGTCGCGGCCTCCGTCTGCGCAGCACAGCCGGTGACGATGATGCGGGCATGCGGATTTTCGCGCCGTGCACGTCGAATGGCCTGGCGCGCCTGGCGCACGGCCTCTCCGGTCACGGCGCAGGTATTGACCAATACGGCATTGTTCAACCCCGCCTTTTCAGCCTCGGCGCGCATGACCTCGGATTCGTATGTGTTCAGCCGACAGCCGAAGGTGATGACCTCGACGCCGCTCAACGGATGCCAGCCTCAGGCTCCGCATCGCGCGTGAAACGGCCGGTGACAGGGTCGAGATGGCCAGACCATTCCCATTCGGCAGGCCCGGTCATCACCACATGGTCGTCGCCCCGCCAGTCAATGGTCAGCGTGCCGCGATTGGGGCTGGAGGCAACGGTGATCGACACTGTGCGATCCGTCCGCCCGGTGCGCGCGCCGGATACGCCGGCGGCGCAAGCGGCCGATCCGCAGGCGAGCGTCAGCCCTGCGCCGCGCTCCCAGGTGCGGGTCACCATCTGCGTTGGCGAAAGGACCTGCGCCAGCGTGATATTGGCCTTTTCCGGAAACATCGGATGGTTTTCAAGCAGCGGCCCGAACCGATCGAGATCAAACGTCATCGGGTCCCGATCGACCCAGAATACCGCATGCGGATTGCCCATCGACATCGCCGCGGGCGAATGAAGAACCGGTGCATCGATCGGCCCGATCTGCAATTCAATCCGGCTGGTATCGAAAAACTCTTCCGACAGCGGGATCTTGTCCCATTCAAAGACCGGCTTTCCCATGTCGACGGAAATCGTGCCATCGACATGTTCCTGCGCATTCAGGATGCCGGCAACCGTCTGGAAGGTAAAAGCCTTGCGCCCGCTTTCGGCCGACAGCGCCTGCACCACGCAGCGCGTGCCATTGCCGCAGGCCTGCGCCTTCGTGCCATCGCAATTGAGGATATCGATATAGGCATCCGTGTCCGAAAGTTTCGGATCATGGATTGCCATGATCTGGTCAAAACCCGTTTCTGCCTCAGCGGCAAGCGCGATGGCCGCCTGCGGGGTGACGTGATCTTTGCGGCCGCGCATATCCACAACGAGGATCTTGTTGCCAAGCCCGTTCATCTTTGCAAATTCGACCGTGTTATCCATGACGTCACCCATCCGGCGCATCTTTGCGCCGCTTTCGGCCTATATGGCGGAAAAACGCCCTGATTTAAAGAGGCGGGCGCGATCCGCTAGCCGCCGCGCCGACGCTCAACGCAGGGCGCCATCACGCAGAGCAGTTCAAACAGGATGTTTGCCCCGGCAAGCGCCGTCATGCCGGCCAGATCGAATGGCGGTGCAACCTCCACCACATCGGCGCCCACGATATCGACGCCGGCCAGCAAACGCACCAGCGCCTGCGCCTCGCGGGTGGAAAAACCGCCGATCTCAGGCGTGCCGGTTCCGGGCGCCATCGAGGGGTCGATGCTGTCGATGTCGAAGGTGACATAGGTCGGACCGGTGCCGGCAATGGCACGCGCTTCTTCCATCACGGAGACCGCGCCACGCTCGACGAATTCCTCCATATAGATGATGCGGATGCCCTGGCTTTTGGCCCAGTCATGGTCGGTCGTATCGTAGATCGAGCCGCGAATGCCGATCTGCACCATGCGCTTGGGATCCAGCAGGCCTTCCTCGATGGCGCGGCGGAAGGGCGTGCCGTGGGTGTACCGATTGCCGCCGAAATAGCTGTCATTGGTATCGGTATGGGCATCGAAATGAATGAGGCCGACCGGGCGGGTTTTGGCGACCGCCCGCAGCACCGGCAGCGTCGTCAGGTGATCGCCACCGACGGCAAGCGGTAGCGCGCCGGCTGCCACAATGGCGGCAATGCCGGCTTCGATGCGGGTAAGACCATCCATGAGGTCGATGGGGTTGACCGAGACATCACCGACATCGGCGACATTGGCGATGGAAAACGGCTCGACGCCGGAGACGTGATGCACGCGGCGAATGAGGCTTGACTGGTTGCGCACCTCGCGCGGCCCATGGCGGGCGCCGGCCCGGTTCGTCGTGCCGCCATCCCAGGGAATACCGACCAGCGCAATATCGAGACCATCCGCAGAAGTCACCGCCGGCAGGCGCATGAAGGTGGAGTGGCCGGCAAAACGCGGCACTTCGGCGGCATCGACAGGTTGGTGGAATTGCGCACTCACGGGGGACGGCTCCAATGCAATCAGGATGAAGGCGGGCGAAAGATTGCCCGCCTTCAATGGAGCAGAGGCGGAGGCGGCTGTAAATGCTGCAACGCGACATATGCTGTCTACCGTGTCGAAGCACAGGCGCCGCCCCGCCCGGGCAGCGGGCCGCTAGTCGGCAACAACAGGCATGTAGAGATCGCCGCCTTCGCGATATTTCGCGGCCATCGCCTCCAGCCCCTCCTTCTGCGCCTCGGCCCGGATATCGTGGGAAATGCGCATGGAGCAGAATTTCGGGCCGCACATGGAGCAGAAATGCGCCACCTTGTGCGCCTCCTTCGGCAAGGTCTCGTCATGCATGGAGCGCGCCGTTTCCGGATCGAGCGAGAGGTTGAACTGGTCCTCCCAGCGAAACTCGAAGCGCGCGCGCGACAGCGCATCATCGCGCAATTGCGCTGCCGGATGTCCCTTGGCGAGATCAGCGGCATGGGCTGCGATCTTGTAGGTGATAACGCCGACCTTCACGTCATTGCGGTCGGGAAGGCCCAGATGCTCTTTTGGCGTGACGTAACACAGCATGGCGGTGCCGAACCAGCCGATCATCGCGGCCCCGATGGCAGACGTGATGTGATCGTAACCCGGCGCGATATCGGTGGTCAGCGGTCCCAGCGTATAGAAGGGCGCCTCGCCGCAGGTTTTCAGCTGCTTGTCCATGTTTTCCTTGATCTTGTGCATCGGCACATGGCCCGGGCCTTCGATCATCACCTGGCAGTCCTTTTTCCAGGCGATCTGGGTTAGTTCGCCGAGCGTTTCAAGTTCGGCAAATTGTGCGGCATCATTGGCATCGGCAATCGATCCCGGGCGCAGGCCGTCGCCCAGCGAAAACGACACGTCATAGGCGCGGGCGATGTCGCAGATCTCGTCAAAATGCTCGTAGAGAAAACTCTCCTTGTGATGGTGCAGGCACCACTTGGCCATGATCGAGCCGCCGCGCGAGACGATGCCGGTGACGCGGTTGACGGTTAGATGGATATAGGAAAGCCGCACGCCGGCATGGATGGTGAAATAATCGACGCCCTGTTCGGCCTGTTCGATCAGCGTGTCGCGATAGACCTCCCAGCTCAGGTCCTCGGCAATGCCGCCGACCTTTTCCAGCGCCTGATAGAGCGGCACGGTGCCGATCGGCACGGGCGCATTGCGGATGATCCAGTCGCGGATATTGTGGATGTTGCGCCCGGTCGACAGGTCCATCACCGTATCGGCGCCCCAGCGGATGGCCCAGACCATCTTTTCCACCTCCTCCGCCATGGACGAGGTGACCGCGGAATTGCCGATATTGGCGTTGATCTTGACGAGGAAATTGCGGCCGATCACCATCGGCTCCAGTTCCGGGTGGTTGATATTGGCGGGAATGATCGCGCGACCCGCTGCCACTTCGGCACGCACGAATTCCGGCGTGACATGGTCTGGAATATGGGCGCCATAGCTTTCGCCATCGCGGACCAGCGCTTCCTGTGCTGCCTTGCGGCCAAGGTTTTCCCGGATGGCAACAAATTCCATTTCCGGCGTGATGATGCCGGCGCGGGCATAGGCAAGCTGGGTGACAGCCTTGCCGTCGCGCGCCCGCAGGGGAGCGTGGCGCACGGGAAATTCCGGCGTCAGCCTGTCGCCGCTCACAAAACCGTTGTCGGCTGCACTCACCGGGCGGCCCTCGTAAGCTTCCACATCGCCGCGCGCCAAAAGCCAGTCGTGTCGCGGGCGCGTGAGACCGGCATCGATGGCGATGGTGGCCGATGGATCAGTGTAAGGCCCGGAGGCATCATAGACATGGACCGGCGGTTCCCCGGCTGTCGGGTGTAGTGCGATCTGGCGCAGCGGCACGCGCAGATCGGGATAGAGGTCTCCGGCAAGGTGGATCTTGGTCGAAGCCGGCAGCGGGCCGGTGGTGACTTCGGGGGTGGGAAAAGGTCGGGCAATGTTCATCGTGAGGCTCCAAGGGTTGGAGACCCAGTCATGTCAGCCGGAAAGATGGAGAAACGCCTGCCGCGATCCTGCAAGACAGGATTTGTGGCATCTGCAGCGCGCACCGTCCCTACGCCAGTATGAACTGGATCAGGTTCAACGGGTCACTGCGCTGCTTTTTTAAAAGCCCAGCAGTATCTCAGCCCCTTGGCGGGACCCCCCTGGTGAATGCGAGGGAGTGTCGGCAAAGATCGTCGGCATGTCAACACACAGCCGTAAGGCCTCTATGCCTTCGGGTGCGTGCGGCTCGATCGTTCTTGGGGGAGGAGGGGAGGCCCGGCCGAAGATGTTGGGGGGCTGGGGGTAAGGTCAACACGTCCAGCCGGGCCAAATGGCGCACCGCGCCAACTGTCGAGTGTGAACTTGCGCACCAATTTCGGCAGGGTTTTGTCCGAAATCGGGCAGAAAAGGAGAATTGTCGGGGCAGCGGCAGCGCGAGGTGCTTCTGCCATTTGCGCGCAGTCGGGTTGATTTTTTCGCCGGCTGAGGCACACTGTCATTCCAGTGTTACATGGCGTTGGGAGCATTGATGACCGATCAGCCAGATGTTTACGGACGCGACCGCACCCCTGAAGGGGCCGTGGTCGTTGAACTTAACCAGTACCGCCAGAACAGCGATCCGATCCCCATCACCTTCCACCGGCGTGAGCTGGATGCGATCCTGCGTATCTACGGCCGCATGGTCGGAGAGGGTGAGTGGAAGGATTATGCGATCGATCACCTCAAGGACAAGGCGGTGTTTTCGATCTTCAAGCGTTCGGGCGAAATGCCGCTTTACCGCATCGAGAAGAACCCGAAGCTTGCCGGAAAACAGGGTGCGTTCAGCGTCCTCAACACCCATGGCATGATCCTGAAGCGCGGCCATGAGCTGCCGCAGGTGCTGAAAGTGTTCGACAAGGTGCTGAAGCTCGTCGATTGATTTTTTTCGCGTAGGCAGGGCAGGGTACTGCCCGATGGGAGACTGGTGCTGATCAGCCCTTGAACAGCGTGCCGGGATAAGTCTCGGCGTCCGGATCGCTTGTGTTGCCCTCGCCGAGATCCCGCTGCATGAAGATCGTGTCCAGCCATGCGCCGTGCTTGTAACCGGTGCCTTTCATCGTGCCAACCATGGCAAAACCCAGCGCTGTGTGAAGTGCAACGGATGCCGGGCTTGCGCCGCCGATGACGGCTGCCATCTGGCGAAAGCCGAGCGCTGTCGAGCGCGTGATCAGCTCGGCCAGCAGCGCCTTGCCGACGCCGCGGCCTCGGGCCTCCGGTGCCAGATAGATCGAATCCTCCACCAGCCAGCGATAAGCAGGGCGGGTGCGGAAGGCGGAGGCATAGGCATAACCGAGCAATCTGCCGGCCTCGTCTTCGGCGGCGATATAGGGATAACCCTTTTCGGTCACCGCCTCGAAACGCGCGCGCATTTCAGCCTCGTCGGGAGCCACCAGTTCATAACTTGCCGTGCCGTGCAGCACGCTGTCGCGGTAGATGGAGGTGATGGCGGAAATGTCGGAGAGGGTAACGTCGCGCAGGCGCAAGGACATGAAAACACTGCCGGTTCTGGTAAGACTGAGCGACAGTAAGATGCCGGCTATCGCGTTGCAAGATGCTGGTCTTTCCCCTGCCGGGCAACAAAAAAGGCGGCCCGTGAGAGCCGCCTTCCGATTGTCTGTTGCTGACTGCTTAGTTGTTCCGGTTGCCCAGGAACTGCAGCATGAACATGAACAGGTTGATAAAGTCGAGATAGAGCGTCAGCGCGCCCATGATCGCCTTGCGGCCCATGACGGCTGCATCGTCGCCATCGAAATACATTTCCTTGATCTTCTGCGTGTCATAGGCGGTGAGGCCAGCAAAGATCAGCACGCCGAGCACCGAAACCGCAAAGGACAGGGCCGACGAAGCAAGGAAGATGTTAACGACAGAGGCGATGATCAGGCCGAAGAGACCCATGATCAGGAACGAGCCCATGGCCGTCAGGTCACGCTTCGTGGTGTAGCCGTACAGCGACAGGGCGCCGAAGGAGGCAGCCGTCACGAAGAAGGTCTGCACGATGCTCTGGCCGGTATAGACCAGGAAGATCGAGGACAGCGACAGGCCCATCAGGCCGGCATAGACCCAGAAGGCGGTCTGGGCTGCGGCAACGCTCATCTTGTTGATGCGGTAGCTCAGGAAAAAGACCATTCCGAGCGGCGCCAGCATCACCACCCAGCGCAGGGGGCTGGCATAAAGCGCGGTACCAAGAGCCGTCAGCTGGCCGTTATCGACAGCAAGCTGCCAGGTGCCGAACGAGGCAAGGCCGGTGATCAGAAGACCAAGCGCCATCAGGTTGTAGACCTTCAGCATATAGGTGCGAAGGCCCTGGTCGATCATTTCGGCAGAACCCGCACGTGCCTGGGCAGCGCGGTTCTGGAAGTTATAGTCAGACATATTCGTCCTCTCAAAGCTTCGGTGTTGCTACGGTGTCCGGATGGTATCCATCTCTGGCGCCGCTGCGAAGCTCAGCAAGCCTGTTGTAAATATGCGGACATATGGCTTTTCGTTCAAGTACCCGCCGCCCGATTCGGCAAGGTGACGAAAATTTAATCCGCCCGGCGACGTGCAAGGGCTGTGCCCTTAAAGTTCGCGCAGCACCGGTGCCGCCTTCTGGCCAAGAATCCGCCATGTGCCGGCAAGGCCGATGCCAACCGTCAGCACCAGCGCTGCGATCAGTGTAAAAATGGCAACGTCAGGCAGGAAGGTTGCCGGCAGCTTCATGATGCGGGCCACAACGAACCAGGCCGCACCGCTTCCGGCACACAGCGCAAAGACGGCCGTGGCAAAACCCAGGATCATGTATTCATAAGCAAAGGCGCGCATCAGCATGCGCCGTGTGCCGCCGAGCGTCTTCAGGATCACCGCATCATGGGTTCGCGCCCGGTTGCCGGAAGCAAGTGCCCCCGCCAGCACCAGCACCGAGGCGATAAGGGCAACGGCTGCGGCCGCACGAATGGCGGTTGCGAGCTGTCCCATCAACTGCTCGGCAATGTCGAGTGCATCCTTCACCCGCACGCTGGTAATGGTCGGATAGGCATTGGTGACCGTGCGCAGGATCGCACCCTCTTGCGCCGGCGTGGCGCTGGGGTCGGTCAGCGTCGCAAGCCAGGCATGCGGCGCACCCCGGAACGTATTGGGCGAAAACACCATGACGAAATTGATCGACAGCGAGCGCCACTCGATCTGGCGGAAATTGGCGATGCGCGCTGTAATGTTGCGGCCAAGCACGTTGACCGTCACCGTGTCGCCGATCTTCAGGCCAAGTTCGCCGGCCTCTTCTGCGGAAAAGGACACGAGCGGTTCGCCGCTATAGTTTTCCGGCCACCATTCTCCTTGGGTAATCGTCGCATTGGCCGGCAGTTTTTCGTCATAGGTAATGCCACGGTCGCCGCGCAGCACCCAGCGTCCGCCTGGCGGCACGTTCATCTGGCTGACATCCTGTCCGTTGAAGGAGAGGATGCGTCCACGCAGCATCGGCACCTGGGTGATCTCGCCCTGCGGCGCCTGCTGTTTCAGGATGTTGACGAAACCATCGCGCTCGCTGCCCTGGATGTCGACGAAAAAGAAGTTCGGCGCCTGCTCCATCATCGTGCCCGACAGTTGCCGGCGCAGGTTTCCGTCGATCAGCGCCAGCGTCACGAGAAGTGCAAGACCCAGGCCGAGCGATAGCACCACGGAGGGCGTCAGCGCACCTGGACGGTGGATATTGCCGATGGCAAGCCGGAGCGCCGGCGAATTGACGCGCGGGCTACGGCGGGCAAGGGCGGCAATGCCGGCTGCCACGAAGCGCAGGAGCACGAAGGCGACGGCGACAGCCCCGAGGAAGACCACCGCGATATAACGTTCTTCGGAGGAGAAGATGGCAAGGGCGGCAAGCGCTGCAAGCGCCCCGCCACCGGCCAGCAGATACGGCCAGGAAGGCAGGCCCGTCTGGTCGAAGCTCTGTTCGCGAAAGAGGGCCGTTGCCGGCACGTCGCGGGCATGGCCGAGCGGCAACACGGCAAAGGCAAAGGTTGTGAGGAAGCCGAAAAGTGCTGCAAGGCCCAGCGCTGACGGATAAAACGCCGTTTCCGCCGGCACCGGCAGCACGTCGCGCAGGAAACCCAGCGCCACGAATGGCGCAATCGCCCCGATCACCAGGCCGATCGCGATGCCGACAGCGCCGATCAGCAGGATCTGGAACAGGTAGATGAGCGTGACGACAAAGGCCGGCGCGCCAAGGCATTTGAAGGTGGCGATGGTGGTGCGCTTGGCATCGAGAAAGGCGCGCACCGCATTGGCAACGCCGACACCGCCGACGATGAGGGCGGTCAGCCCGACAAGCGTCAGGAACTGTGAGAAGCGGTCGACATTTTCGGTGAGCGACGGGGCGGCGCGGTCTGCCGTGCGGATGGACCAACCGGCAGAGGGAAACTGTTTGTTGGCAATCGCTGCGAGCCCGGAGCGCGTCGAGGGGCGCTCCAGCTTGATCTTGTAAGCATGTTCGACAAGGCTTCCGGTCTGCACGAGGCCGGAAGCGGCAAGGGCATCGCGGCTCAGCATCAGCCGCGGCGCAAAACCAAATCCTTCCGAAAGCGCGTCCGGCTCTGTCACCAGCGTTGCCGTGATGCGGATGCGGGCCGTGCCCAGCAGCATCTCGTCACCGACTTTTACGCCCAGGCGTTCCAGAAGCAGCGGTGCGGCGATGGCGCCATAGACATTCGCCTCTTCGCTGAGAAGGTCCGGCAGCGGCCGGGCGGGTTCGGTCACCAGCGTACCGTAGAGAGGGTAGGCGCCATCGACGGCCTTGGCCTCGACCAG
The DNA here is from genome assembly GCF_058242805.1 of Neorhizobium sp. PAMB6716. NCBI lineage: Bacteria > Pseudomonadati > Pseudomonadota > Alphaproteobacteria > Hyphomicrobiales > Rhizobiaceae > Neorhizobium > Neorhizobium sp. PAMB6716. The sequence continues at coordinate 3,666,251 of NZ_CM177835.1, forward strand.
CGCCTGCTGCGAGCCATCAGGCAGGCGGGCCATGGACCGCAGGCCGGTCGATACGGCAACCTGGCCCAAGCCGTCCAAGAAGGCCCGTTCGTCCGGCGTCGCCTCGCGGTTGTTGAGTTCAAAGCGGACATCGCCGGCCAGCAGCGCCTGTCCTTGCGTTGCAATGGCGCCGGTGATGGCGCGCGAGACGGAATTGACGGCGGCAATGGCGCCGGTGCCAAGCGCGATGCAGGCGAGGAAAATGTAGAAGCCGGAAAGGCCGCCGCGCAGTTCGCGCAGGGCAAGTTTAAGCGCAATCGAGAGGCGGGAAAACGTCACGGCCATCATGCAAAGGCCGCCGCAGGTGAGGCCGACATTGCGCTGTCGGTTGCGATCTCACCGGAGCGGACGCGGATCTGGCGGGTGCAGCGGGCGGCAAGCGCATTGTCATGCGTCACCAGCAGCAGCGTCATGCCGCGCTCGGCCTGTTTGGCAAACAGAAGATCGGCGATCTGGCGTCCGGTCTCGGTGTCGAGATTGCCGGTGGGTTCATCGGCAATCAGCACGGCGGGCGATGGGGCAAGCGCCCGGGCAATCGCCACACGCTGCTGTTCTCCGCCCGACAGCTGGCCGGGGTAATGGGAGAGCCTTTCGCCAAGGCCGACGGCTGTCAGTTCAGCGCGGGCAATGTCAAAGGCGTTTTTCACATTGGCCAGTTCCAGCGGCACGGCCACGTTTTCAAGCGCGGTCATGTTGGCGATGAGGTGGAAGGACTGGAAGACGATGCCGATGTTCTTGCCGCGAAAATCGGCCAGCGCATCTTCGCTCAGCGCATGAAGCGGCGTGTCACGAATGGTGATTTCGCCGCTGTCGAGCCGTTCAAGCCCGGCCAGAACCATCAGCAGCGTCGACTTGCCGGAGCCGGACGGGCCGACGATGCCGACCGCCTCGCCCCTGCGGATATCGAGATCGATGCCCTTCAGCACATGCACGGAGGCGGCCGCATTCCCAAGGGTCAGATCCGCCTTCTTCAATGCGATGATGGTTTCAGTCACGGCAAAGCACCCTATATTGGCGGAAATGAACAGTTACAGATACGTTTGCCGCAGTGCGGCGGACCAGCACAATCTAGGGATGGCCCCATGAAATTCAAAGCGGCACTGCTTCACGTGATTGTCATCGCCGGCCTTGCCCTTGCCGGCTCAGTACAGGCAAAAACCCTCCAGCTCGTCGGCTTCGGTGACAGCCTGATGGCCGGCTACCAGTTGCCGCCGTCGGAAAGCTACACGGCGCAGCTGGAAAAGGCGCTGAAGGCCAAGGGGCATGACGTCGCAATCGCCAATGCCGGGGTTTCCGGCGACACGACGGCGGCCGGCCTGTCGCGCGTCGACTGGTCGGTTCCCGATGGCACCGATGGCGTCATCCTCGAACTAGGTGCCAATGATGCCCTGCGCGGTATTGCGCCGGCCGAGACGGAAAAGAATCTTGATGCGATCATCACCCGCCTGAAAGCACGCAACATTCCCGTGCTGCTGGCCGGCATGATTGCCCCGCCGAACATGGGCGGCGCTTATGGCGATCGCTATAACGGCATCTATACAAGGCTGGCGTCAAAGCACGGAATTCCGCTTTATCCGTTCTTCCTCGACGGTGTTGTGACGCAGCAGGGCTTGCAACTGGAAGACGGTATGCACCCGAATGCCAAGGGCGTTCAGGTGATGGTGGAGCGCTCGCTGCCTGCAGTGGAAAGTTTCCTTTCAGCAATCAAGCCTGTGAATTGATTGCTGCATAGCGAAAAACAATGCTTGCGCCGAGCGGCTTTGCATGTTCCGCTACCGGTATTCGCTATGAGATTCGAGGAGGTTCGCTATGCCGAGACTTTTCACCGCCCTCGAAATCCCGCGTAATGCTGCCATGAGCCTGTCTTTGCTGCGTGGTGGTCTGCCTGGTGCACGCTGGATCGATGTCGAGAATTATCACATCACGTTGCGCTTTATCGGCGACGTCGACGGGCGAACCGCCGACGAGATCGTCAACCGTCTCGATCGTATCGACCGGGAAGAATTCCAGATCAGCCTCAGCGGCATCGGCGCCTTCGGGTCAAAGAAGCCGCATTCGGTCTGGGCCGGCGTGTCTGCCTCGCCGGAACTGAATGCGCTGCAGGGCGAAATAGAGCGCATCTGCCAGCGCATCGGCCTGCCACCGGATCCTCGCAAGTTCACACCGCATGTCACGCTTGCCCGCCTGCGCTCGGCGCGGGTGGAGGATGTGGTGCATTACCTTTCCGGACGCGGCAATTTTCACACGCTTCCCTTCATGGTCGGGCGCTTCGTGCTGATGTCCTCGAAGGAATCGGTCGGCGGTGGCCCCTATCTGACCGAAGAGATCTTTCCGCTGCAGGAAAGCCGCTCTTCCTATGCCGCCCATGATTATCAGTCGGAAAAGACGCTCTACTGAGGGTTTGCGATGCGCGACGGAAAGCTGGATCCGGCCGCGATTGCCGCGAGCCTCTCGACATTGGAGGGATGGGTGCTTGCGCCCGGCGGAGACGCCATTCTTCGGGATTTCACCTTCCGCAATTTCCGCGAGGCTTTTGGATTCATGACAGAATGCGCGTTGTGTGCGGAAAAACTCGATCATCATCCGGAATGGAAAAATGTCTACGCGACCGTATCGGTGCGGCTGACGACCCATGACTGCGGCGGGCTGAGTGAGCGCGATTTCAAGCTGGCACGCATGTTCGACAAGGCCGCTGCGCACCGCAATTGACGCGACCGTGATTGAACTCGACTGGCTGCAGGCCCATATGGTCTTGGTTCGCAACCGAGAGGGAGGCCGCCATGGACGACGTCAAGATCGGAGAAATCCTTGCGCCGGGCGATGAAGAAACCCAGGCAAAGCAGGAAAAGCGTATCCGTGCCAAATTCTGGCCGACGTTGAAGCGTGCCGTCCGTTATGTGCCGTTCAGCCGAGATCTGGTGGCGGCCTATTATTGCGCGATGGACCCGAAGACGCCGCTTCGGGTGCGCGGCGTGCTGCTGGCGGCGCTTGGCTATTTTGTTCTGCCGATCGATCTGGTGCCCGACATGTTCCTGATGGTCGGCTTTACCGACGATGTGGCGGTTCTGGCGGCCGCTTTCCGGATGGTTCAGGCCTATATCAACGACAGCCATTACGAGGCGGCCGACCGCGCGCTTTCCCATGAGGATCTCGGCAGCACCGGAGCAGAACCTGCCGCCGGCTGACGGCCAGGTGGTTCTTGTTTGGAGCCGGCCCAACTCTTGCCCGAATTCTCGGTTCATTGACTTTTCAGACTGAAGAACCGCAGGCCTATATCCTGCCGCCTTGACAGGGCGCAGCCTGCGTTTCGCCGTCAGCAAGCCTCTTCAGATACACTATCCATCCCCGTTGACGATTTGGTAACCGAAATTAAGTCAAAGTCGAACGGATCTCGACCATATCAGGCCTTTCGCCGCCCGGTCGGCCGTTGAATGAGAAAACTGGCAGGACACAATGTTTGTAAGACAGATCGCCATCGCGTCGACCCTTCTGCTCGCCAGCGCAGCGTTTGCGTCCGCGCAGGCACCCGCTCCGACCCGTATCGAGCAGTTCAAGAACTGGGGCGCCTATTCCTACAAGTCCGGCAACAGCACTGTTTGCTACGTGCTGTCAGTGCCCACCACGAAGGAGCCCGCCAGCGTCGATCACGGCGATGTCTTCTTCATCATCTCCCAGCGCCCCGGCCAGAACATTTCCTACGAGCCGCAGGCGATGATGGGTTATACGCTGAAGGCGGACTCGAAGGTCAACGTGACCATCGACAAGAAGAATTTCGTCATGTTCGTCAAGGACAAGGCCGCCTGGGTGGAAAATGCCGCCGAAGAGCCGGCGCTTGTGGCGGCCATGAAGACGGGTTCCAGCATGACGGTCAAGGCAACATCGCTGCGCGGCACCGCCACCAACTATTCCTATTCGCTGGCCGGCATCTCGCAGGCGCTGAAGAAGATCGAAACCTGCAAGTAAGCCTTTCCGGCTGCAAGAAACGAACGAAGGCTGGCCGCAGGGCCGGCCTTTTTGCGTCAGGTGGTGACGCGCGCCGCTTTTGATGATACATGGCCCGCCAAGATGTGGCCGATGCCTTGCGCATGGCGGGCCGCATACGCATTTCACACGAAGAGATCATGGATCTGCCCCCGGTGCCGACGCGCCGCGATGCGCAGCCGTTCGAATGGGATCATGAGCATGTCTGTTTCCGAAGCCATCGTCATGGCAGACAGCGTAAAGCAGCCTTTGGTGGCGCGTCCGGAGCTGATGTCTGAAAAGCCGTCGCTGATCGGCCTCACGCGCGAGGAGATGGCCAAGGCGTTGATGGAAAAAGGCGTCACCGCAAAGCAGGTGCGCATGCGCGTCAGTCAGCTTTGGCACTGGCTTTATATTCGCGGTGTCTCCGATTTCGATGCCATGACCAATGTGGCGAAAGACATGCGCGAGATGCTGAAAAAGCATTTCACCATCGCCCGGCCCGAGATCGTCGAGGAGCAGGTGTCCAATGATGGCACCCGCAAATGGCTGTTGCGTTTTCCGCCGCGCGGCGCCGGCCGCCCCGTCGAGATCGAAACCGTCTATATTCCGGAAGAAGGTCGCGGCACGCTGTGCATCTCAAGCCAGGTCGGCTGTTCGCTCACCTGTTCCTTCTGCCACACCGGCACGCAGCGGCTGGTGCGCAACCTGACGGCGGAAGAAATTCTGGCGCAGCTTCTTCTGGCGCGGGATCGGCTGGGCGATTTCCCCGGTGCCGATACGCCGCCCGGCGCTTTCGTGCCGACGGGGGACCGCAAGGTCACCAATGTCGTGATGATGGGCATGGGCGAGCCGCTCTACAATTTCGAAAGCGTCAAGACCGCGCTGCTGATCGCAACCGACGGCGATGGCCTGTCCTTGTCCAGGCGTCGCGTTACGCTTTCCACCTCCGGCGTCGTGCCGGAAATCTTCCGCACCGGTGATGAGATCGGCGTGATGCTGGCGATTTCGCTGCATGCGGTGCGCGATGAGTTGCGCGACATGCTGGTGCCGATCAACAAAAAATATCCGCTGAAGGACCTGATCGAAGCCTGCCGGAATTATCCGGGGCTTTCCAATGCACGCCGCATCACCTTCGAATATGTGATGCTGAAGGATGTGAACGACAGCCTGGAAGACGCCAAGGAACTGATCAAGCTGTTGAAGGGCGTGCCGGCCAAGATCAACCTCATACCCTTCAACCCGTGGCCGGGCACCAATTACCAGTGCTCCGACTGGGCAACGATCGAGAAATTCGCCGATTTCATCAATCAGGCAGGCTATGCCTCGCCGATCCGTACGCCGCGCGGACGCGACATTCTGGCGGCCTGCGGCCAGCTGAAATCGGAATCGGAACGCATGCGCAAGACGGAACGTCTGGCCTTCGAGGCGATGATGATCGCCGGCCATGGCGAAGACGACGATTGATTGTTGATGACGGCGTGGCGGGTATGACGGCCCGCGGCCGTCACTTCGCCTGCGTCATCAGGATCTTGACGGCAAAGATCGAAAAGATGCCGGCAAAGCTGTAGTCGATGCCGCGCAGCACCTTTCTGTTGTTCTGCAGCCAGCCTGACAGAAAGGCTGCGCCGTAGATGATGCCGATGCCAATCGGCAGCGACAGAATGATCGACCATATTCCCAGAAACATCAGCTTGCCCGTGACATGCGGATCGTCTGCCGTGACGAACTGCGGCAGGAAAGTCATGAAGAAGATGATGACCTTCGGGTTGAGGAGGTTCACCCAAAGCCCGTTGACGAACGCGCCGGTGCGCGACGCCTGTGCGGCACCATCGGCCTTCACCACGAAATTGGAGCCATGTCGGATCGCCTGCACGGCGAGCCACAGGAGATAGGCCGCGCCGCCCGTCTTCAGCATGGTGAAGGCGGCGGGGGAGGCAATGATCAGTGCGGAAATGCCAAACGCCACCAGGATCGTGTGGATGGCGATGCCGAAGCTGGTGCCGGCAAGCACCATCAGGGCGGTTGCGCGCCCGTCGCGCAGCGAGCGGCTGATCCACAGCGTCATGTCAGGACCGGGTGTCAGCGCCAGCGCAAGGATCGCCACGCTGAAGGCGAGGATGATGGCAAGGCTTGGGATGAAGTCCATGACGGGCACCGAGGATGGAGAAAGCCGGACGAGGCGGATCACTCCTCCTTATCCGGCTTCGTGGTGCTTGCCAATCAGTGGCCCTGTTCGAGATGCGCCTTGAAGGCGTCCGCATAATCCTTGTGCCAGCGTGACAGCGGCGGGCGGTTTTCGATGATGTCGCCGGCGGCCCAGGCAATGCGCTTTTCGTCGAGCGCCCGGTCCACGTCATTGTCGGGGCAGAGGATGTAGAAATCGCCTCGCCCAAGGCTTTCCAGCATGAAATCCACCGTCTGCTCCGGTGTCCAGGCAGCATCCGGCTTTTCGGTGCGGCCATTGGCGGTGAGCCCGGTATAGACAAAACCGGGAATCAGCAGGTGTGCTGTCACATTGGCGCCTTCGGTGTTGCGCAGATCATGCTGCAGCGCCTCGGTGAAGGCTTTCACGCCAGCCTTTGCGACATTATAGGCGGGATCGCCGGGCGGCGTGGTGATGCCCTGCTTGGAGCCGGTGTTGATGATGAGGGCCGGATCACGATGGGCGACCATGCCGGGGCCAAAGGTGCGCGTGCCGTTGATCACGCCCATCAGGTTGACGGCAAGCACGCTCTCCCAGTTCACCTGCGGGCCAAACAGCGCGCTACCCGGCTGGATGCCGGCATTGTTCATCAGCACATGGACGCGTCCGAACCGCTGGATGACGGCGCGCTCCAGCGCTTCCAGCTCATCGAGGCGGGAGACATCTGCGCCAATTGCCACTACATCAGCCTCGCCGTTTTCGGAAAGGGCTGCCACATCGATGGCCGCCTGCGCCAGCCGGTCACCTTCGAGATCGACAAGAACCACGCAAAGACCTTGGCGGGCAAAAGCCTTTGCCGCTGCAAGGCCGATGCCGGAGGCGGCGCCGGTAACGACGGCTACATGGCCCTTTGCCAGTGCCGGGTGCTGAAGGATCATGGCCGAACTCCTCGATGCGTTTCTTCTAACGACGTGCGGCATATGGTATCGTGGCCCTATGTCGTCAACACGACGCGGCAATATGAGGACAAGGCATGGGCAGGGTTGCAACGATCACCGTCGATGAGGAACTGGCGCAGTTCATCAGCCACAAGGTCAGCGCCGGCGACTACGCCTCGGAATCCGATGTGGTTGCCGCAGCGCTTGAGCTGTTGCGCGAGCAGGAGGAGGAAGGCCTTGCTGCCATCCGCGCCGCAATAGACGAAGGGGAGGCGTCGGGCGAACCGCAGCCTTTTGATCCGGAACGGTTTCTCGAGCGAATGCATCGCAAATATGGCGCCTGACCCGCCCACCTATCGTCTCTCGCCCAAGGCCGAGAGAGACTTGGAAGACATCTGGCGTTTCAGCTTTCAAAAATGGTCCCGAGCGCAAGCCGATGCCTACTACGGAAATCTGATCGAGGCTTTCGAGAGCCTGGCAAAAGGCGATCGCAAAGGTCGACCTATCAATGGCATAAAGCTTGGGTATCTGAGCCTTGCCTGCGGTTCCCATTTCATCATTCATGTTGAGCGTGGGCGCAGGATCGAAATCATCCGCATCCTCCACCGCCGCATGAATATCGGCCGCCATCTCTGACATTTTGGCGCCGGCCCCGCCCTTGCGTCGCGCGGTAAACTCGCTAAAAGTGCCGCCATTCAAGATCTCAGGCGGGTTTTCGGCCCGCCCTTCCAGACGGAACTCATTGCCATGGCTCTCCCCAAAGACGTGAAGAAAGTCGTTCTCGCCTATTCCGGCGGTCTCGACACCTCGATCATCCTGAAATGGCTTCAGACCGAACTCGGCGCCGAAGTCGTCACCTTCACCGCCGATCTCGGCCAGGGCGAAGAGCTGGAGCCGGCGCGCAAGAAGGCCGAAATGCTCGGCATCAAGGAAATCTTCATCGAGGACGTGCGCGAGGAATTCGTGCGCGATTTCGTCTTCCCGATGTTCCGCGCCAACGCTGTCTATGAAGGCGTCTACCTGCTCGGCACGTCGATTGCCCGTCCGCTGATCTCCAAGCACCTGATCGATATCGCCAAGAAGACCGGCGCCGATGCGATTGCTCATGGCGCGACCGGCAAGGGCAATGACCAGGTTCGTTTCGAACTCTCGGCCTATGCGCTGAACCCGGATATCAAGATCATCGCGCCGTGGCGCGACTGGGCCTTCAAGAGCCGCACCGACCTTCTGGCCTTTGCCGAAGAAAACCAGATCCCCGTCGCCAAGGACAAGAAGGGCGAGGCGCCGTTCTCCGTTGACGCCAACCTTCTGCATTCCTCGTCTGAGGGCAAGGTTCTCGAAGATCCGTCCGTCGAGGCACCGGAATATGTGCATATGCGCACGATTTCCCCGGAAGCTGCTCCGGACAAGGCGACCATCATCAAGGTCGGTTTTGAAAAAGGCGATGCCGTCTCCATCAACGGCGTGCGCATGAGCCCGGCAACGCTGCTGGCCGAGCTGAACACCTATGGCCGCGACAACGGCATCGGCCGTCTCGATCTCGTCGAAAACCGTTTTGTCGGCATGAAGTCGCGCGGCGTCTATGAGACCCCCGGCGGCACCATTCTGCTCACCGCCCACCGCGCCATTGAATCGATCACGCTCGACCGGGGTGCCGCCCACCTGAAGGATGAGCTGATGCCGCGTTATGCGGAGCTTATCTATTATGGCTTCTGGTTCTCGCCGGAGCGCGAAATGCTGCAGGCGATGATCGACAAGAGCCAGGAGCATGTGGAAGGCGAAGTGACGCTGAAGCTCTACAAGGGCAATGTCATGGTCATCGGCCGCGAATCCTCGAAGTCGCTCTATTCCGACCAGCTCGTCACCTTTGAAGACGATCAGGGCGCCTATGACCAGAAGGATGCGGCCGGCTTCATCAAGCTCAATGCCCTTCGCCTGCGCACGCTCGCCAAGCGCAATCTCGGCAAGTAATCCTATCTTCTGACGACATCAGACCCGTCTGCTTCGGCAGGCGGGTTTTTTCGTGGCCGTTTCAGGCGCGCCGCGCCAGCCAATGCAGCCAGATGAAGCCTGCCACGGCCGACAGCTCCATGATCGGGATGATCGTGCCGAAGGCGGTCAGCGGATCGCCGATGCCAGCGGCTGCAATGCCACCAATAAAACCCGCCGTCATCTGGATGAAGCCGGTCATGGCCGAGGCTGAGCCTGCGATATGCGGGAAGGGCGCCATGCTGACGGTGATCACATGCGGTGTTAGGAAGGCAAGGCCGAAGGTGCAGATGGCAACCGGGCCCATGATCGACAGGAAGAACGGTGGCACGAAAGCGACCGAAAGCGCCATGATAATTCCGCCGATGCCGCACAGACTGATGCCGGTCAGTGCCGCCCGCGGACCGCCAAGGCGCTTGACGACAAGTTTCAGGGTGAGCGAGCCGAGCAGGTAAAAGCCGGATTGCATCAGCATGCCCACACCAAACTGCGTCGGCGAAAGGCCCACCTTGTTGATCAGCACGAAGGGCAGCATGGTCGCCTGCGCATAAAGCGCGCCGACGGTGCCGGCGAGAACCACGCAGGCGGCGAGGAACTGCAGGTTGCCGGCCACCTCGCCATAGGCGCTGAGAAGCCGGGCCGGCTGCAGCCGGGCAAGATCCGGCTTCACGGTTTCACGCAGGAAGATGAGGGTGCAAAGCCCGGCAAGGATGCCGAAGCCAACCATCAGCAGAAAGACCGCATGCCAGTTGAAGGCGGCAAGCGTCAGCCCGCCAAGCGTCGGCCCCATGGCGGGGCCAACCGCCAGGAATATGCCGATCGTGTTGAGGATGCGGGCCGCCTCCGGACCGACGAAGAGATCGCGCACGATGGCCCGTCCGACCACGACACCGACGGAGGCCCCGATGCCCTGGATGAGGCGCGCCGCCAGAATGAATTCCACCGAGGGCGCAAGCACGGCAAGCGTCGAGCCTGCCAGATAGATGGCGAGGAAAATCAGCGTTGCGGCCTTGCGGCCCAGCGCATCTGACAGCGGCCCCGCCACCAGCTGCGCCAGTGCAAAACCGGCAAAGAACATCGACAGGCTGAGCTTGATGGCCGCTTCCGTCGTGCCAAACGCGCGCACAAGCTCCGGCATGGCTGGTGTATAGATCGCCATCGAGATCGGCCCGAGCGTCGTCAGGAGAGCGCCGAGAAAGGTGGTGCGGCGCTCGCTCATGCGGTGGGCGGCGGCGGGCTTCGGATGCATTACAGACACTCGGGAGCCTCTGGGAGAGGGGTGGCGTCCGCCTGCAGGTTGGCGTTAATGCGATCAAGTGTCCGGCAGAGCGCAGCTGCTTCTTCTGGCGCCATGCCGGCAGTTGCCATGTCGATCACGGCGTCCAGTTCCGTGCGGATGGCGAGGATCAACGGGCCGGAGGCCGGTGTCAGCGTCACGCGCTTGGCGCGCCGGTCACTCGGGTCCGGCTGGCGTTCGATCAGGCCAAGGCCCTGCAGCTTATCGAGAAAGGTGCAGACCGTCATCGGCTCGATCCCCATGCGGGCGGCGATGTCCAGCTGGCGGCAATCTTTCAGGGCATGGATGTTGAGAAGGGTGCGGGCTTCGGCGGGCGTCACGCCCAGCCCTGCTTCGGCAATGCGGCGTTCGAACGCGCCGCGCAGAAGGCGCGCGCCATCGGTCAAAAGAAAACCTAATCTGTGAATGTCCGCGTCTGGAGCCATGATGCCTTGACCGTTGCTAAGGCACCCTTACTATCTTTCCCGGGCGAGGCAACCGGAAACGGATCAGGCGTCGATGAAATCGAGCACCGATGAGAAGGTCAGCGCCTTGTCTTCGTCGCCGAGGACCTGCGCCAACTCGTGCTGGTGGCGGAAATAATCCTGGAAGTCGAACTCCGTATCGTCGGTCACGCCGGAGAGATCGAGAACGCGGCCGGCGGAATCGACGGCCTCGATTGGCAATTCCTGGGCAAGAGCGATGTAGACGTCTTGTTCTATGGTGCCGGAAATATATCTCTGCAAGGCAAGTTCACGCAGAAGACGTGGAGAGATGGCGGAGAAGTCTATGTCACGCGAGGCAGCACCGGGCCGTTCGAATACGCGCTGCGTTTCCGGCCTCGGGATAAACTGCTGTTTGTCTTGTCTGGTATTGAAACCCTGCTCTTGTTGAAGCAAGCTTCCGGACCAGTTGTAGGAAGTGATTTCCACGGACACTATCCACGCTCATCGGATATGGTTGCAGAAAATAACGAATGGTTGCAGGGCGTCAATTATTAATAATCAGCTAATACTTCTTGTAGTTGAGCGATGGGCACCTTCATAGACCCGCCATCTTCCCCTGCTGGAATGGTGCTTTCTGAAAAATGATCGAGGATAATGAGATGACAGTGCATATGACGATCAATCCGGCGCTCGTGACGTGGAACGGGGTTCACAACCTGCCGCTGTTCGAAGCGGTGCGGGACGAGGATTTTGCGGCCGGCTTCGATGCGGCGCTTGCACTGCATGATACTGAAATCAAAGAGATTTCTGAAAACTCGCAAGCACCTGATTTTGACAACACCATCGTGGCGCTGGAAATCGCCGGCGATGAACTGTCGCGTATTTCCGCATTGTTCTGGAACAAGGCCGGCGCCCACACCAATGACGTGATCCAGTCCCTGGAACGCGACATCGCGCCAAAGATGTCTCGTCATTACTCGCGCATCGCGATGAATGTGGCGCTCTTTGCTCGCGTTGATGCCCTGTGGCAGGCGCGCGATACGCTGGGGCTCACGGTTGAGCAGACGCGCGTGCTGGAACGGCACTGGAAGGGTTTTGTGCGCGCTGGCGCAAAACTTTCCACGGATCAGCAGGAACGACTGGCCAAGATCAACGAGACGCTGGCAAGCCTTGGCGCCCAGTTCGGCCAGAATGTGCTGTCGGATGAAAAGGCCTGGTCGCTGATCCTGACGGCTGACGAAGACCTCGAAGGCCTGCCGGCTTTCCTGCGGGACGCGATGGCTTCTGCCGCGCGCGACCGGGGCGAGGCCGAAGGCGCCTATGCCGTCACCCTGTCACGCTCGATCATCGAACCGTTCCTGACCTTTTCCAGCCGTCGCGACCTGCGCGAGCAGGCGTTCCAGGCCTGGGTGAAGCGCGGTGACAATGGCGGCGCGACCGATAACATCGCCATCGTGCGCGAAACGCTGTCGCTGCGCGCCGAAAAGGCAAAGCTTCTCGGTTATGACAGCTTTGCGGCCTACAAGCTCGATGACACGATGGCAAAGACACCGTCGGCGGTGAACGATCTGCTGATGAGAGTGTGGACGAAGGCCCGCGCCAAGGCTTTGGAAGAGGAAGGAAGCCTTGCCGGCCTGATTGCCGAAGAAGGCGCCAATCATTCGGTCGCCCCCTGGGACTGGCGTTATTATGCCGAAAAGCTGCGCGAGCGGATGTTCGACTTCTCCGAATCCGAACTGAAGCCTTATCTCCAGCTCGAAAAGATCATCGAGGCCTGCTTTGATGTGGCAAACCGCCTGTTCGGCGTCACGATTGCCGAATTGAAGGGTGTCGCCGCCTATCATCCGGATGTGCGCGTGTTCGAAGTGCGCGATGGCGATGGCACGCTGAAAGCGATGTTCCTCGGCGATTATTTTGCGCGCTCCTCCAAGCGCTCCGGCGCCTGGATGAGTTCGTTCCAGAGCCAGCACAAGCTGACGCTGAAGAACGGCGCGGAAGGCGAGCTGCCAATCATCTACAATGTCTGCAACTTTGCAAAACCTGCTGCTGGCAAACCGGCGCTCCTGTCGCTCGATGATGCCCGTACGCTGTTTCACGAATTCGGCCACGGGCTGCATGGCATGCTGTCGGATGTGACCTACCCCTCGGTTGCCGGCACCGGCGTCTCGCGCGATTTCGTCGAACTGCCCTCGCAGCTTTACGAACACTGGCTGACGGTGCCGGAAATCCTGACGAAATACGCGGTGCATTATCAGACCGGCGAACCCATGCCGAAGGCGCTGCTCGACAAGGTTCTGGCCGCCCGCACCTTCAATGCCGGGTTCAATACGGTGGAATTCACCTCGTCGGCGCTGGTCGACATGGCGTTTCACACCCGCGCTGAACCGGTGGACGATCCGATGGCGGTGCAGGCCGATGTGCTCGCGGGCATCGGCATGCCGTCCTCCATCGTCATGCGTCACGCCACGCCGCATTTCCAGCACGTGTTTTCAGGTGATGGTTATTCGGCCGGCTATTATTCCTACATGTGGTCAGAGGTGCTCGATGCCGACGCCTTTGCCGCCTTCGAGGAAAGCGGCAATGCGTTCGATCCGGTCATGGCCCGCAAGCTGAAGAACAACATCTATTCGGTCGGCGGCTCCATCGATCCGGGGCAAGCCTATACCGCCTTCCGCGGCAAGCTGCCCGATCCGGCGGCCATGCTGAAGAAAAAGGGTCTTGGCATGGTAACCGAGCTTTCCGGCGGGGATGCGTAAGGCTCTCTCCATCTGACTGTGTGCCAGCCATTCCGTTCCGGCATGGCTGGCATCAAAACAACTGTCGTGTCGACCATGGTTCTGTCGCATAAGCTTCATGCGACTCTCCTACGGGGAGATCTTCTCCCGCGGAGGTTCCCATGGCTGCCATCATCAGCGCTGAAGGCGTCGGCAAGGTCTTTCAACAGCGCGTGTCGCAGCCGGGTATTCTCGGCGTCATCCGCAGCTTTGTGGCGCCGGTGACACGGCCCGTGCATGCGGTCGCCGATATCACCTTCTCCATCGCAGCCGGTGAAGCCGTCGGTTATCTCGGGCCGAACGGTGCCGGCAAATCCACAATGATCAAGATGCTGACGGGCATCCTGACGCCGAGCGCCGGCGAGGTCACCGTGCTCGGGCGAAAGCCGCAGCAGGAGCGCGTTGCCAACGCGCGCGATATCGGGGTGGTCTTCGGCCAGCGCACGCAGCTCTGGTGGGACCTGCCGCTCTCAGATAGTTTCGAGCTGCACCGTAGGCTTTACCGGGTGCCGGATGCGTTGTTTTCCAAGAACCGTGCGGCGCTCAGCGACATGATGGAGCTTTCCTCCTTCATCGAGCGGCCTGTGCGTCACTTAAGCCTTGGCCAGCGCATGCGCGCCGAAATCGCCATGGCGCTGATGCATGATCCGAAAATCCTGTTTCTCGACGAGCCCACAATTGGGCTCGATGTGGTCGCCAAGGACGTGGTGCGAAAATTTCTGTCGCGCATCAACCGCGAGCGCGGCACCACGATCATTCTCACCACCCATGACCTGCAGGATATCGAGGAAATCTGCCCGCGGCTGATCATGGTGGATGAGGGCAGGCTGCTGTTTGATGGCACGCTTCCGGCTTTGCGAAAATCCTTTGGCGCAAGGCGACGGTTGACGCTGGAATTTTCAGGCGATCCGGGTGAGGTGCGGCTTGTCGGTGCAAAGCCATCCGGCGGCGAAGGGTTGCTGCGCGAATTTCTGCTCGAAGACGATGGCCGCTCGCTGGTGCAATTGCTCGCAGCGCTCGAGGCATCCAGCGATGTGCGCGATGTGCGCCTGCATGAGCCGAGCATCGAGGAGGTCATCCGCACGCATTATCAGGCAAAGGCGTCGGCCCCGGCGCCGGTGACTGGCAGACCAGCGGTGCCGGCATGAGCGCCTTCCTTGCCCTGGTTTCCGCGTCCTTTCGCCGGGAAGCCCATCATCGATCGCAAATGATGATGCGCATCGTCGGTACGCTCATCGAGATCCTCGCCCGCATTTCCATCTGGCATGCGGTCTATGCCGGACGCGGCGCGGTGGACGGCATCTCCATCGGCCAGATGATTGCCTATGCGCTGATCGGCGGCACGCTGTTGTCGAGTTGGGATGCCACGATGATCGTGCGCGATATCGGCACCACGATCCGCACAGGTGCCATCGGCTCGTCGCTGCTGCGCCCGGCAAGCTACCCGATGATGCTGATGGCGGAACAGCTGGGCACGCGCCTGTTTGACTGGCTGTTCATATCCGTGCCGGTGATTGTCATCATGGGACTGGTCTACGGCCTGCAGCCGCCGGCAAGCCTGCCGCATGCCCTGCTTTTTGTCGGCTATCTCGCCGTCTCCGTCGTCATCGTCATGCTGACGGCCATGCTTGTCGGGCTTTTTTCCTTCTGGGTGTTTGATGCCCATTCGCTGGAATGGTTCATGCGCGGCATTCTGGCGGTGCTCTCTGGCGGGCTGGTGCCAATCTGGTTTTTTCCCGGCGGCCTTGCGGAGGTTGCCCGGGCACTGCCGTTTTCCTGGATCACCTATCATCCGATGGCGGTCTATCTCGGGCAGCACGATCTTTTCTGGTCGGTACAGCATCTGCTGATCGGGCTTGGCTGGGTGGCCGCGCTGGCGCTGGCTGTCACGGTCGTCTGGTTGCGGGCCTGCCGTCAGGTCGTGGTACAGGGAGGCTGAACCATGCGCGAGACCCTGTCCCTTCTGTTCTATCTCGTTCGTCTCAGGGTGCGCACGCGCCTGGAATTTCGTGCGAGCCTTGTCATTGCCTGGACGGCGCAGGGCTTTGGTTATGCCGGCGTCTTCACCTCCATCTGGATCATTCTCACCCGGTTTGAGAATATCGGCGGCTGGAGCTGGCCGCAGATGGCGCTGTTCCTCGGCTTCCATACGCTTGGTTATGCGCTGGGTGCCTGCTTTACCCTGGTGCAACTGCGCGGCATGGAGGAGATCGTGCGCGGCGGCGAGTTCGACATGCTGCTGGTGCGGCCGATCAACCCCTGGGCCTATCTCGTTTTCTCCGGCTTCAACATCGAATATGGCGGGCATATCCTGCTCGGTCTCGGCCTCATCGTCTGGGCCTTGCCACAGGTGGGCATCGTCTGGAGCCTGCCGTCCGCACTCATGCTGTTTGGCGGGCTGGTGAGTTCCGCCCTCATCACGGCATCCTGCATCACCGTGGTCAGCGCCTGTGCGCTGGTTCTGCAGCGGGCGCGTTATTTGTTCGGCCTCTATTTCGATTTCTGGGAACTGTCGCGGTATCCGGCGAGCATCTTTGCACCCGTGTTCCAGCTGGCGCTGCTTACCGTCATTCCGCTCGGCTACATGGCCTATGTGCCGGTGTCGGTGCTGCTCGGGCGGCCGGTGCCGTATCTGGGAGCACTCGCCCCCTTCGCCTCGCTTGGCGCCGGCCCGCTTGCGGTTCTCGCAGCCGCCGCGTTCTGGCGCTTCTGCCTCAGGCGTTACCAGGGCGGTGGCGGTTGAACAGCTGCGTCTTCTGCATCATGTCCGTTGGCAGTTGCTGCTTTATTCTCTCAGGCTGTTTCGGTAGCGTATGCGTGTTCGATTCGCGAAAAGGCTGCAGCGCATGAAGAGACTGAACATTGGGGCTGGTTCCAAGCGGCGTGACGGTTTTCTCAGCGTCGATGTTCGCGGCGTACCCGAGGTCGATATCGTCTCTACCGCGTGGGATCTGGAGGAGGTCGAAGCATCTTCGATTGCCGAAATCTACACCCGCCATATGCTCGAGCATCTCGATCCCAATGATGGGCGCAAGTCGATCCGGCGCTGGTTTGAAATCCTGGCGCCCGGCGGGCGTGTCAACATCGTCGTGCCGGATCTGGAATTTCATGCACGCCAGCTGCTTGGCGCTGCCAAAAGCCATTTCGATGATCAGATGGCCCATGCCTATGCCGGCTTCTTCGGCTGGCGTGACGAGGGGCGCGGCGGCAACCGCGAGGATGCCCACCGCTGGGGCTATACCGAACATACGCTGGCAGCGCTTCTTTCGGAATACGGTTTCACCAGCGTTGCGCGACAGCTTTCCGGTCCTGACAGCGAGCCCTGGCACCTGAACATGGTGGCGCTGAAGCCGGGGCAAATGCCCGAATTGATGCCTGAAGTGGCACATCCATTGGTCTGATGCGCGTGTCTTGACGCCGTCCCCCTTTCGCATCTGCGAAAAACAGGGTATGGGGGCGCCAACGAAAATTGGCGCGGTCTGTTGGATCATGTGCGCCACAGCCCAGAGAACCCAATATGAAGATTCGCAATATCGCGATCATCGCGCACGTTGACCATGGGAAAACGACCCTTGTTGACGAACTCCTGAAGCAGTCCGGCTCGTTCCGTGAAAACCAGCGCGTTGCAGAACGCGTGATGGACAGTAACGACCTCGAAAAGGAACGCGGCATTACCATTCTTGCCAAGGCAACTTCGGTGGAATGGAAGGGCGTTCGCGTCAACATCGTCGACACCCCCGGCCACGCCGACTTCGGCGGCGAAGTCGAACGTATTCTGTCGATGGTGGATGGCGCCATCGTTCTCGTCGACAGCTCCGAAGGCCCGATGCCGCAGACCAAGTTCGTGGTCGGCAAGGCGCTGAAGGTTGGTCTTCGCCCGATCGTCGCGATCAACAAGATCGACCGTCCCGATGGCCGGCATGAAGAAGTCATCAACGAAGTGTTCGACCTCTTCGCAAGCCTTGACGCAACCGACGAACAGCTCGACTTCCCGATCCTCTACGGTTCGGGTCGCGATGGCTGGATGAACATTGCGCCTGAAGGCCCGAAGGATCAGGGTCTCGCCCCGCTCCTCGATCTCGTTCTGCAGCATGTTCCGGAGCCGAGCGTCGGCGACGAAGACGGCGCCTTCCGCATGATCGGCACGCTTCTGGAAGCCAACCCCTTCCTCGGCCGCGTCATCACCGGCCGTATCCATTCCGGCTCGATCAAGCCGAACCAGCCCGTCAAGGTTCTGGGCCAGGATGGCAAGCTGATCGAAAACGGCCGTATCTCCAAGATCCTCGCTTTCCGCGGCATCGAGCGTACCGCCATCGATGAAGCCCATGCCGGCGACATCGTGGCGATTGCCGGTCTCTCCAAGGGCACCGTTGCTGACACGTTCTGCGATCCGTCCGTGACCGAAGCGCTGGAAGCCCAGCCGATCGATCCGCCGACGGTGACCATGTCCTTCCTCGTCAACGACTCACCGCTTGCCGGCACCGAAGGCGACAAGGTCACGAGCCGCGTCATCCGCGACCGCCTGTTCAAGGAAGCCGAAGGCAACGTTGCGCTGAAGATCGAAGAAGCCGAAGGCAAGGATTCGTTCTTCGTTTCCGGTCGTGGCGAATTGCAGCTGGCCGTTCTCATCGAGACGATGCGTCGCGAAGGGTTCGAGCTTGCCGTTTCGCGTCCGCGCGTCGTCATGCACAAGGACGAAAACGGCACCCTGATGGAGCCGATCGAAGAAGTCGTCATCGACGTTGATGAAGAACATTCCGGCGTCGTCGTGCAGAAGATGTCCGAGCGCAAGGCTGAAATGACCGAACTGCGCCCCTCCGGCGGCAACCGCGTTCGTCTGGTGTTCTTCGCACCGACCCGCGGCCTGATCGGTTACCAGTCGGAACTTCTGACCGACACGCGCGGCACGGCGATCATGAACCGCCTGTTCCACGATTATCAGCCCTTCAAGGGCGAAATCGGCGGCCGTTCCAACGGCGTGCTTCTGTCCAACCAGTCCGGTGAAGCCGTGGCCTACGCCATGTTCAACCTGGAAGATCGCGGCCCGATGATCATCGAGCCCGGCGAAAAGGTCTATATGGGCATGATCGTCGGCATCCACACGCGTGACAACGATCTGGAAGTCAACGTTCTGAAGGGCAAGCAGCTGACGAACATCCGTTCGGCCGGCAAGGACGAAGCCGTTCGCCTGACCCCGCCGATCCGCATGACGCTCGACCGCGCTCTCTCCTGGATCCAGGACGACGAGCTGATGGAAGTCACGCCGAAGTCGATCCGTCTTCGCAAGATGTATCTCGACCCGAATGATCGCAAGCGTTTCGGCAAAGCCCGCGTCGCCTGATTTCAAAGGCCGTTTTATCGTTTCAAAAGCCCCGGCAAAACCGGGGCTTTTTTGTGTGCGTCTGTTGCCCCGCGGGCTTGTTCAGAAGTTTAAAAAAGCGTTAACTTGGGCATGACCGGTCGCCACGCAGACGGTGCGCGCCGGGCATACCGCTCCACGAGCGGTTCATCGGCGGCGAGACCAGAGTGTTGTCATGAAGACAGTGTCCATCGACGTGCGGCGTGCCACGGCAGAAGATGCCCGCGAGGTTTCCGAAGTTCATCGTCTCGCCTGGCGTCAGGCCTATGCAGGGCTCATCCCGCACAAGCCGCTGACCGAAATGCTGGAGCGGCGGGGAGAGGCCTGGTGGCGCCGGGCAGCCAAGGGGCCGGCCACGTTGCTGGTGCTGGATGTGGAGGGCACGATCGCCGGTTATGCCACGATGGGGCTCAACCGGGCACGGGCGCTGCCGCAGGAGGGTGAAATCTATGAAATCTACCTACGCCCGGAATTCCAGGGCATCGGTCTTGGCCGGCGGCTGTTTAACGAAACGCGCCGCCTTTTGAAATCGCTCGGCTGCAGCGGCCTTGTGGTCTGGTGCCTCGAAGACAGCGAACATGCCACGCGTTTTTTCCGCCGTCATGGCGGTTTGGATCTGGCTGAGGGCATGGAGGATTTTGCCGGCGCGCAACTGCGCAAGATCGGCTTTGTCTGGCCCTGATCACATCGATCGACAGGTGCCTGCCGCAGAGTGATCGTGCAGGTGAAGATGCTGATGTTCCCGCCCTCAGGTATGTTGCAATGCACCGGTTTTCCCAGTATCGAGACGGGTACAAACAACGCTCTTGGGGAGAAACATGCGTATCGATGCGATCAAGATCGGCAAGAACCCGCCGGACGACGTAAACGTTATCGTTGAAGTTCCGGTCGGCGGTCATCCGATCAAGTACGAGATGGACAAGGATGCCGGCGCGCTGATCGTCGACCGTTTCCTCTATACGCCGATGACCTACCCCGGCAATTACGGCTTTGTGCCGCACACGCTGTCGGAAGATGGCGATCCGGTCGACGTCCTCATCTGCAACACCCGTCCGCTGGTTCCCGGCTGCGTGATCAACGTGCGCCCGATCGGCGTGATGATCATGGAAGACGATGGCGGCAAGGACGAGAAGATCCTCGCGGTGCCGGCGCCGAAGCTGACCCAGCGTTACGACAAGATCAACAATTTCACCGATCTGCCTGATATCACGCTGAAGCAGATCGAGCACTTCTTCACCCATTACAAGGATCTGGAGCCCGGCAAGTGGGTGAAGATCGAGGGTTGGCAGGATGTGACCGTGGCCAAGCGCCTGATCGTCGAGGCCATTGAGCGTTACAACGCCCAGAAATAAAAAGCTTTGCGCTGCATGCCCTCAGGCGGGCGTCAGCGCATCCAGCTTCTTCATCAGATCCTCCGGTTCGCCCTCGAGCCGGAGGATTTTTTTGCGCGCCGTGTCGCCGGAAATGAGTGAGATCGAGGATTTTGGCACGCGCAGTTTGCCAGCCAGAAGTTTGACCAGCGCCTTGTTGGCCTTGCCGTCTTCAGGAACGGCAGTGACGCGGGCCTTCAGCCAGCATTCGCCGTCCGCCGCCATCTCGATGCCTTCGAGCGCATCACGCGATGCGTTCGGTGTCAGGCGAACGGCAAGCCGCACATGGTCGGGAAAGGGCGTATAGGCCCGGATCAAACCAGTGCCGGAACGATCGTGGTCCACATCAGCGAGCGGATAAAGAAGATGATCAGCAGGAGGATGATCGGGGAAATGTCGATGCCGCCGAGATTGGGCATGACGCGGCGGATCGGGCGAAGCGCCGGCTCCGTCAGGTTGTACAGCATCGTGCCGATCGAATTGACGAAGCTGTTGCTCGAATTGATGACGTTGAAGGCGTACAGCCAGGAGAAGATGGCGCTGGCAATGAGCACCCAGGTATAAAGGTTCAAAGCCAGATCGATGGTCTGAAACAGCGCGATCATCCATAACTCCATATCTTTGGTTGACAGACATGTAGACATTGGCGACTTAGGCGACAAGTGCCGTTTCAAGGCCTATGGCGAATCATGTTTAACGAGCGGCCGCCTGCCACGGGCGGCACGTCGAAAGCGTTTCCGATGTCCCTGCCTGCCGCTGATGACCGTTTTGCCGCATTCCGGCACTCCTCCTACAGGCGCTTTTTCTTCTCACGGTTTCTTGCAGCCTTTGCCACGCAGATCGTCAGCGTCTCCGTGGGATGGCAGATGTATGATGTCACCGGCAATGCGCTTTATCTCGGACTGATCGGCCTTTTCCAGTTCCTGCCGTCGCTGTTGCTGATCCTGGTCACCGGTTCGGTTGCCGACCGTTATAATCGCCGCGCCATCGTGGCGGCCTGCCTGCTTCTAGGTGGCCTTTGCACGGCAGCGCTTCTTTTCCTCACGCTGACGCACAGTTTTTCGCCCTGGCCGGTGTTCGGTATCCTCGTCGTCTTCGGCATCGAGCGCGCCTTCATGGGGCCGGCGGTGCAGTCGCTTGCTCCGAACCTTGTGCCGGAAAAGGACCTGCCGAACGCCATTGCCTGGAATTCCTCCTCCTGGCAGACGGCTTCGATCCTTGGCCCGGTGGCCGGTGGCCTGCTTTATGGCGCAAGTGCGGTTGCGGCCTATTCCACGGCCCTGGTGTTCATGCTGGGCGCCATGGTGCTGATCATCAGCATCCCCAAGCCCGCCCAGCGCACAGCCGCCTCCAAGGCCGTCAGCTGGACCACGATCCTTGCCGGCTTCCGTTTCATCTCCACCGAAAAAGTGGTGCTGGGTGCCATCTCGCTGGACCTGTTTGCAGTCCTGCTCGGCGGCGCTGTTGCGCTGATGCCGATCTTTGCCCGTGACGTGCTGGACCTTGGCCCCTGGGGGCTCGGCCTCCTGCGTTCGGCACCGGGCGTTGGCGCTATCGTGGTGGCCGTGCTGCTGGCGGCCTACCCGATCCGCAAGCATGCGGGCCTTGCCATGTTCGGTGGCGTTGCCCTTTTCGGCGTCGCAACGGTCGTCTTCGGAATGTCGCAGACGGTGTGGTTATCGATTGCTGCGCTGATGCTGATGGGCGCATCCGATATGATCTCGGTCTATGTCCGCGAAAGCCTGATCATGTTGTGGACGCCAGATGAAGTGCGCGGACGCGTCAACGCCGTCAACATGGTCTTTGTCGGCGCGTCCAACGAGCTTGGCGAATTCCGCGCCGGCACCATGGCGCATGTGGTGGGGGCCGTGCCGGCCGTCGTCATTGGCGGTATTGGAACACTTGCCGTTTCCGTCATCTGGGCGCTCAGCTTTCCAAAATTGCGCAAGATCGACAATCTCGACGCACCGTCCAATCCCTGATCTCAACCGGTTGCGGTTGCATCCAGCTTCGGGCGCGTGGTGGCGCGCGCGGCTTGTTTGACGCTGTCATGCTGGAACACCATGTCGAGAAAATCGGACAGCCAGGCCTTCAGCGGCGCATCGAAAATCATCCGTCCCTCCAGATGCTCACGTCCCTGCTGGGCGTTGGGCATGACGAAACGCGAGGCGCCGCGCACCACCCAGCTGTGCATCATGGCGCGCGTCAGTTCCGCATGAAACTGCACACCCCAGGCATTGTCGCCGTAGCGGATGGCCTGATGCGGATAGGCATCGCCTTCCGCCAGAAGCTGCACGCCGCGCGGCACGTCAAAACCTTCGCGATGAAAATGGTAGACCATTTTTGGCCAGTGCATCAGAAGCCGGCCGTGTTCGGTGGCGCGCAGCGGATACCAGCCGATTTCGGTAAGGCCATTGCCTTCGGCTGCAACCTTGCCGCCAAGGTTTTTGACCATCATCTGGGCGCCGAGACAGATGCCGAGGTAAGGTTTGTTTTCCCGGAGCGGCACCGAAATCCAGTCGATCTCGGCCTTCACGAAGGCTTCCGGATCGTTGGCGCTCATCGGTCCACCGAAAATCACGGCACCGGCATGATGCGCCAGCGTATCCGGCAACGGGTCACCGAGTACGGGGCGGCGGATATCGAGAGCATAACCCTTATCCAGCAGCATCTGGCCCACGCGTCCGGGTGAGGAGCGTTCCTGATGCAGCACGATCAGGATCGGCTGCCGGTCGTTGGACGTCTTGGCGGTTGATCCATTTAGGCGGGTCTGTCTTGCGTCTTGGCTCGGAGGTATCATCAGCATCCGGTCTTCCTCAGTCTCCTCCCTGATCCCCTCCACCGTCAACGCCAACCGTGCGC
This sequence comes from Neorhizobium sp. PAMB6716, assembly GCF_058242805.1. Lineage (NCBI taxonomy): Bacteria > Pseudomonadati > Pseudomonadota > Alphaproteobacteria > Hyphomicrobiales > Rhizobiaceae > Neorhizobium > Neorhizobium sp. PAMB6716. The sequence goes on from NZ_CM177835.1 coordinate 3,689,410, forward strand.
GCCGCAACCTTCTGGCGCTCCAGCACCCTGTCCCTTGCCGAGACGCCGAGAAGATCCGCTATCCTCCAGATCACGTGATCTTCCATCTCGCTGCGTTCGCCATCGGCATAAACGAGGTCCCAGAGGACCCCGACCAGGTTGACGCAGTCCTCGGGACTGAGATGACGCTTAAGATCGGAGGTAAAACGATAATAGTCAACTGCTTCCGAGCCTGCCGTGCGGCCAGCCTCGATCAGGCTTGCCAGATGAGTGCTGTCGAGCTGATAGCGGTCACGCAACAGCACTTTCAGCTTCGACTTTTCCGCCTCCGACACTCGCCCGTCCGCTTCCATCACCTGGAAGCATAGGGCAGCAAAGGCAACGCGCGGATCATCGGGCGCAAATTCGTCATTGATCCGGTCGTCGGTCAGCGACTGGAAGAAATCCTGGATTCGATCAAACATAAGCATACTCAAAAAATGCGCAGACGCGTGGGTGGTTCCGGCTGCGCATTCTGATCCTTCACGCCCGGATCATCTGGCGGGCGCCCGTTGAACGGATCAGGTGTCTGTTCCGCGGCAATAACCTTACCGTCGCCTTCCGGTTTTGGCGTGACGGAAGATGCCGGCGCAGGTTTTGGTTTTTCAGGCATGTTCACCACGGTAAGCGGCGGCGGTTCCGCCGTTGCCGGGGTGTCCGCGACGATATCGGCGGGCTTTGCTGCGGCAACCGGCGCGGCTTTCGGCGAAGGCGTGATGTCGCGCACCGGCGGCAGGCTGGCAATCGCGGTTTCGGCGGCAAGCGTGCCTTCCTCCACAGGGCCTTCCAACTGGCCGAAGGGCTGCTTCCATTCGAAAGCATCCAGACGACCGGTAACCGGTGACATCGGCAGCCAGCGTTCGGACACGAAACCGTCGGCCACCCAGGCGGCATTCCTTGGCGCGCGCAACGCCTGCGCCATCCAGTGGCGGATGCGGCCCTGATCGCCGGTCTCGTTTTCCTCGATATCCGCCAACAGCAGATAGGCGCTCTCGCGTGGACCCATGCGCAGCGCTGCTTCCGCCTTGTCGCGTGCCTTCCTGAAATCCTTCGTGTCGAGGGCGGCCTCGGCGACAGCCAGAAGCGATTCCGGATTGTTGGGTTTCAGCGCCTCCAGCTTTTCGGCGCGCTTCAGGCGGTCGCTGGCGCTATCGCCGCTTCGAGCACGCACATAGGCTTCCGCCACCTGCGGGTGCGGCGTGATCTTCCAGAGGCTTTCCAGCACAGAAGCGGCCTTGCGCAGGTTGTCCTCGCGCATATGGGCCTTGGCCGCGATGATACCGGCGGGAACGAGATCCTTGGCAAGCTTGAGGGCCGCCGTCGCATCATCGCGGGCGCCTTTCGGATCGCCTTCCAGACGCTCGGTGGCACGCGCGGTCAAGAGCACAGCCTTCCAGCGGTCAGCCTGTTTTTTATCGATGACATTGGCGATCTTCTGCTGGTCGAGAAGCCGGATGGCGTCTTCCCAGCGGCCCTCCTGACAGCGATATTCCAGCGTTGCCTCGGCAGCCCAGGGCAGGTAGGGCGCGTGCTCCACCGCCGTTTCGGCATATTGGCGGGCCGCCTCGTTGGCGCCGAGCCGGCGGGCTTCCATATAAAGGCCGCGCAGGCCGAGTTCCCGGGTTTCCGGATCCTCTGCCATCTTTTCGAATTTTTCGCGGGCTTCCTCGTAACGGCCTTCGATCAGTGCGGTCTGCGCTTCCAGAAGCTGGATCAGCGGTTCCTGATCAGCGCGCAGAAGGCCACGGGCACGCGCGCTCATCTTGCGGGCGAGCAGCGCATTGCCGGAGCCGGCAGCGATCATGCCGGTCGACAGCGCCTGATAACCGCGATCCCGCTTGCGGGCACGAAAATAACGGCGCATCGAATGCGGTGAGGTCCAGATGGTCTGGATCAGCCACCAGACGAACATCACGGCAAAGATAAGCGCAACGATGGCTGTTGCCGCCACCATGATGCTGGTTTCGATCAGCTGGTTCTGCCAGGTGATGGAGATGAGGCCGGGACGTTCGGCAAGCCAGGAAAAGCTCCAGCCAAGACCCAGCGTGACGACGGCGAAGATGAACAGACGGATCATGCAGGGGTTCTCCTCAACCAGCCGTGCCGGTGCTTGTCATGGCGCGGGTCAGGGTGCCGCTTGCAAGTTCGTCGACCTTGATGCGTGCATCAAGGGCGCGCTTGAAATCCTGCGAGGCCTGCTTGGCGGTTTCCGGAAGCGCATTCCATTCAGAAACGGCCGCCTGCAGATTACCGGTCTTCACCCGCTCCTCCATCCGCGCCACCACGGCCTCCGGCGTATCACCGGCGACATCGCCCACCGGGCGCACCTTGACGACGCGCATGGCGCTGGACAGGAGCCGGCTTGCAATGCCTTCGCCTTCTGCCGGCTGATGCAGGGCATCCATCATGGCGTCGGTTGCAGCAGGCAGGCGGCGCGCCAGATCGGCCCGCGTCGGCACACCATCACCGGCATAGGCACGCAGGCCCTCGACCGCGGGATCATCGGAGGCAACATCGGCAAAGGTCTGGAGTTCAGCGGCAAAGGAACCGCCGCGCTCGGTTGCGGCTTTCAGCGCGGCCGCTGCAAGGGCACGCGCGATCGCCTGTTCGGGGCCGGGTCTGTTCAGCCGTGTTTCGATGCCGGAAAGGCGCTGGCCAAGATCGGCGGCGGCGGCATCGTCGTTCTTTGTCGAGGAGCGCAAGGCTTCGATGTCCGATTGCAGCGACGAAAGACGCTCGGTCACCTCCGGTGCGGTGCCATTGTTGCCGATCGAGGTTTCGAGCGCGCTCACACGGGCGGCAAGATCACCATCGCTGCTCGCAGCCGGCGTATTGCGCAAGCTTGCCACCTGCTGGCGCAGATCGGCAATCTCGGCCGAGACATCGCCGCTGCCGTTCGATCGGGCAGGGCCGGGCAGATAACCGGCATATTGCATGCTGCCGGCAAGCAGCAGGGCGACAAGACCGCCTATGATGCCGGAAGCGGCAAGGCTTGCCCCTGAGGCGCCGCGCGCCGAAGGCGTCACGGCTGTCGAAGCGCCTGAGGCAGGACGCGAAGACGAAGCGCCGGGCGTTGTGCCGGAAGAAGATGAGGGTGCGCTGGAGAAAGCCGAAGCGGCCGGCTTGCCGCTGGGTGGCACCGCAGTTGCGCCGGCCGCGCTGGCGGATTTGTGCGACGACAGTTCAGGCTTTGCGTCCGCCGCACTGGTCTTAAAAGCGTCGGTCTTAAAAGCCTCTGCCTTGGCTGTATCAGCCTTGGCCGCATCCGGTGTGCTGGTATCCGGCTTCCCGGTCGGATCGGCTTTTTCCGCAGCAAGCGGCGCGCTTGCACTGGCAGCGGCAGGCGGCGTGTCCTTTGCCGTGCGTGGCGCAAGGTTTTCGGGAGACGCTGAGGCGGCGACATTGCCATCGGCCGGCGCACTCTGGGCCGGCGCGTCCTGGGTGACAGGCGTTGCGGGCTTTTCACCGAATGGAGTGCCGGACATGCCGGTGTCATCGCTGCGCACAGGCTCGGCCATGGCAGAAGGATCCGCCCGATCGACAGCCTTGTCGGCCGAAAGATCCAGGGTGACCGGGGTCTTTCCCGAACGGGAGCGGCGTGGCGGCTTGTCGGAAACCATGGCAACCTCATTTTGCGACTGTCTCTGTTGAAACTAGTCAGCCGGAAGGAGGATGGAAAGAGGCGTGGGCTATTTTGGTTCCAAGCTTCGACCAAAGAAAAACCGCGTCAGCCGAGAAGCGCCAGGAGATCCGCCTCGGAAGGGGTCGGCGAAACCACCGTTTGCACGGCAAAATCATCCGGAATGGCAGCGGCGATTGCCGCGCTCAGGCAAAAGACGCGCATGCCGTAAAACGCCTGCCTGCGTTCCCGCACCGCCGGATGCGCAAAGAAAAGTTGCGCCGCCTCGCGCGAGTAAAGCAGAAGGCAATCCGGCATGGGGGAGAGAAGCGCGACCTCTTGCCTGCTCCACTGTCGCGCCACCATGGCATAACATTCCGCAACGTCGCAGCCGATCCCTTGCCGCTGCAGCCCGTCTTCAAAACCGGGTGAGCGCGGCGTGCCCGCCAGATAAAGCAGGGACTTCAGGTCGGCAGTGCCGATCAGCCCGGCCAGGTCCGCCCCGGTTCCGCCACCGGCTGTCACATGGCGAAAACCTGCGATGCGGGCCGCTTCGGCACTTGCTTCGCCCACGGTGAAAACCGGCGTGTCGAGATGCGGTGCAAGATCAATGCCTTTCAGCGCGCGAATGGCTTCGGCGCTGGTGAAGACGATGGCCTGGTGTGGCCGGGCCAGCGCATTCTGCGCGACTTCGGCCCGGTGTTCGGCGCGCGTGAGCGGCAGCAGCAGTACATCGTGACCGAGCGCAGCAAGTCTTGTCGCCGTGCGGCGGGCGCTGTCTGCTGGCCGGGTCACGATCACCCGCATGGCATCAGGTCCAGTCGGCGAAGAAATCGGGGCCGGCGGCGGTGCGCACCAGTGTGCCCGCCTGAGCGCCAAGCTTGCCCGCCTCGCTGCGCAGACCCTCCATCTCCACCGCATGTTCGCGGCTTCCGTCGGGCGTCAGGATGAGGCCGGAAAATTTCAGATGCTCGCCCTCGCAGATCGCATAACCGGCAATCGGGGTGCGGCATGAGCCATCGAGCGCTGCCAGAAACGCCCGCTCGCAGGAGACGGCATCCCATGTCGGCCGGTCGTTGATCGCCTCCAGCAGATCGAGCACGCGCTGGTCGCCGATGCGGCTTTCGATGCAGATCGCCCCTTGCGCCGGTGCCGGGGGAAAATCTGCCGGGTCCATCAGTTCGGTTGCCACATCGGGCATGGAAAGGCGGTTGAGGCCGGCAAGCGCCAGAAGGGTTGCATCCACCTGGCCCTCTTCCAGCTTGCGCAGCCGCGTTTCCACAAGGCCGCGGAAGGTGATGACGGAAATATCCGGCCGGCGACGGCGGATGAGCGCCTGCCGTCGAAGCGACGAGGAGCCGACGACGGCGCCATCCGGTAGTGCCATCAGGCTGGGCGCCGTGCGGCCGATAAAGGCATCGCGAAAATCCTCGCGCGGGAGATAGGCGGAAAGTTCAAGGCCTGCCGGCAGCGCCGTTGGCATGTCCTTGGAGGAATGCACGGCAAAATCCAGCTCGCCGATCAAAAGCTGCGCCTCCAGTTCCTCGGTGAACAGGCCCTTGCCGCCGACTTCCGACAGCGCCCTATCGGTAATGCGGTCACCCTTGGTGGAGAGCACGACGATCTCGAACATTTCTTCCGGCAGGCCATGCGCCGCCATCAGCCGGGCGCGTGTTTCGGAGGCCTGGGCCAGCGCCAGCGGGCTGCCGCGCGTGCCGATCCGGAAAGGTTTTGTTTGCATCTCATGTCATCCATTGTTACGCGATAGCTTCGTAACCGGCTTTGACCGGCATCGCAATTCGCCCGCATTGTTTCAGTCACCATGACACCCATCCTGCGCATCCTCGGCATCGAAACCAGCTGCGACGAAACCGCCGCATCCATCGTGGTTCGCCATGCCGATGGACGTGGCGAGATCGTCTCCGACGTCGTTTTGTCGCAGCTCGAAGAACACAGCGCCTTTGGCGGCGTCGTGCCGGAAATCGCCGCCCGTGCCCATGTGGAAGCGCTTGACGGCCTGATCGAGGAAGCCTTGTCGCGCGCAGGCGTGGGTTTGCGGGATATCGATGCGGTGGCAGCCACCGCCGGCCCCGGCCTCATCGGCGGCCTTCTGGTCGGCCTGATGACCGGCAAGGCGATTGCGCGCGCGGCGGATAAGCCGCTTTATGCCATCAATCATCTGGAAGGCCATGCGCTGACGGCACGACTGACCGATGGGCTGTCTTTTCCCTACCTGATGCTGCTCGTCTCCGGTGGCCACACCCAGCTGGTGCTGGTGAAGGGTGTCGGCGATTACGAGCGTTTCGGCACCACCATTGATGATGCGCTGGGCGAGGCCTTCGACAAGACGGCAAAGCTGCTCGGCCTGCCTTATCCCGGCGGCCCGGCGGTCGAAAAGGCAGCCAAGGCCGGTGATCCCAACCGCTTTTCCCTGCCGCGTCCGCTGGTTGGCGAAGCGCGTCTCGACTTTTCCTTTTCCGGGCTGAAGACGGCGGTACGCCAGGCGGCAACTGCCATCCAGCCGCTCACCGATCAGGATATCGCCGATATCTGCGCGTCTTTCCAGCACGCCATTTCGCGCACGCTGAAAGACCGCATCGGCCGTGGCCTTGCCCGTTTCAAGGAGCGTTATCCCACGCTTGCCGAACCGGCGCTGGTGGTGGCCGGTGGTGTTGCGGCCAATCAGGTGATCCGCGCTACGCTTCAGGAACTTTGTGACGCCAACCGGTTTCGTTTCATCGCGCCGCCACTTCAGCTCTGTACGGATAATGCCGCCATGATTGCCTGGGCAGGGCTGGAGCGCATGGCAGCCGGCCTGCCGGATGACCCCATTTCCACCGCGCCGCGCTCCCGCTGGCCGCTGGATGCGGGGGCGGCAGCGCTGATCGGATCAGGAAAACGCGGAGCAAAAGCATGAGCGAACGGGAAAATATCGTCGTTATCGGCGCCGGCGCCTTCGGCACGGCGCTTGCCACCGTCATGGCGCTGGAAGGCAAGGCGAACGTCACCCTTATCGGGCGCGATACCGCGCTGATGGCGGATCTGCGCAATGACCGGGTGCATGATGCAGCCCTTCCCGGCGTGCCGCTTCCCGATGCTTTGCAGTTTTCGGCAGAACCCGATGCGCTGGGAGAGGCCGGCATCGTGCTGTTTGCCATGCCCTCGCAGGCCCATGCCGATGCCGCGCGCCATTACGGCCCCTATCTCGGTTCTGAAGCCGTTGTCGTCACCTGCGCCAAGGGCATCGAGCGCTCGTCCGGCCGGTTGCTGAGCGATGTGCTGGAGCAGGAACTGCCGCATCATCCGGTGGCGGTGCTCTCCGGCCCCGGTTTTGCCGCCGATATCGCCCGCGGGCTTCCGACAGCCATGTCGCTTGCGGCAGACGATATGGAGCTTGCCGAGCGGCTGGCGCATGCGATCTCCGGCCGCACCTTTCGCCTTTATGCCTCAAGCGACCGCATCGGCGTGCAGCTGGGCGGAGCGCTGAAGAATGTGCTGGCGATTGCCTGCGGTGTGGTGGAGGGAGCAGGTCTGGGCGAATCCGCCCGCGCTGCGCTGATCGCCCGCGGTCTTGCCGAAATGTCGCGGCTGGTCTCTGCCATGGGCGGCGAGGCCGACACGGTGCGCGGCCTGTCCGGTCTTGGTGATCTGGTGCTGACGGCCACCAGCCATCAGTCCCGTAATCTGCGTTTCGGCATTTCGCTCGGCCAAGGCGCTGCGGCGGATATGTCGGGCGGCGCGCTGGTCGAAGGCGCCTTTACCGCCGGCATCGCCGCAAGCCTGTCGTCGCGTCACTCCGTCGAACTGCCGATCACCCAGGCCGTTGCTGCCATCATGGAAGGGCGGCTTGATGTCCGCACCGCCATGGAACAGCTGATGAGCCGGCCCATCACCACCGAATAACCCTCAGACAGGAGACTGATGTCATGGCTCTTTTTGCCTTCGTCTGCGCCGACAAGCCCGGCCACCTGAACGTTCGCATGGACACCCGCCCGGAACACGTCGAGCATCTCAATGCCCTGAACGAAAAGGGCATCCTGAAAATGGCCGGTCCCTTCCTGGATGGCGACGGCAAGCCGAACGGCAGCCTTGTCATCGTCGAGACCGACACGATTGAAGAAGCCCGCGCGCTTGCCGATGCCGATCCTTATGCCAAGGCCGGCCTCTTCCAGTCCGTCGAGGTAAAACCCTTCAACTGGGTCTTCAACAAGCCGGAGGCTTGAGGCGCAATGGCCTACTGGCTTTATAAATCCGAGCCGTTCAAATGGTCCTGGGAGATGCAGAAGGCCAAGGGGGCGGTCGGTGAGGAATGGACCGGCGTGCGCAATTATCTGGCGCGCAACAACATGCGGGCCATGAAGATCGGCGACAAGGGCTTCTTCTACCACTCCAACGAGGGGCTGGAAGTGGTCGGCATCGCGGAGGTTTGCGCGCTGTCGCATCCGGATTCGACGGCGGAAGGCGATCTTCGCTGGGATTGCGTTGATATCCGCGCCGTCTGCGACATGCCGAAACCGGTGTCGCTGAAGGACGTGAAGGCCAATCCGAAGCTGGAAAAGATGGCGCTCGTCACTTCCATGCGGTTGTCCGTGCAGCCGGTGACGGAAGAGGAATATTTCGAGGTCTGCCGCATGGGCGGGCTTAAAAATCCTCCGCTCTCGCCGTCCGAATAGGGGCCTCTCCTGAAAACCGATCCGCGCGCCTTCATTCTTGCCAATACGCGGGTCACAGCGCCGCCGCATGTGCCGGAAATCCGTCTGCATCTGGCCGACGAGGCGCATGATCTCTGGCTGAAGACGGAAGAGGAACTGGAGGCCATCGGCCTGCCGCCGCCCTTCTGGGCTTTTGCCTGGGCGGGCGGGCAGGGCGTTGCCCGCCATGTGCTCGATCATCCGCATCTGGTGGCCGGCAAATCTGTTCTGGATTTTGCGACTGGCTCCGGCCTCGTGGCAATCGCGGCAAAGCTTGCCGGCGCAGACACTGTGCTGGCCACCGATATCGATCCGTGGGCGGCAGCGGCCGTGGCGCTGAATGCTGCGGAAAACGAGGTGGCGCTCGCCTTCACTGGAGAGAACCTGGTGGGCGGGCCTGTCGACGCGGAGATAATCCTGGCCGGCGACGTGTTTTATGACCGCGATTTTGCAGCAGTCCTCATTCCCTGGTTCAGCCGTCTGGCAGACGCGGGCAAACAGGTGATCGTCGGTGATCCCGGCCGCAGCTATCTTCCCAAGGACCGGCTTTTCCCGCTTGCCACCTATCAGGTGCCGGTGACGCGGGCGCTGGAGGATAGCGACGTGAAGAAAACCACTGTCTGGCGTTTTACCTGAAAACGCCTTGTCACCGACCGCCGCGGATCACGCAGACGCCGGCTTCATAGGCGCAGGCGTTTCGGGCATCTTCCGGCATGCCGACAGAGATGATCCTTGCCCGCGGCGCAACATGCTTTTCGCGCGCACGATCTTTTGCATCGACAGTGCTTGCGAAATAGATGCCGTTTTCCCTGACCCGCAAAGCCGACACGGAACCGGCAAACGTACCGAGGCCGGCAATGACCGACGGAAGTCCATTGCCGCCCACTTGATCGCGATCATGGCGGCGATCAGGTTTGTGCAAGCTGTGCTTACGGTGAAAATCCTTGCGGTGCGATTCGTGACACATAGGACCACCGTTTTCGCTCCAGGCGACGGTCTGCGTGGAAAGAAGGACGGCTGCGGCGACCATGCCGGCCTTGAACACATGCGCCATCATGGCGGGCTCCCGATTTCGAGACTTCACCGGACGTTAACACATTCCGTATCCAATGGATCCTAACATCGTGAAAAGCTGATATAAATTCACGTGTGTGGACGAATCCGGGTCATGATGGACCCGGCCATCGCGCGGCTCGACCGGCCCCAATCGATTAAATTTAAAATCCTTCTTGATTTGGCTTGTGGTCTTGTCGCCCGACGATTAAATCACCCCATGATGCAATGCACATTTCTTCGGCATCGTGCATTGCCGGACGCGCTCCCGCGTGAATGCGCACCGAACGCCGCGAGGATATGATGGCGAATGTGACAAAGAATCGGCCCTTGTCGCCGCATCTGCAAATTTATCGTTTCATCCCCACCATGGCCATGTCGATCGTGCACCGCATTACCGGCGCTGCACTGTATTTCGGCACGGTTCTGGTGGCGGCCTGGTTGATTGCAGCAGCGTCCGGCGAAGAATACTTCAACCAGGTGAACTGGTTCTTCGGCTCCATCGTAGGACAGATTATCCTGTTCGGTTACACATGGGCCATGCTGCACCACCTGATCGGCGGTCTGCGTCATATCATGTGGGACCTTGGATACGGCTTCGAGAAGGAATTCTCCACGATGCTTGCCAAGGCCAATCTGGTTGCGTCCATCGTGCTGACCGTCCTTCTCTGGGCCGTCGTGCTGATCATTCGCTGAGGAGATTGTTGATGGATATGCGCACTCCCCTCGGCAAGGTCCGGGGCCTCGGTTCCGCCAAGAGCGGCACGGAGCACTTCTGGAAGGTCCGCACCACGTCTGTGGCGCTGGTTCCGCTCCTGCTGTTTTATCTCGGCTTCCTGGTCATGTATGCCGGCCGGCCGTATGCGGATGTGGTTTCGGCCCTGTCGAACCCGTTCATCGCCACGATCAATGCCCTGACCATCATCGCCAGCATCGTCCACATGCGGCTTGGCATGGAAGAGATCATTCAGGACTACATTCATTCGGAAAAGATGAAGGTGCTGGTCCTGATCCTCAACTCGTTTTTCTCGCTTCTTGTGGGTGGCCTCTGTCTTTTCGCCGCCTTGAAGATCGCATTCTGAGGTTAAATCCGTCATGGCATCGATCACTCCCATCGCGCAGACCGGCAAGGCCTATACCTATGTCGACCACTCCTATGACGTCATCGTCGTGGGAGCTGGCGGCGCTGGTCTCCGCGCCACGCTTGGCATGGCCGAGCAGGGCTTCAAGACGGCCTGCATTACCAAGGTTTTCCCCACCCGCAGCCACACGGTTGCGGCCCAGGGCGGCATTGCCGCATCGCTGAAGAACATGACGCCGGATAGCTGGCAGTGGCACCTTTACGATACCGTGAAGGGTTCTGACTGGCTGGGCGACGTGGATGCCATGCAATACATGGTCATGGAAGCGCCGAAGGCCGTCTATGAGCTTGAACATTACGGCGTGCCCTTCTCCCGTAATGAAGAAGGCAAGATCTACCAGCGCCCGTTCGGCGGCCACATGCAGAATTTTGGCGCCGGCCCGCCGGTTCAGCGCACCTGCGCTGCCGCAGACCGCACAGGCCACGCTATCCTGCACACGCTGTATGGCCAGTCGTTGAAGCACAACGCTGAATTCTTTATCGAATATTTCGCGCTCGACCTCATCATGTCCGATGACGGCCGCTGCACCGGCGTTGTCGCCTGGAACCTTGATGACGGCACGATCCATCGCTTTGCAGCGAAAATGGTGGTGCTGGCAACGGGCGGTTACGGCCGCGCCTACTTCTCGGCAACGTCCGCCCACACCTGCACCGGCGACGGTGGCGGCATGGTGGCACGCGCAGGGCTTCCGCTGCAGGACATGGAATTCGTCCAGTTCCACCCGACCGGCATCTACGGCTCTGGCTGTCTGATTACCGAAGGTGCGCGCGGCGAAGGCGGTTACCTCGTCAATTCCGAAGGCGAGCGTTTCATGGAGCGTTATGCGCCCTCGGCCAAGGATCTGGCCTCGCGTGACGTCGTGTCGCGCTGCATGACGATGGAAATCCGTGAAGGCCGCGGCGTCGGCAAGAACAAGGACCACATCTTCCTGCATCTCGACCATCTTGATCCGGCCGTGCTGCATGAGCGTCTTCCGGGCATTTCGGAAAGCGCCAAGATCTTTGCCGGTGTCGACGTGACGCGCGAACCGATCCCGGTCCTGCCGACGGTTCACTACAACATGGGCGGCATTCCCACCAACTACTGGGGCGAAGTGCTGAACGCAGACGCCAACAACCCTGAACGCCTGCTGCCCGGCCTGATGGCCGTTGGCGAAGCCGGCTGCGCATCGGTTCATGGTGCAAACCGCCTCGGCTCCAACTCGCTGATCGACCTCGTGGTCTTCGGCCGTGCTGCCGCCATCCGCGCCGGTCAGGTCATCGACCGCGTTTCGCCGGTGCCGGCGCTCAACACGGCTGCCTGCGACAAGATCATGGACCGTTTCGACGGTCTGCGCCATGCGGCCGGAGGCACTCCGACGGCTGTGCTGCGCGACAAGATGCAGCGCGCCATGCAGGAAGATGCCGCCGTGTTCCGCACGCAGGAATCGCTGGAAAGCGGTTGCCAGCGCCTGTCGGCCATCTGGAGTGAAATGAAGGATCTGAAGGTCACCGACCGTTCGATGATCTGGAATTCCGATCTCGTGGAAACGCTGGAACTGCAGAACCTGATGGCCAATGCCATCACCACGGTCTACAGCGCCGAGGCCCGCAAGGAGAGCCGCGGCAGCCATGCACGTGAGGATTACACCGATGGCGCATTTGCCGGCCGTGACGATGTGACCTGGCGCAAGCATTCGCTGGCCTGGGTTGGCGAGAACGGCGACGTGAAGCTGGATTACCGTCCTGTTCACACCGACCTCATCGCAGAAGGCATCGATCCGGTTAAGATCGAGCCCAAGGCACGCGTGTACTGACCGATGATCCTGGCGGCTTCCCTTCCCAGCACGGTGAAAAACCTCCCAGAGGGGAAGCCTCTTGGTATTTTTGCGATCAATCTCGATCGTTCGCCGGATCGTTGGCAACAGATCGAGGCAGGTTTTGGGGCATTGCCCTGGCCGCTTCATCGCGTTGCCGGCGTCGATGCCCGAAAGGATCCGCAGGCGGTGCTTGCAGTGCGCGGCACCGCGCTGAAATTTCCGCCGGATGCCGTGGGCTGGAATGCCCATCGCAACCGATTGTTCATGCTGACGGAAGAGGCCTGCCTTGCCGGTCACGTCATGGCCTGGCGGCAGTTTCTGGCGACCGACTTTGCCCATGCGCTGGTATTGGAGGACGATGCGGCACCGCAGCCGGGGTTCCAGACGGTGGTGAACGATCTGCTGGCACTGGGCTTCGATGCCGATATCGTCAAGCTGGAAGGAATTCCGCGGCCCGGAGGGCGCAAGGTCTTGTCCGTGGCGATGGTTGGAACACACCGGCTCGTGCGGTCGCTGCGCCCCTGCTCGGGTGCTGCCGCCTATATCGTGACGCGCCGTGCCGCGGAACGGCTGCTGGCGCGGATCGGGACTTCGTGCATTCCGGCGGATGATTTTCTCTGGGCGCCGTCCTGGCACGGGCTGAAGATTGCAGATCTTGCACCCTGGCCTGTGATGCAGTCGGGCGCTGCAAGCGTGATTGCGACGGCTAGGGCGCAAAAGCAGTCAAAGTGGCCGGCGCCGTTCGGCCGCGGTATGGCGGTATCCGTGCGACGGGTGGCCGAGCGTATGTCTCTTCTGTGGGCGGCGACGGATGGCCGTCCTCACGCACTTTTGACTGCAACCGTGGCGCAATGGGCGCCGGATGTTTATAACCTGGTTAACAGAACGGCGGCTGACGCCGAGGATCAAAGGTCCAGCAATGGTTGAACTCGCTCTCCCGAAGAACTCCACGATGACCGAAGGCAAGGTCTGGCCGAAGCCGGCCGGTGCCGCCAATGTCCGGGAATTCCGCATCTACCGCTGGAACCCGGATGACGGTCAGAACCCGCGCATCGATACCTATTACATCGATATCGACAATTGCGGGCCGATGGTTCTCGATGGCCTGCTCTACATCAAGAACAATATCGACCCGACGCTGACGCTGCGCCGCTCCTGTCGCGAGGGCATCTGTGGCTCCTGCGCCATGAACATCGATGGCTCCAACACGCTTGCCTGCACCAAGGGCATGGACGACGTGAAGGGCACCGTGAAGGTTTATCCGCTGCCGCATATGCCTGTCGTGAAGGACCTGGTGCCTGATCTCACCAACTTTTATGCCCAGCACCGCTCCATCGAGCCCTGGCTGAAGACGGTTTCTCCGCCGCCCGCCACCGAATGGAAGCAGAGCCACGAAGACCGCATGAAGCTCGACGGTCTCTACGAGTGCATTCTGTGCGCCTGCTGCTCCACCTCCTGTCCCAGCTACTGGTGGAACGGTGACCGTTATCTCGGTCCGGCCGTTCTGCTGCAGGCCTATCGCTGGCTGATCGACAGCCGCGACGAGTCCAAGGGCGAGCGCCTCGACAACCTGGAAGATCCCTTCCGGCTCTATCGCTGCCACACGATCATGAACTGCGCCCAGACCTGCCCCAAGGGCCTCAATCCCGCCAAGGCGATTGCCGAAATCAAGAAGATGATGGTCGAGCGCCGCGTCTGATACGGCTTTTTGCGGTCTTGACCTCGCGCAGATGTGTTCCATCTGCGTGGGCTCAAGGCTGAATAGGCATGGTTAACGGGCGGGGCGGCTTGATTTGACCTGTCCTTTGGCGATAATTCAGCCCTCCAGTCCAATAGCGGGATGGGCGTTGAGCGGTTTTAGGAGCTTTGTGATGCAGTTCAGATATGTGGTGACCGGTGCTGTGGTTGCTCTTGCCTTGGCCGGCTGCCAGCGTACTTCCTATAATCCCTATAGCTCTCTGCCTGCTCCCACCAATCCAGCGCCCTTGCAGGCCCAGCCGGTGCCCTCCGTGCAATCGGGCTCGCTCGATGCCCCCGGCGGCTCGCAGTTTCCGGCAGCCCCGCAGGACAACATGGCCTCGCTGCCGCCGGGTGGTGCAGCCGGTGGTGCAGCACCGGCAACGGCGCTCGACGTCACCAAGGAATCGATGGTCGGCAACTGGCGCGTCAACGCATCCGGTGCAACCTGCGACATGTTCCTGACGCTCACCAACCTTGGCAGCGGCGCGCGCGGCGGCACACGTGGCTGCACCGGCGAACTGACGACGATGGGGTCCTGGGAAGTCAGCGGCAAGAACGTTCTCTTCAAGAACCGCAATGGCGACGTGATCGCCCGCGCCTACAAGAGTGCCGACAACCGTTTTGATGGCACGACCAATTCCGGCCAGCCGCTTAGCCTCAGCCGTTAAGCCGACACGCCGGGAGCGCCGTCTCCCGGCACACAGGGCGCTTCATGGAATCTTTTCCCGATTACAATCACAGCGTTGGCGAAACGCTGAAGTCCATGGCCGCCGCCGGCACCCTGCAGCTTGATCCGGCCCAGATGGCGGTCGCTGCCCGTCTCGACCGCATTCTTTCGGCGCTGCGTGACAAGGCGCCCGCCAAAAAATCGAGTGCGCTCGGCTGGCTGTTTGGCCGCAAAAGCAAACGCACGGAGGCCGATATCCGCGGCCTCTACGTGCATGGCTCCGTCGGGCGCGGCAAGACCATGCTGATGGACATGTTTTTCGAAAAAGTGCCGGTTGCCGCCAAGCGCCGCTGCCATTTTCACGAATTCATGGCGGATGTTCATGCCCGCATCCATGCCCATCGCCAGAAGCTGAAGGCAGGCGAAACCCGCCAGGCCGACCCCGTGCCGCCGGTCGCCGCCGCCCTTTTTGCCGAAGCGGAACTGTTGTGCTTCGACGAATTTTCCGTCACCGACATCACCGATGCAATGATCCTCGGGCGCCTGTTTACCGAGTTGTTTTCTTTGGGCTGCGTGCTGATCGCCACCTCCAACGTCGCGCCGGATGATCTTTATCGCGAAGGCCTCAACCGCAGCCTGTTCCTGCCGTTCATCGACCTGCTGAAAACCAATGTCGACGTGGTGACGCTCGATTCCCCGACCGATTACCGCATGGAAAAGCTCGCCAGCCTGCCCGTCTACCTGTCGCCGCTCGATGGGCGCAACAAGGCGGCGATGGAAGCGACGTGGCGCCAGGTGATCGATGGCGGCAAGGCGGAACCGGCGGAGGTCGCAAGACCGGGTCGCAGCATCCATATCCCTTGCGCCCATGGGCGCGCAGCGCGGTTCACCTTTGCCGATCTGTGCGACGCGCCGCTGGGGGCTGCCGATTATCTTGCCATTACCGAGCACTATGACATGATCTTTGTCGAGGACGTGCCGGTTCTGGGGCCAGAAAAGCGCAACCAGACGAAACGCTTCATCAATCTTGTTGATGCACTCTATGATCGCAGCATCCGCCTGTTCATCACGGCGGCCGCGATGCCTGACGCACTTCTGACAGAAAAGCGTGGTACCGAAGGTTTTGAGTTCGATCGGACGATTTCGCGCCTGTTTGAGATGCGCAGCCCGGATTATCTGGCGCTGCACCATGAAAAGCATGGCAAAGCTTAACACTTTTGCGACACATTGTATTACGTTTACGTAAGAATTTTATCTTCTAACCGATTGAAATTATTCGGTCCAAAAGAATCGATTGCCATTTTTTTCCATAAGAGCTATGCGAAAGGCCGATATCGGTCGACAGCTTTCATGCCGGCCGTGCATCCGAATGGAGAGGAAGCTTTCGATGGCTCGCAAGAAGATCGCACTTATTGGTTCCGGCATGATCGGTGGCACGCTGGCGCACTTGGCCAGCCTGAAGGAGCTGGGCGACATCGTCCTCTTCGACATTGCTGACGGTGTGCCGCAGGGCAAGGGTCTGGATATCGCCCAGTCCGGCCCGGTCGAAGGTTTTAACGCCAAGCTGTCGGGTGCCAGCGATTATGCCGCCATTGAAGGCGCAGACGTCTGCATCGTCACCGCCGGTGTTGCCCGCAAGCCGGGCATGAGCCGCGACGATCTTCTCGGCATCAACCTCAAGGTCATGGAACAGGTCGGCGCCGGCATTGCAAAATATGCCCCGAACGCTTTCGTGATCTGCATCACCAACCCGCTCGACGCCATGGTCTGGGCGCTGCAGAAGTTCTCCGGCCTGCCGAAGAACATGGTCGTCGGCATGGCCGGCGTTCTCGACAGCGGCCGTTTCCGCCTGTTCCTGTCGGAAGAATTCAATGTATCGGTTCAGGACGTCACCGCCTTCGTTCTCGGTGGTCACGGCGACACCATGGTGCCGCTCGCCCGTTACTCCACCATCGGCGGCATTCCGCTGACAGACCTCGTCAAGATGGGCTGGATCACCGAGGAGCGCCTCGAGCAGATCATCCAGCGCACCCGTGACGGCGGCGCTGAAATCGTCGGCCTCCTGAAGACCGGCTCGGCCTATTACGCACCGGCCGCTTCCGCCATCGAGATGGCTGAATCCTTCCTCAAGGACAAGAAGCGCGTTCTGCCCTGCGCGGCCTACCTGTCTGGCCAGTACGGCGTCAACGACATGTATGTCGGCGTTCCCACCATCATCGGTGCCGGCGGCATCGAGCGCATCATCGAAATCGATCTCAACAGCGAAGAGCAGGCGGCTTTCCAGAAGTCCGTCGGCGCCGTTGCCGGCCTCTGCGAAGCCTGCACTGCCATTGCACCCGCTCTCAAGTAATCGCCCAACGGCCTAGAGACCTAAGGACCAGACGATGAACATTCATGAATATCAGGCCAAGGCTCTTCTGAAGAGCTATGGCGCACCGGTTGCCGAAGGTGTGGCGATCTTTTCCGCAGAAGAAGCCGAAGCTGCCGCAAAGCAGCTTCCCGGCCCGCTTTATGTGGTGAAAAGCCAGATCCACGCTGGCGGCCGTGGCAAGGGCAAGTTCAAGGAACTCGGCCCCGACGCCAAGGGCGGCGTTCGCCTGGCTTTCTCGATCGATGAAGCCAAGAGCCATGCCAAGGAAATGTTTGGCAACACGCTGGTAACCGCCCAGACGGGCGATGCCGGCAAGCAGGTCAACCGCCTCTACATCGAAGACGGCGCCGACATTTCGCGCGAACTCTATTGCTCGCTGCTGGTCGACCGTTCGGTCGGCAAGGTTGCCTTCGTGGTTTCGACGGAAGGTGGCATGGACATCGAGGCTGTCGCCCACGACACGCCGGAAAAGATCCACACCATCGCCATCGACTCGGAAACTGGCGTTACGGCTGAAAACATCGCTGCCATCTCCACGGCGCTCGAACTTTCGGGTGCTGCTGCAGAAGATGCCAAGTCGCTGTTCCCGATCCTCTACAAGGCCTTCAGCGAAAAGGACATGGCTCTCCTCGAGATCAACCCGCTGATCGTCATGAAGAATGACCATCTGCGCGTTCTCGACGCCAAGGTCTCCTTCGACGGCAACGCCATGTTCCGCCATGACGACGTCAAGGCGCTGCGCGACGAATCTGAAGAAGACGCCAAGGAAATCGAAGCCTCCAAGTGGGACCTCGCTTACGTGGCGCTCGACGGCAACATCGGCTGCATGGTGAACGGCGCTGGCCTTGCCATGGCAACCATGGACATCATCAAGCTCTACGGCAAAGAGCCGGCAAACTTCTGCGACGTCGGCGGTGGCGCCGGCAAGGAGAAGGTCGCGGCTGCCTTCAAGATCATCACGGCTGACCCGAAGGTCGAGGGCATCCTCGTCAACATCTTCGGCGGCATCATGAAGTGCGACGTCATTGCAGAAGGCGTCGTTGCCGCTGTGCAGGAAGTCGGCCTCAAGGTTCCGCTGGTCGTTCGTCTCGAAGGCACCAATGTCGAGCTTGGCAAGAAGATCCTCAACGAATCGGGCCTGGCGATCACGGCTGCCGACGACCTGGACGATGCTGCCAAGAAGATCGTCGCGGCGATCAACGCCTAATCTGAAGGACCGGAAACAATGTCTATTCTCGTCAATAAAGACACCAAGGTCCTCGTTCAGGGCCTGACCGGCAAGACCGGCACCTTCCACACCGAACAGGCGCTTGCTTATTACGGCACGCAGATGGTCGGCGGTATTCACCCGAAGAAGGGTGGCGAAACCTGGACCGGCTCCAAGGGCGAAAGCCTGCCGATCTTTGCCTCCGTTGCAGAAGCCCGCGAGAAGACCGGCGCTGACGCCTCGGTCATCTACGTTCCGCCGGCAGGTGCAGCTGACGCCATCATCGAGGCGATCGACGCTGAAGTGCCGTTCATCACCTGCATCACCGAAGGCATTCCGGTCATGGACATGGTGCGGGTCAAGGCCCGCCTCGAAAAGTCCAAGTCGCGCCTGCTCGGCCCCAACTGCCCGGGCATCCTGACACCGGAAGAATGCAAGATCGGCATCATGCCGGGCTCCATCTTCCGCAAGGGTTCGGTCGGCATCGTTTCGCGTTCGGGCACGCTCACCTATGAAGCCGTGTTCCAGACGTCCAACGAGGGCCTTGGCCAGACCACGGCTGTCGGCATCGGCGGCGACCCGGTCAAGGGCACGGAATTCATCGACGTGCTCGAAATGTTCCTCGCCGACGACGCCACCCAGTCGATCATCATGATCGGCGAAATCGGCGGCGCTGCCGAAGAGGAAGCTGCACAGTTCCTCATCGACGAAGCCAAGAAGGGCCGCAAGAAGCCGATGGCAGGCTTCATCGCTGGCCGCACTGCACCGAAGGGCCGCACCATGGGCCATGCCGGTGCTGTCGTGTCCGGCGGCAAGGGTGACGCGGAATCCAAGATCGAAGCCATGGAAGCGGCTGGTATCAAGGTTTCGCCATCGCCTGCACGCCTCGGCAAGACGCTGGTTGAAGTCCTCAAGGGCTGAACCACATAAGCGTTACGATGATAAGCTTCGGGCAGGCGAGCCGTGAAAGGGTCGCCTGCTTCGGTCGCAAGGGATAGGTTTCCCCGGCGCACCACAGACATTGAAAGCGACGGTCGGCGCTTCAAGTTCCGGCACCCAAACACGTCAGGAGGCGGGCGTCAAAGCCCGCATGAACATCATGGCACGGCAAGAAGCCAACGAGCAGTTTCTCATCACTTCGTTCCTCGACGGCGCGAATGCCAGCTATATCGAGCAGCTTTATGCCCGGTATGAAGAGGATCCGAATTCCGTCGGTCCCGAATGGCAGTCCTTTTTCAAGGCGCTGGCTGATAACCCGGAAGACGTGAAGAAGGCCGCCCAGGGCGCCTCCTGGCAGCGCAAGAACTGGCCCATTCCGGCCAATGGCGATCTCGTCTCGGCACTCGACGGCAACTGGCCCGTCGTGGAAAAGGCCATCGAGAAGAAGGTTCAGGCGAAGGCCGAAGCCACAGCCGTCTCCGCCGGCAAGCCGCTCGATCCGGCCGAAGTGCTGCGCGCCACCCGCGACAGCGTTCGCGCCATCATGATGATCCGTGCCTACCGCATGCGCGGCCACCTGCATGCCAAGCTCGATCCGCTCGGCCTTGCAGCCCCGGTCGAGGACTATAACGAACTGTCGCCCTCGGCTTATGGTTTCACCGAGGCCGATTACGACCGCAAGATCTTCATCGACAACGTGCTGGGGCTGGAATACGCCACCATCCGCGAAATGCTCGACATTCTCGAGCGCACCTATTGCTCGACGCTCGGCGTCGAATTCATGCATATCTCCAATCCGGAAGAAAAAGCCTGGATCCAGGAGCGCATCGAAGGCCCCGGCAAGGGCGTCGAATTCACGCCGAACGGCAAGAAGGCGATCCTGCAGAAGCTGGTGGAATCGGAAGGTTTCGAGCAGTTCATCGACGTCAAGTACAAGGGCACCAAGCGCTTTGGTCTCGACGGCGGCGAATCGCTGATCCCGGCGCTCGAACAGATCATCAAGCGCGGCGGCCAGGACGGTCTGGAAGAAGTGGTTCTCGGCATGGCCCATCGCGGCCGCCTGAACGTTCTCACAAACGTCATGCACAAGCCGCACCGCGCCGTGTTCCACGAGTTCAAGGGCGGTTCGTTCAAGCCTGATGAAGTCGAAGGCTCGGGCGACGTGAAGTACCATCTCGGTGCCTCCTCCGACCGCGAATTCGACGGCAACAAGGTTCACCTGTCGCTGACGGCAAACCCGTCGCACCTGGAAATCGTCAACCCCGTCGTCATGGGCAAGGCACGCGCCAAGCAGGACATGCTGGCAAAGTCCTGGGATGGCGATGTCATTCCGCTGAAGGAACGCGCCAAGGTTCTGCCGCTTCTGCTGCACGGCGATGCCGCCTTTGCCGGCCAGGGTGTGACGGCTGAAATTCTCGGCCTGTCTGGTCTGCGCGGTCACCGCGTTGCCGGCACGCTGCATTTCATCATCAACAACCAGATCGGTTTCACCACCAATCCGGCCTATTCGCGCTCGTCGCCCTATCCGTCGGATGTGGCCAAGATGATCGAAGCGCCGATCTTCCACGTCAACGGCGATGATCCGGAAGCGGTTGTTTATGCGGCCAAGATCGCCACCGAATTCCGCATGAAGTTCCACAAGCCGGTGGTCGTGGACATGTTCTGCTACCGCCGCTTCGGCCATAACGAAGGCGATGAGCCGGCGTTCACGCAGCCGAAGATGTACAAGGTCATCCGCGCCCACCAGACGGTGACGGAAATCTATGCGGCCCGCCTGATTGCCGAAGGCCTGATCTCCGACGGCGAATTCCAGAAGATGAAGGCCGACTGGCGCGCTCATCTGGAGCAGGAATTCGAAGCCGGCCAGAGCTACAAGCCGAACAAGGCTGACTGGCTGGATGGTCAGTGGTCCGGTCTGCGGTCGGCAGACAATGCCGACGAACAGCGTCGCGGCAAGACTGCCGTGCCGATGAAGTCCTTAAAGGAAATCGGCCGCAAGCTGTCGACCATCCCGGAAGGTTTCAACGCGCACCGCACCATCAAGCGCTTCATGGATAACCGTGCGCAGATGGTGGAAACCGGCGAGGGCATCGACTGGGCCATGGCGGAAGCCTTTGCCTTCGGGTCGCTTGCACTCGATGGCCACAAGGTTCGCCTGTCCGGCCAGGATTGCGAACGCGGCACGTTCAGCCAACGTCACTCGGTTCTCTACGATCAGGATACGGAAGAGCGTTATATCCCGCTTGCCAACCTGTCGCCGACCCAGGCTCGTTACGAAGTCATCAACTCGATGCTGTCGGAAGAAGCCGTGCTCGGTTTCGAATATGGTTATTCGCTGGCCCGCCCGAATGCGCTGACCCTCTGGGAAGCCCAGTTCGGTGATTTCGCCAACGGTGCGCAGGTGGTGTTTGACCAGTTCATCTCGTCGGGTGAACGCAAGTGGCTTCGCATGTCCGGCCTCGTCTGCCTTCTGCCGCATGGTTATGAAGGTCAGGGTCCGGAACATTCGTCCGCCCGCCTCGAGCGCTGGCTGCAGATGTGCGCCGAAGACAATATGCAGGTGGCCAACGTTACGACGCCGGCCAACTACTTCCACATCCTGCGCCGCCAGATGAAGCGTGACTTCCGCAAGCCGCTGATCCTGATGACGCCGAAGTCGCTGCTGCGCCACAAGCGCGCCACCTCCACGCTTGCCGAAATGGCCGGCGAAAGCTCATTCCACCGCCTGCTGTGGGATGATGCCGAAGTCATCAAGGACGGCCCGATCAAGCTCCAGAAGGATGCCAAGATCCGTCGCGTCGTGATGTGCTCCGGCAAGGTTTATTACGACCTCTTGGAAGAGCGCGAAAAGCGCGGCATCGATGATGTCTACCTGCTGCGTCTGGAACAGCTTTATCCGTTCCCGGCCAAGGCCCTGATCAACGAGCTGAGCCGCTTCCGCCATGCGGAAATGGTGTGGTGCCAGGAAGAGCCCAAGAACATGGGTTCGTGGTCCTTCATCGATCCGTACCTCGAATGGGTGCTGGCGCATATCGATGCCAAATACCAGCGCGTACGCTACACCGGCCGCCCGGCGGCTGCTTCTCCGGCAACGGGCCTGATGTCGAAGCATCTGGCGCAGCTCGAAGCCTTCCTCGAAGACGCGCTCGGCGGCTGATTTCAGCCGCCCCGTCTGAAGTTCAACGACATCGGTTAAAAAACGGAAACAGATCATGGCCACCGAAATTCGCGTCCCCACCCTCGGCGAATCCGTCAGCGAGGCAACTGTCGGCACCTGGTTCAAGAAGGTCGGTGACACGGTCAAGGCCGATGAGCCGATCGTTGAACTGGAAACCGACAAGGTTACCGTCGAAGTCCCGGCTCCAGCCTCGGGCGTTCTGACGGAAATCATCATTGCCGCCGGCGAAACGGTCGGGCTGAACGCGCTGCTCGGCCAGATCGCCGAAGGCGCTGCCGGTTCCGCCGGTGCATCGGCGGCGGCTCCTGCTGCAACGCCGGCTCCGGCTGCTGCCCCTGCCGCCCCGGCGCCAGCTGCGGCTCCTGCCTCTGCCGGCACCTCCATGCCGGCCGCTCCTGCCGCTGCAAAGCTTGCAGCCGACAACAACATCGCAACGGGTGATGTTGATGGTTCCGGCAAGCGTGGCCAGGTGCTGAAGGGCGACGTGATCGCTGCCATCGCCAAGGGCCCCGCTGCTGCAGCGCCGGCCCCGGTTCCGGCTGCCCCGCGCGCTCCCTCCACCACGGAAGATGCCGGCCGCGAAGAGCGCGTGAAGATGACGCGCCTGCGCCAGACCATTGCCAAGCGCCTGAAGGATGCCCAGAACACGGCCGCCATGCTGACCACCTACAACGAGGTGGACATGTCTGCAGTGATGGACCTGCGCAACCGCTACAAGGACGTGTTCGAAAAGAAGCATGGCGTGAAGCTCGGCTTCATGGGCTTCTTCACCAAGGCCGTGACCCACGCCCTGAAGGAACTGCCGGCCGTTAACGCCGAAATCGACGGCACCGACATCATCTACAAGAACTATTGTCACGTCGGCATGGCCGTCGGCACCGACAAGGGCCTCGTCGTTCCGGTTATCCGCGATGCCGACCAGCGCTCGATCGCCGGTGTCGAAAAGGAACTCGGACGTCTTGCCAAGGCAGCGCGCGACGGTTCGCTCGGCATGGCCGACATGCAGGGCGGCACCTTCACCATCACCAATGGTGGCGTGTACGGTTCGCTGATGTCTTCGCCGATCCTCAATGCTCCGCAGTCGGGCATTCTCGGCATGCACAAGATCCAGGATCGTCCGATGGTTGTCGGCGGCCAGATCGTCATCCGTCCGATGATGTATCTTGCTCTGTCCTATGACCACCGTATCGTCGACGGCAAGGAAGCAGTCACCTTCCTCGTGCGCGTCAAGGAAAGCCTGGAAGATCCGGAACGTCTGGTTCTCGATCTCTGATAACCAAACAAGGAGGACGAGATGGATACGATGGTGCAGCATGCGACGCCCTACATGGCGCTTCTGGTGCTCAGTGTCGTGCTTCTCGTCTTCCACGTCATGCTGCAGGGTTTCCTTGCAACGCGTGAACTGGGGTCCGGTTGGAACGCCGGTCCTCGCGATGATGGCCAGAAGCCGAAATCCGCGCTTGCCGGTCGGGCTGAACGTGCATCCCTCAACTACCGTGAAACCTACCCGGCCTTTGTCGGTCTCGTGCTGGCGCTTGCCTTTTACGGCGATGTGAGCGGCTGGGGCCTCTTCGGCGGCTGGCTGTGGTTTGTGTGCCGTCTTGCCTATATTCCGCTTTACCTTGCCGGCATCCCCTACATCCGTTCGCTGGTCTGGCTGGGATCGCTGCTGGGTCTTCTCGTGATGATCATCGGGTTGATGGTATGATGCACCAGTATGGTCTCGAACTTGCCTCGCTGATGGCGATCTTTTCCTTCGCCATCATCTCGCCGGGCGCCGATCTCGCCATGGTCATGCGCCAGTCCATGGTTCATGGGCGTCGTCAGGCAATCATCACCAGTTTCGGCATCGGCAGTGCGCTGATGTTTCATGTCACCTATACGATCCTTGGCCTGGGGTTGATCATCTCCCAGTCGATCACGCTGTTCAACATCGTCAAATGGTGTGGTGTTGCCTACCTCCTTTATATCGGTGTGAAGGCCCTGCGCGCCGGCAAGGCCGACCTGTCGGTCAAGCTTGACGGGACCGTTGCGGATGACCGCGGTCAGTCGGGTCTGCGCGCCTACGGTCTCGGCTTTGCCGCCAATGCGCTCAACCCGAAACCTGTGTTTTTCTTCCTGTCGATTTTCTCCACCGCCGTCAGCGCCCAGACGCCGATCCTGGTGAAGTTCAGCTATGGCATGGTGATGGCAAGCTGCCTGATCGCATGGTTCGTCGGGGTGAGCGTCTTTCTCACCACGCCGCGCATGCGGGCGGCTTTTGCGCGAGCAAGTCAGTGGATAGATCGGGCCAGCGGCCTGGTCTTCATTGCGCTTGGCTTGAAGCTGGCCGTGCAGAAGGCCTCGTAAGGAAAAACGCGATGTCGATGGATCAACAACCAGTTCTGCTCGTGACCGGCGCCAGCCGCGGCATCGGCGCAGCGGTGGCCATAAAGGCCGCCGAGGCCGGCTGGGCTGTTGTCATCAACTATCTTTCGAATGCCGCAGCGGCCGAGGCGGTGGCAAAAACGATCAGCAATGCCGGTGGCATCGCGCGCATTGTCCAGGGCGATACCGGCACGGAAGAGGGCATCGCCGCCATCTTCGCATCCGTTGATCGAGAATTCGGCCGCATCGACGGCCTCGTCAACAATGCCGGCGTTGTCGATCAGACGGCCCGCGTGGACGAGATGTCGCGCGAGCGGCTGGACCGGATGTTTGCGATCAATGTCATCGGCAAGATCCGCTGCGCGTCGGAAGCGGTCAAGCGCATGTCCACCCGCCACGGCGGCAAGGGCGGCGCCATCGTCAACATCTCCTCCATGGCAGCCGTTCTCGGCAGCGGTGGGCAATATGTGGATTATGCCGCGGCCAAGGGCGCCGTTGATACGTTCACCATCGGCCTGTCGCGCGAAGTGGCAACCGAAGGTGTTCGCGTCAACGCGGTGCGGCCCGGCATTATCGATACGGATATTCACGCCTCCGGTGGCCTGCCGGATCGTGCAAGAGACCTGGCACCCTCGGTGCCGATGCAACGCGCCGGCACGGCCGAGGAAGTGGCGGAGGCGGTTCTTTACCTTCTGTCGCCGCAGGCTTCCTACGTGACGGGCGCAATCATGAATGTGAGCGGCGGCAGATAGTCGCGCAAGAACGAAGGATTTCGACAATGGCATATGATCTGATCGTAATCGGCACCGGCCCCGGCGGCTATGTCTGCGCCATCAAGGCAGCACAGCTCGGCATGAAGGTGGCCGTGGTCGAAAAGCGCTCCACCTTCGGCGGCACCTGCCTCAATGTCGGCTGCATCCCTTCCAAGGCGCTGCTGCACGCTTCGGAAGTTTTTGCACACGCCAAGCACGGCATGGAAGAGCTGGGCGTCGAGGTGTCCGGCACCACGCTCAACCTTGAAAAGATGATGGGCCACAAGGACGCGACCGTAAAGTCGAACGTCGATGGTGTTGCCTTCCTCTTCAAGAAGAACAAGATCGAAAGCTTCATCGGCACCGGCAAGATCGTCTCCGCAGGCAAGGTATCCGTCACGGCTGAAGACGGCGCTGTGCAGGAGCTGGAAACGAAGAACATCGTGATTGCCACCGGCTCTGACGTTGCCGGCATTCCGGGCGTCCCCGTCGAGATCGACGAGAAGGTCATCGTCTCCTCCACCGGCGGCATCGCGCTGGACAAGGTGCCCGGCCACATGGTTGTCGTCGGCGGCGGCGTTATCGGCCTCGAACTCGGCTCGGTCTGGTCGCGCCTCGGCGCCAAGGTGACGGTTGTCGAGTATCTCGACAGCATCCTCGGCGGCATGGATGGCGAAGTGTCCAAGCAGTTCCAGCGCATTCTTGGCAAGCAGGGCGTGGAATTTAACCTCGGCGCCAAGGTGACCGGCGTTGAAAAAACGGAAACCGGCGCCAAGGTCACGTTCGAGCCCGTCAAGGGCGGTGATGTCAAGACGATCGACGCCGATGTTGTGCTGGTCGCCACCGGCCGCAAGCCTTACACGGCAGGCCTTGGTCTGGAAGAAGCCGGCGTCGTGCTCGACAATCGCGGCCGCGTCGAAATCGACCACCACTATGCCACCAATGTTGCCGGCATCTATGCCATTGGCGACGTGGTGAAGGGCCCGATGCTCGCCCACAAGGCGGAAGACGAAGGCGTGGCGCTGGCTGAAATCCTCGCCGGCCAGCACGGCCATGTGAACTATGACGTCATCCCAGGCGTCGTCTACACCCAGCCGGAAGTCGCCTCCGTCGGCAAGACGGAAGAAGAACTGAAGGCGGCAGGCGTTTCCTACAAGGCCGGCAAGTTCCCCTTCACCGCAAACGGTCGCGCCCGCGCCATGCAGGCAACCGACGGCTTCGTGAAGGTTCTCGCCGACAAGGACACCGACCGCGTACTCGGCGTCCACATCATCGGCTTCGGCGCCGGCGAAATGATCCACGAAGCAGCCGTGCTGATGGAGTTCGGCGGCTCGTCGGAAGACCTCGGCCGTACCTGCCACGCGCATCCGACGATGTCGGAAGCGGTCAAGGAAGCAGCACTCGCCACCTTCTTCAAGCCGATCCACATGTGATCGGTCGCCAAAATCCGGCTATGAAAAGCCGCCATCCGGTTTTCGGGTGGCGGCTTTTTTGTGTGTGACCGCATGCCGCATCAAGCCGCGCCGATTGTGTGCGCCGACCGGTTGCTCGGGCTCTATGATTTGCAGATGTCCCAGTCCGTGCCCCATCTTCACACGCTCATTTCCTGTCTGCCCAGCTTGCCGCATCCAGCTTTGCCACAGGCGGACTGGGCGGATTGTTACAGCCTGCGCGTCAAAACCATCGGCAGGCTTCAGGCAGCGGACGTGGCGCATCTGGCGCTTGACCGGTTTCCGCCCTGGGCACGGTTTCTGCTCTGGCTTCGAAACGCAATCGTTGCCCCCTTCGGCCTGCAATCCACCCGCGATGTCGCCTCGAACCATACCGAGGTGATCGGATTTTTCCCCATCATCAGCCAATCGGATGGACGGATCGTGGTTGGTCTTGACGATAGCCATCTGGATTTTCGGCTGGTGATTGATGTCCTTGACCAAGGTGAGGGGGAGGCCTTGGTTTCGCTCACCACTCTGGTCTATCGAAAGGTCCTGTTGGGGCGCATCTACATCGCTGCCATCACGCCGTTTCACCGGCTGATCGTTAAGGCGTCGCTGCGCCAGGTGGGGCGGTGTCTGGAGGCGAAGCGTCGCTGAGGGGCGCCTCGCACTGCCGCAGGCGGTGCCTGGCCTCTCTCGCGGCCACGCCACATGTGATTGGTCAATTCCTCGGTTAAATTCTCGACAGGAGAACACACGCTGCTTGCGTCCCGGGTGCAGGCTCTTACTGTGGGTCATTCTTAACCCATTGAAAAGGTGATGAAATGTCTCCGCTTTCTTACTCGGTGCCGCAACGTATCCTGCATTGGGGCATGGCGTTGCTGATCTTGTTCAACCTGTTGTTCACCGATGGCATGGAGCAATGGAACAGGCTCGTGCGACGCGGCGAGACGGTCACGCCGGATGATCTCGCCTCGGCCAACATCCATGCCTATGTCGGCATCGCCATCTTGGTTCTGGCCGTCGTGCGTCTTGGCCTGCGCTTCGTGCAGGGCGTGCCGGCCGCGTCCGAAGTCGAGCCCCCGCCATTGCGGCTCCTGGCCCACATCACCCACGGGCTCCTCTATGCGCTGCTGTTTGCCATGCCGCTTGCCGGCATCGGGGCGTATTATTTTGGCAATGCGACAGCCGGCTTCGTGCATGCGGATGTCTTGAAGATCCTGCTCTGGCTCCTGCTCGGCGCCCATGTCGCGGGCGCGCTTGTCCACCAGTTCATCTGGAAAACCAATGTTCTCGCCCGCATGACACGCGGCGTGTGAGGAGCAGCGTCAGTTTACTGCCGTCACTGTAAAACCGTCGGCGCGCAGAAGGGAGACCAGTCCTTCCTCTCCGACCAGATGCAAGGCTCCGACGGCCATGAAGACGCCGCCCTCATCCAGAAGGGGACGGGCGCGTTCGGCCATCGTGTGGTTGCGTTGCGTGACGATCCGCTCTTCAAACTCTGCATACCCCTCGCCGTCGGCGCCATCCGGCGAAACCGCCTTCAACATGGGCATGGTGCGGCCGATGTCGCCCGACAGGTAAAGATCGGTCATTGTCACCATCACGTCATCCATCCTGTCGCCAAGCGCCAGCATTTCCATCAGCGACTTCAGATGAAACTCCGTCGGGATGGAGGCCATGGCGGACAATTGTTCCTCCATGGTTTCGAGCCCCTTTACCGGCTTTCCGGCGCGTATGGCATCTTCGGCCAACTGCTTGTCAAGAAAGGAAGCGCCCTTTGCCTTGCGTGCCAATTCGCAGGCCGGAAGTGCGATAAAGCTGGACAGCATCCACGGCTGCATGCGCGACACCGCGCCAAGCGGTATGCCGCGCGCCTTCAGCGCCGCATCCAGCCTTGCCGTATCGGCGGGCGACAGAAAGCTCTGGATGGTCTTGCCATCCATCAACATCGTCAGCTGCGGTTTTGTCATCAGACGGGCTATGGCCTTCTGCTCGTCAAGGATCTCGTCGGATTCGATGACGATCACCCTGGCACCGGCCTTCGCCTCCATCGCCCCCTTCGGAAGCGCCAGAACCCTGGGGTCGGTCACATGCATGGTGCCAAGGAGGTAGGAGGCTTTCAGCCCCGGTTTTTCGATCTTCCAGAACAGGCCCTTGCCGTTCTGCACGGCATCGCCTTCTGCCACGATCCGGCGGTAGGTGGCCGGATCCGTGTCGCGCATCTGCGCCAAGATATCTGTACCCCGGCAGATCGGCTCCTGCGCCCTTGCGGCCGGCGCAAAAGCCAGTATCGCCAGAAACGACAGGAACACCAAGCCATGCAGGCAGGCGAGCAGCCACTGCACTACATCTGCTGCAGCGGTGAAGCGGCGTGACAGGAAGGAGAGGGCGGGCAGAGGCATTGGTCAGGTTCCTTCATGTCGATGCCTATCCTTTACGAGGAGCTGGCGTGACACTGGTCTTGGCTGGCATGGCGAAGCGGTCAGGCACGTGGATGGGCGCGGTCATAAACCTCGAGCAGGCGCGCCTGATCGACGCCGGTATAGACCTGCGTGGTGGAAAGGCTGGCATGGCCGAGCAGTTCCTGGATCGAGCGCAGGTCACCGCCACCGGACAGGAGATGCGTGGCAAAGGAATGGCGAAGCGCATGCGGCGTGGCGCTATCGGGCAGCCCGAGCGCGCCCCGCAGTTTTTGCATCTCGCGCTGAATGATGCCGGGGTTGAGTTTTCCGCCGCGCGCGCCGCGAAACAGCGGCTGATCGCTGGAAAGCGCGTAGGGGCAGAGCTTGCGATAGGTCTCGATCACCTGCGGCACGATGGGCAACAGCGGCACCATCCGCGTCTTGCCGCCCTTGCCCGTCACCCGAAGCGATGTCGCGCCTTCGGGAATGTCGGCAGGCGTCAGGTCCAGCGCTTCGGAAATGCGAAGGCCGCAGCCATAAAGAAGCGTCAGCACGGCGGCATCGCGCGCGGCGATCCACGGCTCTTCGTTGAGTTGCGCCTCGGCGCTCACCACATCCAGCGCCTGACGATCGGAGAGCGGTTTCGGCAGCGATTTCGGCTGCCGCGGTGCGCGGATCGCACCGGCTGCTGCCGCATTCACCAGCCCCTTGCGCTCGAGGTGCCGCAGGAAAGAGCGAAGGCCGGCGAGATGCCGGCCGAGCGAGCGCGCACCCGATCCCTCGCGCCGGCGTTTGGCCAGGAACGACCGCAGATCGGCCGTTCGCAGCGTATGGATGTCGGAAATTGTGGCCGGTCCGCCGAGATGACCTGTGAGAAAGGCAAGGAACTGACGTGTGTCCCGTTCATAGGCTTCCAATGTATTGGCGGCCAATCGTCGTTCGGTTTCAAGGCTTTGCAGCCATTGACGCCGCATTTCCAGAAGCTCTGGGCTCGCCAGGATCAGGATCTCGTTCACAGCGTATCCGTTGATTTTGACAGGATGCGATCCACATTGCGCATGGAGCGTTACCAATTCACTAAGGCTTCTCGATGTCACAGTTCGATCATCAAGGGCTGCGATAAAATGCATGTGTTCTTCAGGGAGTGCCTATGCAACCTCGTCATTCCACGTCTGCCCTGGGGCAGTTTGCCGAAGCGATCGCTCTCGTGTCGCAAGGCCAGCCCGGTCATATCGTGGACACTCTGATTGCCGAGCGCGGTACCCGCCTCGT
This sequence comes from Neorhizobium sp. PAMB6716, assembly GCF_058242805.1. Lineage (NCBI taxonomy): Bacteria > Pseudomonadati > Pseudomonadota > Alphaproteobacteria > Hyphomicrobiales > Rhizobiaceae > Neorhizobium > Neorhizobium sp. PAMB6716. The sequence goes on from NZ_CM177835.1 coordinate 3,720,062, forward strand.
CCGGCATCCACTCTGGCCGGTCATGCGGCCTTTCCTCTACAGCCTCTTGCGCTACAGCCGCGCCATCCGTTTTGCCAACGATATCGAAAGCCTGTCCGGCTTCCAGTCGTTTGAATATCTGAGCAGAATGCTGCATCTGGATATCCGCGTCCACAATGGCGAGCGGATACCGTCCTCGGGCGGCTTCATTCTGGTCAGCAACCACCCGACCGGTATTGCCGATGGCGTCGCCGTCTTCGATCTTCTCAAAGACCGCCGGCCGGACATGATGTTTTTTGCCAATCGCGATGCGGTGCGGGTCAATCCGCGGTTTTCCGAGATGATCATCCCGGTCGAATGGCGCGAGGAGCACAAGACGAAGCTCAAGGCCCGCGAAACGCTGAAACTCACCAATCATGCGGTGGAAGAGGGCAAGGTCACGGTGCTGTTTCCCTCCGGGCGCATTGCCTATTGGGACAATGGCCGTCTCAACGAGCGCCCGTGGAAGATGTCGGCCGTCAGCCTTGCGCGCAAATACAACCTGCCGATCCTGCCGATGCATATGAAGGCGCGCAATTCCGGCCTGTTCTACTGGTTTGCCAAATGGTCCACCGAACTGCGCGACATGACGGTGTTCTACGAGCTTTTGAACAAGAAGGGCGATCTCTTCGATTTCACCATCGGCCAGATGATCCAGCCGGATGAACTGGAGGGGGATCCGGTCGAAGTGACGAAGGCGCTGGAGCGACATTCCGTGTTCGAACTCGCCGCCAATCCGGACGCCCGCTTCGTTTCGCCGGGGCAGGTCGTCGTCGCGGCCTGATTTCGGTTCCCTTTTGTTCCGCGCCGAGGCATGGTCCCGCGCCATGGGAAAAGATTCGTCCGATCTCTTCGGCGCCCTCTTTGATGCGCAGAAGGTGAACCGTGTTGTGCCGGTTCTGGTGCCCTTGCCGGTGCCGGAAGCCTATAGCTATGCCGTGCCTGAAGGCATGGCGGTGGAGCCGGGTTCCGTGGTGCAGGTACCGCTTGGCCCCCGACAGGTCATCGGCGTGGTCTGGGATGGCACCGATGACGTGCGGCTCGATCCGAAGAAGCTGCGGCCGATCACGCTTGCCTTCGATTGCCCGCCGCTGACGCGCGAAATGCGCGCCTTCATCGACTGGGTTTCTGCCTACACCCTGTCGCCGCCGGGGCTTGTGGCGCGCATGGCCGTCAGGGCGCCGGCAGCGCTCGATCCCGAACCCATGGTGGAGGCTCTGCGCTACCGGGGCGGTGAGCCGGAACGGTTGACGCCGGCGCGCGCCCGCGTGCTGGACCTGACCCGCGATGAAATGCCATGGACACGTAGCGGCCTTGCCCATGCGGCGGGCGTTTCCGCAAGCGTCATCGACGGGCTGGTGAAGCAGGGCCTGTTCGACACCGTGTTTTTACCGCCGCCGCCGGTGGTGGCGCTGCCGGATCCCGATTACGTCGAACCGCGCATCGAAGGTCCGCAAAAGCAGGCCGCCTCGGAAGTCGTCGAGAACATGCAGGCCGGCGGTTTTTCCGCCTCCCTCATCGATGGCGTTACGGGGTCAGGCAAGACGGAGGTGTATTTCGAGGCGATTGCCGAGGCGCTGCGCAAGGGCCGTCAGGTGCTGATCCTGTTGCCGGAAATCGCGTTGACCGCGAGTTTTCTTGAACGTTTCCAGGACCGGTTTGGTGCAAAGCCTGCCGACTGGCATTCGGATCTGTCGCCGCGCCTGCGCGAAAAAGTCTGGCGGGGCGTGGTGACGGGGGAGGTGCGCGTTGTCGCCGGCGCCCGCTCGGCGCTGTTTCTGCCGTTTGAGGAACTTGGCCTCATCGTGGTCGATGAAGAGCATGATCCCGCCTACAAGCAGGAGGACCGGGTCTTTTACAATGCCCGCGACATGGCGGTCGTGCGCGGGCGCATCGGCGATTTCCCGGTGGTTCTGGTCTCTGCGACGCCTTCAGTCGAAAGCCAGGTCAACGGCCAGAGCGGCCGCTATCACATGGTGCATCTGCCGACCCGCTTCGGTGAAGCGGCGATGCCGGACCTTCATCTGGTCGATATGCGCCGGCATCCACCGGACCGTGGCGGCTTCCTGTCGCCTGTCTTGCTGCGGGCGGTGAAGAAGACCGTCGAAAATGGCCATCAGGCGCTGCTTTTCCTCAACCGTCGTGGTTATGCGCCGCTGACGCTGTGTCGCGTCTGCGGTCATCGTTTCCAATGCCCGCAGTGCTCAAGCTGGCTGGTGGAACATCGCTTCAAGGGGCAGATCCAGTGCCACCAGTGTGGTTATGCGGAAAAGACGCCGGAAGCCTGCCCGGAATGCGGCACGTTCGATCATCTCGTCGCCTGCGGCCCGGGTGTGGAGCGGATTGCCGAAGAGGTGGAAAAGCATTTCCCCGATGCCCGCACCATCGTCATGTCCTCGGACCTTCTGGGCGGCGTCAAGCGGCTGAGGCTGGAGCTGGAGGCCATTGCCAAGGGCGAGGCGGATATCGTCATCGGCACGCAGCTGGTGGCCAAGGGCCATAACTTTCCGCTGATGACGCTGGTCGGCATTGTCGACGCTGATCTCGGCCTTGCCAATGGTGATCCAAGGGCTGCCGAACGCACCTTTCAGCTGCTCAGCCAGGTGACCGGCCGTGCCGGGCGTACCGGCTTGAAAAGCCACGGACTTTTGCAAACCTACCAGCCGCAGCATCCGGTGATGCAGGCCATCGTTTCCGGCGATCCTTCCGCCTTTTATGAGCGCGAGATCGGCGAGCGCGAAAAGGCGCTTTTGCCGCCTTTCGGGCGTCTTGCCTCCATCATCGTATCGGCCGATGCAAGAGCCGATGCGGAAGGCCACGCACGGGGCCTGCGGGCCGCAGCTCCCAAGGTTTCAGGCATTGCCGTTCTGGGGCCGGCTGAAGCGCCGCTGGCGCTGGTGCGCGGCCGCCACCGGTTCCGTCTTCTGGTTCACGGCCGGCGCAACAGCGACATGCAGGCCTATCTGCGCCAGATGCTGGCCAATGGCCCGAAAGTGCGCGGCAGCGTGCATGTGCAGCTCGATATCGACCCGCAGAGTTTTCTCTGACCGGGACCGACCTTTGAAAAATGACCGCCCGCTGGTATGGCGACCGACCTTTCAAGAGAATATCCGAATCAGGAGCCCAGAATGGAACTCTACTTCCCGACCGAACTGCCAGAGCAGCTTGCATTTTTGGGCGCGGCGCTCTCGGCGCTGGCCGGCCTGTTCATCCTGGTCCTGCCGGCCGCTGCACTCAGGCTCTCCGGTTTTGCCATCGGCGAGGTCACGCCGGAAGGGTATGGCGCGGTGCGCTCCACCGGCGGCCTCTATCTCGGGCTTGGTGTGATCGCGATCTTTCTGGCGCAGGACTGGACCTATCTGGCGCTCGGCGTGTCTGCTGCCATGGGTGCTTTCGGGCGGCTGGTTTCGATGATCGCTGACCGTGGTTTGACGCTTCGTAGCACCGGCCTTCTGCTGCTTCAGGTTGTGGTTTCGGTGCTGCCGCTCGGCTATGTGCTGGGTTACTTCTAGACCCGTAAAATGGGCAAGGCAGGGTGTATTGAAGACAATCGCACGCAAGTTGACATAAAATCGGTTCAAGCCCTTGCAGAGAAGGCTCTTTCCGCCGTCACGCGTGTTGCGAGTCCCAACGTCCTATGCTAGACGAACCCCGAATTTCGGAAAAAGGCTGGAGGGCTCCTCCGGTCGAAATGAGAAAAAGAAGCAAATTCAAGCGTTTGTCTGAACTCCGAAAACAGGCCGGACACTTGGATGATAATCAGGGAAATTGTGCCCGTGGCAGACACATCCCAGCAGACTTCCGGCATGGCTTATCGCTACGCCAGCTCGCTGTTCGAGCTTGCGCTGGAGACCGGCTCGGTCGAGCAGGTGCGCTCAGATCTTGACCGTTTTCAGGCAATGATCGAGGAAAGTGATGACCTGAAAAGGTTGATGGCAAGCCCGGTCTTTTCGGCTGAAGAGCAGAGCCGTGCGGTCTCGGCGCTCGCTGCAAAGGCTGGCATCCAGGGTCTCGTTGCAAACTTTCTGAAGGTCGTTGCGGGCAACCGCCGGCTTTTCGCACTGCCGGGCATCATTCGCTCGTTCCGTGCCATCTTTGCTCGCCATCGCGGCGAGGTTACTGCCGAAGTCGTTTCGGCCCATGCGCTGTCTCAGGCGCAGGAACAAGAACTTAAGTCGGCGCTGAAGGGCGTGAGCGGCAAGGACGTCCTCTTGGACGTGACTGTCGACCCTTCGATCCTCGGTGGCCTGATCGTCAAGATCGGCTCGCGTCAGATCGATACGTCTCTTCGCACCAAACTTTCCACCCTTAAGCTTGCACTGAAAGAGGTTGGCTGATGGACATCCGCGCCGCGGAAATTTCCGCAATTCTGAAAGATCAAATCAAGAACTTCGGCCAGGAGGCTGAGGTCTCCGAAGTTGGTCAGGTTCTGTCCGTCGGTGACGGTATTGCCCGCGTCTACGGTCTCGACAACGTCCAGGCGGGCGAAATGGTCGAGTTCCCCGGTGGCATCCGCGGTATGGCGCTGAACCTCGAATCCGACAATGTCGGCGTGGTTATCTTCGGCTCCGACCGTGACATCAAGGAAGGCGACGTCGTCAAGCGCACCGGCGCCATCGTTGAAGTCCCGGTTGGTCCGGAACTGCTCGGCCGCGTCGTTGACGCGCTCGGCAACCCGATCGACGGCAAGGGCCCGATCAACACGTCGCGCCGTTCGCGCGTCGACGTCAAGGCTCCCGGCATCATTCCGCGCAAGGGCGTGCATGAGCCGATGTCCACGGGCATCAAGGCAATCGACGCCCTGATCCCGGTTGGCCGCGGCCAGCGCGAGCTTGTGATCGGTGACCGCCAGACCGGCAAGACCGCCATCATTCTCGACACCTTCCTCAATCAGAAGCCGATCCACGACAATGGCCCTGACAGCGACAAGCTGTTCTGCGTCTACGTTGCTATCGGCCAGAAGCGCTCCACCGTTGCCCAGTTCGTCAAGGTTCTGGAAGAGCGCGGCGCCCTGCAGTACTCGATCGTCGTTGCGGCAACCGCATCCGATCCGGCCCCGATGCAGTATCTGGCTCCGTTTGCCGGTTGCGCCATGGGCGAATATTTCCGCGACAACGGCCAGCACGCGCTGATCGCGTATGACGACCTGTCCAAGCAGGCCGTTGCCTATCGCCAGATGTCGCTTCTGCTGCGCCGCCCGCCGGGCCGCGAAGCCTATCCGGGCGACGTTTTCTATCTGCATTCGCGTCTTCTCGAGCGCGCCGCCAAGATGGGCGACGCTGCCGGTGCTGGTTCGCTGACGGCTCTGCCTGTTATCGAAACCCAGGGCAACGACGTGTCGGCCTTCATTCCGACCAACGTGATCTCGATCACCGACGGCCAGATCTTCCTCGAAACCGACCTGTTCTACCAGGGCATCCGCCCGGCCGTGAACGTGGGTCTCTCGGTTTCGCGCGTTGGTTCGGCTGCCCAGATCAAGGCCATGAAGCAGGTTGCCGGCTCCATCAAGGGTGAGCTTGCGCAGTATCGCGAAATGGCGGCCTTCGCACAGTTCGGCTCCGACCTCGATGCCTCGACGCAGCGCCTCCTGAACCGCGGCGCACGCCTGACTGAACTCCTGAAGCAGCCGCAGTTCTCGCCGCTGAAGACGGAAGAGCAGGTTGCTGTGATCTTCGCTGGCGTCAACGGTTACCTGGACAAGATCCCGGTTGCCCAGGTCGGCAAGTTCGAGCAGGGCATGCTCAGCTATCTTCGCAACGACGGCAAGGCCGTGCTGGATGCCATCCGCACGGAAAAGCAGGTATCCGACGATACCCGCGCCAAGCTGAAGGCTGCGCTGGAGACCTTCTCGAAGTCTTTCGCCTGAACGGAAAAGCTCAAGGACCGATAACGGATGCCTTCACTTAAGGATCTGAAGAACCGGATCGCCTCCGTCAAGGCGACGCAGAAGATCACCAAGGCGATGAAAATGGTCGCCGCGGCGAAGCTGCGCCGTGCGCAGGAGGCAGCGGAAGCCGCTCGCCCCTACGCAGAACGGATGGATCGCGTTCTGGCCGGCCTCAGTGCCGTCTACAAGGACAGCCCGGAGGCTCCCCTCCTGCTGTCCGGCACGGGTCGTGACAAGACGCACCTTCTCATCGTCGCAACGGGCGAACGCGGACTGGCCGGGGGCTTCAACTCCTCCATCGTCCGCCTTGCCCGCGACCATGCGCTGAAGCTTCTGGCCGAAGGCAAGACCGTCAAGATCCTGACCGTCGGCCGTAAGGGCAACGACGTTCTGCGCCGCACCTTCCGCGAGAACATCATCGATTACGTGACGTTCCGCGAAGTCAAGCAGCTTGGCTTTGCCAATGCCAGCGACGTTGCGCAGCGTGTCCTGTCTCTCTACGAGGCTGGCGAGTTCGACATCGCAACACTGTTCTATGCGCGGTTTGCCTCGGTGATCTCGCAGGTCGCAACGGCCCAGCAGATCATTCCGGCGAAGTTTGCCGAAACGGAAGTGCCGGCAACTGCCGCACTTTACGAATATGAGCCGAGCGAACAGGAAATCCTGGAAGACCTTCTGCCGCGCAATGTCGCGGTACAGATCTTCCGCGCATTGCTGGAAAACAACGCTTCCTTCTACGGCGCGCAGATGTCCGCAATGGACAGCGCAACGCGCAATGCCGGTGACATGATCAACAAGTTGACGCTGTCCTACAACCGCCAGCGTCAGGCGCAGATCACGAAGGAACTTATCGAAATCATTTCGGGCGCTGAAGCGCTCTGAATGCCCAAGAAAGAAGGGTAAGACAACATGGCTAGAGCAGCGACCCTGAATACCTCCACGACGTCCACGAGCACGTCCGTCGGCCGCGTTACGCAGGTCATCGGCGCCGTGGTTGACGTCGCCTTCGACGGCGAACTGCCCTCGATCCTGAACGCGCTGGAAACCGACAACAACGGCAACCGCCTCGTTCTCGAAGTGGCCCAGCATCTCGGCGAAAGCGTCGTGCGCACCATTGCCATGGACTCGACCGAAGGTCTGGTTCGCGGTCAGAAGGTGGTCAACACCGGCGCGCCGATCTCGGTTCCGGTTGGGGACGCAACGCTTGGCCGCATCATCAACGTCATCGGCGAGCCGGTGGACGAACTCGGCCCGATCCCGACGGAAGCCCGTCGCGGCATCCACCAGCCGGCTCCGGAATATGTCGATCAGGCAACGGAATCGCAGATCCTCGTCACCGGCATCAAGGTCGTCGACCTGCTCGCACCTTACGCAAAGGGCGGCAAGATCGGCCTGTTCGGCGGCGCCGGCGTTGGCAAGACGGTTCTCATCATGGAACTGATCAACAACGTGGCAAAGGCGCACGGCGGTTACTCCGTGTTTGCAGGCGTGGGTGAACGGACCCGCGAAGGCAACGACCTCTATCACGAAATGATCGAGTCCAAGGTCAACGTCGATCCGCATGAAAACGGTGGTTCGGCTGCCGGTTCCAAGTGCGCCCTCGTGTACGGCCAGATGAACGAGCCTCCGGGTGCCCGTGCTCGCGTCGCTCTGACGGGTCTGACGATTGCTGAAGACTTCCGCGACAAGGGCCAGGACGTTCTGTTCTTCGTCGACAACATCTTCCGCTTCACGCAGGCCGGTTCTGAAGTGTCGGCACTTCTCGGCCGTATCCCGTCGGCCGTTGGTTATCAGCCGACGCTTGCCACCGACATGGGTGCCCTGCAGGAACGCATCACCACCACCCACAAGGGTTCGATCACCTCGGTTCAGGCCATTTACGTGCCCGCCGACGACTTGACCGACCCGGCTCCGGCAACCTCGTTCGCCCACTTGGACGCAACGACGGTTCTGTCGCGTTCGATCGCGGAAAAGGGTATCTACCCGGCCGTTGACCCGCTCGACTCCACCTCGCGCATGCTCGACCCGATGGTTATCGGTGAAGAACATTACGAAGTGGCCCGTAAGGTTCAGTCGACGCTGCAGCGCTACAAGTCGCTTCAGGACATCATCGCCATCCTCGGCATGGATGAACTGTCGGAAGAAGACAAGCAGACGGTTGCCCGCGCCCGCAAGATCGAGCGCTTCCTGTCGCAGCCCTTCCACGTGGCTGAAATCTTCACCGGTTCGCCGGGCAAGCTGGTTTCGCTGGAAGACACGATCAAGGGCTTCAAGGGCCTGGTCAACGGCGATTACGACCACCTGCCGGAAGCTGCTTTCTACATGGTTGGCTCCATCGAGGAAGCCATGGAAAAGGCAAAGAAGCTGGCTGCTGCCGCTTAATCATGATCGACAGGACGGCGGGCTCCCGCGCGCCGTTCCTTACCGCATAACGCCTTGAAGAAGTGGACCGTCATGGCCGACGCTTTCAAATTTGAACTGGTTTCGCCCGAGCGTCTGCTCGTTTCCGAACAGGTGACGGAAGTTATCATTCCGGCAACGCTGGGTGAAATGACCGTGCTTGCCAAGCATGCCCCGACCATGACGACGATCAAGGCCGGCGTTGTGACGGTGAAGGCCGCTTCGGGTCAGGTTCACAAATACGTGGTCTTCGGCGGTTTTGCCGATATCACGCCAACCGGCTGCACGCTCCTGGCCGAATCCGCCGTGCCGCAGGCCGAAGCCGACCGCAGCCTGTTCGAAAGCCGCATCGAGGCGCTTCGCGCCGATATATCCGGTGCGCCGACCGACGAACATCGCACGCGCTTCGAGCACATGCTGGCCGACATGACCCACCTGCACAACAAGGTTCATCCGAACTGATCGCAGGTTGCGTGTTTCGAACTTCCAAGGCGGCCTCCACGGCCGCCTTTTTCGTATGTCCAAACGATAGACCTGGTCCACATGACATTGCGCCCGCTCGCGCGGCAGGCAACTGTTTCATGCGGCATCCGAGGCAGGGTCTATGCCGGCGGACCGGAGGGACTGTAGCCCGTTTCCGGTGAGGGGATGGCGGAAAGAAGGTGCTGGTGCAATTGCAGCGCAGAGGGCGCGAGCGCCCGGTAGCGCGGCATGCCGAGATAATAGCCATACCCCGTTTCCAGCCGATCACTGCCCAGCGTTACCAACGCTCCGGAATTCAGTTCCTCGCCAATCAGTCCAAGGCTTCCGAGCGTAACGCCTTCGCCGCGCACGGCGGCATCCACGGCCATGGAATAGGTCGAGAACGAGAGACGCGGCTTTACCCGCATGGGCGCTGGTTGGCCGAGCCGGGCAAACCATTGCCGAAACGAGATCCAGTTGGCGTTGAAACGCTCGTAGTCAATGAGATCGAGCGTTGCGATGTCGCAGGTGGACAGGTGTAGCGGGTCAATTGCGCGTCGGGAAAGATAGTCGGGCGCTGCAACGGGCATCAGCACTTCGGGCATCAGCAGCGTCAGGTTCCAGCGCGGATGATCACCATTCGCGTAGAGGATGACGAGGTCATTGGCTTCCGACGCCAGTTCCAGCGGCGCATCCGTGGAGAGCAGGCGCACGGAGAGCGCAGGGCTTGCATGGGAAAACTCCCTCAGCCTTTTTGCCAGCCACAGATGGGAAACAGACCCGCTGGCGGAAATCGAGATGATCTCGCTTGCGCCGCCCCGGAACGGCTCAAGGCTTTCATCGAGATAGTCCAGCGTCGCGCGCACCCGTTGCGCCAGCCGCTGCCCGTGCGGCGTCAGCGCCAGATTGCGGCCGCGTCTCGTAAAGAGCTGGGCGCCAAGCTGGTCCTCCAGCCCCTGTATGCGGCGGCTGACGGCGGCCTGAGTGACATGCAGTTCGCGTCCGGCGCTTGAAAAATTCATATGGCGGCAGGCGGCATCGAAGACGCGAAAGGCTTCCAGCGGAATTTTGTCCAGCATCGACGCTCCATGATCTGAAGTCATCAATATGCCCGATATTTCCCAGGATTTGAAGAACTGACCTTGTGATGCAGAGTGCCGTGATTGAAACGGGACGATCTTGCGGATGCGCTTCTCAACCTCCTCCATCCCCGACATTCATTTTGGCCCCGGCAGTGTCGGGGAGGTGGCCGGGCTTGCAAAGGCGTTCGGCGGCGTCGCGCGGGCGGTCCTCGTTCTGGACGGGTTTCTGGCTTCCAGCGGACTTGCCGAGGGGCTAACGGCGGATCTTGCCGCCGTTGGCATTCGCGCGCGAATCTTTGCGCAGTTTTCTGGCGAGCCCAAGCTATCGCATCTGCGGGCAGCGATTGCTGCTGCCGAGGGCTGCCAGCTGGTGATCGGGATCGGCGGCGGTTCCGCCCTCGATATTGCCAAGATTACGGCGTGCTGCGCGGCCTCGGGCAAGGACCCTTTGCATTACGCGCTGGCCGCCAATCCCTTGCCTCAGAAACCGTTGAAGAAGATCCTCGTGCCGACCACCGCCGGCACCGGGTCGGAAACCTCCGCCACCACGATTTTCACCGGTGAGCTGGGCAAAAAACTCTGGATCTGGGGACCACAGACCAAGGCGGATCAGGTGATCCTCGATCCGCAGCTGACCCTGACGCTGCCGCCGCCGTTGACGGCGTGGTGCGGCATGGATGCCTTCATCCATGCCTTCGAAGCCTCCACGAACCGCAACGCTCATGCCGGCGCCGCCCTCTATGCCCACCAGGCCATGCGTTTGATCCTCGAAGGGCTGGTGTCTGCGGTGCAGGAGCCCGTCAATCTGCCGGCGCGCGAAAAGCTGCTGCTCGGCTCCTGTTATGCCGGCATCGCCATCGACAATTGCGGAACGGCCATCGCCCACAACATCAGCCATGCGCTTGCCGCACTGGCGCCGATCCATCATGGCCTCGCGACGGCGCTTGCCTTTGAGGCAACGCTGCCGTGGCTCGTCGAGGCAGACACCCTGAACCTCAAGGCCGCGGCTGCAGCCTGTGGGTTGGCGGAGCCGCGCGACCTGCCGGCCTTCGTGTCGGACCTGATGGATCGCTGCGGCATCGAGCGGGCGCTTCCGCCCGCCTTTGCCGGGTTTATGGCCGCCGATCTTGCCGCCGAGATGAAGGCGCCGGAAAATCAGCCGATGCGGCGTGCCACCATCCGCGAGGTGGCCGATACCGATATTGACCGCTTTGCCGAAGCCGTGATGGCTCTTCGAAGGACACAGTGATGACCAGGACCCGCCCCGATTGGGAAGCCCTTGACGCCCGAACGACACCGGAAGGGCGCCACTTCATCGACGGTGGCTTTCGCCCCGCCATGTCCGGCAGAACCTTTACCCGGGTTCGTCCGATGGACGGCCGGGAGGGCGCAAGCCTTGCGCGCGGCGACCACCGCGATATCGACCTGGCGGTCCAGGCGGCACGCACAGCCTTTGCAAGTGGCATCTGGCGCCGCAAGGATCCCGGCGAAAAGAAGAAGATCATGCTCGCCTGGGCCGACCTCATTCGCAAAAACGGCGAGGAACTGGCGCTTCTTGAAACGCTGGATGTGGGCAAGCCGGTGCTGGCCTCCCTGAATGTCGATGTTCGCCTCTGCGCCGATGGCATCCAGTTTTACGCGGAAATGATCGACAAGCTCTATGACGAGATCGCGCCGGCAGGGCCGATGTCGCGGGCCCTGGTGCGCAAGGTGCCACTCGGCGTGATCGGCGCCATCACGCCCTGGAATTATCCGATGATCATCGATGCCTGGAAGATCGGACCGGCGATTGCGGCGGGAAATTCCGTCGTGCTGAAACCGGCCGAACAATCCTCGCTGTCAGCGCTCCGGCTTGCGGAACTGGCAGTGGAGGCTGGACTGCCAGCCGGCGTGTTCAATGTCGTCACGGGCTTTGGCGAAGAGACGGGCAAGCCGCTTGCCTGCCACATGGATGTGGACATGATCGCCTTTACCGGCTCGACGGAAGTCGGCAAGCTGATCATGACCTATGCCGCGCAGTCCAATGTCAAGCGCGTGGCGCTGGAACTCGGCGGCAAGTCGCCACTGGTGGTGTTCGCCGATGCGGATCTGGATCTTGCCGCTTCTGCCGCCGCCTGGGGCTGTTTTTACAATTCCGGCGAAACCTGCCATGCCGCAACGCGCCTCATCGTCGAGCGCTCTGTGGAAGCAGACCTGATCGAGCGCATCCGCGAGGTCACGCGGCGCGAAATCGCTCTAGCCCATCCCTTCGATCCATCGGCCCAGATCGGCGCGCTGATCGAGGAGGCGCATATGGACAAGGTGCTGGCAATGATTGCTGCCGGCGAGAAGGAGGGCGCTTCCCGCGTCTTCGGGGCCGAGCGGGCGCTGTCGGACACCGGCGGTTATTATGTGTCTCCCGGCGTCTTGAAGGGCGTGACGAATGACATGACGATCGCCCGTGAAGAGATTTTCGGGCCGGTCCTGTGCTCGATCTCCTTCGAGACGGAGGAGGAAGCGCTCGCCATTGCCAACGACACGATCTATGGCTTGGCGGGCGCTGTGTTTACCCGCGACATGAACCGCGCCCACCGGTTTTCCGAGGCGCTTCATGCCGGCACGGTGTGGATCAACACCTATGACATGGCCAGTTTCTCCACCCCTTTCGGCGGCTTCAAGCAGTCGGGCTTCGGGCGGGACCGGTCTGTGCATGCCATCGACAAATATTGCGATTTCAAGACGATCTGGCAGCAGTTCGGCTGAGGAGAGGCGCGCAATGAAGATCGCATCCATCGAGATCAGCCATCATCGCCTGCCGCTCGATCCCCCGTTCAAGGCAAGCTGGGACGGGCGTCCGCGCCATCATTTCGACGCCACCATCGTGCGGGTGCGCGATACGGACGGTCGCGAGGGGATTGGCTCCGGCGACCTGATGAAGGGGTTCGAGGGCCACGAGGACCTGTTCATCGGCCAGGATCCGCGTCATCTGGAGCGGCACTACGAGGTGCTGTCGCATATCAACTTCCACTATGGCCGCTGCTGGCCGCTTGATCTGGCGCTGTGGGATCTGTCGGGCAAGATCATCGGCGAGCCGGTCTGGCGTATGCTCGGCGGGCGGGCGGACCGGGTGCGGCTTTACGCATCCTCCGGCGTGCTGCGCGATCCCTCGGCCATGGCGGATCAGGCGGAACATTATCTGGCGCAAGGTTTTCCCGCCATGAAGGTGCGGTTCAGCGCATCCTCCGGCGGACGCGAAAACTGGCGGGATGATGTGAAGGCGCTGGAAGCCATTCGCGCCCGTGTCGGCCAGCGGCTGGAGCTGATGGTTGACTGCAATCAGGGTTGGCGCATGCCCTGGGACACCACGCTTGCCTGGACATTTAAGGATGCGCTTGCCGTGGCGCGGGAGCTGGAAAAGCTCGACATCTACTGGATGGAGGAGCCGCTGCACCGGGCCGACGTCAAGGGCATGCGGATGCTGAAGGAGGCCACATCCGTGCGCCTCGCCGGCGGCGAGATGACCCGGGAACTCACCGACTTTCGCCAGTTGATCGAGGAGCGCGCGCTCGACGTCATCCAGCCGGATGTGGCGCTGGTTGGCGGCATTACCGGCTGTCGGCGTCTGGTCTATCAGGCGCGAGAGGCCGGCATCACCTTCACCCCCCACAGCTGGACCAATGGCATCGGCGTGTTAGCCAATGCGCATCTGACGGCGGGCGTCGGCGATGCGCCGTTTCTCGAATATCCCTATGACGAACCGGAGTGGAGCGAAGCCCGCCGCGATTTTCCGATGGCAGAACCGCTCCATCACCGCGACGGCTGGCTGGAACTGGGAGATACGCCCGGTCTCGGCATCCTATTGGACGAGGAGCGGCTTGCCGCGACGCGTATCGGATAGGATCACGGTCACGATCGGCCTGCTTGTGCGTTAAATCAATTCCAGCCTGCCATGCAGCCGCTAGGGTGCGCTGGCAATGAACAGGAGTTGCGCATGAAAGTCGGGATTATCGGCGCCGGCATGGTCGGCAGCACGGCAGGTTATGCGCTGGCCCTGACGGGCACGGCAAGCGAAGTGGTGCTGGTGGATATGAACCGGGCGCTGGCATTGGCGCAGGCGGAAGATATTGCCCATGCCACGCCGTTTCATTCGGCCACCAAGGTCAGCGCCGGCGGTTATGATGCGCTTGAAGGGGCAGGCGTCGTCATTCTGGCCGCCGGTGTCAGCCAGAAGCCCGGTGAAGACCGGCTTTCGCTGCTGGAGCGCAATGCCGAGGTGTTTCGTAGCATTGTCGGCGAGGTGCTCTCGGTTGCCCCGCAGGCAATCCTGCTCATTGCCTCCAACCCCGTCGATATCATGACCGATATTGCCACGCGCCTCTCCGGCCTTGCGCCTTGCCGCGTCATCGGTTCCGGCACTATTCTGGATACGGCGCGGTTTCGCACGCTGCTCGGGCGCCATCTCGACATTTCCTCGCAATCGGTGCATGCCTATGTGCTGGGTGAGCATGGTGACAGCGAAGTGCTGACCTGGTCGAATGCGCTGGCCGGTTCCGTCTCGGTCGCCTCGTTTGCGCAGCAGGTGGGCAAGCCGCTGACCGGGGCCATCCGTGCAGACATCGACGATAATGTGCGCAATGCCGCCTATCGGATCATCGAGGGCAAGGGTGCCACCTATTACGGCATCGGTGCCGGCTTGCAGCGGATCGTCAAGGCGATCGCGCTGGATCAGCGGGCGGTGCTTTCGGTGTCGATGGTAACACCTGAAGTGGAAGGCATTGCGAACGTGGCGCTTTCGCTTCCGCGCGTCATTGGCGCGTCGGGCGTGCTGGCGGATCTTTTCCCGGATCTCGATGACGGGGAACACAAGGCTCTTGCCCGCAGCGCCGGCATCATCAAGGAAAAGACCGGCTCGATCCGTCTCTGATCCTCATCCGTGGCGTAGCCGCTCCGTCGAAAGTTCGTAGCGCAGGCCTGCCGGGTCATAGTCGAGCTTTGCCGTTCCGCCAAAATCATGGGGAACGACACGCTCCATCAGCGTCGTGCCAAAACCCCGGCGCGAGGGCGGTGCAACGGGCGGGCCACCGGTTTCGCGCCATGTGAGGTGGAAGGGGCCTTGGCCATCGCCTTTCCAGCCAATCGCCACCTTGCCGCCATCCGCGCGAAGCGCGCCGTATTTCATCGCATTGGTCGCCAGTTCGTTGATGGCGAGTGACAGCGAAAGCGCCTGTTTTTCCGTCAGAACCACCGCGGGGCCAGACATCCCGATGCGGTCTACGGCTGTTCTGTGGGCGGAAAGGCCGATATCCAGAACCTGGTGCACGGGCACATCACCCTTTGCCGTCTCGGTCAGCAGGGCATGGGCGCTTGCGATGGCTGAAATCCGCTGCAGAAGCAGCGGACGGATTTCCTCGAGAGGCCGCTCCGCCCGCAATGTCTGGCTGACGATCGAATTCACGGTCGCAAACATGTTCTTCATCCGGTGCTGCAGCTCCGAATTCATCAGGCGGGTTTGCCGCTCGATTGCGACCCGATCGGTTGTTTCGACCACAGTGTCCAGCATGCCCGCAATCTGTCCTTCATCGTCGCGCAAGGGGCTGTAGCAGAAGGTGAAATAGGCGTCTTCCGGATACCCTTTGCGCGAAATCGTCAGCGGAAAGTCCTCGATATAGGTTGCCTCTCCCCCCTGGGCGGCAGCGGCAATCGGACCAATCGTGTCCCAGGCTTCCGACCAGACATCCGAAAAGGGCCGTCCCATCGCTTCCGGTTTCTCACCAAGGATGGCGCGAAAAGGGTCGTTGTAGATTGTGATCAGCTGCGGCCCCCAGGCAATGGCTGCCGGAAATGCCGAGCTGAGAATGGAGGCAACGATGGTGCGCAGCGAAATCGGCCAGGCATGAAGGGGGCCAAGCGGCGTGGATGCCCAGTCGATGCTGCGCACCAGTTCGCCCGAGCGGCCGCCGCCTTGCAGGAATGAGAATATGTCGTCTGCCGCCACGCTGCCTTCCACCATTGCCCTTAATTGTAAGTCTGAGACGTTCTGCGCCTACTGCTGCATCTAGGGCGCCGCTTTGCGGAGGCAACTTCACCGACGACGCTTTGATCACTCAGCCACTTCGACCTCACGAGACCGGTTGACCTTTTCCTCTGCACTTGACCACAACAGGGATGCAGAGGCGGAAAGACGTCCGGAGGACCCATGATCGACAAGCTCGAATTCTTCATTGCCCTTGCCGGTGCCTCGCATTTTGGCCGGGCGGCGGAGGAGTGCGGAATATCCCAACCGACGCTGTCGGCCGCCATCCGGCAGCTGGAAGACCAGCTGGGCGTCGTGCTTGTGGTGCGCGGCTCGCGTTTCCAGGGGTTGACGCCGGAGGGGCAGCGCGTGCTGGAATGGGCGCGCCGGATCGTTGGCGATACCCGCACCATGCGCGAGGAAATGCGGGCCGCCCGCAAGGGACTTGCCGGCCATATCCGCGTTGCCGTCATACCGACCGCCCTTGCCATGGTGCCGAAATTGACCGAGCCGTTTCAGGCGCGCCACCCGGCGGTCACCTTTTCCATTACTTCGCGCACCTCGCTGCAGGTGCTGAGCCAACTTGAAAACCTCGAGATCGACGCCGGAATCACCTATCTCGACAATGAACCGCTCGGCCGCGTAACCACCGTGCCGCTCTATTCGGAACGGTATCACCTCATTGCAGCCGCAGGCACACCGCTTGCCGACCGGGACGTGGTGACATGGCAGGAGGTTTCCAACCTTCGGCTTTGCCTATTGACGCCGGATATGCAGAACCGCCGCATCATCAACAAACACATGGCAGAAGCCGGCGTGGTGGCCAAGCCGACGCTGGAATCCAATTCGATGATTGTCTTGTTTTCCCATATCCGCACCGGACAATGGGCCTCGATCATGCCCCGTAACGTGGCGGAATCCTTCGGTTTTCCCGAGCAGATCCGGATGATTCCGATTTCCGAACCCGATGCCGAACATCTGGTCGGACTGGTCGCAACGCATCGGGAACCGCACACGCCGCTGGTTTCCGCGCTGCTGCATGAAGCGCGATCCCGCGCTGCAGCATCTGCCTTTGATAGAAATTTCCTATCAATCAACGGAATGCCGTTATTGACCTGAGCCTGTAGCGTTAGTCATCCTTCACTAAAGGCAAGACTGGTGGCTGTGCCGCGGACGACTTGATCTTCGAATATGTGCTTCGAAATGTGCCAAGTTCAGACTCCGCATCACTGCTCTGGCTGTGCTGGCACGTCGGTTTGGGAGGACTGGCTGATGAACATGCGTGCGGTCGCAACGGATGAGGCGACCCGGATTTCCGCCATCATCGAGGACTGTCGGCAGCTGGAAGGGCCGATGTTGCCGATCCTGCACAAGGTGCAGGCGGAATTCGGCTTTATTCCGGAAAGCGCCAAGCAGGTGATTGCGCAGGCGCTGAACCTGTCGCGGGCCGAAGTGCATGGCGTTGTGTCCTTCTATCATGATTTTCGCAGTCACCCGGCCGGCCGCCACACGCTGAAACTCTGTCGCGCCGAGGCCTGTCAGGCCATGGGCAGCGAAGATCTGGCGGAGGGTGTCAAAGCTCGCCTCGGCATCGACTGGCATGAGACGACGCCTGATGGCGCGGTGACGCTGGAACCGGTCTTCTGTCTTGGCCTCTGCGCCTGCGCCCCGGCGGCCATGCTGGATGGCGAGGTTTATGGAAGGCTCGACGAACACTGTCTTTCCGACATGGTGACGGAGGCGCGCCGATGAGCGTGACCGTTTTCGTGCCGCGCGATGCGGCAGCCCTAGCCGTTGGTGCCGATCGTGTCGCTTCTGCCATCATCACCGAAGCGCACGCCCGCAATCTCGACGTCCATGTGGTGCGCAATGGTTCGCGTGGTCTGCTGTGGCTGGAAGTGCTGGTGGAGGTGCGCACCGATCATGGCCGCGTGGCCTACGGGCCGGTCAAACCCTCCGACGTACCCTCGCTCTTCGAGGCGGATTTCCTGTCCGGTGGCAACCATAAGCTGGCGCATGGGCTCACGAAAGAGATCCCGTTCCTGAAAGGTCAGACACGGCTTACGTTTGCGCGCTGCGGTGTGACAGATCCGCTGTCTCTGGAGGATTACCGCCATTACCAGGGCCTGAAGGGGCTGGAAAAGGCTGTCGCGATTTCGCCGGCCGAGATTGTGGCTGAGGTCACGGCGAGTGGCCTGCGCGGTCGCGGCGGTGCCGGCTTTCCCACAGGCATCAAGTGGAAGACGGTCGCGGACGCGCGCGGCGATCAGAAATACATCGTCTGCAATGCCGATGAGGGCGACAGTGGCACGTTTGCAGACCGCATGATCATGGAAGGCGATCCCTTCGTGCTGATCGAGGGCATGGCGATTGCCGGCATCGCGGTCGGTGCGACGAAGGGCTATATCTACACCCGTTCCGAATATCCGCATGCCATCCGGACCATGGAAGAGGCAATCGCCATTGCAAGGGCTGCCGGTATTCTCGGGCCGTCCGTGTTGGGTTCGCCTTACGCCTTCGATATGGAAGTGCGCGAAGGCGCCGGCGCTTATGTCTGCGGCGAGGAAACCTCGCTTCTCAACAGCCTTGAAGGAAAGCGCGGCATCGTCCGGGCAAAGCCGCCGCTTCCGGCTCTGGAAGGCCTGTTCGGCAAGCCAACGGTCGTCAACAACGTCATGTCGCTTGCGTCCATCCCGATCATCCTCGACCGCGGCGCTTCTTTTTACCGCGATTTTGGCGTCGGGCGCTCGCATGGCACCATCCCGATCCAGCTTGCGGGCAATATCCGCCATGGCGGTCTTTACGAGACCGCCTTCGGGTTGACGCTTGGCGAACTGGTGAACGAGATCGGCGGCGGCACGCTGACCGGGCGTCCGGTGAAGGCGGTGCAGGTGGGCGGTCCGCTCGGCGCCTATTTCCCGCCCTCGCTGTTTTCCACCAGCTTCGACTACGAATCCTTCACGGCCGCCGGCGGCCTGATCGGCCATGCCGGCGTGGTTGTTTTCGATGAGGCCGCGGACATGCTGAAGCAGGCGCGGTTTGCTATGGAATTCTGCGCCATCGAAAGCTGTGGCAAATGTACGCCGTGCCGGATTGGCTCCACACGGGGTGTCGAGGTGGTCGATAAGATTGCCAAGGGCATCGAGCCGGAAAAGAACAAGGTGCTGCTGGAAGACCTCTGCAACACGATGAAATTTGGCTCGCTCTGCGCGCTGGGTGGTTTCACGCCTTATCCGGTGATGAGTGCGCTGACGCATTTTCCAGAGGATTTTGCGCCGGTGCCGGTGCGGGAGGCTGCGGAATGAGCTTCAAAGAAAGTCCCCTCCCGCTCGCTTTGCTCGCCGCCCTCCCCACAAGGGGGAGGGCTCAGCGCGCGGCACCGTCCCGTCCAACGCAAGCGAAGACTGTGACCTTACCGTTACTGCCTCGCTCGTTATGTCCTTTGGAGCAGGCGGCTGCCACGAGTCGTCTCCCCCCTTGTGGGGGAGATGGCCGGCAGGCCAGAGAGGGTCTTTCGTCCTGCGTCCATGCCGAGTTCGCACAGGAGACAGTCTGATGCCCCTCGTTCCTGAAATCGATTACGGTACACCCGCCTCGAAATCCACCGAACTGGTAACGCTCACCATCGATGGCCGCGCGATTACCGTGCCCCAAGGCACTTCGATCATGCGCGCCTCGATGGAAGCCGGCATTCAGGTGCCAAAGCTCTGCGCCACCGATATGGTGGACGCCTTCGGATCCTGCCGGCTCTGTCTGATCGAGGTGGAGGGCCGCAACGGCACCCCCGCCTCCTGCACCACGCCGGTGGCGCCGGGCCTTGTCGTCCACACCCAGACGGAGCGACTGAAGCAGATCCGCAAGGGCGTGATGGAGCTATATATCTCCGACCACCCGCTCGACTGCCTGACCTGCGCTGCCAATGGCGATTGCGAGCTTCAGGACATGGCCGGAGCCGTCGGCCTTCGAGATGTGCGTTATGGTTATGACGGCGAAAACCATGTGAAGGCACGTTCAGTCGAGGGCGGCATGAATGCCCAGTGGCTGCCGAAGGATGAGAGCAATCCGTATTTCACCTACGACCCCTCAAAATGCATCGTCTGTTCGCGTTGCGTGCGCGCCTGCGAGGAAGTGCAGGGCACGTTTGCGTTGACCATCGAGGGTCGCGGTTTTGACAGCCGCGTCTCGCCCGGCGCGCATGAAGCCTTCCTCTCATCGGAATGCGTTTCCTGTGGCGCCTGCGTGCAGGCCTGCCCGACGGCGACGCTCACCGAAAAATCGGTGATCGAGATCGGCCAGCCTGAGCATTCGATGGTCACCACCTGCGCCTATTGCGGCGTTGGCTGTTCGTTCAAGGCGGAAATGCGCGGCGAAGAACTGGTGCGCATGGTGCCGTGGAAGGATGGGCAGGCCAATCGCGGCCATTCCTGCGTCAAGGGTCGGTTCGCCTACGGTTACGCAAGCCATACGGACCGCATCCTCAACCCGATGATCCGCGAGAAGATTTCCGATCCCTGGCGCGAGGTTACCTGGGAAGAGGCCTATGCGCATGTCGCCTCGGAATTTCGCCGCATCCAGTATCAGTATGGCCGGGAATCTATCGGTGGCATCACCTCGTCGCGCTGCACCAACGAGGAAACCTTCCTCGTGCAGAAGCTGATCCGCGCCGGTTTCGGCAATAACAATGTCGATACCTGCGCCCGCGTCTGCCATTCGCCCACCGGTTATGGCCTCGGCCAGGCGTTCGGCACGTCGGCCGGCACGCAGAATTTCGACTCGGTCGAACATTCCGACGTGGTTCTGGTCATCGGTGCCAATCCGACCGACGGTCACCCAGTCTTCGGCTCGCGGTTGAAGAAGCGGCTGCGCAAGGGCGCCAAGCTGATCGTGATTGATCCGCGCCGCATCGATCTGGTACGCACTCCGCATGTGGAAGCCTCCTTCCATCTGCCGCTGAAGCCCGGCACCAATGTTGCGGTTCTGACAGCGCTGGCCCATGTCATCGTTACCGAGGGCCTGTTTGATGAGGCCTTCATCCGCGAGCGTTGCGACTGGTCCGAATTCGAGGACTGGGCTGCATTTGTGGCCGAGCCTGAGCATTCGCCGGAAGAAACCGAAAAGTTCACCGGTGTACCGCCAGAAGATCTGCGCGGTGCCGCTCGCCTGTTTGCCAAGGGCGGCAATGGCGCGATCTATTACGGCCTCGGTGTGACCGAACACAGCCAGGGCTCGACCACGGTCATGGCGATTGCCAATCTGGCGATGGCTACCGGCAATATCGGCCGTCCCGGCGTCGGCGTGAACCCGTTGCGCGGTCAGAACAATGTCCAGGGCTCCTGCGACATGGGGTCTTTCCCGCACGAACTTCCCGGCTATCGCCACATCTCGGACGATGCGACGCGCGAGACCTTTGAAAAGCTCTGGGGCGTGACACTGAACAACGAGCCGGGTCTTCGTATCCCGAACATGCTGGATGCCGCCGTCGATGGCACGTTTAAGGGCATCTACATTCAGGGTGAGGATATCCTGCAGTCCGACCCCGATACCAAGCATGTTTCGGCGGGCCTTGCCGCCATGGAATGTGTCGTGGTTCACGATCTCTTCCTCAACGAGACGGCAAACTATGCCCATGTCTTCCTGCCGGGTTCGACCTTCCTGGAAAAGGACGGCACGTTTACCAATGCCGAGCGCCGCATCAACCGCGTGCGCAAGGTGATGACGCCGAAGAACGGTTATGCGGATTGGGAAGTGACCCAGAAGCTGGCGCAGGCCATGGGGCTCAACTGGGCCTATACGCATCCTTCTCAGATCATGGACGAGATTGCCGCCTCGACCCCAAGTTTTGCCGGCGTCTCCTACGATTATCTTGAAAAGATGGGTTCGGTGCAGTGGCCGTGTAACGAGAAGTTTCCTGTGGGATCGCCGATCATGCATGTCGATGGCTTCGTGCGCGGAAAGGGCAAGTTCATTCGCACGGAATACGTGGCAACCGACGAGCGCACCGGCCCGCGCTTTCCGCTGCTTCTCACCACCGGCCGCATTCTCTCCCAGTACAATGTCGGCGCCCAGACGCGGCGCACGGAAAATGTGGTCTGGCACGAGGAGGACCGGCTGGAACTCCACCCGCACGATGCCGAACAGCGCGGCATCAAGGATGGCGATTGGGTGAAGCTTGCGAGCCGCGCCGGTGAAACGACGCTTCGGGCGCTGATCACCGATCGCGTCGCGCCGGGCGTCGTCTACACCACCTTCCATCACCCGAACACGCAGGCCAACGTCATCACCACCGACTTTTCCGACTGGGCGACCAACTGCCCGGAATACAAGGTAACGGCGGTGCAGATCTCGCCCTCGAACGGGCCGACCGAATGGCAGGAGGATTACGAGGAACTGTCGCGTCGGTCGCGGCGGATTGCAGCCAAGCTGGAAGCGGCGGAATGATACCCACCACCCGCACGGTTGCTGAAATCCAGTCGCGCGATGGACGCACCGTCACCGGCAGCCGGGTGGTGCCGGAAGAGGTGCCGATCGCTTTTTCGTTCGGCGGCTCCACCCATGCAGTGATGATGGCGACGCCGGCGGATCTTGAAGATTTTGCCGTTGGTTTCTCCATGGCCGAGGGCATCATTCGCGCGGCGAGCGAAATCCTGTCCATCGAACCGGTCGAGGCCGGCGACGGCATCGATGTACAGGTGACGTTGAAGGACGCAACCGCCGAAGCGCTGACCCTTCGCCGTCGGCGCATGGCAGGTCCCGTCGGGTGTGGGCTTTGCGGCATCGAATCCATCGAGCAGGCCACCCGCACGGTGCCGCGGATCTCAGACGATGGTTTTCAAGTGTCGCCAGACGAGCTTTCAACCGCCATGGACCTGATGGGCCAGGCACAGCAGCTGAACCGAGAAACGCGAGCCGTGCATGGTGCCGGCTTTTATGTGCCGGGCGAAGGATTGGTTGCGATGCGCGAGGATGTCGGGCGCCACAATGCCCTCGACAAGCTGGTGGGCGCCGTTCTTCTCGGGGGCTGGGCGCCGGCCGAGGGCGTGGTGGTCGTCACGAGCCGTCTGTCGGTGGAAATGGTGCAGAAGGCGGCGATCCTTGGCAGCCCGCTGCTTGCCGCAATTTCCGCGCCGACGGCCCTTGCCATCCGCACCGCCGAAGAAGCCGGCATGACGCTCGTGGGCATCGTGCGCGGCAATGACTATGAAATCTTCACCCATGCCGACCGCTTGACCGCAAAGGGAGGTGCCACCCATGTCGCTCAATCACACGGATGAAAAGCTTGTCCGCATGGCAAACCAGATTGCGACCTTCTTTGCCTCGCAGCCGCAGGACGTGCGGGTGGAGGGCGTGGCGACCCACATCAACAAGTTCTGGGAGAAGCGCATGCGACGTCGCTTCTTCGAGTTGATCGATGCCGGCACCGGCGGTTTTCTGCCGCTGGTCATCCTGGCATCGGCCCGCATCAAGCGCCCGGACGAGAGCAATGATTGCGCTGTCGGCCTGGGCGCCGATGCGGCCGAAGGCGCACCGGGAGGCAAGGGGACGGCCGCCGGGGAATCGCTTTCAGAGCCGAGCGTGCCGGAAAGCACCGCTTGAACGACACGATGGGCGCCGGACCGGATCGGCCGGCGCAATGTCAATTTTTTATGTCTGACATTCCATAGGGAGGTATTGTCAATGGCAGTAGCAGGCGTGACGGGGGGAAGTATGGCGGGTGTCGGCTTCCTGGATAGAGAGCGAATCATTGCAAAACCGGGTTTCAACCGCTGGCTTGTGCCACCGGCAGCGCTGGCCATTCATCTGTGCATCGGCATGGCCTATGGCTTCAGCGTCTTCTGGCTGCCGCTCAGCCGCGCCATTCCGAACGCGGATCCAAGCTGCTCGGGGCTGACGCTGGGAGGCGCGCTGTTTACGACTGCCTGCAACTGGCGCGTGGCGGATCTTGGCTGGATCTATACGCTGTTCTTCGTCCTCCTCGGCTGCTCCGCGGCCATCTGGGGTGGCTGGCTGGAGCGCGTCGGGCCGCGCAAGGCGGGCTTCGTGTCTGCCTGCTGCTGGTGCGGCGGTATTCTCGTTGCAGCGCTCGGCGTGATGTTCCACCAGCTCTGGCTGATGTGGCTCGGTGCCGGTGTGATCGGCGGTATTGGTCTTGGCCTTGGTTATATCTCGCCTGTGTCCACCCTCATCAAATGGTTTCCGGACCGGCGCGGCATGGCAACCGGCATGGCCATCATGGGGTTTGGCGGTGGCGCGATGATTGGCGCACCGCTCGCCAACATCCTGATGAACACGTTCAAGACCGATATGTCCGTGGGTGTGTGGCAGACTTTTGTGGTCATGGCGCTCGTCTATTTCGTCTTCATGATGGGCGGTGCTTTCGGTTATCGCATTCCCCCCGCCGGCTGGCGCCCGGAAGGCTGGACGCCGCCGGCTGCCAAAAGCAGCATGATAACCACTCGGCACGTTCATCTGAAGAATGCACACAAGACGCCGCAGTTCTGGCTGATCTGGGCCGTACTTTGCCTTAACGTATCCGCCGGCATCGGTGTTATCGGCGTCGCCTCGCCCATGCTGCAGGAAATTTTTGCAGGCTCTCTGATCGGCCTGCCGGATCTCACCTTCTCGCAGCTTGATGTCGCCCAGAAAGCACAGATTGCGGCAATTGCCGCCGGCTTTACCGGGCTTTTGTCGCTGTTCAACATTGGCGGCCGCTTCTTCTGGGCATCCATGTCCGACAAGATTGGCCGCAAGAACACCTACTTCTGCTTCTTCATCCTCGGCATCGTGCTTTATGCACTGGCACCGACGCTGGCTGGTCTCGGCTCCAAGGCTCTGTTCGTTCTGGCCTTCGGCATCATCCTGTCGATGTATGGCGGAGGCTTTGCCACGATCCCCGCATACCTTGCGGATATCTTCGGCACGCAGTTCGTCGGCGCCATTCATGGCCGGCTACTGACGGCCTGGGCAACAGCTGGCATCGTCGGCCCTGTTGTCGTCAACTATATCCGCGAAGCCCAGATTGCGGCGGGTGTTGCGCCGGGGCCGGCTCTTTACACCGGCACGATGTATATCCTCGCCGGCATGCTGGCGCTGGGGCTCGTGGCCAATGCCCTCGTCAGGCCGCTCGCCGACAAGTGGTTCATGTCGGATGCGGAAGTGGCAGCCCTTCAGGCGAAGACAGCTGCGGCCAATGCCGGCCCGACCGGTTCCTTCGGCATTGGCAAGGGTGGCTTTGATGCCAAAGCCGCCATGGCCTGGGCTGTTGTCGGTATTCCCCTTCTCTGGGGCGTCTGGGTTACGCTGAAGAACAGCCTGGCGATCTTCGGATAAGCAGCTTTGTAAACAGAAAAGAGGGAAGGCGGCCTTGCGGGTCGCCTTTCGTCGTTTTGGGCGACTTGCGAGAGGATCAGTTCAGCCAGAGATGGATGAGGGCTGCCTCCGGCGTCTCGCCACCACCGTTTTCAATGCCGGTCGCCCAAAGACCGGCGCCGGCTGCGTAAGCGCCGGGTTCCAGCCCGCCTGCCTCGCACTGGCTGACGGCGCGGATGCGTTTGCCTTCTGTGACGGCCTCTGCAAGGGCTGCCATGATAGCCGGATCGTTCATTGCCGTTCCCGAACCGAAGACCCGGAGCACGGCGCCATCAAGCACGTTGAGTGCTGCCGTAAGAAGCTCTGCCGGCATGCCTGGCGTCAGCGTCAAAACGGCAAGGCGGCGCGTATCGAACCGGCGCGAGAGCGGCGCATTTGGGGCATCCTGTCGCTGGGCACGAAAGGCATCCATTGCGTGGCTGTCATGTTTTACCAGCCCTGCTGCGGCTAAAAGTTTGCCGGCAAAGGCGAGATCGACGCCGATACCGCCGGCAAGGGCAGCCTTGATGGCCAGCGAAAGATTTTCGTCCGCATCGCCTTCTTCGCCAAGCGGGATCATTGAGCCGCAGAGGATGATGCGGCGTGCCTCACCCGCCAGCGCCTGGGACAAGGCCGCACCGGTAAACGCCATGGTATCGGTGCCATGGGTGATGATCACCGGAAGGTCAGGATGGGCGCGGATGGCATCCAGCATCTCGTTCCAGTGGCGCGGACCGACATCGGCACTATCGAGAAGAGGCGTGAAAACATGGGTCGAAAGTGTGGTCTTAGGCGGCAACCGTTCGGCAACGGCCGTCTCCACAAGCCCCTGCTGCGGTTGAAGTCCGTCCGGCCCCTGCGCCATGCCGATCGTTCCGCCGGTGTGGATGAGGAGCAGGCGCATGAGATGTCCTTCAGTATTCAAGGGGGTGCCCGTCTGGTAGTCCAGCCGCTTGCCAAGATCAAGAAGCGTAGAGCCGTGGCGACGAAAGCAGGCACGCAAAAAGGGCAGCGGCGGTCTCCCGCGCTGCCCTTGGAAATGTGTTGTCTGCCCGAAAGATCAGATCAGGCCGCCATGTCTTCGAGATCGCTGCCCTTGAACATTTTCGACAGGTTCAGGAAGCAGATCATGCCGTTTTCATTGGCAATGATGCCTTCGGAAAACGACTTGTCGAAGGAGGCCGAAACCTCCGGCACCGGCTGCACCTGATCCGACGGGATCGTCAGGATGTCCGAAACGCGGTCGACCAGCATGCCGATGACCATGTTGTGTACTTCGGCCACGACGATGGCCGAACGCTCGTTGGCAACCGTGCTCTTCATGCCCAGCTTGTAGGCGAGATCGATGATCGGAATGACCGAGCCGCGCAGGTTCATCACGCCGATGACATCGGACGGTGCATGCGGGATTGGCGTGGACGGTGCCCAGCCGCGAATTTCACGGATCGTGGTCGTCTTCACGCAAAATTCCTGATCGTGAAGGCGAAACGCGATGATCTCAAGCATCTCGCCGCTGTAGCTTGTAGAGTTGATCGTCGTAGCCATCAAAATTCTTCCCAACTTTCCGATGCCTGGGCGGCGGCTGCGCCACCGGTACTGGAGCGTGCAACCTTGGCCATGAGTGAGCGAGCCGGAGATGCCACAGGGCGTGCATCGGGTCGCGCAACACTTACCTTAGAGGAAGATTGTTTCCCAAAGCTGAATTTTGAAATGAGAGTTCTGAGAGAATCCGCCTCGCGCGCCAGGCTGTGGCTGGCGGCGGAGGATTCTTCCACCATGGCCGCATTCTGCTGCGTATTCTGGTCCATCAGGTTGATGGCCTTGTTGATTTCCTTCAGGCCGGTGGCCTGCTCGCGGCTGGCCTCGACGATGGCAGCGATATTGCCGTTGATATCGTCGACCTCGCCGATAATCGATTGCAGGGCCTTGCCGGTCTCATCGACAAGGGACACACCCTTTGCCACCTGCTGGCTTGACGTGTTGATCAGCGCCTTGATTTCCTTGGCAGCCTTTGCCGAGCGCTGCGCGAGTTCCCGCACCTCCTGCGCCACGACGGCAAAACCCTTGCCGGCTTCACCGGCACGTGCGGCCTCGACGCCGGCATTCAGCGCCAGAAGGTTGGTCTGGAAGGCAATGTCGTCGATAACCCCGATGATCGACGAAATTTCGCCGGAGGAGTTTTCGATCTGGCCCATGGCGGAAATGGCATTGCTAACCACCTCGCCGGAATGCGTGGCCCCGGCAGTCGTGCGGCCGACCAGTTGTCCGGCCTCTTCGGCACGTTTTGCGCTGGTCGCGACCGTCTGCGTGATCTCATCCAGCGCGGCTGCCGTCTGTTCAACGGCGGCTGCCTGCTGTTCGGTACGTTGGGCCAAGCTGTTGGAGGCCTGGCGGATCTGTTCGGAGCCGGATGCAATCGCTTCGGCATTCTCGCCAACGATCTGCATGGCCTGCCGCAGCTTTTCCATTGATTCGTTGAAGTCGGTACGGATCTTCTCAAGGCTTGGAATAAACGGCTGGGTGATGCGGTGGGTCAGATCGCCACGAGACAAGGCCGTCAGTCCGTCGGCAATATCATCCACGGCACGCACGCGTTCGGTAATATCGGTGGCAAACTTCACCACCTTGAACACGCGTCCGTCAGCATCGAAGATCGGGTTGTAGGAGGCCTGGATCCAGACGGCCTTGCCGCCCTTGCCGATGCGCTTGAATTCGGCAGCAACCGCTTCGCCGCCAGCAAGTTTCTTCCAGAACGTGGCGTATTCCGGGCTGTCGCGAAAACCCTGCTCGACGAACATATTATGATGCCGTCCCTGAACTTCGTTCGGACTATAACCCATGCAATTCAGGAAATTTTCGTTGGCAGTGATGATGTCGCCCTTCGGGGTGAACTCGATGACCGCCTGAATCTTCGAGATCGCCGCGATCTTGCCGGCATCTTCGGCTGCTTTCAGCTTTGCCGCCGTAATGTCTGTGGCAATCTTCACCACCTTCACGATTTTTCCGCGCACGCTGACGGGGTTGTAGGAGGCTTGGATCCAGACATCGCTACCGTTCTTGCTGATGCGCTTGTATTCGGCGGCCTGGAACTCACCTCGCGCAAGTTTTGCCCAGAAGAGCTTGTAGTCCTCCGACCGGGTATAGGCGGGATCGCAGAACATCGCGTGCTGCTTTCCCTTGATCTCGGCAAGCGTATACCCAAGCGCGCGGCAGAAGTTTTCGTTGGCGGTGAGGATACGGCCGCTGAGATCGAACTCGATCAAGGCCTGAGAGCGGCCGATCGCAGTAAGCAAGTTGCTGGCGTCGCTGGTCGGCAGGAAACTGAGGGTCACGGACTTACCTTTGTGCAATCGAAGGGCAATGGTGCTCCTGCATCAGTTCCTGTCAGCTGCATGAGCAATTGCGCATCAAGGTAGCGGCCATGCATTAAAAATGCGTCAAATCTAATAGTTGGATGAATAAAGATGCAAATGTTTGCATCGCCTTGCGGTGGGGCTGCAGACATGAAGCAGACGGAAGATTTTGGGGAAACTGCTGTTGCCAATATCGAGAGCGGATCTTGAGGCCGTGTTCGGTCTTGACGTCAATGCGGCAGACTGTCTTGACCTGCGCTGCGCTTCTTCAATATTCCCGTTCGTAGAAAATGCCCGCCGAACCGCCCTCGCTGCCAGCGGAACCCTTGAGCTTCACACCCCGCCCCACATCGAGATTGATAGAAGCCTTGGCGCCGCCGCTGCTACCGCCCTGCTCCAGCTGGAAATAGGTGCGGTTGTTGAGATAACGGCCGACGGATACGCTTGTCTGGCCGCTTTCATCCGTGTTGATGTCGATATCGTCGACGCCAAGCCCGCTGCGCAACGTCTGCAGCAGCGAGTTCGAACCGCCGCCGGCAAGCTGCGTCACCGCGTCCGCCAACTGCGCGATCTGCAGGGCAGACAGGCGTGACATCGACTGGCCAAAAATCAGCCGCGCCAGAACCTCGTCCTGCGGCAGCGACGGCGATGCCCCGAAGACAATATCCGGGTTGTTGGCAGGGCCTGTTACCGTGATGTTGATGGTGGTCTGATCGGATGAGGTGCTGGCAACAAGGTCGAGGATGGGCACCAGGCTGCCGCCGAAGGTGATCTTGCCGGTGGTAAAATCCAGCCGCTTGGTGAGGATGACGATGCGGCCACGCCGCATTTCAAAGCCGCCGGTCACCACAGGGTCGGCGGCCGAGCCACGAATGGTGAGCGAGCCGCCAAGTTCCGCATCGATACCACGTCCGCGCACGAAAATGTTGTTGCGGGCAGTCAGTGTCAGGTCGAGAGCAATGCCAGTGCTGGTCTGCGTGCCGCCCTTCGGCTGAAGGCTTTCCAGGAGGGCGCGCACGTCATCGGGTGCATTGCGATGCTCGACGTTAAGTTCGGCAAGCGAAGCCGGCAGACTTGCGGGGACCGTGATGTTGGCCTTCAGGAGCGTGACGTTGCCGGCAAGCTTGGGACCTTGCAACAGGGGACCGGACAGGTTGAGCGCGCCGTTGACCGTTGCCGTCACCAGGTTGCCATCGACATAGGTGGCATTGTCGAGGGCGATATCGAGGTCGGCTGCAAATCCGTCTCTCAGACCGACAGAGCCGCTGACGGTCACTGTGCCGCCTGATGACAGCGTGCCGGAAAGGCGCGAGATCGTGGCCCGGTCGCGGTTGAACTCGACGGAGCCGGCCAGGCCGTTCACGGCAAGGTTGCGCCGGACATCGATAAGCCGTGCGCCGGAGGTGGACGCCGTGCCGGTAACTGCGGGTGCCGATGCCGTTCCGCCAACGGTCACGTTGAGGTTCGCACCGCCTTCCAGCACAAAACCCTGGCCTGACAGTTGCGCGGCGAGAAGGGCAAACGGCACGTCTCCCTGCACACGTACATCGAGGGGCCTGTCTCCCGCCAGTCCGACGCTGCCGCTGCCGCGCAGGGCAAGGCCGCTGGCACCACCCAGCTGCGTCTCGAAGGCAAGGCGGTTGTTTTCATATGTGCCGTTTGCGGCAATGCGGAAAGGCGGCACGCCGGCGCTCGTTGTCTGGGCAAGTGATGCATCGGCCCAGGCAAGATCAAAGCGCGCGCCATTGGCGCTGCCACCGGGCAGGGCGGAAACCTTGCCCGAGATCGTGCCGGTGGCGCCAAGCCCGGGAACGAAGGCATTGGCAAGGCTTGCCGGAACCGATGTGAGGTTTGCATTGAGATTGAGGATCGGTCCCGCTTCGCCGCCGAGCACGACAGCACCATCAGCCGAAATCGAAAGGCCACCAGGACCCGTCAACCGTGTTTCGCCAAGGGTCAGGCGTCCGCCGTCAAAACTGCCGGCAGCCTTCAGGGTCAGGTTCGAAATGCCGGCATCGCCCTGGCGGCGGATCACGCCGTCGGCCCATTGCAGATCGTACTTTACCGCGGGGGCCGAAACGGTGCCGCCGATGGCAGCCGTGCCGGACAATGTGCCGCCGGCATCGATGTCAGGTACGAAGCCGCTGATCAGGCTGGCCGGCAGTGATGCAACGGTTGCCGAGAGATCGAGCGGCTTGTCTCCCGCGAGCCCGACCGTGCCCTTGGCGGAGGCGGAAAGTCCCGATGGACCGGAAAGCCCTGCCTCATCCAGTGTCAGCGTGTTGTTGGCAAATGTACCGCGCGCGTCGACCTGAAGTCCGGCAAGGGCGGCGCTGCGGGTCTGGCGCGTCTGCGCATCCTGCCATTTCAGATCAAACTGCGTGGCGGGCGCCTCCGGCGAGCCGGTGGACGAAACGGTTCCAGAGATGATGCCGCCTGCATCGAGATCCGGCATGAAGGCATTGGCAAGATTGGCGGGAAGGGCGCGGATATCGGCATTGAGATCGAGCGCCGGCGCCTGCGGCCCGGTCAGGATCACCCGGCCGGATGCGGTGAGCGACAGGCCGGAGGGATCGCTCAGTTGGGTCTGTTCCAGCGTCAGAACGCCGTTCTCGAACCGGCCGAGCGCGCGAAGATCAAGTGCCTTCACGCCAGCCGCACGGCTCTCGCTGGTGGCGATATCAGCCACCGTCACGTCATAGGTCGCAACCGGGGCCGAAAACGTGCCGCTTGCCGAAAACGTGCCACTGGCGCTGCCGCTTGCGGCAAGGCCCGGGCGCGCAAGGTTTGCAAGTGCGGCCGGCAGGGCAGAAAATTGCGCCGAAAGCGCTATGGCGCCTTCGCCGGCAAGTCCGACGGTGCCGTTCGCATGGGCGCTCAGGCCGTTGTCGCCGGTCAGACGCGCATCGGCAAGGGTGACCACCTGATCGGCAAAACGGCCACGAGCGGTGACATTGAGCGGTCCGACATTGGCGGCGCGGGTGGCTTCGGCAGATGCGGAGGCAAGCTGAAGGTCGAAATCGGCTTGCGGCGCGGCAAGTGTGCCGGCGGCCGTCACGGTGCCGGACAATGCGCCTTGCGCCTTCAGATCCGGACGCACTGCATTGATCAGCCCCGCCGGCACCGCGGCAAGCGTGGAGCGCAGCGTGATCGGTCGCTCGCCGTCAAGGCCGAGCGTGCCGCTTGCGTTGACGGAAAGCCCCTGCGTGCCGGAAATGGTGAGTTTGCCAATGCTGAGGACGCGGTTCTCGAAGCGTCCGTTCAACCGACCGATGAGGTCACCAAGGCCGGCACTGCGGGTTTCGGCGGTCGAGGCGCCTGTGAGCAAGAGATTGAACTCAGCCACCGGTTCGCTGACCGTGCCGGTCACCCGGCCGCTGCCCTTCACCGTGCCCCTGGTGGCCAGTTGCGGGCGAAAACTGTTGGCCAGTTCTGCCGGCAGCGACGCGATATCGGCCTGCAGGACGATACGGCGCGGTTCGCTGATCGCAATCGTTCCGCTGGCGGAGACATCAAGCCCGTCCTGACCCTCGATACCCGCCCGCTCGATCGTCACGGTGCCGTTTTCGAAGCGCCCGCGCGCCGAGAGCGAAAGCGGCTGGATGCTGCGCGTGCGGGTCTCGGCAAGTTCGGCATCCTCCCAGTTCAAGCTGTAGCGAACAACGGGTGCAGCCGAAGTGCCGCTGATGGTTGCTGCCCCCCCGATGTGGCCCGACGCGCCGAGATTGGCAGCAAAGCCGTTGGCAAGCTGCGCCGGAACGTCGCTCGCCCTGATCGCAATGTTCAACTGCTGTCCGGCGCTTCCGTCGACCAGGACAGTCCCGTCGCCGGCTGCAAGGTTCAGGCCACCGATCTCGGCGCGTCCGGAAGCAAACCGGATCGTGTTGGGTTCCCGCAGATGAAGATCGATCCCGGCCAGATTTGCGGAAAAGCGGTCGATGGCAATGCGCATGGCATTGTCGTTGCTGCGGTCCACGTGTCCGGCAAGGG
This sequence comes from Neorhizobium sp. PAMB6716, assembly GCF_058242805.1. NCBI lineage: Bacteria > Pseudomonadati > Pseudomonadota > Alphaproteobacteria > Hyphomicrobiales > Rhizobiaceae > Neorhizobium > Neorhizobium sp. PAMB6716. The sequence continues at coordinate 3,752,591 of NZ_CM177835.1, forward strand.
AGAGCGGGGCTCCGCCATAACGGGCAGCAAGATCGATGCCGGTGTTGGAGCCTGCCTGGGCAAGTGTGAGGGTCACATCATCAGCCATCTGCGTGCCGAGCGAAACGCGCGAGGCGCGAAGGGTGCCATTTGCAGCAAGCGCCTTCAGGTCGCTGCTGGTCACCGAGATCGCAGGATTTGCCAGTGTCACGCCCTGCGTGGCGATGGACTGCCCGGATGCGTTCAGCGTGGCCGCTGCCACGCCGTTCGAACTGGAGAGGTCGAGCGTGCCGGTAAGGTCGCCGCTTGCCTGTTGTCCGGCAAACGTGGTCAACAACCCGATATCCGGCAGCGCAAAGTCCAGCCTGCCCGACGGCAGGTAGTCGGGCGAAAGTGCAAGGGAGCCGCTCACCCGGTTGGCCCCGGCTTCCAGCAACATGCCGGGAAGCGAAACCACGCCATCCTTCTGGTGGACCTGCGTTTTCAGGTTGACCGGCTTTCCGTCCACCCGGCCGCCTGCCTGCAGGGTTCCGTTCGGCTCGTCTCCGGTGACTGTGCCATCAAACGACAGGATGATGCCCTCGAACAGATGGCCGCTGAACCGCGCTTCGGCCGCATTGATGGCGGCTTTGGCGCCCAGCGCCTCCAGCGGTCCAGACAGCTTGACGTCATAACCGGCCGCACCCTTGGCATCGGGACGCAACTTGGCAAGATCCGGCACGCGTCCGGCCAGATGGGCGTCCAGCTTGCCGTCCTGCAGCAGCACATTGCCGTGGCCTTCCAGAACGCTGGATTTGACGACCAGGTTTTCGAGGCTCATGCGCCCGCCGATCACGCCATCGATATAACCCTCGAAGCCGATCATGCCGTCGAGATACTGTTCCGCCACCTCCGGCAGGCCGTTCGGGTTGAGCGACATGCGCAGATTTCCGGTGACGGACTGCTGCGACAGATTATAGGCGCCGCTGATCGTGCCGGAAATATTGGCACTTTCGAAGGTCGAGGCATCAAGCCCGATGGCCGGCAGGGCAAGCCTTATGGGGGCATCGAGCCGAATGGGTCCGTCGATCAAGCGGTCGAGATCGGGATTGGCGAAATTGGCCTCTGCTGCCGAAATGCGGGTGCGCACGCTGCCGGCCCATTGCCGCAGGTTGAGGTCTTCGCTTTCGGCCTGCAGGCGAACCTGGGTAAAGCGCGCGTCCGCGGTGGACAAGGATTTCAGAGCCGCCGTGGCATTAAAACGGGAGGATTCGGCAGGCCCCGTCAGGGTGAAATTCAGGTTGTCGAGGGCAAACCGCAACGGTTCGTCGTCCAGCGGCCATTCCATGGCCACGGCGCCGTTGGTGGCGGTTGCGCTGCCGGTCAGGCTGTTGTCGCCGGAGGGATCGAGTGCGCCGGAGGCGGCAACCCGCATCGCGCCCGTCGTCAACTCGCTCTTGCTGATCTCGATGCGGCCATTCGGGCTGATAACGGCACCGACATTGATGTCGGTGCGCCCGGCAAACAGGGGACGCAGCGTGGGTGGCAGCAGTTCGGCCAGTTGCCCGCCGCCAGACATCTGCAGCTGGTGGCGGCCTTGCGCCGTCAGCGTGTGCTGGCCGTCCATGCTGATGACCGGCTCGCCGTTGACCGTGCCGCGCAGCTGCCCGGTCCAGTTCGACAGCGGTCCCTGGCCATCCAGCGCCAGCGCCAGCGCGGGTGCGCCGGGCAGATGCAGCAGGCGCGCCAGAAGCCCACCTTGCGGTTCTGCCACCAGCGCCTGCAGCTTCAGCTCGTTCTGGCCCGGTGCGAAGACGAGATCTGCCTTGGCAATGGCGTTCGGCGCATCCTTGCGGTTGGCCGACAGTTTCAGTGCCACGCGCTCGCCCGTCGCATTGGCTGAGCCTTCGGCGGCAATCTGGAAGCTGCGCCCGGTGACTTCAGGAGCAAGGGTGATGTCGGGCAGGCTGATCCGGTCGATATCGATGGAGACGGGCAAGGAGAAGCCGCCGCCGGTGTTTTGCGTCGTCTGCTGGCGTACCGGCTTGACCGGCACCGGAGGACGGGAAACCTCAACGCCGCCGATGGCGATGCTCTGGGCGTGGAATGTGCGTTTCAGAAGCGACAGCGGCGACCAGTCGACATTGATGTCACGCGCCTGCGCATAAACGCCCTTTGCGTCCGATACCGTCAGCCGGTCGATTTCAAGATGTCCGGTAAGCAGGCCACGGGGCGGGGAAATGGTGATTTTCTGGCCCGGCGACGACAGGAGTGAGGAGGCAAACTGCCCCGTCAGGCGATGGCCGGCGGGCACGAAGCCAAGGAACGCCACGAAGCCCAGCGCAAGCACGAGCAGAAGCGCCGCAGCAATCAGCACTGCGCGCAGTATTCCGGCCGTCTTGCGGGACGATGATCTCATCGACGCGGGTTCATCCTTGGCTTCCTTCGGGACGTGCTTATCCTGAACTTCCTGTTTGCGCGACATCAGAATGACTGCCCGATGCCCGCATAGATACCGTATTGACTGCCGCCGTCATAGCGGTTCAGCGGCAGCGCCACATCCAGTCGCAACGGGCCGAACGGCGTTGCATAACGCAAGCCGATACCGGCGCCCATGCGGATATCGGAGAAATCGGGCACGATTTCGGTCGCGACGCTGCCGACGTCAAAAAACGGAACTATTCCAACCTTTTCGTTCACCTTCACTCGAGCCTCGAACGATGCGAGCGCATAGGAACGTCCGCCCAGTGCCTCGTTGTCGCTGTTATAGGGAGAGATTTCACGAAACGCGTAGCCACGTACGGAACCGCCACCGCCGGCAAAAAAGCGGCGCGTCGTTGGAATGTCGACGAGACTGTCTGCGCCGATCACCGAGCCGCCGGCCACGCGTGCGGCCAGCACCAGTCGGTCGCTGTCGCCAAGGCCGAGATAACCCGAGAGCGAGCCCTCGAAAGACGAAAAGATCGTTCCGCCATAGGCCTCGTAGCTCGGCGTCGCACTGGCAGTCAGCCGGTAGCCTTCCGTGGGTTCCAGCTTGTTGTTGCGACCATCGCGCTCGAAGGTGAAAGGAGCCGAAAACGTCAGGTAGGTGTTGCGGCCAAAGGCGTCCTCAGCCTCGGTCCACGCCACTTCCCCGCCGCCGCTCACCGTGTCGCGGTCGTTCAGCTCGTAGGATAATTTGGCAAGGGCTGTCACCGAATTGGCAGTATAGGCGTCGGGCGTCTCGCGTTTGGCAACAAGGCTCGTGTCAAACGTGATGCGCGGCAGGTAGGCGCCCGGTTTGGTGAAATAGATGCCGGCCGTGTAGTCGAAGGTCGTGTAATCGGTGGTGGCGCCGATGCCCGAAACATTGGCTTCGATACGTAGCTGCTCGGCCTCGCCAAACAGGTTGCGGTGCCCCCAGTAGCCGGACAATCCGGCGCCATCGATGGAAGAATATTCGGCGCCCGCGCCAAAATATCGGAATTTGCCCTCGGAGACCTCGATGGTGAGGGGAAGCGAGCCATCCGGCGCAAGCGTATCGGATTCGCGAACCGTGACGCTTGCCAGCGCGCTCAACGTGCGCAGACGCTCTGCGGCCTTGCGCAGTTGGTCCGGCGAATAATCCTGACGTTCATCGAGACGCGAATAACGGCGAATGAAATCGGAGGAAACGGCGCGTGCGCCCTTGACGGTGACGGTGCCGAGCGGGGCGACGGGGCCGCTGCTGGCGCTCATGGTGACGGCAACGGTATTGGTGGCATGGTCGGCAATCACTTCACGCGCGGTCAGCTTTGCCAGGGGCCGCCCTTGCGCCTTCAGGTCTCGCACGATGCGCTCGCTGGCCTTGATGAGGTGCAGCGAACCGGCAGGTCCACCGGGCGTCAGGTCATAGGTTTCCGGATCAAGGCCTGCCGCATCGTCTGTCAGCGAAACGCTGCCAAGGGTAAACACGGGGCCGGGCTCCACGGTCACGGTCACCGGAACCGGCTGGCTGTGGTCGAAGGTCGGCGTGGGCGGCAGCTTGTCCAGATCGGTGCCGGCGATGGAAATGCGCACCACGCCGCCGTAACGGGCTTCTTCGTAAAGCACGGCCACCAGGCGTTCGCGGTCTTCGCGCGCCTTGATGACGAGGCCGAGGTCACCGGAGACGGGCTGCTTTTCATCATTGACCAGCGCCGTTGCCGTTTCCAGCCGGTCCTTCAGGTCGCCTTCTGCCGTGGTGGTGTTGATGGTTGCAGCATACGTGACGGGGTCGATGACATCAGTCCTGTCATCGTCACTTTCGAACAGGGTCAGCCCGAAAATCTTGAATGCTAAGGCATCCGGCGCGAATCCCGGCCATGCCACAATCATCGCTGCCAGGAAAGCTGCGACGCCGGCCTTTCGAGACGCAGTGGTGCTGCGTGGCCTCGGCATGTCGTTACACGTACTCAGTTTGGCGTTCCCACCCTGCAGGCGTCATCGCCCGTTCAACATTCTGCTAATTTAACCGCAAATTCAATCAGTGGGTACTGATTTTATGTCACATCCTCTACGACAAAGCCCCGGGCATGGACCCGGGGCCTGAATTTTCGCCGTGTTCCGGCGCTTAAGCGATCAGCGCGGGCAACGGTCCACATAACGGTTGCCGTAGCGGTCACGATAGTAGCACTGACCCGGCTGTTCGGAAACCGAACCGATCACCGCGCCCGAAACACCGCCGATGGCAGCACCGACGGCTGCACCGCGAACATTGCCGGTTGCCAGGCCGCCGATGATGGCCCCCGTGCCAGCACCGATGCCGGCACCCTTTTCCGTCTGCGTGCAGCCAGCCACCGACAGGCCGACCAAAAGAAGCACAAAAGCCTTTTTCATTACTCTCTCCACGTTGTCACAAGCGCTGATCGTTCCGAAGCTCGTCGTCGTCCTCCCGGCCAGCTGCGTCAAACCGCTGCACGGGAGAATAAGATTCAAAATCTGGAAGTCCAGACGCACATTTCAGCTTTCTTTTAACAAAGTGGCAATCTCATGCTCCCCGAAAGGGATGCCCCCGAAAAGTATCGGTTGATCGCCCGTCGAAAAAGGCAAATGATGCATCAACGTGTTTGAGGAGACACGTCAGTGCTTGAGGAGGCGCGGGAGGAATCATGACGAAAGTGACGTTGACGGTAAACGGCCGGACGATGTCGGGCGAGTGCGACGATCGCACGCTGCTCGTGCATTTCATCCGCGAGAAACTGGGGCTGACGGGCACGCATGTCGGCTGTGATACGACACAGTGCGGCGCCTGCGTGGTGCATCTGGATGGCCGCTCGGTCAAGAGCTGTTCCATCCTTGCGGTCCAGGCCGCCGGCTCCACCGTCACCACCATCGAAGGCATTGCCGGCCAGGGCGAACTGCACCCGGTGCAGGCGGCTTTCAACACCCATCACGGCCTGCAATGCGGCTTCTGCACGCCCGGCATGGTGATGACCGCCGTCGACATGATCGCCCGCCATGGCGGTGATCTTGACGAACACACGGTTCGCCATGAGCTGGACGGCAATATCTGTCGGTGCACCGGCTATCACAACATCGTCAAGGCGGTGCTGGCAGCCAATGAAGAGATGCAGGGCGCCGCGCGCCAGGCAGCAGAATAATCCGGAGCGGATAGCAGGGAGCCCATGGTTCGGCCGCACAGCGGTCCGTTCGTGTCGTTCTGCTCCACTGACTATTCGCCACTCGCTATTCGCTCGTTTCGGGAGGAGACGATAATGGGAATGGAAGGCATTGGTGCGCGCGTCGCCCGCAAGGAAGACAAGCGGTTTTTGACCGGCAAGGGTCGTTACACCGACGACATGGTTGTGCCCGGCATGAAGTTCGCAGCCTTTGTGCGCAGCCCGCACGCGCATGCGAAAATCAGCGGCATCGACATCGAGGGTGCGAGGGCCATGCCCGGCGTCATCGATGTGCTGGAAGGCCGGCAATTGCAGGCGGATGGTATCGGTAATCTCATCTGCGGCTGGATGATCCATTCCAAGGATGGCACGCCGATGAAGATGGGCGCCTGGCGTCCGCTCGCGATCGATACCGTGCGTTATGTCGGTGATGCGGTCGCCATCGTTGTGGCCGATAGTGCCGCCGAAGCCCGCGATGCGGCAGAAGCCGTCATCGTTGATTACGAGGAGCTTCCGGCCGTCACCAGCGCGGTGGCCGCCCTTGAGGCCGGCGCTCCGCAGATCCATCCGGAAGCGCCCGGCAATCTGATCTTCGACTGGCAGATTGGTGATGGCGCGGCAACGGATGCGGCGATTGCTGCTGCCGCCCATGTCACCGAAATCGAGATCCTCAACAATCGCCTGTCACCGAACCCGATGGAGCCACGGGCTACGCTTGGCATCTATGACGCGGCGGAAGACCATTTCACCTGCTACACGACCAGCCAGAACCCGCATGTGGCGCGCCTCGTGATGAGCGCCTTTTATAATGTCGCGCCGGAAAACAAGCTGAGGGTGATCGCACCCGATGTCGGCGGCGGTTTCGGTTCGAAGATCTATATCTACCCGGAAGAGATCGTCTGTCTCTGGGCGTCCAAGAAAACCGGCGTGCCGGTCAAATGGACGTCGGATCGCACGGAAGCCTTCCTCACCGACGCCCATGGCCGCGACCACGTGTCGAAGGTCAAGATGGCGTTCGATGCCGATCACCGCATCATCGGCCTGAAGGTGGATACGATCGCCAATCTCGGCGCCTATATGTCGCTCTTCTCGTCAGCCGTGCCGACTTACCTCTATGCGACGCTTCTATCGGGCCAATATGCCATTCCGGCGATCCATGCGAATGTGCGCACGGTCTATACGACCACCGTTCCCGTCGATGCCTATCGCGGGGCAGGGCGGCCGGAAGCGACCTATCTTCTGGAGCGCACCATGGAAGTGGCGGCGCGTGAACTGGGTCTTTCGCCGGCCGAACTTCGGCGGAAAAACTTCATCCGCAGCTTCCCCTACCAGACGCCTGTCATCATGAATTATGACGCGGGCGATTATGATGCTTCGCTCGATGCGGCCATGCAGGCGGCCGATTGGGATGGTTTCCCTGCCCGGCGTGCTGAGGCGGCAGGCCGCGGCATGAAACGCGGCATCGGCATGAGCTGTTATATCGAGGCCTGTGGCATTGCGCCGTCTCAGGCTGTCGGCTCCCTCGGCGCCGGTGTCGGCCTCTGGGAATCAGCGGAGGTGCGGGTCAACGCCGTCGGCACGATCGAGGTGCTCACCGGCTCGCACAGCCACGGCCAGGGTCATGAAACCACCTTTGCCCAGCTGATTGCCGATCGTTTGGGCGTGCCGATTGCCAGCGTCAACATCGTCCATGGCGACACCGACAAGGTGCAGATGGGCATGGGCACCTATGGCTCGCGCTCCGGTGCCGTCGGCATGTCGGCGGTGGTGAAGGCGCTCGACAAGGTGGAGATGAAGGCAAAGAAGATCGCCGCCCACCTGATGGAGGCGGATGAAAGCGACATCGTCATTGAAAACGGCGATGTGAAGGTGGCCGGCACGGATAAGAGCCTGCCGTGGTTTCAAGTCGCGCTTGCCGCCTATACCGCCCATAACCTGCCCTCGGGCATGGAGCCGGGACTGAAGGAAACCGCCTTCTACGATCCCTCCAACTTCACCTTCCCGGCCGGCTGTTACATCGCCGAGGTCGAGATCGATCCGGAAACCGGCAAGACGGAGATCGTGCAATTCGTCGCGGCCGACGATTTCGGCAACATCATCAACCCGATGATTGTCGAGGGCCAGGTGCATGGCGGGTTGGCGCAGGGAATCGGTCAGGCGCTTCTGGAAGAGGTGCGGTACGATGAACAGAACGGCCAGCTTCTGACGGCAAGCTACATGGATTACGCCATGCCGCGCGCCGATGATCTTCCGTCCTTCACGCTGTCGCACCAGAACACCCCGTGCCCTGGAAATCCGCTCGGCATCAAGGGTTGCGGCGAAGCGGGTGCCATCGGTTCGCCGCCGGCGCTCATCAATGCCATCACCGATGCCATCGGCATCAACCACCTGCACATGCCCGCCACGCCGCTCAAGGTGTGGAGCGCATTGCAGGCCGGCCACTGAGATAAGGGGAGAGCACGACCATGTATGCCACCAGCTACCACCGCGCTTCCTCTGTCGATGAAGCGGTCAACCTGCGCTCCTCGCATGACGAGGGGCGCTATATCTCCGGCGGCATGACGCTGATTGCCACGATGAAGCAGCGGCTTGCCGCCCCTTCTGACCTGATCGACCTGCGTCACATCGAGGCCCTGAAGGGCATCAGTGTCACGGGTCGCACTGTGCGCATTGGCGGCGCGACGCCACATGCGGATGTTGCCGCTTCCGCTTCTATTCGCTCCGTCTGTCCGGCCATTTGTGAACTGGCGGGCATGATTGGCGATCCGCATGTGCGCCATATGGGCACGATCGGCGGTTCGATTGCCAACAATGACCCGGCTGCCGACTATCCGGCCGCCATGCTGGCGCTCGGGGCGACAATCATCACCGACCGCCGGGAGGTTCCGGCCGAGGAGTTTTTCACCGGCCTGTTTGAGACGGCGCTTGAAGAGGGGGAGATGGTGACCGCCGTTTCCTTTGAGGCACCGGAAAAAGCAGGCTACGCCAAATTTCGCAACCCGGCCTCGCGTTATGCCATTGCCGGCGTCTTCGTGGCGAAATCGGCCGGTGGTGTGCGCGTCGGTGTGACGGGGGCGGGATCGAGCGGCGTGTTTCGCGCCGGCGCGATCGAAGCGGCGCTGGAGGCCAATTGGTCGCCCGAATCACCCAAGGCGGTGTCTGTCGACCCGGCTGATCTGATGTCGGACATGCATGCGAGCGCCGAATACCGCGCCAATCTGGTGCGGGTCATGGCGAAACGAGCGGTCATCGCGGCCGGTTGAGTTCCAAGGCGAGCAACTCGGGCGGCTTCGGCCGCCCATTTTTTTCAGCACCCTTGATGCAAATCAACTTTCTCTTATGGGTCCTATCGTAAATTCAAATTGGAATAATTCAAAAAACTGGTCCAATTGCCGCAGGTGGGGCGGAATCGCACCCGTTGGGGTTGACGCAAAAGCGCCAAGGACCGAAAAACGATGCCAGATTCTGGAGTGTGAGAATGGATTTCGAGGCATTTTTCAAGGGCGAGCTGGACAGCCTTCATCAGGAAGGCCGCTATCGCGTGTTCGCAGACCTCGAAAGACATCGTGGAGAATTTCCGCGTGCCACCCGGCATACGCCGGAAGGAAAGCGGGAAGTCACCGTCTGGTGTTCGAATGACTATCTCGGCATGGGCCAGCATCCGGCCGTGATCGATGCCATGAAAGAGGCCATCGATCACTGTGGCGCGGGTGCGGGAGGCACCCGGAATATTTCTGGCACGACGCATTACCATGTTCTTCTCGAGCAGGAACTTGCCGATCTCCATGGCAAGGAAGCCGGCCTGATCTTCAATTCCGGCTACATGTCCAACTGGGCAACGCTTGGTACGCTCGGCCAGAAGATCCCGGGCCTCATCATCTTTTCCGATGCGCTGAACCATGCCTCAATGATCGAAGGCATTCGCCACGGCAAGTGCGAACGCGTTATCTGGAAGCACAATGATCTGAACGATCTCGAAGCGAAGCTGAAGGCTGCCGATCCGAAGGCGCCGAAGATGATCGCGTTCGAGAGCGTCTATTCCATGGATGGCGATATCGCGCCGATCCGCGAGATTTGCGATCTGGCCGACCAGTACGGCGCCATGACCTATCTCGATGAAGTGCATGCGGTTGGCATGTATGGCCCGCGCGGTGGCGGCATTGCCGAACGCGAAGGCCTGATGGATCGCATCACCATCATCGAAGGCACGCTCGGCAAGGCTTTTGGCGTGATGGGCGGTTATATCGCCGCGTCCCATGCGGTGTGCGATTTCGTCCGTTCCTTTGCCTCGGGCTTCATCTTCACAACGGCTCTGCCGCCGGCGCTGGCCGCCGGTGCTGTTGCCTCCATCCGCCACCTGAAGGCAAGCCCGTTTGAACGCGCCCGCCATCAGGACCGCGTGCGCAAGCTGCGCGCGTCGCTCGATGCCCGCGGCATTCCGCACATGCCCAACCCGAGCCATATCGTGCCCGTGATGGTCGGCGATGCCGCCAAGTGCAAGTGGATCTCGGATCTGCTGCTCGATCACTCCGATGTCTACGTGCAGCCGATCAACTACCCGACGGTACCGCGCAAGACGGAACGCCTGCGCATCACCCCGACGCCTTTGCACTCGGATGCGGATATCGAACATCTGGTCGGTGCCCTGCACCAGCTCTGGTCGCGTTGCGCGCTGGCACGCGCGGTCGCCTGATACCGGCATTCTCTGCTTGAACTCGAGGGACGGATCATGGAGACATGATCCGTCCTTTGTTTTTGTTCGGGAGTGTCGGCCGTGTCCATGGATCGTGTGAATGTTCTTCTCGACCAGGCAACGGCCAGCGGCCGCATCACCGGTGCCGTGGTTCTGATCTTTCGCGACGGCATGCCTGTTCTGGAGCGCGCGGTTGGTTATCGGGATCGCGAGGCCGGCGTGCCGGTGAGCCTCGATACCATCTTCCGTTATGCCTCGGTCACCAAGCCCATTGTTGCGGCCACCGCCCTTGCCATGGTCGAGCGTGGCCTGCTGACGCTGGATGATGCGGTGGCAGATCATTTGCCCTGGTTTTTGCCGCTTAATCCGGATGGTACGCCGGCCGATCTTCGTGTTCGCCACCTCATTACCCACACATCGGGCCTTACCTATGATGCGAGCCTGGAACGGCTTGTCGCTGATCGCGCCGTCAATCAGGGCCTCAGCGATACCAGCCTGACGCTGGAGCAGAATTTTTCAAGGCTGAGTGGCGAAAGGCTCGCTTTCCGCCCCGGCGAACAATGGGCCTATTCCACCAGCATTGATGTCTTGGGCGCCGTGCTGGAGCGGGTGCATGGCGCAACACTCGAAGATGCTGTCGTTCAGCATGTGGCAGAGCCCCTGCAGATGCGGGGCGCCCGCTTTCGTGTCACCGATCTTTCACGACTGGCGGTCGCTTATGCCGATGCTCCCGACGGCCCGGTGCGCATGCCGGATCCCTGGCATGCGCAAAACGATACCGGCTTTGAAGCCTATTTCTCGCCCTCCCGCATCTTCAACGACCGGGCTTTCCAGTCTGGCGGTGCGGGCATGGCCGGCACGGCGCGGGATGTGATGCGGCTTCTGGAGGCGATCCGCACCGGTGGCGATCCGCTGTTTTCGAAAGAACTGGCCGAGGCGGGCCTTTCCAACCGTATCGGCGACGTGCCCGGCAATCCGGGCCAGCGCTTCGGTTATTTCGGCGCCATCATCACCGATTCCGTTGCAGCCGGTACGGCCTTGCCAGCTGGCGCCATCCAGTGGGGCGGCGTCTACGGCAATACCTGGTTCATCCTTCCGGATCAGGGAGTGACGGTGGTCAGCCTCTCCAACAATGCCATGGAAGGCTGTAACGGCGCCTATGTGGAACAGTTGCGCGCCGCCGTCTGCGCGGATCTGGCAGCGGGATCGGTCAGGTAACGGTGGGCTCAACATCTCTCGCGTCGCCAAGGGTTTTATGCCGGAAGCCCTTTGGATTTGACCAACGTCAAACCCGTCGGGAAACGCCGCGCAAAGCGTGTTGCCCGTCGCTAGCCTATTGACCTACAACTATTTTCCAGCTTCCTTGACCGCGCGGCAAGCGGTAGCGATAAGAGGCTGAAGCCGGGAGGAACCATGCGTGCAGTTTTGAATGAGGTCGAGATGCGTCGCGCGGAAGCGCGGCTTGGCGGCGGACAAAAACGCATCGATGCCCAGCACGCCAAGGGCAAGCTGACGGCGCGCGAGCGCATCGACGTGCTGCTCGATGAGGGCTCGTTCGAAGAATACGACATGTATGTCACCCACCGCGCCGTGGATTTCGGCATGGCCGAACAGAAGGTCGCCGGCGATGGCGTCGTCACCGGCTGGGGCACGATCAACGGCCGCCAGGTCTATGTGTTTTCGCAGGATTTCACCGTGCTCGGCGGCTCGCTGTCGGAAACCCATGCACAAAAGATCTGCAAGATCATGGATATGGCCGTGCGCGTCGGGGCGCCGGTGATTGGGCTGAATGATTCCGGCGGCGCGCGTATCCAGGAAGGCGTTGCCTCGCTTGCCGGTTATGCGGAAGTGTTTCGCCGCAATGCAGAAGCGTCCGGCGTCATCCCGCAGATTTCCGTCATCATGGGCCCCTGCGCCGGCGGCGCCGTCTATTCGCCGGCCATGACCGATTTCATCTTCATGGTGCGCGACAGTTCCTACATGTTCGTGACGGGTCCGGATGTGGTGAAAACCGTCACGAACGAGATCGTGACGGCGGAAGAATTGGGCGGTGCGTCGACCCACACGAAAAAGTCTTCCGTTGCCGATGCGGCCTATGAGAACGATGTGGAAACGCTGGAGGCGGTGCGCCAGCTGTTTGATTTCCTGCCGCTCAACAACCGCGAAAAGTCGCCCGTGCGCCCCTTTCACGACGATCCTGCACGCCTCGAAAAGCGGCTGGATACGCTTATCCCCGATAGCGCCGCAAAGCCGTATGACATGACGGAACTGATCCGGGCTGTGGCCGACGAGGGCGATTTCTTCGAGATCCAGCAGGCGTTTGCGAAAAACATCATCACCGGATTTATTCGGTTGGAAGGCCAGACGATTGGCGTCGTTGCCAACCAGCCGATGGTGCTGGCGGGGTGCCTGGATATCGATGCCTCGCGCAAGGCGGCGCGCTTCGTGCGCTTCTGCGATGCCTTTTCCATCCCGCTTTTGACGCTTGTCGATGTGCCGGGTTTTCTGCCAGGGGTCGCCCAAGAGTATGGCGGTGTCATCAAGCACGGCGCAAAGCTGCTGTTTGCCTATTCCGAGGCGACGGTGCCCATGGTGACGCTGATCACGCGCAAAGCCTATGGCGGCGCTTATGACGTGATGGCGTCCAAACATATCGGCGCCGACGTCAATTATGCCTGGCCAACGGCCGAGATCGCCGTGATGGGCGCCAAGGGCGCGACCGAAATCCTCTATCGTTCAGAGCTTGGCGATCCGGACAAGATCGCCGCGCGCACGAAAGAATACGAGGAGCGGTTTGCCAATCCCTTCGTCGCGGCCGAACGCGGTTTCATCGATGAAGTGATCATGCCGCACTCCTCGCGCCGACGCATCGCACGCGCCTTCGCGAGCCTTCGAAACAAGCAGGTGACGACGCACTGGAAAAAACACGATACCATTCCGCTGTGAGGGCAGGGCGATGCCGAAGGTCTTCGAATGGAAGGGCTGGCGGTTCGAGTTCTACAGTCTTGACCGGGATGAGCCGCCTCACATCCATATCCGCAAGGACCGGAAGGAAACTAAGGTCTGGCTGGAGCGTCTGGCCATCGCACGCAACCAGCGTTGCACGGATCAGGAACTCAACGCCTTGCTGAATGTGGTAGAAGACCATCGGGATGAATTTCTGGAGAAGTGGCATGAACACTTTGGAAATTGAACATGATCTGCTCGAGCCCATCCGTGCCTACTGCACGGAGGTTTCGCTCGTGGTTGAACTTGCCGACGGTGCGATGCTGGTGACCCCGTTGTGGTGGTATCCGCCTCTTCTGGCGGCGGGACCGGAGGCGCGCAACAAGATCGAGCTGTCGCCCTATGGCGTTCACTGGCCAGATCTCGATGAGGACCTGAGCGTGGAGGGAATGTTGAAGGGAAAAAGATATCCCGGCGCAAAACCTCCGGCGGAGGCGGCTGAATGAGTTTGAGCCGCGCATAAAAAATGACGCCCGGCCTGCGGCGGCGGCAATCTGGTTCCTATATCCGGATTGGCCCGCCTCTGCGCCGGGTTCTAGAACAAGGACAGAATTTTATGACCGACACCAAATTTCCGCCCGAAAACAATTTGCCTGCCGGCTACCAGCCGCCAAAAGTATGGACCTGGGAGCCCGGTAATGGCGGCGCATTCGCCAGCATCAACCGGCCGATCGCCGGGCCGACGCAGGACAAGGAACTGCCGATCGGCAAACATCCGCTGCAGCTTTATTCGCTTGGAACGCCGAACGGCGTGAAGGTGACAATCCTGCTGGAAGAACTTCTGGCGGCCGGTCATTCCGGCGCCGAATACGATGCCTGGCTGATCAATATCGGCAAGGGAGACCAGTTCGGTTCGGGCTTCGTCGAGGTAAACCCCAATTCCAAGATTCCGGCCTTGCTGGACCATCAGCCGAAGGATGGCGGCAAGCCGCTGAGAGTGTTCGAATCCGCTTCGATCCTCACCTATCTCGCTGAAAAGTTCGGCGCCTTCTTGCCAGCGGAGCTTCGTGCCCGCACGGAAGCGATGAACTGGCTGTTTTGGCAGATGGGGTCTGCACCCTTCCTCGGCGGCGGTTTTGGTCATTTTTACGCCTATGCGCCGATCAAGATCCAATATGCGATCGATCGTTACGCCATGGAAGTGAAGCGCCAGATGGACGTGCTGAACCGCCATCTGGCCGACAACGAATTTATGGCAGGCGGCGAGTATACGATTGCCGACATGGCGATCTGGCCCTGGTACGGCCGTTTGGCCCTGAAGGATGCCTATAACGACGCGGGCGACTTCCTGTCGGTCGATGAATACGAGCATGTGCAGCGCTGGACAAAGCAGGTTGGCGAACGCCCAGGCGTGAAGCGCGGCGCCATGGTTAACCGCACTTCAGGTGATCCGTCGACGCAGTTGCGCGAGCGTCACGACGCCTCGGACTTCGAGACGAAGACCGAAGACAAGATCGCAAAGGCATAAAGGACACCGTGATGGCAAACCTGCCCGACATGACCAAACATCGCGGTTTTCCTTCCGGCATGCCCGGCACCGGTGTCCAGTTCACCATCCGCCGCGGCAATGCCAAGGGGGCGACGCCGGTCAAGGCCATGCCGCGCAGGGCGCGGCCGGGCAGCAAGGAGCATCGCATCGATGCGGCCTTCCTGCACGCGCTGTGGCACCATTTCGGTGCCGAGCCGTTTGAGCGCGGCAACCTCGATGCCGCGCGTCTCAACCTGTTGTTCGGGCGCGAAGTGGTCTCTGTCGACCCGGAGTTCGATCCAACCTCTTACGATGCCATGCTGCGCATCGACGAGCGGGTGGCGCGCAAGAGCTTTCCGGAATCCTTCGACGACGTGTTCGAGGTCTGACGCCATGGCAAAAGAACCGCTTATGCCCAAACACCAGGGCTTTCCGCCGGGCCTGCCGGGAACGCAATGGCAATATACGCTGCGCCGGCCAAACCCCAAGGTGACGCCGCTCACCAACTGGCCGCGTCATCGCACCATGGACCAGACGGTGGCGCTGGCCGACCTCGGTTTCGTCCAGGCGCTCTGGCAGTTTTTTGGCACGGAACCCTTCGAGCGCGGCAATCTCGATGGCGAGCGGCTGTGCCGCCTGTTCGGGCGCGAAATCATCGCGGCCGAACGCGGGTTTGACCCGCAATCCTATTTCGCCCTGTTGAAGCTCAACGAACCGATGGCCCGCAAGAACTTTCCGGAAGCCTTTGGCGAGGTGAAGAACGAGCAGAGCGTGGCTAAGGGCTTGAAGAAGCAGGTGCGGGAATAGGAGCAGGCGGATCTGGAGCCGGGAGGAGGCGTGGAATGAGTGACGAGAAATCCGAAGTCAATGTTGAGATCAGTGCGACTACCGTCAATCTGGGTGCCAAGGGCTCGGGAGCGAACAGGCTAACGCATGCGGTCGCGGATGCGCTCTCTCCCTTTGCAGAAGGTCTTGGCTACATAGGTGACGTAGTTCGTTTCTATCGGCAAGACATGGCGCTGAAGAGCATCGCGCGCGCGGTAGAGCTTGCCGAAGGCTTGAAAATACCGATGAGACCAGTTGCCCCAAAATTTCTAGTCGATTGGGTGGAAAAGGCATCGCTAGAATCACCCGACGATCCGGAAATGACCAACCTGTGGGCAGGTCTGCTGGTGTCAGCCTCTCGTGCACCTTCTCCAACCCACTACGTGTTCAAGAGAATTTTGAGTGAGATGACTAGTGAACACGTCACCTTCCTGTCTGACTTTTGCGACATCGATATTCTCAAAGGAGATGCTTTTGAGCCGGCAACTGATTTCTCAAGCTGGCAAAAACTAGCTAACGACCGAGACGCATCACTGACCGTCGCAGACATAGAGAATAGCTTGTACACAACACTTACGGAGCTAGAGAACAACCGACTGAAAATTATCAATTACGAAATTGCTGAATATACAAAATTTTTGCTGGATAAAAAAGTAATCGACAATAAGTCTAAAACATCAATTACTGAATATAAGAAAAAATACATATTAAAATTCTTCGTAGAAAACGGCCTAATTGAAGAAATTTCGATATTGATAAAGATAAATTGCCCGCAATTTCACCCAAAGCAACCGAGTATATCTATAGCAGCACTCCATTTAAATGAATTTGGAGTGGCCTTCCTGCAAGCATGTCGGCCCAACAAAGAAACAGCTGAGGAGGAATAAAGATTATGATCCAGAAAATCCTCATCGCCAACCGGGGTGAAATCGCCTGCCGGGTCATCAAGACCGCCAGGCGCATGGGCATCAAGACGGTTGCCGTTTATTCGGATGCGGATGCCGGTGCGCTGCATGTTTCCATGGCCGATGAGGCGGTGCATATCGGGCCGGCCCCCTCCAGCCAGTCATATATCGTTATCGAGAAGATCCTGGACGCGATCCGCAAGACGGGGGCGGATGCGGTGCATCCAGGCTATGGCTTCCTGTCGGAAAACCCGCTGTTTGCGCAGGCGCTGGAAAAAGCCGGCGTGACCTTTATTGGCCCGCCTGTGGGCGCCATCCAGGCGATGGGTGACAAGATCACCTCCAAGAAGCTTGCGGCAGAGGCGGGCGTGTCCACCGTGCCCGGCCATATGGGGCTGATCGAGGATGCCGACGAGGCGGTGAAGATTTCCGCATCCATCGGTTATCCCGTGATGATCAAGGCCTCTGCCGGCGGTGGCGGCAAGGGCATGCGCATCGCCTGGAACGATGCGGAAGCCCGCGAAGGGTTCCAGTCGTCGAAAAACGAGGCAAAAAACTCGTTTGGCGATGACCGTATCTTCATCGAAAAATTCGTCACCCAGCCGCGTCACATCGAAATCCAGGTGCTGGGCGATAAACATGGCACCGTACTTTATCTGGGTGAGCGTGAATGCTCGATCCAGCGCCGCAACCAGAAGGTCATCGAGGAGGCGCCATCGCCCTTCCTTGACGAAAAGACCCGCCGCGCCATGGGTGAGCAGGCCGTCGCTCTGGCAAAGGCGGTCGGTTATCATTCCGCCGGCACGGTGGAATTCATCGTCGATGGCGATCGCAATTTCTATTTTCTCGAAATGAACACCCGCCTTCAGGTGGAACATCCGGTGACGGAACTGGTGACCGGCATCGATCTGGTCGAGCAGATGATCCGGGTGGCCTCGGGCGAAAAGCTGTCCTTTGGCCAGGAGGATGTGACGCTCAACGGCTGGGCCATCGAAAGCCGGCTTTATGCCGAAGATCCGTTCCGCAACTTTCTGCCCTCCATCGGCCGCCTGACGCGCTACCGCCCGCCGGCAGAAGGAAAGGCGCCGGACGGTTCTGTGGTGCGCAACGATACCGGCGTCTTCGAAGGCGGCGACATCTCGATGTTTTACGACCCGATGATCGCAAAGCTCTGCACCTGGGCTCCAACGCGGCTTGCCGCCATCGATGCCATGTCGGCTGCCCTCGATGATTTCGAGGTGGAAGGCATCGGCCATAACCTGCCCTTCCTGTCGGCGGTGATGAACCAGGAGCGGTTTCGCTCGGGCAAGATCACCACGGCCTATATCGCCGAGGAATTTGCAGATGGCTTTTCCGGCGTTTCGCCCGATGAAGTGGGTGCCAAAAACCTTGCCGCGATTGCCGCTGTCATCAACCAGACGATCCAGCACCGCGCGACGCGGATTTCCGGCACGATCGGCAATCATGCCCGAAGCGTCGGGGCCGATTGGGTCGTGTCGTTTGGCGATCACCATCATGCCGTCAGCATGTCAGGCAGCCAGGATACGCATGTCGTAGCCTTTGAAGATGGCGGCTCGCTTTCTGTGGTTGCAGCCTGGCAGCCCGGTCAAAGCCATGCGCATTTTACCGTGGCGGGCAAGACGCTCGGCGTAAAAGTCGATCTCGTCGGCTCGGCCATCCGCCTTCGCCTGCGCGGCATGGATATTCTTGCCCGTGTGCGCTCGCCGCGCGTGGCTGAGTTGGCGCGTCTGATGCCGGTGAAGCTGCCGCCCGATACGTCGAAAATGCTGCTCTGCCCGATGCCCGGCGTCATCACCGCCGTTGCGGTTCAGACCGGCGAGACGGTGGAGGCTGGCCAGACACTGGCAACCGTCGAGGCGATGAAGATGGAAAACGTGCTGAAGGCGGAACGGCGCGGCGTGGTGAAGCGCGTGGCAGCCACAGCCGGCCAGTCGCTGGCGGTGGATGAGCTGATCATGGAGTTCGAGTGATCGCCGCAAAGGGCTGCCCCCGCTCTCGATGCTTTATCCGACGTCTGTGAGACTGAGCGGCGCTAACCGGCGCAGATGAAACCGGCCAATACCGAGGAGGACCCGATGTCCAGGAAAACGATTGCAGACTGGCAGGCGCTTGCTGAGAAAGAGCTGAAGGCCGCACCGGAGACCCTTGTCTGGCACACGCCCGAAGGCATTGACGTCAAGCCGCTCTACACGGCCGACGATCTGGCCGGCATGGAACATCTGGAGACGCTGCCGGGTTTTGCCCCCTTCGTGCGCGGCCCGCGTGCCACCATGTATGCCGGTCGCCCCTGGACGATCCGCCAATATGCGGGCTTTTCGACCGCGGAAGAAAGCAACGCCTTTTACCGCAAGAACCTCGCGGCCGGGCAGAAGGGTCTTTCGGTCGCTTTCGATCTTGCCACCCACCGCGGTTATGACAGTGACCATCCGCGCGTTGAGGGCGATGTCGGCAAGGCGGGTGTTGCCATCGACAGTGTCGAGGACATGAAGATCCTCTTCGACGGCATTCCGCTAAAGGACATGTCTGTGTCCATGACCATGAATGGCGCAGTCATCCCGATCCTTGCCTCGTTTATCGTTGCGGGCGAGGAGCAGGGCTGTTCTCGCGCCGAGCTTTCCGGAACCATCCAGAACGACATCCTGAAGGAGTTCATGGTCCGCAACACCTATATCTATCCGCCGGAACCTTCGATGCGGATCATCGCGGATATCATTGCCTATACGGCCAAGGAGATGCCGAAGTTCAACTCCATTTCGATCTCCGGCTACCACATGCAGGAAGCCGGTGCGACGCTTGTTCAGGAGCTTGCCTTCACGCTGGCCGATGGGCGCGAATATGTCCGTGCGGCGCTCGCCAAGGGCTTGAATGTCGATGAATTCGCCGGCCGCCTGTCGTTCTTTTTTGCCATCGGCATGAATTTTTTCATGGAGGCGGCAAAGCTTCGGGCAGCACGCCTGCTCTGGTCGAAGATCATGGCCGAGTTCGAGCCGAAGAAGCCGGGTTCGCTGATGCTGCGCACCCATTGCCAGACGTCGGGCGTGTCGCTTGCCGAGCAGGACCCGTATAACAACGTCATCCGCACGGCCTACGAAGCGCTGTCGGCGGTGCTCGGCGGCACGCAGTCGCTGCATACCAATGCGCTGGATGAGGCGATGGCGCTGCCGAGCGAATTTTCCGCGCGCATTGCCCGCAACACGCAGCTGATCCTCCAGCATGAGACGGGTGTGACCAAGGTGGTCGATCCCTTGGCCGGCTCCTATTATGTCGAAAGCCTGACCAAGGAGCTTGCGGATAAGGCCTGGGCGCTGATCGAGGAGGTGGAAAGCCTGGGCGGCATGACCAAGGCAGTGGCCGATGGTTTGCCGAAACGCCTGATCGAGGAAGCCGCCACCCGCCGTCAGGCCGCCGTGGACCGGGCGGAAGAAATCATCGTCGGGGTCAACAAATACCGGCTCGAAAACGAGGAGCCGATCGATATTCTCGCCATCGACAACACGGCGGTGCGCGAGGCGCAGATCCGCCGGCTCGATGCGCTGCGCCGCCAGCGCGATCCGTCCCGCGTTTCAGCAGCGCTTGCACTTGTGACCGAAGTCGCCGAAACCGGCGAGGGCAATCTGCTGGCGGCAGCCGTCGAAGCGGCCCGCGCCCGCGCAACTGTTGGCGAAATCTCCGATGCCATGCGCCAGGTCTTCGGCGATCATTCGGCCACGCCCGAAGTCGTGCATGACATCTACGGCGCCGCTTATGAAGGCGATCCGGAATATCAGATGCTGGTGCAGCGCCTGTCGCAGTTTGCCGAGGCGACGGCGCTGAAGCCGAAGATGCTGGTCGCCAAGCTTGGCCAGGATGGGCATGATCGTGGCGCCAAGGTGATTGCGTCCGCCTTTGGCGATATCGGTTTCGAAGTCATTGCCGGTCCGCTGTTCCAGACACCGCAGGAAGCGGCCGACCTTGCCATTCGCGAACAGGTGCAGGTGGTCGGCATGTCCTCGCTTGCCGCCGGCCACAAGACGCTTGGCCCGCAACTGGTCGAAGCCCTGCGTGCCAAAGGCGCAAAGGATATCATCGTGGTGATCGGCGGCGTCATTCCCCGCCAGGATTACCAGCACCTGCTCGACGCCGGCATCGCCGCCGTCTTCGGCCCCGGCACCAATGTGCTCGATGCCGCCCGCGCAATCCTCGACCTTATGGAAGGGCGTCGCCGCAACACCTGAGGGAACGGCTGCGAGACGATGGCGGGGGTCAAGCCCTGACAAAGGCGCGAACGGTTATGCCCGCGCCACCCGAAAAGTCGCTCGGCCGCTCCCTGTCGGCGTCTGCAGCTGCGAACGCGAATGTGTTAGCGCCGAGCGTATAGATGGAGGGCAATCGTGTCCCGGCATCCGGCCCAATGCTGTCGATCCAGTCTATGCCCTTGGGAGATGTCGCGGGGTGCAGGACAAAGCGCCCCTCGACCAGAGTTTCACCACCGGGAACGGCGACATGAAAGCCTGTGCCCTCGATTGTGAGGATCGCGCCGGGGGCGCCGTGGCTATCGGGAGGGTCTGTGAGGCCGTTCTCCTCAAAGCTTATCTGCCGCCATGTCCCCTGCAGCAGGTCCAGATCCGGTGCCATGCCTTCACCTGTCGTCACTGTTGCGGGGTAAGGTTTCTTGGCCAAATCGGAGTTATCAGCCCAGCAGGCGACGGGCGGCGCGGCGTGCTTCGGCGTCTGCCTCAAACACGTCGTCCATGGTGGTGGCCGGGGCAAGGTGGGACAAGTCTTCCATCACCGCCTCCGTTACTTCGGCCATGGTCAGAAACCCGGTCGTGCCGGAAATGAAGGCTTCCAGCGCCACTTCCTTGGCGCCGTTCAGCACCGCACCCTGAACGCCGCCGCGCGTCATGGCAAGCCGCGCCAGCCGGAGCGCCGGAAAACGTGTCTCGTCCGGGGCCTCGAAATCGAGCCGCGCCAGTTTTGCAAAATCCAGCCGCTCGACCGGAAGCTTCGCACGGCGCGGATATTGCAGGGCGTAACCGATGGCATGGCGCATGTCGGGCGCGCCAAGCTGGGCCAGCACCGATCCGTCCGAATAACCGACCATGGAATGGATGATCGATTGCGGATGCACGATCACCTCCACCTGTTCCGGCGCAAGGTTGAACAGATGCTGTGCCTCGATCATCTCCAGCGCCTTGTTGAACATCGAGGCGCTGTCGATGGAGATCTTGAGCCCCATCGACCAGTTGGGGTGGGCGCGTGCCGTTTCCAGCGTCACATCGGCCATCTGGGCGCGGGAAAAGGTGCGAAACGGCCCGCCGGAGGCGGTCAGGATCACGCGCTCCACGGCATGGCGCTGGTTTTCCTCCAGCACCTGGAAGATCGCATTATGTTCACTGTCGACGGGAAGCAGCCGGCCGCCACCCTGCCGGACCGCGCTCAGAAAAAGATCCCCGGCCGAAACCAGGCATTCCTTGTTGGCAAGTGCGATATCGGCGCCGCGCCGCGCAGCGGCAAGCGTCGGGGCAAGGCCGGCTGTGCCGACAATGGCGGCCATAACCACTTGTGCGTCCGCCTCTGCCGCCTCCAGAAGCCCGCTCTGGCCGGCCGCCACCTCGATGCCGGTGCCGGAAAGGGCATCCTTCAGCGCGATGTACTGGCTCTCGTCAGCCGTCACCGCAAGCCTTGCGCCATGGGTGATCGCCTGCTCGGCCAGAAGCTCGATATTGCCCGCACCTGTCAGCGCCATCACGTCGAAGGCGTCGCGGCCACCCAGATGACGCACCACGTCCAGCGTATTGGTGCCAATGGAGCCGGTGGAGCCGAGTATGCTGATGCTGCGCTTTTCGGTGATGGTCATTGCAAAAACAATCCGATGTCAGGTGTCGCTCATGTACAGGGCAAGCCTCTCGCTCACAAGCCGATTGGCCGCATTGATTTTTACGCCGGCACCCGCCACTTGCAGTCTATGATGGCAGCCGACAGCGGCGCGGGAGACGATCATGACGGACAGAACAATCACCACCACCTGCGCGATTGCCGGCGGCGGCCCGGCCGGCATGATGCTCGGCCTGCTTCTGGCGCGGGCCGGCGTTGATGTGACGGTGGTGGAAAAACATGCCGATTTCCTGCGCGATTTTCGCGGCGATACCATTCACCCGTCAACGCTGGAGGTCATCTATGAACTGGGTCTTGAAGAGGCCTTTTTAAAACTTCCCCACACGCGTGCCCCAAAACTGTCGGCGGAAATCGGCGGGCGGCCGGTCACCATCGCGGATTTTTCGCGCCTGCCGGTGCGCAACAAGTTCATCGCCTTCATGCCGCAGTGGGATTTTCTCGATTTTCTGGCGGGCGAAGCACGGCGCTATCCGAATTTCCGGCTGATCCTGCAGGCGAAGGTGACGGACGTTCAGACGGTGGGCAATCGGGTGTCGGGACTTGTTCTGGAAACGCCGGAGGAAAAAATCCGGCTGGATGCGACGCTGGTCGTTGCCGCTGATGGGCGCCATTCGGTGGTGCGCGAAAAGGCGGGGCTTGAGGTGGAAACATTTGGCACGCCGAGCGAAGTGGTGTGGATGAAGCTTTCCAAGCAGGAGGGCGATCCGAAGGAGACCATGGGCCACGCCGGTCCACGCCAGGGTTTTGTGCTGATCGACCGCGGCGACTACTGGCAGTGCGGCTATATCATCCGGCGCGGCACCTTTGCGGAATTCCAGGCGGGCGATCTGGAAGCCTTTCGCGATAAGGTGCGCGACGTCTCGCCGCTGCCCTCCGCCCGCATGGAGGAGATCCGCAGCTGGGAAGATGTGAGCCTCCTGCAGGTGCGGATCGACCGGCTGAAGACATGGTGGCGGCCGGGGCTGATTGCCATTGGCGATGCGGCCCATGCCATGTCGCCCATCGGCGGCGTCGGCGTTAATCTCGCCATTCAGGATGCTGTCGCTGCGGCCAACCGGCTGGCCCGGCCGCTGCGGGAAGGGCGGTTGACGGATGCGGATCTGGCCGCCGTGGAAAAGCGTCGGCTGTTTCCCACCCGCGCTACGCAGAAGCTGCAGTTGATGATGCGCTCCAGCCGCCGCAAGGATCAGGCGGTGGAGGAGAAAAGCAAGGGCCCACCGGCCTTCATCCGGGGCCTTGCCCGCTTTCCGCTGTTGTCGCATCTGGCAGGGCGCCTGATCGGGCTTGGTTTTCGTATGGAGCATGTGCGCGGGCAGGCTTAAGGGCATTAGTCGCGCCTGATTTTAAGGGCTGATCCCGCTTTAATCGCCAGGTGAGGCTGGTGGAAAGCCTCGCTCATGCTTTTCGCCGTAGTGTTGCCACGATCCTTCCAGATGTTCTTGCCATTCAACTAAATTTGATGACGAGATGAAGCCGATAGATATTTTGACGGTTCTTCGTGGTCGGTGACACCAGAACCTCGTCTCGGTTCTTCATTTTGAAAAGAGACACGCTGCTTGAACTCCACCACTTCTTGGCAGGGAATGGCCATGACAATGCACCATATGGATGAAATCATCGTCAGAGACCTCGTCGCCAACTGTGACTGGCGCGATGCCTTGTCACTGCCAAAGGCCCTGTTCGACTATGCCGCAGGGATGATCGACGCGCGACAGCCCAGCGTCTATCTGATCGACCTCCTGCCATCGCTGACGGCGGCAATGCAGTCCTTTCTGGCCGGTGTCGGTGCCTTCAACATGTCGCCGCTGCCGGAAACGGAGGTGGCTGTGAGGCGAAACCGGCTGCTCGAATGCCTGGATGCTTTCATGGACGAAGCACGTCTCAGCCAGCAGAGCGTGGTGTTCCTGGATGCCATTCGCAGCGGCGATCGAACTTAGCCGCTTCTGTTAGCGCTGTCTTTTTCTTCGCATTTGCCAAGCCTGACCGGTGTGGCAGGCGCCATCCCCCACAATCGGTAGAGTGGGCTGGCGGAAATTTGGAGCGGCCGCTCTTCGTTTTGCAGACGAACGTCCCATATGGAGGCAAGCTTTTTCGGCGTTTTCGGTGTCTTGGCTGATGCGCGGTGGCTCAGAGGCAGGCTCTGACGATCACCAAGAAGCGCTGCTGCGGCATCTGCCTTCCTTGCCAACCGATGGACTTTTCGTGACGACTTCAAGGCCCAGACTATCTCTTCGCTGTTCCGGCACGTCTCGGACCGGAACCCGCGCGCATGATTGATCCGGATGGAGACGGTCGCAAGCCGAGCCTGGCGGAGATCATCGAGGCGCTTCCCCTGAAGCTTGAAGGAGAGCGCACGACGCTTGGCCAATTGCTGGCTCTGCTCGGCGACCATGCGACCGCGCTTGTGCTGCTGGTATTTTCCATCCCCGCCATCATCCCGACACCCGGCATTCCGGCAGGTTTCGTCTTCGGCACGGCGCTGGCACTTCTGGCGGCGCAACTCGTCATCGGCGCCGATCGCTTTTTCCTCCCCGCAAGGCTTGCACGTGTCAACGTTCCGCATCGCCTGTTGCAGGCAATGGCAGTGCGCCTTGGGCCCAAATTAGCGGTGCTGGAAACCTGGCTGAAGCCGCGCGGAAAGATGTTGAGCGGCGAGGGCGCGCTGAGGCCGCTTGGCCTCTTCATCTTCGTCATGGCGGTGCTGATTGCCCTGCCGATCCCGTTCGGCAACGTGTTGCCCGGCCTTGCCATCTTCTTCATCGCGCTTGGCCTTGCCCAGCGGGACGGGCTTGCCATTGGCGGCGGCCTTCTCCTTGGCCTTGCCGCCATCGCCTTTACCGCCTTCATCCTGCTGGGCGGCTGGTGGCTGATCAGCGACTGGCTCGGCTGGGGCAGCAGCCCGACCCCGACCCCATAGGCGGCAGGAGAGGACGTCTGCGATCGCAAAGCAAAGCCCTGTCTGCAGGGCTTGCTCATGCATCATTCTGCAATGAAGAAAATGGTGTCCACGAGAGGATTCGAACCTCCGACCCCAGGATTCATACCACTTCGACTTTCGCCGCCGATCCACCTTCTAAAGGTAGACGTTCGTGGTCTGGACTGTCCCTTCACCATGGACCTTGCGGCCTTTAGGTGCTGCCCATCCAGTCTCTACACCTTCACCGGATTTTCATCCGGAGCTTGGCTCGGGATTGGCAAGCTGGAAGCCCAGCGTAGCGTTCCCCGACTTTGAGCAGATCAATTGCGGCGTTTCCGACCGCAACTCCCAATTATCTTCAGGAATCCTGTGCTCTATCCTGCTGAGCTACGTGGACAACTAGGTTGGCGGTTTCATAACCCAGCCTTTGCCGGTCGGCAAGTGCGAAGGCGGGGCAATCTTGCCGATCACCCGCCCTCTTTGCGGGATGCCTCAATCTGTCAGGCGCTGTTCGGCAAGCTTCACCCAGTAGGAAATGCCATAACCGAGCGCCTCGTCGTTGAAGTCATAAGCCGGGTTGTGCAGGGCAGCCGTCGGACCGTTGCCGATCATGATATAGGCACCGGGGCGGGCCTGCAGCATGAAGGCAAAATCCTCACCCGCCATGCTGGGATCAACCTCGGTATTGACGTTCGGCGCACCGACGATGTCGATGGCGGCGCGCGCCGCATGCAGGGTTTCCTCGGGGTGGTTGACGGTGACCGGGCAGGCGCGCTCGTACTCCACTTCGGCAACCGCATCATTGGCAAGCGCAATGCCCTCGGCAATCTGGCGGATGCGGTGTTCGGCAAGGTCACGCACGGCCTCGTCCAGGCTGCGCACGGTGCCGGTCAGAACCGCTTCTTCCGGAATGATGTTGTGCGTGGTGCCGGCATGAAACTGCGTTATGGAGACGACGACCGAGCGCAGCGGATTGGCGTTGCGCGCCGCAATCATCTGCAACCCGCCGACGATCTGCGCGCCGATGACGATGGGATCGGCTGTGCGATGCGGTTCGGCCGCATGGCCGCCACGGCCCTTGATGGTGATCGAAAACTTGTCGGGCGCGGCCATGATGCCGCCCTTGCGGATGGCAAAGGTGCCAAGCGCCATGCCCGGCATATTGTGCATGCCATAAACTTCGGTGATGCCGAAGCGCTCCATCATGCCATCCTCGACCATGGCGAGCGCGCCGCGCCCGCCTTCCTCGGCCGGCTGGAAGATCACGGCCACCGCACCGTTGAAGTTGCGCGTCTCGGAGAGATATTTGGCAGCCCCGAGCAGCATGGCGGTGTGCCCGTCATGGCCGCAGGCGTGCATCTTGCCTTCATGTTTGGAGGCCCAGGGCTTGCCGGTGATTTCCGACAGCGGCAGCGCATCCATGTCGGCGCGAAGGCCGATCACGCGGGAGCTTTCGCCGCGACCGCGAATGATGCCGACAACGCCGGTGCGCCCGAGGCCGGTCACGATCTCGTCAACGCCGAACTCCTTCAGCCTTTGCTC
Organism: Neorhizobium sp. PAMB6716; assembly: GCF_058242805.1. Taxonomy (NCBI): domain Bacteria; kingdom Pseudomonadati; phylum Pseudomonadota; class Alphaproteobacteria; order Hyphomicrobiales; family Rhizobiaceae; genus Neorhizobium; species Neorhizobium sp. PAMB6716. The sequence continues at coordinate 3,779,421 of NZ_CM177835.1, forward strand.
CACGAAGGCGGCGGTTTCCTCAACATCGTAGAGAAGGCCCGGGTTTTCGTGGATATGACGCCGCCAGGCACTGACTTCCTCTTGCATTTCGGCGGCTCTGTTCAAGATCGGCATTTCGAATTCCTGTCGCGTCTGGTGTCATCAGGCATAGGCTGGCGGCATGGCTGGGGCGAAGCGCCCGCCGGCGGTGATATTGCGCTGCGGAATTGACGGAATCAATGATCTTTGCCATTGCTTTGCCGCAGAGGCGATATAACCGCCGCAGCTTCCCGCGATCATCACGAGGCCGCGCCTTGCTTTTCAGCCTGAACCGATCCCCTGCCGTCTCAAGGCCGCTCGCCATGCTTGTGGCTGCAACACTTGCAACCGGCGCCCTTTCGGCGCCGGCGTCGGCCAATCCGAAACTGGTGGTGGATGTGCGCAGCGGCCAGGTGTTTGCCCATCAGGAAGCGTTTCGAAAATGGTATCCGGCCTCGCTGACCAAGCTGATGACGGTCTATGTGACCTTCAAGGCGCTGAAGGAGGGTCGGCTGACCCTGGAGAGCCCGGTGGTGATGAGCCGCAAGGCCGTCGATCAGCCGGCGAGCAAGATGTATCTGAAGCCGGGGGCGACCATGTCGCTCGACAGTGCGCTGAAGATCCTGATGGTCAAATCCGCCAATGACGTCGCCGTCGGCGTTGCCGAAACGGTGGGAGGCTCCACGGACCAGTTCGTCGCGATGATGAATGCGGAAGCGGCACGCCTTGGCATGTCGTCTTCACATTTCATCAATCCGCATGGACTGCCCGGCAAGGGGCAATATACCACCGCGCGCGATCTGGCGGTGCTTGCCGTGCAGCTTCGCCGGCAGTTTCCCGAATATGCCAGCTATTTTGCGCTGGAGGGCATCACCACGGGGGCGAAGGATTATCCCAATTACAATATGCTGATTGGCCGTTTCGAAGGGGCAGACGGCATGAAGACCGGTTTCATCTGCGCCTCAGGCTTTAACCAGGTGTCTTCTGCCACGCGTGGTGGGCGGACTCTGATTTCGGTGGTGCTCGGCTCCGACAGCCTTGCCGGACGCTCCGACGAATCCGCCGATCTCTTGCAGGCCGGCTTTAGCGGCGCCGATAAGCCCGGGACTTCGCTTGCAAACCTTGCGCCCTATGGGCCGGACCAGGATGCGGTGGTGGATATCAGCGCCGAGATCTGCAACCCGAAGGCTGCAAAAGTGCGCAGCGAAGGCCGCGATGATGCCGGCCGCATGGTGCTTCATTCGCCCTATATCCGGGAAATGACGCGTCCGCCGGCGTTCAGTCTGGCCGATATCACCAATCCGGCAGCACCCGTCGAGACTGCGGCAAAGGCTGGCAACGGTCAGTCCGGTGCTGGACAGATCCTCAACGTGCCGCTGCCAATCCCGCGCCCGACATTCTGATCTTGGGGCCTTCAGCCTGCTTGTTGCAAGCGGGCATTTAACATCACGAGGACGAAGAAATGCCTTCTCCAGGCGAACGCATACCGGTTTCCATTCTGACCGGATTTCTGGGTGCGGGCAAATCGACACTGCTCAACCGTATCCTCAAGGATCCCGCAGCTCATGATACGGCCGTCATCATCAACGAATTCGGCGAGGTCGGCATCGACAATTTCCTCGTCGAAACCTCCGGCGATACGCTCTTGGAACTGTCCAATGGCTGCCTTTGCTGCACGGTGCGCGGTGAACTGGTGGAAACGCTCGCCTCTCTCGTCGACCAGATCCAGACCGGCCGGCTGAAGCCGATCCGTCGGGTGGTGATCGAGACGACCGGCCTTGCCGATCCGGCCCCTGTCATGCAGGCCGTGATGGGCAATCCGGTGATTGCGCAGAGTTATACGCTGGACGGCGTCATAACGGTGGTGGATGCCGTGCATGGCCTCTCGACGCTTGCGCGCCACCCGGAAGCCCTGAAGCAGGTGGCGGTGGCCGATCGGCTCGTCCTGTCGAAACAGACGCTTGCCGGAAAAGAGGCGGTCTCGGCCCTGATGGAGCGCCTCCACACGCTCAATCCGCGTGCAAGGCGGGTGGATGGCGACAGCACGGAAGCCGGCGGGGCGGCACTTCTGGTCAACGGCCTCTACGATCCCGACACCAAGATCGCCGATGTCGGGCGCTGGCTGAGCGAGGAGCAGGCGCTGGATGCGCACCATCATCACGACGATCACCACCACCATGATCACGATCATCACGATCATCACGATGATCACGATGATCACGATGATCACGATCACCACCATGGCGACCATGATCATGAGGAGCATCACCACCATCACGCCCATCATGATGTGAACCGCCACGGCGCCGATATCCGCTCCTTCTCGCTCCTGCATGATCGCCCAATCGATCCGATGGCGCTCGACATGTTCATCGACCTTTTGCGCTCGGCGCATGGCGAAAAACTGCTGCGCATGAAGGCGATCGTTCAGCTTTCGGACAATCCCGACCGGCCGCTGGTGCTGCATGGCGTGCAGAGCATTTTTCATCCGCCGGAGCGGCTAAAGGCCTGGCCCGAAGGCAGCGAGCGGCGCACGCGGATGGTCCTCATCACGCAAGGGCTGGATGAGGAGTTCGTCACGGACCTGTTTGCCGCTTTCACCGGCGAGCCGCGCATTGATCGGCCGGACCGGGCAGCGCTCGAAGACAATCCGCTGGCGGTGCCGGGTTTTCGCTTCTGAGGTTTTTAGCGCGCGCCGTCAGAGGGCCGCGGGCTCGCTGATGGCCGTGGCCATATCCTTGCGGATGCGAAAACGGTGGCCGTCCGCCGTCTTTTCCTGAGACAGAAGCGTGTGGCCATCCTCGCGGCAGAAGTGGGGAATGTCGATGCCGGCAAGCGGATCGGTGGTGTCCACGGTGAGCACGGATCCAACGGGAAGCCGGTTCAGCTTTCGCCGGGTCTTTAAAACAGGCAAGGGGCATTTAAGCCCCTTTAGATCGTAGATGAGATCGTAGACCAGTTCGGGCATCGGGCGCCCTACCACAATTTCCAGAATGGCTTTTTCTTCTCGTCCGTTGCCGGATCCTGAACCGTCTGCACGGAGGCGTAGGCCAGCGGGTTCGGGGCAGGCACCGGAATGGCGCCGGTCGTTGTCGGGGCTATGAATGTCGTATGCGGCGCGCCAGCGCTTCCGGCGTTCATCGCTGTTGTCACGGACATGCTGCTGCGGCCGCCCGGCTGAACGGCTGCCGTCTGCGTGCCGCCGGCAGACAGGCGATCCTGCTTTGCCGCAGCACCGGATGCCGCCGGATTGGCGCTTGCCGAGGCAAGCCTGGTGCCCGCCGGCTTTGCCGCCTTGTTGAGGCGCTGCGCCATCAGCGCTTCGAATTCTTCCTGCTTCAGCAGCTTGCCGGCCTGCAGCGACGAACCCGTCGGCGCATAGGCGATATCGCGGCCCTTGCGCTTGTCGGCAACGATCGCCTTGCGCTCAGCCTCGGTCGGCTCGTACCACACCTTGCCATCCAGCTTGTCGACGGCCTTGGTATAAGCGAGCTTGTAGTCCTTGTCATAGGTGGCAAGGGAGGCCGCAAGGGCCGGTGGTGTCGTCATCGGCGGGCAGGCAGAAGCGGGAGACGGCGTGCCGGAGAGCTGCTGGTTGAAGACGTATTTTTTCTCGCAGACATTCACCTCGGGCGGGCGCTTGGTCACTTCGAAATTGTCGTAGCCGGCCTTCAGCATGGTCCAGAAGGCAATGTTTTCGCTGTTGCGGTGGCGCGCCATGTTTTCCGCCGTCATGCGGAACGGCAGCGCCTGCAGCTGAACGGTGGACTGGCCGCCCTTGAAGGCGTCACGCGCAAAGGCGTAGATCTCCAGGATCTGCTCGTCCGTCATCGAATAGCAGCCGGATGACGAGCAGGCACCGTGGATCATCAGGTTAGAACCGGAGCGGCCGTTGGCGGCGTCATAACGGTTCGGGAAGCCGGTGTTGATGGCGAGGTAATATTTGGAATTCGGGTTCAGATGCGCCGGCGTCAGGTTATAAAAACCTTCCGGTGCCTGGCGGTCGCCTTCCTTCACCTTGGGGCCGAGTTTGCCCGACCAGGCGCAGATCTGGTATTCGGCAATCTTGTCGAAGCGGTTGTCCGCCTTCGCCTTCCAGATCTCCATCACGCCTTCTTCCTTGAAGACGCGAATCATGATCGGCGAATTGCGCGGCATGTCCTTCTTCTGCATTTCCGTCAGAATACGGTCCGGCAGAGGCTGTTCGACCTTGTTCTTCACCTTGGACAGGTCGATCGTAGCCGTATCGAGGGCATCGTTGCACCCGGCAAGAGCGGTTGCCATCAGCAGAATGTAGGCGATGTTTTTCAAGCGCATCGGGACAATCACGTTTAAAGATCAACACCTATGTTGATCCAGCTGGCATCAGTCTATCACCGTAATAAAGCGGTAGGCTTTACAGAATCTTAAGCGCCGAGGTCGGACGGCCTGCACGAAATCGTGAGGGGAGGCCTGATCGCGACCCCACCCGAAGCGACAGTTGATCAGAGATTGCGGCCGATTTCCAGAAATTTCTGCCGGCGGGCCTTGCGCACGTCGTCCGGAGACAGTTGCCCAAGCTCCTGCAGCGTGCTTTCGAGCAGCGCACCAGTGGCGTCGATCACTGTTTCCGGCTCGCGATGCGCGCCGCCGAGCGGTTCGGCAATGATGCCGTCGATGACGCCAAGACCCTTCAGGTCTTCCGCGGTAATCTTCATATTGGTCGCAGCTTCCCGGGCACGCGTCGAATCGCGCCACAGGATGGACGCGGCACCTTCCGGCGAGATGACCGAATAGATGGCGTGTTCCAGCATGAACACCTTGTTGCCGGTCGCAATGGCAATCGCGCCGCCGGAACCGCCTTCGCCGATGACGATGGACACCATCGGCACACGCAGGCCAAGGCAGGTCTCGGTGGAGCGGGCAATGGCTTCCGCCTGGCCACGCTCTTCGGCACCAACGCCGGGATAGGCGCCGGCGGTATCAACGAGCGAAATGACCGGCAGGCCAAAACGGTCGGCCATTTCCATCACGCGGATGGCCTTGCGATAACCTTCCGGGCGCGGGCTGCCGAAATTGTGCTTGATGCGCGACTTGGTGTCGTTGCCCTTTTCCTGGCCGACGACGGCCACCGGCTGGCCGCGGAAACGCGCAAGGCCGGCCTGGATGGCAGCATCTTCGCCGAACGAGCGGTCGCCGGCCAGCGGCGTGAAATCGGTAAACAGGCGCTTCTGGTAATCGATGAAGTGCGGGCGCTGCGGATGGCGCGCCACCTGCGTCTTCTGCCAGGCGTTGAGCTTTGAATAGATGTCCAGCATCGCCTCGCGCACGCGCACTTCCAGACGCTGGATTTCGTCGGAGGTATCGATGCTCTCATCTTCCGTCGCGAGTTTCTTCAACTCGTGGATCTTGCCCTCGAGGTCGGAGATTGGCTTTTCGAAGTCGAGATAGGTCTGCATGAGCTCCGTTTTCCGATCGTGTTGGCGGTATGGCCGCCCTCCCGCACGCGCTCTAATCAGGGTTTTTGCTGCTTTTTGCAAGAGGGTGATGCATTTCCACCACGTCTCTCAGCCTTTCCTCCAGCACATGTGTATAGATTTGTGTTGTGGAAATGTCCGAATGGCCCAGCAGTTCCTGCACGACGCGCAGATCCGCACCGTTCTGTAAGAGGTGGCTGGCAAAGGCATGGCGCAGAACATGCGGCGAGATGGCAGCGACCCGAATACCGGCGCGCGAGGCAAGCCCCTTCAGCTCGCGCGCAAACACCTGGCGCGGCAAAAAACCCTGTTTTCCGCTGGAGGGAAAAAGCCAGGCACTGTCGGCGTGTTTTTCGTCTTCGCCAGCGCCGGCGCGGGTCTGCCGATAGAGCGCAAGCGCCGAAATGGCCGAGCGCGACAAAGGCACCAGCCGCTCCTTGTTGCCTTTGCCACGGATCATCAGGAAGCGGCCTTCATGATCCAGCACCTTGGCGGGCAGTGATACAAGCTCGCTCACCCGCATGCCGGTGGCATAGAGCAGTTCGAGAAGGGCCAGCATGCGCACACGCCCGACAGCCCCCGGCTCCGGGCTTGCCGCTTCTTCTGTGGCCTGCGCCAGAAGCTTGCTCACATCCGCTTCACTCAGCGTCTTCGGCAGCGGCCGGGCTTTTTTCGGCGCGTCTAGAATGGATGTTGGATCGTCGCCGCGCAGGTCCTCGGCATAAAGAAACTTGTAGAACTGCCGCATGGCCGACAGCCGGCGCGCTTGCGAGGAGGCGGCAAAACCCTGCGCCGTCAGATGTGCCAGATAATCGGTGAGATCGGTGGTCGTTGCGGCAAGCAGGCTCGTCTTGCGGGCCGCCAGAAAGCTGTAGAGATCGTCGAGATCACGCTGGTAGGAGGCAAGCGTGTTTTCAGCCGCACCCCGCTCGGCGCTCATCATCTCCAGAAAGGCTTCCGCATGGGCGCGGGAGAGATCGGCCATCAGGCCTTGTCCTTCAAGGTTGCGGCGGGTTGAGGCGCTCGGAGGGAACACGCACCGTCACGTCCCGCTCGCGGGGTTCCACCAGATAGACCAGTGCCACCATGCTTCCGTAGATCAGTCCGCAAATCACGGCGATGATGAACAGAAAACGAAAGAGAGTTGGCATCGGTTGCTCCGCATCAATTCGGCCCATCTTATGGGGAAAGCGCAGGACAAGCGCAAGAACCCAGGGCAGGTGACCATGTTTCCGGTGTCTTCCGCTTGACGCTGCGGCGCCATTTGTCGATAGGGTTCGCATACAGGAGCGCGAGAGGACAGTGTTGAGACCGCGATGCCCGATCTTGTGACACACCAGACAGTGGCGACAACGCTCGCCGAGCGGGCGCGTGCTGCCCTCGGCGGCCGCAACCTGATTTTCGTCGGCCTGATGGGGGCTGGCAAATCCGCCGTTGGCCGCATCGTGGCCCAGCAGATGGCGATGCCCTTCATCGATACCGACGCCGAGATCGAGCGTGTCTCGCGCATGACCATCCCCGAACTGTTTGTAACCTACGGCGAGGAAGAGTTCCGGGCACTGGAAACGCGGGTGGTCGAACGCCTGCTGAAGGGCGGGCCGCGCGTCGTCTCCACCGGTGGCGGGGCCTTCATCAACGATCGCACGCGCGCAGCGATCCATGAGGGCGGCCTGTCTTTGTGGTTGCGCGCCGAGCTGGACATCCTCTGGGAACGCGTCAACAAACGCGACAACCGGCCGCTCCTGAAAACCGAAAACCCGAAGCAGACGCTCGCAAACCTCATGCACCAGCGTTACCCGATCTATGCGCAAGCCGACATGACCGTCGAATCGCGTGACGTGCGCAAGGAGGCCATGGCAAACGAGGTGCTGGCCGCCATCGCCGCGCTGGCGAAGGAGAGCGACAAGGAATGAACATGCAACACTCCCGCAGCGACGAACGTCTGGTGCATGTGCCGCTGGGCGACCGCGCCTATGATATCCTGATCGGGCCGGACCTCATCTCCCATGCCGGTGGAGAAATCACCGCCCGCCTCAAAGGTCGCCGTGCGGCCATCGTCACCGACGAACATGTCGCCCCGCTTTACCTCGAACAGCTGATGGACAGCCTGCAGACGGATGGCATCGAGGCCGTGTCGCTGACGCTGCCGGCCGGCGAAAAGACCAAGAGCCTGGAGCCGCTGGCCGCCGTCTGCGACATGGCGCTCGCCGCCCGCATCGAACGCAACGATTGCATCATTGCACTCGGCGGCGGTGTTATCGGCGATCTCGCGGGCTTTGCCGCCGGCATCGTGCGCCGCGGCGTGCGTTTCGTGCAGATCCCGACCTCGCTTTTGTCGCAGGTGGATTCGTCCGTCGGCGGCAAGACCGGCATCAACAGCCGCCACGGCAAGAACCTGCTCGGCGTCTTCCACCAGCCGGATCTTGTCCTGTCCGACACGTCCGCCCTCGACACCTTGAGCAAACGGGAATTTCGCGCCGGTTACGCGGAAGTCGCGAAATATGGCCTGATCGACAAGCCGGAATTTTTCGAGTGGCTGGAAAACAACTGGACGGACGTGTTTGCCGGCGGACCTGCGCGTGCCGAGGCGATTGCGCTCAGCTGTCAGGCGAAGGCCGATGTGGTGGTGGAGGATGAGCGCGAGACGGGTCGCCGCGCGCTGCTCAATCTCGGCCACACGTTTGGCCATGCGCTGGAAGCTGCCACCCGCTATGACAGCAGCCGTCTTGTCCATGGCGAAGGGGTGTCGATCGGCATGCTGATGGCATACCGTTTTTCTGCCCGCATGAACCTTGCAAGCCCGGACGACGCCAAGCGCGTCGAGCGCCATCTGAAACTGGTTGGCCTTCCGACGGAAGTCTCGGATATTCCCGGCGAACTGCCGCCGAGCGAGGTTCTGATGAACGCCATCGCCCAGGACAAGAAGGTCAAAAGCGGAAAGCTCACCTTCATCCTGACCCGCGGCATCGGCCAGTCCTTTGTGGCAGATGATGTGCCGGCCTCGGAGGTTCTGTCCTTCCTTGAAGAAACGCGGCAGGGGTGATGCAGGAGATTCTGGTTTTTCTATCCGATTACTGGCTGACGCTGCTGTCGGTGCTTCTGCTGATCGCGCTGTCGGCCTTCTTTTCCGGCTCGGAAACGGCACTGACGGCGGCCTCGCGGGCGCGCATGCACACGCTGCATGCGCAGGGCGATGAGCGGGCGGGCCTTGTCGGGCGGCTGATCGAGCGGCGCGACCGGCTGATCGGTGCGCTGCTCATCGGCAACAACCTCGTCAACATCCTTGCGTCGTCCCTGACCACCAGTCTCTTCCTCGGCCTGTTCGGCCAGACGGGTGTTGCCATGGCCACGGTGGTGATGACCGTGCTGCTGGTGGTTTTTTCCGAAGTTCTGCCGAAAAGCTGGGCGATTTCAGCACCTGACCGCTTTGCCATGTTTGTCGCACCTGTCGTGCGGGTGTTCGTGGGAATTGCAGGTCCCTTGTCGAGCGGCGTTAATGCCGTGGTGCGCTTCATCCTGTCGATCTTCGGCATCAACCTGTCCGAGGGAACGTCGATGCTGTCGGCGCATGAGGAGTTGCGTGGGGCGCTCGATCTCCTCCACCGCGAAGGTTCCTTCATCAAGGCAGACCGTGACCGGCTGGGTGGGCTTCTGGATCTTGAGGAGCTGGAAGTCTCCGACGTGATGAAGCACCGCACTGTGATGCGGGCGATCAATGCCGACGATTCGCCGGAAGCTGTGGTGCGCGCGGTGCTGGAAAGCCCGTTCACCCGCATGCCGCTCTGGCGCAACACGACGGAAAACATCATCGGCATCGTGCATGCCAAGGATCTGTTGCGGGCGCTGGCCGAACCGGACATGGAACCGCGCGATCTCGATATCGTCAAAATCGCGCAAAAACCGTGGTTTGTGCCGGATACGACGAGCCTCAAGGACCAGCTCAACGCCTTCCTGCGCCGCAAGATGCATTTTGCCGTGGTGGTGGATGAATATGGCGAGGTGCAGGGCATCGTGACGCTCGAGGACATTCTCGAGGAAATCGTCGGAGATATCGCTGACGAACACGATCTGGAAATCCAGGGCGTGCGCCAGGAGGCGGATGGCTCGATCGTGGTTGATGGTTCGGTGCCGATCCGTGACTTGAACCGTGCGCTCGACTGGACGTTGCCGGACGAGGAGGCAACCACGATTGCCGGCCTCGTTATTCACGAGTCAAAGCTCATCCCGCAGGAGCGCCAGGCGTTTACCTTTTATGGCAAGCGCTTCATCGTGATGAAGCGGGAGAAGAACCGCATCACCAAGCTGCGCATCCGCCCGGCCGAAGATCTGCCGCTCAAGGGCTGATTACCAGCGGGTGGGTTCGCCGGGGGCCGCCGCCTCGACGGCCAGCGCATGCAGGCCCGCATCCAGTTCCGGTTTCAGAAGATCGTTCACCATCCGGTGACGCTGCAGCCGTGTGAGGCCCGAAAAGCTTTCAGAGACGACACGAACCCGCATATGACTTTCTCCGGTGCCGGTAATATCCGGCTGATGGCCGGCATGATGGTGGCTTTCATCGATCACCTCCAGCCTTTCAGGCGCGAGATGATGGGACAGTGTGGCTTCAATACGGGAACGAACGGACATTTTCAGGGTTCCTGGGGCTGTCGCGGAGGGCGTCCCAGAAACCAGTAACAAACCGCTTTGTCAATTCTTGTCCTGCCTCTTCCGGCACCCCATAATGGGCTTACATGAAATTGGATTCCAAATACTTTGACCGTATCCGGACGCGCCGGAAAAGGGAGCAGGACACAGTTCCTGAGGCCCCGACGTGCCAGTGGGACGGTTGTGAAAAACCGGGGGCCCATCGCGCCCCCGTGGGCCGCAATGCCGAAGGCCAGTTCTTCCTGTTCTGTTTTGAGCATGTGAAGGAATACAACAAGGGCTACAATTATTTCTCCGGCCTCTCCGACAGCGAGATCGCCCGTTACCAGAAGGAGGCGATCACCGGTCATCGCCCCACCTGGACGGTCGGCGTCAACAAGTCGGCCAAGGACGCGCCCCTGCAGCAGACCATGCGCTCGGGCTCGGCTGCCAGCTTCAACCGGGTGAAGGATCCCTTCGGTTTCGTGAAGGAGGGGCGCGCCAATGCGCAGGCCCAGCCGGTGGTGCGCAAACTAAAGACGCTGGAAGGCAAGGCTTTCGAAACAATGGGCTTGACCGCAGGGGCCACGGCGGCTGAAATCAAGAGCCGCTACAAGGAACTGGTGAAGAAACATCACCCGGATGCCAATGGCGGCGATCGTGGTTCGGAAGAACGTTTTCGCGCCGTGATACAGGCCTACCAATTGTTAAAGCAGGCAGGTTTCTGCTAAGTCGTTGCCTTTCATGGCAGCAAGAATTGCGGCCGGACCGGGAGAGGTGCGGCATGGAGTGGTGATGAGCAAAATCGATCTTGATATTTCCAACCTGCCCGACACGACCGTTTCCGTTCGGGATGCCTTCGGCATCGATTCGGACCTGCGCGTGCCGGCCTATACCAATAGCGACCCCTACGTTCCCGAGCTTGACCCGGACTATTTGTTCGACCGGGACACGACGCTTGCGATCCTGGCGGGCTTTGCCCACAACCGCCGCGTCATGGTGTCCGGTTTTCACGGCACGGGCAAATCGACGCATATCGAGCAGGTCGCCGCCCGCCTCAACTGGCCCTGCGTGCGCATCAACCTCGACAGCCATGTCAGCCGTATCGATCTCGTCGGCAAGGACGCCATCGTCCTCAAAGAAGGCAAGCAGGTCACCGAATTCAAGGACGGCATCCTGCCCTGGGCCTACCAGCACAATGTCGCGCTCGTTTTTGACGAATACGATGCCGGCCGCCCGGACGTGATGTTCGTCATCCAGCGCGTTCTAGAATCCTCTGGTCGCCTGACGCTTCTCGACCAGAGCCGCGTCATTCGTCCTCACCCGGCCTTCCGTCTGTTTGCAACGGCAAACACGGTCGGTCTCGGTGATACGACCGGCCTCTACCACGGCACGCAGCAGATCAACCAGGCGCAGATGGACCGCTGGTCCATCGTCACGACGCTGAACTACCTGCCGCACCAGAAGGAAGTCGATATCGTCGCCGCCAAGGTCAAGAGCTTCGGCAAGACGGCCGAAGGCCGCGAGACCGTGTCGAAGATGGTGCGCGTCGCCGACATGACGCGCTCGGCCTTCGTCAACGGCGACCTGTCGACTGTCATGAGCCCGCGTACGGTCATCACCTGGGCGGAAAATGCGGAAATCTTCGGCGATGTCGCCTTTGCCTTCCGCATCACCTTCCTCAACAAGTGCGACGAGTTGGAACGCACGCTGGTGGCCGAACATTACCAGCGCGCCTTCGGCGTCGAGCTGAAGGAAAGCGCCGTGAACATGGTTCTCGGCGCCTGAGGCAGGACGGCAGACGGACAGGATAAGCGATATGGCAGGGCGCGGCGACAATTCCACAGCAAAGGCTGGCACACCGGTGGACACCGAGCCGTTGCGCCGGGCCATTACCGGATGCGTGCGCTCGATTGCCGGCAGCGCCGAGGTGGAGGTCTCCTTCGCCAACGAGCGGCCGGGCATGGCGGGCGAACGCATTCGCCTGCCGGAAATCTCCAAGCGCCCAACGGCTTACGAGCTTGCGGTGACCCGCGGGCTCGGTGATTCCATGGCGCTTCGGCTTGCCTGCCATGACAGCAACATCCACGCGACGATGGCGCCGCAGGGCACCGATGCCCGCGCCGTCTTCGATGCGGTGGAGCAGGCGCGGGTGGAATCGCTCGGCTCCATTCGCATGGCCGGCGTTGCCACCAATATTTCGACCATGAACACGGAAAAATATGCCAAGGCGAATTTTTCCGGCGTCGAGCGGCAGGAAGATGCGCCGATCGGCGAGGCCATGGCCATGCTGGTGCGCGAAAAGCTGACCGGCGAAAAACCACCGGCCAGCGCCGGCAAGGTGCTCGATCTCTGGCGGCCCTTCTTCGAGGAGAAGACGGCCGGCGACCTCGACAACCTGAAGACCGTGATCGAAGACCAGCAAGCCTTCGGCAAGCTCGTGCGGCACATGCTCTCCTCCATGCAGATGGCGGAGGATTATGGCGACGACGAAAGCCAGACGGAGGAGATGGAAAACGAGAACGAGGAAGAGCAGCCGCGCAGCAACGAGACCGAAAACGAAGAGGTCGACGAGGAAGCGGGCTCTGATGCCGCACCCGCCGAAGAAAGCCAGGCCGCCGAAGAGCAGCTTGATGATGGCGAGATGGACGGCGCCGAGATGTCTGATGACGAAATGTCTGACGATGACGACGACCAGTCCGAAACACCAGGCGAAACCCGCCGCCCCAACATGCCCTTCGATGATTTCAACGAGAAGGTGGATTACCATATCTTCACGCAGGAATTCGATGAGGAGATTCTGGCCGAAGAGCTGTGCGACGAGGCCGAACTCGACCGTCTGCGCGCCTTTCTCGACAAGCAGCTGGCGCATCTGCAGGGTGCCGTCGGGCGCCTCGCAAACCGTCTCCAGCGCCGGCTGATGGCGCAGCAGAACCGGTCCTGGGATTTCGATCTCGAGGAAGGGTATCTCGATCCGGCCCGCCTCGTGCGCCTCGTCATCGATCCCATGCAGCCTTTGTCGTTCAAGCGCGAGCGCGATACGCAGTTCCGCGATACCGTCGTGTCGCTGGTCATCGACAATTCTGGCTCGATGCGCGGCCGGCCGATCACGGTTGCCGCCACCTGCGCCGATATTTTGGCCCGCACGCTGGAACGCTGCGGCGTGAAGGTGGAAATCCTCGGCTTCACCACCAAGGCGTGGAAGGGTGGCCAGAGCCGCGAGCAGTGGCTGGCGGGTGGCAAGCCGCCGACGCCCGGCCGCCTCAATGACCTGCGCCATATCGTCTACAAGTCTGCCGATGCGCCCTGGCGCCGTTCGCGCCGCAATCTCGGCCTGATGATGCGGGAAGGCCTGCTCAAGGAAAACATCGACGGCGAAGCGCTGATGTGGGCGCATAACCGCCTGATCGCCCGCCCCGAGCAGCGCAAGATCATGATGATGATCTCCGACGGTGCCCCGGTCGATGATTCGACACTTTCGGTAAACCCCGGCAATTATCTTGAGCGCCACCTGCGCGCCGTGATCGACCAGATCGAGAACCGCTCGCCGATCGAGCTTCTGGCCATCGGCATCGGCCATGATGTGACGCGTTATTATCGCCGCGCCGTGACCATCGTGGATGCAGACGAGCTGGCAGGTGCCATGACGGAACAGCTGGCCTCGCTGTTTGACGAGAAGGCAGCCGGCGGCCCCGGTGGCCGTACGCGCCGCGCCAGCTAGCCGTCCGGATGATCTTACGCCGCACGCTTCGTGCCTTCTGCCTGTGTGCAACGGTCTGTGCGTATTTTGCGCCGGCCCCCAGTGCTGCTCCGTCCGTCACGTCCCAGAGCCTACCGGCACCGGTGGTGGCAAAACCCATCACGGCCTTCAAGCCGGGCTCCGGGGAGACGCGCTTTGGTGCGTTGGAATTTCTGGGCGGTCTTCAATTCACCTCGCGCGAACCTTTGTTCGGCTCGCTCTCCAGTTTTCGCCTACGGGCCGATGGCGTGCATTTCGTCTCGGTGCTGGATACCGGTCACTGGCTGACCGGACGCCTGGTGCGCGATGCTGAGGGGCGTCTGGCGGGTCTCGACGATACAGTCGTCACGCCGATGCGGGACGCACGCGGACAGGAACCGCGCCTCAAGGGCGATATCGATGCGGAGGGTCTGGCGCTACGGCCGGGGCAGGCGATCGTCAGCTTCGAGCGCAGCCACCGGGTGGACGTCTATCCCGATCCGGGTTTTGAGCATGCAAAGCCAGAGCGCAGCCTCGATATCCTCATTCCAAAGCGGGAATTGCGCAGCAATGGCAGCCTTGAGACGGTGGTCGTCGCACCGCTCGGCAGTGCCCTGGAGGGCGCGGTGCTCACCATTGCAGAACAGAGCGTGGATACACAGGGCAATCTCTTTGCCGCCATTCTGGAGGGCCCCTTGAAGGGCCAGTTCAAGGTGGTGCGCAACGACCCGTTCAATGTGACGGATGGCGCCTTTCTGCCCAATGGCGACCTCTTGCTGCTGGAGCGCCGTTTCAGTGTGCTCGGCGGCGTCGGCATGCGCATTCGCCGTATCGCCGGAGACACGCTGAAGCCTGGCGCCGTGGTCGACGGGCCGGTCCTCATCGAGGCCGATATGGGGTTCGAGATCGACAATATGGAGGGGATTGATGTGACGGTGGGGCCCGATGGTCATGCCCATGTCATCCTCGTATCGGATGACAACGACTCGTTCCTCCAGCGCAACCTGATGCTGGAGTTCAGGCTGATCGAATAACACGTCCGGATGGAGGACCACGATGCTGCGGATCCATGTCATGGGTGCATCCGGTTCCGGCACCACCACGCTTGGGCACCACCTCGGCGCCCGGCTTGCCATTCCCCACCTCGATACCGACGACTTTTTCTGGATGCCGACCGATCCGCCCTATACTACGCTGCGGACCGTGTCCGAAAGGCTGGACCTTGTGCAGGCGGAAATGTCGCGGCCCCCGCAAGGGTGGGTGCTTACCGGTTCTGCACTCAAATGGGGAACGCCGCTCGAACCGCTCTACGACCTGATCGTTTTTCTGACAATCGATCCCGCCTTGCGCATGGAGCGCATCAGGAGGCGGGAGACGGAGCGCTATGGCGCGCGCATCCTGCCGGGCGGCGATATGGCAGAGACCAGCGCCAAATTTCTCGACTGGGCCGCAAGTTATGACACGGCGGGGCCGGAGCAGCGTAGCCTTTCCGCGCATGAGGCGTGGCTTGTGACCCAGTCCGCACCCGTGCTGCGGCTTGATTCTGCCCGTCCCGTCGAGGATCTGGTGGAAGAGGTTCTGGACAATCCGGTCGTCAAGGGTAGCCGCCTGAACGGCTGACCAAGCTCTTCAGGCTCGTCAGGCAGCCTTGGCCGGCGGCATCGGCTTTACCACGCTCATCAGCGCGCCGTAGGGGAGCAGCATGACGAGGCCGACGATGATCTTCACGGTGAAATCGCCGATGGCCCAGGAGATCCAGCGCGGCGCTTCGGTGGCAAAGACACCGAGGATCGGGGCGGCGCCGATGGCGAAATCATCGTTGGCGCCGAGGAAAGCAAAGGCCGGTGCAAAGGACAGTGAGAAGAAGATCACCGTATCGAGTGCCGAACCGAACAGCGAGCCAGCGAGCGGCGCGCGCCACCAGCTCTGCCGGCGAAGCGTGTTGAACACGGAGATATCCACAAGCTGGCCGACGAGATAGGCGGTGCCCGACGCCATCGCAATGCGTGGCATCGAGGTGTAAAGGGAAATGGTCACGCCGACGAGGAAGCCGACAAACACAACGCGCCGGGCGATTTTTGGCCCGAACTGGCGGTTTGTCAGATCGGTCACCAGAAAGGCTGCCGGATAGATGAAGGCGCCCCATGTCAGCAGATCGCTCAGCTGGATGCCGGCAATCGAGCCCAGAACGGGAAACTGGACGAGAAAATTGGACGCCACGACGACCAGCGTCATGAGAGCCACGTAGAGGATGGTCGTGCGCAAAATGAGCATTTTTTTACCCTGGGTGATGCCACCAGCAAGAGGAAACGGAAGCCAACAGAAAAGGCTTGAACGGCAAAACCGTCAAGCCTTCACTGAAATCGATGATGGGCTAGAAGAGCTTAGGCAGCAGTTGCTGCAGCTTCAGCGGTCTTCTTGGCAATCTGGCGGCGCAGCAGGCGGGCGCGCATCGACAGGTCGCTCTCGCTGGCCTTCAGAAGGAAGGCATCGAGGCCGCCGCGATGTTCGACGGAGCGCAGGGCGTGCGCCGAAACGCGCAGACGGTAACGCTGGCCGAGCGAATCGGAAATCAGCGTGACGTGGCACAGGTTCGGAAGGAACCGACGCTTCGTCTTGTTGTTTGCGTGGCTGACATTGTTGCCCGACTGGACGCCCTTGCCGGTCAATTCGCACATACGGGACATGTGTACACCTTTGTTCTTCTTAGCAATTGAACGGGGTCTCGGGCAAAGCCCAGCCTGCCGATCCAACTGGTCATGATTGGAAAGTTGCGGTTCTATAGTCAGTGGGGCCGCGCGCGTCAAGCCAAACATCACCGCTCTCAAGAGATTCCGCCGATCTGTCTGGGGATCTTGCTATTTTGTTGCCACAGTGCGCAGTCTATAACCATTGGTCTCCACTCCAATCCCAGGGGAAATCCATGCTCCGCCGGAGCCGTCCCGTCGTCCTGTTTGCAGCTCTTATCGGGTTCTCGGCCACGCCTGCGGTGCCGGCTGGTATCCGCCACCTGAGCGAATATAATATTTCCCTCGGCGTGCTGCCGATTGCGCGTGCCTCTTTCGCCAGTGAATTCGGCAGCAGTGATTACAAGATCACCGGTTCGTTCCAGTCATCGGGCATCGTCAGCCTGTTCAGTCGCATCTCCGCCGATACCAACGTCAACGGCGCGATCCGCGGCAAGACCCTCCAGGCCAACAGCTATTCGCTCGTCTACACGCAGGACAAGAAGACCCGTCGTTACGACATCAGCTATCGCAATGGAAACGTCGTCTCCACCACAATCAAGCCGGAGCCGAAGCCACGCCCGCCAAGCTGGGTGCCCGTCAGCGACGGCGACCTGCGCTCGGTGCTCGATCCGCTATCGGGCCTGATCTTTCCGGAGGGTGCGCAGGTGTGCCCCAGCCGGCTGCCGATCTATGACGGCGAGTCACGCATGGATCTCGTGTTGTCGAACAAGGGCACCAAGCCCTTCTCCACCGATGGCTTCAAGGGGGAGGCCGTTGTCTGCGAGGTGCGATACGTGCCGAAATCCGGCTTCCGCAAGGGCCGCAGCGATATCGAGTTCTTGAAATCGGCGCGCATGGAAGTGTGGTTTGCCAAGGCGGCAAACGTCAATGTATATGCTCCTGTCTATGCCCGCATTCCAACGCGGGTGGGCGATGTCTATGTGACGGCAGTGAAATACGGCGGCTGATCGGCAAATGCTGTGGTCCCCGTTGAGAGCGAAGGGGGCGGATCGTGAAGGTCAAGGGCACGCTGATCGGCTTTACGGCCATCCTGATGTGGTCATTGCTGGCGCTGCTGACGGCCGCCTCCGGCACCATGCCGCCCTTCCAGTTGTCGGCCATCACCTTTGCCATTGGCAGCCTTCCGGGTGTCCTTTCGTTGATCGCTCGACCGAAGCGGCTGGCGCTTCTGAAGCAGCCGGCCAAGGTCTGGCTGATCGGCATCGGTGGGCTGTTCGGTTATCATTTTTTGTATTTCACAGCACTTCGCAACGCGCCGGCCGTCGAGGCAGGGCTGATCGCCTATCTCTGGCCGCTGTTCATCGTGGTCGGTTCGGCGCTTCTGCCGGGAGAGCGGCTGCGCTGGTATCATGTGGCAGGGGCGCTCGGCGGGCTCGGTGGAACCTTTGCGATCATCTCGCGGGCCGGCATCGCCTTTGATGGTGCCTATCTTCTCGGTTATGGCGCAGCCTTCCTCTGCGCCTTCACCTGGTCCGGTTATTCGCTGCTGACGCGTCGCTTTGAGGCGGTCTCGACGGATGTGGTGACGGGCTTTTGCCTTGCGACCTCGCTCCTGTCACTTGTCTGCCACCTCGGGCTTGAGGTGACTGTCTGGCCGCAGAGCAGCACGGAGTGGCTTGCAATCGTCGGCCTTGGTTTGTTGCCGGTCGGCGCTGCTTTTTATGCCTGGGATTTCGGCGTGAAGACCGGTGATATCCAGATCCTTGGCGCGGCAAGTTATGCCGCACCGCTTCTGTCGACGCTGATCCTCACCCTGTTCGGTTTTGCCGAGCCGAGCCTTCGCATCGCGCTCGCCTGCCTGCTCATCACTGGCGGCGCGGTGCTGGCAGCAAAGGAAATGATTTTCCGCAGCAAGGCGCCCAAAGCCGTCGCTGCGGAATAAATGCGATCAGTTGCCGGGTTCCCAGTCGGGCGGTGCCATCTCGAACTTTGAAAATTCAAAACCGGGTGCCACCGTGCAGCCAACCAGCGTGAACTCGCCGAGACTTTCCGCGCACTGCCATTCATCGGCGACGACGACCGCTTGCGGCCGTTCGCCGTTTCGAAGATCGATGCCGAGAATAATTTCGCGCGCGACCTCGTCTTCTTTTGCCAGCCGCAGGCGAAGGGGGCTTCCGGCATAAAAATGCCAGACCTCGGCCGCATCCTTCACGCGGTGCCAGTGCGATCGCTCGCCGGCCTTCAGCAGGTAATAGATCGCGGTGGACTGGCCGCGCGCATCACCGTCTGAATCGCGACCGTCTGCATCGCGAAAAGTCTGGATGTAACAGCCGCCTTCCGGATGCGGCTGCAGGCCAAGCGTTGCGATGATCTCGTCTGCCGTCACTTGAAATTGTCCTTAAGCTTGCGGATTTCGCCAAACACATCCTCGTTGCTGGCGCCTTCCATCAAAACGTTGCGGCGAATGGCGGGATCGGCGACACGGAGGAAGGGATTGGTTTCCTTCTCCAGCCCCATCATCGTTGGAATGGTGAAGCCACCTTCTGCCCGCAGTGCTTCGATCTGCGCCACGCGCCGTTGCAGCGCCTCGTTGTCGGGATCGATGCTGATGGCAAAGCGGGCGTTCGACAGCGTATATTCATGGCCGAAATAGATCGCCGTCTCATCCGGCAGCACCGCCAGTTTCTGCATAGAATGCCACATGTCGCTGGCCGTGCGCTCGAACAGGCGCCCGCAGCCGAGTGCAAACAGAGTATCGGCGGCAAACAGGATCTTGTCCTCGGGGAAATGGTAGCAGATGTGCCCGGCGGTATGGCCGGGTGTTTCGATGACGCGCACCGGATGCTCGCCGAAGAGGAATTCGTCGCCATCGGCCACGGTGCGGTCAAGGCCCGGAATGGCCAGAGCCTCGTTGACCGGGCCGATGATTTCCAGCCCGTAACGCTCCTTCAGCGCAAGGTTTGCCTCCACATGGTCTGTGTGGTGGTGGGTGGTGAAGATATGGGTGATCTTCCAGCCGCGTCGCTCGGCAGCCTCTACGATCGGCTTTTCCTCAGGCGCATCGATTGCGGCGGTATGCCCGCTTTCCGGATCGTGGAGCAGCACGCCAAAATTGTCGCTGCGACACATAAACACTTCAATCGCCAGAGTTTTCATCATCATTGCCCATTGTGTATCAACCGTATCGGCACAATGTAGAGGCCCGGGCTTTGAAGTCCAACCACCCTCTGATAGCTTTTCGCCATGCACGCCGATATCGTCGACCTCAGAGAATTCTACCATTCGCCGCTTGGCCATTTCGCCGAGCATTCGATCACGATGGCGCTCTCGACGCTGTGGGCGCGGCTGCCGGAAGAGCGGCTGGTCGGGCTCGGTTATGCGGTGCCCTACCTCGATCGTTTCCGCACCGATACCGAGCGCACCTTCGCCTTCATGCCGGCAGGGCAGGGGGCGGTGAACTGGCCGGTGGGCGAGCTGTCCTCGACAGCCCTCGTTTTCGAGGAGGAACTGCCGCTGCCCGATAGCTCCATCGACCGGGTGCTGATGGTGCATTCGCTGGAATTTGCCGAAAATCCGCGTGAGACGCTGAAGGAACTCTGGCGGGTGCTGGCGCCGGGCGGGCGCCTCGTCATCGTTGTGCCAAATCGTCGCGGCGTCTGGGCGCGCATGGAACACACACCCTTCGGCTCCGGTCGCCCTTATTCGCGTCGGCAGCTGACAAATCTGTTGCGCGAAACGAATTTCACGCCGGCCGCCAGCGCCGAAGCCCTGTTTTTCCCACCCTCCAAGATCCGCGCCGTGTTGAAGCTGCGCCATGGTTTCGAGCGGATCGGGCGGCGTCTGTGGCCGGCCTTTTCCGGCGTTCTCGTTCTCGAAGCGCAGAAACGGCTCTATCAGGGCCTGCCAGTGGCAGCGCGCGCCTCGCGCCGGGTTTTTGTGCCAGTGCTTGCGGGACAAGGGGTTCCGACCACCCGCACGCCTGCCGAACCCGTGTTCGCCCTCGACAAAAGCCTGTCGCGGGATTAAGGGCGAAGGGTCGATTTTACCCAAAGGTCTTGCCCCATGGATACCGCAGTGCTGAAGCCCGTTCCCCGTCCTGGAATTCTGGATATCGCCGCTTACGTTCCGGGCAAGGAACATGCGCCGGGTGTGGCGCGCGTCTTCAAGCTGTCGTCCAATGAGACGCCGCTGGGTGCGAGCCCCAAGGCCATCGATGCATTTCGCCAGTCCGCTGGTCACCTCGAGCTTTACCCGGATGGACAGGCCAATGAGCTGCGTGCAGCGATTGCCGCGACCCACGGCCTTAATCCGGCAAACATTCTCTGCGGCAACGGTTCGGACGAATTGCTCGGCCTTCTCTGCCACGTCTATCTCGGCGCCGGCGACGAGGCGATCATCACCGAGCACGGTTTCCTCGTCTACAAGATCCAGATCATGGGCGCCGGTGCGACCCCTGTTACCGTCAAGGAACAGGAATGCCGCGTTGATGTAGACGCGATCCTTGCGGCGGTTACGGCAAACACCAAGCTGGTGTTCATCGCCAATCCCGGCAATCCCACAGGAACCTATGTGCCGGCGGCTGAAATCCGCCGCCTGCACGCCGGCCTGCCGAAGAACGTCATTCTGGTTCTGGACGCCGCCTATGCCGAATATGTGCGCGAGAACGATTACGAGGCCGGCATCGAGCTGATTTCGTCGAGGCAGAACGTCGTGATGTGCCGCACGTTCTCCAAGGCTTATGGGCTGGCTGCCCTGCGCATCGGCTGGATGTATGGCCCCGCCGATATTCTGGATGCGCTCAACCGCGTGCGCGGCCCGTTCAACCTTAATGCACCGGCCATTGCTGCCGGAAGCGTTGCCATGCGCGATCAGGATTTCATCGCCCGCGCCATCGAGCACAACACGCTGTGGCGCGACAAGCTCACCCACGCGTTCACGACGATGGGCCTCACGGTCACGCCGTCAGTCACCAACTTCATCCTCATCCATTTCCCCGATGTGGATGGCAAGCGCGCGCCGGAGGCCGATGAATTCCTGACAAGCCGCGGCTTCATCCTGCGCGCCGTCAAGGGTTATGGCTTTCCCAATGCGCTGCGCATGACGGTGGGCTCCGAAGAGGCCAATCGCGGCGTCATCGAAGCGCTCGGCGAGTTCATGAGCCGGGCATGAGCATTCTGTTTGATCGCATCACGCTGATCGGCATCGGCCTGATCGGTTCCTCCATCGCGCGCGACATCAGGGAGCTTGGCATTGCCGGCGAACTGGTGATTTCCACCCGCAGCGAGGCGACGCTCAAGCGCGCCGAGGAACTGGGGCTGGGCGACCGTTATGTCGCCTCTGCCGCAGAGGCGGTGAAGGGCGCGGATCTGGTCATCGTGTCGGTGCCGGTTGGCTCCTCCGGGGCAGTGGCCGAACAGATCGCGCCGAACCTCAAACCCGGTGCGATCCTGACCGATGTCGGCTCCACCAAGGCTTCTGTCATTGCGCAGATGGCGCCGCATGTGCCCGAGGGCGTCCATTTCATTGCCGGCCATCCGCTGGCAGGCACGGAAAAATCCGGCCCTGATGCCGGGTTCGCCGGCCTCTTCAGAGGGCGGTGGTGCATCTTGACGCCGCTGCCGGAGACCGATCCCGAGGCGCTTGGCCGCCTACGTGGCTTCTGGGTTGCGCTCGGTTCGCGCATCGACGAGATGGACCCGCAGCACCATGACAAGGTGCTGGCCATCGTCTCGCACCTGCCGCACATCATCGCCTACAACATCGTCGGCACGGCAGACGATCTGGAAACGGTGACGGAATCGGAAGTCATCAAATATTCCGCCTCCGGTTTTCGCGATTTTACCCGCCTTGCTGCCTCTGATCCCACCATGTGGCGGGATGTGTGCCTGCACAACAAGGATGCGATCCTGGAAATGCTGGCGCGGTTTTCGGAAGATCTCGCTTCCCTGCAGCGGGCGATCCGCTGGGGCGAGGGCGACAAGTTGTTCGAGCTGTTTTCGCGCACCCGCACCATTCGCCGCTCCATCGTGGAAGCGGGCCAGGACGTGGACGCGCCGGACTTTGGCCGCCACGCCCTCGATGTCAAAAGCTGATCCGGTCCGAGCCGCGCCGACGACCCTCAGATTGGCGGGATTTCGCCCAGCGGAATAAAACCGCCGACCAGGATCTTGCCGCGGTTTAGCGTGAGGTCCAGCGTTGCCCGGTCACCACCGCCGGTCAGCGCCGAGAGCATGCCCGATGCCGTGTCGATGGTGCGGCCCATCTGCGGAAAGCTTGTCTTCAGCCGGTCGCGCCATGCGCCGATCTTTTCCACCTCAAGCCGCAGCTTGCCCGACAGGCGGCCTTCCGCGTCGATGGAGACCGGGCCGCTGATGCTGAGGATTTCGCCGTCGCCGAGGTCGATGCCAAGCTGGCGGATCTGGCCGGCGGTGCCGTAAAGGCCGGTTTCGTCCTGGCCTTCCAGAAGCCCTGCCTTACCGGCAAGCGTGATATCGGCAATGGCCGTGAAGCGTGGCAGGAGCGAGGGCAGGCCCTTGGCCGTCAGGTCGGTGTTGCGAAGCGTCATCGCCGCATCGAGATCGGCACCGTTCTGGCGCAGATGCGTTTCGGTGTGCTCGACCTTGAGGTCGAAGGCCTGTCCCGTCTGTGATGACAGGATGGCGGAGGTGAGGCCATCAATTGTGGTGGAACTGCGCTCCACGCCGCCGGACGCCGTGACGAGGCTCGACTGCATGTTCTTCCACTGCGAGGAGACAGAAAGGCCGTGGCTGGTGCGCACTTCCGAAGGATCGTCCAGTTCCCAGACGATATGGCTTGGCTGATAAACCTGCGCTGCCGAACGCAGCGCGCCGGCGCTTGCGGAAATACCGTTCGTGCGGTCGTCGATCGTCACCTTCGAGCAGAAAAGCCCGATGCGGAAGGGATAACCGCGATAGGTCGCGTCCACGCATTCGGCGATGACATTGTTTTCCTGCTGCTTGCCGAGCATGGCCAGCGTATTGGCCTTCAGCGACGCGGCCGCGTAAAACCAGCCGCCGGTATAGACGGCGATGGCGAGCACGATGGCGGCGGCAAGCCCCCAAATTTTCGCGGATACGCCGCTTCGGCTTGACGCTGCCATGATGATCTCCAATGGTGCTCGTTCGAGTGCGTGCGGTTTTGGCGTGGGATATGGACGAATTTTGGGTCTTTGGCTACGGCTCCCTGATGTGGAATCCGGGCTTTCAATTTCAAGTGCGCTTGGGCGCGCGGGCCTTCGGGTACCGGCGCTCGCTGTGCATCCGCTCCTTCGTTCATCGCGGAACGCCAGAACGGCCGGGCCTGGTGCTGGGGCTGGATCGGGGCGGCTCCTGCCGGGGAGCTGCCTTTAAGGTGAACGCCGAAGATCGCGAAGAGGTTCTCGATTATTTGCGAAAACGCGAGCTGGTGACGAACGTTTATCTGGAACGCCACCTGCGGCTGGCGCTGGAGGATGGGCGTGAGGTGCGCGCCATCGGCTACGTGGTCGACCGCGCCCATCCGCAATATGCCGGCGCCCTCGATGTCGAGGAGGCCGCGCGTATCGTGCAGGTTTCTGCCGGCCAGTCTGGGCCGAACGAAGCCTATGTTGCCAATACGGTGGCACACCTCAAGGAGATGGGCATTCGCGATGCCTGGCTGGAGGGTGTTGCGGCAGCCGTGAGAGCGAAAAACCCTCAGGCGGTGGCCTGAGCCCTGATCTCGGCAAGCCGCTTTGCAGCCTCCGGCGGTACCGGCACATGCGGATTGGCCTCGATCGTTTCGATCAGCAGGTCGTCGCTTGCCTTTTCCAGCGTCTCCGTCAGCCGTGCAAAAAACACGTCTGGGTCAAGGCCCGGCTCGATCGGCGGCAGGATACGGACCTTGAAGTGGCCGGGATAACGCATGGTGCTGCGGCGCGGCCAGAACAGGCCGGGATGCATGGCAATCGGCACCACCGGCACCTGCATGTCGCGGTAGATACGGGCGATACCGTAGCGGTAATGCGGCTCGGCGCCAGGCGGACGGCGGGTGCCTTCGGGATAGATGATCAGCTGGCGGCCATTGTCCATTTCTTCCCGGGTGCGGCGCATCATCTCCACGATCACCTTGCCGCGGGCGCTGCGGTCGACGGGGATCATGTTCTGCTTCATCAGGTACCAGCCGAACAGCGGGATCCAGGTCAGCTCCCGCTTCAGGATATAGACCGGATCCTCCACCCAGGGCAGGAGCGCATAGGTGTCCCAGATGGACTGATGCTTGGGGGCAAAGATGCAGCCTGTTGTCAGCAGGTTTTCCAGGCCCTCAATCTCGAAAGTGGTGCCCACCATCTTGCGCATCAGCCAGTGGTTGGAGCGTGCCCAGCTCTTGGGCACCCACAGCGCCTTCTTGCGCGGCATGACGAAATAAACCGGCGCCAGGATGATCATGCGCAGGATCAGTGTGGCGTAAAAGGCGATGTTGAACAGATTAGAACGCAAAAAGAGCATGAAGGCCGGTTCCGGTGGGCGGGCAAGGGCTCCCTACACCATCCGGTCCCGAGACGGAAGCACAGTCTCAACGCGCCGGCCGCGTGCTTTCCTGCTGGATCTCTTCCTCGCTGCGCAAACCTTTGCCCTGGTGGATGCCGATGAGCGAGCGCAGGCTTGCCACGGCCCACTTGGCGTATTCCGACAGCATGGTGCGCAACACGTCCGGCTCGGCAAACCAGGCCTTGCGCTTCAGGTCCGAATTGATCACCGGATAAGGGATGAAATCTGTCTGGCGGTCGATCAGGCGCAGTTCCAGCAGGCTGCGCGGCATGTGGTAATTGTTGGTGACGACGAGAACCGAGTGGTAGCCGTGATCGTGGATCCAGCGGGTGATCTCGTTGGCATTGCCGATGGTGTCGATGGCCTCGTAGCCCACGTCGACGCAGCACTTGAAGAGGTCAGGCGAGCTTTGCGTGGTGCGGCGGATCTGCGTCGGCGAGGTGGAGGGGTGGGCGCCTGAAATCAGCAACCGCCCGCCGGCGCCGTCGCGCAAAAGCCCCAGCGCCTGGTCGATGCGCTGGTATCCGCCGGTCAGCACCACGATGGCATCCGCCTTCACCCCATCGGGGGCGCGTAGAGAGGTAACGGAATCGGCAAACCAAAGGAACCCGCCGAAAACGCAGGCCGCAACCAGCAGAGCTGCCATGCCGAGATAACGCAGACAGCGCCGCACCGGCCCGCTGCGGCGGAACCAGCCCTTTTCGCCACCCTGCTGCGGCGGCATCTCGCTATTGCTCATCGTCGGGCCAAGGGTCATGGCCTCGTCCTTAGCCGGTGATTTGCCATCAGCACAGATCTAACGCTCCCTCAGGCTCCGGGCAACCCATCGGAACGCGAGGGGTCCGAGCGAATGAGATCGATCTCGTCGATGGTGCGCATCACGGTAAGACGTGCCGTCAGGGTCGTCAAAAGCGCGATGACGATCATGGTGGCGAGAATGCCGAGATAGCCCATGAAGTTGATGGTGAAGGTGCCAAAAAGGGCTGTCGCCTGATCGGTCTGCGGCGTGGCGCGCGTGCTGCTCTGCAGGAAGCCGGCCACGGCAAACAGAAGTGCGGCAAGAATTCCGCCGGCCGCCGAGCCCTTGAGGCTGATCTTCAAAAAATGCTTCTGGAATTCGGTGGCGACAAAACCGCTTTCGGCACCGACGAAATGCAGCACTTCCACGATGTGCCGGTTGCCGGACAGCGCGCCGCGCGTGGCAAAGATCACCGTGAGGATCATGGCAGTGAAGACAAGCACCAGCACGCCGGTGCCGATCAGCACGGTTGTGTGCGCCATGGAAACGAGACGATCCACCCAGGTGCGGTGGTCGTCCAGAAAGGCCTGCGGCACCTCGGTGCGCAGCAGGTCGCGCATGGCGGCGAAATCCGGCGGGTTTGTCTCATCGATGGTGATGATGATCAGGCGCGGCACCGGCAGTTCCTTGAGGTCGAGTCCGGCGCCCAGCCAGGGTTCCAGCAGGCGTGCGGTTGCCGCATCGTCCATGATGGTGCCTTCCTTCGTGCCAACGAAGGTCAGCGCCAGGTCGCGCGCCTTTTTCAGCGTCGTATCCATGTCCAGCCCATCATCGGGCTTTACCTGAATGGTGATCTCGCGGGAAATCTGGCTTTCCCACGAAGACGCCGTGGAGCGCACCATGCTGACGGCGCCAAGCGTCAGGCAAGCGAGAAACGACATGATGGCGATCACCACCAGAAGCGCATTGCCCTGAATGTTGGAGGGCGGCAGGATCGGCCCTGTCGGGCGCACCCGCATTTCCGCGCGGCGCGGCTGCTGGCCCTGCGCCGAGGGCTGGCCGGAATTCGGCGCGGCGTTCTGGCCTGCTTTCAAGCCTTTCTTCCGGTCGGCCTTCTTGCCGGACTTTTGCGCGGGCGTGGGGCGGCTGATCTCATTCATAGATATCGAGCCGCCCTTCGGTGAGGATCATCCGGCGGGCGTTCACCTGGTCCATCAGGCCAAGATCATGCGTGGCAATCACCACGGCGGTTCCCAGCCGGTTGAGTTCGAGGAAGAGGTTGAGCAGCCGGCGTGCCATCGGAGGATCGACATTGCCTGTCGGCTCATCCGCCAGCAGGATTTCCGGGCGGTCCATCAGGGCGCGGGCAATGGCGGCACGCTGTTTCTCACCGCCGGAAAGGACCGGCGGCAGCACGTTGATGCGCTCGCCAAGCCCCACCCATTTCAGAAGCTCGATGACGTCGGTGCGGTAGCTCGCCTCGTCCTTGCCACGCACCCGCAGCGGCAGCGCCACGTTCTCGTAGGTTGTGAGGTGATCGAGCAGCCGGAAATCCTGAAAAACGATGCCGACGCGCCGGCGCAGCATCGGCAACTCGCCGCGCGGGATCTGCGAGAGGTCGCGGTCGAACATGCGGATGAGGCCGCGTGTCGGCTGCAACGACATGAACAGCAGGCGCAGCAGCGTGGTCTTGCCCGCGCCAGAGGGGCCGGTGAGGAACTGGAAGGAGCGCTTAGGGATATCGAACGTCATATCCCGCAGGATTTCCGGCCCCATCCCGTAACGCAAACCGACATTTTCGAAATGGATCAACGCGTCGTCCAGTCGCTTGGGAAATGGTGTTTGCGCCCTTGGTAAACGGCAAGGGTTGATGGAATCTGAATCATACCCAGAAAACGAGGCGTTTCCGGGGTGATTTTGCGAAGCATTAACCATTTGAATTTACGACTGAGCGGGTTGCGTTTCAATGCCCGAAATTCGACCTTCGTGTGGACGGGCGGGGAGAAAGCCATGCACGCATTCCGCTCGCGTCGTCCAAAGGGTGCAGAAACCCACGATATCCTGCCGCCGGAACCCCGGGCCTCGCGCCCTCAAGCCTCCGCAAGACAGACCTCCGCAAGACAAGCCTCGGCAAGACGTCATGCGGATGTGGTGGATGTGGAATTTGTGACCGTGCGTGGCCCGGCGCAACCGGTGCGGCCGCACGGTTACGGCAACGACAATAAATTTTATGCCAAACGCCCGTCGGTGGAAGCCAGACGACCCAAGGGCGGCCTGATCGGCGAACCGGCCTCGCGCGTGGCACGGCTGGTGGAACGGTGCGAGGCGCTGCTGTCGCGCATGTCCGCCGATCTTTTTTCCGCTGTCGTCGCATTCGTTTTCGTTCTGGTGTTTGCCCTTTGCGGCGGCTTTTCGCTGATATCGGGCGGGGCGGCGGACGCGCATCAAGGGCCGGGCCTCGATATCACCCATGTCACGCTGACGCCGGAGAGGGCGGGTGGCGGTCTCACCATCAACGGCGTGGTGGAAAACCGCAACGCGGCTGCGCTGCCCGTCCCGGCAATTCGCGCAGAACTTCTGGTGGATGGCGCGGTTGTCGCCGATGCCCTCATCGATCCCCCGGTTGCCGAAATGCCTGGCAATCACAGCCACGGTTTTTCCTTCTCCATGCCGCAGCCCGGTGGAAAAAGCCCGCACTTGCGCCTTTCCTTTGCAACGGCTCGTGCATCCGGCGACTGATCTGTGCTATCGCGGGCGTTTGGTCACACCCGGGAGACGCCCCATGCCCATCGTGCGCGGCAAAATCATCGAGCCGCTTTACACCGCCGAGCAGATCGCCGAGCGCAATCATGACATTGCCCGCCGCATCGCCGAAGGCCCGACGAAGGACCTGCTGGTCATTGCGGTGCTGAAGGGCTCGTTCATTTTTGCAGCCGACCTGCTGCGCGCCCTGCACGAAACCGGCCTTGCCCCGGAAGTGGAGTTCATCACCCTGTCGAGCTACGGCGCGGGAACGGTGTCTCAGGGTGTGCGCATCGTCAAGGATATCGATTCGGACGTGAAGGACCGCGACGTCCTCCTGATCGACGATATCCTGGAATCCGGCCGCACGCTGAAATTTGCCAAGGAACTGCTGTTCGAGCGCGGTGCCCGCAACGTCACGATCGCTGTCCTCCTCGACAAGCGGGTGAAGCGCCAGGAAGCGCTGGAGGCCGATTATGTCGGTTTTGAATGCCCCGATTACTTCGTCGTCGGCTACGGCATGGACGTGGCCTATGCCTTCCGCGAACTGCCCTTCGTCGGTGTGGTTACCGGAGATGCTGAAGCGTGAGCGCGAAGGTGAGCCCTGCTCACCGCGCGTTAACCATTTAGGATCAGCAGGTCGCGTCGTTTACTCCTCGCAAAGGAAATCCGGGTCATCTGGATCCCGATTTGATGCATGATGCATGGGAGACAATGACAGCCATGGCAAAGATCCTGATTACCGAGGACGAAGATTCGTTGCGTTCGTTCGTGGCACGGGCGCTGCGTCTGGATGGGCATGAGACGCATGAAGCGGCTGATGGCGCTGAAGGACTGCAGCTTTTGGGGGAGGGGCCGTTTGACCTGCTCCTCTCTGATATCCGCATGCCGGTGATGGACGGCATCGAGCTTGCTCACAAGGCAGCCGCCCAGTTCCCGACCCTCAAGATCCTCTTGATGACCGGTTATGCCGAACAGCGCGAGCGCGCCGACGACCTGATGGCGAAAGTCATCGATGTCGTGGACAAGCCTTTTGCGCTTCCTGACATCCGCCGTGCGGTGGCGCTTGCCCTGTCTGCGCCTAAGGCTGCCTGATCATCGTCAGGCAGGCTGAAGCCTCAGAGCCCCTTACAGGGCCGGACTGCCGCATCGGATGATGATGCCGCCACGTGCGATCAGCGGATATCAAGCAGGCGCTCCAGATAGCGCCGCTCCCCCTCGCCAGACAGCGTGTTGCCGAGACGCTCGCGGATGGCGTCGAGGATTTCGCGGGCACGCTGCACGTCGATCTCGTCGGGCACTTTTACCTGATCGCCGAATTCAGGGCCTGAATTGGCGCGCGGACGGCCGAGCGGATCGCGGCCGTTCTGTCCACCCTGCGAGGCCATGCCTTCGCCGGGCTCCTGGCCCTCTCCCTGCTGTCCCTGGCCCTGCTGCATGGCCTGCATGAGCTGCTGCATCATGTTTTGTGCGCCCTGGCGCAGGGCATTCAGCGCATTGCCCTGTCCCTCGACGGCCTGTTCGCCCTGGCCCTGGCCAAGTGCCTTGCCGGCATTGCCCATTTCACGCTCGGCCTGGCCAAACCCTTCGCCCGGCTCCATGCCGAGGCCCTTCAGGCCCTTTTGCAACTCCTGCAGCTTCTGGCCAAGGCCTTCCTGCTGCGCGCGCAGCTGCTTCAGGGCTTCGCGCAATTGCTCGGCTGTCATCTGGTCCGTCGGCTGCTGGCCGGGCTGTTGACCCTGCTGCTGCTGGCCCTGCTGTCCCTGTTGCTGCTGGCCTTGCGGGTTCTGGCCTTGCTCGTAGGGTTGATCCGGATCACCGCGCTGCATGCGGTCACGCAGAGCCTGATCCAGCTGGAAGGTCTGGTCCATCAGCCGCTGCTGTTCCTGCATGATCTCGCCCAGCTTGTCGATCTGCTGGCGCATCTGGCTGTTCTGCTGCTGGCCCTGCTGTGGGCGCTGCATGCGGCCGGCCTGCAGGTTGTTCATCATGCGCTGCAGGTCCGACAGCATCTGCTGGGCGGCATCGCGGTTGCCGGAGCGGGCGAGGTTTTCGATCTGGTCCATCATGTTCTGCAGGTCGCGCTGGCGCAGCATATTTTGCGCCTGCATGTTCTGCTGGCCTTGGGGCATGTTCTGCATGCGCTGGGCAAGTTCCGACATGAAGTTCTGCATGGCCTCGCGCAGTTCCTGCATCAGGCGAGCAATTTCCTGGTCGGAGGCGCCGTTCTGCAGGGCTTCGGAAAGAGCATCCTGCGCATCGCGCAGCCGGCGTTCCGCCTCAGACAGCTGGCCATCCTCGATGCCAAGCGCGATTTCCCAGAGGTAATCGGCGGTGTCCTTCAACTGCTCCTCGGAGCGCGCCAGCTTCATGCGCTCCAGCGCAGAGCGGATCAGCAGGAAATGGGAAAGGTTGGGGATCGTCTCATCGGGACGCAGCGCCAAGGCCTCGTTGAGGGCGATCGCCCGCGGCATCTGGCGTGTATCGAGCGCAAACACCTGCCGCTGTTCGGCAACGGCGCCCGCCAGCGGTTCGGAGAAACGGCGGGCCGGCAGCACCATTTCAACCGGCGCGCTTCGGCCTTCCTGGCCGGCGCCATCGGTTGCAACAAGCGTAATGCGCACGCGCTTGCCTGACAGGGGATGTTCGGTGAGGTTGCGGCTGGTCAGCCCCTTCACCTCGCGGGCGTTCTGGCGCGGCAGGTCGAGCTTGTATTCGGGAAGCGGATAAAGCGGCGTTGCCTCGGCGCGCTGGGGCTCGACCGGTTCGATCAGCGCAAAAGCCTTCTGGATGCCGTAGTCGTCCTTGCCGGTAAAACCGATTTCGAGCGCACCGTTCACGGCCCGGCGCGGCTGTTTGTCGAAGGCGATTTCCGGCGCACGGTCGGCGATCACATCAAACAGCCATTGCTGGCCGTTGACGGTAAGGTTGCCGCTTTCGGTCACCTTCATCTTGTAGGTGCGCGGCGCAACCGGCTGGCCGGATGCGGATGCCTGCCGCTCGGCGGCCGGTGCTGCTGCGTTATCCTTTGCCTCCGTGCTTTCCGGAACAAGGCTGCGCGGTGCGCCGGCCTCTGCTTCTGCCTTGGCGCTTGAAAATTGAACGGCCTCTCCGCCCTCTCCGCCTGTTACCCGGATGGTCAGATCGGAATATTGGGGGATGCGCACCGTATCGGCCACCGGCGCTTCCCGGCCGGTGAGGAAAATCGGCGCACGCCCGGTATAGGAGGGCGGCGTCAGCCAGGCATCGATGCGCAGATCCGGGTTGATGCTGGCAACCGGCGCCGAGGGCGCCACGACATCACCCATGCGGCCACCGCCATTGGAGAAGGAATAACCGAAGGCGGCCACCAGCAGCAGGGCGGGCAGGGCGCGCAGGCCTAAGCGGTCATGCCGGGCGATATCGGGGCGCGGCAGGCCGGCATCCAGCGCTGCAATGCGCCGGGCCATGCGGATCTGGTGTTCCTTCCAGAGCGCCCTTGCGAATGGCGTGTCGAAGGCGGGTTCCTCCTCCTGCACGGCAACCGGCTGGTGGGGCAGGTTGTTGCGTGTTTCGAGCAGGCGGTCGGCATCGGCGGGTGCCGGCCAGCGCAGGCGCCCAAGCGGCAGGATCGACATGAGGAAGGTAAAAACGAAAAGACCGAGCGCCACCCAACGCATCAGGTCCGGCATCAGGCGAAACAGGCCGAACCAGGCCCCGGCCAGAAACAGCGCGACAATGCAAAGCGGCAAAAGCAGAAGCGGGGCAAGCCGTTCGCAAAACAGCACGATGCGCGCAAACGACCGTTTCAACGCAACACGGCGCGCCAGGTCTGGATGGCCCTCGAAGGCGCCTTTGCGGTTAAGGCTCATGCGGTCCGTCTCCTGCAGGGGTGGCGGCGTCAACCGACGTCGGGCACCGCAGCACGCGAACCCGTTGCAAACAAGATACCAGTGTTTGTGGCGAAGACGAGGGCAACCCTTCGGATTGCCCGCTGTTTTTGGCCGCTTCGCTGAATTGTGAACGGCCTATGGGTGCTTCAGGCACCTTTGGCCGATGCCGGTTAGCTCAGCCAGCCCGGTACGGAGTCGAGCGCGATCAGTTCGTCATAGGTGCCGCGCGGGCGGATGACGTGGAATTCATTGCCCTTCACCAGAACTTCCGGCACCAGAAGGCGGGAATTATAGGTGCCGGCCTGCACCGCGCCATAGGCACCTGCGGAAGCGACGGCAAAGAGATCGCCGGGCTTTGGCTCTGCCATCTCGCGGTCGAGCGCCAGGTAATCGCCGGTTTCACAGACGGGGCCGACGACATCGGCCTTGATGCGCGGCGCATCGTCTGCGGGAACCACCACCGGGCGAATGCCATGATAGGCCTCGTAAAGCGTCGGGCGGATGAGGTCGTTCATCGCGCCATCGACGATAACGAATGTCTTTTCGCCCGCGTCCTTCACATAGATGACTTCGGTCACCAGAATACCGGCATTGCCGACGATGAGGCGGCCAGGCTCCGTGACGATGCGACAATTCAGGCTTTGCAGCTGCGTCTTGACGATGGTCGCATAGGCGTCCGGCAGTGGCGGCGGGCTGTTGTCTTCGCGGTAGGGAATGCCAAGGCCACCACCGATATCCACATGCTCGATACTGTGTCCGTCAACGCGCAGCTTTTCCACCAGTTCGCGCAGCAGCCGGAAGGCATCCTCGAAGGGCTGCAATTCGGTGATCTGGCTGCCGATATGCATGTCGATGCCGGTGACGGAAATGCCGGGAAGCGTTGCAGCGTGGGCATAGACCGCGCGGGCGCGCTCATAGGAAATGCCGAACTTGTTTTCCTTCTTGCCCGTGGAGATTTTCGCATGGGTACGCGCATCCACATCCGGATTAATGCGGAAGGAGACATGCGCCTTCATGCCCTTCTTCACCGCGCGGCTGTTCAGAACCTCAAGTTCCGGCTCGGATTCAACGTTGAAGCAGTAGATGCCGGCGTCCAGCGCCAGATCCATTTCGACAGGCGTCTTGCCGACGCCGGAAAACATGATGCGGCTTGCCGGAATGCCGGCGGCAAGCGCTCGGTGCAGTTCGCCGCCGGACACCACATCGACGCCGGCGCCAAGCTTTGCCAGCGTTTTCAGCACCGCCTGGTTGGAATTGGCCTTCATGGCGTAACACACCATGGCATCCACGCCGGCAAAGGCCTCGGAAAACACCCGGTAGTGGCGCTCCAGCGTTGCCGTGGAATAGACGTAGAAAGGGGTGCCGACAGCCTCTGCAATCGCGGGCACGGCAACGTTTTCGGCGTGCAGCACGCCGTCGATATAATGAAAATGGTTCACGGGCGTGCTCGGGTCAGAGAAGCGGGTCGAGGAGGAACGGCTTTTCGGCCACCGGATCAGGTTTTTGCGTGCCGCTCTTGCGGATGTTCTGCTGCTCGACAGGCGTGCTCGGCTTGTCGAGTTTGCCCTTGCGTCCGCAGCCGGTAACGGCAACGCCTGCGATGCAGAGCACGATCGTGATGCGGGCGAGAGTGCGCAAGGTGGACATTCCTATTCCTTTGTCAGCCAGCGATAAGGCCTGTTCATAGCGAAGTTCGGCCCGCTTGTGCAGTCAATTCTCGTGAACGATGGGCGGTCGCCGATGATCAGTTGCGCGCGCGCCACCAAGCGATCTGCCGGCGGACCTCGCTCGGTGCCGTGCCGCCGAAGCTGACGCGGCTGGCAACGGAGGCATCAACCGACAGCACGTCGAACACGCTTTGCGTGATCGACGCATGGATCGACTGAAGATCCTCAAGCGAAAGACCGGAGAGATCGCAGCCTTTTTCCTCGGCCATGGCGACGGCCCGGCCCGTCACATGGTGGGCATCGCGGAAGGGAAGGCCTGCTTCGCGCACCAGCCAGTCGGCGAGATCCGTCGCGGTCGAATAACCAGAGCCTGCGGCAGCCCGCATGCGGTCCGTGCGGATCGTCATGTCGCGCACCATGCCGGCCATGGCGGCAATTGCCAGTTCCAGGTTTTCGGCAGCGTCGAACACCTGTTCCTTGTCTTCCTGCATGTCCTTGGAATAGGCGAGCGGCAGGCCCTTCATGATGGTGAGCAGCGCCACCAGCGAGCCGTTGATGCGGCCCGTCTTGGCGCGCACCAGTTCGGCGGCATCCGGGTTCTTCTTCTGCGGCATGATGGAGGAACCGGTCGAAAACGCATCCGACAGGCGGATGAAGCCGAATTGCGGTGTCGACCAGATGACAATTTCTTCGGCAAAACGCGACAGATGGACGGCGCAGATGGCAGCGACCGACAGGAATTCCAGCGCGAAATCGCGATCCGACACGGTGTCGATGGAATTGCGGGTGGGTTCGCGGAAGCCGAGTGCTTCAGCCGTCATGTGGCGGTCGATGGCAAAGCCGGTGCCGGCAAGTGCTGCAGCGCCGATCGGGCTTTCGTCCATGTGGTCGATGGCATGGCGCACGCGGGCGCGGTCCCGGCCGAACATTTCCACATAGGCCATGCAGTGATGGCCAAACGTCACCGGCTGGGCGGTCTGCAGATGGGTAAAGCCGGGCATGACCGTATCGGCATGCTCTTCCGCCTTGTCGAGAAGGGCAGCGATCAGGTCGCTCAGCATGGCTTCGGTCTTGGCCAGCTCTTCCTTCACCCAGAGGCGAAAATCGAGCGCCACCTGGTCGTTGCGCGAGCGGGCCGTGTGCAGGCGCCCGGCGGCGGGGCCGATGAGGGTTGCCAGCCGCGCCTCGATGTTCATGTGAATGTCTTCGAGCTTGCGCGAGAATTCGAAGCGGCCTTCCTGGATCTCTGACAGGATCGTGTTCAGGCCGTGTACGATCTTGTCTTTATCCTCGGTGGAAATAATGCCCTGTTTCGCCAGCATGGTGGCGTGAGCGATCGATCCGCGGATGTCCTGGGCGTAAAGTTTCTTGTCGAAGCCGATGGAGGCATTTATCTCCTCCATGATGGCATCGGGACCGGAGGTAAAACGTCCGCCCCACATCTGGTTGGAGGAAGCCTGATCCTTTGTGCCGTTGCCCATGATTATCCGCCCTGGAGTATAAAATGTCGAAGAAGAGACCGATCGGTCTGCCATCCGTCCGCCTGATCATGATTGCGGCCGTCGCAGGTATTCTCGCCGGCGCCGTGGCGGTATACGTGAAGGGGGACCTGTCTGGCAATGGCCCGCAGAGTGCGGCAGCCGTTGCGGATGCGCAATGCGCCGGTGCGGTCGCACAGGCCAAGACCGTCTCGGACCTGGCGAAGGGACAGATTGCAGCCCTGGTTGCAACGCCCGAGCCGCGCCCCTTGAAGCCGCTTTCCTTCAAGGGTCCTGACGGCGGCCAGCTTTCGCTCACCAATTTCGAGGGAAAAACGGTACTTCTGAACCTCTGGGCCACCTGGTGCGTGCCCTGCCGCGAGGAAATGCCGGCGCTGAACGCGCTGCAGGAGGCCAAGGGCAGCGACCGCTTCGAAGTGGTGGCGATCAACATCGATACCGGCGGTGATGAAAAGCCGAAAGCCTTCCTCGACGAGACCGGCGTTCACCAGCTTGCCTATTACCGCGACAGTTCCATGGGCGTGTTCAACGCGCTCAAAAAGGAAGGCCTTGCCTTCGGTCTGCCGGTCACGCTTGTGCTCGACAAAAAGGGCTGCCT
The DNA here is from genome assembly GCF_058242805.1 of Neorhizobium sp. PAMB6716. NCBI lineage: Bacteria > Pseudomonadati > Pseudomonadota > Alphaproteobacteria > Hyphomicrobiales > Rhizobiaceae > Neorhizobium > Neorhizobium sp. PAMB6716. Next base: position 3,815,571 of record NZ_CM177835.1, read on the forward strand.
CATCGGCTCGATGAACGGCCCCGCCGCCTGGGACAGCGACGAGGCGAAGGCCCTGGTCGAGCAGGTGTCCGCGCTCTGAGGGAGCGCCGCCGTCAGCGTGTCGGAACCGGAACCTCGCCGCGGTAATCGTAAAAACCGCGGCCGGATTTGCGGCCGAGCCAGCCGGCCTCGACATATTTGACCAGAAGCGGGCAGGGGCGATATTTGCTGTCGGCGAGCCCGTCATGCAGCACCTGCATGATGGAAAGACACGTATCGAGCCCGATGAAATCGGCGAGCTGCAGCGGCCCCATCGGGTGGTTGGCACCAAGCTTCATGGCCGTGTCGATGGCATCGACGGAGCCGACGCCTTCATACAGCGTATAGATCGCCTCGTTGATCATCGGCAGAAGGATGCGGTTGACGATGAAGGCGGGGAAATCTTCCGCAACGGTGACCGTCTTGTCGAGCGAGGCAACAAAGTCCTTTGCCGTCTTGAAGGTCTTTTCGCCGGTCGCGATGCCGCGCACCAGTTCCACCAGCTTCATGACCGGCACCGGGTTCATGAAATGGATGCCCATGAACTGCTCGGGCCGGTCGGTGGAGGCGGCAAGGCGGGTGATGGACAGTGAGGATGTGTTGGTCGCCAGAAGCGCCTCCGGCTTCAGCACCGGGCAGATCTTTCCAAAAATCTTGCGTTTTACGCTTTCGTCCTCGGTTGCCGCCTCGATGACCAGATCGGTCGGCGCCAGATCGTTGACATCGACGCTGCCGGAAATGCGTGACAGCGTATCGCGGCGTTCCTCGTCGGTCAGCTTGCCGTTGGAAACCTGGCGGGCAAGATTGCCGTTGATGGTGGCAAGGCCGGCCTCAATGCGTTCGCTGGACAGGTCGTAGAGCGTCACCGTGTAGCCGGCCAGCGCCGACACATGTGCGATGCCGCAGCCCATCTGTCCTGCACCGACAATTCCGACATTCTTGATCATAGCGCCCCATTCCCTATCGAGAGGTGATCCGGCCTGCACAGAAAGTGCGGCTTCAATCCGGTCGTCGCATCGCCGGCCCAGGGCCTTGCGCCTGCCCGGAATTGATAATGCCCACAACCAAAATTTTCCAGTCTTAATCGAAGCCGTCGACCGGGCCCGTAAACCATCACACTCTAATTTTAGGCCAATCTTAAGCGTAGAGCGGCACAATGCACCCCGGAGGGACGGCTGGCGAATTGAGACATTCGTCATGAACCGATCCGATGGCTTGGAGATGACCACTGATGCGCATTGCCCGTAAGCTGCCTTTGTTCGTGACCGTGGTGACGATCCTGTCGATCGGCGCGGCAAGTTTTGCCGGTCTGGTCAAAAGCGGGGAGGTTCTGCGCGAGCAGGTGATGGAAAAGCTCGAGGCCACCGCCGACGGCCGGCGCAACGAGGCGCAGCTTTATTTCGAAAACATGGTGACGAACCTTCGGGCGCTGGCCGGCACTGCCACCACCGGCGAGGCGCTGAACAAGTTCCGCCGCGACTGGCGTTATCTCGGCGAAAAACCGAAGGAAACGCTGACCGAGCGTTACATCACCAACAACCCGAACCCTGCCGGCAAGCGGCTCGATTTCGATACCGCCCGTGTCGATACCTATGACAGCAACCACAATCTCTACCATCCGGCACTCCGGGCTTCTCTGAAGCGCTACGGTTACGCGGATATCTTCCTGATCGATGGCAAGGGCACCGTGCTTTATTCGGTGCAGAAAAACGGTGAATATGGCGCCAACCTCGCCGATGCCGGCCTGAAGGACACCGCCCTGGCGGACGTCTTCCGCAAGGTTGCCGAAAGCGAAGACCGCGAGCTTTACGCCTTTTCCGATTTCACGCTTTATGGCCCGTCAAAACAGGCGACTGCCTTTCTTGCCTCGCCTCTTTTCATGGGAGACATCAAGGTCGGCGTGATTGTTGTTGCCGTGCCGGCAACGCGCCTTAATGCCATGTTTTCCAATCGCACCGGCCTTGGCGAGACGGGCGAGACGCTGCTGGTCAACTCCGCCGATATGGTGGTGACCGATTCTCCGCTGACGTCTGACAACGAAGCTTTGACGCAGCCCCTGAATTCGCCGCTGGTCAAATCCGCAACGGATGGTAACGTCGCCGCCGGCGTGCTGGACGGTTACCGCAACACCACCAATTACGTGGCAGCTTCGCCACTTGCCTTCGGCGGACACCGCTGGGCCGTGATTGCCGTGATGTCGCAGAACGAGGCGCTGGCAAGTCTCGTCGGGCTTCGCAACACCATTCTCGGGCTTGCTGCCGGTATCCTGCTGCTGGCCGTCATCGCTGCCATTCTTGTCTCGCGCGGTATTACCCGTCCGATCCATGATCTGGTGGAGGCCATGAGCCGTCTTGCCGGCGGCGACACGTCGATTGCCCTCAAAGGCGAGGGACGCGGCGACGAGATTGGCGACATGGTGCGCTCCGTTGCGGTCTTCCGCGATGCCGCATTGGAAAAGATCCGTATCCAGTCGGATGCCGACCGCGACCGCCAGCTTTCCGAGACCGAACGGCGCGACCGCGAGGCGGCCCGCAATGCCGAAACACAGCGGTTGCAGCAGACGGTTCAGGTGTTGGGCGATGGCCTGCGCCGGCTGGCCTCAGGCGATCTCACCACCACCATCGATACGCCGTTCATGGAAGGCCTCGACCGGCTGCGGTTGGATTTCAACGATTCGATCCACAACCTTGCTGCCACCATGCAGCAGGTATCCGGCAACACCGCCTCGATCAACGGCACGGCAGTGGGCATGATGGCAGCGACCGACGACCTGTCGCGCCGCTCCGAACAACAGGCGGCTGCCATCGAGGAAACGTCGGCCGTGATCACGCAGATCATGGAGGCGATCCGTACCTCGACGGATCGTGCGGCAAGCGCCCGCGAAATGGTGGCAGCCACAAAACTGTCTACCGATCGTTCGGGCGAGATCGTTACCTCGGCGGTGGATGCCATGAGCCGCATCGAACAGGCCTCGCAGGAAATTTCGCAGATCATCAACGTCATCGACGAGATTGCCTTCCAGACCAACCTTCTGGCGCTGAACGCCGGGGTGGAAGCCGCGCGCGCCGGTGAAGCCGGCAAGGGTTTTGCCGTCGTTGCCCAGGAGGTGCGGGAACTGGCGCAGCGCTCCGCCACCGCGGCGCGGGAAATCAAGCAGTTGATCGGCAAATCCGGAGACGCGGTGAAGACCGGCGTCGACCTCGTGCAGAACACCGGCGTGGCGCTGGGCGATATTGCCGGCCAGGTTGCCCGCATCAATGACCAGATTGCGTCCATCGCGGAAGCATCCGGTGAACAGTCGGAAAGCGTGCGGGAAATTTCCACCGCCATCCGCCAGATGGAAAACACCACCCAGCAGAATTCGCAGATGGCCGAGCGCACCAATACCGACATGGCGCGCCTGACCGAGGATGCGCGGGCGCTGTCGCAGGTGGTTTCGCAGTTCCGCCTGTCGGAAAACGACATGGCGACCTCGGCCCTGCACGCATCGGGACCTTCCACGCAAAGCCGGGTAGACAGGCCGCTGCCGGTTTCGGTGCCGCCTCGGCCCGCAAAGCCCGCAAGCGGTCGTTTTGCACCGGTGAAACCAGCGGGTGAGAGCAGCCGGCAGGTGGCTTCCCCGGCGCGGGCCCTGATGGGCAAGCTGACGGCTGGCCTGCAACAGACATCCTCCCCTGCGGCGCCCGGTGCCAGCCAGAACTGGGAAGAATTCTAAGTCGCGGGTTTTACGATCCACTTCTCTGAAAAACCGCATGAAAAAGGCCGCGCTCCAATCGAAGCGCGGCCTTTTCTTGTTTGGGATTGTTGAGGCTCAGAGCGCCTTTTCGAGCGCCGGCAGGATTTCGAAGAGATCGCCAACGAGGCCGTAATCGGCGACCTGGAAGATCGGCGCTTCCTCGTCCTTGTTGATGGCGACGATGACCTTCGAATCCTTCATTCCGGCGAGATGCTGGATGGCACCGGAAATGCCGCAGGCGATGTAAAGGTCAGGGGCGACCACCTTGCCGGTCTGGCCAACCTGCCAGTCGTTCGGGGCGTAACCGGCGTCCACTGCAGCGCGCGAGGCGCCAACGGCAGCACCGAGCTTGTCGGCAAGCGGCAGGATGACTTCCTTGAACTTTTCCGAGGACCCAAGCGCGCGCCCACCGGATACGATGATCTTGGCCGAGGTCAGTTCCGGCCGGTCCGACGAGGACAACGCATCACCAACAAAGCTGGAAAGGCCCGGATTGGCAGCAGCAGCCACGGTTTCGATGGCGGCGGAACCGGTGGCCTCGACGGCGGCAAAGGCTGCCGTGCGCACGGTGATCACCTTCTTGGCGTCGGTGGACTGTACCGTCTGCAGGGCGTTACCGGCATAGATCGGACGCTTGAACGTATCGGCCGAGATAACCTCGATGATTTCAGACACCTGCATCACATCGAGAAGGGCCGCCACACGTGGCATGACGTTTTTCGCCGATGCGGTGGCTGCGGCAAGAATAACGTCATAGCCGCCTGACAGCTTAACGATGAGATCGGCGAGCGGTTCAGCAAGCCCATTGGCAAGGCCCGCATCGTCAGCCACGAGAACCTTGGTGACGCCCGAGAGCTTCGCTGCGGATTCTGCGGCGGCCTGAACGCCGGCGCCGGCGACAAGCACATGAATTTCGCCGCCGATCTTCACGGCAGCCGTCACGGCCTTGGCGGTCTGGTCGGAAACGGCAGCGCCGTCATGTTCCGCGAGAAGAAGAATAGCCATTGTCGTTTTCTCCCTGTCGTCCGGTTACAGCACGCCGGCTTCGGTTTTCAGCTTTTCGACCAGCTCGGCCACGGACGTGACCTTGATGCCGGCCTTGCGACCACCCGGCTCTTCGGTCTTGATCACCTTGAGGCGCGGCGTCATGTCGACGCCGAAATCGGCCGGCGACTTCTTGTCGAGCGGCTTCTTCTTGGCCTTCATGATGTTCGGCAGCGACGCATAACGCGGTTCGTTGAGGCGAAGGTCCGTCGTGACGATGGCCGGAAGCTTGACCTCGATGGTCTGCAAACCGCCATCCACTTCGCGGGTCACCTTGGCAGAACCCTCGCCGATCTCCACCTTGGAGGCAAATGTGGCCTGGCCCCAGCCGAGGAGCGCTGCCAGCATCTGGCCGGTCTGGTTGCTGTCGTCGTCAATGGCCTGCTTGCCGAGAATGACGAGGCCGGGGGCTTCCGCTTCGACAACGCCCTTCAAAAGCTTTGCAACGGCCAGCGGCTCGATGGCCTCATCCGTTTCGATGAGGATGCCGCGGTCGGCGCCCATGGCAAGCGCGGTGCGGATGGTTTCCTCGGCCTTGGCCGGACCGATGGAGGCGATCACGATCTCGTCTGCCTTGCCGGCTTCCTTCAGCCGAAGCGCCTCTTCCACGGAAATTTCGTCGAACGGGTTCATCGACATTTTTACGTTGGCGAGTTCCACGCCCGAGCCATCCGCCTTGACGCGGATCTTCACGTTGTAATCAACCACCCGCTTAACAGGCACCAGGATTTTCATGACGTCCTTCCTCAGATCGAACCAATTGGGAACATGCGGCTTCTCCCGCACCGCTGATTGTCAATGGGCGACATGGATACGCATTTTTAGGCCGAATACAAAACCTTTTCCCATGTCGCATTGTGCCTTTTGATCATGTCCCCATTCCCGGCGGGCACAAGTTTCGCCTGTCACCTAGCGGTTCTTGCCGGGCACCCATAAAATATCCGCCCGGCCGCCGTCATTGGCATGGCGTGCCGCGACAAACAGAAAATCCGAAAGGCGGTTCACATATTTGAGCGCCGGGGCACCCACCACTTCGCCCTCCATCTTCGACAGGTCGACCATCAGCCGTTCGGCGCGGCGCGACACGGTGCGGGCGACATGCAGATGCGCTGCCGCCGGCGATCCGCCCGGCAGGACGAACGAGGTGAGGGGATCAAGTTCTGCATTCAGCGTGTCGATCTCGGCTTCCAGCCGGTCCACCTGCGACTGCACGATGCGCAGCGGTTCCCATTCCACCTTTTCGCCGGTATCGGGCGTCGCAAGGTCGGCGCCAAGATCGAAAAGATCGTTCTGGATGCGAAACAGCATGCCGTCCAGCAGGCTCATCCCGTGCGTATGGAGGCGGGCGACACCGATGACGGAATTGGTTTCGTCGATCGTGCCGTAACAATCGACACGCAGGTCGTGCTTCAGGCGCCGTGGTCCTGTTACCAGCGCAGTTGTGCCGTCATCGCCGGTGCGGGTGTAGATCTTGTTGAGCTTGACCATGATCAGCGTCCCCCGCCAGTGAGCCAAAGTGTGAGCATGATGAGGCCGATGGCGATGGCCTGCAGCAGCACGCGCAACTGCATCAGCTTGTTGGATTTGTTGCCGTCCGTGCCCTTCAGCATGTTGAAGAGCCCGCGGATCAGAACCAGAACCACAAGCCCCATCACGACGAGGGCCAGTATGGTGGTGAAACTGGACATGGGATGAATGCCTTTTCTAAAGGTAGGTGTCAGTCCAGCTTACGCAGCAGCCGGTAGAGCAGATCGGCGGGCAGCAGACGTTTCAGCAATGCTCCCTGTTTTGCCGGTTTAGTGACGAGATAATGCGGACGCGGGCGCTTGGCGGTCAAGGCATGAAGCAGAACCGTATAAACCGCCTCAGGCCCCAGTTTGTTTCGGTTCACCGGTCCGCTGCCATCGAGGCGCGCAAGCTGGCGGGTATATTCGGCGGCATGGGCGGAGTTTTCAATGTCGATATGTTCGCGCACGGCGGCAAGCGCATTGGCGGTGAACCTTGAGGCAATCGGCCCGGGCTCGATGAGGCTCACGAAAATCCCGGAGCCATCGAGTTCCATGCGCAGCGTTACGTTTAGCCCTTCGATGGCGTGTTTGGACGCGTTGTAGGCGCCGCGATAACGATAGGGCACAAGGCCGAGAATGGAGGAGCATTGCACGATGCGGCCATGGCCTTGCGCCCGCATCAGCGGAATGACCTGGCGCGTCAACTCGTGCCAGCCAAACACATTGGTTTCGAACTGCAGGCGCAGCACATCGGTGCTCAGATCCTCCACCGCGCCCGGCTGGCCATAGGCGCCGTTGTTGAACAGCGCATCCAGCCGCCCGCCGGTGCGCGTGATGACATCGGCCACCAGCGCATCGATCGTCTCCTGCTTGGTATAATCCATCAGGAAGGCCTCGATGCCCTCGGCTTCCAGCGCGTGAAGATCCTGCGGCTTGCGCACGGTTGCAAACACCCGCCAGCCATCGGCTTTTAAGGCGCGCGCGCAATGGGCGCCAATCCCGGATGAACATCCAGTGACGATAATGGTGCGCGCTTGCGACATTATTCCTCCCGACAGGCTCTCTCCCTGTACAATGCCTTTGCGTTTCCCATATTTGAGCGGACGTGACAACGGAGATCGCATTGGCCGAAGAACCGCCGAAACTTCGATGGTATCAGTTTTTCTACAAGGTCTTCTTCGACGCCTATGGTCATTTCAACGATGACGATGGCTGGGCGCTGGCAAGCCATGTCGCGCTGTCGGGGCTTCTGGCGCTGTTTCCGTTCCTGATTTTCGGCACCGCACTCGCCGGTTTCCTCGGCGCCAGCAGTTTTTCCGAAACGGCAGTGCATCTGCTGTTCGATACCTGGCCGACGGCAATCGCCGAGCCGCTGGCAGCTGAAATCCGCCGCGTGCTCGAAATTCCGCGCGGTGGCCTGCTGACGATTTCCGTGCTGGCTGCGGCCTATTTTGCCTCCAACGGCGTCGAGGCACTGCGCATTTCCTTGAACCGTGCCTATCGCGTGCCGGAAAACCGTCCCTGGTATGTGACCCGCCTTGCAAGCCTCGGGTATGTGATCGTCGCGGTGGTGATCTTTGCCGCAATCAGCATCGTGCTCGTGGCGCTGCCGATTGCGGTGCGTTTTGCCGGATCGCACATGCCCTGGCTGCGGGACGAACTGGCCAATATCTCGAGCTATGGCGTCATCGGCACCGTCATCGTGCTCGTGCTGGGCCTGATCGTCTGCCACAAATGGCTGCCGGCGGGTTCGCGGCGCCTCATCGACATCCTGCCGGGTATCGTGCTCACCATCCTCTGCTGGAGCGCCTTTGCGCTGATCTTTGCCTCTTATCTGGCAACCTTTGCCAATTACGCCGCGACCTATGCCGGCCTTGCCTCGGTCATGATCGTGCTGGTGTTTCTCTACATGGTCGGCGTCATCTTCATGCTGGGCGCCGAAGTGAACGCTGCGCTGATGAAATACCGCGTGCTGTCGGCGCTTTCCAAATCGCGGCTGATGGGCGGCAAGCGGCGCAAACGTGCACGCGAGGCTGCCTCAGAAGCCAAGCAGGCCGCGAATATCGGCCGGTGAATGGCCGGATGCCTTCAGCGCCGCAATCCCCGTCGACCCCTCGCTTTTCGACAGCTTGCGCCCATCTGGCCCCAGCACCAGCCGGTGATGGTGATAAAGCGGCTCCGGCAGGCCGAGCAGATGCTGCAGCAGGCGATGGACGGACGTCGCGTGAAAGAGATCTAGCCCGCGCACCACATGGGTGACCCCTTGCGCTGCATCGTCCACCACGACGGAGAGATGATAGCTGGATGGCGCATCCGAGCGTGACAGAACCACATCGCCCCAGGCTGCGGGATCGGCTGTCATCGTGCCCTGGCCCCCATCGCCTGTTTCCTGAAACGTGAGGGGCTTTGCCACCAGCGAAAGCGCCTTTTGCATATCGAGGCGCAGCGTGTGCCGCAGTCCGCTTTTCAACAGATGCGCCCGCTCGCGGCCATGCCTTTGCCGGTCGTCCGGCGGATAGAGCGGTGCGCCATCCGGGTCGCGGGGCCAGGCCTTGCCTTTTGCCTCTGCCGCTGCATGCTTTGCCTTCACTTCCCCGCGTGTGAGAAAGGCTGGATAGACAAGACCCAGTGCTTCAAGTCGCGACAGGGCCAGGTGATACTCGTCCAGATGCTGCGACTGGCGTCGCACCGGCGTTTCGAACTCAAGACCGAGCCAGGCGAGATCGCGAAAAATCTCGTCCTCGAATTCCGCCCGGCAGCGGGTCTGGTCAATATCCTCGATGCGCAGCAGCAGGCGGCCGCCTTCCTCCTTCGCCATCTGCTCGTTGGTGAGCACGGACAGCGCATGGCCAAGATGGAGGAAGCCGTTGGGGCTCGGGGCAAAACGGAAGACGGGATTTTGACGGGACGGGCTGTGCATGCTCTTTTCTACGACGACTTGGAGAAAATGACGATGGCGAAGATCAGGAGCGAAGCAGATATTGCAGAGGGGATTGTCGCTCTCTGCCGGCTCGATCCCTGCCTTCGCGATGTGGTGGACGCGGCAGGCCCGGTGCCGCTGCGTCTTGCCGAGCCGGGTTTTCAGGGGCTTGCCCATATCGTCGTGTCGCAGATGGTCTCCAAGGCCAGTGCATCTGCCATCTGGCGGCGCATCGAGGCGCAAGGGCCGGTTGATGCGGCCGGATATCTTGCCCATGGACCAGCGGTTGTGGCGGGCTTCGGTCTGTCGCGCGCAAAGGCAAAGACCCTCGAAACACTTGCCCGCGCCGTGATCGAGGGCCGGCTTGATCTTGAAGCGCTGGCAGGGCTGGAAGACGACGAAATCCAGGCAAGGCTCGTAGCGCTTCCCGGCATCGGCCCCTGGACGGCGGAAGTCTACCGGATGTTCTGCCTCGGCAGCCCGGATATCTTTCCGGCGGGCGATGTGGCACTTCGCGCAGCCGTCGGCCATGCCTTCCACTGGCCGCAGCGGCCGACGGCGCAGGACGTTGCCGCGCGAGCATTACGCTGGAGCCCCTGGCGCGCCGTGGCCGCCCGTCTGTTCTGGGCCTATTACGCCCGCGTGATGCGCCGCGACGTGCTGCCGCTTGGATGATTCGCTGCGATGTCGACTGCGGCATCAAGGGGGCTTCACATTCCTGTAACAACAGACCTAATATAGAAGGGACATAAGCCGAATCGGTGAGGAGCGTCCGTTGACGATTGCAGTCTCCCCGCAGGCCCTGCCGGCGCTCGTCTTGAACGCTGACTACCGGCCGCTGAGTTATTACCCCTTGTCGCTCTGGTCCTGGCAGGACGCGATCAAGGCGGTCTTCCTTGACCGTGTGAACATCATCGCGGAATACGATCACTCGGTCTCTTCGCCCACCTTCTCCATGCGCTTGCCAAGCGTCGTCAGCCTGAAGACCTATATCCAGCCGACCCGAAACCCGGCCTTCACCCGCTTCAACGTGTTTTTGCGCGACCGGTTCGAGTGCCAGTATTGCGGCTCCCACGAGGATCTGACCTTCGATCACGTGATCCCGCGTGCCCATGGCGGCGAAACCACCTGGGAAAACGTCGTGGCGGCCTGCTCGCCGTGCAATCTGCGCAAGGGCAGCAAATTGCCCAAGCAGGCGGGCATGCATCCGGCGCAAAGACCTTATCAGCCGACGGTGCAGGACCTGCACAACAATGGCCGGCTGTTTCCGCCGAACTATCTGCACGAAAGCTGGATGGACTATCTCTACTGGGATACCGAACTTCAGCCTTAAGCTTTTTGGACGGGAAAAAGTCCTAGGCGCGGCGCGTAAAAGCGCCCTTGAAGGCGATGGCGGCAAGGATCACGCTTGCAATCACGTTCCAGCCGGCAAAGGACAGGCCGAGTACGCGCAGTGCCGCTTCCGTGCAGGAAGGTCCATGCACGGTGTTGATGTCCGACAGCAGGTTGCCGGCATTGGTGGTCAGCCCGTTGGCGCTGGTCGAGCAGGTGGCAGGCCCCGCCCAGAAGCCCCATTCGACGCCTGCATGATAGACGCCGATGCCGGCGCCGATCAGCATCATGATGCCGATCAGGCCGAGAAGGCCGCGGGTGACTGCCGGTGGCAGGCGAAAGGCAGCTGTTGCAAGCGCCCCGAGCGCCACCGGAATGGCCCAGTAATAAGGTTCGCGCTGCAGAAGGCAGAGTGCGCAAGGGATATAGCCGCCGATATGCTGGAAACCGAGAGCGGTTCCCACAGTTGCCGTCATGCCGAGCGCCAGCGCCAGCGAATATTTGATCAGCGGCGAGCGATGTCGGTCAGCGGAAAGCATGGGGTTTCTCCTTGGGGAAGCGGTCAACGACCTGCTCTAGAGGGCTGCCTTGCATCTGTAAATGCGCCTCACCGCACCGCTACCCCTTGCCGCAGCCAAATTTCCGTGACTTCGCGCGATATGGTCCCGACGCCGTTGCAGCGCTTGCGCAGGCCGCCAAGGCTGTGCTAGATGCCTGCCACCACTTTCGATGCCCCGTTGGCGGAATTGGTAGACGCGCCTGACTCAAAATCAGGTTCCGAGAGGAGTGCTGGTTCGATTCCGGCACGGGGCACCACTTTACGAATTCGACTTTGTTTTCGTTGTGGAATGTTGGCCTTTTCCCGCACTCGAATTGAGGTGAGGGAAAGGCAGATCTTGATCTGCACCGCGCTTAAACCGATTTGTCGGCAGATCATCCTGTTACGTCCGGCCCCAGTTCAAGGCCGTGAAAATATCTCATTATCTTCCGTGCTGCGGCCCCAGAAGTTTCTGCCTGACCTGTTCGGCAGCGCCGCGCACGTAGAACTGGAAGTGGCTGCCGTTATGGGGGATGGCAAGGGCAACGACCGTGACCTGATCCTCGAAACGGGCGACATAGACCACGTGCTGCGGGTTGATGTAGATCTGCTGGTCATGGGTGTTTTTAAAGCTGATCAGGTCCATCATTGTCTATCCTCGAAGCGGGGGCATAGGCTTTCTGCAGAACCGATGCCATGCGCTTCCTTGTGCGGACCATGCCGGCGTGGGCGACAGAAAGCAGGTGTGCGGTTGCGTAGGCCGGCTGTCGGGCATTTCGATATCAAAACGACCTGCAAAAACCGTTAAAGTGCATGGGATCAGGCGCCAAGGGCGGGGCATCATTCCTCGCGGACCCGCAGCCGCAGGATCTTTTCGCGCAGCAGGCGGGCCATGTTGCGGGTGTTGCGATAGAGATGAAGCTGGGTCGCCACCTGGCGTGTGTCGCGGTCCAGGCTTTCCTGCAGGCCGATGACCAGCGTGCCCATGGTTTCGCGTTCGCGCCAGAAACGGCTCATGATCGGATGGTCGAAGGCAGCGCAGCTGTCGGAACGGGTAATGTTGGCATCGTCCAGATGCCATTCGGTGAGCTTCATCATCAACAGCTTGCCCGGCGAGAAGCCTGCATAGGCTTCGTCATAGGCCGTCTTCCAGGTATAGGCTTCGCCGGCCATGATGAAGACGATGAGCGAGGCGATCGCGCGGCCATCGAGATTGAGCGTGTGAATGCGCACCCCGTCGACTTCGGCCAGGTTGCCGATCGCCTCGCGGGCGAAGGCTGCATGGTAGCGGTCGTTGATCAGGGCCGAACGCTTCTTTCCCTTCCAGCCGCGCGCCTCAAGCGCCAGGAATTCTTCCGTGCGGCGGCGGATATCGGCGGGCTGGCGGGCGACATCATGGGTGAGGGTGCCAGATGCTTCAAGCCTGCGCCACTGGCGGCGCATGTCGCGCAGGTGATGGGCAGACAGCGATTGCCTGAGATAAGTTTCCCCATCGAGGCTGCTGTGCAGGATCGGGCGCTGATAGGTGCCGGTGACGGAAACCGGCAGGTTGCGACCGACCGCGACGGCGCGGATCAGCTGGGAAAATCGGCCGGAAAGCCTGAGATCCGGCAGAACCAGGACCTTGGGCAAAGAGGTTTGCCGGTCTCCCAGCGCCTCCAGGAGGTTATCAAGCGTTTCGGCTGCGTCCTCGGCGTCCACCAGGGGTGTGCCAAGCGGCCCATACGGGTTTGACCACGCCCGAAGAATTGGCGCGCCGAGCGCAAAGCCGGGTTTTTCGACGGAAAAAGGCATGAGCAAGCGCATGCGGCTGGAGCGCTCGGTCTCGTCGCGGATCAGCGCCAGCTGCACCTTGCGGTCTTCGATCCGCGGCATGGCCGGCGCCAGCACGCGTCCGGCAAAGAAGATGTTCGGTTCCATGACGCGGTTGGAGAGAAAATCGAGTTCCTCCTCCAGGTCGTAGCCCATGGCTCCGGGATAGATGGCAAGCGTGCGGCCCGGCCGGCCGGTGGCAATGGTGAGCGGTGCGACGGGGCTTGCCGGCCGTTGTCGCGAAACAGCCGCCGCGGGTGCTTCGGTCGATAGACGCGTGGGTGCTGGCATGTCGAAGCGGGGTGACTGGACCTGTGCCGCCTGGGCAAACGGTTTCGTCATCGGCGGATGTTCAGTCATGACCGTCCGGCCTTTCATCTGAAATAGCGGGGCACGGCCGCGCAAACGCGAAAATGACAATGCCGAGGGTGCGGCGAACAGCGATATGCAGCAGCACCGCTTCGAGCGTCATGGCAGACGCCGTGGCGATTGCGGCACCCATCAGGCCGAGGTGAGGAATGAGAACGATATTGAGGGCAATGCTGGCAGAGAGCACACAGGCATAAAGCGCCACGCAGAGCGTTTGCCGGCCTGCCATGTTGAGGAGCACTTCGCCGGGGCCGACGGAGGCCTTTGCCAGAATGCCGGCCAGCAGCACCAGCATCAACGGATAGCCCTCGGTAAAGGCTGGCCCGAACAGCGACAGCAGCAGATGCCCGAGTGCTGCGACCCCAAGGCCGACGGCAAGCGATGGCCAGAAACTCCAGCGGGCAGACTTTCCGGCAAAGACGGCAAGCCCGGTTCTGTCGCCGCCGGCCATGATGGCGGCAAAACCGGGGGCGGCGGCGGCCTTCACCGAAAAATAGACGAATTGCACCAATGCGATGGTTTTTGCCGCCGCGTAATAGACCGCCACCTGGTCCGGCGGCAGGTAAAGGCCGACGACCACGACATCGGAATTGGTGAGCAGGAAGCCGATGCCATCCACGAGAAAGAGGGGAAGTGCAAAGCGCGTCCAGGGGCGGATGTCGAAGGCAAGGCCACCGGGGCCGAGGTGGCGGCGCAGGCGCCAGGTAACGCGGATGAACTGGAAGAGCGTGGTGAGATAGGTGGCGGCAAGGGCTGCCGTCATCGCGGTGGTTGCGGTGCGCGGTTCGTCAAGCTGGATGGCAAGCAACATCAGGACAAGGATCAGCAGCGGGCGGATGAGATAGGTCGGGCTGAGCGCCGTAACCGCCCAGCCATTGGCACGGGCTGTGCCTTCCAGAACATCGCCAAGCGCGATCATGGGCAGGGTGAACAGGCCGAGAAACACCGGCACGCGCCAGTAATCGGCCACCGCTTCTTCAAAAAGCCCAAGGAAGGCAAAACCGACGCCCGCAAGCAGGCTTGCCGACAACAGGGCAAACACCCGCGCCGTCCAGTTGAGGCCGCGCACCAGATCATCCTCGCCCCGCGCCTGATGCTGCGGCAGAAAACGGATGACGGTGGTGTGGAAGCCGAGGCAGGAGAGATTGCCGAACACCACGACCAGAACCCAGACGAAGGCGAAGATGCCGTAATCGAACTCGCCCATCAGGCGCGCCATGACGATCTGTGCGACAAAGGCGATGGCCGCGCTGAGAACCCGGATGGCAAAGGCAATGATCGCCATGCGCTGGGCGCGTGCGGTCTCATCGCTGCCGGCAAGGATCGGTTCGAGCCCGCGCAGCAACGGTGACAGCCGCGTCTTCACGCTGAGCGGCAGCAATTTCTGCGCTGTGTCGATAACCGTCATGAAGGGCACGTTCTGCTGGGGCAAGGATCCAGCCCCGATCATGCGGTCTTTACTGTTAAGAAACGATTGCGGCGGAGGCTCACCGGCATGGGATGTGCGGGTTTTCTCCTGCCATAACGCCAAAGGCCGCCCTTGCGGAGCGGCCTTTGTTTTGTGCGAATCATGCCTTGAAGGGCTGTGCTTCATGCCTGCCGATCAGGCGATCAGCGCCCCATGGCAGTGTTTGAACTTCTTGCCGGAGCCGCAGGGGCAAAGTTCATTGCGGCCGATACGGCCCCAGGTGGCGGGATCGTTCGGATCGCGGTCCTCGGGTGCTGCAAACGGCAGGAGGGCAGCGGTCGCAAACTCATCCTCGCCGGTGGTGGCGTCGAGATGGTGCGCCTGCATGACCGGCGGTGGCTCCGGTGCCTGTGGTGCGTCGCGCATCAGTTCGACGCGCATCAGCTGGGAGGTTGCAGCTTCGCGCATATTGGCAAGCAGCGCCTGGAACAGCTCGAAGGCTTCCGCCTTGTATTCCTGCAGCGGATCGCGCTGGGCATAACCACGGAAACCGACGACGGACCGCAGGTGGTCGAGGTTGACGATATGCTCGCGCCACAGGTGATCCAGCGTCTGGAGCAGCACGGAGCGCTCGACATAGGTCATGATTTCCTGGCCGAAGCGTTCGGTACGATCCTTGGCGGCGGCATCGGCTGCTGCAAGCACGCGCTCGCGAATATCGTCTTCGGCAATGCCTTCTTCCTGTACCCAGTCATGGATCGGCAGGTCGAGGTTGAGGAGGCGTTCGACGCCTTCCTTCAGGCCATTGGCATCCCACTGCTCGGCATAGGCGCGCTCGGGGATATGCTTGGTCACCAGCATGTCGATGACTTCATGGCGCATGTCGGTGACGGTTTCGGTCAGATCCGGCGCGTCCATCAGTTCGATGCGCTGTTCGAAGATCACCTTGCGCTGGTCGTTGGTAACGTCGTCATATTTCAGAAGGTTCTTGCGGGTGTCGAAGTTGCGGGCTTCGACCTTCTTTTGCGCGCGCTCCAGCGCCTTGTTGATCCAGGGATGGACGATGGCCTCGCCCTCCTTGAGACCCAGTTTCTGCAGCATCGAATCCATGCGGTCGGATCCGAAAATGCGCATCAGGTCATCCTGCAGCGATAGGTAGAATTTGGAGCGGCCCGGGTCGCCCTGGCGGCCGGAACGACCACGCAGCTGGTTGTCGATACGTCGGCTTTCATGGCGTTCGGTGGCAATCACGTAAAGGCCGCCGGCCTCCAGCGCCTTGGCCTTCAGTTGCTTCACTTCCTCGCGGATCGCCGCTTCCTTGGCATCGCGTTCCGGGCCGGGCTCCATGCCCTCCAGTTCACGCTCCAGGCGCATGTCGATATTGCCGCCGAGCTGGATGTCGGTGCCGCGGCCGGCCATGTTGGTGGCAATCGTCACGCCGCCGGGCACGCCGGCCTGGGAGACGATATAGGCTTCCTGCTCGTGGTAACGGGCGTTCAGCACGTGGAAATTCTCAAACCCATCCTGGCGCAGCATGGTGGCCAGAAGTTCGGATTTTTCGATGGAGGTGGTGCCGACGAGAACCGGCTGGTTGCGCGCATGCGCCGCCTTGATCTCCTCGATGATCGCCTTGAACTTTTCCTCGCCGGTCCGGTAGACCTCGTCATCCTCGTCGATACGCTGGATCGGCAGGTTGGTCGGCACTTCCACGACGTCGAGGCCGTAGATGTTGGAAAATTCTTCCGCTTCCGTCGAGGCCGTACCGGTCATGCCGGCAAGCTTTTCGTACATGCGGAAATAGTTCTGGAAGGTGATCGAGGAGAGCGTCTGGTTCTCCGGCTGGATCTGCACCTTTTCCTTGGCTTCCAGCGCCTGGTGCTGGCCTTCGGAATACCGGCGGCCCGGCATCATGCGGCCGGTGAATTCGTCGATGATGACGATCTCGTTGTTGCGGACGATGTAGTCCTTGTCGCGCTGGAACAGCTTGTGGGCCTTCAGCGCATTGTTGATGTGGTGGACGATCGCGACATTCTCGACGTCGTAGAGCGATTCACCCTTCAGAAGCCCTGCCTCACGCAGCAGGTTTTCCAGCTTCTCGGTGCCTGCTTCGGAGAAGTTGGCCGAGCGCTGCTTTTCATCGATCTCGTAATCGTCGGGCGTCAGAGCCGGGATGAAGGCGTCGATGGTGTTGTAGAGGTCCGAGCGATCATCCAGCGGGCCGGAAATGATCAGCGGCGTGCGGGCTTCGTCCACCAGGATCGAGTCGACTTCATCGACGATCGCGTAGTTGTGGCCGCGCTGAACCATCTGGCCGCGGTCGTATTTCATGTTGTCGCGCAGATAATCGAAGCCAAGCTCGTTATTCGTCGCATAGGTGATATCGCAGCCGTAAGCGGCGCGGCGCTGGTCGTCATCGAGGCCATGCATGATGACGCCGGTGGTGAGCCCGAGGAAGCTGTAGAGCTTGCTCATGATGGCGGCGTCGCGGCTGGCGAGATAGTCGTTGACGGTGACGACATGGACGCCCTTGCCGGAGAGCGCATTGAGGTAGACCGGAAGCGTTCCCACCAGCGTCTTGCCTTCGCCGGTCTTCATTTCGGCGATCGCGCCGTCATTCAGGATCATGCCGCCGGTGAGCTGTACGTCGAAGGGGCGCATGCCGAGAACGCGGCGCGAAGCCTCGCGCACCACGGCAAAAGCCGGCACGACCAGGTCGTCCAGCGTCTTGCCGTTAGCCAGCTGTTCGCGGAACTCTATGGTTTTCGCGGCAAGTTGCTCATCGGAGAGTGCCTTGGTCTGTTCTTCCAGCGCACCGATGGCTTCGATGCGGGAACGATAGGCACGGACGCGGCGCTCATTGGCCGAACCGAAAAACTTGCGGGCTATCCCACCGAAGCTGACCATTCGAGTGGTCCTTTCCAAACTGATGTGGCATCCCTTAAAGCATCTTCCGGCAGGTGGTTTTGCACTGTCTGTGCGACAGGCAAAATACAAACACCGGCCCGGAAACTCTTCTGGACGCGAAGTAGCGTGACAGATAAGAGGGGGGTCGAATGATGTCAACGGCTCCCGCCGTTACAGAATGGCCACAATCCGGTGTTTCTGACAGTGTTCCGGCCGGTCTCGACATCCGGGGCCGGTGCCCAATTCGAAAGGTAGTTTCTTATGTTTCGCCATAAATTCCTCGCGACTGCCGCTGTGGCCGTGGCCGTCTTTTTCCAGGCGCCCGCCTTTGCACAGGACGATGCCCTGGTCGCCAAGGTCGGCGGCGTGGAAATCCATCAGTCGGAACTCGACGCGGCCATCGCCAATCTGAGCCAGCAGTACCAGCAGATGCCGGATGATCAGAAGAAGGTCGCAGCACTGTCGCAGATCATCGACATCAAGCTTGTTTCGAAGAAGGCTGAAGAAGCCGGCCTGCAGAACAGCGACGACTTCAAGAAGCGCATGGCCTTCCTGCAGGAACGCGAACTGCACAATGCCTACCTGCGCCAGCAGTTCGAAATGCTGAAGCCGGAAGAGGTCAAGGCCCGCTACGACAAGGAAGTCGCAGCCATGCCGAAGGAAGAGGAAATCCACGCCCGCCACATCCTGGTGAAGACCGAGGACGAAGCCAAGGCGATCATCAAGCAGCTTGATGAAGGCAAGGATTTCACCGAACTCGCCAAGGAAAAGTCGGAAGACACCAGCAAGTCCGACGGTGGCGATCTCGGTTATTTCACCAAGGGCCGTATGGTTCCGGAATTCGAAGAAGCCGCCTTTGCGCTTGAAAAGGGCACCTACACGAAGACGCCGGTAAAGTCGCAGTTCGGCTTCCACGTCATCAAGGTGGAAGACAAGCGTGATGCGCAGCCGCCGGCATTCGACCAGGTCGAGCCGCAGGTTCGCCAGATCGTCATGCAGGAGAAATATTCTGCCATTATCGATGCGGCCAAGGCCGACCAGAAGGTCGAGATTGTCGACGAAACCCTGCGTAAGGGTTATGAAGACATGACCAAGGGCGAATAAGCCGCTTTCGATATTTCATCAACCGGCCCGCATTTGCGGGCCTTTTCTTGTCTGGGTCTTGAAGCACATGTCCGCAACCGTTTCTCCCCTTGCTCCCAAATCCTATCCCGACATGCCGGCCATCAAGGGCCTGCGCATGGCAACGGCTGCTGCCGGCATAAAGTACAAGAACCGCACCGATGTGCTGCTGATGGTGTTTGATGAACCGGCGTCCGTTGCGGGCGTATTCACCCGCTCGAAATGCCCCTCGGCACCGGTGGATTTTTGCCGTGCCAACCTTGGTAACGGCCGCGCCCGCGCGGTTGTGGTTAATTCCGGCAATGCCAACGCCTTTACCGGCGTGAAGGGCCGGGCATCGACGGAGTTGACGGCAAAATCGGCTTCCGAGGCGGTCGGTTGCGATGTCGGCGAAGTCTATCTTGCCTCGACCGGCGTGATCGGCGAGCCGCTGGATGCGACGAAATTTGCAGGCGTTCTGGGTGACATGCACGGCGCTGCCACCGGCAGCTTCTGGCTGGAAGCGGCCAAGGCCATCATGACGACCGACACCTATCCGAAGGTTGCCACCCGCACCGCAGAGATTGGCGGCGTGACCGTCACCATCAACGGCATTGCCAAGGGCGCGGGCATGATCGCGCCTGATATGGCGACCATGCTGTCCTTTGTCGCAACCGATGCGGATATCGCGCCGGACGCTCTGCAGGCGCTGCTGTCGGCAGGCGTCGGCGCCACCTTCAACTCGGTGACCGTCGATAGCGATACGTCCACCTCCGATACGCTGCTTCTCTTTGCAACGGGCAAGGCGGACGGTCAGGTGCGGGTGGAAACAGCAGATGATCCGCGCATCGACGGATTTCGTGCGGTCCTCAACGATCTCCTGAAGGATCTGGCTCTGCAGGTCGTGCGCGACGGCGAAGGTGCCCGCAAGATGGTGGAAGTCACCGTGACCGGTGCCGAAACCGATGTTGCCGCCAAGCGCATCGCGCTCTCCATCGCCAATTCTCCGCTGGTCAAGACGGCGGTGGCCGGCGAAGATGCCAATTGGGGCCGTGTTGTCATGGCCGTTGGCAAGTCCGGCGAGATGGCGGACCGCGACCGATTGGCGATCTGGTTCGGCGATGTCAGGGTGGCTGTCGACGGCGAACGCGATCCTTCCTATTCGGAAGCGGCGGCAACGGCTGTCATGCAGCAGGAGGATATCGTCATCCGTGCAGATATCGGCCTTGGCCATGGCACCGCAACGGTCTGGACATGTGACCTCACCAAGGAATATGTCGCCATCAATGGCGACTACCGGAGCTGAACTTTTGATGCAGGCAATTTCTCCCCACGGCAATCTTCCGCTCGTCCGGCGTCTCGAAGCTGTCGGCTTCCGCGCCTGGCCGGCGGCCTCCGTGGTCTATGACGGCAGTTGGCAGGTGCGGTTGACGGGCGGGCATCCATCCAAGCGGCTGAACTGCCTGGTGCCGCTTGATCCGTCCGACCACCGTGACGTGGAACTGCGCATCGAAAAGGCCCGCAAGCGCTTCGAGCATTATGGCCGTACGCTTCTCGTGCGCGAGACGCCGCTTTCGCCAAAGCCATTGCTCGAAACGCTTGCCGCCGATGGCTGGGCGCCGTTCGAGACGGTGAGCGTCATGGTGGCGGATCTGGCCGGGCTTGAACTGCCCGATACGCTCGGTCATCTGCCGAGCCATGATATCGGTCGTTATATCGATGCCTCGCTTGCCGTACATGGCGAAGATCAATCGCTGAAGCCGGCGATGGCCGAAATCCTGTCTGCCATCAAGCCGGCCACCGGCCTGTTCATTGCGGAAAATCCCGGCGAAGGCCCGGTTGCCGTGACGCTTTGCGTACAGGATGCCGATCTTGCCGGCATCCTCTCCTTTGCGGTTGCCGCCGATCGCAGGCGACAGGGGGCAGGCACCGAAATGCTGACGGCCGCCCTGCGATGGGCCCGTATCAGCGGCGCTCGCACCGCCTGGCTTCAGGTGCATGTGGACAATATTCCGGCGCTTGCGCTCTATTCCCGCTTCGGCTTCACCGAGGCTTACCAGTATCGCTACTGGCGCCAGGAGACCGGCGCATGAGCGAAACTAACGAGACGGCAAAGCCGCGCCCCATCCTTCTGGTTGCCGCCTGCGCGCTCATCGATACGGATGGCCGCATTCTTCTGGCGCAGCGCCCCGAAGGCAAGAGCCTTGCCGGCCTCTGGGAATTTCCCGGCGGCAAGGTGGAGCCCGGCGAGACGCCGGAGGAAACGCTGGTGCGCGAGCTGAACGAAGAACTCGGCATTGTCACACGCGTCGCGTGCCTGGCGCCGCTGACCTTTGCCAGCCACACCTATGAGACGTTTCACCTGCTGATGCCGCTGTACGTCTGCCGTCGTTACGAGGGTATTCCGTCAGGTCGGGAAGGGCAGGCACTGAAATGGGTTCGGCCTGCAGCGCTGCGCGATTATCCCATGCCGCCGGCGGACGAGCCGCTGATCCCTTTCCTTCAGGATCTGCTCTGACAGTCTGTCCCATAATTCCCTCTGGCGGGCTGCAAATGGCGATGTCTGCGCTTCCGGTGCTCAGGTACCAAATGTACGCTCCGCTCCGGTTCTCGACATCACCATTTTCGCCGCACCAAAGAGAATTCTTGAACAAACTGTGAGTGCTTGGGCAACGGGCGCAAAAAGTCGGTGTGTTGATTTATCCACAGCTTTCATAATTCGGCGGCGATGAATGAATCGACGTTAACAGATCCTTTAGCCGAAGGGTGCAATATGCAGCTTCGATAAAGTAATTGCGTAACGAGGCTCTCATGGATGAGGAATTCTGGAAGACTGTTCGTGCCCAGCAAAGGGTCACGGTCAGATCAGGCAGAACCGGCGTTCTGAACATCGCCCTGCTGTTCGGCACGGCAGCGATCGCGCTATCGTTGATCGTCACGCCGATGCTGGTGAAGCGGACGGACACGCGCCATCTGGCCAATGTCCAGCAGGAAATCGATCTCCTGACCACCGGTTCGATCAAGCCGGATGAGACGGGTACCAAACATTATACGATCCGTCGCAGCGTGCTGCAGCAGACGCCGGGTTCGGTCTGCGTCACGCAGGGTTATGACGGCGAAACCACCTGCTGAGACGGGTGCGGTAACCTGCAAGTAAGATGCCAGTGTTATGCCTTCGGGTTAAGACCCGGAGGCAGCATGGCGACCTTGCGAAAATTCTTCGTTGATAATCACGGTGCGACAGCGGTGGAATACGGTTTGATCCTCGCCATTCTGTCTGCGGCAGTGGTGGCGGGCTTTGGCTCCTTCACGGGCGCCCTGCAGGACATGCTTGCTAGCCTTGCTGCCGTGTTTTCCGCCGCCTGATAATCCTGCCCGGCACCGGTGACCGCAAAGGCGATAAGGCACCGAAAATCTTCACACGGCTTTATTCCGGATCCTTGGGTACGCGCAGCGCATCGGCCAGCCGCATCTTGGCAGATCCTGGCTTCAACGGTTTCTGCTGGCTTTCATGCGGCGCCCAGCCGGACGTGTAGACAATGGTGAAGGTGGCGCGGATGCGCCCGTCCGGATCGGAATAACGCTCCGCGTAAATTTCCGCTGCCCGCACAAAAAACGCCCGCGTCAGCGGTGTTCTGCTGCGCCCGGCAAGCGGATTTCCCATGCCCATGGCGCGCAGATCCCGCATCAGGTGAAACAGTGTGTCGTAGCGCACTGTGTAGGTTTCCGCATCGATGACCGGCAGCGCAAAGCCCGCCCGCTGCATGAGGGCGCCGATGTCGCGCACGTCGGAAAACGGAATGACGCGGGGGCTTGCGCCGCCAAACAGTTCGGCTTCCGCCGCCAGAAGCACGTCGCGCAGTTCAGACAGCGTGCCGGCACCGGGAATGGCGGCCATGAACAGACCATCCGGCTTCAGCGCCCGGCGGATGCGGATCAACATGCCCGGCGTATCATTGGTGAGATGCAGCGATAGTGGTGAGAGGACGAGATTGACCGACTGGTCTGCCAGCGGCATGTCCTCAAGGCCGGCCGTGGAAATGGCCTCTCCGGCCTTGGCAAAAACCGCGCTGGTCTCGATGCGCGAGAGGTGGCCGATCTTGCCGGTTTGCAACGCGGCCCGCGCGGCATTGCCGCCGCCGCCATGCAGTTCCACCGCTTCCTCGAAATGGCGTTCCACCACACTCAGCCGCTCGGCAAGTTCATTGGCGGCGATGTCGAGCAGGAAATCGGTTCCTGCAACGGCCCTTGCCATGGCGCGTTCGCGCCGTGCGGTTACCAATGGCAGGTCGAAGAGGATGTCCATGCTGTGCGTCCAAAATCGTTGAGGGCAGGTGTCGGTCAGGCGGCGACCTCTACATTTTCGTGTCGCATGGGCGCTGACGAGCCGCTAATGTCAAGACATGGTGGACGAGGCGGAGAAAATCGAGGGCGTCACGCGATGGTTTTCGCCGCGCCTTTTGCTGCGGCCAGTGCTCGATCTGGTCTATCCCCCCTGTTGTGCCGCCTGCGGTGTGCGGACCGCCGGTCATTATGGCCTCTGCGGGGCGTGCTGGGGCCGCATGCGGTTTATTGAAAAACCCTATTGCGAAATTCTGGGCATTCCCTTCGCCCATGATCCGGGGGAGGGCATGGTCTCGGCGCTTGCCATTGCCGAGCCGCCGATCTTCGACCGGCTGCGGGCTGTGGCGCTGCATGAGGGGGCCGCGCGCACGCTGGTTCATGGCCTCAAATACCGCGACCGCACGGATCTCGCGCCAATGATGGCAGCCTGGATGGCACGGGCGGCCGGAGAGCATTTGACGCTTTGCGATGCCATCATCCCGGTGCCCTTGCACTGGACGCGGCTGATGCAGCGGCGGTTCAACCAGGCAGCGGAACTTGGCCGCCATCTGGCGCACGTCAGCCACCGCCCGCTTCTCACCCGCGCCCTGATGCGCCGAAAGCGCACCAGCCGGCAGGTGGGATTGTCCGCACGCGGCCGCGAGGAGAATGTGCGGGCCGCCTTTCGCGTGGTGAAGGGCGAGGAACATCAGGTTTTCGGCAAGCGGCTGGTGCTGGTGGACGACGTGTTTACCACCGGTGCCACCGTGTCGTCTGCCGCGCGTGCGCTGAAGCGGGCAGGGGCCGCCGACGTCACGGTTTTGACCTTTGCAATGGCGCTGGCCGAGCCTATATGACGGACAGCATCAAGATTACGCGATAGCGTTTCCTCTCACGGAGATCATCATGGCAGACGTCGTCATCTACACCCGCCAGATGTGCGGTTATTGCGCCCGCGCCAAGGCTTTGCTGCAGTCGAAGGGCGTGAATTTTACCGAACATGACGCCACCTTTTCGCAGGAACTGCGCCAGGAGATGATCCAGAAGGCCAATGGCGGCTCAACCTTCCCGCAGATCTTCATCGACGGCCGGCATGTCGGCGGTTGCGACGATCTGCACGCGCTCGACCGTGATGGCAAGCTCGATCCGCTTCTGGCTGCATAAGGTGTAAGATGACGGTCAAGGTCGCAGCCATCCAGATGTGTTCCGGCGTCGATCCGCAGAAGAATGCGGACGACATGGCCCGCCTCGTGCGCGAGGCGGCAGGCCAGGGTGCCGTTTATGTCCAGACCCCGGAAATGACCGGCGCGCTGCAGAAGAACCGCGCCGAACTGCGCGCCATCCTGCGCGGCGAAGATAGTGACCTCATCGTTTCGCGCGCAGCAGAGCTTGCACGCGACCTCAAGATCCATGTCCATGTCGGCTCCACCGCCATTGCGCGCGGCGCCGGCGACGACAAGATCGCCAATCGCGGTTTCCTGTTTGCGCCGGATGGCGCGCGCATCTGTTCCTACGACAAGATCCACATGTTCGACGTCGATCTCGACAATGGCGAAAGCTGGCGTGAAAGTGCCGCCTATCAGCCGGGTACGGAGGCGCGTGTCGCCGATCTCGGATTTGCGAAACTGGGTTTTGCCATCTGCTACGACGTGCGTTTCCCGCAGCTGTTTCGTGCCGAAGCCGTCGCCGGGGCCGAAATCCTGACGGTTCCGGCCGCTTTTACGCGCCAGACCGGCGAGGCGCATTGGGAAATTCTGCTGAGGGCCCGCGCCATCGAAAACGGCGCCTTCCTGATTGCCGCCGCGCAAGGCGGCGTTCACGAGGATGGCCGGGAAACCTATGGCCATTCGATGATCATTGATCCCTGGGGGCGCGTGCTGGCATCGGCCGGGGGTGCCGGCGAAGCCGTGGTTATGGCCGAACTGGACATGGCAGCCGCAAAGGCCGCCCGGGCAAAAATACCGAACCTGAAGAATGCGCGTGACTTCACGCTTGCCACATCGCAAGCCGTGGCGCCGGCTGGAGGCGAGGCGGCGTGATCCGTTATTCCCTCATCTGCGACAACGCCCATTCCTTCGAAGGGTGGTTCTCGCAAGGGGCCGATTTCGACCGGCAGGTGGAAAGCGGTTTTCTCACCTGCCCGGTCTGCGGCTCGTCGGCCATTTCAAAAAGCCTGATGGCGCCGTCTGTCTCCACCGCACGCGACAAGGAAGCCCGCCAGCAGGTGGCGATGGATGTGGCGCGCCAGGAAACCATCGTCAAATTGAAGGAGATGGTGGCCACCATCAAGGCGAACGCCGAGGATGTCGGCGAGCGTTTTCCCGAAGAGGCGCGAAAAATCCATTACGGCGAAGCCGATGCCCGCGGCATCATGGGAAAAGCAAGCCTTGCCGAGGTCAAAGACCTGATCGAGGAAGGCATCGAGATTGCCCCCCTGCCGGTTCTGCCCGACGATACGAACTAGGCCGACGGCATATCCGAAGGCGCGCCTGCAGGCTGTTTGCTCAGCCCTCGCGCCTCGCCAGCATCATGTAATTCACGTCCATGTCCTTCGACAGGTTCCAGCGATCCTGCAGCACGTTGTAGAATACGCCGGTGCGGTGGGTGATGGTCAGGCCGGAGGCGCTGAGCGGACGCTCGATTTCTTCAGGACGCACCAGCTTTTCATATTGATGCGTGCCCTTCGGCAGCCAGCGCAGGATGTTTTCCGCGGCAAAGATGGCCAGCGCATTGGCTTTCATCGTGCGGTTGATGGTGGCGATGAACATCAGGCCGCCGGGACGCAGCATCGAGGCGCAGGTGGTCATGAACAGGTTCACGTCTGCCACATGCTCCACCACTTCCATGTTGAGGATCACGTCGAAGGTTTCGCCCGCCGCCGCCAGCTTTTCGGCGGTTTCTGCACGGTAATCGACGGTGACGCCGCTTTCGGTGGCATGGGTCTGGGCAATGCGGATGTTCTTTTCCGAGGGGTCAGCACCGATGACCGTCGCGCCCATGCGGGCCATCGGCTCCGACAAAAGCCCGCCGCCGCAGCCGATATCAAGAAAACGCAGACCCTCGAAGGGACGGTTGCTTTTGGGCTCACGGCCGAAATTTTCGCAGACGCGGTCGCGGATATAGGCAAGCCGCACCGGGTTGAACTTGTGCAGCGGCTTGAATTTTCCCGTCGGGCTCCACCATTCCGCAGCCATGGCGGAAAAGCGGTCCACTTCAGCCTGGTCAATCGTCGTTGCGGATGCTTCGGTCATGGTGCAGCTCCCTGTCATTCTCGTCTGAAGTCGGTCCGCCGGCAGCTCTTGTCAAGTCCGCCGGAATGTCGCAGCGGTTGAAAGGGCGGCGGATAACGCACGGGCGAGCATCTCGACATTAAAAAAACAAATTCCGGACGACCTGCTGGCAACAGAAGGGACGTTTGCGCCGAGCATAAAGAATTCCCAAGGAGGAAACCAGTGAAACGTCATATTTACAAAGCTTTGGCGGTGGGGGCGTTGTTGGCCTTTCCCAGCCTTGCATCTGCTGCCACGCAAGGTTTTGCCACGGCAAATGTCAACATGCGCTCCGGCCCGAGCACCCGTTATCCGGCTGTGGTGGTTATCCCGGTCGGCGCGCCGATCAGCATCAATGGTTGCCTCGATACGGTCAACTGGTGTGATGTCTCGTTTGCGCGCGGCCGCGGCTGGGTGTCGGGCAATTACATCCAGACGACCTATCGCCAGAACCGCGTTTATGTCGACCGCCAATATTACCGTCCGCTCGGCATTCCGACGATCACCTTTGACGTCGATACCTACTGGCGGCGTTATTACAGCGGTCGTGATTTCTACCGCGAGCGTGACCGCTGGCGCGGCTGGGATTATCGTCGCGATACCCCGCCACCGCCGCCGCCCCGTTATGACAGTCGCCGTGATGATCCGATCCGCGACCCCAACCGCTATCGGGAAGACGGCCGTTATCGCTACGAAGACCGCAACGGCATGAACGACCGCTATCGCTACGATGACGGCAATCGCCGCGATGACAGAAACAGACCGGACGACCGCAATCGCTATGATGGCCGCCCCGGTTCTGATGGTCGTGACGGCAGCCGCAACTGGGATGGTGACCGCCGTGATCGTGGTGATGGCTGGCGTCCCGATGACAACCGACGCCCCGATGACAGCAGGCGTCAAGACCAGGCACAGCCGGTCCCCGACGGCTATCAGAACCGGGATCGCCAGCGGGGCCCCCAGGGCAGCTGGGTTCCCTCCGACCGCTGCACGCAGGAAAACCCGTGCCCGCTGCCGGGCCAGTAAGTTCTTCAATGACCAACCAATGGAAACGCGGCGCCGAAAGGTGCCGCGTTTGCGCGTTGTAGGCCACCTCTTGCCCATTGCACCGTGGAACCCTTTTCGCTAAGAGGACGCCGCAAGCCTTTACCCCCGTGGCAAAAGGCTTTTCAATTTTAAGCCGCGCCTTGTGTGTTCAAGCGCGATAAGGTGGTTTTGGTCGGATATGGCTCGCATTGTCATGAAGTTCGGCGGCACGTCGGTCGCCAATCTCGAACGCATCCATAATGTGGCGCGCCATGTGAAACGCGAGGTCGATGCCGGCCATGAAGTGGCTGTGGTCGTCTCGGCCATGTCCGGCAAGACCAATGAACTGGTTGGCTGGGTGCAGGACATGCCGAAGGTCGCAGGCGCCACCTCGCCCTTCTACGATGCGCGGGAATATGATGCCGTCGTCGCCTCCGGCGAACAGGTGACATCAGGCATTCTGGCCATCGCGCTGCAATCCATGGGCATTAATGCCCGCTCCTGGCAGGGCTGGCAGATCCCGATCCGCACCGACAATACCCATGGCGCTGCCCGCATCGTGGATATCGACGGAACCGAGCTTGTTCGCCGCATGGGCGAGGGGCAGGTGGCTGTCGTCGCCGGCTTCCAGGGCATCGGCCCTGATAACCGCATTGCAACGCTCGGCCGTGGCGGTTCCGATACATCTGCCGTGGCGATTGCAGCTGCCGTCAAGGCTGATCGCTGCGACATCTACACCGACGTGGACGGCGTCTACACGACCGATCCGCGCATCGTGCCCAAGGCACGCCGCATGAAGAAGATCTCGTTCGAGGAAATGCTGGAAATGGCATCCCTCGGCGCCAAGGTGCTGCAGGTTCGCTCCGTGGAGCTTGCCATGGTTCACAAGGTGCGCACCTTCGTTCGCTCCAGTTTCGAGGATCCCGATGCGCCGGGCATGGGTGACCTCATCAATCCGCCCGGCACGTTGATTTGCGACGAGGAAGAAATCGTGGAACAGGAAGTCGTTACCGGCATCGCCTATGCCAAGGATGAAGCGCAGATTTCGCTGCGTCGCCTCGCCGACCGGCCGGGCGTTTCAGCAGCCATTTTTGGGCCGCTGGCCGAGGCGCATATTAATGTCGATATGATCGTGCAGAACATCTCGGAAGATGGCTCGCGCACCGACATGACCTTCACCGTGCCGTTCGGCGATGTCGAAAAGGCCATGAAGGTTCTGGAAGACAACAAGGCCAAGATCGGCTTCGACGTGGTGCAGAACGAGACGGGCCTGTGCAAAGTCTCGGTTGTGGGCATCGGCATGCGCAGCCACGCCGGTGTGGCTGCGACTGCGTTCAAGGCACTTGCCGAAAAAAGCATCAACATCAAGGCGATCACCACCTCGGAAATCAAGATTTCCATCCTGATTGACGGTGCTTATTCCGAACTCGCAGTTCGGACTTTGCATTCTGCTTACGGTCTCGATAAGAGTTGATCTTGAACCGGTTGGTTGTGCCGCCTCAAACTTGAGTCGCCACGCCATCTTCCGGATGGGACAGAGCCGAATTCGGGAGCGAACATGCCGATGAGAGACCTGTCGGCGGGCCCGCGCGTCCTGCTGAAGAGACTGCGGGAATTGATGGCCGAGCCGCTGGAGCCGCAGGAGCGGCTTGACCGGATCGTGCGCCAGATCGCCAGCAACATGGTGGCGGAGGTTTGCTCCGTCTACGTGTTGCGATCCGATGGCGTGCTCGAGCTTTACGCCACCGAAGGTCTCAACAAGGATTCGGTGCATCTGGCCCAGCTGAAAATGGGGCAGGGCCTTGTCGGCACGATTGCCGCGTCCGCCCAGCCGCTGAACCTCTCCGATGCGCAGGCGCATCCGGCCTTCCGTTATCTGCCTGAAACCGGTGAAGAAATTTACCACTCCTTCCTCGGCGTGCCGATTTTGCGCGCCGGTCGCACTTTGGGCGTGCTCGTCGTCCAGAACAAGGCGCAGCGCAATTACCGCGAAGACGAGGTCGAGGCGCTTGAAACCACCGCTATGGTGATCGCCGAGATGATTGCGACCGGAGAACTGAAGAAAATCACCCAGCCGGGGCTGGAACTCGATCTGACGCGCGCCATCACCATCGAGGCGGACGGTTATAACGAGGGCATCGGCCTTGGCCATGTGGTTCTGCACGAACCGCGTATCGTCGTCACGAACCTCCTGAACGAGGATGCCGACAAGGAAATCGTGCGACTGGTTGAGGCGATCGGTTCGCTGCGTCTGTCGATCGACGACATGCTGTCGCGCCGCGAAGTGTCCCAGGAGGGCGAGCACCGCGAAGTTCTCGAAACCTACCGCATGTTTGCCCATGACCAGGGCTGGGTGCGGCGCATGGAAGAGGCGATCCGCAACGGGCTCACGGCAGAAGCGGCCGTCGAAAAGGTGCAGAGCGACACCAAGGCGCGCATGATGCGCCTCACCGACCCTTATCTGCGCGAGCGGATGCATGATTTTGATGATCTGGCCAACCGGCTGCTGCGCCAGTTGACCGGTTTTTCCGGACGCGCCTTCGATGAGGGGTTCCCGACCGATGCGGTGATCTTTGCCCGCGCCATGGGAGCGGCCGAACTTCTCGATTATCCGCGGATGAATATTCGCGGCCTCGTGCTGGAAGATGGCGCAGTGACCAGCCATGTGGTGATTGTTGCGCGTGCCATGGGCATTCCGGTGGTCGGTCAGGCGGCCGGCATCGTGGCGCTTGCAGAAAACGGTGATTCCATCATCATCGATGGTGATGACGGGCAGGTGCACCTGCGCCCGATGGCCGATCTGGTGAAGGCCTACGAGGAAAAGGTAAAACTGCGCGCCCGCCGGCAGGAGCAGTTCCGTGCTCTGCGCGACGTGGATTCGGTGACCAAGGACGGCCAGCGCATCAGCCTTATGATGAATGCCGGCCTGATGGTGGATCTGCCGCAATTGGCCGAATCCGGCGCGGAAGGCATTGGCCTGTTCCGCACCGAACTGCAGTTCATGATTGCCTCGACGATGCCGAAGCTCGAGGAGCAGGAGGCGTTCTACCGCAACGTTTTGCGTCAGGCGGCCGGTCATCCGGTGACGTTCCGCACGCTCGATATCGGCGGCGACAAGGTGGTCTCCTATTTCCGCAACCAGGAAGAGGAAAACCCGGCGCTCGGCTGGCGTGCGATCCGCCTGTCGCTCGATCGGCCAGGCCTGTTGCGCACCCAGCTTCGCGCGCTGTTGCGCGCCTCCGCCGGCGCCGAGCTGAAAATGATGCTGCCGATGGTGACGGAAGTGTCGGAAATCCGCGCCGTGCGCGATCTGATGCAGAAGGAAGTGCAGTATCTCTCGAAGTTCGGCCATCCGCTGCCGCGCAAGCTGCAGTTTGGCGCCATGCTGGAAGTGCCCTCGCTGATGTGGCAGCTGGATGAACTGATGGCGCATGTCGATTTCGTGTCTGTCGGCTCCAACGATCTTTTCCAGTTCTCGATGGCGGCAGACCGCGGCAATGCCCGCGTGTCTGATCGTTTCGACATGCTCGGCAAGCCGTTCCTGCGTATCCTGCGCGACATCGTGCGTGCCGCCGAGCGCAACAAGACGCCGCTGACGCTGTGCGGTGAAATGGCGGGCAAACCCCTGTCTGCCATGGCCCTGATCGGCGTCGGCTTCCGTGCGGTCTCCATGGCGCCAACGGCAATCGGTCCGGTGAAGGCCATGCTGCTGGGGCTCGATGCGGCCCAGCTCGGCATGGAACTCAACGCTGCGCTTGATGATACGCGCTCCATCACGCCGGTGCGCGAACTTCTTGTGGCGTTTGCGGCCGCGCACAATATTCCCGTCTAGAACAACAACAAGAACAACCGGAGTGTAAGACGGTGGCGAAGCTTCCTGTCGAAAAGATGCGTGAACTGGAACGCCGTTTCGGTGAGATCGAAGCGCGCATGTCCGAAGGGCCGGCGGCTGATGTTTACGTAAAGCTGGCGTCTGAATATTCCGAGCTTCAGCCTGTTGTGGGCAAGATCCGCGAATATGAAAAGGCAATCGCCGAAGAGGCGGATCTTCGGGCGCTGCTGGCGGACAAGGCGACCGATCGCGACATGCGCGAGCTTGCCGAAACCGAGCTTCCGGATGCGATGGAGCGCATCGAGGCGCTGGAAAAGGACATGCAGATCCTGCTTCTGCCGAAGGATGCTGCCGACGAGAAAAGCGCCATTGTGGAAATCCGCGCCGGCACCGGCGGATCGGAAGCCGCCCTTTTTGCCGGCGACCTGTTTCGCATGTATGAACGTTTTTCAGCCACCAAGGGCTGGAAGGTGGAGGTTCTCTCGGCAAGCGAGGGCGAAGCCGGCGGTTACAAGGAAATCATCGCGACGGTGACCGGGCGCGGTGTGTTCTCCAAGCTGAAGTTCGAATCCGGCGTCCACCGCGTGCAGCGCGTGCCGGAAACCGAAGCAAGCGGCCGTATCCATACCTCCGCCGCAACCGTTGCCGTTCTGCCGGAAGCCGAGGAGATCGATATCGAGGTGCGCGCCGAAGATATCCGCATCGATACGATGCGCTCGTCGGGTGCCGGCGGCCAGCACGTCAACACCACCGATTCGGCGGTGCGCATCACCCATCTGCCGACCGGGCTTGTCGTCACCAGTTCTGAAAAATCGCAGCACCAGAACCGGGCAAAAGCCATGCAGGTTCTGCGCTCGCGTCTTTATGACATGGAACGCCAGAAGGCCGACAGTGAACGGTCCGCCGACCGCAAGAGCCAGGTCGGTTCCGGCGACCGGTCTGAGCGTATCCGCACCTATAATTTTCCGCAGGGGCGCGTCACCGACCACCGCATCAACCTGACGCTCTACAAGCTGGACCGCATGATGATTGGGGAAATCGACGAAGTCGTTGATGCGCTGATTTCCGATTATCAGGCAGGCCAGCTGGCGCAGCTTGGCGAGCCGCAGCCGTGACCCGCACCCTTGCCGCAGCACTTGCCGAGGCGCGCGCGCAGCTTTCCGCTGCCAGCCTTGGCGATGCGGCAACGGATGCCCGCGTCCTGATCTGCGGCCTTTTCGATCTGACATCGAAGGATCTTGTGCTACGCGGCGACCGCGTGCTTTCAGGCGAGGAGATGGCGAGGCTTGACGCAGCGCTTGCGCGCCGTATGGCACACGAACCGGTTCATCGTATTCTGGGGCAACGCGATTTCCATGGTGTGCGCCTGCTTCTGTCGAAAGACACGCTGGAGCCACGCCCGGATACCGAAATTCTGGTCGAGGCGATGCTTGTGCCTCTGAAGAGGTTTATCGAGACCAAAGGCTCGGCACGCCTTCTCGATCTCGGCACGGGAACCGGTGCGATTGCGATTGCGCTCCTGAAGGAAGTGCCCGAACTTCTGGCGGTCGGCGCCGATATTGCGGCCGGTGCCCTTGAAACAGCACGCCGCAATGCCGACCTCAACGGGGTGGGCGACCGGTTCATGGCTGTGGAAAGCCACTGGTTCGACAAGATCGAGGGATTGTTTGACATAATCGTGTCAAATCCCCCCTATATCAACAGTGATGTCATTGCCGAACTTGAGCCCGATGTTCGAAACTTCGATCCGATGCTCGCATTGGATGGAGGCGCTGACGGGCTTAATGCCTACAGGGCCATTGCCGAAGGCATCGGCAACTTTCTAGGGGCAGACGGTGTGGTCGGCCTGGAGATCGGCTTCGATCAGAAGTCTTCCGTCTCCGCCTTGTTTGCAGCGCATGATTATACTTTGATCGAGGCGCTTTCCGACTATGGCGGCAATGATCGCGCATTGGTTTTTGCGCGGGAAAACCGTTATCCTGCCGGGCCTTAAGCTCCTTTTGCAGACGCGAAAGAAAAGGCTTGGAATTGGAGATGAAGCGGGATAGGTTGCGGGCACGCACTGGGCAGCTGGGAATGAACGGAGATTCGTTCAGGTTAAGCTCAACCGGAAGCTGGCCTTTTTCGGAAGGCCTCAAGGGTTGAACGTTACCTAGTGTGTGATTCAGATAAACTGACTTCCACTAGCGGCGGGACGGATGGATCGACCCTGTCCGCGGCACGTGAAGCCTTGTTCCGGCAGTTGCCGGCTGGCCGCGTGGCCCTTAATCAGCAAAGCACAAAGAATTCAGGTGAAAGATCGATGAGGCCAGGACAGCAAAACAAGCGTGGTCGGGGGCGCGGCAATAACAACAACAATAACAACAATGGCGGCGGCGGTGGTGGCGGTAACAATTTTAACCGCAAGGGCTCCAACCCGCTGACCCGGACCTACGACAGTTCCGGCCCCGATGTGAAGATCCGCGGCACAGCCCAGCATATTGCGGAAAAATATTCGACCCTTGCCCGCGATGCGCAGAGCGCCGGCGACCGTGTCATGGCCGAAAACTATCTCCAGCACGCCGAACATTATAACCGCATCATTGCAGCAGCCCAGGCGCAGATGCAGGAACGTGTCCAGCACGCCGATCGCCAGGATTATAATGATCGCGACAATGATCGTGATGGCGACGACATGGATATGGGCGATAACGACGACAACGGCTACCAGCAGCAGTATCAGCCGTCGCAGCAACATCAGCCGCAGCAATCGCAGCCTCAGCCGCCACAGCCCCAGGCTCAACCGCCGCAACCGCAAGCCCAGCCGGCTCCGCGCCAGCAGACCCCGCGTCAGCCCGCAGCGCCCAAGGTGGCTCCAGCCCCGGTGGTTGTTGCCGAAGCACCCGTCATCGATGGCAGCGGTCCGCAGCCGGTGATCGAAGGCACGCCTGCCGAAGTTGCAATCGAGGAAGAAGGCGGCGCACCGCGCGAACGCCAGCCGCGCCGCCGCAATGCCAGCAACCGTCCGCGCCGTCCGCGTCGCACGGCGGAAGGCGAAGGTGAAGCAAGCCCTGAAGGCGAGCCTTCGCTTGCCGATGCTGCAGGCGAATAAGCCTTCGATCCCTCAGGATCTGACAATCATCAAACCCCGGCCGTCTGGTCGGGGTTTTTCTGTTTGCGGTCTTTAAACCCATGAAAACCGCCACCATATTGGCCTCACGATGCCGTGTTCGATTGCAAAAGAATGCGGCGCGGGCTCGCCTTTTGAGGGGGCTCAATCTCAATTATCGGCTTGCGCCTATAAGGGCAGGACGATCCATGGAGGTCAGTCATGAATATCGAAAAATACTCCGAGCGCGTGCGCGGTTTCCTGCAATCGGCGCAAACCCATGCCCTGTCGGAAGGGCACCAGCAGTTTACGCCAGAGCATGTGCTGAAGGTTCTGCTCGACGACGAGCAGGGCATGGCCTCGTCGCTGATCGAACGCGCCGGCGGCAGGCCTAAGGATGCGCGCATTGCCAATGATGCAGCACTTGCCAAGCTGCCGAAAATCTCCGGCGGCAATGGCCAGGTTTATCTGGCGCAGCCGCTTGCCAAGGTTTTCACCACTGCCGAAGAAGCTTCCAAGAAGGCCGGTGACAGTTTCGTTACCGTGGAACGCCTGTTGCAGGCGCTGGCCATCGAAACCTCTGCCTCCACATCGGCAACCCTGAAGAAGGCTGGCGTGACCGCGCAGGCGCTGAACCAGGTGATCAACGACATCCGCAAGGGCCGCACCGCCGACAGCGCCAATGCCGAACAGGGTTTTGACGCCTTGAAGAAGTTCGCCCGCGACCTGACCGAGGAAGCCCGCGAAGGCCGGCTCGATCCGGTGATCGGCCGTGACGACGAGATCCGCCGCACGATCCAGGTCCTGTCGCGCCGCACCAAGAACAATCCGGTTCTGATCGGTGAGCCGGGCGTCGGCAAGACGGCGATTGCCGAAGGTCTCGCCTTGCGCATCATCAATGGTGACGTGCCGGAAAGCCTGAAGGACAAGAAGCTGATGGCGCTCGATATGGGCGCGCTGATTGCCGGCGCGAAATATCGCGGCGAATTCGAGGAGCGCCTGAAGAGCGTTCTCTCCGAAGTGCAGTCGGAAAACGGCGATATCATCCTGTTCATCGACGAAATGCATACGCTGGTCGGTGCCGGCAAGGCGGATGGGGCGATGGATGCATCCAACCTCCTGAAGCCGGCGCTTGCCCGCGGCGAACTGCACTGCGTTGGTGCCACCACGCTTGATGAATACCGCAAGCATGTGGAAAAGGATCCGGCCCTTGCCCGCCGTTTCCAGCCCGTGATGGTGGACGAGCCGACGGTGGAAGACACGATCTCCATCCTGCGTGGCCTTAAGGAAAAATACGAGCAGCACCACAAGGTGCGGATCTCCGATTCCGCGCTTGTGGCGGCGGCGACCCTTTCCAACCGCTACATCACAGACCGTTTTCTGCCGGACAAGGCCATCGACCTCATGGACGAGGCGGCATCGCGTTTGCGCATGCAGGTGGACAGCAAGCCGGAAGAGCTGGACGAGCTGGATCGCCGCATCATGCAGCTGAAGATCGAGCGCGAGGCCCTGAAGAAGGAAACCGATACGTCTTCGGCTGACCGGCTGAAGCGGCTGGAAACCGAACTCACTTCCATCGAGGAACAGGCCGATGCGCTGACGGCCCGCTGGCAGGCGGAAAAGCAGAAGCTCGGCCTGGCCGCAGACCTGAAGCGCCAGCTGGACGAAGCCCGCAACGAACTGGCGATTGCCCAGCGCAAGGGCGAGTTCCAGCGTGCCGGTGAGCTGGCTTACGGCGTCATTCCGGGTCTCGAAAAGGATCTGGCAACAGCCGAAGCCCATGATGGCGCAGGCCCCGATGCTATGGTGCAGGAAGTGGTGACGCCCGATAACATCGCCCATATCGTGTCCCGCTGGACAGGCATTCCCGTCGACAAGATGCTGGAAGGCGAACGCGACAAGCTTTTGCGCATGGAAGACGAACTTGCGCGTTCCGTGGTGGGGCAGGGCGATGCGGTGCAGGCTGTGTCGCGGGCCGTGCGTCGTGCGCGCGCCGGCCTTCAGGATCCAAACCGGCCGATTGGTTCGTTCATCTTCTTGGGGCCAACTGGCGTTGGGAAGACAGAGCTTACCAAGTCGCTCGCCCGGTTCCTGTTCGATGATGAAACCGCAATGGTTCGCCTCGACATGTCGGAGTACATGGAGAAGCATTCCGTCTCGCGGCTGATCGGGGCACCTCCGGGTTATGTCGGTTATGACGAGGGCGGGGCGCTGACGGAAGCCATCCGCCGCAAACCCTATCAGGTCGTGCTGTTCGACGAGATCGAGAAAGCGCATCCTGACGTCTTCAACGTTCTCCTGCAGGTGCTCGATGACGGGCGCCTGACGGACGGGCAGGGCCGCACGGTCGACTTCAAGAACACGATCATCATCATGACCTCAAACCTTGGGGCGGAATATCTGACGTCGCTGGGTGAAAACCAGGATGTCGATAGCGTGCGCGAGCAGGTGATGGATGTGGTGAAGGCCTCGTTCCGGCCGGAGTTTTTAAACCGCGTCGACGAGATCGTTCTGTTCCACCGTCTGGCCCGCAGCGAAATGGGCGCCATCGTCGATATCCAGATGGTACGCCTGCTGCAGCTTCTGGCGGATCGCAAGATCACGCTGGAACTGGGTGCGGATGCCCGCGAATGGCTGGCAGACAAGGGTTATGATCCTGTCTACGGCGCACGTCCCTTGAAGCGCGTGATCCAGAAATATGTTCAGGATCCGCTCGCCGAACAGATCCTCGGCGGCACGGTGCCGGATGCTTCCACAGTCAAGGTCAGCGCCGGCTCCGACCGGTTGCTGTTTAACGTGAAAAGGCATGTCGCCGAAGCGGCATGACGATCAAGGGCCATCCCTCGGGGTGGCCCTTTTTTTTGACCGAGCACCACGATCACTCGGAATGGCTTACTTGGCGGCGACCTGTTCGCTGCTATTGCTGGTCAGAAGCGCATCGATCCGCTTGCGTTCTTCCTCGAAGCGGGCAAGCGGCGTGCCGGAGAGCGATTTGCCGCCCGGCAGGCGCACCTTCATGGAATCCACCTTCGTGCCGTTGACGATAAGCTCGTAATGCAGATGCGCTCCGGTGGAGGAGCCGGTCGAGCCGACATAACCAATGACCTGGCCCTGCGTGATGCGTGCGCCTTCACGCACGCTTTTGACGATAGCGCTCTGGTGGTTATAGGAAGTCTCATAGCCATTGGCGTGGCGCACAATCGTCTGGTTGCCATAACCGGATGCCCAGCCCGCCTTTTCCACGATACCATTGCCGGTCGCAATAATCGGTGTGCCGCGAGGTGCTGCCCAGTCGGTGCCGGTGTGCATGCGGGAATAACCGAGGATCGGGTGCCGGCGCATACCAAAACCGGAGGTCAACCGACCGTTGGGCACGGGGTTGCGCAGCAGGAACTGGCGGATGCTCTTGCCGTCCTGGTCGAAATAATCGACCGAATTGTCCTCGAGGTTCTGGTAGCGGTAAAAGCGGGTTACGGTGTCACCGAACTTCGCGCTGACATACAGAAGCTCGGAATGCGGTCCGGCGCGTCCCTGTTCGTCAGCAGCTGAAAAGAACGCCTCGATCGTATCGCTCGGTCTCAGCTGCGCTTGCAGATCGACGCTGCTTGCCAGCAATTTCACCATGGTTGCCGTCATATCGGCCGTCATCCCGTAGGAGAGGGCGGCCCGGTATATGCCGTCATAAACACTGGGAAGCTCGCGGCCGGACAGGATGACCGGCGCATCGTCGGAAAATGCGCTGTCGACGGCATCGAGGTGAATGGGCTCGGCGCCGTTGACGAATTGTCCACGGTCATCAACAGCAATGGTCGCGACGTGCTGACCCTTGCGATACAGGCTGGCGCGAATGATCGACACCATTTCGCCCTCCTGGATCAGGCCGATGCGCAGCACGTCACCCTGCTGAAGATCCGCAGTGCCAAGTTTTTCGCTGAGATGCGTGGCGATATCGCCGGCCTGTTCCTTGGGATAACCGACGGCGGCCATCGCGTCGATAATGCCGGACGGCTGGCGCAGCGGAATTACATCCTCGGCATAGTCTCGCGTTTTGGATGTCGTCGGTTCCGGTGCCGAAACCGACATGTTTTCTTCCACGACGCGGGCCGACAAAGGGCCGCCGATGGAGGGAAGGCCATCTTCATCCCCATCGAACCGCTGAGGGTCCACATAGGTGAGCGCCGAAATCTGCGCCGTACCATCGGTCAGGATAGAGCCGTTGGTGCGCACATTCTCTTCCACCTCGTCAAGCGACATGCCCGGCGCGAAGGGCAGTTTGGCGGAGGAGACGGGAAATGGCATTGTCTGCAGGCTGACATCGGACTCCACTTCGGAGCCGTAGATCATAGCGGTATTCGAGGGGGTACCGGTATCGCTGTCGCCACTGGAAAAGATCGTCAGGGGATCGAAGGGTGGGTAATTTTCCGTTGCGACATGGTTTGCGGCCAGCGTCATCTTCACATGTGAAAAGGGCTGGCGGCGCACGACTTCCTTGGCGCCGTCCTTGACCACGGTTGCCACTTCCAGAACCTTGCGGTCCGTTGGCATCGCAATGACGTTGTTGGTCAGCAAACGGCCGCCGCGGGAAACACCGTCGGCTTTGGAAGGGGAGGGCAAGGCGGCAAAGGCTTCGGCGGGAATGGCCAGCTGCTGGCGACCGTCAAGCGCTGCAAAGAGCGCGACCCCCATCAGGATGGAAGAGGTGATGCCGGTGAGGAAGGTGCCTGACAGCCAGCGCAGCGAAATTTCCCGCCGATCGGGCGCACGACGGCCATCCGCAAGGATCGGCGCCTCGTTCCCGAGAGAGGACAACATGCTGCGCGTCGTTGTCATTCCTGTCGTTCTCTCCCCTGTTCCCTTGCATCGTGGCACATTGGCGCAAGGATGTGCCGAATTAGAGCCCGAGAGTCAAATTATCCGGCAGCTTCGCCAGCCCCCAAGGCTCTCAAACCCCGTCCCCGGGCTCTCAGTTAAGCCTGGAATGTGGATTTGTCTGGGCGCTCGCAAGGTGCCTCGCGCGTATACGCACACGAGCGCGCGTTCTCCCCAGGAATTTCGTCTGATGGCGCCACCTTTGAGGGCGCATCCGTGCCGCATAACGCCCCGCTTTTGATCTGATTGCGCGTCATGTCATTGCCATGACGAAATTTCCCCCACGATTTCAATGCCTTCCTCGATTTTCTGGATTTCGCGAAACTTGTCTGTTGACGGTTCGGGGTGTCGGATCTATAAGCCACATCACTGACGAGGGCGGCGGCGCTGCTAGCGACGAAGTCCTTCGTTCTGGGGTTTCCGAGGAAACCTTCTAAGACATTCAAATTGAAATTGGCGGATTTGCTGATTTTGGGGCCGGGTTTCGGTTTGGCTCTTGGGTGTTTATCGACTGCGGGTTTTGGCTTTTGCGGTCTGTTTTTTGACAATTGAATATGAGAAGAAAGAGAAACGTGGTCGGCGGAGTTTCGCGGACGGTTTTTAGGAACTGTCTTTGGATACGATTACAGACGGTCACGTTTTGATATGAGAACACCATTTTTGCTGGGTTCGGATGCCTTTCGCCATTCCTTTGGAATGACGGGACCCGAACCGTGCGATACGGCGCAGTGATGCATTGTATTGTTTAGGGCAGGAA
>NZ_JBZAYW010000002.1:0-505000 GCF_058242805.1 Neorhizobium sp. PAMB6716
CTCGACCTGCAGAAGCAGAGCGATACCGCCTACCTGTTCATCACTCACGACCTCAACCTGATCCGCCAGATCGCGCACCGGATCGCCGTGATGTATCGCGGTGACCTGATCGAGATCGCCGACGCTGAGACAATCGATAGCCCCGACCGCGCCGAATATACCCGCCGCCTTATCCAGACGGTGGCGCCGCCGGCGGGAGCCACACACCCCTCTTCGTAATGCAAGGAGCATGACCATGGACCCGCAATCACTTGTCGCCAGGATCGACGAGAAGGCCTGCCTCGACTTCCTGTCGATGATGGTTCGCCACAAAAGCCATTCGGAGACGGAGGGCGAACGTGTGCTGGCCCGCCGGATGACGCAGGAGATGAAGGCAATTGGATTGGACGCCGACCTGCAGCCGTTCAATGACGGCGCGCGCTTTAATGCTATCGGGCGCCTGAAGGGCAGCGGCGGCGGCAAGAGCCTGCTGTTCAACGGCCACCTTGATACCAACCCTGTCACCGAAGGCTGGACGGTGGATCCTTATGCCGGGCTCGTCGACGACAAGTTTATCTATGGCATTGGCGTGTCCAACATGAAGGCTGGCGACGCCGCCTATTTCTGTGCTGTCAAAACGTTGATCGATGCGGGCGTCAAGCTCAAGGGCGACGTCGTGCTGACCTATGTGGTTGGCGAATTGCAGGGTGGGGTAGGCACGCTTGCCGCCATCCGCAGCGGCGTGACCGCCGATTATTTCGTCAACAGCGAGCCAAGTGATCTCGTTGCCGTGACCATGCATGCCGCAGCCCTCAGCTACGTCATTGAACTGACCGGCGACACGCGACATCTCTCCAAACGCGAGGAATCTGTCGATGCCATCGCGGCTGCCTGCGACATCATTCCCCGCATCAATGCTATGACGTTCAGTGGTGCCAGAAGCGAGGTTCACCGGTCAATCAATCGCGGCCATGTCGGCGTCGTACACGGCGCGCTCGGCCGGGGACTTGAGGAGTGGCGTCCGCCGCAGGTTGCCGATTTCGTCCGCCTGAAGGGCTCCTGCCGTTATGCGCCGGGGCAGACGCAGGAAGGTGTTCTGGCCGATCTTGATGCCGAGCTGCGCCAGTTGGAGGCGCGCTTCCCGGGGCTGAAGGCCAAGCTGGTGCCTGAAATGATCGAGGGGCGTCCGCTGATGCCGCCGTTCGAGGTTTCGCCCGACTCGCGGATCGTCAAGTCGATCAACGCTGCCTATGAGGCTGTGCGCGGCCAAGCGCAGCCCACCGGCGCAATCACCCCGACACGCTTTTACGGAACCGATGCCGGCCATCTCTATCATGAGCTTGGCATGGAAGGCATCGTCTGCGGACCGGGTGGCCGCTACAACACCATGCCCGACGAGCGCGTCGATATCATCGACTATCTCGACATGATCCGTGTCTACATGCTGACGATCCTCGATATCTGCGAGGTGGCATGACATGTTTTCCCGGGCGGAATTCGATCACCGTGTCGCTCTTGCCCGGGAAGCCATGGCGCGTGCCGGTGCGGATCTGCTGCTGATCGACAGCGGGGAACTTCTGGCCTGGCTGACGGGCTATACCGTTTCCGAAACACTTTATCGCGCGGCCTTTCTGCCGCGCGAGGGTCAGGCCTGGTTCTGCCTGCGAGGGCTGGATGAGGCACCTTGCCGTGAAAGGAGCTGGATCACCGATGTCGTCGGGTTTGACGACATGCAGGAGCCGCAGAGCGCTGTTGCGCTAAGTCTTCGCGACCATGGTTTCGGCAGCGCCCGGATCGG
The DNA here is from genome assembly GCF_058242805.1 of Neorhizobium sp. PAMB6716. Taxonomy (NCBI): domain Bacteria; kingdom Pseudomonadati; phylum Pseudomonadota; class Alphaproteobacteria; order Hyphomicrobiales; family Rhizobiaceae; genus Neorhizobium; species Neorhizobium sp. PAMB6716. The sequence continues at coordinate 1,778 of NZ_JBZAYW010000002.1, forward strand.
CCTTGACACAAATTCCTGCAGCATGAGCGCGGCAACGTTCATGCGCCTCACGCAGCTTCTGCCGCAGGCGCAATTTGTGCCGATGCCGGGCCTGAGCGACAGTCTTCGCTGGGTCAAGTCGGCGGCTGAAATCGAGGTGCTGTGTCAGGCGGCAGGGATCGCCGACGCGGCGATGCTTGAAATCGCCGCACGGGCCAGCGAGGGCATGACGACAAGAGAGGCCGCCGCAATCGCGGCCTCTGCCTTCATCCGGGAAGGCGCCGATACCGGCGAGGTCGGTCCGGTGGTAAAGGCCGCAGGCGCGCATGAATTCCTGCATGGCGTGTTCAAGACCGAGACGATCCTGCCAGGCGACATCCTGCATGTGGAGCTTATTCCACGTGTTGCGAATTACAGCGCACGGATGATGCGGCCCGTCATGGTCGGGACAGTCCCGGAGGAACTGAAAGCTGTTGCAGAAAAGCTGGTCGCCTTGCAGGACAAGCAGATCGCCGCCATGAAAGCCGGGGCGGTGGCGCGAGATGTCGACGCTGTCATGCGCGACGGTGCGCTTGCCGCTGGGCTGCGCTCCCATTACCAGAACGTCACCGCCTACACGCTCGGGCTCTATACCCGAACCCCGCGCAGCAGCGACTTTTCACGCGTTTTCCTGCCTTCTGCGAACTGGGCGTTGGAGGAGGGGATGGTCTTCCACGTCTACACCACAGCCCATGGGCTCGGTTTTAGCGAAACCGTGGTCGTGCGGCCGGATAGCGGTGAACGGCTGACGAAAGCACCAAGGCAAATTCTTGCATCCTGTGCTTGACGAATTCCTTGAGGCCGAGCCCCAGCACGCGCGCCCCTGACGGGTCAGCCTGGCCGCAAGAGGCAAACGACGGGCGCTTCAAAAGTCCAGCGGGCGGTTGTCGACGACTTCCTTCATCACGAAAAAGGTGCGGGTCTGGCGCACACCCGGCAGACCGATCAACTGCTGTCCGTGAATGCGGTTGAAATCGGCCATGTCGCCAACCCTGATTTTCAGGAAGTAGTCGAAATCGCCAGCCACCAGATGGCAATCGAGCACGAAGCTGAGACTTGCCGCCGCCGCTTCGAAATCGGCAAAACTTTCGGGCGTGGAGCGGTCGAGAACCACGCCCACCATGACCAGAGCGCCACGATCCACCTTTTGCGGATTAACCAGTGCCCTGACCCCGCTGAGGTAGCCCTCGCGGAACAGGCGCTGCGTGCGCCGGTGGCAGGTGGCCGGGCTTACCGCCACCATTTCCGCCAGATCCGCGTTCGAAATGCGCCCGTCCTTCTGCAGCAGCCGCAGGATTTTCATGTCGATCCGATCGATATTTTGGTCGGCGGTGATTTCTTTCATGAAAGCAATCTTTTTTGCTGATGTCTTCCGGATATCCACGATTTCAGGTGTCTATGCGGCAAATAAAGGCCAAACTTAGAGAGGACCTTTCATCCTGTTTCTGCCTAGCATGTTTCCAACCGAAACCCCAGGGGAACATCATATGCTGGAAGAATTCGAACGTTATCCGCTCACCTTCGGCCCGACCCATATCGAAAAGCTGAATCGCCTGAGCCAACATCTCGGCGGCAAGGTTGAGCTTTACGCCAAGCGTGACGATTGCAATTCGGGGCTGGCCTATGGCGGCAACAAGCTGCGCAAGTTGGAATACATCATTCCGGATGCCATCAAGTCGAATGCCGATACGCTCGTCTCCATCGGCGGCGTGCAGTCCAACCACACGCGCATGATCGCTGCGGTGGCCGCCAAGATCGGCTTCAAGTGCCGTCTGGTGCAGGAAGCCTGGGTGCCGCACGAAGATGCCGTCTACGATCGCGTCGGCAACATCATGCTGTCGCGCATCATGGGTGCCGACGTGCAGATGGTCGATGACGGTTTCGACATCGGCATTCGCAAAAGCTGGGAAGACGCCATCGAGGACGTAAAGGCCAAGGGCGGCAAGCCCTATCCGATCCCGGCTGGCGCTTCCGTGCATAAATATGGTGGCCTCGGTTATGTCGGCTTTGCCGAGGAAGTCCGCGCCCAGGAGGCCGAACTCGGCTTCAAGTTCGATTATATCGTGGTCTGCACGGTCACCGGCTCCACCCATGCCGGCATGACAGTGGGTTTTGCCAAGGACGGGCGCGCCCAGCGCGTCATCGGCATCGACGCCTCCTTTACGCCTGCCCAGACCAAGGCGCAGGTACTGGAAATCGCACGCCGCACCGCCGACCTCGTCAAACTCGGCCGCGAGATCACCGAGGAGGATGTCGTCCTCGTGGAAGACTATGCCTATCCGGTTTACGGCGTTCCCTCGGAAGAAACCAAGGAAGCCATCCGTCTGGTCGCCCGCCTCGAAGGCATGATCACCGATCCGGTCTATGAGGGCAAATCCATGCAGGGCATGATCGATCTGGTGAAGAAGGGCTATTTCCCGGAGGGCTCGAAGGTTCTCTACGCGCACCTCGGCGGTGCGCCGGCCTTGAACGGCTACGGTTATGCCTTCCGCAATGGCTGATACGTGACGAACGGCCGGGCTTGATGCCCGGCCGTTTTGTTTCAAGCCCTCAACATGCCTCACCGCCCTGTGGAGCCCGCCATGAACGACCGCCCCCATGCTTTTCTGAAACGCCTGGAGCAGCAGGCTCTCTGGCTTGCCTGCTACACGATCCACAACGCAAACCACCTGCGCGACAAGGACGAGGTGAAGGTGGGCGGACATCAGGCGTCCTCGGCCTCGCTCGTTTCGATCATGACGGCGCTGTATTTCCACACGCTGCGTGCCGAGGACCGCGTGGCCGTCAAGCCGCATGCCGGTCCCGTCTTCCACGCCATTCAATACATCATGGGCAACCAGACCCGCGAGAAGCTGGAGAATTTTCGCGGCCTTGGCGGTGCCCAGTCCTATCCCAGCCGCACCAAGGACATTGATGACGTGGATTTCTCCACCGGCTCTGTGGGCCTCGGTGTCGCCGTCACCGCCTTTGCCGCGATGATCCAGGATTACGTGGCCGCCAAGACCTGGGGCAAGGCCATTCCCCAGGGGCGAATGATCGCGCTTGCCGGCGATGCCGAGCTGGACGAGGGCAATATCTACGAATGCCTGCAGGAGGGCTGGAAGCACGACCTGCGCAACACCTGGTGGATCATCGATTACAATCGCCAGAGCCTCGACGGCGTGGTGCGTGAAACGCTGTGGCAGCGGATCGAGAGCATCTTCAAGGCCTTCGGCTGGGATGTGGTGATCCTGAAATATGGCAGCCTGCAGAAGGCAGCCTTTGCCGAACCGGGTGGAGAGGCCTTGCGCGCCTGGATCGATGCCTGCCCGAACCAGCTTTATTCCGCCCTGACCTTCCAGGGTGGCGCCGCTTGGCGCAAGCGCCTGATGGACGATCTGGGCGATCAGGGGCCGTTCAGCGATCTTCTGGCGCGGCGCAGTGACAGCGAACTTGCCGACCTCATGAACAATCTTGGCGGCCACTGCCTCGAAAGCCTCACCGAAGCCTTCGACCGTATCGATCACGACAGGCCGACCGTGTTTCTGGCCTATACGATCAAGGGCTGGGGCACGCCGCTGGCCGGCCACAAGGACAATCATTCCGGCCTGATGACGAAGGAGCAGATGGCCGAGTTCCAGCAGCGCATGGGCGTTGCCGCGGGCGAGGAATGGGCGCCCCTGTCAATCGCCGGCAATGGGCCGGAGATGCGCGACTTCCTCAAAGAAGTGCCGTTTTTCCGAAAAGGTCCGCGCCGTTACCAGGGCAAGCGGATTTCGACGCCCGGCCCGGTCAGGCTGGAGGATCGCCTGCTCTCCACCCAGGCGGGTTTCGGCAAGATCCTCGATGGGCTTGCCAAATCGCGCCATCCGCTCGCCGACCGGATCGTGACCACCGCGCCGGATGTGACCGTCTCCACCAATCTCGGCCCCTGGGTCAACAGTCGCGGCCTGTTCGGCAGGGCGCATCAGGCCGATACCTTCCGGGATGAACGTATTCCCTCGACGCAGAAATGGCATTTTGCGCCGGAGGGACAGCATGTCGAACTCGGCATTGCCGAAATGAACCTCTTCCTGCTGCTGGCGGCTGCCGGTCTTTCGCATTCGCTGTTCGGTGAGCGCCTGCTGCCGATCGGCACGGTCTATGATCCCTTCATCGCCCGTGGCCTGGATGCGCTGAACTATGCCTGTTACCAGGATGCCCGTTTCATGATCGTCGGCACGCCTTCCGGCATTACGCTTGCGCCGGAAGGCGGCGCGCATCAGTCGATCGGCACGCCGCTGATCGGCATGAGCCAGGATGGGCTGGCCAGTTTCGAGCCCGCCTTTCTGGATGAGCTTTCCACCATCATGGACTGGTCCTTCGATTATATGCAGCGCGATGGCGAAGGCATGCCGGACGAGAAGACCTGGTTGCGCGACGAGACCGGCGGCTCGGTCTATCTGCGGCTGACCACACGCCCCCTTGAGCAGCCGCATTGGCGCGACAGCGATCGGTTTCGCAGCGACGTGATCTCCGGCGGTTACTGGTTGCGTCCGCCCGGTGCCAATGCCGAGGTGGTTCTGGTCTATCAGGGATGTATCGCGCCCGAGGTGATCAAGGCAGCCGGCCTGATCGGCGAGGCGAGACGGGATATCGGTGTTCTCGCCGTCACATCCGCCGACCGTCTGAACGCCGGGTGGACCGCCGCACAGCGGGCTCGCACCCGTGGTCATGCCGGAGCAAAATCCCATGTGGAGCAGTTGATCGGCGACCTGCCGGCGCATTGCACGCTGGTGACCGTGATCGACGGGCATCCGGCAACGCTTGCCTGGCTCGGTGGCGTTGCGGGCCATCGAACCGTGCCGCTTGGGGTGGAGCATTTCGGTCAGACGGGCCGTGTCGCAGATCTCTATCGCCATTTCGGCATCGACACGCAGTCGATCGTCAAGCTGGCCTCGCGCCTCTCCAGCGGCAAGCTGGTGTCGGATCTGCTGCTGTTTCCATAAAGCCGGTTCGCGCTCTGACCACCTTAAGGGCTGCGCGCGCCAAACCTACCAGTTAGGGAAGAAGCCGGGCGAGGCGGCAATCGGCGGGCCTGCGGCAAGCCTGTCGAGATCGACAGATGGCGCGGCAAAATCGGTATCGTCGGCAAGGATCGCCTCGATTTCGGCGGCGACCCTCAGCGTGCCGAGATCGTCGTGACGCCGCCCGACGATCTGCAGGCCGAAGGGCATGCCTGTCTCGTCACGCCCAACGGGAATGGTGATGGAGGGGTGACCGGACAAGGTCGAGGCATAGGCCATGGCGAGCCAGTGGTAATAGCTCTTCGTTGCCACGCCATCGATCTCTGTCGGGTAAAGCTCGTGCCAGTCGCGCGGCGATATCGTGACGGCAGGGGAGAGAATGACGTCGCAGCCTTCAAAGAAAACCTGCCAGGCGCGATAATAACGTCCCTGCGCCGCCATGGCATCATAGATATCCTGCGGGCCGAAGCTCAGGCCCTCCGCCACATTGGCGGTGACGTTGGGACCGACCTTTTCCGGCGCCATCTCAAGGTATTTTCCATGGCCGATGAAGGCGAGGCCGCGCAGCACGGAAAAAATGCGGTCGGCATCATCGCAGAGAGGATGGCGCTCCTCGACCCTGCCGAGATGCGGCAACAGCTGCGCCATCACCCGGCGGAAAGCCCGCCGGACGATACCTTCCGTCGGCGCGAAACCAAAATCCTCGGTGATGGCGATGCGTTGTTCAATGAGGTTCACCCGGCCCGGCGTGGCGAATGCCGATGCATCCCAGGGCGTGTGGCCATCCACCACCGTGGTGAACGGGTCGAGCCGGTCCGGCCGCGCCATGACGGAGAGCATCAGGCCGACATCGGCAACGCTGCGTGCCATGGGGCCGCTTGTCGACAGATGCAGCAGGGACAGCGCCCGTGTGTCGCCGGGCACCACGCCGGGCGAGGGACGAAAACCGACGACACCACAAAACGCTGCGGGATTGCGCAGGCTGCCGCCGGTATCCGATCCCGTGGCAAGCGGTGCCATGCGTGCGGCCAGCAGCGCGGCAGAGCCTCCGGAAGAGCCGGCGGCGCTTTTTGTCGGATCATGCGGATTGCCGGTTGCGCCATAAACCCGGTTGATCGTGTTGCCGCCCGCGCTCCAGTCCGGATTGTTGGTCTTGCCGAGCGGAATGGCCCCGGCCCGACGCATGGCGGCAACGATAGCGTCGTCCTTCGTCGCGATGTTGTCGCGGAAGATCTCCGAGCCGAAGGTGGTCGGCAGGCCGGCCACATCGATCATGTCCTTGACGCCGAAGGGCAGGCCATGCAGCACGCCCAGCCGCTCGCCCTCAATCACCTGCCGTTCGGCCCGTTTGGCTTCGTCGAGAACGCGATCGAAATCCTGCGCGACGACGGCATTGATTGCCGGGTTCAGCCGCTCGATGCGGGTAATACAGGCCTCGGCCAGTTCCACCGGCGACAATTGCCGCCGGGCGATGCGGCGGGCGGCGTCATGGGCTGAGAGATCTGCGGGATGGCTCGCGTCGTGCATGAAAAATCCTCGGCTATTTCAACCGCTGCGCACTTTCTGCAATATCGAGAAAAAGCGCCGTCATGATGCGCATTCCCTCTTCTGCAATCGGCAGCAGCGCGTGTTCGTTCGGACCATGCTGGCCGCATTCGGCATGCGAATGCGGGATCCAGATGGTCGGCAGGCCAAGGATGTCGGTAAAGGCATCATTGGGCAGCGAGCCCGCCAGATTGGGCAGCACATGCGGTGGCTTGCCGCAAGTGCGGGCGATCGACTGCTCGACGAAGCGCACCCACGGGTGATCGGGCGAAAAGCGGGTGGCCTTGAAGGGCTCGCCTTTCGAGGCCCGGACCTCCACCATCTTGTAGCCGTGGGCGTCCAGATGGCGGCGAAGCGCCGGCAGAATTTCGGCCATATCGGTGCCGACGACGAAGCGCAGCTGGCAGGTGGCGCGGGCGGACCCGGAAATGGCGTTCTGCGGTGCCTCGATATTGCCGGCCGAAATGGCAAGCACGGCGAGCGAATTCCAGCCGAAGACACGCTCGGACGGAGTCAGTTCAGCCTCGCCCCAATCGGCATCATGCCGGCGCGGCGGCAGATCCTTCAGCGTTGCCCGGATTTCCGGCGTCAAGCTTGTCGGACGCCATTCCGGTATCTGGATCTGGCCGCGACGATCGACAATGCAGGCGATGGCATGCGAAAGAAGGATGATCGGATCTGCCAGCAGGCCGCCGAAATTGCCGGAATGGTGGTCACCGTCGCGCAGGTTCACCACCAGATCAAAAGACAGGCCGCCGCGCGAGCCCATGAACATGGTCGGCGTATCCACCGCAAGGCGCGGCCCGTCGGAGGCAATCAGCACATCCGCCGAAAGCGCCTGTTTCTTTGCCTCAAAGAACTCGCGCAGGCCGAACGAGCCCGTCTCCTCGGCCATCTCGATGATGATCTTGGCGTTGAAGCCGAGATGCCCCTTGGCCCGGATCACCTGCTGAAGTGCCTTGATGTTGATGAGATGCTGGATCTTGTTATCCGCCGTGCCGCGCCCGAAGAGCCTGTCGCCCTCGACCGTCAGCACGAAGGGATCAAGCCCCTCGCGCCAGCGATGCGCCTCGCCATTGCAGACATCGCCGTGACCATAGATCAGCACGGTCGGCAGGGCTTCATTTTCGATGCGCGTGCCGATCAGCAGCGGCGCGCCGCCGGGCCGCGGATTGTCGAAGATCGCGCAGGAAAAGCCGATCGCCTCCAGCATCGGCTGCATCTCCGCCTCAAGATAGGCAAAGAGATCCTCCGGCCGACCCTCCGATTGGCTGACGGAGCGATGTGCGACCAGCCGCGCCAGATCGGTTGCAAGCCCACCACCCGTCACATAGGCCGAGGCCCCCTCCAGTATCGTCTGCCGTTCCATGTTTCCTGCCACCTTATGCCATGATCTTGTCTTGTGCGGCGGAAAGCGCTGCCATGTCGGGCGCCTCCCAGCCATTACCGGGCATCGCTGCCAGGAGATGTTTTGTGTAATCGCGCTGTGGATTGCCGAAGACCGCATCGACGCTACCATATTCCACCGCCTGGCCTTTCTGCATGACAAGGATATGATCAGAAATCTCGGCTGCGACCCGCAGGTCATGCGTGATGAATATCATCGTCAGGCCGACACTGCGCTTGATGTCGTCGAGCAGTTTCAGCACATCCTTCTGCACCGAGACATCGAGCGCCGACACCGCTTCGTCGGCAATCAGGATCTTTGGCTCCACCATCAGCGCGCGGGCAATCGAGATCCGCTGACGCTGCCCGCCGGAGAACTGCGAGGGATAACGATCGAGCGCATCCTCTTCCAACCGCACGATCTTCAGCAATTCGCGCGCCTTCTTCAGCGCCTCGGCTTTCGAGACGCCGAAATTCAGCGGCCCCTCGATCAACAGGTCGCCGATCCGACGGCGCGGATTGAGCGAGCCATAGGGATCCTGAAAAACGATCTGGATATGCTTGCGAAAGGCGCGACGGCTTGCTGCGGTATTGGTTTGCAGTCGTTCATTGCCAATCCACACGCTGCCCTCATCCGGCTCGACAAGCCCCATGAGGCAGCGCACCAGCGTCGATTTACCCGATCCGGATTCGCCGACGATGCCAAGTGTCTGGCCCTCCAGAATGGTGAAATCGATTGGGCGAACGGCATGTACGGTGCGGGCAGGCTTGAACAGGGTGCGCGGGCTGATGAATGTTTTTTCGATGCCAGCCACGCGGAGGCCGATGGGCTTGTCCTGCTCGGGCGCCCCCTTGGCAACGTGGCGGCGCGGCACGGCATCGATGAGCTTGCGGGTATAGGCGTGACGGGGGTTGTTCAGCACCTCATCCACGCTTCCCTGTTCAACGACCACGCCTTTCTGCATCACCACAACACGATCGGCGATTTCCGCCACCACATCAAAATCATGGGTGACGAACAGGATGCCGGCATTGCGGCTTTCCTTCAACTCCTTGAACATGTCGAGGATCTGCGCCTGGGTGGTCACATCGAGCGCTGTTGTGGGCTCATCGGCAATCAACAGGCGTGGCTCCATGGCAAGTGCCATGGCGATGACGATGCGCTGTCTTTGGCCGCCGGACAGTTGGTGCGGATAGGCATGGAAAAGCCGCTCCGGCTCCGGCAAGCGCACTTCGGCAAGCAGCGCCAGCGTCTTCTGCCGTCGCTCGGCACGTGTCAGGCTGGTGTGGGCGGCAAACACTTCCTCGATCTGATCGCCCACCGTGTAGCACGGGTTGAGCGCGCTCATGGGCTCCTGAAAGATCATGCCCATCCGCTTGCCGCGCAGGGCCGCATGCTCCTTCGCCGACATCGACAGGACATCGCGACCATCAAACCAGATCTGGCCGCCCGATGGCGTCAGCGCCTTTGGCAGAAGCCCCATGGCGGCAAAGGAGGTGATGGACTTGCCGGAGCCGGATTCGCCGACGATGCAGAGGATCTCCTTTTCGCGAATATCCAGCGAGAGATTGCTGACGGCATGCGGACGGTCGCCCCCCTTCGGCAGGTCGATGGTGAGGTTACGGATGGAAAGCACCGATGTCGGATCATGCTCAGTCATCAGTTGCGTCCCTCCGGAGCCGTGATGTCGCGTATGCCGTCGCCCAGAACGTTGATGGCCAGAAGCAGAATGAAAAGCGCAATGCCGGGAACGGTGATCAGCCAGCTTTCAAACAGCAGCATTTCCTTGCCTTCCGAAATCATCAGCCCCCAGGAGGGCGTCGGCGGCTGTACGCCAAGCCCCAGGAAGGAAAGCGCTGCTTCCAGAATGATGGCATGCGCCATTTCCAGCGTGATGATAACGATCAGCGCGTTCATGACATTGGGCAGCACATCCTTCCAGAGGATGCGGGGCAGGCTGGCGCCCAGCACTTCGGCGGCAGCGATATAATCCATCTGGCGCACCTGCATGGTCGCGCTGCGCATCACCACGGCAAACCGGTCCCAGAGCAGAAAGCCGAGCACCAGCACGACGACGGTCAGCGAACCGCCGAACAGGGCAACCACCGCCAGCGCCACCAGCGTGGCCGGCAGCGCCAGACGCACGGAAACGATGAACATCACCACAGCATCCACCTTGCCGCCGAAATAACCGCCGAGAATACCGAGCGTGGTGCCGATGACCGCCGAGATCATGGCGGCCACGAAACCGATCATCAGCGATACGCGGGCGCCGTAGAGCATCCGCGACAGGTAATCGCGGCCGAGCGCATCGGTGCCCAGAATGTGCTTCCAGTCGCCGCCCAGGAAGACAGGGCGCGCCATGCGGGCCAGCAGATCCTGCTTGTAGGGATCATGCGGGGCAAGAAAGGGGGCAAAGACGGCAACCAGCGTGATGAAACCGACGACGAAAAGGCCGAACAGGAAACCGCGATGACGCAGCGCCTTTCGTGTGAGAAGACGTGCCGGCGATGGCGGGGCAGTGATTGTCGCTGCCTCTGTCATGGGAATATCGCTCATGTCAGCCACTCCTCAGGCGCGGGTCCAGCCAGGCATTCAGGATATCGGCCAGAAGGGTGAACCCGATGTAGAACATCGAGAAGATCAGGATCAGCGCCTGCATGGTGGGCAGATCGTTGCGCGAGATGGATTCCCAGGCGAGGAACCCTGCGCCATGCAGGGCAAAGATGGTCTCCACCACCACAGACCCGCCGAACATGAAGCCGAGCTGCACGGCGGCCAGGCTGACGACGGGAATGATGGCGTTGCGCAGGGCATGCTTGAAGAGGATGGAGCGCCAGTTCAAACCCTTGGCGCGGGCAGTGCGGATATAATCGGCAGACAGCACGTCCAGCATGCCGGCCCGCGTGAGGCGCATGATGGCCGGCGTGGCATAATAACCGAGCACGATCATCGGCAGGATATAGCCGGTCCAGTGTCGCGTGCCCGATGCCGGAACCAGACCCAGATTTACCGAAAAGATGACGATGAGGATGAGACCAAACCAGAAGCTGGGAATGGCCTGGCCGACGACGGCAATGCCGAGTGCCAGCCGATCCAGCCAGCTGTTGGGAAAGGCAGCCGCCAGAACCCCCATCGGGATGGCGAGCACCAGGGCAAAACCCATGCCGAGCGCGCCGATCGTCATGGTGACCGGCAGGCGCGCCGCCACCATGTCGGAGACCGGCGTCTTGAAATAATAGCTCATGCCGAAATCGCCGGAGAGCGCCCGCAGGAGCCACTCGAAATACTGCGCCAGCAAAGGCCTGTTGAAGCCGTATTGCTCACGCACGGCGGCGATGACCTCGGCCGTGGCGCCTTCGCCGGCGATCGAAACGGCCGGATCTCCGGCCATGTAGAGCAGGATGAAGCTGATGAAGGACACGGTCAGTGCCACAAGCACGGCCAGTCCCAGCTTCATCGAAATGAACTTCAGCATCCGTCACCTCATGCGACCGGCCCTTGGGGGCGGCAGGTTTGCCTGTGCAGGAGGCTGCCCGACCGTGGAAGAGGCCGGGCAGCGGCAGATTTCATCTATTTCCAGCTGATGTCGTAGAAGCGGATGAGTTCGTCCGGCGTCGGTGTGAAGCTGACATCGGCGCCCATGACGTAATTGCTCGAATAGATCCACAGCGGAACCCAGTAGGCCTTGTCCGCAATGGTCGTCAGGGCCTTGGTATAGGCTGACTTGCGCTCATCCAGCGCCACGGAACTGTCGCCTTTTTCCAGAAGGGCGGCGACGTCAGGGTCGCGTGCATCGTCTTCGCCGCCCATGCGGAAGAAGGCGCTGGTGATCGCCGAGACATCCGCGATGGAATTGGAGCCCCACGTCATGAAGGAGATCGGCGTGCCTTCCTTGATGCGCTTTTCGCGCAGCGCGGAATATTGCATGTAGTTCAGCTTGGCGGTGATGCCGACTTCGGCCAGCATGCCGATCATGGCTTCGGCCAGCGGCCGGTCGCGATAGGCATAAAAATCCATGGCAAAGCCCTGCGGATAACCGGCTTCCGCCAGCAGTGCCTTGGCCTTTTCCGGATCATAGGCATAGGTGGTGACCGCCTGTTCGCAGCCGAACTGCACCGGCGAGCAGGCGCTGTTGATGACGGCGGATGTGCCCTTCATCAGCGCATCGACAATGCCCTGCCGGTTGATCGCGTGGTTGACCGCCTGGCGAACCTTCAGATCCGTCATCGGGTTCTCGGCGCCCGACCGCCCTGCGGCGTCAAGGCTGAGATAACCGACGCGCATGGTGGGCGCATTGATGACCTGGAACTTGCCCATCTTCGCCATCTTGTCCGCCTGGTCGGCCGGCACGCCCCAGACAAGATCGATATCGCCGTTGAACAACTCGGCCATCTGGGTGTTGGCGTCCGGCACGGTGCGAATGTCGACGGTGCCGATCGCCGCCTTCGGCTTTGCGGCGGCGAAATAGGCATCGTTGCGCTTCAGCACGAAATGCTTGCCGGGCTCGACGCTGTCCATACGGTAAGGACCGGTGCCGATCGGCTTTAAAGCCACGCCCTGCTGACCTACCTTGGCGTAATATTCGTTGGGCTGGATGATGATCGGGCCGGCAAGATATTCGAGCGCTGCCGGGAAGGGGCCGTTGGTGTGGATGCGGACCTTGAAGGCATCGACCTTCTCGGCCGACTTGATCCAGTTCGTATTGGCCTGAGACTTGGTGCCGTTCTTCGGATCGATCACATAGTTCAGGGTGAAGACCACATCATCGGCGTCAAACGGCTCGCCATTGTGGAACGTCACCCCCTGGCGCAGCGTCAGCTCCAGCGTCGTGTCGTTGATCCAGGTCCAGCCGGTGGCGAGATTGCCGACATAGTCGCCGGTCTTCGGATCGCGGTAAAGCAGTGCGTCCCAGACGGCGCCGCCGAGCAGGATGCCCTCTCGTGCCGTGTTGTAATAGGGATCCACATGCTCCAGTTCCTTGGAAAAGGCGATGTTCAACGTGTCATCGGCTTTTCCGGCAAGAGCAGTCGACGAGAATAGGCAAACGGGCAGCAGCACCGCTGTCACGGCATTGATCAGTCTCATATCGTTCCCCTTTGCACGTTTGTTGTGCATTTTTATGAACTGCCGTCAGTATAGACGCGTCTTGAAGATTGTACACAATTTTTTCCGTTTGAACGCAAATTGGCTTCACGCTAAGGAAATGGTCGAGGATCGGGTCAGCGCCCGGAATCTCCCGGGGAAACATCGTGTCGAGACCGAAAACAGCCACTGCCGACCTGATCTATGAACGTCTTGAAGGCCTGGTGGCAGAGGGGCGCTTTGCCGATGGCGAGCGGCTGGACGAGGTGCGTCTTGCCGCGGAATTCGGTGTGTCGCGCACACCGCTGAGGGAAGCCCTGCGCCTGCTGGCCAATGCCGGGCTTGCCGAATTCATTCCGAACCGCGGCACCTTTGTGCGCCAGCCCGATTTCACGCGGCTGGTGGAGATGTTCGAAGTGATGGCTGAACTGGAGGCCTGGTGCGCCAGGCTTGCGGCACACAGGATCACGTCGGCGGAGCTGCTATTGCTGCGCCAGGCCGCCAGCCTGTGCGAAAGGGCGCTGGGTCAGAAAGATTATCATCGTTACTACGATGAAAATGCTGCGTTCCACGGAATCATCTACGATGCCGCCGGCAATGCGTTTCTGGCGGAAGAGACCCGCAGCATGCAGAGACGGCTTCGCCCGTTCCGGCAGGCGCAACTGTTTGCCGTCGACCGGCTCGCTCGCTCGATGGAGGAGCACAGGCAGATCCTTGCCGCACTGGAGGCGCGGGATGCGCCGAAGGCTGAGGATCTGGCGCGCGCCCACCTGCGCATCCAGAGCGTGGTCTACCAGCAGCTTCGCAGCTGAGAGGGAGATCCTTTACGCCTGAAGGCGTTGTCCTGCGGTGGAGCGGTTGATTGACCCGGAGGCTTTCACCTCCGGATCAAGGGACCGGCGAACCTTGGCAATGCCAAGATGCGCCGGCAGCCTCGCGCCTCAGTTCTTCACGGTGTCTTCCAGGAAGAAGCGACCGAGCGGGTTCTGGTAGAAATTGGTGACGTTCTTGCGCATCACATTGATGTAGGGGCTGTAGAACAGGTCGATCCAGTTGACGTCGGCCTTGGCCATCTTCTGCAGGTCGACATACATCGCCTCGCGCTTGGCAGGATCCGTCTCCAGACGGGCGGCGGCCACCAGTTCCTTGACCTTCTCATTCTTGTAGCGGGTCAAATAGTTCAAGTTGGAGTCGTCACCCAGCACGAAGGTCGTCTTCTGGTCCGGGTCGAGAATATCATTCGTCCAGTACGCCAGGGAAATGTCGTAGTCGCCAGCGACAAGCATGTCCCAACTCTGGCTCGGATCGACCTTCTGCAGCTTGGCCGTCACGCCGGCCTTGGCCAGTTGCTGCTGGATCAGCACGGCGATCTGCTCGTCCGTCTCCTTGCCGGCATTGACGATGTAATTCAGCGTCAGCCCTTCGGCACCGGCCGCCTTCAGCATCTGTTTCGCCTTTTCCGGATCGTAGGGGCGCTGCAGGTTGTCGGCATAGTGGTAGAGAGCGCCCTTCGGAATATAGGAATTGGCGACTTCACCGAGGCCGAAAGTGGCAGCCTCCACGATTGCCTTCTTGTCGATGGCGAGATCGAGCGCTTCGCGCACCTCCTTCTTGGCGAGCGCGCCGTGCTCATGGTTGATCAGCACGTGGTCCTCGCGCGTCGAAGGATCCATCCCCACCGTCAGATCCGGGTTGTTCTTCATTTCGGCGACGCGCGAGAAAGGCACCGTGATCGCCACGTCGATCTGGCCGGCCTGAACGTTGAGCATGCGCGTGTTGTCGTCGGGGATCACGATCCATTCCACGCCATCGAGGCTAACATGGCCTGCATCCCAGTAGGTCGGGTTCTTCTTGAGGATGATGCGATCGCCGCGCCGCCATTCGGCGACAGTGAAGGCACCGGAGCCGACCGGCTTTTCGGCAAAGGCATCGGGATCGGCCTCGACCACCTTCTTCGGCAGTACCGAGGCATTCGGCAGCGCCATCATGGAGATGAAGGGGACCGACTTGCTCTTCAGCTTGACGACGAGCGTCCTGTCATCGGCGGCGGTCGCGGTGTCGATGATCTTGAAACTGTCGGACCAGAGCGAGCCTTTGTCATCGCGGATGCGGGTGAGCGAGAAGGCGGCGTCGCCAGCCGTCACCGGGCTGCCGTCGGAGAATTTCGCATCGCGCAGCTTGAACGTATAGGTGAGGCCGTCGTCGGAAACCGTCCAGCTTTCGGCAAGGCCCGGCACCAGCTTGGTGCCCTTGGCATCGACGCGCACCAGCACGTCGAAGACGTTGGAGAAGACCCAGTTGTCGACATTCTGCGCCGACTTGATCGGATCGAAAGTGGTGGAATCCTCGTTGCGGCCGATGGTCAGCACGCCCGCGGCATCCGCATAGGATGCCGAAAGAGACAGGACGGCGGCAAAGGCGACGGTTATGGCTTTTGTCATCTTGAACTTCATGTGAGCGATCCTCTGGTGGTTATTGTGGGGTGGAACGTCCTGAAAGCGGCCGGTCGGGGTCGATATCGGGAATGGCGTCGATGAGGGCGGCGGTATAGGCCTCGCGCGGATGGGCGAAGACATCGTCGGACAGGCCTTCCTCGACGATGCGGCCGTGATGCATGACGATGACGCGACGGCAGAGCGAGCGCACCACCGGCAGGTCATGGGCGATGAACACCAGTGTCAGGTCCATGGTCGCGACCAGCTTGCGAAAGAGCGCGACGATCTGCGCCTGGATGGTGACATCAAGCGCCGCAATACATTCGTCGGCGACGATGACGCGCGGATCGATGGCGAGCGCCCGGGCAATGCCGGCGCGCTGGCACTGGCCGCCGCTCATCGTGCGCGGCTTGCGGCTGGCAAAGCTGCGGTCAAGCTCCACGAGATCGAGAAGTTCGCCCACGCGTTCCGGTATCTGCTCCGCCGGGATCTTCTTCTGGACGCGCAGCACCTCGGCAAGCGTCTCGCCGATCGTCATGCGCGGGTTCAGCGAATTATAAGGGTCCTGAAACACCATGGCTGCCTGGCTGCGCAGCGCGCGCAGCGCCTGCTTGCGCTGCAGGCGAAGGCTTGTGCCGTCAAAGCTCACATGGCCTGATGTGGCCGGTGTCAGGCCAAGCATGGCGCGGGCAAGCGTCGACTTGCCCGATCCGCTTTCGCCGACGATGCCGACCGTCTCGCCCGGCCAGATCTGCAGCGACACGCCGTCCACAGCACTGACGCTGCGGCGCCTGGACAACAGGCCGCCGCCGGCCGCAAAGCGCACGAACAGGTCATCGATCTCGATCAGCGGCGTGCCGGCCGCCTGCCGTGCTTCAGCGCAATGCGCAATCGCAATGCCGGCCTCCGGTTCTGCCGGCATGGAGGGGTGGCTCGCAATCAGCGTGCGTGTGTAGTCGGCCTGCGGCGTCTTCAGGATCTGCCGTTTGGCGCCGGTCTCGACGATGCGGCCGTGGCGCATCACGGCAATGCGGTCGCAGGTTTGGGCAACGACGCCGAGATCATGCGTGACGAGAATGATGGAAAGGCCGCGTCTGGCTCTCAGATCCAGCAGAAGATGCAGGATCTGCGCCTGGATAGTGACATCGAGCGCTGTCGTCGGCTCGTCGGCGATCAGGATTTCCGGATTGCAGGCAAGTGCGATGGCGATCATGGCGCGCTGGCGCATGCCGCCGGAAAATTCATGCGCATGGCTTGCAAACTGTCGCGGCGGATCGGTGAAGCCGACCTGATCCATGATGTCGAGCGCAAGCGATTTCGCCGCTTCCCGGGAAAGCCCCTGGTGGAAGCGGATGCCTTCGACGATCTGGTCGCCGATCCGCATCACCGGGTCGAGGTGGCTGGTCGGATTCTGGAAGATCATGCCGATGCGCGCGCCACGGATCGCCTGCAGCGCCTTCTCGTCGGCGCCGGCGATCTCCTGGCCATCGAGAAGGATCGATCCGCCGTTGCGGCGAAGAGTGCTGGACGGCATCAGCCCGACCAGCGTGCGGCAGAGCAGGCTCTTGCCGGAGCCGCTTTCGCCGACAAGACCCAGCACCTCGCCGCGGCCGATTTCGATGGACACGCGGTCGAGCAGGGTGCGCGCCCCCTCCGGGGCGTCGACGGCGACCGAGAGATCGCGCACGGCAAGAAGCGGGGTCTCCGACAGCATGGTGGTCGTCATCCGTTCACTCCCAGCCGTTCGGCAAGGCCATCGCCGATGAGGGAAAAGCCGAAGGCGAGCACGACGATCGACAGGCCCGGAAACAGCGTGATCCACCAGGCCTGCGTGACAAAACTTTGGCCTTCCGCCACCATCACGCCCCATTCGGCGGTCGGCGGCTGCACGCCGAGGCCGAGATAGCTGATCGCCGCCCCCGACAGGAGCACGAGCACCACATCCGACATGGAAAAGACGATCGAGCCTGCCACCGCATTGGGCAGCAGATGGCGAAAGAGGATGCGCGCCCTGGAAAAGCCGAGGCTTTCGGCGGCCATCGCATAGTCACTGTTCTTCAAGACCAGGATCTGCGCCCGGATCAGCCGCGCATAGGATACCCAGCCGACCAGCGCCATGGCGATGTAGAAGCTGGAGAGCCCCGGGCCGAGGATGGCAATGATCGACAGCATCAGAACCAGGAAGGGAAAGGCGAGGATCACATCGATCAGCCGCATCAGCACGGCATCGACGATGCCGCCAAGAAAGCCCGATATGGCGCCGACCACGGTGCCGATCGCAAAGGGAAAGGCAACCCCGATTAGCGCCATTTGCAGGTCGATGCGGGTCGAATGGATGACGCGGGAGAGAATGTCGCGGCCGAAATTGTCGGTGCCGAAGGGATGCAGGAGGCTCGGGCTTTTCAGCCGTGCCGCCGCATCCTGGAAAATCGGATCATAGGGCGCGACGAGCGGCGCGAACACGGCCATCAGCACGAAGACGGCAAGAATGGAAAGCCCGGCTGTCAGTGTCGCCTTGCGTCTCGAGATCATCACGCCGCTCACAGCTTCACCCGCGGGTCTGCGGCGACAGTGGCAATGTCGGCCAGAAAATTGACGAAGACGGTGGCGCAGGCAAACACCATCGCCACGCCCTGCACCACCATGTAATCGCGCGAGAAGATGGCGCGCACAAGCAACTGCCCCATGCCGGGGAGCGCAAAGACGCTTTCCACCACCACCGTTCCGCCGATCAGCCAGCCGATATTGACGGCAAGGAGATTGATCGTCGGCACGACGGCGTTCGGCACGACATGGCGCCAGAAGACAATACTTTCCGGCATGCCGCGGGCGCGGGCAGCCGTCGCCACATCCGATTTCAGCCACTCGATCATCGCCGCGCGCAGTGACCGTAACAGGACGGTGGACAGCGAAAGCGCGATGGTGAGCGATGGCAGGATGAGATGGATGAGCTTGTCGGAGAGCGTATTGCCGTAACCGGACACCGGCAGCAGCGGCAAGCTGATGGAAAACAGCAGGATCAGCATCAGCGCCAGCCAGAAGGAGGGAAAGCCGATGCCGAAGGTCGAGACCAGACGCACGGCATGATCGATGACGCGCCCCTCGTTGCGCGCAGCAATCGCGGCCAGCGGAACGGCAATTACAACGGAGAGCAGGACCGAGGAGAAAACAAGCGCCAGCGTCGGCTCGATGCGGGTCGAGATCAACTGCAGCACATCGATCCTGAAGGTGATCGACCGGCCCATTTCGCCATGCAGCAGGTTCTGCACGAAGTAGAAATATTGCTGCCAGATCGGCTGGTCGAGACCGAACTGGGCGCGGATATTGGCAATCGCCTCCGGCGTTGCCTTGGTGCCGAGGAGCACGCGGGCCGGATCGCCGGGGATCAGGCGCACGAGCACAAACGTGATGATGCTGACACCGAGGATGACAGGCAGAAACTGCAGCGGCCTTGTGAGGATGAAGCGATAGCGGTGCAGCATCAGCGCGACACGTCCTTCAGGAAGGAGAGGAGCGGCGGGTAATAGCCCTCCGGGTTTTCGTAGAAGGGCATGTGGCTGGCATTGCGCACCACATTGATCCGCGCGCCGTCGGGCAGGGCGTTCTTCATGCGCAGCGCGCAGGCCGGTGTCAGTTCGTCATGCTCGCCGACGACGATCAGGACCGGTGCCTTGATCTTCGGCAGGTCCGGAATGCGGTTCCAGTCCTTCAGATTGCCGGTGTAGAGGAATTCGTTCGGCCCCTGCATGGTCATGTAAGGCGCCATGTTCCAGTCGCCGAGCGAGCGGCGAACCGGGGCCGGCCATTCCGGCAGTCGGCAGACATGGCGGTAGTTCAGAAGCGTGATAGCCGCCAGATATTCGGGGTGATCATAGATGCCGGCCGCCTCATGCGCCTGCATCATCGCCACCGTCTCGGGGCCAAGCGCTGCCCGCAGGCGCTCCAGTTCGCCGACGAGATGCGGCATGTCGGCGACGGTATCGGCGAGGATGAGGCTCTTGACTGCATCCGGATGCGCCAGCGCGTAATCGATGGCAAGCCAGCCACCCCAGGAATGGCCGAGCAGATGCACCGGGCCGAGCCCCAGCGCCTGGCGCACCGCTTCCGTCTCGGTCACGTAACGTTCGATCGTCCAGAGGCTTGCATCGTCCGGCCGGTCGGAGGCGCCGGTGCCGAGCTGGTCGAAGGCAACCACACGGAAACCCTGCTCTGCCAGACAGGAATGTGCCTCGCGCAGGTAATCGCAAGGCAGACCCGGTCCGCCATTCAGGCAGAGCAGAGTTTCCGGTCCGGCGCCGAAGACATAGGCAACGACGCGGAACCCCTGGATCGTCAGCTCATGCCTCTCGTCCGGTTCGATCTCGCGCCACATGGTTCGCCCTGCTCCTGCACAACATTTATGCAGGCTTATTTCTAAAGCAAATGAGGCTCTACACCAGCTATCAGAAGTGATAGGGTGAACATCCTTGGAAGAATGTCCAGGTATGAGCCCGGCTGAGGGCGACGAGAGGTATGTATGGACACGATCGGCATCGAAGAGCGGTTTGCGGCGGCGCCAAGCCTGTCCGGCCAGACCGACGAATTGTTCCTCGCCATGCAGGATTATGGCTTCGACACGCTGATCTATGACTATACGCCGGGCCGCTACGATCTGAGCGGCGAGCTGATGATCCCGACGGTGCTGGAACTGCGCAATGTCGATGAGGCCATGCGCGACTACTGGTTCTGCCGCGGCTATTTCCGGCACGACCCCGTGCAGCACGCGGCGCTTGGCACGAGCGCGCCCTTCTTCTGGAACTATGACCCGAAGGCGCAGACACTCATCCATGCCTTCATGAACGAGGCATCGGCTCCCGTGGCGGAGTTCCTGTGGGAACGCGGCCTGACGGCGGGTGTGACCGTTCCGATCCATCTGCCGGGTGGAGATTACGCAACCGTCACAGGCATTCGCGCCGGAGACCCTGTGCGGCTGGAGCGCGACGTGCGGCTGTGTCTTGGCGATTTCAGCCTGATCGCGCATCTCTTCCAGCGCGCGGCAGCGCTTCGCATTGCCGGTGAGCAGACGCTGACCGGCTTGCCGCACCTGACCATGCGAGAACGCGAATGCCTGCGCCATTCGGCACAAGGCCTGTCCGCCAAGGAGATCTCGCGGGTCATCAACCGTTCGGTGCCAACCGTCGTGATGCATCTCAATGCCGCGACCCGAAAGCTCGGTGCCCGCAATCGCACCCAGGCCGTTGCCCGTGCCGCACATCTGCGCCTGTTCGACCAGCCGCGCGGCTGACCATCCTCGCACCCTATCAGTTGTGATAGCTGCCGCCGCGCCGGCTGCGGCCCTATTGTGCGCTCAGAAGGATTTTCCAATTCAAGGAGCGCACTGTGCAACCTGTCGAAACGCGCGAAGGTTTCCTGCCATTCCGTGACTACCAGACCTGGTATCGCATCACCGGCAATCTCGAAAGCGATCGCCTGCCGCTTGTCGTTGCCCATGGTGGGCCGGGCTGCACGCATGACTATGTGGACAGCTTCAAGGGTATTGCCGCGCTCGACGGGCGCGCCGTCATCCATTACGACCAGCTCGGCAACGGCAAGTCCACGCATCTGCCGGACAAGGGGCCGGATTTCTGGACGGTGCCGCTGTTCCTGGAGGAATTGGACAGTCTGCTTGCCCATCTCGGCATCGCCGATCGCTACGCCTTCCTCGGCCAGTCCTGGGGCGGCATGCTGGGCGCCGAACATGCGGTGCGGCAACCCGCCGGCCTGAAGGCGCTGGTCATTGCCAACTCCCCGGCCAATATGCACACTTGGGTGGCGGAGGCGAACCGCCTGCGCCGTGCGCTTCCCGCCGAGGTGCAGGAAACGCTGCTCGCCCATGAAACAGCCGGCACGCTGACGCATCCCGATTATATCGCCGCCTCCCGTGTTTTCTACGACCGGCATGTTTGCCGCGTCACCCCCTGGCCGGAGGATGTGGCCCGCACCTTTGCGGCCATGGACGAGGACAATACCGTCTATCGCAACATGAACGGTCCGACGGAATTCCACGTCATCGGCACCATGAAGGACTGGACCATCGAAGACCGGCTCCACCGCATCGTTGCGCCCACGCTTCTGATCTCCGGCGCGCATGACGAGGCGACGCCGGAGGTGGTGCGCCCCTATCGCGAGCGCGTTCCCGATATTCGCTGGGTGCTGTTTGACCAGTCGAGCCACATGCCGCATGTCGAGGAGCGGGAGCTTTGCCTGAAGACGGTCTCGGATTTTCTTTCGGCATATGACTGAGGCCGGCGACGCCGACCTTCACGCCTGCCGCCGGGCAGGTTTTACGCGGGAAATGGCCCTTTCCGGTGCCGTCGCGGCATCCGGAAGGGGTCGGCTCGTCCTCCGCCTGTCGTTCAGATCGACAGGCCTGCCGCTTCCTGCGCCTCGAAGTGGTCGGTGATTTCTCGTCCGGTGGCGATCCACACATCGCCCCGGGCAAGCACATGTTTCAGGAAGTCGCGCAGCAGATGCCAGCGCATCGGCCGGCCGGATACCTGCGGATGCAGCACAAGCGTCGTCACCCCGCCCCAGGCATGGGTTGCCTCAAACTCGTCGATCCAGAGCGGCAGGATCATATCGCGCCCGAAGATCGCGCGCGGGCTGGTGCGACTTGTCATGCCAAAGTTCCAGTCGTCGAAGGCATAGTTGACCGGGATTTCGACCGGGCCGGGCACGCCATCGCTTGGCCCATGCCGGTAGGGCAGGATGTCATCGCGGAAGGAGCTGGAATAGCGGATACCGGATTTTTTGAGATAGGCCAGAAGTTCCGGGAAATTTTCCCCCGATGGTGCGCGGTAACCGACCGGGCGCACCCCAAGCGCCGATTGCAGCGCCTCGAAACCCCGGTCGATTTCCTCCATGGCTTCATCCAGCTTTGTCCGGTCCGGAAGCTTGTGCAGATATCCGTGATGGCCGATTTCGTGGCCGGCTGCCACCATGGCCTCGCATTCGGCCCGGTGCGCCAGCGCCGTCCAGCCGGGCGTGAAAAAGGTCGCCTTCAGCCCAAGCTCGTCCATCAGGCCAAGGATGCGGGCAATGCCGACGCGCGCGTCATAACCGCCATGCGAGGTGGTGACCATGCGGTCGACATTGGAGGGATTGTTGCCGATCCAGGCGGTTTCGGCGTCAACGTCGAAGCCGATGAACAGCGCGCTTTTCGCGCCGTTGGGCCAGACCATCTGCGGCGCCTTCGCGGCCGGGTTGAGAGGACGCGGTGTGAGATCAAACGTCATGACGATGCCTTTCAGCGGAAAGTAGGAAGCGTGTCGGCGTGGCCGGCCATCCGCGCCTCGATCTCGATGCAGTCGCCAACCTCCTCAAGGTGGCCGAGCCTCTGCCAGAGCGTTTCCGCCTGGTCTTCGGCCATGCTCATGGCGGCAAGCTCGCGGAATTTTACGGCAACGGCAAGCGGCGACATCGGCCGCTCGGCAGAGCCCGTGGCGCGCGGCACCATCCGCTCGACTATCGGGCCGTCGCTGAAGGTCAGGGTCACCATTGGCTCCGCCATGGCATCCATCGATGCATCAACGGCAATGTCGATCCGCTCCATCATCGTTTTGACAGCCGGATGGCTGCGCCGCTCCTCGGTATAGGCCTGAAGGCCGGCGGTGCCGAAGACACACCGGGCGGCAAGCGCAAATGGCAGGCTCATCTGGGTTGGCGCCATGGCGCCCGCTGCCTTTGCGCCGCACATGTCGGCGAGCATGCCGCTCATCCGAAGGCCGATGCGGGCGATGTCTTCAGGCGCGCGGCCGGTTTCGGCAAGCAGGTCCTCCAGCGCATCGACGGCGGAATGGGCACCGCGGCAGGAGGCATAGGGTTTCAGAACCGCCCGATTGACCTTCCAGACCTCGCCGAGCCCTTCCGACAGAAGCTGAGGCTGGCATGCGGATTTGTTGAACGACGTAAAGAAGCCGCCCCAGACCTCGTCGAAAACGCGGGAGGGGCCGGCATAACCTTGGGCCGCCAGACGTGCTGCCAGCAGGCCACCTTCCGCGGCGCGGCCGGCATGCAGCTTCTTTGCCTGCGAGCCATCATGGATGAAGGCCCAGAGGCCGGAGGAAAAACTTGTCGCCAGCGTCATGGCATCGCGGGTCGCTGCGGCATCAAGGCCGAGCAGGTTGGCAACGGCGGCGGCTGCGGCAAAGGTGCCGCAGGTGCCGGTCGAATGCCAGCCCAGACTGTTATGCGCATCATAACCGCCCGTTGCCTCAAGGATGCGGCGCCCGGCATCATAACCTGCGACAACGGCGGCGATCATCCGCCTGCCGCTCACCGGTGCGCCCGTCTCCTGCAAGGCGGAAAACACCGCCGGCATGATCACCGCGCCCGAATGGTCGCAGCCGCCGGAATCGTCCAGTTCGAAGGCGTGGGCTGCAACGCCATTGATCAGCGCTGCATCGCGCGGCGAGGCGAAAAGACCGGCGCCCCAGATCCGCGTGGCACCCACCGGCTGCATCGCCTTGAGCGCCAAGGAAAATTCGACGGAACGGGCACCGGCGATGGCCACACCCATTGTATCTGCAATGTGGATTTTCGCCTTTGCGACGGCGGCTTCGGGAATGGCGTCATAATCGAGCGCCGAGACGAAACGCGCAAGCCTGTCGATCGGCGCGTCGGCAAGAAGACGGTTCATGCTATGTCCTTGGGAAATCAGGCTGCCCGCAGCGCAACTGCGGGAGAAAGCCCGGGCGCAGGTCAGCTGCGCCCGGGATTGTCGTTGCGGGATTTCCCGGATTACTTCACGGCTTCGCCGTTGATGTAGATGCCGTCGAGCATCGTGCCTTCCAGACCGTGTTTTGCAAAAACCGCCTTGTATTCGCCGGAAGCCATGATGGCTTTCAGCGCCGCGGCATAGGCGTCGCGCAATTCCGGGTCCTTCTTGGAGAAGGCAATGCCCTGGTAGACGGCCGTGATCGGTTCGCCGACGATGGCATAGGTATCCTTCTCAAGCGTCATCAGGTAGGGCAGCGTTTCGGAACCCTGCACGGCGCCATCGAGGCGGCCCTGCTTCAGCTGGGCGCGCGCGTCGGCCGAACCTTCCGTGCCCACCACCTTGATGGCGGCAAGACCCTTGGCCTCGCAATTGGCCGCGCTCCACTTTGCCGTTTCATCCGGGAAGGACGTGCGGCGGCTCATGCCCACCGTCTTGCCGCAGAAATCGGCCGGGGTCTTGAACTCCTGAGCGCGGGCTGCGGAGGTGTAGAACTGCGCGCCGGATTTCATGTAATCGACGAAATCGAGGGTATCGCGACGCTTGGGAAGATCGCTCATGCCGCTATGGATGAGGTCGACGCGGCCCGTCTGGAGAGACGAGATCATCTGCTCGAAGCCGATATCCGCCCATTCGACGGTTGTGCCCAGCTGCTTGGCAAGCGTTACGCCAAGGTCGATATCAACCCCCATCAGCGTGTTGGTGGCCGGGTCCTTGTATTCCATCGGCGGGTAGTTGGGCTGGTTGGCGACGATAACCTTGCCGGCGGACTTGATGCGGTCCGGCAGGCCTTCGGCCTGTACCGCCGTGGCGGCAACAATTGCGGCGAGGGTGATAAGAGCTGTTTTCATGCAAGTTCCCCTTGTTGGAATCTGGTTGGATTGGCGGATTGGGTGTGACGTAAGGCGGTTTCGGCCGGCCCGTTCGCCATCAGACGTGAACGGCTTTGATGAACTCGGCCGTGCGTGGGCTTTTGGGTATGCCGAGAACCTCAGATGCCGGGCCGACCTCGACCATCTTGCCCGCTTCCATGAAGGCGACGGTGTTGGCGACGCTGCGGGCAAAACCGAGTTCGTGGGTCACCACGATCATGGTCATGCCGCTGGCGGCCAGATCCTTCATCACCTCCAGGACCTCTGAAACGAGTTCCGGATCAAGCGCCGAAGTCGGTTCATCAAACAGGATCAGATCGGGGCGCATGCACATGGCGCGCGCGATGGCGACACGTTGCTGCTGGCCACCGGACAGTTGCGAGGGATAATGCCCGCCCTTGTCGCCGAGCCCGACGCGCACCAGCAGATCCTGCGCCCGCTTGCGCACATCACTTGCCGGTTCGCGCAGAACCTGGATCGGCCCTTCCATGATGTTTTCCAGCGCCGTCTTGTGCGGAAACAGGTTGAAGCGCTGGAAAACCATGCCGATGCGGCGGCGCTGCCGCGACATTTCCGCATCGCCGATTTCATGCAGGTTATTGCCTTCGCGGCGATAGCCCACCAGTTCGTCGTTCACCCAGATCGCACCGGAATTCATCTTTTCCAGCTGGTTGATGCAGCGCAGAAAAGTACTTTTTCCGGATCCGGACGGGCCGATGATGCAGCAGACTTCCCCCTTGGCGATGTCGAGGCTGACCTTGTCGAGCGCCTTGAACGTGCCGAAGAGCTTGGTAACGTCCACGGCCTTTACAACGATTTCCTTGCTCATCTCATCCCCTCACATCGATGCGCTGACGGCTTTGCTGCCGCGGCCGAAATACTGCTCGATATAATGCTGGACGACCGAGAGGACGGAGACGACCGCGAGATACCAGAAGCTGGCGACCAGCAGCAGTTCCAGCACCCGGGTATTGGCGAAGTAGATGATCTGCGCATTGTGCAGGATTTCCGAATACTGGATGACGCTGGCAAGCGAGGTGAGCTTGACCATGCCGATCACCTCGTTGCCGATCGGCGGAACCATGACGCGCATGGCCTGTGGCAGCACGATGCGGCGCAGCATCAGCATCTGCGTCATTCCGATGGAGCGGGCCGCCTCATATTGCCCGCTATCCACCGACAGAAGGCCGCTGCGCACCACTTCCGACGTATAGGCGCCCTGGGAAATGCCAAGGCCGAGCATGGCCGCGACAAACGGCGTCATGATGTCGACGGTGCGGAACTCGAACAGGCCCGGAATGCCCATGGTTGGGAAAATCAGCGCCAGGTTGAACCAGATCATCAATTGCAGGAGTGCCGGCGCGCCGCGGAAGATCCAGACATAACCGACGGCGATGGAGGACAGCACCGGATTGCCCGATACGCGCATCAGCGCGATGACCACACCCAGCACGATGCCGAGCGACATGGCCGCCACTGTCATCACCAGCGTGCTCTGCAACCCCTGCAGGATCGCCGGTGCAAAGAGGAAGTCGCGGACGTAAGACCACTCGATCTGGCCGACGCTGAAGGCGCGCACAAGGGCGGCGAGAGCGGCCAGAACCAGGGCCGCGGCCACCATGCGCCCGATATGGCGTTTGGGAACGAGCGTCAGATGGGCGATTTCGTATGTCTGATCGCTGGAGGCGGGCTGAGGCGCGGATGTGGTCATCGGACGCCTCGCGCGGTCTCGGACGCGGACACTCTGCCGGGCAGGTTTAGCGTGCTTCCCGCAAAGGCTTTTTTGGCTTCCAGCGCGCCGGTGAAACGCTCGATCTGTTCGCGCACTCTTGCCGGCGAGGTCGAGCCAAAGCCGGTGCGGCTGGCAAGCGCGCCTTCCAGCGTGATTGCGTCGAGAACGCCGCGCGTCAGGCGTGCATCGATGCGGGGCAGGTCTTCCTCGATAAGGCCTGCCAGATCATGGCCACGCTCTTCGCAATAGCGCACCACGGCGCCGGTGATCTCGTGGGCCTGCGCAAACGGCACATTCTGCGA
The DNA here is from genome assembly GCF_058242805.1 of Neorhizobium sp. PAMB6716. NCBI lineage: Bacteria > Pseudomonadati > Pseudomonadota > Alphaproteobacteria > Hyphomicrobiales > Rhizobiaceae > Neorhizobium > Neorhizobium sp. PAMB6716. Next base: position 28,894 of record NZ_JBZAYW010000002.1, read on the forward strand.
AACCAGCCAGTCCGCCACTTCGGTTGCAAGCGTAAAGCCCTTCGGCGCTTCCTCGCGCAGCTTGGCCACATCAAATTCCAGGGTCTCGACCATGCCGGCAAAGGCCGGAAGGATGAGTTCGAGAATGTCGATGCTTTCAAACAGCGCCCGCTTGTCTTCGGCAAGGTCGCGGTTATAGGCGAGCGGCATCGCCTTCATTGTTGCAAGGAAACCGGCGATGTTGCCGATGAGCGTGCCGGTCATGCCACGGGTCAGCTCGGCAATGTCAGGGTTTTTCTTCTGCGGCATGATGGAGGAGCCGGTCGAATAGGAATCATGCAACCGCACCCAGCTGAACTGCTTGGAACTCCAGGTGCAGATCTCTTCTGCAAGGCGTGACAGGCTGATCGTCACAAGCGAGCAGATGAACAGGAATTCGGCGACATGATCGCGCGCCGACACCGCATCGATGGAGTTTTCGCAGGCTGCGCTATAGCCGAGTTCCAGGGCCGACAGGTCCGGACGGCAGGCGATGCCGGAACCGGCAAGGGCTGCCGCACCCAAAGGCGAACGGTCGAAACGACGGTCGAAATCCTCAAAACGCTCCAGGTCGCGCAGCAGGCTTTGCGCATGGGCCATGAGGTGATGTCCAAGGACGATCGGTTGTGCTGGCTGCAGATGCGTGAAACCCGGCATCACCGTTTCGCAATGCCGTGAGGCCTGCGACACGAGCGCCAGTTCGATCTCGACAATGCCGCGCGACAGTTCCCGCGCCATGCGGCGCAGATAAAGGCGGGTGTTGTTGGAGGTCTGGTCGTTGCGCGAGCGCCCGGCACGCAGCTTGCCACCCAGCACACCGAGCCGCTGCATCAGCAGGCGTTCAAGAAAGGTGTGAATATCCTCGTCGGCGGCGATGGGCTTTTCGCGTCCGGTCTCCACATCAACCTCGATGTGGTCGAGCGTTTCCCGGATCGTCGTAAATTCGGCCTCGTCGAGGACGCCTGCGCGCTTCAGTTCGGAGGCATGAGCCCGCGAACCGGCGAGATCTTCCCGGTAAAGCCGGAAGAAAGAGGGGTGTGCGCGCGAAAGATTGGCAAGTGCCTCCGAGGGGCCGGACTTGAAGCGTCCACCCCAGAGTTGGGTCGGCTCCGACATGATTATTCCCTTTTGTTTAATATTGAGGCAACGCTCCCATGCGCCACTAAACTGGGCAAGCGAAGTTAATTCATTGGGGTATGCCGAAAACGACTAGCGAGCAGCGCCATGGACGGTTAGTCTGAAAACGACTGAACGGGCGAAGTGAGAATGTCTGGCCGCAAGCAATTTCCATCCATGACGGCGCTGCAGGTTCTGCTGGCTGTGGGCGAACGCGGGTCGACGAGTGCTGCGGCAGAGCCGCTTGCGCTATCGCAGAGTGCTGTGAGCAAACAGTTGATCGGGTTGGAAGACCTGATCGGCGGCCCGGCTTTCCAGCGCACGCCGAACGGCATGGTTCCAACCGAACTGGGCGCGATCTACATCGAACATGCCCGCACGGCGATCAAGGCCATGGAAGATGCAGCCCTGAAGGTCGCCCGCCTCAAGCCGGGCCCGCGTGTCCTTCGTCTTCAGGTGCCGCCGATTTTCGGCGATCGCTGGCTTTTGCCGCGCTTCGTTCAGTTCACCGAGGCTCATCCTGAAATCGAGGTGCAGTTCACGACTTTCGTGTCGAAGACACAGACCGAAATCCCCGATGGAAATGTGCGTTTTCTGGTGGCCCCGGCCCCGGACGAGGAAGGCACCTATCTTTTCGGCAATGACATTCGGCTGGTCAGCGCGGCCTCCTACTGGGAAAAACTGGGAAATCCCGCGACGGTGGAAGCTGCAGCGCGGGGTGTGATGCTGGAGCATCCGCAGACGCCGTTCCATTGGCCGTTCCTCGTGCAGGCGAATGGACTGCACGGGCTGGACGTGCGCCACACCATGCGTTTCGGCTATTACACGATGGTGATCCGCGCGGCCCTTGCAGGGCAGGGCATGGCGTTGATCCCGCAAGGTCTGATCGTCGATGAGCTTGCTGCCGGCCGCCTCGTCAATCCTGGAGGCTTGGGTTACCGCAGTGACCATGGCTACTGGTTCACCAAGCCGGCCAACATTTTGCCAAGTGAATCGATGCGGCTTTTCGAACAATGGCTGCATTCGGAAGCCAGCATGGTGAAGGATTAACTGGGACCATCCCGGCATCCGGAGAGGAGGCTCGTCAGGATGTCGCCACCCAGCCGGGAGACGATCTCGGCAGGTTTTTGCGACCCACTTCTGTCTTCAGGCGCCTTGTGCGCCCGCCTCCTTTTGCTCTGCCGTTCGGTCAGCGGCATGTCGATCCTGTCTTGAACACCCCAATGTTTCACGAGCACTCATTCCTCGCGAAATGCACGGTTGATCTGGTCCGAGAGCGGCTTGACGAGATAGGAGAGTGCCGTGCGCTCCCCGGTCCTGATCATGGCTTCGGCCGGCATGCCCGGCACCAGCGTCAGGTCCTTCAGTTTCGCCAGTTCCTCTTCGGGGACCGACAGGCGGACGAGATAATAGGAGGCGCCGGTCCGCTCGTCGCTCGTCAGGTCGGCTGCGATGCGGCTGACATGGCCGTTCAGTTCCGGCGTGGTGCGCTGGTTGAAGGCCGAAAGACGCAGCACTGCCTGCTGGCCGGGCTGGATCTGGTCGATGTCGCGTGGCGCGATCTGGACCTCAAGCGCCAGGTCGTCACCTTCAGGTACGATCAGCATGATGGCATCGGCGGGATTGACGACGCCTCCGACCGTATGCACGGCGAGTTGGTGTACCACGCCCGTTTGCGGCGCAATGATGTCGACGCGCTTCAGTTCGTCTTCGGCCGCCACCTTCCGCTCGACATATTCGCCAAACTGAGCCTGCACCTCGCGAAGCTCGCGTCCGACCTCGGTTTTGAGGTCCTGGTCGATGGACAGGATCTGGAGCCGCGTTTCGGTGATCTTTCCGCGCGCCTGCGCCTGATAGGCAATCTTCTCGCCGCGCTCGCCGCCATAGGTGGCCGCCTGGGTCTTCAGACTGTTGAGACGCTGGACGGAAACGATCCCCTGCTCGTGCAGGCCCTGTTGCGACACGATCTCCTCTTCCAGAACCTTTAAGCCATTGGCATAGGCGGTCTCCTGCGCCTTCAGCCCTTCGATCTCGTATTCGTATTGGGCAATGCGTTCGGCAAGCTGGGCTTTTTTGCCCTCGCGGGACTGCTTGCGGAACTCGAAAAGCCGCGTTTCGCTGTGGATGGCGGACGTCACATCGGGACTGTCACGCCGGGCCAGCAGCCAATCAGGATAAGTGATCCCGTCGAGATCGTCACGCTCGGCCTCCAGCCGTGCAAGGCGTGCGGCAAGCTCGTCCAGCCGCTTGGTGACAATGGCAAGGCTGGAGCGTGTCTGAGTGGCATCGAGGCGCATCACGACCTCGCCGGCATTCACCCTGTCGCCTTCGCGCACCCGGATTTCGCCCACCACGCCGCCGGTCGGGTGCTGGAGCTTCTTGACATAGCTGTCCACCACCAAATGCCCGGACGCGACAACCGCGCCGGCAAGGTTGGTTGCCGCCGCCCAGCCGCCGACGCCTGCGACCAGCGCAACGCTGGCGAAAAGCCCGATCGCCAGGTGGCGGCGGATGGAGCGCGACACAGTTTCAATGCTTCCCATCCGGCTCCTCCGTCGCATGGCTCACTTCGAGATCGTCTGCCCGTCGCGCGGGTTCGGCGACGACGCGCAGCGGTGTCAATCCGTGCCCCGTGACAGCAAAACCCTTGCGGCCGGTCGGCGATAAGGCCGGCGCTGCCTTCAGCACTTTGGACAGCACCTCGTCGCGGGGTCCAAATGCCTTCTGCCGCCCGTTTTCCATCACGAGCACCAGATCCACGACCCCGATGGCACTTGGCCGATGGGCCACCACGATGGCGATGCCCCGGCGCGAGCGGACGGACGCAATGGCGCTTACCACGGCAGCCTCGCCTTCGGCGTCGAGATTGGCGTTCGGCTCGTCCAGCACGACCAGGAACGGATCGCGATAGAGCGCACGGGCAAGCCCAATGCGCTGGCGCTGGCCCGCCGACAGCGCGGAGCCCGCCTCTCCGATCGGCGTGTCGTAGCCCTTTTCGAAGCGCAGGATCAGCTCGTGGGCACCGGCGGTTCTTGCAGCTGCCACGATCGCCTGCGGATCGGGATCGTCATCGAAGCGCGAAATATTCTCGGCAATGGTTCCATCGAACAGTTCGACCCCCTGGGGCAGATAACCGATGTGCTGGCCAAGCGCTTGTCGGTCCCACTGCTCGAAGCTTGCCCCGTCGAGCCGCACCTTGCCGGCAATTGGCGACCACGCGCCGACGAGAACGCGAGACAATGTCGATTTCCCGGATCCGGAGGCGCCGATGATGCCAAGCGCGCTGCCGGCCGGCACGGCAAAGTCCAGTCCCATCACGGTCGGCTTGCGCTCTCCCGGCGGCGCGATTGCGATGGATTGAGCGCGCAGTTCGTGTTCCGGTTTTGGCAGCGCCGTGACAGGTGTTTCCGGCGGCAGTTTTCCAAGCAGGTCGGTCAGCCGCTCCCAGCTCTGGCGCGCCATCAGGTAGGGTTTCCAGCTGGCAATGGCCAGATCGACGGGAGCGAGTGCCCGGCCCATCATGATCGAACTGGCGATCATCACGCCGCCCGACACTTCCTGTTCGATGACCAGCCAGGCACCGACACCGAGAATGGCCGATTGCAGCATCACACGCAGCGCCTTCGAAATCCCGCCAAGGCCGCCGGCGACATCGCCGGCCTTGCGGTTGGCGGCAAGATAATCGGCATTGGCCTTGCTCCAGCGCGCTCCGATGCGGCGGCCGAGCCCCATGGCCTGCACCACTTCCGCATTCCGGCGACCGGCTTCCATCAGGCCATTGCGCACCATGTTTGAGGCAATGGTGTCGCGGATCGGCTTTTGCGACAACACATTGGTGAGCGCCGTCAGCGACACCAGAACGATGGCGCCGACAAGCGCTGTCATGCCGATCCACACATGGAACAGAAAGCAGAGGCCGAGATAGAGCGGCATCCAGGGCAGGTCGAACAGGGCAGTCGGCCCCTGACCGGACAGGAAGCCGCGCACATTGTCGAGATCGCGCAGCGGCTGCAGGCCGTCACCTGGCATGCGTGTCAGAAGCGGAAGGCGCACCACGGCGTCATGAACCCGTCCCGACATCTGCAGGTCGAACCGTTCGCCGATCCGCAGCAGCACGCGCGAACGGATGATGTCCAGAAGGGCCTGGAAAGCATAAAGCCCCGCCGCAAGCACAGCGAGACCGAGCAGCGTCGGAACGCTGCCGCTGGAAAGCACGCGGTCATAGACCTGCAACATGAACAGAGGACTGGTCAGCGCCAGCACGTTGACCACGCCGCTGATCAGGGCAATGCCGAGAATGGTTCGCCGAAGGGGCAAGACAACCGCCGCAGCACGAAGCTGCGACGGCGTCCGAACCGTTGAGGGGTTCGTCATGTTTATATCTCAGGCCAGCAACTGGCCATTGGCCTGCAGATCAACGATGTCCGAGCCGACATAGCCGGTGAGGGTCAGAACGTTCGTGCCGACGGTGATGGTGAGGACGCTGCTGCTATCCCCCCAATTGCTGTAACTGTAGACGAGGTCATCCACATCGCTGATGGCTGTGACTGCGGTAAAGTCGAGAACATCGGTATTTCCGGCGCTCGTGCCGAAGTCGGTTACAACGTCGGTCGCCCAATTGTCCGTGAAGACGAACGTGTCATTGCCCGCATAACCGGTGAACTGGTCGTTGCCGGCAAAGCTGTACTGCTTGTCATTGCCGCTCGTGCCATATTGTTCGGTGCCGACACCGCCGAGATAGCTGTAGAGGCTCGCAGCAGATGCCGTGCCCGCAGTGCCCATCAGCTGATAGATGGCGTAGTTGAAGGTGGTATTCGGCGTCGCCCCGCCGAGATCGATGAGGAGTTCGACGGTATCAATGCTGTACGGGGTGCTGCCGCCACCCGACAGGCCTTCGCCGAAGGTCAGCGTATCGACGGTGCCGGAGAAGCCACCATTCGCGGGATAGTTGAACGATCCGTCCAGCAGGACGGATTCGACCGGCCGGCTTCCGCCTTCATCGCCACCCGTCCATTGCGAATAAGGGGTCGAAGCCGGATAAAAATCACCGTGACCGGATAGCGGATCGAGTGCCGTCCAGGCCGTCAGGTATGCCTTGATGTCTTCAGCACCGGCATACTGGTAGATCTTTGCAACCATTTCGTTTCTCCTTGTGTTGTCGTCCATCGCCATGATGGACACCCTCCCTCCGACAAGCGGATGGAATTGCTAGAACCTGATGTTCAATGAAAGCGTTGCAGTGCGGCCAGGCGCCGGGTAGCTCGCAGCCCCCAAGGCCGGCAGGTAGGCGACATCCGCGACATTGTTCACGGCAAAGCGCAGCTTCGTGTTTTCGTTGAAGGCGTAGGAACCGTATATGTCCACGGTCGTGTAGCTGTCGGTCGCATAGGCGCTCAGCAGGCTTTGCATGGTGCCGACCTCCTGCTCTTGCGCATCGACATGTGTGACCTTGGCGCCAAGCGTCAGCTTTTCTTCCAGGAACCGAACCCCGGCATCCGCGGTGAAGCGGAATTTGGGGACGCCGAAGATGACATACTGCCCTGTGTTGTATGTGGTGCCATTAAAGGTGTAGCTGGAGGCATAGTCCGCGTTCGTATAGGTGAACGAACCGCCGAGATAATAACCGCCGGCGTCGTAATTGCCCTCCAGTTCGACGCCGCGCATCCGGGTTGTCCCGTCGAGATTGACGTAGGAGGCGTATTGCGTTGCCCCAAGGTTAATGGTGCCGAGGGCGATGTAATCATCGACCTCGCGATAAAAGGCGACGGCTTTGGCGCGGAAGCTGTCACCGGTCTGAAAGACGCCATCCTGCGAAAAATTGACGCCAAGCTCAAAGGTATCGGCGGTTTCGGCACCAAGGCCCGGATTGGGTGCATTGGCCGGACCGTATGACCCTACATGTGAACCGCCGAGGAGCGCTTCCATGATCGTCGGCGGCCGGAAACCCTGGGCATATTTACCGAAAATCTGGACGCCATCCCAAGGCTTGACCGCCACCATTGCGGTGGGAAGCAGGGCACTGTCGGAGATATCGACGTCAACGTCCTGCGTCGGGTAACGGATGACATCTTCAGTGGTAACAACATCTCTCGAAGGACGGCAAAGAGTATCGCCGACGATGGTATTTCCGATCCTTGTCTGAGCATTGACGTAGGTCGTCCACTGCGCTGCTCCGGCGGTGCGAAAGGCAAGAACTGACGCTGGAATGGCCGTGCAGGTTCCGGGTACCGTGGTCGTTGTCGATACGGTTTCGGTGTAAGGCTTCAGAAAAACGGTCGATGCCCCCGTGAGGCGATAGTAGTCGTATCGCAGACCGCCGGAGAGCGTCAGCCAGTTGTCATGCTCCAGCGTGGCGTTGGCAAAACCGCTGATCATGTCCCGCCGCCCGGAGGGGTTTGAGCCGCTGTACCACAGGGCCTGGTTCGGGTCGGCTTCGATGGCTGCTCCAGTCACGGTGGTCTTTCCGAGATCGCGGAAGGCCTCCATGCCATAGTTCAGGGACAGGTCCCCGAAGGGGAGTGCAAAGCGGCTGGTGTTTTCGATGCTGCCGCCGAACGTCTTCATGCCGTAGTTGACATTGGCGTCGTCCACGCCGTCTGTCCTCTTTGGCCTGAATTCCTCGTCCTCGACACGGTTCAGCCAGAGCCTCGCCTTCAGGTCGATGAACTCGCTGTCCGGATCCCAGCCGAATGCCGCGACGAATGTGTTGTTGGTGACATCCTGGGTGTCTTCGCGTCGACCACCTGACGTGGTTGCGTCGGCTGTTCCCTGGCTGAAATTGGAACGGTAGTGCAGCCAGCTGAGGTCGAGCGTCGTGTCGTCCGTCGGCTGCATCTGCGCCTTCAGGAGACCCGACGTCGTTTCCGATCCGGTAAAGATCGGCTTGTCCATCCCGAGGTCTTCCCAGTCCCCCCCGACAGAACCGTTCTTGCCGATGTCATATTCGCCCAGTCTCTTGCGGCTGATGCCGCCGACCACGGCAAAACCGTCGGACAGGCGCACGGCGGCCGATCCGGAGCCGGAGAAATGATATTTGTTGGTGCCGCTCGTCAGATCGGTTTCGACACCCCATTGCTTGCCGTCGCGGATCAGGTCATCCGCCTCAAGCGTCCTGAAGTTGACGGAACCGGCCAGCGCGCCTGCGCCACCCGCACCCGAAGAGCTGCTTTTTTCAACCTCGATCGATCGGATCAGGGCTGGATCGACATAGGTGAGACCTGAGGAACCATGGCCGGCGCGTTGAAAATTCTGACGCGCGCCGTCGATCATCGTGACGACGCGGTTCTGGTCCTGAAGACCGCGAATATTGACGTTCAGCCCCTGGTTCTGACCGCTATCGCCAGACACCAGTACGCCTGCGGTGTTTGCCAGCAGGTCGCGGGCATTGCGTGCCGACGCGTTCTGGATCGCCTGGCGCGACACGACGCTGACGCTGGCCGGTTCCTGGTAGACCCAATCCGGCGTGCCCTGGTAGCCTGTTCCGGCAGCGGCATTCCGTCCCGCCTTGCCGGTGACGAGAACCGTATCGAGGGTTATCGATCCGTCATCGGCCATTGTGCCTGCAGCTGGCTGCGGTGCGCCGATGAAAGCTGCCGTGCCACTTGCGGAGAGGCGGTAGCTGATGCCGGTCCCCTCCAGCATCCGGGCCAGAGCTTCCGCTGGCGAAAAACTGCCGATGACGGCTTTCGTCTGAAGGCTGCCCGAGGACGTGGACGACAGCGTCACCTGCAATCCCGATTGGCGGCCGAATGCGCTGATGGCGCCAGCCAGCGATTGAACAGGAATGTTGAAAGACCGTTTTTCCTGCGACTTCGGCTGCGAGTCGGTCGTTGCCGATGCTGTCTGAGCCGAAACCGGGACGTTACCAAACAAAACAGCAAGAGTTGATGTGGCCAGCAATGCCGTCCGGCAGGTCCAGCCCCTGCGCCATCCTTGCTGATGTCTCCTGCGAACACGACACGGCATCATTCTCTCGTCTCTCCTGGTTGTAGGCGGTGGAATACTTGATATTTCCACTCAACAAAGAGACGATTGTCGTTCGATTTTTTTTCAGGTTTTTCGCGATTTCTTCTACTGATTTGAAATCACGAAGGAATTTCCTTCAAAAGGCACTGTCAGAAGCGGGTAATGATCCGGACCAGATCAGAGACCGTGTGAACCTTTCCGCCATAGGGTTCCACCAATGCCTCGAGCGCCCGGTCCGGCGCGCGCAGGTCGTAAAAGCCAGTCACGGTTTGGCGGGCAAGGGCCGGGTCGGGAATGGTGATCCAGGCCGGATGATAGCGCTGAATCTGCTCGATCACCGAACCGATCGTCTTGTTGACAACGTAAAGTCGGCCATTACGCCAGCTGCCGATGTCATCGGGTGCGATGCTCTCCTTGTGCATCGTCCTTGCGCTGACATCGACCACCAGCAGTTCTCCCGGCACAAGCGTTTCGGAGGCCGCCGGTGGCAGGGCATCGAGAGAGGCCCGGACACTGCCGTGTTCCAGGGCGACCGCTGTCAGATTCTGGTTGATCTCGACGTCGAAAGCGGTGCCGAGAACCTCGATCGTCACACCATTTGCATCGACGGTAAACGGCCGCGCCCGGTCCGGCACAACGTCAAAGAATGCCTGTCCCTGCAGGAGAGTGACCTGGCGCCGGTTCTGGGAAAAATCGGTTGCGATGGCGCTTGACGCTGCAAGCCGCACCGTACTGCCGTCCAGAAGGGTGACCAGGCGACTTTCGGCGGTCGCAGTCCTGTAGTCGGCGCGCAGATGGAGGAGCATTGTCGGCAGGAAAGCCACGAACAGACAGAAGGCTGCGCCCGCCATCGCCGCCAGCCCGCCGCGAGAGCGCCAAGCGGAACGCTGCCGCACCTTTGGCTTCACAGAAGCCGCCGGCCTGCCTGCGCGCGGAGCATGCTCCCAATGATCGCGATATTGCGGTTGCGTTTCGCCGAAAGCCTGCCAGGCGCGCTGCGTGCGCTGCCAGGCCAGACGGTTGGTTGCCGAACCGGCCAGCCAGGCCTCGAAACCTGCCCGCACCCGTTCATCCTGCGGCGTTTCCTGCAGTTGCAGCAGCCACTCCGCCGCTTCCGCCAAGACCTGCGAAGGAACCTCGATCTTTCCGTCAGAATCAACAGTCATGAGGCTCAAGCCTGTTCCAGTACGTCATGCTGCATCGCCCCGGCATTTGTTCTCCTTTAAATGACGATCGACGCAAAGATTTTTTTCATCGGCTGTGGGCATTCCCGGGTCGCTCATTTCATTGTGTTGGCCAATTCCGCAACCGCGGCCTTGATCAACCTGTGTACACTTGGAACCGAGATATCGAGATGGCTTGCAATTTCCTCCATCCGGTAGCCGCCGAAACGGTGCATTTCCAAGGCAATGCGCGTACGGGCCGGCATCTGCGACAACACCGCCTCCACGCCACGGATCTGCTCGCACAACAGTGCATGGTCTTCCGGACTTCCATGGTCCTGCGGCAGGCCCCAGAAGGGCGTGTCATCGGGCGTCTCGCGCAGATCATATCGGCGCCTTTTGCGCACATCGAGCGCCAGGTTGCGCACGATACGCAGCAGATAGGGCTTCAGTTTATCGGGATTGTTCGCATCTTCAGGAACGAATTTGAGAAAAGCCTCCTGCACGACATCCTCGGCATCCGCGCGGGACCCGAGGATCGGCGTCGCGTAGTTGATCAGATCGATGCGGTGCGCGAGATAAGCCTGATATCGCCTATCATCTTCCTTCATGCCCATATCGTGACCGAACGCTTAAATGCTGGAAACTACACGTAACTTCTGGTGCGGCAAGCGCCTGCAACCAGCGGAAGCCAAATGATACATGATGAAAGAAGTCAAGTATTATTTGAGGGGACAATGCATCAGACAGCGCAGAGATAGGATGACATGTTCGACCTTACGCCTGTTTGTGCTTCGGTTCTTTGATTGGCTAATCCGCCTGCGCAAGAGATGTCTTTGGTGGGAAACTGCGGCGCCTTGCGTCCAAGCTTTGCCGCAACGTCAGAAAAGGCCAGAAAGGATCCGACTTCAGTTCAGACACCGTTAGGTGTTGAACTGTCAAAAATACTCAAGAACCTGTTCGCATGCGAGCGCCTTTTCGGCCCGTTCGGGCTTTTAAGAAGTTGGCGGAACCAGAGATGCGGCTGGCTGCTCCATGTTGCCGGCTTGCGACGAGACCAGATCCTCGTGGATGAAGTCTGCCGTCTGACCGTAATGGCGTTGCAGCAGGCGCACCGCTTCTTCGGTGTCGTGATCGAGCACCGCCTTCAAGATGTCGGCGTGTTCCTGGCTGACTTTTCTGACCCGGAACGCCTTGCGGCTGGAGAGCGCCCGGTAGCGGTTCAGCCTGTCTGCCAGCTGTTCGCAAAAGCCGATCAGCGGACGTGATCCGCAGCCGTCGATCAGCTTTGCGTGAAAAGCCCGGTGCAGGCGCTCCCATTCCGGATTGCTGTCGAAACGATCGGGATTGAGCGAGCGCGGCGCACGCTCCAACCGGTGATGCGCCACAAGCAGGGCCTCTTCCCAGGCGGCATTCGCATTGGCCATCGATTCCCTGAGGGCCAGCCCCTCGACCCAGCAGCGCGTCTTCGTCAGTTCCCCGAGTTCCTCCAGGCTGATCGGTTTGACAAAGAAACCGCGCTGCTCCTTGCCGATCACCAGGTCTTCGGTCGTCAACCGGTTCAGCGCCTCGCGCAGCGGCGTCTGGCCCGCATCGTAATGTTCCATCAGGAAGCGCAGTTGCAGCTTGCGGCCCGGCTCGAGCGCCGCCGACAGGATATCGGATTTCAGACGCTCATAGATGCTGGTTGCCCGCGTGGCGGGACTGTCGGCCCCTTTGGTCGGCACGTCGATGTTCATGTGGCTCCACCGTTTTCCTCCGAGATTTATATACACCCGCAGGATGAAAAGCAAAATTTATAAATTATGTCTTTACGAAAGAAAGTTTGTACATTACCAAATGGCCATCGGAGGAGATGGGCATGGGTGAGGGCTTCAACAGGGCGGGGCGCTTCAGAAGTGGTTGCGGCTGCGTCGGCATTGACGTTCATTGCCATGTGGTGCCGTCGCGCTTTCCGCCGGCGCCGGGCGGAAAGCCGCTGGCCGGCTGGCCCGCGATAACCGCGGTTCAGGATTGCCACGCAACCGTGGTGATCGATGACAAGCCCTACCGCACGGTCAGCGATGCCTGCTGGGTGGCCGAGCGGCGGATCGAGGAGATGGATCGCGCCGGCCTTGCCATTCAGGCGCTGTCTCCCATGCCGGAGCTTTTCGGCTACTGGATCGAAGCGCATGCGGCAGCCGATCTTGCCCGTCACGTCAACGACGTCATCGGCGAAATGGTGCAGGAAGGGCAGGGGCGTTTCGTTGGCCTCGGTGGCCTGCCCATGCAGGATATCGATCTCGCCATTGTGGAACTCCAGCGGCTCATGGCCTTGCCCGGGTTTCGGGGCGTCGAGATCGGCAGCAATATCAATGGCACCACTATTGGCGATCCGCACTTCCATCCTTTCTTTGCGGAAGCCGAACGGCTGGGTGCTGCAATCTTTGTGCATGCGGTGCGCCCCACTGGCATGGATCGGCTGGTCGGCCCTGCTCCCCTGCAGCAGATCCTCGCCTATCCGACCGATGTGGGGCTGGCAGCCGCCTCCGTCATCACCGGCGGGCTTTTGCAGAAATTCCCCAGACTGCGCATTGCCTTCAGTCACGGTGGCGGAACATTTGCAGCCCTGCTGCCACGTCTCGAACAGGGCTACCATGCCTTCCCGGCCGTGCGCGACAGCCTGGCGGAGACGCCGGTGGCTGAGGCGCGCAAGCTCTACGTGGACGCTCTTGTTTTCGACGAGGACATGCTGAAGCGCATCGTCTCCGTCTTCGGCGAGGACCGGGTGATGCTCGGCACGGACTACCCTTTCAATTTCCGGGAGAAGGCGCCGATCGCCCGGATCGAACAGGCTTTTGATGGCGCTGCCCAGCGCGAACGGCTGACGTTCCGCAACGCGCTGGCCTTCCTTGCACTGGAGGAGGAGATTTGATGGACATGAACGATTTTCCGGTGACTGCCCTGCGCAGCGTCGAACTGGGAACGCCGGATCTGGCGGCATCGGTGGATTTTTACACCCGCGTCTGGGGGTTGGAAAAGGTCGCTGAAGCCGGAGACAAGGTGTTCCTGGCCGCGACCGGTGATGATTGCCATGTGCTGGAACTGAAGCAGAGCGATCGCTCGGAACTGGGCAAGATCACCTTCCGCGCCCGCTCGGCGGACGATCTTGCCGCTCTTTATGAAAAGACCGTGGCCTTTGGCTGCACGGTGCTGCGCGAGCCTGGTGCGGCCGATCCGCTGACCGGCGGACGTCGGTTCGTCATCCGCGAGCCACAGGGTTCGGTTCTGGAATTCGTGCATGGCGACCGCCGCCGGCACGCCAATATGGTGCCGAACCGGGTGCTGCGTCTGGCGCATGTCAACATCAACAGCGCCGATATCGACGCGCTCTCCGCCTTCTACCGAACGGTGCTCGGCTTTCGCCTGACGGACAGGTCGAAGATGATGGCCTTCCTTGGCTGCAACAGCGATCACCATGCCGTCGTGCTGGCCGATACCGCCGCACACGGCCTAAACCACATCGCCTTCCTGATGCCGGACCTGGAATCGGTGATGCGCGGCTCCGGCCTCGTTGTCGACCAAGGTTTCCCGATCGGCTGGGGTGTCGGCCGCCACGGCCCCGGCGACAACGTGTTTGCCTATTTCGTCGATCCGATGGGGGTCGTCATCGAATACACGGCCGAAGTTCTGCAGGTGGATGAGACCTACCGCGTGAAGGGGCCGGACGAATGGGTGTGGCCGCCCGGCCGGACAGACCATTGGGGCATTGCGCCGCCCAAAAGCGAGGCCTGCAAGAAGGCGCAGATTTCCATCGGGTTTTCCGGCGCCTGAGGCCGCCGTCTTTCACATCGCAGAGGCTTGATCCGTGACGAACGAGACTTCCATTCTAGACCGTTATGATGTGCTGGTGGTCGGCTTCGGCCCCGCCGGTGCCGTTGCAGCCGGCATGCTGGGCGCGCGCGGCCACTCCACCCTGGTCGTGGATCGGCTGACCGACATCTATGACAAACCGCGCGCCATCGCGATCGACCACGAGATCCTGCGCCACTTCGACAATATGGGCATTGCCGATGAGGTGATGCCCTATATCGCGCCCTTCACCGCCTCGCAGCATTTTGGCGCCAAGGGCCAGCTTATCCGCCGCATCGACATGGTGCCGGAGCCTTATCCGCTCGGCTACACGCCAAGCATGGTTTTCACCCAGCCGCCGGTTGAGGCGGTGCTGCGCGCCCATGCCGAGAGTTTCGATTGCGTCACCGTTTCACTCGGCGTCGAGATGATCGACCTCGATATCCGCAAGGACGAGGTCGTTGCGACGCTGAAGGAGGCCTCGGGCGAGACCCGCAAGGTTGCCGCCCGCTACCTGATCGGCTGTGACGGGGCATCGAGCCGCGTGCGCGACCTTGCCGGCATCACGCTGGAGGATCTGGTGTTCGATGAGCCGTGGCTGGTGATCGACGTGCTGGTCCGTGACGAGGGATTGGCGAAGCTTCCCCAGACCTCTGCGCAGTTCTGCAATCCCGCCCGTCCTGCGAGCTTCATCATGGGGCCGAAAAACCATCGCCGCTGGGAAATCATGCTTCTGCCGGGTGAAGATCCGCGGGAAATGGCCCTGCCGGAAAATGTCTGGCGGCTTCTGTCGCCATGGCTGGCACCTGACGATGGCGAACTGTGGCGCGCCGCCGCCTATCGCTTCCACGCCCTGGTGGCGGATGACTGGACCAAGGGCCGGGTGGTGATTGCCGGCGACGCCGCCCACCAGCAGCCGCCTTTTATCGGTCAGGGCATGTGCCAGGGATTGCGCGATGTGTCGAACCTGATCTGGCGGCTTGACCGGATCCTCAAGGGCCAGTCGCATGAAAGCCTGCTGGCAACCTACACGCAGGAGCGCAAGCGCCATGTCGAGACGCTGACGGGCCGGATCAAGGCCATCGGTCAGGCCATCTGCGAGCGTGACGCTGACGCAGCTGAAGCCCGCGATGCCCGCATTCTTGCCGATGGCGGCGGGCAGCCGCTGGTCATCACCCGCCAGGATATCGTGCCGCCAATCGAAGTGGGGCTGATTGCCGCGCAAGGTACGCCGGCGCGCGGCCTGCTCTTCCCGCAGCCGGCCATTGTGGAGAGTGGCGAAAGCCGGCTGCTTGATCACTATACCGGCCCGACCTGGCGGCTGGTGCTGGACGGTCGCCGGATCACACTGGCGCAAGGCAAGGCACTGGCGGCCACCATCGAGGGGCTGACGGTTCTTGCCGTCGCACCCGAGGGCGCGGATGTCGCCGATGATGCGGCGCTGCGCGAAAAACATGGCGTGCTCGCCGGCTGGTTTGAGCGGCATGGCGCCATCGCCGCGCTCGTGCGCCCGGATCATTACGTCTTTGGTGCCGCTGCCGACCTCGATGCTCTTCGCCAACAGATTGAGAATCTTAGCGCGCGTCTCGTCTGAGACGCACCGGATCCGCTCATCCCATTTGAAGGAGTAACCCTCATGAGACTGTCCACCGTAAAGATTGCCGGCCGCACCACCTGGGGCGTGATCGACGGCGAAACCTTTCGTGATGCCGGCGCTGTTCTGGCCGGCCAGTATGCTGACCTGAAGGCCGCCGTCACGGAAGGCCTTGCCGGTGTTGCAGGAGCTGCGATTGCCGCTGACGCATTGCCGCTCTCCGAGATCGAGTGGCTGCCGGTCATTCCGAACCCGGATAAAATCCTCTGCGTCGGCCTGAACTACGAGATGCACCGCAAGGAAACCGGCCGGGCAGAGGTGGAAAACCCCACCATTTTCGCACGTTATTCCAACAGCCAGACGGGTCACCTGAAGCCGATCATCCGGCCGAAGGTTTCCACCAACCTGGACTATGAAGGCGAGCTGGCGGTGATCATCGGCAAGCCCGGTCGCTATATTTCCCGCGCCAACGCTCTCGAGCATGTTGCCGGTTTTGCCTGCTACAATGACGGCAGCATCCGCGATTTCCAGCGCCATACGCATCAGTTTACGCCGGGCAAGAATTTTCCCGATACGGGTGCCTTCGGCCCTTGGATGATGACGCCGGACGAGCTTGGCCCGCTCGATGATCTGCGCATCCAGACCCGCCTCAACGGCGAGGTGGTGCAGGACGCGACCTTTGGCCAGATGATTTTCGATATCGCCCGCCAGATCGAATACTGCTCGAGCTTCACGCGGCTGGAAGCCGGCGACGTGATCGCCTCCGGCACGCCGGGCGGTGTCGGCGCCAAGCGCACGCCGCCGCTCTGGATGAAGCCGGGCGATATCGTCGAAGTCGAGATCGACCGGCTCGGCATCTTGCGCAATCCGATCGTCGACGAGCAGGGGTGAGGCCTGCGCGCAGACGACACTTGATTTCAACGGGAGGAAAACATGCTGAAATTATCAAGACGAGTGACTTTGGCGGGCTTGGGAGCCTTGCTCGCGTTTGGACCGGCAGCGGCGGCAGACTGGCCGAAAAAACCAGTGACCGTGATTGTTCCGCAGGCAGCCGGCAACAGCCCGGACGTGCTGTGCCGCATCATTGCAGACAAGCTTTCACGGGCGCTTGGCCAGCAGTTCATCGTGGAAAATCGTCCGGGCGCGGCCAATGTCGTGGGCATGCAATCGGCGGCCCGCGCGGCCAATGATGGCTATACCTTCGTCTTCGCCACCTCGGCTGCGCTCGTCACCAATCCTTATACGATCAAGAACCTGTCCTATGATCCGGTGAAGGATTTCGTGCCGGTTGCCATGGTCGCTAAAAGCCACCATCTCCTGCTCGTCAACCCTGACGTCAAGGCCAACAATCTCTCCGAACTGATCGCGCTGGAAAAGGCAGATCCCGGTTCGCTCAGTATTGCCGTTGACGGCCCCCGCAACATTTCCGGCCTCATCGCACAGGCGATCAACAAGCAGGCCGGCACGAAGATGGTGCTGGTGCCCTACAACACCATTTCGAACGCCGTGCAGGACAGCATCAGCGGCCGCACCCCCGTCACGATCCAGTCCGCGTCAGTCGTGGAGCCCTTCGTCAAGGATGGTTCGCTGCGCGCCATTGCGGTCGCCGGTAACGAGCGGATCTCGACGCTGCCCGATGTGCCCGCCATTGCCGAGACGCTGAAGAGCGTCGAGCTGCAGGGCTGGTTTATGGTGATGGCGCCGGCCGGCACGCCCTCCGACATCCTGGATACGATGAGCAAGGCGATTGCCACGGCGCTGAGCGAGCCTGACGTCAAGGAACGGGCGCCCACGCTGGGCTTCGAGCTTGCCAAGGGCGAGCCTGTCAGCCCATCGGGCGCAAAGGCGTTTCTCGCTGCACAGCTTGATTATACCGGCACGGTGATCAAGTCGCTCGGCATCGAGCCGAACTGATCTGCAACCGGGAAGGGAGGAGGCTCCATGCGCGAGCGTGACAATAAGCCCGGCAGCGCCGCACCGGATAGCCCGGTGCGCGTGTCGCAAAACCTTGTGGGCGGCCTGAGCCTGGTGGCAATCGCAGCGCTTGCGTTGTGGTTGCTCCGCGATCTCGATGCCGGCTCGCTGACGGCCATGGGCTCGGCCCTGATGCCGCGGGTGCTCGCCGTCGGGCTTGGCATCCTGGGCGCGCTTGTTGCGGCCTCCTCCTTTTTCCATCGCGGGCTGGTGCTGGAGCGCCTGCCGTTGCGCGGTCCGGCTCTTATCATTCTGGCGATTGTCACCTTTGCCGCCACCATCCGGCCGCTTTCGCTGGGATCGGTCGCGCTTCCCGGTTTCGGTCTGATCGTCGCAGCACCTCTTTCGATCGTCATCTGCGGCTTTGCCACCCGTGACGCGCGTCTGCGTGAACTGGTGATCCTTGCGCTGTCGCTGACGCCAGCCTGCATGCTCCTGTTCGGGGATCTCCTGAACCTCACCATTCCCATGCTGCCGGATTCGATCATGGCGCTTTTCCCGGACGGTTGGTCGCAAAAGGCGATGTTGCGGGCATCGGCGGCCGCCATGCTGGCCGTTGCGGCGCTGCTGTTCTTCAGCAGCACGCGATCTGACGTTGGCGATGCGAGGGAAAAAGACTGATGGACACGCTGATTGCAAATCTCTCGCTTGGCTTTTCGGTCGCTCTTGGCCTGCAAAATCTCGGGCTTGCCTTTGTTGGCTGTCTGGTGGGAACGCTGATCGGCGTGCTGCCCGGCGTCGGGCCGGTGGCGACAATTGCCATGCTGCTGCCCGTCACCTTCAGCCTTGATCCCACAGGCGCGCTGATCATGCTGGCGGGTATCTATTATGGCGCTCAATATGGCGGTTCGACCACCGCGATCCTCGTCAACATCCCGGGGGAGGCAACCTCCGTCGTCACGGCGCTCGATGGTCATGCCATGGCCCGGCGTGGGCGCGCAGGTGCTGCGCTCGGCATTGCCGCCATCGGCTCCTTCTTTGCAGGAACCGTTGCGACGATGCTGATTGCGGCGCTGGGCGCGCCCCTCACGAAGGCTGCCCTGCTGTTCGGGCCGACCGAATATTTCTCGCTGATGGTAATGGGCCTTATCTTCGCCGTCGTGCTGGCCGGCGGCTCGATCGTCAAGGCGCTCGCTATGATCATGCTGGGGCTGCTGCTCTCCACCGTGGGCACCGACCTCGAAACCGGCGACCAGCGCATGACGTTCGGCCAGCCCTTCCTCTGGGACGGTATCGATTTTGCCGTGCTTGCCATGGGTGTGTTCGGCATTGCCGAAATCCTGCGCAATCTGGGACAGCCGGAAGACCGTGACCTGGTGCGCGCCACCATCGGGCGCCTGCTGCCGAACCGTGAGGAAATGCGCCAGTCGCTTGCGCCGATCCTGCGCGGCACGCTGCTGGGGTCTGCCTTCGGCATCCTGCCCGGCAACGGGGCGATTCTCGGGCCCTTTGCCTCCTATGCGATGGAAAAGAAGCTCGCCGATGATCCAAGCCGCTTTGGCAAGGGTGCCATCGAGGCTGTTGCCGGGCCGGAATCGGCCAACAATGCCGGTGCGCAGACCTCGTTTATCCCGCTCCTGACGCTCGGTATTCCCGCCAATGCCGTCATGGCACTGATGGTCGGAGCCATGACGATCCAGGGGATCATTCCAGGCCCGCAGGTCATGACCGGCAACCCCTCGCTGTTCTGGGGGATGATCGCGTCCATGTGGATCGGCAACCTGATGCTCCTCGTCATCAACCTGCCGCTGGTGGGCCTCTGGGTGAAGCTCCTGCAGGTTCCCTATCGCCTGCTGTTTCCGGCCATCCTGGTGTTCTGCTGCATCGGCATCTATTCGATCAATGCGCAGGTTACTGATGTTCTCTTCATCGGCCTGTTCGGACTTGCCGGTTTCATTCTCATCCGCTGCGGTTTCGAGCCTGCGCCGATGCTGCTTGGCTTCGTGCTGGGCAAGCTGATGGAGGAAAACCTGCGCCGGGCCCTGATCCTGTCGCGCGGGTCGCTGACGACCTTCGTGACCGAACCGATCAGCGCCGGGCTGCTTGCGGTCTCCTTCATCCTGCTCGCGGTCGCCATCGTCCCGAACATCCGAAGGGGGCGAGAAGAGGTGTTTGCGGAATAGGTCCAGCCGGATCGCAGCTCAGGAATCTGGAGCCCCCTGCGGCCGTACCGTGAATGGCTGCAGGGGGCGCCTTTACATCCTGCCCCTGGAGGTGAGGGTCAGGATGCGGGGACGAGGCCAACCTTTGTGATGCCTGCAAGTGCTGCGATCTCGTCATTGTCACCGATATCGCCGGAGATGCCGATGGCGCCGAGCACTTGGCCATCGGCATCAAGGATGAGGACGCCGCCCGGCGAGGGAACCATCCGCCCGCCGCTGATCGAGGTCAGTGTGGTGATGAAGGTGGGGTTCTTGCCCGCCCGCTGGCTGAGTTCGCGCGAACCAAAACCCATGCCGAGCGAGCCCCAGGCCTTGCCGAAGGCGATGTCGAAGCGGACGATGCCAGCTCCATCCTCGCGCTTGTAGGCAATCAGATGGCCGCCGGCATCCAGCACCGCCACCGCCAGGGGTGCAAAGCTGCGCCTGCGCGCCTCGGCCAGCGCTTCGTCGATGATTTCGGTGGCAACGGCAAGCGTGAGCATACGGGAAAACCTTTCTTCTGGCACGTGTTCAGACAAACATGGAGAGCACGCCAAGCGGCGTCGGTGGGCGGGGGATGGAGAAGGAGACGCTTTTCCAGTCGGTCGCCTTCGGCCGATCGAGGCAGCGCGTCAGCCATGCGTTCAGGTGCGGAAGTGCTGCAAGGTCAATGCCGGTGATCGGCACAAGCGTCATGACGGAGGAAACGTTGAGGTCTGCCACCGTGAAGCGCTCGCCGACGAGGAACGGCTGTTTCGCAAGATGTTTGTCCAGCACCGTCCATGGGCGGTTGAGCTTTGCCAGCGCGATGTCCCGCTCTTCGGCCGAACGCTTGTCGGCGGAAAAGAGCGCCTTGTTGGCAGCCGCCAGCAGCAGCGGCTTTTCCACCTCGTTTTCGACCCAGAGCGACCACTGGATCATCAAGGCCTCTTCCCGCAGGTCGGCTGGGCCCAGCGGGCCGCCATGCTTGCGTGCCAGATAGAGATTGATGGCAAGCGATTCAAACAGCAGGAAACCGTCGTCATCGAGGACGGGCACCCGACCGTTCGGGTTGAGCGCCAGGAATTCTGCCGCGCGCGTGCTGCCATCCTGGAAATTGGTGGGTTCGTGCTGAAACGGCACGTCGAGTTCCCGCAGCATCCAGGCGCAACGGTTTGCCCGCGAATGCAGCGAGCCGTAAAGTGTGATCATCTTATCCTCCCGATCATCCGAAAGCCCCGGCACGCGGTTGGCATGCCGGGACAGCTTTTACAGTTTTCAGAAACCACGGTCGGAGCCGAGCGCACTGCCCGGCACCCAGATGCCGTGGAAACCTTCGTGAACGCGGCTCGGGAATTTGAGGATCGCGACCGGCCCTTTGGCAATATTGCGGGCATCGAGAATGACGAGGTCGGTGCGGTTTTCGGCACGACGGCCAACCATGGTCATCAGCCAGCCGTCGCCCTCTTCGGCATCGGGGCTGCGGGGCACGAAACAAGGCTCTTCCGGCGAGGCATCCGGACCCGCATAGAACAGGTCGATCTTGCCGGTTTCCTCGTCGAAATGGCCAAGGCAGGTGAAGGGAGGGCCTTTCGGGCCGGGCGGCAGCATCGGCCAGCGCGCCGGATGATTGGTGCCGAACCAGAAGTGACGGGTGCGGCGCATGGAAAAGCGCGGGTCGACCACCGGCATCTCGCCGATATGGTTGATGAAACGCTCGACCGTCACATCGCCGCTGCGCGTCGAAAGGTCAACGATCCAGCGTTCGCCGAATGGCGGAAGTTCATGCGCATCGGGGTTATGGATATCCGGAAACTGGCTGAGCCAGCCGGATTCATTGACGAAATGATCGAGCACCAGCCGGTTGCCATCATCCCAGGCATTGAAGGTATGCGTCTGCATGGCGATCTTCGGCGCCGTGTACCAGCGGAGGGCGGAGACACCCTCCTTGCGCGGGATAACCGCGATATAGGTGTCCTTGTGGCTGTCCCAGTGCCAGTAGGATTCGCCCTTTTTCACCCGGTCCCACTCGCACACCATGGGGCAGATGACGAAGGCAATGAAATTGCGCGACACGAGGAAGTCGTGCACCATTGAACAGTAGGGCGCCTTGAAGCGTTCGGTGCGGGTGAACTGCCCCTCGCGGTCGATGGTGTAGACTTCGATCTCGTCGCTGGCCACACCCTCGCAATTATAGGCAAACGCCACGCATTCGCCGGTCAGCGGATCGATCTTCGGATGCGCAGTGAAGGTGCGGCTTTTCAGCTGGCCACCGAAATCGACCTCGCCGCGCGTCGAAAGATCGTTGGGGTCGAGTTCGTAGGGGCGGCCTGCTTCCTTCAGTGCATAAAGCTTGCCGTGATGCCAGAGAACAGATGTGTTGGCGGTGTTGGCATCTTCACCGGCAGCGTCCGGGCTGTCGGTGAAGGGGTTGCGGTAGGCGCCGAATACGGCCCGGCGCGCGGCCCGCTCCAGCTGGAACTTGCGGGTGCGCACGTAACGCATGGTCAGGTCGGCGTGGCCGTTCTGGATGCGGACGGAATGTACCATGCCATCGCCGTTGAGGAAGATGTCCTTGCCGTGCAGCGGCGGGTAGGCATGGTCGGCGCTGTTGCGGATATACATGCCCTCGAGTTCCGGCGGAATGCGGCCGATCACTTCGAGATCATGCACCTCGCCCTCGATGCGCACCGGTGCGGCATAACCGTTAAAGACGACGTCGTCAGGAAACTGAAGGCCCGGAGGCAGATTGACGTGCTGGTTCATGATGATCTCCTTTATGTTGTCTGGGAGCTGAATGTCACGCGGCGGCGAGAGCGGTTATTGCGGGCGCGCGGGCAAGTTCCCTGCGCACCAGCAGCATGGCGACGACGGCGACCGTGGCGAAGACTGCTGTCGACCAGCCAAGGCCGTGGTAACCGATGGTGGAAGCGATGAGGCCGCCAAGGGCCGGGCCGATGGCCGAGCCGAACATCATCATGGCAGGCGTGGCGGCAACGGCCCGGCCGGTCGTGTCGACCTGGGCGAGAAGCCCGAAGAGGAACGTGTGCGTAAAGATGACGAGCGACACATAAAACACCGCCGGCACCGCATAAGAGGCAAAGCTTGACGAGCCTGTCAGGGTCAGAGCGAGGCCTGCCTGCAGGATCGGGCCTGCGATCCCCACGGCAATCGGCGACAGTCGCTTTTGCAGGAGTGCGGCAAGGAGCCCGGGCGCCAGGTTGACGAAGCCCATTACGACGAGGATCAACTGTACCTTGTCGAGGCCGAATTCCCTGAGGACGCCGATGCGCTCGACGAAGGAAAAGACGGTTGCCTGGTTGAGCGCCAGACAGACGATGACCACGATCGTCAGCCAGGCAGCCCGGGGCAGGGGTGCATGCGCCTGGCCTGCCGCCTGCCGTGCGGTTTCGCGGGGGTCGGTGCTGCTTGCGGGGAAGCGCATCAGCGCAACAAGGCTTGCAAGCGCCATCGTGGCGGCCATGGCCCAAAACAGCAACTGGCCGCCGAAATGCGCAATGAGACCCGGCACGGTCGCAAACATGACAATGGCTAGCGCACCCATGGCAATGTTGACGATACCGAACAGCCGGTGCGGGTTTGCCGTGCGGCCGATCGCGCCATGCGTGACCGATAACGCCGCTCCGGCGCCTAGACCTGCCACGGCGTGAAGAAGAATGAAGGGATAAACGCTGCCGGCAGGCGCGTGGAGGAGCGAGCAGGCGAAAAATGCGCAGGCCGAGATGGCAAACCCGCCAGCCACGAAGGTGCGGTGTGGCAGGCGGTTGAACATCGGCGCAAAGATAACGCTTGCCGCGACGACCGAGGCAAGGAACGTGGTCACCACCACGCCTGCCTGCGGCGCCGTCAGGCCATAGAAATTCATCAGGGAGCCGATCCAGAGCGGCAGGGCCGCAAGGTCGATCATCCCCGCCATGTGGCAGATGCTCAGGGTGACTGAGCTGCTTGTCGTGTTCGGTCTTGTCATTGATACCTCCCGTTATCCCACCGTGCCCATGCCGGATCGCGTCTTCTTGTCACGCAATCCGGCAGCACCTGTCCCGCCCGGCTTCTCCTCCCGCCGGTCGCGGACAGACACAAAGTTAGCCTTTGTCAAATAAGCGAGGAAACAGATTGTATTTGTGATTGGTATCGATAAGATCGATACCTGGAGAATAGGCGTTATGCGGCTCGATCGATTTGACCTGAACCTTCTGGTGGTGCTCGATGTCCTCCTGGAAGAGCGGAATGTGACGCGGGCCAGCGAGCGCCTGCATATCGGGCAATCGGCAACGAGCGCGGCTCTGGCGCGGCTGCGGGATTATTTCGGTGACAGTCTTCTGGTGCAGGTGGGGCGGCGAATGGAGCTGACGCCCCTGGCGCAAGGCCTTGTCGGGCCGGTGCGGGACGCGCTCATGCGCGCGCGCTCGGCGATTGCCATTCGCCCCGTCTTCGAACCCTCTGCCATCGCGCGCAACTTTTCGGTTGCCGCCTCGGATTATATGCTTGATGTGCTGCTGGCCGAGGTTGTCAGGGATCTGGCGTCCACGGCGCCCGGGCTGCGTCTCGATATCCGCCGGACGCCGATCGACGTCCTCGAAGCCTTCGAGCGCGGCTCGATCGACCTCCTCATCATTCCCGAACAATATGCAAGCCGGCTTCAGCATCCGCAGATGGTGGTGTTGCGCGACGAACATGTCTGCATGATGTGTGCCAAGGCATCGGCCTCGATGAACGAGTTGACGATGGATCAGTACCTGGACCGTGGCCATATCTCGATCCGGCTCGGCAACGAGGCAAGCCTTGCCTTCGAGGAATGGTTCCTGCCCCGTTATGGCCGCCAGCGCCGGGTCGAATGCACCATCGACCAGTTCAGTGTCGCGCCGCTTCTTGTCGTCGGCACGCAAAGGATCGTGACGATGCACCGGCGCATGGCTGAAGAGATGGCGCGGCGTTTTCCCGTCAAGCTGTTTGCCGCACCCTTCGACATGCAACCGCTGGCGGAGGTGATGGTGTGGCCTCGTTATCTGGATGAGGACCCAGCGCATCGATGGTTAAGGTCGGGGATATCCTCAAGGGCCCTCCTTTGAACCGGATGACATCTTGGGCCAGTGCAGACGGCTTGGTTTAACTGCTGGGGACGTGCGGTCTCCTGCGCAACCCGCGATGATCTCGCCGTTCTCCTATCTTGTCCGCGGCATGGAGCCGGAACGGCGGGTTGCCCTTTGACATCACGCGCGGTCCCGGCTGAGAAGCCAGACAAGATAGATGCCGCCGAGAAGCCCTGTGGTGAGCCCGATGGGCAGGTAAAGCTGGAACGGCATTGTCTGCGTCAGATAATCCGCCCCCAGCAGAAGCACCATGCCGCTCAGCGCGCCGGAGAGGATGGGAACGTCGGGAGAACCTGTCAGGCGTCTTGCCAGTTGCGGTGCCGCAAACGCGACAAAGGCGATCGGGCCTGCCGCAGCCGTGGAAATCGCCGCAAGGGCGACAGCCACAATCACCGCGTAGAGCCGGGTGCGTTCGACCGGAATTCCAAGCTGCGTGGCAACGTCATCGCCCATTTCCATGAGAGCCAGTCTTCGTCCATATCGGATTGCCAAGGGCAGGAAAATGCAAAAGCCGACCGCTGCCGGCAGGACATGGGGCCAAGTGCGGGCGTTGAGAGAGCCGGCAAGCCAGAGTTGCGCGGACGCAGCCTGGTCGATATCTCCCATTACCAGGAATACCGTATTGACGCCGGATAGAGTGGCCCCCACGCCGATGCCGGCAAGGACAAGGTGATAGGCCCCGCTTTTGCGCCCCTTGGCCGCGACCAGGAAAACCAGCGCCGCCGTTGCCATGCCTGAAAGAACGGCTGCAACCGCAGTTTGAAGAGCGCCTGCATCAAAAAGGATGATCTGGACGATGGCGCCCGTCGCTGCACCCGTGGTGAAACCGATGATATCCGGTGAGCCGAGGATGTTGCGGGAAATCGACTGGAAGACCGCGCCACTTGCGCCAAGCGATCCGCCGACCAGCAGCGCTGTCAAAACCCGCGGCAACCGAATTTGCAAGAGCACCCGTTCAGCGATCGGATTTGCCGATGTGCCGGCAAGGCTCGCGAACATCTCCTGCAGCGTGAAGGAAAGCCGGCCGGTTGCCATGAGGAGCAACCCGAGACTTGCGGCGACAAAGAGAAGCAGGGCACAGGAAAGCAGGCTGCGCCCTCTGTAGCGAAACGAAAAGCGCCCGAACCTTGCCACGCCGACCGGCGGCTTCATGGCGCACCTCTTCGCGCGCGTCGCATGATCAGCAGAAAGACAGGGCCGCCGATCAGAGCCGTGACGATGCCGGCCGCAACTTCGGAGGGCGTTGCGATAACGCGACCGATGATGTCGGCGACGAGCAGCAAGACGGCGGCGATGATGCCGGAGAAAAGTATGATCCACCGCTGGTCAGGCCCGGTGAAGCTGCGGGCCAGATGCGGTGCCATCAGGCCGACAAAACCGATCGGTCCGGCCGCAGCTGTTGCGGAGCCCGCAAGCAGCATGACGCAGAGGCAGGCAAAAACGAGGATCCGTCGTCTGTCGGCCCCCAAGGCCCGGCTGAGATCATCTCCCAAGGCAATGGCGTTCAGGCCGCCGGCGATAAAGATGGCAAGCAGGAGGCCGCAGGCAACGCAAGGAGCAAGCACCGCTGCCACACCCATGTCACGGCCGTCCAGGGAGCCGGCGGACCAATTGCGGAATTCGTCGAGCACCGAGGTTGGCGAATTGAGAACGACGATGCCTGTGAACGAGCCAAGGATGATGGACAATGCCGCTCCGGCCAGAACCAGGCGCAAGGGATTTGCGCTGCCGGAATTGCCGCGGCCGATGAGGAAGACCGCAGCACCGGCCATGCCCGCACCGGCAAAACCGCACCAGACATATTGGGACATGCTGCTGAGGCCCCCCGCTGCGATGGCAACGATAACGGCTGACGCTGCACCGGCGTTGACGCCAAGAAGCCCCGGCTCCGCCAGCGGGTTTCGCGTTAATGCCTGCATGACCGCACCGGAGACACCGAGTGCTGCACCAGACAGGACCGCGATGAGGAGACGCGGCACGCGCAGCAATCGAACAACCAGGTGTTGATCGTCATGGGCATCAAAGGCGAGAAAGGACTGAAGGACCGTGTCGCCCGACACGGCACGCGATCCGATCATCAGGCTTGCAATGGCGGCCATCGCCAGTACCAGCACCAAGGCCAGAAGGCTTGCCATGCGCATGCGTGCCCGGCTGGTCATGACCCGGCGCCTTGCCTTATCTGGCATGGAGCGCATCAGCCACATGATCCAGCATCTGCAGTCCGGAATAATAATCGATCCGAAACGAGGTCGGACCGAGCGGATAGACCTGATGTTTCTCTACTGCCGGCGCATTGGCCAGCAACGGATCGGCGACAAACGCGTCCACCTCCCGCGATGTCCCCCGCAACAGGAAGACGGAGGTGCCCTTGATGGCAGACGGCAGATTTTCGCGCGAGATGAAGTCGAAATCGGAGCTGCGGCTGACCTGCGGCCTCATGTCTTCCGGCAGCCCGGCAACCGTCATGCCGAGAGACTGCAGAAGCTCGGCCTGCGGGCTCTGCGGCTTGCCGACGGAGAAACTGCCGCTGATATTGTAGCCGACGATGCTGACGGGTTCCTGCGGCACGGTAATCGATGCCGCAACCTGCGCCACCTTGGCATCGAAACGGGCAATAGCCTGATCCGCCTCGGCCTCAAGGCCCGTTGCCTTCCCGATCTCGACTGCCAGATCCTGCCAGCTGTGGTTGGAATAGTTGACGACGAGCGTGTTGATGCCGAGCGCCTGCAGGTCTGGAACATGTGCCAGAATGCTGTCGGCGCCTGTGGCAGATGCAATGACAAGATCGGGGTTCAGGCCAATGATGGCTTCCAGGTCGAAACTGAGATTCGGATAAAGAACCTCAACACCACGCTGGTCTGCAATCGATGCCCATTGCAGGAAAAAGCCTTTTTGGTCGGTGAGGGGGCTCGGGGTTGTGGCCGCCGTCGCCACGATGGGCGCGTTTATCGACAGGAGGATCCCTGTCACGCTCGGCGTGGTCGAAACGATGCGGACGGGGCGGGCTTGCAGCGTCAGTTCGCCTGCCGCATGCGTGATCGTTCGTGGCCAGCCGGTCTGTTCTGCCAAAGCATTGCCGGGCCCAACCAACAGCATTGCGGTTATCGCAATCCATGAAAACAAAAGCTTGAGGAAGTATCGCATCGCATTGCCGATATGCTGCGGTTCCGGGTAAATCCGGGAAACCAAACTTGAGTGAAGGAGTCCATATTGCAGAATGCATTCCGCAATGCAATATGTCGGCGCATTGCTTCCGCTGGAGAACCTTCCCGTGCATGACCGTCTAGCCGCGCGATCCGTGACCTTGCGCTACGAAAACCGGCTGGTTTCCGAAGGTCTTTCGGTTGCTATCCCCGAAGGTGCCTTCACGGTCATCATCGGTGCCAATGCGTGCGGAAAATCCACCCTGCTGAAGGCGTTGTCGCGTCTTCTGAAGCCGACGTCCGGCCATGTCCACCTCGATGGCCAGGCGATCGACGATCTCCCGGCAAGAGATGTCGCCCGCAGACTTGGCCTTTTGCCACAAGGTGCAACAGCTCCGTCTGGGATCACGGTCGCCGACCTCGTGGCCCGCGGGCGCTACCCGCACCAGTCGTTTTTCCGGCAATGGTCCAGGGCGGATGCGCTTGCCGTTGAACACGCCATGCAGGCCACGCACATTGCGGCCTTGTCGGATCGGCCGGTGGATGAACTGTCGGGCGGACAGCGCCAGCGGGTGTGGATTGCCATGGTGCTTGCCCAGGCAACACCGACCCTCCTGCTCGATGAGCCGACAACCTATCTGGACATAACCCACCAGATCGAACTTCTCGACCTGATGGCAAGCTTGAATGCCGAAGGGCGAACGATCATTGCCGTGCTTCACGACCTGAACCAGGCTTGCCGCTATGCAACGCATCTGGTTGCCATGAAGGATGGGGCGATTGTCGCCTGCGGCGCGCCATGCGATATCGTTACCGAAGACCTCGTCTTTCAGGTCTTCGGGCTGAGGTCGGTCATCATCGAGGATCCGGTGTCCGGCACGCCACTGGTTGTGCCGAAAAGCCGCCAGCACCACTCTGGCGGCTGAGGGCGCGTCCTATTCGGGTGGGTTCGGCGCAAATGCACTGCCGCCCGTTGCCGCGTTGATGCGACAGGATTCCCGCAGCAAGGCCTCACGGTCTTCCGGTGCGCGAAGCTGGCCGAGGTCCGTGACCGTCGTGACGGCGCAGACGATCTCATTCTGCGCATCGAAGATCGGCACCGCCTGCCCGGTGACGTTCGACAGAAGGTGACTGGTCATTTCCGCCCAACCGGCTTCACGCACTTTGTCCAGCATGGCCTTTGCCGGTGCAGTGCCGCGAAAGTGCGAAGGCTGCTGCTTGCGGGCCGCGTCAATGCGGGCCTTGGGAAGGTAAGCCTGGAAAACCAGACCGCACGCCGTGTTGTCGATCGGCAGGATGTCGCCCAATGCGAGGGGATTGATCGAGAAATAGGCGCTTCTGTACCACCGCACCAGCGTTGGACCCCGATCGGTCCAGATCGCAACGCCTCCACTCATGGCGTATTCATGGGTCAGGGCCTTCATGTGCCGGGCGGCTATTTCAACCGCATCGACCCGGCGAAGCGCGCCGATGCCGATATGAAGGGCGGTCGGACCAAGGTCATAGAGCCCGGTTTCCGGATCCTGCCGGGCAAGTCCCTCCTTGACCAGGCTCTGGAGATAACGATGCGCTGTCGAGCGGCCGGTCTGCGCCCGGCGCGCCACTTCTCCCAACGCCAATTCCTGTTCGGCATTGGCAAGCGTGGTCAGGAATCGGGTGGCGATGGAGACGGACTGGATCGTTCCCGACCGTCTTTCCGATGGTGCTTCGAGCGCCGTGTCCTCAGGGTCTTCGATAGGCAAGTCGCAAATCCTCTCCAGTCACCGGCAATGGTCAATGTCCCGGCGTCTCATGCCATGACCAAGCCGCTTCGTCCCCGCCAAAATAGATATCGCTACCATAGGGCGCAAAGGCGCTCCGGCTAGCTGTTGCTGCAGGGCAACATTCTCAAACTTGCCAGAAAATCCTGCATTGTGGAATTCATTCTTTATTGCGGAATGAATGAGTTTCGTCGTAGAGCAACTTGACTAAAATTGTCATGTATATTGGGGGTTATGAGATGAGGTTCTTTTTCGATCGCCGTCTGCGTCATGGTGTCAGCCTCTTCGCGCTTTCATTCGGTTTGATGGCGGGAGCAGCACGTGCGCAAGATGCCGCACAGGATGGTGAAGGCACCGTGCTTGCGCCGGTTCTCATCACAGGCGAGAAGGTAACGCGCGACATCAAGAAGACTGCGTCCTCGGTATCGGTCAAAACCAGCAGCGACATCGCGCGGGAAGATACCGGTAACAGCTCCGTTTCCGACGTTATCTCGGACGTGCCAAACGTCGTTTATCCCGATTCCGTCAGTTCGCCCATTATTCGCGGACAAGACTCACAAGGCCCCAACACCGGCGCAACCGCCTTTTTCGCCGGCACTGTTCCGCGCGCCACCATCAATGTCGACGGGCATTATCTGAGCTATAACGAGTTCTTCTTTGGTGCCGCTTCCGTCTGGGATGTTGATAGCATCGAGGTCTTCCGCGGCCCGCAAACCACGTCGCAAGGGGCAAACGCCATTGCCGGCGCCATCATCGTCAACACGAAGGATCCGACATTTACGCCCGAAGCGTCCTACCAGGCGGAAATCGGCAGCTACAACACGCGCCGCGCCTCCGTTGCCGTGTCCGGACCGTTGATCGACGATGAACTGGCAGCCCGCGTTGCGCTTGATTATTCCGGCCGCGACACGTTCATCGACTATATCAATTCAAACTTCCGGGGCGCCGGCACCGACCAGAACTTCAAATCCTTCAACGGCCGCCTGAAGCTGCTGTGGGAGCCTGCGGAGCTGACAGGCTTTTCGGCAAAGCTGACCTATTCCTACAGCGATACCAACCGCCCAAGCCAAGAGGCCGCCTCCGCGCCTTATGATGCACTCCAGCATATTACCACGACGATGCCGAGCTGGGAGCAGAAGACCCATACCGGCATTCTGGACCTCAGTTACGATTTTGGCGACGGCATGAAGCTGTACAACCAGACCCAGCTGACCCGCACCGAGGCGGTGCGGACGGTCGGCATCGTCAACAACGGCGATGCCGATATCGACCAGACGAATGTTTCCAACGAAACGCGCATGACCTTCGGCGATCAGGACGACGAGATCAGCGGCGTCGTCGGTCTCTATTACGCGCATACCAAGACCGACGAGATCCTCTACCTCAGCGGCACGTCCACCTTCGATGACAAAAAAGACAATATTGGCCTGTTCGGCGAAGCCAGTTACCGCTTGACCGACCAGTGGACGCTGACCGGCGGTCTTCGTTACCAGCACGACACGATCCAGAGAGACGGCAAGTCCGTCTATTCAGCGACACCGGTGAATTTTGACGAGAGCTTTTCGGCACTTTTGCCCAAGGCTTCCCTTGCCTATGCCGTCACGCCCGACTGGACCGTCGGTGGCATGATCAGCCGAGGCTACAATCCCGGCGGCGTTTCCCTCAATCTGACTTCCGGGCGCTGGATGGAATTTGAGGACGAAACCATCTGGAACTATGAGCTTTTTACCCGCGCAAGCTTTCTTGATGACCGCCTGACGGTCAACAGCAACCTGTTTTACATGGACATGAAAAATGCCCAGTTCAACATTCCCGTGACCGTCTCGACCGGGGTGACGCAGTCCTACACCATCAACGCAGATGAGGCCCATGCCTACGGGCTTGAAGTGGAGGCGAGCTATCTCCTGCTTGACAACCTGACGCTCAAGGTGGGCGGCGGCCTGCTGAAGACCGAGATCGACAAGATCTCCAGCAACCTCGCCTATGAGGGCAACGAGTTCGCCAAGTCACCCGGTTACACCCTGACCGTTGGTGCCAACTGGGACGTGACAGAGCAGTTCACATTGTCCGGACAGGTCCGCCACCTGGATGGTTACTTCTCCGACACGGCCAACACATCCGCCTATGCCATCGATCCCTATACCGTGGCCGACCTGCGGGCGAGCTACAAGATGCGTGAAGAGGTCGAAGTCTATGCCTATGTCAAGAACATCTTCGATGAGCGTTCTCCCACCTACATGCAGCAGAACCGCGGCATCGGCGGAACCGAAGCGAGCATGACAGCGCCGCGCATGTTCGGCGTCGGAGTTCGCGGCACCTTCTAGCAGGCTTTGAGCCCGCTCTCAAAAAGATCGACGAACACAGAGAGGCCCGGCGCACAGCCGGGCCTCCACTTACGAACAGGAACTGTCATGGGCCCCAGCAGAAAACTCCATATCGGCATGTCACTTACCCCCACCTGGCTCAGCGGAAACGGCTGGCGCCGGGACGACAGCGGCATTGAGGGTGCGCTGACGACGGACTTCTATCTGGACATTGCCCGCCGTGCAGAAGCGGCAAAGCTGGATTTCGTGTTCCGGCCTGATACGCTGTTCGTCAACACGGCATTGCTGGGAAAGGGTGGCGGCTTCGCAGGCCTCGACTCCACCTTGCTTTTGGCCGCCCTTGCGCGGGAAACGCGCCATATCGGCCTGCTCTCCACCGTCTCCACCATGTTCATGCCCCCTTATATCCTTGCCCGTCAGATCATGTCGCTGCATTGGCTGAGCAACGGGAGAGCCGGCTGGAACATCGTCACCGCGCTCGATGGCTATCAGAACTTCGGCCTTGAAAGCATGCCCTCTTCGGAAGACCGTTATGCGCGGGCGGCCGAATATACCGAGGTGGTTCGGCTGCTTTGGCAGAGTTTCCCCGAAACGGCGGTTATCCGGGACAGGCAGAGCGGCGCGATGACCGATCCGGCGCAGGTGAAGGCCATCGATCATGTCGGCCCGCATTTTCGGGTCAAGGGCCCCCTCAACGTCGCCGGTTATGCCAGGGCGCCTGTGCCTTTGGTGCAGGCTGGCGCTTCTGAGCCTGGGCGCGAATTTGCCACGCAGGTTGCCGATGCCATATTTGCCTCGACGCCGGACATGGAGGCCGCCATCGAGCTGCGCCAGGATCTGCGATCCCGCGCCAAGCGGCATGGACGCAACGCGGAGGACATTCGCCTCCTTCCGGGACTGAGCCTCTATCTTGCGGAAAGTCGCGCCGAAGCCTTCGACCTGTTTGAGGAAACGCATGCCGGCGCAGATCGGGCCCGAAAGATCGGGCATATCCGTAACCTCACCGGACTTGACCTCGAGACCTGGCCGGATGATCGCCGCGTGCAGGTGTCCGACCTGCCCGTGATGCCGCCGACATCGGGAAGCCGCACGCATGGGGATCTGCTGCGCCGTTTGATTGCGCGCGAGCCTTTGACCGTTGCCGAATTGCTGAGCCGGCCGGAAGTCAACGGCTCAGGCCATTGGCGCATCATCGGGACCATCGATGATGCGGCAGCCGAAATCATGCGATGGACGACGGCTGGTGCCATCGACGGGTTTGTCCTCACACCTGGTGGTTCGACCGGCTGCATGCATATGGCGCTCGCCGGCCTCATGCCGCGGCTGAGCGACATGGGTTTGCTGCGGCGCGACTATACCGGGGACACATTCTTCCATCACCTGTCAGAACGTTAAGTCCGCCATCACATCTTTTCCTCGATGCCGGCACGGATCAGATACCAGTTTACCGGATAGCTGGTGATGAAGCCGCAGATCATGGCGATCTGCATGATGAACCAGAATTCAGCGCTGTTGACGTTTGCCCGAAGCCCGAAAAAAGACGGCAGAAGCGCCAGCTGGAACAGCGCCATGGCGCCATACATGCCAACCTGCTAGGCGATCAGCGACATCGTGTCGGCCTTCAACGCTGCGATCAGCCCCTTGCGCGGCGAAAGCTTTCGCATCGGCACGATCGCAAAATACTGGAAACCGACGCCGAGCAGGAAGGCGAAGATGAAATCCAGGATCCACACCGCATACATCTTCTCCGCAAAGATCGATTGCCAGCCCAGCGCCAGCGCAACGGAAGGCACAAAAAAGGCCAGCCATTCCGCGAGAACGTCACCGATCATGCAGCCGCTGCCGCAATGCAGAGCGCCCTTTCCCACCATGATCGGAAAGGGTGTCGAACCGCCGTGGCCGTGACCGCTTGAGCGGCCATATCGATAATAAAGAAACAAAAGCGGAAGCGAGCCGAACAAAGCCGTGACCGGCCAGACAATGTTCATGATCGCCATAGGCTGGGGGTGGTGCCAGACATCCCACAGCAGGATCAGCGAGGCGACAGCTCCGAGCAAGAGGCATGCCAGAGAAACAAGGTGAAACCATTGCGGAAACATATGAACCTCCAGAATAACGTAGTTCCCGTCGTTCCGGCCTTTGACGGGCAGCGTGCCCTGCCGGGCATGCTGGAAAAGCCGCAGAGGCAGCAGACAGGCTGATTAGATCTATGGCCTGCGGATCATCTTGTCGGGCATCGGCAGCTCTTCTCCCGTCTCCTCGGCCGGCTTCTTGACGACGGCGCGGATCACTCTGCCGAGTGTCAGCCCCTGAACGAGGATGGTGAACAGAACCACCTCATAGGTGGCCGTGAGAATGAAATCGCGGCTCTCGTTCGGCGGAAGCGACAGCGCCAGGGCTATCGAGATGCCGCCCCGGACGCTGCCCCAGGTGAGCACCGCCACCGAGCCGCGTGTAAAATGCATGACCTTGCTCAGGAGGCCGATTGCGCCGGAGACGGCCACCAGTCTTGCCAGAAGCACGATGGGAATGGCGATGACGGCGACAAGCCCGAGCCTTGGCGCGAAGGACAAGACCAGCACTTCCAGGCCGATGAGAAGGAAAAGCAGGGCGTTCAGGATGTCGTCGACGAGTGTCCAGAAACCGAACAGATAGCGTTTCGTCGTGTCGCTCATGGCGTGGCTTGCGCCTCGGTTGCCGATCAGAACGCCCGCCACGACGACAGAAATCGGGCCGCTGACGCCGATCGTGTCAGCCAAGGCAAAGGTTGCCATCGCCAATGCGATGGAGAGCATGACTTCGATCGGATAATCATTGATGGCGTGCATGGCCCGATAGGTGATGTAGCCCGTCAGAAGCCCCAGAAGAACACCCCCTCCGGCCTCCACAAGCAGAAGTTCGGCAACGCGAAAAGCGCTCGGATTGTCACTGCCATCGGCAAACATCAGGGCTGCGGAAAACAGGACGATGGCGATGCCGTCGTTAAACAGCGCTTCCCCCGCCATGTCCATTTCCAGGGTTTCCGGCGCATGGGTGGAGCGCAGCGTTGCGAGCACCGCAATCGGGTCCGTCGGCGCGATGACCGATCCGAACACCAGCGCCCAGGCAAACGAAAGCGGCACGCCGAACCAGTCAGCCGCAAGCGACAGCCCTGCACCGACCATAAGTGCCGTCACAGCGACGCCAACGGTTGCCAGCGCCGCAACGCCCCAGGCCCGGCTGCGCAATCGCTGCAGGTCGATCTGCAGGGCTCCGGCAAACAGCAGGAAACCCAGCATGCCGTGCAGCACGGTTTCGGAAAAATCAATGCCGCGGATCGTCTGAAGGAGGCCCGAGGTCAGGGCCGACCAGCCAGTCAGCGCGGAGGACAAAGCGATGCAGATGGCAATAACGAGACCGGAAACCAGCAGCATGACATTGGAGGGAAGGCGCAAAAAGCGGTGGTTCGACCATGAAATTGCCGCCGTCAATGTCAGCAGGATTGCAGAAAGCTGAAACAACGACAATGGCTTACCCCTGGCTCGGCCGAGCAGATGCTCGGCCCGACTTTCTTCCGTCCATGGGCAAACAACATGGAAATATCAGAGTTCCGCCTTTTTTGTCCGGGCTGGCCGATGAAGGCTTGCGCCTCCTGTGTCTCGTCTTCGCGGACGCCCCCTGATCCGGCGGCATCTGTCCGGGCTCCTCCAGCCTTTTCGGCCGCGGCACGCCATTACAAAACTTTACGTTGGGCTGACACTGCTTAACGAAGGGCGGGCTAATGAATGTGGCGAACGAACAGATAGGTCGCATGGTGTCCTTCCCAGCCCAAAAGTCTCGGGTCCGCATGGCGGCAACAGGGATTGCTGTCATCGCAGCGCTTGCCGGATGCGCCGATACGACGCGGCAAAGTTATACCAGTGCTGAGGCGGCCGTTGCGGTGGTGCCGGGTTTCTCCTCCTTGCGCATGTATCTTGATGCGCCGATGCTGCCAAAGAACGTGAATTCCTGGGCGCCCCTGACGACTGGGCCGGAGAAGAATTTGCTTGTCATATCGGGAGGAGGAGCGGGCGGCGCGTTTGGCGTCGGGGTTCTCTCGTCCTGGACGAAGAAGGGCACGCGCCCTTCCTTTGACATAGTCACCGGCGTCAGCACCGGAGCGCTCATTGCACCCTTTGCTTTCCTCGGCCCCCAGTACGATGAGCGGCTCGTCGCCCTCTATACCAGCGGCGTTGCACGTTCGCTGCTGCAGTTGCGGCCTCTGCCGGCGGGTCTGCTCGGCCAAAGCATGGCCAAGGCCGAACCGCTGCGACGCATGGTCGAGGAGAATGTCACCCCGGCAATGCTGGCAGCGATCGCGGCCGAACACCGGAAAGGTCGTCGTCTGCTCGTCCTGACGACCAACCTCGATTCCCAGCGCGCCGTGGTCTGGAACATGGGGGCAATCGCCGACAGCGGCAGACCGGATGCGCTGCGGCTTTTTCGCAACGTCCTCATCGCGTCCGCCAGCATTCCCGGGGTCTATCCCGCCGTCATGATCGACGCGGAGGCGAACGGCAAACCGATCAAGGAAATGCATTCTGACGGCGGAACCGCGTCTCAGTTTCTTGCCGTGCCGGATAGTCTGATGAACGGTGGGGCAATGCCCGCCAGGATCCCGACGGGACCGGGCTCCCACATCTATGTGATCATCAACAATGCTCTCATTCCGGAATTCACGATGATGCAGGACAGAACGCTGCCTGTCATCTCGCGTGCCTATGCGACGCTGGTGAAGTCGCAGACGCGCAGCGCCCTTCAGGCACTCTATGGATTTTCACAGCGGACCCATACGGGATTTCACGTCGCCGCCATCGATGCCGTTGTTCCCTACGACACGAGCGACCCCTTCGGCACCGACTACATGAGGGCGGTGTTCAATCTCGGTGCTGCCGAGATGGAGGCTGGCAGCGCCTGGAAAACCCGTCCGATGTTTTCAGGGCCGGCCTTGGCCGCCACGCAAACCGTGGTGGCCAGGATGCCGGAGCCGGGAAAGACCGAATGAAGGAAATGAGCGTGCCCGAAAGGCAGCCGAAACGGTTGGCAGCAAAGGCCCCTGTGATGCCGGCAAATCCTGATCGTGATTGCCAATAAGCCCCAGAGGCTGGAAGATGACGCAGGCGATGAATGACACGGCTCCGACGCCCACAGGTAAAACCATGACGAAAGTGCTTCTGATAGACGACGACCGGGAGCTGACCGGACTGCTTGTGGAATACCTTGAGGAAGAAGGGTTCGAGGCGAAAGCCGTCGACGATCCTCGGGTCGGCCTTGCCGAGGCGACATCGAATTTTTACGAAATCGTCGTGCTTGACGTCATGATGCCGCGCCTCAACGGCGTGGATGTGCTGCAACGGATCCGCAAGACAAGCGACATCCCCGTTCTCATGCTGTCTGCGCGCGGCGAGAATATCGACCGGATCATGGGGCTGAACCTCGGCGCCGATGACTATGTGGCCAAGCCCTGCACGCCGGCCGAGATTGTCGCCCGACTGCGCGCGATCCTGCGCCGCTTCAACAGGAGCAGCGATGCCGATGCCGG
The DNA here is from genome assembly GCF_058242805.1 of Neorhizobium sp. PAMB6716. Lineage (NCBI taxonomy): Bacteria > Pseudomonadati > Pseudomonadota > Alphaproteobacteria > Hyphomicrobiales > Rhizobiaceae > Neorhizobium > Neorhizobium sp. PAMB6716. Next base: position 66,573 of record NZ_JBZAYW010000002.1, read on the forward strand.
TGCGCATTCCCTCCAGGCCGGCGAGCTTAGCCTTAACCTCGCAAGTCGGGAAGCATCGTGGAAGGGTGTACCCCTCCATCTGACGGGGGCGGAATTTGGCCTTCTCGAAGTGCTTGCCCGCAACGCCGGCCAACTGGTGTCGCGCAGCGAGATATCGCGCCGCGCGCTGGGGCGGGCGCTCACCCCGTTCGACCGGGGCGTCGATGTCCATATCAGCAGCATCCGCCAGAAACTCGGATTGCGCCCCGATGGCCAATCCTGGATCAGGACAGTCCGCGGCCAGGGTTACCAACTGGTACAGGACCGATGAGCCGGCTGTTCTGGAAAGTGTTCGCGATGGTCTGGGTGTCCATTGCGGGCCTGATCTGCGCCTTGATCCTCCTCACCAATGTCTTCCGCATTGAGCCGCCCCAATACGAGATCGACCTGCGCAAGAAGGAATTTGTCGCAGAGCTGGCGGCCGCCCTGGTCCGGGATCACAACCTTGCGGCCACGGACACGCTGGCAAAAGCCGCGACTCAGTCGGAGTCCGGGGTCCGGTTGACGGTCGACACACTCTCGGCAAATGCCTGCGCGGGAGAGGATTACGATGCCTATGTCATGGCTGATAACGTCTGTTATGCCATCCGCACCACCCTGCCCGATCCGGGGACCGGAAAATTCGCTTTCCTGTTTTTCCCTTTCCTGCTCGACGCTGTCGGCAGCCTCATTGCGGCGGCGGCTCTGGCCTATTATCTGGCCGGGCCGATCGTGACGCTGAGAGACGGATTGAACGCGCTGGCGCATGGCGATTTCCGGATCCGCATCGGCGACCGGTTCGGCGGCCGGCAGGACGAGATATCCAATCTCGGGCTGGATTTTGACGCCACCGCCTCAAAGCTCCAGGCGCTGCAGGATGTGCAGCAACGCCTCTACCATGATGTCTCCCACGAACTGCGCTCCCCCTTGTCGCGTATCCAGTTCGCCATTGGTGTGTTGCGCCAGAACCCGGTCAAGCTCGAGGCGATGCTGACGCGGATCGACCGGGAGATCGGGCGCCTCGATCTGCTGGTCGATGAGATCCTGACGCTCGCCAAGCTCGATTCCGGTTACACCTCGTCCTTTGAAGAGAACAAGATCGACATCATCGACATTCTTGCAGCCATCGTCGACGATGCGGCCTTTGAGGCGAAGGCAAAAGAGGTTGCGGTCGTTCTCGAAGGTGTCCAATCCTTCGTGTGCGATATCAATGGCGAGCTGATCTACCGGGCGCTCGAAAATGTCGTGCGCAATGCCGTCAAATATACCAGTGCGGGCACTTGCGTGACCGTTTCTGCAGCGTTGATCGAAAGCCAGTCGAGAAAATCCTTGCGCATCTGCGTTCGCGATCAGGGATACGGCGTTCCCGAAGAGGAGCTTGGCCGCATATTCGAGCCATTCCAGAGGGGCGCCGATGCAGCCCACGTCTCGGGGCATGGCCTCGGGCTGACAATCGCACGACGGGCGATCGAGATCCAGGGTGGCAAGATCGTGGCGCAACGCAACGATGACGGCGGTCTGACCGTCGTGATCGACATTCCGCGCTTGCCTGCCGTCTAGAGCAATTCCAGCAAAAGTGGGAACCGGTTTTGCGTTCGGAATTGCTTGAAAACAAAGAGATAGAGCGTTGGAGGTGAACCTGTGTTCACCGGAAATGCTTGAGCGCTCTTTACATAACTTTACCGTCTCATAACCGTGCTTAGCACTCGCTTTGCTAGCCTGCAGTGAAGGACAACCGGGATGCCCAATGGCATATCAGCGGTTGCAGATTGCAGGACGGACACCATGGACACAAGATCAAGCAATGCGGTGATTGTCTGCGTCGCACTCGGATGGGGCGTCTTTGCAGCGCCCGCCGGCGCGCAGGATGCATCGTCTCCTCCCAGTGCGCTGACGGTTGAAATCGTCAGGCCAGAGGTTCGGCAATGGTCGGAAACGGTCTCCGCCTCGGGCTGGCTGCAGCCCTGGCAGGAGGCGGTCATCTCGTCTGAGGTGAGCGGGCTGAAAACCATCGACGTCCGCGTCGATGTCGGCTCGACGGTGAAGCGCGGCGACCTTCTGGCCGAGCTGGACTCGGAGAGCGTGCTGGCCGACATCAGCAAGCAGGAGGCAGCCATCGCCACGGCAGAGGCCAATCTCGACGAGGCGAATGCCAACGTCGATCGCGCCCATACGCTGGGGACTTCGGGCGCCTTGTCCGGGCAGACGATCACACAATATCTGATTGCCCAGCGCACCGCCCAGGCGAGCCTCGCCTCAGAAAAAGCCGGGCTGAAAAGCCAGCAGATCAAACTGCAGCAGACGAAGATTATCGCCCCGGACGATGGGGTGATCTCGTCGCGTTCGGCAACACTCGGCGCTGTGGTCTCCTCCGGCTCCGAGATGTTCAGGCTTGTCAGGCAGGCGCGCGTCGAATGGCAGGCGGAAGTTCCAGCACAATACCTTTCGTCCATCAAACCGGGGCAGACCGCAAAACTTTCCCTGTCGGACGGATCTCAGGTGAATGGCACGGTCAGGCTCATTTCGCCGACCGTTGTGGCGCAGACCGGGCGCTCAATCGTGTTTGTGGCGCTCCCGTCGCAGACCGCAAAATCCGGGCAATTTGCCAATGGCCGGATCGAGATCTCGGTCGCGCCGGCAATGGTCGTGCCGCAGACCGCGATCGTGCAGCGCGACGGCAGCAATTACGTGTTCGTCATGGCCGATGCCAGCCACGTGGAAAGACATCTGGTGCATGTCGGGCGGCGACAGGACGATAGCGCCGAGGTCATCGATGGAGTGAGCGCCGACGCGCGCGTCGTCAAAGCGGGCGGCGCGTTTCTGTCGGATGGTTCGACCGTCCGGGTGGTCGATACGGCGGAGGCATCCCAGTGAATTTTTCCTCCTGGTCCATCCGCAATCCCGTTCCGTCCATCCTGCTTTTTGCTCTCCTGATCGTTTGTGGCGTTCTGGGCTTTTTCGGCCTCTCCGTGCAGAATTTCCCGGACATGGACCTGCCCACCATCACCGTGAACGCGACCCTTGACGGAGCAACGCCCAGCCAGCTGGAAACCGAAGTGGCGCGCAAGATCGAGGACAAGCTTGCCGCGCTGGACAAGCTCGATCACATCACCAGCAAGCTGACGGACGGCACGGCGGCCATCACGGTCACATTCCAGGTGGGAAAGAACGCCGACGCGGCGCTCAATGAGGTTCGCAACGCTGTCGACAGCGTGCAGGCCGATCTGCCGCAGGACATGACCTCGCCGACGGTCTCCAAATCGACCGTCCAGTCATCGGCCTTGCTGACCTATGTCGTACATTCAGACCGCCTGAACGAGCAGGAAGTGTCCTGGTTCGTCGATAATGACGTCTCGAAAATGCTGCTGGCGGTTCAAGGCGTCGGTCAGGTTGATCGAACCGGCGGCGTCGATCGCGAGGCGCATGTCGACCTCGATCCGGCGGCAATGCGGGCGCTTGGCGTCACGGCTTCGGATATTTCCACGCAGATCAAGGCCGTGCAGGTGGACCAGTCCGGCGGTGTGGGCCAGATCGGCGGGCTGCGCCAGACGCTGAGCACTCTCGGTGCCGTCCGCTCTGTCGATGACCTCAAAACGGTACAGATCCCGCTTTCCACCGGCGAACGTGTCCGCCTCGATCAGGTGGCGAAGGTCACGGACACCTTTGCCGAGCGCAGCTCGCTCTCTTATGAAGACGGGCGCTCCGTGGTTGCCTTCCAGATCAAACGATCGAACGGATATTCCGATACCGGCGTTGCGGCAGCCGTCCGGAGCGCCGTTCAGACGTTCAAGGCGGCCTATCCTCTTGTCACGATCGAAGAGGCGAGCAACACGGTCACGCCGATCGAGAGCAACTATCATGCCTCCATGGACATGCTCTACGAGGGGGCAGCGCTTGCGGTCATCGTCGTCATGCTGTTCCTGCGCGACTGGCGTGCAACGGTTCTGGCAGCGGTTGCGCTGCCTTTGTCCGTCATTCCAACCTTCCTCGTCATGTATCTCGCAGGCTTCAGCCTCAACACCGTTTCGCTTCTGGCGCTGTCTCTCGTCGTGGGCATTCTGGTCGATGACGCCATCGTCGAGATCGAGAATATCGCGCGCCATATCGGCATGGGGAAAAATCCCTTTGATGCGGCAATGGAAGCCGCCGCCGAAATCGGCCTTGCCGTCATTGCAACCACGTTTACCCTGGTTGCCGTGTTTCTGCCGACAGCCTTCATGTCCGGCATCCCCGGCATCATCTTTCGCCAGTTCGGCGTGACGGCGGCCGTGGCTGTGTTGTGTTCTCTTCTGGTGGCGCGGCTTTTGACCCCGATGATGGCGGCCTATTTCATGAAGGCGCATCCCGGCGAAGAGAAAGACGGCTGGATCCTTTCCACCTATATGCGCATCGTGCGGTTCTGCCTTGGCCACCGCAAGACCACCCTTTTGTGGGTCGGTGTGTTTGTCGGGCTGTCCTTTGCCATGATCCCCCTCCTGAAGACAGGCTTCCTGCCCGCGTCCGACACTGCCCAGACGCAAGTGACCCTGACGACGCCGCCGGGAAGCTCGCTTGACGACACGCGGTCGACCGCCATGGCGGCCGCCAGGATCATCTCGAAAATTCCCCACGTCACCCATGTCTTCAACGCCGTGGGAACCGCTGCATCGGGCGGAAGCGGCCCGGACGCCTCGACGACGTCGAGCACAACATCTGCGACGCTGGTCGTGGATATGGAACCGCTCAGCCAGCGCAGCGCAAGCCAGTCCGACATCGAAAATGCCATCCGGCAGGCGCTGAGGGAACTGCCGGCAGTGCGGGTTCAGGTTGGAAACGGCGGCAACGGGACGCAGCTGCAGATTACGTTCGCGGGAGATGACAGCAACGTGCTCGATGGCGTGGCCGCATCGCTTGAAACTCAGTTGCGAACGCTGAAAGGGATCGGCAACGTGACGTCGAGTGCGGCGCTTCAGGCTCCCCAGATCCAGATCAAGCCGGACTTCGCCAAAGCTGCCGCATTGGGCGTGACATCTCAGGCGATTGCCGACACGCTGCGCATCGCCACGAATGGCGACTATTCCTCGCTCATGCCAAAACTCAACCTGCCCGAGCGACAGATACCGATCCGGGTGCAGCTTGACCCCGCCCTTCGCAACGATCTGAACGCGCTCTCCCTGTTGACCGTGAAGGGCAATGGCAACGAAGTCATGCTGTCATCGGTCGCCACGATTTCAATCGGCGGCGGCGCCTCCCAGATCGACCGTATCGACCGGTTTAGAAACGTCACCCTGACGGTCGAGTTGAACGGTCGTATTCTCGGCGATGTCATGAACGAGGCAAACCAGCTCCCCGCCCTGAAGAACCTGCCGTCCGGCATTCATCTTGTCGAGCAGGGAGAATTGCAGCGCTCTTCGGAACTGTTCACGAGTTTTGCCATCGCGATGGGAATAGGCGTGTTCTGTGTCTACGCCGTTCTGGTGCTGCTGTTCCATGACTTCCTGCAGCCGATTACGATCCTGATGGCGCTGCCGCTTTCGGTGGGCGGCGCTCTCCTGCCACTCGTTCTCACGGGCACGGCGTTCTCTTTCCCGGCAGTGATCGGCCTGTTGATGCTGATGGGGGTGGTGACCAAAAACTCGATCCTGCTGGTGGAATATGCCATCGTCGAGAGGCGGGCAGGGGTCGACCGCGTGGCAGCCCTTCTGGATGCGTGCCACAAGCGCGCGCGCCCCATCATCATGACCACCATTGCCATGGGTGCCGGCATGCTGCCAACGGCGTTGAGCATCGGCGAGGGCGACCCGAGCTTCCGTCAGCCCATGGCCATTCTCGTGCTTGGCGGTCTCATGACCTCGACATTTCTGAGCCTCCTCGTCATCCCCGTAATTTTCACCTTCATCGACGACCTGCTGGTTCTGATCATGCGGCCCTTCGACAAGACGCCGAAGACCATGCCGCTGAAGGAAGCCATCGCTCCCGCTTCAAGCTGACCGGCCAGGCTGACCGGCGTTGTCGTGCGCCAGGAGCCTCGGCGGATCGGCTTGCGGTGCCGTTGAGGATTTTTGTATTACAGGTTTGACAGTTTCGGTGATATTTGCTTAAACCTAACAGACAGGTTTGTGACGCGCTGTCGTAAGCGAGCAGGAATACCGATGATCATTACCGATGTTTTCGTGCGACGGTTTCGCACGACCACGCGCCGCCACTCGGATAGCGCAGGCCATGCGCATCCCGGTCCGCCGCATCAGGTCGAGCAGGCCATTCTGACCATTCGCACAGAGGATGGACATGAAGGGCATTCCTTCACGGCTGCCGAGATCGTGCGGCCGCATGTCATCGAAAAATTCGTCAAGAAGGTGCTGATCGGTCAGGATCACCGGGATCGTGAAAGGCTTTGGCAGGATCTGGCCCACTGGCAACGCGGCTCGGCGGCACAATTGACGGATCGCACACTGGCGGTCGTGGATTGTGCCCTGTGGGACCTTGCCGGCCGCACGCTCTCCACGCCTGTCTACAAGTTGATCGGCGCCTATCGCGACAAGGTTCTGGCCTATGGGTCGGTGATGTGTGGCGATGAGTTGGAAGGCGGCCTTGCCACTCCCGAAGATTACGGCCGGTTTGCCGAGACACTGGTGAAGCGCGGCTACAAGGGCATCAAGCTGCACACCTGGATGCCACCCGTCAGCTGGGCGCCGGATGTGAAGATGGACCTCAAGGCCTGTGCCGCCGTGCGCGAGGCGGTCGGTCCCGATATCCGGCTGATGATCGATGCCTTCCACTGGTATTCCCGCACCGATGCGCTGGAGCTTGGCCGTGGGCTGGAAAAGCTTGGTTTCGACTGGATCGAGGAGCCGATGGATGAGCAATCCATCTCCTCCTACAAATGGCTGGCGGACAATCTCGATATTCCGGTCGTCGGTCCTGAAAGTGCCGCCGGCAAGCACTGGCATCGGGCCGAATGGGTGAAGGCTGGCGCCTGTGATATCTTGCGTACTGGCGTCAACGACGTCGGCGGGATCACGCCTGCGCTGAAAACCATGCGTATGGCCGAATGCTTCGGCATGGATTGCGAGGTTCACGGCAATACGGCCATGAACCTGCATGTGGTGGCGGCCTCGAAAAATTGCCGCTGGTACGAGCGCGGCCTGCTGCATCCCTTCCTCGAATATGATGACGGCCACGACTATCTGAAATCGCTTTCCGACCCGATGGATGCCGACGGCTACGTGCATGTACCCGATCGTCCCGGTCTCGGCGAAGATATCGATTTCGACTTCATCGAGAACAACCGGATCGGATGAGCGCGATGAGGACCATCCTTGCCTTCGGAGACAGCCTGACCTGGGGCGCCGATCCTGCAACGGGTCTTCGCCATCCGGCGGATGCGCGCTGGCCGGATGTGCTGGAGAAAGAGCTTGGCGGGCAGGCGAAGGTCATCGGCGAGGGGCTTGGTGGGCGCACCACCTGCTATGACGATCATACGGGACCGTGTTGCCGCAATGGCGCCAAGGCCCTACAGGTCGCGCTGGCCAGCCACATGCCGCTTGATCTCGTCATCATCATGCTCGGCACCAATGATCTGAAGCCGGTGTATGGCGGGCAGGCGGAACCGGCGGCATCGGGCATGCGGCGCCTGGCGCAGATTGTCGAGACCTTTCCCTACAAGCCGAAATCCGCCATCCCGAAGCTCTTGATCGTGGCGCCGCCGCCTTGCGTTGCCGGTCCCACCGGAACCCCTGCTGCCGGCCGCAGGATTGCAGAATCCGAGCGGCTTGCCCCGCTTTACCAGGCCATTGCCGCGGAACTCGGCCATGCATTTTTCGATGCCGGTAGTCTTGGCAGTGCCTCGCCCATCGATGGCGTTCACCTGGATGCCGAAGTCACACGCGCTCTCGGGCAGGCGCTTGCTGCGCCCGTCAGAGCCATATCCGCCTGATCCGGTAAAGTCCGTGGAGGAGTAGCCGCCGGATCGCCATGTCAAAGGCCGCCATCAGGGAGTGGGGCCGAAAGGGAGGAAGCATGAAGAAGTTTTTTATCTCCGCTGCGCTTGCCGCACTTCTGTCGGGCGTCTCGCCGCTGGCAGGCCTTGCCGAAACGCCCAAGGACCAGCTGGTGGTTGCCACCACCATGAGCAATATCCTGACGCTTGATCCCGCAGCCATCACCGGCCGGGAAACGGTGCAGGTGCTGAACAATGTCTACGATACGCTGGTCACCCTCTCGCCGCAGGATCGCAATCTCCAGCCGCGGCTTGCGGAAAAATGGGAGATTGCCGAGGATCGCATGTCGATCCGCTTTCATTTGCGCAAAGACGCCAAGTTTGCCTCCGGCAATCCGGTCACGGCACAGGATGTCGCCTGGAGCCTGAAGCGCCTTCTGGTGCGCAATCTGGCTCAGTCCTCCTTCCTCAAGACGCGAGGCTTCAAGCTGGATGCCGCCGACACGCTTTTTGTGGCCGAAGATGCCCATACCTTCGTCCTCAACCTGCCGGGCGCGGACGATCCCAACCTGCTCCTGATGATCCTCGCCCAGAACGGCCCGGGCTCGATCATCGACAGCAAGACGGCGCTGAAAAACGAGAAGGATGGCGATCTCGGCGGCGCCTGGCTCACCACCAATTCGGCGGGCTCCGGTCCGTTTACGCTCACGCAGTGGAAGTCCAACGAATTTATCATCCTCACCCGCAACGATGGTTATTGGGGCCAGAAACCTGCCATGCGCCGCGTGCTGATGCGGCATCTGCCGGAATCGCAATCCCAGCGCCTGATGATCGAAAAGGGTGACATCGATGTTGCCTATTCGCTTCAGGCGCCGGACCTGAAGGCGCTTGAGGCGGACAAGGCCATCTCGATTGCGTCGGTTCCCGGTTCGGGCTTCTATTATCTTGCCGTATCGATGAAGGATGAGCGGTTCGCCAACAAGAAGGTGCGCGAGGCACTACGCTATCTCATCGATTACAAAGGGCTGGATGAGGCCGTCATGCCGTTCTACGGCAAGCTGCACCAGCGTTCGCTCAGCACCGGCGTGATGGGGTCCCTGCCGGACCAGGGCTATACGCTGGACATTGCAAAGGCCAAGGCACTGCTGGCGGAAGCGGGATATCCCAACGGTTTTGAAACGACCCTGCGTGTCCTTTCCGAAGATCCGTTCCTGAAGGCCGCGACGGCCATCCAGAACACGCTTGCCCAGGCCGGCATCAAGGCGAACCTGATCAGCGGCTCGGGCGACCAGATCTACGGGGCCATGCGCGAGCGCAAGTTCGAGCTTCTGGTCGGGCGCGGCGGTGGCGGCCAGCAGCCGCATCCGGACAACAACCTGCGCTCCATGGCCTATAATCCGAACAATTCCGACGAGGCAAAGCTCACCAACTACCAGAGCTGGCGCACGAGTTTTCAGGATGAAAAGCTGAACAAGATGATCGAGGCAGCACTCGTCGAGCGCGATGGCGCCAAGCAGGCAAAGCTCTATGAGGATCTGCAGGCCTATATGGACGAGCTTGTCATGCCGATCCAGCCTTTCTCGGAAGTGGTCGATACGGCCGCATTCCGAAGCGACATCGGCGGCATGATCGTCAGCCCCTGGCTGTCGCGTTTCGAAGGCGTGACCAAGAACAGATAAACCGCCGTTTCCTCCTGCCCGGTGGTTGTCGAAAGGGACGCGTGGCGACACGTGTCCCTTTTTCCGTGAGGATCCGCAGTCCCCAGCATGGATCGGCCTTGCGCCCGCTCAAAGACGCTTTAAGTCTTGCCGCAGCACACGCAAACGGGCCGGACTTCTGCATGCCGCACATTCCGATGATCGACTATGACACCGCACCTCAAGACATTCGCGAGGCGCATGACGAGGAACTGCGCCTGCGCGGGCGCATGACCAATATGAAGCGGACGCTTCTCCATTCGCCGCAGGCCCATCGCATCTATGCCGAGTGGTTCACGCTGCGGGCAGAGCTGATCCCTGACGTCGACGACCGGGCAATCCAGGTGTTTTGCCGGGCGATTTCCGAAGAGGCCGGGTCGAAGATTGCCGTTACATTCTTTCGCCGCGCCATCACGCTCTCCGGGGCAGACCCCGATGCGCTGGACCTGCGTGACGAGGACCTGCTTCTGGATCGGTTCGGTCGTGCGATTGTGAAAAATTCCAGCGCAATCCCGCCCGATATCTGGAAGGATCTCAAGTCGCGCTACAGCCACAAGATCCTGGTGGACCTTGTGGCGCTCGCCGGCATCATGCTGGCGACAGCGATCTTCAACAATGTGGTCGAGGTTCCCTTCGATGCGGAACTGGAACCCTTTGCCGCCGCCGGTCCCTGATCCGGCGGTGGGGAAGGAGAGGGCGCGTCAGCGAATGCCTTCATATTCCAGCGATGCGCCGATCAGTTCGCGTGCATAGGGGTGGCTTGCACCGTTCGTGGCAATCGCTTCATGTGGCAGGATCTCGGTCACTTCGCCACGCAACATCACCGCAAAGCGGTCGCACATATGGTCGACTACCGCCAGATCATGGGTCACCATGATATAGGTAAAACCGCGCTCATTGCGCAGGCGCTGCAGCAGGTTGAGGATTTCGGCCTGCACCGAGACGTCGAGCGCCGAGGTCGGTTCATCGAGAAGAAGCAGCGACGGCTCAAGGATGAGCGCACGCGCGATGGCAACACGCTGGCGCTGGCCGCCGGACAGCTGATGCGGGAACCGGTCGAGAAAGGAGACCGGCAGGCCGACATCGGTAATGGCCCGGCGCATGCGCTCTTCGCGGTCGCCAAGCTTGTGAATGACAAGCGGCTCATTGAGCACCGTGCGCACGGACTGGCGTGGATGCAGTGATCCGTAAGGGTCCTGAAACACCATTTGCAGCGTGCGGCAGCGTTCGATCAGCGGCATATCCCGCACCGAGCGGCCATCGATCAGTACCTCGCCTTTCCAGAAGTCGGTCAGCAGCGAGACGCAGCGAAGGACGGTGGATTTGCCCGAGCCGGATTCTCCGACAAGCCCGAAACATTCACCGCGCTCCACGTTGAACGATACGCCCGGCAGAACCTTGACGGCGCTTGCGCCGGTCCCAAAGCTGATGGAGAGATTACGCACCTCGACGGAAACGGACATCAGGCGTTTTCCTCCAGCCATGCGGGTTTGCGGTCAAGCACCGCCAGCGGTTGACGTGTGCCGCCGATGCGCGGTTGGGCGGCCAGAAGTCCTTGCGTATAGGGATGCCGGGCCTGATCGAGTTCACCCGCCTTCAAGGTTTCGACCACCTTGCCCGCATACATGATCAACACGCGGTCACAGAAATTGCGCACCAGATTGAGGTCATGGCTGATCATGATCAGGCCGATGCCCCGGTCGCGCACCAGGCCATCAAGAATGGTCAGAACCTGCAGGCGCACGGTGACGTCGAGCGCCGAGGTCGGCTCGTCGGCAATCACCAGATCGGGATCGGCCAGAAGCATCATGGCAATCATTACGCGCTGGCCCATGCCGCCGGAAATCTCATGCGGATATTGTTTGAACACCCGCTCGGCATCGCGGATCTTCACGGCCTCCAGCATTGCAACGGCCTTCTCATGCGCCTCGCGCCGGCTGCATTTGAAGTGGCGCAGATAGGTTTCCGCCACCTGATCGCCCACGCGGCGAATGGGGTTTAGCGAGAATTTCGGGTCCTGCAGGATCATCGACATGCGCCGGCCGCGAACCTTCAGCATCTCCCTCTCGCTCAAGGAGAGAAGGTCGACATCGTCGAAGCGCAGCATGTCTGCCGTGATCGTGGCGCCCGGCAGCAGCCGCAGCAGGGCACGCCCGACGGTGGATTTTCCGGAGCCGGATTCGCCCACAATGCCCAGCCGTTCGCGCCCGAGCGTGAAGGATACACCCCGCACCGCCTCAGTGGTTGAGCCGCCATAGCGGATGCGCAGGTTCTGGACGTCCAATATGGTCTTTTCCATCGCCTTACCTCCGGTTCATCTGCTTTGGATCGAGTGCATCACGCAGACCATCACCTAAGAGATTGAAGGCAAGGCTGACAGACAGGATCGAAACGCCGGGGAAGGTGACGAGCCACCAGCTGTCCAGCATGTAGCGGCGGCCTGTCGCGATCATGGCGCCCCATTCGGGCATCGGCGGCTGGGCGCCAAGACCCAGAAAGCCGAGGCCTGCTGCCGTCAGGATGACGGTTGCCATGTTGAGCGTCAGCCGGATGAGAACCGAAGGCAGGCACATCGGCATGATCGATTTCACGATGATGCGGCTGGTCGAGGCGCCTTGCAGGCGGGCCGCTGCAATATAGTCGGCCTTGCGGAAGGTCATCGCCTCGGCTCTGGCCAGCCGCGCAATCGGCGGCCAGGAGGTGAGTGCGATCGCGATGATCGCATTGTTGAGGCTGGGTCCGAGCGCTGCCACGAAGGCGAGCGACAGAATGAGGCTCGGGAAGGAAAGAAAGATGTCGGTGATACGCATCAATACCATGTCGAACTTGCCACCGAGATAACCGGCGGAGGTACCGATGACGAGACCGATCGGCCCGACGACGATCGACACCAGGAAGATGATGGTGAGCGTGATGCGGGCGCCGTAGACAAGGCGGCTGAAGATATCGCGACCCAGTTCGTCGGTGCCGAACAGATGGTCGTTGCCCGGCGGCTGCAACACATTGCCGAGTGCCTGCACGTAAGGATCATGGGTGGCGATCAGCGGTGCAAAAATCGCCGTCAGGATCAGGACCGCCAGAACGGCAAGGCCGAAGGCGGAGGTTGGGCTGCGCAACAGGAAAACGACGATGTTGTTCAGCGCCATCAGCCAGCCGGGCATCCTGCGGGTGTGCGTGTTGACAGTCATCAGCGTGTCCTGGGGTCAAAGATGCGATAGAGAAGGTCGGACAACAGGTTGAGCCCGATGAAGATGACGCCGACGATCAGCACGCAGGTCATCACGGCGTTCATGTCGCCGATGATGAGGTTGCTGGTCAGGTACTGGCCAAAGCCCGGCCAGGAAAAGACAGTCTCGATCAGCACGGCACCTTCCAGAAGCGAACCATAGGCAAGCGCGATGATGGTGACCAGCTGCACCCTTATATTGCCGAAGGCATGCAACCAGATGGTCTGGCGCTGCGACAGGCCTTTGACGCGGGCCGTGGTCACATATTCCTGACCCAGCTGGTCCAGCATGAAGCTGCGGGTCATGCGCGTGATATAGGCGGAGGACGAATAGCCAAGCAGGGCGGCCGGCAGGATCAGGTGGTTGAGGGCCGACCAGAAGACGTCCATTTCCCCGGCCATCAGGCTGTCGATCAACAGGAAGCCGGTGCGCTCCTCGACAAGGCCGATATAGAACTGGTCCATGCGCCCGCTGCCGCCGACGAGGCCGAGATGGGCGTAAAAGACGATGAGCGCGATCATGCCGGTCCAGAAGATCGGCATGGAGTGGCCAAAGAGGCTGAAGACACGCACGAGATGATCGGGCCAGCGATCCTTGTTCACAGCCGCCAGGACACCCATGGACACACCAAGCACGGCCCCGATGACGATGGCGAAGGTGGCCAGTTCGATCGTGGCCGGCATCACATGCAGGATATCCTGGATGACAGGCTGGCCGGTGCGGATCGAGGTGCCGAAATCCCCCGTCAGCACATCGCCGAGGTAATAGACGAACTGCTCATAAAGGGGACGATCCAGCCCCAGAGACGTATAAACCTGCTCGTAGGTTTCGCGCGTGGCATCTTCCCCCACCATGGCGCGCACCGGATCGGCCGGCATCAGGCGGCCGATGAAAAAGGTCAGCATCAACAGGCCGAGAAGGGTGATGGCAATACTGCCAAGCTGACCGGCAGCACCGGCGAGCCGCAGGCGACTGAATGACATGGCTCCTCCAAACATTGACCGAACACATGCTCCCTGTCAGACAACTATGCCTAACCTGTCACAAGCGTTTGAAAGTGTCAACTCTGTCCGAAAGGTGCCGTGCGGGCCCGGATGAGACATTGATCGCGCTGCCGCTCAAGACGGCATCGCGATCGGTTACAGGTGCCTTCTTTTCTAGGCCAGGAAGTCGTCGCGGCGCGGGGTGAAATTGTCGATCAATTCACCCTCTTCCACGCAGCGGCAGCCATGTTCCACACCACCTGGGATGACGAGACTGTCTCCGGGGGTGAGGTCATACGCAGTTCCATCCCGAAAGAACACGAAGCGGCCGCTGGCGACATAGGTTGATTGAACATGCGGATGGCTGTGAAGTTTGCCCTCCGCGCCGGTCTCGAAGCGGAAGGATACGACCATCAGGTCCGGGCTTTCGGCCAGAATACGACGCGTCACGCCGGGGTCGGGATGGGCTGGGGGAAAGGTCGGTAACGTCATCATGGTCTCCTCGCATGTGGATGTTGATATCATACATGCTTTAAAAGATACCTGACAAGTCTGTCGCTCACGCCGGTTGCGGTGCCCGTTCCGGCCGCTGCGAGCGCAGCAGGGCCTTGTAACGCTCCAGACTGCCGCGCAGATGGGCCTTCATGTGGATACGCGCAGCATCTGCATCGCCTTCGATGATGGCATCGACAATGGACCCGTGTTCTTCCTGGAGATGAAGGTTATAATCCTTCGGCCGGGCACCCGGCGCCTCTCCCTGCAGATCGCCGCGCGGGATGATGCCGGTGCGGATCAACTGCAGAAACTCCGGAAAGCGACGGTTTTGCGTGGCTTCGGCAATGGCGAAATGCAGGTTGAAGTCGGCGTCTCGTGTCGGCGCGCCGTCGCTCAGACACTGCCCGACGATCCGGTGTGCATCCAGAATCTCTTCAATTTGAGCGGCGGACCGTCGAAGAGCTGCCAGTGCGGCGGATTCGACCTCGAATACGGTGCGAAGCTCGAGAAGTTCGATCACCGAAGAGATACGCCGGGTGGCAAGGTCGTTGAAGGGCCGCTCCGATTCGCGCTGAACTTCCAGCGCAAAAACGCCAGCACCCTTTCGTGCCTCCACCAGCCCATCGGCCCGCAGGATTGCAATGGCTTCGCGCACGACGGTGCGGCTCACGGCATAGTCGCGGGTCAGCGCGCTTTCGCTGGGCAGGCGGTCGCCCGGGCGAAACACCCCCGAAACAAGATCCTGACGCAGCGCAGCACTGATCTTGGATGCCAGTGACTGCCCCTGCTGGCCTTCGCGCGCCATCACGTCCCCACATTCTGTTACCTGTCAGGCAAGATTATCGACTTCCGGATGGCCTGCCAAGGGTTTGTTCTGTCTGTCGCGGGATTTGCAAGGCGACGATGAGGCCGCCTATCGGGCACCCACAGGCTGTCTTGTACGTGCTTTGCGGATGTGGGGGATATCAAGTCGCTGTTGTAACGGAGACTGATCTCAGCATACCCTTGCTTTCATGCGCTGGAACACGCGACCGGCCAGCATGAGCGTAGGATACTGAAAGCCGGATCTGGATCGGTCAGCGCGCTACAAGCGGCCGGGCTCTTCCTCACGGGCCATGCGGAAGGTGCAGCCAAGGTTTTCAAGCAATTGCCGCGCAGCCTGATCAAATTTCGTCCCCTCTGCGCGGATCCAATCGGTGAACAGGCTGACGGGGCGTCTGTTTGTGTGGCGTAAGGGGCATACGATCCAATAGGCCGGAAATTCAACCACATCGAAGGCCGTGGAAAAGGGCACCAGGGTTCCACGCTCCAGATCTTCCTGTGCAAGCGTTGCCGAATCAAGAACGATGCCAGCGCCATCTCGTGCGAGCTGGATCGCCATGGACGAGCGATCGAAGCGAAGCGGCGCCTGCTCGGTCGGCGGATCTATCCCGTGAACCATCAACCAGACGTCCCATTGGTAGAGTGCTTTTACCGAATGGACCAGCCGTGCCTGAGACAGTTGCAGAACGGGATCATCGCTGAAGGTCCGGATCTTCTCCCGATACTCGGGGCTGCACATCGGCAGCACGAAGTCATTGATGATGCATTCGGTGTGGAGTTTTTCCCAGGCGCCGGATCCGTAGCGAAGATCGAGATCGACGATTTCTGTCTCGAAATTGGAGAAATCCGGTGTTGCATCGACCCGCACGCCCCAGTCCGGGTTGGCATCCAGAAAGCCTTTGAGGCGCGGCGTCAGCCAGCGAACCGCAAAGCTGGGGCTTGAGCGAATGTTCAGTTGTCGGCTGTTGTGCTGGCGCAGAACGGCCGAGCGCGCGCCGCGGATCATCCGAAAGGCCGTTGTCGTTGTCTGGAACAACATTTCGCCGTCGATGGTCAGCGTCAGGCGGCGGTCTTCGCGTTTGAACAGCCGGACGCCCCATTGTTCTTCCAGCTGCTTTAACTGCTGGCTGACGGCCGCTGCCGAGACACCCAGTTCCACAGCCGCCAGCGACACCCGGCCGGTGCGGGCAACCGCTTCGAAATAGGCCAGGGAATTGAGGTTGGGATTGATCGGCAAGCCGGCCTCCGCTGTGAAGCTTCAAACCATTCGTGCCAAAGCAACAGGCGCGCGGGCGTTTTGTCTATGAGCCGCGCGCACTGAGCGTGTCAAGAGAGGCCGTTCAGACGTCGGTAAGCGGCAACCACCTGGCTGTCGTCAGCCGATCCGTTGCCGCTGCCGCTTTCCGCCAGAAACATTTGATGCGCAGCCGCTGCGAGCGGTAGCGCCATGGATGCGGAGCGTCCGGCGGCGAGCGCAATACCAAGATCCTTCACGAAGATGTCCACAGCGCTGGTAACCGGCGGCGTGTCCATCAGCATACGTGGCCCTCGATCCCTCAGCATCCAGCTGGAGGCCGCCGAGCCCGACACGATTTCAAAGAGGACCTTGGTGTCGACACCGGCTTTCTCACCCAGCGCCATTGCCTCACCGGCCACAGCCAGATGCACCCCGCAAAGAAGCTGGTTGATCGCCTTGACGGCCGCACCCTGGCCTTGCTTTGGCCCGCAATGGTAAAGCTTGTCCCCCATCGCGCTGAGGACCGGCGAGACGGCATTAAAGGCCGCCTCCGGTGCGCCGACCATGATTGTCAATGTTCCGGCTTGCGCACCCACGACACCACCGGACACAGGGCAATCGACGAGGACCCTGCCGCATCCCTCAAGTTCACCGGCAAGCCGCGTCACATCGTCCGGCGGGCAGGTGGCCATCAGGCAGATATGTGCGCCATGGGGCAGGGCAGCGAGCGCCCCGTCCTGCAGCAGCACCGATCGGGCCTGCTCGGCATTGACCACCATCAGCACGAGAATGTCTGCATCCGTGCAGGCCTGCGTCAACGTCTCTACACGCATACCGCCTTGCTGTTCCAGTGCATCCATGGCCTCCTTCCGCATGTCGAAGCCGCGAACAGTATGGCCGGCCTTCACCAGATTGTGGGCCATCTTCGCGCCCATGGAGCCCAGACCGACGAACGCGATTGTCTTTTTTTCTGTCATGGTGCGCCTCAGTAGAATGTCAGTGCGGGGACGTATGACATCAGCACGAGTACCGCGAGGGCGACCCCGTAGAAGGGCCAGAGTTCCTTGACCACCGCCCCAATGGGCACTCGGGCGATGACCGCGCCGATGAACAGTGTTGTGCCAATTGGCGGGGTGAACAGGCCGATGGACAGGTTGATGCAGATCATCACACCCAGCTGGATCGGATCCATGCCGATGGACTGGCCGATCGCCACGAATGTGGGGCCGAGCAGCAGGATGGCGGCAGGAAGATCGAGGAACATGCCGATGACCAGCATGATGATATTCATCATCAGGATGATCAGGAAAGGATTGACCAGCGTTTGCTGAGCCCATTGCGCCACAATGGTTGGCACGCGTTCGGTGATCAGCACATGACCGACAAGGCTGGACGCAGCGATTACCAGCATCACCACGCCTGTGGTGGTGACGGTGCCGACCAGCGCCTGATAGATGCGATGCCAGGTGAGGTCCCGGTAGATGAGCAGGCTGACGACCAGCGCATAAAACACCGCAATGACGCTGACCTCCGTCGGCGTGGCGATGCCGGCGCGCAGAAGCAGCACGATGAAAAAGGGCATGGCAAGCGCCGGCAGGGCGAGAACGACAGAGCGGCCAAACGAGGTGAGGTCACGGTTGGCTGCCAGGCGCGGAAAATTGCGCAGCCGGCCGGAGAAGTAGCAGACCAGCATCATGCCGAAGGCAAGCAGCAGTCCGGGCAGAACAGCTGCCGAAAACAGTTTGGCAATCGAGGCGTTGGCAACCGTTGAATACAGGATCAGGGGAATGGACGGCGGGATCAGCCCCGCAATTGTCGAGGATGATGCGGTGACGGCAGCGGCAAAGGCAGGCGGGTAACCCTCTCTCTTTTGCCAGGGGATCAGCATGGTGCCGAGTGCCGAGGCTTCAGCAACGGCGGAGCCCGAGACGCCGCCGAAGATGGTGGAACCAACCACGGTGACTTGTCCCATGCCGCCGTGGAAGCGGCCAACGAGCTTGGCTGCGAACTGCACGAGCTTTTGGCCGAGCGTACCCGACATCATCAGCGAGCCGGACAGGATGAAGAAAGGAATGGCAAGCAGCGGGAAGCTCTGGGTCGGCTGGAACAGTTTCACGACAGCAAGCACGGTGGGCGTGCCGCCCTGCCAGAGGATGGCTGCGCCCGCAGCAATGATCAGTGCGTAGCCCACCGGCGTTGAAATCGCCAGCAGGACTGCGAAGATGCCGGTCATGATCGCGGTCATATCGTGTGCTCCGCTTCTGGCTGATGAAGGTTTTCCGGATCGTCGCTAAAGGCAACGCGCACGAGATTGACGAGTGATGCAATCGCGATACCGCAGAAGCCAAACAGCAGCGACGAATAGGCCCAGGCCTGTCCAAGGCCTGTCATGGGGAAGACCTGCGCCTTGGTAATCGAGATCACCTGCAGTGACAGATAACCAAGATAGCCAAAGGAGATGGCCACCAGAAGATGGATAGCCATCAACAGCACGCGCAACTGCGCCTTGCTGAGGAAGGCCTGGATGGCCTCCGCCGCAATATGCGAACCGCGGATGGCCCCAAGGACGATGCCGCCCATGATCAGCCACGGAAACAGCAGGTTGGGCACTTCGTTTGGCCAGCCAAGCCCCGATTGGGTCACGTAGCGGATGACCACCTCAAGCATGAGAGCCATGAAGATGGCAACGACGCAGGCGATTGCAGACACCATCGCGATGCGCTCGATCAGAAAGCCAATCCCGTTGGCAATCGCCAGGACGGGGTGGTTCCCCGTCTTGGCATTTTCCGTGTGGAGATGATCCGTCATGGTCACTTGCCTGCGGCCTGCTTGGCAGCAGCCACGAGTTCATCGACCAAATCAGGGTATTTTTGACGCCACTTGTCGTAGACAGGCTGGGTTGCTGTGACAAAGGCTGCAGGATCGATATCGTTGAACTTGACGCCCGTCGCCTCGATCTCGCCGCGCAGCTTTTCGGTCTGGTCACGCACCATCTTGCGGTTCAGTTCGCCCGCTTGCCTGGCAGCATCGCGGATGATTTTCTGATCTTCCGCCGACAGGGTGTCGAAGACGATCTTCGAAGCGAGGAAAGGCGTCGCCTCGTATTTGTGGTTGGTCATCGAGATATACGGCTGAACTTCATGCAGCTTGGAGGAGAAGATGTTGATCAGCGGGTTCTCCTGGCCATCGACGACGCCCTGCTGCAGCGCGATGTAGAGTTCGGAAAAAGCCATGGGGGTCGGCGAGGCGCCGAGCGCAGCAAAGATGTCTACCGTCATCGGATCCGGCGGCGTGCGGATTTTCATGCCGGCAAGATCTGCCGGAACCCGGATCGGCTTCTTGGAATTGGACGTTTCGCGGATGCCGTTGTTCCACCAGGACAGGACCACAAGGCCCTGGGCATTGGCGGCGGCTGCAATCTTGTCGCCGACCGGTCCATCCATGACGGCTTCCGCCTGCTTCAGATCCTGGAACAGGAAAGGAAGACCGAGAAGCGCAATTTCCGGCACGACGGCCGAAGTGGTGCCCTGCGAGTTGGCCGAAAAGGCGATGGTGCCCAGGCGCATGTTGGTGATGGTTTCGGCGTCATCGCCGAACTGGGCGCTGCCACCGACCGACACTTTCATGCGACCACCGGACTTTTCAGCCACCAGTTCTGCAAATTTCTGCGACGCAACGTCCTTCGGGTTTCCGGCGGCCGCATTGTGCGACAGCTGGAATTCCTGCGCGCCAGCATGGCTTGCGCAAAGCGACAAGACGGTCGCTGCAATAATATGACGGATATTCATGTGTCTCCTCCCTGAGAACATATTTCATAGTCCGGTTTGCGAGGATCTTCTCCTGATACCTGCAGGCGCTGCCCGTCAGCGACATAGCCGAAACGGCTCTGAAACTTAAACCCTTCCAGCCTGGGTACGGCACATGGCAGGCGTCCTCCCCGCTCTCCCTGTCATGAGCCTGTATCATCTGCGCAACGGCGTCATCTAAGTTCTCCTTAATAACTCGTTCGTTTTTCTTAATTGCCGGCATGGGCAAGTTGAGTTCAGAAATTGCCATGGAGGCGCTCGTTTTTGCGTCGACGCTGTGAGGGAGGAAACATGACCAGCCAAATTCAGGCGACAGACCTGTCGAACATGAGCCTTGCGCGCCGCGCCTGGGAAATCCGCCGCAAGGCGGTGCGCATGGGTGAGGTTCAGGGACAGGGATATGTCGGCCAGGCGCTCGGCGTCGCCGATGTGCTCGCCGTCTCCTACTTCCATGCGCTGGAGTATCGACGCGAAGACCCGGAATGGGAGGGGCGTGACCGCTTTCTCCTGTCGATCGGCCATTACGCGATCGCTCTTTATGCCGCCTTGATCGAGGCCGGAATTCTGCCTGAGCAGGAACTGGAAACCTATGGAACGGATGACAGCCGGCTGCCGATGTCCGGTATGGCCGCTTATACGCCCGGCATGGAAATTACCGGCGGCTCGCTGGGGCAGGGCCTTGGCATTGGCGTCGGAATGGCGCTCGGCCTGAAGGCCAAGAAAAACAAAGCTTTCGTCTACAACCTGATGTCGGACGGCGAGCTGGGCGAGGGCTCCACCTGGGAAGCCGCCATGTCGGCTGCCCACCACAAGCTCGACAACCTCATCTGCATCATCGATTTCAATGATCAGCAGGCGGACGGCAAGTCCACCGAAATGCTGTGCGCCGAGCCGCTTGCAGACAAATGGACCGCCTTCGGTTGGCACACGCAACGCGTCGACGGCAATGACATGGACGCGCTGGTGGCTGCGTTCGATGCTGCGCGCGCCCTCAAGGACGCCAAGCCACGCGCTATCATCTGCAATACGCAGATGTGCAAGGGCATCCCGTTCCTGGAGGCGCGTGAGATGGCCCATTTCGTGCGGGTGGAGGCCGACGAGTGGCAAAAAGCACTCGCCGTCCTGGACGCGAACCGGCCGGAATGAGGGAGACAATCATGAACACGAAACAGAATTACGACCCGCACCGCAAGTGGGAACCGCGAACTGCGCCAAACAGCGGCGAGGCCGTTCGCACCTCCGCCATGATCGCGTCGCTATCGGCGGAGGGATATGACGCCGTTTCCGCCCCGTTTGGCCATGCGCTGGTTGCCGAGGCCAGGCGCAATGACAGAATCGTTGGCCTCACGGCCGATCTGGCGAAATACACCGATCTTCATGTTTTTGCGGAGGCTTTTCCGGACCGTTTCTATCAGATGGGCATGGCCGAGCAGGTAATGATTTCAGCGGCCGCCGGACTGGCGCGCGAAGGATTTATTCCGTTTGCCACAACCTATGCCGTCTTTGCATCGCGCCGGGCCTATGACTTTATTGCCATGGCGATTGCTGAGGAAAATCTGCCGGTGAAAATCGTCTGCGCCTTGCCGGGCCTGACGACCGGTTACGGCCCCAGCCATCAGGCGACGGAGGATCTGGCGATCTTCCGCGGCCTGCCCAACCTCACCATCATCGATCCGTGCGATGCCATCGATGTTGCGCAAGCTGTGCCTGCCATGGTGGCGCATGACGGCCCGGTCTACATGCGCCTACTGCGTGGCAAGGTGCCATCCGTTATTCGAAAGCATTGCCCGGATTACACGTTCGAGATCGGCAAGGCGAAGCTCTTGCGCGATGGAACGGATGCGCTGGTAATTTCATCCGGCTTCATGACCATGCGGGCGCTGGATGCGGCCGTGGAGATGGAAAAGGACGGCCTGTCGGTTGGCGTGTTGCATAGCCCGACGATCAAGCCGCTCGATACGGCGACCATTCTATCGGAGGCGGGCAAAGGCGGCCGTCTCGTTGTCACGGCCGAAAACCACAGCCGCGTCGGTGGTCTCGGAGAGGCAGTTGCCACGACATTGCTGGTTAACGGGGTGACGCCGACGTTCCGCATGATCGGGCTGCCGGACCAGTTTCTGGATGCAGGGGCCTTGCCGAGCCTGCACGATCGCTACGGAATTTCGACCGCTGCGATGATCCGCCAGATCCGTGGCTGGCTCTGACACATTCAAAATCAAACGCATTTCCGTACCGGGCCCGCGTGTGGCGGTACGTTCTGACCAGAGGGAGAAGACATAAATGGGTATCGCTTTGCTTGAGGGCAAATTCGCAGTCATCACGGGTGCGGCGTCAAAACGTGGGTTGGGCAAGGCCACAGCCCGGCTGTTTGCCGAGCATGGGGCGACTGTCGCAATTCTAGATCTTGACGAGACAGCAGCAAAGGTGGCCGCCGCCGATCTCGGCCCCCAGCATGTGGGCATGGCCTGCAACGTCACGGATCTGGAAGGCGCCCAGAAGGTCTTTAACGCGCTGATCGCTCAGTGGGGCCAGATCGACATTCTCGTCAACAATGCCGGCATCACCCAGCCGCTGAAAATCATGGATATTGGGCCAAGCAATTACGATGCTGTCCTCGACGTCAATCTGCGCGGCACGCTCTACTGCAGCCAGGCGGTCATTCCGCACATGCGCGAGCGCATGCAGGGCAAGATCGTCAACATGTCCTCGGTATCGGCGCAGCGTGGCGGCGGCATCTTTGGTGGCCCGCATTACTCTGCGGCCAAGGCCGGCGTGCTCGGCCTTACCAAGGCAATGGCGCGAGAGCTGGCGCCTGCAAATATCCGCGTTAATGCCATTTGCCCAGGCTTCATTGCCACCGACATCACAGCGGGTCTTCTGACCCCGGACAAGCTTGAAGAAATCAAGGCGGGCATTCCCATGGGCCGGCCGGGCACCGCAGACGATGTTGCCGGTTGCGCGCTCTTCCTCGCCTCCGATCTCTCTGCCTACGTGACGGGCTCCGAAGTCGATGTCAACGGCGGCTCGCTGATCCATTGATTGAGATGCTGGACCGGTTTTCCATGCCGGTCCAGCGCTCCGTTCTCGGGAGGAACGCATGAAAATCGGACTTGGAAGCTATGCCTTCCGCTGGTCAATCGGCATCAAGGATCAGCAGCCGGCAAAACCGATGACGGCCATGGACGTGCTGGAGATTGCGCATCGGCATGACCTTGCGCTCGTGCAATATGCCGACAATCTGCCGCTGGACACATTGACGGCTGAGGAGCATCTGGCGCTCAAGGCGCGTGCAGACAGTTACGGCATGGCGCTCGAACTGGGCACGCAGTCCTTCGATGCCGAGGAACTGGCGCGCTATATCCCGATCGGCGAGCGCATCGGGTCAAAGATTTTGCGCGTGGCACTCGATGCCGAAGATGCACTTATTCCCGTATCGGAGCTTGCAGCTCAAATCCGCGAACTTCTGCCGGACGGAAAAAAGGCCGGACTCCGCTTTGCCATCGAGAACCATTTCAATTATCCGTCGTCCCGCATGGTGGAACTGTTGGATACCGTCTCCGATGATGCGCTCGGCGTCTGCCTGGACGTCGCAAACTCCATCTGTGCCGGCGAATGGCCAATGACCACGGTCCGGATGCTGGCGCCCTATGCAATCAATCTGCATCTCAAGGACTACCAGATCACGCCGGATCCCTATGGCGTCGGCTTTCGCATCCACGGCACGCCACTGGGTGAGGGCAGGGCGGAGATCGACGAGATTCTCGCCTGCCTCTCGCATTGCCCGGCCGAGATGAGCTGCATTCTGGAGCACTGGCTGCCGCAGGCCCATGACATGGAGACAACGTGCCGCCTGGAGCATGAATGGTTGGGCCGCAGCGTCGCTGCCGCCAGGCGGCTTGTGCCGACGAGCGTTGCCTAGGCGGCAGCCCGTTTCAATTCGCCATCAATGTTTGTGCCTGTTGTCGCTGTGATGGCGATGCTGCGCGCCGAGAAGGATTGCTCAAAGCCATGAGTATCAGGACCAAGAAACTCATCAATGCCGCCGAAAACATCATTCCCGAGTTTATCGAGGGGCTGGTCGGTGCCTATCCCGATATCCTGTGCCTTGAGGGCGAAACCGGTCGTGCCGTTGTTGCGCGTCACGGCCCCCGAGACGGCAAGGTCGGTATTGTCATCGGCGGCGGTTCCGGCCACGAGCCTGCATTCGCCGGATATGTCGGACAAGGTCTGGCGGATGCCGCAGCAGTCGGCAATGTTTTTGCGTCCCCGTCACCGCAACAGATTATTGATGCTGGGCGTGCGGCCGACGGCGGTGCAGGCGTCGTGTTCCTCTACGGCAACTATACCGGCGACGTTCTCAACTTCACGATGGCCGCCGAAGAGCTGGAGCAAGAAGGCACGCCGGTTCGCCAGATTGCCGTCAGCGATGATGTCGCATCCGCGCCCTTGTCACGTCGCGGTGAGCGCCGGGGTGTCGCCGGCGATTTCTTCGTCTTCAAATGTGCTGGCGCCGCGGCCGATCTCGGCGAGCCGCTTGAACGGGTCGCGGAACTCGCGCGTCTTGCCAATGACCGGTGCCGCTCGATGGGTGTGGCGCTGGGAGCCTGCTCCTTGCCCCAGACCGGCACGCCAAACTTCGAGATCGGTGCAGAAGACATGGAAATCGGAATGGGAATTCACGGCGAGCCGGGCATGCGCCGTGAACGGTTAGCACCTGCCGATGACGTGACAGATGTGCTGATGGAGCCAATCCTGCAGGAACTGGAGTTGCGAGAGGCAGACCGTGTTGCGGTACTGGTCAACGGGCTTGGAGCGACAACGCAGCTGGAACTGTTCCTGATCTTCCGGCGCGTCAAGCAGATCCTTGATGCCAAGGGCATCAACATTCATGCTAATTGGGTCGGTGAATATGCCACATCGTTGGAAATGGCCGGTGCATCGGTGACGCTGCTCAAGCTCGACGATCAACTGACGCGTTTGCTGGATCATCCCTGCCGGACGCTGGCGCTGACCGTTGGTCTTCCCGCGGCGGCGCGATCCGGTGGGCATCGAACCGCACGAGCGGTGCGGGCGGTAGAGGATGTTGCCGCCATTGATCGTGCTGGCCTTGAGGCTGGCGGCCGTGTGACGCCGGGTGTCTTTCTTGAGATGATGCGGTCGGTCGCAGTTGTCATTCATGAAGAGAAGGATTGGCTCTCAAAGCTTGACGGTGTCATCGGAGACGGCGATCACGGCATCACCATGGACATTGGTTGGACGGCGGTTGGCCAGGTGCTCGACCGTCAACCACCTGATGCGCTCATCGCGCAAATCTGCGAAGAAAGTGCGCAGGCCTTTCTCACGGCCGTCGGGGCGTCATCAGGGCCGCTTTATGCCAGTGCCTTCCGGGGCGCCGCCGCAGCCGTTGCGAACCGGCTAAATCTTGACGGCCATGCCATGGCAGCCTGGATCAAGGGCATGAACGACGGCATTTTGGTGCGGGGTGGTGCGCAAGCGGGTGACAAGACCATGATCGACGCTTGGATGCCCGCTGCGGAAGCCGCTCTGCGTGCTTCAGAAGAGGGTGCGGACGAACTGACAGTGCTGCAGGCGGCCTGCGATGCGGCCAAAGCTGGTATGGACTACACCGCCGAGATCGAAAGCCGGCGCGGCCGCTCCGCCAAGCTCGGGAAGCGTTCTGTCGGCCATGTCGATCCGGGGGCAGCATCTGCTTATCTGACGTTGCGCGCCATGGCCGGGGCATTGAGCAGATAACCAGCAGTCAGCCGGGATCAGCATCAGCTTTGGCACGTCATGTCCGCCTGACCTGTTGCCAGACGGACGCTGGCTGGCATCAACGGCGGATCACATGCCGTCCCGGTCGCGGATGCTTCTTGCATTCGCCATCGATGGGCGCCGACCGTTACGGCAACGGCCCGAGGAACGTCGTCGCCGCGGTTAAAAAATTTGGCGCGGCTATTCCCGGAGCGTTTCCTTCTGCGTGATGAGGCGCGCGCTGTGCTGGCCGCTGAGGTAGATCCACAACCAGCTCCAGGCCACGGCAAGTCTTGAGCGGGTGCCGATGAGAAAATAGATATGTGCAAGGCCCCATATCCACCAGGCAATGCTCCCGGTCAGTTTGACCTTGCCGAAATCCACAATGGCTGCGC
This sequence comes from Neorhizobium sp. PAMB6716, assembly GCF_058242805.1. Taxonomy (NCBI): domain Bacteria; kingdom Pseudomonadati; phylum Pseudomonadota; class Alphaproteobacteria; order Hyphomicrobiales; family Rhizobiaceae; genus Neorhizobium; species Neorhizobium sp. PAMB6716. Next base: position 92,925 of record NZ_JBZAYW010000002.1, read on the forward strand.
GCTGGCCAATCGTGGCAAGGCTGCCCTGATGCTGATAACGAAAAGGCTGCGGCGCGGGCGCGCCCTTCAGCCTTGCCTTGATGACCTTCGCGACATAGGCCCCTTGCTGCTTGGCAGCGGGTGCAATGCCGGGAACGGCGGCGCCATTGTCTTGCGAAACCGAGGCCGTATCACCGATGACGAAGACATCCGCCAAACCCGGTGCGGTCAGATCCTTGGCTACGATGGCACGGCCGGCCCGGTCGGCGGGAATGGAGAGCCACTGCGCCGCAGCGGACGCCTGCACGCCAGCCGCCCAGACGATCGTTCGGCAGGCAATAAATTCATCGCCGACCTGCACGCCTTCGCTGGAGCACTGGGTAACCGGTTTTCCAACCAGGACACTGACGCCCAGATTTTCCAGCACCCCTTGCGCATAGGCCGACAAATCCGGTGAGAAGCCTGCCAGGACACGCGGACCCGCTTCAACCAGCATCACCTTGGTTTTGCGTGTGTCGATCGACCGGAACTCGCTGGGCAGTGTCTTGTGCGCGAGTTCTGCAATAATGCCGGCCAGCTCAACGCCGGTCGGGCCGGCACCAACGATGGTGAAGGTGAGCAGTGCCTCCCGCAGGGCAGGATCTGTCGTGGTTTCAGCACGTTCGAAGGCCAGCAACAGGCGTCGGCGGATGGTCGTGGCATCCTCCAGCGTCTTGAGGCCTGGTGCCACGGGTTCCCATTCATCCCGGCCGAAATAGGCATGTGTTGCCCCGGTCGCGAGAACGAGCGTGTCATACGCCACCCGCGAACCGTCGCGAAGCGTCACCGATTTGCCTGTGGTGTCGACGCTGTTGACCTCGCCGAGCAAGGTCGAAACCTCTGGACGATCATTATAAAGATGGCGAATGGGCCACGCGATTTCCGAGGTGGAAAGAATAGTGGTCGCGACCTGATACAGCAGAGGCTGGAAAAGATGATGGTTGCGCCGATCGATCAGCGTAATGCGCGCACCGCTTCCTTTCAGATCGTTTACGAGCTGCAGCCCACCAAAGCCGCCGCCAACAACAACAACGTGATGTTCACCCATAACCGACCCTTCCGTTTTCTTTCAAGGGCAGCCCACCTTGTCTAAGCTGCCCTCGTTCCATCGTATGCACAGCATCAGCCGATGAACAGTACCGATGACGGACACAACGGAAAGCAAGTGACAGGTCGATGTCCTCAACCCGCTGTACCGCCGCAAAGGGCTGGCTTGCGCTGAAGCCAACCCATTCTGCCCACCACCGGCCTGGCTTTGTCCGCAGGCCCGGCAGACGCCAGTTGCCTTGCGCCTACAATGCGATATCCGGTAATTGCTTGAGTTCGCCGCCCGGTGCGACGATGCCCGGCTTTGTGTTCACCGTGGCATTGATGGCGGGCGGCGCGATGGAAAGTTCAAGACGCTCGCCGGTGGCTGCCCATTCCCTTGCCAGCAAATCCGGATTCTCATTGAGATTAATGCCGTAGGTCGGCACCATGGCGCGGACCTTTTCCTGCCATGCGGGGGTCGCGAGCTTTTCGGCAAACACCTTCTTGAGCAGATCAAGCATGATGGGGGCAGCGGTCGATGCACCCGGCGAGGCACCCAGCAGTGCTGCAATGCTGCCGTCCTTGGAGGCAACGATTTCCGTTCCAAGCTTCAGAACGCCGCCTTTTTCAGGGTCGCGCTTGATGATCTGAACGCGCTGCCCAGCCTGCCAATAGCGCCAATCCTCAGCCTTGGCATCGGGGAAATATTCGCGCAGGCTCGTCAGGCGGTCTTCATCCGACAAGAGAAGCTGACCGGCCAGATATTCCACCAGATCGAATTCGTCATAACCAACCTTGAGCATCGGCCACAGGTTTTCAAGCGTGATGGTCGCCGGCAGATCGAAGAGCGAGCCCTCCTTCAGGAACTTGGTCGAGAAGGTCGCAAACGGCCCAAACAGGATATGGCGTTTTCCGTCAAATACGCGGGTATCCAGATGCGGAACGGACATCGGAGGAGCGCCGGTCGATGCCTGCCCATAGGCCTTGGCGAGATGGCGGTTTGCAATGTCCGGCTTGTCGCAGACGAGGAAGGAACCACCGACGGGGAAGCCCGCATAGGCATCGCCTTCCGGGATGCCCGACATCTGGAGCAGATGCAGGGCGCCGCCGCCTGCGCCGATGAAGACGAATTTGGCTTTCAGCGTATGCGAGGTGCCGTCCTTGTGGTTGGCGTAGCTTACGCTCCAGGTGCCATCGCCATTTTTCTGGATGTCCTGCACCTGGCTCGACGTATGCAAGCCGAACGTCGGGTGATTGGTCAGATGGGCGATATATTGGCGCGTCACTTCACCCCAGTCGCAATCCGTGCCGAGCGGGCTCCAGGTGGCGGCCAGCTTCTGCGCCGGGTCTCGGCCCTCCATCATCAACGGCACCCATTCAGCGATCTTGCCGTGATCGGTTGAGAACTGCATGCCGGAAAATAGCGGGCTCGCCTTCAGCGCCGTATGCCGCTTGGCCAGAAACTCCGTGTTCGCATCGCCCCAGACAAAGCTCATGTGCGGCGTCGAATTGATGAAGGAGCGCGGGTTCTTCAGGACGCCGAGATCCACCTGATGCGCCATGAACTGCCGGGTGATCTGGAACGCCGAATTGATCTCCAGCGCCTTTTCGATGTGGACATTGCCTTTATTATCCATCGGCGAATAGTTCAGCTCCGCCAGTGCGGAATGGCCCGTGCCGGCATTGTTCCAGCCGTTCGAGCTTTCCATGGCAACCTCGTCCAGCCGCTCGATCATCTCGATCGTCCAGCCCGGTTCCAGCTGGCTGAGAACCACGCCGAGCGTCGCAGACATGATGCCGCCGCCGATAAGCACGACATCGACGGACTTGTCCGTGGATTGCGCAAAGCCCGGCAGGGAGGAGGCCCCCAGCGCCACAGCGCCCGTCGCGGCTGATCCGAGAAGCTGTCTTCGATTGAGGAGCGGCCCTCTTGTATCCGTGACTGACGGCGAAATGATTTTGGGAGTATGGGGCATCTTGCACCTTGAAATTGGTTTGAGGGCAACCGGCATGGCCGTTGATCGTCGCCCCAAGAGTGACAAGTCATCGCGCGACGTCCTGTCGCGCTCTTTGGTGCGGTTTGCCGGACGGAGATGACAAATGCCATTAAATAGAAATTTAAGAAGGCCGGGCGGCGTGGGGTTGTTTCGACACCGCCCGCCGCAAGGCGCTATGAAAGAATATTTAATTGCCGCACGTCGCAAAACGGCTCAAATGGCGCTTGATCCACTGCGATCGGGCGAAGGACTGGGCAAAGCTCCGCTCTCATCTTGCGGCTGACAAGGGTCTGCGGCCTTGCCGATAGGCGATGCATCAAGGAACAGACATGACCAAGGTTATTCTTATCGAAGATGATAAGGACACCGCTCAGGATATATGTGCCGAACTGAAAGACTATGGTTATGCCGTGGACTGGCACGCCGATGGTGCTGAGGGGCTCGAGCAGGCGAGGGTCGCGGGCGCAGATATTCTGATCGTTGACCGGATGCTTCCGGGCATGGATGGCCTGACGGTGATCGATACATTGCGGCGTGAACAGGTGCGCACGCCTGTTCTGGTGATCAGTGCTCTCAGCGCGGTCAATGATCGCGTCCGGGGCCTGCGGGCGGGTGGTGATGATTACCTGACGAAACCCTTCGCCATTCTGGAACTTGTCGCGCGCGTGGAAGCGCTTCTGCGTCGGCCTGCCGATATTTCGGTAAAAGTGCTGCGGGTCGGTCCGCTGGAACTCGATCTCCTCGAGCGTAACGCCCGCCGCGGTGAACGGCTGATCGAACTTCTTCCACGGGAATTTCGCCTGCTTGAATATATGATGCGGCACTGCGAGCAGTTGCTGACACGCGGCATGCTGTTCGAGGAGGTGTGGAAATACAAGTTCGTGCCCGACTCTAATCTGGTCGATGTCCACATGGGCCGGCTTCGTCGCAAGATCGACGCCGCCGGAGACCCGCCGATGATTTCGAATGTTCGGGGAGAGGGTTTTGTACTTCGCGCGCCCGATTGAGTGGGTCCGGCAATCCGCCTTCCGTTATGTGGTCGTTCTCTTGACCGCGATTACGGTGACCATCGGCTTGAGCTTCGGTTTTGCCTATTTTCAGACCAGCGGCAACGAGTTGATCAAGCAGATCGACGATCTGGTGTTGCAGGAGGCCGCTGTCATTTCGGAGGGCGCTGGTCTTGGCCAGATGAACGCCTATGAGGAAAGAGTTCGGCAGGATCCGCGCCGTGTCAAACCAACGGCGATTTTTTCCACCGATGGCCATCGCCTATCCGGCAATGTCGACAAGCTTCCCCCCGGCATGGAGATCGGCGCGCCGCCGCAGCGGGTTTCGATCATCCGCACGGATCAGGTGCCAAGGCATGTGCAAAACGCGCGCGCCGTTGTACGCCTGCTGCCAGACGGTAATATTCTGTTCGTCGGCTGGAGCACCGCCGACAATGAACAGGCAGCCTCCATGGTTCAGAGAGGATTGCTGTTCGGGCTGATCCCGGCACTGGCGCTTGGGCTTGCCGCGTCACTGTTTTTTGGCCTCAATGCCCACAAGCGCGTGACGGAGATGCAGAGGAGGATTTCCCAGATCGTCGCAGGCGATTTGAAGCAGCGGCTTCCCTATCGCAATGCCCAGGACCCCATCGATAATCTGGCCCAGATCGTCAACGGCATGTTGGATGAAATGCAGACATTCATCGAGGATCTGGCAGCCGTGGGGGATGACATTGCCCATGATCTGCGCACCCCGCTGGCCCGGGTCAGGATCGGCCTTGAGCGCGCCCGGCGTAATGCGACCACGCTTGAGGCTTTGCAGGGTGCGGCAGATCGCGCCATTTCCGAGCTCGACCATGCGATTTCCATCGTCACCGCCATTTTGCGTGTGCGCGAAATCGAGCAGACACGTCGGCTTCAGGCCTTTGACGAGGTGGAGCTTGCGGAACTGGTTTGCGAGGTGGGTGACCTCTACGAACCCATTGCCGAGGAAAAGCAGCTGACGTTCACCGTGCAGGCCAACGAAAAACGTGTTGTTCACGGTGATCGCGACCTGATTTTCGAGGCCATTGCCAATCTTGTCGACAATGCCGTCAAGTTCACGCCGGAGTGCGGCAGCATCGATGTTTGCCTCACGGCCAGCCCCGATGGCGCCGCATTGCGCGTCAGCGATACCGGGCCGGGTGTTGCTGAATCCGAAAGAAGCCTTCTCGTGCAGCGCTTTTACCGCGCCGACACAAGCCGCCATACCAAAGGCCTCGGGCTTGGCCTGACACTGGTGGCAGCCATTACCAAACTGCACGGCTTTCGCTTTGACGTGTTGCCAACCCAAGGATTTACCGCCGAAATCGCATTTCCACCGAGCACCCTCATCCAGGGCGATGACCGCACGATCTGACACGCTCCGGAGCCCGCAGACCTCGGCCATTCGAGTGCCGGATGAAGGCCTGCAGCGGCCATCGTGACGTGGCATGCCCCATGGGGTGATCCGTTGGGAATGTTACGGTCCGTTGACATTCGTTCAGGGTCGCTGATCGCTGCATCACCCGTCCAAGGGTGGCGTTAGTTCGCGCGGATACCGATCGACGCACCATGCCGATTATCTGTCTCCCTCGCTTCGAAACGAAAGCCGGATGAGCTGGCTGTTCATCGCCGCCTTCTGGCATTCGAGCAGCAATCCGTTGTCTATCCGGCCTGTGGAATGGACCAGCAGAACGGGGGCGTTTGCAGGGCAGCGCAGCAGGCCCGCCTCCCGCTCCGTTGGCAGTCGGGCAGCAACGGTCGTCGAGACGCGGCGCAATTGTCCAAGGCCTTCGCTGAGAGCGATCTGCGTCAGCGAATTCGTCTCTTTCAGCTTTCCGTCCAGGTTCTCCACCAGGTCGGCGCGAATGTGGCGCACGGTCAGGATGAAGGGAACCTCGTCACCGAGAATGAGGGCGGTGACGCGCAAGAGCGGGTGGCCGATTTCGACTGAAAGGATATGGGCGATGTCCGCTTCAGCCGGAACCTCAAGGCTCTCCACGGTCGTCATTGCCGAGCGCACGCCCTGCCGATCCAGCACATCCCGAAAGCGCGACGTTGCATCCACCTCGTAGGTCAGCCCTGTCTGCATGACAAACGAGCCACGGCCGTTGACGCTGCGGATAAGGCCTTCCTGCGACAGGGCCAGATAAGCGCGCCGGACCGTGTTGCGGCTGACACCATGCTGCTCCGACAGATCGAATTCGGGCGGAACCTGGCTGCCCGGCAAAAGCTCTCCCACCAGAATGGCCTTTTTGACCGCCTGATAAACCCTGAACCATTGTGGCTCCATCCATTACCCCTCAAATCTCGTAGCTGTACCTACAGCTGTCATTCGCAGTTCACAATGAACCCGTAATTTATTTTCAACACGGCGGTCGGTTCTCACGGAATGTCCGGCCGGGCAGTGCACATCATCGCAACTTTTACCGTCGACGCACGAACGCGCTGGAGGCAGGCAAGCCTGTATCCGGCCGGCGTGATCCCTTTGCTTGCCACTTTCAGAAGGTAAAGACCATGATCGCAATCACCCGCCGCAGTCTTCTGTCCATGTCGGCCGCTACGACGGCCGCTTTCGCCCTGCCGCGCCTGGCATCGGCGCAATCCGGCGAGCGCCCCGCCGTCACCGTTGCCGTGCAGCGGATCTCCAATTCGAACACGCTGGAAATGCTGACGGAACAGTCGAATGTCGGCGCCCGCATCTATACGAGTTATGCCGAGACGCTGCTTGGCAATGACTGGATCGGCGACATGTCGCTGCAGCCGCAACTGGCGACGTCCTGGAAGCGTCTCGATGATCTGACGGTCGAGGTGGATCTGCGCGAAGGCGTGAAGTTCCACAATGGCGACGTGATGACTGCCGAAGATGTGGCCTTCTCCTACGGCCCCGACCGGATGTGGGGCGGCGCAACGGTCGAGGTTCCCGACAACGTCAAGGCCGTGGCGCGTCAGGCACTCCCCGCCTTTGAACGGATCGAGGTGCTGGGCCCGCACAAGATCCGGCTGCACAATGCCTCCATCGACCCGGTTCTGGAAGGCCGCCTGTCTGCCTCGATCGGCATGATCGTCAACAAGCGTGCCTTTCTCGAAGCCAAGAGCTGGATGGACTGGGCGCGGCTGCCTGTGACCACAGGTCCCTATTCGGTGGCCGAATACAAGCCGGATTCGGTCCTGACGCTCGCCGCCTTCGACGATCATTGGGAGGGGCGCCCGCCGCTTCGCCAGATCCGTTTCGTGGAAACACCGGAAACGGCCTCGCGCATCAATCTGCTGCGCTCCGGCGGCGCCGATTTCGCCTGCGACATTCCCCCGGACCAGATTGCCACCGTCGAGGCGGACAAGCGCTTCAAGGTCGTCGGCGGGCCGATCAACAACACGCGTTATACGGTGTTCAACAAGTCACACCCGGTGCTTGCCAATCCGCTCGTCCGTCAGGCGCTCACCCACGCGGTGGATCGCAACCTGATCGTGGAAGCCTTGTGGAGCGGTCGCACCGAAGTGCCGCGCGGCCTGCAATGGGAATTTTATGGCGACTTCTACATCGCCGACCATGAAAACCCGGCCTACGATCCGGATAAAGCCCGCGCCCTTCTGCGCAAGGCCGGCTACAATGGCGAGCCGATCCCCTACCGCGTCCTCAACGACTACTATACCGCCCAGACGGCGACTGCCCAGATCAACACCGAGAACTGGCGCTCTGTCGGCCTCAACATCAAGATGCAGATGGTGGAAAACTGGGGCCAGATCCAGGAAGGCGGCCCGGAGACGCGCGGCATCCACGACTGGTCGGCGGCAGCTTCCCTGCCGGATCCTTACGTTCAGATGTCCGGTTCCTGGGGCCCTCTTGGCACACCCTGGAAGACCAACCAGTGGCGCAACGAGGAATTCGGCGGGCTTTCCAATGAACTCGGAACCAGCACCGACCGCACCCGCCGGATCGCCGTATGGCGCCGCATGCTGCAGATCATCGAAATCGAAGACCCGGCCTATGTGGTGCTGCACCGCAACGCCTCCTTCACGGCAAAGCGGGCCGACATCCAGTGGGCGCCGGCAAAATCCTTCGTGATGGATTTCCGCCGTCACAACTGGAGCGCCTGAGGCCATGGCCTTCGTCGAGATCCAAAACCTTTCGGTCGCATTCGGCGGTGCCGCGGCCTTGCGGGGCATCAATCTGTCGGTCGAGCGGGGGGAAGCGGTCGGGCTGGTGGGGGAGTCCGGTTGCGGCAAATCCATCACCTGGCTTGCAGCGCTTGGCCTGTTGCCCGCCTCGGCTAAGGTTCGTGGTTCGGTTCTGCTCGATGGAACCGAAATCCTCGGAGCGCCGAAAGCGCGGCTTGAACCGGTTCGTGGCGGACGTATCGCCATGATTTTCCAGGATCCCGCCGCAAGCCTCAATCCGGTCCATCGTATCGGGCGCCAGATCGGCGAGGCACTCGGCCTGCATCGCGGCATGACGGGGGATCGGGCAAAGGCCGAAGTCATCCGGCTCATGGACCAGGTCGGCATTCCCGATGCGAAGAACCGCATCAACGCCTATCCGCACGAATTGTCCGGAGGACAGAACCAGCGTGTGATGATTGCCATGGCGCTGGCCGGCGAACCGGAACTGCTGGTGGCGGACGAGCCGACAACGGCACTTGACGTCACCATCCAGGCGCAGATCCTCGATCTCGTCACCACCTTGCGGCGCGACACCGGCATGGCGCTGGTGCTGATCTCTCATGATCTCGGCGTCGTCTCCGACACCTGTTCGCGCATTGCCGTCATGTATGCCGGCCGTATCGTCGAGGAGGCGCCGAGCGAACAGATCTTTGCCAATCCCAACCACCCCTATACGCAGGGGCTTTTGGGAGCGCTTCCGCCGCTTGCCGGTCAGCGCCATCGGCTGGTTGCCATTCCGGGCAGCGTGCCGGAACCCGCGCACATGCCCAAGGGCTGTGCTTTTGCGCCGCGCTGCACGTCGGCAAGCAGCCTGTGTCTGGAGGTTGATCCCGCCGCCCTGCCTCTGGCGCCCGACCATAGTGCTGCCTGTCTCAATGCGCAGCCATACCCGTCGCTCGACCGTCCGACCCATGACCGCGCCACGCCGACGCGGGAAAGGGCCATGTTATGACCTCGACGTCTCGAAACCTGCTGGTTGCCCGCGATCTCGTGCGCAATTACGGCATGCGGCGCGGGCTCATGGGCCGCATATCCACGGTTCGGGCTGTCGACGGTGTCTCGCTGCATGTGGCACGCGGCGAAACGCTGGGCCTTGTCGGCGAGTCCGGATGCGGAAAATCGACCACGGCGCGCCTGGTGCTCGGCATAGAAACCGCCGATGAGGGCCGCGTGGAGTTTGACGGTCAGCCGATGCCGGTCTCCGGGACATCGGCCTGGGCAGCGTCTCGCCGGCGCATGCAGATGGTCTACCAGGACCCGCTTTCCGCCCTCGACAGGCGCCTGCCGGTTGGCGAGCAGATTGCCGAGCCGCTCGATATTCACCGGATCGGCACGGCCGAAAGCCGCCGCGAACGGGTCGCCGCCATGATGGCGGAGGTCGGCCTGCAACCGCATCATGCGGCCCGCAGCCCGCACTCCTTGTCCGGCGGCCAGCGCCAGCGCGCCGTGATTGCGCGTGCGCTGGTGACCCGGCCGGATCTTCTCGTCTGCGACGAGCCGATCAGTGCGCTCGATGTCTCGATCCAGGCGCTGGTGCTCAACCTGCTGATGGACCTGCAGGAGCGGTTGGGGATGGGCATGCTGTTCGTCAGCCATGACCTGAGGGCCGTGCGCCAGATCAGCCATCGCGTTGCCGTGATGTATCTCGGGCGCATCGTTGAGGAAGGTGATCCGGATGCGGTGCTGCAGGATGCCGCCCACCCCTATACGCAGGCGTTGGTCTCGGCCATTCCCCATCCAGGCAAGACATCCAGCCGGATCATTCTTCAGGGGGATCCGCCCAGTCCCACCAATCGGCCATCGGGTTGCGCCTTTCATCCCCGCTGTCCGGTTGCCAGTGCGCAGTGCCGGGTGGAAGCACCGCTGCTGAAACCGCGCCGCAGTGATGGCCGGCGCGTTGCCTGCCATGTGGCGCACGGCGAAGCACCCGCCACCCGCGTCACCGCCCCCCTGGAGGCCTGCTGATATGCTGCATTATTTTCTGTCGCGGCTGCTGCGGGCAGCCGTCAGCATCGTCATGGTGGTCACCTTCGTTTTCGTCGTGCTGCGTATGTCGGGAGATCCGGCTGTGGTGATCATGGGCGCCGATGCGCCGCCGGAGGCGATCGATGCGTTTCGGCGCGCCTGGGGTCTCGATCAGCCGCTTTGGGTTCAGTATTTTGCCTTCTTCGAGGCGATTTTCAGCGGTGAACTTGGCCGTTCCATGCGCGATGGCCGTGATGTGCTGTCTGTCGTCCTGGAGCGGGTTCCCTCCACACTGGCGCTGACCCTGCCGGCGTTTGTGGTGAATATTGCAGTCGGTGTTCCGGCCGGCGTCTATGCAGCGCTTCACCGCAATTCGCTGATTGATCGTTGCGTCATGGTGATGGCGGTCACCGGCTTTGCCGTTCCCTCCTTCATCCTCGCCATGCTGCTGGTGCTGATTTTTTCCGTCAATCTCGGCTGGCTGCCCTCTGCCGGTCAGGATAGCTGGCTGCATGCCGTCCTGCCGATTACAACGATGGGGTTTGGTGGCGCGGCACTTCTTGCCCGCTTTACCCGCAGTGCCATGCTGGAAGTGCTGGGCCAGTCCTATATCCGAACGGCAAGCGCCAAAGGCCTGCCCTGGTCCATGGTGGTCTGGCGTCACGCGCTGCAGAATGCCGCGATTCCCACCATCACCATTATCGGCTTCATGCTGGGCGGCCTGGTTGCCGGCGCCGTGGTGGTGGAAAGCGTCTTTTCCTGGCCCGGCGTCGGGCGGCTTCTGGTCGTCTCCGTTGCCAACCGGGATCTTGCCGTCGTGCAGGCCATCGTGCTCATGATCGCCATGACCATGGTTGCGGCAAACATGGTCGTGGATGTCCTCTATGGCCTGGTCGATCCCAGAATGCATGGGCAGACGCGTCAGGCGCGGCGCTGACCGGCGTCCCTTATCTCCAGGAGAAACGACATGGTCGACACCCCCACCACCCGCACCGAAACCGGCGGTCTGCGCTCCTTGCGATTGGCGACGCTGCTTGGCGGACTTTCGCGCCTGCCGGTCTCGATTTCGATTGCCGTGCTCTGGCTTGTCCTGATGCTGGCGATTGCGGTTTCAGCGGATGTCATTTCGCCCTACCGCTTCACGCAGATGGACCTGCACAACCGCCTGAGCCTTCCGGTCTTCATGGGCGGCAGCTGGAGCCATCCGCTGGGAACCGATGAACTGGGCCGTGACGTGCTGTCGCGACTGATCACTTCGATCCGCATGAGCCTGTTGATTGCCTTTGGCGCCACGATCATCGGCGCTGCGGTGGGCGTCACGCTCGGCTTCGTGGCGGCTCACTTTCGCGGGCTGGTCGAGCAGGCGGTGCTGGCGCTGGTGGATTTTTCCGCCGCCATTCCCTTTCTCGTTCTGGCGCTTGCGATCCTTGCCTTCTTCGGCAATTCCCTCGTCCTGTTCGTCTGCCTGCTTGGTTTCCATGCCTGGGAGCGGTATGCGCGTATTGCGCGCGGCCTTGCCATCAGCGGCCGGATGCATGGTTATGCCGCCGCCGTTCACCAATTGGGGGCCTCGCCGCTGCGGCTCTACGGGCGCCACATCCTGCCCAATATCGCCTCGACGCTGATCGTTTCGATGACGCTTGCCTTTCCGGAAATCATCCTTCTCGAAAGCGGCCTTTCCTTCCTGGGGCTTGGCATCCAGCCGCCGGATACCTCGCTTGGCAACATGGTCGGCTTCGGGCGCGAATATCTGTCGTCGGCCCCCTGGATCATGCTCGCGCCCGCCTTTGTCATCACCGTGACGGCGCTTTGCGTCTCGCTCCTGGGCGACTGGCTGCGCGACAAGCTTGACCCGACCCTTTCCTGACTTCCCAACCCTCGAGCGCTGTGCTCGACAATAAAAGGACGAGACCATGTCTGAACTGCCCATCCTTGGCGCTGCCATGACGTTAAAGGACGTCGAACTGAACCGGGACTGGCTTCGGGAGAAGCCGCGCGATCTCGAACTGCAGGATTTCGTCCCGGCCGAGGTGCTCTGCGGCGACTGGCAGCCGCTGGTCGAGCGGGCGAGGCAGCTTCTCGACGGCCATCAGGGGCGGCTCGGCATGCATGGCCCCTTCATGGGCCTGAACGTCGCCTCTGCCGATCCGGATGTGCGGGCAATCGTGGCGCGCCGCATGGACCAGGCGCTCGACGTCGCAGCCGCCCTCGACATCACCCAGATCGTCATCCACAGCCCCTATACCACCTGGATGCACAACAACCTCGACAACTGGCCCGAGCAGCGCCAGCGCGTGTTCGACATGACCCACCAGACACTCGATGCCGCCGTAAAGCGCGCCGAGGATCAGGGATGTGTTTTTGTCCTGGAAAACATCGAGGACAAGGATCCGGGCGAACGCCGTCGTCTGGTGGAAGACTTCAACTCGCCGGCCTTTGCGCTCTCCATCGATACCGGTCATGCAGCCTATGCCGCCGGTTCCACCGGTGCGCCGCCGGTCGATTATTTTGCCCATGACGCCGGCAACCTGCTGCAGCACGTGCATCTGCAGGATGCCGATGGTTATGCGGATCGTCACTGGCCGGTTGGCCACGGCAACATCAACTGGCGTGCTTTCTTCGCCCGCCTTGCCGGCATCACGTCCAACCCGCGCCTGATCATCGAGATCCGCGACAAGAGCCAGATCCAGGCTTCCGCCGCATATCTTCAGATGCTGGGCCTTGCCCAATAGGTGATGCGTTGAAATGGGCGAAGACCGGCCGGTGGCCGATCTTCGCCCTTTGGGCTCGATATGCCATTGTCGATTGGCTTTGGCGTTACAGTTGACCATTTCGGTTCGTGGTCGATGGTGGAAACCGATTGCGCAATGGTCTTCACCGTCGATGTGTCGCAGGGAAGGCCGATTCCGGCCTTTCCGGACCCCAAGTTTGGGCGACGGTAATCGACAATTCGTCTCGGCCAGCCTATCAAGCTTTCCATGAGCGCACAAAAAGAAGAGACGCTGGCGGTTCGCATCAGCCGCTCGCTTGCCGATCGTATTATCGCCGGGGCCATAGCGCCGGGCACGCGGCTGCGGCAAGACCATATTGCCGAGGAATTCGGCGCAAGCCATGTGCCGGTGCGCGAGGCATTTCGCCGTCTGGAAGCGCAGGGGCTGGCCGTCAGCGAACCCCGGCGCGGCGTGCGCGTGGCCTCCTTCCAGCTGTCGGAGGTGAAGGAAGTGGCGGAAATGCGTGCCGCACTGGAAGTGCTGGCGCTTCGCCATGCCGCCCCGCACCTGACGCCGGCCATTCTGTCTGCTGCCGAAGAGGCAACCCGCGCCGGTGATAATTCCAAGGATGTGCGCAGTTGGGAAGAGGCTAACCGCCGCTTCCACCGGTTGATCATCACGCCATGCGCCATGCCCCGGTTGCTGGCGGCCATCGATGACCTGCATGCGGCGAGCGCCCGTTTTCTGTTTGCGGCCTGGAGATCTGCCTGGGAAGCGCAGACCGACCACGATCACCAGGCCATTTTGCAGGCGCTGCGTCAGGGGCAGATCGATGTCGCCTGCACGGTTCTGTCGCGCCACGTCCAGTGGATCGGCCGCCGTCCCGTCGCCACTGCGGGTGGTGACACGCAGGACGCTTTTGCCATTATCGGCTGAATTATAGATTTTTTCGCACCTGATGTTCCGCGTGGCCGGCGCTGCTCTCATGCCGTTCCGCTGCCGCATGTTTTCCGCCGTCTGAAGCTTCAGGGGCCTGATTTGGGTCTTGGGGACTGCATTTTCCACATTTCACGCATCCTACTTCGTCTATCCGCCGCATGCGATCGCAATCAAGGTCGACGGGCCAAACGCGTCGTCTTTAAAATTATCTATAAATATGGCTTGCGACTCCATAAGACTTCTGGAATCTTGTTGCCGTTCGACAAATTATCTATAATTTGAGGTGGTCCAATGTCTCTTCCCGCATCCACGGCAGCGCCGATCTGGCGTGATCTCACGCGTCAGGCCGTATTCGTCGTCTTCGGCGCGCTCATCATCACTGCGGCCGCCAAGGTGCAGATCCCGTTCTTTCCCGTTCCGATGACGCTGCACACGCTGGCGGTCATGGGCCTTGCGGTGTCTGTCGGACCGCGCCTGACGGCAGCAACGCTTCTTGCTTATCTCGGTGCCGGTGCGCTCGGTTTTCCCGTATTTTCCGGGACGCCTGAACGTGGCATCGGCCTTGCCTATATGATGGGGCCGACCGGTGGTTATCTCGCGGGTTATCTCCTCGGTGCTGTCGTGACCAGCGCCTTGGCGCTCGGACGCGGAACCGTCGGCAAGCTGCTGGCTATGCTCGCCGGTCTTGCCATCATCTATGCGCTCGGCCTTGCCTGGCTCGGTGTATTCGTGCCGGTGAGCAAGCTTATGGCAGCGGGTTTCCTGCCCTTCATTCTGGGCGACCTCCTGAAGGTAGCGCTGGTTGCGGCAGGCTCCGCTCTGCCGTGGAACCGTATCGGCGGGATGCTTGGCCGATGAGCGAAGTGTTGAAACAAAGCCCGGCGTCAAGCCGGGCCACCCCGCATAAAACTCCGGCGGACGCAGGTGAAACCGTTCCGCGCAGCGACTGGAGCGAGAGCGAGGCGCGCGCTCTCTATGACCTGCCGTTTCCCGAACTGCTGTTTCGGGCGCAGTCCGTCCACCGGCAGAATTTTGACCCGGATGTCATCGAGACCGCAACGCTCCTGTCGATCAAGACCGGCGGCTGCCCGGAAGATTGTGGTTATTGCTCCCAGAGCGCCCATTACAAGACGGGCGTCAAGGCAACCAAGCTGATGGAGGTTGAGCGTGTGGTGGCAGAAGCCGCGCGCGCAAAGGCTGGCGGCGCAACGCGGTTTTGCATGGGGGCCGCATGGCGCTCTCCGAAGGATCGTGATCTGGAAACTGTCTGCGCCATGATCGAGGGCGTGCGGGGCCTTGGCCTTGAGACCTGTGTGACGCTTGGCATGCTGACACCGGCGCAGGTGGAGCGGCTGGGCGAGGCGGGTCTCGATTATTACAACCACAATATTGATACTTCGCGCGCCTTTTATCCCGAAATCATCACCACCCGCACCATGGATGACCGGCTGGAAACGCTGGATCATGTGCGCCGCGGCGGCATCAAGCTCTGTGCCGGCGGCATTGTCGGTATGGGTGAGACGGTGGAGGATCGTATTGCCATGCTGGTGATCCTTTCGGGGCTTGATCCGCATCCGGAAAGCGTGCCGCTCAACATGTGGAACGCCATTGCGGGAACGCCTGTCCTGGACAAGGCAGAACCTGCCGATGCCATTGCCTTCGTCCGATTGGTGGCACTGGCCCGCCTTTTGATGCCGAAAAGCGTGGTGCGGCTGTCTGCGGGCCGCGATGGGATGAGCGACGAGACGCAGGCGCTGTGTTTCCTGGCCGGCGCCAATTCCATCTTCACCGGCGATGCGTTGTTGACGACTGGCAACCCGGACCGCGACCGCGACAGCAAGCTCCTCCATAAGCTGGGGCTTAAGACGGCAGCCCTTCGCTCGCAGCAGCCGGAACCGTCTTGCGGCTGCCACTGATCTCTTCGCCGGCGTGGACTTTTTTGCACGTCACGCCGGCGGGCGGTATCCGCGCCTTTGCTTGGCGGCCACCAGTTTTTCCATGGCCTCTGCCGCAGCATTCCAGGTGCCGTAAACCTGCCGGTGGTCGCGTCCGTTCGTGCCGATGCGGCCCCAATTGCGGGTCAGACAAATGTCCCCGAACAGATCGACCTCAATGACGACATGATAGAAACGCGCCATGTTGCGGGAGGGATCGATGCGGTGCGCCAGATGCGCGTCAAATCGGGGCTCGGTCATGGAAATGAGTGTGTTGGACATGGCAGCGCAGGTCCAACGCATGTTTTGAATCGATGCGGCCTGATCGATTCACGGCGCTGATCGGTGAGGGGGTCTTTAGCGCAGAAGGTGGATCAGACGGTCGTAAAGGCTGCTCATCGGCTGCTCGCGGGCACTTTTCGGCGCCATACCAGCATCAAAACCATCCGCCAGAAAGCGATCGACCAGCGCCGTGTCTCGACTGATCACGGAAAAAGGCACGGCGCGGGAGGCATCAGGACCGGTGACGATGGCCGCCGGCTGGTGATCGCCGATCACGAGAAACACCGCGTCATCGCCATAACGCGCGATATAACTCGACAGCGCCTGCAGGCTGTAATCGATCGTCTGGATATATTGCCTTCGCACCCGCTCCGGATCTGACCAGACAACGGCCGGCGGATCGCCGCTGGTTGCCTGCGCATCAAACACCGTGCCATCGCCGACACTGTCCCAGTCGATCATGGACGCCACCGGCGTCCACGGCGCATGCGAGGAAATGAGGGCGATTTCCGCCATCACCGGCTTGCGGCCTTGACGGTCGCGTACCAGCCGCTGGAAGGCGGAGAGCGTGTATTGGTCCGGCATGGTGATCCAGTTGAACGGCTTGCCGCGATAGCCGAGATTGGCGGCGGCAAAAATACGGTCATAGCCGTAATAGGCAGATTCCGGCCAATCCATGGTAATCGCCGGCATCACCGCCACCGTTTCCCAGCCCGCACCGGCAAACAGGCGGTTGAGGCTTGGCCGGCGGCTTGCCATCAGCCGGTCGTAACGTGCCTGGCTATCCACCTGAAGGCCGGAGAGGAAGGTGCCATGGGCAAGCCAGCTGAGGCCGCCGACGGTGGGTGAGGTGATCCAGCGGCTGGCCGCGTGAAAGCCCGCAGCGCCGATTTCGTTCTCCATCGTTGCAAGGCGGGGGCTGGTGACCGTCACGTAGCGCGGATCTTCCACGGCGCTGCGGCCATAGGATTCGATGAAGACGAGAATGACGTCGCGCCCAGTCACCGCAGAAAACAGATCGTCATGTCTGGGGAACTGTGTGGCGGACTTTTCATCTGCTGCCAGCTGCTGCTCGAACACCTGTAAATCGCGCGCCGAGGCAATCGCAAGCGCGATCCGATCTGCCAGATAACGGCCTGCATTGGCCGTCACGGGCATCGTGCTGGGGAAAGGGCTTCCAAAGGTCATCAAGAGCCCGCAACCGAAGATCAACCCGGCGGCCAGCACCGTTCGGCCCGCACCCGGACGTGACGCGGGGGCAAGACGGCGGATTGCCTTAAAATAGAGCGCGAGGACGAGGCCAAGAAGTAGGACGGCGGCCAGCAGCACCAGGAATGCGACTGTGACCCCCAGACTGCCCGACGCGATATTCCAGCCGTCGGCGAGCATCTTGATATCGAGATAGGGATTGAACGGCCGCTGGAATGCCGCCTGTGTGCCGATATCGGCAAGCTTCAGGAACAGCATGATCCCCAAGAGCAAGGTCAGTCCCGCTGCCAGCAGACGGTTCAGCCTGCCGCGCGCCACCAGAAGCACCGCCAGAACTGCGGGCACTTCCAGCGGCAGGCGAAGGAACGCGCCCGGCGACAGGGCATCCGGATGATCGGGCAGAGTGAGGACGCCAAGCGTGACGGCCAGGAAGATGAGGCCTGAAACGGTACGGCTTGCGACAACGGATGCAATCCGGGAAAGGGCAATCCTTGTCATACCATCAATCCGCCAGCGACTGATCTGCGTAACAAGCCAGCATGCGGACTGATATTCGCACGCGAAGACGTGATGAGCCGCCTTGCAAGGGTGATGGATCGCGCCTTCGAGACGATATACCAATCACCGTCCAGCTTTAGCTTCTGACAACGAAAGACCACGGCTTGAAATTTCTGCGTTACCTTGCAACGCCCGTTGCGCTTGCCTGTCTGGTGCTGCTGGTCTGGTGGCTGGAGCCGCAGGAAATTCTGGGCGCGCTGTCGAATGTTTCTCTCCTGCACGTGGTGCTGGGGCTTTTGCTGGTGCAGGGACAGATCGTGCTGTCTGGCCTGCGCTGGCGTTTTACGGCGGCAAGGCTTGGGCAGAAGATGCCGGTTTTTCATGCCATCGGTGAATATTACGTGGCAAGCGCCGTCAACCAGGTCGCGCCGGGCGGCATGGCCGGCGATGTGCTGCGCGCCTATCGCAGCGCAGACAGTGAGGCGGGCGGCTGGCAGCGTTCGGCCAAGGCTGTGTTCTTCGAGCGCCTGTCCGGCCAGCTTGCCTTCGTCTGCCTCTGCCTGCCGGGTCTGGTTCTCTGGCCGCTGCTGATCGATAAAAACCTCTGGTCCGCGGAGGCATTGCTGGTGGCGGGTGCTTTGTTCATCGGTCTTGCCGCAGCTGGCACCGTTCTGATGCGCCGGTTTGAGAGTTTGCGTGCCGACTTCGTCGAGGTTTTCCTGCGCCGCGGTGCCTTCGTTGTGCAGGGTGGCCTGAGCCTTGCGGTCGTTTTCGGTTATGTGGCACTGTTCATGCTGGCGGCAGATGCAGTCGGAAAGCCCCTGCCGCTTGTCGGCGCCTTTACCGTCGTGCCGCTGTGTCTCGCCGCCATGCTGATCCCGACCGGGGTTGGCGGCTGGGGCACGCGCGAAGCGGCGGCGGCTGCACTCTGGCCGCTGATCGGACTTGCCAGTGCCGATGGCGTTTCGGCAAGCCTCGTTTACGGAGCGCTTGCCATGGCGGGTGCCTCTCCCGGATTTCTGGTGATCGCCGTTTCGCAGAGACGTCGCCCCGCCGGTTAAACGGGGTATGCCGCCATCCATCACGGCCTTGTTGCTTTGCGCGACAGGAGCGCCAGAACATCGGCACCAAAGGAATAGACAAGCGCTATAAGGGCAAAGCCGCAGATCCAGATGGAGAGCGGCACTGTCACCTGCGGCACAAGCACCAGACAGAGCGCTGCCCCCTGCACCACGCAGACCGTCTTGCGGCGAAACGACGGCGCAAGTTCAGCCCTGAGCGCTGGCGAAAACCATTGTGCCATCACGAACAGGTAGCGCATCAGACCGATCAGCACGACCCAGGGGCCCGCCTTGTCGAGCACCATGGCCGCAACTGAGAGGATGAGGATGAGGGCGGCATCCACCTCCATGTCGAAGCGGGCGCCGAGTGCCGATTGCTGGCGGTAACGCCGTGCCAGATAACCATCGACCCCATCCAGCGCCAGCGCAAACAGCACCGCCGCCACCGTCCACCAGATCAGATCGTCAAAGTCGCGGCCGCCGAACGCATGCGAAAACAACACCGTTGCCGCCACAAGGCTGACAATGCCGGCGCGAAAGGCGGTGACGAGGTTGGCAAAACCGAAGCGCGCATGTTTGTGGAACGGCAGTCCGTGGACAACAGCTGCAAAAATGCCGGCCAGCAGGCCGCCGGCAATAACCGGCACATGGATTTCCAGCGGCAGGTGCAGTGCTGCCATGCCCCAGCTGGCAATCGAGGCAAGGTAGACCACGGCCAGCACCTTCAGTGTGTTGGCAAGCAGCGGATCCTGATGAAAATCTGAAAAGCGGCGGCGCGATGCCACGCGGGCATCGTGCCTTTCCTCGTTGATGGACATGACGAGCCTCCGGCCTCTTACCTTATTCTGCGGCAATCAGCGTATCGAGGTCCAGCATATGTCCGGCGCGCAGTGTCTTGGTGCGCAGGTAATTTTCGTTTTCCACCGTCACCCGGCCCAGAACCGGCGTGCGGGCATGGACGGCAATGCCACCTGCCTTCAACGCCGCGATCTTCGTCGGATTGTTGGTGTAGACGATCACCTCACCGATGCCGAGGAGGCGCAGCATGGCAACGGCGGCCTCGTAACGGCGGTGATCCTGTCCAAATCCAAGCTCGGCATCGGCATCGATCGTATCGAGCCCGAGATGCTGATAGCCATAGGCGCGCATCTTGGCGCCGATGCCGGTGCCGCGGCCTTCCTGGTCGAGATAAACGAGTACACCGCCGCCGGCCTGTTTCAGGAGGTCAAGCCCGTTGCGCAGCTGGTCGCCGCAATCGCATTTCAGCGAACCGCAGAGGTCGCCGGTGATGCAGGACGAATGGATGCGGATCGGCACCGGCTTGGAAAGATCCGGCTTGCCGACAACAATTGCCACCTGATCCTTCTGGGCGACACCGCCGCGAAAAACGACAAAGTCCGCATCGCCAAAATCCTTCAGCGGCACACGGGTGCGCGCCACCTTCTGGAAAGTTTCGCGTGCGGGGCGAAGGTTGGAAAGCGCGTGGGCGTGAATGCCGCAGCAGCCGCTGAAACGATCTTCGATCCCGGAAATATCGGCGCTGATCATGCTCGGCAGCAGAAGCGCTACGCTGGCAAGCTCGGTCGATTGTGAAAACAGCCTGTCGGCCGGGCGGCATGTGCGCGGAATATCGGCGTCGAGCGCGTAGGACAGCCGCGAAGCCTGCTCGAAGCTATAACCGGCAAGCGGCACGGCGACATCATGATTGGTCTTCAGCCCGAGACGGCTGGCGCGCTGGCGTGTCAGCAGCAGGTCATGGGCGTTGTTGACCGTTTCGGCAAACTGGTCAAACACGGCCGGAGACGCGGCATCCAGGGCGAGAACGGCGATCTTCCGACTATCGTCGGAAAAGATTACCGGTCGGCCATAACGCAATTCCGAAACGGCGCGTTCGACGGCGATGGCGGGATTGGAATAATCTTTCGAGAATGGGCTCTCTGCGGTCATGCTGGCCTCCTTCGTGTTCTTAGGTGGCGTTACGACCCCGCAAAGGCAACGGATTGCCGCATATTATAAATTAAAATTGATGCATCTGCCCCGCGCCTTTCACAAAACCTGCCATAGATAGAGGCAACTGTTGTTTCCATGGAGGTGCAAAGAAGCGGATGGGCCTTTTGACAGAGCGCGCGAGCCTAGACACAAGCGAGAGCGCGCGAGCCCTCTGGTTCGAGGCGCCCGGTCAGTGCGTCTTGCGCGAGGAACCGCTGGAAGGCGCCGGGAGCGGAAGTGTGCGCGTGCGTGCGCTCTATAGCGGCATCAGCCGCGGCACCGAATCCACCGTCTTCAAGGGGCTGGTGCCCGAAAGCGAGCGCGAGCGCATGCGCGGGCCCCATATGGGCGGCCAGTTTCCGTTTCCGGTGAAATACGGCTACGCCATGGTGGGTGTGGTGGAGGAGGGGCCGGAAAACCTTTCTGGCAAGACAGTATTTGCGCTGCACCCGCATCAGGATCTGTTCACTGTAGAGGCAAGCGCGGTGACGCCGCTGCCACTTCACCTGCCGCCGGAACGGGCGGTGCTGACGGCCAATATGGAGACCGCGCTCAACATCGTCTGGGATGCGCTGATCCAGCCGGGAGACCGGGTCGCGGTGTTTGGCGCAGGCGTTGTCGGCGCGCTGGTCGCCTTCCTCAGCGCCGGCATCGCCGGCACGCAAACGCTGCTGATTGATCGCGATCTGGAACGGGCAAGCCTTGCCAGCGCGCTCGGACTGGATTTTGCCCTGTCGGACCACGTCAGCGGCGAGTTCGATGTGCTGATCAATGCGTCCGGCGCCTCTGCGGCACTGTCTCAGGCCATCGAACTGGCTGGCATGGAAGCGCGCATCGTCGAGGCCAGCTGGTATGGAGAGCGCCCGACCACAGTACCGCTTGGTGGCGCTTTCCATTCGCGCCGCCTTTCCGTCGTCTCCTCGCAGGTCGGCAACATTCCCCCGCATCGGCGCGCCCGCTGGACCTATTCGCGGCGTCTGATGAAGGCCATGGACCTTTTGCA
The DNA here is from genome assembly GCF_058242805.1 of Neorhizobium sp. PAMB6716. Taxonomy (NCBI): domain Bacteria; kingdom Pseudomonadati; phylum Pseudomonadota; class Alphaproteobacteria; order Hyphomicrobiales; family Rhizobiaceae; genus Neorhizobium; species Neorhizobium sp. PAMB6716. Next base: position 114,728 of record NZ_JBZAYW010000002.1, read on the forward strand.
GGACGACAGGCTGGATGCACTCATATCAGGCGAGACCGCCTTTGATGATCTGCAGGTGGCTTATCCGCGTATTCTGGATGCAACCGCAACGCTTTGCCATCGCGTTCGCTACCAGCCCAGGGGGTGAAGCCTCCTCGCGCCAACCCGCCATTGAACCAATAAAAATCTAAAGGAAGGACAAAAAACTTCATGTTCGCAGTCGAAGTCAGAGACCACATCATGATAGCCCACAGCCTGAAGCGAGAGGTTTTCGGACCCGCGCAGGGCATGCATGGTGCAACCTTCGTGGTGGATGCCGCCTTCTTCACGAGGGATGTCGACGAGGACGGGCTGGCGGTCGATATCGGCCTTGCAACGCAGGTTCTGTCTGAAGTGCTGAAGCCGCTCAACTACCAGAACCTCGATGAACTCGAGGTGTTCAAGGGCCGGATCTCGACGACAGAAGTGATTGCAAAATACATTTTCGACCAGCTGAAACAGGCGGTGGCCGACAAGAAGCTCGGGCCCGGCAGCGCCCGCATCTGCCGGCTTCGTGTGCTGCTCAACGAAAGCCATATGGCACGCGGCTGGTATGAGGCCGATCTTTGAGCGAGCCCCTGGTTTTTGCCTATCCCGGCCGGCTGGAAACCAGCACGGGCGGTTATGCCTATGATCGCCGCCTGATCGAGTGCCTGACGGCGCTCGGGCGGCCTGTCGTGCCGCTTGGCCTTGGCGATGGCTTTCCGACACCTTCAGCCGCACAGCTGGAGGCCGCGGAGGCAAAGCTGGATGCACTTCCGGACAACAGCCTTGTCATGATCGATGGCCTTGCCTTTGGCGTGATGGACCGCTGGGCGGCCCGTTCTGCCGATCGCCTGCGTCTGGTGGCGCTGGTGCATCATCCGCTGGCGCTGGAAACGGGCCTGTCGGAAACGGAGCAGGTGCGGTTCCAACAGGTGGAGCGGAAGGCGCTTTCCCATGTGCGCCACATCGTGGTTACCTCGCCTGCCACGGCCCGCGGCCTTATTGCCCATTATGGCGTGGATGAGGAGAAGATCACGATTGCCGTTCCCGGCACGGAGCGGGCAACTGTCGCCAAGGGCAACAACACGCCGCCGCACATCATCTGCGTGGGCACGCTGACCCGGCGCAAGGGGCATGATGTTCTCCTGCGCGCGCTGGAGCGCATTCGGGATCTCCCCTGGCGCGCCACCATCATCGGCAGCCGGGATCTTGATCCGGTCACCACATCCGAGCTTGAAATGCTGCGCCATCAGCTGAAACTCACCGACCGCGTAACCCTTACCGGCGAGCGGGCAGATGTTCGCCAGGCCATGGCCGGAGCCGATATTTTTGCGCTCGCCAGCCGTTACGAGGGCTACGGCATGGTGTTTGCCGAGGCGCTGTCGCAAGGCCTGCCGATTGTTGCCTGCCATGCGGGCGCCATTCCCGATGTTGTGCCCCCGTCCGCGGGGCTTCTGGTGGCGGTGGATGATGTGGAGGCTTTTGCGGCAGCCTTGCGCCGGCTTCTGGCCTTTCCTCTCGAGCGACGAAAATTTGCCGACGCCGCCTTCGTTGCGGGCTTAAATTTGCCGGGCTGGCCAGATACCGCCGCAATTGTCTCTTCTGCCCTGAACCGCGTTTCCTGAAAGGAACCCCATGAGTGGCTTCGATGCCAAATGGCTTCGCCTGCGCGAGCCTGTTGATGTTTTGGCGCGCGACCCGGTGCTGGTCGACAATTTTGCCCGCTTCGTCGCCAGCCAGTCCTTGCCGGCCACTGTGCTCGACATCGGCTGCGGCACCGGCTCCACCTATCGCAGCCTGTCGGGGCGGCTTCCCGAGGGCACCGCATGGCGGCTGCTGGACTATGATCCCGCGCTGCTGGCGGCGGCGGAAAAACTTCTGGGCTCTGAGGGCATCGGCTTTTTCAGGCACGATCTGAACCAGCCAGCCGGCATGCCGCTGGAGGGCGTGTCCATCGTCACTGCCTCTGCCTTCTTCGATCTCGGCTCGGCCGCCTTCTGCGACCGGCTTCTCGGTGTGCTGGCAGAGCATCGCATCGGGCTTTATGCGGCGCTGAATTATGACGGACGCGTGGAGTGGCAGCGCCCGCATCCGCTGGACGCGCGCGTGGTTGCCGATTTCAACCGCCACCAGCGCACCGACAAAGGGCTGGGGCCGGCCCTTGGGCCGACAGCCACCGACCACCTGAAAGGCGTGCTGGAAGGGCTTGCATACGATGTCGTCGTGGCCCCCAGCGTCTGGCGGATCAGCGCGCAAGAGGCGGATCTGCATATCGCTTTCCTGCGCGGCATGGTCGATCCCGTCCTGGAAGTGGGCGCCCTGCAGCCGGAGGAAATCGGCGAATGGCTGGCCTTCCGGCTAGCCTATGTCAGGGGAGATCGGGGCGGATGCGAGGTCGGCCATAACGACCTTCTGGCGCTGCCGCGAGATTGAGGCATTGAGCGATTGCGGCTTCAGGTCGCAATCGAAGAGGATATCACTGCCAAGGCTGAACACCCGTGCTGCCGGTCGTTGCGCTTGCGAGAGCGCATCGATGGGCGGCAGCGAAATGCCCGTCGGACCCGAGCCGATGATCAGCGGCGCGATGGAGACATGCAGCCGGTCCACCAGCCCCTGATCGATAAATCGCGAGATTGTGCGCGCACCGCCTTCGACCAGAATTCGGTCAAGCCCGCGGGCAGACAGCGCATCGAGGATCGCGTGCGGACAAAGCCCCGACTGTGATTGCGACAGACGGATCACCTGCGCCTTGTAACGCCGCTCCGGTGCCTCCTTCGACTGAATAAGAATGACCGGCGCGCCGCCATCGTGAAACAGGCCTTCCTCGCCGGACAGTTCGGCGCGGCAATCGATTACGACGCGTGCCGGATCTGGACCTTTGACTTCGCGCACGGAGAGGCGGGGATTATCCGCCCTGACGGTGCCGACGCCAACGATCACCGCCTCCACCAGGGCACGACAGCGGTGCAGGTGAGCAAGTCCATCCGGCCCGGAAATATCGCGTGCGTCGCCCGACACGGTGGCCACGCGCCCATCCAGCGACTGACCAACCTGCGCCAGCACGAAGCGGCGGCGTGCGCCGGCAATCGGTCCGTAGAGTTGCAATGCCGGCTCCTCGAACGGGGTTACCCGCAGGTGGCTGCCACTCATGCCGAGCAATCGCGTCCACAGGGTTTCGGTCATCTTGATGCTGCGCATGATCGATCTGTCCGCCGGAATTAAAAGGTCAAAGGATACGGGTGAGCGTATCGTCGCGGCGGATCACGTGATGGAATAAAACCGCCCCGATATGCAACGCAAAGAGGCTTAAAAGGATCCATGCGCTCCAGGTGTGGATGGCGGAAAACCAGGGCGCGATCTCAGGAGATTTGCCCACCGGGCTCCAGATCCGCACGAGGTTGAACCAGTGGAGAGGAAAGCCGTGGGCATTGGTGGCCAGAAAGCCGCTGACCGGCATGACCACCAGAAACAGATAAAGAAGACCATGCACGGTGCGGCTGGCCAGCCCCTCTATGCCGGCTGCGGGCCGGGGCAGGGGGGATGCGGTCAGCCGCTCCCCGGTTCGCACCAGCATCAGCCACAACACGATGAAGCCGAGGCTTTCGTGCAGCATATAGAAATCGAGTTTCACCTCCTCGCGGGTGAACTTGATCATCATGCCGAGCGGCCAGACGGATACAACAAGAACGGCGACCAGCCAGTGCAGCACGCGCATGCGTCCAGGATAGCGGATGTCCCGCTTGGTCACTGTCATCGCTGCCTCCCTTTTATGTCGCCTTGTCGGCTATTGGTCAGGCAGGATACGCCATTTCGAAAGAAACGGTTTGCAAATATGCGATCAACTCACCGCGAGGGGCAGTCGTCAAGGCTGCAAGCCTAGCCATCCACCGGGCGCGGCCGGCCGGCATGATCAAGTGCCACCATCACAAAACTTGCCTCCGTCACCTTCTGGCGCGTTTCGGAAAACTGTCGCCGCACCCAGCATTCCACCGCAAGCGTCATGGACGTGCGCCCGACATGGGTGACGGTCGTATAGATACACAGCGTATCGCCGACCTTTACCGGCTGGCGAAAGATCATCTCGCGAACGGCGGCCGTGACCGTGCGGCCCTTGGCGCGTTCCGATGAGGCGATGCCGGCGGCCGCATCCATCTGCGCCATCACCCAGCCGCCAAAGATATCGCCGGCGGGATTGGCATCGGCGGGCATGGCCAGCGTGCGCAGGGTCAGGTCGCCTTTGGGCAGATCGCTCAAGTCTTCAACATGGTCGCTCATGATCGTCATTCATCTCCATTGTGCAATGCACAACAGATGTACGGCGGATCATTCAGGCTTCAAGCGATGTTCCTGCATGGCCGTATTGCAGGATGTCATAACCTCGTCAGATCCGTCGGGCGGTTCTGCAGGAGCGCTTCCATGGAAAAGAAGCCTGTCACGGTGGAGAAATCGAAATCCGTGATCAGCTTCTGGTAGAAGGCGTCATAACCGCGCATGCCATGGGTGACGACCTTCAGGAGATAGTCCCAGTCACCGCCGATGCGGTAGAAATCCACCACTTCGGGCAGTTTTTCCACATGGCGGCGAAAGCTTTCGGCCCATTCCTTCGAATGGTGGCGGGTGCGGATCATCACGAACACGGTGAGATCAAGCCCGAGCGCCGGCAGGTCCACCGCCGCCTGCGCGCCTTTCAGCACGCCCGCTTCCTCAAGCCGTTGCAGGCGCCGCCAGCACGCATTCTGCGAAAGCCCCACCTTTTCGGCAAGCTCGCGTTGAGACAGGGAGCCATCGCGTTGCAGGAAGGTGAGGATACGACGATCAATCGCGTCGAATTTCAGGGTTTCATCGTTCATTTGACACACAAAATCGTTGTTTGACGCAAAGATAGGGGATGAAACCACACCGGCGCAATGGCTATCCTTCTCCCACATCATAAAGGGGATCAAAAACGATGGCGCAGGCGACGGGACAGATGACGGATATGCTGCAGAAGTTTTGCAACGGACTTCAAGCGGGCGACATCCTGAAGACTCTCGCCGATGGTCTGATCGGTCGCGATGCAGTGATCGACGGACCCTTTGGGCCAAAACCTCTGGTGTACGCCGATTATGTCGCCTCGGGTCGCGCGCTGATGCCGGTGGAGCGCTTCATCCTCGAAGACGTGCTGCCGTTTTACGCCAACAGCCACACGGAAGCCTCCTATTGCGGGGGCATGATGACAAGGCTGCGGCGCGAAGCACGTTCGGTGATTGCCGGTGCCTGCGGTGCAACGGATGCCCATGCGGTGATCTTTGCTGGTTCCGGCGCTACGGCCGGCCTTAACCGGCTGGTCTGCCTATTCGGTGCGACAGCACCCGGCACACGCGTCATCATCGGCCCCTATGAACACCATTCCAACATCCTGCCCTGGCGCGAAAGCGGCGCCGACATCGTGGAACTTGACGAGGCGGCAGAAGGCGGCCCCGATCTTCAGCAACTCGACACGGTGCTTGCAGCCTCCGGCGGCTTCAGCCAGGTGATCTGCTCGTTTTCTGCCGCCTCCAATGTCACCGGCATCGTCACCGATGTCGCCGACGTGACCCGGCGCGTCAAACAGGCAGGCGCAAAGATCATCTGGGATTATGCCGGCGGTGGGCCGTACCTGCCGATTTCCATGACGCCGCAAGAAGGCGCCGAGATCGATGCGATCGTCGTATCGCCGCACAAGTTCATCGGCGGCCCCGGCGCATCCGGCGTGCTGATCGTCATGCGTGATGCCGTCGTGATCGATAAGCCAAGCTGGAGCGGCGGCGGCACGGTGAAATTCGTCTCCTCCACCGCCCATGATTATGCCGATAGCTTGGAGGCGCGCGAGGAGGCCGGCACGCCAAACGTGGTCGGCGATATCCGCGCAGCCCTTGCCTTCCTGGTCAAGGATGCCATCGGCAGCCACCAGATGGCAGCGCGCAACCGCGAACTGACCACCCGCGCGCTCGCCGCCTGGACAGATCATCCGCACATCCAGCTTCTGGGAAATCTCTTGAGTGACCGGCTGCCGATCTTCTCGTTTCGCATCCGTGACGGCAAGGGCGGCTATCTCCACCAGCAGCTCGTCACCCGAATGCTGTCGGACCGTTTCGGCATCCAGGCCCGCGGCGGCTGCGCCTGCGCCGGCCCTTATGTCCATCGCCTGCTCGAGATCGACGACCATGAATCCGCCCGCCTGCGCAGTGCAATCCTTGCCGGCGAAGAAATGGAAAAACCCGGCTTCACACGGCTTAATTTTTCCGTGCTGCTCAGTGAGGACAAGGTCAACTACATCTTGCAGAGCGTCAGCCAGCTGGCAGAAGACGCCGCCGATTTCCGGCAAGGTTACGCCTTCGATCCCGCCCGTGCGATATTCTTCCCGCAAGCGGCGTGAGGGGGCGCGTCCCGATCACACGCCGGATCTGGAAAACGTAAAATGTTTGTGCAGAAAATAGCTCGTGGCGATGGGACTTAAGACACCGATGACATGGGCGATCGTCTCATCGTGAGAATGAACGCCAATCGCGGGCAGCACAAACTGCGCAAGGACCATGCTGACCGCCCATACTTGGACAAACGCAACGGCGTTGACGAGGCAGAAGCGCAGATATTCATGGTGAACGCGCTGACCGCTCTTCTCAAACACGAGCAATTTCATCAGCGTGAAGGCGGTCACCATGCCGAAGAGGAAGGCGATGGCGATGGCAACCGAGTAGGGCAGGATCTGCGAAAGCGCCAGTCGCGACAGGATGTTTACGCCGGCGGCAAAGCCGCCGGAAAACGCAAACCGGATGAACGGGTTCGACAGCAACCTCTTCAGAGCAGCTTTCATGGTGCGACGGCTTCCGCCATCATGCGCCCATAACGGACACTTTCCGATATTCCCCGGTCCTCCGGATAATAATAGCAGGTATCTGCAATCTGAAGGCCGGTGATCGGCGTCTGGATCGGCGGCAGCGTGTCGAGAAAGCCCGGCTCGCAGACCGGCTGCGCGTATTTCAACCGCCCGACCTTTGCGTCGATGAGATCGCTTTCGGTGATCTGCGGATTAACCTTTCGGATGTAGGAAAATGCCTCTTCCACAAATTGGTCGTCGCTCCACTGCCATTTTGCCTGTGTCGTCGGCATGTAATAGGGCACGTAGACGACTGTATCATCGACCGGACGCAGGTTCGAAAACTGGATCAGGCCGGGAATGTCGATCTTATCATCGACGATATTGATCCAGAAATGCTTGCTGATCGATTTCTTGAGACGGAAGATAAGGCAGACGACGCCGATGTTCTGGATGGCATCGTATTGCGCCTTCGACGCTGCCGGCAGGTCTGGTATCATCTTGGAAATAAGGGGCGTGGGCACGGTGGAAATCACCGCGTCCCCCGCATGGAAGCGCCCGCCGGCGATCACGCCAGTGACCTTGCCGCCTTCGGTTTCGACCTTCTCCACCGATGTCGCCAGATGCATGCGCCCTCCCTTTGCGGTATAGGCACAGACGAGGGCATCAACAAGCGTCTGGCTGCCCCCTTCGATATAGCCCAGCTCTTCCTGAAAGATCGACCGGCGCGAATTGCCGATCCGGCGCACGCGTGTTGCAATCCATGAGGCGGAGACATTGTCGGCCAGTTCGTAGAATTTCAGCTCCATCAGGCGCTTCCAGAGCGTCTGGTAGACCTCGCGCCCAGACCCCTTTTCAAGCCACTGGCGGGCGGTCTTGTTCTCAATTGACGCAAAGCTCGACGCTTTTGTGGTGAGGAACATCTGCAGGCCGGTCCGGATCTTTGCGATCAGGCTCAGATGGGGAAAGCGCAGGAGCGAAATCGGGTCGCCCCACGGATGGATCTTGCCCTTCATGAAGTAGCCCATGGAGGTCGGCCGCCAGCGCACCTTGTCGCCAATGCCCAGTTCGCGCATCAGCGCAAAAGTGGGATCGTCGGATCGGCAGACGAAATGGTAGAACCGCTCAATGGAAAGACCGCCGAAATCGAAATGCGCGGCCATGCCGCCTGCAACGCTATCAACTTCGATGAGGTCGACCTCGTGGCCCAATTGCGCGGCACGATGTGCTGCCGCCAGTCCCATCGCACCGGCGCCGATGACAATCACACGACTCATCGTTTTCTCCTAAAAGTCCAGTACGATCTTGCTATAGCGCGGGTCGAGATAACTCTCCGCAATGGCATCTTTCAACGGCGTTGCCTGAACGTTGAAGATGGTCGGCCAGTCGATCACCGGGAAGGTTTCCGGGATCACCAGCGCCTCGAGCTGGCTGGTGGTGAATGGCGGCTTGCTGCTGACTTTTGCATAACAAAACAGCAGCCACCAGAACATCTGGTAGGGAATGTGAACGATGCGGGCCTTCGGCTTGACCGTCTGGTGGATCAGCCGAATGATATCGCCGTAATAGGTTTGCTCAAGGCCTGAAATGTCATAGGCGCCCACCGGCTTCGTGTGCAGCGAGGAGATGATGACATTGGCGAAATCACCAACATAAAGCGGCTGGCGCACGAACCGGCCATCGCCGGGGATGGGGAAGACAGGCACGCGGTCCATGAACCGGCGAAGCCAGCCGAGATGTTTGCGATCAAACCAGCCGAACATCAGTGTCGGGCGCAGGATGACATGCGCAATGTCGTCGACGGTATCGATAAAGCGCTCCTGCGCGGTTTTGGAACGCGTGTAGAAGTCGTCTGCCTTCGAATTGACGACGGACGATGAAATGTGGACGAAATACGGGACGGCGTGGCGGCGCATCGCCTCCACGATTTTTTCGGTTGCCACGACATTGTTATCGGTAAATTCCTGCTCGATCAGCCCGCCGATCTGCGCCTGGTTCAACAGCACGGCGTCAGCGCCTGCAAATACATCCATCCAAGGCCCCTCGGTCGCAAGGTCGGCTTCGATGACCTCGATTTCCGGATGCAACTGGCGCAGCAATGCCGTATTGGTTGGATGCTTGTCGATGCCAACGATTTGCAAGTCAGGCTTGCCCTTCAGCCGGGCAATGACGTTCTGGCCGACAAGTCCTGCGGCTCCGGTAATGACGATCTTCTGCATCAGATGTCCATTCGATTGAATATCACGCCGGGAAGGTTGCGGATAATCAGCATGATGTAGCGCCAGAAGCCGGGTGCATAGACGGTGGAGCCGCCGCGATAGGCACGGGCATGGGTGATGGCGGCGATTTTTTCCGGCGTCGCCCAGAGAAGGCCCTTGCGGTTCATTCCGTCCGTCATCGGTGTGATGGTCGGGCCGGGCTTGATCAGCACGGCGCGCGGCCCCTTGTCGGCGAAGCGGTGGGCAATGCCCTCAATGAGGGTTTCAAGACCGGCCTTGGCCGCGCCGTAGATAAAGTTGGCGCGCCGGCCGCGATCTCCCGCAACCGATCCGATGACCACGAGGCTGCCTCGGCCCTGATGTTCCAGAACAGAGGCGGCGGCAAGGCTCCAGACGGCCGCCGAATTGAAGTTTACCCGCAAGATTTCCTCAGCGCTCGCCAGATCGCGCTCTGCAGCACTCTGGTCGCCGAGAATGCCATAGGCGAGCAGCACATGATCGACGCCGCCCAACTGATCGACGAATGCCGAGAGCCGCGCGATGACATCGGTTTCCGACGCTAAATCGTTGATGGCGGTCTCGACGCGTTCCGCGCCACGCGCCTTCAGGTCGGCGGCCATCTGCGACAACCGGTTCTCATCCCGGCCCACAAGAAGGAGGCTTGCCCCTTCCTTGGCATAGAGCCGGGCCGTGCATGCCGCAATCGCCGAAGTCGCACCCAGGATAATGACGCGCAATTTGTATTCCTTCACATCTGTGACACGCGTTGCCAGAAGAGGGAGCTGAACCCGCTGTCTACGTGTTTCGAAAACGCCTGCCAAGCGGGATAACCCGCCTGAAACATCTGCGCCGGCATGCGACCGTCCTTGGCGGGGTAAAGCCGACCCCCGGCCGCCAGAACGATTGCGTCCAGTCGCGCCATTAATCGCAACGTGTCCTTGCCCCGGTTCGGGAAATCGAGCGCAAGCGTAGTCCCCTCAATAGGAAAAGACAGAAGGCCCGGCGAAACGGCAGCGCCAAACGTCTTGAGGACTGCCAGAAACGATCCCTGGCCGCTTGCGGAGATGGCTGCCAGCATCTCCTTCGTGGCGTCGTGCTGAACGGCCGGCGGCACGACAGACTGATACTGATACATGCCCTTTTTGCCGTAGAGCCTGTTCCAGCGCCCGATTGAATCAAGCGGGTAAAAGAACGGATGCAACCCCACGCGCGCCCCACCGCTCTTGCGCTTTCCATTCCAGAAATAGAGCGCATTAAACGCGTTGATGGCGTGACGGTTCATTGCGATCTGCGGCACGTTTATGGGCATGTTAAAACGTGTATTGCCCCGATCAGGCAGGGGAGAGCCGCTGGCGCAATGGTTGCCGCGCGAAAAGATCCCGCGCCCCAGCGAGGGGCCTGCTGCCAGGCAGTCGATCCAAGACACGGTATAGTCGAAGTTTTCTTCGCTCTTTTTTGCCAGATCGAAAAACGCATCGAGACCTTCGAAGGGGATGTTCTCGACGTCCATCATCGCGCTTTTGATGGGGATCAGTTCGATTTCCACCCAGGTGATCAGGCCGGTCAGCCCAAGGCCGCCGATGGTCGCTGCAAAAAGATCAGGATGTTCAGTCGGCGACAGTTCCAGTTCTTCGCCGGTGGAGCGCAACAGCCCAAGGCGTCGCACCCATCGACCGAAGGTCCCGTTCACATGGTGGTTCTTGCCATGCACGTCATTGGCAACTGCGCCGCCAAGGGTGACATAGCGTGTGCCCGGGGTGACTGGCGGGAAAAAGCCCTGGCGCACGAAGAGGTTCAATAGACCGTCAAGGGGCAGGCCCGCCTCGGCGCGCAGCAGGCGTCGATCCGGATCGAAATGGATGATCCTGTCGAGGCCCGCCATATCGATCATTCCGCCCGCCGGATTGAGAACGCTATCACCGTAGGAGCGTCTCAAGCCTGTTGCCAGGAGAGGCAATCCCTGCTGCCGACCCGTCAAAATGGTATTGGCTAGCTGGTCACGCCAGCTCGGCCGCGCTACCGCATGTGGAACCTGCAGCACGTTGCCCCAGGACCGAAAATCATCGTGGGGGACAAAATGCGTCATAGCGCGGCCAGAAACAGCGCGACGATCGCCATGCCGAGTCCGATGCTGGAGCGGTCGCGAATGGCAAAGCTGACGGGGTCATCGTTCATCTTTCCCCGATGCGATAGGAACCAGATCCTCCCAAGCCAGATGGACAGAAATACAGGGATGCCGTGGAGAAACTCCGGGTGCGCATATGTTCTGCCCAGCATCATCTCCTGAAGAATGAAGATCATCAGGACCACCAGCGATGCAAGTGCTGCTGCAATGCCGAGCGCCAGCGTCAAGTTTGCATCTTCCACTTCGTAACCGCGGCTCTTGATGCTGAAATCACCGCTGGAGGCTGCCCGCACGATCTCCGTATGGCGCTTGGCGGTTGCCAGTGAAAAGAAGAAAAACACGGCGAAGGTCAGCAACCAGGCAGGACGCGAATCGTCGAGCAAAACGGTTCCCATCGTAAGACGGGTGGTAAACAGCACGCCGATGATCAATGTATCCAGAAGCGGGATCCGTTTCAGCCCCAGCGAATAGGCTCCGGTGATGACGAGATAGGCGGCCAAGGCTGCGGTAAAATGGAAGGAGAGCATGAGCGCGGTGAAAAAGCCCCCTGCAAGCAGGCACCCGGCCAGCAGGAATGCTGCGCGGATGGACAGGCGACCGCTTGCGATTGCGCGGTTTCGCTTCGACCAATGCTGCCGATCGGAATTGAGATCGGCGATATCGTTCAGCAGGTAAGTGGCAGAGGTGACCGCCAGAAGGCAGGCGAAGGCAATCAGTGTCTGCAAAACGGCGCCAAGGTTCAGCAATTCATGTGCGAGCGTAATGGGCACGAAAAGCAGCAGGTTCTTTGTCCAGTGATGGACGCGGATAACCTTCATGAATTCCTTCGGCGTCAAGGGAGCTTTGTGAAATTCGACCAGGATGGGTTTACCAAGCGCTCCCGCGCGCTGGCGTACGCTATTGGACACACCAACCAGGACAATGCCTTGCGACGCCTGCCAGACGGGAAGATCCACCTCATGGTCCCCCGCATAGATGAAGCCATCGGGGAACCGTTCTTTGAGGTAGACAGCCTTGGCTGTTCCCTTCAGGTTCGCTTTTGCCGAGCCGGTCGCCGAACAAAAGATGCCGACCCGTTGCGCCACCTTATCGACAATTGTCTGGTCGGCCGCCGAGCACAGATGAAGCTCATGCCCGTCATCGGCCTTCTCACGCAGCCACTGGACAAGATCTTCGCGTAACGGAAGAACTTCGTCCGTGAGGTCGACTTCCTTGGCCAATGCAGCCTTGAGCATGTGGCGGCCTTTGCGGAGCGCAGGCAGCGCGCGGGCAAGGCCGAGAGGATTGCGAAACAGGGCAATCGCTGCTGTTTCATGCAGGGTGTCGGAAAGAACCAGCGTTCCATCCAGATCGACGACAATGGGCAGCTTCGGTTGCAAAGCCATGTCTTCATTGTCGTTTGGAAGCACTGTCTGCATGGAAACCCTGATGTTTGTTTTATGCTGGAGACGTCGTATGAAAGAAATCTTCTATAAGTGGATTGTTATGAATATGCCACTAGGTCGCTGCTTGAAGTCGCATTGTGCTAGTCGTTTCCCAGCCCGTCGACCATGCCAGACACCGCAATTCTCTTCCCCCAACGATGGTCGAACAGTCCCAACTGTTTGAACCGAGCGACCCCGCCGCGGTCGACTGCAGCTTATCCGAATGAGCACGACACCGCATTCTTCATCGCGGGATCGGCAAATATGATCGAGGGAGTAGTGTCCAGTCCCACTGACGTCGGAATGAGAACAGAGTAGCCGGTTACGTCGCTCTCGGACAGTTTCAATGCATCGTTGACATCGGTGCGGGGGACGCGCACCGCAGAGACATAGCGCGATCCATCGACGCTGACGAACAGGACGTAGTCTTTGTTGTCTGGGGCTGCCCGGTTGTAGAGCCAGCCCTTGATGTTGATGTAACGGATGCCGTTTTCCGTAACTTCGGTTTTTTCGTCGATGTTACCTTCGCAACGCTGCGTGGTAGGAACGACATTCTTGAGCTGAACCGGGGCGACAGCCATGAGGCAACCGGCCACTTCCGCTGCGTTCCAATCTCGCTGTTGCGCAAATGTCAGGATCGCTTGTTTGGTCAAACCCTGGGGTGGGCAGGACACGACAGCGCCAAAACGTTCGGCATCCAGATATCTGTCGGGGTTTGACAGAGGCGCGGTCGGGTCCGACATCCAGTGCGGCGCGGTGAGGGATTTCCTCTGCGCCATATAGGCGAATGTTGAACTCCAGTCGTTTCCGTAGGCTATGAACTGATCGCCCTCAGGCATGGTTGTCCGAAGCGCAAGGCCAATCGCATAGTCGCGATCAGAGCTGGTGAAACGCTGCGCCATTGCCGGGTAATACGTAGCCGAAAACATGACATAGTTCGAGATGACCACAGCCGTGGTGAACGCACACATGATCAGAGATCCGCGTGCAGAAGACGAGAAATGCCCCACAGCCACCGAGAGCGCAAATATCAGGAACAGGACGTTGGCGGATTGATAGTAGGTGTGGACGATATGCAGATTGGTAAACATGAAAAACGGCAGCAGACCCATTGCGGTGCTGCTTAAGGCCACGAGAAGCACTGTTTTTCTTTTGGTGTTGAAGGCATGGACAAGGAAAAAGGCCAGCAGCGACAGACCAAGGATGCCACCGAGATTGCCGAGCACGACGCGTTTCCAGATTACCTCCGTGTACAGCTTGGAATCGAACCGCTGGGCGAGTGTTCCCCAGTTCCATGCACTGAGGTTGGCTGAGGTTAGGCGATTTCCGATCTCATTGAGGGCCTTCAGTTGGTCAGTGTAGGAGACCCAGGCAAAGCCGACGGCAATGGGAAACGTCAGCAGAGCGAAAAACAGACAGAAATTTCGCCTGGAGAATATGTCCTCACGGATTTTCCCCTGCAAGACGGTCTGAACCAGAAAGATGCATGCGGTAATCATGAAGATCGGTAGCGTCGTCGTGGACTTCTGGAGCATCCCGAGCGTTGCAAACAGAATGGCATATCCAATCGTGCGCAGGGTGCGGTCACCCTTGGATATCTTCAGGAAATAAACGAGATAGCAGAGCGTGAAGAAGAGAGCCGCGGTCTCTATCATGAACGATCTTCCCCAGTAGAGGTAGATCGGAGACGAAAGGAGCAACGAACAAAAGACGAAAAACGTCGATCCGTTCAACTTGAGTGCATCAATGCTGTACTTTGCCGGAATGACACAGGCGACAAGAAACAGATAGCTCGTGATGCGGCCGCTGACATCCAGGGGAACACCCAGATATTTGGTAAGGAGCGCCACCACGATCTGGTAGACGGGGAATTCAAACGGGATAGACCAGGGCGTACCCAGCACGGGTGTCTGGTAGCCCAACTGAAAGCCATCCTTTAAAAACCAATAGGCTGAAATAGCCGTCTGCGTCTGTCTGAACGCGTACATATCCAGCGGCGGCTGCGCTGCATACCACACTGCAAAAAACACAGTTGCGACGAAAACCACGAAGGCCAGGGCAGCTTGATAGCGGTTTGCAAATGTCATTGTTTTACCGGCATTGTTCGACAGGAATGCTGTTCCTTTCCGCTGTGCCGATTTATGTCAAGTGTCGCTCAGATATATGGGCGACCTCCACGGTAGAATGATGTGTAAACTTCAACATCTCATGGCTGTGTGCCCCCGGTGCAACGCCCGGGGGCACGTTTTGATGTGAACCTCGGCCGATCAGGCAGCCAGATCGAACCGGTCGGCGTTCATCACCTTTACCCACGCGGCGACGAAGTCGCGGACGAATTTTTCGCCGCTGTCGCTCTGGGCGTAGACTTCAGACAGCGCGCGCAGCTGAGAGTTGGAGCCGAAGACGAGATCGACGCGGGTGGCGGTCCATTTCATCTGGCCGGTCTTGCGGTCGCGGGCCTCAAACGCCGTCTCGGCCGGCGAAGTCGGGGTCCAGACGGTGCCCATGTCGAGGAGGTTGACGAAGAAGTCGTTCGTCAGCTGGCCCGGACGGGTGGTGAACACGCCATGCTGCGCGCCTCCATGGTTGGCGCCGAGAACGCGCAAGCCGCCGACGAGAACCGTCATTTCCGGTGCGGTCAGCGTCAGAAGCTGCGCCTTGTCGATCAGCAGTTCCTCGGGCGAGATGGTGAACTCCACCTTCTGGTAGTTGCGGAAGCCATCGGCGACCGGTTCCAGAACCTCGAAGGATTCGATGTCAGTCTGTTCGGCGCTGGCATCGGTGCGGCCCGGTGTGAACGGTACTTCGATGGCATGACCGCCGGCGCGGGCTGCTTCTTCCACGGCGGCTGTGCCGCCGAGCACGATGAGGTCGGCCAGCGAAACCTTCTTGCCGCCATCCTGTGCGGCGTTGAAGGCCGACTGGATGCCTTCGAGCGTGGAAAGAACCCGGGCCAGCTGTTCCGGCTGGTTAACGGCCCAATCCTTCTGCGGGGCAAGGCGGATGCGGGCGCCATTGGCCCCGCCGCGCTTGTCGGAGACGCGGAAGGTGGAGGTGGAGGCCCAGGCGGTCTGGATCAGTTCCTGGTTGGTGAGGCCCGACGACAGGATTTCGGCCTTCAAGGCTGCGATATCGGCCTGATCGACCAGGGCATGGTCAACAGACGGCACCGGATCCTGCCAGAGCAGCTCTTCCGAGGGCACTTCCGGGCCGAGATAAAGGACTTTCGGTCCCATGTCGCGGTGGGTCAGCTTGAACCAGGCGCGGGCGAAGGCGTCGGCAAACTCATCCGGGTTCTGGTGGTAGCGGCGCGAGATCGCCTCATAGGCCGGGTCCATGCGCATCGCCATGTCGGCGGTGGACATCATGATCGGCACTTTCTTCGACGGATTTTCCGCGTCCGGCGCCATGTCCTTTTCGGCAAGGTTGATGGCGTGCCACTGGTGCGCGCCGGCAGGGCTCTTTACCAGCTGCCATTCGTAGCCGAAGAGAACGTCGAAATAACCCATGTCCCATTGCGTCGGGTTGGCGGTCCAGGCGCCTTCGAGGCCGGATGTGATCGTATCTGATCCCTTGCCGCTCTTGTAGGTGCTCATCCAGCCAAGGCCCTGTTCGGCCATGGCAGCGCCTTCAGGCTCGGGGCCGACATGGGCGGCGTCGCCTGCACCATGGGTCTTGCCGAACGTGTGGCCGCCGGCCACCAGTGCCACGGTTTCCTCGTCGTTCATCGCCATGCGGCCAAACGTGTCGCGGATGTCACGGGCGGAGGCCAGCGGATCGGGACGGCCGTCGGGGCCTTCCGGGTTGACGTAGATGAGGCCCATCTGCACGGCGGCCAGCGGGTTTTCCAGCACGCGGTCGCCGGTGTAACGGCTGTGATCCTTGTCGCTGGTCGTCATCCACTCCACTTCGGGACCCCAGTAGATGTCTTCTTCCGGTTCCCAGATATCGACGCGGCCGCCACCGAAACCAAAGGTCTTGAAGCCCATGGATTCCAGCGCGCAATTGCCGGTGAGGATCATCAGGTCGGCCCAGGAGATGGCATTGCCATACTTCTGCTTGATCGGCCACAGCAGGCGGCGGGCCTTGTCGAGGTTGGCGTTATCGGGAAAGCTGTTGAGCGGTGCAAAACGCTGCGTGCCCGAGGTGGAGCCCCCGCGGCCATCGCCCGTGCGGTAGGTGCCAGCGCTGTGCCAGGCCATGCGGATGAAGAATGGGCCATAATGGCCATAATCTGCCGGCCACCAATCCTGGCTGTCGGTCATCAGGGCGTAGAGGTCCTGCTTCAGGGCAGCAAGATCCAGCGCCTTGAACTTTTCGGCATAATTGAAGGCCGGGCCCATCGGGTTCGACAGAGCCGTGTTCTGATGCAGCATCTTCAGGTTCAGCTGGTTCGGCCACCAGTCGCGATTGCTGCGCATGCTCTGGCTGGTCGCGCCATGCGCGACGGGACATTTGCCGCCGGTGCCTGTCTTGGTAACGTCCATTTTCCATCCCTCCGAGAGTGGTTGTTCTGGTCTGTGCGATGATCGATGTCCTGTGCGACACCTTCAAGAAGGCGCGAGCAAAGGGGTCCGTCCCGACCGCTTCATCATCTTCATCAACAACCTTATCAAGGTGGATCGATTAATGTAATTAGGAATAAATGATGGTTTCGATAGGTTAAGGTTATGATCAGCCCAACGCTCCGGCAACTGCGCTATTTTGAGGCTCTGGCCCGTTTTGGCCATTTTGGCCGGGCGGCGGAAGCCTGCGCCATTTCGCAGCCGGCGCTTTCGGTGCAGGTGAAGGAACTGGAGGAAATGTTGGGGGTGACGCTGCTGGAGCGCAGCGCCCGCCAGATCCGGCTCACCAGTTTTGGCGAGGAGTTCGTGCTGAGGGTGCGTGAAATCCTGCGGGCGGTGGATGAACTGGGGGATCTCGCGCGGGCTTCGAAAAGCCAGCTGGCCGGGCGGCTTCGCATCGGCATCATCCCGACAATCGCGCCTTATCTGCTTCCGGCGATGATTTCACGCCTGACGCGCGACAATGCCGGCCTTGATATTCACCTGCGCGAAACCGTCACGCCAAAGCTTCTCCAGGAACTGTCGGAAGGCAGACTCGACACGGCCATCGTGGCGCTGCCGGTCTCTGAACCGTCGCTCACCGAAATTGCGCTGTTTGATGAAAATTTTCTGCTGGTGCGCCCGGCCGAAGATGCCGGAAAGCCGGTGCCGAACCGTGAAAAGCTGCGCGAAATGCGACTTCTGCTGCTGGAGGAGGGGCATTGCTTTCGCGAGCAGGCGCTGTCCTTCTGCAATATCGGCGCCGGATCCCCAAAACCGCGTGAGCTTCTCGACGGCAGTGCGCTCTCGACGCTGGTGCAGATGGTGGGGGCCGGCATCGGCGTGACGCTGATCCCGGAAATTGCCGTGTCGGTCGAAACTCGCTCCGCCTCGGTCTCCATTGCCCGTTTCGAGGACCCGCAGCCATCCCGCACCATCGGCATGGTGTGGCGAAAGACCAGCCCCATCGCCCGCCAGCTGATGCAGGTGGCAGACGTGGTGCGGGATGCAGCCGCGAACCTTCGCGCCCAAACCTCCGACACGTGAGACGTGCAGCGGAGAGGCTTTGCCCCTCACTCGCGGTGCCTTGCATAAATGCGGTCGAGAATATCGGCGACATCCACCAGCCGGTCGGCCTCGGGGTCATAACCTTCGCCGGCGTGAAGGCGTCTTGCCCAGTCGGCGGCGGCCCGTCCGCCCCAGTCTTCCGGCGGCGACGACAGGACCTCGCGCGTCGTGCCGCGAAAACGTTCGGTGCGGAAATCGTAAAAGGAACCATCGACGTTGGAGAGGCTTGCACCGCCGCCGCTGCCATAGAAGCTGGCGGAAATAACGGCGTCCTGTCCCGCCGGCAGCCGCCATGAGCAGGCAAGCCGCACCGTGGCGCCACTTTCCAGATCGAGCGTTGCAATGGCGTAATCCTCGATGCGGTCGCTATCGCCTGATATCAGCTGACCGCCGCTCATGAGCCGGCTCGCGACGCGCGACACCGCCGGAAATCCGAGCGACCAGAGAGCGGCATCAACGAGATGCACGCCGAGATCGATCACGCAGCCGCCGCCGGACAGCGCCTTGTCATAGAACCACGGCTTGTCCGGCCCATAGGCATTGTGAAACACAAGGTCTGCGGCAAACACTGTACCGAGTTCGCCACCCCGGATGAGATCGCGGATCTGGCGCATGCCCTGCGTGAAGCGGTAGGAAAAATCGACCGACAGCAGCCGGTCGGCCGCGCGCGCCGCATCCACAACCGCCTGAACTTCGCTGGCCGTTCGCCCGAGCGGCTTCTGGCAGAACACCGCCTTGCCGGCCTTCAGCGCGTGGATCGATTGCTCCGCATGCTGGGCGCTTGGCGTTGCAATCACCACGCCATCGAGATCATCCATCGCCAGCATGTCGTCCAGCCGGCCCACGCGCTTTGCATCCGGAGCAAGGGCCAGCGCTTCGCCGGCCATCTCGTCCGAGGGATCGGACACGGCTACAGCGTGCGCAAGGCCGGTTTCAAGAACCTTCTGCATGCGGTGGCGGCCAATCCAGCCGGTGCCGAGAAAGCCGAGGCGCAACGGCCGGTTGGCCGCGGCCGGGGCGGCGTCGATGTCTGTGGCTATGGGGTGGGAACGTTCTGCGTCTGTCATCATGTGGTTCATAGATAGGTCACCATGGCCTTCAGGAAACCCTCGGGGCGGTCGCGCGTGGCATCGAGCGCTTCGCCGAGACGGTCCAGCGGATAGCTGTGGGTATAAAGCGGGGAGGGATCGAGCCGTCCCTCGGCGACGGCTGCCACTGCCTCGCGTATCCCCTCGATGTAGATCTTCGGATCGCGCTCATGGGCGTTGATCACGTCGAGGCCGCGCCAGTTCCAGAGCTGCATATTGACCTGACGGGCGCCGTCCTGGTGATAACCGGCAATGATCAGGCGGCCGCGCTCGCGGGTCAGTTCGCCGGCGAGATCGAGCGGCCACTGCTTGCCGACGGCTTCGATTACCTTGTCGCAGAACACGCCATCGGTCAGACGACGCACCTCCTCGATGATCTCCCAGTGGTCGCGCATCTCGATCACCTCGTCCGCGCCCATGCTTGTGGCAAGTTCGAGCGAGAAGGGGCGGCGGGAAATGGCAATCACCCGCGCTCCGGCCTGTTTCGCCAACTGCGTCAGGAGAGCGCCGAGAAACCCGATGCCGATAATGGCAACGGTTTCTCCGGCGCGGATGTCGCTGCGCTTGAAAATATTCATGGCGCAACCGAGCGGCTCGCCGGGAAACGGCTTGCCGGCAAGCGCTGCCGGAAGTTTTACGACCGCATCTGCCTCGGCGACATCATGGGTGGCATAGGCGTGATAGGAGAGGGCAGCGACCCGGTCTCCGACGGCAAGTCCCGTGACCCCGTCGCCCAGCTTGTCGATCACGCCCCAACCCTCGTGGCCAAGGCCGCCCGGCTCGGTCGGAAACTCCATCCAGTCCGGTCCGGCCCAGGGTGTCAGGTTTGACGCGCAGACGCCGCAACCTTCCAGCCGGATGCGGACCTCGCCTTTTTGGGGCTGCGGCAGCGGTGCCGTCTCAACGGTCATTTCGCCGGCTCCGGTCACCACGGCGGCTTTCATCTGCGTTTCGTCGGCGTGCATTTTCGCGGTCAGATTGTCCATCCCGGTCCCTTCTTTTTGTCGTCCCGCACGATCACGAGACCTTCACGCAAGGGCTAACAAGGAAGCGGCATGAGGGTTCCTGAAGAAGATGACATTGATGAAGTCATTGAAGTGACAGCTGAAGATGATGCTGGCTAGCGCCTTCGTACAAAAGGGAAATTGCGGTTGGAACATTCGCAGGTGCTGCTTGTTCAACCCTCGAAAGCCCCATCTTCAACCCCCTAACGATCAGGTGAAAACTCCGTGTCTCAGAAGGTCCTCATCACCGGCGGCTGCGGCTTCATCGGCCGCTACGTTACTCAGGAATTGCTGGCATCCGGCTACCGTGTCCGCATTCTCGATGCCCTCATCGATCAGGTGCATGGCGATGCAACCGTTGCTGTTCCAGATGGCGTAGAGTTCATCGAGGCCAATATCTGCGACAAGGACCGCGTGGTCCAGGCGCTGGATGGTGTCGATGCGGTTCTGCATCTGGCCGCGGAAGTGGGTGTCGGCCAGTCGATGTACGAGATTGCCCGTTATGTCGGCGGCAACGATCTGGGAACGGCCGTGCTTCTGGAGGCAATGATCGGCGGACCCGTGCGCCGCATCGTGGTGGCGTCCTCGATGAGCGTTTATGGCGAGGGGCTTTATCGTACGCCGGATGGGGCAAGACTTGCCCAGGTGCGCCGCAAGGCCGCCCGCATCAAGGCCGGGCAGTGGGAGCCGCAGGGGCCGAACGGCGAAACCCTGACGCCGGCGCCGACCGACGAGGAAAAGCCTGTCGATCTCGCCTCGATCTATGCGCTGACCAAATATTTTCAGGAGCGCGCCGTGCTGATCTGGGGTGAAGCGTATGGTGTGGATGCCGTGGCGCTTCGCCTGTTCAACGTGTTCGGCCCCGGCCAGGCGCTTTCCAATCCCTATACGGGCGTGCTTGCCAATTTTGCCTCGCGTATCGCCAATGGCCAGCCACCGATGATCTTTGAGGATGGGCAGCAAAGGCGCGATTTCGTCCAAGTGCGCGATGTCGCCCGCGCCTTCCGGCTTGCGCTCGAAAAACAGCCTGCCGCCGGCCACGCCATCAATGTCGGCAGCGGTCAGTCCTATTCGGTCGCCGAAGTCGCCTCCATGCTGGCAGACGCCATGGATGCGCCGGAACTTCAGCCCGACATCATGAATAAGGCCCGCTCCGGCGATATCCGCAACTGCTTCTCCGATATCTCCAAGGCTCGCGAACTTCTGGGCTTCGAGCCAGAACACCGGCTGGAAAACACGCTGGGTGAACTGGCTGAATGGGTACGTGCCACCGGCGCCATCGATCGCGGCGCAGAGATGAAGCGTCAGCTCGAACAGCGGGGGCTGGTATCATGACGCCAATAGCAGGCACGTCTGCCAAGGGGCAGTTCGGCTTTGTCGAATGGTTCCGCCCGGGTGAGTTCGAGCGGACCGAACGCCTGCTGCCCGATATCCTGAAAAGTGGTGCCAGCTATCTGCGCACCCATCTGTCCTGGGCTGAATATCTGGCGCCGGGCGGCGAGGAGTGGTTCGATTGGCTGATCCCGAAGCTCGGCCGCGAGATCGATCTTCTCCCGTGCCTCCACTATACGCCGCCGTCTCTGTCGCGCACCGGTCGTGCCAATGGCGCGCCTGTCGTGCTGAAGGATTATGCCGATTTCGTCGATCATGTGCTGACGCGCTACGGCCAGCATTTCCGCCATATCGAGCTGTGGAACGAGCCCAACAACCTGCTCGATTGGGATTGGCGTGAAGATGCCGATTTCAACCTGTTCTGCGAAATGGTCGGTGGTGCCGCCTATTGGGCGAAACAGCGCGGCTGGAAGCCGGTGCTCGGCGGCCCGTGCCCCTTCGATCCGATGTGGCTGAACCTGATGGGCGAGCGCGGTGTGCTTTCCGTGGTCGATGCCGTTGGCTTCCATGGTTTTCCCGGCACCTGGGATAGCGAGGAAGGCAGCTGGGGCGGCTGGGATATGCATCTTGGCGAAATGCGGGGTATCCTCGATCGCCATAACCGGGATGCCGAAATCTGGATCACCGAGACGGGTTATTCCACCTGGCGCAATGACGAGATGGAGCAGGCGCACCGCTTCATGAAAGCGCTGCAGGTGCCCGCAGACCGGCTCTACTGGTATTCCTTCGCCGACGTTCCCCCAGATGTCGCGGTGCAGGAAGGCCTGTGGTTTGATCCGCGCCACTATCATCTGGGCGCTGTTACCCACGAGAACCAGCCAAAGCTTCTCGCCCGCCTGCTGATGGAAGGTGGTGTGGAGCGGTTGGCGGATGTGGCGCGCCTTGCGGCCCCCAATCTTGCCTCTGGTGCCGCCCCCATCGTCATCACCGGCGGCAGCGGCTTCATCGGCTCCAATCTGGCCGAGAGTTTTCTGGCTGACGGCGAGGATGTCATCGTTCTCGACAATCTCGGCCGTCCCGGCGTCGACCAGAACCTGGAATGGCTGAAGGAACGCCATGGCGCACGGGTTCATCCGGTGCTGGCCGACGTGCGCGATCTGCGGGGCATCGAGGCAGCCTTTGCCGATGCCAAATCGGTGTTTCATTTGGCCGCCCAGACGGCGGTAACGACGAGCCTTGTCTCGCCGCTCGATGATTTCGAGGCCAATGCCCGCGGCACGATCAATGTGCTGGAGGCGGTGCGCAAGGCCGGCCACAAGGCGCCTGTCATCTTTGCCAGCACCAACAAGGTCTATGGCGCGCTGGAAGATCTTGGCATGCTGCCGATGGACGACCGATACGTGCCGGAAGACGTTAGCGTGCGCGATTTCGGCATTGGCGAAGACCGACCGCTGTCGTTTTGCACGCCCTACGGTTGCTCCAAGGGCGTGGCCGACCAGTATGTGCTCGATTACGCCAAATCCTTCGATATCCCCACATCGGTTCTGCGCATGAGCTGCATCTATGGCCCGCGCCAGTTCGGCACGGAAGATCAGGGCTGGGTGGCGCATTTCCTCATTCGTGCCCTGAAGGGCGAGGGCATCTCGATCTATGGCGATGGCCGCCAGGTGCGCGATATCCTGCATGTGGACGATGCCGTCGCCGCCTACCGGGCGGTGCATGCGGCCATCGCGGATGTCAGGGGCGAGGTGTTCAACCTCGGCGGCGGGCCGCAGAACTCGGTCAGCATCCTCTCGGTACTGCGCGAGATCGAAAAGCTCACCGGCCGTCCGCTCGATACCGAGTTTGGCGAATGGCGCGCCGGCGACCAGCTGTTTTTCGTCGCCGATACGCGAAAGCTGTCGGATCGGCTGGGCTGGCAGGCGCGGGTGCGCTGGAGAAGCGGACTTCAGCATCTGTCGGACTGGCTGACGCAGCACCGTTTTGGCGGCGCGGCACCGGTTCTTGAGCGGCGGAGAGTGACCGCATGAGCAAAAGCCTGCATCCGAAAAAGATCCTGATGACCGTCGATGCCGTTGGCGGTGTCTGGCGTTATGCCATGGACCTCGCCAAGGGCCTTGCGGGGGAGGGAGCCGCGGTGGTGTTTGCCGGCTTCGGCCCGCGCCCTGGGCCTGACAAGCTGCGGGAAGCCGCTGCCATCGGCGATCTCGTCTGGCTTGATGCGCCGCTCGACTGGATGGCGAAGGACGAGGCGGAGCTTCTGCCCGTGCCGCATCTGATCGGGGAATTGGCAAGCCGCCATGCGGTTGATCTCGTCCACCTCAACCTGCCCTCCCAGGCGGCGGGACTATCGCTTGGCGTGCCCGCGGTTGCCGTGTCGCATTCCTGCGTCACCACCTGGTTTGCCGCCGTGCGCGGCACGGATGTGCCGGACGGATGGGGCTTTCACCGGCGCCTCAACGCCCAAGGTTTTGGCGCTGCCGATGCCGTTGTGGTGCCGAGCCGCGCCCATGGCCACATGCTGGACAAGGCTTATGGCGTGATGGCGAAGCTGTCGGTGGTCTACAATGCCAGCCGCCTTACGCCACAGTCTCCCCCCAAGAACAACATCGTGTTTGCCGCCGGCCGCTGGTGGGATGAGGGCAAGAACGGCCGTGTGCTGGATCAGGCAGCCCAAAGCGTTCAATGGCCGGTGGAGATGGCCGGGCCGACGCAAGCGCCGAACGGCGATGGTATGTCGCTTGTCCACGTCCACCACCTCGGCGAACTCGGCCATGCCGCCACCATGGACCGGATGCGGGCGGCCTCCATCGTCGTGTCCCCCTCGCTGTACGAGCCCTTTGGTCTCGCCGCACTTGAGGCGGCGCGTTTCGGGGCGGCTCTGGTTCTGTCGGATATTCCGACCTATCGCGAGCTGTGGGATGGGGCAGCACTTTTTGCCGATCCGCGCGATCCCAAAAGTTTTGTCGATGCCATCAACCGGCTGATTGCGGAACCGGATCTGCGCGCTGCGCTTTCCCGTCACGCCCGCGATGTGTCGCGTCTTTTCACCCTTGAACGGCAGGTGGAAGCCATGGGCCGCATCTATGGCGATGTGCTCTTGCGATCTTCTGTCCCTGTCGCTGCGGAGTAGACATGAAGTTTCTGTTTTATACCCATTCCCTCCTGTCCGATTGGAACCATGGCAATGCGCATTTTCTGCGCGGCGTGATGCGCGACCTGAAGCGGCGCGGCCATGAGACGCTGGCGCTGGAGCCGGACAATTCGTGGAGCCGCGAAAACCTGCTGAAGGATCAGGGCGAGGCACCGATCGCCGCCTTCCACGAGACGTTCCCGGACCTCGTATCTGAGATCTACAGCGCCGATTTTGACCATGAGGCGGCGCTCGACAATGCCGATGTGGTGGTGGTTCACGAATGGACCGAGCCGGCGCTGGTCGAGCGGATCGGCAAGGCGCGTCGCAATGGCGGCCGTTTCACGCTCATCTTCCACGACACGCATCACCGCGCCGTTTCGGCGACCGGTGATATCGCGGGTTTAAGCCTTGCCGATTACGATCTGGTGCTGGCTTTCGGCGAGACGCTGCGCGAACACTATCTTCAGGCCGGCTGGGGCGAACAGGTGTTCACCTGGCACGAGGCTGCCGACGACACGATCTTTTGCCCCATGCCTGACGTGGAAAAGACCGGCGACCTGATCTGGGTCGGTAACTGGGGCGATGACGAGCGGTCAGCGGAAATCTCGGAATTTCTGATCGCGCCGGCGCGGGACCTGAAACTGTCCGCCACCGTGCGCGGCGTGCGTTACCCCGATCATGCGC
Organism: Neorhizobium sp. PAMB6716; assembly: GCF_058242805.1. Classification (NCBI taxonomy): domain Bacteria; kingdom Pseudomonadati; phylum Pseudomonadota; class Alphaproteobacteria; order Hyphomicrobiales; family Rhizobiaceae; genus Neorhizobium; species Neorhizobium sp. PAMB6716. The sequence goes on from NZ_JBZAYW010000002.1 coordinate 140,193, forward strand.
TGGCCGAATTAAAGGCGGCCGGCATTGCCTATGGCGGCTGGATTGCCAATGCGGATGCGCCGCAAGCCTTCGCCCGCCACCGCATGACCGTGCATATCCCCCGCCGTCCGTATGTCGAAAACCTGCCGGGCATCCCGACCATCCGGGTGTTCGAGGCGCTTTCCTGCGGCATTCCGCTGATTTCCGCTCCTTGGGATGACGCCGAGAACCTGTTTCGCCCGGGCCGTGATTTCCTCACCGTCAGCAATGGTGAAGAGATGAAAAAGGCGATGCGGGAAGTGCTGTCGGATGCCTCTCTTGTGGAGGAACTGGTTGCTGCCGGATTGGAGACGATTACGGCACGTCACACCTGCCGCCACCGCGTCGATGAACTCCTCACCATCCTTGCCGACCACGGCACGAAGGATATCCGCGCCGCGCTGAAGACCCCGGAGGCTGCCGCATGAAAATCGCCTTTTACGGATCAAGCCTTGTGTCCGCCTACTGGAACGGTGCCGCCACCTATTATCGCGGCCTGCTGCGGGCCCTGGCGCTCAAGGGCTACGACATCACCTTTTACGAACCCGACGTCTACGATCGCCAGAAGAACCGCGACATCGACCCGCCGGACTGGGCCCGCGTCGTCGTCTACGAAGGCACCGTTGAGGCCATGAAGCGGGTGACCGAGGAAGCCGCACGCGCTGATATCGTCGTGAAGGCGAGCGGCGTCGGTTTCGAGGATAACCTTCTGCTGGCCGAAATCCTGCGCCACGCCCGCCCGGATGCGCTCAAAATCTTCTGGGACGTGGATGCGCCGGCAACACTTGGCGAGCTGAGGGCCGATCCCGGACATCCGCTGCATCAGGCGCTGTCACAACTCGACATGGTTTTGACCTATGGCGGCGGCGATCCGGTCGTTTCTGCCTATCGCGGGCTTGGCGCCAAGGACTGCGTCCCGATCTACAATGCACTCGATCCCGTGACCCATCATCCCGTCGCGCCCAATCCGCGTTTTTCCGCCGATCTCGGCTTTCTCGGCAACCGGTTGCCGGACCGTGAGGCGCGCGTGGAACATTTCTTCCTGGAGCCTGCCGCAGGCCTGCCGCAAGAGCGTTTTCTGCTCGGCGGGTCCGGCTGGGAGGGCAAACCGATGGCCGGCAATATTCGCCCCATCGGCCATGTGCCGACCCGCGACCACAACGCTTTCAACGTCACGCCGAAGGCAGTCTTGAACATCTCGCGCGAAAGCATGGCTGAGAACGGCTTTTCGCCGGCCACCCGTGTCTTCGAGGCCGCCGGCGCCGGCGCCTGCCTGATCACCGATCACTGGGAGGGCATTGATCTCTTTCTGAAGCCGGAGGTCGAAATTCTGGTGGCCCGCGACGGCAAGGATGTTGCCGACATCATGGCGGGGCTGACACCCGAACGGGCTGAAGCGATCGGCCGTGCGGCGCTGTCGCGCGTTCTCGCGGAACACACCTATAGCCACCGCGCCGAAGATGCCGACCGCATTTTCAAGCGCCATGCCGCACGACTGGAGGCCGCCGAATGAGCCAGAAACCCCTCGATATCGTCATCCTCGGCCTCTCGCTCTCCTCCTCCTGGGGGAATGGCCACGCAACCACCTACCGGGCGCTGCTGCGCGGGCTTTCGGCTGAAGGGCACAAGGTGCTGTTTCTGGAGCGCGACGTGCCCTGGTATGCAGAGCATCGCGACCTGCCGCAGCCGGATTTCTGCGAACTTCAGTATTACGGCGATATCGATGCCATGCTGGGCCAATACGGCGCGCGCATCCAGAAGGCCGATGCCGTCATCATCGGTTCCTATGTGCCCTCCGGCCGCGAACTGATCGACAAGGTCGCGGCGCTTCAGCCGAAGACGCTCTGCTTCTATGATATCGATACGCCGGTGACACTTGCCATGCTGGAGCGGGACGAGGAGGAGTTTCTGGCAAAACGCCAGATCCCGCTGTTCGACGGCTATTTCTCCTTCACCGGCGGCCCGATCCTCACCCATCTCGAACGACGGTTTGGCGCGCCAAAGGCGCTTGCGCTTTATTGCTCCGTCGATGCGGACAGGTATGCGCCAACCGGCGAGGCGCCCGTCTGGGATCTCGGCTATCTCGGCACCTACAGCCCCGACCGCCAACCGACGCTTGAAAAGCTGCTGATCGAGCCGGCGCGCCGCCTGCCGCAGATGCGGTTTGTCGTCGCCGGCCCGCAATATCCAGACACGATCGATTGGCCGGAAAATGTCGAGCGCATCGACCATCTGCCGCCGACCGAACATGCCTCGTTCTACAGCCGACAGCGGTTCACGCTGAATGTCACCCGCGCCGACATGATTGCGGCCGGATGGTCGCCGAGCGTGCGCCTGTTCGAGGCGGCGGCCTGCGCATCGCCGATCATCAGCGACGAATGGCCGGGACTTTCAGAATTGTTATCGGATGGCGAAGCACTGCTGATTGCCCATGACAGCGAGGATGTGGTGGCAGCCCTTTCCGGCCTGGACGAGGGCCGGCGCCTTGGGATTGCAGAGGCGGCGCGCGCCCGGGTTCTGGAACATCACACCGGTGCAGCGCGCGGTCGCGAACTTGCCGAGGCGCTTCGGGCGCTCCCCGCACGCACCGCATCCGGCGCAGATTTGGCGCGCCAGAAGATTTCGGCTTGAAGCCACAAAAGTTCGGCATGAGGAGAGAGGAAACCAGATGCTGCAAAGAACAGAACGCGGACAATCCAAAACGGTCCCGGTGGCCAAAACGGTCCTGGTGGCTGGAGGTGCCGGCTTTGTCGGCTCCCACCTCTGCGATGCGCTGCTGGCTAGGGGATGCCGGGTAATCGCCGTCGATTGTTATCTGACGGGCTCGGAAGCCAATATCCTGCCGCTGAAAAACCATCCGAATTTCCGCATGGTCGAAAAGGATATCTGCGACCTCAAGACCATGGATGAGCCAGTGGACGAGATCTACAATCTCGCCTGCGCCGCGTCTCCGCCCGCCTACCAGGCCGATCCGGTCCACACGATGATGACCTGCGTGGTCGGCACCGGCAATCTTCTGGCCTTGGCCGAGGCAAACGGCGCCTCCTTCCTGCAGGCCTCGACCAGTGAGGTTTATGGCGATCCGGAAGAACATCCGCAGCGCGAGGATTACCGCGGCAATGTCAGCTGCACCGGCCCGCGCGCCTGTTATGACGAGGGCAAGCGCGCCGCCGAAGCCCTGAGCTTCGACATGCTGCGCGCCGAGCGGGTCGATGCCCGTGTCGTGCGCATCTTCAACACCTACGGCCCACGCATGGCGCCGGACGATGGCCGCATCGTCTCCAATCTCATCGTGCAGGCGCTTTCGGGCGAGCCGCTGACCATCTATGGCACCGGCGAGCAGACGCGGTCCTTCTGCTTCGTGAGCGACCTCGTTGCCGGCCTCATCAAGCTGATGGAGGTCGACCCCAATCCGGGCCAGCCGGTCAATATCGGCAATCCCGGAGAGTTCACCATCAATGAACTGGCCGACATGGTGCTGGCCATGGTGCCGACGCGTTCGCGCATCGTCCACCATCCGCTGCCCATGGACGATCCGCAGCGCCGGCGTCCCGACATCAGCCGCGCAAAAGATCTGCTCGGCTGGGAGCCGCGTGTGGCGCTGGCCGAAGGTCTGCGCCAGACGGTGGACTGGTTTTCATCCACCATGCCGCCAGAAATGCGCCGCCGCGCCGGCCTGCCGCCGGTCGTCAAGCCACGGCCGCTGACGGATGTGCCGCTAAGCCTTGGAGCCTGATCGATGGATGCAAGACGAACACCGTCGGCGGAGATCCGCCGACGCATTGAGCAACTGGGGCCGTGGTTTCACAATATGGACATCGGCGGCATCCAGACTGCCCCTGACCATTTTCTGGGCGATTATCCCGCCTTCAAGTGGAAGGGCTTTTCGCATGTTCTGCCGGAGGACCTGCAGGGCCGAAGCGTGCTTGATGTCGGCTGCAATGCCGGCTTCTACACGCTGGAAATGAAGCGCCGCAATGCCGGCCGCGTCGTCGGCATCGATAGCGATCCGCGTTATCTGGCGCAGGCCCGCTTTGCCGCCGAACAGGCCGGTCTCGATATCGAATTCCGCCAGATGTCCGTCTATGACGTGCCGTTGCTTGGCGAGCGCTTCGATCTGGTGATCTTTATGGGCGTGCTTTATCACCTGCGCCACCCGCTTCTGGCGCTCGATCTGTTGTGGGAGCATGTTGTGGGCAACGAGATGCTGTTCCAGTGCCTGCAGCGCGGCGACGAGCGTATTCCTGACATTGCAGAGAACTACGATTTTTCCGAATGGAGCCTGTTTGACCGACCGGATTATCCAAAGTTGTTCTTCGTTGAGGAACGGTATGCGTCCGATCCGACCAACTGGTTCGTTCCCAACACCGCCGCGATGGAGGCGATGCTGCGCTCGTCGGGATTTGCGATCGTCGAACATCCCGAGCGCGAAGTGTATCTTTTGACGCGTACCGACCGCCATTATGCCGTTGAGCCGGCGCCACGTCTCGGCGGCGGGAGCAGATAAGCCATGCAGGCTGTGCAGGCGGGGCACCCGACGCGGAAATTCACGCTGGGCCTTTTGCGGGGTGCCGCCGGCGCGCTGATATTCGGCATCCCTATGCTGATGACCATGGAACTGTGGTTCCTGGGTTTCAGCATGCCGCGCGAGCGCCTGCTGCTTCTGCTTCTGGTCAACATTCCCCTTCTCGTGCTTCTGGCGCACCGCATCGGGTTCGAGCGCACCTTTACGTTGCGCGAAGCGATCCGGGATGCGGTTATTGCCTACGGCCTCGGCATCGTCACAAGTGGCCTTGTGCTCCTGCTTCTCGGCATCCTCAAGCTGGACATGACGCCGAGCGAGTGGCTTGGCAAAGTGGCGCTGCAATCGGTTCCTGCCAGCATCGGTGCCATGCTCGGCCGCTCACAACTCGGCGGCAAAAGCGACGATGAAGAAGAAGAGGGGGAGCCTCGCGATACGGGTGATGAACTGGCCACCGGCTATTTTGGCGAGTTGTTCATGATGGGTGTCGGCGCGCTGTTCTTAAGCCTCAACGTCGCGCCCACCGAAGAAATCATCCTGATTTCCTACAAGATGACGCCATGGCACAGCCTTGCAGCCATTCTCGTGTCCATCGCGCTCATGCATGGCTTTGTTTATGCGGTGGCCTTTCGAGGCACCCACCAGCTGGATGAGCGCACGCCCAACTGGCATGCGCTGGTGCGCTTCACGCTGCCCGGTTATGTGGTGACCTCGTTGATCAGCCTTTACGTGCTCTGGACCTTCGGCCGTCTTGACGACACGGGCTGGACGCAAGCGATGATGTCGATGGTCGTGCTCAATTTCCCAGGTGCGGTGGGTGCTGCCTCCGCCCGGCTGGTTTTATGAAGGAAGCCAACGCGTGACGATTACCAGTCGCAAGGATCACAGCCACATGGAACAGCAGACGCCGGGTCCGGTCGAATGGTTGTCCGGCCTCATCTCGGCCGTGCTGATCATTTTCCTGATTGCCTGGATGGCGCGCGAAGCGTTTTTGGAGGATACGCCGCCGCCGCAGCTGGAGATTGAAATCAAGGGGATCGAGAAGGCCGGCCGCTATTTCCGCGTGGATTTCGACCTTGAAAACCGCTCGGCCTCCACTGCCGCCGCGGTCCATGTGCAAGGTATGTTGAGGCGTGAAGGAGCCGAGCCGGAAATATCGGAAGTGACGTTCGACTATGCGCCTGCCCAATCGCGCACCGCTGGCGGTCTGCTGTTTGAGGCCGATCCGGCGGCCGGATCACTCACTATCCGGCCGACCGGTTTTACCGAACCCTGATCAGTCGGCCATCTGGCCGAGTTCCGGGAATTTCTGGCGCGCATCATCGATCGACGGGCAGATCGTGTCGCTGGCGTCGAGCGAGACGGAAATGCTGTCATCCACATCCAGCTTGCCGTCGAAGATGATGGGCAGGCGTGCGCCACCCTGGCGCACCAGGGTCGCATCATGCTCAAAACCCTGTTTGAGAAGCCAATCGCGCGGCGCCATCACGGAAATTTTCACCCGCACCGCGTTGTCGTGTTCGCGGGTGGCCGTCAGCTTATAGCCGACATTCGACTGGCCGCCGCCAACCTCGAGCGTTCCGTTGCTGGCAGCTTCCTGGAGGTGTTCGGTCATTGGTGCATTCTCCGTTTCGGTGAAAGGATCTGCAGCTTAAACCGAAGTGTCGTCGTCTTTGTTCCGCAGCCGCAGCCGTTCTTCGTCGCGAAAGCCGCGCGGCGTCTGCCCGGTGCAGCGGCGAAAGCAGCGGGAAAAATAGGCGGGGTCGGAAAAACCCAGGTTTTCGGCGATATGCTGGATGCTGTGGCCGGTAAAGACCAGTGCCCGCCTGGCCTCCTCGATCGAGCGTTCCATCACAAGGTCATGCGCCGTCTTGCCTGTGACCTGGCGTACCGCACGGTTGAGATGGGTCGGGGAAAGGCCGAGCATGCGCGCATAGGCTTGCACCGTCAGCTGCTCGCGGTGATGCCGAAGGATGAGGTCCTTCAGCGCCCGCACGCGCAGGTGAGACAGATCCGGCACCGTGCCGTGGGGGGAGGGCATGATCAGCCGGCCGAGCAGCAGCACCACCGTTGCGACATGCGCCTCCAGAAGTTCATCACGTGCCGGCCGTTGCGCCTCGTATTCGGCGGCGATGCGAAAGAAGGTGGCTTCCAGATAGGCCGTGTCGGGGGTGTCCGCCGCAAGCGCAATCACCAGGGCATCCGACAGCGGCGTCTGCGGACCGCCGAGATTGCCCCCCATCCGCTCCGGCACCAGCGTCAGCACAAGGCCGTCGATGTCAGGCGAAAAGCGAAAGCCATGCACCGGCCCCGGCGGCACCGCAATCACGCAAGGGGGGCGCAGGACAACGGTACCCGAAGGCAAGAGCGCATCGCCGGAGCCGCTTCGAATGTACAGAAACTGCAGAAAGCTCTCATGCCGGTGCAGGCCGATTTCGAAGCGGTATCCGCTGCTGCGCGAGACAATCGTTTCGCAATGCACCCAAAATTCCCTGTCATCGGCGGGTTGTTCGCCATACAATTTGTAAGTCGGTATCGTAGACACGGCATGCACCTCCTCGAGCATGTGCGTTTTGTCCCAGAACTGGCCTGGAATGTCCATTGTTTGACGGCCCTGTGGCGGGCAATTCTCCTGACAAATGTAAATTCGGGAGGATTTGAAATGCGCACACAGGTACTGATCATCGGCTCCGGTCCGTCCGGCCTTCTGCTGGGCCAGCTTCTCACCAAGGCCGGCATCGACAACATCATCGTCGACCGCGTGGGCAAGGATTACATTCTGGGTCGCGTGCGCGCCGGCGTGCTGGAATGGGGCACGGTCGGGCTGCTGGACGAGGCAGGGGCGGGCAAGCGCATGCATGCCGAAGGCCTGCCGCATGACGGTTATTCGCTGGCTTTCGACGGGCGCGACCATCGCATCGATCTCTTTGGCCTCACCGGCAAGAAGGTCATGGTCTACGGCCAGACCGAGGTGACGCGCGATCTCATGGAGGCGCGCGAAGGCTCGGGCGCCATGACCATTTATGATGCCCAGAACGTCGAACCGCACGGCTTTGACGGCAGCGCCCCCTACGTGACCTTCGACAAGAACGGCGTCAAACAGCGGATCGACTGCGATTTCATCGCCGGTTGCGACGGTTTTCATGGCGTCAGCCGCAAATCGGTGCCGGAAAAGGCCATCCAGAATTTCGAGAAAGTTTATCCCTTCGGCTGGCTCGGCGTCCTCGCCGATATTCCGCCGGTCAGCCACGAGCTGATCTATGCCAACCATCCGCGCGGCTTTGCGCTGTGTTCCATGCGCTCGGAAACCCGAAGCCGGTATTATGTGCAATGTGACCTCGATGACAAGGTCGAGAACTGGTCGGACGAACGCTTCTTCGACGAGTTGCGTCGCAGGCTTCCGGCAGAACATGCCGAAGCGATGGTGACGGGTCCGTCGTTTGAAAAGTCCATTGCGCCGCTGCGGTCGTTCGTTGCCGAGCCGATGCGCTTCGGGCGGATGTTCCTCGTTGGCGATGCCGCCCACATCGTGCCGCCGACCGGCGCCAAGGGCCTCAACCTTGCCGCGAGCGACGTGTTCTACCTGTTCGAAGGCTTGCGCGAGCATTATGGTGAAAAATCCAATGCCGGTATCGATGTTTATTCCGAACGCGCGCTGAAGCGGGTGTGGAAATCGGTACGCTTCTCCTGGTCGATGACCACGCTGATGCATCGTTTTCCCGACACCGGCGAATTCGGCCAGAAGATCCAGGAGGCGGAACTGGATTATCTCACCCATTCCAAGGCTGCCTCCACCGCCATGGCCGAAAATTACGTCGGCCTTCCCTACTGACAAGCGGGATTTGCAGCGACTGCCGGAGGATCGTGCAAGAATTCCGGCAGATCGAACAAACCGATTCAGACGCCCCCGCGCTATGAGAAGGAACGGCTCCCGTCTGCGGAGCCGTTTCCAGTTTGAAGTCTGTCACTCCCTGATCAGTCTACTGGTCCACCCCATTGAAAGGTTATCATCATGGCTATTGCACGAGGCTATGCGGCAACCGATGCGTCCAAGCCGCTCGAACCGTTCACCTTTGAGCGCCGCGAGCCGCGCGAGGACGATGTTGTCATTTCCATCAAATATTGCGGCGTCTGCCACTCGGATATCCACCAGGCCCGCAACGAATGGGGCGGTTCGATCTATCCGATGGTACCCGGTCATGAAGTCGCCGGCATCGTCACGGCCGTCGGCCCCAATGTGACGAAATTCAAGGTCGGCGATCACGTCGGTGTTGGCTGCTTCGTGGATTCCTGCGTTCATTGCGCAAGCCGCGACCTCGACACCGAACAGTATCAGCCGGGCCTTGTCGGCACCTACAATGCCTACGAAGCCGATGGCACCACGCCGACCTATGGCGGTTATTCCGACAGCATGGTGGTGAAGGAAGGGTATGTCCTCTCCATCCCGGAAAACCTGCCGCTTGACCGCGCAGCCCCGCTGCTCTGCGCCGGCATCACGCTTTACTCGCCGCTCGCCCACTGGAAGGCCGGTCCCGGCAAGAAGGTCGCCGTCATCGGCATGGGCGGCCTCGGCCACATGGGCGTCAAGATCGGCGCGGCCATGGGTGCTGATGTGACCGTGCTTTCGCAGAGCCTGTCGAAAAAAGACGATGGCCTCGCCTTCGGCGCCACCGCCTATTACGCGACATCGGACGCGGAAACATTCAAGACGCTCGCCGGCACATTCGATCTTATCCTCTGCACCGTCAGCGCCGAGATCGACTGGAACGCCTATCTGTCGCTCCTGAAGGTCGATGGCACGATGGTTCTGCTCGGCGTTCCGGAAAATCCGGTGCCGGTGCATGCTTTCTCGCTGATCGGCGGGCGCCGCACGCTGGCCGGCTCGATGATCGGTTCTATCAAGGAAACGCAGGAGATGCTGGACTTCTGCGGCAAGCACGACATCTTGCCGGAAATCGAACTGCTCGACATCAAGGATATCAACGAAGCCTATGAGCGCGTCATCAAGAGCGACGTGCGCTACCGCTTCGTGATCGACATGGCAACGCTGCCGAAGGCCTGAAACACATGATGGACCAACGCTCCGAAGGTTTGAACGCTCCGCCTCGTTCCGAAACGGTGGAGGCAGAGCCGGAAGCCCCTTCGGCGGCGTTGATCTCCATCATCGGATTGGCGGCGGGTTCGCTCGTCGCCAATATCTATTATGCCCAGCCGCTGGTGAGCGAGATTGCCGCCGACCTCGGCATTAACGCCGATTTTGCCGGTGCGCTCACCTCCGTCACGCAGATCGGCTACGGCATCGGCCTGTTCTTCCTGGTGTCGCTCGCCGATCTCGTGGAAAACAAGCGCCTGGTGCTGATCACGCTCACCATCACCATGCTTGGCCTTGTCGGCATGGGGCTCTCCAGCGCCGTTCTCCCCTTCGTGCTCGCCTCCTTCCTCATCGGCGTCTGCTCCACCGGCGCGCAGGTGCTGATCCCCTTCATCGCCCACCGGGTTCCGATTGCAAAACGCGGTCGCGTCGTCGGCAATGTCATGGCCGCCGTCTTGACCGGCATCATGCTGGCGCGGCCCGTTTCGTTGTTTGTGGCGGCAAGTTTTGGCTGGCGGGCGATCTTTTTCGTGTCTGCGGGGCTGATGGCGGTGATCGGACTTTCACTTGCGAAGATGATGCCGCGTCAGCAGCCGCAGAGCGGCATGACCTATCCGCAGATCCTGGGATCCATGGGCACGCTCATCCGGGAGACGCCGGTGCTGCGCTGGCGCTCGCTTTATCAGGCCATCGTGTTCTGCGCCTTCAACCTGTTCTGGACGGCCATCCCCTTTGCGCTGTCGGAACGTTTTGACCTTGGTCAGCACCAGATCGGCCTTTTTGCGCTGGCCGGTGCCGGCGGCGCGCTTGCCGCACCCATTGTCGGGCGGCTTGCCGATCGCGGGTTTGGGCGACTGCTGTCGGTCACGGCCATGGTGGGGCTTGCGGTGTTTTTTGCAGCGAGCGGTTATGCGGTGGCAGCCGGTGCTCTTGTTCTTCTTGGCCTCTGCGCTGTCCTCATCGATGCGGGCGTGCAGGCAAACCAGATCGTCAGCCAGCGCATCATCTTTGCCATCGCGCCGGAAAAGCGCGGCCGCCTCAACGCCATCTACATGACCTCAGCCTTCATCGGCGGCGCCATCGGCTCGACGCTCGGCACGCTCACCTATCACTATGGCGGCTGGACCGGCACCGCCGCCTTCGGCAGCCTGCTCGGCATTTTGGGCGTGGTGCTGTTCATGATCGAGCAGGCGGGACACCGGCGCGCGGCAGGCTGAGCGGCGCAAGAGGCGCCGTTTCATTCCCTGATCCCGAGGGCGCGCTTGATTTCGGTCAAGGCGCAGCCATGATCGGCCACTAGGTTTGGCGTCGGGAGGACTTTTGATGAAACGCCAGGACGCAAGGCCATGCTTGAAGACCGTATCAGACGCCCCTCCCTTATGGACCGGATCGTAAGCCCTGAAGTGGCTGCAAGCCTCATCCGCGATGGCATGATCATCGGTATGAGCGGGTTTACCCGCGCCGGCGATGCCAAGGCCGTGCCGCTTGCCATGGCGGCGCGGGCAAAGACCGATCCCTTCCAGATCACGCTTCTGACCGGCGCGTCGCTCGGCCATGATATCGACCGGATGCTGACGGAAGCGCATGTGCTGGCGCGTCGCATGCCGTTTCAGACGGATGCGACGCTGCGCGCGGCCATCAATCGCGGCGAGGTGATGTTCATTGACCAGCATCTTTCCGAAACCGTGGAACACCTGCGTTCCAACCAGCTTGGACCCATCGACTACGCGATCATCGAGGCCGCCGCGATCCGCGAAGACGGTGGTATCATTCCCTCCACCTCCATCGGCAATTCCGCAAGCTTTGCGATCCTTGCCAAGAAGATCATCATCGAGATCAACCTGTCGCAGTCGCTCGACCTCGAAGGCCTGCACGACATCTATATCCCGACGAAACGCCCGACGCGCGAGGCCATTCCGGTGGTGGCCTGCGATACGCGCGCCGGCTTGCCCTATATCCCTGTTGATCCCGACAAGATCGCCGCGATCGTCATCACCCACGAGCATGACAGCTTTTCCACCATCGAGGCGCCGGATGCCGAAACGCAGGTGATTGCCGATCACCTGATTGCCTTCTTCGAGGATGAAGTGAGGCTCGGCCGGCTGGACCTGACGCTCAATCCCTTGCAGGCCGGCATCGGCACGATTGCGAATTCCGTTCTGGCGGGGCTGTCGGACGGGCCGTTCCACCACTTACGCCTTTACAGCGAAGTGCTGCAGGACAGCACGTTTGATCTTTTCGATGCCGGCAAGCTCTCCTTCGCGTCGGGCTCGTCCATCACGCTGTCGTCGGCCTGCAGCGCCCGCGTCTACGGCAATTTCGAGCGCTATAAAGACCGGCTGGTGCTGCGCCCGCAGGAGATCAGCAACCATCCGGAAGTCATCCGCCGTCTCGGCGTTATCGGCATCAACACGGCGCTGGAGGTGGATATCTACGGCAATGTGAACTCTACCCATGTCAACGGCACGCAGATGATGAACGGCATCGGCGGCTCCGGCGATTTTGCCCGCAATGCCTACATTTCCATTTTCGTCACGAAGTCGCTCGCCAAGGGCGGACGCATTTCCTCGGTGGTGCCGATGGTCGCCCATGTCGATCATACCGAGCATGACGTCGATATCATCGTGACGGAAAACGGTTTGGCGGATCTGCGCGAACTTGCTCCACGCGAACGGGCTCAAAAGATCATCGCCCATTGCGTGCATCCGAGCTACCGCGCCGAGCTGCAGGATTATTTCGACCGCGCCGTCGCCCGCGGTGGCCATACGCCGCATCTTCTGGAAGAGGCATTTTCCTGGCACCTGCGCAGCCGCGACAGCGGCGACATGCGGAAGCCCATCGCCCGCGCCGCCGCCGAATAGATAAGGCAACGCCCGCGCAAGGCGCCACCGGCACCTGCACGGGCGTTACATCGGTCTGAAGATCAGCCGTGCGACGTGCCGCCCTTGGCGGCCGGATCATGGCTGTGGTGATGGTCACGCTCGCCACCACCGCCGGAGACCTTGGCAGTTGCGCCGTTGTCCGAATCCGCCGGCGGCTTGCGCAGATCGAGTGGCGCCTTGGCGTTCTGGTCGGAGGAACCCGGTCCGCCTTGGCGGATGGTGTTCGGATGTTTGGTGGATGTGCTCATCATCGCGCTCCTATCGGTCCTGCTGATAGCCCTGATGGGTGGTGTTGACCTTTGAATTGCCCTGCTGGCCCTGCTTGTCGAAATTGTTGGCCTTGGGGTCCGCGGCCGCGGCTTCGTTGAGGTCGGCCTGTGCCGGTTCGCCCGGCCCCTTCGGGCTGCGGTTGTCGCCGGGCACGGGGGGAAGCTTGCTGTTCATGGTGAACCTCCTCGGATCGTTCGTCGATAGGGATCGAACAGCCGCCCGGGGGGTGATGTTCCCGAAAACCTCCCTACATGCTGGAGAGGATCAAAGAGGAGACATCCATGCCTGAGGTGACGCATCATCTGCCGCAAGCCGGCGTTCTGCCGCGCAAATGGTGGCACTCCGCCACCGTCTACCAGATCTATCCGCGCAGCTTTGCCGACAGTAACGGCGATGGCATCGGTGATATCCCCGGTATCATTTCGAAGCTGGATTATCTGGAAAAGCTCGGCATCGACGTCATCTGGCTCTCGCCGATCTTCAAGTCACCCATGGATGACAATGGCTACGATATCTCCGACTATCAGGATATCGCACCGGAATTCGGCACGCTTGAGGATTTCGACCGTCTTCTGGCGGCCGCAAAAGAGCGTGGCATCGGCATCCTGCTCGACCTCGTCGTCAATCACACCTCGGATGAACATGCATGGTTTGTTGACGCCCGCAAATCTCGCGACAATCCGTTTCGCGATTTCTACATCTGGCGTGATCCGGCAGAGGATGGCGGCGTGCCGAACCCGCTACAGTCTAATTTCGGTGGTCCTGCCTGGACGCTGGACGAGGCGACGGGCCAATATTACCTGCACCTGTTTTCCCGCCGCCAGCCGGATCTCAACTGGGAGAACCCGAAGGTGCGGGCAGAAGTCTACCGCATGATGAACTGGTGGCTCGATCGCGGCATTGCCGGTTTTCGCATGGATGTGATCGACCTCATCGGCAAGCAAGTGGATGCCGGCATCACCAGCGATGGTGCCCATCTGCACGACTATCTCCAGGAGATGAACCGGGAAACCTTTGGCCATCGCGATGTTCTGACGGTGGGCGAAACCTGGAGCGTGACGCCAGGCTCTGCGCTGCTTTATTCCGGGCGGGATCGCGGCGAGCTTTCCATGGTCTTCCAGTTCGAGCATGTGACGCAGCGCTGGGACGAAACCTTTGGCAAATGGCGCTCGAAACCCTTCGATCTCGTCGGCTTGAAGGCCGCCTTTACAAAATGGCAGCATGCGCTTTCGCAGGATGGTTGGAATTCGCTGTTCTGGGGCAATCACGATCTGCCGCGCGCCGTGTCCCGCTACGGCGACGACCGCAATTTCCCGCTTCACTCGGCAAAGACGCTGGCAACCGTGCTGCACCTGATGAAGGGCACGCCCTATATCTATCAGGGCGAGGAAATCGGCATGACGAATGTGCCGTTCGAGAGTATTTCGCAATACCGGGATATCGAGACGCTGAACATGCATCGGCTGAACATCGAGGCCGGGCTTTCGGAAGAAAACTTCATCAAGGGCGCCAACGAAAACAGCCGCGACAATGCCCGCACGCCCATGCAGTGGAGCGACGGACCGCAGGCGGGCTTTACCAGCGGCACGCCGTGGATTGCGGTAAACGCCAATTACCGGCAGATCAACGCGCACGCCGCGCTTGCCGATGAGAACTCCGTTTTCCATCACCACGCAAAGCTGATTGCGCTTCGCAAGAGCCATGACGTCATCGTCTATGGCAGCTACCAGTCCTTCCTTGACCGGCATCCGGACGTCTTCGTTTATACGCGAACGCTGGAAGGCGAGCGGGTGACGGTGATTGCAAGCTTCAGCGGCAAACCGCTTGAACTTGAAGTCCCCACTGAGCTGGAAACCCGGGGCGAGGCGCTCGTCTGGAACTATGGTCCGGTCTCCGAGGTGAAGGGCAGCATGACGCTGCAGCCTTATGAATCCTTTGCGGTGCTGACGCGCGGTTGAGTGTTTTCGAGCTTTTGAAGGAGAGGGGGAAGCGCACGGCTGCCCGCTCTCCCGGTTCCAGGCACATGCGTCAGTGGCGGCTTTCGTTGTATGCAATCGGATCAAGTATGATTATTATTTAATCAAGTTATAAATAATGATGAATATATAATCAAGACAAAGCAGATGGTGCATTTGCCGCCACACAAATGATTTCAAGTGCTTGGCCGGCATAAAGCGCATGGCATGCCCTTTGCATTGTTCTTTGCGAAGACCCGGACGGGGTTGAAGCAAAAACAAGGGGAGTGCCAATGTCTCGATACGAACTGTCTCGCCGCGCGCTGATCAAGGCTGGCCTTGCCGGTGCTGCTGCAACAACCCTGCCGATGCGCATGGCGAGCGCCGAAGCCGCCGTTACCGTCGGCATCGTTTATGTCGGCCCGCGCGATGATTTCGGCTGGAACCAGGCGCATGCGGTGGCTGCTGCCGCGCTGAAGGGTGTCTCCGGCGTCACCGTCATCGAAGAGGAAAACGTGCCGGAAACGGATGCCGTTTCCAAGTCGATCGAGTCCATGATCAATCTGGATGGCGCAAACCTGATCCTTGCGACGTCCTTCGGGTATTATAATCCCTTCGTCGTCGACATGGCCAAGAAATATCCGGCCGTCGAGTTCCGCCATGCGGCGCCGCTCTGGTCGAAGGACAAGGATCCGAAAAATGCCGGCTCCTATTTCCCCTATCTCAACCAGGCGCATTATGTGAACGGCGTGGCGGCAGGCCTGTCGTCGGCATCAGGCAAGATCGGCTTCGTCGCGGCAAAGCCCATTCCTTCCGTTCTCTCCAACATCAATTCGGTTCTGCTCGGCGCCCGTTCGGTCAATCCGGCCGCCACCGTGCGCGTCATCTTCACCGGCGACTGGTCGCTGCCGGTGCGCGAGGCGGAAGCCACCAACGCGCTGGTTGATGCCGGCTGCGATGTCATCACCTGCCATGTCGATAGCCCGAAGGTGGTGATCGAGACGGCGGAAGCCCGTGGTGTCAAGTCGCTCGGCCACAACGCTTCGCAGGCGCCGCTTGCGCCAAAAGGCTTCATCACCGGCGCCGAATACAAGTGGGAAACGATCTACAAGTCGTTTGCCGCCGATATCGCCGCCAAGAAGACCCTGCCGAACTTTCTGGTTGGCGGTTACGACAAGGACATGCTGCGCTCCACGCCTTACGGCGCCGGTGCCACGGACGCGGCCAAGAAGGCTGCCGATGCCGCCATCGCAGCACTGAAGGGCGGCGCCCCGATCTACAAGGGCACGCTGAAGGACAACCAGGGCAAGGTCGTCGTCGACAAGACCTATGACAATTACGACCCCTATCTCGACGGCATGAACTGGCTGCTGGACGGCGTGCAGGGTTCGATCACCTGATACTCTCAGCGCGTGGACGCAATGGCGATTGGATATAGGTGAAGGCCCTCTCTGGCCTGCCGGCCATCTCCCCCACAAGGGGGGAGAAGACAAGCGGAGCCGCCATGCCCCAATTTTGGGCCGGCGGCGGTGCGGCAGGTTAGCCCCTCCCCCTTGCGGGGAGGGGTTGGGGAGGGGCCTTCCGCCTTGTGCCATCACCGCCAACGTCCGGGAGAAGGGCGCAAAGTCGATCCCTTCTTGACGCAGCGCAAACGGGGTCCCCCTGCGGCAGGGTGGCCCCAGCAGGACCGGCCCTTAAAAGTCGGTTTCACCCATCCTCCGGGCAGATTTCCGGTGAGAGGAGCGTGCAAGTGGCAGACATGACGGTTCAACCTCTTTCGGGGGCGTTCATGAAGCGCCGACCCAGCGTCGGCACGCTGAAATTTGCCGAATCCATCTTTATCCCGGTTGCAGCGCTGCTGGTGTCTGCGGCGCTGTTTTCGCTGTTTCTTCTCAGCCTCGGAAAATCGCCGGCGCTGTTCTTCCAGCTGATCTGGGTCGGCGGTTTCGGCTCCAGCTTTTCCTTCCAGAACTCGCTGCAACGGGCAGCACCATTGATCCTCACCGGCCTTGCCTTTGCCATTCCCGCCCGTATCGGGCTCACCATGATCGGTGGCGAGGGGGCACTGGTGCTGGGCGGGCTTGGGGCGGCAGCGATTGCCATTCCGCTGGTGACAGCCGGCGTGCCGCCGTTCCTCACGCTTCCCGTGATGGCGCTTGCCGCGATGCTCGCCGGCGGCGTCTGGATCGGTCTTGCGGGCTGGCTGCGCTATTATCGGGGCGTCAACGAAACCATCTCGTCGCTGCTTCTGTCTTATATCGCCATTGCCACGATGAATTTTTTCGTGGAGGGCGCGCTGCGGGATCCGGCCTCTGCCAACAAGCCCTCGACCATGCCGATCGGCGATGCCTATCGTATCGGCGCCATTCCGGGCACGCAGGTGCATTGGGGATTGGCCGCCGGCCTCATCCTCGCCATTATCCTGCATGTGCTGATGACGCGCACCACGTTTGGGTTTGCCGCCCGCGTCACCGGCGGCAATGCGCGGGCCGCCCTTGCGCAAGGGCTGCCCGTCGGCAAGCTCATCGTCCTCTGCTGTGTGCTCGCCGGCGGTTGCGCCGGTCTTGCCGGTTTTTATGAAGTGGCGGCCGTTCACGGGCAAGCCAATGCCTCGCTGGTGGCGGGGTATGGCTTTACCGGCATTCTCGTTGCCTTTCTCGCCCGCCAGGTGCCGCTTGCCGTCATTCCGGTCGCCATCCTGTTCGGCGCGCTGGCGGCGGCCGGCGGTGTCATCCAGCGGCGCATGGGCATGCCGGATGCGACCGTTCTCGTGCTGCAGGGCCTCATCTTCGTGGTCCTCCTGACCAGCGAAACCTTTTACGGCCGCATTCCCTTTTTCCAGCCGAAAAGCGTGGAGGAACGCACATGAGCGGAACCATCAGCGACGGCGCCCTTGTCACCGCCCTCATCGCCATGCTCGGCGGTGCCATCCGTGTCTCGACGCCCTTCATGTTCGTGGCGCTCGGGGAATGCCTGACGGAGAAATCCGGCCGCATCAATCTCGGGCTGGAGGGCAGCCTCGTGCTGGGTGCGATGGTGGCCTACGCCGCCTCCTATCTCACGGGAAACCCGTGGGCGGGCGTGTTTTTTGGCGGTTGCGCCGGTCTCGTGCTCGGGGCGCTGCATGGCTTCATCTGCAAGCTGCCGAAGGTCAACGACATCGCCATCGGCATTGCGTTTTTGAGTTTTGGCACCGGTCTCGCCTTCTTTTTCGGCAAGCCGTACATCCAGCCGCAGGCACCGCGGCTCGAAGCCATTGCGCTTGGCGATTGGACCGGCGATCCGCGCCTTGCCCAGGCGCTGGAGGTGAACCCGCTTTTCTTCGTCGGCGTGGCGCTGGCGCTCCTGATGTGGTGGGCGTTTCGCAATACCCGCTTCGGCCTCATCATTCGCATGACCGGCGATAGCGCACCGGCGGCAAAGGCCATGGGCGTTTCGGTCGATCTGGTGCGTTTCATCGCAACGGCGATCGGCGGTTTCATGGCCGGCATCGGCGGGGCCTTCCTGTCGCTTTATTATCCGGGTTCGTGGAACCAGGGCCTGTCATCTGGCCAGGGGTTGATGGCGGTGGCGCTGGTCATTTTTGCCCGCTGGGGGCCGCTGCGCTGCATTCTGGCCGCCCTCCTGTTCGGGGCTGCCGGCGCGCTCGGGCCTTCGCTGCAATCGGTCGGTATTTCCCAAGGCTATTATTTCTTCAACGCCGCCCCTTACATCCTCACGCTCTTCATCATGATTGCGTCCGCCCGTTCGAAGGCTGCCGCGCGTGAGGCGCCGGGCGAACTGTCTATTACCAAGTGAGGCCTTCAGATGAACACGCTCGACGAACGCATCGCCAACGCCCTGGTCCCCGGCGGAAAAACACTCGCCGCCGATCCCTATCCCTGGCCGTTCGATGGGGATTGGGGACCGCACAACACGGCGCTCATCGTCATCGACATGCAGACGGACTTTTGTGCGCCGGGCGGTTATGTCGATAGCATGGGTTATGACATTTCGCTGACTCGTGCCCCGATCGAACCCATTTCCCGCGTTCTCGCCGCCCTCCGCGCCAAAGGTTACCCGATCATCCACACGCGCGAGGGCCACAAGCCGGATCTCTCGGATCTTCCGGCCAACAAGCGCTGGCGCTCGCAGCGCATCGGCGCCGGCATTGGCGATCAGGGGCCGTGCGGGCGCATTCTGGTGCGCGGTGAACCGGGCTGGGAAATCATCCCCGAACTGCAGCCGGAAGCGGGCGAGGCGATCATCGACAAGCCCGGCAAAGGCTCGTTTCTCGCGACCGATCTGGAACTGGTGCTGCAGACGAAACGCATCCGCAACATCGTGCTCACAGGCGTCACCACCGATGTCTGCGTCCACACCACCATGCGCGATGCCAATGACCGCGGTTACGAATGCCTGCTGCTGGAGGATTGCTGCGCGGCCACCAAGCGCGAAAATCATCTCGCCGCCATCGACATGATCAAGATGCAGGGCGGGGTGTTTGGCGCGGTGTCGAACTCTTCCGATTTCATCAAGGCGCTCGCCTGATGGCGGAGGCCCTGATGCGGGAAGCAAAAGTCCATCGGATCGCAACGGCGTCTCCCGACGATGTGAGCGGGCTTACCCATGCCATCGAGACGGGGGAGATCATGCCAGGCGGCATCGTTGCGATCCTCGGCAAGACCGAGGGCAATGGCTGCGTCAACGATTTCACCCGCGCCTTTTCCGTGCAGGCGCTGAAGGCGGAACTCACCCGGCATCTACCCGCAGAGGCGGTGAACACAATCGCCTATGTCATGTCCGGCGGCACGGAAGGGGCGCTGTCGCCGCATCTTCTGGTGCTGGAACGGCGGGAAGGCCACTCTTCGAAGAGCGGCACCTCTTCGCTTGCCATCGGCTCGGCACTCACGGAAAATCTTCGGCCCGAGCATCTGGGCACGCTGAGCCAGGTGGCGATGGTGGCGGAAGGCGTGCGCGCGGCAATGGCCGATGCCGGCATTACCGATCCCGCCGACGTGCATTTCGTCCAGATCAAATGCCCGCTGCTGACGGCCGAACGCATCAGCCGCGCCACGCGGGAAGGGTTGACTGTCACCACCCGCGATACGCTGAAATCCATGGGCTTTTCGCGCGGCGCCTCGGCGCTGGGCGTGGCCGTGGCGCTGGGGGAGTTGTCCATCGATGCCTTCGATGAGGGCCTCATCTGCCGCGACCTGTCCCTCTGGTCGTCACGCGCCAGCACCTCGGCCGGTGTCGAACTGGAAAACCACGAGATCGTCGTTCTCGGCATGAGCCGCGACTGGACCGGGCCGCTCACCGTCGATCATGCGGTGATGGTGGATGCCATCCATGTCGAGCCTTTCCGCGCCATGCTGGAGCGTCTTGGCATCGGCCGCGCGGCGGATTTCGTCGCCCTGCTGGCCAAGGCTGAGCCCGGCACATCAGGCACGCTGCGCGGCGACCGCCATACCATGCTTGACGATAGCGATATTTCCGCCACCCGGCATGCCCGCGCCTTCGTCGCCGGTGTTTTGTCCGGCATGGTCGGCACCGCGCAGATTTTTGTATCTGGTGGCGCCGAACATCAGGGACCCGATGGCGGCGGGCCTGTCGCCGTCATCGCCCGCAGAACCGCTGAGATCCCCGGCCCAAGACATGGAGAGAAAGCATGAGCGCATTGCCTCTCGAATTCCCGTCTGCCCGAAAGGCGCCCTCGCTGTCGGCCACGGGCATGACCAAGACGTTTGGCACCTTCACCGCCCTTGGCGATGTCTCCATTGATGTCGCCGCCGGCTCCTTCCACGCACTGCTCGGCGAAAACGGCGCGGGCAAATCGACGTTGGTCAAATGCATCATGGGATTTTATTCTCCTGACAAAGGCAAGGTGCAGCTTGACGGGCAGGAAGTGATAATCCGTTCGCCACGCGATGCGCGCGCCCACGGTATCGGCATGGTCTACCAGCATTTTACCCTTGTGCCCTGCCTGACGGCGGCGGAAAACCTCGTTATTTCCCGCGCCGATACGCCCTCCGTCATCAACTGGGCGCGGGAGCGCCGGGCGCTCGATGCCTTCATGGAAACCATGCCGTTCCGGGTGACCCTTGATGCGCAGGTGTCATCACTCTCTGCCGGTGAAAAGCAGAAGCTTGAAATTCTCAAACTGCTCTACCTCGACCAGCGTTTCATGATCCTCGACGAGCCGACCTCGGTGCTGACGCCGGGCGAGGCCGACGAGATGCTCGGCCTTCTGCACGGCATGTGCGAGCGTGGCGAGATCACCGTGCTGATGATTTCCCACAAGTTCCGCGAGGTGAAAAGTTTCTGTGACCGTTTCTCCGTGCTGCGGCGCGGGCGTCTGACGGGCGAGGGGGACGCAAAGACGGCAAGCGTCGAAGAGATGAGCCGCATGATGATCGGCGATACGCAGGTGCGCGAGCGCGCCACCCGCGCCACGCTTGCCGAGCAGCCGCTGGTGCTGGAGCTGGCCGGTCTCTGCGCCGAAGACGATGCGGGCCTTCCCGCCATTCAGGGGGTGAACCTCAAGATCCGTGGCGGTGAAATCGTCGGCGTGGCCGGCGTGTCCGGCAACGGGCAGAGCGCGCTGGTGGAAACGCTGGCCGGCCAGCGGCCGCTGACCGATGGCGAAATCACCATTCGCGGCGAGGTGTTTACCCCGAAACGCGGCAATTTCGACCGGTTTCGCGTGTTCGGCCTGCCGGAGGAGCCGCTGAAGAACGCCACCGTGCCGCGCATGAGCGTGGCTGAAAACATCGCCTTCCGCTCCTTCGACAAGCCGCCGATTGCAAGCCTTGGCTGGTGGATGTCGAAAGGGCCGATGCGCTCAAAGGCCGAGGAACTGATTGCCCGTTACCGCGTGAAAACGACATCGCCGGATGCGCCGATCGAGACGCTGTCGGGCGGTAATGTGCAGCGCGCGGTTCTGGCGCGCGAACTCTCGGGCGATGTGGATGTGCTGATCGTTGCCAATCCCTGTTTCGGGCTGGATTTCGCCTCCGTCGCCGATATCCGCAGCCAGATCATGGAAGCGCGCAACCGGGGGGCGGCCGTGTTACTGGTCTCGGAGGATCTCGATGAAATCCTCGAACTGGCAGACCGCGTGGCGGTGATGTCCGGGGGCACGATCACCTATGTCGCCGCAACCGAAGCGACGGACCGCAACACGATTGGCCAGCACATGGCCGGACATTGAGGGCAGACCATCATGACCATGCCGACGACGATCCCCGTTCCCGCCCGGCCTTACGCCTATCCCTTCATTCCCGGCCGCACTGCGCTTGTCGTTATCGACATGCAGCGCGATTTTATCGAGAAGGGCGGTTTCGGCGATGCGCTCGGCAATGATGTGACCCGGCTGGAAGCCATCATTCCCGTCATATCAAAGCTGCTCGAACTCTTCCGCCGCAAGCGCTGGCCGGTTGTCCATACCCGCGAGGCGCATCTGCCTGACCTTTCCGACTGCCCGCCCTCCAAAATCGCGCGCGGCGATGCGCCGCTGAAGATCGGTGAAGCCGGGTCTATGGGCCGGCTTCTGGTGCGAGGTGAGCCGGGAAACCAGATCGTTGATGCTTTAAAGCCGGTGGCCGGCGAGGTGGTGATCGACAAGCCCGGCAAGGGCATGTTCTTCGGCACCGACATCCAGTCGATCCTCGATAATAAGGGCGTCACGCATCTCCTCTTTACCGGCGTCACCACGGAAGTCTGTGTGCAGACCTCGATGCGCGAGGCCAATGATCGCGGTTATGAATGCCTGCTGGTGGAGGATGCGACGGAAAGCTATTTTGCTGATTTCAAGCAGGCCGCCATCGAGATGATGGTGGCGCAGGGCGGCATCGTTGGCTGGGCGACGCCTTCTGCCGCGCTCGAGGCGGCCATCTCGGAGGCGCCTGTCCATGCCTGAGGCGCAAACGACACAGCAAGGCCGCTGGGCGGGGCGCAATACCGGCAAAGACCGTGTGCGCAACCGCATCTGGGCCGCCCTTGAGGAACAGGGCGTGGCCGTCGGTCCCGCCTGGAGCATGATCCCGAATTTCGTCGGCGCCGACCATGCCGCCTATCTCCTGTCGCAGACACCGGAATGGCGGGCGGCGCGCACGGTGAAAACCAATCCGGATGCGCCGCAAATCCCCATCCGCCTTCGCGCACTCTACGAGGGCAAGACCGTTTATGCGCCGGTGCCGTACCTCACGAAGGACTTCCCTTATCTGCGACTTGATCCGAAAAAACTTGTCGAAAAGGGCATATCCTTCGAACTTGCGGCCGTCTCCCAAGGTTTTGTCGAGCATGGCGAGCGCATCGGTTTTGAGGAGATCGAGCCCTTGGATTTCTGCGTGGTCGGCTCCGTGGCCGTCTCGCGGGAGGGCGGGCGCACCGGCAAGGGCGCCGGTTTTGCCGATCTGGAGACGGCGATTTTTCGCGAGATGGGCATCATTACCGACGACACACCGCTGGTGACGACGGTGCATTCCCTGCAGCTGGTGGATGCCACGGACGTGGTGATCGAAAGCCATGATTCCCCGCTTGATTTGGTGGCAACAGAAGGCGAACTGATCGTCACCGGCAATCGCCAGCCCCGCCCACTGGGCGTCGACTGGGACCGCGTGCGCCCCGACCAGTTTGAAAACATCCCGTTTCTCACCGAACTGAAATCACGCATGATGAAAAGCAGGAAGGCCTGACGATGGAGATCAACCATCCCGAAACCCGCGCTGAGGTGGAGGAGATCTTTGCCCTTTACGAAAAAGCCCTTCTGGCCAATGACAACGAGACGCTTCTGTCGCTGTTTCTGATGAGCCCCGTGACGGTGCGCTACGGCGTGTCGGAGGTGCAGCACGGATTTGACGAGGTGAAGGGTTTTCGCGCCGTGCAGGCGCCGTTCACGCGCAAGCTGGAGCGCACGGTGATTACCACCTACGGGCGTGATTTTGCCACCGCCTCGACGCTGTTTCACCGCCCTGATTTTAAAGGCGAAGTGGGCCGGCAGATGCAGACCTGGCTGCGCACGCCAGACGGCTGGAAGGTGGCGGCGGCCCATGTCAGCATGATGCCGGAATGAAGTCCGCAGCTTTTGCGCTGCATTTTTGGCGCGAATCCTGCCAAAAGCCTGTGTGGCACAGCCGGGCGGCACGCCGCGGCGTTTGCGGCGCGTGCCGTCAAAGCTCGCATGACGATAAAGACAGGACAGTGAACAGGCCGTGCTAGAAAAGACACCGCGCACATCGAGCGAGGATATTCGCCGCCAGTTGGCCGAGCGGATCATCACAGCCGAGCTTGCGCCGGGAACCGTGCTCGATGAAACCCAGCTGGCGGCCGAGTTTTGCGTGTCGCGCACGCCGGTGCGCGAGGCGCTGAAGCTTCTGGCGGCAAGCGGGCTGGTGGACCAGCGGCCGCATACGCGAACCGTCGTGGCGCGGCCCGACGAGGAAAAACTTGCCGGCATGTTCGAGCTGATGGGCCATCTGGAGGCGCTGTGCGCCGGCCTCAGCGCCCTTCGCATGACGGCTGGCGAACGCGACCGGCTGGATGTGCTGCATGGCGAAATGGCGATGATCGTGTCTGCCGGCGACCGGGCGGCCTATATTGTCGCCAATGAGCGGTTTCACAGCGCCATCTATCGCGGCAGCCACAATCCTTATCTCGATGAGATCACCCATTCGACGCGCCAGCGCCTGCAGCCGTTTCGCCGCGCCCAGTTTGCAACGCTTGGCCGCCTGGCCCGTTCGCATGCCGAACATGGACTGATCGTCGAGGCCATCATGCGGGGCAACGAGCGGCAGGCCGAAGACATGATGCGCGGGCATATAACCCAGGTGGAAGATGCCTATCACAAGCTGATCGGCGGCTGATGGCCTTTGCCGCCAAGATCTGGCGTCTTATTTGCGGGCGGCCAGAAACGCCCGCCAGCTGCCATAGTCGCTGACGTCGATGGCCGTTTCGACGGCGGCGGCATCGACCAGGCAGCCTTTCACCTCCGTGCCGTCGGCAAGCGCCACGGTGCCGATGGTGCAGGGCTTGGCAAGATTGGCGCACATGGCGCCGAAGGCTGCAGGTTCCAGCGACCACACTTCCGCCTCGACGCCAACCCCTTGCCCGCGCGCCACCGGCAGCAGGCCCGGCCGCGGCGGCACGGTTCCGGGCATGGCGAAAAGCCGGTAATCGGGTCTTGTGCGGGTGGAGCGAAGGAAGCTTGCGCCCATGCCCTTCAGCTCGGCATTGCGCGGCAGGCCGGACAGGAGCGGGCCGATAACCACCAGTTCGATCCGTCCCTCTACCGCGCGCGGGGGATTGACAGGACGCGCATGGCTGGCGGCCATCCGCGCCATGGCCGCCAGCAGTCCATCGCTGCCGGCCGGGCCGATGAAGGTCAGGCTGGAGGGCAGATTGTCAGACCGTACGCCGACGGGAACGGTGATCGCGGCCAGATCCAGCAGGTTGACGAAATTGGTGTAGACACCGAGGTTGGAATTGTAGGTGACCGGCTCGCGCGCAATATCCGACATGGTGTAGAAGCGCGGAATGGTCGGCACCGCCAGGCAATCCAGCTTCTCCAGCACCAGTTCCGCATGACGTTTCAGCTCGGCGCGCTGGTAAAAGGCCTCAAAGGCTTCGATGGCGCCCAGGTTGCGGGCCTCGTTGATAATGCTGAAGGTCACCGGCAGCAGCGCCGAAGGATGTTCCTCGATGAGGGCCTTGATCGCGACATAACGTTCCGCAAGCCAGGGGCCTTCATAGAGCAGGCGGGCTGCCGCATGCAAGGGTTCGAAATCGATCTCCACGATGTCGGCGCCAAGCGCCTCAAGGCTTTCCAGATCCGCCGCATAGGCTCTATCGGACGCCTCATCGCCAAAGAACTGGCGCTGGGTGACGCGCGGCACGCCAATGCGCGGCCGCGGCGGAACCGAGCCGATGGAGGGCTGCGGCAACCGCTTGCTGAATGGGTCCTTCGCATCAAATCCGGAGCAGACGTTCATCACCTGGAAGGCAAAGTCCACGTCGCGGGCAAAGACCGAGACGGTTTCGAGGGTACGGCAGGCCGGCACCACGCCGGTGGAGGGGAGGAGGCCAAGCGTCGGCTTCAGCCCGACAATGCCGTTCATGCCCGCCGGCACGCGCCCGGCACCGGCCGTATCCGTTCCGAGCGCAAAATCGACAAAACCGCGCGCCACGGCAACCGCCGAGCCCGAGCTTGAGCCGCCGGGAATGAGATCGGCCCGCAAGGCATTCTGGGGAATGCCGAAGGGCGAACGCACGCCGACAAGGCCGGTGGCGAACTGGTCCATGTTCGTCTTGCCGACGAGAATGGCGCCAGCCGCTTCCAGCCGTTCCACCACCGCGGCCGACCGCTGCGCGTCATAGGCAAAGGCCGAACAGCCGGCGGTCGTCTGCATGCCGACCACGTCGATATTATCCTTGACGGCAAACAGCATGCCGTAAAGCGGCTTGGCGCTGAAATCGCTGCCCTCCAGGCTTTCCGCCTCGGCCAGTGCCCGCTCGCGTTTCTTCAGCGAGATGAACACGGAACGGTCGCGCAACGTTTCCGCCGAATCATAGAACTCGACAACAGCGTCCCTTGCGGAAAAATACGACGACCGGACGGCTAAACGCATGGAAATTCCCGTTTAATATCTGGCAAATGCTGATTTGCTGAGGACTCTAGCGGATTCCTAAAACAGTTGCAGTTATTTTAGCGCGTTCCAACTGAATTTTGGCCGTCGATACTTCGACTACACATCACTGTGGCGAGCAAGCGCTGCTGAAAATACCTGCGGGTCGACGTTTCCGCCGGAGCAGACGGCAATCACGCTGTCTCCTTCGATCTCGCCCTGCCTGAAAAGGGCCGCTGCCAGCGCCACCGCGCCGCCCGGCTCCACGACGATCTTCAACCGGTTATAGGCGAGCACCATGGCCTCCAGCGCCTCATCGTCGCTGACCACAAGGCCTTGGCCGCAGAGGCGCGCATTGATGGGGAAGGTGATGTTGCCGGGCTGCGGCGTGACGATCGCATCGCAGAGAGAACCGCCGAGACGCGGGTTACGCTCGATCCGGCCGCTTTTCAGCGAACGGGCCGTATCGTCAAACCCTTCCGGCTCGGCGGGGCGCACCGTCAGGCCCGGCGCGCGTGCCTCCAGCGCCAGTGCCACGCCGGCGGTCAACCCGCCACCGCCGCAGCAGACGATGACATCCGCTTTCTTGATGCCTTCGGCCCGTGCCTGTTCGGCAATCTCAAGGCCTACCGTCCCCTGGCCGGCAATCACCTCAGGCTCGTCAAAGGGTCGGATCAGCGTCAGCCCGCGCGCCGCGGCAAGGCGGGCGCCGATCTCGTCGCGATCTTCGTTCTCGCGGTCATAGAGCACCACCTCTGCCCCGAAGGCGCGGGTGTTGTCGATCTTCAGCTTCGGCGCATCCGCCGGCATGACGATCACGGAGGAAATGCCGTGCATGCGCGCTGCAAGCGCCACCCCTTGGGCATGGTTGCCGGAGGAAAAGGCGATGACGCCACGCGCGCGAACCTCCGGCTCGAGCGCGGACACGGCAGACCAGGCGCCGCGAAACTTGAACGAACCGGTGTGCTGCAGGCATTCCGGCTTCACAAACACCCGGCGCCCGGCAATCGCGTCCAGAAACGGCGAAGAGAGCAGCGGCGTCAGCCGCGCCCGGCCGCCGATGCGTTCTGCCGCTGCTTCGATCATGGAAATAGTCGTCATGCCGGTCCCCGCCTCAATACTCAATTCTGTGTCGCCGCCTTGGCGAGCGGGCACGACGCTACAGCATCGGCTGGTAAAGCGGAACCGGTTTTTGCACAGCACAATTGCGCAGATTCAAGAGGTTAAGACGCAGGGAATGAGGAGAGTGTCCGAACGAAATTCGGGAGGAACGCCGAAACATTCCTCCCGTTGCCGCATCTCCCTGGGGAAGGGGGATGATCTGAAACTTTATTGGATTGCTCGCAACGTAATGGTCGAAAACAAGACCTCAAAACTGCTGACTGCTGAGTGCAAGTTCACCTGAAAGTGAAGGTGTGTCACATGGCGCAAAAGGCAACCCGTGCAGGATAAGATTTTTCGACAGTGCTATCCTCGGTGCCTGTGGTTTCACGCATCAAGCGTGCGGCGCGCCAAAAATCGACCAGCCGGTTTTCGCCGCCAGCATTTCGAGCGCAATCGATCCGATCAACGAATTGCCGTTGGCGTTCAATCCCGGAGACCAGACGGCAACCGAGGCGCGGCCGGGGGCAACCGCCAGAATGCCGCCGCCGACGCCGCTTTTGCCGGGCAGGCCGACATGATAGGCGAAATCGCCGGAGCCGTCGTAATGGCCGCAGGTCAGCATCAGCGCATTGATGCGCCGCGCTCGCTGGCTGGAAACCACCGTGTGGCCCGATAGCGGGTTCTTGCCGTTTGCCGCCAGAAACAGGCCGGCGCGGGCAAGCTGCACGCAGCTCATGGCAAGCGCGCACTGGTGGAAATAGACGCCCAGCACATGATCGACGGGGTGGGTGAGCTTGCCGAAGGATTTCATGAAATTGGCGAGCGCAAAATTGCGAAAGCCGGTCGCGGTTTCCGAGCGGGCGACTGCCGGATCGATGGCAATGCCGGCATCGTCGGCCAGATATTGCACGAAACGGACGATTTCGCCGATCGCCTCGCGCGGTGTGTGGCCGGACATCACCAGATCGGAAATGGCAATCGCGCCGGCATTGATGAAGGGATTGCGCGGCTTGCCGTTTTCATGCTCGAGCTGCACGATGGAATTGAAGGCGGAGCCGGAGGGCTCGCGGCCGACGCGGTTCCAGGTGGTTTCGCCGTGTTTGCCGAGCGCAAGCGTCAGCGTGAAAACCTTGGAAATACTCTGGATGGAGAAGGCTTCGTCGCAATCGCCGACCTTGGAGACGCGGCCTTCCAGGTCGATCACCGCGATGCCGAACTTTTTCGGATCGACATTGGCAAGCTCGGGAATGTAATCGGCCGCCTTGCCTTCGCCGGTGCGCGGGGAAAGGGTGTCGTGGATTTCCTCGATGATGGCCTGAAGGTCGGTCGTCACGGTCGGGCATCTCCCTGCGGCAGATCTTTTTGAAAGCCCTTCTTCTATTGTCCATCCGGCTTTGCTTCGCAAGTGCAGCATAGCCGGGTTCGCGAACTACTCGTCAGCGGGGCCGGACAGGTGACTTGCCGCCGATGTCTTGACGCGGCCAATATCGCGCCAGAGGGCGGCTATCATGTCCTCGGACACATCACCCATGAGATCCCGCAGCCAGCCTTCGTGGGCCTCTGCCATGGCGGAAAACGTGGTCATGCCGGCCTCTGTCAGCTTTGCCACGGTCACACGCCGGTCGTCTGTCGGGGTTTCGCGGATGACCAGCCCGTCGGCCTCCAGCCGCTCGACAAGACCGGTAATGTTGCCGTTGGTGACCATGGTGCGCCTTGATAGTTCGCCAAGGCGCAAGCCTTCCTGTTCCCGGTAAAGCTGGGCCATCAGGTCGAACTGGGGAAGCGTCGCGCCAAATTCGGCGCGCAGGCGCTTGCGGATTTCCGTCGAGATGAGCTTGGTGGTGGACAGCATGCGAAGCCACAGCCGCGTTTCCGGTTTGGAGCGGGCATGCGTGGTGATTTCAAGGTCCATGCTGGTTTCATCCGGTTCCGTCATGCGCAGGCGTCCCCTCGGTTCTTCTTTTGCCAAAGCTGTACGAACCGTTATTTGAATTGTCAAAGGATTGGGTGAGCGGGCGGAACGGACGCTTTGCCGGGGGACTGCAAGGATGGCGCGAAAAAGAGAATGAAATTGCCCGGATGGGCGATTTGCCGCAACAGCCTCCCTCGTATCGAAAAGATTTGCGCCTATCTTCAGGGCATCCTGTTTTCAATGTCCTGGAGGAACATCCCTTGTCTCTGCGCATCAACGATATCGCCCCGGATTTTACCGCCGAGACCACGGTCGGGCCGCTCAATTTCCATGAATGGATCGGCAATGGCTGGGCGGTTCTCTTCTCGCATCCGAAGAATTTCACCCCCGTCTGCACGACAGAGCTTGGCGCGATGGCCGGCCTCGAAGGCGAGTTTCAGAAACGCGGCGTCAAGATCATCGGCATTTCCGTCGATCCGGTTGAAAGCCACGGCAAGTGGAAGGACGATATCCGCACGGCAACCGGTTATGACGTGGAATATCCGCTGATCGGCGACAAGGACCTGAAGGTCGCAAAGCTTTATGACATGCTGCCGGCCGGTGCTGGCGAAAGCTCGGAAGGCCGCACGCCTGCTGACAACGCCACCGTGCGCTCTGTTTATGTCATCGGCCCGGACAAGAAGATCAAGCTGATCCTCACCTATCCGATGACAACAGGCCGCAACTTCAACGAGATCCTGCGCGCCATCGATTCGATCCAGCTGACGGCCAAGCACCAGGTGGCAACGCCGGCCAACTGGCAGCCGGGCGAAGACGTTATCATCACCGCTGCCGTCTCCAACGAGGATGCGATCACCCGTTTTGGCGCCTTCGATACGGTTCTGCCGTACCTGCGCAAGACCAAGCAGCCGGCTGCTTAAGTTTTTTGATGTAGCGCCGGGGCAAGCAACAGGCTTGCCCCGGCGTTTTTTTGGGGCGCCGTTGCGTGAGCGAGGTTACCCCTTACTCCGCCGCCATCCGTCTTGCCGGCGCAAAGCGGATGGAGCAAGTGCTGCTTTCGCCGCGCTCTACCACAGCCTCCACGTCAAACACATCGCGGATCAGCCGAGGCGTCAGCACCTCTGCCGGGCGGCCGAGGGCAACGATCCGGCCAGATTTCATCACGGCGATGCGGTCGCAGAACATAGCGGCATGGTTGAGATCGTGCAGCGCTGCAATGACAGTCAGATCGAGATGACGCACCAGATCGAGAAGGCCGATCTGGTGGCCGATGTCGAGATGGTTTGTCGGTTCGTCCAGCACCAGAAGCCTTGGCGCCTGGGCAAGCGCGCGTGCAATGTGCAGGCGCTGGCGCTCGCCACCGGAGAGCGTGTGCCACTGGCGCGCGGAAAGATGCGCCATACCGACATCTTTCAGCGCTGCATCGACAATCGCATCATCGTTTTGCGACCACGGCGACGATAGTCCGAGATAGGGCGTGCGGCCAAGCTCCACCGCCTGGCGCGCCGTCATGCGCTCGGATGTATCGGCCTGCTGTTCCACCAGCGCCAGACGCCTTGCGAGATCGCGCCGGGCAAGTTTTGCAAGCGGTTCCCTGTCCAGGGTGACCGTGCCGGTGCGCGGCTTGCGCAGCCCGCAGAGCATGGAAATCAGGCTCGTCTTGCCCGATCCGTTCGGCCCGATAATGCCGAAAAATTCGCCGGATGCGACGGTGAACGAGACATCACGCACGAGCATGTTGCCGCCGCTGACCAGCGAGAGATTGTCTGCCTCGACCTTCAAAGACTTGCCCTCCGCTGGCTCATGATGAGGGCAAAGGCGGGGGCGCCAAAAAGCGCCGTCACCACGCCGATTGGCAGCACCTGACCCTGGATGAGAATACGCGACAGAACGTCTGCCGCAATCATGAAGATGGCGCCGACGATGGCGGCGGCCGGCAGAAGAACGCCGTGGCGCACGCCGACCAGCATGCGGGTGGCATGCGGAATGACCAGCCCGACAAAACCGATGGAGCCGACCAGCGACACCATGACCGCCGTCATCATCGCCGTCGTTGCAATGAGGATGACGGTAACCCGGCGCACCGGAATGCCAAGCGAGGCGGCCGATTCCTTGCCGAAGGCAAAGGCATCCAGCGCGCGGGCCTGCCCCAGGCAGATGACAAGGCCGACGATTGCCACCGGCAGTGCCAGCGTCACATCCGGCCAGCGCACACCTGAGAGGTTGCCGAGCAGCCAGAACATGATGCCGCGCGCCTGTTCGGCATTGGCAGCTTTCGTCACGACAAAGGAGGTCAGCGCGTGAAAGAGCTGCGAGCCTGCAATACCCGCCAGAATGATGGCGGCCGAGCCGCGCCCGGCACGCATGGCCAAGAGGCTGACCAGCACAAAGGCGATGACGGCGCCGGCAAAGGCGCCGAGCGGCAGGCCGATCATGCCGCCGCCGAGCCCCAAGATCGCAACCGATACCGCGCCGGTGGACGCACCGGCGGAAATGCCGAGCACGTAAGGGTCGGCCAGCGGATTGCGCAGCAGCGACTGCAGCACGACGCCAGACAAGGAGAGCGCCGCCCCGCAGCAGGCGGCCACCACCACACGCGACAGCCGGTAGCTCCACACGATGCCTTCATCGATGGCATCAAGCGGGTAACCGGCGCCGAACAGGCGGTTGGCGGCAGTTTTCGCCACCACCTCGAACGGAATTGCCGTTTCGCCGATGGCGGCTCCAAACCAGAGCGCGAGTAGAAGGGCAGCAAGGGCAGCACAGGCTGCCCCCACCGCCATGCGCGTGCGGCTGTGCTTCAACGCGAAAGGCCCGCCTTGGCAATCGCATCGGCCAGAACCTCGATGCCATCGATGGTGCGGATGGTCGGGTTCATCGTCTGCGCGTCCATTTCCACCACATGACCGGCCTTCACCGTCGGCATCAGGCTGACAACCGGATCCTTCTGCAGGAAGGCCGTCTTGACGGCGATGTCATCGGCGGGATAACGGCGCCGTTCCATGCGGGCGGTGACGATGATCGACGGGTTGGCCCGTGCAATCGTTTCCCAGCCGACGGTTGGCCATTCCTCGTCGCTGTCGATGACGTTTTCTATGCCGAGCGCCTTCATGATGTAGCCCGGCGCACCGTTCTTGCCGGCCACATAAGGGTCTGCGGCAAGCGTTGCGCTGGAAAACCAGAAGACGGCCGATAGTTTTGACGTGGCGCCTGCCACCTTGGCGCGGGCGGCCTTTTCGCGCGCCACAAGATCGGCCACCACCTGCTCGCCGCGATCTTGAACGTTAAAGATCCGGGCGAGGTCGCGGATTTCCTGGTAGATCAGGTCCATGCTGAAGGCTTCTGCCCGCACACCGTCGCCGCCGGAGGAATTGTCCTTGCCGATGCAATCCGACGGCGAGGTGTAGACCGGCACGCCGAGATCCTCAAACTGAGCAATCGAGCCGACGGTGCCCTTTGGCCCGACATGCCACTGGAACTGCACCGTGACGAGATCGGGCTTTGTGGCGATGACGCTTTCAAAGCTCGGGTCGTTATCGGCAAGGCGCGGCACGGCCGCATTGGCCTCCTCATAACCCTTCAGCACCGGCCCCAGCCAGACGGCCGTGCCAACCACTGTCTTGGAGAGACCGAGCATATAGAGAATTTCCGTCGTGCTTTGTCCGAGCGACACGGCCCTTTCCGGCGTTTTTGAAAAGGTAATCTGTCGCCCGCAGTTCTGGAGCGTCAGCGGATAGGTGGTTTCAGTGGCTAAAGCGCCCGAAGCGACAAATGTGGCGGCAAGGCCGGCAAAAAGCTGCAAAGCCGGTACGGCCCGGCGCAGCAACTGCGTCATGCTGGAAATCATTGGTCAAACCCTGTCAGTGTATGGCCGTCAAACGGACCTGCGATAAGGCACCTCGGCTGCAGCCAGCCTCGGTGAACGGATGTCTGGCGTTTGGGGCGCTTGAGGGTTCGACATGCGGTGCTCGCAAAAGCGAGTGTCATTCATTGTCAGCTCCTGTTCCGGGCATCCCCGCCCGTGACGTTGGACTTCAGTGCGATGGCAGGTCTCCTGGCTCACGGTTAGCGCTTCTCATCTGCCTTCCCGCACGCTTTTGTCGTGCAGTGGCATGGCGCCTTTATCAGGCGCCACAAGGATGATCGGCATCCGCTTACAGTTGCGGGGGCAGCCACGGCTTTGGACCCCAGATGGGCTCTGCACCGTGTTCCCTATTAATCCCCTCCACCGGAAAGCCGGCTCGGGGAACCATCAACGACCAGTTAAGCTGCCATACAACACCGCGTCAAGGCGCAGCATAGCCGCAATACGATCTGCCTTCGTTACGTAATGTAATATCGTTACGTTTATGAGGGCGCAAATGTTTTGTCCAGAGGGTTTCCCGGATTTTGCACAGGAGCGGCTTTGCCCGCTTGATGCGTGCTGACAGCGAATCGCCAGCCGGCAGCGTGTTCAAACTGGCGATGCTCATGACGAGCGCCTTCGACCTATCGGAAATTGTGACATGGCGTCCGGTCCCTGCCGCCTGGCGGGTTTGGCGATGGTCGATCCCGGCGGAAGGATGCGGGCATCCCGTCGCTGCTACGGGGATCGTCAGTTGCGGGTTTGCAAGCGCTCTAGGGTGCTCAACTCTTGCCCGCTCCATAATGGATCGGTGATCACGGTAGCGCGGCAAAATCTGCCCCTTTTCGGGACGGGCGCGTCGGAAACGGTTCTTGCGTGTTTTTCTTCCGTCCCGTTTTGGAGCGATACCGGAAAGAAATACTAGCGCCTGCGCCGGATCTTCTGCCATGTTGCGGTGCGACGTTACGGCAAACCGCTGTTTGCCTTGTTCTTGTCTCATTTGCAGGCGAATCTGTCGTCAGATATAGTGTTGCGGTAAAAGCTGAGCGGGTGCTTCGCCGAGCGAAAAGAGCGGCGCGACACTCCTTTTGTTCTTCGCCGTGATGGACTGGAGCCAGGGTGCGGTGCGGCCTTTTGGCCCTGCCTCGGGTCCGTTTATGCGCAGTCATGAATATGTTTTAACTGGCTTTTCATTTAGGGATCAATGCGCTAGATCGCCGCTGACGCTGATTTGCTTCGTCGACCGGCGCCTATCGCTCATTGCTTGATGTGTGAGTTGCGGTGTCGCGCATTGTTCGTCTGCGTCGCTCTTTGCAATCCCGATTGCGGGGTTGGCTGGCAACAAAGTTTCAGGCGGCAGACAAATTCTGCCGTTCTGTGTCGGTATACAGTTTGTGGCTTGAAATATATGATTTTTCCACTTTCGGCGCCGTGCCTATTCAGTGCCCAAGGTACAAAAAATGCGCAGAAAGCTTGATTTCACTATAAGTGTTACCATTGACAATAATGCGATAAATCTTGTAAAAATAACTCGCGTTTTGTTGGAACCCAGAATTCATAAAACACTGAAAAATTAACGACTTCTTAATACAAGACACCGTCGGAAAAAGGGATCCCTTTATGCAGGGTGAAATCAGCTATGATAGCTGTAATCCGGGGTATGGCGATGCGGTAGAATTTCTGCGCAAGCGCTCCTCGGACCGGGATGAGCTCGATATCGTTGGTTCCTCGAACGGTGTATTCAGGCCGTTCATCAACGAAGTGGGTAACGCTTCTTGCTATGCCGGTGGCGTTGCAGGATGCGTGTACATGATCAGCTGGAGGGCGCTTTGATGAATGCGACCGCCGCCATGTGCATTACTATCGATAATCTCGGAGATATTTCCGCGCATTTCGGCGAGGGTGTCGCCGGCCGCGTGCTGGCGGAAGTCGCCCGCCGCCTGGAGCGTTCGATGGACGCGCCGTTCAGCATTGAGAGCTGGGGCGTGGCCGCTCCGCTCGAGTGCTGCAATGGTATGCCGAGCTGGTCGCGCGTCAACGAGGCCATGTGTGCCGCGGCCGCCCTGCCCATATCGGTTGGTTATAACCGTATAGTTGTTGCTCTCAGCTGCCGCAATTCGGCGCCCGAAACCTCGGAAGCCCTGCATACGGCCTCGCAGGTCAGCGCTCAGGAATACCGCATCGACATGAGTGCGGCGGCGATTGCTTATGAAGCGCTGTTCAATGCGCGCTTTGCGCTGGTGGAGCAGCCCGTCTGCAGTGCAACCGACGCTGCAAACCTGCTTTATTCGGAATGCGTCGTGCGCCTGTCGGACGAAGATGGCCGCGTTGTCATGCCTGGCGTTTACGCGCCGGCACTGGAGCGTCTTGGTCTGACGCAGGTGTTTGATCGCCGCATCGCCCAGGCTGTGATCGCGGAACTGTGCCGCCGGCCCGACGCGGTGCTGGGATGCAATATGTCAGCGTTGTCAGCCTCGGAGGATCTGTGGTGGCGGCTGGTTTTCCCGCGCCTGGTGCGCGAGGCCGGCATCGGTCACCGCATGGTCATCGAGATCTCGGAATCGGGGCGTCCCTACAGCTTCGAGGCGGTGGTGGAGTTCGTGTCGCATATTCAGCAAGTGGGTTGCCGTGTCGCACTCGATGATTTCGGCACCGGCTTCAGTTCCATCGGATATGCGCGCCACACGCGCTTCGATGTGATCAAGATCGATGCCGGACGTATCCGCACCCGCGGTTCTGATGCGCCGCAACTGCTTGGCCATCTGATTTCGCTTGCCCGTCATGTGGCAGAAGAGGTCGTGGTCGGGGCGGTCGAAAGCGAGGCGGATCTTGTCGTCGCGCAGGCGGCCGGGGCCAAGTGGGTTCAAGGGTTCCTCTTCGGGCATCCACACAGTCTGGCGCCATTGCTGGAACGCAACCCGCAGGTGGCTTCGCTGGATACGCGCCGGCCCGTTGCCCGCGCAGGCGGTGCCAGATGAAACAGGGCGCGGCCGCAGTTCTTCTGATCGCGGCCGTCTTCGAGGCGGGCCTTGTGGCTTCGCTCGTGACGTCTCTTGTCACCGGGCAATATGATCTCGCATTCGAGATCTTGCTGTTTGTCGGACTTGTGGTCTGGGCGGTGTTTGCTTTTTGTGGCCGCGACCTGTGGACATCGCGAAACGAGCCGCTTGACCCGCTCTTCTCAGAGCGTGTCGCCGAACGTCACGCCCGTTATGGCATCTATGCTTTGCCTGTTGCGTCGGAAGACGGTGACAAACGCGGGGGAAAGCACCTGTTGCAGAGCCCGCTTCCCTTTCTGGTGGCCGTGCTTGCCGCTGCAACAGTGCTCAGCGCCGCCTTCGTTTTCTCGCTTGTCGATAACATGGCCCTCGCCGGAGCCATCGCATGAACCGCCGGTTTGGTCGCACTCGCGCTCTATTGCGGCCACGGCCAACCGGTGCTGCACAAAGACCTGCAAAGGCGGCTGGAGCGGCAGGTCCGCCGACGCTGAGCGGTTGAATGGCAGGTTTTGCATGCCATCGCACACTTCGGCAGCAGCAGGCCGCCTGCAGGCCCGGGCCAGACACACATTTTTCGTCTAAAACCCTGTCAGTTCTCATGGATTTCCAGGGAGTTGCCGTGTTTGGCCGTCGAGAGGAACTTGCCAATTGCAGCGCACCGCCGCAAGTTGGCACCATGAACGATCAGAACCGATATGCACCGCCGATCAATGGCCAGCGCCCGATCAAACGGCGCGGTCTGCTGGATGGCCTGCAACGTTCAGGCCTGCGCCGGTTAACGACGATCGTCGGTTCGGCGGGCTATGGCAAGACATCCTTTGCAGCGCAGTGGCACGAAACGCTGGTTGCGCTGAAGGTTCGTTGCCTTTGGGTGTCACTGGAACCGGAGCATTGCGACCAGCGGCAGTTTCTGTTGACGCTGCTGGATGCTCTGCAGCCGCTCCTCCCGGATGAAGGCGGCGGCCTGGACGCGGCAAGCCTGCCGGTGGCCTCGCTTTTGTCGATCCTTGCCACGCGCCTTCGCCGCATCGGGGAGCCGCTGGTTCTGTTCCTCGACGATTATCATCTGGCGCAGACCGATGCGACGGAAGCGCTGATGGCCAAGATCCTGGCGGATCGCGCGCTCGACCACCTGAAACTGGTGCTGATTTCGCGCAGCCCGCCGCGTTTTCCGCTGTCGGCGCTTCGCTTGCACGGCGAGTTAAAGCAGATCGGCGTCGGCGATCTCGGCTTTTCCGACGATGAGGCGCTGGAATTTTTTGCAGACCGCAATCTCGGGCTGAGCCGCGAGCAGATCGGTGCTCTCAACCGGCGGACCGAAGGCTGGGCGGTGGCGCTCCAGATGGTGCGGCTGCTGGTCCACGACAATCCCGAGGGGGAGGCGGTGCTGGCCTCGTTTGACGGCAGCAATACCGAAATGGGCAATTATCTGTCCGAACAGGTGTTTGTGCAGCTGCCGGGCGATATCCAGCAATTCCTCTTGCAAACGGCGGCGCTGCCGGCCTTCAGCCGGGACCTTGTCTCCGGCCTTTTCGAGGGCGAGGCAAGTGCGCTCCTGATGGATCGTCTGGCCGATCATGCGCTGCCGATCACGCTTCTGGCCGGGGAGGGGGGGTGGATGCGCTCCCACCCGGTGTTTAATGCGTTCCTGCGTCAGAAGGCGCTTCGCCAGGGGTTTGATACGCAGTCGGCGGTCAAGCGTGCGGCGCGCTGGTTTGAGGCACAAGGCGATTTCGACCAGGCGGTGCGCCACGCGCTCTGGGGCGGCAGCGCCGATCTGGCCGCCCGCATCATCGAGACGGCCGGCGGCTGGCGGCGGGTCTATGCCACCACGCGCGGCGGCACCATGCTGTTCCAGATGATTTCCGCGCGCGCTGCCAGCATCGATCTCGATGGCTTTCCCTTGACCACGCTCGGGCTTTCGGTGATGAGCGCCAAGGCCGGCCAGCTGGAGGCGGCCAATCACTATCTGTCGATTGCCGAACGGGCGGTCGGCGGTGCAAAGGCCTTCGCCGCGGATCTGCGTGTGGTGAGGGTGCTTCTGTCTCTCTATCTGGATCATTGGGCAAGTTCCGCAGATCTGGCAGCGCTGGAAGACGATCTGCTTAAACCGGAGGGGATGGAGCTGATCCACCGGGCGCTGGCGCTCAACATGCTCTCCTACAACTACCTGATCCGCAGTGACCTGGAACGCGCCCGCCATTACGGGCATCTGGCCATCCGCACCTTCCGCGATGGCGGGGCGGATTTCGGCGCCATGCATCTTTATACCCATATCGGGCAGGCGGCGTTTTTCAGCGGCGATGCGGCCGGTGCCGAGGAAGCGTATGACCATCTGATTGCGGAGGTGCAGGGCAATATTGGTGCTGGCAGTGATCTCGATGCCGTGGGACAGGTGCTGAAGGCGGAACTGGTGTCCATGCGTGGCGATCTCA
The DNA here is from genome assembly GCF_058242805.1 of Neorhizobium sp. PAMB6716. Taxonomy (NCBI): domain Bacteria; kingdom Pseudomonadati; phylum Pseudomonadota; class Alphaproteobacteria; order Hyphomicrobiales; family Rhizobiaceae; genus Neorhizobium; species Neorhizobium sp. PAMB6716. The sequence continues at coordinate 178,829 of NZ_JBZAYW010000002.1, forward strand.
AAGCGGCCGCAGAACCTTTGTCCTGGGCGCTGCCACATCTGGAACGCCATGATACCTGGTTCGACCTTCTGGCAGCGGGCTTCATGACGCAGCAGCGCGTTCTGCGCATCGGCGGCGATGCGGTGGGCGCGCATGCCTCCATCGACCGGGTCCGTTCGGCCGCAAAGCGGCGCGGTTTCGACCGACTGATCCGGTTGATCGATGGCGAACGCTGCGTGCTCCTGATCGAAACGGGGGATATTGAACAGGCGATCCGCAATGCCGAGCTTTCCGGCTTCGGGCGCGTCTTCATCCAGGCCGACCGGCTGAACACGCTGGCCATTCACCTGCGCGGCACGACGCCGGCGCTTTTATGGACACGGATCTATCTGGCGCAGGGCGAGGTGGCGCGGGCGCGCGAAACGCTGGACTGGCTGAAGACCTGCCAGGCCGAGCGGCCACACCTCTTGCGCTCCATCGAACTGCAACTGCTGGAGATCCGGCTGCTTTTTGCCGAGGGGCAGAAAGATGCGGCATCCGCCTATCTTTGCGACCTGCTGATGACCACGCCGCTTGCCGATTATTCTGCCCTTCTGCGGCTGGAGGGGCCGGCTGACTTTCCCGATATGCTGCACACGCTGGCTGGCTGCGGCCAGTTTCCGCAGGTGGCGCGCCAGCGGCTGATACAGTGCCTCGAGCAGGTGTATCGAACAGATCCGGTCGCGGCTGTCCCCCTCGTCGAAACAATCCTACCGGGCTCGGACCTGACCGACCGCGAACGCAGCGTGCTGACCTTGTTGAGCGCCGGCCTCAGCAACAAGGAGATTGGCCGCAAGCTCGATCTCAGCGACAACACCATCAAGTTCCACCTACGCAACATCTTTACCAAGCTCAATGTTTCCACCCGCACGGCAGCCGTGACGGCTGCACGTGACCGAGGCCTGGGGCTGCGCTGACCACCTACCCAAACGGGTAGTTCCTTCTTCCTGCCTGCCTACCCTTTTGGCAGGCTATCGCACCTGCCTTGCCCGCCATACTCTCCCCTCAAAGTAGAAATGGCATAAGGGCAGGTTCGAACATGCAGGCAGCAGCCGGTGGTTGGGTGGACCCCGTCACGCAGGAAATCATCGAGGGAAAGCTTCTGGCGACCGTCGATGAGATGGGCATCGTCATGGCCCGCACCAGCATGAGCCCCGTCATCTACGAAGTCCTGGATTTCGCCTGCGGGGTTTTGAGTGCCGAGGGCGAGCTGGTGGCGCAGATGAACGGCATCACGCTGTTTACCGGCACATTCGGCGCGCAGGTGAAGGCGCTGATCGCCCGCTTCGGCACCAATCTCGAGGATGGCGATATCCTCTTGACCAACGACCCCTATGCCGGGGGCACGCATGCCTGCGATTTTGCCATCGTAAAGCCGATCTTCTTTGAGGGCGCCCTGTTTGCCTATGCGATCAACGTTGCGCATTACCTCGATGTCGGCGGTTCCGTGCCGGGAAGCCTTGCACCGAACGCCACCTCTGTTTTCCAGGAGGGGCTTCGCCTTCCCGGCGTAAAAATTGCCCGCCGCGACGTGTTTTCCGACGATATCCTGCATATCATCCGCGAAAACGTTCGCCTGCCCGAGATTGCACTGGGTGATCTGACTGCGCAGGTCGCAACCGTGCGGGTGGCGGCCCGCCGCATGGGCGAGATCGCTGAAAAATACGGGGCCTCCACGGTTCGCGCCGCCTTTGATCATCTTTTGTCGGCCAGCGAACGTTTGAGCCGGGCCGCGATCGCAGCCCTTGCCGATGGCACCTATCATGCGCGTGACGTGATCGATGGCGACGGCGTGAGCGACACGCCGATTGCGGTCGAGGTGACCGTGACCATCGCCGGCGACAGCATCGTTACCGATTTTACCGGCTGCCCTAAAGCCGTTGCAGGCCCGATCAACTGCGCGCGTGGTGCGCTGGAATCGGCCGTGCGCACCATCGTCAAGGCGCTTGTCGGGCCGCAGGCGCCCTCCAACGAGGGCTGGTTTCGGCCGCTTTCAGTGGTTGCACCCTCCGGAACCATCTTTACCGCCGAAAAGCCTTCGCCGACCGGCTGGTATTACGAAGGCTCGGTGCATGCGTCCGAACTGGTGTGGAAGGCGCTGGCGCCACTGATGCCCGCAAGGTTTTCCGCCGGCTCCTATTCCAGCCTCTGCGTTGTCTATATTTCCGGGCACGATTGCGACGGACACCCCTTCATCCATATAGAGCCGCAGCATGGCGGCTGGGGGGCAAGCGAAACACGCGACGGCGCCAATGCGCTCATCGCGCTGACCGACGGCGATACCTACAATTATTCCGTCGAAGCGATCGAGGCGCGTTTTCCGCTGATCGTGAAGCGTTATGGGCTGAACGTGGAAGGTGGCACCGGTGCCGGGCGGCGCCGCGGTGGTTTTGGCATCATCCGCGAATACGAGATCCATGGCAATGGCGCCGAGGCCTATTGCAGTTTCGGGCGCACCGTGACGCAGCCCTGGGGCATGGCGGGCGGATTGGCCGGTACGCTGAACAGCCTGCAGGTGCGCGCAGGGGCAAGTGGCGATAGCCGGCAATACGGCCGAGAGCACCATATCGGGCTCGGAAAAGGCGACGTAGTGCGTATCGTCACCGGCGGCGGTGGCGGCTGGGGCGCGCCGAATGAGCGCGAAAGACATCTTATCGAACAGGACATTGCCGACGGACTGCTGAGCGAAACAGCAGCGCGGGAAACCTATGGCTTTGAAAAGGAACTGCAACAATGATCAGGCTTGCAACCGATGTCGGTGGCACGTTTACCGATCTTGTCGGTTATGACGAGTTGACCGGCGAAGTCTTTACCGCCAAAAGCCTCACCACCGTGGACGATCAGTCGCGCGGCGTGCTGCAGGCGATTGCGGACGCGGAACAGAGCGATGGCCTGCGCCGTCGCGATGTGACCTTCTTTGCCCATGGCGGCACCACCGTGATCAACGCCATTACCGAGCGCAAGGGCGTCAAGACGGCGCTGGTGACGACGTCGGGTTTCCGCGATGTGCTGGAAATCGGGCGCGGCAACCGGCCGGATCTCTATAACCTGCAATTCCATAGCCCTGAACCCTTCGTGCCGCGCCACCTGCGCTTTGAGGTGCGCGAACGCATCGATGCAAAAGGCAATGTCCTGACCCAGCTGGAGCTGGACGACCTGAAGCCGATCATCAAGACATGCCTGGAAGAGGGTGTCGAAGCGGTCGCCATCCTTTTCTTGCACAGCTATGCCAATCCCGAGCATGAGGCGCTCTGCGCTGATATTCTAGCCGATGCGCTGCCCTGCGCCACCATTTGCGCAAGCCATGAAGTCTCGCGCCAATGGCGGGAATACGAGCGTTCCAACACGGTGGTTCTGAACGCTTATGTGCAGCCGATCATCCAGTATTATTTCGAGCGGCTGGAAGAGGCGCTGACCGAGACGGATCTCACCTGCCCCTATTATGCCATGCAGTCGAACGGCGGCATTGCCACGTTCGACCAGGTGGTGAAAAGCCCGCTGACACTGGTAGAATCCGGGCCTGCCGGCGGCGTGGCGGGTGCCGCGCGCATCGGCGCACTTCTCTCCGAAACCGAGGTTCTGTCGCTCGATGTCGGTGGCACCACCGCCAAATGTTCGCTGATCAAGAACAGCCGGCCGACGCTCGACAGCGAATACCGGCTGGAGCGCAGCCGTATCAACCCCGGTTATGCCGTGCAGGTTCCGGTGGTGGATATTGTCGAAATCGGCGCCGGCGGCGGTTCGATTGCGCGCATCGACCAGCGTGGCGCGCTGTCGGTCGGGCCGGAAAGTGCGGGCTCCATGCCAGGCCCGGCCTGTTATGGAAAAGGCGGCAGCCGGCCGACGATTTCCGACGCGCTTTTGACCATCGGCGTGTTTGACCCGACAACCTTTGCCAATGGCACCATGCCGCTCGATGTGGAAAAGGCGCGTGCCGCCATTGAAACGCTTGCCGTGCCGCTTGGCATGTCGATCGAGGATGCGGCGCTTTCGGTCATCGAGATTGCCCATGCCAACATGATCAATGCGTTAAAGCTGGTGACGGTGCAGCGTGGCCATGATCCGCGCGATGCAGCTTTCGTCATCAGCGGCGGCGCCGGCCCCGCCCTTGCCGCCCGTCTTGGCCGCGATCTCAAGGTGAAATCAACAGTGGTGCCGCTCCATCCCGGCATATTTTCCGCCTGGGGCATGCTGGCGGCCGAACCGCGCGCCGATTTCCGCTCCACCTGGTTTTCGGCACTGTCGCCAGAAGCGCTGGCCGCGGCGGGCGAACGCTTTGCGGCACTGGAGCACGATGCGGCGGATTATTTCGGCAAGGGCACTGACGCAGAGATCCGTTTTTCCTACAGCATCGAGGCGCGTTACCGCGGCCAGGAACACGGCGTCTTCACCCGTTTTGAACCCGGCGACACCGAGGAGGCCTTTTCCGAGCGCTTCCACTCAGCCCATGAAAAAGCCTATTCCTTCCGCCTTCCGCATTCGGCCATCGAGATCACCATGCTGCATCTGGAAGCGATCCTGAGCGGCCCGGTGATTGCCATCCCGAAGCTGAAGGGCGAGGTGATATCGGTGGAGGAGGCGCGCTGCGGCACGCGCGATGTCTATTTCGGCGGCACGGAAGGCTGGGTCTCCTGCCCGGTCTACGCGCGCGGCCGGCTCCGCCCGCATATGACGCTTCAGGGCCCATTGATTGTCGAGGAGCCAACCGCCACTACTCTTGTTCTGGCCGGCCAGCAGCTGGCATTGACGCAGGAGGGGATCATGATCATCCGGGAACAGGACCACAACCAGAGCGGAGCTGCCTGAGAATGGCAATCTCCATCCAGCTCGAAAATGTCACGCGTGCGTTCGGCCCCGTGAGGGGCGTGGACGATGTGTCGCTTTCGATCCGGGCCGGCGAATTCTTCACGCTGCTCGGCTCTTCGGGCTGTGGCAAGAGCACGCTTTTGAAGCTGGTGGGCGGCTTTGATGCGCCAACCTTCGGGCGTATTGCCTTTGATGGGCGCGATATGGGCGGCGTGCCGGCCAATGCGCGCCCCGTCAACACCGTCTTCCAGAGCCTCGGGCTTTTTCCGCACATGAGCGTGGCACAGAATGTCGGCTACGGGCTTTCGCTCCGCGGCCTGCGCGGGGCAGCCCTTGCCGCAAAGGTGGAGGGCGCGCTTGATCTGGTGGAGCTTTCCGGATTTGGCCCGCGTGACGTGAACCTTCTCTCCGGAGGCCAGCGGCAGCGCGTGGCACTGGCGCGTGCGCTGGTCATGGAGCCCGGCATTCTTCTTCTCGACGAGCCGCTGACGGGGCTCGACGAGCGGTTGCGCCAGCAGATGCGCGATGAGTTTGCCCGCCTGCACAAGCGCACCGGCGCCACCTTCATTCTGGTGACCCACAACCAGGATGAGGCATTGAGCCTTTCCGACCGGATGGGCGTGATGCACCAGGGCAGGCTGCAGCAGGTCGATGCGCCGGCGCGGTTTTTCGAGGCGCCGGCCAATGCCTTTGTCGCCCGTTTCGTCGGCATCGACATCCAGTTGAAACATGAAGGCGTTACCGCGGCGGGAGAGTTTGGCAGTGCCGTCGTTGCAGGACAGAAAGTGCCGGTCCGGATTGGCGGACCCGTAGTGCCCACGCAAAGTGTCGTGGCGCTGCGACCGGACCGGCTCTTTTTGCAATCTATGGATGAAAGGCCTTTACAGGAGCCCGACGCTCTGCTGATGCTGCGCGTGGTGGAAAGCCGGTTTCGCGGCCTCCATCATGACGTGACACTGGCCTTTGCAGACGGGCAGACGGTGGTGGTTGCGCAAGGGGCGGATCGGCCCTTGCCGGAACCGGGCCGGCATGTGCCTCTGGTTGTGGCGGCAGGAGGTGCGATCCTTATTCCAACGGCATGATTTCCATGCCGTACGCGGGTTTATTTTAGGCTTGGGACGGTCAAGGCCGGCTTTTAAATAAGAGAGGGGAATGAAAACATGGATAAGGGACGCAATTTTGGCAGTAGTGCCAGCAACATCAATCGGCGCCAGCTTCTGCAGCTGATGGGGGCCGGTGGCGCGGCACTTTCGGTCGCTGGCCTTTCGGCGCCGGGGCGGGCATTCGCACAGAGCCCCAAAAGCGTGGCTTTCTGGGCAACCGCCACTCTGGATATCGCAGACAAATGGAGCGACTTTGCAAGCCAGGTCGGCGTTTCCCCGGAATTTACCGATAACGGCAATGATGTCGGGCCCGTCATTGCCCGCCTTGCCGCCGGTAATGCCAACGAGCTTTTCGATGTCGGCGGTTTTCAGGGCGGCGCCGAAAAGGAACTGGCGCGCCAGGGCGTCATCATCCCCTGGGATCTTACCAAGATCCCCAATTACGACAGCATCTGGCAGTGGGCCAAGGACATTCCCTACCTGCGCCAGGACGGCAAGCAATATAGCATCCCGACCGTCGTTAATGCCGATTCGATCATTTATCGTCCCGACAAACTGGGCAAGGTCGACAGCTACGGCGTGATCTTCGACAAGAAGCTCAAGGGCCGGGTGGCCATGGAAGATGCCTGGATCAACAGCGCCATCTTCACCGCCATGTATCTGAAGGAATCGGAAAACCAGCCGATCAAGGATCCGGGCAATCTTTCCGAATCCGAGCTTGGCCTCGTCATGGAATTCCTCATCAAGCACAAGAAGGACGGCCAGTTCCGCACCTTCTGGAACGGCTGGGAACAGGGCGTGCAGCTGGTGGCCGATCAGGAAGTCGATGCCATGACCGGCTGGGAGCCGATTGTCTATGAGGGTCGCAAGCGCGGGCTTCAGGTGGAATATGCGGCCCCCGTCGAGGGTTATGAGGGCTGGGGCAACAATACCGTGCTTCTGAAGGGCGCTGCCGATCGCGGCGTGACCGATGTTGCCCATACCTTCGTCAACGGTCTTCTCGGCGGTCTCTACGGCTGCGAACTGGGCAAGTCGCGCGGCTATCTGGTGCCGACCGACAATAATGTCGCCTATGCCAAAAAGAACCCCGGCGAATACAAGCCGGAAGAGGTGCAGGCGCTGGGCGACCATGTGAAGGCGAAGTTTGCCGGCAAGGTCTACTGGCAGAATTGCCGCCCGGACAATTTCCAGCTTTACGAGGAATGGTGGCAGAAGCTGCGCAACGCTTGAAGGGTAGGGTTGGGCCTTGGGGAGGTGTCGCGTGTACGGTTACCCCCTCTGGCCTGCCGACGATCTCCCCCACAAGGGCAGGGCTATTGCAGATAAGACAAGTCCCCTCCCAAACCCTCCCCACAAGGGGGAGGGCTTAACCCGGCCGCGCCGTCCGTTTCAGGAAAGGGACGTTTACTGCATCGTATCTCCCCCCTTGTGGGGGAGATGGCCGGCAGGCCAGAGGGGGTAAGCCACGGCACACCATTAAACACCCCGCAATCTCCACGCCAAACCAATCCGCAGAAGCCAGGGAACCTCATGAACCGCCGTCTTCCGCCCTCGTTGTTCCTCATGGCGCTGCCGCTTCTGGCCATTCTTGCGCTTGGCTTTCTGCCGTTGATCGTGGTGGTGGTGTGGAGTTTCTGGACCTGGGATCCCGCTACCTATTGGATCCGTCCGGATTTTAACCTTGCCGCCTACGGAGCCATTCTGGAGGCCGGGCGCTGGACGGTCATTGTCTCGACGCTTGCAAAAGCATGTCTGACGGCGCTGATCTGCCTCCTCATCGGCTGGCCGACCGCTTACGCGGTGCATTTTCTCGCCGGACGCCGCCTTTCGCTTCTGCTTCTGGCGCTGATGACCATTCCCTTCTTCACCTCTTATCTCATCCGATCCTTTTCCTGGCGGCTGGTGCTGGGGCGAACCGGTGTCGTCAATGACCTGCTGATCCATCTGGGTCTGACGGATGCGCCGCTCGACTGGCTTTTGTTTTCCAACTTCGCCGTCATCCTCGGCCTTGTCGCCTCCTATCTGCCATTTGCCACCTTTCCGCTGCTTCTCTCCATGCGCCGCGTCGATCCCGTGGTGATGGTTGCCGCGCGAGATCTCGGCGCCGGCTTCTGGACCATGCTGCGCACCATTCTCGTACCGCTGACCTTTTCCGGTATCTTTGCCGGCTTCCTTTTCGTTTTTGTCATGGTGGCGGGCTCGTCCACGGAAGTGCAGATGCTGGGCGGCGCCGGCGCCAGCATCGTCTCCGTCATGATCAACGACGTGATGCGGGTGGCGAATTATCCGCTCGCCTTTGCCATTTCCTCGGTGGTTCTGGCGGTCATCTTTTGCGTGGTGCTGGTCGGCAACGCCCGCTTCGGGCTGGCGCGCCTGTTCGGGGAGGGCACGTCCTGATGAACCAGGATGGTATTCTGTCGCGCGGGATGATCTGGGCGATCACCGCTTTTGGCCTTCTGGTGATCTATGCGCCGCCGCTTTATCTTCTCGGCGTCTCGTTCAACCCGGCGCTGCAGCCGGCGCTGCCGCATGTGTCCGATATCACGCTCAAATGGTATCTGGCGCTTGCCGGCGAAAAACAGCTGATCGCAGCGCTGGAACAATCGCTGATGGTTGCCGTCATCACCGGCGTTCTGGCAACCGGCCTGTCGCTTCTGGCAGCACTTGCCTATGTGGAACTGCATGCGCGGCGCACCGCCTGGTTCCTGACGGTGCTTTTGCCGATGTTCGTGCCTGGGGTCATTCAGGGGCTGGCGCTTTCTGCCGTCTTCCAGCGCGCCGGCATCAAGGCGGGCATGATGACGGTGATCGGCGGGCACCTGCTCTGGGCGCTGCCGTTCGCCTTTATCGTTATCCTCACAAGCTTTGCCGTGGTGCGCCGGTCCTATCTGATGGCGGCAGCCGATCTCGGAGCAAGCCGGTGGCAGCAGTTCAGGGATGTCACGCTGCCGCTCATCCGCCCCGGTCTCGTCAGCGCCTTCATCTTCTCTTTCCTGCTGTCGCTCAACGAGTTTACCCGTGCCTTTTATCTCGCCGGCCGGCAGAACACGCTGCCGGTGGTGCTGTTCGGCAAGATGAATTCCGGCGCTTCCCCCACCATCTACGCCATGTCCGGCGCGATCTTTCTCGTTTCGGTGTTTTGCGTGGCGCTGGTGGCCGGCAATGCGTTGCTCAAACGGCGCAGCGCGGGATAGGCCGGCCGATCAGCGTTCGGCAATGGACGCATCCGGTTCAACCTGCGCCAGATCGATGCGCGCCACGACCGACATGCCGGGCACAAGTCTGTCTGCCAGCGGCTGGTCCGGATCAATGGCGATGCGTACCGGAATGCGCTGGGCGATCTTGGTGAAATTGCCCGTGGCATTATCTGACTTGATGACGCTGAATTCCGAGCCGGTGGCCGGCGCAAAACGCTCGATGCGGCCGGAAAGCGTCTGATGGCCGAGGGCATCCACGGTGAATGTCACGGTCTGGCCTGCCTGCATGCCCGCAAGCTGGGTCTCCTTGAAATTGGCCACCACCCAGATCCGCTCCGGCACCAGCGAGGCAATCTGCGTGCCGACCGAGACATATTGGCCGATGCGCGCTGCCATTTCACCCAGCGTGCCATCCTGCGGCGCAAGAATGCGGGTGTTCTGCAGGTCGATATCGGCCAGCGCCACGGCGGCCCGCGCGCTCTCCACATCGGCTTCCAGCGAGCGGCGCGACACGATCGTGGTGTTGAGGTCCTGTTCGGCCACCAGTTCTGCGGCCTCCGTCTGATGGACGGCGGCGACGGCCTGATCGAGCGCCGCGCGGTTTTTTTCCGATTCGCTCTGTGTCGAGATATTGCGCTCCAGCAGCGCCTGCGTGCGCTCGAAACTGGTGCGGGCAGCCGTCAGGCTGGCATTGGCGCTTTCGATGGCAGCCTTGGCCGAGACGATCTTTGCCTCGTTCGACTTGCGCGTCTGTTCGGAATTGGCAAGGCCGGCCTCGGCGCGTGCAAGCGTTGCCTTGGCCTGTTCGAGCTTCTGCACGTAGATGCGGTCATCGATGCGGGCAATCAGGTCTCCCTGACGCACCTTCTGGTAATCCTTGCGCGGCACCTCGACGATATAGCCGGCAAGCTGCGGGCTGATAAGCGTTACCTGGCCGCGGACATAGGCATCATTGGTGGTTTCGATACTGCCGTGGAAGGGCGGCAGATTGAACACGAAGAGCACGATCAGCACACCGGCAAGGCCGATGGCGAGTGCGATATAGGTGGCAATGGAACGGAAAAACTGGGTCATGGCGGACAATTCCAAAGGGGGCAAAAGGGGTCGAACGAGAGATCAGGCCGTGGCGCTGGCGTCTTTCGGGGCAAGCCGGGCGGGCAGCCACCGATCTCTGTGGCGAACAAGAAGATGGAGAACGAGCACGGCAAGGGCGGCTAAGGCCAGCAGCGCCGTCATCAGGAAGGCATCGTTATAGGCAAGCACATAGGCCTGCTGCTGCACCTGTTTGGAAAACAGGCTGGCGCCCTGCGCATTGCGCAGCAGCGGATCGGTGGTGACCTTCGCATAGGCGCCGACATATTGTTGCAGACGGGCGGCGACCAGTGGATCGGAGCCGGCAAGCCGTGAGACGAGGCGGAACGAATGGAACTGCTCGCGCCATTGCACGAACGTGCCATAAAGCGCGCTGCCCAGATACCCGCCAACCTTCTGGGTGGTGAGGAAAACGATGATGAAGCTCAGGATATAGTTCGGCCCGCGCTTGAGCGCCGCCGAAAAGCCGATGGCGAGCGCCGGCGGCAGGAAAAGGCCGCTGGCAAAGCTGATCAGCATCTGGCTCACATAAACCTGTTCGGGACGTGTCAGCACGGTGGAGCCGCTGTCCATATAACTGCCGGCGGCCAGCATGATGAGAGCTGCCGCGTGAATGGCAGGCTCGCGGCCGGGCTTCATCAAAAGGGCGCAGAGAAGGCCGGAACCGACGCTTGCGGCAAGGATGACGAGATAGAGGCCGTGCATCTGGTCGCTCAGTAGGCCCATGGTGCGAAACATGCCGATCGCCCCGCTCGACTGTTCCGAAAGAATAAGCCGGAAAACGAGAAGCACGCCGGTAAAATGCACGATCTCGCGTGAGGTCAGCCAGCGGATATCGAGAAGCTGGTTTCGCCGGTTCAACTCGATCAGGGCCATGACGGTGAGGCTTGCAAAACCGATGACCAGCAACCAGCCGATCCATGGCGCTTCCACCCACCAGTAGAGCCGCCCGACAGTGAGCACCACGGCGATGGAACCGAGGCCAACGGCCAGAAAGCCATAGCTGATGATATCAAGCGCGCTGATCACCTTGGTGCGCGGCGGCGAATTGAGCGGCAGCCGGTAGATGGCTGCAAGACAGATCAGCGCCAGCCCGAGTTCAAGCAGATAAAAGGCATGCCAGCCGCCCTGATCAAGAAGCACGGGCGACAGCAGGCCGGCGACCGGCGTCGGCAGCGCCAGCGCCGTCAGCGCAAGACAGAGCCCGAGGTTCAGCTTGCGCGCCGGCGGCACGGTTTCGAGCATATAAAGAAAGGCAAGCGACGACATCGGTGCTGCCGCAGCACCCGCAAAAAACCGCAGCGCGAGTGCGCTTTCAAAGCTGTCGACCCAGAGATGGCCAAGGCTGATAACGGCATAGGCGACAATCGAAATTTCGGCGAACTTGCGCAGGCCGAACTGGGCACGCAGCTTGAACAGCATCAGCGTCAGGCTGGCATTGGGGATCATATAGGCGGCAATCAGCCAGGTGGCTTCCACCTGCGTTGCCTCCAGCGGTCCCGCCACCTGCTGGATATTGTTGGATAAAAGGCTGAGGCCGAGGCCTTGCGTCAGTGCAATCAGGGTTGCCGCCAGCATATAGGCGGCCATCATGGCTGGAGGGCGCGCAACGAAGGGCGCCGGCGCCGGCATCTGGCCGGGCGGTGGCGTTTGCGCATCAGCGACAGGGGCGGCGGCTGGGCTTGAGACTGGGCCAGCAACTGGGCCAGCCGTCGGGCCAATCGCCGGATTTTCATCGTCCTTACGGGGTGACATCGAAAATCTCCAGGTCGGCAACCCGCTCGGCAAGCAGTTCCAATACGTCGATCGAGATGCGCAATTGCTGCGGGTCAATGCCCTCAAAAATCCGTCCGCGCAGACGCTCTCCAATGGCCTGCACGAAGGCGGCCTGCTCCTTGCCGTGGGCCGTCAACGCAATCTGCTTGACCCGACGGTCTGAAAGATCCGGTCGTCGTTCGATGATGCCGTTCTCCTCCATGCGGTCCAGCAGGCGAACGAGCGTGGCCTGTTCCAGTTCCAGTTCGTAAGCGAGTTCACTCTGCGGCATGCATTCCCGCCGCGACAGCCTGAGAAGGGCGCGGGCGCGCGGATAGGTCAGCCCGTTGGCCGTCACCTGCTGGTTGAATGCGGTGCGGATCTTGCGGCTGGCTTTGGTGAGCGCTTCGATGAGATCGGCGGTGAGCTTGGGATCGGTTTCCATGGGGCGCTTAAGGTTAGTGTGCTAACTGAATTATTAGTTAGTGCGCTAACGATGGGATTCAAGGGCAGCGAAATGGGTGGCCGGCATTTTGCCGCCCTCGGGCCGAAGATCCACGGCGACGAGGAACCATCGTTCTGCTCTGCCGTTCGCCTGGAACAGTGGACGAGACGGATAAAAAGGACAGGCTCATGGATTTTCAGTCGAAAGTTGCACTGGTCACAGGCGCAGGGTCAGGCATTGGCAAAGCGTCGGCACTTGCACTTTCCAAGGCAGGCGCTCGGGTGGCGCTTCTTGGCCATACAAAAAGCGAGCTGGAAAAGGCAGCGGATGAGTTGCGCGCCGCAGGCGGCGATGCGCTGGCGCTGACCGCGGATGTTTCCAGCGACGAGGAGATGAAGGCTGCCCTCGACAGGCTGATCGACCATTTTGGCCAGTTGGACGTGGTGGTGGCCAATGCCGGCATCAATGGTGTGTGGGCGCCGATCGATGATCTGAAGCCGGAGGAGTTTGACAAGACCATCGCGGTGAACCTGCGCGGCACTTACCTCACCCTGCATCATGCCGTGCCGCACCTGAAGCGAAAAGGCGGGGCGATCGTCGTCGTCTCCTCGATCAATGGCAACCGCACCTTCACATCCCCCGGCGCCACCGCCTATTCCGCAACGAAGGCGGCGCAGGTGGCGATCGTCAAGCAGCTGGCACTGGAACTCGGACGCCACCACATCCGCGTCAACGCCGTCTGCCCCGGCCAGATCGACACTGAAATCGATGACAACACCCACAAACGCGCCGAGGAAGAAACCGCGATCCCGGTCAACTTTCCGGACGGTGAGATCCCTGTCAGCGACGGCAAGCCGGGCACGAGCGCCGATGTCGCCGACGTCATTCTTTTTCTCTCTTCAGACGCTGCTCGCCATGTGACCGGCACGGACGTCTATGTGGATGGCGGGCAGGGGCTGTTGCGGTAATACCTGATCAGTCATCACGGATCGAAAAACTCGCGCCACTGGTTTTCGCCCATCAGGCAATCGGTCTTGTTAGCGGGGGCAGCGATGCGGTGGATTTTCGGGGATGTCAGGCCGCTCACTTCCATCACCAGCTTGCGGCGGATGGCGACGGCAAAGTCTTCGGCCGTGTGGACCGGCAGTACAAAGGAGCCGGGGCCGCCGATGACGCAATCGCCGTAATATTTGTCGAGGCCGCCTGTGGTGCCGGACGGGCGCAGCATGATGGCAAGGCCATTGATGATGATGCCTGCCTCCACCGCCTTGTCACGCGCAAGTTCTACCGGGCCGCCGATATTATTCGGCCCGTCGCCGGAGACGTCGATCACCTGGCGCATACCGCGATAGGGATTGGCGACGATGCTGGTTGCGCCATAGGCGATGGCCGCCGAAATCGAGGTGCGGCGCTGGGTGGCAATTGGGCGGGCGGCAAGCTTTGCGGCAAAGGCTGCGGCATCTTCTGGCGTTTCGATCACCTGCCAGTCGATGACGGACGTCTTGTCCACGTCGCCGGCCCATTCGAAATAGGAAATGGCGATCTTGCCGATCAACCCGCCGCGCACGGCATTGATGAATTCGGCGTGCTGGAGGGCGTTGATATAACCCTCGCGCTGGATGCGCACTTCCTCGTAATCCATGGAGCGCGAGGTATCGACGGCCAGCACCAGTTCTACATCGACATCGCCGCTTGACGATTGGACCGCCGCCGTCTCGACGCCGGCGCCACCTTGCGCGGGTGCTGCGTATGGTAAAGCGCTAAGGCTCATGAGCATGGCAAGTGTGGCAAGCATGGGCAATCCCGTCACAAGCACTCGGTGATGAAGTCTAACACAGGCCCGGCGGCAGGCGAGGGGCGACCTTTTCAGTCACGTCACGTTTCAGTGATTGCTTGAACACGGGAGGCCCACGAAAGCGCGCTGCCCCTCTCCTGCTGTTGCCTAAAAAATAATCATAATGACGCCGATTGTGTGCAGGAGTATTGCCGGACCTCGCGCAAAGGCCGGTTTCCGGCCGCTTCAGATTGGCACGTCGATTGCATCGTAGTTCCCGAGTTAGCCGCTAGGGTTCCGGCATCGAAAGATGTGGCTGGTCCGAGAGCGGCTCCCGGCGGGGAGACATTCCGCCGGGTGCACGGCGGGACAAAAGCCCGGGAGACCTCGTAAGCCAAGGGATTGGCGGCGCGATGGTCCATGCCGATCCCTTTTTGAGATGAGCCAAAAGGGGAATTGCACATGCAGACTTTTTCAAAGCTTCTTTCGATGACGGCGCTTTCCGCCGTACTGGCCTTAACCGGCCTCTCCTCTGCTGAGGCAGCACCAAAGAAGGATTTCAAGGTTGCCTGGTCGATCTATGTCGGCTGGATGCCCTGGGGTTATGCCGCAGACCACGGCATCGTCAAGAAATGGGCCGATAAATACGGCATCAACATCGAGGTCACTCAGTTCAACGATTACGTGGAATCGATGAACCAGTATACGGCCGGCGCCTTCGATGCGGTGACGCTGACCAATATGGACGGGCTCTCCATTCCGGCCGCCGGTGGTGTGGATACGACGGCCGTCATCGTCGGAGATTTTTCCAACGGCAATGATGCGGTGATCCTGAAGGACAAGGCCAGCCTTGCCGATATCAAGGGCCAGAACGTCAATCTCGTCGAGTTCTCCGTTTCGCATTACCTGCTTGCCCGCGCGCTTGAAAGCATCGGCTCGTCCGAGCGTGACGTGAAAGTGGTCAACACATCCGACGCCGACATGGTCGCCGCCTACCAGACGCCTGATGTCACGGCCGTTGTGACCTGGAACCCGCTCGTCTCCACCATTTTGGAGGACAAGTCGGCCAAGGCGGTGTTCGACAGCTCGAAAATCCCCGGCGAGATCATGGACCTGATGGTCGCCAATTCCGAGGTGCTGAAGGACAATCCCGATTTCGGCAAGGCGCTCGCCGGGATCTGGTATGACACGATGAAGGTGATGACCGCCGAGAGCGATGAGGGCAAGGCGGCCCGCACCGCCATGGGCACCGCCTCCGGCACGGACCTCAAGGGTTTCGAGGCGCAGATGGCCGCCACAAAACTGTTCGACAAGCCGGCCGATGCGCTTGCCTTCACCACCTCGCCAAACTTGCCGAAGACCATGAACCTGGTGCGCGCCTTCCTGTTTGAAAAAGGCTTGCTCGGCAATGGTGCGCCGTCTGCAGATGTCATCGGCATCGAGATGCCTGATGGGACGGTGCTCGGCGACAAGGCCAACGTGAAGTTCCGCTTCACCGGCACCTACATGGATGCCGCCGCCAAGGGCGCTCTCTGATCTCCCTGTTGGCGGGCCTCTGCTTCTGGCCCGTCAACAGCATCCCCTAAAGGAGAGACAATGCGCTGGATAAATTCTCATCCCGGAAACGGTGCACGGCTGATGCTGGCGCTGATGCCCTTCGTGCTGCTGATCATCGCCTATATGGCCGGTTCTGCAGAACGTCTCGCGGAAAACCCCAATGACAAGCTTCTGCCGGGGCTCGCCGCCCTTGGTGATGCCATAAACCGTATGGCCTTCGTGGCCGATCCGCGCACCGGCGACTATCTCCTGTGGTCGGATACGGCGGCAAGCCTGACGCGGCTTGCCGCAGGCCTTGGCATCTCCACCGCCATTGCCCTGCTGCTCGGCCTTGTCATCGGCATCCTGCCGTTTGCGCGCGCCGCCTTGTCGCCTTTTGTCGGGGCGATTTCCATGGTGCCGCCGCTGGCGCTTCTGCCCATCCTCTTCATCGTGATGGGGCTTGGGGAAGCCTCCAAGATCGCGCTGATCGTGATTGGCGTTGCGCCCATCATGGTGCGCGACCTTTCCCTGACCGCGCTCTCATTGCCGCGCGAAATGATCGTCAAGGCCGAGACGCTGTCGGCGTCCTCCTGGCAGATTGCGCTGCGCGTCGTGCTGCCGCAGATCCTGCCGCGCCTCATCACCGCCCTTCGCCTGCAGCTTGGCCCGGCCTTCCTGTTTCTGATCGCCGCCGAAGCGATTTCTTCCGATAGCGGGCTCGGTTACCGCATCTTTCTCGTGCGCCGTTATCTCTCGATGGACGTGATCTTCCCTTACGTCATCTGGATCACGCTTCTGGCTGTCGTGGCCGATGTGCTGCTCGATCGGCTGCGCATTGCCGTCTTTCCCTGGTCTGAACTGGAGAAGGGCAAATGAGCGCGCTTTCGGTTCAAAACCTCTGGAAGGAATATGGCGACCAGATCGTCCTGGAAAACGTCTCCATCGAGATCGAATCCCGTGCTTTCGTTGCCCTTGTCGGACCCTCCGGCTGCGGAAAATCGACGTTTTTGCGCATGCTGCTTGGCCAGGAAAGCCAGACGCGGGGCGAGATCCTGCTCGACGGGCAGGCCCTGCCGAAAGAGCCGGGGCCGGATCGCGGTGTCGTATTTCAGCGCTATTCGGTGTTTCCGCATCTGACCGTGCTTGGCAATGTCATGTTCGGCAAGGAGTTGCTGGCCTCGCGGCTGGCGGCGCGCCTGTTCGGTTCGGCTCGCCGCACGGTGGAGGAAGAAGCCCGCGCGATGATTGCAGCCGTTGGCCTGATGGGGTCTGAGGGCAAACATCCGGCGCAGCTTTCCGGTGGCATGCAGCAGCGGCTGGCGCTGGCGCAGGCGCTGATCATGCGCCCCAAGGTTCTGCTTCTGGATGAACCCTTCGGCGCTCTCGATCCCGGCATTCGCGCCGAAATCCATGTGCTGATGAAAAAGCTCTGGCACGAAGCGCCGATGACCGTCGTCATGGTGACGCATGACATGCGCGAGGCTTTTACGCTTGGAACCCGCGTCGTGGCGTTTGAGCGCCCGCGCGACCGGCCGGAGGAAAAGTTGCGTTACGGCGCAACCATTACCCGCGACATCACCATCTGGCCGCCGCGACAGGCGGGTCAGGCCTCAATCTTTCGCCCAGACCGGGACGGCCCGGTCTCTTCACAGGGTCAATAGCCGGGACGACCCGGCCGACATCCACTGGAGATGAACATGCATATCCGCCGTTCTGAAGATGAAATCGCCGCCAACCGGGCGCGTTACGAAGAACACCAGCGCCAAGGGCTGAATGCCACGCCGAAGGCTCTGCCCGGCAAAAGCGAAAAGCCCGCGCCGGCCATTGCAAATGACAGGGTCATTCACCGGGAGATCATCCCCGGCGGCTGGTACTGGGCTACCCGCGTGAAGGCAAACGAGGTGCTGCGCATCTCGCTCGACGAGGGTTTTTCGACGCTGTCGCTGATTGCCTGGAATGCTGAGGACACCACGGAGCGACTGAACCTGCCTGATACGGTGAAGGTGCAGTGGACCACAGGTCTTGCCAAGGGCCGGGTGATTTTTTCCGACATGGGCAAGGTGATGTTTTCCATCATCGAAGACAGCTGCGGGGCTCATGACGTGCTGATGGGGGGCTCGACGGCCTCTTCCAACGCGAAAAAATATCCCGGCGCCAATGGTCCGGCGCTTCGCAACACGCGCGACAATTTCGTGCTGCTCGCCACCAAGGCCGGCCTCGACAAGCGAGACATTCCGGCAGCCCTTGCGCTTTTTGCGCCTGTGCGTGTCGATGCTGATGGCAAATTCCTCTGGAAGCCGGAGCTTGTGAGTGATGGCGACTACGTGGACCTGCGCGCCGAGATGGACATGATCGTCGGCGTTTCCAACTGCCCGCATCCGCTCGATCCGAACCCGGTCTATGCGCCCCACGCGGTGACCGTCACGCGCCTGTCCGCATCCGAACCTGTCGCCGACGATCTCTGCCGCACAGCCACTCCCGAAGCCGTGCGCGGCTTTGAAAACAACGCATTTGCGGCTCTGTGAGAGGAGAGAAACCATGACCCAATTTGTCCAGACCTCTGCCTCCCGCACGCTGAAAAATACCGTTCAGGACCATTATATCGCTGCCGAAGCGCCATTTTCGACCGTGGTGAAAAAGGGCCAGATCCTGCGCATCGAGGACACATTTGGCCAGCAGGCCATCGATACGCTGTTTTACAATGCGCACGATTTTTCCGAGCGTTATTCCAGCCAGGACACGATGCGCGAGCAGGGTGCCGCCTATATCTCCACGGGCACCAAAATCCTCTCGTCCGAAGGCCGGGTCATGGCCACCATGACTGCCGATACCTGCGGTCGCCATGATACATCCGCCGGTGCCTGCTCGTGTGAGAGCAATACCGTGCGCTTCGGCCATTACACGAAATACCTGCATGCCTGCCGCGACAATTTTGTGCTGGAAGTCTCCAAACACGGCATGAGCAAGCGCGATGTCGTCGCCAATATCAATTTCTTCATGAACGTGCCGATCGAACCCTCGGGCGAAATGACCATAGTCGACGGCATTTCTGCGCCGGGCGACTATGTGGAACTGAAGGCGGAGATGGATGTGCTGCTCGTCATTTCCAATTGCCCGCAGATCAACAATCCCTGCAACGGCTTTGATCCGACACCGGTGCGTGTGCTCGTCTGGGAGGGTGAGGACGCCTGATGTTTGAAAAAGTCCTGATCGCCAATCGCGGCGAAATCGCCGTGCGGGTCATCCGCACGCTCAAGAGAATGGGCATTGCCTCGGTTGCCGTCTATTCCGATGCCGACCGGTTTTCCAAAGCCGTTTTGATGGCCGACGAGGCGGTGCGGCTTGGGCCAGCACCGGCGTCCGAAAGCTATTTGAATGTCGATGCGGTGATTGCCGCCTGCCGGCAGACGGGTGCTGAGGCCGTGCATCCCGGCTACGGCTTTCTGTCGGAAAACATCGGTTTTGCCGAACGCTTGAAGGCTGAGGGCATCACCTTCATTGGACCGAGCCCCGAAAACATCGCCGATTTTGGCCTCAAACACACAGCCCGTGCATTGGCGAAAGTGAGCGGCGTGCCGCTGCTGCCAGGTTCAGATCTGCTCGCGGATCGTGAGGCAGCACTGACGGCTGCGCAAGACATCGGTTATCCCGTCATGCTGAAATCCACCGCCGGCGGCGGCGGCATCGGTATGCAGCTTTGCGATACGCCAGAGAGTTTGGCTGCCGCCTTCGACAGCGTGCAGCGCACGGCAAAATCCAGCTTTGGCGATGCCCGCGTTTATCTGGAACGTTTTGTCTCGAAGGCCCGCCATGTGGAAGTGCAGATCTTTGGTGATGGCAAGGGTCGGGTGATTGCGCTCGGCGAGCGCGATTGTTCGCTGCAGCGGCGAAACCAGAAGGTAATTGAGGAGACTCCGGCGCCGGGCCTCTCCGATGCCGTGCGCAAGAGCCTGCATCAGGCGGCGGTCTCGCTTGGGCAGCAGGTGAATTACGCCTCTGCCGGAACCGTTGAGTTCATCTATGATCCCGCGCGTGAGGAATTTTATTTCCTTGAGGTCAACACCCGTCTTCAGGTGGAGCATCCGGTGACGGAAGCGGTGTTCGGCGTTGATCTCGTCGAATGGATGATCCGGCAGGCGGCCGGCGAAGATGTGCTGACGGGCCGCGAAAACCTCGTGCCCAAGGGGGCGGCCATCGAGGCGCGCATCTATGCGGAAATGCCGCATGCCGGTTTTCGCCCGAGCGCCGGGCTGCTGACCGAAGTCAGCTTTCCAGACAACGTGCGTGTCGATGGCTGGATCGAGACGGGAACGGAGGTGACGCCGTTTTACGATCCGATGCTTGCCAAGCTGATCGTTTCGGCAGACACGCGCGATGACGCGATTGCGGCGCTCTCCGATGCGCTGGATAAAACCGCGCTCTCCGGCATCGAAACCAATCTCGACTATCTGAAAGCCATTGCCGCCTCGGATCTTTTCGGCAGCGGTGATGTCGCGACCACGGCGCTGAAGGATTTCGACTTTACCCCTGATGTCATCGAGGTCATTGCACCCGGCGCGCAATCGTCTCTCCAGGAACTGCCGGGCCGGCTCGGCCTCTGGCATGTGGGCGTGCCGCCTTCGGGGCCGATGGATGCGCGCTCGTTTGCCCATGCCAACCGGCTGGTCGGCAATCATGATCATACGGCCGCGCTGGAACTGACCGTCTCCGGCCCTGTGCTGAAATTCTTTTCCGATACGGTCGTGGCGCTGGCCGGTGCCGTGATGCCGATGGCGGTGGATGGCAAGCCGGTGGCCCATGACGAGGCGGTGCTGGTAAAAGCTGGCCAGACGCTGACGATTGGCAGCATTTCAGGCGCTGGCCAACGGGCCTATCTGGCGGTTGCTGGCGGGTTTGCAGCCCCTGTCGTCCTCGGCTCACGCGCCACGTTCGGCCTTGGCCAGTTCGGTGGCAATGCTACCGGCACGCTTCGCGCCGGCCATGTGTTGCGCCTGGCGCGGGCAAAACAAATCGGACAAAAGCCGGCGGATGAGCCGGCAGAACTGACGCGCGAATGGTCTGTCGGCGTTGTTTATGGCCCCCACGGCGCACCGGATTTCTTCCTTGCCGAAGACATAGAGACGTTATTTTCGACCGAATACGAGGTCCACTTCAATTCTGCTCGCACCGGCGTACGCCTCATTGGTCCAGCACCCAAATGGGCGCGTGAGGATGGCGGAGAGGCGGGGCTGCACCCCTCCAACCTGCATGACAACGCTTATGCCATCGGCGCCATTGATTTCACCGGCGACATGCCGATCATTCTGGGGCCTGATGGTCCAAGCCTCGGCGGCTTTGTCTGCCCGGCGGTGATTGCCCGCGATGAGCAGTGGAAGATGGGCCAGTTCAAGCCGGGCGATCGGATCCGGTTTCATGCGGTGGCGCGGGATGCGGATGCTGGCTTGGCAGCACCGACCGTTTCTCCTGCGCACTCCGCCACCGGTTCCCCAATCCTTGCGACCGACATCACCGGCCCGGTCCCCGTCGTTTATCGCCGGCAGGGCGATGACAATCTGCTGGTGGAATATGGCGAGATGCAGCTCGACATCGCCATCCGCATGCGCGTTCACCTGCTGATGCAGGCGGTGCAGGCGGCAGAGCTTCCGGGGCTGATCGACCTCACGCCCGGCATCCGCTCATTGCAGATCCATTATGACGGCGCGACACTGTCCCGTGCAAAGCTGCTCGGCCTGCTCCGGGAGATCGAGCAAAACCTGCCGCCGGTATCGGAGGTGAAGGTGCCAAGCCGCACCGTCTGGCTGCCGCTGTCGTGGAATGATCCTGAAGCCGAGCTTGCCATGCGCAAGTATCAGGAACTGGTGCGTCCCAACGCGCCCTGGTGCCCGTCCAACATCGAGTTCATCCGCCGCATCAATGGGCTTGCGGATGAGCAGGCGGTGAAGGATACCATCTTCAATGCCTCCTATCTGGTGATGGGCCTTGGCGACGTCTATCTCGGCGCGCCGGTGGCGACCCCGCTTGATCCGCGCCACCGGCTGGTGACGACAAAATACAATCCGGCGCGCACCTGGACGCCGGAAAATGCCGTCGGCATCGGCGGCGCCTATATGTGCATTTATGGCATGGAGGGGCCGGGCGGTTACCAGCTGTTCGGGCGCACTATTCAGGTGTGGAACACTTGGCGGCAAACGGATGTCTTTACAAAGGGGAAACCCTGGCTTCTCGATTTCTTCGACCAGATCCGCTTTTTCCCCGTCTCCCATGAGGAATTGATGGAGGCGCGCGCCGCCTTCCCGCATGGCGGTTATCCGATCCGCATCGAGGAGGGTGAATTCTCCTACGCCGATTACGCGGCCGAGCTTGCCCGCAATGCCGACAGCATCAAGGATTTCAAGCAGGGCCAGCAGGCAGCCTTCGAGGCAGAACGCCGGCGCTGGAAGGAAGAGGGGCTCGACAGTTTCATCACCGACGAAGGGGCAGGCCCCGGCCTTGGCGGCGATATTCCCGAAGGCTGCTTCGGGGTGGAAAGTGCCGTGCCCGGCAATGTCTGGAAATTGCTGGTCGAGGAAGGCCAGAGGGTCGAGGCTGGCGAGACGCTCGCCATCATCGAATCCATGAAGATGGAAATCAATATAACCGCCCATGCTAGAGGCACGGTGCGCGATCTGCGCGCCGGACCGGGCCGCAACGTCAAGGCCGGCGACGTGCTGGTTGTTCTGGAGGAAGTTCAATGATCCCCGCCATTCTCGATCTCGCCTCGCTGAAGGCACTTTATGCCGCAGGCCTTTCCCCGCTCGATCTCTTGGAAGAGGTCATTGCCCGCCGCAAGGCCTCGGATGATCCGGCGATCTTTATCACTGAAACGCCGGATGACGACCTTCGAGCTGCCGCCAAAGCGCTGGTGGAGACGGCGCCGGAGCCGAACAGTCTGCCCCTCTGGGGCATTCCCTTTGCGGTGAAGGACAATATCGATGTGGCGGGCCTGCCGACGACGGCTGCCTGCCCGGCCTTTGCTTACTCCCCGGAAAAGGATGCAACCGTGGTTGCGCGCCTGAAGGCGGCCGGCGCCATCGTTATCGGCAAGACCAATCTCGACCAGTTCGCGACGGGCCTCAATGGCACGCGATCTCCTTACGGTGCGCCGCGCTCGGTGTTTGACAAGGCCTATGTCTCGGGCGGTTCCTCTTCCGGTTCCGCGGTTTCTGTGGCAGCGGGTCTGGCAAGCTTTGCGCTTGGCACCGATACCGCTGGCTCCGGCCGCGTGCCGGCCGCCTTCAACAACCTTGTCGGCATCAAGCCGACGCCGGGTCTGGTGCCGAATGTCGGCGTTGTGCCCGCCTGCCGTAGCGTCGATGTCGTGACCATTTTTGCAGCGACGGTTGGCGATGGCGTGGCGGTTCGCAAGGTGATGGACGGTTATGATGCGGGCGATCCCTATTCCCGCAAGGCTACCCCCGCCGCCCTTCCGGCCTCTGGTCTGAGGATCGGCGTGCTTGACAGTGCCGAGCGCGAGTTCTTCGGCAATACCGAGGTGGAAGCGCTGTATGATGCCGCCATCGCGCGGGCAAAATCGCTCGGTGCCACCATCGTGCCCTTCGATTATGCGCCGTTTAGGCAGGCGGCCGAACTGCTCTATAACGGCCCGTGGGTGGCTGAGCGCCTGGCAGCGGTCAAGGATTTTATCGGGACAAATGCCGATGATTTTGACCCGACCGTGCGCACGATTATCGAGGGTGCAAAGGCCTATGATGCGGTCGATGCCTTCGAGGGGCAATACAAGCTCGGGCATCTGCGCCAGAAGGCGATTGCCGAATGGCAAGGCCTCGACATGCTGATGCTGCCGACCTCGCCCACCACCTATACGGTGGAGGCGATGCTGAACGATCCGATCGTCAAGAACAGCCATTTCGGCCGTTATACGAACTTCGCCAATCTCTTTGGTTATGCGGCGATTGCAGTTCCCGGTGGTTTCGGCGCCGATGGTCTGCCAAGCGGCGTCACCCTGTTTGGCCCGTCCTTTTCCGACGATGCACT
The DNA here is from genome assembly GCF_058242805.1 of Neorhizobium sp. PAMB6716. Taxonomy (NCBI): domain Bacteria; kingdom Pseudomonadati; phylum Pseudomonadota; class Alphaproteobacteria; order Hyphomicrobiales; family Rhizobiaceae; genus Neorhizobium; species Neorhizobium sp. PAMB6716. The sequence goes on from NZ_JBZAYW010000002.1 coordinate 202,592, forward strand.
GGCGCCCTTTGCCGATGCCCTGCACCGCGCCTGCGCCCCCGGCATGGGCAAGGACAGAGCGGCCAGCCTGCCGGACGTCTCGAAAGTGGCAGAAGCCGATGACGGGCTCGTCACCATCATGGTCGTTGGTGCCCACCTGACCGGCATGCCCTTGAACCACGAACTGACCGGACCCGGCGGCACGCTGCTCAAAACCTGCCGCACGGCCGGTGATTACCGGCTTTACGTTCTGCCCAATACCACACCGCCAAAGCCCGGCCTGATCCGCGAGCCCGGTTTTGACGGCAAGGGGCTCGAGGTTGAGGTGTGGAAGGTAACGCCATCAGCCTTCGGGCGTTTCGTGCAGAACATTCCAGCCCCGCTCGGCATCGGCAAGGTCACGCTGGACGATGGCTCCCAGGTGTCCGGTTTCCTCTGCGAGCCCTATGCCATCAAGGGCGCGCAGGAAGTGACGGAGCTTGGCGGCTGGCGCGCCTATATCGCGTCCCGCAAGCCGTCGTAGTGTCTGATCGGCGAAAGGGTGGAAGCCGGCCTGCCTTGGCGGGCCTGCTCACCCTTCGTTCCAATCGTTCTCAGGCGGCCTGTTCGGCAAATTGCACCGTGGCATGAAACACATGGTCGTTGCCGTTGCGGGTCTTGCAGGACAGGATCAGGCTTGCGCCCATCTGCGTCACCATCCGGTCTGCAATGGCAAGGCCAAGGCCGGAGCCGGGGGCGCGGTCATTGCCGCGGGCAAAGCGCTGGCGCAGGTGCGAAAGCTCAACATCGGAGAGCGCCGGCGAGGCATTGGTGACGCGCACCGACTGCCCGTCCTCGACGAAAATGTCGATTGGCGCCTGGCCAATCCCATGCAGGCCGGCGTTTTCGATGAGATTGCGCAGGACGATGGCAAACGCGTCCGGATCTGCCGGCCAGCGCAGGTGATCCCTTGTGCCGCGGTGATAGCGGATGCGGCCCTGCAGCGGCCCGGACCGGTTGAACTCGTCCACCAGCATGTCGACGATCGGCACGAGGTCATTTGTCTCGCGACCAGCGCCGATGCCCGCTTCCGCGCGGGACAGCTGCAGCAGCTTTTCATTGAGGGCCGCCAGCCGGCGAAGCGCGCCATCGGCCCGCTTGGCATGTTCGCGGGCGCTGCCTTCGGGCAATTCCTCCAGCAGCACCTCCACCTGGGCGCGTGCGCCGGCAATCGGTGTGCGAAGCTCGTGGGCGCTGTTGGCCGTCAGTTCCCGTTCGGCCTCCAGCGCCGCCGTGAGGCGTGACAGAAGAACGTTGACCGACTGGCTGATCGGCAGGATTTCCTTCGGCAGGCCATCCAGTTCGACGGGGGACAGGTTGCCGCTGTCCTTCATGGCAATCTCGGCGCGCAGCCGGTCCACCGGCAGAAGGGCGCGCCGGACGATCCACCAGATCGCCGCGATGGTGATCGGCAGCAGCACCAGGATCGGCATCAGAAGCGCCGTCATGCCTTCCAGTGCCGCCTCCCGGCGATGATCGAGCGAATCGGCCACCTGCACGAAAAGCGAACTGCTCACGGCCGAAACCGTGAAGATGCGCTTGGTTTCGTCGTTCCAGAAGCCCGGCGTCAGCGGGGCCGGATAGGGATCGGACGTCACGTTGTGGGAATGCATGAGGACGCGGCCATCCGCATCGCGCACCTGATAGGTGAGATATTCGTCCGGCACGCTGCCGCGCAGCGCCGTCAGCTTGCGTGGCGTCGTTGCATCCTCGCGCAGGTAAAGATCGTCCACCACCAGCGGCACCAGCCGCTCGGCGGTTTCCTGCAGCGAGCTGTCGAAGATTTCGCCAAATTCTTCGCGCATCACGGAAACGCCAAGCCCGACTGCCAAAAGCCAGAACAGGAAGAGTGCGGCCGAAAGCCAGATGATCAGCTGTTTTGCAATGCTGCCGCTCTTAGCGTTCATCGCTCACCATCCGGTAGCCGATGCCGCGCACCGTTTCGATTGTGGCGCGCCCCAGCTTGCGGCGCAGGCGGCTCACATAGACTTCCACCGTATTGCTTTCGATTTCGGCGCCGAAGGAATAGAGGGCCTCCTCGATCTGGTTTTTCCCGACGATTGCGTTGCGCCGGGCAGACAGCATTTCCAGAACTGCCCATTCACGCGCTGAAAGCGCCAGTTGCTCGCCGTTTGTGCGTGCCACCCGTCGCTCGGAGAGAAAGATCTGCAGGTCGCCGATCTCGATCATCGGCACCTGATGGGCTCCGTAACGGCGGGCAACGGCGTGGATGCGGGCCTCCAACTCGCCAAGGTCGAAAGGTTTGACGAGATAATCGTCGGCGCCGGCATTGAGGCCCTCGATCCGGTCGGACACCTGGTCATGGGCGGTCAGGATGATCACGGGCGTCTTGTCGCGCTTGGCCCTCAGCGCTTTCAGGATGTTCAGCCCGTGGCCATCGGGAAGGCGCAGATCCAGGAGGATGAGGCCGTATTCCGCGGCATGAAGGCAAGCCTCAGCGTTTTCCTGGTCCTTTGCCCAGTCGACGGCATGGCCCTGGCGGGACGCATGCGTTTTGACCGCATCGCCCAGCGTTACATCGTCTTCCACAAGTAGAATTCTCAAAGATTGCGTCCCCTCATTCCGACATGGCTTCAGCCATGACCCGCCAGGCTGACAGGGGCCTGAAGGTTTGCGACATGTCTTCTTCCGCCGCCTTCAGGTCCATGTCAGCAACCGCCCCCAACTTCCAGAGTGTCACCAACTCATGGAGAAACCAATGCGATTTTTGATCACCCTCACCACTGCCACCCTTGGCGTTACACTTGGCCTTGCAGGCATTGCTGCCGCCAAGGATAAATGCAACGTGCCCGTGGCCGACTGGCAGCCGCGTGCCACGCTTCAGGCAAAGCTTGAGGCGGAAGGCTGGAAGGTGCGTTCGATCAAGACGGAGGATGGCTGTTACGAGGCCTATGCCATCAATGCTAAGGGAGAAAAGGTGGAAGCCTATTTCGACCCCAAGAGCCTTGCCTCTGTCGGCATGAAGATCGAGAACTGATCATGCCGGCGGTGGTCAAGGTCTGGGATCCTTACGTGCGCGTCTTTCACTGGGGCCTGGTTTTGAGCTTTGCCATTGCCTGGGCATCGGCAGACGAGATGCGTGAACTGCATGAATTTGCCGGTTATACCGCCGGAACGCTGGTGGTCGCGCGTCTCCTGCTCGGGGTGGCCGGATCGCGCTACGCGCGCTTTTCGCAATTTGTGCGCCGACCCTCCCGCATCATTGCCTATGCGGGCGATGTGGTGGTGCATCGGGAGCGGCGTTATCTCGGACACAATCCGCTGGGGGGGCTGATGGTGCTGGCGCTGATCGCCCTCATCGCCGCGATTGCCACCACCGGCTGGCTGCAGACAACGGATGCCTATTGGGGCATTGAATGGGTGGAAGACCTGCATCGGCGCCTGGTCAATGTGCTGATCGGCTGCGTTTTGCTGCATCTTATCGGCGTCCTCGTCGCAAGCCTGCGCCACGGAGAAAATCTCGTGCGCGCCATGGTGACGGGCCTGAAACGTGCGCCGGAACCCGGCGATGTGATCTGAGCAGCACACGTTTTAATGGAAAATGCCGGTGCTCTGGATAGATCCACGGCGCCGGCTTTTTCGTCAAGACGGGTTTGACGGCTTATCATTCGCCGACATCGCGACGGGCAGCGCTATCTCCGCTGCAACAGGGCTTCCGCTTCCAGGCGGGTCGGGGCACCCAGCCGTCCGCCGAAAACGGTGCATTTGAGGGCGGCAGCGGCCGAGGAGAGGCGGATGGCCTGCCGGGCAGGCATTCCCTCGGCAATCGCCAGCGCAAAAGTGCCATGAAAAATATCGCCTGCGGCCAGCGTATCAACAGCCGTGACGCCAAATGCCGGCTCGAAGAAAAGCGTGTCCTTGCCGGGCTCGCTCCAGTAACAGCCTGCCGGTCCGGCCGTAACGGCAATGAAGATGTCCGGATAACGCGCCTGCAACAGGGGCACCATGGAGGCAACCTCGCCGGCGCCGGTGAGGCTGCGGGCGGCCGGTTCCGAAAAGATGATGTGACTGGCAGCCGGCGCCAGCCTCTCCAGCGTGTCCACCGGGGCAACGTCGCCGTCGAGAATGGCCGGCTTGCCCATTTGACGCGCCATGGTCAAAACATCGAGCGCCATGTCGGGCCAGCGCACATCCACAAGCACGGCATCGAAGGCTGCAAGGTCACCGGCCGTGCAGGAGCGTTTGGTCTCGTGCAGCTTGTGATCGTAAAAGGGCACGATCAGCCGTTCCCCCGCGGGATCGATGAGGATTGTCGACAGAGCCGAGCGGGCATCTTGGACGATCACCATGCCATCGGTCTCGATGCCGCTCTGGCCGAGATCCCGCACAATGCGTTGACCCGTCTCGTCATCCCCAACCGCACCCCAGAGGCTTGCGCGGCCACCCATGCGGACAACGGCATAGGCGGCACTGGCCGCCATTCCCTCAGCAATCTGCTCCATGGCATAGGGCAGAACCTTGCCCTCGCCACGCGGCATTTCATGCACGCGAAACAGTGTGTCGAGCACGGCCGCGCCCACGCACAGCACGTGCCTGGGCGGGTTTGCCGGCAGGATACCGGCGGGTTTCAAACCCTTTGCCATGGTCAGAGACGCTTGCCGGTCTCGGCGTCGAACAGATGCATGGAGTTGGGATCGATGGCGATCTGGATCGTATCGCCAAACCGCACATCCAGCCGCTCGCGAAACAGGCAGGCGATCTCGTCGCCCTTGCAGGTGAGCTTGGCATAGATTTCAGACCCGGTGCCCTCCACCAGTCCCACCCGTCCCTCGATGCCGCCGGTTGCCACAGCGCGGATATGCTCCGGGCGAATACCGCAGACGAGATTTCTGCCGCCGAGCGATGCAGGGTTTGCCGTTGACGGCAGCGGCAGCGTCAGGCCGTTGACCGTGCGGAACACACCCTCTTCCACCCGGCCTTGGACGAAGTTCATCGCAGGCGAGCCGATGAAACCGGCGACAAAAAGGTTTGCCGGGCGATCGTAAAGGTCGAGCGGTGCGCCGATCTGCTCGATGACGCCGTCATGCAGCACCACGATCTTGTCGGCCATGGTCATGGCTTCCACCTGATCGTGGGTCACATAGATGGTGGTGGTGCCGATGCGCTGGTGCAGCGCCTTGATTTCGCCGCGCATCTGCACACGAAGCTTTGCGTCCAGGTTGGACAGCGGCTCGTCGAAGAGAAAGACCTGCGGATCGCGCACCAGAGCGCGGCCCATGGCGACGCGCTGGCGCTGGCCGCCGGAGAGCTGCCGCGGATAACGCTCCATCAGGCTTTCAAGGCCGAGAATGGAGGCGGCCCGGTCGACCTTGGCCTTGGTTTCCTCTACGCTCACCTTCTTCAGCTTCAGCGCAAAGCCCATATTGTCCTTGACGGTCATGTGCGGATAAAGCGCGTAGTTCTGGAAGACCATGGCGATATCGCGGTCGCGGGCCGGCAGGTTGGATACCTCCCGGGTGCCGATGCGGATTTCACCCTCGGTCAATTCCTCAAGGCCTGCAATCATCCGCAGAAGCGTGGATTTTCCGCAGCCGGAGGGGCCGACAAGGGCGACAAACTCGCCATCCTTGATGTCGATATCGATGCCGTGGATGACGTGGACCGCGCCGAAACGCTTCTGGACATTTAGAATATTGACTGGTGCCATTTTAATGATCCCGTAATGAGCCTTGATTGGGCTATGCCTCAGCCGCCCTTGACGGCGCCGGCGGTCAAGCCCGCAACAATCTGTTTCTGCGCAAACATGGTGAGCAAGAGCACCGGCAGCGTGACGATCAGCGCAGCCGCCGCCAGCGGCCCCCAGCTGACCTGCTCGAAGGACAGCATGTTGTAGACGGCAACCGGCAGCGTGCGCGTTTCGCGGCTGGCCAGCACAATGCCGAAGACAAAGTTGTTCCAGGAGAAGATCACCGCCAGGATGAAGGACACGACGATGCCGGGCTTGGCAATCGGCAGCGCGACGAGGCGAAACACCTGCCAGGACGAGGCGCCATCGATGCTGGCTGCTTCCTCCAATTCCTTCGGCGTCGTTTCAAAATAACCGATCATGATCCAGACGACGATCGGGACCGTGACCACGAGATGGATGATGATCTGCGGCCAGAGCGTGCCGAGCATGTTCAGCCATTGGAACAGCAGGAACAGCGGAATGAGGAAGGAAAGGCCGGGTGTCATGCGGGCGATCATGATGATCACCGCCGATTTTTCAGCCTTCAGCCGTGCGATGCCATAGCCGGCCGGCACGCCGATCAAGAGCGCCAGAAGCGTGGCTGCGCCGGTGACCAAGATCGAATTCCAGAAATAGAGGAAGAAATTGTTCTCCTCGAAAACCTTCACATAATTCGACCAGGCAAACCGTTCCGGGATGAAGATCGGCGGATAGGCGCCGTTGTCGATCTCGTATTTCAAGGACAGCGAGATCATCCAGAGGAAGAACAGGATAACCGGCGAAATCATCACCAGGGCCACGAAGAACAGGCCGATCCGGTCGAGTGTCTTGCGTTTCATCAGCGTTCCTCCATCTCGGACCAGTTGGCCCGCTGGCGCACCATCAACAGCACGAAGGAGAGTGCCACGATGGCCATGAAGAAGACGACGGCCATGGCAGAGCCGTAACCGATGTCGTAATAGGCAAAGGACGTGTTGTAGAGGTAGATGTTGATCGTCTCCGAGGCCGTGCCCGGGCCGCCTTGTGTCATCGCATAGATGATGTCGAAGCTTTTGACGGCATCAATGGAGCGGATGATCACCGCTATCATCAGGAAGGGCGCAATCATCGGCATGGTGAGATAACGGAATTTCTGCCAGGCATTGGCGCCATCGATCTCGGCGCTCTCATACGGCTCGCGCGGCACGGCGGCGAGACCGCCAAGCACGATCAGCATGACCAGCGGCGTCCACTGCCACGTCTCCACCAGTACCAGCGAGGGAATGACGGTCGACTGGTTGTAGATCCATTCGAGCGGCCCGATGCCGATGAAGGACAGGAGATAGTTGAGCACGCCGAGCTGGGGATGAAACATCATCGTCCACACAAGCGCGATGGCAACCGGGGTTGCCATCATCGGCATGACGAACACGCCGCGCAGGAAACCGCGCATGGGAAACTCGGCATCGAACACCAGGGCCGCGAGCGTTCCCAGAAACAGCGGCGCCACCACAGACAAGACGGTGTAAAGCAGCGTGTGCCAGAGAGAATCCCAGAAGCGGCTATCCCCCGCCAGTCGGATATAGTTCTCGAAACCGATGAAGCTTTGCTCCTGGCCGAGCGTCCAGCGATGCGCGCTCATCCACAAGGTAAACACCCAGGGGAAGACGATCACGGCCGAGATGACGACCAGCGCCGGAATGACGAAGGGCCAGTAGTTGGGAGCAAGCCGCGTGGGCTTGCTCCTCTTGGCGCCGCGCGTACCGGCGGATGTGTTTTCCATGCTCACGGAGGCCATTATCCCTCGCTTCGCGCCAGGACAGGTGCGAACTGTTCCGTCGCCTTTTTCAGTTCGGTTGCCGGATCGGCACCGCCAATCATGTTGGTGAGACCGACGCCAAACGTGTCGCGGAATTCCGTGACCGGAATGATGACCGGAAGCGCCAGCTGCGACACCTTGCCGGAGCCAACCACCGCATCGAGCCAAGCGGCCGGCATTTTCACGCCTTCGCGCACCTTCTGGTCTTCCAGGATCGACTGGCGGAAGGGAACGCCGGCACCGGCCTGCAGCAGGCGGGCGCCCATCTCGTGCGAGATTGCCCACTGGCAGAACAGGTAGGCTGCTTCCTTCTTGGTGCTGGCTTCCACAACGCCGAGGCCATCGCCGAATGTGCCAGCTGCCTGTGCGGCCGGCCCCTTCGGCATCACGCCATAACCGACCTTGCCGACGACGCGGGATTTTTCCGGATTTTCGATCGGCGGGGCAAAACCGACGCCATCAAACCACATGCCGATCTTGCCCTGCAGGAAGGCCGATTGCGCTTCTGCCCAGTTGAAACCGGAAACGCCGGGAGGGGCCGCCTTCGTCATCAGGCGCTGATAGAGCTTGGCGGCTTCTACGGCTTCCTTGGTATCCGTTGACAATTTCCCATCGGCACCGATCGGCTTTGCGCCATAGCCCAGCATCAGCGATGTCCAGACCGGCGTATTGGCGTTTTTCAGGCCGCGCGCGACGAAACCATAGGTATTGGTGGAGGGATCGGTGATCTTTTCGGCCGCCGTGACCATTTCCTCGAAAGTCTGAGGGTATTTGAGGCCCTTTGCGTCAAAAAGATCCTTGTTCCAGTAGACGATCCAGTAATCCACCGAGAAGGGAAGCGAGCGCAGCACGCCGGCCTGATCCTTGGCAAACTGCATGCCGGCTTCGGCAAAATCGCTTTCGACGAGCGACGGATCGGTCAGCGACGGGTCTTTCAGGAAGCCGCTGATATCGGCCAGCCACTTGCCTTTTTCGAACTGGCGCTTCTGCACATGGTAGCTCAGATGCACCACGTCGAAGCTCGGCTTGCCCGACGATAGCTCGATCACGACCTTCTGGCGCTGCTGCTGCTCAGGCGTTGCCTCGGCATTGACCTTGATGCCGGTCAGCGCCTCGAATTCCGAGAGATACTTGATCAACGTTTCGCTGCGCGGGCTTTTGACCAGATTGACTTCCAGCGTGGTGCCGGCATGTTTTTTCCAGTTGACCGCAGCCGATGCCGGGCGGATGCCCAGAAGGGCGCTGCCGCCGATGGCGGTGGTGCCGGCCAGGAACCCACGGCGCGTGGGGTTGAGCCATGAATGCGTCATTCGTTTCTCCTCCATTGAACCGGGATCTCCTCACCCCGGCTTTGTTTCCTATACGGCCAGCGCCCTGTCCCTCGCGTTGCGGATATGGGCAGACAGCCGCTCCACAGCCTCGTCCACCGAGCGTCGCTCGACGGCTTCGAGAATGGCCAGATGCTCTTTCATGACAGAGGCCACGTGGCCCGCAATGCGAAAGCGCTCCTGGTTGATGAGGCGCATCTTGATCGAATTGACCCGGTAGGCATTCGAGATGATCGAATTGCCGAGCCGGTCGATAAAGGCGTCGTGCATGCCCCAGTCAACCGCTTGGGCATGCTGATCGAGTTCGCTCGAAACCTTGCCATTGGCTGCGGCTTCGGCAATCTCGCGATGGTCCTTCAACAGCTTGGCGATTTCCTCGTCCGACACCGACAGCGTGAAAAGCGCCAGCGCTTCCTTTTCGAGAAACATGCGGAACTGGAAAGCCTCGCGGATCAGGTTGAGGTCGATATGGGCAACCTGCAGGCCCCGCTGCGGCACGGTCTTGATCAGCCCGTCCGCCTCGAGCCGCGGAATGGCCTCGCGGATTGCGCCGAGAGGCAGTCCCGTCAGTTCGACAAGGCGACGCTGCGAGATGAACTGGCCCGGACGAACATCGCGCAACAGAAGGTGCTGCGTAAAACTTTCATACGCACGCTCCCGAAGGCTTGTCTGTTCGCCGTTCTCGTCCATGCCCACTCCCTTTTGAGGCGGCCTCAGGCTGCCTTTTGGTGAAACAGCCTGTCGAAGGCCCCTTCGATCCTCGCACGATCTTCAGCCGAGAGGGCAATCAGCGGCGCGCGCACGTCAAGCCAGACATTTTCTCCCGTCGTATGAGATAACAGCACCTTGACCGCCGGTGTTACCGGAAACTTCAGAAGCTCCACAACAAGATCCTCGATGCGCTTGTCGTCGCGCCCGTCGACGGCCATGGCTCTCACGTCCTGCGTCAGGAAATTGGCCACACCGGAAATTGCGCCCTGGCCACCAAGACGCACGCCGCGCGCCAGATCGCGCTCGTCACCGATGAGGATGATGAGGTCGCCGTGTTCTTTCAGCAGCTGCTCGGTATAGGACCAGGTGCCCGACGAATCCTTGACGCCGGTGACGATGCCGGGGAAGGCAGCGCGCAGACGCCCGACCAGCTCGACAGACAGCGCAACTATGGTGACGGACGGAATATTGTAGACAAGAATATCGCGGGCGCCGGCTCCGATCTTGGCAAAAACGGCCGAGAACCAGGCAAACAGCCCGTCATCGCTGACATTCTTGAAATAGGAGGGCGGGGCAAGAAGAATGTTGCGCACCCCGGCAGACAGCGCTTGTGCTGCCTGGTCTGCAGCGTCCTCAATGGAATCCACCAGCACGCCGACAACGATGTTCGATGGCGAGATCCCGGCTTCGAGAAAGGCGCCAAGCACTGCCTCGCGTTCGCGGCTGCCGATGGAGCAGCCTTCGCCGGTGGTGCCAAACAGGGTGACACTGTTGCAGCCCTGCGCGAGGCAACGGCGTGCATGCGCGATCATGTGTTCAATATCTATCGTCCCGTCCGTACTGAACGGGCTTGTGAGTGCAGCCGAAAGGCCGAATTTCTGGGTCACCTGCAAGGCTCCTCCTCCAACGTGAGTAAGCTTTGATAACGCACTAACATGTTAGCTGTAAATGGCTAATCGCAATAAAATTTACGCTGTCGATCCTGCGCGGTGGACAACAGGAAACCGGCCATGTCTGACGGCCGCCGCAGCTGAACATGTGCGGTTGGGAAGGGGGCAATCGGATAGAAGGGGGGCGGATCAAGACATCACACGGTCACAACCGCGCCCAACGAGCGTTCGACAGCAAGCGCCGCGCAAGACTTTGAAGAAAAACGACTTCCGGCGTGAAGGCGCAGGCCGAGCAAGGGTGGCCGGCATCTCCTGCGCACCCGGTTGAAGGGGCCGCACCCGGCACGTCCTCTTTATCAGCAGGCGGCAGCCGGTTCGAGACTGTATTGCCTGACGATCTCGATGAAAGCCTCCGCGCTCCAGGACAGCGGTGCACCGGCAGGCGTGATGATACCGTAATCGGCCTTCTTGTCCGGCAGGAATGGCCGCATGACAAGGTGTTCGCTGCGGAAGAAGGCAGCAATCAGAGAGGGGACGATCGCAATGCCCAGTCCCTGTGCGGCACAGACGCAGGCCGTCTCGACGGAATGTACCTCCAGGCTGCAGCGATAGGTCGGCACCATGCGCCGGAGTTCATGCTCCAGTTCATTGCGATTGATCCGCTGCCGCCCGAGCAGGATGAGGTCGTTGCGCGCGAGGTCATGGACTTCGATGGCGGCTTTCTGGGAGAGCGGATGTCCGGCGGGCATGACGCAGGTCGTGCCGCTGGAGAAGAGGCTGCGTGTATCGAAGGAATGTTCTTCCGGTGGCAGGCGCACGAAACCGATATCGGCTATCCGGCCCCGCACCATGCGCTCGATTGCGTCGTAAGGCCCACTCATGATCTCGACGGTGACGCGCGGATGGCTTTGCTTGAACCGCGCCACCAGCGGCGGCAGCATGGTCGTGGTGAGGCTATGCGGAAAAGCGACCCGCACCAGCGCCTCACCGAAGATGCCCGTGCGCAGATCACCGATCTTGGTGCGCAGTTTGGCGACGCTTTGCGATACCTCCTCCACCTCGCCGGCCAGGAGATGCGCCTCCGGCCGCGGCACAAGCCGGCCCTTGTCGCGCAGGAAGAGTTCCCGGCCGATCTCCTCTTCCAGCGCCGAGAGCTGGCGGCTGATGGCCGATTGCGAAAGACCAAGCTGGGCTGCCGCCGCAATGGTCGATCCGGTATCCATGATGGTCTTGAAAATTTCGAGCTGCCTGAGGTTCATGGGCGCCGATCCTAAGGCAGTCGGAAGCGAAGGCAAGCGGCCAGCGGAGCAAACCTGACAGGTCGCGCAAAATGCATAACATGATGCGTACAACTCATATGATTGCGCCTGTCGACGCGGGCGTTATCGTCCTTCCCATAAAACGAAAAACAAGGGGTCCTACCGATGCAACACCTGTGTCCGCCCGCAATTGCGCGGGAGCGGCAACCGTGACCGTCTTCGTCATCCGCCGCCTGATGCAGAGCATGGCCGTCTTGCTGGTGACGGCGTTTGTCGTCTTCCTCGGCGTCTATGCCATCGGCGATCCCGTGGAGATGTTGATCTCTCCGGACGCAAGCCCTGCCGAACGTGCGCAGGTGATTGCCTCGCTCGGCCTCGACCAGCCCTTGTGGCAGCAGTTCTTCACCTTTGCCTGGAACGCCATACACGGCGATCTCGGCCGCTCTTTCGTCTTCAACCGGCCGACCATTTCCCTGATCTTCGAGCGCCTGCCGGCCACGCTGGAACTGACGTTTACGGCTCTCGTGATCGCGCTTGCCATCGGCATTCCTCTGGGGTTGATTTCCGGGTTGAAGCCGAACAGCAAGACTGACGAAGCGATCATGACCGGTTCCATCCTCGGCTTTTCCCTGCCGAGCTTCTGGCAGGGCATGATGCTGATCATGATCTTTTCGGTCTGGCTCGGCTGGCTTCCCTCAACCGGGCGCGGGGAACTTGGCTCGTTTCTCGGGCTCCAGTCCAGCCTGTTTTCCATCGATGGATTGACCCACCTCATCCTGCCGGCGGTCAATCTCTGTCTTTTCAAGCTGGCACTGGTCATCCGCCTGACGCGCACCGGCGTGCGCGAAACCATGCCGCTCGATTTCGTCAAGTTCGCCCGCGCCAAGGGCATTTCCGAGCGGCGGATCGTGTTCGTTCACGTCCTGAAAAACATCCTCATCCCGCTGATCACCGTGATCGGCATGGAGCTTGGCAGCATGCTGGCCTTTGCCGTGGTGACGGAAACCATCTTCGCCTGGCCGGGCATCGGCAAGCTGCTGATCGATTCCATCATGCGGCTCGATCGCCCGGTGGTGGTGGCCTACCTGCTGGTGATCGTCAGCCTGTTCATTCTCATCAATTTCGTGGTCGATATTCTCTACTCGCTGATCGATCCGCGCGTGCGCCTTGGAGATGCCCAATGAGCATTCTTGCCTCTTTGCGACGCGAGGACACACTGACCGGACGCCTCACCATGGGCATCCTGCGCAGCCCCAAGGCGCTTGTCGCCACGCTTATCTGTCTTCTTCTGTTTGCAACGGCGCTGGCCGGCCCGTGGCTCACGCCGCAAAATCCTTACGACCTGGCCACGCTCGACATTCTCGATGCCAAGCTGCCGCCGGGTGAACAGAGCATGTCGGGGCTTACTTTCTGGCTCGGCACGGACGGGCAGGGGCGCGACATGCTGTCGGCCATGGTCTATGGCCTGCGCACCTCGCTGGGCGTCGGTGTCTTTTCGGGGCTTGTCGCGCTGATGGTGGGCACTGTTCTCGGCCTTGTCGCCGCCTATTTCGGCGGACGTATCGACACGATCATCATGCGCATCGTCGATCTGATGCTCGGCCTGCCGACCATTCTGGTGGCGCTGATGCTGCTGGCGCTTCTCGGGCAGGGCGTCTGGAAGGTGATCTTTGCGCTCATCCTCGTTCAATGGGCAACCTTTGCCCGCGCCGTGCGCAGCGCCGCACTTGTCGAGAAGAACAAGGATTATGTCGAGGCTGCCGTAACACTTGGCATCGGAACGCCTCGCATCCTGTTCGGCCATCTTTTGCCCAATTGCCTGCCGCCGCTCATCGTCATCGGCATGCTGCAGGTGGCCAACGCGATCTCCGCTGAGGCGACGCTCTCCTTCCTCGGCATCGGCCTGCCGATTACAGAACCTTCGCTCGGGCTTCTCATCGCCAATGGTTATCAGGTGCTGATGTCGGGCGAATACTGGATCAGCGTCTATCCGGGCCTGCTTCTGCTGCTGCTGGTCTTTTCCATCAACATGACCGGGGATCGCTGTCGCGAGATCCTCAATCCACGCCTGGGCGAGAGGTAATCACAATGACCGATCCCGTCCTCGAGGTCTCCAACCTCTCCACCCATTTTCCCACCCGCGCCGGTGTCATCAAGGCCGTCGATGGTGTGAGCTTCACCGTCGCACGTCGCCAGATCGTCGGCCTTGTCGGCGAGTCCGGCTCCGGAAAATCCATTACCGGCTTCTCCATTCTTGGTCTCGTCGATCCGCCGGGCCATGTGGCAAGCGGCAGCATCCGCTTCAACGGCGAAGAGCTGACGACAAAATCGGCAAAAGACATGCGCATGATCCGCGGCCGGCGGATTGCCATGATCTTCCAGGATCCGATGATGACGCTCAATCCGGTGCTCTCCATCGGCACACAGATGATCGAGACGGTCCGGTCGCACGAAAAGGTGTCGTATGCGGAGGCGCGCGCCCGTTCCCGTGACACGCTGGGACTGGTTGGAATTGCCTCGCCGGAGGAGCGGCTGGATGCCTACCCGCACCAGTTCTCGGGTGGTATGCGTCAGCGCGTGGCAATCGCCATTTCGCTCCTGCATCGCCCCGATCTCATCATCGCCGATGAGCCGACCACCGCGCTTGATGTGACGATCCAGTCGCAGATCCTCTTCGAGATCAAGCGTCTGGCACAGGAATTCGGCATGTCGCTGATCTGGATCAGCCATGATCTCGGCGTCGTTGCCACGCTCGCCGAACGGGTGATGGTCATGTATGCCGGCCGCATCGTCGAGGCCGGGCCGGTCGAGGACGTGCTGACATATCCCGCCCATCCTTACACGGTTGGCCTGATGAACGCCGTGCCGGCCGCCGTTCCGCGCGGTGAGCCGCTGCGTCCCATTCCCGGCATGGCGCCGTCTCCGCTCTCGCGTCCGCTCGGCTGCGCGTTTCGCGACCGTTGCGCCCGCGCCACCGAAATCTGCGCCACGGAACCGGCCATTGCGCTTGCCAATGCCCGGGAATGGCGTTGCTTCCACCCCCATTCCTGGAGGGCCGCGTGATGACGACCCCGCTCATCGAAGGCATCGACGTCAGCCGCCGCTTCTCGCGCAAGCTGGATTATGCCGAAAAACTGGCGCGCGCTTTCGGCGCCAATCTGCAGGAAAAGACGGTGCATGCCGTCGATACGGTCAATATCGCTGTTCATCCCGGCGAGGTCGTCGGGCTGGTCGGGGAATCCGGCTGCGGCAAGTCGACGCTCGGGCGCATGATGGCCGGCATCATGCCGGTCAGCGATGGTGAGGTGCGCTGGAAGGGCCGGCCTCTGGCCGATCTGAAGGGCAATGACAAGCGCCAGGCCCGGCTTGCCGCGCAGATGATCTTCCAGGACCCGATGTCGACGCTCAATCCGCGCAAGCGCGTTATCGATCTGATCGGGGAGGCGCCGCGCGTTCACGGCATCGTGCCGCGGGCAGATATCCGCGATTATGTCGCGGCGCTGGCGGCCCGTGTCGGGCTCGATCCCTCCTATCTCGATCGTTACCCGCACCAGTTTTCCGGCGGCCAGCGCCAGCGCATCGGCATTGCCCGGGCGCTGGCCGTGAAGCCGGAACTGATCGTCTGCGACGAATCGGTGGCAGCCCTCGACGTGTCGATCCAGGCGCAGATCCTCAACCTGTTCATGGACCTCAAGCGCGAATACGGACTGACCTACCTGTTCATCAGCCATGATCTGGGCGTGGTGAAGCATATCTGCGACAGGGTCGTGGTCATGTATCTCGGCCGTGTGGTGGAAACCGGAACGCCGGATGAACTGTTTTCCGCGCCAAGGCACCCCTACACGCAGGCGCTGATCCGCGAACTGCCAAGCATCCGCGACCGCGGCCGCGTGTTCACGCCGATCAAGGGCGAGATCCCTTCGCCGCTCAACCCGCCGTCAGGATGCCATTTCCATCCTCGCTGTCCCCTGGCCTTTGAGCGTTGCCGTGTGGAGCGGCCGCTTCTTCAGGCAACGTCGTCGGGCCAGATGAGTGCCTGCCATCTCAATGAAATACCTGCTGCATCAAACACTGCTGCTGCAGCGCAACCGGTCATATAACCAAGAAGGGAACAACACGACCATGGTACGCAAATCCTTTTTCCTTGCCACCGCCGCGAGCCTGCTGCTGGCTGTCACCGCCGCCAATGCCGCCAACCTGATCGTCGGGAGTTCGACCGAACCGTCCTCCATCGACCCGCAGTTTTCGCGCACCGGCAACAACCAGAACATTGCCATGCAGGTCTTCGACCGGCTGTTGGAAACCGATACGACGATCGGTATCCATCCGGCGCTGGCCGTCTCCTGGACGAATATCGATCCGTTGACCTGGCACGTGAAGCTGCGCGAGGGCGTGAAATTTCATGATGGTTCGCCGCTCAAGGCCGAAGACGTCATGTTTTCCCTGACGCGCGCCAAGAACATCCCCAACAGCCCGGCGCCATTTTCCGGTAATGTCGCCTCCATCGACAGCATGAAGGCGCTCGACGATCTGACGATCGAGTTCAAGACCAAGAAGCCGACGCCGGATTTCATCGAGCAGGTCGGTTTCGTTTATATCGTCAGCAAAAAGGCGG
The DNA here is from genome assembly GCF_058242805.1 of Neorhizobium sp. PAMB6716. Lineage (NCBI taxonomy): Bacteria > Pseudomonadati > Pseudomonadota > Alphaproteobacteria > Hyphomicrobiales > Rhizobiaceae > Neorhizobium > Neorhizobium sp. PAMB6716. Next base: position 218,900 of record NZ_JBZAYW010000002.1, read on the forward strand.
CCGAGACCGCAACAATCGAGGATTTCAACAGCGGCAAGGCGGCAATCGGCACCGGCGCCTACAAGTTCACGTCCTGGACGCCGGGCGACAACGTGACCTTGACCCGCAATGACGCCTTCTGGGGCAAGGCGCAGGATTTCGATAAGGTCACCATCAAATTTATCTCCAACGATGCCTCGCGCGTGGCAGCCCTTCGCTCGGGCTCCGTCGATCTGATCGATGCGGTTCCCCCCGGCGACGTCAAGACGATTACCGCAACGTCAGGCCTTCAGGTTTATTCCATCCCATCGGCGCGGCTTATCTATCTGGCGCTCGATACGGCGCGCGATCAGAGCCCGTTCGTGACCGACAAGGCTGGAAAGCCGCTCGAGAAGAACCCGCTGAAGGACAAGAAAGTGCGCGTGGCACTGTCGCAGCTGATCAATCGCCAGCTGATCATCGACCGCATCCTGGATGGATCGGGGGAGGCAGCCGGGCAGCTGGTGCCGGGTGGCGTAGCCGGCAATGACGAAAGCATCGAGGCTGCCGCCTACAAGCCGGAAGAAGCGAAGAAAGCGCTTGCGGATGCCGGGTATCCGGATGGCTTCGGCATAACGCTCCACACCTCCAACGACCGGTTCCCGGGCGATTCGGAAGTGGCGCAGGCCCTTGGCCAGATGTTTGCACGGGGCGGACTGAAGGTGAATGGCGTCGTGGCGCAGCCCTATAACGTCTATACCAAGGCCGCGTCCGCCCAGGAGTTCAGCGCCTTCATCTTCTCGCTCGGCAATTCCACGCCCACCTCGGCAACCGGCCTTCGCAACCTCCTGATGACCAATAACAAGGAGGCCGGCACCGGCTCGTTCAACCGCACGCGATACAGCGACCCGGTGTTCGATGGCATGATGAACGAGGCCATGGCCGAGTTCGATCCCGAGAAGCGCATCCAGCTGCTGCAGCAGGCAACGAAATATGTCTTCGCCGACATGCCGGTCCTGCCGCTCTACTGGCAGAAGGTGCATTGGGCCGGCAAGGCCAACATCACCTATGACGCCAACATGACCGAAGACACCAGTGCAACGCTTGCCAAGCTGGTGAAATAAACCGGACGAACAGGGGGCGGTTAAGCGTTGCGGCCCCCTGTCTTGCCGCATGAATTCCAAAGGACCTTGATGATGATGGATAGTCTGGCGCCTGCCCGCCTGGACACGATTGCCGATGACGTGATCGTGGAACGTGATGTGATGGTGACCATGCGTGACGGGATCAAGCTCGCCACGGATGTGTACCGACCGGCCCGCGGCGGAAAAGCCGTTGCCGGCGCCTATCCGGTCATCATGGAGCGCACGCCGTATGGCAAGGCGGAGAGGTCGCGCTCGGAGATCGAAGTGGGCATGGCTTCGCCAATGAAACGCGAAGACGTCGCCTGCTTTTTTGTGCGCGCCGGTTATGTGGTCATCTACCAGGATTGCCGCGGTCGCTACAATTCCGAGGGCGAGTTCTCGAAATACATTTCCGAGGCCGAGGATGGCTTCGACACGGCGGCTTGGCTTGTCCAGCAGGACTGGTGCAATGGCCGCTTCGGCACCATGGGCCTCTCCTATGCCGCCCACACGCAGGCAGCGCTTGCCTGCCTCAACCCGCAAGGCCTTGCCTGCATGGTGATGGATTCGGGTGGTTTTTCGAATGCCTATCAGTGCGGTATTCGGCAGGGAGGCGCCTTTGAGCTGAAGCAGGCGACCTGGGCCTACAACAATGCCAAGGAGGCCGTGGATGCGCGCGCACGTGCCGCCATCGAGGCGGAGGACCTGAAGGCATGGTTCAAGGCCATGCCGTGGCGCGAAGGCGTGTCGCCGGTGCGCGCAGCGCCCGACTATGAGAGCTACCTGCTCGAACAATGGCGCAGCGGCACATTCGACGATAGCTGGCGGCGCGTCGGGCTCTATATGGAAGGCTATTACAAGACCTTCCCGCAGGTGCCCATCGTCCTGATGTCCAGCTGGTATGACGCCTATGTCAAATCCACGCTCGACAACTATGGCGGCCTTTCCGGAAATCCTGACCGTCCCCTGCGGCTGATCATGGGGCCCTGGCTGCATGGCAACCGCAACACGACTTTTGCCGGTGATGTCTCCTTCGGGGACAAGGCGCCGCTCGGCGGCAATGTGATGGAGAGCTGGCTTCAGTTTCGCCGCAACTGGTTTGACAGCTGCCTGAAGAACGAAACGACGCTTGCGGACAGTGATCCTGTCGTGCGCTTCTTCCTCATGGGCGGCGGTACCGGCACGCGCAACGCCGAGGGACGCCTCGATCACGGCGGGAACTGGTTCCAGGCGCAACACTGGCCGCTTCCCGAGACGATGTATCGAAAATTTCACCTGCATCAGAATGGGCACCTCAACGAGAGCCTGCCGGCTGCCGACAGTCCGCCGTTCGTTTATGATTTCGACCCGGCCCATCCAGTGCCCACCATCGGTGGCTCTCTGACCAGTGGCCAGCCGATCTTTGAAGGCGGCGGTTTTGATCAGCGGGAGGCTGAGAGCTTCTTCGGCTGTGACAGGCCCGGCCTGCCGCTGTCTGCAAGGCCCGACGTTTTGTCCTTCGAGACTGAGCCGCTTGAGGAGGATCTGGCCGTGGCGGGTCCCATCACCATCACGCTTCACGTGTCATCGGATGCACCGGACACGGATTTCACAGCCAAGCTGATTGACGTCTATCCGCCGAGCGCCGATTATCCGGCGGGTTATGCGCTGAACATCACCGACGGTATCTTCCGCTGCCGTTATCGCAAGTCCTTCGAGGCGCCGGAGCCGATCGAGCCCGGAGAGGTCTTCTCCATCACCATCGAACCTTTCGCCAGCGCCAATCTTTTCCAGAAGGGCCACCGGATCCGGCTCGACATCTCCTCATCGAATTTCCCGAAATACGATGTGAACCCCAACACATACGCGCCGATCGGTACAGGCCGAACGCGCCAGGTGGCAAGGAATAGTGTTTTCAGTGACGCGGTGCGCACCTCCTGCCTCACGCTTCCCGTGGTCTCGAAGGATACGTTGCGCCCCCTTCTTTGCCCCGCCGATTGACCGCCGACAGGACCTTGCCATGACCGTTACGCTGGCCGTTACCGGACAGACCCTGATCCACCAGCCTCTTGATCTTGACGGGCAAAGGGATGGCAGCATGCTCTCCTTCCTCAAGGCGGATGCAACCATTGCCAATTTCGAGGGCGTGGTGGAGGCAGAGGGCGCCTGGCCAACGAAGACGAAGACGGTTCATGCGGTGGCCGGCTCGGTGCTGGAAAGCCTGAAACATCTGGGCTTCACCGTGATGGGCCATGCCAATAACCATGCCTTCGACCTTGGCCCGCCCGGGATCGCTGCGACCCGGCATGCCATGGAGGCACACGCCATTGCCACCTGCGGCAGCGGCGAAAACGTCGGCGACGCCATGGCGCCGGCCCGGCTTCACCTCAACGGGCGGAAACTCGCCGTCTATAGCCTTGATCTGGGACCGCAGGCCGACATCGTTTATGCAGACACCAGCCGTCCCGGCATTGCGCCGCTTCGCATGAAAAGGAGCGTCAGCCTGCCCGCTGGTGAATACGCAAGCCTTCTGTCCGTTCACCAGGCGCTGGGCGATGACAGGCGGCTCGCCGCGCGCCGTTCGGTTGGCTATACGCCACCGGCGGAAGGTGACGGTTTTGAAGCCTTCGGGACGCAATTTGTTTGCGGGAAAGCCGTCGAACCTGTTTGGACGGCGGCCGCCGAAGACTTTGCGCGGGTCACCACCGCGATTGGCCGCTCCAAGGACGAAGGCGACCTTGTCGTGATCCTGCTGCACAATCATCACTGGGAGCCGGAGTGGAGCCGGACGCCGGTCTGGTTCGACCAGCTGGCGGACCGTCTGGTCGACGCCGGATGCGACCTCATCATCGGCACCGGTGCGCCTGTCCTGCAACCCCTCCGGTTTCACCGGGAGAGGGCGATCATCTCGGGCCTCGGCAACTTCATCTTCCACACAGGCCGGGCGCAAACCTATGACGATACGGGCGTCGATGTCTGGCGAAGCGCCGCCCTTCGCCTGACGCTGGACGACGAGGGGCGGTGCCGGCAGGTCAACCTTCTGCCGGTTTCCGTCGGTCGCCCCAGCCACACCGCAACGGCGCCTGCTCCGTCCCTGCTTGCCGAACCAGATGCAGCAGACATCTTTGCGCGCATGGTCTCGCGCCTGAGCCCGGACGAACGTCTACGCGTCGCACGCCATCAGCCGTGACAGAGGCGGCGGCTATGGGCGCAGGCATTGGTCAACCGAAGGCAGTCACGGATGTGCCAGACCGGCAAGCCCTGGCACGACAAAGGCTGAAGCCGCCGCATAGGCCAAAAGCAGCGCCCAGGCGACAAGACCGCAATAGACAGCAAACGATCCAAGATCTTTTGCGTGACGCCCGGTCGAGGAAAGTTCGGGCGAGATGCGGTCGATGATTTCCTCGATGGCGGTGTTGACCGCTTCCAATGCCGATACGATCAGGAACAGCATGAGGAGAAGCACGTAGCTGAGCGGTGAAGCCCCGATCAGCGCGAAAAACACCAGCGAGGCGGCAAGGGCCGCCACCTCGTGGCGAAAGGCCGTTTCCTGCCAGAGCCTCGACAGGCCACTGAGCGAATACCGTTGTGCTGCGGCCAGATGCTGCAGGCCGTTGATCTTGTGCGGCATGTTCTGGCTCAACTGATGCCCGCCTGACAGATGGCCATCAGGTCGAGCGCCGGATTGCGCACGCTCGTTTCCACATTCATCATGCCGAGAACCGTGTGGAACAGGTTGTCATGGGAGTGCGGCTCCGACACCTGTTTTGCCCAGCAGGCGGGGTTTGTCCGGCGTTTCGCCTCGTCTCCCAGCCACAGCACGAAGGGAATGTGGGTCTGTTGCGACGGGGCCACCACCCAGGGTGCGCCGTGCAGGAAGAGGCCCTTTTCCCCCAGCGATTCGCCGTGGTCGGACATGTAGATCATCGAGGGCGCCAATCGGTTTTCATGGGCCTTCAGCATATCGATGGTCGTCGCCAGGATATGATCGGTATAGGCAATGGAATTGTCATAGGCGTTGACGATTTCGTCGCGGTGGCATTTGGAAAATTCCGACGAGCGGCAATCGGGCTGGAAGCGGCGATAGTCGTCGGGATAACGCGCGTAATAGGCAGGCCCGTGGCTCCCAAGCTGGTGCAGCACCAGCACGCTGTCTTCAGTCACCGAGTTCAGCCAGTTGTCCAGCTGGTCGAGAAGGATGGCATCCTTGCATTCGCCATCCTGGCAGAAGCGCGGATCGTTGGAGCGGTAAAGCTCCTTGTAGGGAATGCGCTCAGCCATGCCCTTGCTGCCGGTATTGTTGTCCCACCATTCGGTGCGGATGCCGGCATGAACCAGCACGTCCGTCAGGTTTTCGCGCGCAAGCCCCTTGCCATGGGAATAGCTGCCGCGCCCGAGGCCTGAAAACATGCAAGGTACCGAAACGGCGGTTGCCGTGCCGCAGGAGGACGTGTCGGTGAAATAAAGGATGTCGCGTTCGGAGAGTTCCGGGTTGGTGGGGCGGGCATAACCACCGAGCTGAAAACTGTCGGCACGCGCCGTTTCGCCCACCATCACGATGGTGACACGCGGCTTGCGGTTTTGAGCGGTCGCAGCATCGCGCACTTTCGCATCGGTGCCGATTGGTTGCGCCACGATATCGCGCTCCTTTGCGGAGCCTGCGAGATAACGCCCGGCGCTGACCATGGGGAAGATCGGGTTGAGGCTGTCGAACCAGTCGCGATGCTGGCGGGTGGCAAAGGCAAAAATGCCCGCCTGCGCAAGCCCGGCGCCTATCAGGAGAGCAAGGCTCGGGATGATGACGGCCATGTTATAGACGAATTTTCTCGGGAAGTTCCGGTGCTCGACGCGCACCCAGGCAATCAGCGCCGAGGGAATGAGGCCATAGGCCAGCATATGCAGCGCAAGGCCTGTCGTCAGCAGGTGGTTGGCCTCCGGCCCGGAGGTTTCCGCCGCATTGCGGATCATCTCCAGGTCGATGATGACGCCGAACTGGTCCATGAACCAGGACGTGCCGGCAGACGCCAGGATGAACACGATCAGCATCGGCTTGATCATGTATTTGACCGAAACGGTGACGAAGAGCGCGATATAGCCGCCGGCAAGCCCTGCCATCATGCAGGCGAGCGCCAGGTGCTGCCCGGAGAGATAGTCGAAGGTCTTACCCCAGAAGCTCTGGTTCAGCACGATCAGCACATAAAAAGCGGTCGCTATGGCCAGCGTGATGCTGCCAATGCGCGGCCGGTTGGCCCACGGCGCCCTGAGTTTCAATGCAATGTCCTTCCCTGCGCATTGGCTGGACCGGGGTCCAGAAAGATGTCTGTTGATAAGGCAGTGGGAAAAATTCCTGACAGCAGCCTGAACGTCTCGGAGGCGCCTGGCGCATCAGGCTCCCGTCATCCGCCGGCAAGGCACTTGGCCGTGGCGCAATACAGGGTCCCGGAACTTCCATCCGTTTCGCTCATTAAGAGATGGCTGACGGAAGAAACATCGCGATAGGTGAAATCCCGCGCGAATACAACTACTGTATAGGCGTAATTTTTTTCTGCATACGCGAACTGATAGTCTGTCATTTTTTCGTCTTCTAAAATAAGAACGCGGAGATATGCAGCAAAATGTCCCGGCGATACTTGGGCGTCATGGAACCGGAGTAAGGCAATGGCGAGGCAGACATTCTGGAAAGGCCACCTGCGGCTTTCGCTGGTAACGGCGGCCGTCTCGCTGACGCCGGCGGTGTCGCAAAGTGGCAAGATCCGCTTTCATGTGCTGAACCGGAAGACCGGCAACCGGGTGGAAAGCCGCTACGTCGACAGCGTCACGCACAAGCCGGTATCGAACCGCAATCAGGTGCATGGATTTGCCAAGGACGACGGCGAATTTGTTCTTCTGACGGATGATGAAATCGATGCGGTGGCGCTGGAAAGCACGCGCATCATCGATATCCAGACCTTTGTCCCGGCAGGCTCCATCGACTGGATCTGGTATGACCGCCCGCATTTCCTCAAACCCGAGGACAAGCTCGGCGCGGAGGCCTTTGGCGTCATTCGCGAGGCGATGAAGGCAAACAAGGTCGTCGGCATTGCCCGGCTGGTGCTTTACCGGCGCGAACATGCCGTGCTGCTGGAGCCATCAGGAAAAGGCATCATCCTGTGGACGTTGCATTACGGCGAGGAAATGCGCGAGCCGGTGGAGACGCTGGACCTTGATCGCAAGTTCGACAAGACGCTGATCGGTGCGATGGAAAAGCGCATCGACAAGGCAAAGGCCGCGTGGAAACCGTCTCTGGTTCAGGATCCGATTGAGAAGGGTCTGAAGCGGCTGCTGACGAAAAAGACAAAAGATCAGCCAGCGGCCAACTCCAAGAAAGCGCAAGGCCCGGCAAAGACCGGCGGCAATGTCGTCAACATCATGGATGCGCTGAAGAAGAGCCTGCAGGCGGAGCGGAAGTGATTACCGCGCCGTCTTTTTTGGCAAAGGCCGGGCACTGGCGAAAAAGCCGTCCCAAGGCTCGGCTGACAGAGACGAGAGCCGGGCGGAGAGATTGTTCACTGTGAAATAATCCGGGCCGATAGCGGGCGTCAGTTCGCTCCACTCGAGCGGCGTGGAGACGGCAGCGCCGGGGCGCGCGCGGGTGGAATAGGCAGCGACCGCGGTGTTGCCGCGTCCGTTGCGCAGGTAATCGACAAAGATCCGGCCTTTCCGTTTGGCCTTGGTGGCAACCGCCAGATATTTGTCCGGCTCTGATTTTGCCATATCGCCGGCAAGGTCCTTGGTGAATGCTTTCACCTCTGCCCAGCCGGCTTGCGGCTTCAGCGGCGTCACCACATGTAGCCCTTTGCCGCCAGAGGTTTTGACGAAGGCTGAAAGGCCCAGATCTTCCAGCCGGCGTTTCAGCTCAAACGCGGCCCCGATCACGGCGGGCCAGCCGACATCATCGGCAGGATCGAGATCCATGGTGATTATGTCGGGCTTTTCCCAGGCGCGGGTCGTTGCGCCCCAGGGATGGATTTCGAGCGTTGCCGATTGCACCAGCGCCATCAGCCCGTCGAAATCGGTGATGCGGATCAGCGGCTCGCCGCCCTTGTCCTTGGGGTCGGCGATCTGTCCGATGGACTTGCTGATACCGCGCCATGCATGTTTCTGGAAAAACGTCTGGCCATCGATGCCAGACGGGCAGCGCAGCAAAGACAGCGGCCTGTCGACGATGAAGGGCGCGATCTGGCGCCAGACGCACGCGTAATAATCGGCAAGACCCTCTTTCGTCACGCCATCCCTCGGCCAGTAGAGCCGGTCCGGATGGGTGAAGCGGATGGTGCTCGTCACCGGCTTTTGCACCACGGTCGTGTCGTCCTCGCGGCGGATCTCTTCCACCGGCTTATCCTCGCGCAACCCGCGAAAGGCGGCGTGGCGCAGGTTTCCATCGCCAGACCAGCCGCGAAACTCCACTTCCGCCACGTGGGTTGGCGTAACGTAAGAGAGGTCACGTCGGGCAAGGGCGGTCAGCTTTTCTGAAAACGGACTTTCCTTGGTGGTCGCCGGCTGCAGGCGCTGGAACAGCATTTCCGCGACCTTTGCCGTAAAGCCGGTGCCGACGCGCCCGACATGGCGTAGCTTGCCCGCCTCATAAACCCCGAGCGCCAGCGAGCCGATCGCCTGATCGGAGGTGGAGGAGAGTGTATAACCGCCAATGACAAATTCCTGCCGTAGCGAGCATTTCGACTTGATCCATTGGCCGCCGCGCCCGGAGGCATAACGGCTGGAGCGGAGCTTGGAGATCACCCCTTCAAGGCTGAGGCGACAGGCATGATCGAGCACCAGATCGCCGTTCTCATCAAAATGTTCGCTGTAGCGGAGCGCCTCCTGGCCTGAGGGCAGAAGCTTTTCCAAAAGCGCCTTTCGCTCGATGAGCGGGGCGTTTCGAAGGTCCATGCCGTCGAGATGCAAAAGATCGAAGGCGTAATAGACAAAACGGTCGGCGCGGCCTTCGCTCAGATCCTGTTGCAGGGCGGAGAAATCCGACGCGCCATTATCCTTCTGCACGACGATTTCGCCGTCGACCAGCGCAGCCTTGGCAGAGAGGGCGGCAAAGGCTGCCGGCACGGCCTGGCCAAATTTTTCCGTCCAGTCGAGCCCGCTGCGGGTCAAAAGCTTCACATTGCCATCTTCGAGGCGCGCCTGCAGGCGGTATCCGTCGAACTTGATCTCGTGCAACCAGCGCTCGCCGCGCGGCGGCTTCGGCTTCAGTGTGGCAAGCGCGGGGGGCACGAAGTCCGGCAGTTTCTCTTTCCTTGCCCCTTTGGGAAAGGCATGTGCCTGCTGTTCTCCGGCGGACGCCTTGCGGGCCTTTGCCGAAAGCGGCTTGGAATTCCAGGTGTCATCTGGCTTTTCCGCCACCTCGTTTATGCTTCTGCCGGTCTTCACCGAAAGCGGCAGTTCTTCCAGAAGCTCTTCGCCAGACCCTTTGCGCGCCACGTCGTCATCGCCCTTGATCAGCAGCCAGTTCTCGCGCTTTTCCTCCGGCTTTCCATGCATGCGCACCAGATGCCAGCGACCGGAGAGCTTTTCGCCCTCCAGCGCAAATTCCAGATGGCCCTTGCGGTAGCCCGCCTTGGCATCGCCAATCGGTTGCCATGTGCCGCGATCCCAGACAATCACGGTTCCGCCGCCATATTGGCCCTTCGGAATGACGCCCTCGAAATCGCCGTAGGTCAAGGGATGGTCTTCCACATGCACGGCCAGGCGTTTTTCGTCCGGGTCGAGGCTTGGGCCGCGCGTCACCGCCCAGCTTTTGAGAACACCATCCATTTCGAGCCGCAAATCGTAATGCAATCGGCGGGCAGCGTGTTTCTGGATGACGAAGCTTGCGCCCGAGGAGGCTGATGTTTCGGCCGGTTGTCCGTCGCCGCTCGGCTCCGGCGTGGCATCAAAGCGGCGTTTAGCCTTGTAGCGCTGCAGCCCCATGGATCAGCCCGCCTTCTTTTTCGTGCCGCTCTTCTTTGCAGCGGTGCTCTTTTTCTTCGGCGCCCCGACGCTCGCGCCAGCGCCGGCACTTTCGCGCAGGGCCTGCCTCAGGTCGATGACGTTGTCGCGTTTCTCCGGGGCGCGTTTCTCGATCGGGCGGCCTTCGATCTTGGCCTTGACGAGTTCGCCCAGCGCATCGTTGTAGCGGTCGGTATAATCTGCGGGATCGAACGTGCCGGAGCGCTTGGCGATGATGTGGCCGGCAAGCTCCAGCATTTCCTCATCGAAGGTGACATCGGCAATGCCCTTGAAAACAGAGCTTTGCGCGCGCAACACGTAATCATAGTTCAGCGTGGTCGCGACCAGCGTACCCGCCTGCGGGCGGATGAGGAGGATGCGGTTGCGGCGAAACAACACTGCTTCGCCAAGCGCTGCCACGCCCTCATCCTTCAGCGACCGGGCAAGCAGCGCCAGCGCCTGATCATCGCCCTCAGTCGAAGGGCTGAGGTAATAGGGGCGGTCGAAATAGAGCTTGTCGATCTCATCGCAGGCAAGAAAGCTCTTGATGCGGATGACCTTGTCATTGTCGGGCATCAGCTGGGCAAGCTCTTCTCCCTCGATGATCAGGTGCTCGCCGGTTTCCAGCTCGTAACCCTTCACCTGGTCGTCTTTTTCCACCGGATCGCGGGTATCGCTATCGATATATTGCCGCTCGACACGGTTGCCGGTCTTGGCGTTGACGATGTTGAAGGAAATCTTCTCCGTGGACGTGAGCGCCGAATACAGACCGACGTCGCAGATGAAATCGCCAAACTTCAGTTGCCCCCGCCAGCTTGCCCGCCGTGTCATGGCTTCCTCCCTTGCTGCGCAAAATTGGTCTTCACGCCGGTGGTTTTGCCGGCCTCATCGCGGGCCAAAAGCCGCTCGACGGCTGCCACATCGCCATCGGTGATGACGGGCACGGGATCTGCCGCCATTGCAGCCAGCACCTCGTTGGATAGCCCGCCATGACGCGCGGCCCATTCGATGGCTTCTCGCGTCTCTCGCTCGGCCTTCAACTGCGCGTAAAGCGCAAGGATCAGCCGGTCACGAACATCGAAACCGTTGGGGGAGGTTGGAGATTTCTGCTCTCTGTTTGCCATTCCTCATCAAGTGACGAAGGATGGCGAAAGTTCCAGCTCCCGTGTGGCAAAACGCGAGCGGAAAGAAGAATCTCAGTCGCCGGCCTTGTTGCCCTCATAGAAACGACGGGCATCCTCGAACATTGCCCGGCGGTCTTCGTCGCGAGTGTAGAACATGTGGCCGCCGCGGTAGAGTTTCAGGCTTGCCCGGTCGCCCACAAGCTCTGCCGGCAGATGGTCCAGCACATACCGGCTCATTCCATAGGGGGTGAGGATATCGCTATAGCCATGCGCCACCATCAGCTTGAAGGAGGGGATGACGGAAAAGAGATCGCGCAGATCGGTGGAGATGCCTGCGGTAACGCGATTGTTTTCGCCGCCACGCCCGCCATTCCATTCCCATTTGCGGTTCACCTCTTCGTTGAGCAGCGAATAGGTCATTTCCGTGCGGAAGCCTAAGACGTCACGGGCATAGGAGGAAAACGCCGAGCCGTAGGCGCGGGTATACCCCTCCAGCACCGGATCGTCATTGCGCCCGTAAGGCGCTTCCGGATAGGCGTCGGGAAGGGTAATCCCTGCATCATAGGGGCTGACGATACGGCCCGCGCCGGCGGCCTGTTTTGCATAGATATCGCCGATGAAGCCGCGTGTGCGGGTCACGACGTCAGCGGGAATGCCGGTGAGTTCAGAGACACGGGTGGCGAAACGTTGCGCCTGTTCGCCCTGCGGCGGCTTGCCGGCAAGCGTCGTCAGATATTCGCCCATGGCAAAAGATTCCGCATCGGCCAAGGCCTTTGCATCGAAACGACCTTTACGCTCGGCTTCGGCGGCGGCAAGCGATGGCAATTGCAGGGCGGCTGCCAGCGGGTCATCATCGGCGCCGAACAGGAAGCGGCCTTCCATCAGCGGCGATACCATGATGATGCCCGACGGGATCATGTTCTGGCTGTTTTTGAGCGCAATCGCCACCTTTGCGGCACGAAACCCGCCATAACTTTCGCCGAGCAGATATTTTGGCGCCGACAGAAGATCGTTTGTCTGCACGTAAAGCGTGATCGCCTTGGCAAGGCTTTCGGCATCCTGACGTACATTGTAAAAGCGCGCAGCGGCCTCTTCACTTGCAGCCCGGCTCCAGCCGGTGCCGACAGGATCGATCAGCACGAGATCGGTAAATTGAAGCCAGCTTTCCGGATTGTCCTTCAGAACCGGCTGCGTGCCATCGGCATTATCGCCGGTAAACGGCAGGATCTTTGGGCCGACGAGGCCGAGATGCAGATAGGCGGACGCCGCACCCGGCCCGCCGTTGAAGGCAAACGTCAGGGGCCGGCCCGGCGCCCGGTCCTTGGCGCGGTAGGCGGTATAGAAGATCTTGGCCGTCACCTTGCCATCCGCACCGCGCAGCGACAGCGTGCCGGCGGTTGCCGTATAGGGCAGCGGCCCGGCCTTGGTCTGCAACACATGCTCGCTTGTGGCATCTGACGGCAGAAGGCTGAAAATGCCACCGGAAGCTTCGTCTTTTTCCGGCGCTTTCGGCTGCTCCTGCGCCGGCCGTTCATCGCCGCCTTCGTCTGTTCCGGAGGGCGCTTGCGCAAAGGCAGGTGCGGTCAAAAGGCAAAAGGCCAGCAGCGGCAGAACAGGGGTAGGGCGCACAGGGTTCGTCCTTCTTTTGGTCGGTCTTCTTGTCGGCCCGGCGGATCGCCGGTCCGGCTTCATCTCGATCCGGCGCAATGTAGGGCGAATTGCGACCAGGCAAACTCAACTCGGCTTGATCGGCCGGGTCTGCGCTTAAAGCGAGACGAGAAAACGCAGGCAGATCAGCGCCAGAAACAGGCCGAAGGCAAGCTCCAGCTTTTTGCGGGAGAGCTTGTGGGCAAGGTTTGCCCCGAAGGAGGCGCAGAGCACGCTGGTCGGAATGAACAACACCGCGCCGATCAGCGACACGAAACCGATGGCCAGCGGAAACTGGATCGCGGCGACATCTGGATAGTTCGCCGCCCGCCCCCAGCCGGCATAGATATAACCGATGGCGCCGGGAATGGAGACGAGCAGCCCGACGCCGGACGAGGTCGCGACTGCCTGATGGATCGGTCGACCGTAAAACGTCAACAGCAGCGTCGACAACTGCCCGCCGCCAATGCCCATCAGCGACGACAAGACGCCAATCACCACACCATAGACCCGAAGCGCCAGTTTTCCCGGAAGCGTGGTGCCCAGCCGCCAGCTTTCCCGGCCAAACAAAAGGCGGATGGCCGAAAAGCCGGCAACCGCGATGAACACGACCTTGAACACTTCCGGCGGCGCATAACGCGCGACCACGCTGCCGGCGAGAACGCCCGCCACGATCGGTACGGCCCAGAGTTTCAGGATGGAAAGATCCACCGCGCCCTTGGCCCGGTGGGCACGAAAGGATTTAAACGAGGTGGGAATGATAATCGCAAGCGAGGTGCCGACGCAGAGCGGCATGCGCATATCCTCGGGCACGCCGAGGACGCGAAAAAGCTCGTAAAGCACCGGCACGATCACCGTGCCACCACCCACACCGAACAACCCCGCCAGAACACCCGTCAAGGCGCCGGCGGCTGCCATGGCAAGTGCCAGCAGGATCAGTTCGGAAATTTCTACGCCAAACAACATCAGTCCCACCCCTTCGGCACAAGCCGCTATGCGCCTTGCTAGACCAGGACCGCCGGTGCGCCAAGGGCGGCTGGCGCAAAAGCGGTTCGATGGGAGAAAACGAGTGCGCGCTGTGCTGCAGCACTTCCATTTGTATACGACAAGCAACCTGCACGTTCGATCGATCGAACCTCAGGTTTTCAGTTCGAGTTTTTATACAGAATTCGGTGGATGCCTGCCTTTGCTAGCGGCCCGTGGTGAATCAGCTTGCTGCAGTCTGCCTGCCTTGCAAGGATGTCGTCGGCCCTTCTGTCACGCGTGGGGAACGCTCCAGGAACCACCATAGAAGATCATGTCGATCGGCCGACACCAATGGGCGCAATTATTCTGATCAATGACGATCAGTATAATTCCAGCGTTGATCCGGATATGGCGCATGAAGGCAGAGGCTGTTCTGGTACTGCATGTTCACTTGGACCCTGTGGTGCAATAGGGTAGAATGATAGAAAATTGGCTGACTAGGTAGAAAGGTTCTCCACATGAGCCTCAACGTGAAAGACCCTGAAGCGCATCGGCTCGCTCAGGCGATTGCTCATGCAACCGGGCAGAGTATGAGCCGCGTCGTGACCGACGCTCTGCGTGAGCGATATGCGCAAATTGAAAAACAGAGAGGCAGGGCGTCTATTGAAGAACTTATGGCGATCGCCGAAAGGGCCAAAGCCCATCTGAAGCGACCTTATGCCGATCACGCCGAGCTTCTTTACGACGAGAACGGCCTGCCGAAATGATTATCGACACGTCCGTTATGGTGGCGATCCTCTATGGCGAGCCGGAGGCTGCTGCCTTCACGCGACTTATCCACGATTCCGCAACCAGGCGGATCAGCGTGGCAAGCTATCTGGAATTGTCCATGGTGATCGAAAAGCAGCTCGGGCCGGAGGGCATGAGGCAGGCCGTGCTTTACTCCGCCGCGCGGCGATTTACATCGAACCAGTGACCGTCGAGCAGGGCCATCTGGCTCGACAGGCATTCCTCGATTTCGGCAAGGGCAGACACAGAGCTGGACTGAATTTCGGCGACTGCTTTGCTTATGCTCTCGCGAAAGATCTCGGCGAACCATTGTTGTTCAAGGGCAACGATTTCACCGAGACAGACATTCGTTCGGCTGCATGACGTGCGAACCGTCCCCTGATTGGACTGCTTGCGCGAAGCGATCGGCTATCCGCCAGCCTGCCTAAAAAGGCCCCTTACTTCTTTATGATCACCCAGATCGCGTGGATGATGCCGGGGATGTAGCCGCAGAGCGTCAAAAGGATGTTCAGCCAGAAGTGCAAGCCGATGCCCACCTGGAGAAAGACGCCGACGGGCGGCAGAAGGATGGCGAAGAGAATGCGGATGACGTCCATGGGTAATCCCCCTTTTGTTCCAATAGAAGGACCCACAACGCAGCAGGGGCCAATTGGTTCATCACGCATTTTGCGGGAAAGCACAGAGCGGTCACCGCGGGGCAGGAACTTCTTGCGTCCGCCAATCCGGTAAGTGATGGTCACGTCGTTGCGGTATTCGGGATAAACCTCTGGACACATTTCAGTGAATGCATGCACGCCAGAGGATGCGGCGCTGCCTCGTAAACATTGGATTCAGCATTTGCCGGTAAAACTCTGTTAGCTATCAACGCGGGAGCCCGTCATGGTAACCCGCACGGTCCGTTCGCGTACAGAGTATCGGTTTCATGCGTATTTCTGCTCTATCGACGATCCTTATCGGTTGCCTGGCCATTGCAGGATGCCGGTCCAGCGCAACGGAAGACGTGCTGTCGATTGAGCCGTCGCAGGAAACCACCAGCGCCATTAAAGCCCCTGTACCGCCGGCAGCGCTTGGCAGCAGCGATGCCCCGCGCGCCGCGCCCAAGATGGCCCGCGCCGCGGTTTCACCGCAGGCCGTGCCCGCCCCGGTGCAGGAGCCAGTGGCCGATCTCGCCGCCCCTCATCCCGACGCGCTGGCCTGGGCGGGTGACAACAGCGTAAACCAGCCAATCGAGAATGTGGCGCTGACGGCAAGCGCGCCGATGCCGATGGAACGGCCGGTGACGATGGCCGCACCGCCGGAGCGCATGATGACGCGGTCGCGCATCTATCGCCACCAGTTCCGTGATGCAAAGCCAATCAATTTCGGCCGGGTTTCGCCGCGCAACCACGCCGTCCATGGTGTCGACGTGTCGCGCTGGCAGGGCGAGATCGACTGGGCAAAACTGCGTTCGCAGGGCGCCAATTTCGCCTATATCAAGGCAACCGATGGCGGCGACCATCTGGATCCGATGTTCAAGACGAACTGGCGCCGCGCCGACGAGGCAGGCATCAAGCGCGGTGCCTACCATTTCTTCTACTGGTGCCGGGTGGCAAGCGAACAGGCGGCCTGGTTCATCCGCAATGTGCCGCGTGACCCGGATGCGCTGCCGCCGGTCATCGACGTCGAATATAATGGCGATTCCAGCTGCAAGCGTCGCTTGTCGCCGGAAAAGGTGCGTGAGAAAATGCAGGTCTTCATGGATCTTCTCGAGCGCCATTACGGCAAGCGCCCGGTGATCTACACCGCCCCCGATTTTTATGCCGACAACCTGCGCGGCGCCTTCCAGAACTATCCGTTCTGGCTGCGGGCTGTGGCACAGCACCCCTCCAAGGTTTATCCGGGCCGCCGCTGGGTGTTCTGGCAGTATTCCGGCTCCGGTCTGTCGCAGGGCGTATCGGGCAAGATCGATCTCAACGTTTTCCACGGCAGCGAAGAGGAATGGCATCGCTGGACCGATGGTCGCCCCGGGGGCGCGGTGGCATCCCGCTAATTGGGTCAAATCCTAGCCTGTGGATTTTCCTTGAAACGGGCGTAGATTGCGCCTAGTTTAAGCAGGTGATGATCAATCCACGCTCGGGAGATGAGCCTTGTCTGCGCTGCTCTTCGAAAACGCCGCCGGATCTTTCAGCGATCCGCAATCGCCCTTCCTGTCGCCCCGCCTTGTGTCGGAGCTTCTGGGGCTGACGCAGAGCGAACTTGCGCGCATGATCGGTGTTGCCCGCAATACTCTCTCGGCAAAGGCAGGTCAGCGCAAGGTGGATCAGGCGCTGAGCCCCGTCGTGCGCATTCTGGCCATGGTTGCCGAAATGGCCGGCGACGAGCAGCGTGCGGCAATCTGGTTCAAACATCAGCCGATCCCCGGCTGGGCCGGCAAGACGGCCTATGACCTCGTTTCAGAAGGCAAGGCTGACAAGGTTCTCCAGTATCTCGAAGCTGTCCGGTCCGGCGTTTATGCCTGACATCATTTTGTGGCGTGCCTATGTGCCGCAATGGGCCCATGCGCCGCTGTCCGGTGAGGGCGCTTCCCGCTTTGGTGGCCGCTGGAACCCGGTCGGGCAACCCACCATCTATGCCGCACGCGAACTGTCCACCGCCTGGGCCGAATATAACCAGGGTTTTGTGCAGCATCCGGCGCTGATCGCACAGCTGACGCTGTCTGGCGCCCGGCTGGCGGATCTCACCGATGCCACGCATTGCGCTGCCCTTGGGATTTCCGCCACGATCCACACCTGCGAGTGGCGGGCCGATCTGGATGCGGGGCTTTTGCCAGACACCCATGCGGCGCAGGCACGCCTGCGGGCGGTGGGCTTTCACGGGGTGATCTACCCGTCGTTCATGTCGCCCGGCGGCAGTTGTGTGGCCCTGTGGCGATGGAACTGGCCGGGCGCACCGACCCTTTCCGTCATCGATCCCGAAGGTCGTCTGCCAAAGACATCCGCTTCATGGATGTGAGGCCAAGCGCCTGCTTCGGCGCGGATGTCGGCGCTTGGGTTTGCTGGAGCAAACCCTTTAGCCGCTTGCCACGATGCGCACCGGCACGGCTTTCGAGGCCGGGGTTTTTGATTCCACGTCGTGGTGGGAGAGCGGCACGAGCACATTCAACTCGGGGTAATAACCGCCAAGACAGCCGTCCGGCAGGTCGAAGGGGGTCACCTTCAGCCCGCCGACAAAACGATCGCGGCCATCGTCTGCATAGGAAGCGAGGCCGACGATCTGTCCCTCGGTCAGCCCGTTGCGGGCCATCTCGTCCGGGTTGATCAACAGCACGTCACGCGTGCCCTCGATGCCGCGCAGGCGGTCGCTATAGCCATAGATCGTGGTGTTGAACTGGTCGTTGCTGCGCAGCGTGATCAGACGGTAGCGGCCGGCCGCATCGGCAAAACCTGCGGCGGAAAGTTCCTTGGGCACGGTAAATTCGGCTCGTCCGCTTTCGGTCTTCCAGATCCGCTCGCGGGCGCTATTGCCGCGGTAAAAGCCGCCGGGGGTAAACATGCGCCCGTTGAAATCATGGAACTCCTCCGGATAGGTTTCTTCGATGAGATCGCGCACAAGGCCGTAATTGCCCACCCACTCGTCCCACCGGACTTTCGGGTTCTGAGGCAATGTGGCCTTGGCGATACCGGCAACGATTGCCATTTCCGACAACAGCTCCTTGCTGGCTGGCTTGCGCCGGCCAATCGAGCCGTGAATGCAGGAAAACGTGTCTTCCATGGTGACCGTCTGCGGGCCGGACGCCTGCATGTCTTCCTCTGTGCGGCCAAGGCAGGGCAGGAGATAGGCCACTTCGCCATTGATGAGGTGGCTGCGGTTGAGTTTCGTGGCGATCTGAACGGTGAGACGCATTTTTTGCCATGCCTCTTCCATCACATCGGTATCGGGAATGGCCCGCACGAAATTGCCGCCAAGACCGATGAAGCTTTTGACCGTGCCTGACAGCATGCCCTCGCAGGCTTCCACCGTGTTCATGCCCTTTTCCATTGGCGGCGCAAAGCCGAACATCTTACCAAGCTTGTCCATCGGCACCAGTTCGGGCTTTTCCGAAATGCCGACGGTGCGCTGGCCCTGCACATTGGAATGACCGCGCACAGGAGAAATGCCGGTGCCATCGCGGCCGATATTGCCCTTCATCAGCAGGAGGTTGACGAACATGGCGATATTGTCAAAGCCGTGGACCTGCTGCGTCAGCCCCATGCCATAGATGCCGATGGCGCGCTCGGCCTCAACATAAACCTGGCCGGCTGCCTGCAGCGCTTGACGCGTGAGGCCGGAATTCTGTTCGATCTCGTCCCAGCCTGTGGCGCGCAGCGTCTCGAGAAAGGCGTCGAAACCGGATGTATGGCGCTCGATGAAATCAAGATCGAGAACGCTGCGGCCGTCTTTCTGCGCTTCCTCGTGGCGGGCAAGCACATGCTTGCAGAGCCCCATCAGGGCTGCGATATCGCCGCCGGCTTTCACCTGCAGATACTGGCAGGAAATCGGCGTCTCATGGCCTGTCAGCATTTCCGTCGGGCTCTGCGGATTGATCATTGCCTCCAGCCCCCGCTCACGCACGGGATTGAAGGTGACGATGCGACAGCCGCGCTTCACCGCCTCCTGAAGCGGATGCAGGAAACGCGGGCTGTTGGAACCGGTATTCTGGCCAAAGAAAAAGATCGCATCACAGGTGGAAAAGTCCTCGTAGACGGAGGTACCCACAGGCGAGCCGATCACCTTTTTGAGGCCGACCGAGGTCGTCTCGTGGCACATGTTGGAACTGTCGGGCAGGTTGTTCGTGCCATAGAGACGCGCAAACAGGGCGTAGAGATAAGAGGTTTCGAGGCTTGCGCGACCGGATGCGTAAAAGATCACGGATTTGGGATCGAGCGCCTTCAGCTCCCTGCCGATGGCCGAGAAGGCTTCTTCCCAGGAGCAGGGCACGTAGCGGTCGCGCGTCCGGTCGTAGCGCAGGGGATGGGTCAGGCGCCCTTCATGCTCAAGATCGTGGTCGCTCCATTCTTTCAGCTCGCTCACCGTGTGTTTTTCAAAAAACGCCGGCGTGCAGCGGCGCGTTGTCAGCTCCCAGATCGTTGCCTTGGCGCCGTTTTCACAAAATTCCAGCGGGTTGTGGTTGGCGGGTTTCGTCCAGGCGCAGGAGACACACATGAAGCCGCCCGGCTTGTTCTGGTGGGCGAGCGTATCGAGGACAGCAGGCGTTGGCCACTCATTGCCGAAAACGCGGGTAATGCCGCGCAAGGAACCCCATCCGCCGGCCGGGCCCTCATATTGCACGGTGTTCTGGTCGGACATGGCGCTTCTCCCTGGGCTGCTGCTGCTTCGAACGGGTCTTTCGACCCATCGGCAACTCGGGGGAGAGCGCAATGTTCCCTGAAAGATGGACGCGCGCGGTCTGCGCGACCGAATGCCGCGTTCCTTCAGGCGCTCTGGCTGACCGGCAGGGGAACGACGGTCGAGGCCGCGCCGCTTTCGGCAACCGTGCTGGTGCCGGAGCGCACCACCACGGCATTGGAGGCAAGCGGCAGGCCCGCCTCTCGGCAGGCGGCGAGCAGGCGTTTCATGCCCTCGCGTTTGATGAGGCTTGGTTTGCCGGGGCGTGCGGTAAACTTGAAGCGGATCACCATGGAGGTTTCGTTGACGCTCTGGATGCCCTGCATCTTCAACGGCACGAGGAAATCACCCCCGAATTCAGGATGTTCCAGAAGCCCGATGCCAACCTTCTTGGCGGTTTTGCGGATGCTTTCCAGATCCGCGTCGCGGTCGAAGCGCAGTTCGAACTTCGTCGTGCCCCAGTCGCGGCTGTAATTGGTGACGGAGGCAATCTGCCCGAAGGGAATGGTGTGGATGGGGCCATTGTGGTGGCGAAGACGAACGGAACGCAGCGAGATCTGCTCCACAGTTCCCATCAACTTGCCGCAGTCGATATATTCGCCAATGCGGAAGGCATCTTCGGCAAGGAAAAAAATGCCGGACACGACATCCTTCACCAGCGTCTGCGAACCGAAGGAAAGGGCAAGGCCCAGCACGCCGAAGCCAGCCAGAAGCGGTGCCACATCGATGCCGGCAGACGAAATCACCACCAGTGCCGCAATGGCCATGACGGCACCGAGGATGAGGTTGCGCACGATGGGGAGAACAGTGGTCAGGCGGCTCGTCGTCTTGTCATGCGCCTCGTCTTCCGTGCCGGGCAGGATGACGGCGGTGGCTGGCGCAATCGCCTCGAAGTATTTCATGAGGAAACTGCAGAGGCTCCAGCTGACGATGAGCGAAAAGCTGAGTTTTTCAAGCCAGAGCAGCCAGGAGGTGATGAGCGTGGTGGCGCCCATCATCAGCGGTTCCCACAGTTCCACGATGAGATGCAGGCCAATCAGCCAGACAGCGCCGGCAAGCGGCGTGCGCAGGCTCCAGAGCAGAACCGAGGGAAGGCCCGGCCCGGATTTTGCCTCGCGCCGGCGCGCTCTTGCACTGACGAGCGAAACGATGGCGAGATCCAGAATGGGGATCATGATGATGAGGAATTGCGTTGTGCCTGCCGCACGTGCCCAGACGGCATTGTGCGAGGTGCCCGACACCAGAAGGCCGGCAACCCAGATGAGGATGGCCGAGACGATGTAGAAATCCGCAAGTCCTGTTCCAACCGCACGGCGGAACGGGCTTGCGTCGCGCCCGGCAAACACGTCTGCAATGTCGCGGCGGCCGGCGATGAACCACCAGAGTTTGACCACCGTCAGCACGGAACTGGTCAGAAACAGCCAGCTGTCTGCCGCCTCCGGCGCCAGCATGCGCACATCGGCGAGCCTCACGGAATTGCCGATGAAGGCATTCAGCGTGCCGTAGAGCGTCATCATGGCAAAGTGCCAGTTTGGCCGGTTGATGTTGATGAGCGGCGAGCGCCCGGCAAGGGACGGCCTGAAGGCAAAGCGCGCCACGGCCATGTAGATCAGCATGCCGGCAAACGTCGCGACAATGGCAAGCGCCACCTGATGGGAAAACAGCCCGCGCGCCATCGATTGTTGCAGGATGGCATGGGAGATCGATAGGAAGAGCAGGATGCCGATACCATCGATGACAAGCCGCACAGTGGCCCGCCAAAAGGGGTGCGCGGGGACATGCGCCAGAACAAGCGGCCCGGCACCGAGGCTGACGAGGGCTGCCGCAGCAAGTCCGCAAAGGCCGGCAAACAGCGCGTAAAACAGCGCCTCGCGCGGCCCGTAGCGGTCTGCCTCAAGTGTGGACCAGCTGGAGCGAAAGGCGGCGGGCAGGCCAACGACACCGGCCGCCGACATCTGCGTGCCCTTGGCAAGGGCAGCCCACACATCCGAGACCACCCACATTTCCGTCATGGCCACCGTCGGGGCCGGCCGGCTGCCGTCTTCAGCCACTGGCGCGGAAGCCGCTGTTATTGGCGGGGCCGGGATCGGGGACTGGGCTGGGGGCGGGTTGGCCGGCGTGGATGTGGCCGTTGATGAGGCAATACCTGCCGTTGGCGCAGACGATGACGGTTGCGTAACCGCTGCGGGTGCCACCGTCCTCGCGTCTGGCGCATCGGCGGCAGGATTGGCTGGGGAGGGGGCTGCAATCCTGATTTCGACCGGCCGGCCATCGGCGCCGGCAGCCTTCATCACCGCATCGATATCGGCCTGGCTCTGGCCGGGATTGACCGTAATGGTCACCGGCTCTGCGGCATGGACGGTCCCGCCCGTCAAAAGGCTGATCAGGGAAAATACGGCGGCAGCAAACGTGCGGCACGCGGTCGGCAGGCAACGCGGTTGCGTCATGCGATGTGTTCCAGGGGCGCTTGGCCCGGCTTTCCCTATGGTGGTCGCGTCCGGCGCCTGAGGGCTTCTGGCCGCGACCGGTCCGGATGATGCCGACAAAGCGTTCGCTTGGCAACGGTGTTGCGTATACGCTGCCGGATCTGAATGGCGCCGGGTTTACCGTAGGCCATTTCGTTTAAGCTATGCGGCCATGGGTGCCTCATTCAGCATGGCGTAATACCGCTCTTCAGCTTCGGCTGGCGGTATATTGCGATTGCGGAACGACCCTGGCGTTTTTGGCCGACGCTTGCGATGCGTCCGGGACGTGAAAAATCCAAGATTGGCGACGCCGCGTTTGCGGGCGCCGCGAGAGCGTCCTCTCTGCGCAAGGCATGATGAGACGCCGGACGGAAGGCCGACATTGAATGGACAAGAAAAGTATCGTAGTGCGGTGAACGATCTACAACCTTTTCTGTGCGCTGGAATTCCATGGCCAAGGCCTTTGTCACGTCCGTCGACGTCGCTCAAAGAGCGGGCGTTTCGCGCTCTGCCGTCTCCCGGACCTTTACGGAAGGCGCCAGCGTCTCGCCCGATGTGCGCCGAAAAGTCCTGCAAGCTGCCCAGGAACTGGGATACCGCGTCAACAGGCTTGCCCAGGGGCTCAACAATTCCTCCTCCAATCTGGTGGGCGTCGTCGGGGCAAACCTGTCTTTGCCCTTCATGGCAAAACAGCTGGACATGCTCAGCATCGGGTTGCTGCGGCGCGGCCAGCAATGCCTGCTGTTGAATGCTGCGGATGCGCGCAGCGATATTGCGCCTCTGATCGAACTGATTTTCGAGTTTCGGGCACGTGCCATTGTCGTTCTCTCCGGCGAACCACCGATGTCGATCGTCGACGAATGCCTTGCCAACGGCGTCAAGCTCATCGTCATCAACCGGCAGCTTGCAAGGTCCGATACCGATATCATCCTCAGCGATGATATTGCCGGAGCAACGCTTGCCGCCGAGCGCCTGAAGACAGCGGGATGTCAAAAGGTCGCCGTCGTCACAAGTGGATCCGAGACGCCGACCCAGTTGCGCCGGTGCGAGGCATTTTCCAACGTCATGACCGCCGCCGGCACGGATATCGTCGTCTGGCGCGATGGCCCGACGACCTATGAGACCGGCCTGAAGGCGGCTCGCGAGCTGCTCTCCGACCGACAGATCGACGGTGCATTCTGCGTCACCGATATCATGGCGCTCGGATTTCTCGATGGTGCCCGCAATGACATGGGACGCCTCGTGCCCGAAGACCTCTCCGTCATCGGCTTTGACGATATTCCACAGGCTTCCTGGAGAAGCTACGAACTTACGACGATTGCGCAATCGTTCGAAGTTCTCACAGAGGCCGTGCTGGCAGCGCTCGATCATGAGCTTGGTCAGTCCGTCATCACCAATGTCCCCGTGACGCTGATCGAGCGCAACACCGTCCGGCGCTGACGATACCCACGTCTTGACCAGAGTTTTTCAAACCAGTGCCAGATACGCGCTTGCACCGAATGAACACGTGTGCAATATTGCACACGTGTTCAAGGGAGAAGAATACGCATGCCCTCAGCAATGACCTATGCAAACGATCTGGATGGCCGCGCGCAGCTGTGCCGGGATGTCATTCTTTCTGCCGGAGCCCTGGTCCTTGAAGGCTTTCAAAATGGCAAGGCGGCTGACTTCTCGATGAAGGGGCCGCAGGATTATCTGACGGAAACCGACGCGGCGTCCGAAGCGCATATCCGGGAGCGTATTGCGGCAGCCTTCCCGGATGACAGCTTTTTTGGCGAGGAGGGTGGCGGAGACATCCGCGAGCGGGTCTGGGTTGTTGATCCGATTGACGGCACCGCCAATTTTGCCCGCGGCATCCCGCATTTCTGCATTTCCATCGGTTATGTGGAAGGCAATGTTGCAAAGCTTGCGGCGATCTACAATCCGGCGCTGGACGAGCTGTATTTTTCCCGTGCCGGCGAAGGGGCAACCCGCAACGGCCAGCCGATCTCGGCGGCCCGTACCGACCGTTTTGACATCGCATCGGTCGAACTGGGCTGGTCGACCCGCATCCCCAACACGCGATATCTTGATGCCATGACACGGCTTCTGGACAAGGGCGCCAATGTGCGGCGGGCGGGTTCCGGCGCCATGGCGCTGGCCTATGTCGCGGACGGCCGCTCGGATGCTTATGTCGAGCTGCACATGAATTCCTGGGATTGCGTGCCGGGCCTGCTGCTGGTGGTGGAAGCGGGCGGCCGGGTTTGTCCGTTCTTCGAAATCGGGTCCTTGCAGACTGGCGGTGCAGTTCTTGCCAGCGCGCCGGCGATCGCCGATGGCGTCAGCGACGCGGTCGGCATCGTGCTGGCTGAACCGCAAGGCAGGCGCGAGAGGAACCACGCAGCCTGAAGGGGAGGGGATCGCGACTGACACGCGATCTGCGGAATAAACGGCTTGGAGCGCCGTCTGGGAGGAGAAACAGAGTGACCCTATTTTCAGAAACAGCGAGCCGCGATGGCCAGCGCTGGATGCGCCGTGTGGCGCATTTCGTCTCGGCGCCGGAGCGGCTGATAGCGCTTGGCCTTGCCATCTTGCTGGGGCTCCTCGTCATCGTGCCGCTGTTTCAGCTGGTGCGGGAAACGATCACCGTCCAGCCGTATGATTCCCCCTATCTGCCCGGGCGCCAGCCGGGAGAGCTGACGCTGTTCCACTATGAGCGCGTCTTTGGCAGCCGGCTTTCCTGGGCACTGTTCTACAAGCCGTTCATGAACTCGCTGGTGACTGCATTTGGGGCAACGATCATCTGCCTGGCGCTGGGCGCGCTGCTTGCCTGGATCGTCGTGCGCACCAACGTGCCCTATCGCGAGTTCGTCAACACGGCGGTGGTGATGCCCTATATGTTGCCATCCTGGGTGATGGCGCTGGCCTGGGTGACCTTTTTCAAGAATGACCGGGTGGGCGGAGCGTCCGGCGTTTTTGCCTATCTCTTTGGCGTCCAGCCGCCCGATTGGATCGCCTTTGGCGGCATACCCATCATCATCTGCCTGTCGCTGCATTATTACGTCTACGGCTTCCTGATCATTTCCGGATCGCTTGCCACGGTCGACAGCCAGCTCGAAGAGGCAGGCGCCATCGCCGGCATGTCGCGGCTGCGCCAGTTCGTCTCGATCACCGCGCCGCTTGTTCTTCCAGCCGTCGGCTCGGCTGTTGTCATGACCTTCATCCGCGTGATCGGGTCGTTTGGAACGCCCGCCGTGCTCGGCATGCCCATCCGTTATTTCGTGCTGCCGACCCAGATCTATGCCGCCATCGGGTCACGCAATGTGGGCGATGGTTATCTGCTGGCGCTGGTGCTGGTGTTGATGGCTGTTCTGTTCATCTGGATCAACCAGCGCATGATCGGTGTGCGCAAGAGCTTCGTCACCATGTCCGGCAAGGGATTTCGCCGGCGCGAAATCGATCTCGGCCGCGCCAAATGGCTGGTGTTCGCCTTCGTCGTTGTGCTGATGTGCGTGACCGTGGTTCTGCCGCTGGGATTGCTCGTGCTGCAGTCGCTGTCACGTACCGCCGGCAACTATGACCTTTCCAATCTGACCCTGCATTACTGGATTGGCGCGCGCGGTGGCGTCAATGCGATCTATGCCGGCGTTTTCCAGAACCCGCAGATCCTGCACGCGGCCTGGAACAGCCTCAGGCTGGCCTTCTTCACCGCCATTGCCACCGGCATTCTCGGTTTTCTCATCGGTTACGTGGTGGTGAAGACACGCGGAAGCCTGTCCTCGCGGGCGCTGGAGCTGGCAGCCTTCCTGCCTTACATCTTTCCGGCCGTGGCGTTTGGCGCCATCTATATCGGCATGTTTTCGCGACCGGTGGGGCCCATCCCGGCACTTTACGGGACATTTGCCCTGCTGGTTCTGATCGCGGCGGTGAAGAACCTGCCCTACACATCGCGCACGGGCATTGCCGCGATGCTGCAGATCGACAAGTCCCTCGAAGAATCGGCCCGTGTGCAAGGTATCGGCTGGGTCAGCCGTGTGCGCCACATCGTTGCACCTCTTGCCGCCTCGGGACTGGTATCGGGCATGCTACTGAGCTTCATCGGCACGATGCGCGAGCTTTCGCTGATCATCCTGCTGGTCACGCCGTCGACGGCTGTGCTGGCAAGCGTGATCTACACCTATCAGACGGATGATGTTCCCCAGCTGATCGGAGCGGCAACCTTGCTGCTCGTTGCACTGGTCGTGGGCTGCAACATCCTGTTCCGGCTGGTTTTCCGCAATACGAAGATGGGGTTTGCTTGAGGAGGCGACCTTGCAACAGGGAGGAAGAGATCACATGGGAATGCTCACGAAACGGGTGGCTATCGCCACATTCGCATGCCTCATCGGCACGGCGGCCTGCGCACAGGATGCCGCATTTGATGCCTGGCTGAAGACGGCAGAACTTGGCGCCAACCAGCCCAAGGACGAGAACTGGGAGGAGATCGTCAAGAAGGCCAAGGCCGAAGGCGAGGTGACCGTCTATTCCTCTTCCTCGACCGTCAATGCGCTGGCCGAGGACTTCATGAAGCTTTACCCGGAGATCAAGGTCAACGCTTATGATCTCGGCTCGGAAAAGACGATCGAGAAGGTGGTGCGCGAACAGCAGGCGGGTATTTTTGCCGTGGATGTGGTCAACACCGCCGGCACCGCCCAGATGTTCTACGATCTCCTGCCCAATCACCGCATCGTCAATTATGTGCCGCGTTACCTGGAAGCGAAGATCCCGGTCGAGCTTCGCGAACCGTTGCTGACGCAGGTGATTGAAGCGACCGTGCTCATGTACAATTCCGACACCTACAAGGATGCGCCGCCGGTCACCAATGTCTGGCAGCTGACCGAACCGGCATGGAACAAGCGCTTTGCCATGAAAAGCCCTCTCGGCTCGCTGACATCGCTTGCGCTTTTGACGTCCATCGTCGAACACGCCGATGATTTTGCCAAATCCTACGAAAAATATGCCGGAAAGCCGCTCGTCCTGTCCGACGGCATGGAAAATGCCGGTTATGAATTCCTGCACCGGCTCTTGAAGAACGATCTCGTCATCTACGATTCCGGCTCCAAGCTCGCGACGGCCTCCGGTCTCAAAGGGCAGGCAAAGCCGCCGATCACCTTCTCCAGCATGCATTACATCAACAAGAACGGCAGCGACGATTATGCCAATGCCGTGCTCTACGACATCGATCCGGCCGGGGTGTTTGCCTATTCGACCTATGTGGCGATTGCCGGTCAGTCGACGCATCCCAATGCAGCCAAGCTGTTCATCGCCTTTCAGATGGGGTCGAAGGATCTGACCCCCGACACCAAGCTTGAAAAGCCTTACCGCGATGGCGAAAGCCTGAAGAAGCTGCAGGGCATGGCCGCCTATTTCAAGGTCGGCACGTTTTCGCCACGCACGGATGTGCCGTTGCCGAAGGGCGGCGAAAACTGGCCGAAGGTGCGAAAGATGTTTGGTTCTGCCGAATACCAGCGCGACCATGTGGCTGAAGTCAACGATTTCTGGGTGGTCGAGACCAGCAACTGAGGAAAACCAGAGCGCCGGGTTGCGGTGAAGCAACCCGGAAAGCTTGGGGGGAGGAAACCCGATGAACGAAGTGTCCTTGAAAGGCATCACCAAATATTACGGCGCGCATCTTGCCATTCCGCCGCTTGATCTGGAAATCCCGAAGGGGAAATTCGTCACGTTGCTCGGGCCATCCGGTTGCGGCAAGACGACGACGCTGCGCATCATTGCGGGGCTCGAACAGCCCTCCGGCGGCGAACTGACGCTTGCGGGAAAAACGGTTTATTCCGGACGCGACGGCAGCTTTGTGCCGCCGGAAAAGCGCGGTCTCGGCTTCATCTTCCAGAGTTATGCGCTTTGGCCGAACATGAAGGTCGACAAGAACATCACGCTGGCGCTGCATCAGGCAAAACGTCCGAAGGACGAGATTGACGCACGGCTGGCCGAGGCGCTGAAGAAGGTGCAGCTGGAACAGTATGGCTCGCGTTTCCCATCGGAACTGTCCGGCGGCCAGCAACAGCGTGTGGCCGTTGCGAGATTGATCGCAGCGCGCAATTCCATCCTGCTGATGGACGAGCCGCTGTCCAACCTCGATGCGGTTTTAAGAACTGAAATGCGAACCGAACTGAAGCGCCTGTCGCGGGATCTTGGCGCCACCACTGTTTATGTGACGCATGACCAAGTCGAAGCACTGACAATGTCCGATATCATCGTGGTGATGAAGGACGGCGTCATCCAGCAGATCGGCAGCCCTTACGAAATCTACCATGAGCCTGCCAATCTGTTTGTGGCCGAGTTTATCGGCGACCCCCGCATCAATGTCTTTGACGGCATGCTCGAACAGAGAAATGGCAGAAGCGTGCTGAAGCTTCATGGCGTCGAGGTCGTTCTTGAGCAAACAATTGCCCGCGAAGCGGGTCCGGTGACTTGCGCCATCCGGCCGGAGCATTTCAACCTTCATGAAACGTCCCTGGACAACCGGCTGGCCGCAGAGGTTGACGTCGTCCAGCCGACCGGTTCGCAGACGATCCTCTCGCTGTCTGCCAATGGCACGCCGATCACGGCTCTCATTCCACGCTTTGTCGAAAGCTGGCCGAGCGCCAAGGTGTGGCTGGAATTTGTGGCGCGCAACATGATGGTGTTTGATCCGAAGACGGGCAAGATCATCACCTCGACGGCCGCCACACGAGCACGCTCGAACGCGGCCTGACGCAAAGACAGACAACGTATCTCTTGCAGACTAAAAGGCTCTCACCACCGTGCTTTGGAAGGTCGGTGCCTTTGGAAGGAATGAACAGAATGGAAGCCCCGGTATATTCGCGACCGGCCATCAGCCTGATCACGGAAGGGCTCGCCCCCCATAATTCCGCGCTCTATATCGGCGGCCTTGAGGGCGCGCGGGATCTGGATCTCTTGAAGAAACACGGCATTACCATTGTCGTGAACTGCGCCATCAACCTCGATATCAATTTCGTGCGCAATCCGAGCCTTGCCGAGGACGGCACGCTCTGTGCCAGCGGTTATTCGGACATACGCTATTACAAGCTTGGCATGATCGACGGTGGTGGCAGTCCCGATACGATGATGCTGGGGGGCTACTATATCCTGCAGGGCGCCTTGAACCAGACATTGCCTCGGCGCGAAACCTATCCGTTCAAGGACGGTGGCAATGTTCTGGTCAACTGCCGCAGCGGGCGCAGCCGCTCGGTTTCGCTGGTTGGCCTGTTTCTGCACAAGCAGCAGCCGCATCTGTTTCCAACGCTGGATTCGGCCATCGCCCATATCCGTGACAAGCGTGAACTGCGCCAGGACGAGTGGTTCGAAACGCCAAAGCCCATGCTCTATGACGCCGCAAGGCGTGCATCGGACTGGATTGACCTCGTTGAGGCCAGGAAGGCGGCCGATGCAGCCCTCTGATCTGCCGGCTGTCGCCGTCATTGCCGATGCGCATTACCATGACCTCGAGGGCGACTATGGCTTTGAGGGCGTGGATGTTGACGGAAAGCGGCTCGCCGTGCGCAGCTGGGCGGAAACCCGCGCCTCGACGCATGTTTTCAATGAGAGCTTTCAGGCCTTTCCCGCTGCCCTGGACGAGATTGCCAGCCGTGGTATTCGCCATGTCGTGCTTCTTGGCGATTATACCGATGACGGCCAAAGGCAGACGACGCAAGCCGTTCGGCGCCTGCTGGAAGAGTATCGCCAAAAACATCGGCTGTCTTTTTATGCGATCCCCGGCAATCACGATGTGTTCGGGCCGCATGGTCGCCATCAGACCAAGGGATTTCTGAGCGGCGCGGGACCGTCCATCACCGTCACCAGCGATCCGCAGGTGGCTGAAGAAAATCTGCCGCAATCCCGGCAGAGCGAACGGATGTACTGTGAAGGCTATCCGGCGGGATTGTTGCCGATGGCGTCCTTCGGCCTGTTTGCGCAGCCCGAATACCTGCATTGGGAAAGCCCGTTTGGTCGCTCCGACAGAATTGAAGAGCGCCAATATCGGGTCTCCTCGAAGGACGGCCGTTCCACCTTCAGCCTGATGGATGCTTCCTATCTCGTGGAGCCCGAAGAGGGGCTATGGCTACTGATGATAGACGCCAATATCTTCGAGCCCCGCAACGGCCACAGCGATCCGTTTTGCGAAGAGACCTTCATCGACAGCACGGCTGCCGGATGGAACGCGCTTTTGCGTCTCAAACCCTTCCTGATCGACTGGATCCGCGATGTTCATGCGCGGGCAAAGAGGCTCGGCAAGACGATCTTGTCCTTTTCGCACTATCCGGTCATCGATCCCTTCGACGATACAACCGGATTGGAAACGACGCTGTTCGGCCGCACCAATGTGGCCCGCCGAACGCCCTTGAAGGCGGTTGCCGACACGCTTGTGGCAACCGGCATGACGGCCCATTTCAGCGGCCATCTGCATGTCGAGGGAACGACCCGGCGAAATGTTGAAGGACGCGAACTGGTCAATATTGCCGTTCCCTCGCTTGTGGCATTCCCGCCGGCCTTCAAGATCGTGAGGCCCGGAAAAACTATGCCCGATGTGGAAACTGTCGGGATTTCTATGCTTTCGCTCGATCCGCGGCTCCTGGCGCTTTACCGGCAGGAAAGCGATTTCAGAGGTGAGGCGCCTGATGCAGCGTTCGAGGCGCAATCTTATGGCGACTTCCTCTTTGACCATACGCGGGCACTGGTCACGCACCGGTATTTTCCAAGGGAATGGCCGCCGGAATGGGTCGAGCAGATGGCGACGGCAAACCTTGCAGAGATCAGCCTGCTTTTGCCGACGCAGGAGACGCTGCAGGCCGCAGACGGCGGATCGGGCGTTCTTATGCTGGAACGTCTACGGTTGGAGGTCACGCCCGAGGCGCTGGCCGCGACCTCGATGATGGATCTGGTGACGGACTGGTATTGCCTGCGTCAGGCCGGTGCGCTGGCATTGCCCTTCATTTCCGCCGAGCGTCTGGCGATCTACCGGCATCTGATCAACAGGCTTCCAGCCGACCGCCCCTCCTTACCGCCACACTCCACAGGGGCGTTCCTGCACGCATTCCTGCAGGGTCTACGCCATTGGATGGAAAGGGCAGGCGCGATGACGGATAACCGGACGTCGCCACCGCATTGACGGGCGTTAGGTAGGACACAGGGAGGTGCCCTGCGCACCAGACTTATGCCGCAGGTCCTGTCAGGAATGGCAGTGCGCGGGACAAAACGGGGATGGAAACAAGGCCGATGGCATCGACAATCGTCATGATCAACCTGTTCGGCGCGGTGGCCTTGCTGCTGTTTGGCCTTGCACAGGTGAAAAGTGGCGTGACGCAGGCTTTTGGTGCGCGGTTGCGCAGCGGCCTTGCCAGCGGCACGCGCAGCAGCTTGCGCTCGTTTTCGTCCGGCTTTGTGGCCACGGTGGCGCTGCAGAGTTCGACCGCGACGGCGCTCATGGTGGCCTCGTTTGTCGAGCGCGAGCTTGTCCAGCCCCGCATGGCACAACTCGTTCTTCTCGGGGCCAATGTCGGGACGGCCGTGACAGCCTGGATTGTGGCTGCAGGCGTCGAGTGGCTTTCGCCGCTCATCATCCTCATCGGCCTCATGCTCTACCGCAGCAGCGCGACCGCGCGAAAAGGCGGCGGAACGGCGCTGATCGGCATTGGCCTGATGCTTCTGTCGCTGCACCTGCTCAGCATTGCCACCGAACCGATGCGGGCCTCCCCGGCACTGGCCGCCTTCATCGGCCTTCTGGACAATGCCTGGCCGGTGGCCATGTTCTTTTCAGCTGCCATCGCCTTTCTGTCGTCTTCCAGCCTTGCCGCCATCGTGCTGATCCTTTCCCTGGCATCGGCCGGCATCCTTCAGCCCGGCCTGATTGTCGCGCTTGTTCTCGGTGCCAATCTCGGCGGTGCAATCCCGCCCGTCATCGCCTCGATGCGCGGTTCTGCGGCGGCAAAACGGGTCACGCTTGGAAATCTCATCGTGCGGACTGTCGGATGCCTGGCGGTCCTGCCGCTGGCGGGTGTTGGCGCAGACCTGCTGGCAGGTCTGGCGTCTGGCACCGAGAAGCTGCCGGTCGATGCGCATCTTGCCTTCAACATCGTGCTTGCTGTGGTCGCCTGGCCGTTTTCGAAGCTGCTGTCGCGTCTGATGTGCCACCTCGTTCCGGATGACGCACAGGAACACAGCGGCCCCAATTATCTCGATTTGCAGGAACTGTCTGCGCCGACCGTTGCCCTGGCCAGTGCCACGCGGGAGGTTTTAGGCATCGGTGACCTGATCGAGCGTATGCTGATGCGTGTGTCCGATTCCTTCGAGCGGGACAATCTTGCAAAGCTCATGGATATTCCCCCGCTGGAAGCGCGCGTCGACAGGCTGCAGCAGGAGGTGAAAGTCTATCTGTCCAGACTGGGCCGCATGGGCCTCAGCCCGCAAGACAGCCGTCGTTCCATCGATATCATCGATTATGCGATCAACCTCGAGCATATCGGCGATATCATCGAAAAGGGTCTGTTAGCCCAAGTCACCAAGAAGGCGACGCTCGGGCTCAAATTCTCCGAGGACGGTCATCGCGAACTGCGCACGCTGTTTGAACTGACGCTCGACAACTTGCGCATTGCCCAGACCATTTTCGTCACGCGTGACTTCCGTCTTGCCCGCCAGATGATGGAGGTGAAGGTTGAGGTCCGCCGCATGGAAAAGGCCTCCTCCGAACGCCATATCGAGCGGCTGCGGGACGGACGGACAGACAGCCTGCAGACCAGTTCGCTGCATCTCGACATCCTGCGGGACCTCAAGCGGATCAACGCCCATATCGTCTCCGTCGCCCACCCCATTCTCGATGACAGCGGCCTGCTGATCGAAAGCCGGCTGCGCTCGGTGGCAGAATCATAACCGCGCCCGGACCGATTGAAGTCACCGATCTTTGATCTCTTGACTGCCGCACGATCAATTGCCTCGCCGTTATGTTGCCCGCCCGCGTCAAGCCGGGTGTGGCTGACGCCGCAAGTATTGGCAATGTGCGATATGCCGCCGAACGACTGGCCGATGCCGGGATAGCGCTGGTCTTCGAGCGCGACATGTTTTCGAAATTGCTCTATCTGTAAAATATTGCATTGAAAAATATAGCTTTTACCGATAGAAAAACATGACAACAATTGCGAGGACCGATCTTGCTGTTCGTCATGGCCGATGACTTTACGGGTGCGCTGGACTCGGCCGCGCCTTTTGCGGGGCGCGGGCTGCATGTCGAGGTGGTGCTCTCCATCGAAGGGATCCAATCGGCGCTTGCAACCCGGCCGGATGTCCTGTCGATCGACCTTGGCTGCCGTGAGAAAACGGCGCAGCAGGCCCATGCGCTTGCGCAGGCCGCGATCCTCCTGCTGCCTGAGGGCGCGAAGATCTTTCTGAAGATCGATTCCCGCATGAAGGGGAACGTTGCGGCCATCCTCGATGCAATCCCCTTCAACCGGGCACTTGTCGCGCCGGCCATTCCGGACTTCGGTCGCACCGTGGCCAAGGGCGCGGTGCAAGGCTTTGGTGTTGATGTCCCCATCGATATTGCTACAGCGCTCGGCCGCCACGTGGGCAAGTGCGCCATTCCCGATACGGTGTCCGGGGCGGATATGGCCGAGGCGCTCGCCAGCGCCGATCGGGCGGGTGCCGATCTGCTGGTCGGAGCGCGCGGCCTTGCCGAAGCCCTTGCGCAGTCCATGACCCAGGGTGCGCAACCGGTGCGCGCGGAGATCCCCGCAGGGGCGGCGCTGTTTGTTGTCGGGTCGCGCGATCCGATCACGCTTTGCCAGGTCGATCGGCTGGCAGGCCAGGTGGACATTGACCACCGACCGGCAGAAAACGGGCGCCTGCCCACCCCTGGCACGCTTACGAAGCGCGTGACGCTGGTTCAGGCAATCGATGGCCCCGAGATCTTTGAGGCCGAGGAGGTGTCGCAGAACCTTGCCGAGGGCATAGTCCCGCTGTTGACGCAAGACGTTGAGACGCTGCTTCTGTGTGGCGGCGCAACGGCTGAGGCCGTGCTGCATCGAATGGGGATTACAAGGTTCCGCCTTGTTGGGGAATGCCTGCCGGGCCTTGGCCTTGCGCGCACAGACCGCCACTGCATCATTGCAAAATCCGGCGGTTTCGGGCAACCCGATACGCTAAGGGATATCGCAACGACAATTCTCGGGAAGACGGGCTGAGATGGGGCTGACAGACGGCGTGGCGCGCAAGGCATTGCCGGACATCGTTTTCGAGCGGATGCATCGGGCGATCAAGTCCGGCGCCTACGGGCCGGACGAGCGCCTGCCGACGGAACATGACCTGGCAACAGAGTTCGAAGTGTCGCGGCCGGTCATTCGCGAGGCCCTGCGGCGCCTGCGCGACCAGGGGCTGATCTATTCGCGACGGGGGGCGGGCAGCTTTGTGCGGGTGCTCGGCCTCAAGGAGCCGCTGGGATTTGGCCAGCTGGAAAATGTTGCCGACCTGCTCAATTGCTACGAATTCCGGCTGACGCTGGAGCCGGCAGCAGCTGCCGCTGCCGCCCTTCGCCACGATGCCGGCGATCTGGCGACCATCCGTCAGGCGCTGGAACTGTTGCGGGACGCAACGAACCGCCAGTCGCACCGGGAGGATGCCGACTACCAGTTCCATCTGGCCATCGCGCGCGCGGCGCAGAACACCTATTTTTCGACAGCCATGGAAGCCCTGAAGGACCATATCGCCGTCGGCATGAAATTTCATGGAGCGTCTGTGAAGCGGGAGGCTTCCGGTCTTTCGCGTGTGTTCAGCGAGCATGAGGCGATTGCCGAGGCGATCGTCGCGCGCAATCCGGACGCCGCCCGCCAACTGATGCACGACCACCTGACCGGCTCGCGCGAGCGCCTGTTCCAGTCTCCCCGGCGAGACTGATCCCGCCGGGCTTTTCGGCCGTGACAGCAGGACGTCAGAAGGCTGCCTTATAGATGGCCGCCACATCTTCCACTGACATGTCCACCGGGTTGTTGTCCATCAGCCGGCGAATGGCATGGGCATCGGCGGCAAAGCGCTGCAGATCTTCCTGTCTGGCGCCATGGGCGGCAAGTGACATCTCGATCCCAAGGCCGGCGCAATAACCATGGGCGGCATCGCGAAGGGCATGCTGGCTGAGGTTTTCGCCAAGTCCAAGCGCTCTGGCAACTTCTGCCGTCTTTTGCGCCACGGCCGGCTGGTTGAAGGCCAGCACATGCGGGAAGACAATGGCATTGGCAAGCCCATGTGGCAGATGCAGGAGCGTGCCGAGCGGATAGGCAATGGCATGCCCCGCCGCCGTGTTGACGGGACCAAGGCAGATGCCGCCATAATAGGAGGCGAGCATCATGCCTTCGCGGGCTTGCGTATCATGGCCGTCACGCACCGCACGCGCCAGGTATTGCCCGACCAGCTGGATCCCCATGCGGGCAAAGCCGTCGATCATCGGATGGGCGCGCCGGTTGGTGAAGGCTTCCACGCAGTGCGCCATCGCATCGACGCCGGTTGCTGCCGTCACGGCCGGGGGAACCGAAAAGGTCAGCTCCGGATCGAGGACGGCGAGGTCAGCGATCAGATGCGGGCTTTCGACGGCGATCTTGCTGCCCTTCATAGGATCGGTGATCAGCGCGCGAATGCCGGCTTCCGAGCCGGTGCCGGCCGTCGTTGCCACCTGCACCAGTTGCGTGGTGCGACCGGCAACGCGGTTCGGCCCGGCCACGTCGGCCAGTGTCTGGTCGGTATCCCAGAGCGCTGCGACAAGCTTTGCCACATCCAGCACGGAGCCGCCGCCAAGGCCGACGACGAGATCCGGCCGTGCCTCGCGGGCAGCGGCAAGTGCCGCATCAAGAGTTTTAATGTCGGGCTCGCCCGGAATGCCATCAAAGACGCGGATGCGGCCGCCGATCTGCAGCTTGTCGACAAAGGCTGCGGTGATGGGCGTTGCGATGATGAGCGTGGAGCCGATATCGCCGGCAAAACTGCCGACGCTTGCAACCGTTCCGGCGCCAACGGCAAGGCGGCGCGGCTGGTGAAGGGTGATCGGGAAAAACGCCATGATCCTAAACTCCCGCTGCAGGGCCGGCGACAAGCCGGCGGGCATAGGCAATGGCCGACATCATGTTGCCGTGGTTGGCAATGCCCTTGCCGGCAATGTCGAAGGCTGTGCCGTGATCGACCGAGGTGCGGTCAATCGGCAGTTCGACGGAGACGTTCACCGCCGTATCGAAGGCCACCAGCTTGATCGGGATGTGGCCCTGGTCATGATACTGGGCAACCACCAGGTCGAATGCGCCGGAATAGGCGCGGTGGAACACCGTGTCGGCTGAAATCGGCCCCTGCACATCGATGCCTTCGGCGCGGGCAGCAACGACGGCCGGCGCGATCTGGTCATCGTCTTCGGTGCCGAACAATCCATTTTCGCCGCAGTGCGGGTTGATGCCGGCAACGGCGATGCGCGGGGTCTCGTAGCCAATGCGCTTCAGGTGGCGATATCCGGCACGGATGGTGGCCAACACCCGCTCCGTGGTGGCCCGGCGGATGGCCTCCTGCAGGGAGACATGGGTGGAGACATGGATGACCTTCAGCCGCTCGGATGCGAGCAGCATATAGGCAGCCGATGAGCCGGTCAGGCTGCGCAGCATGCCGGTATGCCCGTCGTAATGATGGCCGGCAAGGTTCAGCGCCTCCTTGTTGATCGGTGCCGTGACGATGCAGCCGATCGTGCCCGCCTCCGCATCACGAACGGCGTTCTCGATAAAGCGGAAACAGGCGTCACCGGCAACCGGCGACAGGCTTCCCCAGGCAAGCGGCGCTCCCACAATCTCCAGATCAACGACGAAGGGCTTAAGATCGATCGACAGGTCAAGCGCTGCGCGGGCGGCCTCCAGCGTCTTCAGGTTGCCATAGATGCGGGTTGCTGCCCGATCCGCATCCGTCATCTCGGACAGGGCCCGAACGGTGATTTCCGGTCCGACGCCGCACGGGTCGCCCATGGTGATGCCGATGATCCTGCTCATGCTTGTCTCCCGTCCGCAGTGCCTGCCCAGCCGGGGGCAAGATGGACATGTTTGATCGCTCTTCGATGGTAGGTATAGCTGATGTGAAGGCCGCCGTCGGCGTCTTCCAAAAGCCACGGATAGGACATTTCCTGGTTGCGGCCGTCGGTTGAATCGTTGGAAAGGCAGTGGCCCGGACCATCCTCGATCAGGATGCGGGTCGGAAATGTCCGCCCGCCATCCTGTGAAAGGCAGACCGTGACGGGCGCGCGCGCCACGCCCCAGACAGGCACGCAGCCGCCGGTCGGATCGGCATCCGGCCGGTCGTCCTCGACGCCCAGTTCGTCATAGAGGGAGGCACGCCTGTCGCTGGACTGCGCGGCATTGACGGGATTGCAGATCATCGCAATCCGCCCGTCGCGCAGCGTGATTGTCGCAATGGAGGAATTGTTGTTGGGCACGTCGCTTGGCTGAGGGATAGACCAGGTGCGCCCGTCATCGTTGCTCTCGTTCCTGTAGACGAAATCTGCCTGCCGGCGCCGGAAGAAGGCCGCATGCCGGCCCTTGCCAACGGCAACCGGGCTCATGTGTACGCAACCCGTGGATTGTGGCAGGTCATTGAGTGCCCAGCTTTCTCCGCCATCTGTGGATATGCCGACGGCCGCGACGTCGTGGCTGCCGTTCCATTTCTGGCCGGGGCGCTGCATGCAGCGGAAGATCGGCAGCAGCCATGCGCCATCGTTCCGCAGGACAAGAGGGGCGCGGATGAAGCAGCCGCGCGGCAGGTCGAGAAAGCGGCCACTCTCTGCCGTCAACCGCGATGGGCTTTCGGGCGCGCGATGGATCTCGGCCATGCGGATGCGGCATTCATCCTGGTTTCCGGAAGGCTGCGAGGTGTGAAACAGCAGAAGACGGCCATCGGGTGGTGAAAACAGCACCGGGTTCTGCTCGGAATGATGAGGGTCGAAACTCAGTTGCTGTGGCGGACCCCAGGTGTCGTCTCCCGCTCCAAGCACGCTGGCGAAGATGGAGATGTCAGCCTTTCCCTCCAGCGAACCGCCGAACCAGGCGCAGATCAGATCGCCACCGGTCGTCTCGTGCAGGAAGCTTGCATGGTTCTGCACCATGGGGGATGGCAGGAGCGTTTGCCGGCGGCCCGTTGCCACGGTGCGTATGGCCCCGGTCATGCCGGAGGCGATTTCCTCAGGTGTCATTAAGCCTCTCCTCTGTGCGGCCAGAATTGACAAATTCTCAAAGTTGTCAAGTTTTATTGCTGGCGTTGTCCTGCTTTCTCAGAGATTTTCAAGTCCATAACATCTTGAAAATAAATATTTTAAACTCTCTCAAAAAAAGTCTTTCTGATTGGGTCCTGGAAAAAAATTGACAAACTTATGCGAAAGTTCGATGGTTGGTGCGAATGATTGGGGCGCCTGGTTGTCGGGGTCTATGCCCCGTCCGGTGCCGCATGGTGCCGACCGAAGGGATGTGCCGGACCAGCCATCCGCATGAGAAAGACCTGCCCATCGAGCCCCACCGCTCGTGGCAGGCGTAATGATACGTCGCAACCTGGGAGGAGTATGACGTGACAAGATCCTTGATTTCTGGTGCCCTGATTGCGGGCGTCGCGCTGATGACGGCCCTGTCGCCTGTGATGGCGGCATCCGGTCCCATCAAGATCGTGCTGCCCGAAGAGGCCGATCTGCTCGAGCCCTGCATGGCCACCCGATCCAATATCGGCCGCATCATCATGGAAAATGTCAGCGAGACGCTGACGGAGCTTGATGTGCGCGGCAAAAAGGGCGTCATGCCGCGCCTGGCGGAAAAGTGGGAGCAGACCGCCGATGGCAACTGGCGCTTTCACCTGCGTCAGGGCGTGAAATTTTCAGATGGCAGCGCGTTCGATGCCAAGGACGTCGCCCATAGCTTCGACCGGGTGATGAGCGACAAGATTACCTGCGAATCCAAGCGTTATTTCGGTGGTATGACGATCAGCACCACCGTGGTCGACGATCATACGATCGACATCAAGACGCAGCCGGCCCAGCCGATCCTGCCGCTTCTGATGTCGCTTGTGACCATCGTGCCGGAAAGCACACCGATGGCGTTCGTGCGCGAGCCCGTGGGCACCGGTCCCTACAAGCTCACCAACTGGACGCCGGGCCAGCAGATTGTTCTGGAAACCCGCGACGACTACTGGGGCAAAAAGCCGGCCGTTACCAAGGCAACCTATCTGTTCCGCGCCGATCCTTCGGTGCGTGCCGCCATGGTGCAGACCGGGGAGGCCGATCTGTCGCCCTCGATCTCGCAGCTCGATGCCACCAATCCGAAGACGGATTTCTCCTATCTCGACAGTGAGACGGTCTATCTGCGCATCGATCACAACACCGCGCCGCTGAACGACGTCCGGGTGCGCAAGGCCTTGAACCTTGCCATTGACCGCAAGGCCTTCCTCGGCACGCTGGTGCCTGAAGGGGCGGTGCTGGCCACTGCCATCGTTCCGCCGACAACGCTTGGCTGGAACCCCGGCGTGAAGCAGTTCCCCTATGATGTCGCGGGCGCCAAGAAACTGCTGGCCGAGGCGAAGGCTGCAGGCGTTGCCGTGGATACGCCGATCACCATCATTGCCCGCAGCGCCAATTTCCCGAACGTGACGGAAATCATGGAAGCCATCCAGGCGCAGCTGCAGGAAGCGGGCTTCAAGATCGATCTGAAATTCGTCGAGGTCGCCGAACACGAGACCTATTATTCCAAGCCGTTCAAGGAAGGGCGCGGGCCGCAGCTGGTGGCTGCCATGCACGACAATTCCAAGGGCGATCCCTCCTTCTCGATGTTCTTCAAATATGCCTCGAAGGGAACCCAGTCCGGTTTTTCCGATCCGAAGGTGGACGACCTGATCCAGCGGGCTTCGGCGGCCGTGGGCGATGAGCGTGCAAAACTCTGGTCGCAGCTGATTGGTTACCTGCATGACGATGTGGTGGCAGATGTCCTGCTCTTCCACATGGTCGGTTTTGCGCGCGTCTCCGAGCGGCTGGACTTCAAGCCGACGATTGCCACCAACTCCATGCTGCAGCTCTCCGAGATCGGCATAAAGTAAGCAAGCAGACTGCCGGATGTCGATGAGGCGTCCGGCATCGTACGGCGGCGGGGGTGCCCGCCGCCGGATGTAATGGGAGGTCGTTCATGCTCAGTTTCATCCGTAAGCGTTCCGTCGCCAGCCTGATCTCGCTGGCCGGCCTGATCGTGATGGTGTTCTTCCTGTCGCGCATGACGGGGGATCCCGCCTCGCTCTTCCTGCCGGTGGAGGCGTCGGCGGAGATGAAGCAGCAGTTTCGCGAACTGCACGGCCTCAACGATCCGCTGCTTGTCCAGTTCAGCCGTTATGTCGGTGATGTCGTGACCGGCGATCTCGGCGAATCCTATCGCAAGGCGCGGCCGGCGCTCGATGTGGTGACGGAGGCTTTCGTGTGGACGCTGTGGCTTGCGGTGATCACCATGAGCCTCGTCACCAGTGCTGCCATTGTCGTCGGCTCGCTGGCGGCCTTCCGCTCAGGCGGCTTTTTTGACCGCACCGCTTCCATGCTGTCGCTGATCGGCGCCTCGGTGCCGGATTTCTGGCTGGCGATTGTCGCCATCGTTGTCTTCTCGGTCAATCTGCACTGGCTGCCCACATCCGGCACGGGCTCGGTGCTGCACTGGATCCTGCCGATATCAGTGCTCTTCGTGCGGCCCTTCGGCATCATCGTGCAGGTCGTGCGCGGCTCGATGATCGGGGCGCTGTCGTCTGCCTATGTCAAGACGGCGCGTGCCAAGGGCGTGCGCTCCGGCCCGATCATCTTCATTCATGCCCTGCGCAATGCCATGTTGCCGGTCATCACCGTGATCGGCGATCAGGCCGCGAGCCTGCTCAATGGCGCGGTTATCGTGGAGACGATTTTCGGTTTTCCCGGCGTCGGCAAGCTGATGATCGATTCCATCCTGCAGCGCGATTTCAACGTGGTGCTCGCGGCAATCCTTGTCACGGCCCTTGCCATCTTTCTCATGAACCTGCTGATCGACCTCTGCTACGCATTGCTCGATCCGCGCATCCGGCACTGAGGAGGCGATCCGTTGAGCCTGTCATCCATCGAAACAGATCCGGCGCTGCGCGAAGAAGCATCCTTTGCCGTTCGCATGGGGCGCATGCTGCTGGCGGACAAGTTCGCCCTCATTGCGGCACTCTTCCTGCTTGTCATGATCGTTCTTGCGCTCATCGGCCCCATGTGGCTCGGTGAGGAAGCGATCAAGCAGAACCTGCGCGGGCGCAATCTTGCCCCCTTCGACTGGTCGCGCGGCTGGATATGGTGGATGGGGGCGGATGCGCTGGGGCGGCCGCTGTTTGCCCGCATCATCGTCGCCACCCAGAACACGCTGATGGTGGCGGCGGGTGCCGTCGTCCTCTCGGCCGTCACCGGCACGTTCCTTGGCCTGCTGGCCGGCTTTTCCTCGCCGCGGGTCAGCCAGATCATCATGCGGCTGGCCGACGTCATCATGTCCTTCCCGTCGCTGCTGATTGCGGTCATCGTGCTGTATCTGCTCGGGTCCTCCATCCTTAACCTGATGGTGGTGCTGTCGATCACCCGCATTCCCGTCTACCTCAGAACCACCCGGGCGGAGGTTCTGGAAATCCGTGAGCGGATGTTCGTCCAGGCCGCCCGCGTCATGGGCGCCTCCGGCAACCGCATCCTTTTCCGGCATATCCTGCCGATCGTCTTTCCGACGCTGACGACGCTTGCCACGCTGGATTTTGCCTATGTGATGCTCGCCGAAAGCGCGCTGTCCTTCCTCGGCATCGGCATCCAGCCGCCGGATATCACCTGGGGCCTGATGATCTCGCAGGGGCGCCAGTATTTGACCAATGCCTGGTGGCTGTCCTTCTGGCCGGGCCTTGCCATCATTCTCACCACCCTGTCGCTCAACCTGCTGTCGAACTGGCTGCGCATCGCGCTCGATCCGGTGCAGCGCTGGCGGCTGGAAATGAAGGGGCCTTCCCATGGCTGAGCATCTCCTGGATGTGCGCAACCTCTCCGTCGAGTTCCACACGGCCTCCGGCGTGGTCAAGGCGGTTCGCAACATCTCCTACCACCTCGACCGCGGCGAGACGCTGGCGATCCTCGGCGAAAGCGGTTCCGGCAAGTCCGTCTCGTCGGCTGCCATCATGAACCTCATCGACATGCCGCCCGGGCGCATCACCTCCGGCGAGATCTTTCTCGATGGTGCGGATCTTCTCACCATGAAGCCGCAGGACCGGCGCGCCGTGAACGGCAAGCGGATTGCCATGATCTTTCAGGATCCGCTGAGCCACCTCAACCCTGTCTATCCGGTTGGCTGGCAGATCCGCGAGGCGATGACTGCCCATGGCCTGTCGAAGGACGCGGCCGAGGCGGAAGCCCTTCGCCTGCTGGGGCGCGTCGGCATTCCCGATCCGCAGGCGGCGATGGACAAGTACCCGCACCAGTTTTCCGGCGGCCAGCGCCAGCGCGTGATGATCGCCATGGCGCTGGCGTTACGGCCCGATCTGCTGATTGCCGACGAACCCACCACGGCACTCGACGTGACGGTGCAGGCAGAGGTGCTGGCGCTTCTGAAGGAATTGCAGCGGGAAATCGGCATGGGCGTGCTGATCATCACCCATGATCTCGGGGTCGTCGCCGAGATTGCCGAC
The DNA here is from genome assembly GCF_058242805.1 of Neorhizobium sp. PAMB6716. Taxonomy (NCBI): domain Bacteria; kingdom Pseudomonadati; phylum Pseudomonadota; class Alphaproteobacteria; order Hyphomicrobiales; family Rhizobiaceae; genus Neorhizobium; species Neorhizobium sp. PAMB6716. The sequence continues at coordinate 262,007 of NZ_JBZAYW010000002.1, forward strand.
CGAGTCGTGGTGATGGAAAAGGGCGCGCTGGTGGAAAGCGGCACCGTGCGCGAGGTCTACAAGAGCCCGAAACACCCTTATACCAGACGGCTGATCGCGGCCGCCCCCGGGAAGGGTGCGATGCACGAGGACGAGGCAAAGGGCGAGATGCTGCTGTCGGTCCGCGACGTGCGAAAGACCTACGGCGCCTTCGAGGCCCTGAAGGGTGTCTCCTTTGACCTCATGGCGGGCCAGACGCTCGCGATCGTCGGCGAAAGCGGGTCTGGCAAATCGACGCTGGCGCGTGTTCTCCTGCGTCTCGACGAACCGGACAGCGGCCAGGCGCTGTGGAAGGGCAGGGACCTGTTCCAGCTATCGCCGAAGGAGCTTTATCGCCTGCGCCGCGATCTGCAGATGGTCTTCCAGGATCCCACCCAGTCGCTTAACCCGCGCATGACGGTGTTCCAGCTTGTCTCCGAAGCCTGGGTCATCCATCCCGATATTCTGCCGAAGGCAAAATGGCGCGAGCGGGTGGCTGAGCTTCTTGTGCAGGTCGGCTTGTCTCCCGACCATATGCGCCGCTACCCGCACCAGTTTTCCGGTGGGCAGCGGCAGCGCATCGCGATTGCCCGGGCGCTGGCGCTGGAGCCGCGGCTGATCATCTGCGACGAAGCCGTCTCGGCACTCGACGTTTCCGTGCAGGCGCAGGTCATCGAACTGCTGGATCGCCTGCGACAGGACACCGGGATTTCCTTTATCTTCATTGCCCATGACCTGCCTGTCGTGCGCGATTTTGCCGATCAGGTGATGGTCATGCAAAAGGGCGAGATCGTCGAAATCGGCGGCGTGCGGCAGATCTTCGATGCGCCGCACGAGCCGTATACACGCGCACTTCTCGCCGCCAGTCTCGATCCCGATCCGGATATCCAGGCGGCCCACCGCGCCCGGCGGGCCTGATGGCCGCCCTCTTTAATAACGGAGTTTCCCTGCCATGACCGCTCAAGCCTATGTCGCGCTCGTTACCTGCTTCAACGAGGACGAAACCATCAATTTCGAGGCCACCCGCGCGCAGGTGCGCCGCCAGGTGGCCACCGGCAACAACATCATGTGCGCGGGAACCAATGGTGATTTTACAGCGCTCACCTTCGAGGAAAAGGTTCAGCTGACAGAAGAGGTGGTGGACGAAGTTGCCGGAAAGGTGAAGGTGATCGTGAATGCCGGCACGCCGGCCACGTTCGAGACCGTCAAGCTGGCGCGTGAATTCGACCGGATCGGGGTCGATGGCATCGCCGTCATCACCCCCTTCTTTATCGCCTGCACGCAGGATGGCCTGATCCGGCACTTTTCGACGGTGGCCGATGCCGTTCAGACGCCGGTCTATCTCTATGATATTCCGGCGCGCACGCAGAACCATATCGAGCCGGAAACAGCCCGCACGCTTGCCAGCCACGGCAATATTGCCGGCATCAAGGATTCCGGCGGTGCGCAGCAGACGCTTGAGGCCTATCTGCAGGTGGCGGCGGATATGCCGGGTTTTGAGGTCTATTCAGGCCCCGATCATCTCGTTCTCTGGTCGCTGCAGAACGGCGCTGCCGGTTGCATTTCCGGCCTCGGCAACGCATTGCCGGACGTGCTCGCCGGCATTCTGACCGGCTTCAATGGCGATGATATTGCCGAAGCCGAACGCCAGCAGGCGATCTACACCGCTTTCCGCACCGATCTTTATGCGCTGGGTTTTGCGCCCGCCATGGTGAAGCGCGCGCTTTACCTGCAGGATGCCTCCGTCGGCGCCAGCCGCCAGCCGGCGCTGCTGCCCGATCCGGTTCAGGACGAGAAGATCCGCGTCATCCTCGCCCGCTACGGTATCGGCGAGGCGCGCTGACCGAGATTGGAAACGCACGCCCGCAGGTGCCTGCAAAGAGGGGGTGAGGGCCACCGGCGGACTGTTCTGGTTGATCCGCAGCACGTCGGCTTCCCGCTTGTCCCTTGTATTGCCGGTCGGGAATGCAAGGGATGAAGCCAGTGCGCGGGTGGCTCTGGAGATTTTAAGGCTCAGTAGCCGCGCTGGCGGTCCACCGTCTTCGGCAAAGCGCCGCTTGCCCGCCACGACGCGATATTGGCCGCCACAATGCGGGCCGCCGTTACCGGCGTTGTCGGGGCTGAAATATGCGGCAGCACCGTCACCATGGGATGCGCCCAGAACTGAGAGCCCGTATCGAGGGGTTCTTTTTCGAACACATCCAGGACCGCATGATCGAGATGGCCGCGATCGAGCGCTGCGATGAGGTCGTCGGCCACCACCACGGCGCCACGGGCAAAATTGATGAGGGCCGCCCCCTCCGGCATCATCGCCAGCCGCTCGGCATTGAGGAGGCCGCGCGTTTCTGCCGTCAGCGGAAGGAGGCAGACCAGAATATCGCTTGAGGAGAGAAGCGTCTTCAGGCCCTCTTCGCCGTGATGGGTCACGACATTGTCCAGCGTCTTTGGCGAACGGCTCCAGCCCTCGACGCGAAAACCGGCTTGCGTCAGGCGCTCGGCACTCTGCGTGCCGAGTGCGCCAAGGCCGAGAAGGCCGATGGCGACATCGCCGGGATGGCGGTATTCGCGCGGTGCCCATGTCTTGTCCGCCTGGGCCTGTCGATAGGCCGGCATGTCGCGCTGCAGGTAATAGGTCCAGGCCAGCACCGCTTCCGCCATCACCCGCGACAATTCCGGATCAACGAGACGCACGATGGGCGGGGCCGTCACGCCAAGCTCCATGACCAGACGCTCGACGCCGGCCCAGAGGCTGTGGATGAAGGAGAGGCCGGGCAAGGCTGCGACATCGGCGGGATCGGGATTGGCGACGATGGCAATTTCGGCAAGCCTGCGCTCCTGCGGTTCCAGCTCGGCAAACGGCAGGATGCGCTCGTCCGGCATGGCCCGGCGCAGCACATCGAGCCATGCCTGTTCTTCTTCGCCGTTCAGGCGTGTGACAAGTGCGATGGGCGGCAGCATGGCCAGAAACTCCGAAAATCAAAAAACAAGCAGAACCAAAAAGCGTGCGATCTTTTGGGCGCAGCCGGGCCGGTGCGTCAAGACGGAAAAGGCCATTGTTCAGCCTCAAATCCCACCGAAAACGCGGTTTGACGCGCAGCCCTTGGCAGACCATAAAGCTGCGCATAATTCTGTCGCATGGAGACCCGACACATGGCCCGCATCGTCTATCTCAACGGAGAATGGCTGGAGGAAAGCAAAGCGCAGGTCTCGGTATTCGACCGCGGTTTTCTGTTCGCCGATGCCATCTATGAGGTGACCGCGGTGATCGGCGGCAAGCTCATCGACTATGCCGGCCATGCGGCGCGGCTCAAGCGTTCGCTCGGGTCTCTCGGCATTCCCATGCCGGTGGACGAGGAGGCTCTTCTGTCGCTGCACCGGGAAATCCTTGCCCACAACGGCATGACGGACGGGCTTATCTACCTGCAGGTGACGCGCGGTGCCGAAGACCGCGATTTTCTGTTTTCCGCCGATCTTAAGCCGACCTTCGTGATGTTTACCCAGGCCAAATCGGTCCTCGACAATCCGCGCTGGAAGACCGGCATTTCCGTCGTCAGCCGTCCCGACGGTCGCTGGGCGAACCGTCATATCAAGACGGTTCAACTGCTCTATTCCTCGCTTGCCAAGATGGAAGCAAAGAAGGCGGGTGCCGACGACGTGTTTCTGGTGGAGGACGGGCTGGTGACCGAGGCAAGTTCGGCCAACGCCCATATTGTGACGAAAGACGGCGTTCTCGTCACGCGGGCGCTCTCCAATGCGCTTCTCCACGGCATTACGCGCGGTTCTATCCTGGATCTGGCCGTCCGCGCGGGGCTTGCCGTCGAGGAACGGTCGTTTTCGATCGAGGAGGCAAAGGCGTCCGCCGAAGTGTTCATCACCTCGGCATCGGCCTTCGTCATGCCGGTTGTCTCGATCGATGGCGTGACCATCGGTTCCGGTACGCCTGGCCCGGTGTCGCAAAAGCTGCTGCAGATCTATATCGAGGAGCGGCTGGCAACGGCCATCTGACATGCCGGCCCCTGAAGCGATCAGCTGCGTCGCTCATAAAGCCGGCGCAGCAGCGTGATCAGCTCAGCGCGCTCATCGCCCGAGAGGATGTCGAGAAAACTGTCCTCGTGGCGGTCGATGATGCCGTGGACGCTTTCGAGTGTTGCCACGCCTTGAGGGGACAGCCGGATCTCATGGCGCCGCCGGTCTATCTTGGATGAGCGCCGTTCGATCAGCCCGCGCGAGAGCAGGCGTTTGACCATGCTCATCATGGTGGCGCGGTCCATGGACAGCGCATTGGCGATATCCACCTGCGAGGCGCCGGGATTGGTGGCGATGAGTTCCAGCGCCGCGAGCTGCTTCTGCGTCAGGTCGTAATCGGCAACGGCTGCGGCAAAATCGCGGTAGAGCGCCAGATGCGCCATGCGCAGATGATAGCCCACGAGCTGCTGCAGCCAGCTGCGCTCCAGTTCCTCGGCCATCGCATCGTCCTTCTTGTCTGCTGTCATTCTTTATCTGCGCATGCCGCATGCCGCCATGGCAAGCCCGCGTTGACAACTGGCCGGCGGCTGCCCGTCCTGTCTGCTTGCGCGACGACCTTTTCACAGGTTTGTTGGTGAAACGCCATCTTGCCAAATGATAAACGAAATCGTATGCAATACATACTAATTGATCGTGGAGGCGATCTGCCGGAGGAGGCAATTCATGCATGTGACCGAAGTGGATATGGCCGGTTTTGCAGCGGGCAATTCCTTTACGCTGGTGGCCGAGGATCCGGTCGGCTACCGCGCCAAGGTCTCGCCGGACAAGGTGGCGACACGCCTTTTGCCTGAGGGCACGACGCTGACCTATGGCGCGCTTGATGACCGCATCGCCCGCTGCGCCGCTTTTCTGCATGAAAAGTTTGAGGCGCGCGGCGAAGGATTTCGCGTGGCGGGGCTTGGGCGCAACAGCGTCGATCTTCTGGTCCTGGCCTTTGCCTGCCAGCGCATCCGGGCGGTTTTCGTGCCGCTCAACTGGCGGCTTGGCGTGGCGGAACTGACCGGCATCGTTGAGGATTGCACGCCGGAGCTTGTGGTCTATGAACAGGAATTTCAGGCCGCGGCCGAAGCGCTGAAGAGCGCGCAAGCCGGCCTTGAGATCATTCCTTACGCAGGCAGCGCCGACAGCCTTGACGTGATGCTGGCGCAGACGGCGCCGATGAAGCGCCTGCGCGGCGATGCCGACAAGCCGGCGATCCTGCTTTACACCTCCGGCACCACGGGCGCGCCGAAGGGCGTCATCCTGACGCGCCGCAATCTCTTTTATTCGGCAGTCAACTTTTCCTTCGTCGGCGAAGTGGTGCCGGGTTCCGTCACCTTCTGCGACCTGCCGTTCTTCCACACCATCGGGTTGGTTGCGATTGCCCGCACCACGCTGATGATGGGCGGCACGCTGGTGATTTCCGACCGTTTTCTGCCTGAACGCACGATTTCCTGCCTCAACGACGACGAGATCGGCGTAACACATTATTTCGCCGTGCCGCAGATGGCCTCCATCCTGCGCGACCAGCCGGCCTATTCGCCGGAGCGCATGGCGCGGCTGAAGGCGATCTTCATCGGTGGCGCGCCGCTGCCGCCGCCGCTGGTGGATGCCTACCTGAAGGACGGCGTGGCGCTGGTCAACGGCTATGGCATGAGCGAGGCGGGCACTGTCATGCATATGCCGCTCAACGAGACGGAAATTGCCCGCCGCCACGGCAGCGTCGGTTTTCCGGCACCGCTCATCGAGGTGAAGATCTGCGATGAAGCGGGCAAGGATTGCGAGGCGGGCGCGGTCGGTGAATTGTGGATCCGCGGCCCCTCCGTCTCCCCCGGCTATTGGCAAAAGCCCGACCAGACGGCATCAGCCTTCGTGGACGGCTGGTTCCGCACCGGCGACATGGTGCGCTGCGACGAGGACGGTTTCCACGTCATCGCCGACCGGCTGAAGGACATGTATATTTCCGGCGGTGAAAACGTTTATCCGGCCGAAGTGGAAGCTGCCATCGGCAGTTATCCCGGCGTTGGCGAAGTCGCCGTGATCGGCGTTGCCGATGACAAATGGGGCGAGGTGGGTGCTGCCTTCATCGTGCGCCGCCCGGACGCTTCATTCGACGCCGAGGCCATCAAAACCCATTGCCGCGACCGTCTTGCCGCCTACAAGCGCCCGACGCACGTCATCTTTGTCGATGCCATTCCGCGCAATGCCGGCGGCAAGCCGCTGAAACAGGTACTGCGAGAGCAGTGGAAGACGCGAAGTGCTGCGTGAGGGCAAACACTCCGGCTGGCCTATGGCGTCCCAATCGGTCAGTCATCCGACCGGGAGAACGCGCTAGCCGTTGCCGGGGCGTCACTGCAAATCCTGTCGCGCAAAGGCGCCCGGCGTGATGCCCACATGCCGGGTGAAGGCCACGTTAAAAGCGCTGGCGGAGCTATAGCCGATCTGCGCGGCGACATGGGCGAGCGGTGCCTCCCGGCGAAGCAGCAGATCTTTTGCAAGCGCCATCCGCCAGGCCGTTGCATATTCCATGGGAGCGACACCCACCAGGCGGCGAAACCGGTCGAAGAACGAGGACCGCGACATGCCCGCCGCGCGGGCCAGCACCTCAACAGTCACCTCGCTGGACGGATCCTGATGGATCCGTTGCAGTGCGAGAGCAAGTTTTGCGTCTGAAAGTCCGCGTAGCAATCCTGGAGACGTCATCGCGCCGCCTGCGCTGCGCAACGCGTCAATCAGCAAAACCTCGAGCAGCCGCGTGAGGACCATGTCCCTTGCTTCCAGCCGGTCCACGGTTTCGGTGTGGATCATCCGCACCAGATCCATCAGTCTTTGCTGTCCCGTGACCCTGATGACATCCGGCAGCAGCGAGACCAGCAGCGGCCGGTCATTCGCTTTGAAAACACAGTGACCCACCATGGCTGTGATCTCCGAGGGCAAGGAGGGATCACCCAAGCGAAAGACGCCGGGGCTCGTCTCCAGCCGCTGCGGCAACGTGGCGCGCGGCGATGGCTGAAGGCTGCTCATGGTGAAGGCATGGATCTCAGGGACGAGAACGAAATCGCCGGGGCCAAGTGTCATGGGAGCCCGGCCGCTGATGGTCAGCAGGCAGTGTCCTTCAACGATTGCACAATAGAAGGGGCTGCCGAGTTCCTGGCGCTCCACAAGCCAGAGGCCGCCTGCCGTCACCAGCTTGGCGATGGAGGGGACGGGCTTCAGAAACGCGACGATCTGCGCAAGGGGATCAGACATTTTCGGACTTATGCTCAATGAAGGCGGATGATGAGATATAGATCATCCGAGAGCTCACGTCCATCTTGAGGGCTCCCAACAGGAGCCTTTTGGATGACCATGAATAACCTGATCGACCTTTCCCGTCACATTCCGACACCCGAAGCCACCTTAACGGTTGCCTATTCGCCGATCCGCCTTGACCTTGCCGACCGTCAATCCCTGGAGCTGCGTCTGACAGCGCCCGTAAGCGGAAGCGGTCTGCCGATCGTGATCCTGTCGCATGGTTATGGGCCTTCGCTGTATATTCCATCGAAGGATGGTTATGGGCCGCTTGCGCAGTTTTGGGCGGAACGGGGCTTTGCCGTCATTCAGCCGACACATGCCACGTCACGCGTTGGCGGACTTGCCGCCGACGCGCCCAATGCTCCTTTCTTCTGGCGAGAGCGTGTGGCGGAGATAACAGCGATCCTCGATCGGTTGGCGGATATCGAAGAGCAGGCGCCGGCCGTGGCGGGGCGACTGGATCATAACCGCATTGCTGCTGCGGGCCATTCCTTCGGTGGGCATACCGTCAGCCTGCTGCTCGGGGCACGTCTGTTTGGCGAGGTGTTTGTCGATCCGCGTATTTCGGCGGGTATCCTGCTTGCAGCGCCCGGCCGCGGCGGCAAGGATCTGACGCCGGAGAATGAAGAGCGTTTCCCCTTTTTCGATCTCGATTTTACGGGCATTGCAACACCGAGCCTGGTCGTTTGCGGAGCGGACGACAATCCGCGCTTCACGACCCGTGGACCTTCCTGGCATGCCGACGCCTATCACGATGGACCTGGTGTGCAGGCGCTGCTGACCGTTGACGGCGTCGGCCACGGCTTGGGCGGCATTGCAGGCTTCGATGCAAAGGAAACCGAGGTCGAATCCCCTGATGCATTGGAGGCAACGCGGCGGATGACGCTTGCCTGGCTGAGGACGGCGCTCCGTGTCGATGCATCCGCGTGGCCTTTAGCCTGCGCTGCGCTGGCCGGCCCTGCACGCACCCTTGGCAAGGTCGACGAAACGGCATCTGAACCGCGGTGATGATCGCCTTTGCCCCGATGCGTCTTGGTACAGGGGTGAAGGCAAGGCGGGGGAAGCCATCGCTCCTCCCGCCGTCACATCTTCACGGCCGCCGCGCCCCCATTCAGCCTTGGCGCACTTCCGATCAGTTTTTCCGTATAGGGATGCACCGGGCTCGCAAACAGCGTTTTGGCCCTCTCCAGTTCCACCACTTCGCCAAAATGCATGACCGCCACGCGGTCGGCAATGGCTTCCACGACGGCAAGGTCATGGCTGATGAAGAGGTAGCTGAGGTTGAGCTGATGTTTCAGGCGCTCGAGGAGGAGCAGAACCTGCGCCTGTACGGAAACGTCGAGCGCGCTCACCGGCTCGTCAAGCACCAGGATGTCCGCTTCGGCGGCCAGCGCCCGGGCGACTGCCATGCGCTGCGCCTGTCCGCCGGAAAGCTCGTGCGGGTAACGCGACAGCGTGGAGGCCGGCATGTCGACAGCGTCCATCAACTCGCCAAGGCGCGCCTTGCGTTTGGCAGTGTCGTAACCGCAGAGCAGTTTCAACGGTGCCTCCAGCGCCTCGCGGATGGTTTTGCGCGGGTTGAGCGAGGCGACGGGATCCTGAAACACATATTGCACCGTCTTGCCGAAGGCGCGCGGCCCTCGTCTGGTGAGAGCTTCGGCATCCTGTCCGGCAATCTCGATCGTGCCGGCAGAGGGCGTTTCAAGGCCGACGAGAATGCGCGCGAGCGTGCTTTTGCCTGAGCCGCTTTCCCCGACGACGGCCAGCGTTTCGCCCTTGGTGAGCGCCAGCGAGACGTCTTTCAAGGCCTCGACGGCATGGCGTTTTCTGCCAAACAGGCGTTTGCCGCCACCAAAGGTTTTTGAGACATGTTCGAGGCGAAGGGCGTGCGGCGTGGCGGCGGCTGCGCGCCGGCGTGTGCCGGGCGTATGTGCCAGCGGTTGGGGTAGCGTTTCGCTCATTGTGCGGCCTCCTTCGTCTGGCTGGCCATCAGCCTTTCGACGCGCGGCAGAAACCGGTCGCCGTCGCCGATCTCGGGCACGCAGGCAATCAGCCGTTTCGTGTAGGGGTGGCGCGGGCGTGTCAGCACGGTCCGGGTCTGCCCGGTCTCGACGATCTCGCCGTCCTTCATGACAGCCACCCGGTCGCAGATCTGCGCCACAACGCCGAAATCATGGGTGATGAACAGAAGTGCCATCTGACGTTCCTGCTGCAACTGCTTCAACAGGCTGAGGATTTCGGCCTGTACGGTGACATCGAGCGCCGTCGTCGGTTCATCGGCAATGATGACATCGGGATCGTTGGCAAGCGCCATGGCAATGCCGACACGCTGGCGCTGGCCGCCCGAGAGCTGATGCGGATAATGATCGGCGCGGGCTGCCGCATCGGGAATGCGGACCTGTTCGAGAAGGGCTATGGCGCGTTCGCGAAGCTCGCGGCGGCCGAGCGACTGGTGGGCGGAAATCGCTTCGGCCACCTGCTGGCCGATCGTATAGGTCGGATGCAGCGTCGTCAGCGGATCCTGGAAGATATAGGCGACCTTTGAACCACGCAGCGAAATCAGCCGCGTTTCCGGCATGGACAGCACATCTTCGCCATCGAGATAGATCGCGCCACCGGTGATGACACCGGGCGGCGAGGCGACGAGGCCCATGATGGACAGTGCCGTCACGCTCTTGCCCGAGCCGCTTTCGCCGATGAGGCCAAGGCATTCGCCGCGATCGAGATGCAGCGACACGCCGCGCACGGCCGGCGTCGTGCTCTTGCCGGCGGGAAAGCCGGTTTCCAGCTGTTCGATGGAGAGAATGGCCTCGGGCTGGTTGTTCGCCGGTGCGGGTTTCGTCCGGTCGATGCGTGTCACGGGGCCGGGGCGCGAGAGCGCGCCGGATTTGAGGCGGGGGTCCAGCGCATCGCGCACGCCATCGCCCAAGAGGTTCAGGCTGATGACGATGACGAAAATCATCAGGCCCGGCACGATGGCGACATGCGGCGCGGTAAACAGTTGCGCGCGGCCTTCGCCGAGCATCGAGCCGAGATCGGCCTGCGGCGGCTGGGCGCCAAGGCCGAGAAAGCTCAAGCCCGCCGTTTCCAAGATCATCCAGCCGGCGGTAGTCGACATGGTGATGACAATGACGGGCGCAACGTTCGGCAGGACCTCGCTCCAGAGGATGGAGAGATGTCCCTTGCCGGAGAGCCTTGCCGCATCGACAAATTCGCGGTGCGCAAGCCCGAGCGTGACGCCGCGCACATTGCGGGCAAAGAAGGGGATGTTGACGATGGCAATCGCATAGAGCGCATTCATCAGCCCCGGCCCCAGTGCTGCGACGATGGCAAGCGCGAGCAGGATGTAGGGAAAGGCCATCAGCATGTCGATGCCGCGCATCATCAGGTTGTCGGTGCGCCCACCCGCATAACCGGAGACGAGGCCGATGACCGAGCCGATGAGGGCGGCGACCAGCGTTGCGGCAAACCCGACAGCAATCGAGACGCGGCTTCCCCAGACAAGGCGGCTTAGGAGATCGCGGCCGAGCTGGTCGGTACCGAGCCAATGGGCGGCGGTCACAAAGGGCCGGATCAAGCGGTTGGCGGGGGCCGTCTGGTCAGGGTGGGCAAGCGGCAGAAGCGGCGCCAGCAGCACGATCGCCACCAGAAGCAGAAGAATGACGAGGCCGATGCTGGCAAGCTTGCTCTGCAGCAACAGCTTGAAGGTTGAGATGCGCTGCGGGCCGGCGGGTGCGGTGACATTGTCTTGAAGAGCGAGGCTCATGTGCGGATCCTCGGATCAAGCAGTGTCTGCACCACATCGGCCATCAGGTTGAACAGCACATAGCTTGCCGCCACCACCAGCACGCCGCCCTGCACGAGAAGAATGTCGCGGGTGGAAATCGCCTTCACCATCATCGCCCCGATGCCCGGCCACTGGAACACGGTTTCGATATAGACGGCGCCGCCCAGCACGAAGCCGGCCTGGATGCCGATGACGGGGATGACGCTGACGATGGCGGCGCGAAAGGCATGGCCATAGATGACGCGGGTTTCAGACACGCCCTTGGCGCGGGCGGTGCGGATGAAATCCTGCCGCAGCACTTCCAGCATCGCCGAGCGGGTGAGCCGCGCAATGACGCCGGCTGCCACCACCGAGAGCGTCGCGGCCGGCAGGATGAGGTGATAAAGGAGGTCGGGGAGATTTCCGCCGCCATAGACCGCATACATGCCGCTTGCCGGAAGCACCCGCCAGGTGACGGCAAAGACGAGGATCAGCAGCAGCCCCAGCCAGAAGGACGGCATGGAAATGCCGGCCAGCACAACAAAGGTGATGATGCGATCCGCCCAGCCGAACTGGCGCACGGCAGAGACGATGCCGGCGAGAAGCCCGATCAGCGAGCAGAGCACAAGCGCCGTGCCGGCAAGGATCAGCGTTGCGCCAAAGCGGTCCATCACTTCGGAGAGAACCGGCCTGTTCAGCGTGAACGAGCGGCCGAAATCACCGTGCAGGACATTGCCGATCCAGATGAAATATTGCTGCACCAGCGGCTTGTCGAGACCGAGATCGCGGTTGATCCGCTCGACATTTTCGGGCGTCGCATAGGCGCCGAGAATAGCGGTGGCGGTATCTCCGGGGATCAGCGCCATCACCAGGAAAACGATGATGGAGAGCCCGAAAAGCACCGGCACCATGGCGATGAGGCGTTTTGCGATATAGGCGGTCATCGGCGCATTCTTTTTTCATCGCTCCGTGGCGGAAGGCCGGTGGCGCAGAGGCGCCACCGGCGTGGATTACTTGGAGACACCCTTGAGGTTCAGCAGGAACGAGGGCTGCAGTTCAAAGCCTTTCACGGCCGCCTGCGTGACTGCGTTCTGCTTCCAGTTGGCCACGAACAGCCATGGCGCATCGTCATGGACGATCTGCTGCACCTCGCCATACAGTTTTGCCCGCTCGGCCTGATCGGTGGAGCTGCGGGCCTTTGCCAGGATCTCGTCCAGCTTCGGGTTCTGGTAATAGCCGGAGTTGAAGCCGCCCTTGTCCGGCAGCGCATCGCTGCGCAGGGTCAGATAGGGCAGGGTATCGGGGTCATTGGTCATCCAGGCCATTTCGGCCATATCAGCCTTGCCCTCCAGCCCGGTATTCACCCGCGACAAAAAGCTGTTCCACTCATAGGTCTCGATCTTCACCTGAAAGCCGACGGCCTGCAGGTCTGCCTGGATCGCAGCCCCCATGGTGATCGGGTCGAGCATGCCGGAGCCGCCCTCGGTAATGGCGAAGGTGAGGCTGGGGTTGGAAACACCGGCATCCGCCAGCAGCGCCTTTGCCTTTTCCGGATCATACGGATAGGGCTCGACCGGGCTTTTCACCCAGTTGAAGGCGGGCGGAATGGGGCCGGCCGAAACGGTTGCCGTGCCCTGCAGCACGTTATCAACGAGGCTCTGCTTGTTGACCGCATAATTGGCGGCCTGGCGCACCTTTTTATCGGCAAACGGGCCGGATTTGGTGTTGAGGATTGAAAACCACACATGCGGCCCGGCCTGTTCGGAGACGGCGAAATTCGGGTCGTTGCGGAAGGTCGCGACATTGTCTGGTGGCACTTCCACCATCACGTCGAGCCCACCCGCCATCATTTCCGCCACCCGCGTGTTGGCATCGGTGATCGGGCGGAAGACGACGGCTTCCAGCGCCGGTGCGCCGTCCCAGTAATCGGCATTGCGCTCCACCACAACGCGCTGGCTGGATTGCCATTCGACGAACTTGAACGGCCCGGTGCCGGAGGGATGGCGGCCAAAATCCTTGTCGTACTGCTTGACGGCGGCCGGCGAGACGATGAGTCCTGTGGGATAGGCGAGGTTGGACAGGAAGGGTGCAAACGCTTCCTTCAGCTGAAACTCCACCGTTTGTGCATCCTTCACCGTCACGGTGTCGACCGAGGCAAAATTGAACGACAGCGGAAACGGGCCGGTGCTGTAGAACGGGTGTTTTTCGTCCAGCATGCGGTCAAAATTGAACTTCACTGCCTCTGCATTGAAATGCGAGCCGTCGTGAAATTTGATGCCTTGGCGCAGTTTGAACGTATAGGTCTTGCCGTCTTCTGAAACTTGCCAACTCTCGGCGAGCGCCGGTTCCACCTCCAGCGTGCCCGGCTTAAAGCGCACGAGACCATCATAGACATTCACCAGAATGCGGAAATCATTGGTTGCCGTCACCGTGTGCGGATCGAGCGACTGCGGCTCGGCGATCTGCCCGACGATCAACACGTTCGGGGGCGTCTGGGCAAGGGCTGCAGGTGCCACAAGGGCAAGCGCAGCAAAAGCCGATAGGGTGCGAAACAGCCGCTTCATTCAAGGATCCCTCTCGATTGGCCAATCGGGCACGTTGGTGCGGAAGTGTGGTAACTATGGCCCTGATCGCGACTGGCAAGTTTTTTGTCGCAAAATGGACATTTTTCCCAATCGCGCCGTGGCTGTCCGGATCGTTGAAGGACGGTGCGCATCCGCATCCGGAGGACGCACAGCAGAGATTATACTTGATCGCCTGAGTCATATTTAGTACCCCGCTTGCTGCTTCGACCATTCCCGGCACTGGCGGCCGGCAGGAGACATGCATGAGCGCGCAGGCGACACACCTCTCGTCCAAGGTTCCTCAGGCGGCGGGTTTCCGCACGGAAAATCTCACATTTTCCGTCGAGGGGCGCGATCTGTTGCAGGATGTGTCTATGGACTTTCAGCCGGGCACGATCTGCGGCCTCGTCGGCCATAACGGGTCGGGCAAGTCGACGCTCCTCAAACTTCTTGCCCGCCAGCAGAAGCCATCGGGCGGTACGCTTTTTTTTGGTGATATGCCGCTGGAGACGATCGGCGCCCAGGCGTTTGCCCGCCAGGTTGCCTATCTCCCGCAGGATGTGACGGCGGCCAATACCATGACGGTGCGGGAACTGGTGGCCTGCGGGCGTTATCCCTGGCACGGTGCACTCGGTCGGTTTTCCGATCTCGATGGCGAAAAAGTCGCGGAAGCGATGGCGCTTACCCATGTCGACGGGATGGCGGATCGCATGGTCGATACGCTTTCCGGCGGCGAACGCCAGCGCGCCTGGCTTGCCATGCTGATGGCGCAGGATACCGGCTGCCTTCTGCTGGACGAGCCGACATCGGCGCTCGACATCGCCCACCAGATGGAGGTTCTGGCACTGGTGCGCCGCCTCTCGCATGAAAAGGGCTTAAGCGTCGTCATCGTGCTGCATGACATCAACATGGCGGCGCGCTTCTGCGACCGGCTTTATGCGCTGAAGGGCGGTCGGCTGATTGCCGAGGGCGCGCCTCAGGACCTGATGACGGGCGAGACGCTACACGCCATCTACGGCATCGAGATGAACGTGACGCGCCATCCGGCGCTCGATATTCCGCTCGCCTATGTCTGCTGAAAATCTCATGTCCGTCGCATTGACCCGCCGAAGCCTGCTTGCAGCCGGCGCCGCCTCCCTTTTGCTGCCGGGCCGGGCGTTTTCCGCCGTGCCCCAGCGCATCGTCAGCCTCGATTACGGCCTTGCCTCGACGCTTCTGTCGCTCGGGCTCGTGCCGAAGGCGATCGCCTCCCGCGCCGACTGGGATATCTGGGTGATCGAACCGGAACTTCCGGCGGAGGTGGCGGATCTCGGCAGTTCCTGGGAGATCAATTTTGAGGTTCTGGCAAGCCTGAAGCCGGATCTGATTCTGACGACCCCGTTCAACGAGGCCCTGACGCCGCGCCTTGAAACGGTGGCACCGACGCTCAGCCTCGGCGTGTTTACGGCCGAAGGCGGCGATGTGCTCCCGAAGGCGATTGCGGCCACGCGCGCGCTGGCGGCAAGGGTGGAAAAGCCGCAGGAGGGCGAGGTTTTTATTGCCCGCACGGAGGCGTTTTTCGACAGCTGCCGCGCCCGCATCGAACGCATCAATGCGCCGCCGCTTGCCCTCATCAATTTTCTCGATGCCCGCCACGCCCGCATCTACACAAGTCCCGGGCTTTACCACAATGTCATGCAGCGCATCGGGCTTCAAAACGCCTGGTCGGCACCCGGCAATTTTTGGGGCTTTGAAACCATCGGGATCGAGCGGCTTTCGGAGATCACCGATCCCGCTACCCGCCTCATCGCCTTTGAGCCTGTTCCGGCGGATGTGATGCCGAAGCTTCATCAAAGCCCGCTCTGGCAGGCGCTGCCTTTTGCGCGGCCCGGCCATTTTGCCGTGCTGCCGGGCGCACTGATGTTTGGCATGCTGAACGATGCCGTGCGCTTTGCCCGCCTGCTGACCGACCATCTGGAGCAGGCGGCATGAGCGTGCGATCCCATCTTGGCCCCGCGTCCATCGTTCTGGCCCTCCTGATCGTCGCTCTGGTTCTTGCCGTCAGGCAGGCCGCTCCTGTGTTGGGGGATGCTGCGGCAGATGCCGGCATGGCGCGCATCGTCTTTATCAACGCGACGCTGCCGCGCATGGCAACGGCGCTGCTGGCCGGCGCTTGCCTTGCTCTGTCTGGCGCGCTCTTCCAGCAGGTGCTGCGAAACCCGCTGGCCTCTCCAACCACGCTTGGCATTTCCGCCGGTGCAAACCTTGCACTGGTGGCGGTCACGCTGTTTGTGCCTGGCCTTCTCGGGTTCGGGCGCGATCTGGTGGCGCTCTCGGGCAGTGCCGCGGCCGCCGGCCTCGTCTTCCTGATGGGCGCGCGGCAAAAATTCTCGGCCTTTTCGCTCGTCATGTCCGGCCTTGTCGTCAGCCTCTGGTGCGGAGCGCTGTCGGCGGTTCTGATGCTCTTGAACGAACGTTATCTGGTCAGCCTGTTCATCTGGGGCGCGGGGTCGCTGTCCCAGCAAAGCTGGACGATCCCGCTATCGCTTGCGCCAAAACTTGCCATCGTTTGCGTTGCTGTCGCGGTGATCCTGCGGCCGCTTCTTCTCAATGAATTGGGTGATGCCGGAGCGCGTGCGCTTGGGGTAAACCTTGGTCGGCTGCGCGTGGTGGCGGTCGTGGCGGCTGTGGCGCTTGCCGCCTTCGTCACCAGTGCCGTTGGCGTCATCGGTTTTATCGGGCTGGTGGCCCCCACCATTGCCCGCCTTGCCGGCGCGCGGCGTGCCGGTGCGCAACTGGTCTGGTCGACGCTGATCGGCAGCGCGCTGCTGTTTTTGACCGATACGGCGCTGCTCGCCACCGCCGGCACCTTTGCCGATTTTCTGCCGACCGGCGCCGTGACCGCCATTTTCGGCTCGCCGCTGCTGCTCATCCTGCTGCCGCGGCTCAAAATCCGCCATCGGTTGATGGAGGCGCCGGCGCAGGTGGCACTGAAGCCGGAAACCGCCCGCCGTGCCGCACGCATCGTCCTGCCGGCGGCCCTTGTGGTTCTGGCCGCAGCCTTGTTTTTCGGCCGCAGTCCGGATCTCGGTTTTGCGCTGATGCCGCCCGATCTGGCTGGTGACCTGATGGCGCTCCGGCTTCCGCGCATTGTTGCGGCCTTTTTTTCCGGCGCCATGCTGGCCGTTGCCGGAACCATCCTGCAGCGCCTGACGGGCAACGAGATGGCAAGTCCGGAAGTGCTCGGCATCAGCGCCGGTGCAACGCTTGGCGTGGCGGCTGCGGTGTTTCTGGTCGCAGCGCCAGGACTTGGTGCGCAGCTCGGTTTTTCCGCGCTCGGCGCCTTTGGCGTGCTTTTTGTTATTTTTCTGATCGCCGCCCGCTCCGGCCTGCAGCCGGAACGGGTGCTGCTCGCGGGCATTGCGCTCAGCGCCATGGTCGATGCGGTGATCGGCGTCATCGGCGCAACCGGCGATCCGCGCGCCATCTTCCTTCTGCGCTGGATGAGTGGCTCCACCTATAGCGTTACCGTTTTGGCGGCGGTGCTGGCCGCAGTTCTCGCCGTGGCGCTGATCGGCGCTGCCGGCCTGATGCGGCGCTGGCTCGATCTTCTGCCGCTTGGGGCTTCGGCGGCCGCAGCCCTCGGCGTGCCGGTTGGGCGCGCCCGGCTTCTGCTGCTCGGGCTTGCCGGCCTCCTCAGTGCGGCTGCCACGATGAGCGTCGGTCCGCTGAGCTTCGTCGGACTGATGGCACCGCATCTCGCCCGCCAGCTCGGTTTTGTGCGCGCGGCTCCCCAGCTTTTCGGTGGGGCGCTGTGCGGCGGCATGCTGATGGTCGCCGCCGATTGGCTTGGCCGCAGTCTTGCCTATCCGTATGAAATTCCGGCAGGCCTTGTCTCGGCGCTGGTCGGCGCACCCTTCCTCATCATTCTGATGCGGCGCGCGCGGGGCTGAATGTGCTTTGGTGACGTTTGGCTTGTCGATCAGACGCCGGTCGCGCGGCCTTCCGGCACCGGGCAGATCGCGCCGCAGCCGCCAACGCCTTTGACCGCATACCGCAGGCAGCAGATACGCCGGTTGCCGCAATAGTCGCCGCGCTCGTTCTGCGTGACCGTGATCATGCGGGCGAGCGGATTTCTCCAGCCGTCCGGCCATGTCGGGCTCTGTGTCAGCAAGCGGCCCTCATCACCAAGGGCGGCGCCCGCCTGTTTTTCGATCTCGTGGATCACCCAGGAGAGATAGGCCGACAGGTTGGTCCAGAGGGTTTTGCGACCAAGGCCGGAATGGGCGGCGAGATGCGTAAACAGCGGGTCGCAATGATGCCGGATAACCGGCGCCATGCCGGCAAACACGTCCGTTTGCGCATCCACATGGCCCGCATGCCGCAGCAGAAAGCCCCGCGGTGTGCCGCTCTGCCGGTCAATGATCAGGCTCGCCTTATCGAGCGAAAGTGGCAGCACGCGGCGCAGTTCGAGAAACGCGATCGCTGCCCCGATGACGAGGCTTGACGCGTAAAACAGCGACCAGAGCGAAACCAGCGCCCGCCGGTCCGTGTCTGCGCCATGGTTTTTCGCGTAGCGATCGATGATGGCATTGAAGACATCGGCATCGGCAAGCGACGCGCAGGGCACGATGTCGCAATCGTCAGGTGCCTTTAAGAGAAGCCGACCGCGGCAATAGGCAGAGTAGCGCTTGGCCGTTGCCGCCACCACGAGATCGCCGATGTCGGAGACGCCGCAGACGTCTTCTAACGTCTGCGGCTCCTTGATCCCGGCTTCCGATCTTTCGCGGGTCGCCACCATGTCTGGATTACCAGGTGTATTTCAGTGTGCCGAGGACTGTGCGTCGGTCGCCGTAATAGCAGCTGCCATAATAGCAGGTGGTTTCGTATTTTCGGTCGAACAGGTTCTTGGCGGTCACCTGCAGGCTGACATTTTCGGTGACCTTGTAGAGCGCCGACAGGTCCACCAGCGTGTAACCGCTGACCTTCACGGTGTTTTCCTTGTCTCCGTAGCTCTGGCCGACATAACGCACCCCGCCGCCGAGCGTCAGGTCGCCGCGCTTGCCATCGCCGGGCAGTGTGTAGGAGAGCCAGGCGGAGGCGAGATGATCCGGCACGCGTTCGGGCCGGTTGCCGATGGTGGCGCCGGTTTCGTCGCCGGTGATTTCCGCGTCCCAATAGGAATAGGCAAGCGTAGCGGACCAGCGCTCGGACAACGCGAACTTGCCCTCAAGCTCGATGCCGCGCACATTGACCTCGCCGATCTGCGTCTGGATCGCCGGCGTCACCGTGCTGGGCACATTGGTCTGCGTCAGGTCGAAGTAGGCAAGCGTGAAGAGCGCGTCATAACCCTCAGGCTGGTATTTGACGCCCACCTCATACTGCTCGCCCTCCTGCGGCTTCAGGCTGACATTGGCCCCGTAATTGGCCGTCGGCGTCACCAGAGGCTGGAAGGAGGTGGAATAATTGACGTAAGCCGCCAGTTCCGGCGTCACCTTGTAGGTGAGGCCGATGCGCTTGGTGAACTTGCTGTCTGTGGTGTCGTCGCTTGTGCCATCGGCATAATCGGCCTTGGTATTGACGCGATCCCATCGCCCGCCAAGCGTCAGGATCCATTTGTCATCCAGCGTCAGCTGCTCCTGCGCGTAGAGGCCGAGCGCCTTCTGCTTGACCGTCCAGTCGACATAAGGTCCAAGCGTGATGCAGGAGAGACCGCAATAGGCGGGGTTGTTGATGTCGATCCGGCCGGCGGTTCCGAGAAGGATGTTTTCGGATGTGTCGTCATAGGCATAGTCGAGGCCGACCAGCGTCTTGCTCTCGTATTTTTCGCCGCTCATATCGTATTGCAGCTGGTTATCCATGGCAAAACGATCGGCGACACCATCGACGGAAAAGGCGCTGCGGTTGGCCGTAGGATTGGTGGAGGCGCCGTAGACATCGGCGTAATCGAGATCGACATGGGTATAGCGCGCCGACTGGCGAAACGTCAGCCCGTCTGCCAGTTCATGGCTGAACAGATAACCGACATCCTTCTGGACGGTGTTGAAGCGGTTGAAGTCCGGTTCGCCGAGAAACGTGTCGATGTCGATATTGGAGCCCTGCGGGATGCCGCGGGCCGTGGACGAATCGCGCTTGCTGTAATCGGTGAGGATGGTCAGTGACGTGCCGGCATCCGGGCTGATGGTCAGCGCCGGCGCGATATAAAGCCGGTCGTCATTGGTATAGTCGTAGCCGAGGTCGGCATTCTGCCACTTGGCGGTGATGCGATAGGTGTAGACGCCGTCCGCATCGATCGGGCCGCCGAAATCCGTACCCGTCTCGATATGGCCGTCGCCGAACGTGGTGTAAAGCTCGGCGTGGAATTCGTCCTGCGGCTGTTTGGTGACGGCATTGATCAGGCCGCCCGGGCTGTTCAGGCCGAAGAGGCTTGAGGTGGAACCCTTCAGCACCTCGATGCGCTCCTGGCCATAGGGCTCGATACGCTGGGCGGTGTACCAGGCTGGAATGCGGGACGAGAGCCCGTCGCGATAGGTGCCGAGCGTCGTCCCGTCAAAGCCGCGGATGCGGAAATAGTCATAACGGGAATCAGATCCAAACTCGTTGACGGAGACACCGGCGGTATAGGACAGCACATCCTGCACGTTCTGGGCGCCGCGCTGCTGAAATTCCTTGGCGGTGACGACAGAGACCGAGGCGGGAACGTCGATCAGCGCCGCATCTGTCTTGGAGCCAACGCGGGCTTGCTTTGCAACGATGCTGCGATCGGTCTGTCCTTCGCGGACGGTGCCTTGAACAAGGACCGGATCCAGCACGGTTTCCTGGGCCATGACGGCTGGCGCAAGGCTGAACAGTGCCAACATGGCCACGCCCGTTGCCAGGCTTCTGCGGTGTTGAATGGTCAGGCGAAAACGGCGTGTGCTGTGGAGCGGCGAGACTTCTCGCTGCGCGGATAACCTTGCGATCATCGTCTATCATTCCCTCAAATTTACCGCCGGTTTTATGTCCCCTGCGGGTACTGCGTCGGGAAAATATAAACATGTGCAAATGAGTCAACTTTAAAGTGGGCAAAGGCCCATAATTTTAGGCGCACACACATCTGATGCCTGCGCAGAGAAGGATCGTGGTCGAACCGCTATGGCTGCGGACCGCATGTCCGGGTAAGCGGAGCTGGTTGTTGATTTCCACTGAGAGCTGACCCGGCACAGCCTGATAGGGGGTGCGGACGAAAACTTGGACCACCAAGGAGGTAGTTCATGTATTCCTACGCAGACAGACTTCGAGCGGTCGAGCTGTATCTCCGGCTGGGCAAGCGACTTAACGCGACCATTCGGCAGTTGGGTTATCCTACAAAGAATGCCCTGAAGGGTTGGTACCGGGAGTACGTCGAGAACCGTGACTTGCGTTTTCAGGCGGTAGCTCGAGCACCGAAATTCTCCGAGGCCCAAAAGCAGGCCGCACTTGCGCACTTTCGCACCCATGATCGTTGCATCTCCGCGACGATGAGGGCGCTCGGCTATCCTGGACGAGGAACATTGACCGCATGGGTTCGTGAGGCGTTTCCGGAGACGCGAACATCGATGGTCGGTCGGTCATGGCATCCGGGCTATAGCGAGGATGTGCGGCATGCTGGTGTCATCGGGCTATGCGGTGGAGATGAAACCGCACAACAGGTAGCTGACCGGCTGGGCGTCTCAAGGCCGACATTGTACAGCTGGAAGGATCAGCTACTCGGTCACGAGGCTTCCTCATCCATGAAACGCCGCAAAGCCAACCCTAAGGTGCCTGCACGTGAAGAGCTCGAACGACAGCTTGAAACCCTCCAGCGTGATGTCCGCCAGTTGCAGCTCGAGCATGATCTCCTGAAGAAGGCCAACGAACTCATAAAAAAAGACCTGGGCGTCGATCTGCAGATCCTGAGTAATCGGGAGAAGACACAGCTGATTGACGCCCTTAAAGAAGTTTATCGCTTGCCAGAACTGCTGGCCGAGCTTCGAATTGCCAGAAGCTCCTACTTCTACCATCGTGCCCGCATATGTCTGGTAGACAAGTATGCCGCCGTGCGCCGCAGCTTAGCGGAAATCTTTGAAGCGAACCGCCGTTGCTACGGCTATCGGAGAATGCAGGCGTCGCTGGCCAGACAGAGCGTGATGATCTCGGAAAAGGTCGTCCAGCGCTTGATGAAGCAGGAGCAACTGGTTGTTGCCAAGCCGCGTCGACGGCGGTTTGGATCTTATCTGGGAGAAATCAGTCCCGCGCCCGAGAACCTGATCAATCGTGACTTCCATGCAAAAGCGCCGAACGTGAAGTGGCTCACAGACATCACCGAGTTCCAGATCCCTGCGAGCAAAGTGTACCTTTCGCCTATCATCGACTGCTTCGACGGCATGGTCATCAGCTGGTCCATCGGAACCCAACCAGATGCGGGTCTCGTCAATACCATGCTGGATGCAGCCATCGGGACCGTTGACGACGGCGAACACCGGCCAATCATCCATTCCGATCGCGGAGCCCATTATCGCTGGCCCGGCTGGCTCAACAGGATCAGCAATGCTCAGCTGGTCCGTTCGATGTCCCGCAAAGGCTGCTCCCAAGACAACGCAGCGTGCGAAGGCTTCTTCGGCAGACTGAAAACAGAGCTCTTCTATCCACATGACTGGAAGGCCATCACGATCGAACAGTTCGTCGCCGAGGTGGACGCCTACATCCGCTGGTACAATGAGAAGCGTATCAAGTTATCGCTGGGATCGCTCAGCCCGGTCGAGTATCGTCAGAGCCTCGGCCTGAACTTATGAAGCAGTCCAACTTTTTATCCGCACCCCCGCCGGGTCAGCTCTCAGTGGAAATCAACACTCCGTCTTCCCGGTGGCATCGAGCCTGTGGTTGTCGTTGGCGGCGGTCGGCGCCGCGAAGTCTTACCGCGCCATGCGGCGGCCGATGATGCGGGCCAGCGTCAAAGCCGCGCGGTCGATGCGTTGCCATGTCTCGGCGTCCGGTTCTCTGTTCGCGCCGTCATTGTCGTTCGCCGGGACGATCCCGCCCGGCTGCTTGTCGTCATCGCCTTCCATGTCGCCACCTGTTCCTCGGTTCGAGACAAACAGGCATCAAGCGACGGCAAAGAGGTGAACCGGAAGCCAAATCGCGGGCCGTGCGGCAATAGTGAAGAAACGGCGGCAAATCGGCGGGATCGCCTCGCGCTATGCCGCCTTCGCCAAGGGCTTGGCGCGATCGACCCGCGCCCGCTCGTCGGGCGAATTCATGACGTTCCACAGGTCGCTGCGCCGCTGCGTGTTCAGCCAGAAGTCCGGGCTGTTGCCGAACACCCGCGCCAGAATGAGCGCGGTCGCCGCCGTCACGTTGCGCCGGTCGTTGCAGAGTTCGTTCACATGCTTGCGCTGCACGCCCATCGCCTCGGCCAGCACCGCCTGCGTCAGGCCGAGCGGCTGCATGAACTCTTCCGTCAGGATTTCGCCGACCGAAGCCGGTTTGCGTGTGGTCATCAACATGGCGTCACCTCATCGATAGCTGTGGTCGTCGAGATAGAGTTCCGACGCTTCGCCGCGACCGCCGTTCCATTGGAAGATCAGCCGCCATTGCTTGTTGACGCGGATCGAATGCAGGCCGTCGTGCGTGCCGCGCAGCTTCTCGAAATGGTTGCTGGGCGGCACGCGCAAATCCTGATCGGTCATCGCGTCGTCGATCATCTGGAGCTTGCGGAACAACCGGCTTTCGAGATCGGACGGAATGTTGCGGGAGCGGATATCCTCCACAAAGAACGCCCGCAGCCATTCGTCCCGAAACCCGACGATCATTCCACGCCCCCCAATGCTTAGTTCGTGTACCACTCTATGGGTTATTCTGCAACTGTTTTCCGCCACCGCCTTCTCGTCGGAATTGGAGCGCCCGCGCTCCTAATCCCGGCTTGTCTGCTTGGAGAGCCGCTGCCGGGGCGACGACAGGCGGTCAAGGCTGGCGCGTAGCGCCACCGCGCAGCGGCTTGGCCTTGAGGGGCTGGCGGCGATCCGGCCCACTTCCCGAAAGCAGAAAGACCCCTTGCTGCATTCAGCGCTGGCGGCTCATATCGGTCGTGAGGTCGAGCAGGTTCTTAAGCGCCGGGCTGCGCGGCATCGGTGCTGGCGCATTGGTTCGTTCTCGACACACTCTTGCTGGCAAATCAGGCGAACCGCGACGGAATGCACGCCAATGCTCTCGCATTGACGCGGCAATGCGTCGAGGCGATCGGCGTCATCGAACTGGGCGTGTGCGGCCACCCGGATGCCGAAGCGGCGTTGCTGAAATGGGATGCGGACGACCTGACGCCCGGCAAACTCCGCGCATGGCTGCAAGCGAACCTCTGTCGAATTATGGATCAGGCCCCTGGAACGAGCCGTGGTCCACGTTCATGCGGGAGTTCGCTGGTTCGGTTCAGCGCTATGCGCATTACAGTCGCGGTCTCGCGCAATGGCAGCTTCGCCTGCATCGCCTTTACGAAGCGAGTGAGCCGGGCGCGGATATGCACGCGATCATCGAAATGGTGCCACGCGCCTATGATGAGCAGAAGGCGACCCGCATCACGCTCTTCCATGCCCTGCTTGCATATGTGCTCGGCAGGATTTGGCTGGCGGCGAACCCGGCTGATGCGGAGTTCGCCAAGCTGATGGCGCGCCTGGGGGCGGCGCTCAGCAAGTCTCGTTAGCTCGACGGACATCAGACCGATTGGGGTCAGCAGTTATGGGCGATGGTCTGGTAATCCCCCCGTTTTTAACGGGTCCGATCAGTAGAATTTACGCTGCCATTTTCAGTTTCTGCCTCGGCGTGATGCCGCCGATAGCCATATTGGGTCGGTCATTGTTGTATGTCCAGAGCCAGCGTGTGGCGTGATCCTGCACCTCCTTGATGGTATCGAATATCAAGCATCCCAGCCATTCATGCCGAACCGTGCGGTTGTAGCGCTCGATGTAGGCGTTTTGCTGCGGCTTGCCCGGCTGGATATGGGCGATGGTGATGTTTCGCTTCTCGGCCCACGCCAAAAGCGTGCCGCTGATATATTCCGGGCCGTTATCGACACGAATTATATCCGGCTTGCCACGCCACTCGATGATCCGGTTGAGGGATCGAACGACCCGCTCGGCTGGCAACGAGAAATCGACCTCGATGCCAAGCCCCTCACGGTTGAAGTCATCGATGACATTCAAGGTCCGGAACGAGCGGCCGTCGGCAAGCTGATCGGCCATGAAATCCATCGACCAGGTCCGGTTCGGGTGTTCCGGCACGGCCAGCGGTTCGGGACACTCTCGAACCAAACGCTTCCTGGGCTTGATCCGAAGGTTCAATTCCAGTTCGCGATAGATGCGGTAAACCCGCTTGTGATTCCAGGTGAAGCCCTTGATGTTACGAAGATAAAGGAAACAAAGGCCGAAACCCCATGTCTTCCTGGCTGTCGTCAGACGCAGCAACCAGTCGGCAATGCCTTCGTTCTCGTTGTCGAGCTTGCGTCCATATCGATAGCATGTCTCGCTGATCGAGAACGTCCGGCACGCGAGGGCCACTTTGATATTATGCTTCTGGACCGCTTGCATGGCCATCTCCTTGCGTTGAGACGGCCTCAGCGCTTTTTTCCGAGAGCTTCCTTCAAAAGATCGTTCTGCATGCTCAGTTCCGCATACATCTTCTTCAGGCGCCGGTTCTCCTCTTCCATGCTCCTCATTTGGCTGACCATGGACGCATCCATGCCGCCTAACCGGGCCCGCCACTTGTAAAAACTCGCATCGCTCATGCCATGCTCCCGGCAAAGCTGTGCAACCGGAATGCCGTCCTCTGCCTGCTTCAGGATTGCCATGATTTGCGCGTCGCTGAATCGTGATATCTTCATCGGAATCTTCTCCAAAATCTTGTGAGAAAATTCTACTTTTAAGCCCGTTTAGTTTGCGGGGGGATTACCGTCTGGGAGCGCGGCGGCGGTACGATACTGGAATAGGTCCGCCACCTCGGGTCTTTCAAACCTCCACGGTCATCAAATGTCTCGCTCGGTCGAAACGTGCCTGGGATCAGGGTGCGCTTCTTATCAAGGCGTGTCATAAATGTTGCCCGCTTTTCCAATTCGACTCTCGACCTACGGCTGCATATTTTTCTGTCGCCACCCGTGTCGATTGGTAATTAGACAGATGGAAAGCGGCATTTCCGCCCCGCCCGATAAGCTCAAAGTATTGCCTGAATGTCTCAAATTCCTGGTGAGCTGAGCGCTGAGAATGATCTGGATTGACGGTATACACTATGCCATCGTCGCAGCCACTCAGGTCGAAATCTCAGATAAATCAGCAGCTGAATGCCCGTCGCTGCGCGTGTACGGATGTAAAGTGCTGAACTTCAACCCTCGACCGATCCGTCGGCTGCGATAACGTCTTACTTTCATGTTAGACTTTGACAAAGGGGAGTGGCAACGTTGCTCGTTCGTCAATCGCTGAAGAATGACAGCGAGGTGCCACAGCAAATAAGGTGCTGGCCTGTGGCTTCAGGAAAGCTGCCACCAATCACGAGCCCAGCGCTATGCTGCGCTGCCGATGGAATGTCTGATCAGACGCATGTCGCGAACAGGTGGTGCACCGAACTGCCTTAGATATTCGCGGCTGAACTGCGAAGCACTTTCATAACCAACGGCAAAGGCAACATCGCTGGCGCTATGATCGCCTGCCAGCAGAAGTTGGCGGGCCTGCTGAAGACGAAGCTGCTTCTGGTACTGGACAGGACTGAGACCGGTCAACGCCACGAAATGACGGTGCAGGCTGGCGCGGCTCATGCCGCTGACATCGCACAGTGCCTCAATCCGCAAGCGCGTGTTCTGATGATCGCGGATCCACTCCACGGCGCGGCGAATACGACCAAGCGCGCCTTCAGGCTGCGCGATATGGCGCAGTAAACGCCCATGCGGCCCCTGTAGGAGACGATAGAGCAACTCTCGCTCCGCCATCGGTGCCAGCACAGGTATGTCGCTTGGACAGTCGAGCAAGCTAAGCAGACGCAGTAGAGTATCGCGTAGTGGAGACGTCATCGTGTTGATGGCGATACCGATACCCGGCGCTTCGGAATCGCGCATCGGCGCCATTTCGGCGGCTATCTGAGACAGCAGCGCCGGGTCCAACACCAGTGACACCGAAACATAAGGGCGCCCATCATCGGCGTTGTGGATCTGGCCGCTCAAGGGAAGATCCAAAGCGCTGACGAGGTATTGTGCTGAATCATAGCGCAGCAAGTTGTCCTGGATCGCCACGTCCTTCGATCCCTGCAGGATGAAGCAGATCATGGATCGATAGAGGCACGGCGAGGTGCCGGAAGTCACCTGGCCCACCCCGATCTCCAATCGTGGTATCGAAGTGATCGTGGTGCCATGTCGCGCATGGCGCATGGCGATGTCGATATGAGGTTGAAGTTGCTCGATCATGAGTTCTGTAGTAAGCGCGAATTTCCTAGCACCTTTTGTCATTGAGAGCGGTGCTGCATGAGGTGTCCACCTAACGGAGGTGGACACCAAGTGATTGAGAGTGACGAAGGTAAGCTGGTTATCCGGCGGATTTTGCGAAACGGGCGTCGGCGGTATGACGGGGCGTCGAAAGCCCGCCTTATTGCGGCGAGCCTTGAGCCAGGTGTGTCGGTTTCGCGGCTTGCGCTAGATAACGGGATCAATGCCAACCTTCTGAGGAAATGGATCAAGCAAGCCAAGGAGGCGGGTCTTAAACATCAGCCCTCCGTATCGGCGTTTGTCCCGGTTGTGGCCGCAGATCGCAGCCTATCGACGGCGCTGACTGGCCGGAATGGTGAAGAGCGTTTGGCGAAACCAGAAAGGACGGGCCCTTTGTCCTCTCCCGTCAGAATGAGCGTGACACTACCGAACGGTGTGAAGCTGGCGCTGGACTGCGGCGATATGGATGCGTTGACGGCGATGATCGGGGCGCTTGGTCATGTTCCGCCTCAGCGCTGATCTGAAAGTTTATCTGCACCGCGAACCGATCGACTTCAGGGCCGGGATCAACAGCCTTGCAGTTCTGGTGCAGGAGGAGATGGAGCTGGATCCGTTTGCGCCTGCGGTCTTTGCATTCTGCAATCGCCGCCGCGACCGGATGAAGTTGCTGTTCTTCGATAGGTCCGGTTTTGTGATGGTGCTGAAGCGATTGACAGAAGACAGGTTCCGATGGCCCCGTCGGGAGACGGCCGTGGTGTCGCTTTCGACCGAGCAGCTCCATTGGATTCTCGACGGCATCGACATCGACGCGATAGTGCGCCATCCGGTGCGGCAATATCAGGTGGCTGGCTGACGCATCTCGAATCGAGGAGTTGACGTAGCGGCCTGCTTTCGATTCAAGAATCTGATGAATCGAACCGGCGAACCTGATGTTGCGGAGTTGATGGCGCAGTTGGCGGCGCATGCTGCCGAAATCGCCGCGCTCAAGGCCGAGAGGCAAGCGCTTTCGCAGCGCATCGTCAAACTCGAGGAAGAGCTGGCGCTGGCGCGACTGCATCGCTTTGCGCCTCGCAGCGAAAAGCACGTCGATCGCCTGTTCAATGAAGCCGAGCAGGTTGCCGTTGACGAGGACGCTGGTGACGACGACGGCGATCTCGTCGACCTGCCGGACACTGGCCTGCCGCCTGTGGAAAAACCAGAAGGCAAGAAGCGTGGCCGCAAGCCCTTGCCGGAAAACCTTCCCCGCGAGCGTGTCGAATACGACCTTGCCGACGATGAGAAGGCTTGCCCCTGCTGTCGGCATCAGATGCATCGCATGGGAGAAGCCGTCACCGAGCAGCTCCATATCGAGGTGAAGGCCAAGGTCCTGCAGAATGTGCGGTTCAAGTACGCTTGCCGTCATTGCGATCGAACCGGCATCAACACGCCGGTTGTCCTTGCGCCGATGCCCGCGCAGCCGCTGCCTGGCAGCATTGCCACGGCTTCAACGCTGGCCTTTGCGCTGGTTCACAAATATGTCGACGGCACACCGCTCTACCGTCTGGCCCAGGCCTTCGAGCGTGCCGGTGTTCCCGTCAGCCGCGGCGCTCTGGGTCACTGGGTGATCGGCTCGAGCGAGCGGCATCTCTCCCGCATCTATGACGCGCTGAAACTGCGACTTCGGGCGCAGCCGCTCATCCATGGCGACGAGACGACGGTCCAGGTCCTGAAGGAAAAGGACAGGGAGGCCGCTGACACGTCTTATATGTGGGCCTATCGCAGCGGCGAGGACAGCGAGGAGCCGATCGTTCTCTTCGATTACCAGCCGGGCCGCGGCCAGATCCATCCGCAGACATTCCTTGGGCGTTATCGCGGCATCGTCATGAGTGACGGCTACACCGCCTGGCGCACCCTGGAGGGGGCAACCCATATCGGATGCATGGC
Organism: Neorhizobium sp. PAMB6716; assembly: GCF_058242805.1. Classification (NCBI taxonomy): domain Bacteria; kingdom Pseudomonadati; phylum Pseudomonadota; class Alphaproteobacteria; order Hyphomicrobiales; family Rhizobiaceae; genus Neorhizobium; species Neorhizobium sp. PAMB6716. Next base: position 291,009 of record NZ_JBZAYW010000002.1, read on the forward strand.
CCATTCCAGACGACGCTTCGTCAATGCCCTCAAGGCGAGAAAGAAAGGTGGCGGTCCGCCGGAGCAGGCGCTGAAGTTCTTCGAGCAACTCTACCGGATAGAAAGGTTGGCGAAGGAGGAAACGCCGAAGGAAGGCGAAACGCAAGACGATTGCATTCGCCGCTTTCGCCAGCTTCACAGTGTCCCCATCCTCGATGCCCTCAAGACATGGCCCGATGACATCGCGCCGAAGGTCCTGCCGGACAGCAAGCTCGGCGATGCCATCTCCTATACCCTGAACCAATGGGACTACCTGACCCGCTACCCGCAAGACGGCAGGATGCCGATCGATAACAACCTTCTTGAGCGTGACATCAGGATTTTTGCAACGGGTAGAAAATCGTGGCTCTTCAGCGACACTGTCGAGGGAGCCAAAGCCAGTGCTGTTGTCTACAGCATCATGCTGACATGCCGGGCTTGCGCCGTCGAACCCTTGGCATACCTGCGCCATGTCCTGACCGAATTGCCGCAGCGCGCCACAGACGCCGATATCACCGACCTGCTGCCCTACAACTTCGCCAAAACCGTCGCTGCCTGATCCGATACGACCGGATGACAGCAACCCACGTCAAACGGGCTGCGTCAACGTGCATGGAAACAAGCGCTTACGGTTTACCCGTCTTACCGATAGGATATGCCGATGACAAACATCCTCCTGTTTCCGAGGAAAATGGCGCCCGAATGCTCTCCTCCTGTTGATGTCTATCGTGAGCCCACCGCGGATGAGGCCAGGCAAATCATCGAATGCCTCTGGTCAGCAAGCAGTCGCAATTGGCGGCGGCCAACTGGGAGGTTCAGCAGCTTCTGAATTCCTTGGACTGCAACCAAGAGCACCCTGCTTCACCCTAGGCCGTTCGTGGCAAACGCGCCCGAGCCATGACGGCCGCGATGGTATCTGTCCTGCGGGCGACCTTGGGCGACGAGGCTGGCTTTTCTTGGATCGCATCCGCAACGCTGCATCTTGGCTGCAGGGCTGCCCTTGTAGATTTTAGCTCCCAGTTTCAATTGAATCCCTAAGCTAAAAATTCGACGCCAATATTTCCCCTTGCGATTTCACTGCAGAGTGGGGGAGGGGCATTTAACCCGCTGAAGTCTTTGTCAAATTCACCGCAAGCTGTCGTGTCGGCAACGTTGTTTGCGCTGCCCCCTCGGTTGGTCAGCCCGTTGCGGGTGCGATGCTTTTGACATGGAGAGTAATCAATAGCGAGACAAGGAATGCTGCGACGGTCGCAAGCAGAAATGCTCCGACGAAGATCGCAAGTGCTTTTACCGCGCTGATGCCCAGATCATGCATGAACCAACGGACCTGCGCCTGCGCGTACCAGATTGCGGCGACCGCCAATGCGACAAGACCTGCAAGAGTACCCTGCTCCCGAGGCATGCTGAAGAAATCAAATGCCAGCACGAGTACAAAGGCAAAGGGTGCCGCGACGTAGCATTGGCTGAAGAAGGGCGGGCGGAGCGAATTGCGCGTGATACCGACCATCTTTGATCGCAGAAGCGTCACGGCCATGCACAGGGGATAGATCCCGAAGATCACGCCTCTTGCGATAAGAAGGTTCGATCCAGACCCCAGTTCCCGAGCGGCTTCGTTCGGATCATAGACCGAGGGCAGCGAAGCGGACAATGCCTGTGAAAGAAGCAGGGTGATCAGCAGGAACAGAGGCGGGCTGAGAGTATCCTGATACTGGTCTTCTGGCTTGTCGGCGAGTTCGATGTCAGCGTAGCGCATCATGCTGAGCGGCCGCACGACCGAGCGCCACATCGTAACAGGATAGAAAATCAGCCATGACACAAGCTCGTAGAGTAGCTCTTCGAGCGACTTCAGCAGTTTCATGAAGTCCAAGTGCCAGTCCTTCCCATCCAATTTCGATCTGTGGGTGTTCTTTTACCAACGCCAAAGACCGACGTCACGTCGCTTGGACTATTTCGGCGGTTGCGCCATTGAAGAATTCTCCATTTTGGCTTCCCACTTCGGGTCTTGCCGGTTAGGCTACGCGAGTGGAGTGCCTGGAACGAAGACCGGATGTGGTCACGCAAATCCGAGGAGCGCTGTTAGGGTGCGATGCCCTGAGAGAACGGTTGCTCCTGCTGAGGACACGAGGAGCCGTTCATGAAGATCTTGAAAAGCCTGATTTTAGGCCTTGCCATACTGTCAGCGGTGCCCGCGGTCGCCGACGACATGCGGCGGGAGACTGTTCGTTTCGCGCCCGGATCGTCGAGCTCGACCATCAAGGCATCAGTGAAAGGATATCAGACCGTCCAGTACGCGCTGTCTGTCACAGCCGGCCAGAAGATGAGCGTCCAACTCGATTCCCGCAATAAGAGCCTCTACTTCAACGTCACGGCGCCGGGAGCCGATGCGGCGATGTACAACAGCTCGATTGATGGCAACGGCACAAGCATCACGATCCCGTCCAGCGGCAAGTACGTCATCGACGTGTACCTGATGCGCAACGCGGCCCGAAGGAACGAGTCAGCGAGCTACGACCTCACGCTCTACGTCGAGTAGCCAAATGCTGAGGCCCTGAGATGATACCTTCCGATGTTGATCTCCCATTCTACAACGGCAAGCCCGTGGAGATCGATGGAACGGGCTGGTTCGTTCTCATGGCATCTGTCGCGATCGCCTTTCTGGCACTCACGCTCATTCCATTTCGCACCTTCCCGTACAATCTCGTTCCGGCGATAATCTTCGTCGGCATTCCGATCCTGTCGCTTCACAGGGTCGCTGGCAGGCATTGGAAGTGCCTGTTCCGGTCGGTCGGCTTCCGATCCGCCGCGCTGATGCTGCTGTTCGGAGCGGCAACGCTGGTCGGATCCATGGCGATGGGCTGGGTCCTTCAACGGTTTTTCGAGCTTCACTCCAATCCGGTGGCAGATGAGATCGCCGCAATGTCCGCATCGCAGGTCGGCGCTACGCTTTTGGAGACCGGCATCCAACTGGTCGGGGAAGAGCTTTTCGGAATACTGCCGTTCCTCGCCGTTCTGTGGTTCTGTGTGCAGCAGATGAACATTTCGCGCAGGTGGGCAATTCTGATCGCGCTTGTCATCTCCGGTCTGCTCTTCGGCGCGGCGCATCTGCCAACCTATGACTGGCACTTGGCGCAGTCATTGATCGGGATCGGCTTCGCCCGCGTGATCCTGACGCTTGCCTATATCGCCACGAGAAACCTTTGGGTCTCGGCAGGCGCCCATATCATCAATGACTGGACGGGGTTCATCCTGATGTTTGAATTCGGCCACCTGCCAATCAATGCAGTGGAGTAACTGCCCATGGCCCGTCGCCGAAATGGAATCCAGCTCAAAGGCCTTTGCGCGTCAACTTTAAACGAAAGGAGTTAGGCATGCGTCTCGTCGCGACATCTCTCATGGGAATGATCCTACTGTCAGCCATACCCGTTCTCGCAAATGACGTTCATCAGACGAAGTGCAAGGGCAACAGCGGCGCCTGCATCCAGGAAGCCCAGCGCGTCTGCGGTGGCGAATACCACGTTCTCTTCAGCGAAAGCCACGCAGGTGGGCTTCTGGGCGACAGCATTCCTGGGCCTGTAACCTGGTACTCGATGAGCTATGAGTGCCCGAACTCTCGTGGTGAGAAGCCGGACTTCGCGTTCCGCGGCAACACGTACTCACCGCCACCGCTACGCGACGTCGAAACGAAATCGAGGCAGAGGGTTTCGGTCGGCAGCATGGCTAAATTCTGCCAAGGCGAGGCCTCCGCCACGTTCGGCCGCAAGCCTCAGGAGATACTCACGCTCCCGGTGGAACGCACGGGCGGCGGTTTCACCGTCTACGGCCAGTTTCCTCCCGAAGGAACAAGAGTGACCACGTTCGAATGCCGGTTCGACTCGTCTGGAGCCTTCAGACGCGTTGTTCGAGATTAAGGGGGCTGCAGTCTCATTGTTTGCCAAAAGGCAAGGCGAGGATCCCCTCGGTGGATCGTTGCCAAAACCTTGAAAGAGGGGAGGGGCAGATCATAGACCGGAAGCCTTGGTCAGGTTCACGCGGAATCGATCCCGCCGGCGCTGATACCGGCGGGTCATCTCCGCCGAAGCATGACCGAGCTGCTTTTGAACGTACCGCTCGTCGACTTCAGCGGAAGAGGCCAAGCCAGCACGAAGGGAATGACCGGAGAATTTGAAGGCGCGCTCGATCTCGCTGAGATCGCCGCGGACGCCAGCCGCCATGGCGGCACGCTTCACCAGGCGTGCCACTTCCTTGTCATTCAGCCGTTCTGGCCCAACCGCTTTGCCTCGCCCCGTGACCCGACGGAAAAGTGGTCCATGAGCCAGCTTGGCGAACTTGATCCAGGTCTCGATCGCGACGACAGGACAGGTGGCGTCGGATGAGCCACGACCGACTTCGACCTCTCGCCATCCAGTTTTACCGCGCAGGGTGATAAGCATGCCCTTGTCGAGGATTTCGATCCAGCCGCGTCCGTCTTCGGTCTGGTCTGCCTTCAGATCGAGACCGACGATTTCGGAGCGCCGAAGACCTCCAGCAAAGCCGATGAGCAGCATGGCGCGGTCGCGCAGGCCGCGCAGAGAGCCACGATCAAGCGTCTCGACCATTGCGATGATATCCTCTGCCAACACTGCTTCCTTCTGCACGGGTGGGCGGGCATGGCTGTTGCGGATGCCGGCCATCACGGTGGCGATATGCCTGTCCTTGCGGTCGAGTGAGAGTCCGCGCTGCGCATAATTCCAGGATAGCGAGGAAAGGCGGCGCTCGATCGTGGAAACAGAGTTGGCCTTGGCGCCGCGTGAAGGCGTGCCCGCTGCACTGCCGGAGGCGCAGGCAGTGATGTAGAGCCCGACGGTTGGCGGGTTTGGCGGGAGCGGAGCCAGATTGGACCGCCGACACCAGGCCGCAAAATGCTTCCAGTCCGAGGCATAAGCCTTGCGGGTATTCGCCGAACTCGCCGCCTCGACGTAGCCCCTGGCGCGATCGGCGAGTCCTGCGAGATGGGCAGGCGTCGAACCCTCAGCGACGAGAGAGGGGAGGGGGCTATCGTACGACATCTCCGGCGCAGAAACATCCCGGTCGGAAGCTGTGCTGAGAGACGGCGCTGGGGTCTCCTCGACACGAATTTCGGTGTTTTGCTCGATGATTTGGGCCATTTCTATATAATGAGCAAAATGCCCGATAATGCAAGATTACCGGACGTAAAACCGTGTTGACGTGCCGTGCGGTTATTGGACAGTATCGTGTCCTAAACCGCGCGCCTCAATTGTGCTCGATAGCATGGATTCGCCCTCCGCTCTCGCCACCGCGGTTCCGCCAACGACGGTACTGTTGCTGCCGGCCTGGGCGACGGCGCGCGCCCAGGATTGCGGCGAGGCGGACGCGGCCTTCACTGCCGGCATCGCGCTGAAAGCGCTGGACGAGCTCGTGCTTGCGGCCTTCTCTACGTTCCAATCATCTCCTGCACCCGGCGACGGCCGGGACCTGGGTTCATTCTGGCATAGGCGCTGAGCAGGTCCGGAAGCTTTATAGCCGGCTCCTTGCCTTTCGAGACATTCGGCCGTCCTCTGCTTCGCCTGAGAGCGTTCGCCAGAAGCTCGATCCAGGCGGGGTGATCACACGGAGGCGGAATCACGCGTCTCATACGGCGTGCTTTGCGTTCCTCATCCTCGGCGTCATCCACCGGCCCTTCACTGGGGCAATTGAGACGTTCGGCGCAGTAAGCCCTTGCCGCTGTCGACAGACTGGTGAGGATCATCGCCGAGTAGTATCCGCCTGCACTGGGCAAGCTCAGGAGCCGACGGATAAGCATGGGTCCCGACGGGGAGTGGGCGATCGCTTCCAGGCTGCATACATTGTCGATGCATCGGTCGAACGTTCTCGTCATTGGACTGAGGTAAGGGATTGGTGAGCGGCGTAGGTCGTAGCCGCACGCAGCACAAGAATGTTGCGGCACGAGTTCGCTCTGGTCAAAGACTGCAATGGAGCTGTTGCAGGATGGACATCGATCGCGCAATCGACAGCCATGCTCTGTGCAAGAAACCCGTGTCGCCAGCCGCCATCGACGCCGGAAATAGGGTTGCGTATCCTCGCTCAAACAGCGGCAGCAGAACTGCAGCCACGTAGAACTGTCGCGTTGCCCGTTGTAGCGTAGCGGCAGCAAGAGCTGTTTGGGCAGTTCCTGCGACAATGTCATCGCCGCAAGCTGATCGGGCGCGACGCCCGTTTTGGCATACAGCAGGTTTGCGATGTCGGCCGGCAGCCTCAGATCGAGGGCGGCCGACCACATTCCCGGATTAAGTCCGAGCACACGCGCGAATGCTCTCGGCGATACTCCGTTGGCAAAGGCAAGCCGGTGCAACCAGCTTGACAGCAATTCGTCTGGCTGCGGCATCACGGTGACCGGCCACCGGTCAGAAACCACGTCACCATATCGTTCGCGAAGGCTGATTGCCGGCGCGTGCGCGTCGGCCGTCGTCATAGAAGGCTCTCGCGAAAGGCCCTGCTGCGCCGCTGCGAGACCGGCACATGGTGCAGTTCGTCGATTCCGGCCTTGGTGATGCGTTCGCTCTCGGACATGATCGCCGCGACAGCTGCTTTGGTGACGATGGTGACGATTTCGCCGATCAGGCCTTCCGAGAGGCTGAATATTTGCCGCGCCAAAGGTTCGTTCGACAGATCCGAGCTTTTGGCCAGCGGCAACGCGGCTTCGAGACTGTCGAGCAGCATGAGATAGTTCTCGTCATATTGCCAACGTGGAACTGCGACCAGGTCAAAGCGGCTTGCCATCTCGCTGGTGGAATTGATGAAATCGCAGACGGCCACTTCGCCAATCAGCACAGGTGAGATGTCATATTGACGCCCGATCCGCCGCAGGAAGGCAAAGACAGCTTCGACGTCGCGCGCACGGCCCCGCAACGCATTATGAAATTCGTCGAAGATCAGCACCTTCGGTTTTATGTTGGACAGCAAGTGGTCGAGTTGCTCGGCCTTGTGGCCAAGGTTCCACATATCGCCGCCTGGAGCCCGCAGCGCCTGCAGAATACTGGCATAGAAATGGCCAAGGCCCGCGCCTTCGCGTGTCTGGGCTATCCATACCCTTTGCTTGGACGAGGTTCTCAGGTGCTCGACGGCGAACCGCTCGGCGATCATCGTTTTGCCGTTGGCGTAGGGACCGACCAACATCAGCCCCTGGGTTCGCAAAGACGGAGGCCGATCGAGCAGTTCGGCCAGCCGCCGATGGCTGTCCTGAGCGACATGATGCCCGATCCACCGTGGGGCACGGATGTAGGCGATCCTTTCCGCCTGATCATGACCAAGATACGGCCGGACATGCTCGAGCAAATGATCCACTATTGCTACCAATCCTCCACCGGCAACCGGTTCTTCTTGCGTGCGGGATGCTCAGCGGGAGGAGGCGTCGGCGGTTGCATGACCGCATAAGGCTTCTCCGCCGCAGAGGCATGGGCATTGCGGACAGCATTGTGCAACTGGCGCCTGGAGGGTTTCGCCGATTGCACAATGGCTGCGATCTCACGGCGGAGCGCCACCTTCTCAGTGCTTGATCGGTGGTTTGCCGCACGCCGACGGGTGCGTTCTGCCTGGTGCTCCCACAGCGTCACTGACGTCAGTTGGCCATCGCGTCGCTCGACCGGCCGAAACTGTCGGGTTTCCGGGTCGCGGACATAGACACGGCTGATGTCACGGGGATCGTATCGCACCTCAAGCCTTCCAAGCCGGTCACGCTCAGGAACGACGGCGCTCAGCCACGGTGAATAATAGTGCATGGCGAACATGTTGATCCCTTGCGGTGACAATTGCCTTTCCGTCCCCGGCAAGAACGACAACAGCACGCGCTGCGGGTCATCGTCGAAACGAGGCAGGGCGGTTGCGCTGTGCTGCCATTCCGTCATGGGAACCTTCAGGGTCTTGGAATTTTCCTGCAGGTTGTGATCGATCACGGCCAGCGCAACGCAGCGCTCCAGATTGGCGAAGCTCAGGCAGGCGCGCCGCTCGGATGGATATTCGTCCCGGTGGGCCACCGAACGGCCCGAAGAGCCCGGGTAGGTGGCGAGGACCGCGTTGAGCTTTCCCAGCAGCCGTTCAACCACGCCGCCTTGATGGACCCGGCCGCGATCGCGATATCGGATCCTGATCCCATAATCGTCACATCCTCGTTGGAAGGCGTGTCCCTTGAACTCCATCGCCGAGTCCGTGACGAGCAACTGCGGTCGACCGAACATCGGCCAAGCGTGATTGAGATTGCGCGCTGCAAGCCATGTATCTTTCGGGCACATGGCTTGGGCGAGACAAAGCGCAACGGACAGAACCGACGGCTTTTCCAGGATAAGGCAGAAGCCGACGATGGATCGTGTCGCCACGTCGGTGATAACCGTCAAATATGGGCGGCCAACGAACACACCGGCACCATCGATCACCTCCACGAAATTTATGTCGGTCGGCGTATGGTCGATTTGGCACACCGCGAGCGGGTGCGGCGCATGGATATAGCCGGGTCGCGGCTTCAGCCGCAGCAAGTGCTTTGGATTGGCCGATCGCTTCTTCGCGATCTCTTCAGGTGAAAACAACATAGGGATGCGCCGGGCGACCGTTACATAGGACGGGATGGCAAGACCGCCTTCCTCGCACCGCGCGCGGATCTCGTCGACCACGGGAGCAAGTGGGGTCGGCTCAAGCGTCAGCCACTTCTCGCGAAGTGTGGCCGCGATGATCGCCTCCACCTGTTCCGGCAGCCGCTTGCGCCGACTGACAGCGGTGCGAGGAAGCAAGCTGGCTACAGTGCGATCGACCCGGTAACGGGCCAGAAGATTGTAGATTTGCCGAGTTGTGATCTGCAGTTCAGCCGCGGCGCGTTTGATGGCAGCATGTTTCGGATTGCCGCCATCCAGGATTTTGTCCAGTTCGCGGGCTATCCGACGCGCTGTCGACCAGTGCTCGTCCAAGACCGGGCGTGCAGCCGGCGAGCTTCGATCGTGAAATCGCTTTGGCAAGGGGCCTCGCTGAAATCATTAGCTGAAAATCGTCTCCAGTTTAGCGCCAGAACCCAACTGGCGTATGACATTCCCCGGATTGAAATCTGGAAGTAAAAGCCACAGCCGGCGTCGTGCTCACGCGTCTCGACGAGCGGATCGCCCGTTCGCCGATCGGCCAGGGATGGATCGAACGTTCCCATTTTGCCGACGCTTGCGCTTCGCTGTGGATCGACGGCGACCTCGTCCATCTCGAAGACCTCGTCCTCCACGACGCCACGAAGGATATTCGCACACCCACCCATGAGCTGACCATCGCCCGCGACGTGCTGCGCACCCGCCGACGCGTCGCGGGCCAGTCACCGGACTGGGCGCTGTCCGCCGACGGCATCCGCTCGCTGCGGAAAACCTCGGAGATCGGGGCGGGCGGCGCGGACGAGGTTACGACGACCGGAGTTATTCGGCCGGCGATCGCGATCGACGCGGAAGGGGAGGGGGATGGCACCGACGAGGCCCAAGATCTCCCCGGCGTCGACTATGCTGCTATCGATGCGCTGCTCGCCCGCTCGGAAGCTGCGATCGAACGAGCCAAAAAGCCCGGTCGGGCTCCGGCCGATCCGCTGGTCTATGATCTCGACTGGGACGAGGATGCCCGGCTCGATGAATGGCGTGGCGTGTTGCGTCAGGCTGAAAACCTACCGGCGGTGCTGCAGGCGACCATCGCCCTTGATGCCTGGAACGAGTTGTCGGTGCTGCAGCACGCGCCTTGGCTCGGGCGATTGTTGGCCGCGTCAATCCTGCGCCGGGCCGGCGTTACCACTGGTGCCCATCTCGCCGCCGTCAACCTCGGTCTCAAATCTATTTCCGTCGATCGGCGCCGGCATCGCGATCGGGAGACCCGGTTGTTAGCCATTGCTCACGGGTTTTTGGCGGCCGCGGAGATTGGCATGAAAGAGCATGACCGGCTGACCCTGGCGAAAACGATGATGGACCGAAAACTGAAGGGGCGGCGGACGTCGTCAAGACTGCCGGAGCTGGTCGAGCTGGTGATCGCGAAACCGCTCGTGTCGGCCGGGATGGTGGCGAAGACGCTGGATGTGACGCCGCAGGCGGCGCGGCGGATCGTTTTGGAACTCGGCCTCAGGGAGATGACGGGGAGGGGGAGGTTTCGGGCGTGGGGGATTGTCTAGAATGGGTCAGAACGAGATGAAATCGAACGACGGGCCTTGCGCTATCTCTAATTCGGTCCTATCTTTCGGAGTGAATTAGGAGGCGATCGGATGGAACATCTGACAACGGCACAGGCGGCTTTTGTGGTGGGCGCGCCGCTGGACATCTTCAAGAAGGTTGTCGAGCGCGCGCCGATTAAGCCGCAACTCGTGAAGCGAGGTGGTCGAAGCATTCGGCAGTTCGGTCAAGCTGAGCTGGTGTTTCTCCATGCCTATGACGAACTCAAACTGGCGCTGACGCCCAAGAGCCAATCCGAGTTCTATGAGGCGTTGCGGACGACATCCCTGAAGCGCAGTCTCGCGAAGGAAGTCGTGTTCGGCAAACAGCGCTACGACATCGGTCAGCACCTAGTCTTCGTCGAGCGCAAGCTGAAGGAACTCGAGAAGCTCACCGATCAGGTCGACCTATCCGGGAAGGAGCCGGTCATCCGAGGCACGCACATCGAGGCGCATCGGATCGCTGCTCTTCTCAACGCCGGCGCCACGGTCGAAGAGATTCTTCGCGACTATCCCTCCTTGAAGGAACAACAGGTCGTGGCGGCGCGCGTCTATGCGGAGGCGCATCCGAAGGCGGGCCGGCCGTACCCGAAGCAAACGGCAAAAGCCGCCATGCGCGCAGCCGATCTTAGCGCGCTGGATGACTGAGCTTGAAATACCTGCTCGATACAAATGTCCTGAAAGAGATTGGTCGACCCGAACCGCACGAGAATGTCGCGGCTTGGCTCGATACGATCGATGATACCGATCTCGCCATCAGCGTGATCTCGGTTCGAGAGATTTCGAAAGGCATCGAGAAGAAGCGTAAGACCGATGACGTCGTGGCGAACGCGATCGCCAAGGCTGCCGACGCAATCTTCGCGGCTTATCAAGGTCGCATTCTCCCCGTCGACGAGCCTGTCGCACGCCGTTGGGGTCAGATGCTCGGTCAATCAGATAAGAATACCGACGATACCGGCTTGGCCGCGACAGCGCAGGTGAATGATCTTATCATGGTGTCACGCAACGTCGCGGATTTTCAGGGCCGGGGCGTCACGGTCCTTGATCCGTTCAAGAAGCCTGCCAGATCTGTGCCCTCCCAAGATGTGGCACGATGAGCTTCGACCGGATCGGATAAGATATCTAAATTATCTCAGCCATCCACAATTCTGCGGAACGGATCACCAAACACGTGCAGGGCTAGGAAGCGTGCAGGATCATATCCCGTTGCTTTTCCTACGTCCTGATTGGCTTTGAAGACCGCGTCTATTACCTGATCTCCAGCATCCCAACGTTCCAGGAAGGCCGGAAACCACCTCGGTGTAATCGACGAAGCGAGGGGCCACGGTGACGCCACAACCGTGGAGCATCCTCGGTCCAACAACTGACGCGTAAGCCCAATTGTCATGTTTGCCGCAGGGTGCTTGTCGCTACGGCCGCCGCTGCAGACAAACAAAACCACGACTCCTACATTGCGAAGAGCGTCTGCCAAGTCAGACGCAAGAATTCGCAAATTGCCTTCATCGGAAACCTGGTGAAAAAACGGTTCTCCATCCGCTACGCTGCCGTGGGCGGCTATCACCACAAGCTGCGAGCCGGCGAGGTCCTCCGGGAGCGCCGCAGCGGTATTGAGGGATATATTGCTCGCCTCGAAAGTTGGCTGTAACCCCCCTTTCAGTTTCAGCTGGAGCGCAAGCAAATCGAGTTGAATGTCGTTTCCGTCAGAAAGCCCGAGTTCATCGAGAACCATGCGGGCATGTTCGGCCATGTGCTCTGCTGCTTTGATGAGCCCAACGTCCCGGAACGTCCCGGCAAGACCGTACATCTCAATCCAAAGCTGGTGCAGCGAAACCGGTCCGGCGAGCTTGGCCGCACACGCAAACGCGACTAAAGCTTCGATAGCATTACCCGAGCGCCGATAGACGTCACCGAATACCCCCCATGCAATACGTTGGCGTACGGGGTCCAAGCCCGAGCAGAGAAGAGCGTGCTCGGCATAATCTCGCGCCTCCTGGACTTTGCCGCGCCGCGAAAGCTGGATGGCGCCGACACCCATAAGTTCCAGGTCAGCTGGACCTAGTGATTCCGATATGGCGATGCTGACACCGATGCTTAACCAGGCTTTGAATTCCGCCAAATCGTCATCGGTTTCTGCGTCCTCCGCCAGTTGAGGTAGCATGGCCTTGAACGTAGCCACCAATCGATCGCCACTGCACGGGAGATCTTCGCTCGGAAACCTCGTTTTGCCGAGTGTAATGGGCGCTTCCCGTTCGAGCCACGCGAACGCGGCGCGGTGAAACGCCTCAAACGTCTTGAACTCTTCAGGGCTGATTGCGTCGACGTCGTCAGCCTGCTGGAAGTCTATCTCGCCGGCATAAGAAGACAGAATGATGCTGGCGATTAGCGCAATTCCGCTTTGCCCAGCGACTTGCAGATCGAGAAGCCGAGCTATTCTCAACCTCAATCTGCCTTCCGCAGGGTGTGTCGCGGCGTAGCGGAGGGGAATCTCGACTGCCTCCGTCAATCGTTCTGGCTCGACGAGCGCTCCGATGTTCCCCCGTGATTGCAGTAGTATTTGTTCCACAACGTCGACGGTAAGAAACGCCTTCCAACGCGGCGGCGACGTATTTTTATGCGCCGTAACGAGGTCGAACGCATGGAGGATCAATCCTCGCCGGAGTGCGTCTTGCACCAATGTCTGCTCGATCGTCTCCGCTCGTTGCGGATAGGCAAGCGTCAGATGTCGCCCAACGGTCGGATAGTCGGGGGGAGTTGGCGAGCTCAATTCGCCGGCAAATGCATCATAGAGCGCGGTCAGTTCGGGTTCCCGCCGCCGCCCCCGACGCCGATAACGGCAATCCTCGGCGTCCAGGCACTCATTCCGAGCGATGGCATTGGCTTCGTTTTCATGGCGTCAGGCGTCCCAGCGCCGAAATAGCGCGCTGGCATTCACCCCGCCGAAGCCGAAGCCATTGCTGATTGCGAATTCCATTGGGAGTGACCGTGCTTTGTTGGCGACGAAATCAATGCTACTGCCGGCCGGATCGGGAGAGTTAAGATTCAAGGTAGGTGGCGCGACCTGATCCCGCAGCGCGAGAATCGTGAAGATCGCTTCGAGGCCGCCGGCTGCTCCGAGAAGGTGGCCCGTTGCGGACTTGGTGCCGCTGACCGCTATTCCCGACTTTGTCCCGAACACGGACTTGATCGCTTCGATTTCACCACGATCTCCGAGCTGGGTGGATGTGGCATGGGCGTTGAGATGCTGAATCCGGGAAGGGGCGATACCCGCTTGTCTGATCGCGATCTGCATTGCTCTGGCAGCCCCGGATCCATCTTCCGGACCAGACGTGACATGATGGGCATCAGCCGTGGTGCCATAACCGACCAATTCCGCCAGTGGTGTCGCCCCACGCGCCAGGGCATGACTGAGGGCTTCGATGACCAGGATGCCCGCACCTTCCCCCATAACAAATCCGTCGCGCAGCATGTCGAAAGGCCGCGACGCAGCAGCCGGGGTCTCGGCAAAGCCGGTCGACAAAGCCCGCGCCGCCGCGAAGCCCCCAAGGCTCACGGTGTTCATGCAGGCTTCCGTTCCACCGCACACGGCAATATCGACTTCGTTCGCCCGGATCATGCGGGCTGCGTCACCGATCGCCTGGACGCCCGCCGCGCAGGCGGTCACCGGCGCGCCAAGCGGGCCCTTCAGCCCGTGGCGGATCGACACCTGACCTGCGGCGAGGTTGACCAGGAAGGACGGAATGGTGAACGGCGACAGACGGCGAGGACCCTTCTTATCGACGATGCGGACCGCCTCGGTGATCGCCGGGAATCCGGACAGTGCAAGCCCAATCCCCGGCGTGACGTTCGGAAAGCTGGATGTGACGAGCGACGAGCAGGTATCAACCTTTGTCGAATGGGTTCTGGCCGAGGCGGGCACGATCGATGTCCTGATCAACAATGCGGGTGTCTCGCTGATGGGCCCTGTCGAAAACACCTCCGTTGCGGAGGCTGCCAAGGTCTTTGACGTGAACGTGTTTGGCCCACTGCGCATGATCCGCGCAACCCTGCCTGCCATGCGCAGTGCCCGAAGCGGACTGATCATCAATGTCAGTTCCGTACTCGGCTTTCTGCCGGCTCCTTTCATGGGCATCTATGCCAGCAGCAAGCACGCGATCGAGGGACTGTCTGAATCTCTCGATCACGAGATCCGGGACTTCAACGTACGTGTCATCCTGGTAGAGCCCACCTTCACCAATACCAATCTCGACGTGAATTCGGCAATCACCGAGGCTGCTCCCGGCGCGTATGCCGAACAGCTTGAGGCGACGACCCGCGCCGTCCTCGCCCAGGTCAAGTCTGCACCCTCTGCGAAATGGGTCGCCGATCAGATCCTCACGGCCATCGAAAGCCCGTACAGAATGCGTCAACCGGTCGGCAAGCATGCGACGCTTCTCAGCCGGCTGCGCCGGTTCATGCCGGCGAAGGCAGTCGATAGCAGCCTGCGTAAGACGTTCGGGTTCGGCAAACAGTAGCTTCTCTGCACCTATCTGAACGCTGGCGGGTCTATTTGATCTGGTATCCTGCGCTAAAGCAAACAAGGCGTAGCATCTCTTACCCCCAGCTGCGCCTTGGCCGCCCATCTCCCCCAGGATGGGCGGTACCATGTAGGAGGCTCTCTGCGTGCCATCCCTATGATCTCGGACAACGCCGGCTAGGCGCTTGCCCTAACGACAAGTGAGCCTAGGAAAAGACGGTCGCGGTCTTGCCTGTCAGGGTGAGCAAGAACCTCAACCAGATAGTCAGCCATTTCGGACAACGGTTGCCTGTAGGTCGTTAGGCGGTAGTTTGGGTTATCTGCCTGCGGCACGTCATCGAAGCCTGTGATGGCTATGTCTCCAGGTACGGATAGACCGAGCGCGTAACGGACCGCATCGGCCGCCCCCATCGCAAGCGCATCATTCTCGCAAACTAATACGTCCGGCAGGTCACCCCGCGGGCAATTCTCCAACGCGTCGGCCACAACCTTGCCTGCCAAAGCCGGGTCATATGTGCTGACCGTGGCCAACCCCGGCTCGCTGCCTACATGTGCGAGCCAGTAGGAGAAGAAGGTCTCCTTTCTCAGAAGGTGGGCGGAGTAATTCTGGGGGCCGGCTACAAAGAGCGGTCGCCTGTATCCTTTCGCATGAATGTACTCGGCCAAATCGGTCATCGCCCTGACGTCGTCCACAGCAATGGAAATTGTGTTGGGACGCTCTGAGGTTCTGGCAAAAATGATGAGCTCGCGGAACTTGCGAGCGTGAGCGGCCGCCTCGAGCACCTCATCATCGAACTGAAGGCCGATCAGGATCACGGCATCGACACGTCTCTGGCTCGCGTTTAGCAGCGCATGACTGGCATCATTGCGATCAAGTGTGTTGACCAGCAACGTGTCCCAGCCGCCGCGTCTCAAGGCTCGTGTAAGACATTCCATCATCACCAGTTTGTGCGGGTTGGCGAAGTCGTCGATCAGTAGTGCGACCAGATTGGAACGATCGGAGGCAAGACTGACAGCCCTAAGGTCGGGCACATAGCCGAGCCGTTCGGCCGCAGCCATGACCTTTTCAAGGCTCTTGCGGGAAATCGATGCGTCCTTGCGGAAGGCTCTGTTGACCGTCCACCTGGAAACGCCTGCTGCCTCTGCCACGTCGTCAGCCGTCACATTGGCAATCACGAGATTTTTTCCGTCTGTCATCATCTCCCCGGCACCTGAATATGCATTGGTCATCATTGATCATGCGTTCCATCTCCAGTCCAATCAGAAGTTTGCTCTCGCGAGCAAATAATCGTTGCTCGCGCGAGCAAAATAAAGCATGGTCCCTGTCGAAACGGGTCCGGTCGTAGGGGAGAAATACAGTGCTCAGAATTGGATTGCTTGGTGCGGGCCGTATTGGGCGGGTTCATGCAACAAACATCGCAGCTCATCCGCAGAGCCGCCTTGTAGCGGTTTCCGACATCAACCTCGAGGCCGCTGAGAGCTTGGCATCGTCGTACAGCGCTGAGGTCGCCGACGTTGATGCCGTTATCAGCAATCCAGCCATTGATGCCGTATTGATCGCAACCTCGACAGACACCCATTCAAACTTGATCGAGAAAGCGGCGAAGGCGGGCAAGGCAGTCCTTTGCGAGAAGCCTGTCGACCTTTCGCTGGAGCGGGCCAAGGCATGTCTTGCGACTGCCTCGCTCGAGGGAACGCCGATCATGATTGGGTTCAATCGGCGCTTCGATCCCAACTTTTCCGGCATCAAGACAGCGTTGGCAGAAGGGGAGATCGGCAAGGCCGAGCTTCTGTCGATCACGTCCTTCGATCCCTCGCCGCCGCCTGTGAGCTACATAAAGGTCTCTGGCGGTCTCTTCCGCGACATGATGATCCACGACTTCGACATGGCGAATTTCATTATGGGAGATTTGCCGACCACCGTCCATGCCGTCGGTAGCTCAATAGTCGATCCGGACATCGGCGCGGCTGGCGATGTCGATACTGCGGTTGTTACGCTGACTTATGCCGACGGACGCATCGCGGTGATCAAGAACAGCCGTCGCGCTGTCTATGGCTATGATCAGAGGGTTGAACTGCTCGGTTCGACCGGCCTGCTCTCGGCAGGCAATGTGCTCGAACACACGATTACGAAGTCGACCGTATCAGGTGTGACAAGCGCGAAGCCAGAGTTCTTCTTCCTCGAACGCTACATGCGGGCTTACGCGGCTGAATGGGCCGCCTTCGTATGCGCGGTTCTCGCTGGCGCCCCTGTTCCGGTCACACTTCAGGATGGCGTGGCGGCATTGGCACTGGCCGAGGCTGCAGCGGATTCGCTCGGCTCAGGGCAGCCATCATCGGTTTTGATTTAACGGGTTCGAAGTCCACAGGCCTTCGAAATGGCTAGCCGCAGCGCCTGGAGGATGGTGCGCTGACGGCATTCGGTTCCGGCTCTGCGAGCCGGAGAATGGGCGTATGGAGTTGCGCCCGCAATCAACGTAACTGGGAGGTTATCATGAAAAAATTACTCGCATCGGTGGCAGTCGCTGCAGTTGTGGCAATGGCGGCCCCTGCATTCGCTACAGATATCATCGTCGTGGCGCATGGACAGGCCAATGACCCGTTCTGGTCGGTGGTGAAGAACGGCGTCGAGAAGGCAGCAAAAGATACGGGCGCAAACGTCGAGTTCCGTTCTCCGGAAACGGTCGACATGGTTCAGATGAGCCAGATGATCGATGCTGCTGTCAACCAAGAGCCGGATGGCCTTGTGGTTTCCATTCCCGACGGTGATGCATTGGGGCCAGCAATCCAACGCGCGGTCGCTGCCGGCATTCCCGTCATCTCGATGAACTCCGGCTCGGACGTCGCTCACAAATTGGGCGCACTTCTGCATGTCGGCCAGTCCGAGTTCGATGCCGGCAAGGCAGCGGGTGCCAAGCTTGCCGAAATGGGTGGCACCAAAGGGATCTGCGTGAACCAGGAAGTCGGCAACGTCGCTCTCGACCTCCGCTGCCAGGGCTTTGCGGAAGGATTCGGAAAGGCTGTGACGGTCGTGCCGACGCAGAACGATCCGGCGGAAGTCGAAGCCAAGGTTCGGGCGGCACTCGAATCTGATCCGAGCGTGGACACCGTTCTCGGTCTTGGCGCCTCCCTGGTCGGCGAGCCGGCTGTCAAGGCAGCGCAAGCCCTCGGTCGAGACAAAGTTCTGATAGCGAGCTTCGATCTGTCCGCCGGTTTCCTGAAGGATGTTGCCGACGGCAAGGCGGCTTTTGCGATCGACCAGCAGCAGTTCCTGCAGGGTTATCTTCCCGTCGCGTTCCTCGCCTTGAAGGCCCAGTACGGGCTGGTTCCGGGCGGTGATGTTCCTTCCGGTCCCAACCTGGTCACCAAGGAGAGTGCTGCAAACGTCATCGAGCTTTCGTCTCAGGGCATTCGCTGAGTGAGGCTGACCGGGCGGTCCGCCAGGCGGCCCGGTCAACAATTGAAGGAGGAAAGCGATGTCGAGCGACGTGCTGACGCAAAAAGACGAGCGGATCAAAACCGTATCTTTCACGACCAGGTTGATGAAGCGACCGGAACTGGGGGCGATTGGGGGCCTTGTCCTCGTGACACTCTTCTTCTTGGCAACGGCCGACCGAACCATGTTCACGCTCTCGGGCATCATGAACTTCATGACCCCGGCAGCACAACTCGGAATCCTTGGCATCGCTGCCGCCATGCTCATGATCGGCGGGGAGTTCGATCTGTCGATCGGGTCGATGGTGGCATTTACGGGCATGCTTTTCGGCGCATTTACCGTAAACATCGGCATGCCACTGATCCTTGCAATTCCGCTCACCTTGCTGTTTGCAGCAATGCTCGGTGCAGCAAATGGGCTGATCGTGATCAGAACTGGGCTTCCTTCGTTCATCGTTACACTGGCCGGGCTGTTCATCCTCCGAGGGGCAACTCTAGTGGGGTTGAAACTCCTGACAGGTGGCGCAACGCAACTCCGCGGCATCCGCGAGGCGGTCGGCGAAGACTTTCTGGCACCGATCTTCTCCGGTGATGCGTTCGAGTTCCTTTTGAACTGGCTTGCGGAAACGGGATGGGTTGACAGCTTCAAGTCGGGGCTGCCCAAGGTACCAGGTATCCCGGTCGAGATCATCTGGTTCATCCTTTTTGCCCTGGTGGCAACCTATGTTCTGCTGCGGACCCCGATCGGCAACTGGATCTTTGCGACCGGCGGCGACGCAAATGCTGCTCAAAACTCAGGCGTTCCTGTGCGGAAGGTCAAGGTCGCGCTCTTTATCCTTACCGCTGTTGCTGCAGCACTCGTTGCCATCATCACCGTCATGGACGCGGGATCGACTGACGCACGGCGCGGGTTCATGAAAGAATTCGAGGCCATCATCACGGCCGTCATCGGTGGATGCCTGCTGACAGGTGGATATGGATCAGCAATCGGCGCCTTCTTCGGTGCCATCATCTTTGGCATGGTCACCATCGGGCTCACCTACACGAAATTCGATCAGGACTGGTTTCAAATCTTCCTTGGCGGGATGCTCCTGCTGGCTGTCATCTTCAACAACGTAATCCGCAAACGCGTGACCGGGGAGCGCTGAGATGACCGCACCGATCATCCGCATGGAAAACATCAAGAAGCACTATGGCAACGTGATTGCGCTGAACGGCGTGACATTCGATGTCCGTCCTGGCGAGTGCCACTGCCTCCTCGGCGACAACGGAGCCGGCAAGTCCACCTTCATCAAGACGATGTCCGGCGTCCACCAGCCGACCGAGGGCTCCATCACCTTTGACGGGCGTCCTTTGTCCTTCAACAGCCCGCGTGACGCAATGGAAGCCGGGATCGCCACCGTGTTTCAGGATCTCGCCATGATCCCGCTCATGTCGGTTACGCGCAACTTCTTCATGGGGCGCGAACCGACAAGAGGCCGCGGGCTGTTCAAGAGATTCGACATCGAGAAGGCCAACGAGATCACCATGGTCGAAATGCGCAAGATGGGCATCAACCTGCGTGGCCCCGACCAGGCGGTAGGCACCCTGTCTGGCGGGGAGCGTCAGACCGTGGCCATCGCCCGTGCAGTTTACTTCGGTGCGAAAGTGCTGATCCTCGATGAACCGACCTCGGCACTTGGTGTTCGCCAGACGGCAAATGTCCTGGCGACCATTAAGAGGGTACGTGCACATGGGATTGGTGTCGTTTTCATCTCTCATAATGTCCGCCATGCCATGGCGGTCGGTGATCGCTTCACGGTTCTGAACCGGGGCCAGACGCTTGGAACCGCCACGCGTGGTGAGATCGATGCTGCCCAATTGCAGGACCTCATGGCCGGCGGTCAGGAAATGGCGGAGCTCGAAGGCTCCTTGGGTGGAACGATCTAAGCTGTCGGAGGAGAGAAACAAATGTTTGGGTTTCCGAATCGTCCGCTCGGTGTCGCACTCATCGGAACGGGCTTTATGGGCAAGTGCCACGCCCTAGCATGGCGCAACGTTGCTGCAGTCTTCGGCGGCCCGCATCATCGACTGGAAGTCCTGTCGGATGTCACTCAGGAACGTGCGGACACCTCTGCACAACAGTTCGGCTTTGCGCGCGCCACGGCCCATTGGGAAGAGGCGATCACAGATCCGGCCGTCGATGTGGTCTCGATCACCGCGCCCAACGGTCTGCACCGCCCGATGGCAGAGGCAGCGCTACTGGCGGGCAAGCATGTCTGGTTGGAAAAGCCGATGGCGCTCACGTTGGCCGATGCCGAGGCCATGGCGGCGCTCGCCGCCGACAATGGGGGGCTGGTGACGATGCTGGGCTACAACTACCTGCGCAGCCCGGCCTTCCAAGCCGCGCGCAAGTTGATCGGCGATGGAGAGATCGGCAGGCCGCTCGCATTTCGCGGCGTCTATGACGAGGACTATTCTGCAGACCCCGATATTCCGTGGTCCTGGCGTATGACGCATGAAGACGGTGGGCTCGGCGCCTTGGGAGATCTTGGTTGCCATCTGGTTAGCCAGATGACGGATCTTATGGGACCTGTGACCGAGCTGGTCGCCCAGACCCAGATCGCAGTCCCTTATCGACCTTCCACAAGTGGTCCGAAGGCGGTTGAGAACGAGGATAGTGCGATGGCACTCCTGCGGTTTGCCTCTGGCGCGCATGGATCCTTCGCCACGTCTCGCGTTGCTCGAGGCCGAAAGTGCAGGCTGCAATGGGAGGTCCATGGCAGCGAAGGCACGATTTTCTTCGATCAGGAGAACATGAACGAGCTTTGGATCCACCGGGTCGGAGATGCCGGCTTCGTCTGTCACCGCACGGGGCCCGAACAACCAGATTTTGCAGCCTTCTGTCCCGCACCCGGGCACAATTTCGGCTTCAATGAGCAGAAGGTCATTGAAGCTCGGGATCTCCTTCTGGCGATTGCCGGTGCACCCAACAGGGGGCCGGATTTCGGGCGCGGGTTAGAGATAGAACGCGTCATCCATGCGATGGCGACCTCGAATGGTGCCCGGGTTATGCTGTGATCGGCGATCTGACCAGTCGCCGACGATTACCCGGGACCTGCCCACATCTGTCTACATCGAATTGAACAGGAAAACTGTAATGGAACAGCCCTTCGTCCTCGCTGCCTGCGCTGAAATGATATGGCGTGATCGCCCGATCGAGTGGCGTGCTGCGCGTCTAGCCGAGATGGGCTTCGAGGTGGGTCTATGGAATTGGCCGGATCACGATCTACACGCTTTAGAACGATCAGGCGCCACCTTTTCGATCATGAATGGCTATCTGACAGGAAGACTGGCCGATGACGAGGGTGCGGATGAATTGCTGCGATCGGCACGAGAGACGGTCCAGGTCGGCAAACGCCTCGGCGTTGCGAGGCTTAACCTGCATGGGACGGGACTGGGACCCGGTGGCCTGCCTGTGCGCCCCGCGGAGATTGTAACCGGAGCCATGTGGCTGAAGGCGAGCGACACGCTCTGCCGCATTGCGGACCTGGCTGAGGAAGAGGGCGTCGTCTTTACACTGGAAAATCTCAATCTTCCGGTCGACCATCCGGGCACCCCATTCGGTCGGGCCGCCGACACCCTGGCCTTGGTTTCTTCAGTCAATCACCCACGCCTGAGGCTCAATCTGGACCTTTACCACGTTCAGATCGGGGAAGGTAATCTCATCGAGACTTGCCGCGCCTGCTTGCCATGGATTGGCGAGGTGCAAGTTGCCGACGTGCCAGGACGCTGTGAGCCTGGAACAGGAGAGATCAACTACAATGTGATAGCCTTGGCACTTTACGATATGGGATATCGTGGACCCGTCGGTATGGAAGCTTTCGCCAAGGGAGAAACGGAGGCGGCCCTCGAGGCGTTCCGGGCCGCGTTTTCTATCTAATGAATGGTGCAATGGTGCGAGGCTATCGCGTGACTCGGTAATTGGATCGCGCGGTGGTTCTTCGGGCTGAACTACCGGCTGAGCTAGACATTGAGCGGCTGCGAACCGGCAACGGAATTTAAGCCTCCGGCTCTATTCGGACGCTTGAATGCGCTAAATTCTTGATTTGTCGAGTTTCTCGGCCGCTGCCAATACCAAGTAGGTAGCGGGTTCTGGGTTCGAGTCCGCTCAAGGCGGAGACGAGGACGCTCGGCCCAGATGCAACATGTTCTGAGTGTCCGAGCCGAGCATCTCATTCGATCTTACGCAGCTTCCCAAACCTGATTGAGGATCTTGGCGGCCAGTGCGGCCTTGTCTTGCGGAAGGAAGCGGCCGTAGTGCTGCTGCACGACATCGGGCGTATCTTGAATGGCATAGCTCGCCTGCTCGTAGGATCCGGTCTGCTTCAGAATATGCGTCGCAAGAATGTCCCGCAGGTTATGCGGTCCATGCGGCAGGAGGCCCTTGATCGCACCCCGTCCGGTATAGGGATTATAGATGCCGTAACGTTGGATGACAGTCCGCCAAGCCTCGTAGAATGTGGTCGAATTGTAAGCAGCATCAATACTGGTCGTCTTCACCGTCTTGACGAATAGCGTTTGGGGATCTTTCGCACCGCCAAGCAGAACTCCACGATGCCTGTGGATGTAAGCGTCGAGGTATTTGTAGAGATCGAGAAGGTCGGGCAAAATCAACCGGAACGGCTTCTGTCCGAAGAAAGAAGAGCCAGAGTTTTTGAACGCGACCGATGGGATAAGGACCTCCCACCCATGATCGCGGTCGTTCCAGCGCAGCTCACCGCACTTCATATCCTCCAGCCGGCGTTCTGACGTCGGATAGTGTCCACGGGGGCAGACACGAAGTTGGCGAAGGTTCTTCTGTCTGAGCCCAAGGTGCAGGCCCAGCCGAAGCAATAGGAATGATCTAACGGCTTCGGCGGCCGGTCGTGGATATCTCTTCTCATCCGGCATGTGTCTCACGATCTCGTCCGTGATCTTACGGTATTCCGCCAGCGGGCTGTCCGCTTCAAGTACACACATGATCGGTTCAAATGGATCGCGATGCACGCGCATCACTCGCTGGATCTCCTTGGAACGGTTAGCGGCATGTCGGTGAAACGCATCACAGGCGCCATGCCAATCGCGAGCCGCAAAATCGATTTCTTCCTGCTCAATCAAGCCCGCAATGGGCCTGACATTCCGAAGCAGCTCCGGATGCTGCCGGATCCAACCGACTTCCGCGCGAGATAGGGCTTGGGCGACCATCAGCATGTCTTCTTCCCACTTGGTGTAGAAGCCACGTCGCTGTTCCCGCCACTGCAGATACCAGTCCCAAACGCCAGGGAAGACGAGAAGGCCGAAGCTTAACTGGCTGACTGGCACACCGAAACCCTTCACGACACCGTTTGGCGAGGCAGCAAGCGCACCAAACATCAAGCCGAGGTGCTCAATCTTCTGGGAGGCCGTTTCTTCACCCCAGACGCCGTTCCGTTGGAACCCAATCGCCGTCAGCGTCGAAGTCTTGAAGCGGATGAGATCAGCCATTTCCATGGCAAGTCTCGGCGGTGCGTCGACAATGCCGGAGAGCAGATCAGGGTCATCAAGTTCTGTGGCAACGTTTTGATTGGTGCCGGCCGCCGATGCCAATGACCGAGAGGAAAGAAAACTGCTGCCATAGGTGAGGCCGGGAAATCGGATGGCATATCGCTGCTTGCTGGCCGCCGCCTGATAGCGGCGATATTCCGTAGAGCCGGAAATGATCACCCGGCGCACCCAATCGAGGATCTCCTCGCGCTTGGTAAAGGGCAGGCTGTTGAAGTCTTCGGGCAGGTGCAGTGAAATCCGTCGGCGCTCAGCTGGGCTGATGTCACCGAGATCGTGACCATACAGCGAGCGTGCCTGATGCGGCAGTTTCTCTTTGAAATATCCCTCTGAAAGTCGATAGCGTCGCTCGATGCGGCGGAGGATGTTGAAACTGGCAACAGATCGGGGCACGCGCTCTCCGTGGATCCAGGATAGCAGCGTCTTGTTGTCGAAGGTCTCATTCAGATGAACAACGGCGCGGTAAAGCTGCCAATAGGTGTCGCCGAACCGACGCATATGGTAGACCAATGCGTCCTGAAAGCTCGCCGGATCTTCTGTCGCTTCAAATAGTGCTTCTGGGAAAGGGCTTATCGGTTTTGGTGCTGGGCCGGGCGATGTTGACGCAGACCGGACAAAGGTGCCATCTATCGCCGCGCGTTGTGGCTGTCGGGCGGAGCGTGCGGAAGCTGCCTTCTTGGCGGGCGTCATTTTACCCGTGCTAACTGTCGGCTTTGGTGGTCGTCGTTCTTCGGTAGCTGGTGGTGCGCCGAGCCAGCGGACGATTGCATCCAAGCCTGGCCGGACCTGCTTTTTGAGTTCTGCCGTTAACTCGGCTTCAATCCCACAGGCCTGACCGATCATCTTCCAGTCGATATGGCCATTCAGAAGCGGGGGCGATTTGCGGTAGATGATCAAACTGGCCAGATAGGGCCGTATATTTTCGAACACCCGCCTGGATGCGACTGGAGCGATACGAAGCTCGCAGAATTCCGAAATTTTTCGCTGAAAATGTCGTGATGAAAGGTCGTGTTTGGTCATGCTTATTCCTTTTCGCTCGGCACCAGTGCCGAGGGCGAGCGGAAATAGGGGGCGCCCATTAACAAAATATGTTTAGGGCAAGAGGTTAGCTGTCGATCGCTGCTTCTTGAATGGAGAGCTGCAGATTGTGGTGCTGAGCAATAGACGGGCTTGCAATAGCTCATTTTCAGCAATAATTATGAGCTATAGAGAAGGATTCTATAACTCATGAAATGGAACTGGCAAAACACTGACTGGCCAAACTTCAGATACGACACCGCAAGCCTGATATCGTTGGAGCAGAAATTCTTGCAGTCCGCCGGCGAGGTTATCGGTGCTGTTCGACATTTCAACGATGACGACAGCAACCAACTTCGCATTGAGTTGCTGAGCGACGAAGCGGTCAAGACCTCAGAGATTGAGGGGGAATTTCTGGACCGCGTGAGTGTCCAGTCATCACTCCGCCGGCAGTTCGGGCTAAACACTGATGATAGACAGATCCGCCCCCAAGAGCGGGGGATCGCCGAGATGATGGCGGATGTCTATCGAAGTTGGCATAGGCCGCTGTGTCATGAGGGACTGTTCCACTGGCATTCAATGCTGATGGCCGGAAACCGATATATTGAAACGGTTGGTGCTTACCGCACGCATGAAGACGCCATGCAGATTGTATCGGGTCGATTGGACAAACCCACTATCCACTTCGAGGCTCCCCCATCTCGCCAGGTTGCAGCTGAGATGGAGACCTTCAGCACATGGTTCAATCAATCCGGGCCAGATGGTCAAACGTCGCTTCAAGCTTTGACGCGCGCCGCAGTAGGACACCTTTACTTCGAAAGCATACATCCATTTGAGGATGGCAACGGCCGAATTGGACGCGCGCTCGCCGAGAAATCCCTAGCGCAAAACATAGGGCAGCCAAGCCTCATTTCACTCGCCTTCACAATCGAGAAGCGCCGGAAGGCCTATTACTCAGAGCTTGAGCGGCACCAGCGCACACTTGATATCACCGACTGGGTCATTTTCTTTTCAGAAACTATCCTGGATGCTCAACAGGCGACGCTTGAGCGCGTAGATTTCTTCATCCAAAAAGCAAAGTTCTATGATCGTTTTCGGGACAAGCTGAACGAGCGGCAAGAAAAGGTAGTCGCGCGCATCTTCAAGGAAGGCACAGCCGGCTTCAAGGGAGGTCTAAGTGCCGAAAACTATATCTCGATCACAGATATATCCCGCGCTACAGCAACACGCGACCTTCAGCAACTCGTGGAGATCGGTGCACTGACGCGTACGGGTGAACGTCGGCATACTCGGTACTCACTGTCATTGCAGAAATAATTCGCTACCACTCCAATGAACACCACCAAAGTCATTATCTAGGCGAACGGCTGTTCGAGTCTTTCAAGGTGTGTCACTGCCATTTCACTGTTAAATGTCGTCGCAATCCGCGCGCGAAGTTGTCACCATCATCGCTAGGCAGGTTCAGTTTTGTCATAAGAAATGACGTGGGCTTACTCCGAACTGTTGCCGAAATCGGGATGAGAAATGTGCCTGGCTGACGAAGCCGCAACGATAGCCGATTTCGCCCATATTGACCGGGTGTTTCATGGCGCGGGCTTGCTGCAGCATCCGGCAGGCCTCGACCAGCCGCATCTCCATCAGCACATCGCCAAAGGTTGTGCCGTACTGATGGAAGACACGATGGAGATATCGGGTCGATATCCGGTGGGCCGCGGCCACCTTGGTCGGGTTGAGACCCGGGTCGCGAAAGTTCTGACGCGTGTGCGACATAAGCCGGTCGTACATGACCGCGACCAATGATTGACGATCGCTTGTCGTTACATCGTCTTCGGAATGCGTCTCCATCATCAGACAGACCAGATCGATCAAGGTCTGCTCGAGCTTGACGCTGTCGCCTCCGCCATTGAACCGGAGCAACTGTGCACCCAGTTGCGCGACGACAGGCACAAGGAACGGGTTGGCAAAGCTCAGGGTGCCGCACATATCGTCGATGGAACTCATCCTCGATCGTAGGGTATCGCAAGATATCTTGAGGGTGACGTTCTCGGACTGGTCGGGAACATCGATCCTGTAACCTTCCGCCGAATTCAGAAGAAAGACCCCTCCGGGGTGCACCACACCCGCCCGGCCATTTTGCTCGAAAGCCATTTTCTGGCGTGTCGGAAAAAGGAAGACGAAATTCTCCGACTTGTCGTGGCGCGCCGCTGATTTATGTCGAATTACTTTTTGTGCGTCTGCTCTAAAATGTGACAGGCCGAGGGAAGGAAATTGTACTTCGTACAGTTCGCCGCGGACTTTGTCGGCGGACACGGGAATAATATCCAGGGCATAATACACGGTAGACATGTATTCCTGCCAAGCATTGAGCTTATTTGCCCCGTTGAGTTGTTCCGTATTGTAGTGATGGATATCCGGCATGATCGTCACCCCGCCTAAAACCCCTGAATGCGTGTAGTTTGTCATAAATCAGACGCAAGTAGTATGCCGTAATCCTTGAGGTAGCGGGCTTCGGCCATCAGTGTTCGCTCTCACGATAAAATACAGTCCTTCTCAGGCAATACGCAGCAGCCTATCCCGCGATAGCGTTCCCTTCACTGCACGAATGCAGCGTTGGCTCCAAGCCGGACCAACGATCGAAAATCGGGGGACTATCTTCATGCATAAGGACATTTCGCGGCGCACCGTGCTGAAGACTTTGTCGGCGGGCGTTGCTGCCTCTAGCTTGCCGTCACCGTTTGTCCGTCGCAGCTTTGCGGCAGACCCCATCCTGCTTGGCCTCCCGGTCTCGCAGACGGCCATGGCCGGTGTGGCCGACCATCAGGATTATCTGAACGGAACGACACTTGCGTTTGAGGAGATCAATGCAGCCGGTGGAGTTCTCGGGCGTCAAATAAAGCCCGTCATCGTTGATTTCGACGTTCTTTCGCCTGAAAGTGGGCGTGTTGCGATCAACAAACTGGTCGACGCCAAGGTGCATGCAATGTCCACGGCTTTCACCTTTACACCTATTCCGCTGGCGGATGCTTCCGCCAGCTACAAGGCACCGCTGCTCTGGGGCCTGACGCAGCGCGCAATGACCGATGCACTCGTCAAGAACCCGGAGAAATACCGCCACATCTTCCAAACGGACCCATCCGAAGTCCATTATGGCTACACATTCCCGATGTTTCTGCAGACCATGCAGGACAAGGGTGTCTGGAAGCCGAGGAACAACGGCGTCCACATCGTCCAGGAACAGATCGCCTACAACCAGACGATCTCCAAGTGTCTTCAGGAAGCTCTGCCGAAGAGCAAATTCGAACTCGCTGGCATCACCGACATTCAGTATCCCGTGCAGGACTGGGGACCGGTCATTCAGGACATCAAGAAAATTGGCGCTGGTGCCGTGATGATCGATCACTGGGTCGCGGCGGAATACGCAGCCTTTGTCAAACAGTATCAGGCCGATCCGCTGGAAGGCACGCTCGTCTACCTGCAATACGGTCCATCGCAGCCCGAATTTCTTGAGTTGTCAGGCCCTGCGGCAGAAGGATTCGTCTGGAGCACGGTGCTGGGCGTCTATGCCGACGAGAAGGGCAAGGCGTTCCGCGCAAAGTACCAGAAGCGGTTCCCCGGCATCATGGGCCTCTGCTACACGGGTAACGGCTACGACACGACCTATTACCTCAAGGCGGCCTGGGAAGCAGTCGGCGATCCCTCGAAGTTCGAGGCGGTTGCCGACTGGATCCGCACTAACCCCTATCGCGGCGTCTGCGGCTATATGAGCATGGGCAACGCCTTCCAGGAATGCGCGCATTATCCTGACAACGGCTATGACGTTACGGCGACGGAACTGGACAAGGGCATGGCCCAGCTGTTCTTCCAGGTGCAGGACGGCCAGCACAAGATCATCTATCCCGACGCGCTGCAGGAAACCCAACTGCGCGCCGCACCTTGGTGGTGATCAGGGGTGGTAAGCATGGTCTCGAATGAGCCTCAGGGCGCGCTTTTCTTGTGCGAAAACATTACACTCGAACTCGGTGGACGCCATATCCTGAATGGCGTCTCCCTCCATGTGCATCCCGCAGAAGTTCTCGGGATAATCGGCCCGAACGGGGCGGGTAAGACCAGCCTGTTCGAGGTCCTCTCAGGGCGAATGCAGCCAAAATCTGGGCGAGTGATCTTCGATGGCAGGGATGTTACGTCCCTGCCATTGCAGAAACGCGCGAGGTTGGGCCTTGGGCGAACATTCCAAACCCCCGTCGTTCCAGAGGAATTGACGGTCGCTGAAGTGTTCAAGGCGGCCAGGCAAGCCTTCGTACCATATCTGACGCCGGATGATGCCGAATGGGGCGCCGAACTGGTCGGCTTCCATGAGCCCGGAAACACGAAGGCCGAACGCCTCGACACCCTCAACCGACGTAAGCTGCTGATGGCCTGCCTGCTGATGCGGCGGCCGAAACTGCTGCTGATGGACGAACCTGCGGCGGGACTGATCAATTCCGAGATCGACGAGTTGGATGAGATCATGCGGGTTCTGGCCAAAGAACTGGGCATCGCCATCATCATCGTCGAACATCGCATCGAGCTGCTCGAAACGATTGCCGACCGGGTGATGGTGATGGATGCGGGCGATGTGATCTCGCAGGGCTCGCTGGCGGAGGTGCTCGCCGATCCAAGAGTCAACGAAGCCTATTTCGAGACTGTGCAAGACGAGGTCGCAGCATGATGAAGCCCAATACGGCATCACCTTCAGCCCATCGGGAAATCCTCAATGTCGGCGGGCTTTCAGCTGGATGGGGTCCGATGCGGGTCATCCACGATCTCGACCTCAAGGTTTATTCCGGCGAGCGCGTCGGGCTGGTGGGGCTGAACGGCCATGGCAAATCGACGCTGTTTCAGGCAATCGCAGGTCTGACTGGCTGGCAGCGCGGCTCAATACTGCTCGATGGTCACGAAGTAGGGCGAACCCGAAGTCAAGGGCCAGGACGCTATACGCACCATATCGTGCGGCGCGGGCTGGCGCTAATCCCGCAGGGCGACGAAATCTTCCACGGGCTGACCGTCGAGGAGCATCTGGATAGCGGTGCTTTCACCTCACGTGCGTGGTCGGAGCGCAAGAAGCGCAAGCAAGGAATTCTGCAGATATTTCCGCCGCTGGAAAAACTCATGGCAACGCCGGTCGGACGGCTCTCGGGAGGCGAACGCCGCATGGTTTCGATCGGTCGCGGCCTGATGGCGGATGCAATCCTTTTTCTTGTCGACGAGCCGTCGCTCGGCTTGGCACCGAAGATCGGCAAGTCGGTGATCGAGGCGCTGATGGCGGTCGAACTTGGCGATAGCGCAATGGTGATTGCTGAGCAGAACGTGGCGTTACTCGAAGGCAAGGTCGATCGGATCATCGGCATGCATGCCGGAAAACTCAAGGGCGAGGCATCGGTCATGAAAAGTCTTAACCGACATGGAGCGCATTGATGGATTTAGGTTTCATCGTTTCCAACGCTCTGACGCTCGCCTGCATCTACGGCACCATCGCTATCGGCATATCGCTGACCTGGTCGAGCCTCGGCCTCGTCAATATGGCCTACGGCTTCATCTTTGCCTTTTCTGGATATGGTGCCTGGCTTGCAAGCGTTTATCTCTCTCCATTTCCGCCGCTTGTGATGGCGGTTGGTATTATTACAGGTGCCATCGGCGGTGTCTTAGTTTGCCTGGTTGCGTTCATTCCTGTCCATGACAAACCGAACTTTCCGATCCGCGCCCTGATAGCGACCCTCGCGATCAGCCTTGCCGGCAATCAGGTCCTGCTCTGGATGTTTGGTCCGCGGGCCAAATCGTTGCCGCAATTGTTTGGACGTGGGAAGGTTGAAATCTTCGGCGTAGTTCTGACTGCCGATAAGATTGGCGCATCCCTGTCCGCTATCGTTCTTCTGTCGCTGATCCTTCTTTGGATGCGCTCGAGCCGTCGAGGGCTGGAAATTCGCGCTATGATGATGAACCCGCATGCCGCCGCTATCGTTGGCATTGGCGTGCGCCGCACAGCGATTTCCGTCATGGCATTGACGGGGGCGCTTGCCGGTCTTGCGGCCGTACTGTTGGCGCAGACCTATTATGTGGCTCCGTTCAGCGGCATCACTCCGATGGTCAAGGGCTTGAGTATCGCGCTTGTTGGTGGGCTCGGCAGTGTGCCCGGCGGTGTAATCGGTGCTGTTCTGCTGGGTTTCAACGAGGCGCTGACATCGTCGCTGCTCGGCGGCCAATATGTTCTCATCACCCAGTTCCTGCTGATCATCGTCATTCTTCTGTTCAGGCCGCGCGGCATCGCCGGGATCCTCGACAAGGCACGGGAGGCCTGAACCATGACCGACATAACGAGCAATCAACCACCCGTCTGGATCGATCCACTTGGATGTTTCGATCCGGAGAAGGAAACACGCCAGGTCGAGACCAATTCCTGGGCGTCCCACCAGTCGACCTGGATTGAGACGACCTCCTTCAAGCCCAAGATGCACAAAGTCGGTCGGTTCAATTTCTTCTATAAATGGCCGGGCCATGGCGCACGCCTCTGGCATCGCTCCCGATACTGGCCGACACGCCGACGCATGCTCAATATTTCCGGCGGCTATAATGCAAAGACCATGCGCCGCGAGAAGACTATTCTCGACAAGCGGCCGATCTGGTGGTCGATGGCTTTCGTGCTGTTTCTTCTGATGCCTTTCCTGGTGCCTGCTGGCTCCTGGAACACGGTTATGACGGCCATGTCGGTGATGGGCATCTATGGGGCTATCAATCTCTGCTGGATGCTGGTCATCGGAACAGCCGGCATCTTTTCGCTTGCCACCTATGCCGTGGTCGGGGCGGCGGCCTATGGCTCCGCCTATGCAGCGATCCAACTGGGACTACCCTTCTGGACGTTGCCGCTGATGGGCACGGTGATTGGTCTCGCCTTCGGTGCCGTCATCGCCTTTCCCGCCATGCGGCTGGATGGCTTCTATTATGCGCTGCTGACCTTGGGTGTTGTCGAACTCTGCCGTGTCTATGTGGTGCAGTCGCGGCAACTGGGCTCGGCGACAGGCGGGCTCTATGGCGCGCCAAGCTATCTGCCGCACAGCTTCGGGCAGCAAGGCCAGCTCCTCCTCGGCTACTATGCCTGTCTGGCGCTCCTGCTTGCTGCCTTGTTCGTCTACCGCTTTGTCAACGGCAAGCGGCTTGGCCGGGTCTTGCGTATGGCACCCGAAAAGAAAGAGGCGTTTGCGCAAGCTGTAGGTGTCGATTACCTGCGCGCCCGCGTCTGGGTGTTCCTGATTTCTTCCGCGGCGCTCGGCTTCATAGGCGGCTTTTACGCCATCCATTTCGGCGGCGCTTCCCCCAATCTGTTTTCGTTCGACACCCTGCTTCTCTCGCTCGCCATGCTGGTCATCGGTGGCATTGGACGCTCGGAAGGCGCGGTTGTCGGAACCATCATCGTCGTCTTCATCGACCGGGTACTGATAGATCTCGGTCCGCTGCGCTTCATGCTGATCGGTTCCATCATGCTGATGGTGGTCCTGTTTCTGCGCGGCGGCCTGTTCGGCATCAAGGACCAGTTTCGAACATGGCGCGCCAAGAAACGCAGTGAACGCCGCGCAACGCGCGCGGAGAAAGGTGGGGAAATGCTCCCCGAGGAAGCCACCGAAATCCACGACAAGGACCAGATCTACTTCCGCCGCTTCGACAAGATGCAGCGCGATTTTCTCAAGCGCCTGATCTCCGATGCCGTGATTGAGGAACACCGGACACGTCCGCTCGGTCAGCATTCGGAAGCACTGGAGCGGCTGCTCAACTATTTCCGGCGACAGGGGCAGATCGACAAATACGCGATCATGGTGATTGAGGAGTTCAAGGCCTACCGCATCGTAGCACTTGCCGGTCATCGCGGCACGGCTCCACGGCTTGTCGAGGACCAGACCTATGCGACGCCGGACGAAGCCTATCACGCGCTGTTCCTACGCCGTGTGCAGGACCTGCTCGAAACCTGAACCGACAACAGATGACGTTATGACGCAGAATTTTTGAATGGAGTGCCGGTCCATGGCCGAACAGAAAATCTTTGGTTACGCAGACAAGATCTCGGTACGGCCGGGCGATGAAATCGGCTTCTTCGTGCATGCCGACGGCACAACCAGCGTCGAGGCGCAGCTCGTCCGCCTGATCCACGGGGACATCCATCCGGCTGGCCCCGGCTACAAGGAAGAGGAGATCGCAAGCACGAAGAATGGCAGCTGGACCGTGCGCAAGCAGTTCACCCAGGTCGGCTCTTTCCTCACCGTTGATGATCCGGCGGGACATCTGGCGCCAAACGGCAGCTTCACGCTCGCAACCTTCGTCTATCCGAACAAGCCGGGCGAGGGCGAGCGCCAGTGCCTCATGGGGCGCTGGGACGCCTATAACAACCGCGGTTACGGGCTGTGGATCAATCCGGCTGGGCTGCTGGAGTTTGGCTATGGTGACGGCAAAGAGGTTGATTATATCGATGCCGAAGTGCCTCTGATGAAGAGCCAGTGGTATTTTGTCGCCGCGACCTACGATGCTTCGACCGGACATGCGACGCTCTATCAGGAGAGCGCTGGAACGCGATACAACAGCCTGATCGGTAAGGTGGCGGGCATCGATTTCCGCTCCCATGTGCGCGAAACGTTGCGGTTCAAGCCGCTCAATCCGCTGGAAGTGCCATTTTTGCTGGCGGCGGCGCAGGATTGGCATGCCTTGCGCGGAACCTTCAAAACGCAATGCTACAATGGCAAACTCGACCGCCCCGCTGTATTCGATCGTGTCCTGTCACGCGAAGAACTGGATGCTTTCCGTGCATCTGGAAAGCCTCCGGTCAACGGATGTCTCGCCGCCTGGGATACCTCACTGGGCTATACAGATACGGGGATCGGCGACCGGGTCATCGATACTGGGCCCCATTCGCTGCATGCCGACGGTTATAACCGGCCTGTTCGCGGACAGACCGGCTTCAACTGGGCAGGGCGCAACGATTGCTACCGGCTGGCACCTGCTGAATATGGCGGCATCGAATTTCATGACGACGCTATCATCGATTGTCGGTGGGAAAAGACGACGTCTTTCACTGTGCCGGATGTCCGCTCCGGAGCCTATGCGTTCCGCCTACGTGTCGGTGATGGTAAAGGTCTTCGCGAGGAATACATTCCCTTTTTCGTGCGCGCCAAGACACCGAAAGCGCCTATCTGCTTCCTGATCCCAACCAGCAGCTATCTCGCCTATGCCAACGAGCATCTGACCTTCGATGCGGAGATCATGCAGCCGCTGGCTGGTCAATCGCCGATCATCTCGGAGATCGATATTGAGCTGTATCAGACGAAGGAATTCGGCCTGTCGCTTTACGACCACCATGGCGACGGCACAGGGGTTTGTTACTCCTCCTACCTCAGACCGATCCTCAACATGCGGCCGAAGGCGCGTATGTCATCGATGGGGGTCACATGGCAGTTCCCGGCCGATCTTTCCGTCATCGCCTGGCTCGACCACATGGGCTACGATTACGAGGTTATCACCGATGAAGACGTTCAGCGCGAGGGCGTCGCGGCACTGAAACCCTACCAGATCCTCCTGACGGGCACGCACCCGGAATATGTTTCCGAAGAACTGATGGACGCAACGGAAGACTATGCAGCCGACGGCGGTCGTCTGATCTATCTCGGCGGGAACGGCTACTACTGGAATGTCTCCTACAGGCAGGACGAGCCGTGGTGCGTGGAAGTGCGCAAGCTCAATTCCGGCATGCGGGCATGGCAGGCCCGACCGGGTGAATATTATCTCGCGACGTCAGGGCAGAAGAGCGGCATCTGGAAGGATCTCGGCCGGCCACCCCAGAAAGTGCTTGGCGTCGGTTTTATCTCCGAAGGCTTCGATTCCGCGCGACCCTACCGCCGTATGCCGGATAGCTGGCACCGCCGGGCCGACTGGATGTTCGAAGGCATAGAAGGCGAAATCCTCGGCGATTTCGGGCTGGCGCATCATGGCGCGGCCGGCCTCGAAATCGACCGGTATGATCTCACGCTCGGTACGCCACCCCACGCCCTGATCGTTGCATCGTCTGGCGGTCATAGCGACAATTACCAGACGGTGGTCGAGCAGGTTCTCTATCCCTATCCTGGCCTGATGGGATCCTACGATTATCGCATTCGCGCCGACATGGTGTATTTTACGACGCCCGAAAATGGAGCCGTGTTTTCCACCGGATCCATCGCCTTCAGCCAGTCACTTCCTTACAATAATTTCGACAACAATATTTCCAAACTGCTTGGAAATGTCCTCACGACATTTTCCAAAACCGGAAAACTGCCGGGGTCGAACTGGACGTTGGAGGAGAAGCAATGGCGCTGAGTAAACCCACTCTCGCACAGAAAATGCGCCATCTGAGATGTTGCAAGGGCCCGGACGCGTCGCTGTCTCGGGCGACCTTGAAGCAGTTCTAGCCAATGTTTTCCTATCCCTGGCCAGTTCACCAGCAGGCGTACCGTTTGAGTCTAACGCTTTTGCTGCCGCATAAATCACGGGTTTTCTGTTCAGATCTCATCAAGGCGGAGACGACCGGCAGGGCCCATACAGATGCGGGGCTTGGTTTGCATCTGCATGGGCGATGTGGAGCAGCCATTCATCCGAGCGGCTATGCGGCTTCCCAAACCTGATTGAGGATCTTTGCCGCAAGCGCCGCCTTGTCCTGCGGCAAGAATCGGCCGTAGTGCTGCTGAACGACATCCGGTGTGTCTTGGATGGCATAACTCGCCTGCTCATACGATCCGGTCTGCTTGAGGATATGCGTTGCCAGAATGTCCCGAAGATTATGCGGTCCGTGCGGCAGCAGGCCCTTGATGGCTCCGCGGCCGGTATAGGGATTGTAGATGCCGTAGCGTTGGACCACTGTCCGCCATGCTTCATAAAATTTGGTGGAATCGTATGCCGCGTCCAGACTGTTCGTCTTCACCGTCTTGACGAAAAAGGTGCCGGGATCTTTCGCTGAACCGAGCAGCACACCGCGATGGCGATCGATATAGGCCTCAAGGTATTTGTAGAGGTCGAGCAAATCCGGCAGGATCAGGCGAAACGGCTTTTGTCCGAAGAATGATGAGCCTGAGTTCTTGAAGGCGATTGATGGAATGAGGACCTCCCATCCGTTTTCTCGATCGCTCCAGCGCAATTCACCGCATTTCATGTCTTCCAGCCGTCGCTCCGAAGTCGGGAAATGCCCGCGTGGGCACAAACGAAGCTGGCGAAGGTTCTTTTGCCGAAGCCCAAGATGAAGGCCGAGGCGCAGCAAAAGGAAAGAGCGGACCGCTTCGGCTGCTGCCCGTGGATAACGATTTTCATCCGGCATACGCTTCAGGATCTCATCTGTGATCTTGCGATATTCCGACAGTGGGCTGTCTGCTTCAAGGACTACCATGATCGGCTCGAATGGATCGCGATGCACGCGCATGACACGCTGGATTTCCTTCGAGCGATTGGCAGCATGCCGGTGGAATGCGTCGCAGGCGCCATGCCAGTCACGTGCTGCGAATTCTATCTCCTCCGGCGCGATCAGCCCTTCGATTGGCTGAACCTTCTTCAGGAGCTCTGGATGCTGGCGGATCCAGCCCACCTCCGCCCGCGTGAGAGCTTGCGCCACCATCAGCATGTCTTCTTCCCATTTGGTGTAGAAGCCGCGGCGCTGCTCCCGCCATTGGAGGTACCAGTCCCAGACGCCCGGGAAGATCAACAGTCCAAAGGTCAGTTGGCTGAGCGGCACACCGCGCCCTTTGACGACGCTGGCGGGTGAGGCAGCGAGTGCACCGAACATGAGGCCGAGATGCTCGACCTTCTGGGATGCGGTTTCCTCTCCCCAAACTCCATTTCGTTGGAAGCCGATTGCGGTCAGCGTCGATGTCTTGAAGCGGATCAGATCGGCCATCTCCATAGCCAACCGCGGCGGCGCATCGACTACGCCGGATAGGAGATCAGGATCTTCAAAGGCCTCGGGATTGTGGCTCGTGCTGTCCGGGTTCATTTGCGGTCGTGGGGACAGGATGCCTCCGCCATAGGTGATCCCCGGAAATCGTATTGCATAACGCTGTTTGGTTGCCGCCGCCTGGTAGCGACGATAGTCGGTTGAGCCCGAGGTGATGACCCGGCGCACCCATTCGATGATTTCTTCGCGCTTAGAGAACGGCAAGCTGCTGAAATTATCAGGAAGATGCCATGCAAGTCGTCGCCGTTCCGCCGCACTGATGTCGCCCATATCATGGCCGTATAGGGAGCGGGATTGGTGCGGCAGCTTCGCTTTGAAATAGCCCTGTCCCAGTCGGTAGCGCCGCTCGATACGGGACAGGATCTCGAAGCTCGTCAGAGATCGCGGAACGCGCTCGCCCTGAACCCATGATAGCAGGGTCTTGTCATCGAACGTCTCGCCCAGTCGAACGACGGCGCGGTAGAGTTGCCAGTAGCTCTCGCCGAACCGGCGCATGTGATAAACGAGCGCATCGCTAAAGCTCGCCGGATCATCGGTCGCCTCAAACAATGGCTCAGGGAATGGGCTGATTGGTTTCGGTTGTGGTCCCCTCGGCACTGATGACGAGGTAGCCGGGGTTTTGTCGGAGAGGATCTGTCGCGGTCGGGAACGCGTCGCAGTTTCCACCTTGCGCCGAACGGTATTGCGCAATTTCGTGCGTGTTTTTGTCGACTGTATGTCATCGGCGGCAGGCGGTTCTCCGAGCCAGCGGATAATCGCGTCCAGTCCGGGACGGAGCGCCTTCTTCAAATCGGCTGTCAATTCCTTTTCGATCCCGCATACCTCGCCAATGGCTGTCCAATCCATACGCCCACTAACGATCGGTGGTGGCCGGCGATGGATGACAAGACCAACGAGATAGGGCCGAATGCTTTCCAGAACTCGCTGTGAGGTGATTGGCGCGATGCGCACATCGCAGAAGTCCGAGATTTTTCGTTGAAAGTGATGAGATGAAAGATCGTGTTTTGCCATGCTCTTATTCCGTTTCCCTCGGCACCGGAGCCGAGGGCGAGCGGGAATAGGAGCGGACATTTAAAGAAGCGTGTATTGCGGGTGTGCTTCCAGTTTCGGTGCCCAGATTGCCTTACATCCTATCAGTAGAGGAAACAAAATTGATCTGGAAGAAGATCTTTTCGTCTCCTATGATCCCTATTGGCGGCATTTAGTTTGACATGAGTAGATACGGTGAGATACGTAAACATATCATAATGGGAAAGATGAAGCGTTAAGGTGTCGTATGAAGTCGGATTCTGAGGCCCTTCAGGAGATAGGGCGGGTGCTCAAGACGTCGCGCAAGACTTTGGGCCTCACCCAGGAGCAGGTTGCGGATATGGCGGGTATATCGCGACCGCGGTACCGCGAGATTGAGGCTGGAGTCAGCGCTGCCCGTACGACCACTCTGATCAACATTGGTCGTGCGCTTGGTCTGGAACTGATGCTCATCCCGCAAGCCATGGTCCCGGCGGTTGAAGCTTTACTGCAGCCAGGTGGCGCCGAAGATGACCTTCCTGCTTTCGTCGCCAGTCCTGATGGTGATGGCAATGTCTGATGCGCCTCTTGATCCAAGATCTATAACCTCACTGGACGTGCTGCTGAATGACCTGAAGGTCGGCATGATCGTGAGGACGCCGGGAGACTTCAACGCGTTCAGCTTTGAGGAGAGCTATCGACAGACGGGTGGTTTTCCAGTGCTCAGTTTGTCATTTCGCGCGGCACATGGGGGTTTGCGGAAGGACCCGAAGCCTGTCGCAAGGGCTTTGCCATCGTTCTTTGCGAACCTTCTTCCAGAGGATAAACTGCGCGAGGCGATGGAGAAGCACCATTCAGGCAGCGTGCGAGCAGGAAATGATTTCGACCTGCTTGCAGCACTCGGATCGGATCTGCCGGGGGCTGTCCGAATTGTGCCGAGCGAAGGCAGCGTTGTTCGTAATGAGGGTTTGACACCCCCCAGACCGAAGGCCCGGTTTTCGCTCGCCGGCGTGCAAATGAAACTCTCCGTCATCAAAAACACAGGCAAGGGCGGCGGTCTGACGATCCCCTTAGGCGACGGGCAGGGTTCATATATCGCCAAGTTTCCATCGACATCATTTCCCGGTGTCTCGGAAAACGAATTTGCAAATCTCGCATTGGCCGAAGCGATTGGTATGGACGTGCCGGAACGCGAACTCGTGCAACAATCGCAGTTCGAGGGTATCCCGGAGGAGTTTGAGACATTGTCCGACGGCAAAGTCCTCCTCGTCAAACGTTTCGATCGCGTCGCCAGCGGTGAGCGCGTCCATATCGAAGATTTCGCGCAGGTATTCGGCGTCTATCCGTCTCGAAAATATGAGGGGGCCGCATATCATGATATCGCTGCGGTTCTTGGGGTCGCCGTTTCTTCAGCGGCAGCCCTCGAGTTCGTCCGACGACTGGCTTTGGCTGTGCTGACAGGCAATGGCGACATGCATCTCAAGAATTGGTCGCTGATTTATCATGGGAAGGGCGACAAGCCGGCACTCGCCCCAGTCTATGATGTGCTATCGACCGTGCCATACATTCCGTCGGACGCCATGGCACTGTCGCTGGCCGGTGAAAGGCCGTTCAAGGCAATGAACGCCCAGCGATGGAAAGTCTTCGCTCATCGTGCGCGACTGCCGGAAGCTGCTGTGCTGAAGGCTGTTACGGAGACAGTGGAGCGCGTCAACCAGTCTTGGTGGTCTCTGCCTGAACGAGCTGTTCTACCCGATAGAGTGTTGGAACGGGTTGATGCCCACATCAAGCTGATGTCGCCGATCCTCGGCACGTGC
Organism: Neorhizobium sp. PAMB6716; assembly: GCF_058242805.1. NCBI lineage: Bacteria > Pseudomonadati > Pseudomonadota > Alphaproteobacteria > Hyphomicrobiales > Rhizobiaceae > Neorhizobium > Neorhizobium sp. PAMB6716. The sequence goes on from NZ_JBZAYW010000002.1 coordinate 330,572, forward strand.
GCTGATTAGCAATTGGTGTTTTTCCGTAACGCGTTAGCAGTTTCGTGGCCCACCAGTACCGATCGGGTTGTTGGTTCGAATCCCTTCAAGAGCTGAGGCTATGCCCGCTTTGCGCCTTCATTTCAGCCGTTACTGCATCTTGGCGCGAGGCTCGGAAGCTGCCATTCGACGCGGCCACCACCAACGGCAGGACAGGCCGATTGGCTGGGGAACCTGGATTCTCACATGATTTCAGAGGCTTAAGAAAATTGCCTTTGAATTCCCTATCTTTTTCCCATCGCGAGCGACCGTGGATGCCACATTTGTGCCCTGGCTTTGGGCATCAGTCAACAGGACCGAGCGAGCGGCAATTATTTCCGCTCTCCAACACCGAGTATGCGCTGAGGTAGGATCGTGTCCCGTAGTGCAGCTCTTTGCCATCCACGGCGTATTCCGGCTCGGCCGGAGGGAATATCAGCGGGCCACAGTAGGCAAGCTGATGCGGATCGTCGCTCTCAGGCCGAGTGTTGCTCGGTGAAAAAAACGCTATCGCGTGATCCCGTCGCCGTGACACACAGCCGCAGATGATCAGATCTTTGCCAGCGATCAATCAAACTTTCAGTTGGCGAAGCTTCGGCATACGCATCCACAAGAGTAAGGCGAAGACCACGACGCTAAAGGACATCAGTGCCATAGCAGGCCTTGGTCCTGTCACTGTCGAGAGAAGAGCCATAGCGGCGGTCCCCATCGGCATCAAGCCGCGCGTCATGAAGAGAGAAGACAGGACCCTCCCTCGAAACTCGTCGGCGACCGTCAGTTGCAAAATGGTATTATTGGAAGAATTATAAGCTATGTGCATAGCGCCTGCCGCAAACAGCACCGGGATTGCCCAATACATGGTCGGCGCCATGGCGAAGAGAATCAGCGAGAGGCCGAAGCCTGCCATGAAGATCAACATGGTCGAGCCGCGTCTAGCATCCCGCTGCAAACGACTGGCAAGCAGACCGCCACATATCGACCCTGCCGCAGCAAGCGCAGTCATCAACCCGAGGCCGCTGGCGCCGGTATGGAACACTTGTGCAGCAAAGACCGCAAGAAACTGGATGTAGGGCTGGCAGAAGAATGTCGGAACCAGCGCGACGGCAACCAGCATCAGCAAAACGGGTTCGCGGCCCATATAGCTAAAGCCACCCAGAAGGCTGGAGAGGAAGCTCTCTTGCTTGCGTGTGACCTTTTGAGGTGGCACGTCGAGCATCAGGAGCATAGCCATCACGACGGTAAAGCTCAGCGCGTTTGCGATGAAGCAGGCCGTGACGCCAAAGCTGGCAATGAGCCCGGCCGACGCCAAAGGTCCGATGATCTTTGCGAGATTGAGTGCCATCGAATTTAACGATACTGCGCTCGCTATCGCCTCATGCGGTACAAGATAATAGACAAGCGAGTGGCGGGCCGGCAGGTTGAAGGACACGATCATACCGCGGCAGACCGCAAGGATCAGGATCAACCAGATCGATGCGTTGAAGAAGGTGACAACACATGCCAGGCCGATGGCGACGGACATGGCCAGCGCCTGTGTCCAGATGAGCATCGTTCTTCGATCGACACGGTCGGCAACGACGCCGCCGAACATTGCAAACAGCATGATCGGCAGCCCGCGACACAAATTTACCAAACCGAGCATCACCGGGTCGTTCGTCGTCGAGATCACGAGCCAGTTCAGGGCGATTTGATCAAGCCAGTCTCCAACGAAGGAGATCGAGTTGCCATACCAGAACAGTCGATAGTTACGATAACTGAGCGCCGCAAAGGTTCCACGCCGAGCAATGGAGGGCGTCGTCGTGTAGCTATCCTTCGACGTGTCAGGTGATGTCATGAAAAATCCCGAGGGTAGGGTTATCTCGTTTGCAATCGTGGATCCGACCGCAAGGTCGGATCCACGATTTGCCGGTCGAAGGCGACGATAGGGGCTACGAAGGCCGCGTTTCAGGCCGCTCGTCTGAGCGCCATACTCTGAGGCTCTTTCCCTGCCTTGGCGTCAAATTTCAAGGTCGAACTTGCCGGCCATGCGCCTCTATCGGCTCTGCAGCGCCCTTCCGTCCATATCCTTTTCCAGCAAACTGAGATGGCTCAGGATCGTCGGCGCAATATCCGTGATTGAGCTATCTTCGGTCACTTTGCGGCCAGCCTCGAAACCTTCACCCACTATGATCAGTACGGGATTGGTCTCATATCGACCGCGTCCGCCATGCATGCCGCAATCGCGGCGCACCTCGCCGATCTCCTCGTCGAAACGGACTGCCATGGCGGACAGTCCCGGAACGCCGTTGATGTTGGCACCTTCGGTCTTGGCCATGTCGATGGCGATGATGTCGTCACCGGGGATCTGACCAAGTTCGGCCAGATCCTCACCCATGAGCACATCTTCCACCCAGGGCTGCTCGCGCAACCAGTCGGCTGCCTCAACACGCCGACCGGCAGCATTGCCACCGAAATGGATGAATGCGGCGCAGCCTTGCGGTGCAACTACGATTTCGGGTCCGTCGAGCGACGACTTGAAGCCGGCTTCGAACAGCCGGCGTTCGACCGGGATCGCCTCGGTGACGGATTCGTGGCCATGGTCCGAACCGACGATGAACAGCACGTCATGGCCCTCATCCCGCAACCGTTCCACGGCCTCTGCTACCTGGCCGACCAGCCTGTCGGCACCGGCAAGCGCTGCGAGATGAACCTGCGAGCCAAGCGGAGCTGCATGCATCGACTTGTCGGGTTCTGACAACCAAAGGGTGGCGGAGGAGGGACGTTTTTCCGACAAAGCCTCGATGAAGCGCCGGGTGACGATCGCATCGCCCTCGTATCCGGCTGCGGTCGTCAAGGTTTCGCCAGTGGGGATGCGGCCTGGCGCATAGCAGAGTTCGCGGTGGTACATGTGGGCATGGCTATAGCTGTCATGGAAGAAGGCAGCGCCCGGCGAAGCGTTGCTGGCGATAATCGAGCCGTGGAGACCTGCGACGCGCTCCGACAGGGCCGGACGGGTCAACATGCGGCCATAGTGGCGGCGATAGGTCTCGAAGAATTCCGGCTTGCCCGCATCGTGGAATTCGAAACCGCCTTCGATCGGCAGACCCATGCAGTTGCCGCGCAAACCGTGGCCAAGCGGATGGCACCCCGTCGCGATCGAGGCGGAGGACGCACGGGTCGCGGACGGAAATATGCCGCGCTGGTTGGCAAACCAGGTGCCGGCGCGCTTGAGCGACGCCATGACGGGTGTCGTCTCGTCGGTGATGAAATCCGGGCGATTTCCATCGCACATGACGATGACTGCAATTTTGTGGGCCATGATCTGTCCTTAATCGAATTGGCTTGTGAGACTGTCGGTTCAGCCGAAATAGGCCGGTAGCGGTCGCTCAGGCATCGAGGTCGTGGTCTTGGCCTCGTCGGTCCAATTGCTGGCGTCAATGTTGAGAAAGAGGCGTGGCCGCACGACGTGATGGCGAAGACCGTCTGCATCGAGATGCCAGACGAGATAGCCGGTACGCATAGGGCTGATATCACTCGGCGGGTTGGCCGGCATGTTGACGAACGACGTGGCCGGTGCCGTGACGATGCGAAGGCCTTTGTGTTCACGCTCGGTGTGTTTGTGAATGTGTCCTGCGGCAAGTGCTGTCACCCCATGGGCAAGGCACGTGTCGAGCAGCCAGCGGCGCGGCTCAGGCAGGATACAATGGGTGGTAATGGCCGCATCGTCCGGATCCGTGCCGAACGGCGGCATATGCGTGAAGACCACGGTGGTGCGGCGGTCACGCTCCGCAAGTGCTGTTTCGAAGAAGGCGGCCTGCACAGCTTCCTGTTCGTGACCGCTCCCCATAAGCGCGCTGTCCAGACCGATCATCCGGAGTCGTAGGCTGTGCTTGTCCAGATCCTGTAGCCACCAAGAGGGCCCCACGTGGGTCCTCCAGGCATTAAGACGGGTGTCGTTGACTGGCTGCTTCAGCCGTGAGGCCATCGGCGCTTCACCGACATCGTGATTGCCGGCGATGGCCCGCCACGGGGATGGAAGCTGCCGGTGGCAGTCAACCGCATAGACGAGATCGTCGGGTCGCTCCGGCCCATTGAAGGAGATGTCGCCCGAATTGACGATGAAATCGGGCGACAAGGTTCGCATTTCCTCGACGAAGACAGGCCAATTGGCCGTGAACCAGGCATGGCTGCGCGACAGATGCGTATCAGATACCTGGACGATGGTCAGCCTCTTGGCCATGAGTGTCTCCTTAGGCTTGCGGGAAGTGCAGGTTGTCGGGGCGCAGATCCATGAAGTAGAAGGTAGTCGGACGCCACTGGATCGACTTCTTGATCGCGTAGGCTTCGAAGGGCTGGTAGAGGATTGTGCCCGGGGCTTCGTCTTCCCAGGTGTCCAGCATCTTCACGAACAGGGCCTTGCGCTTGGCCGGATCGGTCTCGGCTTCGAGTGCCTTGCCGTATTCGTTAAAGGCCTTGCGGGATTCGACCGACCACGCGTCCTTCGACTGGATTTCACCGCCCGGACCCCAGGCCACCCAGAGTGCGCCCAGCGGATCGGGCAAGCGGGTCGAGTTCGACCAGTTGAAGATCTGCGCACCTTCGCCCTTCATCTGGTCAGAGGTTTCGACCACCTGCAGGTCGGCGTTGATGCCGACGGCCTTCCACATCTCGACCAGCACCTGGGCTGCTTCCAGAGCGTTGGTGTAATAAGAAGCCTGTGTCCGGTAGACGATCTTTTCGCCTTTGTAGCCGGCCTCAGTGAGCAGGGCCTTGGCCTTCTCGGGATTGAAAGGCAGCTTGCGGCCTTCGACGAACATCTGGCCATATTCGGGATAGTTATGGCTGCCGGGCACTTCTGCCTTACCAAGCCACAGGGTGTCGACGAGCTTCTGGCGATCGATGGCGTTCGTCAGCGCCTGGCGCATGCGTTTGTCGGAGAGAAGCTTGTCGTGATTATCGAACACCAGCACATGGGCATTGGCAAGAACGACCGAGCGGATCTCGATGTCGTCATAGCCGCCGATGATCGCTACCTGGTCCGGGGGCACGTTGGTGATCAGGTCGAATTCGCCAGAGACCAGACCGGCAACGCGCGCGGCAAGTTCCGGCACGGCGCGGAAGGTCACCTTCTTGGCGGTCGGCTGGCCGAGGAAATAGTCGTCGAAGGCTTCGAGAGCCGTCGCTTCGTTCTGGCTGTGGGAGACAACCTTGTAGGGGCCAGTGGCCACAGGAGTGCGCGAATAGGCGTCGAAGCCCATTTCCTCATAGGCGCGCTTGTTGACGATCCAGGCGCACCAGGAGGCGAGGCGCTGTTCGAGCAGCACATCGGCGACCTTGGTGGTGAAGCGCACGGTATAGCGATCGATGGCGGCGACATCTTTCAGCACGCCGAAATAGGGCTTGGCGCCCGGGATCTGCGCCTTTTCGCCACGCAGGCGTCCATCGCGGAACGTGTAGGCCACGTCTTCGGCCGTCAGTTCGTCGCCATTGTGGAACTTGACGCCCTGGCGCAGCTTGACGATCAGTTCTGAGGGGCTGACACGCTCCCAGGAGGTCGCCAGATGCGGCTTCAGTGCCGAGCCCCCGCCATCGGGCGTGCCGAGAAAGTCTCGACGGATCAGTGTGTCGAAGATGGAATAGGTGACGCGGGTGCCGACGTTGGAGAGTTCGCGGGCCGGCTCAAGCGTGGCCGGCAATGCGGCGACGGCGACGGTGAAATCGGGACGCTTCGTATCGCCGGCGGCGGCGAATGCCGAGGGTACGAAATCGAAGATGAAGGGGGTGAGGGCGGCACCCTGCAGCAGCAGGCGGCGGTTGATGTTGGGCATCATGGGCTCCGTTGGTTGAGACGTCGGGATTTGCATTACCGGCCGATTGGCCGCGGCGGTGAGGTGGGAAACCTTCTGTTCAGCCTCGCAGGGAATTCGGTTCTGAAACAATGAGCGTCGAGCGGGCAGCGAGACCAAGTTCGACATCGTTAAGCATCACGGCATCGGGCTGATGCGAAAGCAGGGTGGCCATCGCCTCCGGGGCGATGACCCCGACCCCGTTATGGGTCGGCTGACCGGCCATGACGATCACCTTGAGACCGATGGACTGCAGCCGCCGAATGGCGTCCCGCGACACATCCATTTCCCAGAGACGGGCCCAAGCGCCGCCGATCTCGCGCAACGGCGGGTAGTCGCCGTAGTCGCGAAACAGGCCGAGGATCGGACTGTCCGGCAGTTGCTGCCGCACCAGCATGCTTGCGGCGAGCGAGCGTGTTCCGAAGGCAACGGCCGCGTCCTCGCCGAGCTCCGGCGCGATCAGATCGAGACCGTGGCCCAAGGCTTTGGGCTCTGTGACTTTGGTATCAAGCAGGACTGAGATGCGTCCGCGAACAATTGCCAAGCCCTCCGCAACCGTCAGCACGGCTGGGTGGATGGCGCAGAGATCACTGTGGTCGATTTCGTCGATTGCCCTTGCATCGCCGTGCAGTCGCTCCAGCGTATCGTCGTGAAAGACCACCGGAACCCCGTCGCGGGTCAGTCGCCAGTCGAACTCGATGAAGTCGGCACCGGAAGCGATAGCTTTCTCAAAGGCCTCCCGACTGTTTTCACCAGCCAGTGTGCTGGCGCCGCGATGGCCTCCGATAAAGGTGCGATTGCCGGCATGCCGCGGTCTCGTCCAGATAGGTTGGTGGGTCACTGTCAACCCTCCCGTTCGACTGTCGGATCGAGCCGATCCCGCAGCCAGTCGCCGAACAGACTCATGGCAAGCGTCGTGAGGAAGATCACTATCCCCGGCAGAACGGCGATCCACCAGGCATTGAGCAGGTAGTTGCGGCCCTCACCCAGCATCAGTCCGAGCGAGGTCCCTGGCGGTTGGATGCCCAGGCCCAGGAAGGAAAGCGAGGTTTCGAGCAGTATCGTGCCGGGGAAGTTAAGCGTTGCTTGTACCACGAGAGCGGCAGCGATATTGGGCAGGAGATGACGGAAGACGATCCGGCCCTGTCCGGCGCCGAGCGCTTCAACGGCCTTCACGTAGTCGGCCGATTGCTCCGAGATCACCTGTCCACGCGCCAGGCGGGCGTAGCGCTCCCAGCCCTCCAGGCTCACGAGCACGATGAACAGGGGAATGCTATTGCCGAAGAAGGCGAGGAAGGCGATGGCGATGAACAGCGACGGCATCGCTGTCTGGATATCCGCGAGCATCATCACGAAGAGATCGGCAAGGCCGCGCAGGCGACCGGCCGCAAGTCCCATGAGGGTGCCGCCGACGGCGCCGATCAGAGTGCCCAGGACGGCGATCAGGATCGAGGTACGCAGGGCGTAGATGATACGGCTGAGCACATCCCTGCCCAGATGGTCGGTGCCGAGCGCATGGTCCCAGGAGCCGCCCATCAACACCGGAGGATGGAAGCGTGCCAGCAGATCCTGCGTCGTGTAATGCGCCGGTGCCACGAGATCGGCAAAGATGGCCAGCAGTATCATCAATGCGAGCCACGCGAGGCTGATAACGATGGAGATCGGCATGCCGTCGAACAACCGACGACCGGAGGGTGAAGCGCTGTCGATTGCGGTCATTTTGCACCTCCAAGCGTGCGGGCAAGACTGACCTTGGGGTCGATCACCGCATGGAGGATATCGACCAGAAGGTTCGACAGCACGATGATCAGCGTGACCGTCAGGATGACGCCCTGAACCACTGGCAGGTCACGGCTGTAGACGGAGGAGACCAGCAGCCGGCCAAGACCCGGCCAAGCAAAGATGGTTTCCGTTACCACGGCACCCGAAAGCACGAGACCGATCTCGATGCCGTAAAACATCAGCAATGGCACCATGGCATTGGGCAGCGCATGGCGCAAAATCACCCGGATTTCTCCGGCACCCTTGGCATGGGCCGTGCGGATGAACTGCTTGCCCATCACTTCCAGCGTGGCGGTCCGGGCAAAACGAGCGATGCGACCGGCAAGCGGCAGCGCGAGCGTGACCGTCGGCATGATGAGATGCATCCAGGTCTTTGCGCCGGAGGATGGCAGTACTCGGAGTTGCAGCGCAAATAGCAGGATCATCATGATGCCGAGGAAAAAGATGGGCATGGAATAGCCGAGAACGGCAAAAGCCATCACGCCGCGATCCACTGGTCCCCCGCGTCGCACCGCACCGATGATGCCAAAGGTGAGGCCGAGGATGGAGGCCAGGAGCAGGGCCGAGATGCCAAGCAGCAGGGTCCGCGGCAGCGTCTCGGCAATGACGTCGATCACCGGCAGGTCGTTGGTGAAGGAGACGCCGAGATCTCCGCCGACAGCCCTGCCGAGGAAGGCCAGATATTGCACGTAAAGTGGCTGATCTAGCCCCCACGCCACGCGATACTCCTCCATCACGGAAGGCGGCGTCTCGGCGGGCAGCAATTGTTCGACGGGGTCGCCAGCGGTGCGCAACACGATGAAAACCAGCGTCACGCACAAGAGCAGCGTGATGATCGAACGCAGCATGCGGTAGAGAATGGCAACAAGGCTCTGGACAGTCATCGGAACGCGCCCTCCAGGGCATAAGCGGGGGCGTTGCCGTCGGCGGACGCAACAGAGCGTGCAGACGATGATCCTCCAGCGACGTGGCAGGCCACAAGCCGGTTACTGCCGAGCGAAACAAGATCCGGGACTTCATTGCGGCAGCGGGCGACGGACATCGGGCAGCGCGGATGAAACGAACAGCCGGATGGCCGTTGTGCCGGGTTCGGTGGTTCCCCCTGCAACATGTCGCGGTCGGCCATGCGACGCCCGGGTACCGGGGCGGCGGACACAAGGGCGCGCGTATAGGGATGTTCCGGGCGAGCGAAAAGATCGTCGGCATCTCCTTCCTCAACGATACGGCCGAGATACATGACGGCGATGCGGCGGCTGACCTGGCGGACCACGCGTAGGTCATGGCTGATGAACAGCATGGCGAGCCCAAGTTCGGCCTGCAGGTCGCTCAGCAGGTTGACCACTTGCGCCTGGATCGACACGTCAAGCGCAGAGACAGGCTCGTCACAGACCAGAAGGTCCGGCTTGGATACGAGAGCGCGGGCAAGCACCACCCGTTGACGCTGGCCGCCGGACAGCTCATGCGGAAAGCGTTGTGTGACGCTGGTAGACAGCCCGACCGCCTGCAGTAACTCGCTGACGCGCGCATCGCGTTCCGCCTTCGTACCGAGGCCGTGGATGTCGAGCGGCTCGCGAACCTGAGATGCAACCGACAAACGGCGGTCAAGTGCGCCGAGCGGATCCTGGTAGATCATCTGCATACGCATCCGAAGCTGTCGCCAGTCCTGGCTTCCATGAGGCGCCATCGCTTTACCTTCGAATAGCACGTCTCCACCGCTCGCGGGCTCCAGCCCCAGGACGACACGGCCAGTGGTGGATTTGCCCGATCCGCTTTCACCGACGATGCCGAGCGTATCGCCCCGCTTAAGCTTCAGCGAGACATCATCGACAGCCCTGACGCCTTTCGCCTTGGCAAACAGGCCGCGGTGCATGTCGTAGACTTTGGCGATCGATCTTGCTTCCAGAAGAGGGGCGTTCATGACAGTACGGGCTCCAGCAGGGCGCCATCCCCTGTTGCGGCGCGGTCTCGATGGACCGTATCAAAGCAGGCAAGGTTTCGACCGCCGCCTATTCCGGACAGCGTCGGTACCGAGCTTGCGCAGGCGGTAACCGCGCGGCTGCACCGCGGCGCAAAGGAACAGCCGGTCGGAAGAGCGCGAGGATCAGGCACCTGACCACCGATGGACACCAGACGGCGGCGCGGACCGTCGATACGCGGCAGACTGTCGATCAGGCCGCGGCTATAGGGATGGGCTGGATTGTTGAACAGTTGTTCAGCACTTGCCTCTTCCACGATGCGTCCGGCATACATGACCGCGACGCGGTCGCAGGTCTGAGCGACAACGCCGAGATCATGGCTGATGAGCACGAGGCCGGTGCCCGACTCCCTTTGCACAAGTGCCAGCAGATCGAGGATCTGCGCCTGGATCGTCACGTCGAGCGCCGTCGTCGGTTCGTCTGCGATGAGGAGATCGGGCTCGCCGGCCAGCGCCATGGCGATCATGACGCGCTGGTTCTGGCCGCCTGAAAGCTCGTGCGGGTAGGCGGAAAGCCGTCGCCCTGCATCAGGAATGCCAACGAGGTCGAGCAGGCGACGCGCTTCCGCCTTTGCCGACCGACCGGTTAGGCCGCGATGCAACTTGAGTGCTTCCTCGATTTGACTGCCGATCGTCAGCATCGGGTTCAACGCGCTGGCGGGGTCCTGGAAGATCATGGCAATGCGCCCGCCGCGGATCCGGCGCAGCGCGGGCGGGGACATGCCGACGAGGTTTTGTCCATCGAGCGTGGCGCGACCGGTGACTTTCGCCGTTGCCGGTAGCAGGCCAAGTGCTGCAAGCCAGGTCACTGACTTGCCGGAGCCAGATTCGCCGACCAGGCCAAGCGTCTCGCCGCGACCGATGGCGAGGTTGATCGCATGTAGAACCGTTACCCCATTGAAGGCGACGGTCAGGTCGTCCAAAGTCACATAGTTACTCACCGGCCTCTACCTCCAGTTTGACGACCGGCGCGGATGTGCCCGGCCGATATTTCTCGATGAAGGCGTCGATCGACAGCCCGCGGATGTCGGCGAGTGCGCGGCTGAGGGCATCGTGCGACCAATCCCACCAGGCGATCTCCAGAAGTGCTGCGGCCTGGGCCCTGCTGAAGCGCTGCTTGATCACGCGTGCCGGAACACCACCGACGATAGTGTAGGGCTCCACGTCCCTGGAGACGACGGCTCCGGCGCCGATGACCGCGCCTGTTCCGATCGTCACGCCGGGCAGCACGGTCACGCCGTGACCGATCCACACATCGTGGCCGATGGTAACCCAGTGATCCCTGCGCCACTGGAAGAACGCAGCGTCATCATCGCCTAAACCATACTGCGCGGCGCGATAGGTGAAATGATGCTGGCTGGCGCGCCAGGTGGCGTGATTGCCGGGGTTGATCCGGGCCCCTTCGGCGATCGAGCAGAACTTGCCGATCGTCGACCAGACGACATTGCCGCCTTTGACGATATAGGAATAGTCGCCGAACTGGCTGTCGCGCATGCTCACATGGGCCTGGATCTCGGTCCAGCGGCCGAGGTCGCAGCCGATCACGCTGGCGGTTTCGTGGATGGTCGGCTGTTCGCTCAACATCTTCATCGTGTTGTCCCCATCGTGCCGATGAAACGGGTGCGGATGTCGGCCGACAGGGCATCGATCACATAGACCATCACGATGATCAGCAGGATGATCGACCAGGCCTCGTCCCATCGATAGGCACCGATGCGGTCTGACAGGAGGAAGCCGATGCCGCCGGCGCCGACGATGCCGAGGATGGTGCCGGAGCGCACGTTGGATTCGAAGTTGTAGAGTGTGATCGACAAAAGTACCGGCAAGACCTGGGGCATCATGGCAAAGCGGATCGCCTGCAGGCGCGAACCGCCTGAGGCGACGACCCCTTCCACCGGCTTGCTGGAAATGTTCTCGATGGCTTCCGCATAGAGCTTTGCCAGCACGCCGACCTCGCTGACGGCAATGGCCATGACGCCGGCCAGAGGTCCAAGCCCGAAGGCGCGTATGAAGACCAGCGCCAGGATCAGCGTTTCGAAGGCACGGATGATGTCGAACCCACGACGCACCCCAAACCGCAGCAGCGGCAGCCGGTTGATCGTCTTGGCGCCAAGGAAGGACAGCGGGAAGGCCAGGATCGCACCCAAAATGGTGCCGAGGAAGGCCATGGAGAGGGTCTCGCCAAGCCCTTCGAGGATCGCGGCGATCTCATCCCATTCGGTCCAGACATGCGGCGGGAACATGAAGGAGAGCACGCGTCCGAGCCGCCCCAGCCCCGTGACGATGCGCTCCGGTGAGAAACCGAAATCGTAGAGGCACCATGCAAACAGGGCGGCAAATCCGGTGATGAGCGCAAGGCGCCGCAGGCGGACCGAGAGAGGTTGCCGAAACGCCTGCGGCACCCGATCACGCCAGTCGGCAATTTCCGTCGATGAAATCATGGTCTGCATCGTCAGGTCCTTTCAAGGCCGATGAGCCTGTGGCGCAGCTTTTCCGAGCCCCAGTCGATGGCGAAGACGGCGAGGAAAATGATGATGAAGAGGGCGGACAGGTCTGTATATTCCTGGAGGGATACAGCCGTGCGCAATTCCTGGCCAAGGCCACCGGCGCCGACATAACCGATGATCGAGGAGGAGCGGACGTTGATCTCGAAGCGCAGCAGCGTGTAGCTGATGATGTTGGGCAGGACCTGCGGCACCGCGCCGTAGCGGATCTGGTCCGCCCAGCTGCCGCCCGAAGATTTGACGCCCTCCAGCGGCCGCATGTCGAGGTTCTCATTGGCCTCGGAATACAGTTTGCCGAGCGAACCGCAGGTGTGAAGCGCGATCGCCAGCACCCCGGCCATGGGTCCGACGCCGAAACAGAAGACGAAGATCAAGGCGAAGACGAGTTCGGGAACAGTGCGCGCAACTTCAAGGCAGCGCCTGGTGATTGTCAGAACCCACCGGTTGGGCGTCAGGTTGCGCGATGCCGGAAAGGACAGGAGGAAACCGCCAGCAACACCGAGCGCCGTTGCCATGAAGGCGATCAGAACCGTTTCCAGCAGCAGCCATGCCCAGATCTTCCAGCGCCAGAACCAGGTGGCGATATCGGAAGCCAGCGTGTCCCAGGCAAGTGACGGGATGGTCTTGGCCAGATATTCGCCGAGACGCGGCAGGCCGGCGAGGAGGATCCAACGTTCGGCGCGCGACCCATCCGACAAGGTGACCTGGGTTACCTTGAAGAAGTTGGAAAAATCCGCGGTCAGAAGGAAAAGTGCCAGAAGAACGATCGCCACCAGCGCGCTCTGCATCCGGGCGCGATTGCGGTGCGCTGCGAAGGCGCGCTCGAAATCGGCGATGGCGGCGGATGGCGGTAGGGTGGATAGGGCTGCTGTCATGGCTGCGTTGTCCCAAGAGAATGAAAAGGGCAGGCGCTTCAGGCCTGCCCTTGGATCCGGTTGGATCAGCTCTTGCGCTGGGCCTTCAGCCAGGCGCGCATGTCGACGATCCACTGGTATCGGTCGTGGTTGACATCGACATAGGCCTTGGCGGTGGAGCTATCTGCGCCGCTCATTTCCTTGAAGGCTGCCGGATCGGCTGTCGGCACGTTCTTCACCGCATCCTTCATGGCGCTGATCAGTTCCGCCGGCAGGTTCTTGCGGGCGGTGAACGGACCGGAGGTGATTTCCGGTGACTTCCAGATCCAGCAGACTTCGCCGGGCTTGATCATGCCCTTGGAGACCATGCGCTGGGGGATGCCGCTCTTTTCGTTGTTGATATAGGTGGCGGCAGCATCGAACTGGCCGTTGACCACGCCCTGCACACCCGCTTCATGGCTGCCGGAAAAGGGGGTGGCGGAGAAATAGGTCGAAGGCTCGAAGCCCTGCTTGACCAGATTGTAGTTCGGTACGGCATAACCGCTGGTCGAGTCCGGATCGGCGAAGGCGAGAACCTTGCCCTTCAGGTCTTCAATCTTCTTGTAGGGGCTATCGCAACGCACGGCGACGATCGAATAATAGCCGGTCGAACCGTCTTCCTGCTGTGAGGTCAAGAGCGGTTCGACGCCGCCCTTGGTCTCGGTATACGCGGCGGCATAGGCGGACGAACCGAGGAAGGCGAATTCGATCTGGTTTGCCGCAAGCGCCTGGATCACGCCGTCATAGCTGCCGGCGGTGAAGATCTCGACATCGACGCCAAGCGTGCGCTTCAGGTAGTCCTTGAACGGCTGGTAACGGGCGAGGCGGTCCTTTTCGTTCTCGGCCGAGGTGACGCCGAAGCGGACGACCTTGTAGTCGGTCTTCCAGTCGGCGGCGATCGCGGGAACGGATACGAGGGCGAGAAGCGCGGTGGCGGCAAGAAATCGCATGGGTTTCTCCATTGGGGTAAGGGTCAGGCGTCAACCGCCGGGCGGATTGCCGTCGAGGTTACGGATTCGTTGAATTCGCCGAGATCGTCGCTGCCATAGATATCGCGGACGACCTCGCCGGTGAGTTGGTGGGCGCCGCCGTCGAAGATGACGCGACCGGCGCGCATGCCGATGATGCGGTCGCAATAGGCCCGCGCCGTATCCAGCGTGTGCAGGTTGACGAGGACGGTGATGCCGTCCTCGTTGTTGATCGAACGCAGCGCGTCCATCACGCGGGTCGCATTGCCGGGATCGAGGCTGGCGATGGGCTCATCTGCCAGGAGGATGCGGGGGTTCTGCACCAGGGCGCGGGCAATCGCCACGCGCTGCTGCTGTCCGCCAGAGAGCGTGCCCGCCTTCTGGAGCGCCTGGGGTGCGAGATCCAGGCGATCAAGTGCCCGGATCGCCAGTGCCCGTTCCGCATCGGTGAAATGCATGGCCATCGAGCTGGCGAAGCCATGTGCGGCAAGCCGGCCGACCAGCACATTGGTGAGGACGTCGAGGCGGTCGATCAGGTTGAACTGCTGGAAGATCATCGCGCACTGGCGCCGCCATTCGCGCAAGGACCGGCCCTTGAGCGCCGTAACTTCCTGGCCGCCAAAAGTGATGCGGCCATCGGTCGGTTCGACCAGTCGATTGACCAGCCGCAAAAGGCTGGATTTGCCCGCACCGGAGCGGCCGATGATCCCGACAAATTCGCCGGGACCGATGTCGAGGCTGACGCCGTCCACCGCGCGGGTGGAGCCAAAGCTGCGGCCAAGGCCGCTCAGGGTGAGATTGTGCTTTTCCATGGGGCCAATGCTGGCCCTCGTCTGTGACAGCGCGATATCATTCGAATGAATTTATTCTTGCGGATTTGTGACGCCGCCATGAAGCCAAGGAGACAGTGGTCGGGCCAAGGGTTACAGTGCGCCAGACAGGCGCCACAAGAAGGGCCGGCAGCTTTCGCCGCCGGCCCGAGCCTGGTCAGATGACGTGCGATCAGGCCGCACGGGTGCGGGTGATCGATCCGTCGGAATAGATCTTGCCGCCACTGCGGATCGTCGCGCGCACATGGCCGATTCCGCTGTCGTCGGCGATGACGAAATCGGCCTGTTTGCCAAGCGCGATCTCTCCTCGATCCGACAGACCGAGTGCTTTTGCAGGGTTGAGCGTTGCAAGGCGGGTGGCACCGGCAAGACCGGCCTGATCGGCCTTTGCCAGTTCCAGGATCGCCGGCAGGATCGCAGACGGGTGATAGTCGGAAGCGAGGATATCCAGCACGCCCTCGGCATGCGCCTGCCGTGCAGAAAGGTTGCCGGAATAGGACTGCCCGCGCAACGCATTCGGCGCACCCATGGCCGTCGCGAGCCCTCTGGCGCGGGCTTCGCACGCGGCTTCCAGCGTCACCGGAAATTCGCTGATTGCGGCACCCAGATCCTGCATCAGCGCGACCTTTGCGGGCGTGTCATCGTCGTGGCTGGCAAGCGCCACGCCATGGGCACGGCAGGTTTCGGAGATCGCGCTCAAAGTTTGCGCCATGATTTCGGCGGGCTGGGTGCGCTCCTCGATACGCTTGGCGATCGACTGGGAAGCTTCCTCCCGGCTCAGACCCCGCTCGCGGACCATCTTTTCGACATGCCGTTCTATGTCGCGGTACTGGCCCTGTCCGGGTGTGTGGTCGGTCAGCGAGATCAGGTCCACCGCACCTTCGGCAATGAGTGCCTCGATAACGCTCAAGGCCTTCGGAAAGGTGATCTCGAAGCGGGCGTGAACCCGGTGATCGACAAGCAGTTGCGGCCCCATCGATTTCAGCGCGCGGATGATGGCGCTGGTGTGCTCGTAGCTGCGCAGATGGCCGTAGGTGGAGGAGGGGCTGAAGGAAACGGCCGCATAGGCGGTCGTGATGCCGGCCACCGCCAGCCGCCGATCGAGGTCGCGCAGGCCCAGTTCCAGGGGCATCGGCACATTCGGCCGCGGCTCCACCTCGCGCTCCACCATGTCACCATGCATGTCAACGAAGCCGGGAAGAAGCAGAAGGCCATCGCCGAAGAGTTCGGCGCCGACCACCGGCGTATCGGCAATCTCCGCTATTTTGCCGGCCTCGACCCGGATGGAGCCGCGCTCGATGACGCGGTCTGCCAGTACGACGCGAAAATCAGATATCCACATGGCCGTCTATCTCCTCGGCTTTCAGTTCAATGTCGCGGTCGACGAGGCCTGCCACGTCGCCGGGATGATGGAAGACGCCGATCATGGCAACACCTAGTGCCTTCAGATCGGCAAGCCGGCGCACCAGCGCGGCGCGGGCATTGACGTCGAGCGAGGCTGTCGGCTCGTCGAGCAGCAGCAGGCGTTGCGGCAGGATCAGCGCACGGGCCAGGTTCACCTTCTGTTGTTCGCCACCGGAAAAGGTGGTGGGGTAGGCGCGCCAGAGATCACGTTTGACGCCGAATGCTTCGAGCCAGCGGCGCGCTTCGTTCAGCGCCTCTGCCGGTGCAATGCCTGCCTGACGGAGCGGTTCGGCAACGATGTCTTCAGCTGCGACGCGCGGGCGAGCGATGAGGAACTGCGTGACGAAACCGATCTCGCGGCGTCTGAGCAGGGCGATATCGACATCGGCTGCGCAGGCGAGATCGATCCGCCCCTCTGCCGTGTGATACCAGACATGGCCGGAGCGCGGCAGATAGCTGCGATAGAGCGTGCGCAGCAGCGTCGATTTGCCCACACCATTCGCCCCCTTGAGGAGCAGGAACTCGCCGGCGTGAAGCGTGAAACCGATGCCGGAAAAGGCGTGCAGGCGCTGGTCCAGATGATGCATGTGAAAGGTCTTGGCGAGACCTTCGACTTCGAGAACGGGCTGCATCACCACCTCACAGTTTCGCGTGGACAAGTTGCTGGGTATATTCGTGCTGCGGGTCCTGGAAGACCTGGTCGACCAGCCCTTCCTCCACAACACGGCCGCGCCGCATGACCATAACCCGGTCCGCCATCGTTCGTATGACGCCAAGGTCATGGCTGACGATTACCATGGTGATCGCCCGGTCACGCTGCAGCCGTTTCAGGGTATCGAGCACCAGTGCCTGGACGCTGACGTCGAGACCGGTCGTCGGCTCATCCAGCAACAGAAGCGCGGGCTCGAGCGCGATGGCCTTGGCAAGCTGCACGCGCTGCTGCATGCCGCCCGAAAGCTCCATCGGCCGCGCATCCATGCGGGAAAGAGGGAATTCGGAAGCGTCGAGGGCCTCGCGCGCCCGTCCGCGCAGGGCCTCGAAACTGCGCTCGCCGGCAATCAGCAGCCGTTCCGCCACATTGCCGGAACTGGTATAGGTCATCAGCAGGCCGAGATGCGGGTTCTGATAGACGATCCCGATCCGGCGGGCGCAGAGCATGCGGCGCTCGAAGCGGTCAAGGTGAAAGAGATTGCCGCTCAGGCCCGGAAGGTCGAGCCTGTAGTCTCCGCTGTCGGGCGTATCCTCCAGGTTCATCATCCGCAGTAGCGTGGATTTTCCCGAGCCGCTCTCGCCCACGATACCCAGCACCTCGCCCGGATAGACCTTGGCCGACACATCCTGAAGGGCGACGACGTCGCCGTAGCGTTTGCCGATATCGGTCATCGAGAGCAGCGGCGGCGTGGTCATCAGCTGCGGCGGCAATTGCTGCAGGGAAGCAGCGGTCATGTGCGTGTCCTGAAGCGTCATGGGGTGAGCTTTCCATTCGTGTACCAGGTGTCGCCTGTCGCAACCGTCTCGCCCTCGGCGCGGCGGATCGCCTTGACGCCGAACTGGCTGTCCGACAGTTCGTGCGCCGACGTCCCGTCGTCCTTCGGGATCTCGTTCATGAAGTAGCCTTTCACACCGGAGCGGTCGCAGGTGAGGCTTGCGTGGTCCTCCACCTTGTAAGGCACGTCGGAGAAGACCAGCGGTTCCACGCGGGTAAACGGTGGCACGGCAAACAGCCGCTTCTCACGACCGGCGGAGAGGAAGGTGAGGTGCCGCGCCATGTGGAGCTTTGGTACGTCCCAGCGGGGGATCGGTGATGGTGTCATCACATGCCGACCATTGACCAGCGCCGGATAGGCGGCGCCCTGCATGATGCGGCCGGAGCGCACGATCTGCTCGTAGAGGGTCAGCCACAGCCGGCTGTAATCGGCATCTGCATGCATTTCGCGTGCCGTCGACATGTTGGGCTCCACCGGGCGCAACGGTTCCGGGTTTGGAACCTGCAGCACCAGGATCTGGTCGTCCCGCAGTTTTTCCTCGGGAATACGGTGACGGCTCTGTAGAATGGAGGCTTCCAGCGTATCCATCGTCTCGGAGGCGCCAGAGACGCGGGCGATGAAACGGCGGATCGAGGCGGCATTGACGCCGTCATCGGCGCCCTGATCAATGACCTTGATCGACGACGACGGCTTGATCAGTGTCAGCGTTACCTGCAATCCGCCGGTTCCCCAGCCTCGGGCGATGGGTACTTCGCGGCTGGCATAGGGCATTTGGCAGCCGGGAACCGCAATCGCCTTCAGCATCTTGCGACGCATTTCGCGTTTGGCGGACGCGTCGAGGAAGCCGTAGCTGAAGGCTTCCCATGGCCTGGTGAGGTTTGAAAGACTCATGCCGGCTCCTCCTGGCGCTGGATGGTTGAGGATGTGGCAGGCGCAGCCGTCCCGGCCTTGGCGTCGCGCAGCGCATCCAGCGAGGACTGGAAGGTGACGTAATGCGGCAGCTTGAAGTGGATGCAGAAGCCCGAGGCCTCTACCGGCTCTGTGTGGTAGAGGAAGAACTCCTCGTTGACCGGCGAGTTTTTTGGCGCGGCCGGCGCGTTAAGATCCAGCGTTGCGCCGGCAATAACCTTGACCTCGTTCCAACCGAGCGTCGCGCAGAAGCCGAGTTCGAGCTTGCCCGACTTCCCCTTGTTGGTGACCTCAGCTTGGGAAACTTTCACGCGCCCGGCAGAGAACACCGTGCCGCGCGGGTGGCGTACCCTTAGCTCTGCCTCGGCGAGGCGCAGTTCATTGACGGTCGGATGGGCATTGCCGTAACCGCGCATGGCCGAATAACCGAGCGCCAACACCCCGCCGGTATCGGCCCTTGCCAGGCTCTGCAGCGTATGCGCCCGCTTTGCGGGGAAAAGCAGCGGTTGCCGGGTCAGGTCCGGAATGTCTTCCGGGGCTACGGGCGTGGCGGAAACATCGGCAACCAATCCGACGGCCTTCTGCCAGGCCGCAAGAGACGGCTGATGGGCCGGCGCGGGACTGGCGGCGGGTTCCACCGGAGTTGGAACAAACGGCTGCCCCTCCAACACGCTGGTTGCCAGCAGGCGGTGGGAATAATCAAGCGTCGGACCTAGGATCTGACCACCCGGAATGTCCTTGAAGGCGGCAGAGATCCGCCGCACGGTAAACAGGCTCTCCTGCGTGACCGGCTCTGCGATCGCAAGCCGCGGCTGGGTGGTGCGCCAGGCGCGCAGCAAAAGAACCGTCTCGTACAGATCGCCGCCGGACTGTGCCAGCGCAAGCGCTGCCAGATCCGGCTCATAGAGCGAGGCTTCGCCCATCACCCGGTCGATCAGCCAGGGCAGCGCCTGGCGGATGGCCGCCACACGCTGTGCATCGATGTCGCCGAGACCGGCACGATAAAGCCTCTCGGACTGTTCTATGGCGCGCTCACCGCCACGGGTCGCCACATAGGCCATCACAGCACCTCAATCGTTGCGGATCGCGGCAGGCCGAGCACTCTGTCGCCGTCGATCAAGAAGAGTTCGAAGCCAATCGGATATTCGCAGCGGGCACTCCGGATCGTCCAGACTTCGTCCGGGATGCCGCCGATCCAGATCTCCACGGCGCCTTCGATGCCGGGGCCTGACAGCCGGAGACCCCGACCGCTTCCGATATCGGCTGGAGCGAAAACGGTTGCCCCTTCATCCGGATAGAGATGCGAACCGGTCGGCACGTCGCGCAGTGCAGCGAGACCGTCTGGCGTATCGAGCGCAAGGAAGGCGTGATCTGCCTCAGCCGCGGGCGTGAGATAGGCGCCGGTTGCGGCAATCCTTTCGGAGAGACTGTCATCACAGGCGAAGACCCGGCATTCCCGATCGACAAGGGTTTCTGCAAGCGCGTAAGGATCGCTACCCGGCAACGACCGGATCTCGCCAGGCCGCGCGAGCGCCCACATCAGGGCTTCATAGGTGGCGTTTGCGCGTGCCTCGGACAGATTTCGAACTGGCACGAAAAGATCAGGGTGCGTTTTGGGACTTTGGATCGTCATCAGAACGTCTCCATCTCGACGCGTGTCGCTTCAACTGCACGCAGACGCTGTTCGTCGGCCGTCAAAATGCGCGTAGCTTGCGCCTCGACGAAGTGCGCGAGACGCTCTTTGTCCGCTCCCGCCATCGCTGCGGCGTCGATCACGGCCATAGCCATGGCGCGCTCAAGATCGCGGCCGATGACCATGCCATAGCCTTCGGTCTCCCCGCCTTTGACCCGGATATGGGCTTCCGCGACAAGCACCTCACCGAGATGAAAATCGGTGCCGGCAACGGTGTCGCGCATGGGGAGCATGACAAGCCCGGTGCGGCTTTGAACCACTTCGATCTCGCCAAGCAGGGGAAGCACGTCCTCGGCGAAGGTCTTCAGCGCGCCGTCATCGGCACGCGCCAGAGTGTCGAGAAGATGGGCATGGCAAGGCATTCCAGTGTTGGCGACGCCGGTCATTTCATCAATCATCATTATTCCTTTCGCGGACCGAACCTAGTCGCGGGAGGACGGGGAGGGGTCTGGGTCGTCGAGGGTATCAAAACTGAACTGCACGCGGTCTCCGGCCCAGACTGCTTCCGAGTAACCGATCGCTCGGCCGTCGGCGGTTACGTCCGTCTTAGTCAGCACAATAACGGGATGATCGACATGCTGGCTGAGCAGTCTTGCCTCATCGGGTTCCGGCCGCCTTGTGAAGATGGTCGTGCGCTTGCGGAAATAGTCGGTAATCCCGTGATCGCGATAGATTTCAGTTACGGAGGTGCCCGCAGCGCGTCGGGCGCCGAGGTCGGCGAAAAGTGCCGCTTCGTGAAAGGCCATTCCCAGACTGATCGGCACTCCGTCCGCAAAGCCGCGGCGCATGATGCGGTGAACGAGCGTATCCTCGGCAAGACCAAGCGCCTGAGCCACCCTTGCCGGTGCCGGTATGATCTCGGCCGAAAGATGTTCGCCTGCGGGCGCAATACCCTGTTCCAGAAGGTTCTGGCGAAAGCGGGTGCGCCGGCTGATGTTATAGATGATGAGCGGCGCCGCTTCAACGAAGGTCCCACGTCCCTGCTCGACCCGGAGCTTGCCCTCCACCGCGAGAGAGGCAACAGCCCGCCGCACCGAATGCCGGCCAACACCAAATGCCACGCAGAGCTCCGGTTCTGTCGGCAGGCGCGCGCCAGGAGCAAGCTTGCCCGAGGTGATGTCGCCGGCCAAGCGGTCTCGAATGATCTGCCAACTGTCTCTTTGCATGCACGTCGTCCGATTCATTCGAATGAATCGTGTGTAGCGCATGCGTATGACGTGGCGATGACGCTATCGGGTTGAGAGCGTTCTGATCCAGCCTAAGTCGCTTCCAATTGGTTGTCTGGGGCGAAGGGAATCGCTTCAGGTTAATTTTCCGTCTGGGCTATGAGCTTTTGGAGGTATTCGTCATTCGGGTTGGCCTTTTTGCGCCTGACCTTGAGGCTGTGCTTGTCGTTCGGGTTTCGGACAAGGGCCATGGCTATGTGTTTGATGAGAGCCATGTTCTGCGGCCCTACCCCGGTTCGCAGGCGAGTTCAAATAGCTGGTTGGTCGCCTTGATATGACTGTTGCGGCGGCCGCTACGAAAACTTCAGCCGCGAAGACGACGTCAGGATCAAGATCAAATGGATCGGAGGAAAGGAGCGGTAAGGTGCAATTGCAGGCCTAGATGAAGTCACGCCGCCCTTGGGGCACAAGGAAAAGCAATGACGCTTCATATCGGAGAAATCCTCCATCGCCAGCAGTCCCGGATATTGATCGGAATTGCCGCAATGGGGTTGTTGGTCGGTGGCTTGCTGTACTGGTTTGCCCAGCCAGTGGAGGCTGGCTGGGTCTGGTCCGCAGCGACCGCACCTGTCCTGCTGGGATTGTTCGCCCAGATCGTCATCTCTCTGCGAAAGGGTGATATCGGGCTTGATATCGTGGCTGCGCTTTCGATGTCCGCAGCCTTGGCGTTTGGTGAACCCCTGGCGGCGAATGTCGTGGCAATGATGTATGCGGGCGGGCAGCTTCTCGAGGATTTTGCGCAGGGTCGGGCAAAGAGGGAGATGACGGCGCTGATGGGCCGCGTCGCGCAAACCGCCATGCGGTTTGCTGGTGACGCGCTGGAACAGGTGCCGATCGCTGATATCAAACCGGGAGACCGGCTTCTCATTCGCCAGGGTGATGTCCTGCCGGTCGATGGTCGCGTGGCAAGCGATGTTGCCGTACTCGATCTGTCGGCTCTCACGGGCGAATCTCTTCCGCAGACCATTCTGAAAGGCAGCGAAGCGCTGAGCGGTTCAGCCTCTGCCGGCGCTGCGTTCGAGCTTGTTGCAATCCGCCCGGCTGCCGAGAGCACGTATGCGGGCATCGTGCGACTGGTCGAGGCAGCTCAATCCGGCAAGGCGCCAATGGTGCGCATGGCAGACCGCTACGCGATCGGTTTTCTGGCGCTGACGGTCGCGATCGCTGCAATCACCTGGTTTCTCACGCAGGACACGATCCGCGTACTCTCCGTGCTTGTTGTCGCGACACCCTGTCCGCTTATCCTCGCCGTTCCGGTTGCGCTCATCTCGGGAATGTCGCGCACGGCCCGTATGGGGGTTCTGGTCAAGGGTGGTGGTGTGCTGGAGGCGCTGTCGCGGGTGCGGACCGTGATCCTCGATAAGACCGGAACAGTCACGCACGGGCAGGCGGTCATCACCGAGATCAGGACGCGCGCTGGCTTTGCAGAGGCGGATGTCCTCAAAGCCGCAGCCAGTCTCGATCAGGCATCGGGCCATGTCGTTGCAACGGCCCTGATCAAGGCCGCACAGGCAGGTGGGCTGATTCTGTCCGTCCCGGTTGCGGTGGTGGAAACACCCGGAACTGGTATCGAGGGACTTGTGGATGGTCGCCAGATCCTTGTTGGCGGGAATGGTTTCGTTGCGGGTAAGAGCGGCAATATTCGGGCGGATGATCTGCTGCAGGATATGGATCCTGCTGCGATGACCGTGGCGGTTGGCATCGATGGCAAGGTGGCAGGCATCATCGTGCTGCAGGATCAGGTCCGTGCCGACGCGAAGCCGATGTTGGATGAATTGCGACGGGCCGGGGTCCGGCGGCTGGTGCTGGCATCCGGGGACCGCAGTGACATCGCCTCGAAAGTGGGCAAGCAACTTGGCTTCGACCTCGTTCTGGGCGATCTGTCGCCGGACGCCAAGGTTGCCGCAGTGCGCAACGAGATCGTCAACGGCCCGGTCATGATGGTGGGGGACGGCGTCAACGATGCTCCGGCGCTTGCCGCCGCCGATGTTGGCGTTGCGATGGGCGCACACGGAACCGCTTCGTCCTCTGAAGCGGCCGGTGTGGTTCTGCTGGTGGATGAACTCGCGCCGCTGGTGAAGGCCATGGCGGTCGCGCGCCGCAGCCGTGCGATCGCCCTACAAAGTGTCGTAGCGGGTCTCGGACTATCGCTTTGCGCCATGGCGTTCGCCAGCCTCGGCTATCTGCCGCCGGTTCAGGGGGCGTTGACGCAGGAAGTGATCGACGTCGCGGTTATTCTGAACGCCTTGAGAGCGCTTCGATAGATATTGTTGTCCAAGACTGTGGGGCTATTGTACCGTTGCCCTGGTGTGATTTGTTGATCCCAATCGAGCGACACACCAACGGTTTGAATGCACTTGAGGCGTGGCAAGCTCAAAATTCGCACGGGAGCAGAGAGGAGATTTACAAGTCTCCGCGCCATCAGGCCCGAGACCGCAGCGATTCAGGTTTCGTGCGCCAGCGGGAGGAGCTGCTCGAGCTTTTTGGATTGCATTGAAATGGGATAGCAGTGAAAGAAGTAATCGCAGTCTGTGGCTGCGCTTTTTTTGCTCGATTTTGGGTGGTGGTAATCAAGGTGAGCCTCCCCACTGTGGCGGCTATTTCTACATGGCGCCTATACCGGACAGTCGGCAATCGTGAAGAGTTTCGGGCGCCGGCAGGCGTACGAAAGTCCCCGAGGAAGGAACCCGCGGACCACAGGCGGATGCTATGGAGATTTCGCTTTTCGGCTGAGGCGCGGGGTGGCGAGACTACAGCCAGGAAGTTGATCGATGGCTACGGACAGGCCGCTTGGTTTCGCACCCGTGCGTCTTTGACAGCCCGGCGCCCGGCTCGCCGCAACACTGTCGACGGCGTTGATCCCCACGGACGCATGTCGGTTTGTCGCCGGAGGCGTGATGCCTGCGGCTGAGGTTTTAGCCATTTCATGGCGGGTCATGAAGCTGCCTCCCGGGTCGTCTTTGTTGCTTGTGGTGGTCCTCGCGGTTGCTTCCAGCGTGCAAAAACCTCGACGACGATCATTCGCCCGCCACAGCAGAAGCATGGCGGGCGGAAGTCATCGTGTTCGCCTGGATCGGCCTCATCGGCAGGTGCGGCGACGTGCAGGAGTTCGCGCGCAAGCGCAAGGCTGGTCTTTCGGGCAGAGCCTGCGAGAAGGCCGTAGTGCCGGATGCGGTGGAAGCCGCGCGGCAAGACATGGAGCAGGAAGCGGCGGATGAACTCATCGACGGCGAGCGTCATGACCTGCTGCCGATCGCGACCGTCGCGACGGTAGTCTTTGTAGCGGAAGGTGACGCCAGTGTCGTTAAAGGCGATCAGTCGGCGGTTCGAGATTGCGACCCGATGGGTGTAGCGTGACAGGTAGGCGAGCACTGCTTCCGGTCCTGCGAAGGGCGCCTTGGCATAGACCACCCAGCGCTTTTTCCGAACTGGCGATAGATGTCGCAAGAAGGCCTGCCGCTCGGCGAGATGGGCAAGAGCACCGAAGAAGCCAAGCCGCCCGGCATCGTGCAGAGCGACCAGTCGGGCAAGGAACAATCGTCGGAACAGTTTGCCGAGTACCCGTACGGGAAGCAGGAAAGTCGGGCGCGATGATATCCATCGGCTTCCGTCTGGCGTGATCCCGCCACCCGGAACGATCATGTGAACATGCGGGTGATGCGTCATCGCCGATCCCCATGTGTGGAGCACGGCGGTGATGCCAATTCGCGCGCCGAGATGTTTGCGATCGGCCGCGATGGTCAGCATCGTCTCCGACGCCGCCTTGAACAGCAGGTCATAGACGAGCGCTTTGTTCTGGAACGCTATATCGGCAACCTCTGCAGGCAGCGTAAACACGACGTGGAAGTAGCCCACCGGAAGAAGATCGGCCTCACGTTCGGCGAGCCATGTTCGCGCAGCGGCACCCTGGCACTTCGGACAGTGCCGGTTGCGGCAGGAGTTGTAGGCGATCCGCCACTGGCCGCAATCCTCGCAGGCCTCGACGTGACCACCAAGGGCAGCGGTGCGGCAGTTCTCGATCGCCGACATTACCTTCAGTTGCGGCAGGCTCAGATGTCCTGCATGCGCGCGCCGATACGCAGCCCCGGCGACACGGAAGATGTCGGCGACCTCGATCGAGGCACGCAAGGCTCAACCGTCGGGGAAGGCTTCCTCCGGCTTGAACAGGCCGAGCTTGTCGAACGGGCTGGTAACCGTCCGAACAGTCTTGGTCGCCACCTTGGCGTAGAGGGCGGTGTT
Source organism: Neorhizobium sp. PAMB6716 (assembly GCF_058242805.1). Classification (NCBI taxonomy): domain Bacteria; kingdom Pseudomonadati; phylum Pseudomonadota; class Alphaproteobacteria; order Hyphomicrobiales; family Rhizobiaceae; genus Neorhizobium; species Neorhizobium sp. PAMB6716. The sequence goes on from NZ_JBZAYW010000002.1 coordinate 356,325, forward strand.
GTTGAGTTTTGCGTGTCCGAGAAGGACCTGGATGATCCTGATGTCTGTGCCGTCCTCCAGCAGGTGAGTGGCGAAGCTATGGCGCAACGTATGCGGTCCGACCCGCTTGGCAATGTCGGCGGCCCGTGCCGCTTCCACGACAACACGATAGAGCTGCCGCGTACTGATAGGCTTCATCGCGTGCTGTCCTGGGAATAACCAACCGTTGCGATGCATCACACCCTGCTGACGCCCCACCTTCCACCACTCGCGCAACAAGGTAAGCAGATCCTCAGAAAGCATGGCATTGCGATAGCGCCCGCCCTTGCCGCGCTCGACCCGCAGGACCATCCGCTCACTGTCGACATCGGTGACCTTCAGCATGGAGACCTCAGCGACACGAAGGCCGGCGCCATAGGCGACCGACAATGCGGCCTGATGCTTGAGGCAAGTGGTGGCATTGAGCAACCGGGCAACCTCGTCGCGGCTCAGTACCACAGGCAGGTTTCGAGGATGCGCCAGCCGGACAAGCCTGCGCGCCAGGTCCGGACGGTCGAGGGTCTGGGTAAAGAGGAAGCGCAACGCCGACACGATGCTGTTCATTGTCGGAACGGGTACGCCATCGTTCTGCTGCTCGATCTGGAACCGACGCAGATCATCGGCAGTCGCCGTGTCTGGTGACCGCCCGAGGAAGGCTGCGAGGCGTCCAATATCGCGAAGATAGTTGCGCTGCGTTTCGCGTGAGAAACGCCGCATGTTCATATCGTCGATCAACCGCTGGCGCAGCGGGCTGATAGGTGTGTCGAGATCGGGGTACTGCATGATCAGGCTCCTTTGTTGAAGAAGCTCGTCATGCTCTGCCCTTGCCGGGCGACGTTCAATCCAGGCGCCGACTCCAGCCTGCGCCCGCTACCTCAACCGCAGACGCCCTCCCGCGCAGCGGGTTCGTTCTCCGGCCCCATATAAGCCATTCCCGAGGGCAAGTAGTTGCCCCTATACTGAAATTCAACGCGAACTTATCGGCCAAATAACGGGGTCGGCGGTTCGATTCCGTTCAAGGCGTAGTAACGTCATTGAGGAATTCATAGCCAGTCCAGATTAAGCTCATGTAGAATTTCAAATACGGTCAGCAGAAACCGTTGAGCTTCAGGATCCTATGCGCCTCTATGGAAGCTCGCAGCTCTGCTTCGGCGTTGCGGTCTCCTTGATTGACGTCAGGATGGTACATCATGAGCCTTTGCTTGTAGCGCTGCTTGATTTCATCGGCAGCCGCATCCGATGGGAGACCAAGTGTTTCAAACGCCTTCGCTTCAAGAACCTTCAGCTTTCGGGTTTGAGCGGCGACCTTTTCGGTCTGACGTTGTGCGGCCGTCTTGCGGGCGTTCCAAACCTTGGCCGATCCGGAGCGCGCCGTGGAGGGAAGCGGCATCTCACGCGCTTGCGGTGCCTCGCTGCCACCAGTCGCACGTAGCCCAGTCGCTGCCTCTCTTTGATATCGGGCAACTTCAGGCGTCGAAAGGCTGGCCGAATAATTGTAGCCGCTATTGTATTGTTTCACATGCTCGAGGCAAAACTGGAGAAAGAGGCCTTCGGCCTCTTGCCCAACGGGAGCTCGATGGCTGCCGGTCTTGCCGCAACCTTCCCACTGACATTTAGGGCCACTGATGTCATTTCTGGTGACGGGTGCTTTACGCGTGGATCTTAGACCGACGAATATTTTGGTGTCTTTCATGATCGCGCCTGTATGGCGCCCCAGTTACGGAACCGCAAGACGCTCGGGGGGTATTCAAGCTATTATAACCCTTGCGGGAACGCTCAGTGGCTTGACAAGGGCCTTCCTTGACCGTTTAGCGGTATGTCAGGATGTTAAGTTTGAGCAAGATTTAACCCGATTTTCCATTTCGCGCTGTCCCACCAGATCCGGTGCGGTCGATTGTCCGGCAACAATTTTATCTTGCGCGAGCGGAACGCAACAAAATTGGAAAATGAATCAAACTGGCGCGAAAACCGGCACATAGACAGAGGGATTAGGTGTGTTTCCTTCGGCGTGCCTGGTTCGTTGACGCAATGGGGAACGATCTGCAGACCTGATCAGCAGGCAGGCTGGATTCGATTTTGCACAGGCCGATGTCGCAGACTGGTGCAGATTTCTTCGGTCAGGTGCTGGACGAAGGCTGTCTGTCCATGGCGCTTACTCTTCATCAAGGCGAGATCAATCCCCTTCAGCTCTGGAAGAGTTCTGTCGAACTCAACGATTTCCAAATCGTCGGGCACCGAGCATTGGGCAATTGCTGCGATCGCAAGACCCGCACGCACGGGAGAGAGGATGCCTGCCAAGCTGTGGCTGGTATAGGCAATGCGGTATTCCCGGTTAGCCGTCGCGCAGGCTTCAATTGCCTGCGTTCTCGTGACACATCCTGGCTGAAACACAGCAAGCGGTAGTGGCTGGGTGAGGTCGATCGGCTTTCCCTTTGCTTTCGCCCAAACGACCGGCTCCATTCGGACCACCTGTGAAACATCATCATGGGGTCGTCTGGTCACGACGGCGAGATCAATCTCGTGGCGCGCTATCCGTTCTGCAAGCTCCTCACTCGGCTCGCATGTTAATTCGACCTGAACCTGCGGGAAGCGCTGTCCGAACCGTTCGAGAATGTTGGGAAGCAGGGCGTAAGCATAGTCATCAGGTGCACCAAGCCGGACCGTTCCTGGTCCGTGTGCCTGAGCCATCTTCTGCCATAGCGTGTCATTTAGCTGAAGGATCGCCCTGGAGTGGACTAAAAGTTGCTCTCCTTTTTCTGTAAGGCGCTTCGTCCGACCATTGAATTCGAAGATCGGCGTGTGCTCGAACAAAGCTTCCAGACGCTTCATTTGCATGCTGACTGCGGACTTGGTGCGTCCTACTTTTTCTGCAGCGGCAGAGAAACTGCCGCTATCTGAAATTGCAACAAAGACTTGGAGCAGAAACGGATCGATATTGCGTAGGTTCGCCATCGGAATAGTTCATCCTAATTGACCTAACAGTTAAATAAAATTCTATTGTTCTTGTTAAGTCAAGGCGATAGCAATTCTATACACGGCTTGGGAAGCCGTGAAACATCAACCTGAAATCACAATGGACACAAGAAGCTGCTGCACGCTTGAACGCGACCAGCATCCGTTGGCGCGTGTCGCACACAACCAAGGGGATTATCCATGTCGAATAGCTTTCCTTTCAAGGCCAACGTCTTCAAGTCATTTCCTGCTGGTGATTTCTATCGGGCAAATGCCAAGAACTTCCCTGTGTTGAAGGGGCTTGCCGTTCAAGCCCTCGAGATCCAGCCGGGCGGCGTGCGCGAACCGCATATCCATCCCAACGCCAACCAGTTGGACTACTGCATCTCTGGAAAGGGGCTGGTCGGTATCGTTGGTCCGGAAGGTGAAACGCATTACCTCGAGCTCGATCCTGGCGACATTTCCTTCGTGCCGCAGGGATATCTGCACTGGATCGAAAACCTTGCCGACGAACCGCTCTCGTTCCTCGTCGTTCTTTCTCACGAAGAACCCCAGACCATCGAGTTCTCGGAGATGTTCTCCGGGGTGCCCAACGCGACGCTGGCCAAGATGTACGAGATCCCGGAAACGTCCTTCGACAAAATTCCGCAGCGGACGGTCGTCATCGGCGGCGCGCCGGTAAACGATCATCTGCGCGAAGCGGCTGAGTAACATCAATGCCTCAGCGGATCACGCCTATGCGTCTCAAAGATATTGCCTTGCTTTGCCTGGTTTCGTTCTTGTGGGGCTTCAACTTCATTGTGATCCGCTGGGGCCTCGACGAGTTCCCGCCCTTGCTGTTTTCGGCATTGCGCTTTACGGCCTGCGCCGCTCCAATCGCCCTTGGAATACCGAGGCCCAGGATCCCTTGGTCGGCATTGATTTTGCTCGGGATTACGCTTGGAATTATGGTTTTCGGTCTTCTTTACCTTGGTATCTATTTTGGTCTCGGTGCTGGCCTCGCTTCCGTACTGATGCAGACGCAAGTGTTTTTCACGGTCCTATTGGCATCCTTGTTCCTTGGCGAACACATTGACCGGCGGGGAATAGGCTGCATTTCGGGAGGTCTTGTGGGGATCTTGCTGATCGCGTTGGGTGGCGGTTCTTCCTTTACGGTCGTGGGATTTGCGCTCACGCTCGGGGGTGCATTCGCCTGGGGGATATCCAACATTCTGCTCAAGCGCCTGCCACCGGTCAATTCACTGCATCTGATGGTATGGCTAAGTCTCGTGCCGCCACTCCCGTTGTTTGTCGCATCAGCGTTTTTCGAGGGAAGTGACACCTTCATCGCTGCCCTTCGATCAATTTCTGCGGGCGGATTGGCGGCAATTTTATACACATCGGCCATCTCGACGATTTTCGCATATGGCGTTTGGGGCAGCATGTTGCGCAGGTACCGGACATCTCAGGTCTCGCAGTTCGCCCTATTGGTGCCGGTCGTCGGGCTGGTATCCGCCTGGTACTGTTTCGGAACGTCACCGACGGCGGTCCAAATGCTTGGGATTGTGGCCATTGTCTTCGCTCTTGGTGCAAATCAGCGCGCACGCCCAAGCGAGATGGGCGCTGTTTATCCATCAAGGCGATAGTGCAGCCTGATGTCACATGTAGAACTTCGGCTTTAGAAGAGGGGGGAATTCCAATGATCCAGCGACTAAATGATCGCCCTATCAATCTTTTTGGCATGGGGCTGAAACTACTCGCGCTGAGGCACAACGCGATCGATATCGGTGACGAGGCTTTGCACAAAGCCATTGAAGCCGCGATTGCTGAAGTTGACCATCTGCTTCTCGACCATATGGAGAAGTGCTCCAGCAAAGATGGAGCAGCTCGGGCATCTTAGGTTCTACCCCGGTTGACAGAGCAAGGCTGGATGCCGTCCCGCGGCCGCCATCAGGTCGGGTATTGTGCTTGATCACCTGCGTGGCGGCATGCGTCTCGCTGTTGGTTTCCACGCAGAACTGAGCCGGTTAGGCGGATAAGGGGCTGCGGATAAAAAGTTGGACAGCTTTATATGATCAGGCCGAGGCTTTTACGATATCGCATCATCTTGCCATTTATATACCCGGCCTGATTATCGTGGGTGTCCGTCAATATGGATGAATTCAACGACTTTCGACGAGCCTGGATCCATCCTTACCCCTGAGCCTGGGTTTGTCCGCAAGAAATCGGCGACGTCGTCTAAGGTGACGAAAGCAATCTTGGTCATATTAGAACCCTGCGGGTGACAAACGTATTTGCCCTTGTGCATTCCCCGTTTTGCCATTGCAGCACGTTGCACGACGAGGCCTCCGACGATTTTCTCAATACGTGTAACCATATTCTAATCCCTGTCGGCTCTTGGCGAACAAATTGTCTTGCTCATGGAACAGCAGCAATATTTGCTACCCCCGATAGACCTCCCATATTCGGGCCATGGAAACCCCATTTTGGAAGCCGGTCACGGTTCGCGAGTAGATCGAGCATGAACGCCTTCAATTCCTCCGCATTTTCAAATCCCAGCAAAACCTTGATCCGCTCAAAGTATTTTGCGGATTTTGCCCGGGCAAACATTTCGAGCGGCCCGCCGGAGCGCTCCGCGTAGAGGAGTGTTTCCGGCCACCAAGTCTGCCAGCCTTCCTGCTTACGGCTGCGAAGGAACAACACAAAATCCGCCGCCATTAGGTGGTGAAACGCAATTCCCGTGCCTCGGTTTCGGTCCTTGAGCATGTCAGCTCGCAGCGAATATCGGCGAAGCTCCAAGCGCTTATTGCGGAATTCGAGGGAGGAAAGATTCTCATCAATTATAGAGAAAGAGTGCATCGCTGACTCCTCGCGGAACCGATTATAACGATAGTACTCCGTGTTCACGAAATAGGCGGCGGCCTCGAACCGCTCAAAGCGTATGAAGGCGGCGATGCAATAAATGAACAGCTCATGGACAATGAAGCGATAGTTATCAAAGTCCCATTCGCTGTAGCTGGTGATGCTCTCAGGCACATTGTAATAGGGTAGGCACCGTTCGAAGAAGCGGTGGATGACTTCGGCCATTGCTTCTGACGGAATGTGTTGTGCGATCGCCATGAAGATATCGATCAGCTCATTCCTGTAGGGGGTGAAGTCGGCAATACTCTCAACTACAAGCTCATCAAAGGTATCGCGCGCGCTCCCTTCCGCCTTTAAACGGAAGTTCTCGAGACCGATGGTAATCGTCTCCAGATATTCCCCTACCAGGGCAATCGCATTTGTCGCCCCATTTCGAACAGCCTCTACAGCGCGTCGATGGGCCACTGAGCTCGCAATCTTTCCAGTGGCGCCGTCCTTGCTCAAGAAACCCGGCCTCTGGCCAGGCGTCGGCCGCACATAAAGGGGCTTGTTCCATGCCCACCGGACGATTTTATCAAATTCCTCGGCATAACTGGATGGATCGGAAAGATCGAAATAGATCCTACCTTTGTAGTAGGTGGGAAGGAAAGGCTTGCCGTCAGCGTCACGCTCGCGCACTATCGCTACGAACTTATCTTGCCGGGTTTCTGCATAAATCTCCGGCGTGATAATCTGAGCCTCGGTCCCGGCGCCACCTTTACGGCTGTCGGATTTGCGGGCGTAGACTTCGTCGCAAACCATGATGACCTTGGTCACCGTTTTATCCTTGACCATACCTTCCATAAAATCGTTCGCATCGTGACCGGGCTGGAGATCCCACTTGTCGAGGATGACATGGATACCTTGACTGACAAGTTCTTCAGCGAGCTTCACCACCCAAGACTCATGATCCTGGTTGCTCCAGCTATATGAGATGAACAGTTTCGGATCGGCCGCTTCTTCTGACATTCAACTTCCATAACGCTAATTTCAAAATCTAGTCGTCGACAGAACGAAATACGAACATTGGCGACTTGGCAAGATGTGCCGACCCATTCACTGCAACCGTCCAGCGATCTTCATCAGCTCTCCGGTCAGTAGGTCCACGTCAGTATAAGGCTGATCACCGGCGAACTTTGAATATCGCGCCCTGAGGGTAACTGCCCTTTCCGTTGCCACCGGAATCCGATCTTTGGTGTCTTGATAAACAACCTCGCTGTTTTTGGCGTAGCCCGGATAGTTTTCGGCCTTACGTAGTTCCGCATACACCTGATTGCGGTGCATAAACTCGAACGCATTGCGGAAGTGCAACAGTATCCACAGCTCGAAATTGGGTACGGACGGCACCGCCTCGAACGGGACTTTGGTGCCTTCGTCGTTCTTCAGGGTTTTGTCGGTCGCCTCGGCCTTGGACAGGGCATTATGATAGGTGTCGTGGTCATCCCGATCAAACACGGCGTAGACCCGGTCGAACGATTTCAACTCCGTAAAACGGTCAATGGCATACTGGACGATCTGCAGCGGCGCCGTGCCATAGTCCGCCGGCACTATCTCGATGTCGGCATTCGGGAGGCGCTTTTCACGGCGGATCGCTTCGAAGTAATTGACCTCGGTCTTTTCGCCCTCGCACACGATCAACATGCGGTCGTAGGGACGCTTGCGACCCTGCCGCCTGCTCAGACGGCTCTCATTCCGTTCATAAGGGTGCTTTTTCGTCACGGGCTAATGTTCCATTGATCCAAGAATCGGGATGCCACCATACCGCCCCCCCAGATATCCCTTTTCCAACGCCTCGCCTTTGCGGGGCGAGAACTCCAGCAAGGGGAAGAGGTGCGATATCTGGTCGTTATCCTTCTCCGTGAACCAGACCTGGTCGCGGCGGAGTTTTTGGCCATCTAGCAGCGACACGTCGTGGGTCGAGAATATCAGCTGGGCGCCACGCGTGTTTATCTTAGGATCGTTGAACATCGCGACGATCTTATGCACCAGCAACGGATGCAGGCTTCCGTCTAATTCATCGACGATCAGCAACCGGCCTTTTTCCAAAATGTCGAGGATCGGCCCAGACAGATTAAAAAAGGTCTGCGTACCGGCCGACTCCTCGCCGATCTCGAAATCATAGGTGACGCCATCCGCGACGTGCCCGAATTCAGGGATTTGAACTTCCATGTCCTGCACTTCGGGTATGCCGGACGCGAAATTGACATGCACTTGCTTTCCCTGCTTTTTCGTCAGCGAAAGGCTCGAAATCCCAGTATCAGCGGCGGCGATCAGTGACACCATGCGGCGCTCGTTCTTCGGGTTCTGGGCATAGTTGGCCGAGAAGTCAAAACCGATGCGGCCACCTTCCGGAAAGATTGCGATGTCTTCGGAAAACAGTTGATAGAGCGGCTTGAGCTGGCTGTTGTTGAGCTGGATGGCCGTAGTTAGATACAGCACTTCCTTGCGGGTCGCTGCTTCCCAAACCTTCTTCGAGCCGGTGAAATAATCACTATACGTGTACTCATACGCCTTCTTCTTGGCGTCAAATGTGCGGGAGAACCAGACCTGAGGTTTGGTTTTCTCGTAGACCAGCAGCCATTCGCTGAGGATCTGCCGCTTGGTCATTTCAAAACCGTACTGGAACCGCTTCCGGTCAATGATGAACGTCACCTCGAACAGCGTCGGATGGTCGGCGAAGTCCGGACGCATCCGGAACGGGGTCAGGTTGTTCTCCTGGTCGGGCTGGATCTGGTTCGAGGTCGTCACCATCAGCTGCATGTACTGCAGGGCGCGAATGAGGTTGGACTTGCCGCTGGCGTTGGCGCCGAAGATCGCAGCCGCATTGACCACGCGCTTGACCTTGTCGAGGCCTGTAACGCGGGTATGGGTATCTTCAAACAGCGTGTCCGGACTAGCGGCGAGGCTGAACACCGCTTCCTCGCGAAAGGAGCGGAAATTTTTGACGCGAAATTCCAGTAACATTGGGGGAAATCCTGTTATGAGTGGAATATGCGCATAAAAAATGCAATAATGCAATTTATTTCGGTTGACTGTCCGGAATCGTTTTAAGGTCGAATGGGTGCGGTGGGCATCTGCAGGCCGTATCTTCTAACCGCATAATCGCTTCAACCCTCTGGGCGTAATCAAGCATTTCTTTTCGGCCCTGCCCGGCGCGGTCGGTTACAGTGGCAAACGGGTGGTCAAGAAGACCTCTATGAGACTACGGGGTCGACGGTTCAGATCCCTTCAAGGCCTCCGTGTGCTACCAAGCTTGCCGAAGCCGATGCATTCCGGCCGGCTCTCAAACTTGAACGACGCGATGCGTTCTGGGCGATCAAAGCCTTGCGCGACGAACCACTCCCATTGTTTGTCGCGGCTGCCGACCGCGAGCGGGCGGTGATTGCCGAACAGCAGGAACCGGATGTCGCACTTCGGCAGATGACCGAGGGTGCAATCTCGTCGAAGACTATGGCCATACGGGGATCACTCTGCGTGCCCATCCGGTCAGCTTCCTGCGCGACAATCTCGCCCGCCGAAACATCGTCACCTGCGTCGAGGCAGCCTCTGCGCGCGATGGTCGCTGGTTGATGACGGCGGGGCTGGTTCTGGTCCGCCAAAAGCCGGGCAGTGCCAAGGGCGTCATGTTCATGACCGTCGAGGATGAGACAGGCGTTGCCAATATTGTCGTCTGGCCAAGCCTGTTCGAAAAACAGCGCCGGATCGTGCTCGGATCCTCGATGATGGCGATCAACGGCAAGATCCAGCGGGAAGGGGGCGTCGTACATCTGGTGGCGCAACGGATGTTCGACCTGACCGGCGATCTGGCGAGCCTGGGCGAGCGGGACACATTCCGTGTGCCGACAGGCCGTGGCGACGAGTTTGCCCATGGGTCACCGGGAAGTCCGGATAGCCGGGAGCGGCCGTCTATGGGGTTGAAGTCGAGGGATTTGTTCGTCCCCGATCTCCATATCGGCACGTTGAAGGTGAAGAGCCGGAATTTTCAGTAAGTTCGGTGGCCGGCTACAGAGGAGATGCGGTCAAAAGCAAGGCGACAGGGACACTCAGCGCTGACGCGGTCAATGCCCACGCAGACACCAACTTGATCATGCGCATTTTTCGTGCGCGGCTTTCGTCCCACTCATATGCCATGCTCAGTCCTCCGAGCGGCAATGAAGCATTCCGAGGGATTCGAGTCGAGTCCAGAAAAATGGAGGACAGCGGTTCGTACCCCATCAAGGCGAAAACACAACATCTCGTCGCAGTTCGCCAGGCTCATCCGTGGTTTTGCTCCAGAGAGAACAGCGCCGGCACTATGCCTTGCGACGAGGTCATAGGTCGGATTGCCGTCATAGGCGCCATCGGCCGTGAACTGCCCGATTGGCGTCTTGATCTGGTCAAGCAGCGGCTTCACCTGTGAAGTGTCGCCGACATCCTGTTCCGTCACGATGTGAGCGATGATGTCACCGCTGTCGGCATCCAGTGCAAGGTGTAGTTTGCGCCAGTTGCGACGGGATTTGGTGCCGTGTTTTTCTTCCAACCACTGGCCCGCGCCGTAGATCTGTAACCCTGTGCTGTCGATGAGGACGTGGACGGGCTCGTTCTGCGGGAGACGATCACGCTCACCTTGCCGTTTGTCTGGCGATCACCGCTTGCTTGCCCGACGGCTCAAAGTCGTATGATCGGGAACGGCCAGAGCCAGGCCCATCAGCTTCAGCACCTCCCTCGCTCAAGAGCCTGCGCCACCGGTAAAGCAGATTGGGCGCAACGCCATGGCGGCGAGCGGCCGAAGACACCGTCTCGCCTGGTTCGAAACTCTGCTCGATGATTGTCAGCTTCTGCTCGGTTGTCCAGCGCCTGCGCCGGACATCACCCGTCAGCAATTCAACGTGTCGATACTCGTTAGACATAAGCCTGTCCTCAAGCCTGTGCTTGAGCCTTTCTGCTTATGCCGACTGTCCGGTCGAAATGGGGGGCAGTTCACGATGGCAGCGGGAGGTATTGTGCTTGAAAGGCATGATAGCAAACCTGGGCTGTTTCGATCAAAGCCGCCTACCTCACACTGGTGAAAGATCCATGCGCCAATGCTAATCATCATTGTAAGGGTTGGGGGCCGTGCCATTTAGCGTTTTCCCGACACATAGTCCCGCATGACATCGCCAAGCTTGGAGAGGTTTGCCTTGAGGTCATCGTATCCGGACGTCTTGGCGCGCGTTTCCTCATCCATGTAGAGCTTACGGTTCAGCTCGATCTGGATGCTGTGCCGGCCTTTTGCGGGGTCGCAATAGGCGGAGACGAGTTCGGCGCCGCGGAACGGCACGTTGAGCGAGACCGAATAACCGAAGCCGTTGAGCGTTTCGGCGACGAGGTTGACGAAGTCGGGTTCGCTCGCCTGTCCGTCATAATCGCCGACGACCACATCCTTGCGCAACGTGCCGGCCGGATCGGGCGACAGCGCATGACCAACTGCCGGCATCGAATGGCAGTTGACGTGATAGACCTTGCCAAAGGCGTGATGAGTTTCGTCGAGCAGCCGAATGAGCGTGCTATGATAGGGGCGCCAATAGGTGTCGATGCGGTCTTCCAACTCCTTGACCGTCAGCTTGCGGTCATGCATCGGCGTGTCGCCCCAGGCATAGCGCCAGGTCAGCCCCATGCCGCGGCGGGCCGATGCATTGTCGCGGACCGGATGGGGCCAGTCGCCCTCGACCATCTCCAGGTCGACATCCATCAGCGAGCGGTTGAGGTCAAGGAAGCTGCGCGGAAATTCGGCGACCAGCAACGGTGCGCCGATCGACGGGGCAAAGTCGAAGAGATCATCGACATAGGTGTCGGAGGCGAGACGGATCAGATCGTCCGAGATGCTGCGGTCGAAATCCGGGATCGTCAGGCCACTATGGGGTGAATCGAACACCATGGGAATGGCGGCGGCCGTCGGCGGGATGAGTTTCAGAACGCCGTCGATGTCGACGGGGGCAAATGTCAGGTCGGTCATAGGAACCCTGTTCAGGCTGTGGCGGCAAAAGCGGCCGGATAGGTGATGTCGGGCATGCCGACGAAGGCGTCGCCGCGCCGGCCGATCATGCCGGGGGCGGCAAAGGGGCGGGGAAAGACGACGGCGGCGGCCGGCCGGACCTTGGCGATGGCTTCAAGTGCGGCGATCTGGTCTGCCGGCATGTCGACATTGACGATGATGTCGTCACGCGGCCCCGTGGTCATGCGCGGCGTGTTCATCGCCTCTTCCACGTCGAGGCCGGCATGCAGGATCATGCCCGTCAACTGCGCCAGCGATGGCACGATCTGGTTGCCGCCGGCCGCGCCATAGACGGCAAAAACGCCCTGGTCGTCGGTGATCGCCACGGGGCACATATTGCTCGGCGCATAGGCCTTGGGCCTCAGCGAATTGGCGCGGCCGGGCGTCGGGTCGAACCAGGACATGCCATTGTTGAGCAGGATGCCGGTCGAGGGTGACAGGGCACGGGCGCCGAACCGGTTGAGCAGCGTGAAGGTGATCGCCACCATGCGGCCTTCGCCATCGACGGCGTTGACCTGGGTCGTGCTGGTCTTGTTGGTGGTCTCGGCAGGGTTCAACCGGCGTCGATGCGCGCCGAAACTGTCCCACAGCGCCTGCGCCATGGCGGTGAAGAAGCCGGCATCGACCGGACCCTTGCCGCGCGCCGCATCGAAATGGCCAAGCGCATCGAGCAGGCGTTGTCCGGCGCTGGTCTCACCGGCGACATGCACCGTCTTGCCCTGCAGCGCCATCTGCCGCGCCGGATAGACAAGGGGCGCGTAATCCGCCAGGTCGTCGAGCGTGATCGGGCTGCCGCCCGCTTTCAGGTCGGCGACCAGTTTTTCACCGATGGCGCCGCCATAGAGCGCATCCGGCCCTTCCTCGGCCAGTTGCTCGAGTGTCCTTGCCAGTTGCGGCAAGGCCAAAGTGACGCCCGGTTCCGGGACGTGGCCACCGGGCAGGAAGATCGCGTTTGTGGCGGGATCCATGGCCAGGTCGCGTTCGGCGAGCGCAATCGCCAGCGTGGTGTGCCAGTCAACCTTCAGGCCGGCGCGGGCGCGGGTTATGGCAGGTTCGAGCGCCCGATCGAAGCCGATGGTGCCGTGACGCGTCAGCGCCTCGGCAAATCCGCGTACGCAGCCGGGCACACAGGCCGCCGTGAACCCCTGGACATTGCGGTTGCCGATCGAGGCGGGGTGGCCGATGAAGGTCTTGATCTGCGGATCCGGCCGGTAGAAGTCCGGGTCGAAGGACGAGGGGACGCGGCCGGTGAATTCCACCACCTCCACTGTCCCATTGGGCTGGGCGATCAGCATGTAGCCGCAGGCGGCAAGGCTGGTCATCCACGGCTCGACGGTCTGCAGGGTGAAGGCGGCGGTCACCGCAGCATCGACGGCATTGCCGCCGCCGGCCAGGACAGCTGCGCCGGCCTCGGCCGCCGCGTAGTGCTGCGAGGTGACGACGCCGTTGCGGCTGACGCCGGCCACCTTGCGGGAGATGCTGCGCTCGACGCGCAGGTGATCGAAGTTGGAGCTCTGCATCATTTCGTCTCCAGGGCGGCAGCGACCATGCGGCTTGCCCCCGACAGATCGCCCAGCTTTTCCCCGGCTTCGATCTTGTGCTTGTTGCGGCCGGCACGCGCCTGGCGTGCCATCGCTTCGACCACGACCTCCTCGGCCTCATCGACGGGGATGACGACGATGCCGCTGGCGTCGGCGACGATCAGATCGCCCGGAAGCACCGGCACGTTGCCGCAGGCGACCGGCAGGTTCAGCGAACCGCCGAGATCGTTGAGCCGCGTCGTGATGCCCGAGACGCCGGAGGCCCAGAACGGCATGCCAAGTTCGATGATTTCCTCCACGTCAGTGCAGGGTCCGTCGACCGCCACGCCGATGGCGCCGGCCGTCTTGATGGCAAAGGCAACGCCGCCGCCGATGCAGGCATGGCGCTTATCGCCCAACCGATCGACGATCAGGAAGTCACCGGGACGAATAACGCTGACGGCATGGTGGAGCAGGGTGGAATCGGTTGCCGGGATCGCGACCGTCACGGCCGTGCCGACCAGCGTCCTACCGGGTTCGACCACCGGCGTAATGGCGTGATGGATGAAGCCGCGATGGCGGAAATGGCCGATGGTCGCGACTTCGACACCCTCGAACCGGCGGATCAGGTCCGGATCGACCTGGCTGGGCGTTGCGCCGATCTGATATTTCTTCATTCCATTACCTCCCGGGGTGTGACGGGCCCGGCCTCCGTTGTCATTGCCGCATGCTGCCATCCCTTGCCGGGGACGGCGGCGAGCAGTTCGCGCGTATAGGTTTCCTTCGGGTCACCAAAGAGCGAGGCTGGGTCGCCTCTCTCGATGATCCTGCCGTTCTTCATCACGGCGATGGTGTCGCAGATCTGGCTCGCGACGCGCAGGTCATGGGTGATGAACAGGATGCCGAAGCCGAGACGCTTCTGCATGCTGGCCAAGAGGTCGAGGACCTGCGCCTGGACCGAGACATCGAGCGCCGAGACGGATTCGTCGGCGATCAGCAGGTCCGGTTCCACCGCGAGTGCTCTGGCAATGCAGATCCGCTGACGCTGGCCGCCGGAAAACTCGTGGGGGAAGCGCGTCGCGGACGCACGGTCGAGCCCGCAGGCTTCGAGCAGGTCGAGCGCCCGTGCCATGGCCGCCTTGCGGTCAAGGCCGTGGGCGCTCGGCCCCTCGGCGATGGCGTCGCCGACCTTCTGACGCGGATCGAGCGCCGTATAGGGGTCCTGGAAGACAATCTGGACCTTGCGGCGCGCTTCGCGCAGCGCCTTGCCGCTCAACCGCGTGAAATCGCCACCGGCAATGACGATGTCGCCGCTTTCAGGCTGCACGAGCCGGATGACGCATTGCGCCAGGGTCGACTTGCCGGATCCGGATTCGCCGACCAGCCCCAGCGTCTCGCCGGTTCGAATGGTGATGTCGACATTGTCGACCGCCTTGACCGTCCGCCCGCCGCCAAGCACGCCCGAGCGTGTAAAGGTCTTGACGATGTTGCTGGCGACGAGGACCGGATTGCCGAGCCCTTCACGCGCCTTGCGGGGCGAAAGCGTCGGCACGGCTGCGAGAAGCCGGCGCGTATAGGCCTCTTGCGGGTTGTTGAGGATCTCGTCGCGGGTGCCGACCTCGATCAGCCTGCCCATCTGCATGACGGCCACCCGATCGGCGATCTCGGCTACCACGCCGAAATCGTGGGTGATGAAGATGATGCCGGTGCCGTGCCGGGCGCGCAGTTCCAGCATCAATTTCAGGATCTGCGCCTGGGTGGTGACGTCGAGCGCCGTGGTCGGCTCGTCGGCAATCAACACGGAAGGATCCAGCGCCAGTGCCGTGGCGATCATCACACGCTGGCATTGTCCGCCGGACAGCTGATGCGGGTAGGAATGGTAGATCTGTTCGGGATGGGGCAGGTGCACCTCGGTGAACCGATCGATGACCTTCGCCTTGATCTCCTCCTGCGACAGCGAGGTGTGGATGCGAAACGTCTCGGACACCTGTTCGCCGATCCGGTAGACGGGATTGAGCGCTGCGGTGGGCTCCTGGAAGATCATCGCGATGCGTCGGCCGGTGATGCCGCGGCGGGTTTTTTCGTCGAGCGTCAGCAGGTCCATGCCCTCGAACATGACGCTGCCGCTCGGCCGCCCGAGATTGCCGGGAAGCAGCCCCATGGCAGCCAGCGCGGTCAGCGACTTGCCGGAACCGGATTCGCCGACAATGCAGAGGATTTCGCCCTTGCTCACCGTCAAGGACAGGTCTTCCACGGCGAACCGGCGATCGGCGCTGCTCGGCAGCGGTACGTTCAGATGATCGATTGAAAGGCGCTCGGTGCTCATGATGCAGCCTTTGCTTGCTGAGGGGAAAAGGCGTCCACCGATCGCATGTCGCAGTGGCGCAGGTGCTCGACGAAACGGGCGCAGAAGCCGACAAGATGCTCGACCATCTTCTGGCCCTTCTCGGCACTGGCAAGTGCGGTATCGCCGCCCAGCATGCCGTCGGCATTCACCTCGTGGCAGTTCAGCGGCACATGCACCGGCATGCCTTCGAACTGCACGTTGTTGACGCCGCCGGTGGCAAGACCGAATGCCCGGGCGCGCACCGAGGGTTTTGCGAGATCCATGCGCATCAGGTCGGGAAACAGATACAGGTAGATGGAGGTCAGCGGATCACCGCCATGACCGCGGGCTGCGGCTGCGGAGGCGCCGTGCAGGTCCTTCCACAGCGTATCGGGGATCGATTGCCATAGATTGATGAAGGCAATCGAGACGCCGCGCTCCGCCCGGATGCGGCGCAGCGTCTGGTCGAGTAGCGGCGCATTGCTGGTATGGCCGTTGAGGATCAGGATGCGCTCTATACCGTGATCGAGGAACGAGGTCACCATGTCCTCGACAACCGCGGAGAATGTCGCCGGCCGGAACTGGATGCCGCCCGGAATGGTCTTGAAGAAGTCCGCGTAGCCGAACGCCATGGTCGGCGCGACGATGGCGTCGGACGCTTGCGCAACCCTGGCCGCAACCGCCTCGGTCAGCATGAAGTCGCCCATCGGGGCGTGCGGTCCCTGTTCTTCGTGACTGCCGAAGGGCAGGAGGATGACGGGCTGTTCGGGCAGACGTTCGCGGAATTCCGCGAACGTCATGTCCTTCAGCGCATGCTTGCGTGTCGGGCTCATCATACGAACTTGAAGTAATCGCCGTAGATGCGCATTTCACCGTTCGGCTTGTATTTGAACTGAATGCCGGCGCGATGGGCGCAATTGTAGACGCTCTTCCAGAGATAGTAGCCGGGCGTGACCCGCTGCCATTCTTCGGACAGGGCCAGATAGGCTTTCTTGCGCGCTTCGAAATCGGTCTCTGCTTCGAATTTTTTGCCGAGTTCGATGAATTCCGGCGTCGGGTCCCAGGTTTTCCAGGTAGCGGTCGAGCGTGATGCCGTCGGACCCCAATCGAGCCACAGCGGCTGGTAGGGGTCGCCCGGAATGAAATCGGAACTCATCGACATGTTCATCATGTGATAGGGGCGGCGGTAGACCAGCTCGAAATTGTCGAGGATCTGCGCCTCGACATTGACGCCGATCTCGCGCCACTGCTCGACCATGATTTCGGCTGCGGCTTCGTAGTTCGGGTAGAAACCCCGGGTGATGTGCCAGATCAGCTTCTCGCCCTTGTACTTGGTCTTGGCGACCAGCGCCTTTGCTGCGGCCACGTCATAGGGAAGCTTCACGGGCAGGTCGGGATCGTAGAACTTGCCGTATTCTTTGAAATTGAAGGGCACGGGCGGGTGTTCGGTCGTGCCGCTGAACAGCGCCTGGACGATGGCATTCATGTCGATGGCCTGGACCATGGCATAGCGCAGGTTCGGATCGACGAGCGGGTTGTCTTCCGGATCGGGCCGCGTGTTGAAGGCAAGCGCCGGGTAGTTGTCGGCCAGGACACGCTTCAGCGTCACGCCTTCGTAGGTCTGAAGGGATGCTTCCTGGTCGGTGGGAATGTTGACGATGAAGTCGAATTCCTTGGAGATGAGGCCGGCCATGCGGGCGGCAAACTCGGGCACGATCTTCCACGAGATCTGCTGGACCGGCGGCGGGCCGGCCCAGTAGTCGTCGAAGGCATCGAGAACCATGATTTCGCCGGACCGGAAGGTCGTCACCTTGTAGGGACCGGTGCCGATCGGCTTCTGGCCAAAGGCGTCGACGCCGACCTCCAGGTAATATTTCTTCGGCACGACGAAACCGATATAGCCGGTCAGCTTGCTGGGAATGTTGGGATCGGGCCGCTCGGTCTCGATCTCGAACGTGTATTTTCCGGTCGCTTCGACCCGCTTGAAACCGGCGGTGAAGGTCTTGCCGCGGGGCTCGAAGGGCTTCTCCCCCCACAGGCGCTCCGGTGACAGGGTGAACACCGCGTCCTCCGCCGTCATTTCCGTGCCGTCGTGGAATTTCACGCCTTCGCGCAGCGTGAAGGTCCAGAGATTGCCCGCCTGCTCCCATTTGGTGGCGAGTTTCGGCGCGAAGATCAGGCCGTTTTCGTCATTGATATAGTCGCGATCGACAAGAGTGTCGTAAAAGTTCGGGAAGATGCGGCGTGACGTGGTCGAGATGCCGTTGACGGTCGCCATATTGGCCCAGAGATTGTCGACGGCGATGTTCAGCGACGGCCGTTCTTGCGCATGCGCTGCTTTCGGCAGGCTGCCCACCATGGACAGGGCTCCGGCTCCTAGCATCAGATTTCCAATTTCACGCCTGGTAAACATTGTTCCACCTTCCTTTTTTTGAACTTTTGAATTCCGTATTCGAGCAGCGATGTTTTTCCCTGTTGTTCATGCGGCGCGGGCGCGCAGCATGGGGTCGAGCCTGTCACGCAGCCAATCGCCGACGATGCTCATCGACAACGTGACGAGGAAGATGACCAGGCCGGGCCAGACCGAGATCCACCAGGCGGTCGACAGATAGTCGCGGCCGTCGCCGAGGATCTGGCCAAGGCTGGTCTGCGGCGCCTGGATGCCGAGGCCGAGAAAGCTCAGCGAGGTTTCGAGAAGAATGATCTGCGGGAATGTCAGGGTGACCTGAACGATGAGCGCACTCGCCACATTCGGCAGCACATGTTTCAGGTACAGCCGGGTGTTACCGGCCCCGAGGGCTACGATCGCCTGGGCATAGGGCTGGCTGACGGCCGACAGCACGACGCCGCGGGATAGGCGCGCATATTTCTCCCAGCCGTAAAGCCCCATCAGGATGACGAACAGGGGCATGCTGTTGCCGAAGAAGGCGAGCAGCGTCAACGCGATGAGGATGAAGGGCAGGGAGGCCTGGAAGTCGACCAGCATCATCAGCACTTCCTCGACCCAGCCGCGGAAATGGGCGGCGAGAAAGCCGATCAGCGAGCCAAACACCGCGCCGATAATCGTGCCGGCCATCGCCACGGAGAGCGACATCTGCAGACCGGCGATCACGCGGGCGACCATGTCGCGACCGATGCGGTCGGTCCCCAGCGGGAAATCGGGATTGCCGCCGAGGAAGGCCGGTGGCTTCAATCGGGCGAGAAGATTCTGCTGGGACATGCCATGGGCGGTGAAGACGTTGCCGACGATGGCAACCAGCACGGCGACGGCAAGGACGACCACCGCAAAGGCGAGGACGGGGGACATGCGTTTCATTGTCTTGTCCCTTAGTTCTGCACGCGAATGCGCGGGTCGAGCAGGCCGTACAGCAGGTCGACTACGAGATTGGCCAGTACCATGGTGACCGCCATGATCAGGGCCAGTCCCTGAACCACGGCCAGATCGCGTGATGATACCGCTGTCACCATCAGGCGGCCGACGCCCGGCCAGGCAAAGACAGTTTCGACCACGATGGCGCCGCCGATCAGTTCGCCGAGATTGAGGCCGATGATGGTCACCAGCGGAATGCTGGCATTCGGCAGCGCATGGAAGACGATGCGCTTCCAGTAGCCGACGCCCTTGGCGGCGGCGGCGCGGATATAGAGCTTGTCGAGCACTTCCAGCATGGCAGAGCGTGTGAAGCGGGCGAGCGTACCTGCGGTAAAGGTGGTAAGCGTCAGCGCCGGCATGATCAAGTGCCAGATGGTGCCCGTACCGGAACTCGGCAACCATTGCAGGGTCAGCGAAAACAGTAGGATCAGCAGGATTCCGAGGAAGAAGTTCGGAAGCGCGAAACCGAAGACGGCGGTCGCCATGATCAGGTTATCGAAGGCCGAGCCGCGCTTGATGGCGGCGAATATTCCTGCCGGGACGCCGATCAGGATGGCGCCGACATAGGCAAACAGCCCGAGCATCAGCGTCCATGGCACACGCTCGGCGATGATGTCGATGACCTCCCGGCCGTCCCGATAGGATATGCCGAACTGGCCCGTCGCCATCTGGAAGATGTAGCGGATATATTGCATCCAGAGCGGATCGTTGAGGCTCCACAATTCGCGGAACTGTTCGATTTCCTCCGTTGTCGCGTCGGCGCCGACAAGCGCAACCACGGGGTCACCCGATGTCCGCAAAACGACGAATGTGAACGTCACGACGAACCAAAGAGTGAGAACGGTCCGCAATGTCTTAAGCAACCAGAAACGCGTCATAAACGCCCCGTTTTTTTGGGAGCCGAAGCTCCATCTGTTCCCATTTTCTTGACTTTTTCTGAAACTAACCACAGGAATAGATTATTATCTATTACAAAATAACTGCCTCATTGATATGTGTGAGATATGAAATACGGCATCGAGTTCCGGCACCTTCAGTATTTCACCTGCGTCGCGGAGGAGTTGCATTTCAGCCGCGCCGCCGACAGGCTTGGCATGGCGCAGGCGCCGCTCAGCCAGCAGATCCGTCAGCTCGAGGAGCGCCTCGGCACGCCGCTGTTTCGCCGCACCACCCGGCGGGTGGAGCTCACGCCTGCCGGCGAGATTTTCCTGCGCCACGCCCAGGAGATCCTGGGTGGCATCGACCGGGCGGTAACCCATACCCGATCGATTTCCGGCGAACACAGCGGGACGATGTCGGTCGGCGGCGTGCATGTGGCGCTCTCCCATGTCCTGCCGCCGATCATCGGGGAATTCCGCAAGCACTATCCGGCCATGACGGTGGATGTGCAGGTGCTCGGCACGGCAAAACAGCTGGAACTGCTGCAAAGCGGCAAGATACAGGTCGCCTTCATCCGCCCCACCAACCCGGCCGGTTTCCTAAAGACCGAACATATCCTGCACGAGGGATTCGTCGCCGTCTTGCCGGGTGGGCATCGGCTGGCGCAGATGAGCAGCCTGACGGTCAAGGATTTTGCCGGCGAGCCGCTGATCACTTATGCACCGCTGGTCGGTGCGAGCTATTATCACGCGATCATGGATGCGTTGCGTCGCGCCGGTGTCTATCCGGTCATCGTGCAGGAGGTATCACACACGCTGGCGATCGGAACGCTGGTCGCAGCCGGCGTCGGCGTCGCGATCGCGCCGGCCTGGCTTGCGCACAACTCAAGCCCCTATCTCGTATACCGCCCACTCGATGACATTCCACCGGAGGTCGAACTGCTGGTCGCCTGGCATGCCGAGGAGAAGTCGAAGATTGTTTTAGATTTTATTGAGACAACGCTCGGAGTGTCTGTAGTGAAAAACTTGCCCAAACCCTTAGACCGCTTGTGAACCAAGTCCGACCAACGGTTCGATACCGTTCAAGGCGTGAACAGCTCGCCTGTAATCCCTGGGGACACCGGCAGCTACTGACCGGCTGGCCACCGCGCCCTTCGGGCACAACTTGCACCGATAGTCGCCAAGCCCCAACACACTTCGATCGCGACCGAAGCTTTGCTTCCCGGATGCTGCCATAAGAGCCCGTCACCAACGGAGCCCAGGTCATGACATCTTGCCCACCATCCAGGACAACACCCTTTTTCGGCTGGCATGTGGTCGCCGCGACCTTCGTGCTGGCAGTCTTTGGCTGGGGTGTCGGTTTTTACGGACCACCGATCTACCTGCAGATGGTGGTCCAGCGAACGGGATGGTCCGTCGCGCTCGTCTCGAGTGCTGTTACGCTGCACTTTCTGGTCGGTGCGGTCGTCGTGGCAAATCTTCCGCGACTGTACCGGCTGGCGGGTGTTCCCGTGATCACAGTCACGGGCGCGGTACTTCTCGCAGTCGGCGTCGTCGGTTGGTCTGTGGCCGATCAGCCGTGGTACCTGTTCGCCGCCGCTCTCATGAGCGGAACAGGCTGGGTTGCGATGGGCGCTGCGGCAGTGAATGCCATTATCGCGCCCTGGTTTGTGAAGGCCCGCCCGGCGGCACTGTCCATGGCGTACAACGGAGCAAGTGTGGGCGGCGTGATTTTCTCGCCTCTGTGGGTCATGCTCATCGCCTCAAGCGGGTTTGCACAGGCAGCCGTCATCGTCGGCGCTTCCATGATCATCACCGTGGCCGCCCTGTCTGTTGTGGCTTTTTCCAAATCTCCCGATGGCCTCGGGCAATTTCCAGACGGAGCATGGCAAGGCCACGGGGTGCCTCCGACGGCTCCGTCGCTCGCTGAGCCCATGGTAGGCGCTTACCTGTGGCGCGACCGCCGCTTCATAACGCTGGCGGTGGGTATGGCTGCGGGGCTGTTTGCGCAGATCGGACTGCTGGCCCATCTGTTCTCGATCATGGTTCCTGTCCTCGAATCACAGACGGCGGGCCTGTTGCTGGGAGGGGCTACCGTTGCGGCAATCCTCGGGCGCACGGGCATCGGTTGGCTGATGCCGGTTTCGGCGGACCGCCGTCTGATCGCGTCTGCAAGCTACGGCGTTCAGGTCATCGGCACCCTGATGCTTTTGGCGACGGGTGGAGAAAACGCCGCCGCGGTGGTTCTCGGGGTCCTGCTGTTCGGCCTCGGCATCGGAAACGCCACGTCGCTCCCGCCTCTCATCGCACAGGTGGAATTTGCGAGGAGTGACGTCTCCCGTGTGGTGCCGCTGATCGTGGCTCTGAGCCAGGCCACCTATGCCCTCGCGCCCGCGCTGTTCGGCATCGCCCGGACGATCTCTGACTCCGCCGTTTTCATACTGGCGGTGGCGACCCAGTTTCTGGCGGTTATAGCGTTTTTAGCCGGACGGCATAAATGACCGCCAATCGGCGATCCCGGATTGCCGGACTGGTGCGTCCGCGCTGGCGGTTGGCTCAGAGGGGGAGAGCACACAGACAGCCCCAGATCGTTGTTCCCGGCAGCCCAAGTTGCTTACGCTTCCGTTTGTGGCGTGAGCAACTGTTCGTTACAACAGGCGAGAGACCGAAACGTGCGCCGCGCCACCGTATTCCAGGATCGGGGGGCGTGACTGGGATCCGGGAGGACTGGTTCCAGAGCTTGATCTTCGGTTTGAGCCAGGTGCTGACGCGTAGCGCGGCACCTACTGCGGTTGCAGATGTTCTGCCATGAAATCGACGAACGCCCTCAGTTTGGGCGTGATCTGACGGCTGGCCGGCCAGAGAATGCTGAACTGATCGGTTTCTTCCATCCACTCGTCCAACATCGAGACGAGACGGCCATCAGCGATCTCGCTCCGGATCGCAAAGGGTGGCAGACACGCAATGCCCAGCCCCTCGATCGCCAACTCGATAAGAGGGTCGACCGCTGTCGCGCTCATCCGTTCGGGCAGGACAATCTTGCCCTGCCGTTCCCCGCGAGCAAACGGCCAGGGTCGGATCTTGCCGGTGCTGGGCGACCGTTGGTGGAGACACTGGTGATCTGCGAGATCGCCGGGGGTTGCCGGGACGCCGCACCGCGCCAGATAGTCGGGCGAGGCGACGATCTTCAGTTTGAAGCGGCCTACATTGCGGCTCATCAACCGGCTATCCGATGGTTGCCCGGTGCGAATGACGACATCGAACCCTTCCTCAACCACGTCCACCAGCCGATCGCTGAAGTCCAGGTCGAGTTGCACTTCTGGCCAGGCGCGCATGAACTTGGCCATCACCGGCGTCAACAGCATGCCAACCAGCGGCAGACTGACACGTAGCCGGCCTTTCGGCGCTCGATTGGATCGGGCAAGCTCGGCTTCCGCTGCCTCGACCTCCTCGAAGATGCGGCGGCAGCGTTCAAGGAACAACCGCCCTTCTTCGGTCAGCGTCATGTTGCGCGTGTTGCGACGGAACAGGCGCACGTCCAGCCGTTGTTCCAGCCGGATCACCGCCTTGCCGACGGCGGAGGCAGAAAGGCCGAGCTTGCGGCCGGCCGCGACGAAGCTGCCGGTTTCAGCCGATTGCACGAAGGCGTCGAACGCTGTGAGTTTGTCCATGCACTGACTGCTACAGGAATTTAATTCCGTAGTCATCGGAATATCGGCCTGTTTATCCGCAACGAACCGACAGCTATCCCTTGGTCTTCCGAAACCAAGGAGACGACCATGATCCCCACCTTCACGATCCAGCCCGCCCCAACGACATTTATCGTCAACGTCATTCACGTTCACCCCGGCAAGCAGGAGGAAGCGTTCCAACTGATCCAGGATGTCGTCCATTATGTCGCCGAGCGGAAGCCTGGTTTTCTGTGGAGCAACCTTGCCAAGAGCACCGATGGGCTAACCGTCGTGAACATCGAGGCGATTTCCGATCCGGGCGACGTCGAGATCTTCTTTTCCGATCCAGTCTTCCTCGAAAAGTTCCGCAAGCTCGACACCGTCTCGTCGAGCGAGTTTCACACCTACACCGTCGGCGACCTGGTGCTGCCGAATGCCCCAGCATGACGGCCCAGATCGAACGGCTGCCAGTAGAGGGGCTATGTGCACTAGCGATTGCCGGTTTCGTCACCATCCTGACGGAGGCCCTACCGGCCGGTCTGCTTCCGCAGATCGGGCGATCTCTGGGTGTGAGCGAGGCCCTGGCCGGACAATGGATTAGCATCTATGCCTTGGGATCGCTGCTCGCAGCGATCCCGCTGACGGCGGCGACACGAAGCTGGCGCAGACGACCGCTTCTGGTTGGCGCCATCATCGGTTTCGCCATCGCCAACCTGGTGACGGCAATGACCGCGAGCTTTAGCGTTGCCATGGTGGCACGTTTTGTAGGTGGTGTATCGGCCGGCCTGCTCTGGGCGTTGCTGGCCGGCTATGCGGTTCGCATGGCGCCATCTCATTTGGCGGGCCGGGCAATGGCCATCGCCATGGCAGGGACGCCCCTTGCGCTCTCCATCGGCATTCCGGCTGGCACGTATCTGGGAATCTACGCTGGTTGGCGGCTGACCTTCGGTCTGCTCAGCGTCGTCGCGCTGCTGCTGGTGGGCTGGATCATCGCCAAGGTGCCGGATTTCGCCGGCGAACCTGAAAGGCAACGCCCTTCCTTGGCCCAGGTCTTTGTGGTTCCGGGCGTGCGCCCGGTATTGGCGGTGACACTTTCCTTTGTGTTGGCTCACAACCTCCTCTACACCTACATCGCGCCCCTGCTCACCGGCCACCACATGGTCGACCAGATAGACAGTGTCTTGTTGGTGTTTGGGTGTTCTGCACTTGTCAGTATCGGTGTGACGGGCGTGTTGATCGACAAATGGTTGCGACCATTGACCTTCACCGGCATCGGTCTGTTTCTTATGGCGGTCTTGATAGTTGCGGCGACGAGCGGATCACCGTTGACGATCTACGGGGCCGCACTGATCTGGGGACTGGCTTTTGGCGGGTCGGCGACAGTGTTTCAGACGGCCTCGGCTCGCGTGGCCGGTCCTTCGGCCGACGTGGCCCAGGCGATGATCGTCACGGCATGGAACATCGCCATTTTTTGCGGAGCCGTCATGGGCGGTATCGTTCTCGAAACCGCAGGACCAGGCGGGTTGTCGTGGGCAGGTATCGCGCTGTTGGCGGGCGCTGCCGGATCGGCACTTCGGATGAAGCGCTGATCCAGCGGGTCGGTCTGCCGCCAATATGTGCTGCAGATCAATCCGACTGTTGCTCCACTTACTGAGCTGCTTCGACTGGCGAAGCGTCACTCCGTTTTGCCAGTGCCGCTAATATGAGAGAGCTGGCGCCAGCGACAAAGAAACCGATCGTGAAATTCACAACTGACCCGTCATGGAAACTCCCGGCGCCAATGGCGTATAGGATGGCGACCAAGCTTGACCCCGAAGCGATCAGCGATGCCCCCAGGCCAGCGACCTGGCCAAGAGAGCGCATCGCCATAGCGTTGAGATTGCCGAACAGTATCCCGATGCAAAAGAAAGCCAAAAACTGAACACCATCAGAGTGACGAGAGGCAATCGGCACTTGGCAGATACCGATGCCAAAGGCCGCCCGGATCGCCGCAAGCTGAGCGACATCGCTGTCGACGCGCAGCGCAAAGGCACTTCGGCTTATGGCCGGGTAGCGTTGCGTAATTGCCCGGATCGCCGGCGTCTCGGTATCGAAGCCAGTCAGATCGTGATCCGCGAGTGCCTCCATGCTGTTGGGAACGCCCCGGCGCTCTAGGTATCGGTGCATGCAAACCGATGGGTATAATGCCGATCCTTTTCGCCACCAAGGCCTGCTGCTCGGGTTGGACCATGCGGATCGCGATGTCTGCCTTACGTTGTAGGAGGTCATCCACCGAATTCGAAAGCGAGAGTTCGATCGCAAGGTTAGGATGGCTTTCGCGCAGCCGCGTCAGGATCGAGGGAAGATGTTCTATGCCCACGACTTCGCTTGCACTGACCCGCACCCTGCCGCGGACTTCAGCGGTTTGCCCATCGGCCATGCGAAGGAAAGCCGCCGACACGGAGGCCAGTGATTCTGCGAGCGGTCTCAGCTCCCGCGCGGCGTCGGTCGGCGACAGACCGCGCTGCGTCCGGACGAACAGCGCCTTTCCGACAGCTTGCTCAAGCGCATCGATGTGACGCGCAAAGCGCCATGCATCGATTTTACGCTGGTCCCGTGGCGACCGGTGATTGACCGCCAGCTTGGGCGGGAGGTGACAGGCATCGTTCAGGGCGGATCGGTCTCGTGGCAATTGGGGGGCAGAAGGGGCCTGGATTGTGACGGATCCAGAGGTCGCCTTCAAAGCGTTGGATTTGACGGTTGCACCTCCTTGAGAAGCCAATTTGAGAAAACCTGTATTGGACCGTCGCTCAGTCGGATCGGCTCCGGCAGGATGAGGCAGAAGGTCTTGGAGATCGACTGACCGTCGGGCCAGGGCGCGACCAGGCGACCTTCCGCTAACTCGGTCTCTATGTAGAGGCGCGGCACTAGCGCGACGCCGAGACCGGCCAACGCGGCTTCGATTTGCATGGAGTGAAGATCATAGCGGGGACCAATCGCAGGATTGGTCAGCACGACCCCTGCCTCTTGCGCATAGCGATGCCAGGCGTCCGGGTTCTGGCGGCGATGGAGCCGCGGCAGCGCATCGAGGGCTGTGACAGGGTCTCGGCCCCTGATCAGCGCCGGATGGCAGACCGGAACCAGCACCTCATGCAGCAAGCGGTGCGTGCGCATTCCCGTCCAGGCAGGATGCTCAAAATGGATAGCAGCGTCGAACCCACTGCCGGTGAGAACGAATGGCTCCATCCGTTCGGCAAGATGCAGGGTGATATGCGGATGCCGCTCCTGGAACGGCTTCAGACGCGGGATGAGCCAGCGCGTGGCGAACGTAGGCAAGATTGCG
Organism: Neorhizobium sp. PAMB6716; assembly: GCF_058242805.1. Taxonomy (NCBI): domain Bacteria; kingdom Pseudomonadati; phylum Pseudomonadota; class Alphaproteobacteria; order Hyphomicrobiales; family Rhizobiaceae; genus Neorhizobium; species Neorhizobium sp. PAMB6716. Next base: position 383,275 of record NZ_JBZAYW010000002.1, read on the forward strand.
ATGTCGAGGCTCGCGCCGTCGCCGGGCTGCCCCATCAGATATTGACTGTCACGCTCCAACCGGTCGAGTGTCTCGCGAACCTGCGCCGCATAACGTTCTCCATTCGGCAAAAGCCGGACGCGATTGCCGACTCTCTCGAACAGCGTGACGCCGAGAAAGGCTTCCAGCCGGCCGATCTGGCGGCTGATCGCCCCTTCGGTCAGGGCCAGTTCGTCGGCTGCGCGAGCGAAGCTCCCATGACGAGCCGACGCCTCGAACGCCATGAGTGCGGAATTGCTGGGAATCTTGCGGCGCATGATGGTTCCTCACGGGATGGTTCGGCCTTCGATCTGCCATCACCTTGATATTAGATCACTGAAGCTTGATCCATTGTCGATATATGGGAGGATATCACCAGTCTATCATGAGAAAATATCAACGATAGACGAGGCCCGAAGCTACGCGCTTTCGGTCGAAGGTGGTACAATGATCTATACGGTGGAATGCAGCTTTGCCGATCCGGGCAGCGAAGCGGAATGGAACGACTTTTACAGCCTGGACAAGCTGCCAGCCCTCATTTCGGTGACTGGCTTCCACACCTCGCAGCGTTTCAAGGCGCTGAGCCGTGGCTGCCCCGTCTATCTCGCTCTACACTCGATTGACGGCCTCGACATCCTGACGGGTGAGGAATACCGCCATAAGGGTGGCGGCAATTTCGCACGCTGGCAACAGCACATCACCGACTGGCACCGGAACCTCTATGGCGGCATCGACCGCGCGCCGGGTATTGGGGATGGCGAATATCTGGCGTTGAGCGCAACAGGCCCCGAACCTCTGATCCGGCTGGGCCTCACCCCCTATGCGATGCAGGCGGTCGCACTGGAGAAGTTCCCGGAACACCGCTGGCTCGCCAAGGTGGAACGCGGCAGCGTGTCTGACATTGAGCATCTATCTGAAGGCGTCCATGTCTATGTGCCGATGACGGCGCAGTTGACGAATGACGTTGACGCCGCTGTCGGGAAGGCGCGGTAGCGCCGATGCCGAATGTTACGATCTATATTCCCGCAGACAGGATGCCGCCGGACGAAGCTCTGGCTGACCTCACGGAGCAATGCACAGACCTTTGCACCGACATTCTCCGGGCCGTATTGGCGAACGTGCATATTGTCTATGTCGCTGTCCGGCATGGCCGGGGGCACCCCGCTTTCGCAGAGGTCCAATATCGCCTTGAGCCATTTCGGACGCCGCCAGTCATGGATCGGTTCATGGAAGAACTGGACGAGGCCATCACGGGCAATATCGGCCTCAGCGCGCGCATCCGTTGCTTTGGCTATGAAGCGTCGAGCATTCACGCGCGACATTGAGCGGATGCCAGGAGAAAACCAATGTCTAGTTTCGCATTACCCAACCAACAGATCGGTGATTTAACAATCACCGCAGTCAGCGATGGCTATCTCCACGCCAGTTTCGACTTTCTTGCAAACATCGACCCGGCCGATGCCGCCCGTATGCAGGAAAATGCGGGGATAACGGATCATACATCGATCCATATCAACTGCTACCTTGTCCGAGGAGGCGGTCGCACGGTCCTGATCGATGCAGGAGCAGGTGGTTTCAAGCAGTGGGGCGGTCGACTGAAAAATAATCTGCTACTGGCTGGCATCCAGCCTTCCGAGATCGATACGATTCTGTTGACGCACGCCCATCCCGATCATGTCGGGGGGCTGATGGACGCTTCAGGCGAAGCCGTCTTCCCGAGCGCCGAGCTTGTCGCCCACCATCGGGAATTCGCGTTCTGGCAGGATGATGGCAATCTGAGCCGTGCGCCCGAGCGCGCCCGTGGCAACTTCCTCGTGGCGCGTCAGGCGTTCGATGGCTATCGCGACAGACTGCATACTATTGAGGGCGGCGAGGTGCTGTCCGGTATCACAGCGATGCCGCTGCCGGGACATACAGCCGGACACACCGGCTATCGTCTCGATTCAGGGGATAAGAGCCTGCTGGTCTGGGGCGACATCGTTCATTTCCCCCAGATCCAGGTTCCGCGCCCGGAGGTGTCGATCGCGTTCGATCAGGATGCGTCGCTCTCAGCCGCGACACGATCAAGGCTTTTGAACTGCGTGGCCGCCGAGCAACTGCTGATCGCCGGCATTCACCTGGGCGAACCCGGCTTCGCGCGGATCGAGCGAAAAAAGCTGGCCTACGGTGTCGCATATGAGGAATGAGCGAGTGCCGCTGTCGGCGCGAGCTACGTTCGAAACCACAGAGCATCCGCCGCGGCGTGCTGGCCCACGGCCCTTCGCTGCTATCGAGGGCTATTATGGAAGCGGCAGCCGTTCATCCACGCTTACGCGCTCAAACCGCACGCAGCAGAAAATCTCTTACATGCAAAACACGAGGATGGCGGAGTGCCGTCTTATTCCAGACGAGCTAGAGCGCGTTGTCCGGCCCCAGGCGCGCCGTCGGCAGTTCCATGAGTTGCCCGGTGGCCAGAGCTTCGGCGCACAGATAGTCCAGCAGCACAGCCCATCCCGTTCCTGCCTGCACCATGCCGATCAGGATTCGCACGAAGGTTCGTATTGGTTCAACGCATTGGACCGAGATATAAAGATAGGGCGAATTCCGGAATCCCACCCGCGAAGTTCATGTATTCGACGTTCCGGAATACTTGATCGGTCACATGGCCATTACCGCACTCACCCTTCGTTAAGTGCTAATTCCGGTGGTCTTTCAGGCTGCTTAGAGCTGATCGGGCGGCGCCTCCCGCACTGCAAAAACTATTTTGCTTTACAAAATGAAATAAATTTGTGAAGTAACCCTATCGCATCATTTCCGATAGGGACGAAGACATTGTCGAACCTCCGTTTTGCCACCCGCCTCAACTCATTCGCATCGAACCCCGCCAGCGAATGGCCTGACATGAAAGGCAAGCCAACGGTTCTGCAGATGGCGGCGCGCGCGGCAAAGGTCGTTGGTCTGACAGATCTCGACCTTAATTACCCTGATCATGTCGGAGAAAAGCCAAGCGAGTTAAAGCGCAAGCTGGAAGATATGGGCCTGGCAATCAACGGTTTTGCCATGCGCTACTACACCAACCCGGCTTTTAAGCTCGGCGCCTTCACTCATCCCGACGAATCCGTTCGCCGGGAAGCGATCGACCTCACCAAGGCTGGCATTGATGCCGCCCGCGAAGCCGGTTCCAATCTTATGACCATCTGGCTTGGCCAAGACGGTTTTGATTACGCTTTCCAGGCGGACTATGATCGCATCTGGCAACACGAAATCGACGGAATCCGTGAAGTTTGCGAGCATGATGCCGACTGCCAGATCTCTATAGAGTACAAGCCTAATGAGCCTCGCTCCTACAGCTTGATGCCTGATTGCGCCACTACGCTCCTCGCCATCAAGGAAGCCGGTTGTGCGAACCTTGGTGTGACGCTCGATTTTGCCCACGTGCTTTATGCCGACGAACAGCCGGCTTTCGCAGCCGCAATGATCGCGCGCCACAGCCGCCTGTTGGGCGTTCATCTCAACGACGGCTATGCCAAGCGCGATGACGGCCTGATGGTCGGCGCGGTTCACTCGATCCAGACAATCGAACTGCTGCGTCAGATCCGTCGCGACGGCTACGAAGGCGCCATCTATTTCGACACATTCCCTGACATGACTGGTCTCGATCCGGTTCATGAATGCGAGGTCAATATCCAGACGGTTAAACGCATGCTGAAGGTCGTCGATCGCCTTGAAGGCGACAACCGCCTCGGCAGCGCAATCGAACGTCAGGATGCCGTTACCGCACAGTCCATCATTCAGGAGGCAATGCTCGGCGACGTCGCTTGAGGAGGCTCCAAGAGACATCTTTTTTCCAATAACCAACTGGGAGGATACCATGAACAGACACCTGAAATCCGCGATTGCCGGCCTGGCGCTGGCGCTTATGGCGAGCGCCAGCTTTGCGCAGGAGCTCGCACCGCTTAACTCGGATACCGAAAAAGACCGTATTGACTGGTCGCAGCTTGAATCCAAGTACGGCGTGTTTCCAAAGATTCCGCAAGGCACCCGTGCCGGCGGCGTTTCCAAAACTCTCACCAACGAATACTGGCGCTCGCTTGGTGAAGGTTACGAGAAATTTGCCACAAAAGCTGGTGCTAAGGTTGCCTATCAGGCTGCGCAGAGCGAGGGCGATCAGCTGGGCCAGCTTACGATCGCAGAAGGCATGGTCACCACCGGCGTAAACGTACTTCTTGTGTCGCCGCAGACGGATGCCAACCTGCAGCCGGTGATGGAGCAGGCCAAAGAGGCCAAGATTCCGGTCGTGAACGTCAACGATGCCGTGATCCCACAGGCGGAACATTATGTCGGTAACGTTCAGCGCGACAACGGCGTGCGTGTTGCCAAATGGTTCATTGAAAACCGTCCCAACGGTGGCAAGGTCGCTATCATCGAAGGCCAGGCTGGCGTGTTTGCAGCCGTCCAGCGCACAGCGGGCTTCAAGGCAACCATCGGCGAGAACTCCAAGTTCAAGGTCGTTGCCAGCGTTCCCGGCAACTGGGACCGTCAACAGTCCTACGATGCAGCCACCAACATTCTGCAGCAGAACCCGGATCTCGTCGGCTTCTACTGCAACAATGACGGAATGGCGCTTGGTGTCATTGAAGCTGTGAAGGCCGCCGGCCTGCTTGGCAAGGTGGCTGTGTTCGGCACTGATGGCATTTCCGACGCCTACAAGTCCATCGAGGCTGGTGATCTGACCGGCACCGTCGATAGCTTCCCGGTTCTCACCGGTGAAGTGGCTATGGAAACCGCATTGCGTTTGGTCGCAGGCCAGAAATTGGCGCGTGTTGTTGCCACCCCTCAGGCGCTGATCACCAAGGAAAACCTCTCCAAATACAAGGGTGATGGCGTCGATGTGCGCGCCGTTTTGATGAAAGATGCTGCGTCCGCGCAGTAATGACAACAGGAGCCGGTTCTTTCGGGGCCGGCTCCCTCGTTTGATGAAAGCATCAAGATGACCACAACGGCTCGCCTCCAATTCGAGGGTATCACCAAGACATTTCCAAGCGTCAAGGCGCTATCCGATGCGACCTTTTCCGTAAACCCCGGTGAAGTTCACGCTCTTCTCGGCGAAAACGGCGCGGGCAAGTCTACCCTGCTACGCATTTTGTCAGGTGTATCGCGCCAGACCAGCGGCGAGTTTTACGTCGATGGCACCCTCGCCACGTTTAAGAGCCCAGAGGATGCCCGCCGCGCCGGCATCGCGATGATCCATCAGGAACTGCAGCAGATTCCCAATCTGACGGTTGCGCAGAACATGTTTCTGGGCCATCCGCTGAAGACTGCTGGCGGCTTGTTAGTCAATCGCCGCGAGCAGGAAAAGCGCGCCGCTGCAGCGCTGGCCATGATCGATCCGTCGATCGATCCATCGACACCAATCAAGAACCTGAAAGTGGCGCAGCGGCAGATCGTCGAGATCGCCCGTGCCTTGCTCGAAAATGCCAAGATCGTCGCTATGGACGAGCCGACGTCGAGCCTGACCCCTGCCGAGTTCGAGAGCCTTGCCGTCATTATCGAGAAGATGGCGGCCTCTGGTGTTGCTGTTATTTATGTCTCGCACAAGATGGATGAGGTTTTTCGGATCTGCCATCAGGGCACTGTCATGCGTGATGGCAAGGTGGTGGGATCGGTCGATCTGCGTACCGCCGTGCAATCAGACGTAATTGCGATGATGGTCGGCCGCGAGCTTATGCAGGAAGAACACAATTCGTTTGTGAAGGAGGACGTTCGCGTCGAAGTGCGGGGCGTCTCCTCCGCCGTTACGCATGTCCGCGACGTCTCCTTCACGGTAAGACGCGGTGAGGTTGTTGGCATTGCAGGTCTGGTTGGCTCCGGGCGGACCGAGCTGCTGCGTCTCATGGCTGGCGTCGACAAGATCGCGTCCGGCGAGGTCTTCATTGACGGACATGCGCTGAAACTCACGAACCCGCGCTCCGCTATCACCGCCGGGATCGGTCTTTTGCCGGAAGAACGCAAGCGCGAAGGCATCATCCCCATGCGCCCGGTGTCACTTAACATGGCGCTGCCGTCGCTGCGAAAATTCGCGCAGGCCGGCGTCGTGCGCCATTCCGCCCTCAACAATGCCGCCGAAACACTGCTGAAGCGGGTCAATCTGCGGCCTTTTCAGATCGATCGCCCGATCAGATTATTTAGCGGTGGCAACCAGCAGAAGGCGATCATAGCGCGCTGGCTGGCAGCCGGTTCGGAAATTCTTCTGTTCGATGAACCGACTCGCGGCATCGATGTCGGCGCAAAGTCCGAGATCTATCATTTGATCGAAAATCTCGCTGCCGAGGGCAAGTCCGTTATCGTTGTGTCTTCGGAACTTCCCGAGGTCATACGGCTGTCGGATCGGGTCATCGTCATGCGCAACGGGCGCGTCGCCGCGCAACTGCAACGACATGAGCTGACGGAACAGGCCATCGTCTCTCACGCCGTCGGCGATGCTGAGCCAACTAAAAATTCCTCGACGCAGGAGCACATCCATGTCTGATATCGCCGCCGAAACGCCCAAGCGTTCTTCGAAACTCTTCAGCGCGTTTTCGCTGCGGGATGCCGGAACGCTCATCGGCCTGATCATCATCATGGCCGTGTTTGCCGTACTGGTGCCGGGCTTCGTTTCTGAACGCAACCTCATCAACATCTTGCAGCAATCAAGCATCAATGCCTGCATCGCGCTCGGCATGACGCTGGTCATCATTTCCGGCGGGATCGATCTTTCGGTCGGCCCGACGGCGGCAATCTCCGCCGTGCTGACCGCTACGCTACTCGTCACGGGTGTTCCGGTGCCGGTTGCGCTTCTCGCCGGTCTCGGCATTGGTGCCGTGTGCGGCCTCGTAAACGGCGTGCTGGTTGCCTATGTCGGTCTTCAACCTTTCATTGTCACGCTTGGGACGCTCAGCACCTATCGCGCCATCGCGCTGATCTATACGGGCGGCAATCCGGTTCTCGGTGTGCCGCAAGGCTTCCGGTCGCTGTTCAACGGGAGTGCGGCTGGTATCCCGAATTCTGTTATCATCGTTACGGTTGTCGCCTTCTGTGCCTGGGTCCTGCTCAAGAAAACGCCTATTGGTGAATACCTGCTCGCAGTCGGCGGCAATGAAGAAGCTTCTTATGTCGCCGGAGTGCCAATCGCGCTCACAAAGATCATCGCCTATGTCATCTCCGGTGTTTTGGCGGCACTTGCGTCCTTCATTCTGATCGGTCGCCTGGGTGCGGCGGAGCCTATCCTCGGTAATCTTTGGGAACTCGACGCCATTGCGGCTGCCGCCATCGGTGGAGCGTCGCTGATGGGCGGCAAGGGCTCCATTGTCGGCACGATCCTTGGCGCAATCATTCTCGGCGCCATGCGCAATGGTTTGACGTTGATGAATGTTCAGGCTTTCTATCAACTTCTGGCAACAGGCCTTATAATTCTTGTCGCAATGATGATCGATCGCGCGACAAGGGGACGGGGATGAATTCCGACAACATGGATCCGAAGGCCGTGGGCCCACGCATTCGCATGCGCTTGCCACTGCTGACGCCACTGGAAGCAAGGGTGGTCGAAACCGTGTTCGCGCTGCGCAGCTTCAATGACGACACGTCGCTGAAGGAAATCGCAACCGATGCTGGCGTTTCGGAGGCCATGGTTGTCAAGATTACCAAGAAATTGGGGTTCGCGGGCTATCGCGAATTCCGCAATGCAGTTTCCCAGTACAACCGTTTGCCGACAGCCGAAATGCACCAGGAACTGTCCTTGGAAGACACATCCCAGGAAATCATCCAGAAAGTGTTCCGGACCTCCATTCAGGCACTGGAAGAAACCCTGTCGATCATGGATGTCAAAGCGTTCGATCGCGCGGCTGACCTGATCCATGGTGCCCGTCAGCGTGACTTCTATGGTGTGGGTGGCTCGGCGCAGATCGCCCGCGATGCGGCCCACAAGTTTCTGCGGATCGGCGTGCGCGCCAGCGTCTATGACGATTCCCACATGATGCTCATGTCCGCTTCACTCTTGGGCAATGACGATATCGCGGTCGGCTTCTCGCACTCCGGCAACACTATGGCGGTGATTGAGGCAATGCAGATCGCAAGACGAAACGGTGCCCGCACCATCGCCATAACGAACTATAATGAGTCGCCGCTGGCGCAGCATGCCGACGTCGTTCTCTGTTCGACAGCGCAGGGTTCGCCGCTGATGGGAGAGAATGCCGCCGCCCGCATTGCGCAGCTCAATATTCTCGACGCAGTGTTCGTCGCCGTCGCACAACGCGACTACAGCGCCGCCGAAAACCATCTTGAAAAAACCATGGCGGCTGTCGCCTCCAAACGAAAAGACAAGTTCCTATGACTGCATCCCGCCCCGCTGTCGTCGTCTTCGGAAGTCTGCATTACGACATCATTGTCAAAGGCCCGGCGCGCCCGCGCAAGGGCGAGACGCTGACCGGCTCTGCGTGGAATCCGGCATGCGGCGGCAAGGGCGGAAATCAAGCGGTGTCTGCCGCGAAAGCCGGTGTGCGATCGGCAATGATCGGTGCGGTTGGCGACGACGAATTCGGGGGAGCGCTTCTTGCTAATCTCTCCGCAAACAGGGTCGAGTTGGATCATGTCAGGGTGATCGAAGGTGCTGCTTCCGGCATGAGCGTAGCCATCTTCGATTCCGAAGGCGACTATGGTGCAGTCATTGTGTCTGGCAGCAATCTTCAGCTCGGGCAGGCAGATGTGCAGCAGGCGGTATCGCTGTTTCAAGCAGGGAATATCCTGGTCCTGCAGAACGAAGTGCCGGATCCTGCAAATGTGCTGGCTGCTTCAGCGATGAAAAAAGCGGGCGGCAAGGTTGTTCTGAATGCGGCGCCGGTGAGAGATCTGTCGCCTGAACTGGCAGGGTTGATCGACGTTCTGGTTGTCAACGCGGTCGAGGCGGAAGCGCTGGCCGGTGGTGCTGCGGTCGATACGCTAGAAGGCGCGATTACCGCAGCACGCGTTCTTGCAAAATTCTTCCCGGTTGCTGTCGTTACCGCTGGCGGAGCGGGTGTGGCCTATGCGCAGCATGACGGCGAGGAGGCGACTATACCCGCCATCAAAATCAAACTCGTCAGCACGCATGGCGCAGGTGATGAGTTTATCGGCGTATTGGCGGCGCAATTGCTCCAGGGCGATGATATGAAGGCGGCACTTTCTGCCGCCAATCATGCAGCTGCGACCCTTGTTAGCTCGCAGCGCTGATTTCATCAGCCTTAATATCTGGTGCATCGACTACCTGCTATAGGGGTGACATCGTAGCTGTTACTTCAGTTGCCTGTGGCCAAAATTGCCCGTTTCTGAATAGATCAATGACTTGGATCACGTGGCCTCGCGGATGTCGGTTCATATCCCTTCAAGGCGTAGAACTGGCGTCCGAGCTAGGTCAGCGCTCGCTCGACGCTGCTTGGACGGCTGATTTCCCTCCAGAGGGGCGATTCACCCCCGCGAACATCAAGGGACGCAAGTATTGGTATTTCGACATCCCGGATGGACACGGTGGTACCAAACGTCGATATGTTGGTCCTGCTGACGATCCGGATATAGCACAACGCGTATCTGATCATAAGCGGGACAAGGACGACCTGCGCGCTCGCAGGCGGTTGGTAAATACCCTGACGCGCGAAGGTGGGATGATATCCCCCGACGCCATGTCGGGCGACATTGTCGAAGCTCTTGCCGATGGGGGGCTGTTTCGACTCCGTGGCGTTCTCATCGGCACGGTGGCCTTTCAATGCTATTCAGGGCTGCTAGGCGTGCGCCTTCCAATGGCTGCCATACTGACCGGCGATGCGGACATCGCACAGGATTATGCCATCAGTCGAGAGGTTGAAGATAGTCTGCCTCCGATCGTGGAGTTGCTGCAGCACGTCGACGCCAGTTTCCGGCCCGTTCCACATAGATCGGTATCAGGGGCCTCGTCAGCGTTTCAGAATGCCGACGGCTACAGAGTTGAATTCCTGACATCGAACCGTGGCTTGGATGACTACGTCGATCAGCCGGCGAAGATGCCTGCTCTTGGCGGTGCTAGCGCGGAGCCACTACGCTTTCTCGACTTTCTCATCAGGGAACCGGTCAGGACAATCCTGCTCCACCGAAGCGGCATCCCGGTCGTTGTCCCTGATCCGGTTCGGTATGCCGTCCATAAGCTCATAGTCGCAAGCCGTCGGCACACCGACGGGCAATGGCCAGCGAAGCGCGAGAAGGACATTCGCCAGGCAGCGCTGCTTTTTGAGGCGCTGCAGCAGACAAGGCGATCCGCCGACTTGGCCCTCGTCTGCAACGAGGCATGGGAGCGCGGCCCTGCGTGGCAAGACGCTATCCGAATTGGGGCGGGGATGCTGCCGGCACCAGATGCAGACCGGTTCAAAACGATCCTGATCGACGGCGCAAAGAAAAACCGCGAAGAAATTGAACTTCCGTTTCGCGAATAGACGTACTTGAATTGAATGCCAAGCTGCTGATCTCGTAGGAAGTGGCTCAGACAAATAGGGTGCCGAGAGTCCGATTCTGCTCAAGACCGAGCCTATGACCGCTTCGCGCCGTCCATGCACGAACCCGCTACGCGGGAGGGCGTGCGCGGCGAGTTTCGCATGATTATCTGAGGTTTTAGGCAGGCTGTTGGTGTTGCCTGACCATGACGTTCCCTTCAACGAGAGGAACGTTCAATGGCCAGCTTTCAACACGATGCCCCGACCACACCGCTCCGCCAGCGCATGCAGGAAGACATGCTGATGCGAGGGTTGGGATCCCACACTCGGCAGGACTACATCCGTCACGTTCGGCGCTTCGCTACGTTTCTTGGGCGCGCCCCGGACACCGCGACGGTCGAGGACATACGACGTTTCCAGTTGCATCAGCATGAGAACGGCGTAGGTCCTGCGACGATCAACAGCACGGTTTCGGCGCTACGCTTTCTGTTCACGGTGACGCTGAAGCGGCGGGATCTGGCCCGGGCGCTGGTGATAACGCGCAATCCGCGCAAGCTACCGGACGTGCTCAGTATTGAGGAAGCTGCCCGCTTACGGGAGGCGGCACCTGGCATCAAATACAAGGCCGCCCTCGGTGTGGCCTATGGTGCGGGCTTGCGCGTCTCCGAGGTCGCCCATCTCAAGGTCGATGACATCGACTCCAAACGCATGCTGATCCGGGTTGAACAAGGCAAGGGACGCAAGGATCGCAATGCCATGCTGTCTCCGCAGCTCCTCGAACTGCTGCGGCTTTGGTGGCGTGAAGGAAAGCGGCGCGGTGTGATGCTGCCTCACGGCTGGCTGTTTCCGGGGCGTAGCCGCACCGATCCGATCTCGTCGCGGCAACTTCATCGCGCGGTTCAGGAAGCTGCCGATGTTGCCGGCATCCACAAGCGCGTCAGCCCGCATACCTTGAGGCACAGCTTTGCCACCCATCTTCTGGAGGATGGCACCGATATCCGTGTCATCCAGGTTCTGCTCGGTCATAGCAAGCTGGAGACGACGGCTCTCTATGCGAAGGTCTCCACCCGAACCATTCATGCGGCCGCCGGACCTCTTGATCGGTTGATGGCGCTGATGGAAGGCAAAACGCCCTACGGCTGAACCATGCGTACCTCGATCGAGGTCGCCGATATCTTCCGTGCTGCAGGGCCGAACTATCGCAAAGTCCATACGGGACATCTCAGCTTGAGCCAGCTCAAGGTTATGTCGGCGGTCGAGCACTGCCGCACAGCGGCACTGGGCGGACATGTCGAGGCCTGCGAGGATTGTGGAGAGTGGCGCATCGCCTACAATTCCTGCCGCAACCGGCACTGCCCGAAGTGCCAGGGCGCCGCTGCACGCACATGGCTTGCCGAACGGGAGGCCGATCTCCTGCCTGTCGGATACTTCCACGTCGTCTTCACATTGCCAGCCGAGGTCGCCGCCATTGCCTTCCACAACAAGGCGCTGGTTTACGATCTGCTCTTTAAGGCCGCATCCGAGACGATGCTGACAATCGCTGCCGATCCGAAGCATATCGGCGCGCGCATCGGCATCACTGCCGTCCTGCACACATGGGGATCGGCCATGACCCATCATCCCCATGTTCACATGATCGTGCCAGGTGGTGGCATCGCGCTCGATGGATCACGCTGGATATCGTCACGTCCGGCATTCCTCCTGCCGGTTCGTGTGCTCGGCAAGCTATTCCGGCGCTTGTTCCTGACACGGCTGCTCCAATTCCACGATGCCGGGCGGCTCGCCTTCTTCGGTTCGGCTACGCCTCTGGCTGATCGCCGGGCATTTGTAAGATACCTGTCGCCAGTCCGCAGGAAGCGCTGGATCGTCTATGCCAAGCCGCCCTTTGCGGGGCCGGAAGCAGTGCTTGCCTATCTGTCGCGCTACACGCACCGGGTCGCCATCTCGAACAGTCGCCTGATCGCGTTCGATAAAACGGACGTCACCTTCCGCTACAAGAATTACCGCCGTGACGGCTGCGATCGGCAGCAGGTTATGACGCTCGCGGTCGACGAGTTCATCCGCCGTTTCCTGCTCCATGTCTTGCCGCGCGGCTTCCACCGCATCCGGCATTACGGTCTGCTCGCCGGCAGTTCTCGAAAGACCAGCATCGCTCGTGCCCGCGAGCTCCTCAATGCTGCCCCGCCGCCCCCTGATGAGGCGAACGACGAACCGACCGACATCCGGCCGCCATGCCAATGCTGCGGTGGACGGATGGTCGTCATCGAAGTGCTCAAGCGCTGGCGGCAACCACGTGGACCACCAGACGAGCCAGCAACGAACCGGGAGAGTGCGTCATGACCCGGCATGGCCGGATCCATTCATATGGTCTACTCACCGCAGAGCTGGCCAACGGGTAGGGCTGTGCCAGCCCCTATGGCGAGGGCATTCAGCACGGCAAACATGCGCTCATTCACTCCGAAAATCCGGAGAACTATACATGCAATCCTCGCCCTCGAAGCGCCGGTACTGGCAACTGCCGCTGCGATTGGCCGCCCGCTGGAAGCGACAATCCACAAAACCCCATAGCGCAGAGAATGCCGACCGCGGGTTCCTGCATGAGAGGCTTTCGTACGCCTGACGGCACCCGAAACCCTTCACCCGTTCAGACGTTGGGACCCGCAGCCTCTGCGCCAAAAGCGGCCATTTAGAAATGAGCGTCTCCGGCATCATTGCAAGCCAACGGACTACATCTTGACCCACACGCCGCCTTCAGCCGACTGCGCCATCGCGTGCACCACACGTTCGATGTCCAGGCCCCGTTCAAAGTCAATCACATGAGCGTCGCGCTTGCCGGAGATCGCCTGCAGGAGCTCATGACATTCGATCACCTTTAAATCGTTGAACCCCAAGCCGTGACCCGGTGCAGGAATGAACTGACGATAGGGCGGGTGGGTCGGTGCCGCTAGAAGCGTGCGATAACCCTGAAGACCCGCCGCATCGTCCGTCGAATAGATCTGCAACTCGTTCATTCGTTCCTGGTCGAAAAGAACTGATCCGTTCGAACCAAAGACCTGCAGCGCGATCCGACCCTTTCTGCCCCAAGCGGCACGATTGACCATCAGCACACCGGATGCGCCAGTCTCCGTCCGAAAGAGCGCCTGGGCGATATCGTCGTTCTCGACGAGCCGGAATCCTCCATCTGTCGTTGGTCTTTCCGGGTAGGGTTTGGCCATATCGGCGATCACCGCGGTTATGCACCCGTGGAGAACGGCCAGCAGCGAGAGCGGGTGAACCGCGAAGTCATCGAGTGCGCCGTATCCCGATCTCTTCTCGCTCTTCCAGTAGAAAGACTTGGAGGGGTCCGCCATGAAGTCCTCGTCCATCTCCAGCCGGATATGGTTGACGATCCCAATTCTGCCTTCGGTAATCAGTGTGCGGGCGAGCCGGATCATGGGATTCTGGATGTAGTTGTATCCCAAGATTGCCGTTCGACCCGAGCGTCTCGCAGCATCCCGCATGCGCGTGGCATCCTCCAGGGACGTGGCCATCGGCTTTTCGCACCAGACATGCTTGCCAGATTCCAGAGCCGCTACAGCCATTTCCGCGTGGAGCTGGTTGGGGGCTGCGATCGAGATCACATCGATCGTTGGATCGGCCACGAGATCGCGCCAGTCTCCCGTGCCTCTGCCGAAACCGAAGGCCAGCGCCTGCTGTTGCGCGAGCTCCGGCATCGCATCGGCGAGCGCGACAAGCCGTGGTCTCTCCACATCCGGAAAAACCGTTGCCACGGAGGTCCAGGCCAGGGCATGGCACTTGCCCATATAGCCAGAACCGATCAGCCCCACACCCAGTCCCATCGCGCCCTCCTTGAGGCTAAGGTTTCAGTTTTACGCTATCAGAAGCTCGGCGCTACGAGACCGGCCCTGCGATGAGCAGCAATCACTGTGTTGGCCATCAGCATGGCAATCGTCATGGGACCGACGCCGCCCGGAACCGGTGAGATCGCCTTGGCGACCCGCTGACATTCGGAAAAGGCGACGTCGCCTACAAGCTTGAATTTGCCCTCGCCCTTTTCAGGCGCGGCAACGCGGTTGATGCCGACATCAATGACGGTGGCACCTGGCTTCAGCCAGTCGGCCTTGACCATTTCGGCACGCCCGACGGCGGCAACTAGGATATCCGCCTGACGGGCGAGTTCCGGCAGATCGCAGCTACGCGAATGGCCGATCGTGACCGTCGCATCGGCATTGAGCAGGAGCTGCGCCATCGGCTTGCCGAACAGGTTGGAACGGCCGATGACGAGGGCGTTGAGGCCAGAGAGGTCTTTGCCGTGGATCTGGCGCACGAGGATCATCGCGCCTGCCGGCGTACAGGAGAGAAGGCCGGTCTTCGGGTCGCCCGTTGCCAGCTTGCCGGCATTGACGATATGCAATCCATCGACATCCTTCTCTGGCAGGATCGACTGGATGACAGGCTCGCTGTCGAGATGCTTGGGGAGCGGCAATTGCACGAGGATGCCGTCGATATCAGGATCGGCATTGAGGGACGCGACCAGCGCCATCAGATCGCCTTGAGCGGTGTCTCCAGACAGAGTGTGCTGGATGGAGTTGAAGCCGCACTGCTTGGCCATGCGGCTCTTCGCGCCGACATAGGCATGGCTTGCCGGATCCTCGCCGACAATGACGACCGCGAGACCTGGTTTGCGATGGCCGGAGGCTTCCAGCTTCGTTGCCCACGACGTTACCGCTTCAATCACCGAAGCGGCGGCGGCCTTTCCGTCGATGATAACAGTCATGAGTCACCCCATGCGCTCGGAGGCGTATGAGCCTGGGCTTGCCGGGAAGACGACCGTACGATTGCCGTTGATGAAGGTGCGGTGGTGGATATGGGCGTGGATGGCGCGTGCCAGCACCTGGCTTTCAACGTCACGGCCGATCGAGACATAATCGTCGGCCGATTGCGCATGGGTGATGCGGGCGACGTCTTGCTCGATGATCGGACCTTCGTCGAGATCGACCGTAACGTAATGCGCGGTTGCCCCGATCAGCTTCACGCCGCGCTCGAAGGCCTGCTTGTAGGGGTTGGCACCCTTGAAGGACGGCAGGAAGGAGTGGTGGATGTTGATGATCTTGCCGGACATTTTCTGGCACATCTGGTCGGACAGGATCTGCATGTAGCGGGCAAGGACAATCAGTTCCGTTCCGGTCTGCTCGACGAGGTCCATGATGCGGGCCTCAGCCTCAAGCTTGTTGGCTTTGGTCACCGGAATATGGTGGAAGGGGATGTCGTGGTTCACGACGACCTTCTGGTAGTCGAAGTGGTTGGAGACCACGCCGACGATCTCGATCGGAAGCGCGCCGATTTTCCAGCGATAGAGAAGGTCGTTCAGGCAGTGACCGAAGCGCGAGACCATCAGCAGCACCTTCATGCGCTTGGCGGCGTCATGCAGGTTCCAGCTCATGCCAAACTGCTCGGCCACGGGCAGAAAGCCCTTTTCGAGCTTGGCTTCATTGGCGCCGTCCTCCGAGATGAAAGAGACGCGCATGAAGAACTGGCCGGTGTGGAGGTCGTCGAACTGGGAACTATCGACGATGTTGCAGCCCTGCTCGGCGAGGTAGCCGGAAATCGCGGCCACGATGCCGCGGGTCGATGGGCAGGATACGGTGAGCACATAGGTCTTCATGGGAGGCGAATTCTCCGAATGTCGGTCTGGAAGTAGGTCACGTTGAAAAGAGAGGCGATGCGGATCTTTTCATGCCCGCATCGCCTCAGGTCGCCCGGGAGGCTCAGGCGCGGGATTTCTTCTTCTGGCGGTGTACGTCGATGACGACGGCCGCGACGATGATCGCACCCTTGACGATCTCCTGATAGTAAGCGCCGACCTTGAGGAAGGTGAACCCGGACGTGACGACGCCCAGGATGATGGTGCCAATGACAGTTCCCGTGATGCGCCCAATGCCGCCTGTCAGCGAGGTGCCGCCGATGACGGCTGCGGCGATCGCGTCGAGCTCGAACGAAATGCCCATGTTTGGCTGACCGGACTGTGCTCGCGCTGCCAGCATCACCCCGGCAAGACCCGACAGCATACCCGCAACAGCATAGACCTTGATGAGATGCTTGCCGATGTCGATGCCGGAGACACGGGCCGCCTGCGGGTTGGCGCCAATGGCATAAGTGAACTTGCCGTAGCGGGTGTAGCAGAGCGCGATATGACAGATCGTGGCTACGATGAAGAAGACGATCACTGTGCGCGGAACCGGAAAGCCCCAGAGATCGAAGCTCTGTCCCAGCCAGGTAAAGTTCTTGTTGAGCAGAGCGACAGGCTGCCCCTCAGTGTACCATTTGGCGAGGCCGCGTGCAGTCACCATCATGCCGAGCGTGGCGATGAAGGGCGGAATGCCAGTTTTTGCAATGATGAGGCCGTTGATGTAGCCGAGCAACGCGCCGAGCAGGATGCCGGCCAGAAGCGGCCATAACGGGCTGGAATCGATAAACCAGTCCATGCCAAAGGCGGCGTATTCGGGTTGCAGAAACACGGCTCGCGCGTTCATCGACGTTTGGGCGAAACTGGCTACGACCATGGCGATGAAGCCGACCATTGAACCCGACGACAGATCAATGCCGCCCGTGATGATCACCTGGGTGACCCCGACCGCGATAATGCCGGTGACGGCGACCTGCAGCACGATAATCGACAGACGCTGCTTGTTGCCGAGGAAGCTCTCGCCGACAACATACCAGCCGATGATTTCAAAAACGAGAGCGATCCCGATCAGGACGGCCAGGATTGAGACTTCAGGTGGCAGCCGTCGGACCTTCTTGAGGCCCGTCTTGGACGTCTCGCCGAGTTCGTTGGTGGCATCTGGCATGATTTCCTCCCCGCTGGTCGTTAACGCGACGCCAGCTCCATTATTTTCACTTGGTCGGCTTCCGCCCGGTCTAAAATCCCCGTGACCCGGCCCTCATGCAGCACGACGATGCGGTCGCTCATCCCAAGCACTTCGGGCATTTCCGATGAGATCATGATGATCGCCACACCCTGGCCTGCGAGCTGTGAGATCAGGCGATGTATTTCCGCCTTGGCACCTACATCGATGCCGCGGGTCGGTTCATCCAGGATCAGGATCTTTGGATTGGTCATCAGCCACCGACAGATTAAAACCTTCTGCTGGTTGCCGCCGGAGAGATTGATGATCGGCTCGTTCATATCCGGCGTGCGCACTCGCAGCCTGTTGGCCATCTCGGCCGCCGCTTTGTTGAGCTTCTCCTGCTGGACGAAACCGAGATTGACGTAGCGCTGCTGAAGGACGGCCATCTGGCTGTTTTCCTGGATGTCGAGCAACAGGAAGCAGCCGGTTTCCTTGCGGTCTTCCGTCAGGAAAGCCATGCCATGAGCCATCGCGATGGATGGCGACGAGACGTCTACTCGCTTCCCGAACAGCTCGATTGTCCCCGCATCGGCGGGCGTGACGCCAAAGACGGTTTCCGCTACATTCGAGCGGCCCGAACCCACAAGTCCCGCAAAGCCAAGAATTTCGCCCGCGCGGAGGTCAAAAGACACGTCACGGAAGACGCCGTTTAGCGTCAGGCCTTTCGCCGACAAGACAACATCCCCGATCTGGGCGGGCTCCTTCGGGAACATCTGGTTGATTTCGCGCCCCACCATCATCCGGATGATGTCGTCGCGCGTCACGTCAGCGGAATTGCAGGTCGCAATGTATTTGCCGTCACGAAAAACGGAGAACTCGTCGGCGATCTCGAAGAGTTCGTTCATCTTGTGCGTGATGTAGATGATACCCTTTCCGTCCTCGCGCAGCGATCGAATGATCCGGAAGAGGTGGTTGACCTCCGTTTCCGCAAGGGCGGAGGTGGGTTCGTCCATGATCAGGACGTCGGAATTGAAAGAGACAGCCTTGGCGATTTCGACCATCTGGCGATTGGCAACGCTAAGCTTGCCGACCGTGATCTCCGGGTCGATGTCGATGCCAAGGCGCTTGAACAGCGCTTCTGTGCGTCGATTCATTTCAGCATGGTTGACCAGCCTGAGACGTCCAAGAGGTTCGCGTCCGATCCAGATGTTTTCCGACACTGTCATCGGTGCCATCAGGTTCAGTTCCTGATGGATCATCGCAATTCCGTTTTGCAGCGCATCGAGCGGATTATTGAGACGGATATCTACTCCGCGCAATTTGAAGGAGCCGCTGTCGGGCGTATAAATGCCAGCAAGGATCTTCATCAGCGTCGATTTGCCGGCACCGTTCTCTCCCATCAGGGCGTGTACGGTTCCGCGCTTCAGCTTCAGTTGGACGTTGTCGAGCGCAACTACGCCCGGAAATTCCTTGCGAACATCTTCGACTTCAAGAAGGTATTCGCTGCCCGGCACAGCGCCGCTCCTGCGCACGGCCTCCATCGTCTGTGGACTGATAACGCGTTCAGCCGACATGGTACTCCTCCTCCCCAGAGTGGTCCGCCGCTCAGCCTTAGGAGCAGCGGACCGGCCTGTCTTTTGTCAGTTCTTGGTTGTGAACTTGTCGATGTTTGCTGGCGTCACAAGCTGGAACGGGATCCACACCTTGGCATCGACCTTATCGCCCTTGGCAAGCTTAACGGCTGCGGCCACCGCCCCGGAGCCTTGACCAAAGGCATCCTGAAAGACCGTCACATCCAGATCGCCTGCCTTCATGTAGGCAAGCGCTTCCTGCGTGGCGTCGATGCCGGCCACGACCACATCCTTCATGTCCCAACCTGCTGACTTCATCGCATTGATGGCGCCGATCGCCATGTTGTCATTGTTGGCGATAACCGCTGCTGGCTTGTGACCGGCAGCAATCCAGTTCGTCATCAGGTCCTGCGCTTTGACCGGATCCCAGGCGGCAGTCTGCTCGTCAAGGATCTTAATGCCTTTACAGTCTGGCGTGGCGATCACATCGTGAATGTCCTTGGTGCGCTGGATAGCGGCCTGGTTTGCCAGGTCGCCGACCATGACAAGAACATCGCCCTTGCCGCCGAGAATGCGACACACTTCTTTCGTCTGCAAGGTGCCGGACTGAACCTCGTCGGATGCGACGAACGCGCCTTTCGGGCCGAGCTTTTCGACATCTGCCGGCATGCGGTTCACGTAGACAATCGGGATGCCTGCATCATTGGCAAGCTTGGTCATTGGTGCCGTCGCCGTTGTATCGACTGCATTGACGATGATCGCATCGACCTTGGAGGCGATGAAGTTCTGGATCTGCGAAAGCTGTTTCTGGACATCGTCGTCGGCAATCTCGATCTGAACCGGCTGCTTCGCATCGCCAGCAGATTTTTCAATGCCCTTGCGCAGCACGGTTAGGAAGGTGTCGGAGTTCGCCATGGAAACACCGATGTTGCCCGCATAGGCGCTTGAAGCCATCAAAAGACCGAGCATTGCGCCCGCCAAAATTTTCTTCATCTCTTCCTCCTCTAAAAGGGTGCCCGGCGAACACCCTGAATTGGCCGGTCGCCTCCTCCCAGAAGGCAATCTTATTAGCTGAGCCCGGCATTATGCTGGCCCATCCGAGGCATCAGATTCCGGCGAGCACTACATCCATGCTGGCCCGGATCAGTGTTTGCGGATCGCTCGAACTATGGACGGAGGCCGCGAACGGCTCGAATGAGAACGGCCCTGTGTAGCCGGCAGCGAGGAGAGCCTTGATCTGCCCCGCATTGTCCAGACGGTCGTGCTGTGTCACCATCACCCGGTGCGGGTCGCGCATGTCATCAACACTGACCTGGGCATCATCGACGCCAGAGATATGGACGAGACCTGTCATTGTAGCAAAGAGATCAGATTCACCGGCCAGCACATGGTGGAAGGTGTCATGGACCAGCTTGAAGCGCTCTTCCCCATTGATGGCCTGGATTGCTTCGATCGCTTCCTTCTTGGAGCGCAACGAACAGATCTGGAAACCCAGCGGTTCGACTAGGCCAATAATCCCGGCCTTTTCGAGGATCGGCTGCAGCCCCTCGAGCGCCAGACGAAGATTGCCCTGACGTTCACCTTCCAGCTTGCCGGAACCGTCATTGACGGGCACCAGCACAAGGGCCTTTGCACCGCAGGCGGCAGCGTATTCCGCCAGATTGCGCGCTTCGTCTTCACGCGCCGGTGTCCATTCATTGAAGCGCTGAAGCGCATTGATCGAAATGATCTCCACGCCCTCGACGGCGGCCAGTTCGCGCACTGCCTCAGGCTTCGTACCGTCAAGGATGGCGTTTCCGGACAGATCGTTGCGGATCTCGAATTGCTGAATGCCGAGCATCTTGCCCAGCTTGAAAAAAGCGCCAAGCGGCATCTGTGGCGCAACCATGTGGTTGAGCGCGAAAGTAGGCGCAGTCATGAAAATCTCCCGAAACCTCTGGCGAGCCGACAGTTCCTCCCCGGCTTGCTAAATCGAAATCATCAGGTTTCAGGACGTTCGTCAAAGCAGAATTGCGCCACTTATCTTTCATTTGTGATAGAATTTATACATTCAAATGATGTAATCATATCTTTTCTTCAGATGTTTTCCGGCACATGCATCTCCAACGGAAGAAATGTCTGACCTGGTGCTGTTGCCGGACCGCTATCAACCGCTTCCACCATCAACCGGACCAGTTCCCGGCACAGATTTGCAAGGGGCGTTGCAATGGCCAGCGTGACGATCTCATCTGCAAGAGCCGTTCGCGAAATCGGCGTCAGTTCGTTAACGACTACGATATGCTTGCCGCCGAACTTTTCCTCCCGGATTGCGGAAATTGCACCTTCCATGCCACCGCCTGCCACATAAAATCCAATCAGGTCCGGGTGCCGCAGCAGCAGATCAACCGTTGCCTCGTGAGTGAGTTCCACCGTCTCAAGGTTGACGAGCGTGTCCAGAACTTCGAAATCGGGAGCATGCTCTCGGAAATATGAGCGAAAGCCAATTTCTCGCAATTCATGTCCATGAAAGCGGTGACTTCCTACAAAAACCGCGACCTTTCCCGGCTTCTTCGCGGTTTTCGCGATCATCCAGGCCGCTGTACGACCGGCCTTGCGGTTATTGAGGCCCACATAACCTTCCCGTATGCCAGGCGCAAAATCCGACAGCATTGAGAAGACCGGCACTCCCTTGGCCTTCAACTCTTCCGCAACGACGGACAAAGCGGGATAGTCTGGTGCTGTCATGGCAACAGCCTGATTCCGTCCGCCGATCTCGCGCAACTTGTCGGAAAGAGCCGACGGTGTCTGCGTAGTACAGAAGTCGATCTGTGCATTGCCGCGAATGCCGGGATGGTTCTGGACCGCAGTTTCAATTTCCCGCGCGAATGCCTGATAAAAATGATGGTCCGGTTTCTGCAGAACAAAGCCCAGTCTGTATTGCGGCAGCCCCTCGAAAACACGCTGCCTGAGAAGCCCTACAGCGTGGTAGCCAATTTCGTTTGCTGCATCATAGACGCGCCTTGCCGTATCTTCCCGCACTTTGTGCCGTCCATTCAGGACGCGGTCGACAGTTGCCACGCTGACATTGGCTGCCTTGGCGAGGTCGGTAATTGTGGGACGCGCGGCCATGGCTTCTCCTGTTGAGAGTATTCAATCACCAATGAAGTTAAATATGATGTGAAATGATAGAATATATCAAGGCCCTATTGAGCAGATTGAAATCCACGATATTCCTTCTTGTATCCATCAAGAGGATTGGTCCGGCCTGACCCGGACAGGCAGGAGGGTATCGTGGCGCGGGTAGCGAGCAAGAGAGATTACAGTCTATTGGGACGGGATGCCCAGGCGGCCGTCGCCAACGGCCTGTCGGCGGCGAAGTGGTATCACTCCGATGTTCCGCGCAAGCAGATGAAGGAACTGATGAAGCGGGAGGATGGTCCGGCCATTCGCGATACGATCATTTGGCTGGGGTCGATGATCGTGTTTGCGGGCTTTGGCGCCTACTTCTGGGGCAGTCTGTGGGCGATCCCGTTTTTTCTCGCCTATGGCGTGCTTTACGGTTCAGCCTCTGACAGCCGCTGGCATGAATGCAGTCACGGCACGGCGTTCAAGACCATGTGGATGAACACGGTGGTCTATCAGATCGCCTGCTTCATGATCATGCGCAATCCCGTCACCTGGCGCTGGAGCCACACCCGCCACCACACCGATACGGTCATTGTCGGCCGCGATCCGGAAATTGCCGTGATGCGTCCGCCGGATCTGCTGCGTCTCGTTCTGAACTTCTTTGGCCTGCTTGATGCATGGCATGCGCTGGTCGACATGGTGCGCAATGCCTTTGGCGTCATCAGCGCCGAGGAGAAGACTTTTGTTCCCGAGACGGAGCAGCCCAAGGCAATCTTCGCGGCGCGGGTATGGCTTGCGATCTATGTCGCGACGGTCTTGCTTGCGTTTTACCTCGGTTCAATCCTGCCGCTGATGCTGGTCGGCCTGCCTCGTCTTTACGGCGCCTGGCACCATGTGATGACCGGCCTGCTGCAGCATGGTGGTCTGGCGGACAACGTCATCGATCACCGCCTCAACAGCCGCACCGTTTACATGAACCCGATCAGCCGGTTCATCTACTGGAACATGAACTATCACGTCGAGCACCACATGTTCCCGATGGTGCCCTATCATGCGCTTCCGAAACTGCACGCCATGATCAAGGACGATCTGCCGGAGCCCAATCCGTCGATCCTTCACGGCTATCGCGAGATGATCCCAGCCTTTCTGCGCCAGCTCCGCAATGAGGACTACTTTCTCAAGCGCGAACTGCCTGCGACGGCAAAGCCCTACCGCGAAGACTTCCATAGCGAAGCAATGGCACCGGCGGCGGAGTAACGCCGGTTGCCGAGACAACAATGAATTTGGGGAGGAGAACCCGATGAGCACCTGGATCGACGTCTGCGAAAAGGACGAGATCGACGAAGAGGATGTTATCCGCTTCGATCATGACGGCAAGAGCTTCGCTATCTATCGGAGCCCGGAGAATAGCTACTACGCGACTGCTGGCCACTGCACCCATGAGAACGTGCATCTGGCAGACGGTCTTGTCATGGACGACATTATCGAATGTCCAAAGCACAACGGCCGCTTCAACTACAAAACGGGCGAGGCCAAGGGTGCTCCTGTTTGCATCAACCTGAAGACCTATCCGGTTAAGGTCGAAGGCGGCCGCGTTTTCATCCAGGTCGGCTGAGATGAGCATCTCTGGCATGGTCATCGTCGGTGCTGGCGAGGCGGGAGTGCGCGCATCCTTCGCATTGCGAGAGCAGGGCTATACAGGCACCGTCACCCTCATCGGTGACGAGCCTCATCTGCCATATGAACGGCCGCCTCTATCCAAGGCAGGTGCTGAGGCCGAGACTGTCCGGGTGATTGCCGCCGAAGCTCGCTTCGCCGAGGCTGGCGTAACCCATCTTCGAGGCCGGCGTGTCCAATCCATCGACACTGTCGGTCACATGATTGTGGTGGATGGCGAAGATCCGCTTTCTTATGAACGGCTGCTGCTGGCAACAGGTGCATCGCCTCGTCAGGTTCCCGGCCTTCAATACGGTGAACGCGTCCACTTGCTCAGAACCGTTGAGCAGGCCGCAGCGATCCGCCAGGTCATGCGAGAAGGCCAGCACCTTGCCATTCTCGGCGGCGGCTTCATCGGCCTGGAGCTCGCGGCCATGGGGCGCAAGCTCGGGGCTGCCGTCACACTGATCGAGGTGCAGCCGCGGGTCTTGATGCGCGGGGTTCCGGAGCAGTTGGCGCTCACGCTTCAGGCGCGACATCAGCGCGAAGGGGTCAGCATCATCTGCGGCGTGGGGATCGAGGTAATTGCCGAGAGGGACACGTCGGTCAGTATCGCGCTCGCCGATGGTCGCCGGATCGACGCGGATGCTCTGGTTGTGGGCATCGGCGCTGAACCCAACACCGCGCTTGCGGCAGAGGCGGGTCTGGCGCTCGAAAACGGGATTGCTCTCGATGGCTATCTTCAGACAAGCGATCCTGACATTTTCGCCGCTGGCGACTGCTGTTCCTATCCGGTTGCAGTCTATGGAGGGCGGCGGGTGCGGCTCGAATCCTGGCGCAACGCCCAGGAACAGGGCAATGTCGCGGCCGCCAACATGCTGGGCAAGGCACAAGCCTTCGATGCGGTTCCCTGGTTCTGGTCCGATCAATACGACCAGACGCTGCAGGTGGCCGGACTGTCGGATGGCGCGACCTCTATCGTCTCACGCCCGATATCCAGCGAGGCCGATATCCTCTTCCATCTTGATCCCGACGGACGCCTCCTGGCCGCGAGCGGGCTTGGCCCCGGCGGCGCGGTCGCACGCGACATTCGCCTTGCGGAAATGCTGATTGCACGGCGGGCGCATCCGGATCCTGCAGCGCTTGCTGACCCCTCCGTCAAACTGAAATCTCTTTTGTAGGCGCAAGGCGCCAGAGGAAGATCCGATGAAATCCAATCGTCCCACCGTCGCCGACATTCTGGCGCTCAAGGGCAAGCGACAACTGAGCATGCTGCGTGTCGCCACGCTTGAGGAGGCAGAAGCCGCCGAGATGGCCGGCATTGAAATGGTCTCCGTCCCCCCGGCCTTGCTCGGCCCCGCCTTCCGCGAAGCGGCGCCCACAGTCTTTGCCGTCCCCGGCCTGGAATATGGTGACTTCGTCACCGCGGAAGAGTATCTCCGGGCCGCCTTCCAGGCGATACGGGCAGGTGGCGATGCCGTTTATTGCGCGGCCAGTCTCGGCATCATTCGCAGGCTGCGCGACGAAGGGATTCCGGTCTGCAGCCATGTCGGTCTCATCCCTTCCAAGGCCACATGGACCGGCGGCTTCAGGGCCGTCGGCAAGACGGCCGACAGCGCACTGTCCATCTGGATGGCGGTGCAAGCACTGGAAGAAGCTGGTGCTTTCGCCGCAGAGATCGAAGTTGTCCCCGCTGAGGTCGCCGCACTCATCAGCGCGAAGACCTCACTCTTCATGATCTCGATGGGCGCGGGCGCCGGCTGTGACGCGCAGTACCTCTTTGCTGACGACGTGCTCGGTCAGACCCGTGGCCACGTTCCCCGCCACGCCAAGACCTACCGCAACTTCGCTGCCGAGTATGACCGCCTCCAGCAAGAGCGGATCGCCGCCTTCCGGGAATTCCGCCAGGAAGTCGAAAGCGGCGCATATCCGGCGGATCGACACAATGTCGGTGTGCCAGCGGACGAGCTTGCCCGCTTCACAACCATGATCAACGGCTGATTGAGTCGATAGGAGGCAAGAAGATGACAGTGAATTTCGCCCTACTCGGCGCGGGCCGGATCGGCCGCGTCCACGCCAAGGCGGTGAGTAGCAATCCCGATGCGAAGCTGGTCGCAGTCGCCGATGCATTTCCGGCGGCCGCCCAATCGATTGCCGCTCAATACGGTGCTGAGGTTCGTACAATCGATGACATTGAAGCAGCCCTCGACATTCATGCTGTCATCATCTGCACACCGACAGATACCCATGCCGACCTGATCGAGCGCTTTGCTCGGGCGGGCAAAGCGATCTTCTGTGAGAAGCCCGTCGATCTCGACGTTGTCAGGGTCAAGGCCTGCATCGACGTGGTAAAGCAGACGAAAGACAAGCTGATGGTCGGCTTCAACCGACGCTTCGACCCGCATTTCATGGCGGTCAAGCAGGCGATCGACGATGGCCGCATCGGCAAGGTGGAGATGATCACGATCACCTCGCGCGATCCCGGTCCGCCGCCGCTCGATTACATCTCCCGCTCCGGCGGGATCTTCCGCGACATGACGATCCACGATTTCGACATGGCGCGGTTCCTGTTGGACGGCGAAGCGATCTCGTCCGTTTCCGCCCACGCCGCGGTCCTCGTCGATCCAGAGATAGGGACCGCCGGCGACTTTGACAGCGTGACCGTCATCCTAGAAACGGCAACGGGTCGCCAGGCGGTGATCTCCAATTCCCGTCGCGCCACTTACGGCTATGACCAGCGCATCGAAGTCCATGGCTCGAAAGGCTCGGCCTCTGCCGAAAACCAACGGCCCGTTTCAATCGAGGTCGCTACGGCCGAGGGCTACACTCGCCCGCCGCTACATGACTTCTTTATGACCAGATATACCGAAGCCTATGCCAACGAAATCGCTAGTTTCATTGCAGCGATTGAAAGCGGTGTTCCTATCTCGCCCAGTGGCGAAGATGGCCTGCTTGCTCTGGAATTGGCAGATGCAGCGCTTGAGAGTGTCCGCACAGGTCGACGGGTCATCCTAGCTTAGCATCTTCCGTGGCGCGCGCTCGATCGTGGCCCTGCTTCTGCGGGGCCGCACATTCAAATTCGGGATGTCCGCTCGCTTTCACCCTGCACTAAATGCGGACTGTTAGCTTCGGTCCCCTTCCGAACATTCCAACTACACCAGATGCTTGATCTGCCTCGTTTATCTGCCAGCATGCATCCGACGTGGTGACGGGTCGGCGGTTCGAACCCTCTCAAGAGCACGATGCTGGCAACGCGATGAGCCACTCGCGGCCCGCACGCAATGACCGCTTTGCGCCGTCATGCACGAACCCGCTACGCGGGAGGGCGTGCGCGGCGAGTTTCGCATGATTATCTGAGGTTCTAGGCAGGCTGTTGGTGTTGCCTGACCATGACGTTCCCTTTAACGAGAGGAACGTTCAATGGCCAGCTTTCAACACGATGCCCCGACCACACCGCTCCGCCAGCGCATGCAGGAAGACATGCTGATGCGAGGGTTGGGATCCCACACTCGGCAGGACTACATCCGTCACGTTCGGCGCTTCGCTACGTTTCTTGGGCGCGCCCCGGACACCGCGACGGTCGAGGACATACGACGTTTCCAGTTGCATCAGCATGAGAACGGCGTAGGTCCTGCGACGATCAACAGCACGGTTTCGGCGCTACGCTTTCTGTTCACGGTGACGCTGAAGCGGCGGGATCTGGCCCGGGCGCTGGTGATAACGCGCAATCCGCGCAAGCTACCGGACGTGCTCAGTATTGAGGAAGCTGCCCGCTTACTGGAGGCGGCACCTGGCATCAAATACAAGGCCGCCCTCGGTGTGGCCTATGGTGCGGGCTTGCGCGTCTCCGAGGTCGCCCATCTCAAGGTCGATGACATCGACTCCAAACGCATGCTGATCCGGGTTGAACAAGGCAAGGGACGCAAGGATCGCAATGCCATGCTGTCTCCGCAGCTCCTCGAACTGCTGCGGCTTTGGTGGCGTGAAGGAAAGCGGCGCGGTGTGATGCTGCCTCACGGCTGGCTGTTTCCGGGGCGTAGCCGCACCGATCCGATCTCGTCGCGGCAACTTCATCGCGCGGTTCAGGAAGCTGCCGATGTTGCCGGCATCCACAAGCGCGTCAGCCCGCATACCTTGAGGCACAGCTTTGCCACCCATCTTCTGGAGGATGGCACCGATATCCGTGTCATCCAGGTTCTGCTCGGTCATAGCAAGCTGGAGACGACGGCTCTCTATGCGAAGGTCTCCACCCGAACCATTCATGCGGCCGCCGGACCTCTTGATCGGTTGATGGCGCTGATGGAAGGCAAAATGGACTTGCCTCGGAAAAGTGGAGAGGTTTTCTTGAGTTGAAAGGAAACCGGAATGCCGAAGCAGAAGAATTTTACGAAGGAATTTGAGACCGAAGCGGTGCGGCTGGCGCAGACGAGCGGGCGGACTCAGCGTGAGATCGCACAGGACCTGGGCGTCGGCCTATCGACGCTGGTGCGCTGGATTGGCCGTAGCCGTGATCGGGCGATGGATGCGCCGGCGGTATCCGCTGCCACCGAGGACATGGCGGCCGAGTTGAAACGGTTGCGCAGGGAGAACGAAATCCTTCGGCAGGAACGTGAGATACTGAAGCGTGCCGCGACTTTTTTCGCCAAGGAGGGAAGTCGATGAAGTTCCGTTTCATCGACGAGGCGAAAGATGAATTCCCCGCACACCGCCTCTGCAAAGTTTTGGGCGTCAGCCAGAGTGACTATTTCGCTTGGAAAGACCGGCCAGCAAGTCGTCGGCAGCGCGAGGACATGGTGATGCTCGCGCATCTGCGCTCGGCCTATGCGCTGTCTCACGAGACCTATGGCAGCCCACGCATGACGCGGGAATTGCAGGACAGTGGCTTTGCCATTGGTCGGAGGCGCACAGCACGGCTGATGCGAGACAATGGCCTGCATGCCCGGCAGAAGCGTCGGTTCAAGCGCACGACCGACAGCCAGCATGCTTTCCCGATTGCACCCAACATCATCGATCAGGACTTCGCCGCAATCGGCCCCAATCAGAAATGGGGTGTTGATATTTCCTACGGTGCGCCTCGCCCCAATCGGGGAGGCATATGACTGGAATGCAAAGAGAAAGGAGGATTTGAAGACTTGCCTGCCCCCTGCTGCGAGGGGGCATGAGCCCACGCGGCGGTGACCTGCTGTCAACTGGTAGGGTGACGGAGCCCGCAGGTAAAGGGGATTGAGGCGAAGCCGTTACGCCAAGATGGTTCCCGAGGCTGAAGTATTGGAAGGTTGAGGAACACGAACCGGTTAACCCCCATCTGAGGGCTGAAATGTCGCCTCCGCCTACACGGCTTAACAGGCGGAATGCTGATGAAGCTGCCGGACACGTAAGTCGGCGGCATCCGAATACGGTCGTATATGTAGGTCGCCCGTATGGGGTGTCAATCGGCGTCGTAACGGGACCCCTTATCGGCTCCCAAAATTGGCTCTGACTCACTTTTGATGAATTCTGTGCGTCGGCTGGCGTTGGTTTTGCAAAAGGAATCAGCGCCATGGTTCATTCGCTTCGCCCCTCCGCACTCGTGCCCCGAGGCTTTGTCATCGATGAGACAGCTTCTGCTGGCGACGCGATCATACTCACTGTCCGTTCGACAGATATATCCAGCGGTTGTCCAGGCTGCGGAACAAGATCGGAGCGGATACACAGTCGTTATCATCGACGCCTGACGGATCTGCCCATCGCGGGAAGTCTGTGCGATTGGTTATTGCCGCGCGCCGGTTCTACTGCGACGCGGTGCTTTGCGGCCGAAGGATTTTTACCGAGCGCTTCGAGACAGATGTCCTGGCGCCGTGGGCGCGGCGTACGGCGCGGCTTGATCATATCGTCCATCATCTCGGGCTTGCTTTGGGTGGGCGACCGGCGGCGGCTTTCGCCCGCAGACTAATGGTGCCGGTCAGCAACGACACCTTGTTGCGCGTCGTCCGACGGCGCGGCACGCCGCGTTTCGTCCCGCCGACGGTGATCGGCATCGACGATTGGGCGTGGCGGCGCAACCAGCGTTACGGGACGATCATCTGCGATCTCGAACGGCATAAAACCATTGCACTTCTGCCGGACCGAGAGCCGGCAACCGCTCAGGCCTTGCTTTCGGATCAGCAACAGATCAGTATTGTCGCCCGCGACCGCGGTGGCGCCTACGCCCTTGCTGCAGCAAAGGCACTGCCTGAGGCAACCCAAGTGGCCGATCGATGGCATTTGATGGAGAACGCCAGTCGGGCATTCCTCGACGCCGTCCGCAAATCCATGCGCCAGGTCAGAACAGCGATCGGGTCCGCAACGATCAATCCGGATCTGCTGACGGCCGCTGAGCGGATCCAATATCAGGGATATCTTCATCGAGAAGATACGAACGCCGTCATTCTGGACTTGGCCAAGTCCGGTGTTTCAATCAAAGAAATCGTTCGTCGCACCGGTCACAGTCGTGGCCTCGTCAGGCGAGTGCTACGCGGTCAGCGATCCGACGTGTTCCGCGTGCGGGAGAACTCGCTTGAAGTTTATCTCCCATGGCTCGATGCTCAATGGAGCGCCGGTCACCGCAATGGCACACAGTTGTGGCGAGAGCTGACGCGCCAGGGGCCATGGCTGCCTTCGCGTCGTAACCGAATGGGCGACGCGTCGACGAAAGGCAGAAAAGATGGATTGCGAGGCGTTGAGCCGTACACCGTCGGCACGGGCTGTCGCACGCCTCATGACCATCGGTCGCGACGATCTCTCCAAGTCTCAGACCGTTACGGTTGCCGCGATTGAAGGCGGCGTGCCGCAACTCGTGGAAGCGCGGGAAGTCGTCGCCGCTTTCCAAGCCATGATCCGCAAGAAATCTCTCGCCGATCTCGAACCATGGCTGGAACGCGCCCGATCAAGCTTGGTCGCGGCCTTCGCCAAGGGTGTCGCCAAAGACTGGGCAGCCGTGAGTGCCGCGATCAGTTCGCCTTGGTCAAATGGACAGACAGAGGGGCAGATTACCCAGCTCAAGTTTGTAAAACGCCAGATGTACGGCCGAGGGAAAATCGACCTCCTTCAGGCCCGCGTCATTGGCGCCGGATAGGCATCTGACCACCAAAACTGCGTCAGAGCCCTTATTCCATGCCTAATCACACGCAAACCGGTCTGCGTGTTCCCCGCATGCGCGAGGATGAACCGCTTTTGCGAATAAGAGGCGAGGACGTGGAGAGGTGTCCCCGCATGCGCGGGGATAAACCGGGTGACCTGTTCACGCAATGCGTGCGCGTTGAGCGTTTTCCACATATGCAGGGTCAAATCTTAGGCGGCGCCTATATGGTTCTGGTGATTTCAATCCCACAGGCACGATAAAGGCGCTGCTGCTAGCCTATCACCAAAGGGGACTGTATCAGTATTGTCATAAAGCACCACGCCAAAGGCGAAACGTTTGCCGGCCGCCTCAGCCAAGGCCTTTAGGCCGGAAAAATCTCCTGCCTTGACCGTGGCGCTTGCTTTGACTTCTATACCGACAAGCATTCCGTCGTCGCGTTCCACAACAATATCCACCTCGTGGCCATCTCTATCCCGGAAGTGATGCGCCGTTGCCCTAATGTCAGATGCTGTCATGAGCTTCTGGACTTCGGAAAATACGAAACTTTCTAAGAGCGCGCCGAAGATCCCGCGGTCGGCCTTCACCCGGTCAAATGTGAGCCCGCGTACGGTTGCTAGCAAGCCTGAGTCGACAAAATGCAGCTTTGGTGTCTTTACCATTCGCTTCAGCGCGTTGGTAAACCAAGGTTGTACGGTTGTTATCAAGAAAACCTGTTCGAGCAACCCCACGTAGCGTTGACCTGTTTTATGACTGACATTGATGCCAGCGCCAAACTGGGAATAATTGACCAACTGGCCGGAATGCTCGGCCAGTAACCGAACGAATTTCGGCAGTTCAGTCAGTTTTTCTACGTCTGCAATATCCCGCAAATCCCTGGTGAGGATGGACGTGAGATAAGATCGAGCCCAATCCTGACGGCGGCGCTCACTCTCTCGGCTAAGGGCTTCCGGAAAACCGCCAAGCAAGACGGTCCTAATCAGATCATCTCCAAGAATCGCGTTTTGCTGGCTTTTCAATTTGCCATCAAACAATCGTTCAAGGAAGCTGGGATGCTGCCCAACAATCTCCGCTCTTGCCAAAGGAAGCATTTGAATGGTTTCCATTCGGCCTGCCAAGCTGTCAGCAAGTTTTGGAAGGGTTAGTACATTCGCCGATCCGGTGAGCAGGAAGCGGCCCGGCCTATAATCTTCATCAATGGACTTCTTGATCGCGAGCAGTAGGTCCGGTGCGCGTTGCACCTCATCGATAATCGCTTGATCAAGGCCTCTAATAAAGCCGATCGGGTCCGTTCTAGCGGCCTCCAGAACCGTTTGATCATCCAGCGTTACATATATGCGCTCGGGATTTCTCATCTTTCTGACGAGGGTTGTTTTGCCTGCCCGGCGGGGTCCAATAATTAAAACAACGGGCGTGTCGGAGAGAGCCTCCTCTGCCCGGCGTTCAACAAATCGTCCAAACATGCCATTCCTCGAATCTTCGCTGATTGGTACTATTGGCTTCGGCTAATTGGAAGTCAACTATCCGCTAATTGGGAGTGGTTGGTTTGAGTCACGAGCCGGGGAGCGGTCTATGATGCCTCATCTCAATCAGTATTAGTCTTTTCGATAGGAGAGTGTGGCTGTGCAATTCTTAAAGTCTAAATCTTGGTCGGGATCGCGCGGCTAAACCATCGGATTCCGGTCCAGCTTGCCCTGATATGCCGGATGCAGGTGCGACACGATCGCGTCGATGAGCGATGGCGGTTTCGATCCTGCGAGCAGCAGCATTTTGCCCGTCTTCATCTCCAAAATCTGATCAACGGTCATGAGTTTTTGTCGTTGCTCGGCCGTGGACGTCTTACGGCTCTCGCCAAACTTCGCGGCTGATTGTTTGGTACGGGTCAACACCGTCTGATCGCCGAGCGCGTTCGCGGCCCAATTTGCGGTTTCGAACTCGGCGCGGCCCAGACCGAAAATGCGGGTTGTGACGCAGGAGCCGAGAATGCTGGCGGTGTCGCCCTTGCCATAGACGCTTTCGATCTGGCCCTTGTCCTGGGTGATGAACAGCGCCTCAATGCCGCAGCCGGCGGCGACGTTGGCGATGTTGATCAGCTTTTCCATGCGGCCGAGACGAACAAACTCGTCCAAGACCAGCAGCACATTCCCTTTCGGCTTCCTGGTTCCTTCAAGACGAACGGCCATGCCGAGAATGATGTTCGTCAGCAGCCGGAGAAATACGGCCTGGGCGTCCACCTGATCGAGCGGCACGACCATGAAGAGGTCAGCGCGGCCCTCGAAAAGGTTTTCGAGCGAGCATGTGGAGGCGCTGAGGAAACTGCGGAGTTCGTCGGAACGCGCCCAATCGAAGGCCTTCTTGATGGTCGTCTTGATTGCGCCGCGCTCATTCTCGCCGGCTGCTAGGAAGGTGGCTGCGGCGGCGGCTGGGCGGGTACCGAAGGTCTCCGGCGCTCCGGCCCATTCCGTCAGCGTCTTTTCAAGGCCGGCGGAAAACAGCAGGTCCATGACGGTGATCAGGTTGCGATCGGCTTCCGCGCGCCTGACCATGACGACCTCGATCACGGCGGCAATCATGGATTTTGCCATTTCGGCGAAGTGTGCGCCGTTTCCGCCTTACGGTCGCACAAGCCCTTCGGCTATGACCTCGATGTCGCGGACCAGGTGCGCTTGCCGGATGTAGTTGAGTGGGTTGAAACTATCCTTCGATGGCTCAATGACGCCGAAAGGATTGAGAACCACGACCTGACGCCCGAGCGATCGGCGATAGCGGCGCGTTACGGCGAAGTTTTCACCCTTGATGTCGAGGACGGCGACCGGCCCGTCATGGTCGATGATGGCGGGAATGACGACGGACACGCCTTTCCCGGCGCGTGTGCCGGCGATGGCGACATGGTGGCCGGCGCGCCATCCGGTTTTCGGATTGGGGCGGTACCCCTGTTCTGCAGGCATCCCGCAAATCCTTCCCCTTCGTGGAGAAGGCGTTCGCCGACATGGGATATTCAGGCGACCGGCCGCAGAATGCGACGCTTGTCGATGTCGAGATCGTCCGCAAGCCAAAGGACCAGGTCGACTTTGCCGTTCATCCAAAGCGCTGGGTCGTCGAGCGTTTCTTCGCCTGGATCAGTCGAAATCGGCGGCTGTGGAAAGACCCGGAGGCGACCATAAAGTCCGCTGAGGCCTTTCTATATGTCGCATCCATCATGACCCTCATCAGGCGGATCGCACGATCAAAATGAATTCTCGGACAGACTCTAAGCGGAGAATTCTGCTTTTGATTTTGAGTTTACGGTTTCAACCTCAAGCAGGGAGGGAAACCAGTCCGGTTGAGATTGCTGTCGGCACGAATGCAATTTACCAACGCGGATCCGGCCACTCGGCATTTTCCCATGCCGCGAACTCTGTTGGAGAGATCAGGTTCTTTTCGCCGTTCTTCAAACGCATAGGGTAGAAGCGTTCATACATCGGATCGAAACTCGAAAGGAGCTGTGCAAAGCTGGCCTTCCTTTGCGCTTTCGTCCATGAGCAAAAGATTGCCCCTCGACTGTCGATCATGTCGAACACTTCAGGTTGTGCCGGATCAAGGCGCTGCCAGAGATCGATAATATGCCCCGCCTGCACACCAAAATCCTCGCGCAACGCATCTTCGATGACGGCCTCCAATGCGTAGGTGATGGATTGCGTTTTGGCCGTATGGCTGAGGAAGGCGAGGGATTGCCTCAGTAGCCTCTGCTGAAGAAGAAGGACGGGCCAGACGATCTGGACACCATATCGGACGCCGATTTCTTCAATATGTTTTGGCGGCTGAATAACCTCGCGCTGCCTTTCAAACGCCTTGCGCACATCGTAGGCCAAGCCAAGAAACGAGCCTTCCTTGTCGATGACAAGCGGCGAGCGGTCATTCACGTCATGGACGACCTCATGCAGCCAAGTCAGGGACGTGTGGTCTCCGATGAGCAGGATGCCGGCGTGGTTTCTGAGCAAGCTGTAGGAGAGCATCCAGGGAAATCCTTTCCATCACATCCAAGGGCCTTATCAGCCCGCCCACGGGTCAAAAATATCTATTCCGAAGCCTTCGAAATCCTTGGTGTTGCGCGTCGCAAGCGTTAGCTGATGAGCGACGGCAGTGGCGGCAATCAGACCGTCCATTGATGCGAGTCCCCGACCACTTCGCTTGGCAAGTGCCATGAGATCGCCCCAGGCCAGGGCGACAGGCCCTTCCACCGGCAAAATCCTGCTTTCGAAGCGTTGAGACAGATCATGCGAGAGCCATTCGTCCAGGGCATCGCGTTTTCGCCCGGTATCCATCAACGCAATGCCGCGACGAATTTCAGCAATCGATACGATGCTGATGAACGTGCGGTCTTCGTCCAACCCGTGAAGCCATCGCAGAACACCTTCGTCTGGGCTAGGTTTTGTAACTTCCGACAGCACACTCGTATCGAGCAGCAGTCTCATAACGACAAGTCACGCGGCTCGTCATGTTGACGTTGAAGATCCAGATCCGCACCGCGCAGAGGCGATGCCAACAGAAATTCCGCAAGCGATCCCCGGCGCCCAGTTTTCTTCTGCCACTCATCTGCAGAAACGACGACCACGCTCGGCTTTCCGTTGCGTGTAATCGTCTGAGGGGCCAATTGCGCGCGCTCCATGACTTCCGAGAGCTTTGCCTTCGCGCCGGCAACCGTCCAGCTCCTATCGTCGTGCGTTGATGTTTTCATCGCTTCACCTATAACCAAAATGACTATAGTGACTATAATGCGTCAGCAGTTTTTCTGCAAGCGCTTGAACGGTAGGGGAGGGGATAGCAATCTGGCGCGTTTATCTGCCAGTTCGCATTTGAAGTAATGGCAGGTCGGCGGTTCGGTTCTGTTCAAGAGCATTTGGGACTTGTTCAGGACTCAATTATTTTTTTCAGAACAAGGCAGAAAGATCCCGCCGTCAATCCACAACTTGGATGATCTCAACTGTATGAACAGGTCCGTCCTGAGTGTCAGGCTTTATTTCATAAAGAATAACGTAGGGCGCCTCCAATAACATCCGGGCAGTGCGGAACACTTCCGGGTGACGCTCTCCCAGACGAGGATGCTCGATCAGCATTTCCGCCTTTTTTTCGGAATTTGGAAAAGTAACGTTCCGCGCTCCGAGGTTGCTCTTTAGCGATGTCGGTGTAGATCTTCTTAACGTCGGCTCGAGCCTTTGGTGTCCAGAGAAGCTTAACGGGCATGATGGTTGGCGGCCGCCATTTCCTGACGCGCTTCATCCAACACCGCGTCAAAATCGACCTCGACCGCGGGGCCACTGGCCTTGCCTTCTTCCCACATCGCGCGCAACTTTGCGATATCGTCGCGCTTCTGGATCCACTTGGCCGACCAATCACGCATTGCTTCGCGGACAACTTCGCTTCCGCTGGCATAGGCGCCGCTGCTTACAGCATCGCGCAACAGCTATGCATGTTGTGGCGTCATCGAGACGCTTACTTTCTCAACATTGGGCATGGTGACCTCCGTATGTGGTGGTAGCAATTATTACCACTGCCCTGCCTTTGCACCAATGCCGATGTTTCGACTTGCACCGTGGAAACTCTTGATCGATCTAGCGCGCCTTGATTGCGCGAGAGGTCCATCCCTTTAAGAACTTAACATCTTCGTAATGTTAAAGGCGCTTTGAGACTGCATCTCCGGGCTCGTGTTCGAGGTCATGACCGTCGCAAAGGTTAATGGCGATGCCTTGGAGCGCGCCATAATCAAGCCGTTCCCGAAGGGTAACCATCGTCATCAGGTCCGATGAAAGATGGTTGTCGAAGCGTGCGATGTTTGGCCGGGCCACCCCCGTCATCAGGGCTTTGATCGCTGGCAGATTGCCCGCCGCCCACCGCGCGAGGCATTGGTTGACGCCATCGGGATCACAGTCTTGTAGTTCGAGGGAGTGTTGATACTGGGCTGTCCGGAAATCGCGGGCGAGGAAAGCAAGGTCGAGGGTGGTCAGCTTCCTGGTCCAGATCCAGGGGAGAACCAGAGCACCATCGGCGTAGGGCAGCATCGATCGCGTTGCCAGCCCGAGCCCTCCGAAGCAGTGTCGTGCATCGGAGAGCATCTCTCAGCCACGCGATCAACGTAGGCATACTGTTCGCTGCCTTTGAGCACGCGGTTCATTTCCAGCGCGATGCGATCGTGCAGCCCATCGCCATTTCCGCTGAAGCGTTGCGGCTTTCCACCACGGGTCGGCTTCACGGTGATGACCCGAGTGGCGTCGTCCACCTCGAGGACCTGCCAGCGCCGCCCGGCGAATATCAGTGTCTCGCCCGACCTGATCGCCGAATCCAGCGGGTAGGTGGCCTGCGTTTTTGCGTCGTGCATGATCCGATACTCCCGCTCCGTCGAAAAGACCGGGTAGAAGTCGTGCGCTTCTGTGATCCTCTCCCCGAATGCGGGTTTCACAAAGTCGCGGACAGGGATTTTAGTAAGTCGGGGACACCGATTTCAGTAAATACGGGACAGTGATTTCAGTAAGTCGCGGACAGTTGTCGCGGCGGATTTAGATCGATTTTCGTGAGCGCCGATCTGGCACTTTGCCCTCGTGGTTTGAGCGAGGACATGATGCCCAGGCGGAAGCAAGCGAGACATACTGACGTGAAGGATACGCGATCGATCCGCTCCCGCCCGCACTCGATCTCGATGCGGTTGAGGATGGACTGTAGCTGCGTGCCCCGCTCGGTCCCGATCAACGCGTGAAGTGAGCCGATGACCACGGCTTCCAGCGACGAGAACAGAAAGCGTATCTCCTTGCCGCGGCGGACGAGGAGGGCCTCCAGCGATTCCGGTGTGATGAGCACCACTCCGCTCGGGTTCTTGCGCGCCCGCGACTTGGCATCGGAAGATACGTCACCGTGCCATTTATGGAGCGGGATGTCGCAGGACTCGCAAAGCGACTCGAGCCGACGGTACTGGTCGTTGATGAGAGCCTTGAGCGGACTGACATATAGGATGCGGAAGCCGTCACGCGCATTGGCGTCGAGGACGTGGGTCAACAGCGGAAGGATCGCCGCTTCCGTCTTTCCCGCAGCTGTCCTAGCGGATACGACGACGTCGCCGCCCGCGAGGATGGCGGGGATCGCCTTTTCCTGAACGTCCCTCAGCCGCTGCCATTTCCGCGCCCAGATCCAGCGCCGGATCGGTTGGCCGAGGCGCTCAAAGGCGGAGGGTTGCAAGCTCGTCGTCCCCGTCGTCCGCGTCTGCAGGGATTTCCGCCTCGTCTGCGCGCTGACGATCCTCGCTCACTTCGATATGGGTCAGCAGGTCGTTCCACTTGACCTCGGGATTCTGCTCTATGTCAATCGGCGCTCACCGCCCAAAAACGACATCTGCGACGATGACTTTCCTTATGAAGTTGAAATCAAGTGCCCTCGCATCCGAACAAAAAAGTCCCTCTCCTTGGTTCGAATTGTGGTTTCTTACCCTCTCGATTGAGCGTCGCCAGTACGGTTTATCGACACGGCGGCTACCGCCTGTTTTAGTCCCGGTACAAGCGAAAAGCCTTGTGCGTTGGCCAGTTCGTCTACGAAACGATCCATAAAGATGGCCACACGGCGGCTCTTGCCCAGTGTGCCGGGCGCACGCACGAGGAATAGCTGCTTGGTGGCGAGTGGATGGGCCGGCAGCACCTCTTCGACAATTCCTGCCTCAAGTTGCGAGCTGACAAAGAACCGGGGAAGTGCTGCGATCCCGAGGTGGTTTTGTACGGCATGAAGCATCAGATCTGGCATTTGCGCTGCAAATGCTATCGTGATGGGCGCTTGGGCTCCATCGGCGAGTGGCAGGAACTTTTCATCAGGATCATCCTTGAACTGAATGTAGTCGAGCTTTGACAGGCCATCCAAACTCTCTGGACGACCCACTCGATCCAGGTAGCCTGGCGAGGCAATAAGCACTTGCTCAATGTCTGCAAGCTTTCGAATTGATCCCTCGGCAGGGCCAATACGGCAGGCTCGTAGCTCCAAGTCATAGGGATTCTGGATGGGATCTTGCGATTGGTCAGTTGCCTTCAGATCAATCTTGATTTTGGGATAACTGCGTCGCAGGTCCGCGAGAACCGGTACCAGTACCGTTTTTGCGATCAATGAAGGGCATGCCACGCTGAGGCGACCCTCTTCCGACGACTGCAGGGCAAACATGGCATCGTCCATGCGAGCCAATTGCGCAAGTACCTGCTCTGCGTGGGTCACCGCGACCTGTCCTGCTTCGGTCAGTCTGACACCATTGCGTCCTCGCACAACAAGTTCAACCCCATAGAGCTGTTCCAATGCGGCGATCTGTTGGCTGACAGCGGGCTGCGTGATTTTCAGGCGGCGCGCAGCAGCAGAAAGTGAGCCGTCTCGTGCAGCCGCCATAAGTGAACGCAACCCAGCGACGTTATCCATAAGCTACTCTTATGCTATCCATAAATAGATCTGGAATGTTCATCCGCATTTCATAATCCTACTTATGGCTGGACGCATGGCCAGACAAGGTGCTTAGACCAATGACAGTCAACCGCAGAAGATTTCTCAGTGTGACAGCAATGCTTCCGGCAGCGCTGGCGGCGCCCGCCGTGCTACGAGTGAGCAGCCCCGCACATGCCCAGGAGATAGCTCCAGGCATCACCCGGGGCCCTTTGGCGATGCGGCGTAAAATCGGTGAAGTCGAGGTTTTTGCGCTGATGGATGGGTACGGAACCTTCCCAAACGGGATGTTTCCATCTTTCGAAGTGACTACGGGTGAAACTGCAGCCAAGCAGGCGCACAAACCTTTCGACCCTGCCACGTTTAATATCGGCATAAACGCCTATCTCATCCGGACAAGGGACCGCATTGTCGCCGTGGACGCCGGCGCTCCGGCTGCGGTAGGTCCAAACGTTGGCAACTGGGGGCGAGCCCTTGCCGCGATCGGCGTTGCGCCAGAACAAATCGATACGATGTTTGCAACCCATATCCACGTCGATCATGTCGGAGGACTGACGAACCCGCAAACCGGCATGCGAGTATTGCCAAATGCATCCTTCGTCGCATCGGAAGCCGAATGGACGTTTGTCCATGACGAAGCGATCTATGCGAAACAGCCGAAGGACTTCCAAGCCTACTGGGATGTCTCGCGTGCGATGGTGAAGCCCTATGACAGCGTCAAAGCGCTGATACAACCGGGGTCGGAGATCGCACCAGGGCTGACAACGGTTGCCTTACCTGGCCATACGCCGGGTCAGCTTGGCCTTCGCATCGACAGTGGCAATGAAAGCCTACTGATCTGGGGCGATCTCATTCACAGCACAGCCTTCCAGTTCACCCAGCCGGATTGGTCTTTTGTCCTTGATGCCGATCAGGAAAAGGCGGCGCAAACCCGCAAGGCAATCCTCGACATGGCTGCAACGGATGAGATCATGGTTGCCGGAATGCATCTTGACTTCCCCGGCTTCGGCTTCGTCGAGCGCGCCGGTGGCGCATATCGCTTCATCGGGGCCCCCTATGACTATCGCTCATAATCTCGGGTCCGCTCAGCACATGACGTGCTCCCTATATTTTCATCTCGTTACGAAGCATTGGAACGCACAATGACAGCCCTTCAACAGACCTTTCCTCTCAACGGTGACATGACAATTCCGGCTGTTGGATTTGGCACCTACCTGATCACCCAGGAGGATGCCCGGGAGGCCGTGCGCGTCGCCATCTTGAACGGGTATCGTCACATCGATACAGCAGAAGTCTATGACAACGAAGAAGCCGTTGGCGCTGGAATCCGTGCCGGCATCGCCGAGGCCGGTCTTACCCGCGAAGACATATTCGTTACCACCAAACTCTGGCAAGGCCACGCAGCTTGGGGTCAGAAGTTGAAAAACGAGGAAGAGACCGTGGCCGCCATCAATGGCAGCTTGGAACGACTTGGCCTGGACTATGTCGATCTCTACCTCATCCATGCACCTCACGGTGGCTCCGAGCGTTTGAACCAGTGGCGTGGGCTGCTCGAAATCAAGCGCCTTGGAAAGGCGCGAAGCATTGGTGTCAGCAACTACAGCGAAAAGCATATCGAGGAGATCAGGGTCGCAGGACTTCCTCTGCCCGATGCCAACCAGATCGAGCTCCATCCTTGGTCGCAAAAGCCTGAACTCCTTGCCTACATGAAGGCAAAGGGGATCGCACCGATTGCCTACAGTAGCCTTGCGCCTCTCTCGACCTGGCGAGCCGAGCCAGGTCAGGACAGCGCCAAGACCGAAACGATGAAGACCAGCGATGGCGTACTTGCTGGAATGGCTGCAAAGTATGGCGTGACCGAAGCGCAGCTACTTTTGCGTTGGGGAGTCCAGAACGGTTACGCCATTCTGCCGAAGAGCCTAAATCCTGAGCGGATGCGCCAGAACATCAACCTTGGCGGCTTTGCCATCGATGCGGCCGATATGGCCTCGATGAGGGAGATGGATCGGGGCGACGGCATAGCGTGGTCGATTGGCGATCCCACACATGCCGACTAGTTCAGTAGTGCACAGCTGCGTGCAGACTTGGGTTGCTATGGCAATGACAGCAGATGATCTACGCGCACAAACAGGCCTTACGGGCATATGCCCGTAGGCCACTCCTTTAATAGCAGCACCTCTAAGCTGCTTAAGAGGGGGCGCAGGTTGGACTCGCACACGGTGTTGGCTGCAACGGTGCCACCCAATTCATGCGGTTTGTCGATTCGCCACTGCGAAATTGATCGATGTGGCGCATAAACCCCAGTGACACTACGGGACTAATTCTGCGGATAAAAATGCTCACTTAATTGACCTGAAGTGAACTCAATCC
Source organism: Neorhizobium sp. PAMB6716 (assembly GCF_058242805.1). Classification (NCBI taxonomy): domain Bacteria; kingdom Pseudomonadati; phylum Pseudomonadota; class Alphaproteobacteria; order Hyphomicrobiales; family Rhizobiaceae; genus Neorhizobium; species Neorhizobium sp. PAMB6716. The sequence goes on from NZ_JBZAYW010000002.1 coordinate 424,826, forward strand.
GGAGCCCGGCATCATGGACAACACTCTATCCGCACCGACGCACAAGAAGGATCAACTGGACCTCGCCCGCCGCGACCTTTTGAAGGTCGCAGGCGCAGGCGCAGGTGCAATCGCAACCGGCCTTCTTTCCTATACGCCGACCGCCTCAGCGATGACCGATGAGGCGTGGGACAAAGTCTTTGCCAAGAGCGACAAGGTCGACCATCAGAAAGTGCGTTTCACCAACCGTTACGGCATCGAGCTGGCGGGTGACCTCTACATGCCGAAGAATCGCGCAGCGAGCCTTCCGGCGATTGTCGTGAGTGGACCTTTTGGCGCGGTCAAAGAACAATCGTCTGGATTGTATGCGCAGATTATGGCAGAGCGCGGCTTCGTAACGGTTGCATTTGACGGATCGTTCACGGGCGAGAGTGGCGGCCAACCGCGCAACATCGCGTCCCCGGATATCAACACGGAAGATTTCAGCGCCGCAGTCGACTTCATTGGCCTCCTGCCCGAGGTCGATCAGGAACGTATCGGTATGATCGGTGTGTGCGGCTGGGGCGGAATGGCACTCAACGCAGCAGCAGTCGACAAACGCGTCAAAGCCGTGGTTGCCAGCACAATGTATGATATGACCCGCGTACTTTCGAAGGGCTACAATGATACTGTCACTCTGGAACAGAGGACCCAGAGCCTGGAGCAGTTAAGCCGTCAGCGCTGGGCTGATGCGGAGGCGGGAACCCCCGGATACATGAAGGACTTCAACGTCCTCAGAGGCGGCGAACCTCAGTTCCTAGTCGACTACCACGACTATTACATGACGCCTCGCGGTTATCACAAACGCGCCGTGAACTCGGGCAATGGCTGGTCTTTGACCACGCCTCTGTCCTTCATGAATATGCCGATCTTGTCCTACATCGCCGAAATCTCTCCGCGCCCGCTACTGCTCATCCATGGCGAGAAGGCACATTCACGGTACTTCAGCGAGACGGCCTTTTCTGCAGCAGCGGAGCCGAAGGAACTGATGATCATCCCGGACGCGAGCCACACCGATCTCTACGATCGCCTGGACAAGATCCCGTTCGACCGGATCGCCGACTTCTTCAGCCAGCATCTGGCCTAGGCTACGCCATTTGCGACGCGGCGGGTGCTGGTAGCGCTAGCTGCCCGTAACGCCGCGCGCGTATTTGAATATCCTAAAGGACATTTAAAATGACCGACAACATTGCCGGAAAAACCATCGTCATCACCGGCGCCTCGAGCGGAATGGGTGCTGCCGCTGCACGCCATCTTGCCGCCAAGGGTGCAAGTATCGTACTCGGCGCCCGCCGTGCCGATCGCATCGATGCTCTTGCCAGCGAAATCAACAATGCCGACGGTCAAGCTACGGCTGTTGTGACCGACGTGACGAAGCAGGAAGACCTGCAAAAGCTGGTAGACACCGCTGTCGAGGCCTATGGCCGGATCGACGTTCTGATCAACAATGCCGGCGTTATGCCGCTTTCGCCGATGGAGAGACTAAAGGTCGCCGAATGGGACCAGATGATCGACGTGAACCTCAAGGGCGTACTCTATGGAATTGCCGCGGCGCTCCCTTACATGAGATCTCAGAAATCCGGCCATATCATCAATCTCTCCTCCGTAGCAGGTCATAAGCTCTTCGGCGGCTCAGCTGTGTATTCCGCGACCAAGTTCGCGGTGAGGGCCCTGTCCGAAGGGCTGCGCCAGGAAATGGCGGCCTACAACATTCGCACCACGATCATTTCTCCGGGAGCCGTCAAGACAGAACTCCTCAAACACATCAGTGAGAAGGACGTGCGGGAGGCAAACCAGGACTATGTCGGACAGGTCGGCGTTCCCGCTGAGACCTTCGCCCGAATGGTCGCTTTTGCGATCAACGAACCAGACGACGTTGCGATCAACGAAATCCTCTTCCGGCCGACGGTTCAGGAGCTCTGACGCAAGCAGATGTACCGGTTTTGAATCCGCAATGCGGAAAGACATCGGCGGGGCCATCGTCGATATGGCCCCGCTCGTCCCGAATGTATTCCAGAGGAGTTATAGATGAAGTCGATTGCCGCAAGCATTGCAATCTCTGCCATTGCCGTGACAAGTGTTGAAGCTCAGGATGACCGGCGTAGGTTTGCTCCACCAGCCGCTTACGACGTTGCCCCGGGGCTCGGGCAGTTCACCGATAGCATTTTGTTCGGAGAAGTATGGCAAAGAAGCGAACTCACACCTCGGGATCGCAGCCTGGTTACCCTTTCTGCAATCATTTCCACCGGCAAAACAGCGCAGATTGCAGAGCACGTTAGCCGAGCACTGGACAATGACGTAAGCCCGTCTGAGATCGGTGAACTCATCACACATCTTGCGTTTTACTCGGGCTGGCCAAATGCTGTTTCCGCCGTGGCGGAGACTAAGGCGGTCTTTGATCAGCGCGGGCTCGCGTCCGTCACGAACAGCAATGCCCCGCGGGTCGAATTCGATCCGACCGCCGAGGCTGCTCGGAGAGCGACGATTGAGGCCACGGTTGCACCGACAGCTGCCGCGCTGGCCGATTTCACCAACAGAGTGCTCTACGAAGATCTGTGGCAGCGGCCTGATCTTGTCGCTCGCGATCGGAGTTTGGTGACGATGGCCTCCCTGATCGCGATAGGGCAGCCGGAACAATTTCCGTTTCACGCCAACCGCGCCATGGACAGTGGGCTGAAGCCGTCAGAAGCTTCAGAGGTGCTAGCACAAGTCGCCTTCTATGCAGGCTGGCCGAGGGCCATGTCCGCCGTGCCCGTGCTCAAGCAGGTTCTCGAAAACAGGAAAGGAACTTCAGTGACCTCGCCTCAGGCAGACCTTACAATCACGCCCGCAGGAACCGGGGCTGCATCAGCTCCGGAGGAATACTTCACGGGCAGTGTTCAAATTTCGGGCCGGTATCAAGCCGATGCACCCGCCCGCATTGGTGGTGCAACAGTCTCCTTCTCGGCGGGTGCTCGAACCGCTTGGCATACCCATCCCCTTGGGCAGACACTGTTCATCGTGAGCGGACGCGGCTGGGTCCAGAAGGAAGGTGAGCCAGTCCAGGAGGTCGGTCCGGGGGACGTGGTGTGGATCCCCCCGCTGATCCGGCATTGGCACGGTGCCTCGCGCACCGAAGCGATGACCCATTTCGCGGTGGCTGAATCGCTTGACGGCAGCGCGGTCACCTGGATGGAGAAGGTGGCCGACGAGGATTACAGCCTGGGTCTAGGAGAATGATGACAGCGGGGACGCGTGTCTGCGCCCCCCTTTCACGGAGCCAACAAGGAGACGACCACATGCTCAAGACAATTATAGCCGCGGTCGTTTTCGCAACAGGAGCGACCGGACCTGCCATGTCCCAAGAAGCGATTCGAATTTCTTCTGAATGGGGCGAAGTCACTGCTACCCTCGCTGACAATGAAGCCGCGAGATCTCTAGCACGGATACTGCCACTGAAGATCGAGATGTCAGACCATCTCCGTCAGGAAAAGACGGGAAATCTGCCCGCAGCGCTCCCTGAGCAGGCAAGGCAGAGAGACTTCTCGGTCGGCACCCTCGGCCTGTGGGGTGGTGGTGATTTTGTGATCTACTATCGCAGCGGCCGCGTTCCATCTCCCGGCATCATCATCCTGGGGCAAGTGACAGGCGATGTTTCGATCTTCGACCGCCCTGGCTCCATCACCGTAACAATTCAGTCTGCCGACTGAGTCATGCATGGAGCCATACTCTGTGGGAACGTGTTGATTGACGCAAACAAGTGGTCTCCGGTAAAGCTCAGGCGGCTTAAGTTCCATAATTAACGATTGCGCTGCAGCCCACGCGCGCTTGCATAAAGCTATTGGAGTTCAATTGCTTAGCGGACCACCGCGCGGGCCGACGGTTAGAATTCCTTCAAGGCGCCGATCTTGGCAATAGTTTTGGTCGGTGTACCTTCGAACTCGTCACTCGACATGGCAGCCCGCGATTGTGCTTGAACGGTGCCTGGGCGCCCGGTTCCAATTTCGTTGCAGTTTCGGCACGGCCACCTATAACTGCCGAGCGGCTCTTCTATGGCGAAGCGCGCTGTCGATTTAAAATGCGCCGATCATCAAAGTGGAAGATCATCATGCCCAAACAAAGAAAGCCTGCGGTCGTCAGCACCGGTATCGTGGGCCTTGACGAAATCCTGCGCGGTGGGCTCCCGGCGTCAAACCTTTACATGCTGCAGGGCGCTCCTGGCTCAGGCAAGACCACGGCCGCCCTCCAGTTCTTGCGCGCCGGTGTCGAGGCTGGTGAGAACTGCATATATGTGACTCTCTCGCAGACGGCGGCCGAATTGAAAGCTATCGCCATTTCGCACGGCTGGACGCTTGACGGCATCCGGGTGGAAGAGCTGGCAACGTCTGGTACGGTCAACGAGGCCGATGACCAGAGCATATTCCTGACCTCCGATCTTCGCCTGGATGAAACACGCAAAGCAATTGAAGCCGCGATCGAGGAACATAAACCCCGCCGCCTCGTCTACGATTCACTGTTAGAGATCCGTCTGATTACCGGCGACAGCCCCCGTTTTCGGCGAGAGTTGATCGGCTTCAAATCGTTCCTCGCCAAAAGAAATGTCGTTGCGTTGTTGTTGGACACCCAGACAGCGGGATCCGAGCGCAGCGGAGAGGAAGTCGAGGGTCTCGCCCATGGTGTCATTCGTTTTGACAAATCTCTGGAAGAATACGGTGGGGTGCGTCGTCGTATCGAGGTTTCGAAGATGCGCGGCGTACCCATCGCCGATGGTTATCACGATATGGCCATCCGCGAAGGGGAGGGTGTTGTGGTATTTCCTCGCATCATGCCGAGCGCGGCGGCAGAGGGCACAAAGCCGCAACTGATAAAATCTGGTGTTGCCGAGCTCGATGAGATGTTTGGCGGTGGCCAGGAATCCGGGACAACAACCCTCGTTATCGGCCAGTCGGGCACCGGCAAGTCGACAATGTCGTCACTATACGCAACAGCAGCACTCGAACGCGGGGAAAACGTCGCGCTTTTCCTGTTCGAGGAGCGGCTTGAGACGTTCTTCCGGCGGTCGGAAGGCCTGGGTATGAACCTGAGGCAGTTTCACAAGGACGGCAGACTTATTCTGCGCGATTTCAATCCCAATGAAATTTCACCCGGTGAGTTCGGGCAGATCGTTCAGGACGCCGTGACGCAGAACAAATCGCGCGTCGTCGTGATCGACAGTCTGACCGGGTATTTGAATTCCTTACCGCATCGCGAGAAAGCCGTCCGGGATATACAGTCGCTGCTGAAATACCTAGCACGCTCAGGCGTGCTCACGATGCTGATCGTTGCGCAGCATGGTCTGATCGGCCAGAATGTCGGCATTGATGTCGATGTCAGCTTCCTCGGTGATACCGTCCTGCTTTTGCGCATCATGGAGCACGAGGGACGACTTCGTCGGAACATTACCGTCGTCAAGAAGCGTCATGGACCACACGATCTCAATATCCGGGAGCTTGTCATCGAAAGCGGAGGTGTCAGCGTGATAGCGTACAATCCTCTCCCCGATTCAAAGGGATGACCGTTCTCCCCGAAAGTGAGTTGGACTGGGTGCTGGTGCTTGCTCCTTTTCGCAAGGATGCCGATTACATCGCGACCTTTCTCCAGGAACAGCAGATCGAGGTTACGGCGGCCAAGCCCGATGCAGATCTGGTCGACCATCTGGCCAAGTCGCCGGGCATGATCGTGATCACGCACGAGGCGCTCAATCCGTCTGTTGTCGAAACAGTTGCTGCGCACCTTTCCGAGCAGCCCGACTGGTCGGAAGTCCCAATCATCGTCCTTCTGGAGCGAGCGGCACCAATTGCTCGCATTCGAAGCCATCTGCAAGATTTCTGGCCGGGCGCACGCGTGCTGTTTTACACACGCCCCATCACGCCACTGGAATTCGTAAACGGCATCCAGTCCAATCTTTTGGTGCGTCTGCGCCAGCGGGAGGTCCGCAATTCCATCGAGCGAGAAAAGGAGCAGCGCCTCGAGCTAAACCACCGAGTTAAAAATATTCTTGCGAGTGTTCAGTCAATTTTTCAGATGACAAAACGGGGGGCTGCAACCGTGGAAGATCTGGCCATTGATTTTTCCGGTCGCCTACAGGCTCTGTCCAAGGTGCATGCCGCCGTTTTTGAAGCTGGTGGTGAGGAGGTCCCGCTAACGGCCGTCGTTGAACTGACAGTTTCTCCTTACAATGGTGACGGCGCCACCCGTATCGATGTCACCGGAGCTGAAATCGTCGTCAGCCGGGACGCGGGCACCACAATAGCGCTGTGCCTGCATGAACTGGTTACGAACGCCATTAAATATGGCGCGCTTTCGCAACCGGAAGGACATGTCGAAATCGCATGGACTATAGCGGCAAACGATCGAAGCGAGTTCTCGCTGACTTGGGTCGAGGTCGGTGGGCCAATTGTCCGTGAGCCGACGCGGCAGGGATATGGCACGCGCTATGTGCGCTCTGCGCTGGGTTCCTTGTTCGGCAACGTCCCCGAGATCGTGTTTGCTCCGGAGGGGTTTCGCTGCAACGTCCGGGGGCCTGCCGAAAGAATTGGCGCACGTTGACCAGTTTTGAAAAAGCGAATGATACCGCCATTTTAAATATAAGTGAAACGCGCCATTAAAGGCGGATCTATTCGGTTGGGCGCGCGTTCTAAAGGCTAACGCAGTCAGTAGACATATCTGTAGCGTCGCTGACGGAAAGTATCAGGAATGACGCATCAAGGGGCTACAGTCATCGTCGTGGAGGACGAAACGCTTGTTCGCATGCATATCGCGATGTCGCTTGAGGACGAGGGCTTCATCGTGCTCGAAGCGGCAAATGCCGACGACGCGATGGAACTTCTGGATCAGCATGCTGAGATAAGCCTGATGTTTACGGACATCGATATGCCCGGCAGCATGGACGGCTTGAAGCTGGCTGAGGCCGTGCGTGACAGGTGGCCTCCCATCAAGATCATCATTGCGTCAGGCCATCGCCATTTGCGCGGCGATCTTCTTCCTATAGAAGGCAAGTTTTTCAGCAAGCCGTATGATCATGCGCAAATCATATCCGCTATGAAAAAAATGCTTGTTGCAGTATAGGCGTCGCCTGAAGCGGTGGCCTTTCAGCAGAGCCGAGCCTTCACTTTTGAAAATGCTCATACTCTGCAGGCCCGAAAGCGTTGTGAAATCGGGGCTCAGTGTATCCTCACATCTTGTCGTAGGTGAACGACGTCAAAAGCGTGGTCACGAAGTTGCTGGCCTTCTCCTTGACGAGGACTTGCGTCCACTCGTCGGTGCCACGCAGAACCAAGCCTGAGTAGATGTTGTCGACGGCCGTCTCCTCAATACGCTTGACCTGCGACCTGAAGGCCGGCTCGTCGCCGGTCATGTACACATCGCGCACGACCACTCTCAGGATCTCCTGGATGGCGATCTGCCAAGCCGTGTTGATCGCCTGAAGTTCTGCTGTTGCTTGGTAATCCCCCCGTTTTTAACGGGTCCGATCAGTAGAATTTACGCTGCCATTTTCAGTTTCTGCCTCGGCGTGATGCCGCCGATAGCCATATTGGGTCGGTCATTGTTGTATGTCCAGAGCCAGCGTGTGGCGTGATCCTGCACCTCCTTGATGGTATCGAATATCAAGCATCCCAGCCATTCATGCCGAACCGTGCGGTTGTAGCGCTCGATGTAGGCGTTTTGCTGCGGCTTGCCCGGCTGGATATGGGCGATGGTGATGTTTCGCTTCTCGGCCCACGCCAAAAGCGTGCCGCTGATATATTCCGGGCCGTTATCGACACGAATTATATCCGGCTTGCCACGCCACTCGATGATCCGGTTGAGGGATCGAACGACCCGCTCGGCTGGCAACGAGAAATCGACCTCGATGCCAAGCCCCTCACGGTTGAAGTCATCGATGACATTCAAGGTCCGGAACGAGCGGCCGTCGGCAAGCTGATCGGCCATGAAATCCATCGACCAGGTCCGGTTCGGGTGTTCCGGCACGGCCAGCGGTTCGGGACACTCTCGAACCAAACGCTTCCTGGGCTTGATCCGAAGGTTCAATTCCAGTTCGCGATAGATGCGGTAAACCCGCTTGTGATTCCAGGTGAAGCCCTTGATGTTACGAAGATAAAGGAAACAAAGGCCGAAACCCCATGTCTTCCTGGCTGTCGTCAGACGCAGCAACCAGTCGGCAATGCCTTCGTTCTCGTTGTCGAGCTTGCGTCCATATCGATAGCATGTCTCGCTGATCGAGAACGTCCGGCACGCGAGGGCCACTTTGATATTATGCTTCTGGACCGCTTGCATGGCCATCTCCTTGCGTTGAGACGGCCTCAGCGCTTTTTTCCGAGAGCTTCCTTCAAAAGATCGTTCTGCATGCTCAGTTCCGCATACATCTTCTTCAGGCGCCGGTTCTCCTCTTCCATGCTCCTCATTTGGCTGACCATGGACGCATCCATGCCGCCTAACCGGGCCCGCCACTTGTAAAAACTCGCATCGCTCATGCCATGCTCCCGGCAAAGCTGTGCAACCGGAATGCCGTCCTCTGCCTGCTTCAGGATTGCCATGATTTGCGCGTCGCTGAATCGTGATATCTTCATCGGAATCTTCTCCAAAATCTTGTGAGAAAATTCTACTTTTAAGCCCGTTTAGTTTGCGGGGGGATTACCGCTTCTTGCGTCATGAAGTCTCCCGTCTGCAGTCCGGTAGCGGCTGCGGGTGAGGCATAAAAAAGGCCAGGCAAATTGCCTGACCTTCATTGGTCTCACGCTCTCACACAGCCAGACATCCGTGGCCAGAGGAAAGCAGATCTTGGATCAGGCTGCTTGAAGATTGCAGGCCGACATCTTGCCCGACTTGTTGTCGCGCTCCATGTCGTAGCCGATCTTCTGGCCTTCAACGATTTCGCGCATGCCGGCGCGTTCAACGGCCGAGATGTGGACGAATGCGTCCGGGCCGCCGTTGTCAGGCTGAATGAAGCCGAAGCCCTTGGTGGAATTGAACCATTTAACTGTGCCAGTGGTCATGATGAACCCTCTCGTAGCAATAGGTGATACCACTGCGCATTGCGCAGCGGACTGTGATAGCGATGCTTTAAAGGGAGGGTTCGTTCAGGGAGCGGTGCCAAACGCGCGATAACCAAAGCTCAGCAGCAAAATATCGATGACTTCTCGTATTAGTCTTTGAGAAGGCTGTCAATCATTGGTTATTCACGACTGCATTCAATTGCCGGTGGTTCGGGGTCGGAAAGGGAGTGCCCTTCGTTGAACCGCGAGGCTTCGGAAGAGTGACTATCAGTATCGGGACCGTCCATTCACCAGCGATCTTGTGCAGCACCTGACGAACCTGCGCAGCACCACTCATGTGCAGCTCACCGAAGCCGCTAGGCAAGCACCAGGATCCGTTCTATTTCGCGAGCTTGTCGTCGTTCAACCTTAGCGTCACGATCACTCCGTCTCCTGCCCACTCAAAACCAATCGACCCGCCAAGTTGACCGGACACGCTTCGATTGACCAGAATGCCTGATCATCCATCGCGAAACGGTCGTCATCCACGCTCCAGGACCAAAGGGCAACGCCGGCCGCGTGGATTGCTCTTCGCAAATTGTCAGGGCGTGCGAGCGGGTGGTTTGGATCGCGAAATGGCATGGACGAGCCCCCGTGAGGATTGTGGGTCAAAGCAAACCAGCTGACAGCGTCCTATAACACTCATGAACCTTGTATCAGCCAGAAAAACAGCGATGTCTGGATATGTATGGCGTTGGTGCAACGTTCAGCGACAGTTCATCATTCGGTCTTTGATGCGCCGGCTTATTTGGTTGCTCCCACTGAGGCTCGGCAATGAACGGAATTCGGGCGTCCACAGGCGAACATTCGGTTAAGAATGGCCACACCGATCGCAGCCTCTGTCTGTTGAGCAAGGAATGAACGAGCCCGTAGCCGCGGGCAGATGACGCCTTTGTATCGACCCATCGCGGTTTCAACCAAAGCTCGTTTGCCATAACCGGTGGACGGCTGCCATTTCAGCCGACCATCTGCCTGCATGGTTGCTATGTGGTCGTCTCTCTGGCAGCATGCTTGGGCGTTGGGCCGTTCAACCGCCTTCAAGCGCGGTGGAATAACGACCCTTGCGCCTGGACTGTGAGGCAGGACAGCTTCGTAGGTTGGAGTGCCATCATAAGCTCCATCGGCGGTGAACTGGTCGATCTCATCGTCGATCTGATCCAGCAACGGCTCCAGCTCCGAGGCATCGCCGGTTTCCTGATCTGTCGGACTAAGTGCAATGATCTCGCCACTGTCGGCATCAACCGCCAGGTGCAGCTTGCGCCAGCCACGCCGGGACTTTGCCCCATGTTTTTCTTCCAGCCATTGGCGAGCGCCATAGATCTTCAGCCCGGTGCTGTCGACCAGAACGTGAATGGCGCCGTCCGCCACATGCTGTCGGCCGTTGCCTCCGGCCGATGGTTTCCAGGTTCTGGCCCGTCGGCTCAGCGTGGAGTGATCGGGCACAGGCAAGTCCAATTCCATCATGTCAAGCACCGAACTCAGAAGCCCTTCGCTCTGGCGCAACAGCAATCCGAATACCATGCCCAGCATCAGCGTAGTTTCGATCGCCAGATCCGAATAGAGAGGCTGGCCACCACGCGTCTTACGCCGCGGAGCGGCCCAGCCCACCAGCGCTTCTGGCGTTACCCGAAGAGTTAAACTGCCACGGCGGCGAAGGCCCGCCTCATACTCCGCCCAGTTCGTCACTTTGAACTTCATCTTACCGATGTGATGTCGGCGGGCGGCGTTATGTTTGTGCGGCATGCTGGATCAATCAACCTATTTTCGATCCCGGCCGCATAGCCGCAAAATGTTGAAATTTGATCCTTGCACCAATTCCGATCAGAATGCAAAGTTATCACATATATCCAGTACCTTGCGTCAATTATCCATATTCGTCGCAGGTTCGGGTCCTTTCAAGGCGAAGGAACGCGCGCAAGCACCGGCTTCTTTCTCATAGTGCGACTTGAAAATGCTATCACTTCTGTGGTAGTGATATCACAACGAAAATATAGATAGGATCGTATAAATGGCGGCGGTGACCATACGAAACCTCTCGGATGAAACTCATCGGGCTTTACGCGCAAGAGCAGCTCACCACGGTCGTAGTACCGAGGCTGAAATTCGTGATATTCTCGAAGCCGCTGTTCATCCATCTGGACGCGTGAAACTCGGCTCGCTTCTCGCGGCCATTGGCCGTGACGCCGAAATGTCAAAAAGTGACGTCGAAGCGCTGCAACAACAGCGCGACAGGACCCCGGCGGTACCGATGACTTTCGAATGATCTTGCTAGACACTAATGTAATATCTGAGCCTTGGAAGCCGGATCCTGATACTGCTGTGCTGACTTGGCTGGATGCACAGGCCATCGAAACGCTATTCATTTCCGCTATTTCAATCGCCGAACTTCGTTTCGGCATTGCCTCAATGCCGTCGGGGAAGCGTCAGACAATTCTCCACGATCGCCTTGAAGGTGAAGTTCTACCGATTTTTGACGGGCGCATTTTGACCTTTAACGTCGGTACCTCCCGATTCTACGCGGACCTGATGGCCAGCGGCCGAACATCCGCAAAGGCGATCGGGAAGGCTGATGGATACATTGCTGCTACGGCTGCAGAAAACCATCTCGCGGTCGCAACGCGAGATACAAGCCCATTTGAAGCAGCCGGATTGAGAGTTATTAATCCCTGGGCCGCCTAAGCCTTTAGAATTACAGGTCGCTGGTTCGTTCTCATCAAGGCGAAACACCATAGCGCCCCGGACCCAGCTCCTGAGAGCTAGGGCGGATCGACATTGACCACATCCAGATCATTGCTGCGGCGAGGCAGATGAAGCCTTTGAAGTGCATAGTTGTGCGGTCGTAGCGGGTGGCGAAGCGGCGCGGTTTCCGCTCAGTTTTCGTGATGTTGTAGACCTGCTTGCCGAGCGCGGCATTGACGTCTCGTTTCAGACTGTCTCGGAATGGGCGGGGAAATTCGGGCCCAAATTCGCCCGACAGCTCAGACGGCGCTCCCGAGGCCAATTTGCGGATAAATGGCAGCTTGATGAGATGGTGGTCTCCATCAATGGAAAGAAATACTGGCTCTGGCGCGCCGTCGATGCCAACGGCTACATGCTCGATGCACTGCTGCAAAGCAGAAGAAATAAGCGCGCAGCTCTTCGCCTGATGCGCAAGCTGCTTAAGGGGCAGGGTACCGCTCCTCGGGTGTTGGTCACCGACAAGCTGCGGTCCTATTCGGCTGCCAAGGCCGACTTGATGCCGGGCGTCGAGCATCGCTTGCATAAAGAGCTCAACAACCGCGCTGAAAATTCGCACCTTCCCGTACGACGACGGGAACGACGTATGATGCGCTTTAAGTCGGCTCGGCAATGCCAGCGGTTCGTCTCAACCCATGGCCAGATCGCCAATCTCTTCCTCCTTCACCGGAAACATCTGTCATCTGCAGATCATCGCCAGCTTCGCTCCAACGCCATCAGCATCTGGAGGGAAATCGCTTTGTGGATTGAGGCGTGAAATTCAGGCCGAGACGACTATCGCGTCTTATGCCTGGTTAAGGCGACGCCCCCCTCAACAGGCCCGTGCCGGCAATCGCTTCAAGCGGCCTCTAAGTCGAACTGGGGTTACGGGATATCGAACCGACCTGTTTCCAAGCGGGCCGGTTTACATCTCGTCACTTTTCAGCTGCAGGAGCGACCTTCGCTCATGACCGTCCGCAGGACGTGTTGTTTACTGATTGTGCGCAAACTGCTAGACGCACCGGTGCTGACCGGTGCCGCCCCAAGCTATCTTGACCGTCACGGAGTTCCAGCCACGCCCCACGACCTGATGCACCACGATTGCATCCTCTTTCGCGACCCATAGCTTCTATCGCGACCTCTCGTCGGCGTCGGCGTGTTTCGTGCCGCTAGTAACGCTTACAGGCCGCCTTTAAACAACGACTTGGGAGGAAATCTTTCGGCGCCCGTGCAGCACGCGGATGATTTCGATTGCGCCGCCGGTGAGTCGATAAAGAGTTAGATACTCGCCTGAGATTAGATGCCGAATACCCGGTGCAATGTCATCGCGCGCCACTCCCGAGTACGGGTGTCGTGCGAGATGCTGCCAGCGCGCCTCAATCGCATCCAGAACTCGATCAGCTGCGACTATGTTTTCAATGGCAATGTAGGACCATATCTCGATCAGATCCTCATCGGCACGATCCGTGCGGACAACGGAAAGCATAGTTAGCTTTCGCGTCGTGAAGATTCAATGCGATGGCGCGCGGCAGCTTTCACCTCTGCCATCGTCGAACGCGAACTCGGACCGCTGTCGATGCCCTCCTGAACAAGCGCTCGCAGATCCTCGACTGTGTAACCAAGCAAATCCCGTCTTTCCTTCCACTCACGCACGGCGTCGCGGATGGCTTCGCTAGTCGACGCATACTCGCCAGCATCAACCGCGCTTCGCACAAATCCGGCCATCTCAGGTGTCAGTGCAATTGTAATCTTCTCAACCGTCGTCATCGCAGGAAGCCTTCTTCTCGTCACATCTATGGTATGCGATGAGCATACCGAAGGCAAGATGCCGATATGTCGGTCTCGGCAACTACTTGATTCCCTTCCGCGTCGGCTTGCCGGCCTAGGTGGTCCGCGGTTCGGATCCCATCAAGCCGAAGGCGCTGGTTGCAGCACTGATCGCATATTCGTACGCCGGACCATCATGTATATCCCATCGACATATCCCAGTCGGCGATCTAAGTTGTTGTCTACGCAATTCGGAGTGATGCAGATGGAGCAGTATTCCAGAGCAATCGTAGCCAAGCAATCCGTTTGCCAAAGGCGGTTGCTTTGCCTGATGATGTAAAGCGTGTCGACATCGTTGCGGTGGGACGCACTCGCATCATTGCACCAGCTGGAGAGATCTGGGACAGCTGGTTTGATGAAGCGGACGCGACATCCGACTTCATGAGTGAGCGTGATCAAGCTGCTTCGCAGGAGCGCGAGGCATTTTAATGCTGAAGTACATGCTGGACACCAATATCTGCATTTTTACGATCAAGAAGCGCCCGCAGCAGGTGAGAGACGCGTTCAATCGCTCCCATGATCGGCTTTGCATCAGCTCGGTTAGCCTAATGGAATTGATCTACGGAGCGGAAAAGTCAGCCAGTCCTGAAAAGAACCTTTCCGTCGTGGAGGGCTTCGTGGCACGCCTCGATGTATTACAGTACGACGAAGTGGCCGCAAGCCATACCGGTCAATTGCGGGCCGAACTGGCGCGTAGCGGAACTCCGATAGGTCCATATGATCAATTGATCGCGGGACACGCGCGCTCGCGTGGACTGATTATGGTTAGCAACAATCGCCGGGAGTTTGATCGCTTACCCGGCTTACGAATGGAAGATTGGACTGCTTAATTAGTTTCAATATTCAATCGCCTAGCCCCGAGTTCGGCGGAGTTCCCTAAGCATTTAAGCACAGGGTCGTCGGACCGTATACCATCAAGATCAGAAAGAGCTTTTGGGCTTTCACTGCGGCAGATATGCCTCTGCTCCTGCGGTTATGATTTCTTCTTCGCTGAGATGCCTGTGCCAGTGAGAGTAGAGCACGAGGCGATCGCGGGAAAGCCCGATATTCTTCTTCAGGTGCCGATAAATAGCACTGAACGCTCGGTGCTCGCATCCGCCCCAGACAAAAACCGTATCGAGCTTCTCAGGCCATTTCACTGAGCGTACGGCATCCACCAGCAACGTCGTCGCGCCGGCGTCGGCGCCGTTTCGATGAAGCCAAGCGACCACCATGCCTGCGGGACAGCGAAGTGGCAACTCGTCTGCTTTGGTGTCCACCTCGATAAACACATGGCCGGTCGCGGTGGAGGGCAGGTTTTCGAGGACTCGTGCGATACCCGGCAAAGCGGTTTCATCTCCGACCAAAACTTGGAATTCTCCGTGTTTGGGACCATTGGCGGCGGGGCCGAGGATGCCAGCAAGATCACCGGCTCGCGCATCCATGGCCCACCGGGTTGCAGGACCGGGGTTCGCGTGAAGTGCAAAGTCGATCGTGATGTCTTGGGCTGACGCGTCGATATGCCGGATCGTATAGACGCGTGTCGGAACAGCCTGGTCATCCGGCCACACGACATGGCCGCGGTGGTCGAGCATCGGCCATCGTGGTTCGGCTGTGCCACGCGGCTGGAAGATGAGCCGACAGTGGAACTGGTCGTTGCGATCGTATCGTTCGAGATTTTCCCCTTGGAACACGATGCGGCGGAGGCGCGGCGCAATGTCCTCGACGGATTTGACATGCAGGATGCGCAAATCGGCGGGCAGGGCCGGTTCGGCATGATCGCCTAGCCACTGGATTTCCAGCTTTTCACGGGCGGCGATGAAGCCGATTGGCCCGACGAGCGCGTGCTTCAGCCGATTGAGACCACCGGCGTCCGGGGCTTCCGCCGTCAGCCGGAAGCCGTTTCCGGTCGCTTCGAGCGTGGCAGTGCCGAACGGTGAGCGGATATGATGAATGCCATCGGCTTCTTCAACAGTCATGTCGTGGGTCGCGATCGATTCAACGATCGGCCCCACGTAGTCCCTGATGTTTGCAAACTGCACCATGGCGCTTGCGCGATATCGTTTGTTACTGATCAGTGACATCCGGATTTCTCCTTGAACTCAGATTGAGGCCCACAACGGTCCCTCGATGGGGAATGCCGCGAAATCGCGATTGATGCGATCGAGGATGGTCGCAGGGTCGAGATCGACGCATTGCTCGGGGTGCAGCCATTCTGCGGCTTGGGCTATGAACAGGATGTTGAGCGGAAGATTGGTGATCAGCCCGGTCCATATCCCATGAACGCGCTTCGCGCGAACGCTTGGCAAATGGTCGAAGGCAGGCCTTCCGTCGATCAAACGCTGCAGTCCTTGCCGGCCCAAAGTGGGGTCGATACCAGGCCCGATCGCGGGCCGGCTTCCCGAGGCCCAACCGCCGCCGGAGGCTATGTAAACGTCGTGGGGCGCGGACAGCAGATATTCGAGCGAGAGCTTTTCGAACCAGGGCGCGGTCACGCCTGGCAAGGGTTGTCCACCGGCAAGCGCCAGAAGATCGCCCCAGACCTTTCGCCCTGCCGCCCAGCAGCAATCGTCGAGGGTGGACTGGACCTCCAGATAGGTGGTGACCGGTGCCGTGCCTTCAAGGCGTGCCGTTATCCCTGCCAACTCTCGTTCATAAAAGGCGATGAACGCATTGGCCTTTACTGATGCGCCGAGGAGTGCACCCCACATTTTCATCGAATTCTTGAGTTCGGAAACAGGATCGGCGGCCTGTGCGCCGGCAATGGCATTGCTCGATGCGTCGCTGTAGACCACCGGGATGCCGAATTGCGTCAGCCTTTCCACCATTGGGTCGGTGTCACCCTGCGGCGTCATGAAGGCGGTCGTGACAACGAGATCTGGCGCGAGGCCGATCAATCCTTCCAGTGAAACGGTATCGGGAGACTGCTTGCCGACGGTGCTGACCGGATGGCCGTTGAGCAGGCGCTTCTGCAGGTGCTCGCTATCGATCCGATCGACAGCCGCCCAGCCGACGACGAGCGAGGCGGGATCGGTATGCAGGAGGGACATGGTCAGGAGATCGTGTGCCTCAAGAAGTATGATTCGTTTAGGCAGCGCGGGAAGTCGCACCTCGCGCCCGGCCATATCCGTCACTGTCAGTGGTTGCGCCTCCGCCGCCACGGGCGGGATCCCTGAGAGGATGCCGGCGGCGGCAATGGAGGTGCAAAAGAGACGTCTTGTCAGAGTCACTGCCGCCTCACCACTTGTATCTCAGTCCGGCAAGTACCGTGCGACCGTTCCCGTACTGGCAATAATATTCGGAACTGCAGGAGGAATAATATTCTTTATCGAGCAGGTTAGTGACATTGAGCGTTGCCTGAAGCCCTTTCAGGCTTGGGTTTCTCGCTCCAAAATCGTAGCGGAGCGCTGCGTCGAGCAGCGTGTAGCCATCCGCCTTCACCGTATTTGCGTCATTGCTGTAGCTGGAGCCGACGAAGCGTGCGCCCCCGCCAATGCTCAAACCTTCCAGCGCGCCGGTGTCGATGGTGTAATTTGCCCAGAGCGAACCGTAGTAGCGCGGCACGGCCTGTGGACGGTTGCCAATGATCGACGCGATGCCGGATTCGGAAACTTCCGTGTCGAGCAGAGACACTGCAGCAATCAGTTCAAGATTGCTGGTCAGGTTGCCTCTGGCTTCAAATTCCACACCGCGCGAATGGATCTCGCCCTGCTGTTCGTTGAAGCCGGTTGAAGCATTGTAATAAACGACGTTCTGTTGGCGGATGTCGAAGGCAGATAGGGTAAAGACGGCGTCCAACCCTGCTGGCTGATATTTGATACCCACCTCGTACTGTTCCGCTTCCGTTGGTTTCAGCGGACTGCCGCCGGCTCCCACGCTGGTCGACGGCTCGAATGAGGTGGAGTAGCTGACATAGGGCGCTATGCCGTTATCGAATAGATAGAGCAAGCCCGCTCGATAGCTCGTCGCGCTGTCGGATCGCTCGGTTGACGTGCCGGTGAGGCGATTATCCGTATCCTGGTTTGCCCAGTCGTGCCGGACGCCGAAGACACCGCGCAGGCTGCCGATTTCTATCTGGTCCTGAACGTAGATACCCGTCTGGTGAAGCGTTTGGTCGCTATCGATCGCAGTCATGAACGGGCCGACTGGCTGACCATAAACGGGGTTGGTGACATCAAGCGATGTTGCGCCGCCGAGCAGATACTCCCAACTGCTGCTGGAGCGCTGGATGTCGAGTCCTGCAAGAAGCGTATGACGTACGACGCCAGTGTCGACGTTGAACTCCGCCTGATTATCGAACGAAAAACCACGCGCGTCTTCAATGGAATGCACAGCCCAGCGAGGGATCAGACCGGCTGCCGACATCGGGCCGTTCATCTGGAGCGATTGCATGTCTGTTTCAACGCCGGAATACCGGAAGTTCGAACGTACAGTCACCTGTTCATCAAAACGGTGCTCGAACCTATAGCCAACGCCGTATTGGGTGCGCTCGAAAGCGTCGTAGTTTGGATCTCCAACATTGAGGTCGTGCGCCAAAAAACCGGCATAGCCTGAAGGTGCCAGAAACTTCGGATACAGGGAATTAAAATATCCGCCTTCCGGATCCCGTTGATAATAGCCGGAGATCACTAGCGATGTGTCTGCGTCCGGCTCCCACTTCAGCGATGGCATCACGCCAAGGCGCTGCTCATCGACGTCGTCGTAGCGCGTGCCCGAGGACCGGCCGATGACCCCAAGCCCGTACTGCACAGTGCCAGCCGAGGTGAGAGGCCCGGTGGAATAAAGTCCGCTCTGAATCCGCCCGTCCGATCCGACCTCAAGCCGCACCTCGTTTGATTGAACTTCGGACGGCTCCCGGCTAACCTGATTGACGAGGCCGCCGGGGCTGATCTGGCCATAGAGAAGGGCAGACGGCCCCTTCAGGACCTCCACATGATCCAGGAAGAACGGATCGATGGACGGCGTGGCGAAGGCCTGTCCTCGCTGCAGCTTGAGGCCATCGAGATAGCTGACATAGTTCGTGGCAGTACCGAATGCGCCGAAGCCACGGAGAAACACGGAATCGTAGCGGGAATTCGAATCCCGATCGGAAAGGACGCCGGCCGTATAACGCAGCGCCTCACTGACTGTTTGGGGGTTCTGGTCCTCGATCTGCTTGCGCGTGATGGTCGTTATGGATTGCGGCGTCTCTGCGACGGGCGTCACGGTCTTGGTCGCGGACCGAGCCGACTTGACGACAATGCTACCGGACGTGTCGTCAATGGTGCCGTCGCCATACACGAGGATAGGCGCCAACTGTGTGCTCTGATCCTGAGCCCAGGCTTGGTTGACGACGAGAAGAAAGGTCGATGCCGTCAGTATCTGTTTTAAAGAAATGCTGTGCTTCACGAAACGCCCCCATGGTCGCGGCTTGCGGTATCTGCTAGGCTATTAAATCAAACGGGACCGTCCTGTCCAGTAAATATGAGCTTGTTAGTCAGCTTTCGCGTTGGCAAATTAACACTCGGCTTTGAGACGGGACGAGCCTAGGACAATCGGAGAGAAAGATGGCATCTGAAAACATACGTACGATGGCCCGAGTGGGCCGGCCGCCGAAAGCGAAACAGGATGCAGCGGCAATGCGAATTATAGAGGCGGCTACCGCGCTTTTTGCCAGCAGGGGATTTGCAGGCACGTCGATGGAACAGGTCGCCTCGCATTGCGGAGCCGGCAAGGACACCGTTTATCGCCGCTACCCGTCGAAAGTGGCCCTGTTCGAAGCGGTCGTCGAACACGCACATCAGTGCGCGACTGCCAAGCTCGAGAAGATGCCCGCGGCAAGCGGGAACGCACTTGAGCGGCTCCGATCACTGGTGCTTGAGCTCTTGCATTTGAACATGGAGCCGGAACTCATCGCATTGAAGCGTATCACCTTCAGTGAAGCCGTTGTTTTCGAGAAGAACGGGCCGATACCGCCGCAGCCGGATCCAATCATGGTGAAGCTGATTGAGGCGGTTGGCGAGGCGCAAGACTTCGGTGCCATCGGCGCTGGCGATGCTACCGAGATCGCTCATCATCTCATTCACTGTATGGTCGCGTTGCCGACGACCGCGGCAATGATGGGGAGCAATGAGTTTGACTCGCGCCGGAATATTGACGCACATTTTGACAAGACTTGGCATTGGCTCATCAATGGCGTGGGTGGGGGCAATATGTAGTAGCCCTACCGAATACAGCTCGGTGGCAATATGCCGTTTATTGCTTCGGTATCCGATCGTTGAGTTAAACCGAGCGCTCTCTTGGACCTCATCTGCCTGATTCCCAATCTTTTTTGACCGGGCAGCCGTGTGTTTTCCTCGGCGAGATCGCCATATTGAGCGAGAGGGCAGATGAGTTTGTCAAACTGGAAGTACACTACGCGGTTGATATATTCCCAATAAGAAATGACGGGTTTTGCTATCTGGGAGCCTGGCTTGTCGGCGGGATCTTCAAGCTCGCTGTTTATCGCGGTCGTCGCTGCAGACTATACCCTGCATGCCGGGATACGCCCGCTGGATTTAGCGGTCGCGTATGGTGAAGAACGCCCGGAATCACTTGGGAAGGCCGATCTGTCGGGTTCTTCTACAATCAGCGCATGCTTGCCGAATGGCGTGAGGCTGACGCTGGAATACGGCGGCGTTCATTTCGTCGACGGCGATCATTGGAGTGCTTTGCCATGTTCAGACTGGGCGCTGATCTAAGGTCTATGCCCCCGCGCTACAAACCTTCGACCCTCGCTTGCCGGAGCCCGTCGAGCAGTTGTCGGAGCATGACCTGCCAACCCTGACAGTGGTAATGGCGATGAATGTAACCTGGAGCGGGGTCGATCACACACGCGATTATCAACCGCCGGCGCCTTCCAGTTCAATCGCCAGCCTTCGCATGTGCTCGGTGCAAACAACTTTTACGGCTTCAAGCAGGGTCGCGGTGCGATCGGCCAACCAAAGCAATGCCTCTTCGCTGATCTCGAAGTGCTTGGAGTACCGGGCTTTTACATAGGCCTCGTTCAGTGTGTTGAACCAGGCGCGTTCGCGATGCTGGTCGCGCGGAAAAGCGTCAGCCAGACGCCGATCCTGCTCTTCGGCAAGAGAACGGAGGAATTTCAGATTGTGCGATGGCTGGCCATAGTTGGTGAGCGTCAGTAGGACGCAAGCGTAGGCCTGCTCAAGCGACTGGTGCAACAAAAACGCAGCCTCTTTGGAACGCCCTCGGCCGAGCGCATAGTTTGACGTGTCCAAGAAACCCGACGCGGTTGGATAACGGTCGTCAAAAAATTCTTTGGCCACCCGCAGCCGCTCCTCTGGCGCAAGCGCCTCCGGTTCCGCCAGCGGCTCGTCATCGAGCTCGTAGAGGACGATGCCTTCCTTGCGGATGTCGGAGAAGAAGTACTGCCCTTTTTTCAGATAGGTGTTCACCTCGCGCAGCGAATGAACAATGAAGCTAACGGGCGTTTCGATGGCCTTGTCGCGGATTAGCCGGTCGACCGCTTTGTGCCAGAAAGTGGCGTAGTCGCAGAGCTTGCGGTTGTTGACGATGATGAGGAGGTCGAAGTCTGAGCGGTAGCCCTTCATCGTAAACGGCTCGTCCACCCAGCCGCCTTTGGCATAGGATCCGAAGAGAATGACTTTGAGAACGCGCCCGCGCTTCTTGAAGTCTGCCGTCCCTTGCCCGAGAGCGTCGGCGAACTCCTCATGCAGGATCTCAACAACGCGCGCCAGTTCCCGTTGCTTGCGAGGAGGCATATGGTCGATGGAGGACTTCATCATGACGGTAAAACATTCCGTGTGCGGGTTTCCGGATACCTTCAAACCGGGTTTGCGGATATTGTGCCGAGCTTGCACAAGACATCCTCAACCGCAAGCAAAGATAGACTTGGCCTACTGTGAACCGCAAGGCTGAACCTGGCCGAGTTCACCCCTTCCGCTCATTTGCGAACGTCCATTGACGAAGGCTTATACGTTCACCCGGCCAATCTTTACGGGTCGGCACATGTGACCACCTTCCTTATGAACGGCGCGCAGTGCTGGCTAATATTTCTCCTTCGACGACTGGTGGTCAATTTTCCCAAACAAAAAAACTTGACGCGACTCTGTGCGTGCATCAATCCTGTAACGGCTGAGGTGTGGATATGGGGTTGTTAGGCGTTAGTCGGCTTCCCCTCTGTTAGCAATTGCATCCGGCGTATAAGATCAGTCGAGAGAATCGTCTCCGCCTGATGCGGTGACGCGCCATCACCCTGTAGCAGAGCTTGGGCAGTGTGTTGTGGAATGATGGCAAAGGCCGCCGGGAAAGCCGGTCGGATTGACGGAGAAGAAACATGGCGTCCACGGCGCGCGGAGCGGCACAAAACAAGACGGCAGGCGGTTCGCAAGACACGCGCCAGCCGGCTGACGTCACCATTGCCGCCGATGCGCAGGCACTGTCCGAGCAATTGAAGGCCATGCGCGAGCGGTTGTTTCCGCCGGCAGCCTCCAAGACGCTGCGCGCCTTTTCCTCCGGCGAAGCTGCAAAGCTGATCGGGGTCTCTGACGGGTATCTTCGCCAGCTATCGCTGGCCGGCGAGGGGCCACAGCCGGAAACCGGGGCGGGCGGGCGTCGTTTCTACTCGCTATCCGATATCAATGCGCTGCGCGTCTATCTGTCGGATCAGGCGATTTCCAAGGGCAATCAAGCCAAGGCACGCAGCTATCTGCCCAAGCGCGATGCTGAGCGCGGCGAGCATATGCAGGTGATTTCAGTCACCAATTTCAAGGGCGGTTCGGGCAAGACTACGTCTGCGGTGCATCTGGCTCAGTATCTGGCGCTATCCGGCCACCGGGTTCTCGCGATCGATCTTGATCCGCAGGCCTCGCTTTCGGCACTGTTCGGTTACCAGCCGGAACTGGATCTCACTGGTAATGACACGCTTTACGGGGCCATCCGCTACGATAGCGATGTCCGGCCGCTGACGGATGTCATCCGCAACACCTATTTTCCGGGGCTGGATCTGGTGCCCGGCAATATCGAACTGCAGGAATTCGAGCACGAGACGCCACAGGCGCTGTTACGCCGCCAAAGCGGTGAGGAACACGGTCCGCTATTTTTCGCCCGCATCCAGGCGGCGCTGAAAACGGTGGAAGAGAATTACGACGTTGTCGTTATCGATTGCCCGCCGCAGCTTGGATACCTGACGCTGTCGGCGCTCTGCGCCTCCTCTTCGGTTCTCGTCACCGTGCATCCGCAGATGCTGGATGTGGCCTCGATGAACCAGTTCCTGTTCATGACCTCGGATCTGTTGTCCGTGGTGCGCGAGGCGGGCGGCGCGCTGAATTTCGATTTTCTGCGCTATCTCGTGACGCGCTTTGAGCCCAATGACGGGCCGCAGGCGCAGATCGTCGGCTTCATGCGCTCGCTGTTTGGAGACCGGGTGCTGACCTCGCCGATGCTAAAATCCACCGCCGTCTCCGACGCGGGTCTGACCAAGCAGACGCTCTACGAAGTCGGCCGCGAAAACTTTACTCGCGCCACCTACGACCGGGCGCTGGAGGCCATGAACGCCGTTAATGGCGAAGTCGAGGCACTGATCCATTCGTCCTGGGGCTGGTGACCTTGGGCAAAGCAGACGGAAAGGCATGATGTGATGGCTGGGAGCCGAAAGAACGAGTTGAAGGCCCTGTTCGGGGGCACACTTGCGCCCGTAGCGCAGGCAGCACCTCAGCCCGACGCCCCGGCATCCGGGGAGGCACAAGGCAAATCACCCGCCAAGGGTGATGCATCGCCGGCGGTTGCCGCAACGGCGAGCACGGATACCCAAAAGCCGGTGGCTCAGCCGTCCGTGCCGCGCAGCGCATCGGGCGCGGTCAAGGCCATGGGGCTTTCGCTCGGCTCGATGTCGCGCGATGCAGACGAGGTGCGCGCCCTTCGCCAGGCGCTGTCGGACGGTGAGCGGGTGATTTCGGTCGCAACCGACCGCATTGAAGCCTCTTTCGTTGAGGACCGGCTGCGGCTGGAAGACCGTGACGACGAGGATTTTGCAAACCTTGTGGAGAGCATGCGCGACAGCGGCCAGCAGGTGCCGGTGCTGCTTCGCCCGCATCCGACCCGCGAAGGCCGCTACCAGACCGCCTATGGTCACCGCCGCATTCGCGCGGCCGCTCGCCTGGGCATCGAGGTAAAGGCGGTGGTGCGGGCGCTCAGCGACGATGAGCTGGTGTTGGCGCAGGGCAAGGAAAATGCCGAGCGCCGTAATCTCTCCTTCATCGAACGCGCCGTCTTTGCCCGCAATCTGTCCGCCCGCGGTTTTGATCGCAAGGTGATCGGCGAGGCACTGTCGGTCCAGAAAAGCGAGCTTTCGCGCCTGATGCAGGTGGTCGAAAGCGTGCCGGAAAAATACATCCGCCTGATTGGTGCGGCGCCTAAGGCCGGACGTGACCGCTGGATGAAGCTGGGCGAACTGCTGCGCGAACCCGAGCGCCAGAAGGCCGCGGACGGGGAAGTTGCAGACCGCGAATTCTTGTCCGGTGACAGCGACCAGAGATTTCAGACCCTCTTTGCAGCGCTTGTGGCAAGCCCGCGCAAGGCCGCGTCACCAGCCGTTGCGGCAATTGACCTGACAGATGGTCAAGGCGTTGTTTTTGCGAGGCTTCGCCGTGATGGAAAAGTGCCGAGGATCGAGTTTCAAAGCGGTGTGGACGAGGCTTTCCTTGAGGAAGCCGCCATGCTGTTGAGTAAACGATATCAAGAATTTCTGGCGTCCCGAAAGGCCGGTTAACCGGCGCAGACGACAGAAGACATCCCCAGATGCTGATCTGGCGGCAACTAACCGATGAGACTGTCCGTCTGGCTTTTCGTCAGCGTGGACTTGTCGTGCTGTGGTGAGAGCGTGAAGGCAGCAATTAAGCGTCAGAAGAACGTGGTGCTGTCAAAAGTCCGGCCTTGTCGCCGGCAGATCAACGAACCTTGAAAGGACGACGCGAGAGCAAGAAAAAAAGGCCCCCAAAACGTTACCGTTTCGGAAGCCCTCTTCAATGTAGCAATTTAAGAGAATCACTTCCACGCTTCAAAGTCAAGAGTCGGCGGCTGCATTGCTGTTTCCGGCTGTGGATTCTGTTGTCTTCGGTGTCGTTTTAGGCCGCTTGCCTCCTGACGGAGAGGGACATGGCCGAAAGATTGGCAACGACGCCGTTTGGCGGCGCGCCTTTGCGCGCGAAAAATTTCGCCCGGATGACGAAGGTCGAAGGGCAACAGAAGAGGCTGCGCGATGGCGACGGCGGCAACGAAACGGGCACGGCTGAAAAGTGGCAACTGATCCGCGCGCTGACAGAAGCCCGCGATATCTATGGCCTCTCCGACCGCTCGATTGCGGTTCTGGAGGCGCTTTTGAGCTTTCACCCCGAGCGTCAGCTGGATGGACGCGCGCCGATCATCGTTTTTCCCTCAAATGCGGAGCTTTCGCTGCGCTGCCGGGGCATGTCTGCGGCAACACTTCGCCGGCATCTGGCAGCGCTTGTCGATGCCGGCCTGATCTTTCGCCGTGACAGCCCGAACGGCAAGCGCTTTTGCCAGCGCGACGAGCGCGGCGTCGTGGAAAACGCCTTCGGCTTTGATCTGGCGCCGCTGGTGCTCGCAAGCGATGAGATTGCAGCCCATGCGGAGGCCGCGCGCGATCTTGCACGGCGCATCTCGCGCGTGCGGGCCGAAATCAGCCTGCACCTGCGCGACATCGCAAAGACGATCGAAGCGGCGCTGTCGGAGGCGCGGCGCGGCGATTGGGCGGATTTCGTACTGAGGCTGCAAAGCCTGTCCGGACGCGTTGCCCGAAACGGCGAACTTGCAGACCATATGGCAAGGGCGTCGGAGCTTCTTCGGTTGCGGGCAGAGGTGGAGAAAGCCTATCTCGACAGTCTTTCAGAACGAGAAATGAGCGGCAATGAACTTGTTTTTGAGCGCCATATTCAGAATTCAAATACAGACACATTACTTGAAAAATATGGCCAAAGAGTAATACAAAGGGCAGAACCGGCAGCGAACACCACCAGGGCGGTCTCCGGAGCAGGCGATGCCGGCATGAGCGACGGCGACAAGGGTGGGCCGCCCAAGCTCGAGCGGAAGTCGGTTGGTATCAGCCTCAAACAATTCCTCTCCTCATGCCCGCAGATTATAGATTACGCCCGAGACGGTATTCGAAGCTGGAAGGATGTGGTGGCAGCCGCCGAAATTGTCCGCTCCATGCTGGGCGTCAGCCCAAGCGCCTGGGCGGAGGCGCGCGCCGCTATGGGTGAAATCGAGGCGGCGATCACGCTATCTGCGATTTTCGAGCGGGCAGAGGCCATTCGCTCGCCCGGCGGTTACCTGCGCGATCTGACGCGCAAGGCCGAGCTTGGCCGGTTTTCGGTGCGGCCGATGCTGAAGGCGCTGGAATGAGGCAGGGTGCGGTAAAGATCTGCGCCGACGCTGATAGGGGCGGGGTCAGGGAGAGCCACAGGTCCAGAAAGCTCTGAGAGACAGAAGGGGATGGGCAGGCCGTTCCCAGGCGAGAGAACGGTCTGCCACCCGTCAGGCCCGCTTGCGCGGACGCTGATCCTGATCCCGGTGCTGCTGCGTGGAACCGCTGGTGCGAAAACGCGACAGCAGTTCGAAGAGGCCGGAGGAAATGCCGACGAGATTTTGCGTCGAGGCGTTGGTTTCTTCCATCAGCGCGGCGTTGCGCTGGGTGATCTGGTCCATGCTGCGCATCGCCGCGTTGATTTCATCGATGCCCGACGCTTGCTCCTTGGCCGATCGGGCAATCAGGTCGATATGCCCGCTGATGGCATTAACGCCATCGCCGATACTGACCAACGCCTCGCCGGTCTTGTTGACAAGGCTGACGCCGCGGGTGACGTCGTTGGAAGATTGGTCGATCAGCGCCTTGATCTCGCGGGCAGCGGCTGCCGATCGCTGGGCCAGCTCGCGCACCTCCTGCGCTACGACGGCAAAGCCCTTGCCTTGTTCGCCGGCGCGGGCTGCTTCGACACCGGCATTCAGCGCCAGAAGATTGGTCTGGAAGGCGATATCGTCGATGACGCCGATGATCTGCGTCATCTTGCGCGACGAGGTTTCGATTTCGCCCATGGCGCTGATCGCCTGCTGCACCACTTCGCCGGAGCGCACGGTTTCGGCAGCCGATACCTTGACGATGGCCTGTACCTCGTTGGTGCGCTGCGCCGAACTGGCGGAAATGGTGGTTATTTCCTCAAGCGCTGCGGCCGTCTGTTCCAGCGCAGAGGCCTGCTGCTCGGTGCGTTTGGCCATGTCGTCGGTGGAGGACGAAATGCCGCTCACTTCGGCGCGCACCTGTTCGACGGCATCGCGGATCTCGCGCATGGCGCCATCAAGTTCCGATACCGAACGATTGTAGTTGGTCTTGATCTTTTCGAATTCCGGAGACAGCGTCTGGCGCACTTCGGCCGTGAGGTCGCGCGCGGCAAGTTCTCGAAGGGCGGTATCAAGCGCGCCGAGCGCCGTCTGCTGCTCCTGCGTCGCCTTTGCCTTTTCCGATTCCACCTGTGCGCGCTCGGAGGCGAGCACGTCAAGATAAACGGAGATGGCATAATCCATGTCGAGAAGGGCAGCCTTCACCACAACACAAAGCTGCTCCTCCACGGCCTTTGCCTTCTTCTCCACGAAGAAGCCTTTCAGCTCGGATGCGATCACCGCCTTGATGATGCCTTCGACGATCAGCGCATAACCGCCGATATACCAGCGCGGCTCCAGCCCGAGACGGGCATGGGTGCGCCCGACGGTCGATACCGCATCAACGTAGTGTTCATTGAACTCGGCGGATGCGATGGCATCCCAGTGTTTTTCCTGGCGTGCCTTTGCATGGGCGATGTGGGCCGGGTTGTCGAAGAAGGCGGCGGTATGCGGATGTTTCCGCGCCTTGTCATAGAACGCATCAAGCGCTGGCCCGATGGAGCGGGCAACCAGTGGGCGCATGGAGGACAGGGTGCGGCGCTGGCCTTCGTCGAGGCCCATGAAATCGAGCCGGTCCTTCAGATCCTGAGTTTTTGCGTTCGTCGACATCGATTTCTCCAGGGGCGAGCTGGATCACCAGCATTGATGTATTTTAGCGTTCAATGCTTAATGCAGACTTAGCGTTGTCTCCTGCTTTCTTGTGAACGCAACCGCGGCACAACCGAGATTTGTACGGTTCTCGTCTCCCTTAAAATCTGTGCATGTGTCAGAATGGCGAATCGAAGTTTCGCCCTGCTTCGCTTCCTTTTTGTTCATGTCCTCCCCCCTACAGTCGAAGAAACCCCGATAGACCCATGCTGACCAGCCCCATGTTCCGACGTCCCGACCATCTCGACCAGTATGTCGATCTTGCTTCCGTGCCGCGCCATCGTTTCATTCACAACCATCCGTTCATCGAGCGGTTGCGGCGGGCCGTGCCGTTCGATTTCGTGATGGTGAGTGGACTCGATCTCGACAAGTTCCGCTTTGGGACGGCGCAATCCATCGATACGGATTTTCCGCCGGCCTTTCTCGAAGCCTATTACGAGGGGCGATACCACCTGACCGATCCCTTTGTGAAACTGTCGAGCATTTCCGAGGGCGTGGTGATCGAGGGCGACGTGCTGAAGGATGTCGTCCTGCCGGAACGTCTCTCCTATCTGCTCGACACGTTTAAGGTGAAAAACCGCACGTTGTTTCCCATCCGGCGCGGCACGCTGATCTATGGATGTGTCGGCTTTACCCGAACGACGCCGTTTCTGGCTGAAGAAATCAGCTTTTTTGCCGCCATTGCAGAGGCAACCCATCGGGAAATCACCCGTCCGCTGGTGGAACGTTTTGCCGCTGTCGAGTTGAAACTTTCGGCAGGTGAACTGATCTGTCTTCGGCTTGCGTCCAAGGGTATGACCAGCGATCAGATCGCCAACGAGAGCGGCTACCAGGTGGACACCGTCAACACCTACATCAAACACGCCACCCGCAAGATCGGCGCCACCAACCGCACGCAGGCGATTGCCGAGGGGATCAGGCGTCGGTTGATCGAATGAAAATGCGAACATTCGTCATGTTCCTGGGCAAAAACCTGGAAATGGACAAGTCGAACATACGGATTTACTAATCCTCAATGAGATGAGCCTAATTTTTGGCAGTGTCGCGGCGGTTTTGCCGAACATATGGGCAAAATGTCCATGTCCCGTCCGTTTTGTCAGTTCCGGATTTCGTGCCGCTTGTGGCGCGCCAGGTAGGGCGCGGCCTTGATCGATCGATAGGCCGGTTGGAGCTCGTAATGCCGCTTTCCGCCGTTTTTTCTTCCGATGCTGAACGCATTGTTGCTGCGATGAACCGCTCGTTTGCGGTGATCGAATTTGATCCGTCCGGCAGAATTCTCAATGCGAACGAGAACTTCTGTGCCGCTATCGGCTACAGGCCGGAAGAAATCAGAGGGCAGCATCACCGCATGTTCGTGGCGCCTGAAGAGGCGATGAGCGCTGGATATACGGAGTTCTGGTCGAAGCTTGCGGGTGGTGAATTCGACCGCCGTCAATACAAGCGCATCGCAAAAGGCGGACGCGAGATCTGGATCGAGGCCTCCTACAACCCGATCCTGAGAAACGGGCGTGTCTACAAGGTGGTGGAGTTTGCAACGGACATTACCGCCATCAAGCTGGAAGCGACCGAAAACGCCGGCAAGATCTCTGCGCTGTCGCGGGCCCAGGCCATCATCGAATTCACGCCTGAAGGCGACATCCTCAACGCCAATGAAAATTTCCTGTCCACGATGGGATACCGCCTGGACGAAATCGTTGGGCGCCACCATTCGATTTTCTGTGAACCGCAATTTGTATCGGCGCCGGACTATGCCCGGCTGTGGCAGGATCTGAAGCGCGGCCAATTCGTGGGCGGCGAGTTCATGCGGCTCGGGCGCGGCGGACGCCAAGTGTTCATCCAGGCATCCTATAACCCGATTATCGACATGGACGGCAAGGTCTTCAAGGTCGTCAAGTTCGCGACCGACGTGACGGAGCGGGTCAGCAATGTCAAGACGCTTGGCTCAGGCCTGAAGGGAATGGCCGCCGGTGATCTCTCCGGCAATATCTATCAGCCGTTCATCCCGTCGCTGGAGCCGCTGCGAACCGATTATAACGAGGCATCCGCAAAACTTCGTGATGCGTTGTCGGC
Source organism: Neorhizobium sp. PAMB6716 (assembly GCF_058242805.1). NCBI lineage: Bacteria > Pseudomonadati > Pseudomonadota > Alphaproteobacteria > Hyphomicrobiales > Rhizobiaceae > Neorhizobium > Neorhizobium sp. PAMB6716. The sequence continues at coordinate 454,588 of NZ_JBZAYW010000002.1, forward strand.
AGTGTCGCGCAATGCGGCTGCCATTGCTTCCGGTTCCGACGAGGTGCGCGGAGCAGCCGACGCGCTGTCGCGCCGCACCGAACAACAGGCGGCATCCGTCGAGGAGACGGCGGCAGCACTTGAAGAAATCACCACCACCGTCCGCGATGCCAGCCAGCGCGCGCAGGAAGCGGGAAGTCTTGTGGAGACAACCCGCAGCGGCGCTGAAAAATCCGGCTTCGTGGTGCGCCAGGCCATTGCAGCCATGGGCGAGATCGAGGCGTCCTCGCGCGAGATTTCCTCGATCATCGGCGTCATCGACGAGATCGCCTTCCAGACGAACCTGCTGGCGCTGAACGCCGGCGTTGAAGCCGCGCGCGCCGGTGAAGCCGGCAAGGGTTTTGCCGTCGTTGCCCAGGAAGTGCGCGAACTTGCCCAGCGTTCGGCAAAGGCTGCCAAGGAAATCAAAGGCTTGATCAACGCATCTGCCGGACAGGTGAAAAAGGGCGTCGAACTGGTGGCGGAAACGGGCGTGGCGCTGGAGGAGATCGTTGCACGCGTGCGCGATATCTCCACCAATGTTGCGGCCATCGTCGAAGCCTCGCGCGAACAGTCGATCGGGCTGCAGGAGATCAACCAGGCGGTCAATACGATCGACATGGGCACGCAGCAGAATGCCGCCATGGTGGAAGAATCCAACGCCGCCAGCCATGCCTTGGCAACGGAAGCGAGCGAGCTTTTTCAACTCACCTCGAGCTTCCGGCTTGGCGAGAGCAAAAGAAACGACGCCACGCGCCACCGTGAAACGATCACTGCACCGGATTACACCGATGATCGCCCGGCCGCGCGGCCTGTGTCCATATCCCGACGCGCGGCTTCCATAACGCCTGGCGCTGCGGCACGTTCTGTCAAAGCCGAGTGGCAGGATTTTTGATCCGTCCGCCCGTATTTCAAGAGTTTGGCACCCGCCTGGGTCACAATCCGTGCCCGCTTCGTCTTCTGGTCGCGCACTGCAAGGCCGCGGCCGGGATATATCCCAAACTAAATCGTTATCCGGCGTTTACATTCGCCGGCTAGCGACTATCTCCCCCGATGAAACGCGGCCCCTGAGGTCACGCGCCGCCCTCTGCTTTGTCCATGCCTTTGGATGGAACGATATGCAGCGCGGAGCTTGACCCGCATTACCGTCGGAGACGTCTTTTGACTGGAACGGACCTGGATCTGGAAGCCTGTGCGCGCGAGCCGATCCGCGTGCCGGGCGCCATTCAGCCCCATGGTGCGCTGTTTGTGCTGCGCCCGCACGACCAGGTGGTCGTTCAGGCGAGCGCCAACCTTTCCGATTACCTTGGGGATGTCGTGGCACTTGGCAAACCGCCCTCCGGAGCACTTGACGCGGTGATGGCGGCGCTGATGCAGTGGCACGCCGGGAGCAAAGCCTTCTTTCAGACGTACATTTTGGAGCGCAACCTGACGCTTGTCGCTCACCACGCCGGTTCCTTGATCGTCGTGGAAGTGGAACCCGCCGGGAGCGAGCAGCTGGACGCCGTGTTCGGTCGCCTGCGCGGTTTTACCCAAAGGCTCTCTGCCGAAAACGATATCACCCGGTCGCTGTCCATCGTCACGCAGTTCATCGCAGACCTGACCGGTTTCGACCGGGTGCTGCTGTACCGGTTCGATGCGGAATGGAACGGGCAGGTGGTGGCCGAAAGCGGCAATGGCAAGCTTCCGTCCTATCTTGATCTGAGGTTTCCAAGCGGGGATATCCCGGCCCAGGCGCGGGCGCTCTACGCGTCCAACCGGCTGCGCATCATCCCCGATGTCGGCTACCGGCCCGTGCCGCTCAACCCGCCGCTCAATCCGCAAACCGGCGATCAGCTCGACATGAGTTTTGCCCAACTGCGCAGCGTGTCGCCGGTGCATCTGGAATACATGCGCAACATGGGCACCGGAGCCTCCATGTCGGTTTCCATCATGGTCGACGGCACGCTCTGGGGGCTGGTGTCCTGCCACAGCGTCGACGCGCATACTGTCGCGCATCCGCTGCGGGAAATCTGCGATTTTGCCGCCGAAGCACTTGCCATGCGCATTGGGGCACTGTCGCGGGCAGACGATGCCGCCCGCCGGGTGGAACTGTCGCAGGTAACGAGCCGGTTGCTCGGCGCGATGTCGGCAGAATCCGATTGGCTGGACGGGCTTTTCCAGGACGGCGACCTGCTGCTGGAACAGGTGTCCGCACTTGGCGCCTGCGTCATCACGCCGACGCATCTGCGCACGTTTGGTGTAACGCCCGGTGACGAAAACCTGCGCCGGCTCGTGTCGTTTCTGGAGCAACGCGGCGAAGACCGCGAGTTATTTGCCACGCAGTCACTGGCAAGCCTTTACCCTGCGGCGGAAAGTTTTGCCGACAGCGCAAGCGGCGTTCTGGCCATCCGCATCTCCAGGTTACATGCCAGCTGGCTGATCTGGTTTCGGCCCGAACTGGTGCGCACGGTGAACTGGGGCGGCAATCCGCACAAGCTGGTGGCCGAGCGCGGCCGCATCCACCCGCGCAAATCCTTCGATGCCTGGCGCGAACTGGTGCGCTGGCAATCAGCGCCGTGGAGCGATGCGGAGCTTTCGGCTGCGCGCGATCTGCGCTCGGCCATTGTCGGCGTCGTCCTGCGCAAGGCCGAGGAACTGGCGCAGCTTTCCAGCGACCTGCAGCGCTCCAACAAGGAACTTGAGGCCTTTTCCTATTCGGTCTCGCATGATCTGCGCGCCCCCTTTCGCCACATCGTCGGTTTTGCCGAGCTTTTGCGCGAGCGCGAAAATTCGCTGGATGACAAATCCCGGCATTACCTGCAGACGATTTCGGAAGCCGCCGTTTCCGCCGGCCGGCTGGTGGACGATCTCTTGAGCTTTTCCCAGCTCGGGCGCGCCTCCATCGCCTCAAAACCGGTCGACATGAACAAGCTGGTGGCCGATGTCATCAAGTCCGTTAGCCTCTCCAGCCGTGACCGGAAGATAAAATGGTCCGTTTCGGACCTTCCGCCGGCGTTTGGCGATGTGACGCTGCTGCGCCAGGTATGGTTCAACCTTATTGATAATGCGGTGAAATATACCCAGCCGCGTCCCCAAGCCGAAATCACCATTGTCGGCGTCACCCGCGACGACATGACGATTTACTCCGTGTCCGACAACGGCGTGGGATTTGACATGGCTTACGTCGGAAAACTGTTCGGCGTGTTTCAGCGCCTGCAGCGGGCCGAGGATTTTGAGGGAACAGGGATCGGTCTTGCGCTGGTGCGCCGTATCATCGAACGCCACAATGGAAGTATCGAGGCGGAAGGGGAGGTGGACAAGGGCGCTTGCTTCACCTTCTGCCTGCCGACAGAGAAGAGGAAAGGTCGCGCAATTGCCTGATTTGCGTCCGATATTGCTCGTCGAGGACAGCCCTCGCGATCTTGAACTGACGCTGGCGGCGCTGGAAAAGTGCCAACTGGCCAACGAAATCGTCATCGCTCGCGATGGCGCGGAAGCCATGGATTATCTCCTGCGCACCGGTATGCATGACAATCGCACGCATGGCGACCCGACCGTCGTGCTGCTCGACCTCAAGCTGCCAAAGATGGACGGGCTGGAGGTTCTGGAAAAAGTGAAGACGAATGACCGGCTCCGGCATATCCCGATCGTCATGCTGACCTCCTCGCGCGAGGAGCAGGATCTGGTGCAAAGTTACGAGCTGGGCGTGAATGCCTTTGTGGTGAAGCCTGTGGAGTTTAGCGAATTCTTCAAGGCCATACAGGATCTCGGCGTGTTCTGGGCGCTGCTGAACGAACCGCCACCGGGAAATCTTCGCAATGGAAAGTCCTGATCCCACCATCCGCATCCTTCTTCTCGAAGACAGCGTGCTGGATGCCGAACTGATTTGCGAACATCTCGAGCGGCTGCAGCCGCAGCCGGACGTTCACCGTGCGGCAAGCCGGGCCGAATATCTTTCAGCGCTCGATGCGACGGAATTCGACGTGATCCTTGCTGATTTCTCGCTTCCCGATTTCGACGGCATGGCAGCACTCGAGCTTGCCCATGAGCGCGTGCCCGAAACGCCGTTCATCTTCGTCTCGGGCGTGCTGGGCGAGGAGGTGGCCATTGAAAGTTTTCGCCGGGGCGCTACCGATTATGTGCTGAAGCAGCGGCTGATCCGGCTGGCCGCCGCCGTGGAGCGTGCCCTTTCGGAAGCCCGTGAACGTGCCGAACGCCGCCGTATCGAGCAACACCGTGAGCTTCTGGTGCGAGAACTCAGCCACCGGGTTAAAAATACCATGGCTATGGTGATGTCGATCGTGCGGCGGACCGCGCGCGGCGCGCAAAACGTCGAGGACTATGTCGAAAACCTGATGGGACGCCTGCGCGCCATGGCAGATGCCCATGCGCTGCTGTTTGAGACCAACTGGAACGAAGCCGACCTTCACGACATGATTACGCGGACGGCTGTCGCCACCCTGCGCGATGCCGAGCGCATTGCGATTACGCCGGGACCATCGATCCCGCTTGATCCGCGCGCCGCCCTTGCCGTGTCGATGGTGCTGAACGAACTCGTGACCAATGCCGCGAAATACGGTGCGCTGAGCACCGCATCCGGTCGCGTCTCCGTCTCCTGGTCCAGGGAGATGAACAAAGAGGGCCAGCCACTTCTTTGCCTGCACTGGAAAGAGACCGGCGGCCCGCCCGTCCACCCGCCGCAGGATCTAGGCTTCGGCATGACGCTGATCCAGCGCACCATCGAATACGAACTGCTGGGCGACGTGACGATCACCTACCCCGAGACAGGGCTTTCCTGCGACATCTGCTTTCCGCTGGAAAGCACGTGTGATGAGACGCTTAAGCCCGCCGAACCGACAGCCCCTGCTGGAGGCATGGACGACAGCCGTTATTGATCGGCCACGGTTCTTGCTACCGGCTTCATCCGCACCAGTGGCGCTTGCTTGATGACGTCCTGCAGAGTTTAAGGAGCGGTCACCCCGTCTTTCCCGGGGCATCCCCTTTTTTCATGGAAGACCTTGCGCAGGTTATCCAGCGGTCGGGTGTTCTCCGTCCATAAACGTTTAATTGCGCCATCTCGTTTCAAACCGTCCGAAGTTGCGCAGGCGAGACAACGGCGACCGACCGAATTCAACGTTTATTGCGGTTTTCCCGTTTTAGAATCAGGTTGTCTGATAGACTTATCCTATTCGTAGGCCGGCTCTGCATTAACTGTTCGCGAATTAAATTGTTGCCATGCAGCAAAGCGTATATTACTGAAATCATCAGATTGATTGAGAATAAAAGGTTGCCGCTTATTCAAAAGCCGGCGGTGACTTGCCAATCGCAATTGAATTTATGTGTTAATCGGGGAAGCTATGACCTTAAATGCTGTCGGCAACGGTAAAGTTGCGCTTATCACAGGTGTGACTGGCCAGGACGGTTCCTATCTCGCGGAATTGCTGCTCGAAAAGGGCTATATCGTTCACGGAATCAAGCGCCGTGCCTCCCTGTTCAACACCGCCCGCGTCGATCACATCTACGAAGATCCCCATGTCAGCAACGGACGGTTCAAGCTGCATTACGGCGACCTGTCCGATACGTCCAACCTGACGCGCATTATCCGCGATATCGAGCCGGACGAAGTTTACAATCTCGGCGCCCAGTCGCATGTGGCGGTCAGCTTTGAAGCGCCGGAATACACCGCCGACGTGGATGCAATTGGAACTTTGCGTCTTCTGGAGGCCATCCGCTTCCTCGGGCTTGAGAAGAAATCGCGTTTCTACCAAGCCTCGACGTCAGAGCTTTACGGCCTCGTTCAGGAAATTCCGCAGCGTGAGACGACACCGTTTTATCCGCGCTCTCCTTATGCGGTGGCAAAACTTTACGCCTACTGGATCACGGTCAACTACCGCGAAGCCTATGGCATGTATGCCTGCAACGGTGTCCTGTTTAATCACGAGTCTCCCCGTCGCGGCGAAACCTTCGTGACACGCAAGATCACCCGCGGTCTGTCCAATATTGCGCTCGGCCTCGAATCCTGCCTGTTCATGGGCAATATCGACTCGCTGCGCGACTGGGGCCATGCCAAGGACTACGTTCGCATGCAGTGGATGATGCTTCAGCAGGACGAGCCGGACGATTTCGTCATTTCCACGGGCCTGCAATATTCGGTGCGCGAATTCATCCAGTGGACAGCCAACGAACTCGGCGTGACGCTGGAGTTTTCAGGCACCGGCGTCGACGAGATTGCAACTGTCGCTGCGGTCACCGGGGATCTGGCGCCGTCGATCAAGGTTGGTGATATCGTGATGCGGATCGATCCGCGTTACTTCCGCCCGGCAGAAGTCGAAACGCTGCTCGGCAGCTCGGAAAAGGCCAAGCAGAAGCTCGGCTGGGTTCCCGAAATCACGGCCCAGGAAATGTGCGCCGAAATGGTGGCGGAAGACCACAAGGCGGCGCGCCGACATGCGCTGCTCAAGCAGCACGGCCTCAGCCTTCCTGTAAGCCTGGAGGGCTGAACATGGTGTATGACCTGAAAGGCAAGAAAGTCTATGTCGCAGGTCACAGGGGGATGGTCGGTTCGGCCATCGTCCGCAGGCTTGCCTCTGAAGGATGCGAAATCCTCACCGCATCGCGCGCCGATGCGGACCTGACGCGTCAGGTCGAGGTGGAAGCCTGGATGGACAAGAACCGTCCGGATGCGGTGTTCCTGGCCGCGGCCAAAGTGGGCGGCATTCTTGCCAATGACACCTATCCGGCTGATTTTCTCTACGAGAACATGATATTGGAAGCCAATATCATCCATGCTGCCCATAACGTTGGCGTGGAAAAGCTGCTGTTCCTCGGGTCCTCGTGCATCTACCCGAAGTTCGCCGATCAGCCGATCACCGAGGACGCGCTGCTGACCGGTTCGCTCGAGCCGACCAATGAATGGTATGCGATTGCCAAGATTGCCGGCATCAAGCTGTGCCAGGCCTATCGCAAGCAGCATGGTCACGATTACATCTCGGCCATGCCGACCAATCTTTACGGTCCCGGCGACAATTTCGACCTGAACTCTAGCCACGTCATGCCCGCGCTCATCCGCAAGGCGCATGATGCAAAGACCGAGGGCAAGCCGGAGGTCGTCGTTTGGGGCACCGGCACGCCGCGCCGCGAATTCCTGCATGTGGACGACTGCGCCGATGCCTGCGTGCATCTGATGAAAACCTATTCGGCCGACACGCATGTGAATGTCGGTTATGGCGACGACGTGACCATTCTGGATCTGACCCAGATGGTCTGCCGCGTTGTCGGGTTCGAGGGCGCGATCATCAACGATCTGTCGAAGCCGGATGGCACGCCACGCAAGCTGATGAGCGCCGACAAACTGCGCGGCCTCGGCTGGACGCCCAGCATCGGTCTTGAGGACGGTATTCGCAGCGCCTATAAGGCTTTCCTCAGCGGTCAGTTTGCCGAGCGTCGGCAGGGAACCGCTGCATGACCACGGTTATTCTCGATGGGGTGGATGCGCAGGTTAAGCCACAGACGGCGTCTGTCACGCACAAGCGCATCCTGATCTATGGGATGAACTATGCCCCGGAACTGGCGGGCGTCGGAAAATATACCGGGGAGATCGCAGAATATCTGGCAGCCGAAGGCGCTGATGTCACTGTGGTGACCACGCCGCCACATTATCCAGGCTGGGCTGTCCAGAAGGGTTTCCGCAACGGCTATTCCAAGGCTGAAGAGAACGGCGTCCACATCCTGCGCACACCGCTTCTGTTGCGTCGCAAGATGAAGGGCGTGTGGCGGTTGCTCGCGCCGTTGAGCTTTGCCGCAAGCTCCGCTCCTGTCGTGTTCTGGCAGATATTGCGCCGCAAGCCTGAAACAGTGTTCTGCGTAGAGCCAACATTGTTTGCGGCACCCATCGCGCAGCTTGCCGCCAAACTCGTCGGTGCAAAAACTGTGCTCCATGTACAGGATCTGGAAGTGGACGCAGCTTTTGCTGTTGGCCATCTCGGTGCGCTCGGTTTTCTGAAGACGCTCGGCTTTGCCTTCGAGCGCTTCACGCTGAAACGTTTCGACAAGGTCATCACCATTTCCAACCGCATGGCGGAAAAGCTGGTGGAAAAGTGCGTAAAACCGCAAAACATTGCACTGGTGCGTAACTGGGTGGACCTCTCCCACATCTATCCGATGACGGAGGAAAGCCCCTACCGCGCCGAGCTTGGATTCACCAAGGATGATTTCGTCGTTCTCTATTCCGGCAATATCGGCGCCAAACAGGGCCTGACGGTGCTACTTGATGCCGCCGAAAAGCTGAAAGCTGAAGCGAACATCCATTTTGTCGTAGCCGGCGAGGGACCCTTAAAGGACGATCTACAGGCGCGTTATGGCACTTTGCCGAATTTGCGTTTCCTGCCCTTCCAGCCTTACGCTCGTCTTAACGAGTTCCTCAACATGGCCGACCTTCACGCCTTGCCACAGGACAAAGGTGCGGCTGATCTGGTGTTGCCGTCGAAGCTCGGTGGGATGTTGGCTAGCGGAAAGCAGGTTTTGGTGACGGCGGATGCGGGGACAGAGTTGGCGGATTTTGTGCGTGGAGCGGGCATTTTGGTTGCCCCTGGTAATTCCGTTGTCTTTGCTAACGCTGTGCTGCGTGCCCGTGAGAAACTTGGTGAGAATAAGCGTTGTAAGGTAGCTGCCGATTGTGCTGCAATTCTTTCGAGTAAAACCAGCCTCCCAGCGCTAGCCGCACTCACAGTTCCTTGAAACGCGTCAGGTGGTATAATTTGAGACGAGATATGAAAATCGACATCCTGACTTATAGTGAAATTAGCAACTACGGTGCGCAGTTGCAGGCTTGGTCGGTACAGAGTTTTCTGATTTCCAGGGGACTTGATGCCGAGCTGGTGGATTTCTGCCTCTGGCGTAATGAATTGGCCGGAACATGACGTCGAGGCGGGCGATTAACAATTTGAACGTATCAGAATTCAAACGGCATTTCGCGACGAGCCGGAGCTTCAGGGCATCGATATCCGACATGGCCCCGGCTTTCGTCGGCAAGAACGGAGCGATAGTTGCGGCCGGCGCCGTCACAAAAGATGTTCCCTATGCAATAGGGGGCGGAAATTTGGTGAAACTGATTCGGCCGCTCTTCGACGAGGTGGACATCAGCAGCCAGGATAAAAACCTTATCCCTCTTCCGGCAGATAGCCTTTGTATGGAGTTTTAGGATGCTTACCAAGCGAATAGGTATCTTAACCTATCATTTTTCGGAAAATTTTGGCGCATTGATGCAGGCCTATGGCCTGCGCCAGTGGCTGCTCGAACATGGACATCAAGCTGAGTTCGTCAACTATCATCCCCGCTATGTCGAGGAAGGCGGCGATTTTGAGAAACTTTTGAGCCCGGCTGCCTTCCGCCGCAACCTGAAGGTTGCTTATCTGCGCCTCTCGACCCTTCAACGCAAGATTTTCGGCAGCCGTTTGCAGGCACAACAGTTCGAGACATTTCGTCACGATGTCTTGGGTGTCCGTGGTGCGCGTCTTGAAAACGATGCCGATGTCGAGGCTTTTCTAGCGAGCGCTGATGGCCGTTTCGATATCCTTGTCTGTGGCAGCGATCAGATCTGGAACCCGTCCCCCCAGAAAGGATTGGACTCCGTCTATTTCCTAGCGGTGAAAGACGCGACAAATGCCCGTCATGTTGCTTACGCGCCAAGCTTCGGCAAGGGCAGTCTAGATCCGGAGTTCGACGGCGACGTTTCTCGGTTTCTTGCCAGTATGCATGGGCTTTCGGTGCGTGAAGAGAGCGGCGTTGGAATCGTTCGCCGCATTACGGGCCGGGACGCTGTCTGCGTTCCGGATCCGACCATTCTTCTCGGAGATTTCTCTAAGCTTCTCGATAGTGCCGAACCGGTCGGGCAGGGACATGTCTTCTGCTATGCCTTGCGCACCGGCCAGGGCATCCGCGAAGTGACGAATCAGGTTAGCCAGACATTAGGTGCGGAGATTGTTTCGCCTTACAACGTGCATCGGCGCTGGCGCGAAATCGGCAAGACCGTCTATCCGTCACCGGCTGGGTGGGTTGCGATGATCGATCGGTCTGCTTTCGTCGTCACCAATTCCTTCCATGGCACCGTTCTTAGTGTGCTTCTCAGAAAGCCGTTCCTGACGGTCGGACTTCCGGGCGCAAAGGGCGGTCTTAACGAGCGTGTGCGAAATTTTTTGGTCCAGCTCGACCTGATGGACCGGTTTGTTAACGCCGGCGACTTGGAGACAACACGCCGGCGGCTCAGTGAAGAAATAGATTGGAACGCCGTTGAGGTTAAGCTGCAGAAAATGCAGGATATCGGCCGCATATATCTCTCCAGAGAAATTGGCGGCATTGCTCAATAAGAGCTGCCTTGTTTCTTTTGATTATCGTTTCCTGATGGAGGCTCTGAATGAGCTTGCTAACTGATAAAAATTTCTTGCTGATTCGAGACTATTGCGTAGAGCGCAATATTCTTCTTGATCAGGACGTGGATCTTGCCAAATTTAGCTACATGAAGACCGGGGGTCATGCGCACCTGATACTAAAGCCGAGCTTGCCAGAGCAGGTTGCCGGATTGCTGGGTTTTCTTGCTAAAAACAGCTTTGGTTACAAGATCATCGGCAATACATCCAACCTGCTTTTCCTGGACGATGTGAATTATCCGATTCTCATTTCGTCTGCTGCGATGACCGAGATAATGGTCGATCGGAATAAGGGCCGGATCATGGCCCAGGGCGGGGCGATGATGCCGGACTTGTCGCGTGCCGCCCTTTCCGGTCGCCTCTCGGGCTTCGAAGGGCTGGAAGGTATTCCAGGTACTATAGGCGGGGGAATTTTCATGAACGCCGGCGCGTATGGCGCTGAACTGAAGGACAAGCTCGTGGAAGCGGAGCTGGCCTTGCCGGATGGCAGCTTGCGTCGGTTGTCCCTAGTGGATTTGCAGCTTTCGCATCGGTCATCGGTGCTCCGCCGCGAGGCGCTTGGCGGTTTTGTCTGCTCTGCGACGTTCCAGGCACAGATAGGGGACGAGAATGATATCTTCGGCAAGATGGAGATTTTCCACGCGAAACGGCACAAGTACCAAGATTTCATGTACCCGAACCTGGGAAGCATTTTTTCGGGTTCGCCCTACCGAGCCTTGGGCGCGCGTGACCGCTACTTCAAGCTGATGACAGCTGCTTATTATCTGTTGAATTATGAGCTTCGGCTGTTCAGAAGAGAGTCACCGATAAACCGAAAATGGCTGAACGATCTGGTTTTGAAGCGTTTTCCTTTTCAGTACAAGGAGCAGCCCTTTTCGGACAAGACACTGAATTGTCTAGTCAACAGAGGTCAGGGCACCAAGGAGATGGTGCGCTTTATCCGTCAGATGGAGGAACTCACGTCTGGACTGATTCCGCTTGAAAACGAAATCGTCGAAGAGTTTTGAGCGGGTCGCGGGTAATTTCATGAAAGACGAAGTGAAGCGGCTGTATGCCGATGAAATGCCGCGCAGCCTGCGTATCCGACGACTGCTTTGGGCTATCGTATATGCCCTGTTGTTCCGGCCGACGCCGCGCTTCATGATGGAGCGTTGGCGCCTCTTTCTGTTGCGCGTCTTCGGCGCACGAATCGGAAAAGGAAGCAGGGTTGCCCCCAGCTGTTTTGTCTGGGCGCCCTGGAATCTCACGATGGGAAATTACGCCTGCCTTGCCGAAGGAGTTGATTGCTACACGATTGGTCCCATTACGATGGGAGATTATACTACCGTTAGCCAGCGTTCATTCCTGTGTTCCGCATCACATGACATCACACTCATGTCGCGCCCGCTGTTCGCAAAGCCGATCGTTATTGAAGATCACGTATGGGTCGCCGCAGAGGCGTTCGTGGGACCGGGTGTGACATTGAAGGAAGGCTCTATCGTCGGGGCAAGGGCTGTCGTTGTCAAGGACGTGGAGCCCTGGAACGTTGTTGCGGGCAACCCGGCGCGATCGGTAGGGTTGCGAAAAGTGTGCGAGGATTAAACGCGATGTCGGACGAGCGCAAGCTACTTACAGTCCTCATTTTGGCATATAACGAAGAGGTTCACATCGCCCGAGCGATTGAAAGCGTAAGTTCCTTTGCTTCCGAAATTGTCGTCGTCGATTCTTTTTCGACGGACCGGACTGTCGAGATCGCGCGAGCCCTAGGCGCTGTTGTTCTGCAAAATCCGTTTGTAAACCAGGCTAAACAGTTCCAATGGGGACTCGAGAATGCGTCGATCGACACCAATTGGGTCATGAGGCTCGATGCCGACGAAGTTATTGAACCTGAATTGCAGTCCGAGATTGCGGGAAAACTGCCGAAGCTCGGCAGCGATGTAGCCGGTGTCAACCTCAAGAGAAAGCATATCTTTCTTGGCAAATGGGTCCGTCACGGAGGCCGATATCCCGTGATCCTCACCCGAATCTGGCGCAATGGGCAGGGACGTATCGAGGATCGCTGGATGGACGAACACATTTTGGTCTGGGGTGGCCGGACCGTGCTTTTCGATGCACCTTTTTCTGATGACAATCTGAACGATCTTGGCTTCTTTACGGACAAGCATAACAAATACGCCACTCGGGAGGCCGTCGATGTTCTCAACCGGCGATATGGCCTTTTTGCCGAAGACCAAGGCCTGACTAGGGACGGATCTTCGATGCAGGCATCCGCCAAGCGTTTCATCAAAGAAAAGATCTACAATCGGATTCCTTTTCCAGTCTCCACACTTGGTTATTTTGTCTACCGGTACATTGTCCAACTCGGTTTTCTCGATGGGCGGGAAGGGCTGATCTATCATGTCCTGCAGGGCTACTGGTACCGCTTTCTCGTCGGCTCTAAGGTGCTAGAGTTTGATCGAGCTCTTAGCGCTTATCCCAGCGTTGAAGAAAAGCGGACAGCCCTGGCAAAGTTGACAGGACTCCGGTTTTGATGACCTTATTTAGCATTACACCTGTGTCTGGCAGGTCGACGAGATCGACGTGGGGTGTTAGGAATTTCGTGTACGGGCGTGCGGTTGAACATTTCTGCTTACGCCCTCGCGGCCTGGAAACGATCCGCGAGGAGAATGGTAAATTGCGATTTCGCCATCGCCCATTCCCTCGGTGGCATTTTCCGCTATTTCTCCGATCTGTTCAAGACCAGATTCAGGAGTTTCGTCGCCGCCTCATGGGATGGGAAATGGCCACTAAAGCGGGTTGCATCTATTCCGCCTCATATCCTGCTGCTTTGAAGAAATTCCTGCATTCTTCGATCGTAAAGATGTTGCAGATGTCGCCGAGGGCTTGGGTAATGGCATCGAAGCTTCGGGCGGCCCATTTACGCAGTAGGGTTTTCAGCTTGGAGAAAGCCATCTCGATCGGATTGAGGTCTGGGGAATAGGTCGGCAGGAAGAGCAGCCACGCACCGCGTGCCTTGACCAGTTCTTCGGCTCTTGGGCTTTTGTGGAAGGCGACATTGTCGAGGATCACGACGTCGCCTGGCGACAAGGTCGGGGCGAGCTGGGTTTCGATCCAGGTTTCAAAGATAGGCCGTCCATGGCGGCATCTACGATCCAAGGCGCTGTCAGACCATGACAGCGTAGACCGGCGATGAAGGTCTGGCTCTTCCAGGATGACGAGCAACGGCGCGACCTCCTGGAAATCGCCGAGGACAGATACGAGAAGCGATCCACCATCGTCACAAGCCAGGTGCCTGTCGAACACTGGTACGACATGATCGGCAATCAGACCATCGCAGATGCCGTCCTGGACCGGCTCGTGCACAATACATACCGCATCGAACTCTCCGGCGAGAGCATGCGAAAGCAACGTTCCGTCACCGCCGCGGAAACAACCCAGGCTTGACGACGCGATAATCAGGGTCCATTCATTGCGAAGACCCAGAGTTCAGCTTGAGATGACCGGCTGCAGGCCGGAATCGTGGCCGGAATGAATTCGGAATGGGTGGCCGGCATCATCGGAATACGCACAGTGGCAGGTCACCACCAACCGCACTCGCAGTTTCTGCTCTTCGTCACTCATATTTGGTGTCTACCTATTTAAAGGGGACTTCATGCGGCAGAGAATCAACACGAAAAGGCGCATAGAATGAGCGCTTACCTTCGTTTCATCGCCGAACACACACGTCGCCCCCTCAAGGAGCTGGTCTTTCCACTGTTTGACTTGAGAGTTTAATATGTTATCTCTATAGAGGTATGAGTGTGAGAGCTACATCGACCTGAATGAAACTAAATCCGCTCTTCCAGATTCTAACTGATCTCACTCTGCTATATAGCCATGGTGACGACCAGGAAATTTAAGGGGCTTGGCTGGCTATAAGGAAAGCTGGCTTACTTTAGTGTTCAGTTGGGCGCGGAGAACGGCTGGAGTTTTCGATCGTGAGAAGATGCTAATCTCAATTTATATTATCGCGATAGCCGCGCTCGTTGGGGCAATGGCTGGTCCTTGTAAATTCAAAACTTCACCAGCGTTTTTCTTGATAGGGTCATATTTGGTAGCGTCAACTGCGCTGCCAGGTTTAGTTTATACATTGACAAATGACGTGAATGTGTTGGCTGCCAATGTTCAATTGGCGTCGCTTGAAGCATCAATTGATATTGCGTTTCTGCCTATTATAGGATTTTTGTGCGGATATTTTTTGCCTTGGGTGATTTTTTCTGCTTCATCTCAGCCTAGCGGCCCTGCGCTACATATGTCGAATGCGCAACTGAGATTTTTAGAGCTCGCGAATATTTTTATATTTATAATAATTTTTCTACTTATTATGGTAAACCCTCTTGGCCCCGTAGGCTGGGTTATTTCAGCGTTCAGGCGGGTCCCGAAAGAGGGCTTTATTTTTTCTTTTATATATTTGCTTAACGTTTTTTCTAGTTATTTGACGCTTCTCGTTTTTATAGAACGAATGAACTTGAGGCTGCGACCGCCCTATGTCCTTGTTGCCGCTTCATGCACTATATTTTGGCTGTCAGGTGGACGCGTTCAGTTCGTTGTCACGGTTCTGCCGTACCTTCTTACTCTATTGGCTTTTAGAAGACTGAATCTAGCCAAGCTTGCTGTTAGTTTTGCGGTGGTGATTGCTCTGACCGGGGCTACGCTATTTCTTAGGCTTCAGATTCAAGATGACAGTGCGCAATCTGCTGGCGACATCGGATCGCGTTTCGCTTCTCAAATGCAGCTTTTTTCCGGATATAACTTGGCCGCTGATTACGTAACAGTTTACGGACACGACCCGCTCCTTTATCCAAAAATGCTTCTACAAATTATTCCTAGAGCGATCTTTCCTGATAAACCTGATCAAATTAGTAGCTTGATGAGGTATTTTTATAAAGGTGATGACCTCGGTGGTATTACTGTAGGCTTATTTGGCGAGTTCTACATCATGGCGGGTTACGTCGGATGCTTGCTTTTTGGAGTTGTTTTTGGGAGCTTAGTTTCTCTGTTCGACAGACTGTACAGAAAAGGACCGCAGCTGCGCTCTCCCCACCGTGCATTGTTGTTCTCTCTAACCAGCATCTTAGCTATATTTGTATTGCGCGGAGGGATGGATAACTCGGTCTTCCGCATAGACATTTTGCTAGCATCGTTCCTATTCACGCTTGTAGCATGCTGGATTTTGGGTAGAGGTGACGTACAAGCTCGCGGTCAATTTCCGAAATGAGTGACGAAGGCCCAAACGACTACTCAATTTCCCTTCCATAACCAATAGTCCCAGAGAGCGTCATGCGTTATTTCATCACCGGAACAGCAGGTTTCATCGGTTTTCATTTGGCGCGGCGTTTGCTGGAGGATGGGCACGACGTTCTCGGTTTCGACGGTATGACGGCGTATTACAGCTTGGCGCTCAAGGAGGCGCGTCACGCGGCGCTCGCCCAGTTTCCTGCCTTCCGTCCGGTCATAGGCATGTTAGAAGACAAGTCTCTGCTCGAAACGTCTGCCGAGAACTTCAAGCCAGACGTCATGATCCATCTGGCAGCCCAGGCAGGCGTGCGCTACAGCTTGGAAAATCCGAAGGCGTATCTCGATTCCAATCTCGTCGGTTCGTGGAATATCCTCGAAATCGCCCGCAACCATTGCGTCGGCCACCTAATGCTGGCCTCGACATCGTCGGTCTATGGTGCCAATTTTAAAGTTCCTTTCCGTGAGACGGACCATACCGACGAACCGCTGACCTTCTATGCTGCGACCAAGAAGGCAACGGAGCTGATGGCGCATTCCTACGCGCATCTTTACAAGATGCCCGTCACCGCCTTCCGCTTCTTTACCGTCTATGGGCCCTGGGGCCGGCCGGACATGGCGCTATTCAAGTTCGTAAAGGCGATGATCGATGATCGTGAGATTGAGGTCTACGGCGAAGGAAAGATGAGCCGGGACTTCACCTACATCGACGATCTTGTTACCTCGATCATTGACCTTTCGCGGATCTATCCGGGTGAGGACAACCGTGTCGCCGATATTGATACACTATCATGCCAGGGGCCCTTCAGGGTCGTAAACATCGGCGGCGGCCAGCCTGTCGGTCTTGTCGAGTTCGTCGAGACGATCGAACGCATAATGGGTAAGCCGGCAAGACGCAGGATGCTGCCGATGCAGAAAGGCGATGTGCCGCGAACATTTGCCAGCCCGAACCTTCTGGTGGCGCTCACCGGACGCAAGCCGGAAACCGGTCTTGAAGAGGGGGTCGGCGCATTCGTGCAGTGGTATCTGGATCATCGGCACGCAGTCGACTGACCTTTGGCTCCATAGCGGCCGCAGAATTGTCGTTTCACCGCGCTAAGAGTGGATACGTTTGCTATGTTACGACGTCAATTTATACTGTCGGGTTTGGCTTCAACGATCGCTAGCAAGACAGGCGCGAGCCAAAGCTATGTGACACCGCAAGCATTTGGAGCCCGCGCAATCGGAGAGGGCTTCGATGACGCACCCGCAATTCAACGAGCCGTAGATTATATTTGGAGAAGTAAAGCGGCGAGTGTAGTGTTTTTCCCCGCTGTAGATGCTTTCTATAATGTCCGTGCGCCAATTATTTGCAGGCCAGGAGTCTCGCTTAAGGGTGAAAACAGTAAGATTAAAAACCTGAACACAGAAGGTTTCATAGAAAGGTCAGTTTTTCTTCCCGGCAATTTCCATCCTGATTTTACAGAGAAGCTTGACTATCAGAGTTTGTTTCCAACTCAGAGCCCCGGCCACTTTCGCTTGAAGCAAGGATCTAGCATTCACTATGTGCGTGGTAAACAGGTGTTTGTGACTAGCCTGGAATTTGATTATACTGGTAAATTCAGGATTCCCGAATACGGATGGCTGAACGAAGTCATAGATGTTGATGGGGAGTGGTTGTCGCTTCGATACCCAATGGATGTCGAGAAGGAGGAATATCAAATTGCAGGACTTGGATCCCCGGCGCGAAATGACATCCCGCTATTCTTCTATTCGGACGGGGAAATAAGCGGCTTTAATATCGAAAGTGAGGGACGCTGGATAGGCGATACAGCAACCTACAATGTTCGATTTCGAAATAATGTCGTTCGCAGTCGCTCAGCAATTTATGGGAATACCTTTCAGAAGACTGTTTGGGAGAACAACGCGTTTACCGCGAGGACAGGTTTCAACGAGCAATCTCACAACAGCGCGGATAATCTTGTTTTGAACAATTCCTTTGTAAGGCAGGCCCAAGTGGATGAGCCATTTGTTGGTTTCTCCTTTCAGGAGTTTGCGCGAAATATAGCGTTCAAAAACAACACCGCGGAAGTAGGCCGGTGTGACGGCAAGCGAGGGCCAGTGGTATGGTTTCTTAATGCTTCAAACATCAGTTTTTCAGACACGAGTGTGTCAGTTGGTGGGTTCGGAGCAACGAGCCTTGCCGCGTTCGGTAGGCGTGGGGCTACACAAACGTTTCCTCAAGCAAAAAACCGAATAGTGAATTGCGCATTTGACGTCGAGCAATGTGGACGGTTTGCAGAGGTCAATGGCTTCGAATCTCCTCACATTTTTGGAAATTTCATAGAGAATTGTATGTTCGAGGGAAATACCTCCAGTGAGGCGTTTCGCTTCAATGGAAACATATACAATTTTGAAATAACGGGTTCTTCTTGGAGTGGCCGCATAGTCGTTGACGGGCTTCCGCCAAAGATATACTGAACGCGGACAATTAGGATTAATCAGGTATTATTTCTGAAGTTGCATATGGATAGTGGTTGCTGTATCCACATCTGAATATTGCGTTTAGGGCAAATCATGTTTTCGCGAATGTTCCGTCCAAGTGCGAAGCTGTCGCGTCTTATCAATCTCCTATGTCTAATAGGTGGGTTTGGTATTGGCCAGGGCTCCATCTTTCTGGCGCAGACGTGGCTGGTCGCCCATGGTCAGCTTCAGCTCCTCGCTCTCTTTGGGACGCATTTCTCTGTTTCTATGTTCGGGATAACAGTAGTCGAGGCAGGCTCGATCACCATCTTAGCTCGCAAGGTAGCCTCATTGCCAGAAGGTGAGTCGGCTGACACGGTGTGGCGGGCATTTTGTGAAACCAGCGTGTTCCGTGTCACGCTCGCGTGCCTTGCCACCACCTTCACTCTTTGCGTTTCGCGGTTCCTGCCAGCAAATGATTTCACTCAGGCGTTCGTCTGGTACTCCGCACCAGCTTATCTTCTATGGTCAATAAACGCGGCTGGCATGCTTGATGGCCTCAAGCTAAGTGGCATCAGCGGTTTATCTGGATCGATTTCCTACCTGGCTTCGGCGATTGGCCTTTTCCTAGCCCGGGACGCATCGTTGCATGAAGCAGGAGTGGTTCTTGGAAGCGCGTTCAGTGTTGGCTTTCTACTGACGATCTGTGTGCAATACGCTGCTCTTTTGAAAGCAGGCTGGATGCCGCGTTATGTCAGGCCGAGCCGCCGTGGAGTTTTCGGGGCAATGCTTGCTGGCCTATCGATGTTGGGTGGAAATCTGCCCGGGCAGGTTTACTTCAGGATACAGTTGCTTATTTCGTCGACTTGGCTCGGAGTGGATACGACGGCAGTCTTCATCTACGTGAAGCAGATTGTATCGGCATTTACCCAGTTGGTCGGCTTTATTCGGCGTGTCGAGTTCCCCGAACTCGTGAAGCGTATTTCCAAAGCGGATAGCCGACCGCTCAGCGTTATTTTCAGATCTCAAAGATTAGGCACGATCCTCGGTGTTGTGGGTGCAGTGGCTGCTGCCATTGGAGGGGTTGCTATTGCAACGTTTGGGCAGGGGATAGCGGACAATGTTGGCTTGGGCCTAGCAATTTTTGCGGTGACAATTTTTTCGTCGACTATCGCCCTCTCAATGAATCAAGGACTTGCAGCCCAAGGTAGATTTACAACTTTGATGCTAGTGTCGCTTTTCGCCTTAAGTGCGGGGATAGCCAGTAGCTTTGTATTTGCGCCGCTGATCGGAATCGCAGCATTTGCACTAGGGGATTTTTTTGCGAATATCTGCGGCATTAGTGCTGCGATATTCATTCTAAAGAGACACGAACGTCTTGGGTAACGTAGCAGTTTGTCGGGGTAAGATGAAAGTATTGCACTACGTATCGTCACTTTCTAGAACCGCCGGAGGCCTGTACTATTCAGTTTCCGGTTTATCAAAAGCGCTATCCGCACTAGGGCAACAAGTTACCGTGGTGGGTGGCGCGAATAGACACTTTGAGGAAGATAAGCATATTTGGGGTAACCTTCCGCTTTACCCTCATTCACTGCGTTTTTCATACGGCTTTGATCTCCGGGTGTTTGGAGAAATTAGACGCCAAAAACCAGATATTGTGCACATCCATGGGATCTGGTGTGCGGCGTCGATGTACGGGCGTTTTGCATCACTTTTGGGCATCCCGGTTGTCGTCTCGCCCCGGGGCATGTTGGATCCCTGGATTCTTGCGCGACGTGCGAAAGTGAAACGCATTCATGCGGCTACGCTTGAGAAACCTCTAATGTCGAAGGCCTTTGTGCATGCATTGAATACTTCTGAGAGAGATTCAGCGGCTCGATTTTTACCCGGCCTTCAGGAGAGAACGTTTGTCCTACCCAATGGAATTGCTGACGGCGTCGATGCCGAGCCGAACAGATCAACTAACGACGTTTTGTACCTAGGCCGTTTGCACGAGAAAAAGCAGGTGCTCGAACTCATTGACGCTTGGAAAAAAAGAGTTAGCCCGGATAAGCAAAATCTAGTGATCGCTGGGTGGGGGAATAAAGATTATGAGGAGAAGGTAACGCAAGCGGCAAGCGGTGCGTCGAACATAAGGTTTGTCGGCCCGCTTTACGGCCCTGCAAAACTGGAGGCGTTGCAAAGTTCCCGGTTTTTCATACTTCCTTCTCTCAGTGAAGGTCTGCCGATGGCTGTGTTAGAGGCTTTGCAGCATGGTTGCATCCCTATTTTGACAAATGAATGCAACCTTCCGGAATTGTTTTCAGATGGAATTGCCTATCGCATTTCCGCAGATTTTAGTGATTTCCGATCCGTTGTGGGTGCGGCATTGTCTTTATCGAAGCAAGAGGCGCAAGCGCGATCATTGGAGGCCGCCAATTATGCTAAACGGTATCTTTGGACGACAATCGCTGCTTCAATGATCACTCAGTATGAGGCGATCATCGATGGTGGCAGGATGGCGGATCAATCATGATGGTCGCGGTCGGCAAGGTGATCACAAAAGGCATTACGCGCTGTTCTGAAGCGCTTCTTTACATATGGCATCGTTACATCTTTTTGTCTTGGGCGCGTTATGGGAAAGGGGTTAGGTTCCTTGGGTCCGTTACCTGTCGCGGTGTCAGTGGAAAAATACACTTTGGGGATCGCTCTATCATAGGTGGCGGGGTGTCGCTAAGTGTTGCGCGCGGTGGTGAAATCTTCATCGGCAAAGACACGTCGGTCAATCAGGGCACGATCATATCATCGCTTGAAAAGGTGGTGATTGGGGAAGGGGTGAGAATAGGGGAGTATTGCAGCATACGAGACAACGATCATCGTATTGTCGGTAGGGCAAGAATTCTCGCAAGCGGGTTTGTGGTGAAGCCCGTCGTAATCGAAGACGATGTTTGGATCGGAAGAAATTCGACTATTATGCCAGGTTGCACGATAGGTGAAGGGGCCGTCATCGGGGCTAACGCCTTTGTAAATCGCGACGTTCCTGCATTTACGATTGCCGTGGGATCGCCAGCTCGATTCATTAAGACGAGAGTATCTTAGCGCACGTCCGTTGACCGCGGAATCGCGCTGAGGCATTCCCTTGTTTGGGAATTCTGATTAGACTAAGCTGCTGATTGCGTCGATTTTCTGCCTGCTTTTACTAGGACTACTTTGGCAGAATTGGCATGCGCGTCCTAAACGATCGGAACCTGCCTCTGCCGCGCCGTGATCGTCATAATGAATTACATTGGGCGTGCGGATTCCGACGTGAAGCCGGCCAGCATTCCGATCAAAGACCGGCCACCATTCCGATTTGAAGCCGGCCACGATTCCAATCAAAGATCGGCCGGTTTTCGGCACTGAAGGATACTCCCCTGGGTCAGCAACTTTGGCATCAAATGAACCACGCGCAACGTGGAGATTTCGATGCCGGCAAAGAGAAGGCTGACCATGAGACAGTTACGACAAATGCTGCGGCTTGCCGGTAGCGGGACCAGCGCCCGTGAGATTGCGGTCGTTTTAGGAATAGCGCGCAGCCCGGTGCAGGATAATCGTAAGCATTCGCCGAGGACCGCAGGTTCAGCTTTTCTTGCGCGATCGGCGCTTCCACTTTGCGGCGAGAGCCTCGACGTTTTTGCGGAGATTGGCGGCGTCGACATCGCCCGGATCGTAGTGTGCGTGGCCCCACCATTCGACAAGTTCGTGGTGACGCTCATGGTTGGTGTCCGCAATGGCTTCGCGGAACTCTTGATAGCCCCAGGGACCGCCGACATCCTCCGGTGGACACCGTCCGACAACCTCGAGAAGGAATGGATCGTCGAAGCCGGCCGTCGCTGGAAAGATCTTTTCGATTTTCACGGTGTGCGTCCAGCCGTCGCCGAAGTCATAGAGGTACTTGAATGATTTCGCGCCAATATCTTCGATGGCAGCAAGAAGCGTTTCCTTGCGTGCATCGATGGGACCACCAAAGCCGTCATCAGGCAGGCCGAAGTCGATGTCACGGATCCTGAACTGTAAGCATTCGCCGAGGACCGCAGGTTCAGCGTAACCGTTGCGAGCGCCCCACATTCAACACGGATTCCGGATCGCGCATAATTGCCGTGTATTGAATACTGCAATGTTGAGGTTGTGCGGGTGTCGGACGATGAGAGTTTGGTTTCGCATCATGCTGATGATGGTCATCAGCATGATGCGCAAGGCAGTTCGGACAGATCGGGAAGGTCAGCCCGTCGTGTCGAAGTGATCATTGGCGGCAACCAACGGCGCCGATGGACTGGGGAAGACAAGGCCAGGATCACGGCGGCGAGTTTTGTGCCTGGCGCCAATATCGCCGCGGTGGCGCGCGAGCATGGTGTCAGCCAGGGCTTGCTCAGAAGTGGCTCGGTTTGTCTGAACAGTTTCGGGCTTTTTGCTAAGTGGATTTCCGCCTTGATTACGCCGCTACCATCATTGGTGTCAGCGCGTTGAAGTAGGCCCGATCCGGTGTTTGCCGGTCAAGGGATGAATGTGGGCGTCGGCTATTGTAAAAGGTAAGATATCGGCCAATGCCGACGCGGGCCTCGGACACGGTCTTGTAGGCGTGGAGGTAGACCTCCTCGTATTTGATCGACCGCCAGAGCCGCTCGACGAAGACATTGTCCCGCCATGCGCCCTTGCCATCCATCGAGATGGCAATCTCTGCTTTCTTCAGCACCGCCGTGAAGTCGATGGAGGTGAACTGCGATCCCTGGTCGGTATTGAAGATTTCCGGCCTGCCATGACGGGCAAGTGCCTCCTCCACCGCCTCGATGCAGAAGGCTGCTTCCATCGTGATCGACAACCGCCATGACAGAACCCTCCGGCTGAACCAGTCGATGACGGCACAGAGATAGACGAATCCCCGCGCCATCGGCACATACGTTATGTCCATTGCCCACACCTGGTTAGGCCGGGTGACCGCCAGCTTGCGCAGGAGGTAGGGATAGATTTTGTGCCCAGGCGCTGGTTTTGAGGTGTTTGGGCGGCGATAGATCGCCTCGATGCCCATCTTCTTCATCAGCGTGGCGACATGCAGCCGCCCAGTCTCCAGCCCTTCTCCTCTCAAGAGCCCTTGCAACATCCGACTTCCGGCAAAGGGGTAGTCGAGATGCAACTCGTCAATCCGCCGCATCAGGGCAAGATCGACGTCTGGGACTGGACGAGGCAGATAATAGACACTGCCACGGCTGAAGCCGAGAAGCTTCGCCTGGCGTGCGACCGACAGTTCGTGCTCGCGGTCGATCATTTTTTTCCGCCCAGCAAGCCCGCTTTGCCGAGCGCTCCGGCTAAAAAATCGTTTTCCAGCGTCAGCTCCCCGATTTTAGCGTGCAGCGTTTTGACATCAACGGTTGGACCCGCCGGTTCCGCTTTGGCTTCATCGCCGAAAACGCCTGTCGCCCCCTCAAGGAGTTGGTCTTTCCACTGTTTGATCTGGTTGGCGTGCACGTCGAACTGTTGGGATAATTCCACCAGCGTCTGCTCGCCTCGGATGGCGGCGAGCGCCACCTTTGCCTTGAAAGCCGGGCTGTGGTTCCGGCGCGGTCGTCTCGTCATGGTATCTCCTGTTCCCGGCATCTAATACCAACCGTCATTGATCAGAACCCTTGCGTCCATTTGCGTCTTCCGATTGACATGATCTTCCATGGTCGGTCCTGCAGGGTTCTCCAAGCGTAGCAGCAATGGTCGACGATATCCTCGTAGGTCTTGAAGATGCGGTTCGAGAGCCAGTTGTCCCTCATGAACTGCCAGATGTTTTCGACAGGGTTCAATTCAGGCGACTTGGGCGGTAGTGGCAGGATGGTGATGTTTTCAGGAACGATGAGATTGTTGGACATGTGCCATGCGGCCTGATCCATGATGAGGATGGCATGGCCATCGTCCGCGACGTTGCGGGATATCTCGATCAAATGCTGGTTCATGGCATGGGTGTCGCACCACGGCATGACGAGAGCGGCGGCCTTGCCAAGCTTGGGGCAGATGGCACCGAAGATATAGGCCGAACGGGTTCGCTGGTCGTGCGGCGCGGACGGCCTCGATCCCCGCCTGGCCCAGCGGCGGGTAATCTTGTTCTTCTGGCCTATCCGAGCTTCGTCCTGGAACCAGATTTCGATCACTTTGCCCTTGGCGGGGCCGGCGGTGATTTCTGCCACAGCGGCGGGGAAGTTTTTTTAAATGCCTCGGCCGCCTCCGGATCCTGCGCATGATGTCTTGGGCGAGCCGAGAGCTTGCGATACCCCATGGCACGCACTTCGCGCCCCAGGGTCTCCTCGCTCACCGAGATGCGGAACTCTTCCCAAATCCATTGAGCCAGATCACACAGACGCCATCGGACGACGCCATCAAGATAAGATGTCGGTCCGCGCTCGATGGCTTGCGCCAAGGCCGTTCGCTGTTCGTCGTTCAGGAGAGAAGGTTTTCCCGGAGCCTTGCCGTTGATCAGTCCGTCGGGACCGCGAGCATTGAAGCGGACCACCCAGTCGCGCACGATCTGAACGGTCACGCTGCCGAGCCGAGCGGCATCGGCCCGTGAACCGCCGTCATAGATCGATGCGAGCGCCAGAAGCCGCCGCGCCTGATCGGCATCGCGCGTCTGCCGGGCCAGTCGCCGTAGCATGGACCCGTCGAAATCCGACCGTAAAGAAAGCGCTGAACCCATCGCAAACCTCCTGTTTGAGCTAGAGATTCAGATTCGTCGGCTTTTGGGAATCCCAAGAGTCAGTCTCAGCGACGATTGGTATAAGCCGAAGTCAGGCCGAAATTCCACTTATCCCGCCTGTGCAGATTTTCCGAGCCAGCTCTCTCCATTACTGGCGCCGCTGCGCCCGCGAGCGGGTCCCGGACGAGCAGGAGATGCGATTTGTGCCGGTCGTAACACGTGATGACGAGCAGCCGGTGGCTCGTACAGACGAGCGGTTGACGATGCGCGTTGAGATCGGTGGCGCCAGTGTTCTCATCGAATGCAGCGTTGACGAGCGAGCGCTGCGAACAGTGTTCAGCGCGTTGCGGGGCTCGGCTTGATCTCGTTGCGATCGGGGTTGCGGATTTTGATCGCGTCCAGACCGGTTGATTTTAGAAAAGGCATCAACTCCCTTGCGGCATTGGTATCGACGACGCTGGGAGCAAATCCGTACTCAGGCGACATCTACATCTTCCGCAGCAAGCGCAGTGACCGAGTGAAGATCGTGGTATGGGACGGCAGTGGCATGGTCCTGCTGACGAAAATCTTGGAAGATCGCCAATTCACATGGCCTCCTGTTCGAGACGGCGCCGTTCATCTCAGCGGGAGCGAAACAGCGCTTCTGTTGGATGGTCTCGACTGGACAAAGGTGGATCAGAAACCGGTCAAACGCCCGACAAAGATAGCCTGATCCTGTTGTAATAAATGGACAAATGTGGCCTTCTCGGCTATTGTTCGTCATGCTCAACCGTTGACAACATCTGCCTCGGGATCCTGACATTCTGGTCGGCATGATCCTGGAAAGAGACGCTGAAATCGGGCGTCTGCAAGCGCTGTTGAAGGCCGCCAACGCCCAGCCGTACAGGCAGAAGTCCGAGACGTCATTGGCCGTTCTCGACGGCCAGGCCCGTCTTGATCTGGGAGACGAAGAGCTGATAGGCGAGGCCAGCTTATGCGACGGCGGCCCAGAGCCTGTCAGGTCCCAACGCAAGGCTAGCGCCTCGTCAAAGCCGCGCCGCAACATCGGCGCTCTACCTGATCATCTCGAGCGTGTCGTTGAGGTCATCGAGCCTCCATCCCTGGACTGCGCCTGCTGCCATAGGCGGCTGCATCGGATTGGCGAAGACGAAAGCGAGGCGCTCGCGTCTCGCCCGGCCACGCTTTATGTACTGCGCACGGTGCGGCCAAAATATGCTTGTCGCGCCTGTGAAGCCGGGGTCGTTCAGGCCAAAGCCAAGCCGCGTCTGTTTGACGGCGGACTGGCAACGACCGCCATGATCAGCAATGTCGTGGTTTGGCGCTATGCCTGGTATCTGCCGCTTCACCGCCAGGTCCAGATGCTCAAAGGACAGGGTGTTCGTTTGGACACATCGACCCTTTGCGGGTGGGTGAAGCGCTCGGCCTGGTGGCTAAAATCGCTCTATGACAAATTGCTGGCCTATATTCATAGCCATTGCCGGGTGTTTGTGGACGAAACCCGAATGCCTGTTCTGAGCGGGACAGAAAGCGCACCAAGGTTTGTCAGTTCTGGGCCCATGCGGTGGATGATCGCCCATGGAACGGCCGGCATATCCGGCGGTTGCCTATGTCTTTGCGCAGGGTCGCGGAAAGGGCGAGATCCAGTCGCAACTGGCGAACTACCATGGGCTTTTGCAGGTCGATGCCTACAAGGCTTACAAGAGCCTGACCCGACCTGGTCGCAAGGCGGGTTCGATTACGCTTGCCTATTGCCTGGCCCATGCGCGTCGCAAGTTCGTCGATGTCTACAAGAAGTACAAGTCTGATGTGGCCAGGACGGTGATCGAGCGGCTTGCGGAGATCTATGCGATCGAGGCCAGGATCCGCGGCACCAGCGCCGAGCATCGGCAAGCTGTTCGCCAGGCGACCACCAAAAGCCTGATGGCGGGTCTCAAGACGCTGCTGATGGATACGCTGAACGACATATCCGCCAAGGATCCTGTGGCATCTGCCATCAAGTACACGCTTGGGCTCTGGTCCGGGCTGACGCTCTTTCTCGACGATGGTCGGCTGGAGGTGGATTCCAATACCGTCGAGCGCACCATGCGTGGGATTGCACTTGGGCGCGTCAACAGTCTATTTGCCGGCAGTGATGGTGGGGCTGAGACCTGGTCCATTCTCGGATCCTTGCTGACCACAGCCAAATTGAATGATGTCGATCCCTACACGTGGCTCAATGACGTGCTTGAGCGCCTGGTATCCGGCGAGATAAAGTCGACGTCGCTTGAGCGCTGCCTACCTTGGAATTGGAAACGGGAACATGCCGATATGAACAGGGCGATCGCAGCGTGAAGCGGCCCAAGCGTGCAAAACCGATGTCGCTTGAGCAGTTGGAAGTCTGGTTCGACAAGGCTGAACCAGAGCCACCTTGCGGCGGGGTGTCCATGCTGAACGGTTTCCTGACCGGCCTGGCTGTCGGCCCCGTCTTCCTGTTGCCGAACGACTGGATGTTCCATGTCATCGGCGGGCACGAGAAAAGAGCCTTCATCGGAACCAGGACCCAGGCGGTGATCGATACGATCGTCGATCATTACAATCTGGTCGCCCATCAACTGACGACACCGGGTCGCTATGCGCCGGTCCTGATGCGCACCGACGAAGATGACGTGCTTGCCGGCCATTGGGCTGATGGCTTCCTTGGTGCCATCACCCTGAACCCGCAGGAATGGGAACCTCTGTTTGCTGAGAAGCAGACAGGCGAGCCCCTCATGAGCCTTCTCATTCAGTCCACGAGACCCGAATTGGCCGAAATGATCTCGATGGCATTCCCAAAGCCTTCGCCGGACCTGCTCAAGGATGCATGGCGCGCAATCCCGTTTGCGGTCGAGCAGATTTATGCTCATTGCAAGCCGATGCGCTACAATCCCGCGGCCCCGGCAAACGATCCATAGGCAACAAAAAGGCTTCTGCCTCACAATAATGCCACCGGCAGCATCAATCCGACACCGTCAACACAGATTGGCAGTGGGGCCCTCGAAACGGTTACGCATGTCTTCGCCGATGGTGGTTACGCGGGCGACAAGCTGAAGCGGCGGCTCAAGAAGATCGGGCGCTGGACAGTTGAAATCATCAAGCGGTCAGACAAAACGAAAGGCTTCGAAGTGCTGCCACGCCGATGGGTGGTCGAACGGACCTTCGCCTGGCTCGGCAGATGCCGAAGATTGGCCAAGGACGTCGAAAAGTCCATCGCCTCATCAGAGGCATGGATCATGATCGCCCACATACGCCTGATCACACGACGGCTGGCAAGGTACGGATATTGCTGAAGGCTTTTCGAGTCCGACTCTAATCAATTCTGGAGGAAATTCGCAGTGGCAGGTCAACTATAATAAAACAATTCAACATGAATATTGATAATCAGGATGATTGTAAATATCGATAAATAATATAATTATTGTATTCTGATGAATTTCTCCTCCACAAGGAGTTAATGCATTATGAGTGACGATACAACTGAGGATGAAATAGCGCTGGCGGATCGACACATCGAGCCGTTGTTGCCGGACAGTGTCGCCCAAGCGCGCCTTCTTACGCTACAGGATCTGTGGCAGGAGTGTCCAATCGATGCGGCTCTGATCGATATGCGATTGCCGCCTGCGATGAAGCGAGACAGTGTCCGACTTGCCCGGCAAAGCGTTGCCGATTGGCGCGACGGCGCAGGTGAGATGCGGAGCGTTGAACCCGCCGTGGTACTTTGGGCATTACTTGCACAGGATGCTGGTGGGAATTGGTACACCGGCAACCTGATCGGGGTTGAGGGTGGCGCACAGATCGACGCTGTTATCGAGCGTGAGCCTGTGCTCGAGTTGGTCAACCACGCGGCGGGCGGCGGGGGTATCGCCGCCGACGAAGCCGGGTTCACGCTTTGGCGGAGGGCTGAAGCCCCGCTTGCAGATAGCGTCCATCTTCTTCGAGAATTCACTCGTTCGGACCCGGAGGTTCCGCAAGAGATCGCCGCTTGGGTCGATGGGCGTCTTGCCGAAGACCCGCAGTTCGACATGGCCAAGCTTTTCCTTGGCCGCAGGTCGCTGCCACATGTCGCATCGGTCAGCCTTTATCGCATTCACGCACGGGCGGGTACGTTCAAAATGGAACGAATTGGCCCAGTTCTGCGTGAGGTGAATGATGGCGACGCCACCTCGCATCTTGGCAGCATGGCACACCCCTGGCGTGGCCAGCATGGCGAGGGGACAGGGGTGACGCTTACCGGTGCCCGTTGGCTCCGCCTGCAAAGCGCGCTCGAGAACCCGCTTGCTGCACCGACCTTCAAACTGCCCGGCCTTGCGGGCGATGCGGAGGCAGTCATTGCCGATGCGCAGGCAGATTATGAACAACGGCATCGCTCCGATAGCTGGCGGGATTTCCTACCGCCACCGAACAGCGCAGCCGCCGTCGCCGACGCACAGGCCTTTGTCACATACGTGAATGCCAACTTGCTTGATATGAACATCCGCATGGACTGCGCCGAACCTGGGCCGACAGCCGACATACGACGCGATCTGCCTTATACCGCTAGGATCCGGGACCTGCCATTTTGGGACTGCTACCAACTTGTCGAGATCACCGAACGCCTTGGCCCACGCAGCCGCCGGACCACCCTTTTGTGGGAGAAGGATCCGAACCGCCTCCCCGTATCCGATCAGTCCCAGCGTAAGCATCCCGATGTCGCAAGCCAACTGCAAGAAAATGCCCGCTATATAACACAAATCATCGGCCTTGACGGAACGTCTGACTACATACATCGGGTGAATTGGGCTCATCGTCTGGTTGGCCGCCTGAACATCAACGCCGGTACCGCACGTGCCTATGTCGAGTTCTTTTGTGCTTACACCCATGGCGAAGCGGGCAGCTTTTATATCCTTGAGAAGCCTGTTGATGTCGACTGGACCGGCTTTCACCATGAATACAAAAAAGGCCTGGGGGCCTGTCTGTTTCCGATGCGGCTTTGGCCCAGATATGAGCCACCAGGCGAAGGCCACGAAAAGTTTGAAAAAGGCGATTTCCTAATTGAAGCCACGCTAACCTATGGGGGCGGTCTGTTCCGGTCGATCTTTTCGGCAAAACCCAACGGAATAATGGAAATGTTGTCCGACAATCTGATCATCAAAGAGCTTCCCGTTCGCGCCTACAGCTTTACCCAAAAGAACAACTGGCTTCTGTCGACTTTCAGGGAGTTCAATTGATCGACGAAACAATCTCGGCAGATACCTTTCTCGAACGCCTGCTGGACGGCGGCAAAGGGGCGTTGATCGGTCGCAAAGTGCTGGGCAATGTCTCGCTTCGCGGGCAGAAGATCGACGTCTCGCTGCGGGCGATGGACGTTACCTTTTGGGGCGAGGTCGATTTTTCCGACTGTCGCTTCGAACGGTCGCTTGACCTGTCAGGTTGCAGTTTTGCTAAGACCCTCACGCTGCGCAACAGCCATGTCGGCGGCACGCTGGACCTTGCGGGTATCCGGGTTCGGACCGAAGGCTCGGCAACGGGCAGGGCGCTGGCGCAAACGGTTTCACTGGACCTGAGTGGCATACGGATCGGTGGCGATCTCGATCTGTCGCGGGCGACAGTCGAATATGGCACTATTCCAGAAGAAAGCGGAAAACGCGGCGGGGTCTTGGCGACCGGAATACGTGTGGGCGGTCGAACCAGCCTGCTGGGCATCAAGACCGACAACTTCGTCAGGTTTTCGGGATCGCATTTCGTTGGTCAGTTCGCCTTTGGCGGTTACAGGGAGCCGGGCATGCGCGACGGCTCCGCCTCCATCGGACGGGAACTTGCGCTCGAAAACTGCAATTTCGGTGGAGACCTGACTTTCGAGGGGGGAGACATTGGCACCGATTTGGCACTTTGGGCCAGCAAGTGCGATGGTGTATTTTTCATCCGCCCGTTCCAAATATCCGAAGAGTCGCCAGTATTCGTGCCTCTTACGATTCATGGCGGGGCAAACTTTGGCAACATTCAATTTGATTACATTGACATCGAGGGACTGAGCGTCAAGAAGTCTCTCCAGATTTTTGCTGCCGAGATCGGGCAATTGATTATCCATCATGGAAAAAGCATGGTGAATACTACAATTGGTCGCCTTGATCTGGACATGACGCGTGTGGCTGGACACTTGGCACTTATGGCCATTCAGATCACCGGCAGCTTTTCTGGCCGCAGGGCGAAAGGAGCGCGCCTGAACGGGCTTGATGTTTCTGGCAATGTTTCCTTCTGGTCCTCCCTCGCGCCCTTTGACGGCGAGAACGGCCTCAAACGGCCCCATGCGCCCCAGGCCGACAAGCTACGCGCTGTTGTCAATGGCGATCTGGAAGTGACCGGCTGCAAAATCGGCGGCGAACTGGACCTGACCAATGTGCTGTGTTCTGGTCGCATCCATCTGGACGATACCAAAGTCACGCGCGATGTGAGGATGCGGTCAACCTTGACCGGCAAGGATGCTCTTGAACGCGTCGGACTGCATGTGTCCAAAGCGACCCGAACTAATCAAGCGGACCGTACGGTTGCAGCCCGCCCTGAACTTCGCACGGCGGCTGTCGCGCTGTCGATGAACAATCTGTCTTGCGACAACGATGTGGATCTGACGGGACTGACCCTTGCCGAAACAGAACCAAACTGGAATGGCGCACGCGTGACACTGCGCATCCCGGCACCGGGGCATGTCGATGCCGAAAATATCACTGTTGGCAGGACACTGCATCTGTTTGAGGAATGTGATGATCGACAACTGTTGCAAGACGGAAAAAATTGCCGAGGCGAAGGTATCATCGCTCCCGGTGCTATCAATCTTTCAGGTGCAAAAATCGGCGAACTGGTGATGTCGCGTCATTCGTTTGAATCAACCGACGTGACGAAGGGAGCAGATGAAATTGGCGTTGTTCTGGCTGGCGCAACCGTTGACGAAATCACGATTGCTGACCTTGCCCTTGCATCACGAAAAAGCCTGAACCTGCCGCGTCCGATTGATATGCGCGACATTTCTGTAGGCCAGTGGAACATCTATAACCAGAAGAGCCCGTTGCTTGCGCGCCGGTTTACCTATCTTAGCCTGGCCGCAACCGACGATCGCTTCAGAAGAAGCTCCTGGCTTTCGCTGGAACGGTCGCTTCGGAATCAGGGCCACTCGGCCGATGCCGATTTCATCTATCGCAAGATGGAGATGCGCGACGAAGCGGAAGGTTGGCGAGATGCCAAAGGTCGGCGCTGGTGGATGATAACAGCGTCACTATTCGGGTTGAAATGGCTACTTCTGCGTCTGCCATTTCGGTATCTCCTTGGATATGGAACCCAGCCTCTCAACCTGCTTGTAATTATCCTGGTCTACTGGGCGCTGTCCCTGCCATTTTACCTGGAACGTGCAAATTACGAACCATCACTCCAATTGCTGGGTGCCGACATGGACAGCTTAGTCCCCCCCATGACGCGTCCCCGTGTTGGCATGCCACCGGAGCAATGGCCGGCAATAGCGGGTGCGATGACTTCGATCAGCCACCATGTACCCGTCATCGCCATCGCGCCTCGCGAAAAATGGACGCTTCGCGACTCTGGCAACAGCTGCTATCCGGATATCGGGCCGATGTTCGGAAAGTTGGACAGGACCGAGATGAACACCGGTTTGGAAGATGCCATGCAAGCGAATCCGGAGGGACTTGTTGCTCGCGTGTTTGTCCCACAGGAGGCCGTCCTAAGCGCGACCAAACCTGCTGCGATCTGTGTGGGATATTCGATGTCAATTTCCCCAAAAGACTTCGGGCTGCTGGCAATTATTCTGAATTTCGTCGCGTGGCCCTTTGTTTTCGCCTTTGCAATTAACCGTTTCTTGCGGATCAGGCGTGACTGATAGCGAGGTTGCCGAGCTGTTCGAAGACACGTGCTGCACTATCACGATCCTGAATACCTGCCGAATGAAGCTCCGCTTTGAGAAGCATACCCAAGGAATTGACCAGGCACTCGACCTCCGCTATGCTGAGCAGTGGTAGCGCGGTGAACCTTCGGGGAAAGGTGCCTCGAGCCTTTCCTACGACCTCCTTGATCAATGATTACCCCAATCTCCCCGTCGTTTCCTATACTCCTGCGCTCCATTCCCCCCATCACCGCCCCGAATTCCCCACGCTCGCATACATCCCCGTCGTGCGAAAATCGCTCGGGTTGGTGCCATAAAGGCGCCTGAAGACCTTGGAGAAGTAGTTGGGGTCTTCGAAGCCGCAGAGCGCCGAGACTTCCTTGATCGGCATGTCAGCAGCGGTGGTGAGCAGTTTGGCGGCGCGGCGCAGGCGTTTTTGCAGTACGAATTCAGCCGGTGGCAGGCCTTCGCTGGCGGTGAAGATGCGGGAGAAATGGGCGCGGCTGAGGCCGGCGACGGCGGCAAGATCGCTCACCGTTAACCGGTCGCCCAGATGGCTTTCGATGTGGCCGAGCACATGCTGCAGCGTGCGGTATTCCTGCGCGAATGTCGGGTGGGAGCCGAAGACGTCGTCGTAAAGTGCCATCGCCGCCTCGTAGGCGATGGCGGATGCGGCCCCCGGCGTCTCGCCGCCGGTCACCAGGCGGTGGCAGCAATCGGCGAGTTGATCGATGGTTTCAGGTTTCAGGCGCAGGATCGGGCCGGTAATGGCAAGGATCGACCGATGGATGCGCAGCGCCTCCTCGCCATTCATCGAGATCCAGAAGAATTGCCAGCTTTCGTCCCGTTCCAGCCAGTAGCGGTGATTGTGCGGGATGAGCAGAAGCAGGGTTTCGCCAGGCTTCACCTGCGTCAGGCGGTTCTCGTAACGCAAGTTTCCTCGCCCGCGGATACAATGCTGCAGCACGGTAAATGGTGCCTGGCCACGCTTGCGCCCGTCCCAGTCATAACCGCCGCCCTTGCGGATTTCATAGCCGCTGCTTGTGGGCATCGTGTGTAGCGTATGGCGCCCGCGGGGCAGGGAAACCGTTCGGACCGCAGGCCCTTTGTCGACGAGATCCTGCAGCACAAAATTACCCATGATAGCATAATCCTTCTCTGGCCCGGGGGCGGAATATGCGCATAATCCAGCCCCGAGGAGACATTAATGGGAAGCCTTTGGGAGGCACGCAAGTGGCTTGTCCCTGTATTTCAGGGTTTTCCATGGGTGAGGAGTATTTCTGACATCCTGTCCCCTATCCCGGCGGCTTTCCGCGCTCGGTTCGCAATGAGGATGTGAAAATGGGTTTCAAAATCGCTATCATCGGGGCCGGCAGTGTCGGCTTCACCAAAAAGCTGTTCACCGACATCCTGTGCGTGCCGGAGTTTCAGGATGTGGAATTCGCGCTGACCGACCTCAGCGAGCACAATCTGTCGATGATCCGCGAGATCCTCGAAACGGTCGTCAAGGTCAATAATCTGCCGG
Source organism: Neorhizobium sp. PAMB6716 (assembly GCF_058242805.1). Taxonomy (NCBI): domain Bacteria; kingdom Pseudomonadati; phylum Pseudomonadota; class Alphaproteobacteria; order Hyphomicrobiales; family Rhizobiaceae; genus Neorhizobium; species Neorhizobium sp. PAMB6716. The sequence goes on from NZ_JBZAYW010000002.1 coordinate 488,802, forward strand.
CAAAGGTGACGGCGACGACCGATCGGCGCAAGGCCATCGAAGGTGCGCGTTATATCATCAGCTGCGTGCGGGTCGGCGGTCTGGAAGCCTATGCGGATGATATCCGCATTCCCCTAAAATACGGCATCGACCAGTGCGTTGGCGACACGATCTGCGCCGGCGGCATTCTCTATGGCCAGCGCAACATTCCCGTCATCCTCGATTTCTGCAAGGATATCCGCGAGGTGGCAGCCCCCGGCGCCAAGTTCCTGAATTATGCAAACCCGATGGCGATGAACACCTGGGCTGCCATCGAATATGGCAAGGTGGATACCGTCGGCCTTTGCCACGGCGTGCAGCACGGCGCAGAACAGATTGCCGAAGTGCTCGGCGCAAAATCCTTGAGCGATCTCGATTACATCTGCTCCGGTATCAACCACCAGACCTGGTTCGTCGATCTGAAGCTGAATGGCCGGCCGATCGGCAAGGATGAACTGGTGGCAGCCTTTGAGGCGCATCCGGTGTTTTCCCAGCAGGAAAAGCTGCGCATCGATGTCTTGAAGCGGTTTGGCGTCTATTCGACGGAGAGTAACGGTCACCTGTCAGAATACCTGCCGTGGTATCGCAAGCGCCCGGAGGAAATCACCCGCTGGATCGACATGTCGGACTGGATCCACGGCGAAACCGGCGGTTATCTGCGTCACTCCACAGAAACCCGCAACTGGTTCGAGACGGAGTTCCCGCAGTTTCTTAGCTCCGCGGCAAAGCCGTTCGACAAGTCCAAGCGCTCCAACGAACATGCCAGCCACATTCTGGAGGCGCTGGAGACGGGCAGGGTCTATCGCGGTCATTTCAACGTCAAGAACAATGGCATCATCACCAACCTGCCGGCCGATGCCATTATTGAATCGCCCGGTTTTGTCGATCGCTTCGGCATCAACATGGTCTCGGCCATCACCCTGCCGGAAGCTTGTGCGGCCACCTGCATGGCCTCGATCAACGTCCAGCGCATGTCGGTCCATGCCGCCATCACCGGCGATATCGACCTCCTGAAGCTTGCGGTGCTGCATGATCCGCTGGTGGGCGCGGTCGCCACGCCGGAGGAGGTCTGGCAGATGGTGGATGAGATGGTCGTCGCACAGGCTGAGTGGCTGCCGCAATACGCCCATGCCGTTCCAGCCGCACGCGCGCGGCTTGCCGAAGGCAAGGTGAAGACGCGCGATTGGGCGGGCGCTGCCCGGCGCACCGTGCGCTCCATCGATGAATTGCGGGTGGAAAAGGCGGCGCAGAAAGAGGCCGTCTGACCCGAAAAAAACAAGGCGGATGCGGCGAAGGACGGGAGACCCTTTGCCGCATCCGTGACGATGAGGAGAGGCAGGCGCGGGGCGTGCTGCCATTTGGGAGGAATGATGATGAGACAACAATATCGGATCGGCACAGTTGCCGCCTTGAGCATCGGCGTCTCGCTGATTGCACTCAGTGCCAACGCCTTTGAAACGTCCACACCACCCGTACCGCCGCAGTTTCCGGCGGAAGGCAAGATCACTTATGTGGCGCGCGATACCATTTTGGAATTCAAGGCGCTGCCGAGCTACAGCCAGCCGCAATGGGTGGTCGACAAGTTCGAAAAGACCGGCAAGCTGCCGCCGCTGAAGGACCGGCTGCCGGAAGAGCCGCTGGTGGAAAAAACTGCCAACATGCCGGATGGCCCCGGCGTCTACGGCGATACCATGCGCCATGTCATCGGCGGGCGCCCGGAAGGGTGGAACTACACCGCGGGCCAGAGCCAGGGCTGGGGCGGCATCGATATCGCGCTGTCGGAATGCCTCACACGCACCGCACCGCTCTTCCAGGTGGATGCCAAGGATACCGAACCGCTGCCGAACCTTGCCAAGAGCTGGGAATGGTCGGCCGATGGCCACAAGCTTACCATGCATCTGGTGAAGGGCGCCAAGTGGTCGGATGGCGTGCCGTTCACGGCAGATGACGTGATGTTCTACTGGGAAGACGCGGTGCTCGATCCCAATGTCTCGCCGCTTGGCGGCGGTGCCTCGCCGGAAGCCTTTGGCGAGGGCACGACGCTTGCAAAGGTTGACGACTACACCGTCGAGTGGACCTTCAAGAGCGCCTTCCCCAAGCAGTATCTCTACACCATGTCCTATCCGAGCTTCTGCCCGGGGCCGGCGCACATCCTGAAGCCGCAGCATCCGAAATATTCAAGCAATACCTACAACCAGTTCAAGAACGCCTTTCCGCCGGAATATATGAATATTCCGGTCATGGGCGGCTGGGTGCCGGTGGAATATCGCGCCGATGATATCGTCGTTCTCCGGCGCAATCCCTATTACTGGAAGGTGGACGAGAAGGGCCAGCAGCTGCCTTATCTCAACGAGCTTCACTACAAGCTTTCCACCTGGGCAGACCGCGACGTGCAGGCTGTGGCCGGCTCCGGCGATATTTCCAACCTGGAGCAGCCGGAAAACTTCGTCGCCTCGCTGCGGCGGGCAGCCGATGCCAATGCGCCGGCACGCCTTGCTTTTGGTCCGCGCCTCATCGGTTACAGCCTGCAGATGAACTTTTCCGGCAATGGCTGGGGCAATCCGGACGAGCGGGAACAGGCGGTGCGTGAACTGAACCGCAACGCCGATTTCCGCAAGGCGGTCACCTCGGCGCTCGATCGCAAGGCGATCGGGGATTCGCTGGTGAAGGGGCCGTTCACGGCGATCTATCCGGGCGGGCTGTCCTCCGGCACCAGTTTTTATGACCGCGCCTCCACCGTCTATTATCCGTTTGATCTGAAGGCGGCAAAAGATGGGCTTGCGAAGGCTGGCCTCAAGGACACCGATGGCGATGGCATCGTCAACTTCCCGGTAGGCACGGCCGGCGGCAAGAATGTCGAAGTCGTCATGCTGGTCAACAACAGCTACACGACCGACAAGAGCCTTGCCGAAGGCGTGGTCGGGCAGATGGCAAAGCTTGGTATCCGCGTGGTGATCAATGCGCTGGATTCCAACCAGCGGGATGCCGCCCATTATGCCGGCCGTTTCGACTGGATGGTGCGCCGCAACAGCACGGAACTTTCCTCCGTGGTGCAAAACACCGACCAGCTTGCCCCGGTCGGCCCGCGCACCAGCTGGAACCACCGCGCGCCAGAGGGAAAGCCGATCGATCTGATGCCGTTTGAAAAGGAGATGGTCGATCTCGTCAACCGCTTCATCGGCACGCAGGATAATGCCGAACGCGCCGACCTGATGAAGCAGTACCAGAAGATCTACACGGAAAACCTCTACACGATTGGTCTCACCGAATATCCGGGTGCGCTGATCATCAACAAGCGCTTCTCCAACGTCCCCCCGGGCACGCCCATCTTCATGTTCAACTGGGCTGAAGATGCCATCATGCGCGAACGCCTGTGGGTTTCTGCCGACAAACAGGGAAAATACGAGCTTTATCCCGAGCAGCTTCCGGGCAAGCCCGGCGATAAAGGCACGGTCAAGTAGTCCTCCTCCCACAAGACGACCGGCCGCGCGTGAGGCGCGGCCGGAAGGGGACGGCACCCGCATAGAAGGAGGAAGAATACCATGCTGAGATTTCTGCTGATGCGCCTCGGCGCTGCCATCCCGGTGCTGCTGATCCTCAGCATCGTGACCTTCGCCATCATCCAGGCGCCGCCCGGCGATTATGCCGATTATATCCGCTCGCAGCTGATGAACCAGGGCGGGGCAAGTTATGCGCAGGCGCAGGCGCAGGCAGAGGCCTACCGCATCGAACACGGTCTCGATCAGCCGATGATCGTGCAGTATTTCGACTGGATTACGGGCATCGTGACCCGCGGCGATTTCGGTTACAGCTTCTATTATAACAAGCCGGTGGCCGAAGTTGTGGGTGAACGGCTGCCGCGCACGCTGGCGCTGGCACTTGTCTGCCACATCCTGGCGTCCATTCTCGGCATTACCTTCGGCATCTGGGCAGCGACCCGCCAGTATTCCTGGGTCGATAACCTGCTGTCGGCCATCTCTTTCCTCGGCATGACCATTCCGCGCTTCCTGATGGCGCTGGTCATGGTCTACCTGATGGTTTTCCATTTCAACGTGTCGGAAATCGGCAGTTTCTTTTCACCGCAATATGGCGGTGCGCCCTTGTCCTTTGCCAAGTTTGCCGATCTCGTCAGCCATGTCTGGCCGGTGGTGGCAATCGCCGTGTTCGGCGGGCTTGCCTACAATATGCGGGTGATGCGCGGAAACCTGCTCGACACGCTGAACGCCCAGTATATCGAAACCGCCCGCGCCAAGGGGCTGTCGGAAAGCGCCGTCATCCTGCGCCATGCGGTGCCCAATGCCGTCCATCCGCTCATCATGTATCAGGGTGTCGTGCTGCCCTACATGCTGAGCGGCGAGATCGAGACGGCGATCATCTTTTCGCTGCCAACGGTCGGGCCGGCTATCGTCGGGTCGATGGCGGTCGGCGACGTTTATGTCACCGCAACCTTCATGATGGTGCTCGCGGCAACGCTGATCATCGGCAATATCATCGCCGACATGCTGCTTGCCCTTCTTGACCCGCGCGTGCGCGAATTCGGGGGAGCATGAGATGATGGCGCTCGACAACAATCCAAACCAGATGGCCGCGGAAGAAACCTTGACCAACCCACGCCATGTCGCCAACGAAACCTATGTCGCGCTGGTCTGGCGCCGCTTCCGGCGCTCGTTCACCGGCATGGTCGGCCTGGTGTTGGTGGTTCTTCTTATCGTCACGGCGATCTTTGCCGATTTCTTCGCGCCGATGGACCCGCTGGAGACGAACGCCAGCTTCACGCCGCCACAGGCGATCAGCTTTACCGAGAAGGACGGCAGTTTCAGTTTTCGCCCGCGCGTTTATGTGCTTGCGGAAACCGAAGAACTCGACCCCGTCACCTTCCAGCCCATCGTCGGGCCTGACTATGACAACCCGCGTTACCTCGGCTTTTTCGTCAAAGGCGCCGAATACCGTCTCTTCGGTCTGGTGCCGGCCAGCCGCCACTTCTTCGGCGCAACGGATGGCCAGCCGGTCAATTTCCTGGGCACCGACAAGTTCGGCCGTGATGTGCTGTCACGCGCCATTCACGGTTCGCGCATCTCGCTTGCCATTGCGCTGAGCGTCGTTTTCATCGTCACCGTGATCGGCACGAGTGTGGGCCTGATGTCGGGTTATTTCGGCGGCGCTGTCGATGCCTGGGTGCAACGCTTCGTCGATGTCGTCCTCGCCTTTCCGCAATTGCCGCTGTATCTGGCGCTCACTTCGCTGATCCCGGTTACGGCCCCGACAAATGTGTTTCTCGCCTTCGTGGTGGCGGTCATGTCGGCGCTCGGCTGGGCACAGATGTCACGCGAGGTGCGCGGAAAAACCATGGCCCTGTCGCGCATCGAATATGTGCGCGCCGCCATGGCGATTGGCGCCACCGACTGGCGCATCATCTTCCAGCACATCCTGCCGAACGTGATGAGCCATGTCATCGTGGCCGTGACGCTCAATATCCCCACGGTCGTGTTGCTCGAATCCTTCCTCGGCTTTTTGGGCTTTGCCGTAAAGCCGCCGCTCATCTCCTGGGGGCTGATGCTGCAGGATACCGCGACCTATTCGGTCATCGGCTCCTATCCGTGGATCCTTGCGCCTGTTGGCTTCGTGCTGATCACCGTTTTCGCCTTCAACGCGCTGGGTGACGGGCTGCGCGATGCTGTCGATCCCTATTGAGGAAGGTTTTGACCATGGCTCTTTCAGCACAAAACGCCTTTGCACCACCAGTGCGCTTCGATCACGCTGGCCGCGACACTGCACCCGTTATCGATGCCCGCAATATCGGCGTTACCTTCAAGGTGGAACACGGCACGGTGGATGCGGTGAAGGACATTTCCTTCCAGCTCTATCGCGGCGAAACCATCGCCATCGTCGGCGAATCCGGGTCGGGAAAATCGGTGACGGCCCGCACCATCATGGGGCTGTTGTCAAAACGGGCAAAGGTCTCGCCGGCCGCCTCCGTTGCCTTCGACGGCAAGAACATCCTGAAGTTTTCAAAGGATGCCCGGCGGGCGCTGCGCGGCAACCGCATTTCCATGATCTTTCAGGAGCCGATGAGTTCGCTCAATCCGCTTTATACGGTCGGCAGCCAGATCGTCGAGGCGATCCGCATTCATTCCCGCATGAGCCGAAACCAAGCGGAGGCAAGAGCGCTCGACCTGTTGCGCCAGGTGCATATTCCGCAAGCCGAAGCACGGCTGAAACAATATCCGCATCAGCTGTCCGGCGGCCAGCGCCAGCGCGTGATGATTGCGATGGCGCTCGCCAACGACCCGGACGTGCTGATTGCCGATGAGCCGACGACCGCACTCGATGTGACCGTGCAGGCGCAGATCCTCAACCTCATCCGCGATCTGCAGAAAGAACGCGGCATGGCGGTGGTGCTGATCACCCATGATCTCACCATCGTGCGCAAGTTCGCCGATTACGTCTATGTGATGCAACACGGCGCCATGTGCGAGCACAATGCGACGGAAGAAATTTTTGCACGCCCGCGCCACCCCTATACCAAGAAGCTCCTGTCGTCGGAGCCGCACGGGGTGGCACCACCGCTGCCTGATGGTTCCGACATTCTCCTGTCGGCCACGGGTGTGCGCGTCTCATTCATGATGCGCCATGGCGGTTTCTTCAAGCCGGACCTTCGCGAACTGGTGGCGGTCGACAGCTTGGGGCTGACGCTTCGCCGCCACGAAACGCTGGGGCTGGTCGGCGAATCCGGCTCGGGTAAGACGACGTTCGGCCAGTCGCTGCTGCGGCTCAACGAACCGACATCAGCTGAAATCCGCTTCGACGGCGAGCGCATCGACGGGCGCACGCGCGCTGAGATGCGGCCGCTGCGCGCCCGCATGCAGATCGTGTTCCAGGACCCGTTTTCCTCGCTCAATCCGCGCATGACCATCGGCCAGATCATCGAGGAGGGGCTGATCGTCAACGGCATCGGGCACAACAAGGCCGAGCGGCTGGAGCGGGTGCGCGATGCGCTGGAGGCGGCGGGTATGCCGGGCAATATCCTGTCGCGTTTCCCGCACGAGTTTTCCGGCGGCCAGCGCCAGCGCATTGCAATTGCGCGTGCCGTGGCGCTGGAGCCGGAGTTCATTCTGCTCGATGAGCCGACCTCGGCGCTCGATCTCTCCGTGCAGGCGCAGATCATCGAGCTTTTGCGCAAGCTGCAGGCGGAGAGGGGCCTCAGTTACCTCTTCATCTCGCATGATCTGAAAGTGGTGCGCGCCCTCTGCCACCGCGTCATCGTCATGCAGCACGGACAGATCGTCGAACAGGGGTCTGTGGAAGACGTGCTGTCAAACCCGAAAACCGAATACACGCAGCGGCTCGTCAAGGCCGCTTTTGAAATCGCCTGAGTGCGGACATGCCGGAGGTAAACATGGCAAGACAACCGAAAATCACCTTCATTGGCGCGGGATCGACCGTGTTCATGAAAAACATCGTTGGCGACGTGCTGCAGCGCCCCGCGCTGTCTGAGGCGCGCATCGCCCTGATGGACATCAACCCGCAGCGGCTGGAAGAAAGCGCCATCGTCGTCAACAAGCTGATTGCGACGCTCGGCGTGAAGGCAACGGCGGAAACGTTTTCCAATCAGCGTAAAGCGCTGGAAGGGGCGGATTTCGTGGTCGTCGCCTTCCAGATCGGCGGTTTCGAGCCCTGCACGGTCACCGATTTCGAGGTGCCGAAGAAATACGGCTTGCGCCAGACGATTGCCGACACGCTCGGCGTCGGCGGCATCATGCGTGGCCTTCGCACCGTGCCGCATCTGTGGAAGATCTGCGAGGACATGATGGCGGTCTGCCCGAACGCCATCATGCTGCAATATGTAAACCCGATGGCGATCAACACCTGGGCGATTGCGGAAAAATACCCCTCGATCCGTCAGGTCGGCCTTTGCCATTCGGTGCAGGGCACGGCGATGGAGCTCGCCCATGACCTCGATATTCCCTACGAGGAAATCCGCTACCGCTCCGCCGGCATCAACCACATGGCGTTTTTCCTTGAATTCGAGCATCGCCAGAAGGACGGCAGCTATCGCAACCTTTATCCGGATCTCGTGCGCGGCTACCGCGAGGGAAGGGCGCCAAAGCCCGGCTGGAACCCGCGCTGCCCCAACAAGGTGCGCTACGAGATGCTGACGCGGCTCGGTTATTTCGTCACCGAAAGCTCGGAGCATTTTGCCGAATACACGCCCTATTTCATCAAGGAGGGCCGCGAGGACCTGATCGAGAAATTCGGCATTCCGCTCGATGAATATCCAAAACGCTGCATCGAGCAGATCGAGCGCTGGAAGGGGCAGGCGGAAACCTATCGGTCGGCAGACAAGATCGAGGTCAGCCAGTCGAAGGAATATGCCTCCTCCATCATCAATTCGGTGTGGACGGGTGAACCCTCGGTCATCTACGGCAACCTGCGCAACAATGGCTGCATCACCTCGCTGCCGGCCGATTGCGCCGCCGAAGTGCCGTGCCTCGTTGATCACAACGGCATCCAGCCCACCTATATCGGCGAGTTGCCGCCACAGCTGACGGCGCTGATGCGCACCAATATCAATGTGCAGGAACTGACGGTACGGGCGCTCACCACCGAAAACCGCGAGCATATCTACCATGCCGCGATGATGGACCCGCACACGGCCGCCGAACTCGATCTCGACCAGATCTGGTCGCTGGTGGATGATCTCCTCATCGCCCACCGCGAATGGCTGCCCGAGTGGACGCAAGTGCCGCAGACACGTGCGATCGCGGTTTAAGTCGTAAGCGGAACGGCGGGCAGGGCGCCCGCCGTTCCGCCCCTGAAGCGCGAGCCACGCAGGCGATTGCCTCATCGAGTTCGCGGACTGGATTGAGGCTGATGCAGAGATGCGATGGGGACGCCACACAGAAGACCAATATCTGGGCTGATCCTGATTAAATAGTATGCATGGGCGAACTCTGTCTTTTAAACAAGCAAAAATGACAAGAAATCGTGCGGCCAGAGACAACCGGATCTGGCCTTAAACTTCCTAAGCTCCGTTGCGTCGGGTGCGGCTATTGCATCGACCAACCAACGGAGCGGGAAATGAAAAAGCTGAATATCGGGGGCAGCCGCGCGTTGCTCGGATCCTGGATGGGCCTTTGCATGATGGCGCAAGCGGTTGCGGCCACCGTGACCGGGGCGACGCTACTCTCGGCCGGCCCTGCTGCTGCGGCCGCGCCTGCGGCTTGCGCCGGCCTGCAGACGAAATATCCGGCCCTCAAGGGCAAGACGCTGGTCAACGCCATCAACCCGCATACGCCGGGCTACGAGGCGCTCGATCCCAAGGATCCCAGCAAATATATCGGTTTCGACATTGATCTGGGCGAAGCGATCGGCGACTGCCTCGGGTTCAAGCTCACCTATAAATCCGTGACCTTTGCTGCGCTTCTCACCACGCTTCAGGCCGGTCAGGCCGATATCGTGATTTCCGATATCTACGCCACCAAGGACCGCGCCAAGGCCGCCGACTTCATCACCTATCTCAAGGTGTTCGACGGGGTTCTTGTCGCCAAGGGCAATCCGAAGAAGATCACCGGCATCGATACCTCGCTCTGCGGTGCCGTGGCTGCGGAAAACACCGGTTATGTCGAAGTGCCGCTGATCCAGGCGCTGGAAGCCGAGTGCAAGGCGGCCGGCAAGCCGGCGCCGGAGATCCAGCTCTATGACAACAACGCCAACTGCATCCAGGCCATCCTGTCCGGTCGCGCCGACACCTACATCAACGACGTCAATACCGTCGATGGCGCGGTCAAGGCCTATCCCGACAAGCTCGCCAAGGCCACCGCAGTCATGCTGCCCTATTCGGTCGGCATCGCCGTTCCGCGCGGCAAGGTGGAGTTCCGCGATGCCGTCATGGCCGCATTGACCGAAATCCAGAAATCCGGCTTGCAGGGCGAACTCATGAAGAAGTGGAACCTGCCCGACAACCAGATCGAAGCGCCTTCGCTCGTGCTGGCGGACTGACCGTGTCTCAGGCCGGATTTCAGACGCCTCTGATCTCCGGCCGAATTTTCCTTGAGAGGAATATACGCCACGATGGATCTTTTTCTCCAGTATCTTAGCCAGCCGTATCTCGTGACGGGCATCGTCTATACGCTTCTGATCACGGTCCTCGGTCTTGGCGGCGGTCTCGTCATGGGGGTTGTCCTCGCCGGCATGCAGCTCAGCAGGTTTGGCGCTCTGGCGCTTCTCTCGCGAACCTATGCCATCATCTTCCGGGGCACGCCGCTCATCCTGCAGATGATCTTCTGTTACAACGCGCTGCCGCTGATCGGCATCAAGCTTTCGGCCATCGAAGCGGCCAGCCTGGCGCTTGCGCTGAACGAGGCGCCGTTTATCGCCGAAATCATCCGTGCCAATGTGATCGGCGTCGATCGCGGGCAGGTGAGTGCGGCGCAGGCGCTGGGCATGACGCCGAGTGTCATCATGGGACGTGTCGTGGCGCCGCAGGCCATCCGCTCCATGGTGCCGGCGCTGGGCAATGAAGCGGTGAGTGCGCTGAAGAACTCCTCGCTCGCCTCGGTCGTGTCCGTCCAGGAACTGACCTTGCGCAGCACGCAACTTGCCTCGGCCACCTTTGACTTTTTCTCCATCTTTTTTGCCTCGGGCCTGATGTACCTCCTGTTGACCGGCGTCGTGGCGCTGATCCAGATCGTCGTCGAGATGCTGCTTGATCTCGATCGTCCGAAGCCTGCAGAACAGATCGCGCGGTTTTTTCGCGCACTCTCTCCATTCCGCACGCGCAGTGTGGCGGCGCTTGCGCTGCCAACCACTGCGCCGGATGATCCAGCGACCGGGCGCGATCCCCTGCCGCCAGCCTCGCCCAAGGTGACGATGGCGGCCGCCGGTGTCGATCGTGCCGCCCGCGCCAGCCGGCTGTCTGGCAATACGGATGCGGTCGAGGTCCGCGGCCTTCACAAGGCCTATGGTCCGAATGTCGTCCTCAACGGCATAGACCTGACGATCAAGGCTGGCGAGGTCGTCGTCCTGCTCGGCCCAAGCGGCTCTGGCAAGAGCACTTTGCTCCGCTGCATCAACCGGCTGGAAGGCTGGGAAGAGGGCAGCATCCGGGTCGGTGGACGCTCCCTTGGCGTCAACGAAGAGGGAAAGCCCCTGTCACCGCGCGCAATCGCGCAGATGCGGGCAAGCGTCGGCGTCGGCATGGTGTTTCAGCAGTTCAACCTCTTCGGCCACCTGACGGCGCGCGAAAACGTCGCCGATCCGCTGCGCTGGGTGCAGGGTCTCTCCCGCTTCGATGCGGATCGGCGCGCCGATGCCCTGCTGGAGCGGGTCGGTCTGGCCCACCGGGCAAACGCCCTGCCGCGCCATCTCTCCGGCGGCCAGCAGCAACGTGTCGCCATTGCCCGCGCCGTGGCACAGAACCCCAGCGTTCTGCTGCTCGACGAGCCCACTTCGGCGCTCGACCCGGAACTGGTGAACGAAGTGCTCGAGGTCATTCGTCGGCTCGCCGTCGAAGACGGTCTGGCGATGATCATCTCCACCCACCAGCTGCGGTTTGCAGCAGACGTCGCAGATCGGATCATCTTTCTCTCCGGCGGATCGATCGTCGAGGAAGGACCGGCAGACGAGATCCTGAACCGGCCCCGCCACCCGCTGACCGCCCGGTTTCTCAGCAAGATGGAAGGCGAGTGACCTCGCCTGCCTCCCGCATCCCCAATCCTTCTTTCGTGAGGTTTTCCATGACAAGACATCATCTGCCAGCCACGCCCTTAACCGTGCACTGGGGTTATTTCAGCAAGACGCTGGCACCCGTTCTGACCGTCGCCTCGCAGGATCGCGTCGTGATCGAGACGATTACCCACCATGCCAATGACGATGCCGAGCGAATGATCATGGGCGATCCCGCAGCCGAAGAGATCTTTCGCTGGACGCCAGAGGAAAAGACCATGCAGCGTCGTGGGGCCGGTGCTGACGAAGGCCCGTTCACGCGCGGTTCCGGCGAAGGCGTCGGCGTCCATCTTCTCACGGGTCCGATTGCGATCGAAGGTGCGGAACCGGGCGACGTCATCGAGGTGCGCATCGTTGATGCGCATCCGCGACCCAGCGCAAATCCGGCCTATGCCGGGCGCTTCTTTGGCTCCAACCCCTCCGCCAACTGGGGTTTTCAGTACAATGATCTCATCGAGGAGCCCAAGCGCCGCGAGGTGGTGACGATCTACGAGCTGGACATGACGGAACCGGCGACGGTCTCTGCGCTCTATTCCTATCTCTGGACGCCGCAAACGGATCCGGACGGGATCGTCCATCCGATGATCGATTATCCCGGCGTGCCGGTCGACCATACAACCGTGACCAGGAAGGAGGGCATTCTCTCCGGCATCAAGGTTCCGGCGCGCCTGCACTTCGGCACGATGGGGCTGGCGCCGGCGGAAGCGGATTTTGTCAGCACCATTCCGCCGAACTATACCGGGGGCAACATGGACGACTGGCGCATCACCAAGGGCGCCCGCATGTATTATCCGGTGGCCGTTGCGGGCGGGCTTTTTTCCGTCGGTGACGCCCATGCGTCGCAAGGCGATAGCGAGTTGAGCGGCACGGCGATCGAAATCTCGCTGACCGGCGAATTCGAGTTCATCCTGCACAAAAAAGCCGATCTGCCCGGAACCGCGCTGGAAGGTCTCAACCACCCACTGCTTGAAAACGATCAGGTCTGGTCGGTCTATGGTTTCAGCTATGCCAATTACCTGTCCGAACTCGGTCCCGACCATCAGACCGAGATCCTGAAGCGCTCCAGCCTCGACCTTGCCATGCGCGATGCGTTCCGCAAGCTGCGGCGCTTTCTGATGACCGTTCATGCGCTCTCGGAGGACGAGGCGATCTCGCTGATGTCGGTGGCGGCTGATTTCTCGATCACCCAGGTTGTCGATGCCAACTGGGGGGTCACCGGCTCGATCCGAAAATGCGTGTTTGATCGATGACGACAGGCAGGCTGGCATTCTCTTCTTCGCAAGTGCAATATGATCCTGAAGGGGATCGGACCACGGCGGTTGAACGCCCGTCCGGCACAGCGGATGAAGGGATGCAGATCAGGCAGTTCGTCAGCGAAGCGCATTCCAGGGGCACGCGGGGGCAGGCTTGGCAAGATAGTCTTGCCAGCATCGGTATTCGCTCCGATGTGCAGCCCGCGGGCCACCAGAACTTTGCCGCAGCGTCCATGCGCGGCGAGGCAGACGGACTGGTGCTGGCGCGCCTGACGGTCGGCGCGCAGACGCTCTCTCCTCTTGCTGGCCGACCCCGGCTGCCCATCGTGCTCCTTTCGCTCGATGAGGCGATCAACGTCACGCTGCCCTTAGATGTCCTGACTGTCGAGCCGGGCAGCCTGGTGATCCTGCCGGTGGCCAGCCAGTGGCAGATCGCCCTCCAGAAAAACGTGCGGCTCATCGCGCTGTCGGTTGCCGATACGCTGTTTCATGGTCCAAAGACCGGGCTGCAGGCACTGACCATGCCGCAGCATCATCCGCCCGAAGGATTTGCCGGCATCTTCATCAAAGCCGTCGAGGCAGCCGCCCTTGAAATGGAGCGCCTGTCGGCTGTCGAATGGAGTTGCTTGGAAGACGCCGTGGCCGATTTGTTTTTTGCCCTTCTTCTGCAGGGGGAGAGAAACGAGGTTTTGGCACGGCCGAGCCTTGCGGCCCTGTTTCATCGGGTAACGCTTCGCCTTGAGCGGCATCTGCACGAAACGGAGCTGACCGCCGGCCGCATCGCCCGGCTGGAAGGGATTTCCGAACGTTATCTTCAGAAGCTGTTCGAACAGAATGGCGAGAGTTTTAGCCATTATGTCCGCGAGCGCCGTTTGCAGCGGGCGCGGGCCGCTCTTGTGGCGCCGGGAGACATTCGCCTTCCCGTGGCGGATGTCGCGTTTACCTGCGGTTTTGGCGATGCGGCCAATTTCAGCCGCCTCTTCAAGGAACGGTTCGGCATGCCGCCCGGTGCCTTCCGCACCCATTACACCGAAAAGGCAAGCGGCGGTGCCGCAAGCACCGACCAGCGCGGCTGGCCGGTGAAGGCGCTTGCCAGCAAGCAACCTCAGCTCCGCCTGCCTGCGGGCGACGTGTCCGGTGAGGCGGCGTCGGACGGCACGCCGTCTCGCCCGCCGACCCACCATCGGCTGTCCGTCAATGCCAGCACCATTCATTGGGGCTATTTCAGCCGCGCGCTCGAGCCGGTTCTCGAAATACGCTCGGGAGACACGGTCGAGATTGAAACGCTGACGCAGCATGCCTCGGATGCGCCGGATCTGATGATCCGCGGGGATGCCGCGGCAGAAGACGTGTTTGCCTGGACGCCCACGCACAAGGCGGTGGATCGCCGCGGGGCAGGGCCACTCGATGCCTCCATCTATGGCAGGGGCGCGGGCGAGGGGTTCGGCGTGCATATCTGTACCGGCCCCATCTTCATCAAGGATGCGGAACCGGGCGATGTCGTGGAGGTGCGCATCGACAGCATGACGCCGCGCCCGAGCCGAAGCCCCGGTTACGAAGGCCGCGCCTTCGGCTCCAGCGTCGCGGCCTGGTGGGGTTATCACTACAATGAGCTTCTTCAGGCGCCCCGGCCGCGGGAAAATATTACCATCTACGAGATCTTCGCCGATGACGAGGACGCGCATGCGCAGGCGCTCTTTTCGTACCGGTGGCAGCCGCAGACCGACCCGTTCGGCGTGGTCCACAACACCTACGACTATCCCGGAGTGCCGGTCGACAGGAGCAGCGTCGAGGTGGTTTCGCCGGTTCTGAGCGGTGTCCGTATCCCGCTTCGCCCACATTTCGGCGTCATCGCGGTGGCGCCGCGCGAAGCCTATATGGTGGATTCCGTGCCTCCGGCCTATTTCGGCGGAAACCTGGACAACTGGCGTCTGGGCTCGGGCAGCGTCGTTTACCTTCCTGTGTCGGTGCCGGGTGGGCTCCTGTCGATCGGAGATCCCCATGCGACGCAAGGCGACGGAGAACTCGCAGGCACCGCGATCGAATGTTCGATGACCGGCTCGGTGACCGTCGTGCTGCACAAGAAGGGCGGTCGCTTTGACGACCTCACCTACCCGTTGATCGAGACGACGAGTGAATGGGTGCTGACCGGCTTCAGCCACCCGAATTACCTGGCGGAGTTCGGCGCCAAGAGTCAGGGCGAGGTCTATACGAAATCCTCGCTAGATCTTGCCATGAAGGACGCCTTTCGCAAGGCCCGCCGCTTTCTGATGGAGTTTCAGGGGCTGAGTGAAGACGAGGCGATCGCGCTGATGTCGGCCGCCGTCGATTTCGGCGTCACCCAGGTGGTCGATGGCAACTGGGGCGTCCATGCCATTATCCGAAAGGCGCTTTTCCATGGCTGATGCCGAACGAGAGACCGGCAGTAACCCTCACATGCAGTTTCACATGATTGCCGATGGCCCCAAGCCCGTGGCACCGTTCAGCCATGCCGTCGAAACCGATGGATTTGTGTTCGTCACGGGCCAGATGCCCGACACCCCGGCCAACCCCGGCGTTCTTCCGGAGAGGATCGAGGAGCAGACCCGTAATGTCATGGCAAACCTCACCACCGTCCTCACCGGATTGGGCCTCGGGCTGGCAGATGTCGTGATGGTGCGGATTTATCTGACCGCCTTCAAGGAGGATTATGGCCGGATGAACGAGGTCTATCGCAGCTATTTCCCACCGCACCGCCTGCCGGCGCGCACCTGTGTGGGTGTCACGGGACTTGCCTATGATGCCCGCATCGAGATCGACCTCGTGGCCAGACGGTAGTTCAGGGATAGGCCATGATCGGCCATGCCGGTTTATTGCGCTCTGCGGAGACAGGCGGTTTCCGCGCACCAGGCCGTGTTGACGGAGGTAGGGGAGGGCAATTGTCTTCCCCGTGAACCGATGGAGGAAGCGTTTTGCCTTTGGCGCCATTGCTCGCCGGCGGGGGAGGGGCATCCGAGGGTCGCTCGTTGAAGCCGATTGCATGTCATGTCATTGCCGTGACGAAATTTCCATCATAATTTCAATCACTTCCTCGATTTTCTGGATTTCGCGAAACTTGTCTGTTGACGGTTCCGGGTGTCGGATCTATAAGCCACATCACTGACGAGGGCGGCGGCGCTGCTAGCGACGAAGTCCTTCGTTCTTGGGTTTCCGAGGAAACCTTGT
>NZ_JBZAYW010000002.1:507500-1422220 GCF_058242805.1 Neorhizobium sp. PAMB6716
GCTTCCAGGTGTTTTGGGTTTTTGACCCGAGATGTCCGATGCCGGTTCCAATGATGTCGTTGATGGCCTAGCCGGCCGGATACGAAAGAGGGATCGGAGAAGGTAGGAAGCTTGTCACTCTGGTCGTCTGTTGTTGGTGACGCAAGTCACCTCTGATGGATCACTGATGATCGTTGCCTGACCGCGCGATCCCGGATTTAATCTCGAGAAGCTGGTCTTAAGACAAGCTGCAAGCGAGCTGCTCGGCGTAGCTCCAATAAAGCAGACTTGTCGAACACGTCGATGGCATCTGAAATAGCCCGGTTGTAAAAGGTAACTGGGTTTGGTGAGGCAGTAGGAATTGGGCAGTAGGCAGTGGGGTTTAGATCCTATTGGCTAATGCCTATTGGCTATTGGCTTTCCATATGGATGAGCATTGGCAATGAGAACGATTAAGTGTCGTAAGGGCATTTGGTGGATGCCTTGGCATGCACAGGCGAAGAAGGACGTGATACGCTGCGAAAAGCCGTGGGGAGCTGCGAATGAGCTTTGATCCATGGATCTCCGAATGGGGCAACCCACCTTAAATGCTTGGGAAATCTGGTGCGCCGATGGCGCACAAGGCAGTAGGAATTAGGCAATAGGCAGTAGGGTTTAGATCCTATTGGCTACTGCCTATTGGCTATTGCCTGCGTCGAAGACGCTCCAGGTTTCCAAGCATTGTGATAAGGTATCTAACTCTGAATACATAGGGGTTAGAAGCGAACGCAGGGAACTGAAACATCTAAGTACCTGCAGGAAAGGACATCAACCGAGACTCCGTAAGTAGTGGCGAGCGAACGCGGACCAGGCCAGTGGCAATGTGAGCTAAAGTGGAACGATCTGGAAAGTTCGGCCGTAGCGGGTGATAGCCCCGTACACGTAAAATACGCATTGTCCTAGAGTAGGGCGGGACACGAGAAATCCTGTCTGAACATGGGGAGACCACTCTCCAAGCCTAAGTACTCGTGCATGACCGATAGCGAACAAGTACCGTGAGGGAAAGGTGAAAAGCACCCCGACAAGGGGAGTGAAATAGAACCTGAAACCGGATGCCTACAAACAGTAGGAGGGCGAAAGCCTGACTGCGTACCTTTTGTATAATGGGTCAACGACTTAGTGTATCTAGCAAGCTTAAGCCGGTAGGTGTAGGCGCAGCGAAAGCGAGTGTTAATAGCGCGTTCAGTTAGATGCATTAGACCCGAAACCGAGTGATCTAGCCATGAGCAGGCTGAAGGTTGGGTAACACCAACTGGAGGGCCGAACCCGCATCTGTTGCAATAGATTGGGATGACTTGTGGCTAGGGGTGAAAGGCCAATCAAACTCGGAAATAGCTGGTTCTCCGCGAAAACTATTTAGGTAGTGCGTCGATCGAATACCCCGGGGGGTAGAGCACTGGATGGGCTATGGGGACTCACCGTCTTACTGATCCTAACCAAACTCCGAATACCCGGGAGTACTAATCGGCAGACACACGGCGGGTGCTAACGTCCGTCGTGAAGAGGGCAACAACCCTGACCTCCAGCTAAGGTCCCCAAGTCATGGCTAAGTGGGAAAGGATGTGAGGATCCCAAAACAACCAGGATGTTGGCTTAGAAGCAGCCATCATTTAAAGAAAGCGTAACAGCTCACTGGTCTAAATAAGGGTCTTTGCGCCGAAAATGTAACGGGGCTAAAGCCATGCACCGAAGCTGAGGATGTGCAGTTTACTGCACGTGGTAGCGGAGCGTTCCGTAAGCCTGCGAAGGAGGACCCGTGAGGGCCTCTGGAGGTATCGGAAGTGCGAATGTTGACATGAGTAACGATAAAGGGGGTGAGAGACCCCCTCGCCGAAAGACCAAGGGTTCCTGCTTAAAGTTAATCTGAGCAGGGTTAGCCGGCCCCTAAGGCGAGGCAGAAATGCGTAGTCGATGGGAACCACGTTAATATTCGTGGGCCTGGTGGTAGTGACGGATTGCGTAACTTGTTCATTCTTATTGGATTGGATGGGCGAGGAAGCGGTTCCAGGAAATAGCTCCATCATTATAGACCGTACCCGAAACCGACACAGGTGGTCAGGTAGAGTATACCAAGGCGCTTGAGAGAACTATGTTGAAGGAACTCGGCAAATTGCACGCGTAACTTCGGAAGAAGCGTGACCCTGCTGTACGCAAGTATGTCAGGGTGGCACAGACCAGGGGGTAGCGACTGTTTATCAAAAACACAGGGCTCTGCGAAGTCGCAAGACGACGTATAGGGTCTGACGCCTGCCCGGTGCTGGAAGGTTAAGAGGAGAGGTGCAAGCTTTGAATCGAAGCCCCAGTAAACGGCGGCCGTAACTATAACGGTCCTAAGGTAGCGAAATTCCTTGTCGGGTAAGTTCCGACCTGCACGAATGGCGTAACGACTTCCCCGCTGTCTCCAACATAGACTCAGTGAAATTGAATTCCCCGTGAAGATGCGGGGTTCCTGCGGTCAGACGGAAAGACCCCGTGCACCTTTACTATAGCTTTACACTGGCATTCGTGTCGGCATGTGTAGGATAGGTGGTAGGCTTTGAAGCGGGGACGCCAGTTCTCGTGGAGCCATCCTTGAAATACCACCCTTATCGTCATGGATGTCTAACCGCGGTCCGTCATCCGGATCCGGGACAGTGTATGGTGGGTAGTTTGACTGGGGCGGTCGCCTCCGAAAGAGTAACGGAGGCGCGCGATGGTGGGCTCAGACCGGTCGGAAATCGGTCGTCGAGTGCAATGGCATAAGCCCGCCTGACTGCGAGACTGACAAGTCGAGCAGAGACGAAAGTCGGTCATAGTGATCCGGTGGTCCCGTGTGGAAGGGCCATCGCTCAACGGATAAAAGGTACGCCGGGGATAACAGGCTGATGACCCCCAAGAGTCCATATCGACGGGGTTGTTTGGCACCTCGATGTCGGCTCATCGCATCCTGGGGCTGGAGCAGGTCCCAAGGGTTTGGCTGTTCGCCAATTAAAGCGGTACGTGAGCTGGGTTCAGAACGTCGTGAGACAGTTCGGTCCCTATCTGCCGTGGGTGTAGGAATATTGACAGGATCTGTCCCTAGTACGAGAGGACCGGGATGGACATATCTCTGGTGGACCTGTTGTCCTGCCAAGGGCATAGCAGGGTAGCTATATATGGAAGGGATAACCGCTGAAGGCATCTAAGCGGGAAACCCACCTGAAAACGAGTATTCCCTATCAGAGCCGTGGAAGACGACCACGTTGATAGGACGGGTGTGGACGTGCAGTAATGCATGAAGCTTACCGTTACTAATAGCTCGATTGGCTTGATCGTTCTCATTGATAATGCTCATCGAAGATGAGCCATCTCTTTCAGTCTTCACGCTGTCGCATCCTTCGGATGCTACGCTGCAGACGGCGCGCCAAACGATTGGCGACGGCCAAAGGCCTGTATGGGTGACCTGCTCATACGGCCGCATGAAAGAAAAAAGACGTGTTCAAAAAAAACTATTGGCTACTGCCTATTGGCTAAGCCCTAGTTACCAGCTTCTCAACACATTGCCCTTAGCTGACCTGGTGGTCATGGCGGGGCGGCTGCACCCGTTCCCATTCCGAACACGGCCGTGAAACGCCCCTGCGCCAATGGTACTTCGTCTCAAGACGCGGGAGAGTAGGTCGCTGCCAGGTCTGCTAAAGGCAATGTTGTCACGGTTTGCACTTGCAAATCCGTCGGGTTTTGCGAAAGCAAATACCCAGGTTTTGCACTCGCAAATACCTCGCGGTTTGAACTTTGCAAATCCGCCAATCTTCTCGTCACAAACACTAACGGCCCAGCCGATAACAAAAGGGTCGCTCAAAGCGGCCTTTTTGCTGTAAGTCTCTAAAGCGTCGCAACTATCAGTGCACGCTCTTGGCGCGGGGTGGAGCAGCCCGGTAGCTCGTCAGGCTCATAACCTGAAGGCCGCAGGTTCAAATCCTGCCCCCGCAACCAAATCCCAAAACATCCCGTAGCCAAAACGCTGCGGGATTTTTGCGTTTCTGGCCTTCGATCGTCCTGGTGTTGGTTTCCACGCGGAACTGAGCCGGTGGGGGTGCGGATAAAAACTTGGACTGCTTCAAAAATTCAGGCCGAGGCTCTTACGATATTCGACTGGGCTTAGCGAGCCCAGCGATATCTTGATGCGCTTCTCGTTGTACCAGCGGATGTAAGCATCCACCTCGGCGACGAACTGTTCGATTGTGATGGCCTTCCAATCTCCTGGATAGAAGAGTTCCGTTTTCAACCGGCCGAAGAAGCCTTCGCACGCAGCGTTGTCTTGTGAGCAGCCCTTCCGGGACATCGAGCGAACCATCTGCGCGTTGCTGATCCGTGTTAGCCAGCCGGGCCAACGATAATGAGCTCCGCGATCGGAATGGACGATTGGCCGTTCCTCTCCGTTGGTCACGGTCTCAATGGCGGCATCCAGCATTGTGTTGACCAGGCCTGCATCTGGTTGCGTTCCAATCGACCAACTGATGACCATACCGTCGAAGCGTATGCGCCGTCTACGCCCCATTGATTTTTCAGTTTCAGCTACTCGGTAGTGCTGCCTGAGGGCCGGATGTGAGCTCACCGGATAGTATCTGACGAGCTCATTGTGAGGCCTTGATGCGAGCGGCATAGGCCCACGGCATCAGATCGTCGATGTCTTTGGCAAGGTGACCGTTTGCGAGACGTGTGAAGAGATCACACATATAGGCGTAGGGCTCCACGCCGTTCATTTTGCATGTTCCGATCAGGCTGGCAAACCGGGCCCAATTGCGACCCCCTTCGTCATGGCCCGCAAAGAGCGCATTGCGGCGGTTCATGGCCGGGCGACGGATGGCGTTTTCCACCAGGTTGGAGTCGATATCGACGTGGCCGTCATCAAGGAACAGCCGAAAGCCATCCTGTCGTTTCAGCATATAGGCCAGGGCAATGCCGAGATCGGATTTGCGTGAGACACGCCCAGCCTGGGCCGCGAGCCAAGTGAAGAACTCGTCCACCAGCGGAAGGGACAGGTCCTGTCGAACTGCCCGGCGATGTTCGGGACCTGAACCGCGGATACTGTCTTCGATCTTGTAGAGCGCGGCGATGCGCACCAGTGCCTCGTCGACGATGGGCGATCCGCTCTTCGGCGCGGCCTTGATCAGCTTTCTACGCCCATGTGCCCAACAGAAAGCCAGCTTCAAGGGATCGCCACCCATCCGGTCCGACGTGGCGAGGTGCGAATAGCCACGTAGGCATCCACCTGGATTGTCCCGTTGAACCCGTCGAGGATTTCAGCGGCATATTCTCCTTTACGCCCAGGCCGATAATGGAACACCACACCTGACGGAGCAGAGCCATTCCAGCCGCGGTCGTCGCGCAGCACGGCCCAAAGATAGCCGGTCTTCGTCTTGCCTCGCCCCGGATCAAGCACCGGAGCGGTTGTCTCGTCGACATAGAGGCGCGTGCTTTCCCACAGCAGCCGTTTGGCCATGTGGTCGACCACCGGTGCGATTTCGCTACCCGTGCGCCCCATCCAATCGGCCAGCACCGTGCGGTCGATTGGCACGCCGTGTCGCGCCATGACCTCGGCCTGACGGTTGAGGGGCATGTGTTCGGAATGCTTGGAGACGGCAATCTCCGCCAGAAGGGCCTCCGTCGGCCAGCTCCCTTCCAGAAGATGCGCCGGCGCTCTGGCCTGGACGACGCCGGTTCGACCCTTGGGGCATGCGTATTTCGGGCGGATCGTGACGATCACCTCGTAGCGTGCCGGGACCCGGTCGAGCCGTTCCGTCCGGTCCTCGCCGATCCGAACCATGTTGCCGCAACCGCAGGGGCAAACGATGCTCTCGGGCTCGATCACTCGCTCGACGCGCGGCAGGTGTTCGGGCAGTGCACGGACCTTACGCTCCTTGCGACGAGAGGCTTTCGCGGGGTCATCCGAGGCGCTGGCTTCGATCTTTTTCTCGACGGCGGCGATCCGCGCCTGTGTTTCGGCAATCGCCGTTTCAAGGTCTTCCAGCGCCAGTTCCATCTGCGCCGGATCGAGCTTTTCCGATTTCGGCCCGAACTTCGTGCGCCTGTAATCGTGAACCTGCCCCTCAAGCTTCTCGATCAGTTCCTTCAGTTCGGCGATGAACGCGTCCTTCTCGGCAACGACCGCCTGCTCATGCTGGCGTGCCGCACGCTCGACCGACAGTTCGAACTGCATCGCCGCAAAGGCTTTGACTACCTCTGACGGAAGGTCCGGAAACAGGCTGAGATCAATAGGTTGCGACATGCCGCTTTATAGCAAAGAAGCTCAAAAAATCCAAATAAAACAATAGAAAGACGGCCGAACAATCACCCTGCCGCCGACGGCGCGGTCACCCGTTGCGCCATGACACGCCGCCAGTCCAGCCCCTCGAATAGAGCTTCGTACTGAGCCCTGGAAAGACGCATCGTGCCGTCCTGCACCTTGGGCCAGGCAAAGCTTCCCTGTTCAAGAATTTTATAAATCAAGACCATTCCGCTGCCATCCCACACCAGGATCTTCAGGCGATCCCCGCGTTTTGAGCGAAAGATCACAGTCACCCCGGAATGCGGGTCGAGCTTCAACTCGGTCTGCACCATCAGAGCCAGAGCCTGATGCCCACAGCGGAAGTCCACCGGCCGTGTTGCGATCAGGATCGGCAATCGTTGGCCGGCGACGATCATGCCGCTCCTAGCACAGCGCGAACCAGAGCGGCGACCCGTTCAACGGGCACATCATTAGGAACCCGCATCACGACGTCGGAGCCAATCTGCAACGTCAAAACCTGCATCTTCGGCCCGTCGGAGGCCAGCTTCGGCAGCGGCAAACAATTGACAGGCTCAGGAGGCTCCGCAGAGATTGCCAAAGGCACGAATGCAGGCTCGATACCATCGTGCTCCGACGGCGTCGTTGCCGCCGCAAACGGCAGCACCAGAATACCGTCGCGCACTTGACGTCGCCAATCGGAAAGCTGGTTTGCTATAACGCCGTGACGGCGCGCGACATCCACAACACGAACACCAGGCTCAAAGCTCTCCGCCACGATCCGCGCCTTCACATTATCCGGCCAACGCCGGTTACCGCGGCGCGGCTCAACAACCTCATAGCGACCAACAAATCCATCATCCATCATTCAGCTTCCAGATACGCCTGGAAGCCTTCTCGCATGCCCAGCTATGCTCAAAAAGCAGCGGATCCAATGGGACAGAGACGGCGCTTACGTCGAAGCAGTCGATGATGGGCGAGAGGTACACCTTCCCAGCTGGGATCTGGAACTCGGTGATGTCTGTCAGCCATTTTACGTTCGGTGCTTTTGCATGGAAGTCGCGATTGATCAGGTTCTCGGGCGCCGGGCTGATTTCTCCCAGATATGATCCAAAACGCCGTCGACGCGGCCTGGCGACGACCAACTGCTCCTGCTTCATCAAACGCTGCACAACCTTCTCCGAGATTGTCACGCTTTGCCTGGCAAGCGACGCCTGCAATCGGCGATAGCCGTAGCAGCGACGGTTTGCTTCGAAGATTTCCGCAAGGCTGTGCCGGATGGCGGCATACTTGTCTGCCAGACACATGCGTGTGCGATGGTAAAAGTAGGAGCTTCGGGCAATTCGCAGCTGGGCGAGGAGTTCTGGCAAGCGATAAACTTCCTTCAGGGCGTCAATCAGCTGTGTCTTCTCCCGATTGCTCAGGATCTGCAGATCGACGCCCAGGCCTTTTTTTAACAGTTCGTTGGCCTTCTTCAGGAGATCATGCTCGAGTTGCAACTGGCGGACATCACGCTGGAGGGCTTCAAGCTGTCGCTCGAGTTCCTCACGTTCTGGCACTTTGGAGTTGCCTTTGCGGCGTTTCATGGATGAAGGAGCCTCGTGATCGAGTAGCTGATCTCTCCAGCTGTACAATGTCGGCCTTGAGACGCCCAGCCGATCAGCTACCTGTTGAGCGGTTTCATCTCCACCGCATAGTCCGATGACTCCTGCTTGCCGGACCTCCTCGCAATAGCCAGGATGCCACGATCGACCAACCATTGATGTTCGCGCTTCCGGAAAGGCCTCTCGGACCCAGGCGGTCAGAGTCCCTCGTCCTGGATAGCCAAGCGCCCTCATCGTCGCAGAGATGCATCGATCATGGGTGCTAAAGTGTTCAAGTGCCGCCTGCCTTTCGGCCTCGGAATATTTTGGCGCCCGGGCCACCGGCTGAGGACGCAGGTCGAGATGCTGTAAGTATCACGGTACCAGCCCCTCAGCGCATTCTTGGTGGGATAACCCAACTGGCGAATGGTCGCGTTGAGCCGCTTGCCAAGCCTGATGTAGAGCTCAACCGCTCGAAGTCTGTCTGCGTAGGAATACATGAACTACCTCCTGGTGGTCCAAGTTTTCGTCCGCACCCCCTTATGCGCCTAACCGGCTCAGTTCTGCGTGGAAACCAACAGTTGCGGACACCAAGGAAGGAGCCGCTGCGTAAGCGGCGGTTCCCCTTGTTCCAAGGAAAAAGTCGCGCCCGCCAGAGGCGGGCGCTGGGTATATGAGGTTTGAAGATGATGAAATCGGATCAATTCTGTTGAGTATCCTGCGATATTGTCAAACTTGAAAATGGTTTGAGAGTCGTGTAATATACTCAGCATGGCTGAGCAATCTGCGTCACTGTTAAACCGACTAGAGAAAGACCTGCCCGAAGGGCTGGTCGTGGATGCCGCTTGGCTGGAAGACCACGGCATCGCCAGCAATTTGCGCGCCTACTACGTCAAGGCCGGCTGGCTGGAACAGCCGGTGCGCAGCGTCTACAAAAGGCCGCGCGGCACACTGAGCTGGCAGCAAGTCGTCATATCGCTCCAGACCCTGCTATTGCGAACGCCGTTTTACGTCGGCGGACGCACCGCACTGGAGCTGCAGGGCTTTGCGCATTATCTCTCGTACGAGACCAAGACCGTTCACCTTTATGGCCCGGACAAGCCGCCCACATGGCTGCAAAAGCTGAACCTTCCTCAGCGCTTTGTCTATCACAACAGCACGACCCTCTTCCGGAATGATCCCGTAACAAAGGGGCTTGGCAGTCTCGCTTGGAACATCGCTGATGGATCGCCGCGCGATCTCAGCCGATTTCAGGGCGGCAGTCTGACGTCGCTTCCATGGGGACAGTGGGACTGGCCGCTGACCCTTTCCCAGCCCGAGCGCGCCTATCTCGAAATGCTCGACGAGCTGCCGCGCCATGAGAGTTTCCATCAGGCCGACATGATCATGCAGAGTGCCGCAAATTTCAGCCCGAGGCGGCTGCAAAAGCTGCTGGTCGATTGCGACAGCGTGAAAGTGAAGCGCCTGTTCTTCTATTTTGCGGATCGCCATGGCCATGCCTGGCTCAAGCGTCTCGATAGAACCGCTATCGATCTTGGCAAGGGCAAGCGCATGCTTGTCCCCGGCGGCAGGCTCGATCCTGTCTATCTGATCACCGTGCCGGAGGACCTTGATGCCGTTTCGTGACCAGTACCAGGCCCAGGTTCGGCTGCTCATGCGCCTTCTTCCCATCGTCGCGCGAGAGACCTGTTTTGCGCTCAAGGGCGGAACGGCGATTAACCTCTTTGTGCGCAACCTGCCGCGCCTCTCGGTCGATATCGATCTGATGTATCTGCCGGTCCATGACAGGCCGGAGGCTTTGGCCGGGATCGATGCGGCCATGAAGCGCATCAAGGCGGCAGCTCTGGCGGAGCTGCCCGGCGCGCGCGTCACCGAAAACATTCACGATGGTGCGATCCTTCGCCTTCTCGTGATTGCGGAGGGCACGCAGGTCAAGATCGAAGTCTCTCCCGTATTGCGCGGCGTGGTCCATGAACCTTCCACCATTCCGGTCACCGAAGCGGTCGAAGAAGCGTTCGGCTTTGCGGAAACCAGCGTCGTATCTTTTGAAGACCTCTTTGCTGGCAAGCTGGTTGCAGCACTTGATCGGCAGCATCCGCGTGACCTCTTCGATGTGCAAGGCCTGCTTGCCCATGAAGGGCTGAGCGGTGACCTACGCGAAGCGTTCCTCGTCTATCTACTCAGTCACAACCGCCCCATGGGTTAGGTCCTTTCCGGCCGCGTCAAAGACCTCGAAAACGAATACAGCAATGGCTTCGAGGGCATGACCGAGACGACTGTCGCAATCGATGATCTGGTCAAAACCCAGCATGAAATGATCGAGGCACTGATCGGCGCAATGCCGGATCACCACCGGGAATTTCTGATCGGCTTCGAGCGCGGGGAACCGGACTGGTCCTTGCTGAAGATTGGCCATGTGGCAGAGCTTCCCGCCATCCGATGGCGGCAGCGCAATCTCGACAAACTCAAGACGGACCAACGTTCAGCCTTGGTCGAATTGCTGCGAACTTCCCTTGAACGTCGCGGATAGAAACTCCCGCTCCCTCGGCTTTGAACACCGGAAAGCAGCGATATGAGAGCGTAAACGGCGGTAGGGGAAGGACCGCAAGATAAAGCGAACCGGGGTTCGCCCGAGCTGCGCTCGTAAGTGATTGTCTGCACATTGTTTTCCAGCCGGAAAACGGGGAAGTGTCGCGGTTCGCGATGTGCGATGAATTTTAGGCCCTGCTGATTTTCTTTGATCGCCATGAGCATAGCGGCTACCTGCCGCGAGGTGCGCCACGCCGATCTACGCGGTTGCAAGTCTTTTTACGCCCGCCTGCGATGACGGCAAAATGCTGTTTGTCAGGCCGAGGAGGGGCGGAGAGCATGACGAGGGCGAGGGCGAACGCGGCGGCAAAGACTGACGTGATGGGCAAATAGATCATGGTGAGTTCTTCCATGCGTAGAGAGGATCGCTGCGGGGCCCGGGTCCCCGCAGTGATGTGGCGGACCGCGCGTCAGCGCGCGCCGTCGATGACCATGCCGCCATCAGGGGAGAGCGACTGTCTTTGCAGTCAAGCGTTTTGCCATGGTTTTTGGTCCCGGATGATGGCGTTGAGCATGGTGAGGAGTTTGCGCATTGTTGCGACGATGGCGACGATCTTGGGTTTGCCGGCTGCGACGAGACGGTCACGAAAGGCTTTGAGCACGGGGTTGTGCCGGCTGGCGACGAGGGCTGCCATGAACAGCACGGCCCGCACTTTGCCCCTGCCGCCGCCAATGAAGCTCTTGCCTTTCCACGTGCCCGATTGTCGGGTAAAGGGTGCCAGACCCGCCAGCGATGCGATCTGACGTCGATCGAGACTGCCCAGTTCCGGCATCTCGGCGAGCAGCGTGCGAGCGGTGGCGGCCCCCACCCCCGGCACCGATGTCAGCAGCTGCTCGCGCACCCGCCACAGCGGCGACCTGCGGATATGTTCATCGAGATCGGCGTCGAGACTTTCCAGCTCGCGCTTGAGGGCTTTCAGCAACCGCGTAATGCTCTTCTGGGCCTCTTTCGCCAGAACCATGCGCGCCCGGTTTTCCTCGGCCACGATCATCTGGACGATCTGCCGCCTGCGGGCCACAAGTGCCGACAAAGCCTGGGTTTCCAAGTCTTTGAGCGGTCTCAGCTCTGGCTGGGTCGCAATCACGAAAGCGGCAATCACTGCCGCATCGATCGGATCTGTCTTGGCGCGACGGCCGATCGCATTGGCATAAGAACGCACCTGCGCCGGATTGACCACGAGGACGGCAAAGCCCGCCGAAGACAGCGCCGCCACCGCCAGCATCTCAAACCCGCCGGTTGCTTCCATGGCAACGGCATCGGCTTTGATCGATTGCAGT
Source organism: Neorhizobium sp. PAMB6716 (assembly GCF_058242805.1). Lineage (NCBI taxonomy): Bacteria > Pseudomonadati > Pseudomonadota > Alphaproteobacteria > Hyphomicrobiales > Rhizobiaceae > Neorhizobium > Neorhizobium sp. PAMB6716. Next base: position 519,213 of record NZ_JBZAYW010000002.1, read on the forward strand.
CGCGAGACCAGATCTTCGACGCCCGCATGCGTATTTTCCACCGCAAACGTCACACCGGATGGCGCCACGGCGATATCCAGACGATCCTTCGAAACATCGATCCCAACAACGATATCCATCTTTTCCCATCCTTGCCTAAACGGACTTTGCCTGCGCAAGCGGTCCTGGCGACTGTTCGGGTTCGATGGAACGGCGGACGGAGACCCTTGCTCTCCCACGGGCTTGGTGTCCCAAAGGTTTGTCGGTCTCCCATCCGCCACCGCATCGGGCAGTACACACCCAAATGCGGCTATTGGGAAGTTACAAGGGTGTAGCCCGTCAGGAACTGCGCATCCTTGCTCGCCAGGAACAGAAGAACAGGCGCAATGTCGTTCTCCGGCGAGCCATAGCGTTGCAGCGCGTTGTTTGCAGGCGGCACCTCGATATCGCCCCAGGTCTCGGCCACCGGCTGAATGTTGTTCACGGTTATCTTGTCAGGTCCCCATTCGCGTGCCGCGGTTCGCGTCAAGGCACGGGTTGCCTCCTTGGCCATGTTGTAGGGTGCATAGGGCAGCATCCCGAGAAGCGCCGCTGGCGAACCGAAGTTGATGACGCGACCCTCCCCGCTCGCTTTGAGATATGGATAGCAGGCTTGCATCGTGCGCAGGGTAGCGATCGGACCCGTATCAAAGTTGCGCTGCAGCTGCTCGACCGACAACTCCATGATTGACGACATGACAGCCGAGGGATCGAAGGCGTTGTTCACCAGAATATCGACCCCGCCATAGGCTGCGACCACCTTTTCCACAGCCGCCGTGATCTGATCGGCGCTGCTCACATCGCAGGGTACCCCGAGCGCCGTCCCGCCGGCGGCCTCGATGTCCGCGACGACCGCTTCCACATTGGCGGGTGTGATTGAGAGCACCGCGACCTTCGCGCCTTCCGCTGCGAATAACTTGGCGGTCGCCCGTCCGATACCTCGACCCGCGCCTGTGACAATCGCGATTTTTCCGTTGAGTCGACTCATGTTTGTCTCCTGTGAATACTGGGCTGAGATGTGGGTTACGCAGTGGCGTTGCCCGTTGCTGATGACTGGCGCATGGCGGATCCAGCGCCGGTCAGTGATTTGAGCTGGTTGCTCCAAGGGGCCGCTCCCTCATCGCACATCACCAATCGTTTCGGATACGAAGGGAGCGTAGGGCGACGGCATCTCTCTTGCGGCGTTCTGTGTGAGAAATGATCCGGCGATCAGTGCAAGACCGACTGCCGCCGGTAGCGCCGCCTTGATATCGCGCACGCCCAGATGAGCGAGAACGGCGAAGGCCAGGTGATAGAACATCCCGGCATAGGCGAGATCGCTGAGCCCCACGCTGATGCGCGAAAGGATCGCCGCCACGGCGAGCAGCTTGACGATGATCAGGACCGGTACGAGGTAGCCGGGATAGCCCAGCTTGACGATGATCTGCCGGACTTGCTCGCTCCTCGTCAGATAAAGCAGAGCTGATGACATATAGAGCAGAGACAGCAGCGCTGTCGCTATCCAGTATAGATTGGTTTCGGTCATAGGGGTTCCTGCCCACCAGTGGGCCCGGTGAGGTCCTCGATAAAATGGCTTCTTTGGGCGCTGGCGCATTTCCATGATGCGGTGGAGCGTGTATTGAAAATGTAGACTATGAGCGGGAAGCGCAAGTAGGATGAATTCTTGGTGGTAAGTATGGAAAACCAGACCAATGGAGACCGTGTCGCGACAATGCAGGACGAGATGCGCAGAGCGTTCATGCTGCTCTCGGGCAAGTGGAAGCTCGAGATCATGTGGCTGCTCAACCAGCGGGTCTATCGCTTCGGTGAATTGCGAAAGGCGATCCCGGGTATCACGCAGCACATGCTGACGGCACAGCTTCGGGAGCTCGAAGCCGACGGCCTGATTTCTCGTACGATATTTGCCGAGGTTCCGCCGAGGGTGGATTATGAGATAACGGCCAAGGCCCGCGGTCTCCAGCCGACGATGGAGGCCTTGGCTGCCTGGTGGCGGGAATATGGGACTGACGTTCCAGCAAAGCCGGCAACGCGTGGGCGCAAGGCGGGCAGCGCCACTGCCTCTGGCAAAAGCGTATCTTAGGCGTCAAGCCGCCCAAACCATCCAGACGCGTCTTAGTTGGACTGCGCGCACGAGCACGCCACAGGCTGATCCGCGCGCAATGCGCGGGATATGTCGGCCGCCACAGAGGGGGATCCGCTGCAGGCAAACATCAGCCGCATCACCTTGTGCGCTAGCCGGTCGTCCGTTCTGACGCCTCGACGACTTTCGAAGCATAGGCGGTGATGATGGCTGGAAGCAGACCCGGGAAACGTGCCTCCATATCGGCGAAGCGCGGATGATTTCGCATTTCCACGCCGTGACGCTCGCTGCGGATCAATCCTGCTTCGCGCAGCACCTTGAAGTGGTTCGACAGCGACGATTTCGGAATGACCCGATCACCCAAGGCCGAGACGGCAGAGCACGTCTGAATGCCGCCCGCTCGCATGATGTTGACAAAGATCGCTGCGCGATTGGGATCCGAGAGCGCGTGAAGGATCGCTTCCGGCTGAACGTCGTCGATGGAGGGATGAAAAAATGGTCTCATGCCTTCTCACATACACCGGCTTGACACGTTGTTCAATAGTTCATAATTTCCGAACTATTGAACAAGAGCGGCTCTTTCTGCGCTGCCTGACGTTCGCAACGCAAAAGAGGTACAGAGAATGAGCAAGCTCCAAGACAAGGTCGCAGTCGTAACCGGAGCGTCGAAAGGCATCGGCGCGGGCATCGCCAAAGCTTTGGCGAAGGACGGCGCGGCCGTCGTCGTCAACTATGCTTCAAGCAGGGTAGGGGCAGACGCAGTCGTCGATGCCATCAAGGCTTCAGGAGGCAAGGCGATTGCCGTCCAGGGCGACGTCTCCATTGCCACTGAAGCACAGGCGCTGATCGAGACGGCCGTGTCCGAGTTCGGTCGGCTCGATATCCTCGTCAACAACTCGGGCGTTTGGGAAGCCGGTCCGGTCGAGCTGTTCACCGAAGCTCAATATCGGCATGTGTTCGACGTCAACGTGCTTGGCGTGCTGCTGACAACGCAGGCTGCGATCAAGCACCTACAGGAAGGCGGGAGCGTCATCAACATCTCGTCTTCGATCACGACCCTGCGTTCGCCGGGCACATCGATCTATACCGCGAGCAAGGCAGCGGTGAACGCAATTTCGGAAGTGTTGGTCAAGGAACTCGCGCCTCGGAAGATCCGCGTCAACGTCGTCAGCCCCGGCTTCGTCGCCACAGAGGGAACTAAGGCGGCCGGCATCGCAGGATCTGAGATGGAAGCGGGCATCGTCTCGCAAACGCCGCTCGGCCGCGCCGGAGAGCCGGACGATATCGCCCGCGTCGTTGCGTTCCTTGCGTCCGACGATGCGCGCTTCGTGACCGGCGAGAACATTCTGGCCAGCGGCGGCTTGCGTTGATGCACCGGTGCTGGGTGGTTTGCCGGTGATCGGACATGGTGCCCAGCACCAAACTGTTGAAACGCAGGCAGCGAGACCTCAATCGCTTTGCACCTTATTCAAAATGAAAAGGAAAGATCCATGAGAGCCGTTCAATACGAAAGTTATGGCGAACCCGACGTTCTACAGATTGTCGACATCGCTGCGCCGCACGCCGGCGCCGGCCAGATCCGCGTCGCGGTTCGGGCGGCAGGCGTCAACCCTCTGGACTGGAAGCTGCGGTCGGGACTGTACCGTGATTTCATGCCGATAGATCTCCCCAGCGGCGTCGGCGCCGAGGCGGCGGGTATCGTCGACGAAGTGGGCGACGGCGTGTCCAATGTCGCGGTCGGCGATCGTGTATTCGGTATCACCGTTCGCCGGACAGCCATGGCAGAACATGCGGTGTTGACCAGTTGGGCACATACTCCCGACGACATGTCGTTCGAGGTGGCAGGCGGCCTTGCGATTGTCAGCGAGACTGCGACGCGCATCCTTGATCTGGTTGGTAGCAAAGTCGGAGAGACGCTGGTGGTGGTCGGCGCCTCGGGCGGCGTCGGCAGCGCCGTCATCCAGGTGGCGCGCCATCGCGGCGTCAACGTGATCGGCGCGGCAAGCGAAGCAAAGCACGACTATCTTCGCAAGCTCGGTGCCGTTCCGACGACGTACGGATCCGGATTGCCAGCCCGCGTCCGCGCACTTTCACCGCAGGGGGGTGATGCGGCACTTGACTTGGCCGGAGCGGGTGTGATCCCCGATCTCATCGAGATCGTGGGCAATGCGGCCCGTGTTCTGTCGATCGCGGATATCGATGCACCCAAGCACGGTGCGCAAGTCACGACGTCGCAACACGACCACCCTGAAATCGCCCTCAGGCATGTAGCGGAACTCTATTCAATGGGGGCGTTCGACCTCCCAATCGAGCAGGTCTTTTCGCTCGATCAGGTCGCGGATGCGCAGCGGCGCAGCGCGAGCGGAAGAGTTGCCGGCAAACTCGTGGTCACCCTTCCCTAATAAAGCTGTTGCCAGTTCTGCATTTGCGGAACTGGCAACAATGCCGCCTTTTGAAATTGTCACGCAATGATGCACTATCCGCCCCACGAAAGTCGCTATGGTGACGTCCGAATGGCGATACTGTCGAGAGCGTCCAGGCGCCAGAGTTGCGGGTCAATATCGTCAACTCTCGTGATATCAATTTTCTCCCTGCCCGACGTTGTCACTTACAACTGAGACAATCCTCCAGCGACCTTGGGTTCGAACCAAAGAAAAAAAGTCTATCGCGGCGTTTTGTACGCCACTTGGAAAATTCATCGTGAAGTATTGTTCGGCAACTGCCACGTCGCCCAATATTCGAATATTTCTTTTGCCGACAGTTTCGGAATAGCCGTTTTCTTTAATGCCATTCGCGAGCTGTGCCTGCGTGTAACGGGGAAGATCCAGAATGGAAATTTCTGCGTCGGCTGGAAAGACTCTCACACCCAAAATCGCGGACTCGTGGAAAACCTTGTAAAACAAGTCCCATCGCGGTGCGCTGCCTGGCTCAAATGCCAATGCCTCGTAGGCCGTTTCAATAAGATTGCCGATGTCAGCCTGTTCGTCAGACATGATTGCCCACCGTGCTTACGACAATGTCATGGTTGGCCAAAAGACTTTCTATGTCCCCGCAGAGCAAATCGAACGCTTGCTGATCGCCCCGAAGGTGTGCGTCCATGTGTGCCAATGTCAGGCCACGCCAAGCCACATGCGCGTCGGCTCCCCGGCAGATTTCTTGAGGAGATACCACGGTCTTCGCTACGACATCCCATTGCGCCGGTCCTTGTGGGAACAGACGTGCCAAGCGCTTTGCGTAGTCGCGAAGCCACTCTTGCCCTACATCGATATCGTCCACGAAGTGATTGTGATCTGCGTTCGCGAGAATGACCATACGCTTCCACGCATCTGCCGGAATCGACCTGAACACATTGAGTTGACCGTACAGAGGTAGCAGGGCGTCCCTGTCCGCCACGAGTTGCAACGTCGGTACCGCACGCCGCCATTGCCAATCGATGTCGAGGGCAGAGGAACTGAGATCAGCAGCCGGTGCCATACTGTTGGCCGGGCACATTGGGACGATGGCGGCAATTCGCGCATCCCATGCCGGTGCACACAGTGCCGTCCAGCCGCCGAAGCTGGCCCCGACGATTCCAACATCTTCGGCTAGCACATTGAGCTTTTGCGTTGCTGTGGAAATGAGGAAGGGAACGGTATCCTTTCGGTTTTGCGCAATATTCGTCATGTGGGCATCGAGGCTTTCGGGGCTGCCCACAGGCTCTTGCGAATTCAAGAACGCATCAACGTCCTGGAATGTGCTGCCCAGGAGGTCGGGCGAAACCACGACATAACCATGACTCGCGAGATGTGTGCCAATGAAGCTCGCTTCTCGTCTGAAGCCCGCCCAACCGTGGATTAGAAGAATAAGTGGGTTTGGCTCAGCGCGAGCGGTTGTATTGCGCACCGCAGCCTGACGACTCATATCATCTCCACCTTCACCAGCAACCCACCCAGGAACAAATTTATCCTGGGTGCTGGGATTCAGATCGTCTCCCGCGATTGCATCGGTTGCGGGGTACCAGATCTCAACGGGAACGCTGCGGTCAAGCGAGGCGTGTAGCCACTCGTCCGATTTAACTCCGACAGGAAACATACCTCGGGAAAATGGATCATAAGTCATTTGCTGCACCGTATTCGCATTCTAATCAGACTACTGGTTTCGGGGCGTCGATCAGCTTCAGCGTCCTGAAACGCAGCATGCCGACTATCATAGCGGCTGCAATCGAGCCTGGGATAATCCAGTTCACCCAACCAGACCGTCCTGTGAAAAAATCTATCTGCAATACGATCGTGACCAGAACGATGCCGATCAGCAAGCATGCCGTGAACGGAGCGATAACTCTCTCGACCACATGAGCTCCCATTCTTGACCGTCGAAAGAATGCCAGAATCGCCAGGCTTGTGAGGACTTCAAGGGCAGGAATTCCGATGACAGCAGGCGCTGAGCCGAGCACAAACAAATCAAGATACGGATCGCCATTGCCAATAATGAAGGCGCAGGTGACGAGGATAGCCGTGCCCGTCATAGCGATGCTTGCGATCCAAGGAGAGCCGAAGCGCGGATGCAATAGCGCCAGTTTTTTTGGAACTAAGCCATCGGTTGCCATCGCCGCAAGGTAGCGGGCCGTCGCGTTGTGGAATGCAAGTACTGAGGCAAACCAACTGGCGACCACGAGGACCTCCAGGACTTTAACTGCCCAGCTGCCGAGGTATTTGTTGGCAGCCGTAAAGAACAGTGTGGTCGCGTCTGTATTGGCGACGTTCATCGCATTGCTGACGCCATAGGCGCTGATGACGGCCCAGGTTACCAACATGTACAGTCCACCCATCATGGCGAGCGAACCGAAGGTCGCATTGCGAATAGTGCGATGGCGATCCTTTGCCTCTTTGGAGTACAGGATAGTGGCCTCAAAACCGGCGAATGCCGCAATAGCGATTGCCAGTTGTACGCCAATGTGAGAATCGATACCGGCAAAGGGCGAGATCGGTATCAGTGAGAGGCCTTCAGGCCCTCCATTTAGCAGGATTGCCATCGACAGTGCCACCAATATGGCGACTTCAAGCACAATCACCACTCCCAGCAGGCGCGCATTGACTGCGACACTACGGGTGCCCAGTACGCCGACGAGCAGTGTCATCCCCAATGCCCAAGCATACCAAGGCATGGTGAACCCTAATAGGTCCTGAGCGGCGGCGTCGATAAACACTGCGAAGGCACCACCACCGCCAATCGCTGCACAGGCATATACCAGAAGTGCAACGTAAGAGGCCCCCGCGCCAGCTGCAGGACCAAGTCCCTCTGAAACGAAGCCGTATAAGCCTCCCACTCGACTGAGGCGCGCAGCCATGGCGATGTATCCGACTGCGAAGATCGCAAGAGTGAGTGCAGCAAACAGGAAGATTGCTGCACCGCCTGCCACACCGCCCCGCCCAATTATCAGTGGAATGGCGCCAAGTGAGAAACCTAGTGGCGCGGCGGCCGCAATGACGAAGAACACCAGTTGCCATGCGCCAATTTTGTGCGCGACGGTTTCTGTCGAGGTATTGTTGACACGGCGTAATTCAGATTTTGGCATGCGTTCGACCTCTCCTGCAGACAACCGTGCCAAAACGTTTTGGCATAGACAAAATTGGCGAAGATCTTGCGAGTTGTCAACACTGTTTGATACGTACTTCAGATGAACAAAAAAAAACGCCCGACCATTGCGGACGTGGCACGCGCCGTAGGCGTGTCAGCGACCACTGTCTCCCATGCACTCAATGGAAAAGGACGCGTTGATGAAGAAACCAGAACACGTATATCGGATGCCGCACAACGCATTGGCTACGCTCCCAGTCGTGCAGCGCGTAGCTTGGTTCTTGGTAAATCAGATGCAATTGGCTTGTTCCTGCCGCAGGTAGCCAATCTCTCCTTGCACGAATTGCTGTCATCGGATTGGTACGGACGTATTGTTGCAGCTGCGAGTCAGGCGGTTTTCGAGTCGGGCCGTGTTCTAACTTTGCTTCACACGACCTACTCGGCCGAAGAGGCGGCGCGTCTGGGGTTGGACGGGTTGATTCTTTTGGATCCTGTTCCAGGCGACCCCCGTAAACAGGTTCTTATGAAAAGTGGTATCCCGCATGTTCTCCTTGGGCGCGACGCCCAAAGCAGCAATAGTTGCACCGTGTGCTCAGACACCCACAGTGCCATGGTAACGCTCCTCGAGCACCTGCTTGAGGCCAGAGCAACCTCCATTGCATTACTGACGCATGACTTGCCCTGGGACATGCTCAGTGAAGAGTTGCAGTCCTATGTTGATTGGATGCAAGCTCACGACATGCCGGCGGTCTCCCATACAGTCCCGATCAGCGAGGTACGCACGCGCCGGGAGATCTTTGAAGCTGCCTTTACCGTAGCCCGTGCCGTACTTTCGGCCCCCAATCCACCTCGAGCCATCATCGGACTCATAGAAGATTTTGGACCGGCAGTCGTTGCCGCGGCAGAGTCCTTGGGTATCAGAGTACCTGAAGATCTCTTGGTCGCCCAGGATTCCGATGGGCTGCGTGCGCAACTGAGCAGACCGCCCATCACAGCGATTGATATGCATCCCGAGCTGCAGGTCGCGGCTGCTGTCGCCCTGTTGGTAGAACAAATCGATGGCAATGACGTCAGCGTGGAGACGAGAGTCTCGGTGAAATTGAATGTCAGGGGTTCGACTCTGGCGATGCTACCGTCTTAAAGGCGCCATACAGGGTCGCGCTAGCGACGGCTTTCCTGGTTCACTCGCTCGCGACTCATGGCGGGTTAAGCGTCAAGCGGCATTCCAAGATGACCTTTGACGCTTGGCATATGAACTTAAAGGTCCCGCCTAACACCCCAGACGGTGAGCTCCATAATTCAGCCTTGCGCCCGTACCACGAACCTAAGTAGCAGAAGTTTCAGCTATTTAGGGGGGCAGAAAGGCAGGTCGCAGGTTCGTATCTGTTCAAGGCGATCGGAGCAGCCGCTTGCCGGTGTTGTGTCCAGGCGACGCGCTGCCTTTACAGCCTCTTCGGCCATTTCTGAGAGGCATGCATTACGGTAATGATCTCGATGTCTTGGCGAACCCGATAAGGGATGATGTAGGGAATGTCGGACAATACTACTTCGCGCGTGTTGGCAATACGACCGATGCGTCCAGCGGCCGGCATCTCTGCGAGCATATCAACGGAAGCTACGAGTCGGGCAACGACTCGTGCAGCGGCATCTGGGTCGTCTTGTTCGATGTACGCGCCGATTTCGTCAAGTCGCCGCAACGCCCGCACGGTCCAGCGGATGCGCCTCTGCTTCATGATCGAGAAGTCGCCTTGACATATTTGCCGACCACGCGCGCCACGTCGTCGTCGCTGGCGAATTCGCCGCGGTCCGCCTCGGCAATGCCGGCTTCAATTTCCGCGAGTTGCCATTCTTCGCGCGCCACAAAATCTTCAATGGCCTGTGCTGCCATGTAAGAGCGGGAACGGTCGAGTTTTTGAGCAATCTGGTTCAGGCGGTCGGCCACCTCGTCCGGGACGCGGATCGTGAATGCGGTCATGAAAAGGTCCTCAGTTGTTCACCTTGAATATCCTTGAACCACTTTGGTTCGTCAAGGTTCAACTGATTACTTCCCAAGTCCCTCGTGTTGCCTTGGTTCAGGTTGGCCGATCGATGATCATCCCGCTGATGACTGCCGCCCGCTCAACAGCGTAACCACTGGGCCGTCAGTTCGGCTCCCTTCAAGAGCTTTAAGACGATTTTCGCAGGCAAAACAATGCGGCTATCTCCATCAAGAGATGACCGCACGCGCCTGCAGATCATCTAGCTGTTGTCTATTGAAGCCGAGCTTTTCAGACAGGATCTCATAGGTGTCCTCGCCCAACAGGGACGGCGGAGAAGCGGGGGCCGGCCCCTGTCCATCGAAAAGGATTGGGCCGCGGACCATGCGCAGACTGCCGATCTTGGGATGCTCCACGGTCTCGATGAGACCGTGCGCAGTCACGTGCTCCTGCTCAAGGGCTTCCCCGATGGACAGGATAGGAGCGTTTGGCACGTCGAAGGCGCTCAGACGCTCCAGCCAATATTCGGTGCTGTCACTCGCCAGGCGGCTCAGAATGATGGGTTCAAGTTGATCGCGGTTCCGGAGCCTGTCCTCGTAGAGAGCAAACCTAGGGTCTTCGATAAGATCCGGCCTGTCGATGCAGCGCGCAAAATTGTGCCAGAACCGTTCGGTCAGGCAGGCCACGATGACGTGTCCATCCGCGGTCGGAAATGACCCGTAGGGAACGATGCTCGGATGCTGCGTACCGACGGGCTTCGGACTCTCTCCGGTGAGGAAATAGATCTGGGAAAGATAGCCCTGCATGGCGATCAGGCTGTCGAGCATGGCGATTTCCACCAGCCGTCCCTGACCACTCCGGTTGCGATCAAGCAGAGCTGCTAGGATACCGAAGATCGAATAGATGCTTCCTGCCATATCGCCCAGGGGCAGGCCGAGCTTGTTCGGGGCCTGACCGGGTTCGCAGTTGATGCTCATGACGCCTGAAAGGGCTTGGGCCACGATATCGAAGGCGGGTTTATCGGCGTGCGGGCTGTCTTTTCCGAAGCCCGTGATCGAACAATAGATCAGTGATGGGTTCTCCGTCTTGAGCGTCTCGTAGCCAAGTCCCAGCCTTTCCATCACCCCTGGCCGAAAATTCTCCAGGACGATGTCACTTTGCGCAGCCAGGTCCCGGGCAATCTGGACACCTTCAGGAGATTTCAGGTCAAGCGCAACGCTCTTCTTGCTACGGTTCAACGCCATGTAGTAATGGCTCATCCCGCCGACGAACGGCGGGAAATTGCGGGTCTCGTCGCCCTTTTCGATCGGCTCTATCTTGATGATCTCAGCCCCGAAATCGGCGAGCACCATCGAGGCATAGGGTCCGGAGAGAATGCGTGAGAAATCGAGGACCTTGATGCCGGTGAGGGGGCCTCTGCTGTGCTCCATGCCTTGCATGTCATGCCGCCTTTCTTAGAATTTTCATGACTGCGGTGGCCAAGGCTACGGCATTTCCGCTGTCGGACACGTCAGCGTCAAGGAACATCAGGGACCCCGACTGGTGCCGGATCTTTGCGCGCGCCTCCAGAAATGCGCCGGGCCGTGCGGCGCTGACAAATCGTGTGTCTATCTGCACGGTGACGGTCGGCGCGCGGTCTGCGGCCGTCCAGGCCACCATCGATATCGCCTGATCGAGAAGCGCGGTGATGACGCCGCCATGGATCAGGCCCAGCGCATTTTCGTGCTCGCTCCTTGTTTGCAGCGCATAAACGAAGCTCCCATCTTCATCCTGCGCTTTGGTCAAAGGCCCCACCATCGCCATAAACGCGCCTGCGTTCAAAGCCTTCCAATTTCTCTCCTCCCTCGTGCCTGTCATTTCAATTCCCTGCTGTGATTTGCATGTTTTCGATGTCGTTGCGGGCATCCGTCAGGGCTCCTGCAAGCTTAAGGATATCCCCGTCCTCCAGCCTTTCGGTAATACCGATAGCGACGAGCGAACGGATCATTTGCTTTCGCGTGTTGAAGACGGGAACGGCTACAACGGTCACTCCGGAAATGTAGGTGCCGTGATCTACGGCAAATCCACGCGCGCGCGCTTCGTCGACTTCATTGAGCCAGTCGGCGAACGACGGGGGATGGTCCCATACGAGTTTCGGGAACTCGCCCTGGAGGGCCTCCCTGCTCATCCCGCCAAACGCGGCAAACAGTCGGCCTGTCGCGGATATCAAAAGAGGAAAGCGCGATCCGAGATCTACCTGGAGGCGAAATGGCAGAGGCGATTGAGACAGTGCCACCACGACCATTTGGCCTGGTTCGGATAGCTGCGTCGCAATGGCCGTGACGCTGAAGCGCGCCGACAATTCTGACAGCCGCGGCTGGATCATCACCGAGAATGTGTTCTTCTGCAGGGCTGACCTCGCCAGCGGCAGGATGCCGACGCCGATGGAATATCGCTTTGTTCTCAAATCGAATTCGACCAGTCCCTCGTCTTGAAGGACCCGCAGGATATGCAGGCAGGTGCTGGGCACCAGATCCAGCTCGCGGGCGATCGGATTGACCCCGACGGGGTCGTTCGAGCGTGCCAGAAGCCTGAGGATTGCAATGGCCCGCGTGACGGCTGGCACCTGTCTCTTGCTGGCTTGGCTCGTGTCGTCGTCTCTCATTTCACCTGCTCCCAAAACGCCAAAAACATTGTATATATACAATAATAAAAGCGTATTGACAATACTCTATCGATCCCTCTACCGTTGTCAACGAGCACAACGGGTGGCGGAACCCCTTGCGGAGTGAGGGAATTGGGAGGAGGCCATATGACGCTGACGGATTACACGTCCTATGCGGATGCGCAGAAGCACTACACGAAAGAGGCGCTTTGGGACCTGTTCGACGGCACGCGCGAACGGTTCAATATTGCCCATGAGTGTATCGATCGTCACGTCAACGGAGAGGCCGTCGCGCTGCGCATCGCCAATGCTGATGGCCGCAACGAGATCATCACATTCGCGGAAATCTCGCGTCGCTCGTCACAGATCGCGCACTTCCTCAAAGGACGGGGCATCAAGAAAGGCGACCGCGTTGCCGTGATGATCGAGCCATCGCTGCCGTTTTACTGCGCGATCTTCGGTGCGATTAAGGCAGGCGCAGTCGCGGTTCCGATGTTCACACTCTTCGGGCCCGACGGCATCAGGCTGCGCATTGGCGACTGTGATCCGGAAATCTTCTTCACCAATGCCGAAAAGGCCTCGGAAGCCAGGGAGGGCGGAGCGAAGAACGTGATGGTCGCGGATCACGCATTCCTCGAGAGCCTGGACGACCTGCCGTCGGTCTTCGATTGGGACACGAGCAGCGATGATCTCGCGGTCTTGCAATATACCTCCGGGACGACCCGTCTACTGCCGGCTGCCGTGCACCACAACCATCGGTCCATCGTCACTCTTATGGTCGCTGCCCTCTATGCGACCGGCATTCGGCCCGGTGATCGCTTCTTCTGCCCGTCTTCGCCAGCCTGGGGACACGGTCTCTGGCACGGTACGTTCGCGCCGCTCGCCATGGGGGTCTCCACCGGGACCTTCTCCGGCAGGTTTGATCCGGTGCGTCTCCTGAAGGCCCTGCAGGATTTCAAGATCACCAATCTCACCGCCGCGGCAACCCACTACCGCATGATGCGAAACTCCGGGGAAGCCGAGAATTTTACCTACAGTTTCGAAAAGCTGTCCTTCACCGGCGAGCCGATCGACAGCGAGACTGCGGCCTATGTCGAACAGGTGTTCGGGAAAAAGGTTCGCTCGATGTACGGCACGACCGAGATCGGCGTCATCATCGCCAACTATCCCGGCGCGGACGACCTCGAGGTGCGGGACGGTGCAATGGGCAAGGCCGTCCCAGGTGTCGAAGTGGAAGTCCAGAGGCCGGACGGTTCTCGCTGTTCTGCCGGGGAGACCGGCGAACTGATGGTCAGAAAGGGCGGCCAGTGGTTCCCGACAAAGGATCTCGGACGCGTCGACGAGGATGGCTATTTCTATCACGGCGGCCGGGCCGACGACGTGATCATCTCGGCAGGTTGGACCATCGGCGCCGTCGAGGTCGAGGATGCGATCTTGAGCCATCCGGCCGTGGCAGAATGCGGTGTGATCGGAACGCCCGACAGCCTGCGCGGACAGGTGGTCAAGGCATTCATCATTCCAAAGACGGGTGAAACGCCTGGTCTCACGGAGAGCATTCAGGAGCATGTGCGCGCCAAGCTCGCCCGTCACGAATACCCCCGCCAGATCGAATTTGTTACCGAGCTGCCGAAGACCCCGGCAGGCAAGGTGAACCGAAAAATCCTGCGAGATCAGGAAGCCCAGAAGTTTTCCGCCGCCGGCTGACGGTTGCGCGACCCCATATTTCAAGGAGGAACATGATGAATGAAATGATCCGGAAGTTTCCGAAAATCACGCAGGAGGGTCTCGACGATCTTCGCACGCGCATTGGCGTGAAGATCGAAAAGACGGTCGAGCCGTGGTGCTATGAGGCGACGCGCGACAATATCCGTCACTATGCGCACGGCATTGGCGATGACAATCCTCTGTGGTGCGACCCCGATTACGCGAAGAACACCAGATACGGCGATGTGATCGCGCTCCCGAGCTTCCTGTTTGCGACCAGCCGGATCATTTCGGGCTATGTCGGCGGCCTTCCCGGGGTACATGCGATGTGGTCGGGCGCGAACTGGAACTGGCACAAGGTCATTCCGCGCAATACCGAGTTCCGGACTGAGGCCTTTCTCAAGGACCTGGTGGAGCACGATACCCGCTTTGCCGGACGGGCCGTCCAGCAGATCTATCACGTGGACTTCTACGATGCCAAAACTGGTGATCTGCTGGCTGACGCCGACAGCTGGTGCTTCCGCACCGATCGCGATCAAGCCCGCGAGAACGGTACGAAATACACGAAGGCCAAGGAAAATGGCCGCCGTGTCTACACCCAGCAAGAGCTCGACCAATACTACAAGTATTACGAGCAGGAAGAGGTCCGCGGCGCCAAAACCCGTTACTGGGACGACGTGGCCGAGGGCGACGAACTGCCGACCATGGTCAAGGGCCCGATGACTGCGACCGGCTTCATTGCCTATGCGCAGGGTTGGGGTGGCCTCTATATCCGCGCCAACAAGCTTGCCTGGCAATTGCAGCAGAAGCATCCGTCGGCTGGTATCAAGAACCGCTTCGGCATTCCCGATTGCCCCGAACGGGTTCACTGGGAAGAAGAATTCGCGCTCGAGGTTGGTGCGCCCGGTGCCTATGACTACGGTCCGGAGCGCACGTCCTGGCTGACCCATCAGGTCACAAACTGGATGGGTGACGACGGTTTCCTGCGGCAGGCGAAATGCCAGGTCCGCCGGCACAACCCGGAAGGCGATATCATCCTGATCAACGGTACCGTCATCCGCAAGTTCGGGGAAGGCGGCCGCTATCTGCTGGAAATCCAGCAGCGTGCCGTGCAGCAGGACGGCGAATTGTCTGCTCTTGGTTCCGTTGTCGTCGAGTTGCCCAAACGCTGAGGCAGCCGACGGCCAACCGCTGGGAGGATAGGTTGAACGTCATCGGTATCATTCTAAGAAAAATCGAGGACACCCTGCATTTGCTGGGGTGCCTCAGCCTCGTGATCATCGTTGTCATCATCAATGCGGACATTTTGCTGCGACTGATATTCGGCGAGCCTGTGCAGTTTCAGTTCGAGTTGACCGAACTCTATCTGATGCCGGCCCTGGCGACCTTGTCCCTGTCATGGGTTTTTCGTGATGGCGGCCATCTCGCCCTGGATTTCTTGCCGGAACAACTTCCGGGGCTGTGGGGAAAGGCGGTCGTCAAGCTGTGTCTGCTGCTTCCGTCCGCCTTCTTCTTCGCCGTCACCTACATGTCCGGAAAAAATGCGCTGAATGCCTTTGTGCGAGGGCAGACCCAGTTCGGCGTGGTCGATTGGCCGCTGGGGTGGGCCTATGCCGCGGTGCCTCTGGGCTGTGGAGTCCTGGCCGTTCGGCTGCTCTATGACGCTTTGCAAAGTGAGACACCTAAACCGATCCATTAGGAAATCAATTCAGGGAGGAGACTGAAAATGAAGACCGTGAATATGAAACAGCCCGTGGCGGGCTTGGCCGTTGCGCTCGCTCTGGTCGCTGTCGAGGCGCAGGCGGAAACGCTGAGCCTGAGCGACTTCCAGTCCACCAGCCATATCGTATCGGTGGAGGGCACGACCAAATGGATGGCGGCCGTCGAAAAGGCCACCGGCGGCAAGATTACCTTCAACCATTTCCCCGCCGAGCAGGCGGCGAAGGCCAAGGCGCAGCTCGACGCCGTCAAAAGCGGTATTCGCGATGCCGCACTTCTGGGTCCGAGCTACCACTCGGAATCCTTGCCGCTGAACTCGGTGGTGGACCTGCCGGGCTTCTACGACTCGGCCGTCCAGGGCACCAAGGCGCTGCAGACTATGTTGAAGGAAGGACCGTTGCGCGATGAGCTTCTGGCGAACGGCGTAACACCAGTCTTCGGCTTCGTTCTCCCTCCCTACCAGGTGCTGTCCAAGAAGCGACTGGGCATGCCCGCTGAATGGAAGGCGATCGACGTGCGCACCTCGGGCGGAACCCAGGCCATGACTGCGCGCAGCCTGGGGGCGGTCGGCATCTCCATCCCAGGCCCGGAAGTCTACACGGCCGTCGAAACCGGGCGGCTTGATGCGATCCTGTTTCCGCTGGCCTCGGTGCCGGGATACAAGCTGAACGAGGTGGTGAGCCACATTTCCACCAATGGCTCATTCGGCGGCTACAGCTTCGTCATGGTGGTTCGCAGCGATCTGTTCGACAGCCTCGCTCCCGAAATCCGGGACGCCATGGTGACAACCGGGAATGAGACCGCTGTTCATGTCGCACAGGCTCAGGACGACAGCGCCAGCGTTCTCATCGCAAAATGGAAGGCAGCCGGCATCGATACCTACAGCTTTAGCGATGAAGAGCTCACGGCCCTTGATGAAGGCATGGCGCTCGTGGCCGCTGACTGGTCGAGCCGCATGGGTGGCGACAAGGCCAAAGCGGTGCTGGATACCTATAAACAACTGACGGCCCAGTAAACGCAGCCGCCTTTCCCGACCCCGTCAGAGCAGTCGGTCTTCGAACCGGCTGCTCCTCAAAGGAGCTTGCGTTCGCCACATGCTGACCTTTTTACCCATACTCGTCCTACTGGCCATTTTCATGGTGTTCAGGATGCCAATCGCATTCGCCATGGGGCTTGCCGGCTTCATGGGGCTTGCCGTTCAACTTGGATCGCGTCCGGCGCTCGCCGTGCTGGAGCGGACATTTTTCGACAGTTCGTCCTCCTTCATCCTTGTCGCGATCCCGCTGTTCATCCTCATGGCCGAACTGCTGACCGCGGGGGACGTGACCCGGCGGGCCATCGTCGCGTGCCAGGGTTGGGTTGGGCACGTCAAGGGCGGTCTTGCCATGGCGACCGTGGGTGCCGCGGTCATTCTTGCGGCGCTTGTTGGTAGTTCGACCGCGTCAACGGCGGCAATGGCAGCCTCTGCCTATCCCGAGATGCGCAACCACAATTATTCCCGCAGGCTGGCTGCGGCCGTCGTCTCCGTCGGTGGCACCCTTGCCGTTGTCATACCGCCTTCGATCGTGCTCGTTGTCTACGGCGTGCTGACGGAGACTTCGATCGGGCAGCTGTTCATCGCCGGGATCATTCCCGGGCTTCTGACCGCGGTAGGTCTCGCCGTCGTCATAAAAATCATTGCCCACATGACGGACCAGGCTCCGAAAGGCCCTCCCTTCGAGTTGAAGAAGGCGGTGAATGCCAGTCGTCACGTCTTACCGATGACGGCTCTGCTGCTGCTTGTGATCGGCGCGATCTATGGCGGTCATACATCCCCTTCCGAAGCTGCGGCGCTCGGGGTGATGGGATCGCTCATCATCGTGATCGCCCAGCGCTCCATTTCGTTTGCAAGATTGAACAGGTCAATCTCCAACACGATCCGCGCAACCGTGATGATCGTCGCCATCGTTGCCTGCTCGGCGATCTTCTCGAATTACTTGGCGTTCACGCGCATCACCCACACGCTTCTCGAGTTTGTCGCGACGACTGAACTTTCGCGTGGCACCATCATGGCGATCATCATGCTCACGCTGCTGGTCATGGGCATGTTCATGGATCAGCTTGCGATCCTCTCTCTGGCCATGCCGCTGATGTTTCCGATCGCCATGGCGCTGGACTTCAATCCGGTGTGGTTCGGGATCGTCGTGACGAAGACGGTCGAGATCGGCTTGCTGACGCCACCGCTGGGTCTCAATGCCTATGTCGCCGCGGCACAGACGGGAGTGCCCCTAGGCAGGATATTCCGTGGACTGGTTCCGTTTATTATCGTGGAGCTTTTCATCCTGCTTTTGCTGCTCCTCTTCCCGCAGATCACGTTGTGGCTTCCGAGCCTAATGCAGCAGTGAACCGACAACGCCCCCTCGACCACCATGTCTGCGCCGGTAACGAACCGCTCGGTGGTCGTGAGGCCGGCGCCCGAATGACAGGAGAGATTGCATGACGATATTGCCGAGCAACGTGCTGACCGGTGCGCCGGAGTTTGAGGAAAACCGGTCTGCCATGGAAGCGCAGCTGGCGCCGGTTGAACTGGAAGCCACACGGATCAGGCAGGGCGGCTCGGAAGCGGCTCGTGTGCGCCACAAGGCCCGCGGCAAATTGCTGCCACGCGAGCGGGTCGCCGCCCTCCTTGATCCCGGCTCCCCATTTCTCGAGATTGGGCTCTTTGCTGCAAGCGGGCACTACGATGACGAAGTGCCTTCGGCAGGCGCCATTGCGGGCATCGGCCGCGTCGAAGGGCGCGATTGCATGATCCTCTGCAACGATGCCACTGTCAAAGGCGGCACCTATTTCCCGCTCACCGTAAGGAAGCATTTGCGCGCCCAGGAGATTGCGGAGGAGAACGAGCTTCCGTGTGTCTATCTGGTCGATAGCGGCGGAGCGAACCTGAACAATCAGGACGAGGTTTTTCCCGATCGCGACCATTTCGGTCGAATATTCTTCAACCAGGCGCGGATGAGTGCGAAAGGCATCGCACAGATCGCTGTGGTCATGGGGGCGTGCACGGCCGGCGGTGCCTATGTGCCTGCCATGAGCGATCAAACAATCATCGTTCGTGAACAAGGCACGATCTTTCTCGCCGGCCCCCCTCTGGTAAAGGTTGCGACGGGGGAGGAGATCGATGCCGAGACCCTTGGCGGAGGCGATACGCATACGCGGCTTTCGGGCGTCGCGGACTATCTGGCCGATGACGATCGCCATGCCCTGGCGCTGGCGCGCGAGATCGTCGCCAATCTAGGCCCCAAGCCCCGTCCAAATATCGACTTGAGGATGCCGAAATTCCCGCTTTATCCGGCGGAGGACATCATGGGGATCGTGCCGGCGAACGATAAAACGCCCTACGATGTGCGCGAAATCATCGCGCGCATCGTCGACGGTTCGGATTTTGCCGAGTTCAAGCCGCGATACGGAACGACCTTGGTGACAGGCTTTGCCCATATCGATGGCATACCCGTGGGTATTCTTGCCAATAACGGTGTCCTGTTCTCGGAAAGCTCCGTCAAGGGCGCGCATTTCATCGAGTTGTGTTGCCAGCGCAAGATCCCGCTTCTGTTCCTGCAGAACATCACCGGCTTCATGGTCGGATCGAAATATGAAGCCGGTGGCATCGCCAAGGACGGCGCAAAACTGGTGACCGCCGTTTCCACGGCGTCGGTGCCCAAGGTCACGGTCATCATCGGCGGATCGTATGGCGCTGGCAACTATGGCATGTGTGGCCGGGCTTTCGGCCCGCGCTTTGTCTGGATGTGGCCCAACGCCCGCATCTCGGTGATGGGTGGAGCTCAGGCAGCAGGGGTTCTGGCCAATGTGAAACGTGCTGGCATCGAGGCGAAGGGTGGCTCCTGGTCTGTCGCGGACGAGGAGGATTTCAAGCGTCCGACACTCGAAATGTTCGAACGTCAGTCCCGCCCGCTCTACGCGTCCTCCCGACTCTGGGACGACGGTATTATCGACCCGCGCAAGACGCGTGACGTGGTTGCCCTGTCGCTGCGGGCAACGCTCAACGCGCCCGTCCAGGAAACGAAATTCGGCTTGTTTAGGATGTGATGATGACCCCTCCCTTTTCCAAGATTCTGATTGCAAACCGGGGTGAGATTGCCTGCCGCGTCATCCGCACGGCGCAGCGGATGGGTGTGCGAACCGTGGCTGTCTATTCGAATGCCGATAGGCAGTCGCTGCATGTTTCGCTGGCGGACGAAGCCGTGCATATCGGGCCATCGCCAGCGTCGGAAAGCTACCTCGCCGGAGACAAGCTGATTGCCGCCGCGCTGGCGACGGGTGCGGAGGCGGTCCATCCGGGCTACGGGTTTCTGTCCGAGAACCCTGGTTTCGTGGAGGCGGTCGAAGCGGCGGGCCTGGTGTTCATCGGACCGTCGGCGGCTTCAATTCGGGCCATGGGGCTGAAGGATGCGGCAAAGGACCTGATGGCAGAGGCAGGCGTGCCGATCGTGCCCGGTTACCAGGGGGCCGAGCAGGACCCCGATTTTCTGGCCGCGAAGGCTGAGGGAATTGGCTATCCCGTGCTGATCAAGGCGCGCGCCGGCGGCGGCGGCAAGGGCATGCGCCGGGTTGACGATCCCGCGGATTTCCGTGACGCACTTGCCTCCGCCCGAAGGGAGGGGCAGGCGTCTTTTGGCGATCCGCAGGTGCTGATCGAAAAATATATCCTCTCCCCAAGACATATCGAAGTGCAGGTGTTCGGCGACAACCATGGCAATGTCGTGCATCTCTTCGAGCGTGATTGTTCGCTGCAGCGGCGCCACCAGAAGGTGGTGGAGGAGGCGCCGGCCCCAGGCATGACCCGGGAGGTTCGTGCCGCGATGACGGATGCGGCCGTGAAAGCGGCCAGGGCGGTCAACTACTCCGGCGCCGGAACGATCGAATTCATCGTGGATGGTTCCGGACCGCTGCGTGCCGATGGTTTCTGGTTCATGGAAATGAACACGCGCCTTCAGGTCGAACATCCCGTAACGGAGGCCATTACAGGTGTCGACCTGGTGGAGTGGCAATTGCGCGTCGCGGCGGGCCAGCCCCTGCCACTGGCGCAGGACGCACTGTCTATTTCCGGCCATTCGTTCGAGGCTCGCCTCTACGCGGAAGACCCGGCCAGAGGATTTCTTCCTGCCACCGGCAAAGTCGAGCATCTGGCCTTTTCCAGCCACGCCCGCAATGACGCAGGCGTATGTTCGGGCAACCATATCAGCCCCTTCTATGATCCGATGATCGCCAAGATCATCAGCCACGGAACGGATCGCCGCGACGCCCTCAATCGGCTCATTCTTGCGCTGCGAGGCACCCATGTGGCCGGAACCGCCACCAATGCCGAATTTCTGGCCAGGTTGGCATCGCACAAGGGATTTGGCGAGGGAGAGTTTGACACGGGCCTGATTGAACGGGATCTGCACCACCTGATCGCCATCACGCCGGTTTCGGAGATCCACCTGGCCATCGCCGCCATTGCTGGATTGGGCATCGACCCACGGGCGCCACGTTTCGGCTGGCGCCTCTGGGATGAGGCCTTCCATGATCTGCGCCTCGTCTGTGACGGAGAGGTCTTCGACCGCCGCCTGACGCTTCGCCGCAACGGCTCGATGACACTGTCCGGCGGGCATGACGATATCGTCCTTGGGGCAGTCGAAATCGATGGCGATAGGATTACCGCCCGTCTCGGACCAACCATGTCGCGGATCGAAGCGAAGGTATTTCTGGCGTGCCCCCAGGCCGGGCTTCTGATTTCCGTCAGCACGGCAGACATGGTGCGCGACATATCCATGCCGGACGCGCGTGCGGGCAACGGCGTAGCGGTGGATGCGGGCAATGTCGTGGCGGCTCCCATGACAGGTGTGATCGTCACTCTCACCGTCTCGCAAGGGGACGTCGTGCAAGGCGGCGCCAAGCTCGGCATCATCGAAGCTATGAAGATGGAGACGGCCCTTGTCGCCCCGCGCACGGGTCGTGTGGTCTCCGTCAAATGCGCTGCCGGCCAGGCGGTCGAAGGCGGTTCCGTGCTCATCGTGCTGGAGGAAGACGCCGCATGAGCGACCATGTCCGCATCTACGAGGTTGGCCCCAGGGACGGGTTGCAGAACGAAAAACGGATCATTCCGACTGCCAGGAAGATCGAGCTGATCGACCTTCTGTCCCGGGCCGGGTTCGAGAAGATAGAGGCGACGAGCTTCGTTTCTCCCAAATGGGTTCCTCAACTGGCGGATGCGCTTGATGTCATGAGAGGAATTACCCGCCAGCCGGGGACAGGCTATGCGGTACTGACCCCCAACATGAAAGGGTTCGAACTGGCGCAGGCCGCAGGGGCGGACGAGGTCGCCGTTTTCGCATCCGCCTCGGAAGGGTTCAGCCAGAAGAACATCAATTGCTCGATTGCAGAAAGCCTGGTTCGCTTCGAGCCCCTGCTCGCGGCGGCCGGGAAGGCGGGCATCCGGGTGCGCGGCTATGTCTCCTGCGTCATCGCATGCCCCTATGACGGCGAAGTGGCACCGGAGGCGGTGCGCGATACTGCTTTGGCGCTTCGCGGGATGGGCTGCTACGCAATATGCCTTGGCGATACGATCGGGGCGGGAAGGCCTGCCACCGTCTCGCGAATGTTAGAGGCCGTTCTTGCCGGCATTCCGCCAGGCGAACTCGCCGGGCATTTTCACGACACGGCAAATACGGCGCTCGATAACGTGGCGGTTTCGCTAGGTATGGGACTGCGTACCTTCGACAGCGCGGTCGGCGGGCTTGGCGGATGTCCCTATGCTCCCGGTGCGAAGGGCAATCTGTCGACGTCCGCGCTCCTGGATCTGCTCGAACGGCGCGGCTTCGATACGGGTATCGACCGGACGGCGCTGCAGGCTGCGGAAACCTGTGTCGCGGCCATCGCATCCAAGGCAGATTGAGAGGAGAGAGCCCATGACGTATGAGACCATTCACTTGCGGGTGGACGCGCGCAACGTGGCGACGGTGACGCTGGCACGCCCCGACAAGTACAATGCGATGAACGCAATGATGATCGCCGAGCTCACCCAGGCGGCCGAAATACTGGCAAGGGATCCGGCCATACGCGTCGTTGTCCTTTCCGGCGAGGGCAGGACCTTTTGCGCTGGCGGCGACCTTGGCTGGATGCGCGCCCAGGCGGACAAGGATCGGGCCGAGAAGCTGGCCGAGGCAACCAGCCTGGCCAACATGCTGGGGCACTGGAATGCGCTGCCGAAACCCGTCATCGGGCGGGTTCATGGCGCCGCCTATGGCGGCGGATTGGGGTTGATCGCGATTTGCGACATCGTTGTTGCGGAGGAAGCGACCCGGTTTGCCCTCACGGAAACCCGGCTTGGGTTGATCCCCGCCACAATCGGCCCCTTCGTTATCCGGCGTCTCGGAGAAGCTTTCGCGCGCCAGGTGTTCCTCAACGCGAAGCCCTTCGATGCTGCATTTCTCATCCGAGCAGGGCTGGTCGCCCGGGCTTGCCGGCTCGATGACCTGGACGCCACGATTGAGGAGGAGGTTCTCACCTTTCTGCAATGCGCGCCGGGTGCGGTCAGCGAGGCCAAAGCCCTTTGTGGCAAGCTCGCCGGCCCCGATCCCTCGGATGCCGCGGAGATGTCTGCGATAGCACTCGCTGACCGCTGGGAGACCCATGAGGCTCAGGAGGGAATTGCCGCTTTCTTTGCCAAGGAGACGCCGTCCTGGCGCAGGGAGATTTGATTTGTAGTTCGGCCGCCGACGCCCTGGAGGGGTTTCTCCACGACGGTATGACGACGGCAGCGGGCGGCTTTGGTCTTTGCGGGATTCCTGAGCTGCTGATTGCGGCGATCTCCGATGCCGAAACGACGGATTTGACCATTGCGTCCAACAATTGCGGAGCTGACGATTTTGGTCTGAGAATACTGCTCAGTAACCGTCAAATCAAGAGGATGATCTCTTCCTATGTTGGGGAGAACGCCGAGTTCATGCTCCACTATCTATCGAGAAACCCAAGCTTAATCCGCGTTTCCTCGCGCTTGACAACGTGTTTCTCCAGCCGCGCCACGCATCCGGCACGATCGAGACCCGCGAGGCGAATGGCAGGCTGATGCGCTACAGCCTTGCGGCCCTTTTTGCCGGCGCGGCCCTGCCGACCCCTCGTGATCTGAGGAGAAAGTCATGAAAGCCATCGTCATCCATGCCGCAAAGGATCTTCGCATCGAAGAGCGGACAGTCGACGCACCTGGTCCCAGTCAGGTGGAGGTTGCCATCGGGGCCGGGATCTGCGGTTTGGACCTGCACTACTACAAACACGGCGGCTTCGACTTGCCAAACGCAATGGCATGAAGAAAGCGCTGGTCCCCGTCGCACGCAAGCTTGCGGTCATTTTGCACTGCATCTGGGTCGATGGAACCTCGTTCCGGTGGGGAAAGGAGCCGGCCTGACAGATGGCACTCTCCTGAAATCGCAGGGCTGAATCAGGCCTGTGGCATCCCGCCGGGACGGTGGTTGCGGTGACCTCGTTGTTTCGGCTGACGCCTTGGGACGTCGCTGCACACGTTGAGGCATCCGACCCGAACATCATCATGAGGCAATGACCTTGCAAAGGACCATGACCCCGGCACGGACAAAACAGACTTGACTATGTCCCGCAGTTAAAGGGCGGAAACACAATCGACGTTCGTGTGCTATTGGCCAAATCCATCGACACGGCTGTCGTTATCCGAATATGGCTTGGCCACACCCGCAATTGCGGGTGTGGCCAATGGGCGCGATACCCTTGGAACCCGAGACTGGAGGAATCGGGTGCCGGACTGAACACCTAGGTCAGAACTTGTAACTCGTGCCCAAAAGAACCTTGTGCTGGGTTGCTCCGACGTCGCCGATCGAGGATCCAAAATCTTTGCTGCCGAAGTCGGAGTAGCGATATTCGCCGCGAACCAGAATGTTGTCAGTCACTGCGTGCTCGACACCGCCGCCAGCCGTCCAGCCGATGAGGATACTGTCGTTTTCGGCAATCCCTTGTGTGCTGGCCTTTGCTCCTGCGGCTGCAACACCTGCAGTGGCGAAAATTAATGTCCGGTCCAAGGCATAGCCGACGCGGCCACGGGCAGATGCATCCCATTCAACCCGCGCATTGTCGCCCTTTTCGAAATTGTAGTTGAAGTCGTTCTCGATGCCGTAGACGATGTTTCCGCTCTGGAAATTGTAACCGGCATGAACGCCAAATATACCACTGTCGATATCATTATCGGTGCCGGAGACCGTTGCTTGGTTCCAGTTGTAGCCGCCTTGGGCGCCAAGGTAAAAGCCGGACCAGTTGTAAGCCGATGGGAGCTGTGCGACAGCAGCAATCGGTGCGTCAATGACGTCGGCCGCAATGACAGGCGCGGCAAAGGAGAGCAAAATCGCTGCTGTAGCCAATAGTTTCAAATTCATCGGAAATTCCTTTTCGCGGAGCGCGAACACACTAAGCGCTGGTTGAGCCCGTTTAGCTCATGAACCAAACTCTACTGGCGCATCGTGTTGCGGAGTGTCTTTTCGTATTAGGTTATGTTGCGACGGGATTTAATGTTAGGCGAGGCGGCCTCCGGCGTGTGAACCATAGTTTTGGTTGGGTACGCTATTGTTTCATCATCTGCCGGATGAGTGGATCCTTCAAACGGTGGCCGACATGCAGTTTCGGAATGTAAACATTTGTTTGTCTTGAAGATTGCCGGCATTGCGCAACAGACGGAAAAGCATTGCTGTAGGACCGCACGCGGCTGCCCATCGGCCGTTTCAAACATTGCAATCCGGATGACCAGACCCGTTGCCAAGACGCTGCATAACGCGCCCGCGTCGCAATTCCCTCCTCTTGGCCAGGGCGTCGCCTGTGGTTTGGCTGCGTTCAATCCTGCCTGAAAATGCCAACAATCGCCTCCCGGCCTATCCTTAAGGTGGTAAGCGGCAGGATCACTGTTTGCGTGAGAATGTAACCGGCACCATCAACCGCAGACACGTTTTGTTGCTCCACCTCGGTTTGGGGTTGGAGACCACCGCGATCTACGGTTTCTCCTTCAGACACTGAGCCGGAGATGACAGGTCGAGCGGATCCACAATATCGTATGCAGGAACCATCCCGGCGCGGACGAGCAGCGGGAACGATTGTTGCTGAAGGCACCGTCGTCGGTTTTGCGCTATCCGGACCTCTTGGTGCCATCACCATCGGGCGGCTGATCGGAACTGGGATCTCGGTCAACGTGGTGGTGTCCCTCGCGCGGGAGGTGTCCACGACCGGAACTGCCTGGATAATG
The DNA here is from genome assembly GCF_058242805.1 of Neorhizobium sp. PAMB6716. Classification (NCBI taxonomy): domain Bacteria; kingdom Pseudomonadati; phylum Pseudomonadota; class Alphaproteobacteria; order Hyphomicrobiales; family Rhizobiaceae; genus Neorhizobium; species Neorhizobium sp. PAMB6716. The sequence goes on from NZ_JBZAYW010000002.1 coordinate 545,201, forward strand.
CCCGATGGCGGCATTGGCGCCGCCGCATTTGCGGCGACGGCGACCGAGGTTTTTTCGCCGTAATCGGTGAGCTTCAGGTAGCCAATCGAAACAGCGCCCATCATGAAGACCACGGCACCGACACGGCACCATTCTAACGGCCAGCGCTTCTCTGAACTGGCGTGGTCGATGTCGAACCTATAATGCCAAACCCGCTCGACGACAATCAGGTCGTCGTTGTGACCCATGAGAAAGGATGGGCTAATATCCCTTGGGTTATTCATCATAGGGGTCTTCCGACCTGATTTTCCCCTGGCGATGACGTGCGAACAAGGTTGCTTCGGGCAAATGGACATCATTCCACTGCGGTAAAACGTGTGAGGCTGACGAGCCGGATCTGGCGTGCTGGATCTTGCTACCGATCATGCACGACACCCATGATGTCGCCTGACCGCGATACACTGACCAGCAGGTTCTCGCCGCCGCGGCTAGCCCTGACAAGATATCTCTCGCCGACATCCTCGACGTCACGGACCCTATATCCACGATCTTCGAGCAGACTGATGACGTCTTCCGGGCCGAAGCGCGAACGACTATAGGAACGGGTCTGTTTGTCGTGGTCACGGTTCCAGGCACGAAGAAAGCGAGACTCGGTATTGCCATCTACCGAGTAGGAGCCGGTGCTTTCGTCGCCGTAAATAACAACCTGGGACAATGCGGGGACGGCTGTAGACGAAATGAGAGCGGTCGTAACACTCAAAGCTAGGGCGATGCGTCTCATGATATGTAGCCTTTCAGCGTTAGATTGTGCTGCGTCTGCAGGCCTGCCGCTTCGTAAGCCGATGGGAGCCGGAACTGCTGCAGTGCATGATGCATCAATTGGCTGTTGCGCCGTGTGATTTGATGTTGAGAGATGTTGCCCGTCCGGAACCTGGCTGAACCGAGGGTTGGTCCAGCTGCATCGTGAAAGGAGAACCGGTTGGCTTCGCTCAGGATCTGATTTCCGGCAGCACGATGTCGACCCTCAGGCCATGCGGCTTACGGTCGAGCAGTGCCATGCTGCCCTTGTGGCCAATCGTTACAATCCCTTGAGCAATTGACAGGCCCAGGCCAAATCCATCGACTTCCCCGCTCGTCTGCCTTGCCTCATCGGCTTTGAAAAAAGGTTGGAGGACCTTCGACTTCAAGTCGTCGGATAGTCCGGGTCCGTCGTCCGAGACCTTGATGAGCACGCCCCGATCCCGCCTGTCGACAAGTTCTAGCTCGATTTTTTGCGCATACCGTGATGCATTGTCGACAAGGTTTGAGACCGCCCGCGTCAACCCCTGCGGCATACAGATAAACGCCAACCGGCGCGGGCCTAGGAATTTAATATCGACACCCGTATCAGCAAAATCATTGGCGATTGTCTGCAGCAGGCTCGACAGATCAACCTTGCGTGGAGCTTCGAACTTGTTGTCGAGAAAGCTCAAGCTTGCATCTATGAGAGACGATAATGCAGCCACATCGGAGAGCATGAGGTCCTTCAGTTCCGGTTCGTTCGAGCGTTCAATGCGCATTCTCAAGCGCGTCAGCGGGGTTCGCAAATCATGACTGATGGCGCGAAGGATCCGGGTTCGCTCGCGCAACATTAGTTGTATGCGGCTCTGCATGACGTTGAGGGAAGCCGCAAGGCTTCGAAGTTCTGACGATCCCTCGGCCTTGAAAGCCTCCTCGGAATGGTCGTCCATGCTCGCCCTCTGGGCCGCCAGGGCGAACCGCACGAGCGGTTCGGTGACAAGCCAACTTCCGACATAGGCGAGAAGTATGAGCGGAAGCAGGATTTTGAGGATGCCGCTTGCCACGGCGGGCAGCAGCCAGACACTTGTGGGAAAATGGGGCATGACGAAAGCTAGGGCCCTGTCAGGGGGGACCTTCACGACAAGCTCGGGTTGGTCGCCATCGCCCACAATCGCATTCCGGACGGCCTTCAGGAAACCATCGTTGATAATCGCCTTCACATGGGTAACGACGTCATTTGTCGGGGTGTCGGCGTCGTATGATACGGATGCGTGTGAGGGCAGGGTTCGCCTGACGACAATGCCCATCCGGCCTGCCAACGACAATACATCGGCTTCCTCCGCCGCGGACCGAGTATGGGCAAACTGGTCGAGCACCATTTCGACCCGTCCCGCAAACAGGCCGATCTCGATACCCTTGTCATGCCGTCCATAGATGAAGGGTTCCGTCGTTGCCGCCACCATCGAGACCAGAATGACAAGAAGAATTGCGAGGAAAAGGAGCTGTTTGCGAATGGAGGCACTGCGAAGGCTTTTCACGGAAGACGCTCTACTTTGGAGGCAAACAAGTAGCCACCCAGTCGAACCGTCTTGATAAACGTTGGATCCTTCAGATTCGGTTCGATCTTTTGGCGAACACGGCTGATATGGGCATCGATGCTGCGTTCGATGGGGCCTGCAGAACCAGCATGTGTCATTGCCAATAGCTGCTCACGGGTGAGAACCTTGTTAGGATGACAGCAAAATGCCCAAAGCAGATCGAATTCCGCTGTCGTCATCGAAACCTGCGCACCTTCAGCGTCAAAAAGTTCGCGGCTGGCCGGATCAATCCGCCATCCTGAAAATGACATGGCTTCGGGTTGTTCATCCGGCTCGTCGTGGGCGGCGGCCCTGCGCAAGATGTTCTTGATCCGGGCCAGCAGTTCCCGCGAATTGAACGGCTTCGTGACGTAATCATCCGCCCCCAGTTCCAGACCGAGGATCCGGTCGATATCCTCGCGAAGAGCCGTCAACATCAGGATAGGTGTTTTTCCGGAAGTGCGTAACCGCCTGCAAATACTGAACCCGTCCTCGCCGGGCAGCATTCCGTCAAGCAGGATAAGATCGAACGAATGACGGGCCATAATCCGGTCCATCTCGATCCCGTTGGCCGCAGACGCGGCTTCAAACCCGTTGGCTTTGACCAGATCAACCAGCATGCCGGCGATTTCACCGTCGTCTTCCACAACAAGAATTCGCGCTTGCGCAATTCCCATCTGGTTAATCGGCTGTTGCGGAGAGACCGCCATATCTGTTCACCTTGCCCGCAGGATCGCTTTGTCGCGGTAAGCTAGAGGCGGGACCCACCGCACGCCGTTTCTTATCGGATATCATGCAAAACTATGTTCTGAAATGTTGCAACATGTTGCAGCGCTCGGGCGGGTTGGCCTCGCCGTGCCCGAAGCTGTCCATGGTCTGCCCCGGTTGTCTCTCAGCGAAACCTAGTGTCGATAACAATGACAGCAAGATAGCACGCCCTGAATGCCAGCAGCGAAAAAAACGCGGCAGATACGCATGCAACAAGGTAATACCGTGCCCTCGACCGCCGCGGCAGATCTTGCGCAATGACAAGGCAAATGTGCTTGGCATATCGCCCCAGCGCGACGAGGACGAACAATCCCAACAAAACATAGCCGCTGACGGAGGCGGCACTGATCAGCCATAACATCAGAAAACAGCCTGCCAAAAATACTTGTTCCTGTTGGGGAGCGGCAATTCGCCAGAGTTCGGCAATGCGCGAATACCTTTGCACTCGTCTGGGCGTTGTAGTCGAGGTTTCGACGGGTTGGCTTGGGGGCACCTCATAGATGACACCAAGCAGCGGCAAACTGCGCCTCGCAAGCGAGGACAGTAACCTGAAGCGGGTCAAGCTCGGAAATCGCCGACGTTTCGGACAGAACGCCAGATGCGGACTGGATAGGCAAGGGTAACCCTCAAATGGGAGATGACCGATCCGTGGACCGGTAACGGTGTGGCGCACCCAGTATCCGATCTGGCAGGGATCATCGATCGGGCTAGGAAATCCACTCTTTCGAGAAATGCCTGTGCGGCAAATCGCTTCGCACCGGGCACCACGCCACAGGATGAAACGGGAGCATGCAGGAAGACTTCTAGATTAATCACAGGCAAAGCGCGGATCTTGCGGAGAAGATCAATGTCGGGCCGAGTTGTGATGGCAAAGCCGAACGCCTCGGAACGAAGCGCATCGAACGCTTCCGGCACGGTCGATACCCAAACGGCGTCATATCCGTGGTCTGCCAATCGCGCGGCGATCATTGTTCCGGCAGCCTGCGGCAGAAAGACAAGTATTTTGAAATGTTTCGGTGGGTGTTGCATGGTGATGCCAGCCTCATGTTTGATGCGGGAGACTAGCCCAGAGCTTTGCAGACCTGCGTTTTGTTTTGTTAAGATTTATGCTCGCGCTCCGGCGCGATCACAACATCTCGTCAGGCGATCGGTATTGTGATTAGAAATCAATGCGTACGCTTCGCTGAACGCTGCGTCTGCGGTCCGAACTCCATCAAGGCGATGCCGACTTCTGGGCTTTACATCGCTATTTTTGTCAATCTAGCGTCCACTTTACTCGGGGTTATATCGATACGACTTGAACTAGTTGGAGCAACCTTGCGGTTCGAATAGTGTGACGATCTGGCCGACCTCATCTTTTCCGTCTTTCTCCGACGTGTCGCCCACTCGGTTACAACACGAAGGGGGCCCCGGAATCCCTGGCGCGTTAACTCGCGCCACAACTGTGTGCCATTGCGATGACCGGCACTCCATTGAGCATTCTTTCTACCCCACCCGGACCATCCGGGTGGGGTAGAACTTTTTTGGGTGACGCGTCGGTGCACGTTGACTGTTTCAAACGACAGCGGGCATGGCCCGAAGGCTTGCACGGGTCTGAGTGGAACCGGTCGAAGGCCTGATCCCGAACCTCCTCGGGGCCTTTTCCCTTCCGCCTCGCCAACATTTCTCAACAATTCGAAACACACAGCAACAGCCGTCCGACGTAGTTTTACCGGACCGACCCACTGCACATCCCAAGCGTCCAACATACTCAGCGGCGGATGGATATGTCTTTCAAACAGACGCGCGATAGGATCGTCAATTGCTTCTCGATGCCCTCAACAATCGGTCTCGAATCTCGCCGGTTCTCCAATCGGAGGCTGCAGAATGCGGTCTCGCATGCCTGGCAATGGTCGCATCGTATCACGGTCATCGCGTGACGATGTCGGAACTGAGACGGCGCCACGCGGTATCGGCCAAGGGTACGACCCTGAAGAGCCTGATGTCCATTGCCGATGACCTTGCCTTCACCAGCCGGGCGTTGAAGCTGGAAATGGACGATCTGGGCCAGTTGAAGAGACCGTGCATTCTGCACTGGGACATGTCGCATTATGTCGTTCTCAGCCGTGTCACGCGAAAACAGATCGAAATACACGACCCTGCAATTGGACATAGAAAACTTACCCTAGCGGAAGCGTCCGCGCATTTTACCGGAGTCGCTCTGGAACTGACACCGGCCGCATCCTTCCAAAAGCGCCAGACAGTCGAACGGGTGCGCCTTGCGGACTTGTGGTCAAGGAGTGCCGGGTTCATCCCGAGCCTTCTTCAAATCCTCGCTCTGACCGCTTTGCTTCAGTTCTTTGCGCTCGTATCACCTCTGGTGAACCAGCTGATTGTCGACGAAGCGATCGCCAAGGGCGATTTCAGCCTTTTGAACGTCATCGTCATCGGGGCCAGTCTGTTGCTGTTGATCCAGGGAGCAACCACGCTTCTTCGCGGTTACGTGCAGATGCATTTCAGCACGCTTTTGACGTTTCAGATGCGTGGCAACCTGCTGCGCCATGCCTTGCGTTTGCCGGTACCTTGGTTCGAAAAGCGTCGCCTCGGCGATATTCTGTCCCGCTTCAACTCCCTCCAACCGATCCAGGATCTGCTGACCGGCGGTCTGGTTTCGGGCACCCTGGACGGTCTCATGGCGGTCCTGACGCTTGCGGTCATGATCGTCTACGCGCCATACCTCGCCCTTGTCGTGCTTGCGTCGCTGGCAATCGTCGTGTCCACCCGGCTGGTTACCTTCCCATGGTTGCGCAGTCTCACCAATGAGGGCATTCAATATCAGGCCAGAGTGGACAGTGTCTTCCTGGAAACCATCCGTGGCGCACGGGCTTTCAAGCTCTTCGGCAGGGAACTGGAGCGCCATGGAGTCTGGCAGAACGCCTATGCCGCCAGTCTCAACAACACTGTGCGCCTCCAGAAAATAGGCCTAAAAGGCACGGCAGGCCTGTCCATTGTGACCGGTGGGGAAATGCTTCTGGTGTTTTACCTCGGCGCCAGCGCGATCATTCGCGGCGAGATGACACTCGGGATGTTGCTGGCCTTTCTGTCCTATCGTGGCCAGTTCAGCACCGCTGCCCTGTCGTTTGTCGACCAGTGTTTCAAGTTTCGCATGACCGGACTGCACCTCGAGCGGCTGGCCGACGCGGTGCACCAGGATGCCGAGCCCGGCATTGACGCCGGTTCGCACAGGATTCGTCCCTTGCTCGGCGAATTGACCGTCCGCAATCTCTCCTTTCGTTATGCTGAGCGGGAAGCCTGGGTGCTGAAAGATGTCACGCTCGACATCAAGGCGGGACAGTCCGTGGTCTTCGTCGGACCCTCGGGTGGTGGAAAATCCACGCTGCTGAAGCTGCTCATGGGGCTTTATCCGCCATGCGAGGGCGAGGTACTGGCGGATGGCCTGACCTTCAATGCCCGGGGTATGAGAGCATATCGCGCGCAAATCGGGGTTGTCATGCAGGACGACCAGCTCTTTGCAGGCACAATTGCAGACAATGTCGCGTTTTTCGATCCGGATATGGATCTGTCGCGGGTCGAAACTGTCGCCCGCATGGTTGGACTTCACGATGAGATCCAGCAGATGCCGATGGGCTACATGACGCTGGTCGGGGATCTCGGAATGACGTTGTCAGGCGGGCAGCAACAGCGTGCTCTTCTGGCCAGAGCCCTGTACCGCAAGCCCGCGATCCTGTTCCTCGATGAGGGCACCGCCAATCTGGATGTGCTTTCCGAACGTCGTGTGATGCAGTCGTTGAAGGCCCTTGGCATGACCCAGATCATGGTGGCTCATCGACCCGGTGCGATAGAGGGAGCCTCGCGCATTTTTGCCGTCGAAGCCGGACACGTGCGCGAACTGCAACGCGATGTCCCGGCACAGCCGCTGCAGGTGGTGCCATGAGCGAGACGCTTTTTCGGCGCGAAGCGGTCGAACACCGTCGCAGGTTGCACGGTGAGGTCATAATCGCGCAACCGGTCAGACACGGCGTCATGACGGCAATGCTGGGTCTCTTCGTTGCTGTCGGCGGGACCTATCTCGTGACCGGGACCTATGCGCGAAAGGAAACGGTTGAGGGATACGTCGCTCCGACCGGGGGACTGGCGCAATTGTATGCCACAAAAGGCGGCATCGTATCTCGTGTGCTCGTCCATGAAGGCGATATGGTCAGTCAAGGCCAGCCTATGGTCGAACTGTCGCTGGAGACGACGGGTGCGCAAGGGGAGGTCGGAGAAACGCTCCGCGCAGAGACCCAGTCCCGCATTCAGGCGATCGACGCTCAAGTTTCGGCTGCCAAATCCCGCTTTGAAGAAGAACGGCGACGCCTTGCTGCCAGGGTTGACAGGCTTGGTGAAGAGATTGCGTCTCAAGGTCGCCGGCTTGTGTCCGAGCGCGAACTTCAGGATCTGCAGGTCCGCGATGCGGAGCGCTACGCGCATCTGCAGGCCGGTGGCACGGGCACACGATTTGAACTGTCACGCCTGCAGCAGCAGATCCTGACTCAGAAAAGCGTCATTTTCGAACTGGAGCGACAACACGCACAGCGGCAGGGCGATCTGGATGACGTGCGCTCACAATTGGCAAACCTGCCGGCCGAACAAGTCGATAAGCTCGCTCAGTTGCAGGGACTTCGCAGCGAACTCGACCAATCCCTGGCACAGCTTCAGGTCGATCGGGCTTACGTGCTGGTCGCACCCGTCGCCGGCAGGGTCGCGGCTCTACAGGCACAGCCTGGTCAGACAGCTGTCGCCCATTCGCCTTTGGCAGCCTTGGTGCCGGCCGGTAGTTCCCTGGAAGCGAACCTCCTTTTGCCGTCGCGCGCTGCGGGCCTGGTGCAGCAAGGCCAGGACGTCCGGCTGAGGGTGGATGCCTTCCCCTATCAACGTTTCGGTGTGATCCCCGGTCGCGTGACCCAGGTGTCGCAGGCGACCTATCGCGAAGGCGAGCTTCTCGCACCCATAGCATTCAAAGACCCCGTCTACCGGGTGACCGTCAGCCTGGAGCGCACGAGCGTCTCGGCGTATGGCGAAGAGCGCCAGCTGTCACCCGGTATGACACTCATCGGCGATATCATCACAGATCGCCGACACTTCACCGACTGGATCATGGATCCATTGAAGGCCATGGGCAGCCGGTGAAACTTCGAACGGGGGCAATGCCATTCCGGTATGACCCTCATCACGAACCTACAGGAGACTAACATGAGCAAGATGATTGAAATCAACAACGACATGCTGGACCTCGTAAGCGGCGGCGCGCCCACCGTCGCGTCGACGGTCACGATCGGTGCTGATGGTGCTGTCGAGGGGAACTACACCTTCGGTAGCCGCTCGGGAACCTTCTCGGCAACGCTGCCTGCTGGCGTCGTACAGAAGCCCGGCACGTTCTCCTTCAGCAATGCGTCCGGCGCATTCAGCTTTGAAAACTCGTTCGCCAGCTGAATCTAGTTGATGAAACGACAGTCGGCGGCTCTCACTGAGCCGCCGACTGTTGCCGGCAGGAGGCAATAATACCCAGTCAGCCAAGGCGCTGCGCAACCAATCTGGGTCTTAAAATGTGTCGCCAAACGGGGCTGCGGTATGTCAAACGGCCCGTATGTTCCTTGTAATCTTCATCCTTGATCATCATTGCCTATATGGACCGGGCTATTTTGTTGGCGAGAGCGATCGCAACGAGCATGCGAGGATTGCGCGCCAGCATTCGTGCCATGTTACGAAGGTCGATCATCGCCGCAGCTACGCGCCTGGAGCGTCTGCGCCCCGCCCATGACGACGATCTCTTTGCCGTTCGCCGGCAGCTCCGCGATGCCGAGCGCGAGATTGAGACGGCGACGCGTCGCACCGGCGAAATAGGCCAGGATATCGATCGACGAATGCCGACATCAGGCGATGCCTTCGCCATAACCGTAATGGGAAAACCACATACGGAGCGGAAGGACGCAGGCAGGGCGTTGATGAAGGAGATACTCACCCTCGTTCAGCTTCAGAGCCAAGTTGAAGTCCACATCGCATCGATCGGCGGCTTCGATCTCGTCTATGACAGCGAGCACTTTGGCCGGGGTGACAACTATCACTACCAGACCCTGCTTCAGCGCACCGGCGCGGACTACGAGATCGATCTGGTGGTAAGCGTCACGTCGCACGGGGCCATCTCCCGCATCGAGCACGCGAGGAGGAGCGGGAACATTATCACCAGAGGTTGGAGGACTACCAACGCCGCCTTTCCTGCTACAAGTCGCGGCAGGGTGGCGCCTTCGCGTTCGCTGGCGAACTGACAAACAAGCGCCGGCAGTTGCGTGAGGTCGAGGCGGCGCTCGCGACATTGGCCCGGGAGGATGCCGGGGCAGAGAAGGTCGCCGCTTAGCCCGGCGGCTGACGCAGCGCCTCGACCGGCCGCCTATGCGTTGGCTGCGATATTCAGCCGGTAGCGCGTTGCCTTGCGTTCGCCGGTGCGCAGCAACGCCCCCTTCTCGACCAGATCGGAGAGGTCGCGTGTAATGGTTGAGGGCGGAGCGCCGGTGATTGTCGCGTAGTTGCCGGCGCTCAAGCCTCCGGTGAAACCTTCTGGTCCCTCGGCAAGCATCCGCAGCAGCATTTTTTCCTGGCGCTCGTTCAACGCGCCACGCAGCCGGTCCATGAAACGTGTTTTCTCGATTAGGAAGCGGACCAACTCGTCCGCGGATTTCTGGGCCTCAAGCGCGCGATCCGCAAACCATGAGAGCCAGGCATCGATCAAAAGCGTGGTGCTCGCCGCTTCCAGCATGGCGTAATAGTCTTTGCGGTGTCTGAGTAGCGACTTGGACAATGCGCTGAAGGTTGGCGTCGAGATTGCCCGTGCAAGGGCGCTTTCGGCGATCGCGCGACCGATGCGGCCATTGCCGTCCTCGAAAGGATGGATGCTCTCGAACCACAGATGAGCGATGCCGGCACGGGTGAGGGCGGCAAGTGGGTCTGGTCCTTTAGATGTCTGTTCCAGCCATTCCAGAAGCCTCCCCATCTCGGCCGCCAGGCGACCGGATGGAGGTGCTTCGAAATGCACGCGCTCGCGGCCGAATGCGCCTGAGACGATCTGCATCGGTTCGTCATGGCGGCGATAGGTGCCGATATCAACAATGTCACGGCGGCCGTTCATGACCATTCGGTGCCATTCGAACAGCCGATCCTCGGTTATGGGGTTAAGCGGGTGGCGGTAGAGGTCCGCCATCATTTCGGCAATGCCAGCTTCTGCTGGCCTGCTGCGGAATGCGGCCGCGGACATTCCCAGTTGGCGCCGAAGGGACGATTGCACGCTGTCGCGGTCGAGGACTTCCCCTTCGATCGCCGATGTGCTCAAGGCATCGGAGCTGAGCAGCTCGATCACGACCTCCTCGCGGTCGTCTTTCCCAAGATGGCGCATGGTGCCGACAGCGATAGCCGCATTCTCCATGAATGCCTGCTCCCTGGCCCGCAGAAGTTCAGCGTTCCACTCGAACTTCGGCCACCCGGCTAATTCCCAATTCCACGTCATGGGCGATAAACTCCCTGTTTATAGCCCACAATGCCGCAATATTGTGGGCGATAAAAGCAATTTGTTTCGCTCATCACACCGAGGGCAGTTGTTGAGTTTCAGCAGGATTTAACCCACTTTTCCATTTCGCGTTGTCCCACCAGATCCGGTGTAGTCGATTGTCCGGCAACAATTTTATCTGGCTTGAGTGGATCGCCCCATAGTGGAAAAATGGATCAAACTGACGCGAAAACCAACACGTGCCTGAATGGGTTGGTGCTGCGGGCAGGGTGCAGCTGCTGCGGCAGGGAGTGGCGTTGATCAGCGGGACAAGCTTCGGGACGCAAAATTTAGCTGTTATGAATGAGCAAATTTAAATAATCTAATATGCTATGGCGAGTGTCCCGTTGTCTTCGTTCGCAGGAATTTGCTATGCCGCTCACATATGGTAACCGGGCAAAGTGGGAACTATTCGCCTGGCTGGTCGCCTTTCTGGTTATCTACGGCCTTGCCCTGTGGTTCAACGGCCATGAGGCACTTGATTCATTGTTTCGATCCCATGAGGAATATGATCTTGACGAGGTCTTCACCGCACTCAATATCGCTGGGTCGCTCGGCCTGATTTATTCGGCCCTGCGTATCAAGGATATGTCGAAAGAAATTCAGCGGCGGTTGGCTGCCGAAAAGCATGTCGACTGGATCGCCTGTCACGACCCGCTGACGGAGTTGCCAAACAGGCGGTTTCTGGATTCCGTCGTGTCGCGAGGAAATGGCTTTTCGAACAAAAATAAACATGCAGTCTACAGTATCGATCTTGATGGCTTCAAGAAAGTCAACGATCTGCTCGGACATGAGAAAGGCGATCTTGCGCTTAAAGTCGTTGCGGAACGCCTGCTTGAGATATTTGTTGAAGACAGGGTGTTCCGTCTCGGCGGTGACGAATTTGTCGTCGTCATCGAGCGGAACACCAGTCCGGATCTGGTTGCCTTGGGGAGGCGGCTGGTCAATGCCATCAGCAGGCCAATCTTGATCGAGGGGGCGAGCATAGAATTGGGCGCAAGCGTCGGTTTTGCGCGGGTTCCAGAAGACTGTGGAACGCTAAGGGAAGCAATCCAGTATTCAGACTGCGCGATGTATGCCGCCAAGAAAACCGGACGCAATGTTGTCAACGGTTTTCGCCCGGAAATGCAGGAGGAATTGGTCAGGCAACTCCGGATGGAAGCCGATCTTAGAGTCGCCATGAAGCAAAATGAAATCCGGCCGTTTTATCAGCCGCTCGTCGACCTCAAGACGCGGGAAGTTATTGGCTATGAGGCACTGGCGCGATGGGAGAGAACAACTGGTGAATTCGTACCACCATCTGAGTTCATACCCTTGGCAGAAAACGCTGGCCTCATCGTCCAACTGACTGACCAGTTGTTTCGCATCGCTTGCCGGGACGCTTTGAGCTGGCCCGGCCACACCATTCTATCTTTCAATCTTTCGCCCCTCCAACTGAATGATCGGCTGCTCAGGCTCCGTATTGTCAAGGTCCTTGAAGAGGTTGGCTTGCCTGTGCACCGTTTGGAACTTGAAGTGACAGAGGGCGCGCTCATTGCAGACCCGGAGACAGCACGTGATATTCTCAATGATCTGTCTAAAGCAGGAATAAAAATCGCCCTTGATGACTTTGGGACAGGGTTCTCAAGCTTGTCGCAACTCTCGAATTACCCTTTCGACAAGATTAAGATTGATAAAAGTTTTGTCGCAACGTTTGAAGAAAGCGATAAGCAAGGGAAGGTGGTCCGCGCAATAATTTCTCTCGGGAGCGGCCTTGGCGTGAAGATCACTGCTGAGGGAATAGAAGATGAGGGGCAGCTTCGTCGTCTGCAGGATTTAGGCTGCGATATCGGTCAAGGATATCTGCTCGGCAGGCCTCAACCAATAGAGCAAACGATCAACGCCTCGCAAATTCATGATTTCAAGTCGAGAGCGTAGTCCACCGATCAAGCGCCTCACTGCCTTCGACCGCTTCCGGGCCTGATTGCTCCCTTCAGCTAATTCTTTGAGTGGACCCATGCTGTGGACGCATGGCCGACCTGAGACCTTGTGCCTTATCGCCCGTTGGCCGAGAGCCTATATTCCAATCATCGAAACGACGTTGGAACCAAGGCAAGGTTGCTGGCGTCAAGAGACCTCACGAAAGGGGATCATCATGAACGTAGCACGCTCTTTCAACAACTGGCGCAAGTACCGTCAGACCGTTACCGAACTCGGCCGCATGAGCTCGCGCGAACTGCAGGACCTGGGTATCGATCGTGCTGACATCCACAGCGTTGCGCGCCAGTCGGTCGCTCGTTAAGCGGCCTTTTCCTGCCCATACTGATGACACTACGCCCGCCGAAGACGCGGGCGTTTCTGTATTTGGCACGCCCCGAAGTGCTAAATTGAAGATTTCCCTCGTCTGGAGGAGGGGCTTGCGTTTTGCGCATGGCTGCACTGCAGCAAAGTCCATTTGATGTGCGCTGAGAGTCGGACTCGAAAAGATTTCCGATATCCGTATCTTGCCGGCCGCCTGGTGAGCATTCGGATGTGAGCGATGGTTATCCAGGCTTGTGCTGAAGCGATGGATGTCTCGAAGTCCTTTGCCAATCTTCTGCATCGTCCCAGCCACGCGAAAGTCCGTTCAACGACCCAGCGGCGCGGCAGGATTTCAAAGCCCTTGGCCATGGAGGAGCGCTTGATAATTTCGAGTGTCCATTTGCCGATTTTCTGCAGCCGCGTTTCCAGCTTGTGGCCCGCATAGCCGCCATCGACAAAGACATGAAGAAGCCATGGCCAACGGTTGCCAATGGATTTCAGGAGATCGGGAGCACCGTCGCGGTCCTGGATATCGGCACTGTGCACCATGAGACCAACCATCAGACCGAGCGTGCCGACTATGATGTGGCGCTTGCGGCCCTTGATTTTCTTGCCCGCATCAAAGCCCCGGATGCCACCGCTTTCGGTTGTTTTGACACTTTGGCTATCGATGGCACCAGCCGTTGGAGAGGCCTCTTTCCCTTCCAGTTCCCGCGCCTCCATGACGAAGTGGTGGTTGATCCGTGACGAAAGCCCCATGGCCCGCCATTCATAGAAATGCCGCTGTACCGTCGAACAGGGTGGAAAATCCTTCGGCAGCATCCTCCGCCGCCGCGCCGAGTGAATGCCCCGCCCAAATCATTTCCATCGCAAGCCCATGACGCACAAGTCTACATGGCTGACAACGAGACCGGCTCTCTTCAGGCAACTCTACCGGAGAAGGCCTTGGTGATTTGGCCCGTCATTCGCCCGACAGGCGATGTTGTTGTCCGATGGTTCCCTCCCGCCGGCGTGAGGTAAGATCCGTGACGCGGCTCGACATCGAGCTGAAACTGCACCAGATCCGGTGTAGTCGATTGTCCGGCAATGGTTTTATCTGGCGTGAGTGGATCGCCGCATAATGAAAAAATGGACCAAACTGACGCGAAAACCAACAACCCTGATCCTCGCGAGGCTCGCGCCGACGGTCGAGGCGGTGATGGACACGCTCGGCGTTAACACGATTGAGGCGGTGGCAGACCGGAGCTACTTCAAGATCGATGACATCGACGCTTGCGAGAAACCCGGCATTACCGACTATGTGCCCAAACCGATCCGCGGTCGCGCCGTGGCCGAGGGATTCTTTTCCAGGGAGCAATTGCGCTATGATCCGGACAAGGACATTTACCTTTGCCCCGCAGACCAGGTGCTCTCACCTCGCCATTACGGCAAGTCCGGCAACAATGTGAAGATCGACTACGTCAATTGCGACGCCTGCAAGGCGTGCTGCCTGCGCGAACGCTGTACCAGAAGCTTTCGTCGCGTGTAGCATCTTGAGAACGAGGGGGCGCTCGACCGCATGGCTGAGTGTCGTGCCGACCGGCCAGACATTCTGGACCGGCGGCGCGAAAGCGTCAAGGATCCGTTCGGCACGATCAAACAATGGATGTATCAAGGTGTTCCTGATGCGGCGCCTGGAAAACGCTCGCGGGGAGTTCAGCCTGACGGCGCTGGCCTAAAATGTCGAAAGGGGCCATCACCTTGTCGGCGTTGCGGGTCTTATCGCCGCTGTCAGGGCATGACAGCCCCGCTGTGCGCATCTTCTGAACCCCAATATGGATGCCAAACTGTCCCCAGCTATGGCAAACGGGCTTTGGTTGAAACAGTGAGGGGCCGATACAAGGGTATCATCGGGTTGCGTATGCATGCTCGTTCATTCAGTGCGCAGCAGACAGACGCTGCGATCGGCGTCGCGATTTTGACCCAAATGCTTTCCTGCGGACGCCCGCAATCCGTTCGTTGGCAAGCCTTGACGGGAGCAACGCAATAGATGAGGCCATCAAAGTCCAATGATGACCTGTCGCTGAGCGGTGTACCAACGCCGGTCTTCAGCTGAGCCTAGCGGCTCCGCAGGTTCGCCCGGTCCAGCATGGCTGCCCCGTGCAACGAGACGAGGATGACCAGGATCCCCACGACAGTGCGCATATCCGGGATTTCGCTGAAAAAGAGGTATCCGACGGCGGTGACGAATGCGACCGACAGATAACCCACTGGCGCAAGTACGCTCGCGTCGGCGATCCGGTAGGCGCGCAGGAAACAGTATTGGCCGAGCTGGGCGAGGAGCCCGATGCCGAGCAGCGGCACCCAGTCGAGCGGCATGACAGGCTGCCAGGTGAAAGCAGCAGGAATGGCCGTGACAAGGGCAAGTCCCACCGTATAAAATACCATCATGACCGTCGTGTTCTCATCCTTCAGCGCCCGCGTCTGGACAACCGCCAATGCGCCAAAGACGACGGAGACCAGGACGACGAGGATATTGATGTCGAAACTCGACGTGCCGGGCGCGATCACGATCATGACCCCGATGAGGGCGAGGCCGGCGCCTATCCAGCGGATGCGGCTGACAGTCTCTCCGAGCATCACGACCGCGAGTGCCATGGTAACAAGCGGTCGGGAGAAACCGACAGCATTGACCATCGTGAGCGGCAGGAGCGTGATCGCCAGGAAATTCGTGGTCAAGGCGATCGCATTGCAGGAAATCCGCAGAACATTGCGCCAGGGATGGCGGACGCTACGTATCTCGGCGCGATGGTGCCAGATCAGCGGCAGGATGAACAAGAGGCCGATCACCGCCCGGATGAAGACGAGCTGAAACGCCGGGTAGATTGCTCCTTGCGCCTTGACGAGCGCAGTCATGCCCCCCGAAACGAGTGTCATATCGAGCAACAGCCAACCGATAGCCATGCGCGTGTTCAAGGAATGGTGCGGCCTCTCGTTCTGAGGCCCTGTCGTCGTCACGCCGGCTGCACGAAGTTGGCCATCAGCCGGAAGGCACCGGGCACGAGACGGTCCATCTGGTGATGCAGGACCAGGCTGGTATGGGTGTGGCGCCCTTTGCCGATCGCTGCCGAGATCAATGCGCCGTTGAGCGGCTGCTCGTTCACGTCGTGCATGGCGAGAAGCGGCTCATACGCCTCATCAAAGCGAGCGGCAAAGTAGAGGCCGCGCTCCTTGTCCCAGCCGCTCCAGTCGTTCGGGCCGATCTGGTTGGGACCGGTCAGTAACGGGTGTTGGGGCGCAAGCACCGTCACCTCCGCTTTCGGATCCGTGACGCGCCAGCGCAGCGACGGGCTGCCGATCTCGATGCGGCGGACGGGCGTCTCATCAGGCCGCCAGCCGTCGCTCGGACGATGATAGAGGGTGACGAGATGGCCGCCGTCCTCGATAAAGCGATGAAGCCGTTCCGTCGCGGCCGCCAGATCCTTGCGGATACCGAAGGCGAATAATCCAACGACAATGGTCGTGAACCGTGACAGATCAGCAGAAAGCGCTGCGGCATCCATTTCGGTGACATCGAGACCCATGCGTGACAACCATGTTCCGACCTGGTCTGCACCGCCACCGACATACCCGATCTTTGCCCCTTCAGGCAGCTTCAGGTCGAGGCTGAGGATCTTCAGTTCGACCGGTTGGCGAAAAAAGGTGCGGCCGATATGCCCAAACTCGATCGGCGTCGTCCTGTAGCCGGGACGTCCGCCGATCAGTGGCTCGATCTTGACGAGGCCCGGTTCTGGCGTTCTGTTTGCGCAGATGGTCCAGCCTTCTTCCGCGGTATCGATGGACCAGCCGGACGGCGGCTGGAACGACACGGGGGCTTGCGGCCCTTCAAGGCTCGCCTTGATCGGCCACCTGGTTTGCCAGCTATCCAGCGGCATAAGAATGGCATCTGGCAAGAGCTGAAGCGATTGTGCCGGCGCGACCGAAAACGCCTCTTCCAGATCAAACAGTCCCGAGGCTATGTGGTCGCCGATGCGGGCGGAAACCCTGACATATCCATGGCCGTTGCCACCGATTGCAGACCATGCCGGCCGGTAAAGCTGCGAATGCGGGGCAGATGTTTCTGCGCTCAGCAGGAAACGGCGATGCCGGTCGCTCGACTGAAGGCTGGACGTCACGCCCGCCGGAAGGACCGGCAGGACCTCGATATCACGGCTCGCCGCACCCTCGCCAAGTTCAACAACGAGGGTCGCAGTGCCGCCCGGAAAGATCGTCGTCGTATCGGTATAGGCGCGGTCGAAGATTGCCGAAGCCTCGAGAAGCGCCGCATCGATTTCCCGTCGCTTACGGTCGATCCGATGGCCGTGCAGCGCACGAAATGTGTCCGGGGCGTTTTCTGCAACGCGATCAAGCTGTTTGGCGGCGTCCTGGAGGTTTGACAGGATCCCGTCGCGATCGGGAAACGCTGCCATGGCAGCACCGATTGCAGCATCTGCCGTCCGCAGCAGATCCGCGACATCGCCCGGTCGTTCAGGGAAAAAGGTGGCGAGGGCCGCCAGGTTAGCCGGGAGGTTTTCGATGACGGATTGTTCGCAGACAGGGGCAGGGAGCTTCAGGGACAGGGGCCAGATGTTCTTTGCCAGCATTGGCCAATGACCCATGCCTTGCGAGGCGTGGTAATAGCGCGACCACTCGCCGATACGACCGTATTCGGCACCGGTTGCCGGATCCCTTCCCGCAGCCAGAACGGTCACGGTGGCATCCGGCGGAGGCACCTCGTCATCATATGTGTCGCCGCCTCCGGACCAGGCCGGCAGATAGTATTTGGCGACCGTCCAGGGTGTCAGCCCCTCGTCAAAATGCTCGGGGAAGGCCGTGCCGTCCGCCGCCAGCGCGATCGCCGTTTCCGCAGCCCGCGTCATGGCACGATGGTGGCCATGCTGGCCCGGCACGTCGAGAAATGTCGGAATGACGATGTCCGGCCGCTCCATGCGGTAGGCGCGGACCAGTCTCTCGACGATCCGCATTTCGCCCCACCGGCCAAACGTTGCATCGCCATTCTTGGAGAAACCGAAATCATGGACCGGGTCTGCCGGGCCATGGCCGAGCCAGAACACGTCCGCATCGAGAACCCGGGCGGCTTCCTCCATCTCTCGGGACCGGACGACGCCGAGCGCTCCAAGCCTTTCGGGACCGAGCGCATTCTGCCCGCCTTCACCACGCGTCGAACAGGCGATGATCACCCGCATGCCAAGACCGAAACGCAGCCAGGCGAGCAGTCCGTTCTGTTCGTCATCCGGGTGAGCGCCGGTATTCATCATCGTAACAGTCGAGCGCAGCCGGCTCAGTTTGCGGTGCAGGCGCACCAGCGAAGGATCATTCATCTGACGTTCGATGCGTTCGCGGGCAGTCAGCATGCGTGCCTCCTTGGACTGTTATCAGGGATTGGCGGCCGAAGCGTGAAGCGAGATTTCCAGCTTCGGGGTCACCATGTCGAAAAGCGGAAGGGCGGCGGCGCCGAGTGCAGCGGTCAGCTGGCCGGTCTTGCCACGCAGGACGCGCGGTAGCTCGCGCTGCCTTCGGCTCGCAACGGATGTCGGCAGGGGAGAAAGGCCGGCGATCACGTCATCAATGATCGCGTCGGGCAAGGCACCGCCAAGGATCAGCGTCTGCGGGTCAAGAATGTTCTCAAGCATCGCCACCATGGGACCAAGATATGTCGCGGCATCCTGCACCCATTCGACGATCACCGGGTGCTTCTGCGCATGTAGCCGTTCAAGATCGGCAAAATCGGCATCGGCAATGCCGGCGCATTCAAGCTTTTCCTTCAGCGCATAGGTCGAGACATAGCCCTCAAGGCAGCCGAGCTGCCCGCAAGAGGGGCATTTCCTGCCCTTCGGTACGACCGTGACATGTCCGATCTCGCCAGCGTTGCCGAAGGCGCCGCGATATGGCGATCCATCCTGGATGATGCCAAGACCGAGACCGACGCCGAAATAGACCATGCAGAAATTGGAAATCGCAAGGCCGGCACCAAACAGCCGCTCTGCCACGGCGGCGGCGGTGGCATCATTCTCGATGATGACAGGATGGCCGCAGGCCTCACTGAGCACCTGGGTCGCGTCCCGCCCGCCCCAGCCGGGAAGCGTCGTCGGTCCGACCGACGTCATGCCGTCGATCTCGAAGGGACCGGGCATGACCACTCCGGTACCCAAAAGCCTGGAGCCGATGGCGTTTCTGACCATTGCAAGCTCGTTGGTGAAAGTCGAAAGGACATGCTCGGGCGTTGGATCCCGAAGCGCCACGATCCGGCTTTCGCGCAGTCGTCCCGACAGGTCGAGCGCAACGGTGACAATATGGTCGGCGGCGATCTCGACGCCGAGAGTGAAACCACCCTCGGGATTGACCGCGAACTGGATCGGCGGCTGGCCTCGGCCGGATCGCCTGCGCCCGAGTTCCATCAGCAAGCCTTCACCGACCAGTTCGTCAACGATGTTGGCAACGGCCTGCGGCGTCAGCTGGGTCAGTTTGGCGATATGGGCGCGACCCAACATTTCATGCTGTCGCACGATATCGAGAACCACCCGGCGATTATGATCCCGGCTGCGCTCGGGATTGTTGCCAATTGCTATCGAATACTTCCCGATGGAGTGGATGGTCATGTCGATGTCCTCGTCGCTAACACATATCGCCGTGATGCCGCGCTCGGCAATACATTAATTCAAGTAAATTATCTTATTGACATGGCGCCAGTCTCGGCAGACCGTAAGGCACTGGCGGCAGCATTTGAAGGTTGCCGGCGTCGGAATGATTTCCGGCAGCAGCAAACACCGGATCGCGCGTCGCGTGACGGGACCAAGGGAACGATCACCCAAGACCGGAAAGCCGGCTGGGAAACTGGAGGCTCACATGCGCAAGGCAACTCTGTTCGCCGGTATCGTCGCCGGCTTCAGCACACTGGCATTCAACAGCGCCCAAGCCGTGGAAATCGAATACTGGCAATATGTCTTCGACACGCGCGTCAAGGCCATGGATCAGCTCATCGTCGAGTTCCAGAAGGCCAACCCTGATATCACCGTCAAGCAGGTCACTTTCCCTTACGCCGACTATCAGACACGCGTCATCGCCGCGAACATGTCCGGCAAGGGTCCTGATGTCATGCAGCTTTTTTATGGCTGGCTCGACAAGTTCGCCGCCGGCGGTATCCTTCAGCCGCTCCCGACCGACATGTTTCCGCATGACAAGATCGAAAGTGAGTTTTTCCCGATCGTCTCTGCCATGAAGCGCGGCGACGACTATTATGGCCTGCCGACAGCAGTGCGCTCGCTCGCCCTGTTCTACAACAAGAAGCTTTTCACCGAAGCGGGCCTGGACCCCAACAATCCGCCCAAAACACTCGACGAATATGTCGTTGCGGCCCAGAAAATTGCCAAGCGCGACGCGGCGGGCAACATCACCGTGGAGGGATCGACCCTCGATATGGGCGGTCAGGACCACCAGTGGTGGCGTGAGGTGTTGATCCGCCAGTTCGGCGGCGAGCCCTATAGCGATGGCGACAAGAAGGTTGCCTATGACAGCGAGGCCGGCCTGAAGGCGCTGCAATTCTACACCAGCCTGCAGCTTGAGAAGAAAATCGGTCAGGTTGGTTTCATGGACGAAGGGCAGGCTGCGTTCCGCGGCGGCAAGGCCGGCATGACCATCGACGGCACCTTCCGCCTGGGCTCGTTCAGGTCCATCAAGGATTTCGAGTGGGGCGTCACCGAACTGCCAGCCAATTCCGAAGGCGTGCGTTCCAACTATGCCAGCTATTTCGCCAACGGCATCAGCGCCAAGACCAGCGGTGAGGAACTGGAAGCGTCGAAAAAATTCCTTGCCTATATCTCTTCCCCGGAAGCGATGGACATCTGGCTGAAGACAGTCGGCGAACTTCCGGCACGGCGTTCGGCCGCGATGACGGAGGCAAACCTCAAGGATCCGGTCTTCGGACCTTTCCTGAAAGGCCTCGAATACGCCCATACGACGATGTTCTCGGACGAGGCGGCGCAGCGGCAGAACGCGATCGACATGGTCAACCGCGTGTTTCTCGAAAAGCAGCCGGTTGAGGAATCGCTGAAGCAGGCAGCTGAGGCCGAACAGGACATCATCGACGCGGCGAAGCCTTAAGCGACGGAGCCGGTCATGGCAATGATTGAACGGCAGGGGGCGGCGCCGGGCCGCTCCGGTGGTGGCTTTGGCGACCGCCTCTCCATGCAGACAAAGCGACTGCTTTGGGTCTGGGGCTTTCTGGCGCTCCCGATCCTGTTCTACACGGTCATTCGCTTCTATCCGACGCTCCAGGCGTTCTACCTGTCGTTCACAAACTGGGACCTGATGCGTCCTGCAAAGCTTATCGGCTTTGCCAACTACATAAAGCTTTTCAAGGATCCCCAGTTCTGGAAGGTGTTCAAGAACACCTTCACCTATCTGATCGTCGGCACGCCGATCAGCCTGGTGCTTGCGTTCAGCATCGCCTATTTCCTCGATCGCGTCCGCTTTATGCACAACTTCATCCGGGCGCTGTATTTCCTGCCGTTTTTGACGACGGCCGCCGCCATGGCCTGGGTCTGGCGCTGGTTTTACCAGCCGCCGCCGATCGGCATCATCAACGACATGCTCGGGCTTTTTGGCATTGCGCAGCAGCCCTTCATTCGCTCGACCGATCAGGCCTTGTTCTCGATCATGATCACGGCGATCTGGGCCGGCCTCGGTTTTCAGATCATCATCTTCATGGCCGGCCTGCGCGCCATTCCTTCGACCTTCTACGAAGCTGCCCGCATCGATGGTCTCGGCGAATGGGCGATCCTGCGCAAGATCACGCTGCCGCTGCTGAAGCCGACCACGGTCTTCCTCGTCGTCTTCTCGTCGATCGGTTTCCTGCGCATCTTCGATCAGGTCTACAACATGACGACCAATGATCCCGGTGGGCCGCTCGGATCAACCAAACCCCTCGTGCTGATGATCTACCAGACAGCCTTCAACTCCTATGCCATGGGCTATGCGGCCGCCCAGACGGTGGTGCTGTTCGTGATCCTGATGATCGTCTCGCTGCTGCAGCTCTTCATCCTGAGGGAAAAGAAATGAGCGAAGCCCCGACACTTCACCGCGCCAACATCCGCCCCGGCCGCATCGTCACCTGGACATTGCTGTTCATCGGCGGGCTGATCATGATCTCGCCGCTCGCATTCATGTTCTCGACCTCGCTGAAGACCGCCGACCAGGTCTATGATCTGCGCCTCATTCCGGCTGCTCCGACGCTTGCCAATTACGTGGCGGTACTGGCCGACGGCCGCTTCATGCGCTGGTTCTTCAACTCGACGCTTGTGGCGGTCGCCGTTACAATCTCGAACTGCTTCTTCGACAGCCTCGTCGGATATACGCTGGCCAAGTTCCAGTTCCGTGGCCGCCAATTCGTGTTCATCGCCATTCTTTCGACTTTGATGATCCCGACCGAGATGCTGGTCATTCCGTGGTACCTGATGTCGAGCCAGCTTGGCTGGCTTGACAGCTATTGGGGCATCATGTTTCCCGGCATGATGACGGCTTTCGGGACGTTCCTGATGAAGCAGTTCTTCGAGACCGTGCCCAACGATTTCATAGAGGCGGCGCGCGTCGATGGCCTCAACGAGTTCCAGATCTGGTGGAAAGTCGCGATGCCGCTGGTGACGCCGGCCCTTTCGGCGCTTGCGATCTTCACCTTCCTCGGCAACTGGACCGCCTTCTTCTGGCCGCTGATCGTCACCACCAGCAAGGAACTTTATACCCTGCCGGTCGGACTCTCCAGCTTTGCCGTCGAGCAGTCCATCCAGTGGGAGATGATCATGACGGGCGCCGCGATCGCCACTCTGCCCACACTTCTCGTGTTCCTCGTCCTGCAGCGCTACATCGTGCGCGGCGTGATGCTTGCAGGCCTTAAAGGATAATCTCATGGCGGACATCAACCCGCGCCTTTCCGACACCAGCCAGTTCCCCGACCCTATCTACAAGGATACGGTGCTGCGCCCGCTCTTCGATGGTGCCAAGGGTCATCACGTCGAGGCGTTTCGCCGGATCGACCGTGCTCATCTGGTGATGCTGGTGGAAACCGGCATTCTCGACAGCGACACCGCGGCCAAGATTGCCGGCGCGCTCGTCGCCATCGATCGGGAGATCGATCCATCTGCGCTGGTCTACACAGAGGAAGTCGAAGACTTCTTCTTCCTGATCGAGAAGGAACTGAAGGCCCGCATAGGCGTCGACATTGCGGGTCGTCTGCATACGGCGCGCTCCCGCAACGATATCGACCACACGCTGTTCAAGCTCGGCTTGAAGGAAAAGATCGACGCGCTGATGGTCAAGGCGCGGGCGCTCCTGTCGGCCATGATCGACGCCGCCGATCGGAACAAGGCCACCCTGATCGTCGCCTATACCCACGGCCAGCCGGCCCAGCCGAGCACGTTCGGCCATTACCTGTCGGCGGCGATCGAAGTGCTGATCCGCGACATCGAGCGGTTCGCCGAGGCCCGGCGGATAGTCGACCTGTCGTCCATGGGGGCTGCGGCGATCACCACGTCCGGCTTCCCGATCGACCGCGCCCGCGTGGCGCAACTGCTCGGGTTTTCGGCGGCCCAGCGCAATTCCTATTCCTGCATCGCGGCCGTTGACTACACGACCTCGACCTATTCGGCCATCGAGTTGATGTTCCTGCATCTCGGTCGTCTGATCCAGGACTTTCAGTTCTGGACGAGCTTCGAGGTCGGCCAGATCTATGTGCCGAACGCACTGGTGCAGATCTCCTCGATCATGCCGCAGAAGCGCAATCCTGTCCCCATCGAGCACCTGCGCCATCTGGCCAGCCAGACGTTTGGCCGCGCCCGCACGGTAATCGACGTGATGCACAATACGCCGTTCACCGACATGAACGATAGCGAGGGCGAGACGCAAGGCATGGGCTATGAAGCCTTTGCCTCGGCCTCGCGCGTGCTCGATCTCCTGGCAGCCCTGATTGCCCAGATCAGCATAGATCCGGAGCGGGTCGACCAGAACATCCGGCGCTCATGCATCACCATCACCGAACTTGCCGACTCGCTGGTGCGGATCGAGAACCTGTCCTTTCGCGAGGCGCATGAAATCGCCGCGGCGACCGCCAGAAGCGTGGTCGCGGCGAAGGGCGATCTTCCCAATGATGGCTACCAACCCTTTCTGCAGGCCTTCGAGCACTTGGCCGGCCGCAGGACCTCCGTTGACATCGAGAAATTCAGGCAAATCGTATCGCCCGAGCATTTCGTTGCCGTGCGCAGCCGGTTCGGCGGGCCGGCTCTCGAACCGATGCAGGCGGCCCTGTCGGCCTACCGGGAGCAGCTCTCGGCATTCGAAGCCGATGCAGCCAGGGCCGCCGCGCTGCAGGCGGCAGCGGACGCAGAACTCCAGCAGAAATTCAACGCGCTGACGGGAGCCGGTTGATGGCGACGATAGAACTCGAAAAACTGGTCAAGCGCTACGGCAAGGTCGAAGCCGTCAAGGGGATCGACCTGTCGATTGCCGACGGCGAATTTATCGTTTTCGTCGGTCCGTCCGGCTGCGGCAAGTCGACAACGCTGCGCATGATCGCCGGGCTGGAAGAGATCTCCGCCGGCCGGCTGAAGATCGGCCCGGACGTCGTCAACGAGCGCGACCCCAAGCAGCGCAACATCGCCATGGTGTTCCAGAACTATGCGATCTATCCGCACATGACGGTGCGGCAGAACATCGGCTTCGGCCTCTATACCTCCAAGCTGAACAAGCAGGAGAAGGACAAGCGGATCGAGGACGCCGGGCGCATCCTCGGCCTGGAATCCTTCCTCGACCGTCGGCCGGCAGCCCTGTCGGGTGGCCAGCGCCAGCGTGTCGCGATCGGCCGTGCCATGGTGCGCGACCCTTCCGCCTTCCTGTTCGACGAGCCGCTTTCCAACCTCGACGCCCAGTTGAGGGCCCAGATGCGCATCGAGATCAAGCGCCTGCACCAGCGCCTGAAGACGACGACCGTCTACGTCACCCACGACCAGGTGGAAGCGATGACCATGGCCGACCGGATCGTCGTCATGAAGGACGGGCACATCCTCCAGGTCGGCACGCCATCCGAACTCTACGACAGCCCGGTCGACGTGTTCACCGCCCGCTTCATCGGCAGCCCGTCGATGAACCTGATCGCTGGCCGGCGCAGCGGAACGGGCGTCGAGGCGGCAAGCGATGGCGATATCCTGATCGGCATCCGTCCCCATGATCTGACCGCCAATCCGCAGCCGCAAGGCGACGGTATCCGCCTCACCGGCACGGTGACGGCGGTGGAACCGCTGGGCCCCGAGACGCTCGTGCATCTGGATGTCGACGACACCCCGATGATTGCGACGGCCCGCGACAAGTTCATGCCAGCTGTCGGCAGCCAGCTCACCTGCGCCGCGCCATCCGGCAGCCTTTACCTCTTCGATTCCGGCACAGAGAGATTTCTGGGCCGATCATGATTGAAAGCGATGAGAAACGATCCGCAGTGCTCAGCATCGGGCGGATCTACTGCGACCTCATTTTCACCGGCCTCGACGAGATGCCGGTGCTTGGACGCGAACTGTTTGCGGGAAGCCTGGACATCGCCGCCGGCGGTGGCGCTTTCATCTCGGCCGCGCATGTGGGGCAGGTGGGGCGCAGGGTGGCACTCGTGTCGCGGCTCGGAACCGATACGCTGTCGCAGGGCATCGGCGAGCAGATCCGTGACAGCGGCATCGACATGCGTTTCATCGAGCATGCCGTCGACGCCGGCCCGCAGATCACGGTCGCGGCAGTGGTCGGCAAGGAACGTGCCTTTCTCACGCGCCGCGCCGGGCCAGCTCAGCCGTCAACACTTGCGGCGGCACTGGAGTGGCCGCAAGCACAGCATCTGCATATTGCCGAATACGCCACCCTGTACGAGATGCCCGATCTCGTGTCGCGGGCAAAGGCGATCGGTCTTACGGTGTCTCTGGATCCGAGCTGGGATGCGAGCCTCATCTATGATCCCGAGCTGTTGGGCGCCTGTCGCGGCGTCGACATTTTCTTTCCCAACCTGGAGGAGGCGGAGGCCATCACGGGTAGTTCCGAGCCGGAACGCGCGATCAAGATGCTCGCGAAGACCTTTCCCATCGTCGCTCTCAAGGGAGGGGATCGTGGCGCGTGGGTGGCGTCCGGCGATGTGCTGATCCATCTGCCCGCGAAGGGCGTGCCCGTTGTCGACACGACAGGCGCCGGCGATGCCTTTAATGCCGGCTTTCTCAATTGCTGGCTTGATGAAGGCGCCATGCCGTCCTGCCTGTTGGCCGGGATAGAGGCTGGAAGCCTTGCCGTGCAGACTGCGGGCGGCGCCCCGCTCTGGCGGTAGAGCCATGGGAATGACTTTGCAAAGATCTCGTCTGAAGATCGAACGTTGCGGCTGAGCTGACTGTGTTTAAACTTGGCCGTCCGCAGGCATCAGACCATACGCCGGGTCAGGGATCATCTCATCAAGATGAAGAAGAGGGGCAACTCGGACGCGACATGCTCCTCGCATGCGAGCCGGGCGGCTCAGTCTGCCCTGGAGCGTTTCCGCGCTTTTCCGAATCGGCTTGGATTGAACTAAGCCCGATCCTCTTTGTTGCTGTCGGCTCCTCATCCCACGCATCAGCCAAAATTGAAATCTCCAGAGCACCGGCCAGTGGTCCGCGGGTTGCGTTCTCGGGCACGCGTAAGCCTGCCTGCACCCGAAACTCTTCACGATATCGGACATCTCCGTTGACGCAACGAAGGCGCGCCAGGGCCGGCGGTGCAGGTGGAGCCAAGGCCAAAGCCTGCCGCGTGCCCGGCGGGTGAGGGGGGAGCCAATCTTGAGAAACGATAGTCGCAATCACAATTTTCTGAGGCGCGAAAGGGGAATTATTAAGAACCACGCCCTCAAGATCGGTGAGGTTTTTGCGTCCGCAGGTCAGGACCGCCGCAAACAAGGGGTATGATGTGCGTTACAGAGAGGCCGACGAGCTGTTCAAGACGTTGGTGTCGGAGCTCGCCTCTACGTTCACCCCGACGACAATCATGGGACTCACGATCCTGACTGTCGGTCTGTATGCCTATCAGAGCCTTGGCAACTCCATCCTCTTGCTCGCCACCATCACTGGCATCATTGCATCCATTGCCAAGATCGTCGTGACGGTGGCCCACCGGCGGTCTGATGCAACGAAGCATACCACTGCCAAGGATGCCGCCCGCTGGGAGATGGCGCATGGGCTGCTGATCTTCACCATCGCCGCCTGTGTCGGAACGCTGGCGAGTGTGGTGTTTAACCACCGCGACCTTTCGGTGCAAATTCTGGCAACAGTGCTCGTATTTGGATATTCTGCCGGTGTGGCCGTGCGGGTATCGGTTCGCCCGTTCATTGCCGTTGCTGCGATCATGATTGCAGGTCTGCCAACCACGATTTTCATCATGCTGTCTGACGATCCGGCCCACCGGATAATGGCGGCGCTCTGTGTCGCCTTTCTGGTGGCGGCGATGCAGAGCGTCTGGCATGTCTATCGGACGTCCGTCAGGCAAATCGGCCTGCGTCTCGACATGGAGCATCAGGCGCGCCACGATTCGTTGACAGGACTGCGCAATCGCACGGCACTCAATGAGGCATTCAAATCGACGGGCCGCCCCGAGGATTCGCTGACCGGCGTTCATTGCTTCGATCTGGACGGCTTCAAACATGTCAATGACCGCTTTGGTCACGCCGTCGGGGATGAACTGTTGGCCCGTATTGCCGCCAGACTTTGTGAAACCCTCGTCTCACCCAATATCGCCGTGCGCGTGGGCGGCGATGAATTTGCCGTGCTTCAGCCTGAAGTCCGGCATCCCGTGGAAGCCGACGCCTTGGCCAGAACGATCGTCGAAGCTTTGAGCCTGCCGTATCGGATCGGCGGCGAAGAGATCACCATTGGCATCAGCCTGGGCTATACGATCGCACTGTCCGGCTCCGCAAAGCTGGAACATATGATGGTGATTGCGGATAAAGCCTCCTATCGCGCAAAGCGCAATGGCGGCGGCATCGACCGCGAAATCCCGCCAGACCTGGCTCCCGACGCATCCCCTTTCGCCGCCTGACCGCCAAAAGCGGTCATGCGCGCTATGGGCCGGGAGCCGACGTCTGCCCATGGTCCAGATACGTCGAATGCAGGGTGAATTAGTCCGCGTTCATGCGGAAGATCTTGACGGCATCTGCAACCAAATTGGCGTTTCATGCGGCTTGTCCCCCGTTTTTGAGTTGCCGCCCATCCTCCATTCCGACGAGCCAATGCGCTGAAACTAAACCGAAACATCGGTTATGTTCTTTGTGCCATCAGTCTTACTGACGGATGACAATCAGCGGCCCGAGGCGTGTCGCTTTCACACCGAGGGCCTTCGTGACGAAGGCAAGCGCATCATCGGTATCTGCAACCTTGATCGTGCCGCTGACGCGGCGCTTGGCCAGCCTTGGGCCGGCAACGACGATCCGGCCGTAGAAATGCCGATTCATCTCCTCAACCACATAGGAAAGCGGCGCATTGTCCACCGCGATCTGCCCGCGCTTCCAGGCGAGAGCCACGAGGGCATCGACGGGTGAGATGGCTGCCTTTTCATTCGCGCGGTCCAGAATTGCCTGCTCGCCCTGCGTGACGCGAACGGAGTGGCTGCGTTGCCCTTCGACATCCACCTGGACGGCATTTTCCGTGACGGTCACTTCCGTTTCGTCATTGCCGTAGCGAACATCAAACGCTGTGCCGAGCGCCGTTACCTTTGTCTCCCCCGCCACGACCGTAAAAGGTCGTTCGGGCGCGTGCGCGACCTGAAAGAAAGCCTGACCTTGAAGAAGGCGGATGACGCGGCGCTCCGGCGAGAAATCCACGGCAATCGCCGAGGAGGCGTTGAGCTGCACCACGGAACCATCCTCCAGTGTGCGAACCGGCATCTCGTCGGTGCCTGCGATCATGTCCGCCTGCAGGCGCAGCGGGCCGTCGAGCGCAAAGAAGGCGCCGGTCGCAAGCCCTGCAAGCACTATCGCTGCGGAAATCGGTTTTGCAACGCTCCTCGGCCGGATGTCGATATCGGCTAAAGCAGGATCGGACTGAATCGCTTGCCGGGCGTCACCCATCAGGCGTTCTGCCGCACGATAGGTGCGACAGTTCTCCGGGTCGTCCTTCAGCCATTCCTGGAAGCGTGCCTGCTCGGACGATGACTGGTTCCGGTTGCCATTGCGCAAGAGCCAGTCGGCCGCTTCGCGGTTCCGCTTTTTCTGGGGCCGACTGTCTCCCTTGACCGGCATAGATATCTCCAGACGTGTCCTTTGACCTTCAGACGTTTGAGGTCGTCGCTTTGGGACTCTTCGTTAAAATCAATCCCGGACATATAGTGATTTGCGCCTGAGATGGATGATCTTTTGTCGGTCTAGAGAATACGGTCCAGGCAATGGGCGAAGGCGCGGCGCAGGTGTCGGTCCACCATGTTCCTGGAAATATTCAGCCTGGCGCTGATCTGGTCCGGCGTGAGATGATGAAGGCGGTGCAGAATGAAGACGACCCGGCGTCGTTCCGGCAGTTCCACGATCGCCTCGCGCAGGGCCGCGAGACGTGCTTCGATCTCGAGCATATGGTCCGGTGCGTGCCCGCTGCTCGCCACCGACAGCGCTTCGCGCTCGGAGCCCGAGAAGAGACGAGCTTCCTTCGTTTCTCGGCGCTGGAGGTCTATGCCGAGATTGATGGCAGCCCGGCAGAGGAAGGCCTTGATGGAGCGCTTGTTCTGCAGCACTTCGGGCTTGGCGGCGAGTTTGACATAAAGATCATGCACAAGATCGCGGGCGGTGGAACTGGGATGGCCTCGCCGGCGCACTGCGTTCGTAATGTCGGCATAGTAGGTTTCCATGGCCAGATTGAGCAGGGCATCGCTATCAACACCGTCCCAGGCCAGGGGTGAGGAGGAAGAGCTCGACATTGTTAAACCGTTTCCAAACCAGCATTCGGGTTCACGCAGATCTGCCCGACCCGCCATGATGAATGTCGCTAATGGATCTCGAAAAAACGTGCAAGCGCAATAGGTTAGAAGAATTCAAAGCTGGCGCGCAGCGTTGCAGTAAATCAAGACTAAAAATGTCATCTTTACGTCTGATTTTGTTGATCGAATCCGGCTCCGCGCTTCTGCAAAAGCGGAGATGACGCCTGCGTAATCAGGGCAAAAGCTCCGATGGTGTGATATTTAGGCAACTTCTATTGGTGGGCTCACAGCGGGACACAGAGCGGCGTGCCGGCAACCGGATCGCGGATCACCATGGTCTTCACGTTGAACACGGTAAAGATCGTCTCGGCGGAGATAACCGCATCGGGCTTTCCCGCAGCCGTGATCCTGCCGTCCTTCAAGATGACGATGTGTTCGGCAAAACGCGCCGCCTGATTGATGTCGTGCAGGACGGCAACAACGGTCTTCCCGTGTTTTGCGACGAGCATCTTGATGAGCTTCATCAGTTCTATCTGATGTTCGAGGTCGAGATAGGTCGTCGGTTCATCGAGCAGAAGCGCTTCGCCCTGCTGCGCCAGCGTCATCGCAATCCAGGCGCGCTGGCGCTGACCGCCCGAGAGGCTATCGAGCGCGCGGTCGCCGAGATCGGTCGTGCCTGTCAACATCAAGGCCTCGTCACAGGCTTCCTGGTCATGGGCAGACCACCGCCCAAACAGCTGTTGATGCGGATAGCGCCCCTGCCGCACGAGATCTGCAACCGTCAATCCCTCCGGCGCGACGGGACCTTGCAACAGGACGCCGACCTTTCGTGCGACATCACGGGTGGAGAGCTTGGTCAGGTCGCGGCCATCCAGCAGCAGGCTGCCGCCAGAAGGCTTCATGAGTGCTGCGAAGGTGCGCAGGATCGTGGATTTGCCACTGCCATTGGGGCCGATCAGTGCCGTGAAATGTCGTTCCGGAATGGCGAGGTCGAGGTTCTCGACGATGCGGCGTTTGCCATAGGCAATGCTGACACCTTTGCCTTCGATCTTGCCAAATCGCGTCGTCTTATCTGTGGTCATGGCGGCGTATCCAAAGCAGATAGGCGAAGAAGGGGGCTCCGAGAAGCCCGGTGACGATGCCGGCTGGAAGCTGGACCGGGGGCAGGATGATGCGGCCGGCAAGATCTGCTGCAACGACAAGGCAAGCGCCGATGAGGGCGGCGACGGGAAGCAAGCGACCATGTGCCCCCCCGACCAGCCGGCGTGCCATGTGGGGTGCGATCAGGCCGACGAAGCCGATGAGGCCGCAGGCGGCGACGGCCGCGCCCGAAAGCACCGTGACTAGCACGATCATCAGGCCCCGCACGAGATCCACCGGCTGCCCGAGGCTCTTGGCCGATAAGTCCCCGAAGCGAATGAGATCGAGTTCGCGGGCGAAGAGGAGGGCAAGCGCGACGGGAACGATAAGCCAGAGAGCGAGCAGGCGAACCTTGACCATGCTCGCATCGTAGACACTGCCCGCCAGCCAGATCATCGCCCGCTGCACGTCACCGATATCGCCGAACGCGGAGAGGAGGGTGGTGAAGGCCGTGGCGAGCGCTGAAAGACCGATGCCGATCAGGATGATGCGAAGCGAGGATGTGCCGCTGCGCCAGGCGAGCGCATAGACTGCAAGCGCCATCGTCGCTGCCCCCAGAAAACCGGCTGCCTGCAAGAGGCCGATCGGTGGATCCCGAACCAGCACGATGACGGCCATCGCTGCGGCCGCCGCGCCGCTGTTGATGCCGAGGACACCCGGTTCCGCCAGCGGGTTGCGCATGATGGCCAGCGTGATCGTGCCGGCGGTCGCGAGCGCCACGCCAACGAGGAGCGCAAGAAGCACGCGCGGCAGGCGCAGGTTGAACACTATCATTGCGCTCTGTGGGTTGGGGGCGCCCGTACCGGTGAGGGCGTCGAAGAGTTCCCGCCAGGTCAGCGAGACGTCGCCGAAGGCGAGGCTCGCGGCAACCAGAACGGCGAGCAGCAGCGTGAGGCTGACGGCAAGGCGGATCATGTCTCGCCTCTCAACCGTGTCCGGGCGAGATGGAGGAAGAAGGGTGCGCCGACAAGCGCGATCGTGACGCCAACCGGAAAGCTCTGACTGCCGAAAACGAGCCGCCCGATCATGTCGGCAATGACGACCAGCAATGCACCACCGAGTGCGGCGAAGGGAATGACCCAGCGATAATCCACGCCGATACACATGCGAACGATATGCGGGACCACGAGACCGACAAAGCCGATCGGTCCGGCCAGTGCGACAGCGCCGCCTGCCAGCAGAATGACGATGGCGACCGACGCACCACGCCAGACGACCGGGTTCTGTCCAAGCGAGCGGGAGGCATCTGCCCCGAGACTAAGCGTCGTGAGATGTCGGCCGACAAGCTGCGCGGCGACGAGGCCGACGACGATGAACGGCGCAACGGTTCTTGCCTGCGCCATGGTTCGTCCCGTCACCGAACCGGCGGTCCAAAGGCGCACGGCATCGAGTGTGCTCTGGTCGAAAATGAGCATCGCAGTGGTGAGCGATGTCAGGAAGGTTCCAACGATGACGCCTGCGAGCACGAGCCCGAGCGGCGAGTGCCCAACGGAACCCAGGGAGCCGAGCGCGTAAACGACGACCGCCGCGGTGGCGGCGCCGACAAAGGAGAACCAGACATAGATGTCCCCGACACCTTCACCGAAGAGGGTCATCACCGTGACGACAGCAAAGGCGGCACCCGCGTTGATACCGACGAGGTCTGGCGAGGCGAGAGGGTTGTTCGTGACAGCCTGCATGATGGCGCCGGCAACGGCTAGCGCGCCGCCGGCCAGGACGGCTGCGATGACGCGGGGCAGCCGGATGGTCATGATGAGCAGATGGTCGCGGGAGCCGTCGAACTGAAAGATTGCGGCTGCGATGCGGGAAAATGGCATCGTCACGGTGCCGATTGCGGTGGCGCTCATGGCTGTGACGACGAGAAGACAGAAAAGCACCAGGAGCGTCACCATCCTTGCGCCATTGGTCCTTGCAAGGCGGCCGGTCCTTTGACCCGTCATCGGTCCACCAGGATGTAGCGCTCAATGTCGTCAAGGATGCGGTTTGCAGACCTGATGCCGTGAAAACTTTGCCAGGGGCCGCGCTCCACCCGACGGGCGCGTCCAGCCTGAACAGCCGGCAGCAATTGCCAGAGCGGGTTTTCTGTTACCTGCTTTTCCAGGGCGTCGTCTTTTGTGCTTTCGAAGCCGCTGGCGGAAACATAGAGCAGCACGTCGCCGTCCAGATTGGCGAGTTCCTCCCAGTCCGGCCGCTTTACAATCGTGCCATCGGTCACCGTTTCGTAATCCGTCCGCGTCACGCCTGCCTCATGCAGCACGGCGAAGGGAGCGTAGGCATCCGGTCCATCGACAAAAACGACGAAGCGATCCGGTGCCAGACGGACACTGGAGACCGTGAGCTTCCTGTCCTTCATGCGCTCACGAATGGCCGCAACGCGGGCCTCGTAAGCCTGAAGCGCGGCATTGGCAGCACCTTCGCGGCCGGTCACGTCGGAGAGGCGCTGCAGATACTTCTTCCAGTCCATATGTTTGAACAAGACTGTCGGTGCGATCTTTGCGGCCTGCTCATAGATTGCCGAATGAACCTCGGCCGAGCCGATGATGAGGTCGGGCTTCAGCACCGCAAGGCGCTCCAGGCTCGGCTCTTTGGGATTGCCGAGATCGACCATCTTTTCGGTCTTCACCACGTCAAGGATCTCATCCTCGGTGATTGCCATGTAGGGGGTTGCAACAACAGACGCCTTCAGCTCGATCAGCATTCCGAGCGTGATCAGTGGATCGAGCGTGACAATCCGTTTCGGTTCGGCCGGAATGCAGACGGGTGGGTTGTACACATCCTCGGTGACGGCCTTGCCGGAGCAAGCCGCCTGCACAAGTGATGCCGGCAACAGGAAAACGAGAAGTATGAGACAGAAGCGCAAGATGGACACCATGAGGTCGCCAGGATTGAGAACGGCTGCGGAGCACGCGCCCCGCAGCCGCGGCAATCAGAACTTCGCCCGGACGTTCAACCCGAAGGAGCGGCGCTTGCCGGCCTGACCGAAGGGCAGGGAGTAATCGGGGTCGATGAGCGTGAAGTACTTTTCGTCGGTCAGATTTTCCGCGAAGGCAGTGACTTCCCAATTGTCCTTCTTGAAGCCAACCTGTGCATTCAGGATAAGGCGCGGGTCGATCTCGTACATGCCCTTCGTGCCGAAGCGCGAATTGTAGCTGGTGGTGTACTTGCCGTCCGCACCGACGAAAATGCCGTTCTCAAACTCATAACGCCCGCCAAAGCCCAACGTCCACTCAGGCGCCTCGGGGAAGGATTTTCCATCCTGCGGTTCGCTGAGTGCCGCATGGTTGAAGTCAATGAACTTGGTGTTCAGATAACCGATGGATGCGAAGGCGGTGAACTCGTCGGTGACCTGCATGGTCGGCTCGATTTCGAAGCCCCAGGCGCGTGACGTGGCGGCATTCGAAATGATTCTGTAGCCTGGAATATTAGTATCCGGGCGGATTTCAACCTGCTGATCCTCGTACTTTGTGTAGAAGAGGTTGGCGTTGAGGGTCAGCCTGTCATCCAGAAGGGTTCCCTTGTAGGAAAGCTCGATATTCTGGGAATATTCCGGATCATAGGAGCCAAGCTTATTGGCCACCCGATCATAGTAGGACGCGCCCGAACGGAAGCCCTGGCTATAGGTCAGGCCGACAGTCTGGTTGTCGCCAAACTCCTTTGAAATTCCGACCTTCGGTACGAAGTTCAACTCGCTCAGCGACGACGGGTCGCCGGTCAGCACCGCCGACGGGTCGATGAGGCCGAAATAGTTTTTCTGGAGGTCCTTGTCCTTCAGGTAATCCAGGCGTCCGCCGAGCGTTGCGAACCACGTCGGTGCGAATTCGTAGGTTGCCTCGCCGAAAACGGCAAGGTTGGAGGTCTGGCGGCGCTGCGTGTCGCTCTGCTGGTAGGTATTGAACGCAATGATGTCCGTGGCACCATCCCACTTTTCATAGCTGCCATAGATGCCTGTGACCCATTTCCAACGATCGCCTTCGTAGTTCAGGCGAAGTTCCTGGGTGAAGATGGAGTTGTCATCTTCGCCGGTGATACCGTTGATGACGCCGTCTGTTCCATAATCGATGGAGCGGCGGTTGTTGATGCCGTACTGGAAGCCGGTCTGCGAGGTAAAGCGCAGGGTGTCGGAAATGTCATGTGTGACCTCCAGTCCCAGGTTATGCACCTCGGTCCAGCGGTACTCGGTGTAGGTCACGGGCGAATTGTTGAAATCGCCACGCCCGGAATAAAGCCCGACAAGCGCATCATTTGGCCGATCCTTCGAGTAGGAATAGGTGAGTACGGCGCGGCTGTCCGGCAGTTCCGAGGGGGTCAGCAGCAGTTTTCCCCGCAAGGTTCCGCTCAAATCGGTGATCAGGTCGTGGTAATTGTCGTAACCGCTGAAGTTCGAATAATCCGGCTGGGCGCGTGAACGCTCAAACGCGCCCGAAATCCTGAGCGCAACCTCGTCTTCGACGATCGGTGTGTTGATCATGAAGGCGCTGCCAACCAGATGGTCGGTGCCAACAGTGCTGGACAGCTCGATTTCCTTCTCGAAGGTCGGGTCCTTAGACTTGATGTAGACGGCGCCGGTCATGGCAGCCCTGCCGGAGAGTGTGGATTGCGGGCCGCGATAGACCTCGACCTGTTCGACATCCCACAGGTTGCGAGCACCGAAGCGGGCATTGTACCGGGTCTGGAGGATGCCATCGATGTAGATCGATCCTGCAGGTCCACCGGATGCCACCAATCCTTCGGAACTCATGCCGCGGATGACGAAGCCGGCATTGACGGTGGCGCTGTCCATGACGTTCGCCATGCGGCGATAGGTGTCCTGCGTGGTGCGGATCTGGCTGTTCTGAAGATTCTGGGCATTCACAACTGCGACGCTGCTTGTCGTGCCGCCAAGTGTTGACGCGTTGCGCGCGCCATAGATCAGGACCGGTTCAAGCAAGGTTCCATCCTGCTCGGAAACGCCGGAAGCAGAAGGCGCATTCATCAATGTGACCTGATTTTCTCCGGCAAAGCGGGCATCGATGCCGGTTCCGGAAAGCATGGCCCGCAACGCCTGTTCTGATGTCAGCGTCCCATTCACGCCGCGCGTCACCTTTCCCTGCGCAACCGATGCGTCGAAGAGAATCTGCAGGCCTGTCTGCGCGGCCAGGCTGTTGAGGGCAGCGGTGAGGGGGCCGGCCGGCACGGAGATGGATTGCGCCACTGCCTGTGCCCGCGCCTCTAGCGTCATCGCCGGCAGGACAGGTGTGACCATCGCAAGTGCCATTCCCGTCAACTGAAGCGTCCGCCTGAAGCCTGCACTGGTTCCCGCCCACGCAGCAATAGTCTTAGTCATCGAAACCCCCAAAATCCTTACGGTGCTCAAAGCTCGGTCGTCCACCACTCGAAGCAGCAACGCATGCCGCCTGTGTGTTAGACGGTTGTCTTTCCGGTTTTGGGACTGTGACTTTGAGAAAATTCTCGGGAATTTACGGTCAGGCCAAACCAAGGTGTTGGGTAAGGCTTTCGCTGTAGCAGATTCATCCCGATCGGTTCTATTTCGGTCTGCTGGCGCCAATAATCCTAAAATCATCCCGATAGGGGTGATTATGGAAAAGATCAAAGATACGAAAAGCCTCGGCATGCTGATCCGTCAGGAGCGCAAACAGCAAGGGTTAACCCAGGAGCAACTCGCACGCACGGGTGATTGGTGTGGGCGTACGGTTTCTGCGTGAACTCGAGGCCGGCAAAGAGAGCTGCCAGATTGGCCGTGCGATGCAAGTCTTGGCCGGTCTTGGTCTTATTGTTTCGGTCGGGCGTCGTCAGAGTTTGCGATCATGACCCGCGTATTGGACGTCTATTTTCGCGACAATAAGGCGGGCGTACTCGGCCGGCTTGACGACGGGCTGCTGACTTTTGCCTATGATGGCGCGTATCTCCTGGATCAACGATCGCGTGCGATCTCGTTCTCCATGCCCCTGCAAGAAGAACCCTTTGGTGATCAGGTGGTGCGCCCGTTTTCCTCCGGTCTCTTGCCGGACGAAGGCGCGCGGCAACGCCTCGCTGGAGCGCTCGGCCTTTCGGCAGGCAATGCCTTCGGGCTACTGGAAGTTATAGGGGGCGAATGCGCAGGTGCCTTGTCACTCTATCCCACCGGCACGGCGCCCCCACCTTCTGGCCAGTCCCAAGCCGAAATTCTCACTTCGGAACGTCTGGATTAAATTCTCAGCAAGCTGCGCA
Source organism: Neorhizobium sp. PAMB6716 (assembly GCF_058242805.1). Lineage (NCBI taxonomy): Bacteria > Pseudomonadati > Pseudomonadota > Alphaproteobacteria > Hyphomicrobiales > Rhizobiaceae > Neorhizobium > Neorhizobium sp. PAMB6716. Next base: position 582,482 of record NZ_JBZAYW010000002.1, read on the forward strand.
CCCGGCCTTTGCTTGGCGGAGACGAGGGCATCGCCTATCGCTCGCCGTCGCGCAGGATAAACTGGCGGTCATTGTCGATGGCGATTCCATTGCCTTGGCAAAAGAAGGCAAACCAACGACCCATATCTTGAAACCAGTCCATAGCGAGGATCGCGGTGCGTAGTGCATTACATTGGCGGAGCGGAGGCGGGCAGCGTTCCATGGGTAAAGTCGAAGCTTGCTGGCTGGTCACGACTATACTAGATTTGTCAAAACGATATAGAGGCCAACGTGATTAAAGAGATTGACCTCATGTTTCGCACCATGGTCGCGGAACTCCAACAACGGGCATTTGATGACGATTGGGCGGAAGACTTCCCCCCATCGGGTAGATTCGTGCCTGTGGCGGTTGATGGTCGACGTTACTGGTATTTCGACCAACCCAACGGTGAGGGTGGGCAGAAGCGTCGGTATGTCGGGCCTGCCGACGACCCCTTGATTTCGGAACGGGTCGAAACCTTCCAGGGTGAGAAGTCAGACTATAAGGCTCGCCGCAAGTACGTATCCACGCTAACGCGCGAAGCCGGCTTGATTGCCGCTGATCGCTTTACCGGCGATATCGTACAGGCGCTTGCCAGGGCCGGTCTCTTCCGGTTGCGCGGTATTCTCATCGGCACTGTCGCTTTTCAATGCTACTCGCCATATCTTGGCATTCGTCTGCCTTCGGCGGCGATCCTAACAGGTGATGCAGACCTAGACCAGGATCTCGCGATCTCCGCCGAGGTGGCAGATACGCTGCCGCCGATCCTCGATCTCCTAAAAGGGCTTGATCCAACGTTCTGCGCAGTGCCGCATATCAGCGGCAGCTCTCGATCTCATGCCTTCCGGAATCAGAGCGGTTACAGGGTCGAGTTCATGACGACAAACAGGGGAGCCGACGAATATTCGGACAAACCCGCCAACATGCCTGCTCTCGGCGGCGCGTCAGCCGAACCGCTGAGATTCATGGATTTCTTGATCCGCGATCCCGTTCGTTCGATCTTGCTACATGGTGCCGGCATCTCAGTTGTTATCCCTGATCCTTGCAGGTACGCGGTGCACAAACTTATTATTGCCGGTCGCCGCCAGAATGACGCCGGCGGCCAAGCCAAACGGGATAAAGACCTTAGACAGGCGGGAATACTATTCGACGCCCTGCCGGTCACGGGCCATGGGCCGTCACTGGCTGACGCTCTGGAAGAGGCATGGGATCGGGGACCTGCTTGGAAGCTGGCGATCTCGGAAGCAGCAGAAACCATGCACAAGGAATATTGGGGCGCTATCAATCGAATGGTTGGCGTTCTCAAGAGATAAAGGTTAGGCCTGCTCAAAAGGAAGGCCCTATGACAATACTCATTCGCATCAGGTTGCGCTCGGCCTAACCTCTATCTGACAAAGCTCTTCATGCTGCTTTTCAGCGTGGTTCAAAAATCTTGGCGACCAATGTTGCCTTGTCTTGCAGGAGAAAGCGACCACAGGGCTGTTGCACGACATCAGGCCCACCACTCCTTATGAAGCCGGAATTCGCTTTGCAGTTCGTCCAGATTGGCAATTGCGGCTCCCCCGTTGAGATCGACGAGGGATGGCTGCTGTTCACCCATGGCGTGGGGCCGATGCGGCGCTATGCGATCGAGGTGACGCTGCTCGACAAGCACGACCCGAGCATCATCTTGTCGCGCACGGTCGAACCCATGCTGCAGCCGGAACCGACGGAGCGGGAAGGCTATGTGCCGAACGTCGTCTACTCTTGCGGTGCCATGCGGCACGGCGATCTAATCGCCCTGCCATATGCGGTCTCGGATACCTATTCCAACTTAACCACGATCAAGATCAGCAGGCTTCTGGAAAGGATGCATCCCACCGGGACAGCCTTGTGAATGCGGAGGGCAGGTGGGTCATGTCACCCGGCGTCCGCCAATGAGCGTCCAGCAATTGAAACGCGTCTTCCTCGATGACATTCTGCCCACCTGGAGCAAATCCGGTTCGACGTGTCAATCGGCACGCAATTTTGGCTCTGACTTGTTGGTTTCCACGCAGAACTGAGCCGGTTAGGCGCACCGGCTCAGTTCTGTGTGAAAACCAACAGTGGGGCATACTCTGAACAATAGCGACCAAATCGGTCGTAGAAACTTTGCAGCAATTTATAAATTGGCTAACATTCAACTCAGGGTAGGTTCGGGCTGTGCCGAGGAATCGGGGAAGGGCGCAGAGGGGCTGTCCGTCGGCGAACTCGTCGCCGTGTCGCCATCGCGACGCTGCCGAACTAAGGGGGGCGCCGATCGCATCATCAACACGCGGAAGTGCCGGAGGCGCTCGGTGCCTATTCGCCTGGCAAGGGGGTGCGACATTCTCTATGAATGCTCAGGTGCTGTTGCATTGACTGGTGGTATTGCCGCGCTTCGTGCGTGTGGTATCATCGTGCAACTGGGTCTCAGCGGCGACATGATACTCCCGATGATGGCGATCACCGCCAAGGAGCTCGAACTGCCCGGCTCCTTCCGCTTCCATGAGGAGTTTGCAACCGGCGTCCCGTTGATGCGCAAGGGGCCGATCGACGTCAAGCCGTTGATCACCCACACGGTGCCTCTCGAAGACGCTCTTTTAGCCTCCGAGATCGGTTCTGACCGCGGTCAGGCGGTGAAGGGGCAGATCGCCTTTTCGTAGCAGCCGTCGATCATTTGCCTGCCGCGGTCACCTGCGGCAGGCAGGTCCAGTGGCCTTCCTGCGCAAGCCGCCCGACCACGCCGAGCAGGATCCTGCGCACTTCAATGACGGCGCGGGTCGGCGGATGATTGACCGGCATGTCGAGCACCAGCCGCCGCGTCAGGTTCGGATGCGACAGCGGGACAGCGGAAAGATTGCCGGTCTCGTGATCGGCATAGACGGCGCCGCGGCCGAAAATTGTCAGCCCGTGCCCGGCGCGGATCGCCGCCTTGGTGCTGGCAACTCCCTCGATTTCCCGAACGATGTTCAGTTCCCGCCCCAGCATCAGCGCCTGCCGTTCGAGCAGGATGCGGATGCCGTGCCGTCGTGTCGGCAGGATCAGCGGCAGGCCAAGGGCCTCCTCGACCGTCAGAACCTCACCGGTCGAAAATCGTCCCTTCGGCCCCAGCGCATAAAGGGTCTCGTCAAAGAGCGGGACTGCCGTCGACTTGGCGACACTCTCGAGTGTCACGGCAAGATCGTGAACGCGGGTTTCCACCGCGGCACGCAGCGCTTGGCTGTCGCCTTCGCTGACCGTCAGGCAGATCTTTGGGAAGCGCGCGGCGCATTCCTCGATCACGGGTACCGTCAGCGTCGGGCAGATGGAACTGAGAATGCCAAGGGAAACATCGCCGGTTGGATATTTCGCCTGCTCCTTTGTCGCCTGCTCGGCCTGGTCCATTGCGCGCAGAATTGCCTGCGCATGCGACAGCAGCGTTTGCCCTGCCTCCGTCACCACCGCGCCTCTTGGGGTTCGGTTGAGCAGTTGCACCCCCAGTTGTTCCTCCAGGGCGCGCATATGCGAGCTAAGCGCTGGTTGTGCGACACCGAGTTCGCTGGAGGCTCGTGTGAACGAGCCCAGTTCGGCGATCTTGGCGAAATAGCGCATTTTCAGAAGGTCGAGTGCCATTGAACGTTTCGCATTGATATAACGAAGCAGTATAACAGATATCTTCAATATCTATTTGTTTGAATAGGGGGTGGTGCCTACAAATGCGTTCTGCAGCGGGAGGATGCTGCGAGGAGGACCAACCATGAGACTGAAGCACATTCTGGCTACCGCCGTTTTTGCCGGCGCCGCTTGCCTTTCGACCCTAGCTTCCGCCGAGCAGCTCGATGACATCAGGGCGGCGGGCACGTTGAACTGCGGCGTGCTGACCAATTCACCGCCGCTCGGATTTCAGGATCCCAAAACGCGTGAGCCTGCCGGTTACGAAATCGAAATCTGCCAGATGCTGGCAAAATATCTCGGCGTCACCCCGAAACTGACCGCAGTCTCGCCGCAGACCCGTATGGCTGAACTCACACAGGGGCGCGTCGATATCCTGGCTTCGCTGTTGAGCTACAGCAAGCAGCGTGCCGAGCAGGTCGATTTCAGCGGTGCCTACATTGCCGAGGATTTCAACTTCGTGGTGCTCGACAAGTCCGACATTGCCAAGGTCGACGATCTTGCCGGCCAGCGCATCGGCCTCGTCAAGGGTTCGGTTCTGATCCCGATCACCGAAAAGCGCATTCCCGACGCGCGCGTGCTGTCGTTCGAAACCAGCGCCGCATCCTTCCTTGCGCTGCAACAGGGCAAGGTGAAGGCCACTGTTTACCGGTATTCCGAGGGCAAGGCCGTCGAGCGCAATGCCGGCGCCGAGATCAAGCCGCTGCGGTTTCTCGACGAACCGCTGCTGTCGATGCCATCAGGTTTTGCTTTCCGCAAGGGGGCCCCGGAATTGGTCAAAGCAACCAACACCTTCCTCGCCGAACTTGAAACCTCCGGTGAAGGCCAGAAACTCTATGACAAGTGGTTTGGCAAGGATTCCGAGTTGAAGGCCGAGCGCCGGTTCGAATTCGGCAAGCCGCAGGAAACCTGGTTCAAGGAATAGCCTCAAGCGAAAGCCGTCTGGCGGGCCGCAGTGCCTGCCGGGCCAAACCTCCGATGATGACCGGCATGAAGAGTGAGCGCGGATGCCGGCTGTTCGTTTGAACGGGGCGATGCGCGAGGGTGAGACTGTATCCCATGGGCTATCAACTTGATTTCAGCAAAGTCCTGCAGGGGGAGTATCTCGATCTCATCCTGCAGGGTCTGCAGACCACGATGATCCTGTTTGCGATCTCCTGGGTGCTCGGCTTGCTGCTGGCGGTGTTTCTCACCGTCGTTCGTGCGATCGACTTCAAGCCGACGCAGTTTCTGGTCGCCGCCTTCGTGGAATATCACCGCAATGTGCCAATCCTGATCCAGCTGTTCGTCTGGTATTTCGGCTTTGCCGTGGTTCTGCCCGATGCCGTCAACGACTATCTCAACGATATCGGTGCGGAGATCGGTTATGCGATCGTCGCGCTTGCGCTCAACAAGGCCGCCTATATGTCGGAGGATTTCCGCAGCGGTCTTCGCTCGATCCATCCGGCGCAGATGGAGGCCGCCCGTTCGATCGGGCTTACCTATCTCGGTGCTATGCGCTGGGTGATCCTGCCACAGGCTTGGCGGCTGGCGCTTCCGGCGCTGCTCGGCCAGACGCTCATTCTGTTCAAGGGCACAAGCCTTGCGGCCGGCATCGGCGTTGCCGAACTGAGCTACCAGGCGCGTTATGTCGAGGAGCAATCCTTCCGTATTTTCGAAGCCTATGGCCTCGTGACGCTGATCTACATGCTGATCTCATTCGCGATCATGTGGGGCTCCTCGGTCCTGTCCACGCGTTCCCGGCTGAGGGTGAAATAATGCTCGAGATCCTGCAGAACTACGGCATCCTCTTGCTGATCGGCGAATTTCCGCACGGCAAGCTCGGCGGCCTGGCCATGACGCTGATCATCTCTTTCGTCAGCCTGATCGTCACCTTTCCCTGCGCCATCCTGATCGCACTTGCGCGCACCGGCAATTCCAAGCGGCTGAAATCTCTCGCCAGTGGGTTCGTCCACTGTGTGCGCGCCATCCCGCTGCTGATGCTGATCTTCTGGGCCTATTTCGCGCTGCCGGTGGCGATCGGCTTTCCCATTGACGCGACCTATACGCTGATCATTGCCATCGTGATCTATCAGACCGCCTATCTCGGTGAGATTATCGCGGCGGGCATCGAAGGGCTGCCGAAAGGCCAGCTGGAGGCTGCGAAGTCGCTTGGCCTCGGCTACATCCCGACGACGTTCAAGGTCGTGCTGCCACAGGCGCTGTTCAACGTCGTTCCCGGCATCGTCAACCAGCTGACAACGATCATCAAGGAATCGTCGCTCGGTTCGATCATTGCGGTGCCCGAGCTGTCCTATGCCATGCTGCAGGTGAACTCGAACGAGGTGACCAAGCCGCTGCAGATCTTCGGCATCCTGGCCGCCACCTATTTCGTCCTCTGCTTTGCGCTCAGCCAGGCTACCGGCCTGCTTGAAAGGCGCATCGCCAACCGCCGCACCGGGCGGGTTATCGTGGAGGCCGTGGCATGATCGAGTTCCAGAACGTTTCCAAATGGTATGGCGCCCTTCAGGTCATCCACGACATCAGCGCCACCGTCGAAAAGGGCACGACCATCGTGCTGTGCGGCCCGTCCGGTTCCGGCAAATCGACCTTGGTGCGTACCGTCAACAGGCTGGAGCCGATCCAGAAGGGCCTGATCACGCTTGCGGGCAGGGACATCCACGCAAAATCCGTCAACGTCAACGCGCTGAGAACCGGCATCGGCTTCGTCTTCCAGCAGTTCAACCTGTTCCCGCATCTCTCCGTCATCGACAATGTCATGCTGCCACTGCGCCGCCTGCGCGGGCAATCGCGAAAGCAGGCCTTGGCGCCGGCCATGCTGATGCTGGAGCGCGTGGGCCTCGCCGACAAGGCAGCCTCCCTGCCGGCAGACATTTCCGGCGGCCAGTCGCAACGCGTGGCGATTGCCCGGTCGCTGATCCTGAAGCCCGACGTGCTGATCCTCGATGAACCGACCAGCGCGCTCGACCCGGAAATGGTCAGCGAGGTGCTGAAACTTCTCAAGGAGCTGTCCGGCGGCGGCATCACCATGATGTGCGTCACCCACGAAATGGGCTTCGCGCGTGAGGTCGCCGATCGCATCTGGTTCCTGAAGAAGGGCCGGCTGACCTTCGATGCGCCCCCGGACCTGTTTTTCTCAAAGGACACGCATCCCGACGTTCAGGGGTTCATGTCCGCCATTCACCGCCACCACTGACATCAAAAATCGATACGGAGATCACCATGATCCACATCAAGCAGGTTCCAGAGCGCCCGAGCAAGGACGACATCGCCGCATTGGCACCGTTCTCACCGGCCACCATCCATGAGGCGCAGGGTCGTCGCGGCGCGCTGTCGTCGCGCATCAAGCCGGTCGATTACCGGATGAAGTTGTGTGGTCCGGCGTTCACCGTGAAAAGCGCCCCGCGTGACAACATCATGCTGCAACTTGCCATCAACTATGCCAATCCGGGCGATATCATCGTTGTCTCCGGCGGCGAATACGAGGAGGCCGGCTCGTTCGGCGACGTTCTCGCCAATGCCTGCCTCGCCAAGGGCATCGGCGGCCTCGTCACCGATACCGGCGTACGCGATACCATGCAGTTGCGTGACCTTGGCTTCCCGGTGTTTTCGCTCAGCGTCTGCATCAAGGGCACGGTCAAGGAAACGCTGACATCCGTCAACGATCCGATCATCGTCGGCGACGAACTGATCTACCCCGGTGACATCATCGTTGGCGATGCCGATGGCCTGGTCGTCGTGCGCCGCGCAGAGGCACAGGAGGTCGCAAAGCTGTCGCAGGCCCGCGAAGATGCCGAAGCCGGCTTTATCGCCGCCTACAAGGCCGGCAAGTCGGTGATCGAGGTCAGCAATCTCGAGCCGGTGCTGAAGGCCAAGGGCTTCAAGTCCGACATCTGATTCCATACGAAAAGACGAGAACGCGTCAGGCTTCCTGGTTTGCCGGCGCGTTCTCGGCCATCCGCGTGGCGCAAAGCGTCGCTGGCACTGTGAGCCCTTTCTCCCAATTCCCCGCCGCGCAAACGGCGGGTCGAGAGAGACCCGGAAAAGCGCTCCATCAAAACTTCGTCTGACCCCATTGCCCAAGCACTGATGTACTCAGAATGGCGCCTGACGCTGTCTCTGCCAGCGGAAATACCGGCGGCCTTGTGCATGGGTGACGTATGGACCTCTCGAAAATCAAGACGTTGATCGACTTCGTCGGCCAATCGAACATCACCGAACTCACGGTCACCCAAAAAGACACGACCGTGCGGATCTTTCGCAACGGCAGTCCCGCAGAGGTGAAGCCTGCTGCCGGCCCGACCAAAAACTTAGCCAATACAAATACGTCTGTATCCTCGCCGATCTTCGGCCTGCTGCACACGGCGCCGGCACCCGGTGAAAAGGCCTTTGTGGCGCTCGGCGATGCCGTCGTGGCCGGCCAGACCCTGTTTATCGTCGAGGCAATGAAGGTGTTCAACAGTATTGCCGCGCCGCGAGCCGGGCGCATCGTCAGCCTGCCTGCCGCCGATGGCGCGGAAGTCGAGGTTGGCGATCTTCTGGCGGAGATCGCCTGATGTCGCAGGTTGCGCGCGAAAACACCGACAGCAAGCTCGGTTTCGACACTGTTCTGATTGCCAACCGCGGCGAAATCGCCCTGCGCATCCTGAAAGCCTGCAAGGAACTCGGGCTGAAGACGGTGATGGTCTGTTCCGAGGCAGACCGGCAGGCAAGTTATGGTGAACTTGCCGACACATTCCTCTGCATCGGACCTTCCAGCGCCGGCAAAAGCTATCTCAACAAGGATGCGATCCTGCTCGCAGCACGCATGACCGGCGCCGGCGCGGTGCATCCGGGTTACGGGTTTCTGTCCGAGAACTCCGCATTTTCCAAAGCCGTGGAAGATGCCGGCATGGTGTTCATTGGCCCGACGGCGCAGTCGATTGCGACGATGGGCGACAAGATCGCCGCAAAGACCGCGATGATCGCAGCCGGCGTGCCCTGCGTGCCCGGGCCGGATTCCGAACTGCCCGAAGACCGGGCTGCGGTCGAGGCCATCGCTGCCGGCATCGGCTATCCGGTCATCGTCAAGGCGGCCGGTGGCGGGGGCGGGCGCGGCATGCGCGTGGTGTCGGACGCAAGCGCCCTGCATGAATCGGTTTCGACGACGCGCGAGGAAGCGCGGCAGGCCTTCGGCACGCCTGCGCTCTATATGGAAAAATTCCTGGAGCATCCGCGCCACGTCGAAATTCAGGTCTTGTGCGATGTGCATGGCAACGCCGTCTGGCTCGGCCACCGCGATTGCTCGATGCAGCGCCGGCATCAGAAGGTCATCGAGGAGGCCCCGGCGCCGGGCATTCCGCGTGAGATCATCGGGCCTGTCGCGGATGCCTGCGTCACGGCCTGCCAGCAGATCGGCTATCGTGGCGTTGGCACGTTCGAGTTCCTCTACGAGGACGGCGGGTTTTATTTCATCGAGATGAACACCCGCCTGCAGGTCGAACATCCGGTTACGGAAATGACCAGCGGCATCGACATCGTGCACGCGCAGATTAGGGCGGCTCAGGGCATTCCGCTGACGCTATCACAAAATGATGTCGTGACTGAAGGCCACGCCTTCGAATGCCGGATCAATGCCGAAGACCCGGACACGTTTCTGGCGTCTGCCGGCACGATCACTGGTCTGCAACTTCCCTCCGGTCCCGGCATTCGCGTCGATACCCATGTGCATGCCGGCTACAAGGTGCCACCCTATTACGACTCTCTGATCGGCAAGCTGATCGTTCACGCGCCGACCCGCATGCAAGCAATTGTCCTGATGCGGGCAGCGCTGGTGCACACGCAGATCGAGGGCATTTCCACCAATCTGCCGCTCTTGCGATCGCTCTTCGAGGACGAAGGTTTTGCAGCCGGCGGTACGGACATTCACTATCTCGAAAAATGGCTGAAGCGGCGGAGCCTTTAATGACCGATCTCAATCTCAGTGATCCCGCCGTCATCGCCGCAATTTCCGAAGCCCTGACGAAGGCCGGTGTCGATGGCATCGAGATCGAGCACGACAGGCAGAAGCTGCGCATCGTGGTCGAACATAACGGCGTTGCGTCGGTACTGGCTCCGGTTGCAAGGAATGCGCAAACCAGTCTCGCCAAGGCGCCACTGGCCGGCATCTTTCAGGCGGTTGAAGGCACGTTGCCCCGTCATGTCGCGGCCGGCGAAAATCTCGGATTTGTCCGGGTCGGCCCGATCCTGCTGCCGCTCAAGGCCGCCAAGACTGGCGCGCTGACCCGCGCTCTGGCCGAAAACAATGCGCTTGTCGGCTATGGCGATCCCCTCTTCGAAATCGAGCTGAATTCATGAATTCCGCATTGCATTCCATGACCAGGTCGACGCTCGGCTCTCCTCTCGTGCGGGAGCGGGTCCATATCTCGCCGATCGGCGGCCGCGCCTTCCTTATCGAAGCGCCGGGTGGTTTCGATCTGGCGACACAGCGCCGGATCTGGGCGCTGACGCAAGATGTGGGCCATTGGGACGACGTCATCGAGACCGTGCCGGGTATGACCAATCTGCTGGCGATCTTCAGGGCTGTCCCGGAGGATCCGCAGTCCGTGGTGGCACGGCTTTCCAATGCCTGGGATCTTGCACAAAGCGTGGATCTCCAGGGCAAGACGATCGAGATTGCGGTGACCTATGGCGGTCAGCACGCGATCGATCTTGGCTCGCTCTGCGATCTTTCCGGCCTCAGCGATCGGGAAATCATTCGCATCCATCACGAGGGCACCTATACCGTGTTTGCACTCGGCAGTGCTCCGGGTTTCGGTTATCTGCATGGGCTTGATCCGCGCATTCACATGCCGCGCAAGACCGTGCCGTCGCTGAAGATGGAAAAGGGATGCGTCACCATCGGCGGCATGCAGACCGGCGTTGCCGTGCTCACCGGCCCGAACGGCTGGAACTCGATCGGTTTTGCCGACCTGCCGATGTTTGACCCGACTGCTGCAACGCCTGCCATCATGGCACCCGGCGATATCGTGCGTTTTATCCCGGAAAGGATCGAGCTGTGATCGAGGTGATCGACACCGGACCGCTGAACACCATCCAGGATCTCGGCCGTACGGGGTTTCGCGATATCGGCGTGACCGTCAGCGGTGCGATGGATCCACTGGCCTTGAAGGTCGCCAATCTTCTGGTCGGGAATGAAGAGGGTGCTGCGGGCATCGAACTGCAGACCTTCCCGTTCCGGGCTCGTTTTCGAAAACAGGTCGCCGTTGCCGTCACCGGCGGCGGCAATGCCACGCTGGATGGCGTTGCCATGCCACCCTGGTGGGTCCAGACGGCGCAGGCCGGTCAACTCCTTGAAGTCACGCCGGTTGCCGGATCGGCCCGCGGCTACATTGCCTTTGGCGGCGGTGTGGACGTTGAGCCCGTGATGGGCTCGCGCAGCACATCACTGCGGGGTGCCTTCGGCGGCTTGGAAGGTCGGGCGCTGAGAAAGGGCGATCTGCTTCCTCTAGGGGATGCGCCGGTCTCCGATTTGGCGATGACCGGCTTCGGTGTCGTTGCTCCGATGCGCGAAATGGCCGCGCTGTTTCCCGTGGCAGAGGATGGAACGATGCTGATCCGGGCGCTGCCCGCCGGCGAGCACGACCTGTTTGGCGCCGATACAGATCGGTTCTGGCGCCAGACATGGAAGATTTCTCCCCAGAGCGACCGCACCGGATACCGGCTTGCCGGCGATCCTATCCACCCCGTGTCGCCGGTCGAGATGCGCTCGCACGGCATTGTTGCCGGCGTTGTGCAGGTGCCGCCGGCCGGTGAGCCGATCATCCAGATGAGTGACGCCAATACCGCCGGCGGCTATCCGAAGATCGCTGGCATTGTGGAGGCGGATCTGTGGCGGCTTGGCCAGGCGCGCGCTGGCAGCGGCGTGCGCTTCGTGCGCTCCAGCCATGCCGAGGCGCGGGCCCTCGACAAGGCCGTGGCCGATTATCTCGAGGATGTGAGGGTGACATCGCAGATGGTCGCGCGTGCCCTGAAGACCATTGCCGGCCATTGAAATCCGGGGAGAGTGTGATGAAGATCGATTTGAATTCCGACATGGGCGAGGGCTTTGGTCCCTATAGCCTTTGCGATGACGAAGCGATGATGAAGGTGGTTTCCTCGGCCAATATCGCCTGCGGTTTCCATGCCGGAGATCCGGACACGATGGGGCGTATGGTGCGGCTCGCCAAAGCCAATGGCGTCGGCATCGGTGCGCATCCGGGTCTGCCGGACAGGCAGGGTTTCGGCCGCAGGGAAATTCCCTTCTCCAACGACGAACTGCGCCAGCAGATGCTCTATCAGCTGGGTGCGCTGACAGCCATTGCTAAGGCCGAGCAGGTGCCGCTTGCCCATGTCAGCTTTCATGCGGCCATGGGCAACATGGTCAACCGGGACCCCGTGCTTGCCGACCTGATGATGGATGCGATCCGCACCATCGACGCAGGCCTCATCGTGTTTGCCATGCCCGGCAGCATCATTGCCGATGCGGCAGCACGGGCGGGGCTGAAAATGCTGCTGCTTTTTCTGGCTGACCGCGCCTATGACGGGGAGGGCAGGCTTGTTGCCCGCGGCCTGCCGGGTGCCGTCATCAAGCAGGAAGAGGCCCTGCGCGCCCGCGTCCGGCAGTTCCTCAAGGACGGAACGGTTACCACCATCGAAGGCGCGACGCTTGCCGTACCGGCCCGGTCCATTCTCGTCCACAGCGATACGCCCGGATCGCTCGAGCTTGCGCGGATCGTCCGCAGCGAGATCGAGGCGACAGGGGCGGTTCTCGCCCCGGCCTCTCAGATCGTCGGTTAAGCCCTCGTATCCATCCTTTTATTCAACGCGACCGAAAGCCCAGTCCGATGCCAACAATCGCCGATCGTCTCAAGAACGTCTCCATCTCCGCTTCCGCCGCAATGACGCAGCGGGCGCGCGATCTCGCCGCGCAGGGCGTCAACGTTATCAGTCTGTCGGCCGGCGAGCCGGATTTTGCCACGCCGTCGAATGCAATAGAGGCCGCCCATGCCGCAGCGCTTGCCGGTGACACCAAATATCCGTCGATGGACGGCACGCCGGCCCTGAAGGCTGCGATCTCGCGCAAGTTCAAGCGCGACAACAATCTCGATTATGATGCAAGCCAGATCATCGTCTCCGGCGGCGGCAAGCAGGTGATCTTCAACGCCATGCTGGCGACCGTCAATCCGGGCGACGAAGTGGTGATCCCGACGCCCTCGTGGATCAGCTATGCAGACATCGTCAGGTTTGCCGGGGGCGTTCCCGTGCCTGTTGCCTGCCCGCAGCAGGCGGGTTTCAAGCTGCGCGCCGAAGATCTCGAAGCAGCGATTACCCCGCGCACCAAATGGCTGTTCCTCAACTTTCCAAACAACCCGACCGGTGCTGCCTGCTCGCGTGAGGAGATGAAGGCGATTGCCGACGTCATGCTGCGCCATCCGCATGTTTGGATCATGACCGACGACATCTACGAACACCTGATCTACGATGATTTCGAATTCTGCACCATCGCCGAGGTGGAGCCGCGCCTTTATGACCGCGTGCTGACCATGAACGGCGCCTCGAAAGCCTATGCGATGACCGGTTGGCGGCTCGGCTTCTGCGGCGGTCCGAAGGATCTCATTGCGGCGATCAGCAATGTCAACGGCCAGAACGGCGGTGGCACGGCAACCGTCGTGCAGGCGGCAGCCGTCGCCGTGCTTGACGGTCCGCAGGATCTTTTGAAGGAGCGCGCCGCCATCTACAAGCAGCGCCGCGATTTCGTGCTGTCGCAACTTGCCGGGATCGACGGCCTGCGTTGCCACAAACCGGAAGGCGCCTTCTATATTTTCCCGAACATGTCCGGCCTCATCGGCAAAACCTCGAAGGCCGGCCACAAGATCGAGACCGATACGGACTTTGTCATGGCGCTGGTCAACGAACATCATGTCGCGACCGTGCAGGGAGCAGCCTACGGTATGAGCCCCTTCTTCCGGATTTCCTACGCCACAAGCATGGAAAAACTGACCGAGGCCTGCGCCCGCATCAGCCAGTTCTGCGCCGAACTGCGCTAAGCGCTGCTATTGGCCGCGCGGCACCTTCAGGCGCGCGGTCAGTTCCAGCAGGATGTCGCGCACCGCAATGGCCGGTTCTGACAGCGACACACCGTCGGCCACACACAAGGACAGCGTCTCGTCGATCCGCGGCGAGACCATGCGGCAGATCAGCGGCTCGCCGGACTCGGTGAGGATACGGTCGGCAATCGCTCTGGGCATGATCGTCGCGCCAAGCCCGGCACTCACGGCCCGCGTCAAGGTCCGAACGATTTCGACCTCACCCACCACTTTCAGATTAACCCGGCTGCGGGTGAAGGCCGTATCAACCGCGCGCCTGACGAAATTATAGGCCGGCGGCATCAGCAGCGGCAGACCATCGAGTGCGGAGACGTTGATCGGCTTGTCGCCGGCCTCGATGGCAAAATCGGGATGCGCAACGAGAAAGAATTCCTCGCTGAGGATCGGCTCGAACTTGACGCCCTTGATCGGACCGGTTCCATGGATCAGCGCCATTTCCAGCCGGCCGGTCATGATCATCTGGCTATAGGTCTGCCCGACGCTTTCCGTGAGGTGGAGCAGGATGCCCGGATGGCGCTTGCGGGTTTCGGCAAGCAGGTCGACCGACAACGTCGCTGCGCTGCTGAACGGCACCAGACCCACCGAGACACGGCCTGCCAGTGAATTTCCGGCGGCCGAAGCGTCCGCCTGTGCCTGTTCCATCTGCCGCAGGATGATCTGCGCGTGGCGGTAAACGGCATGTCCGGCATCCGTCATACTGACGCCCTGCTGGCTGCGCAGCAGGAGTTTTTGGCCGAAATGTTCCTCAAGGGCGACGATCTGCTGGCTGAGAGCCGGCTGCGCGACATGCAGGATATCGGCGGCACGCGTAATGCTGCCGGTGTCGACAATAACGATAAAGGATCTGAGCCGTCTGATATCCATCGCGCTGCAGTCTGCCCTTCCATATAGCTCACTGGCCGGGAATCGCCGTTACGTCTTCGCTTAAGTTAAAATCAACATATTTCAAATGCTTACGAATGCTATGGGATTTTTCTGCAAAAATAACGGTCATCTTTGCGGTGCGACTGCACAACTCTTCGCCGCCATAAGGCTTGCTTATCGCTCCAAAGATAATCGGTCTTATTCAGGCTGCGCAAGTTCCAGTAGGGTACTGAAAACAGACGGGGAATAAGAATGTCATTTTCCGATTACAGGACCGCATTGGTCACCGGAGCGTCGTCCGGAATTGGTGCTGCTGTCGTTGAACGCTTGCGCCGGGAGAATATCGAGGTCCACGCTCTCGCCCGCAGCGCAGAGCCGCTGCAGAGGCTGGCGGAAAAGACCGGCTGCATTCCGCACGCGATTGATGTGACCGACCGCGCAGCACTGGCAGAACTTACCGGCCGCATCCAATTCGACATCCTCGTTAACAATGCCGGTGTCGACCGCCCGAAGAAATTTCTCGAGGCCGACGAGGGCGATATCGACCTCATCGTCGACGTCAACCTGCGTGCCGTTTTGCATCTGTGCCGCATGGTCGTGCCGGGCATGGTGGCGCGCGACAACGGTCACGTCATCAACATTTCGTCGATCGCCGGCGCTTACAATTTCGGCGGCAATTCCTCTTATCACGCCACCAAGGCGGCGGTCAGCATGCTCTCCAACCAGCTGCGTATCGATGCCTTCGGCAAGCGGGTTCGCGTGACGGAGATCTGCCCGGGTCGCGTCGCCACCGATATCTTCACCCATGTCCATGGCAACGACCCGTCGATCCGCGAACGCTTCATCGACGGTTTCGAGTTGCCGGAAGCCTCCGACATTGCCGACGCGATCGCCTATGCCATTGGCGCACCGATCGCCGTCAATATCGGCCATATGGAAATTACCCCGACGCTCCAGGTGATGGGCGGCCTGCAGACGGCGCGGCCGGAAACGCCACGCGCCACATCCGCGGTCTCAAAGCCGTGAGCGGGTTCGATCTCTCGGCAATCCTGACCAATCCCGAGTATATCTCGATGCTTCTCCACGGCATCGAGATGACCTTCGTGATTGCGATCGGTTCCTGGCTGCTGGCAATGGCGCTGGCGATCCTGCTTCTGGCCCTTAGATTTTCGCCCGGTCGTTTCGGCAACGCATTTGTCGCAGGTTACGTCTCCTACCACCGCAATGTGCCGACGCTTGTGCAGCTTATGCTCTGGTATTTCGGCATTTTCACGCTGATGCCGGATTGGCTGACCTTTTGGCTGGCCGGCCACAATGCCGAGGCGATCTTTGCCGTCATCGGGCTTGGTTTGTGCCAGGCGGCCTATTTCAGCGAGGACCTCCGGTCCGGCCTGCGCGCCGTTAGTCCCGGGCAGATGGAAGCGGCAAGGGCGCTCGGCCATGGTTATCTGTCGGCCATGCGCTTTGTGATGATGCCGCAGGGGGTGCGCAATGCGCTGCCGCCGCTGATCAACCATAGCGTCTCCTTGTTCAAGAACAGCAGCCTGGGCATCGTCATCGGTGCGTCGGAACTGACGCATGCGGTGAAGGAGGTCGAGAATCTCAGCTTCCGCACCTTCGAGATCTATCTGATCGGCACCGTGCTTTATCTGTTCTTCTCGCTCATCATCATGGGTCTCGGCGCCTTCCTGTCGATGCGCGCAGATCCTGTCCGGAGGGCACGGGCATGATCCACGACATGATTGCGATTTTCCAGGACTACTGGCTGCTGCTGTTGATCGGCCAATATCCCAATGGTCCGCTCGGCGGTCTTGCCAATACGCTGATCCTGTCGGCGCTCAGCATCGCGCTCGCCTTTCCGGTCAGCATCCTGATGGCGCTGGCACGGATTTCCAGGTGGCGCCTGCTGCGCTGGCCGGTGACCGTGCTGGTCTATGTGACGCGCGGCGTGCCGCTGCTGATGCTGATCCTGTGGAGCTATTTTTTGGTGCCGCTCGTCACCGGAGCCGATGTGCCAAGCTTCGTCACCATGCTGACGACGCTGGTCATCTACCAGGGTGCCTTCCTCAGTGAAGTGGTGCGGGCGGGCATCGTGTCCTTGGGCCATGGCCAGATGGATGCGGCAAAGGCGCTTGGCCACAGCTATCTGGGAGCAATGCGCTTCATTATCCTGCCGCAGGCGCTCTACAACATGATCCCGAGCATCCTCTCCACCTTCGTGTCGACCATCAAGGACACGACGTTGGGTTACGTGATCAACGTTCCGGACCTGACGTTTGCGGCCAGCCAGGTCAACAACCAGCTGCTGACCCAGCCCTTCCAGGTTTTTCTCATTCTGGCGATTATCTATTACGCGATCTGCTGGAGCATCACTTTCCTCGCCAATCGCCTGGAGCGCCGGATCACCCGCAAGCGCGCAGGTCTCGGGGGAGGCCGCGCTGCTGAAGCCCTGGCCATGCCCGCCAAAATCGCATCGGAGCAGCTATGACAGGCACAGCATCGCCGCAGGATCCAACTGCGATCCGGATTTCCAAGGTTTCCAAGACATACGGCACCTATCAGGTTCTCAAGGAGATCGATGCCGAGGTCGCTCGTGGTGAAGTGGTGGTCGTTTGTGGCCCCTCGGGGTCCGGCAAATCGACGCTGATCCGCACCATCAACCGGCTGGAAGAGATCAACAGCGGCTCGATCCTGTTTGATGGGCAGAATATTCATGCGCCGATGAAGACCAGCGCGCTCAACCAACTGCGCAGCCGGATCGGTTTCGTCTTCCAGAGCTTCAACCTGTTTCCGCATCTGTCGGTGGTCGAAAACGTCTCCATGTCGCCGATCCGCGTCAAGGGGGTGCCGGCTCATCAGGCGCATGACAAGGCGCTGCTCCTGCTCGACCGTGTCGGCCTGGCCGACAAGGCTTTTTCCTATCCGGGCCAGCTGTCCGGCGGCCAGCAGCAGCGCGTGGCAATCGCTCGCGCCTTGGCCATGGAGCCGCCGGTGATGCTGTTTGACGAGCCGACGAGCGCGCTTGACCCGGAAATGGTCGGCGAAGTGCTGGCGGTGATGAAGAGCCTTGCCGCTGAAGGCATGACGATGCTGTGCGTGACCCATGAAATGGGTTTTGCCCGCGATGTTGCCGACCGCATCTGGTTTATCGACGCCGGCCGTATCCTCGAAATGGCGACGCCGGAAGAGTTTTTCAGCAATCCCAAACATCCGCGAGCGCAACGCTTCCTCGCAGACCTCAGACACTAGAACTTCAATAATAATCAAAGGAGAACAGCATGAACATGAAAAGCATCAATCTGGGCTTGGCCCTTGCGGCAGCAGCCTCGGTTGCTCCGGCCCATGCCGACCAGCTTGCCGACATCCTGTCGAACAAGACGCTGCGTTGCGCCACTTTCGCTGACGTTCCGCCGTTTGCCGCGCCGGACCCGAAGACCCGCGAAATGGCCGGTTTCGACGTCGACCTCTGCAATGCCATCGCCAAGCAGCTCGGCGTAAAAGCCGAGGTCAAGCCCGTCTCCGTCGAAGCGCGCGTTCCTGAAGTCAAGCTCGGCCGCGTCGACATTACCGTTGCCAACCTTGCCTATACGCTGGGCCGCGCCGAGCAGATCCAGTTCAGCGATCCCTATTATCTCGCCAAGGAAATGCTGATCGTTCCGGACGAGGACCCCGGCAAGTCGAAGGCCGATTTCGCCGGCCAGCGTATTGCATCCACCAAGGGCTCGACATCGGAAATGTCGATCAAGCTCAACAAGTCCGAACCGCTGACCTTCCAGGACACAGCGTCCGCCTATCTCGCCGTCCAGCAGGGCAAGGCGCGCGGCATGGTCGCCAACACGATGACGACCACGAAGTTCGTCAACGAGTCGCAGACCAAGGGCAAGAAAATGCGGATGATCCAGGATCCCATGCTGTTCCAGCCGATCGGCATTGGCATGGCCAAGGATCAGCCGGCGCTGACCGCCAAGATCAACGACGTGCTGCACACGCTCGATACATCAGGCGAACTCGGCAAGATCTGGGACAAGTGGCTCGGCCCGGACACCGAGTACAAGATCGTCCGCAACGACAAGGTCGTTCCTCTGAGCGAGCTGAAATTCGATCCAATTCCCTGAATTCGTTCGGGGACTAGGCCGGATCCTTAGTAGTTGAAGGGCGCAGGTTTCTGCGTCCTTTTCTAGTGTTAAACCAATTCCCGGGTGCGATGCACTTCTGTGCGGTGATGTCACGGTAGCGCCTTGTGAGGAGCGGCTGCGGTAGACGCATATGCATGAACACCTCGCCATTAACCAAAAGCGGCATCGCTTCCCACCCCAGATCATCGCCCATGCCGCATGGCTCTACTTTCGGTTTCCGCTAAGCCTGCGCCTTGTCGAGGAAATGCTGCTGGAGCGCGGCATTGCGGTGTCCGGCACTGTAAACCTACCCCTTCGAAGGGCACTGTAACGTTGACCGGGCATCGATCAAAATGTGGGATTTGGCGGCATGACCAGATTTGTCCGTGATCCTCTTTATCGTCGCCATCGATATCCAGCCGACGTGATTGCCCATGCCATTTGGCTCTATTTCCGGTTTTCGCTCAGTCTGCGCATGGTCGAGGATATGCTGGCAGCTCGTGGGGTTATCTTCTCTCATCAGACCGTGCGACTCTGGGCTGAGAAATTCGGCAGGCACTTCGCCAAGGATATCCGGAAGCGATCGACCGACTAGCTCGGCGAAAAATGGCACCTTGACGAGGTGGTAATCACGATCGCCGGCAAGAAAGCTGGCTTTGGCGCGCAGTCGATCAGGACGGTTTTGTCCTTGACGTTCTCCGAATGAAGCCAACGGAGAACCTTGTTAAGCTTTGTCTGATGCAGTGCCGGCAGGACCAACCTGCCCCGCAAGCCGACCACAAAACCGTCGAACGGTATCTGAGTTCAGTGCAGAACGCGCCATGGTCATGTCCGCTGGGAGAGGGCTGAACCGGCCAGGATCACATCCACGCCAGCTGCGGCAAGTGCGGTAGCCATTTCCAGAGTGGGAGGGCTGTCAGTGACCAGTCGCGTCACCTCTGTCAGGCCCGCCACCTCGAAGACGGCCGGACGACCCAGTTTGTCATGATCGGCCAGAACGGTTACGCTCTGCGCCTGTGCAATCATGGCGCGTGCCATCTCGGTTTCCCGCAGGTCGTAGTCCATAATGGCGCTGGTGGTGATTGCACCGACGGTCAGAACGACGTGCTCGGCTTTGAAAAAAGCGGTCTGCGCGATTGCCATCGCCCCCAAAGTCTCACGGCCTTCTGCGGCCACTTCGCCGCCGACTAAATAGACTCGGTGGCGCATCTCCGCCTTTGCCAGAATCCGGGCGATCTGCGGAGAATTGGTAATCACCGTCATGTTGCGCCGCCTTGCCAGAGCCTCCGCAAAGGCGATCGTGGTCGAACCAGTGTCGATAAACAGCACAGAGCCCTCGGCGAACAGGGATGCGGCCTGTCGGGCGATGGCGGCTTTTTCCGCCTTCCGTTCATTCATGCGCGCGTCGAACTCGCTCTCGTATAAGGAGGCCTCCTTGAATTTCAGGGCGCGCGCGCCGCCATGAAATTTTCGGATGTGGCCGCCGATGTCGAGATCGGAGAGATCCCGCCTGACCGTCTCGCGCGAGGCGCCAAAGCGTTCGGCCAGGTCCTCGACGGTGACTTCGCCGATTTCTTCGAGAACCCGAAGAATTGCCTCACGTCTGGCTGCCGGTCTCATCGTCTATCCCTTCATGGTCGCAGGCGCTTGCAGCAACTGCCGTAGCAAGGAGACCGGGTGTTGCAGCTCGATGCCGGTGACATGCCTGGTCTGACATCGGCAGGAAAAGCCCGTGGCCAGGATGGCGTCTACGTCGGGCGCATTCGCCGCCTTCCAGCTATGGTGAAAAATCTCGTCCGACTTGGCACGATTGACAGTTTCATGGCCCCACATTCCCGCCATGCCGCAGCACCCGGTGGGAGGCATGTGAAGCGAGATGCCGAAACGATCGAAAATAGCGCGCCACTCGGCGGTGACGCCGGTACCGAGAACCCGTTCGCTGCAATGGGGAAGAAGCCGCACTGCCATTTGCGACGTCCGGGCCGGCAGAGCGGCAATCAGCGGCGCGAGCAGTTGCTGCGGCAGCGCCACGGCCGGCGTGTCATCGGGATAATCGGTGCGATAGGAGAGTGTCACCGGCGGCTCGAGCCCCATCAGCGGCACGCCGCTTGCAGCGATCGCCTTGAGGCTGTCCTTTTGCCTTTCCGCCTGGCGGGAAAATCCGGCCAGCCGTCCGAGGACCTTCCGGGCCTTGCCGGAAGGTCGATAAGGGGCCAGCCACAGTTTTTTCTGCAGGTGGGTCACGACGAAGTCGAGATCCGCAACGACCTGCGGCTCGAAAAATTGGGTAAAAGCGTCGGGCACCAAAACCACGTCGATCTTTGGGTCTAGCCCAGCGATATCGGCATGTTTCAGCCAGCGAAGCCCTCGAACCTGTTTCGGCATGCTTGGCAGCGCCGTCAGGCCGATGGCGGACATCAATGCCGCGCCGGGGCCCTCGGTCATCAGATTGAAACCCCAGCGGAATTTTGCGGCAAGCGGAAGCAGGCCTTCCAGATGGGCGAGCGCGGTGTCACGTAAGGACCGGCGATGGCGCCGATAAAAACTGTTGAGAAACAGCGATCGGATGGAGGGTACGTCGACACGCACCGGACATTGGCTGGTACAGGCCCCGCAGCTGAGACAGCCGTCGATCGCCTGCTTGACCTCGATTTCGAACTGCGGATCGGCGCGACCCTCCGGGCCGCCTTGCCGCAACCATTCGCGCACCAGCCCGACCCGCCCCTTCGGCGAATGTCGTCGGTCGCCGGTGACCTTGTAGGAGGGGCACATGACGTCATCGAGGGTGCGGTTGAAACAGGCACCATTGCCGTTGCAGCCGAACGCGGAGGAATATTCGATGCGCAGATCGGCCGGCACGGTGCGGTCGTTCTGGCCGCGCAGTGCGACCTCGTCGATCCTCCACAAAGGCTCGTTGTCGGGCGTCGCGATCTTGCCCGGGTTCATCTGGTTGCGCGGATCGAAGGCGGCCTTGATCCGCTGCAGCGACGGGTAGAGCGGGCCAAAAACCTCGGGCACGAATTCGGAGCGGACGCCTTTGCCATGCTCGCCCCAGAGAAGGCCGCCATGGCTGCGCGCCAGCGCTTCGACGGCTTCGGTCACGCGCCGGATCAGCGGTTCCTGGGCGGGATCGGTGAGGTCGATCGCCGGGCGCACATGCAGGACGCCGGCGTCGACATGACCGAACATGCCGTAGGCCAGTCCCTCGCGATCGAGAATCGCCCGGAAACCGGCAATGAAGGGCTCGAGGTTTTCGGGCGGAACGGCGCAGTCTTCGACAAAGGGGATCGGTCGCTTGTCGCCGACGGCGCGTCCTAGCAGGCCAACGGCCGCCTTGCGCAGTCCCCAGACCAGCTCGACCTCGCGGCCGTTGGCAACCGTCATTGCCAGCCGCGCGGGCAGGCCTGCAAGTTGTGTCACCAGCGCTGCAATCCGCTCGGCAAGCGTTGCCGGATCGTCGTCGGTGAATTCGACGATGTTGACCCCTTGCGCACCGGCCTGCGGAAAAAGATGTGCGACGGCAGAAAAGGTCGGCTCCTCGCGCGCCAGGCCGAGCACGCGGCTGTCGATGGTTTCGACCGACGTGGCGCCGAGCACGGCCATTTCGCGCGCATCCCGAAGAGCCGACTGGAAATCGGGGTAGAAGATCAGGATCAGCGAGGCTGCCTTCGGAATGGGCAGGACATTCAGCCTCGCCTGGGCAATCAGTGCCAGCGTGCCTTCCGAACCGCATAGGACCGCCGCTGGATCGATCGTGTCGCCCTCACGGATATGGGCAAGGTCGTATCCCGTCAGCGAACGGTTAAGTTTCGGAAACCGCGCCTCGATCAGCTCCGCCTGGCTGGCCGAGATATCGTCGAGACAAGCGAGAATCTCGCCGGCACGGCCGCTGATCGTCCGGTCGAGCGGCCCCCGGCGGGTTTCCAGGATCTCGCCACCAACCAGCACAGCACGCAGGTTGATGACATGGTTGGACGTCTTGCCGTAGACGCAAGACCCCTGTCCGCAGGCATCGGTGGAGATCATGCCGCCAAGTGTCGCGCGTGACGAGGTCGACAGTTCCGGGGCAAAGAACAGGCCGAGCGGTTTCAGTGCTGCGTTCAGCTGGTCCTTGATGACCCCGGGCTCAACCCGTACCCAGCCTTGTTCAGCGTTGATTTCGAGGATCCCGGTCATGTGGCGCGAACAATCGACCACCAGGCCATTGCCAAGCGACTGGCCGTTGGTGCCCGTGCCGCCGCCGCGTGGGCGCAAAACGATGCCGTGGAAACGCGGCTCGTCGAGCAAACGTGCGATCAGAACGAGATCGTTCTCGTCCATCGGCCAAGCCACGGCATCCGGCAGAAGCTGGTAGATCGAATTGTCCGTCGCCAAAACCACACGGTCCGATGCCGCGACGGTCGCGTCGCCACGGAAACCCTTCGATTTGAGGGTGTCTACGAAGGTGTTGTAATCCGCGGATTGCAGGAGGGCGGGAGACGTCACTTACGTTACCTCGGCACAAGAAATGCGATCACAGCGCCGCATGCGATAATTCATGAGCATCTGAATGTGGGCGATTTGACCCACCGATCTCCGTCACTATCACGATTAATCGGCACACAAAACAACACATTCAGTCAATAAAATGATCGAACGTACAATTTGTTCTCGTCAAACAGCGATGACGACGGTAATCATGGGCGACGTTCTCGGCTGACCGCCACTCTAAGGTGTGCGCTGACAAGGAGACCGCTTTTGGTTGCTTTCGGCAATCCTGTGGACACAGCCATTATCGGTGCCGGTGTCGTCGGCTGTGCCATGGCGCGCCGTTTCTCGTTGGAAGGTGCCAGTGTCGTCGTTCTCGAGCGGGCACCCGACATCCTATCTGGCGCATCGAAAGCCAACAGCGCCATCCTGCACACCGGTTTTGATGCGCCGCCCGGCAGCGTCGAGCTGCAATGCATGCAGGCAGGTTACCACGAGTACATGAAGATCCGCGAGGATTTCAATCTTCCGATCCTCGACACCGGTGCGATGGTTGCCGCCTGGAGTGACAGCGAGGAGGCCCGGCTTCCCGAACTGCTGGAGCAGGCGCTCCGCAACGGAGTTGCCGACGCCAGGCTTCTCAGCCGCGCCGAGGTGGTTGCACGCGAGCCGGCATTGGGTGCCCATGTGCGGGCGGCACTTCTCGTCCCGCGCGAGGTCATCATCGATCCGTGGTCGGCGCCACTCGCCTATGCGATGCAGGCCAAGGCATTGGGCGCGCGGTTTCACTTCAATGCCGGCCTGTTGGCGGCCCGTTTCGATGGCGATCTGTGGCATCTTCAGACGCCCATTGGCACGCTGACTGCCCGCAGCGTCATCAACGCTGCAGGTATTCAGGGCGATAGCGTCGAGCGCATGCTAATCGGCGGCTCGCAGTTTGAGATTCGTCCGCGAAAAGGGCAGTTCGTCGTCTTCGACAAGGCTGCCGCCAAACATCTCCGAACGATCCTGCTGCCGGTGCCGACGGCCCGCACCAAAGGTGTGGTGCTGACCCGAACGATCTTTGGTAACCTGCTGGTCGGACCGACGGCGGAGGAACAGGAAGAGCGCGAGCGCCCCGACGTCACCCGTCCGCAACTCGACATGCTGATCGCCAAGGCCGTCGAGCTGGTGCCAGCATTGGCGCAGGCCCAGGTGACGGCCGTTTATGCCGGCTTGCGACCGGCCTCCGAGGAAAAACACTATCGCCTCCACAGCCTTCCGGAAAAGGGCTATTTCTGCGTCGGCGGCATACGCTCCACCGGGCTGACTGCGGCGCTCGGGATTGCCCGCCATGTCCATGGATTATGGGCGCAAGACCGAACTGCCGGCGGCAAACCGATCACGGCGCCGCCGATCTTCCCGCTGCCCAATCTGGCCGAGCACCTGCCGCGTGACTGGCAGGTGCCCGGGCATCACGGCATCGTCTGTCATTGCGAAATGGTGACCGGGCGGGAGATCGAGGCCGCGCTCAGCAGCCCCCTGCCTCCCGGCGATTTTGGGGGGCTGCGGCGGCGCACGCGCTGTGCCATGGGGCGTTGTCAGGGGTTCAACTGTCTAGCCCGTCTGAACAGCCTCACCGAAGGCCGGCTATCGGTGCCGATCGCACCGGAGGCCGACCGTTGAGCGCGGACCTTTACGACGTTGCGATCGTCGGCGGTGGTCCGACCGGGCTTTCCGCTGCCATCGAATTGAGAGCCCGTGGCGTGGCGAAGGTCGCGCTCTTCGAGCGTGGAGACGAGGCCGGCGGCATCCCCCGACATTGCGGCCATCCGCCTTTCGGCATGCGCGAGTTCGGACGCATCCTTACAGGGCCTGCCTATGCTCGCCGCCTCGTAGCCGCAGCACTGGCTGCTGGCGTCACCATCCTGACGAAATATACCGTCGTCCATACCAGCTCCGGCGGCCGGCTGACAGTCGCGAGCCCCAACGGCATCGAGACGATCCAGGCAGCCCGCATCCTGATCGCCACCGGTGCACGCGAGACCACCCGGGCGCAGTTGCTGGTTCCCGGCCTGCGGCCCCTGGGCGTGATGAATACGGCAGCGCTTCAGGCCTTCATCTACCAGGAAGGGCGGGTGCCGTTTCGACGTCCGCTCATCGTCGGCAGCGAACTGGTGTCATTGTCGGCTGTCCTCACCTGTCGAAGCCATGGCATCCGCCCCATCGCCATGGTGGAGAGTGAACGCGACGTCCAGGCCCGGCGGGCATTCTTTGCCTTGCCCCGTGTGCTTCGCGTGCCCGTCATGACAGGCGCGCAGATCCTTGCCATCGAAGGTCATCCGCGGGTGACCTCTGTGCGGTTGCGGCTGGCCGACGGTACGGAGACGCTATTGGCGTGCGACGGCGTGATCTTTTCCGGCCGCTTCGTTCCGGAGGCGGCTCTGGCGGAAGCGAGCGCCCTCGTGCTCGATCCGGCAACCGGTGGTCCGCAAATCGACCAGCATGGTCGAGGTTCCGATCCCGGCATATTTTTCGCCGGCAACATGGTTCACCCAATCGAGACGGCAGGTCATTGCTGGGCCGAGGGTCGCCGCGTTGCCGGGCTGATTGCCGCGGAACTTGCGGATCGGGCAAAATCTGAACCGAAAGAGACGCCGGGCCGCCGCGTCATTGCCGGTGCCGGGCTGAAGTACGTGGTCCCGCAACGCCTGACGACCGAAGGCACGGTCACCGCACCGGTTTTGAATGTGCGCGCGCTCGGGGCTGCCAACGGGCAATTGATCCTGTCGAATGGCAGCGGCACCATCCTGCGATCACAAAGCATCAACGCCGCACCGCAGAAACCAATCCGCTTTTCTCTGGCTGGGCTGGACCTTGCTGGCGAGAGCAGCGATCTTAGATTGCGACTGGAGCCGAAGGCATGAGCATTTTCCTGGCCCTTGATCAGGGTACCACCTCAACGCGCGCCCTCAAGGTCGCAGCAGACGGTACGGCCAGCATCATCTTTTCCGCGGCGCATGCGCAGCATTTCTCCGGTACGGATCGGGTCGAACACGAGCCTGAGGAACTGCTCGCCAATCTGCGCGCGGCGCTCCTCGCCGCGGGCGAAGTCACCGCGATCGGTCTGTCCAATCAGGGTGAAAGCTGCCTTGCCTGGGATGCGATCGATGGAAGACCGCTCTCGCCCGTCATCGTCTGGCAGGATCGCCGGACGGCGGCGCAGGTCGCCGCCCTTTCCCCTGTGCAAGCCGAGATCATGGCGCTGTCCGGCCTGCCGCTCACCCCCTATTTTTCCGCCGCAAAACTGGCCTGGCTCTTGGAGAACAATGACGACGTCAAGGATGCGCGGCGTGCCGGAAGACTGATGCTCGGCACCACCGATGCGTTTTTCCTGCAGCGGCTTACCGGACGCGCGGCAACCGACATCACCACCGCCTCGCGCACGTCCCTGATGAACATTGCAACCGGCGACTGGGACAACAGGCTCTGCCAACTTTTCGGCGTTCCGATCGAATGCCTGCCCCCCATTCTGCCGACCGTCGGCGATTTCGGAGACATTGACGGCACACCGCTGACGGCATCGGTGGTGGATCAGCAGGCGGCCCTTTACGGTCATGGCTGCCGGGTCGCAGGTGACACCAAGATTACCTTCGGCACCGGCGCTTTCGCGCTGTCGCTCACCGGCCCGAACCGGCGACGGGCTGGCCAGACCGGACTGCTGCCGACGGTTGCCTGGTCGATCCGTGGCGAAACCAGTTATGCGACAGACGGTGGCGTCCATGCCGCTGGCGCCGCGATCAACTGGGCTCAGAGAATAGGGCTTCTGAACGAACCGGCCGAACTCAATGCCTTTGCAGCAGGCCCGGCCATCGACCGCGGCCTGGCCTTCGTGCCGGCGCTGGCCGGTCTCGGGAGCCCGCATTGGGATGACAGCGCCGCCGGGCTTTTCATCGGCATGACAGGGGCAACGACCCGCCAAGACATGCAGCAGGCGCTGATCGAAGGCATTGCGTTACGAGCCAGCGAAATCGTCGTGGCCATGGCGTCAGATGCGCCGATCACACGGATATCGGTGGATGGTGGCGTCAGCCGTTCGCGTTATCTGTGCCAGTTTCTTGCCGACACGACGGGGTGCACGGTGGTCATCCCCAGTGTCGACGAACTGACCGCCTACGGCACCGCCCAGCTTGCCGCCTGCGCTCTGGGCGAAACGTTGGAGACCCCGCGGCCTTTGCAAACCATTACCCCCGACCCGTGTGATGGGGCAGCGCGGCTCGCGCGGTTTGCGAAAGCGGTTGATCGGTCCAAAGACTGGCACACGTTAGCCGTCGGATAGCTCTGTGGAGATGGCAAGCCGCTTGATGGAATTGCATCGTTCAGGCTGAAAACGCGTCATGCCCTGCCGCTGCAAGCTCCGCACGCCGTGGCCGCTCAGACATGCTGGCCGCCATTGATGTGGATTTCCGCGCCATTGATGTAGGCGGATGTTTCGCTGCAGAGAAAGTGGATTGTCTCGGCCACTTCCCGCGGCGTGCCGAGCCTTTTCATCGGCACACTGGCTTCCACCAGAAGGTCCGTGCCCTCCGACAGGATCGCAGTGTCAATTTCACCCGGTGCGATGGCATTGGCACGAACGCCATGCGGGCCGAACTCATGGGCGATTTCCCGCGTCAAGGCCGCAAGGCCCGCCTTCGAGGCCGCATAGGCAACGCCAGCAAACGGGTGCACCCGCGAGCCGGCAATCGACGTGACGTTGACGATCGATCCTTTCGCAGCCTCCAGTTCGGGCAGAAGCGCCCGCGCGAGCAGGGCGATGGAAACGAGATTGACATTCAGCACCGTCGTCCAGGTGGCGGCGTCGGAACCGATGACGCCGAGGCGGGCGCCACCGGCACCTTTGGGCGAAATGCCCGCATTGTTGACCAGCGCATGCAGCCCCGCGCCATCCAGTCGCTCGCGAACGTCGGCCACCAGCTTGTCGATCTGCGTCAGGTCGGCGAGATCTGCCTGAATATGGCTTTCACGCGCCGAGGGCCAAAGGCACTCCTCCGAAAAAGGTTGGCGTGACACGGTGAGGACACGCCAGCCTTTTTCGAGGAACAGCTTGACCGTTGCATGTCCGATGCCACGGCTTGCACCCGTCAGAAGGATAGAGGGTTGTGTCATGGGACATCTCCTTGGGATGGGGCAGTCGACGTTGTCCTTGCGGTGGTTCGATCATTTAGGGGTCAACGGATTTTCTGTCGTGCGGTTTGACCCGCATCAATTCTGGGCAGGCTTTGCCGGCGCCTTGTCCGGCCAGAACCGCACGCCTGGACGGGCCAGTCCGCCACCGAGCGCGGCCACGGTGCCATCAGCGCGCCAGCAGGCGGCACCCGTCATCGTGTCGCCAAAGGCAATGGCGTTCATGCCACCGCCGATATGCGGCATGACACGAACCTCGTGACCGAGTTCCTCAAGCTTTTCCCGCTGCGGTGCATAGGCCTGCTCGATTTCCACTTCCTGGCCTTGCGTCCAGACCCGCGGCGCTTCGACCGCTTCCTGCAGGCTCATCCCGTGGTCGATCAGGTTGACGATCGCCTGCATGGCCGAGGGAAAGATCCTGAGGCCTCCGGGCAAGCCGAGTGCGAACACCGGTGCGCCATCCTGCATCAGGATCATCGGCGCCATCGATGTCGGCACGCGCTTGCCGGGCACGACGGAGAGAGCGTTGCCCGGATGCGGATCGAAATTGCTCATGTAGTTGTTGGGGATGATGCCGGTACCGGGCACCGCCAGGCGTGCGCCGAACAGTCCGTTGATTGTGTGGGTGGCGCTGACGACATTGCCGTCGCGGTCGGCAATGGTGATATGCGTGGTGTCCTGGCTCTCATAGCCCGATGCATAGGCGGCCGGCAGGCTTGCCGCCTGGCGGATCTGGGACCGGCATTCGGCGGCATAGGCCTTCGAGGTCAGCCGCTCGACCGGCACGTCGACAAATGCCGGGTCGCCGGAATGCGCGCGGCGATCCGCAAAGGCAATGCGGATCACCTCGACGAGAAGATGGAGGGAGGCAACGCTGCCGAAACCCAAGCCGGCAACGTCATAGGCTTCCAGCATGTTCAGCATCTGGGTGACATGTACGCCGGACGAGGCTGGCGGCGGCGGTCCGGCAATCTCGAAGCCACGGTAGCTGCCGATGATCGGCTGGCGCTCGATCGCTCGATAGGCGCGCAGATCGGCTTCGGTAACCCAGCCGGCATCATCGCCGCCCGTCTTCATTCTTGCGGCGAGTGCCGCGCCGAGCGCGCCACCATGCAGGGCGGCGGCGCCTTCGCGCTGGATCAGCCGCAGGCTTTCGGCGTAATCGCCCATCAGGAGGCGGTCGCCCGGAGCGGGTGCCGCGCCGTCGGGCATGAGGATCTTGGCGATTTCCGCGTCCTGCGAAAGCTCGCTGGCGGCCTCGCCGATCGCACCGGAAAGGTAGTGGGTAACGGCAAAACCGCGTGAAGCCAGCCTGATCGCCGGTTCTACGACGTCGGCAAAGGGCAGCTTGCCGTAGCGCGCATGCATGTCGCACCAGCCCGCCAGGTTGCCGGGAACGGCAACGGAGGAGGCGCCGATGATGTTGCGGCGCCCCTTGGCATCCATGTAGCGGGCCGGCTCATCCGAGACCGGCTCGTAGATTTCGGGGTGCATGGTCGCGGCTGCCGAAGACAGCGCGTCGATTACCACATGCGGGCCGCCGGCCATGCGGATATGCGAAAGGCCGCCGCCGGCAATGCCGACCATCATCGGTTCCACCACGGTCAGCGCCAGAAGCGACGCAACGGCGGCATCGACCGCATTGCCACCTGCCGCCAACATCTCGAAACCCGCCGCCGAGCCGAGGGGATGGTTTGTTACCACCATTCCGCCAGCACCACTGGCCGGGGATTTTTCGCAGGTGAATGGCAGGCGGGGAGCGGTCATGTCGGTTCTCAATTCGGTAGGTATGGCCGGGCGCAGCAGACTAGCCGGCGAAGATACCCCGGCTAGAAAGCATGGTTCAGATCAGATTGGCCAGAACTTTGGCCGTTGCACCCGAAAGATCGCCGAGCTTGACGCCGGTTCCGCGAACACTGGCCTCGCGCGCCTTGCCGCGGATCTGGATGTCGATGGCTTTCTGTGCCTCCGAGGCAACTTCCTCCGGGGGCAGCACGATGACGCCGCTCTCATCGGCCAAAACGGCATCGCCCGGCATGACGACGGTGTTGCCGACCGATACCGGAACATTGATCGCTCCGCCGAGATCGTAGATGCGCGTGGTGATCGGCGAAATGCCGCGGCACCACATCGGGAAATCTGACTGGA
Source organism: Neorhizobium sp. PAMB6716 (assembly GCF_058242805.1). NCBI lineage: Bacteria > Pseudomonadati > Pseudomonadota > Alphaproteobacteria > Hyphomicrobiales > Rhizobiaceae > Neorhizobium > Neorhizobium sp. PAMB6716. Next base: position 613,039 of record NZ_JBZAYW010000002.1, read on the forward strand.
CGATCTCTTCAAGGTCCGTGCAGGGGCCGTCGACCACCGCGCCGACGGCGCCCGCGGCCTTGGCACCGACCGTCACGCCGCCGCCCCAGCAGGCGTAACGGTCATCGTGCAGTCGGTCGACAATGACGAAATCGCCCGGCCGGATGAGGCTGAGGATATGGTGCAGCAGCGTGGAGTCCGGTCCGGGGATGGCGATGGTGACGGCGGTGCCGACAACGCGGCGGCCTGGGATCAGCGGCTGGATCTGCCGGTGCAGGAAGCCGAAATGCCGCCAGTGGCCGAGCGTCGCTGTTTCGACCTGCGCCAGCAGGTCCAGGTCCTGCTTGGCGATCTGTGCCGGCATCGGGTTGATTTTGTAAGCCATTTTCGAATCCAATCTGGGGGGTGGAAGTTAGCGGCCAAAGGCCTTGGCGAAACCGACGCTGCGTTCGACGACGAGGACGATGGCAAGCGAAAGGGCGATCATCAAAACCGCCAGCACGGCCACCATGGGATCGGTGCGCTCGTCCACATAACGGTAGAGCGCGACCGGCAGCGTCTGCAGCCGCGGCCCGACGATGAACAGCGACAGCACGATCTCGTCGAAAGACAGGATGAGCGCGATGGCGCTGGAGGCGATCACGCCGGGCGTCAGCCGCGGCAGGGTGATCTGCATGAAGACCTGAAACGGACGGGCGCCGAGCGTCATCGCCGCCTCGTCGACATCGGTGCCGAGATTGCTCAGCGACGTCTGCAGGATGCGGATGCTGAAGGGCAGCGTCATCACGAGATGCGCCAGCACCAGGCCGGGATAGGTTGCCACCAGTCCGGCCGGCGTGAACACCATCAGGATGCCAAGGCCCAGCATCATCGCCGGTAAAACGAGCGGCGCGATGACCAGGCTGCGGATCAGGGCGCGGCCGGGAAAGTCCAGACGCACCAACGCATAGGCGGCCGGTAGACCAAGAGCGAGGCTGAGCGCCGCAACGATCACTGCGATGATGGCGCTGTTGCGGAAGCCCTGCATGAAGCTGGTATTGCCGAGCACTGTTCCATACCATTTCAGGCTCCAGCCCGAAGGCGGGAAGGACAGGTAGCTGTCGGCGCTGAACGAGATGACGAGGATGATCGCCATCGGCATGAAGACGATGCAGAAGACCAGCGTGACATAGGTGCGAGAGATGAAGGAGAGGAATTTCGTCATGCCTGTGTCCTCCGGGTCAGCAGTCGCAGCACGAGGCCGGTCAATCCCATGGCGAGGACGAAAAACGCCAGCATGAGGAAGGACAGCGCCGCCGCCGTCGGCCAGTCGAGCGAAACGAGGGCAAGGTCGTAAACCTCGGTTGCCAGCAGAAACACACGGCCTCCGCCCAGCAGGGACGGTGTGATGAAAGACGAGACGCACAGCACGAAGCCGATCGTCAGTCCGGCAAGGATGGCCGGCAAGCTGAGTGGCAGCGTGACGTGCCAAAAGACCTTCTGGGGTGGTGCGCCGAGCGACATGGCGGCATCGTCGAGCCGTCTGTCGAGTTTGCCGAGCCCGGCCGCGATGGTCAGAAACATGTAGGGCATGATGCTTTCAGACAGGCCGATGATCACACCCGAATAATTGTTGACCATCCGCAACGGCTCGCTGATCAGTCCCAGTACCCGCAGCAGGTGATTGACGGGGCCGGCATCTCCCAGGGTCACCAGCCAGCCGAACGACCGCACCACAGCCGAGATCAGCAGCGGCGAGGCAGCCAGCACGGTCAGCGGCGTGCGCCAGCGCGACGTCATCCGCGACAGCGAAAGGGCCATCGGATAGGCTAGGAGCAGTGCGATCACGGAGCAGGTGATCGATAGCTGCAGTGTCCGGCCGAGCAGATCCAGATAGTAGCTGTCCTGGAGGATGCCGATATAGGTCTGCAGGCTAATGGCCTTGGTAATGGCGCCGTAGTCGGAAATGTTCAGCGACATGCGGAACAGCCACAGGATCGGGCCGATAAAGGAAATCGTCAGCACGAGCAGCACCGGTGCAAGAAGCAGCCAGGGTGTCATTCTCGTGCTGGTTCCGGGAACGGTGAAGCGGTTCATGCGGCAAAGATCCGCATGTCGGTGGTGCGCCAGGTGAGTGCGACTTCTGCACCCGGTTGCGCAAGTTGCGCTTCCTCGCTGCCGGGCCGAAGTTCGGCCACCAGCTTCTGGCCACCGGCGAGCTCAAGCTCGACCTCGATCACGCTGCCGACGAACACACTGCGGTTGACGCGTGCCGTCAGGCCATCGCCATCCGGCCTGGAAAGCTGAATGACGTGTGGCCGCACCATGGCAGCCATTTTGGCGCCATCACCAGCATCTCCGGGCAATTGCGTTAGGTCCGGTGCGGGCAGCGCCTGTCCTTCGTGATCGAGGCGCGGCCCGCCCGTGCCGAAACGCAAGGTTGCCGGCACGCTGTTGGCGCGGCCGATGAACCCGGCGACGAAGGGCGTTGCAGGCTTGTCGTAGATCTCGACCGGCGTTCCAATCTGTTCCAGCTTGCCGCCGTTCATCACCGCGATCCGGTCGCACATGGTCAGTGCTTCCTGCTGGTCGTGGGTGACGAACAATGTGGTGATGCCGGTGCGGGACTGGATGTCACGGATCTCGAAGCGCATCTCGTCGCGCAGGCGGGCGTCGAGGTTCGACAGCGGTTCGTCGAGCAACAGGATTTCCGGCTCGATGACGATGGCGCGTGCAATGGCGACTCGCTGTTGCTGGCCGCCAGACAACTCGACCGGGCGGCGATTGCCAAACCCTTCAAGCCGTACCGCACGCAGCGCCTCGGCAACCCGGGTTGCACTTTCCTCCTTGCCGACCTTGCGCAGCCGCAGGCCAAAGGCGACGTTCTGCGCCACCGTCATGTGCGGAAACAGCGCATAGGACTGGAAGACCAAACCGAGATTGCGCTCCCACGGGGGGCGAGACACGATGTCCTCGCCGCCCATGATGATCTGTCCGGACGTCGGTGCCAGAAGCCCGGCAACCATCCGCAGCGTGGTGGACTTGCCGCAGCCGGACGGACCTAAAAGCCCGATAAATTCGCCCTTGGCGATATCAAAGGACAAGGTGTCGACGGCCGGGCGTTCGCCGCCATAGTCGAAGGTCAGCTTGTCGATGCGGATATGGGCGGGCGTTGAGGCGAGGGACATGGGCTCGTCCTGCTGTTTCACTTGCCGGCCGAGATGATCTGGCGCTTCCAGAGCTGGTTCCATTCATCCGATTTCGTGGCGGCCCAGGCCCAGTCGAGCGGCAGTGTCTTGTCGAGCTGGCCGGCAACCGTACGGGCCCTGGCCTCGGCGCTGACCTTTGCCTTGGTATTCACCGGCGCGTAGAACATCGCTTCCGTAAAGGCTGCCTGTGCTTCCGGCGACAGCGCATAATCGATGAAGGCTTTTGCCGCGACCGGGTTCTTGGCGCCCTTTACAAGATTGATGGTATTGATCTGCAGGATAGTGCCTTCCTTCGGCAGCATCACGCCCAGCTTGCCCTTTGATTCGTCAGCATAATACTGACCGCGGGCATTCCAGCCGGTCCCCAGCACATCTGTCCCGTTGATGACCAGGGTGTAGGCGTCAGGCTTGGGGTCGAAGGTCTGCACGCCGGGCGCCATCTCGGCAAGCTTGGCAACGGACTGTTTGACGGACTTGGTATAGTCTTCACCCAGCATGGCAGACGTCATCACCATCAGGCCGGAGCCGAGGATGGAGGGCATCGAGGTGACGGCCATCTTGCCGGCATAGGCCTTGTCCCAGAGAACCTCGAGCGAGGTCGGCGCCGTCGGGAAGGCTTCCTTGTTGTAGATCACCACCAGATTGTCGAAGGTGACGGCGGGACCGTAACCTTCCTTGACGATGGCCTGCGGCAGCAGGTCGGCAAGGTTGGGGACATCGGTCTTGGTCAAGGGTGCCAGCAGGCCTTCCTTGTCGCCGATCAGCGACGTGGAAACGTCGAAGATCACTACGTCGGTCTGCGGGTCACCGGCTTGCGAACGGAGGTTGCCCAGCATTGCCGAGGAGGCGCCGGCAGGAAAATAGTTGACCTTCACATCGGGATATTTCGCCAGGAAGGGCTTGATCACCGCTTCGTTATATTTGTCCTGAAAGATCCCCGAATAGGCGGTGAGGGTGATCTCCCCCGAGACATCGGCTGAGTGGGCCGGAGCTGTGGTGGTGATCAGCGCGGCGAAGATGACGGGGGCAAGAAGGCGGGTGATCATCGGCACATTCTCCTGTCGGGTGAAGCGGCCCGGTTTGTCGAGGTGGCTGCCAGGATGGCAGGCAGCACGGTGAAATGTGAATCTGCTGGAGCCTGCTCCGCGACGGTTGGTCTTATCCCGGCAAAGCTGAAGGGCTTATCGAACGATCCACTGCGCCTGATGCAACGATCTACGGCCATCGTTGTCCAATCGAATTTTCTTGTGTTTTGCATCAGAAAAATTTTGGATGAAAAACGGCCAATTATTTAATCCGATTGCCGGACTAAGAGACTGGATTATGATGATTATTTGAACAAAATAGCCCTCCGGTCACGCAGGGGTAACCGAAGGGCTGAGAGGGGCATCCAAAGAAAATCTATGTGTTAGTAGCCGCGCTTGGCGTCCGCGAGATCGGCGACCGTACCGGTTTCCTGGAAGGTCCGGATGTTCTTGGCGACAATTTTGCTGCCTGTCGGCGCGTCGATCAACGAGGCGACATGCGGCGTGACGGTGATCTTCGGATTGGTCCAGAAGGGATGCGTTTTGGGAAGCGGCTCAACATGGAAGACATCGAGCGTCGCACTGCTGATCTGGCCCGAATTGAGGGCGTCGACAAGGTCGCTGTCGACCAGGTGCGGACCCCGTGCCGCGTTGACGATGCTGGCGCCGCGCTTCAAGCGATTGAACGTGTCGGCATTGAGAATGCCGCGTGTACTTTCGGTCAGGGGCAGCAGGCAGACAAGGATTTCCGTGCCTTCCAGAAACGCCCCAAAACCTTCGCTTCCGGAAAAGCACTGGATGCCGGGCAGATCCTTCGGGGATCGTGACCAGCCGCGCACTTCGAAGCCGATCTGTTTCAAAATGTCTGCGGCGACGGCACCGAGATTGCCCAGTCCCATCACGCCGACGCGGCGCTGGGGGGCGGGTGGCACGACGATCTGCTCCCAGAGCTGGCGGGCCTGGTTGGCCTGGATAGCCGGCAGTTCCCGGTGGTGGCGCAGGACGTGAAGGGCAACATACTCCTTCATTCGCTGCGTCAGATCGGTGCCGACGGTGCGGATGATTGGCACGTGAATCGGCAATTGCTCGTCTGCCAGGACGTGGTCGATGCCGGCCCCCAGCGAAACGATCGCCTTCAGGTTTCGGAACGGTTTCATGGAGCCGGTCGCCGGCCGCCAGAGCACCGAATAGGTCACGGCATCGGGATCAGGCACTTTGTCTATCGGGTAGACATTCCAGTCCGGCATCAGATCGCGCAGCATCTGGCACCACCATTCCGTCTTGTCTGCGGCTGGTAGCGAAACGACAATGTTCATGGAGCATCCTCATTGGCTCATGCGTCACGGTATGCCTCCCATTCACTGCAGGACGGGCGTGCGGGTCAAAGCAAAAATTCCTGTCGCTCTCATAGAATTTTTTTATGGAGTTTTCCGGTCGGTTTCCGTTAGGTTCCAGTCATGAATTTCAAACAGCTTGAAGCATTCTACTGGCTGACGCGTCTCAAGAGCTATCAACGCGTTGCCGATCATATCGGTTTGACGCAACCGGCTGTTTCGGCGCGCATATCAGGGCTCGAAGATAGTTTGGGCATACCTCTTATTGATCGTGCCCAATCCGATTTCACTCTGACTGAACAAGGGTATGAGGTCGCTGAATATGCCGAGACCTTTCTCAATCTTAGTGAGACGTTGACGAGCCGTCTGAAGTCGAAGCAAAAGCGACGTTATACGATCGGCGTTGTTTCCATGGTCACCCAGACGTGGGCGGTTACGCTGCGCCACAAGATTGCTGCCCTTCCGGACCCCCCGCTGGTCGATTTCTATTCAGGCTCCAATCTCGATCTGCGACCGATGGTCAAGTCTGGCGCGCTGGACATGGCGTTCGTTACCGGAGAGGCTGGGTTGCCGCAGATCGAGGATAGCTTCTCGGTCCAGTATCATGTCGGTTGGGTGGCTCGGCCGGACGTGGTCGGCGAGATCAAGCGCCCGCTGACACCGGATGAATTGCGTGAGTTGCCTCTGGTACTCTACCCGCATACATCGCCACTGTTCGGCCCTGTCGCCGACCTGATAGAAGAGACGAAACGACGCCCCAATTCTCGCCACACCGGAAATTCGCTCGCCACCATCTGTGAGATGGTCAAGGCCGGTTATGGCGCCTCGGCAATGCCGTTGGTATCGCTAGAGCCGGAAATTACCACCGGAATGCTGGTCGAGATCCCTACCACCGTTCAGCTTGCCCCTCTTGATATCCGCTGCGTCCATCAGAACAGAGCGCGCAAAGCCCAGACGGCGCAGATATTCCAGCTGGCCCGACAGGCTGCCGAGGAATGGGTAGCGGCCCATCCGCGTTATGTCAGCTTTCGCAAGACCTGAATTTCCTGCAGAGCGCATTGCTACCCCGGTCATGGCACGGATGTTTTCTTGGAGTGCGGCACCAACCGGTGCCGCACTCCAGACTGCAAGCCATCAGGCGGCATAGCGCTTGGAAACGTGATCGCGTATGAAGCCGGAGCCGATTTTGACCAAGCGCTCGGTCAGCGCCGCGCCGGTTTCGGCTGAACAAAATACCGGATCGCCGCCCCATACGCCATGCGGCGCTGTTTCCATGGCCTCGATCGGTGCCTGCAGGCGAGCGCCAGCATATTTCAGCGCGGCAAAGCCCGCCACATCCACACCCATCGCCTTCTGGTCCTTCGGCGGTGACTTTGCCAGGTCCATGCGCAGGATATCGGGGTAATAATGTAAGCCGACCGATGTCAGCGGATCACCGCCATGGCCGGAGGACTTTGCAGCCGCTTCCGGGCCGAGGATCTCTTTCAGCAGTTCATAGCTGATCTGCCACAGATACATCGAAGCCACGAACATGCCGTTGGTCTGGCGCCATTTCAAAGAGACCTCGTTGATCGCTCCAACATTGCCGCCATGACCGTTGATGACCAACAACTTGGTCAATCCGTGACGGGCCAGACTGGCAAACATGTCGTCCAGCAAGGCAACGAGCGTTGATTGGCTGAGCGCGATGCCCCCATGTGAAGAACCAAAATAGTCGGCGCCGCCGAACGGGATGACAGGTGCGATGAAGGTTGGGATGCCTTCGGCACGTGCGGCGCGGGCTATGTCGAGTGCGACGGCTTCGGCGGCGAGATAGTCGCCCATCGGCGCATGGGTTCCCTGGTCTTCCAGCGAGCCCATCGGCAGGAGGATGACGGCATCGTCGTTGAGAAACTGGCGGGCTTCCTCGCTGGTCAGTTCAGCGATCTTGATCTTTTCAGTCAGCATGTTGATTTCCTTACAGTATGTCGGTTCTAAGGCAGGCCGACTGGTGGTGATCGCCAACCGTTTGCAACGGCGGGACGGTCTCGGCACAGGCGGGCTGGGCATAGGGACAGCGGCTGCGGAAGATGCAGCCAGAGGGTAGGGCGAGCGGCGAGGGGATCTCGCCAGTCAGCCGGATGCGGCGGTTCTCGCGGTGCAGGCTTGGTTCGGCCGAAACAAGGGCCGCCGTATACGGATGTTTGGGTGAAAAATGCACCTGATCGGCAGGACCGACCTCCATAACGCGTCCGAGATAAAGCACCATCACCCGGTCAGAGATGTAGCGCACCACCGAAAGATCGTGGCTGATGAACAGCAGCGATACACCCGTCTTGGCACGCAGGTCGGCCAGAAGGTTCAGAACCTGCGCCTGGATGGACACGTCCAGCGCAGACACGGCTTCGTCGCAGACAATGAAGCTCGGCTCGACGGCAAGCGCGCGGGCAATGCCGATGCGCTGCCGCTGGCCGCCAGAGAATTCGTGCGGGCGGCGGTCCAGGAAGCTCGGATCCAGGCCGACCAGCGTGACAAGTTCGATCAGGCGGGGCTCCCGGGCAGCACCCTTGTGCAACCTGTGTGCGTCGAGCGCCTCCGACAGCACCGCCCGGATGGTCTTGCGAGGGTCGAGGCTGGCATAAGGGTCCTGGAAGATGATCTGCATCTTCTTGCGCAGGCTGCGCATCCGGACAGGCGAGATGCTGTTCAGGTCCTCTCCGTCGAAACGCATCACGTCGCTTCGCGACTCGATCAGCCTCAGGATCGCGCGGCCGATCGTGCTTTTCCCGGAGCCGCTTTCGCCGACGAGGCCGAGCACTTCGCCCGGTGCGACGCTGAAGCTGACATCATGCAGCACATTGAGCGATCGCTTGGAAAAAAGACCACTGCGTCCGATCGAATAGCTCTTCTTGAGATTGCAGACGTCGAGAAGGGGTGCGGCTGTCATGCGGCCTCCGTCTGGTGGTTCATCACGCCCGCCGGTGCTTCCGGCGCCCGCAGACAGCGCACGGCGCGTTCGCCGTCTGCGCTCGGATAAAGGGCCGGCCGGATGTCGGCGCAGGCCGGCACCGCGATTGGACAGCGGTCACGAAACGTGCAGCCCGAGGGGCGGGCAGACGGCAGCGGTGGCGTGCCTGAAATTGCTGGAAGCCGATCACCTCGGGCCGAGTTCAACTCTTCATGCGAGGACGGCATGCTTTCGATCAGGGCACGTGTGTAGGGGTGGTGCGGATCGCGTAGGATCTGGGCGGCGGGACCTTCCTCCACGATCAGGCCCGAGTACATCACCGCCACGCGGTCGGCTATATCTGCGACGACGCCCAGATTATGGCTGATGAACAGCAGGCTGAGCCCGTTCCCCTGATCCTGCCGCAGGGTTTGCAGCAGTTCGATGATCTCCGCCTGGATCGTTACGTCGAGCGCGGTGGTCGGCTCGTCTGCGATCAGCAGGCGCGGTTCGCAGCTCAGCGCCATTCCGATCATGACGCGCTGGCGCATGCCACCCGACATCTGGTCGGGGTAGCTATCGACCCGCCGCTCGGCGTCGTTCATGCCCACACGCTTCAGGAGCGCGATTGCATCGGCGCGGGCGTCGGACTTCGACATCGGCCGATGCGCGGTGATGGCCTCGATCATCTGGTCGCCGATCTTGTGGATCGGATTGAGCGAGGTCATCGGCTCTTGGAATATCATGGCGATGTCGTTGCCGCGGATGTCCTCGAGCGTGCGGGCATCGAGAAAGCCGAGGTCAACAACCTCATCAGACTTGCGTCGCAGCTGCAGCGTGCCTCCTACCTGCCGAATAGCGCCAGGCAGGAGGCCCATCAGCGCCAGAGAAGAGAGCGATTTTCCTGATCCGCTTTCGCCGACAAGTGCCGTGCATTGGTTGGCACGTAAAGTCAGGGAAACGTCCTCGATAACGGCAGGTGTTCCGAAATGCGCAGTCTCGAGCCGTAGGTTGTTGATGACGGCAACCACGTCCAGGTCTTTGATGGTCGGCGCATCCGCCTGCGCCTTCGGCTTGGAAACCTCGTCCATGCCGCTGCCGGAAGCGCCTTTCGGGTCCAGTGTGTCGCGCAGGCGGTCGCAAAAGAAGTTGATGGCATAGATTGTCAGCACCAGGGCGGCGCAGGGGATCATGATGCCGAGCGGATCCTGGTTCATGAATTGACGCGCACCGCGGATCATCTGGCCCCAGGAGGGGGCCGGCGGCACCACGCCGAGGCCGAGGAAGGACAGGCCGCTTTCGATCGTGATCGCTGCTGCTGCCGTCAGCGAATACTGAACCGACAGGGGGCCGGCGATGTTCGGCAGAACAGTTCCAAGCACGATGCGGTGCGAAGGCGTGCCAAGCGCGCGGGACGCTTCGACAAAATCAAGGGAGGTGACCCGCAGTGCCTCTGAAAAGGTAATGCGCGCAAAGGTCGGAAAATACAGGACCGAAAGCACGGCAACCAGCGTGACGCTGCCCGGTCCGAACAGGGTGACGACGAGCAGCGCCAAAAGGATCGGCGGGAAACAGAGCACGATGTCGGATAGCCGGCTCGTCACGAATTCCGAGGGTCCACGGAAATAGGCGCCGACCAGACCGAAAAACGTGCCGATGATGCAGGCAATGGTGGTCGCCACGAAAGCGACGGTCAGCGATACTTGGCCGCCGTACAGCACGCGGGCCAGCCGATCGCGGCCGAATTCATCCCGACCCAGCCAATGTTCTAGGTCAGGGGCGGCGAGCCGATAGCGAACGGCGATCTTGACGGGATCGTCGGCAGTGATCAGCGGGGCGGCAAAGGGAATGATGATCAAGGCTGCCAGAAACAGGCTGGGCAGGATCATGCGCTTGGGAAAGTTCCGGACTGACATCATTGCAGGCGGATCCTCGGATCAAGCAGCGAGGACAGGATATCGATCGCGAGATTGATACCGATGAATATGGCCGCGACGGTCAGGATGACGGCGCGGACCGTTGGGTAATCGCGTTGTTCGACTGCCGAAACCAGCAGGCCACTGAGGCCGGGCCAGTTGTAGATGAACTCGACGAGGACGGTAGAGCCGAGAAGGATGCCGAGCTGCAGGCCGACGACGGTGATGATCGGTCCGAGCGCATTGTAGAGGATGTGTCGGCGAACCACCCGCTTGCGGCGAAGTCCTTTGGCCACCGCGGTGCGCACCCAGTCGTGACCGCGCATTTCCAGCACGCTGGCCCGGGTCATACGAAACACGATCGTCGCCAGGTGCAGGCCGACGGTCAGTGCGGGCAGAACCAGCATCTGAAGATGCTGAATCGGATTGGTCGCGAAAGCGACATAACCGCCGGCCGGCAGCCAGCCCAGGACCTGTGCGAAGAAAAAGATGAACAGCGTGCCGAGCACGAAGCCCGGAATCGAGGTCAGAAGCGCATTGATGGCGGAGGCGGCAATGTCGAATTTTCCGCCTGCCCGCAATCCCGCCGCCGTGCCTGCGGGAATGGCCAGCAACAGCGCGAAAATCGTACCGGCGATAATGATTTCGAGCGTGCGCGGAAGGCGCAGGGCGATGACCGAGGAAATCGAGCCGTTGTCGACAATCGACGTGCCGAAATCCAGCCGCGCGGTATTGTAAAGGAAGGTCACGTATTGCGTGAGGACCGGCTTGTCGAGGCCCATATTGACCCGCAGATTGGCGATGGCTTCGGCGGAAGCGGAACCGCCGCCGGTCGACAGCAGCAGTTCGGCCGGGTCACCCGGTACGATGATGAGAAGCGAAAAGATGATCGTGCCGATGACCAGCAGCATGGCAGCGGCTGCTGCCATGCGACGAGAAATGAAGGCCAGCATGCAGCGCTCCTTATGCGAATTTCGTCTCGTCGAGCGCGTAACCCGATGAACCGCTGAGGAAGCCCGGCAATTGCTCGAACCCTTCGACCGACTGCTTCATGGCATAGGCCTGGATGCGCCAGTTCAGCGGAACCTGCGGCACCTCCTCGTAATAGGCGACGACCAGCTGTTGGTAGATCGCTTTGCGCTTGTCCGGATCGACCTCGTTGCGGCCCTGTTCCAACAGCCCGTCTATGCGCGCACTCTTGAAACCGAAGGATTGCAGATAAGACGGATTGCCGGAATAGAGCAGCGACCAGAGTGCATCGGGGTCGTTGTAATTGCCCGACGTCCCGTGGACTGCGATGTCATACTTGCCCTCCTTGCCAGCCGTGACGCGGGTGCCCCAGTCGGGCAGATCGAGTGTCGCATTGATGCCGATGGCGCCGAGATAGGCCTGGACGACGGATGCCGTGTCCTGGTGCATGCCGTAGGTGGCCGTTGCCAGAAGGCGGCATTCGAAGCCGTTGGCATAGCCGGCCTCGGCAAGCAGCGCCTTGGCTTTCTCGACATCGTATTTCCATTCATGGGCCGGATCGGCGAGATCGAATTTGGAGCCGCGTGGGTTCGGGAAACCAAAGAGCGGTTCGCCACGTCCGGCAAAGGCAGCATCGACGACATCCTGCCGTTCGATTGCGTAGCCGACCGCCTGACGCACCTTGGGATTGGCGAACGGGCCGCTGGTGACGTTGAACAGCAGGAACATGAAGGGTCCCAGCGTGGCCTTCATCTTCAGCGTCTTGGATGCCTCGACCGTGTCGAACTGCGTCCAGGGAAGATATTCGATCAGGTCGACGTCGCCGGCTTCGAGTGCTGCATAACGCAGGTTTTCGTCGGCATAGGCGACAAAGCGGATGCCCTCGACCCGCGGCTGGTCGGCCATGTAGAAGTCTTTGAAGCGCGCAACTTCGATATAGACGTTCTTTTCGCTGCCCTTCAACGTGAAGGGGCCGGCGCCGATCGTCTCGCCGTCGGTGCTCTTCTTCGAAATCACCGGGCAGCAATAGCTCGCCAGCAAGTCAAGAAAGATGGCGCTCGGCGCCTTCAGGGTGATCTTGACCGTTTTGTCGTCGACCGCCTCGACAGCAGAAATGATCTTGAGATCGCTTTTCAGAAAGGCTGTGGAGCCATTCTTGGTGATCTCATTCAGCGAGAAGGCAACGTCCGCTGAAGTCACCGGGCTGCCGTCGTGGAAGACGGCGTTCGGGCGCAGCTTGAAAACGACGGTGGTCGGGTCGGTCCATGAGAAGCTGTCAGCCAGTTCGGGCACCAGCTTGCCGCTGGCGTCGTAACCCATCAATCCGCGGTACAGCATCAGCTTGACGGTGTTGGCGGCGCCCCCGGTATTATCGAAAGGCTTGATGGTTGGCGGGAAGGTCGAGAGGCCGAACTTCAACACGGAGGCCGGTGTCTGGGCAAGCGTGCCCTGCGGCAAGGTCATCGCGACGATACCAGCGCCGAGGCTGATCAGTACACTGCGTCTGGTGGGGGACAGGCAATCGGAAGGTGTCACAGATACCTCGGGTTTGTTGGAGGGAAAATGCGGCTTCGGTTGTTCCATCAGTCCAACTTCGAAGCCGTCTGCTGTCCAATCGAAAAAATTTTGGTGGAATATAGATTTCTTTGCCGGCCATCATCAGACGAGTTTGCCTGTTAATTTGCCGATTGATTCTTATGCACAAATCGTAATCAGATCGCGCGCCCTGGCAAACAAGAACGCCAGCATTATTTTCCTCGACCCATAGTTTGATGGGCCAATCGGTGCCGATATCTCTTGGGGGTGCTCCCGAAACGGAAGGTCTCGCGGCGGCGCGTTGGTCAAAACACCTGCGCAGAGGCGTTTCCGATTTCATGGTTTGACGGACGAGGCGGCTATCGCAATCAGCCGCAACCGACAGGGGAACAACTGGCCCGTTCTTTGCTTCGCAGATGCCATGAAGACTTTGAAAAACCAGCGCCAGCAATCGGTCACGGATGTCACATGGCGGCGCCTGTTCGGTGCGTTGAACAAGGACGGGCAGGCTCTCAACCTGCAGATCCGCCGCATGATCGTCAATGCCATCGAGACCGGTGTGCTCAGTCGCAATACGAGATTGCCATCGACCCGACAGCTCGCGGCCCTTCTGGGCATTGCCCGCAACACGGTGACGACGGCCTACCAGTTGCTGACAGACGAAGGTTTTCTGATCTCGAAGGAGCGCAGCGGCATTTTCGTGGCGGCCGGCGGAGCGGCACCGGTGGTCAACCAGCCGCCGTCGGCTTCGTTCGGCCAGTGGCAGGCACGGTTTGCCATCCAGCCTTCCGCACAGCGGCAGATCTGCAAGCCGCGGGACTGGCTGGATTATCCCTATCCCTTCCTGTTCGGGCAATATGACCCGGCGCTCTTTCCGACCAACAACTGGCGCGAGGCCGTGCGCGCTGCCTCTAGTGTCAGGGAGATCCAGGGCTGGGCGGGAGACATGATCGATGATGACGACCCGGATCTGGTCGAACAATTGCGCAGCCAGGTCCTGCCACGTCGCGGCATCTTTGCCGGTGCCGGCGAGATCATCGTGACGATCGGCTCGCAGCAGGCCCTGTCGATGCTCGTGCAGCTGCTGGTCAGCCGCCGCACTGCGGCCGGCATCGAGGATCCGGGTTACCCGGATGTGCGCAACATGGTCAGCCTAGCGACATCGAACATCGTCTGCCTTAACCTCGACCGCCAGGGCGTGATTCCGGATGCGGATTTTGCGCGCAGCAACGTCGCCTTCCTGACCGTTAGCCACCAATGCCCGACCACGTCGGTGATGCCGCTCGAACGCCGCAAAATGTTGCTGCAGGCGGCACGTGTCGATGACGTCCTGATTGTCGAAGACGATTACGAGGCCGATCTTTCGATCGAAAGCGATGGTGACATCCCCTCCCTTAAGAGCCTGGATAGCGATGGTCGCGTCATCTATGTCGGCAGCTTTTCCAAGGTGCTCGCGCCGGGATTGCGGGTGGGCTACATCGTTGCGCCGCGCCCGGTCATTGACGAGCTGCGGGTATTGCGCCGCCTGATGCTGCGCCACCCGCCCACCAACAACCAGCGTGCGCTCGCAAACTTTATCGCGCTCGGTCACTACCGCCAGCACCTCAACCGCACCGGAACCGTGATGCTGGAAAGGGCGCGGATCATCTCCGAATGCCTTCCGCATCTGTTGCCATCCTGCACGGTGACGCGAGGCGAGGGAGCGACGAGCTTCTGGATAGAGGGACCGAAGGATTTTGACGCCCGCCGCATGATGGAGGCAGCCCGGCAGGCGGGCGTCCTGGTCGAAGCGGGCGACATCTTCTTCAGCGACCCGGCGCACGGCCGCCGCCTCTTCCGGCTCGGCTTCGGTTCGATTGCGGCAAACCGCATCGAGGCGGGTCTGTCGCGCCTGGCGCCATTCGTCGAGCCGTCCCGACCAACCGTCTCGTCATCCGTGCCACGTCGAGCGGTCGCCTCCATCCATCCGACCTTGAGTGCCCCCTGACACTGTGGGTCCAGAACGGACATTCCATGGTGCCAGAGCGGGTTGCGCCATCACTAGGCTGCGGGGCCGTGCTATGCGAACATTCCACGTTCAAGGAGATGCCCCATGAATTCGGCGATATTGCCCAACGATATCCAGGCCGTGATCGAAGCCGACCGCGCCCATGTCTGGCACCATTTGACCCAGCACAAGACCTTCGAGACGGCCGATCCGCGCATTTTCGTCGAAGGACGCGGCATGCGGGTATGGGATGCGACCGGACGTGAATATCTGGACGCGCTTTCCGGCGGCGTGTGGACAGTCAATGTCGGCTTTGGCCGGGAAAGTATTGCCGACGCGGTCCGCGATCAGCTGGTCAAGCTCAACTATTTCGCCAATTCCGCCGGCTCCGTCGCCGGCGCGCTCTTTGCGCAAAAGCTGATCGAAAAGATGCCGGGAATGACCCGCGTCTATTATTCGAATTCAGGATCGGAGGCCAATGAGAAGGTCTTCAAGATGGTGCGGCAGATTTCGCATCGTCATCATGGCGGCCAGAAATACAAGATCCTTTACCGCGAACGCGATTACCACGGCACCACGCTCGGCACGCTGGCGGCCGCCGGCCAGCCGGAACGGCGCGAACAGTACGGACCGCTGCCCGAGGGTTTCGTCGAGGTGCCGCATTGCCTCGAATACCGCAGCCAGTATGGTGACATCGACAATTACGGCGAGCGTGCCGCCGACGCCATCGAAGAGGTCATCCTGCGGGAGGGGCCGCAGACGATCGGCGCACTCTGCCTCGAGCCCGTCACCGCCGGCGGCGGCGTCATCGTTCCACCCGACGGCTATTGGCCCCGGGTCCAGGAAATCTGCCGGAAATATGACATTCTCCTCCATATCGACGAGGTTGTCTGCGGGATTGGCCGCACAGGAAAATGGTTCGGCTACCAGCATTTCGGCATCGAACCGGATTTCGTAACCATGGCGAAAGGCGTCGCCTCCGGTTATGCGGCGATTTCCTGCACCGTCACCCATGAAAAGGTTTTCAACCTCTTCAAGGACAACCCATCGGACCCGATGTCCTATTTCCGCGACATCTCGACGTTTGGCGGCTGTGTTGCCGGCCCGGTTGCTGCGCTGGAAAACATGCGCATCATTGAAGAGGAAGGGCTGTTGGAAAACACCACCCGCATGGGTGAACGCATGCGCGCCAACCTGCGGGAGTTGCAAGAACGCCATGCGGTAATCGGCGATGTCCGGGGTCTGGGTCTTTTCTGCGGTGCGGAACTGGTCAGCGACCGGCAGTCGAAGACACCCGTCGATGAAAAACAGGTTCAGGCAGTCATCGGTGCCTGCATGAGCGATGGCGTCATTATCGGCGCGACCAATAGGTCGCTGCCAGGCTTGAACAACACGCTGTGCTTCAGCCCGGCCTTGATCGCAACGGCTGCCGATATCGACGCGATCACATCTACTGTCGATCGGGCGCTGACAAAAGTGTTCGGCTGACAGCTGCGCGCGGTTTCCGTTCCAGACAAGGGCTCGCCATGATTGGCCGAGCCCTTGTTCATTGGCTGATCAGGCCGTCTGTTCGCGATGAACCTGGAACGGCGCCCAGGACTGGCTGACCGGCATGATCTCAAGGCTGTTGATGTTGACATGCGCCGGCAGGCTGGAGACCCAGTAGATGGTCTCGGCGATGTCCTCCGGCTGCAGCGGATTGGCGCCCTGATACAATCGGTCGTAGGACGCCTGGTCGCCGCCGGTGCGCACCAGGGTAAACTCACTTTCCGACAGCCCCGGCTCGATCGACGTCACGCGTACGCCCTTGCTCGAAAGGTCGCTGCGCAGGCCCAGCGAGAATTGGCGCACGAAGGCCTTGCTGGCTCCATAAACGTTGCCGCCGGGATAGGGCCAGTTCGCCGCGATCGACGCCAGGTTGACCACAAGCCCGCGGCGCGCGACCAGCGTTTCCAGCAGAAGCCGGGTAATGGTGACGAGACCGGTGATATTGGTGTCGATCATCGTTTTCCATTCGGCAAGATCGCATGTGTCGGCCATTCCGGTGCCGAGCGCCAGGCCGGCATTGTTGATCAGGGCATCGATCGCCTGGAACTCCAAGGGCAGCGACGCGAGTGCAGCGCGCGTGGCTGCCTCATCCCGGATGTCAAAACAGATACCGATGGCGCGTGCCTTTCCTCCCAGTTCAAGGACCAGCTGATCGAGACGATCCTTTCGCCGGCCGGTAACGATGACGTTCCAGCCTTCGGCAACGAAACGCCGGGCTATGGCCTCGCCGAAGCCCGCGGTGGCGCCGGTAATGAGGGCGGTTTTCTGCATGATAGGTTCCTTTCGAGGGATCAGAGATCAGACGGTGAGGAATGCGCCGATGGCTTGGACAAGGCCGATGGTGGCGATCAAAACCAGACCACCGGACGATAGTCTGTGCCAAAGGTCCGGTGACATTCGCTGTGACAGGAAAAAGCCGACACCAAAACCGGCGAGCGTCAGCGGGAAATAGAAGGCGAGCAGTTGCATGAGCTGCAGATCAATCGTGCCGAGGAAAAAACGGCTCACGAGGCTGGCGAGATCGACGACGCCGAAAAAGACCGCCAGTGTGCCGCGAACATATGGCCGGTGCGTTCCGCCGGCCAGCAGCCATGCGGCCGCCAGCGGCCCGCCGACGGCAAAGGCTGATAAGAGCAGCCCGACGGTAAAGCCCAACAGCATGCCGAAGGATCGGCCGGCCAGCCAACTGGGTGGATTGCGGATCATGGCTACGCAGGCCGTAAGCGCGACGATGATCGCGATCATCATCCGGGCCATGTCTCCGTCGAGCCGTGCTGCCAGCAATCCGCCGCAGATGGCGCCGCAGAGACCCGAGAGAAGAAGAATGCGGCCCGCAACCCAGTCAATCGCGCCATGCTTGCGATTGAGCAATGTGAAGCCTGTCAGAAGCAAATCGTTGAGCAGGATGAATGGCACGCTGACGGCCGGCAGCATCATCGCTCCCGAAATGCCAAGTGAGGCGACCATCGCGTAACCGAAGCCGGTCACGCCGCGAAATCCGCCCGCGCCGATCGTCACGATCGCAATTGCCAGCGCCTCCATTCCCCCTCCAAAGCCAGAGCGGCTGCCGAACCACTTCGGCGGAGTGGTCTAGGCAAACGGGGCAATGCCGGTGAGAGCCAGACGGCATCAATGATGGGGCCAGTGTGCATGCACAGGGCCAGATGACTGGCGAATCGCCGCAACTGGCTCTTTCGGCATGGCAATTGCTTCACGCTTAATGCGGGTAGTTTCCGGTCCTCTTTTAGGAGTGAAGTTCATGAAGCGCCTGAGCAAAGCATTCGCATCCGTGGCCATGGCCTGCAGCATGGTGTTCGGCGCATCCTTCACCGCCTCGGCGGCGGACAAAAGCCTGACATTCGCCTATCAGGACATGATGACCCCCATCCGCGTGCTGATGGAATCCGGCAAGCTCGAGGCCGAAACGGGCTACAAGATCAAATGGGTAAAATTCGGTGGCGGTGGCGACGTCATCCGCGCCATGTCGTCCGGCGACGTCAATATGGGCGAAGCTGGTTCCTCGCCGGTTGCCGCGGCAGCTTCCCAGGGCCTGCCGATCAAGCTGTTCTGGATCCTCGACGACATCGCCAATGCCGAGCAACTGGTTGCCCGCAACGGCAGCAACATCAAGACGATCGCCGACCTCAAGGGCAAGACGGTTGCCGTGCCGTTCGTATCGACCTCGCATTACCAACTTATGTATGCGCTCTCAGAAGCCGGCCTTTCGTCCAAGGACGTCAAGCTGCTCAACATGCGGCCGCCGGAAATCGCCGCCGCGTGGGAGCGCGGTGATATCGATGCGACATTTATCTGGGCACCGGTTCTGGATGTCGCCAGAAAAAGCGGCACCGTCATTGCCAGTGCCGGCGATTTCGCCGCCAAGGGCAAGGCGACCTTCGACGGGATCGTCGTCACCGACGAATTTGCCGAAGCCAATGCCGAGTTCATGACGACATTCGTCAAGCTCCTGGCCGCCTCCGACGCGGACTATGCCAAGAACAAGGCCGCCTGGACGCCGGACTCCACCGAGGTTCGTGCTGTCGTCAAATGGACCGGCGCTAACGCCGCCGACGTTCCGGCCGGCATGGCCGCTTACAAATTCCCGCCACTCGAGGAACAGGCGTCGGCGGCCTGGCTTGGCGGCGGTGCCGCCAAGGCTCTGCAATCGACCTCCGAGTTCCTCAAGGAACAGGGCCGTGTCACCGATCTCGCTCCCGACTATGCGGCCTTCGTGACCGACAAATATGTGAAGTCAGCCGCCAAGTAGGCGACGGTTCCCAACGGCCGGACCGAGGATTTCGGTCCCGCACAGCTTCTGACGGAGTGATCTCGATGCTTCAGATCCGCAATGTAAGCGTCCACTACGGAGAAGGCGAAGGCGGCACGGTCGCGCTGTCGCGTATCGATCTCGATATCGGACCAGGAGAGTTTGTTGTGGCGCTCGGTGCCTCCGGCTGCGGCAAGACCACGCTTCTTTCCTGCATCGCCGGTTTCCAACCGGTGACCGACGGCACGATCTTGATCGACGGCCAACCGGTGAGCGGACCGGGCCCCGATCGCGGCGTGGTATTCCAGCGCCACGCACTAATGCCTTGGTTGTCCGTCGTCGAGAACGTGGCATTTGGCTTGCGCATGCAGGGCATGCCGAAAGCGGAGCGGCTCCAGCGTGCCCGCCACATGCTCGATCTTGTCAGACTCGACGGTTCTGCCGACAAGAAGATCTACGAACTTTCGGGCGGCATGCAGCAACGCGTCGGAATCGCCCGCGCGCTGGCAGCCGATCCGCGCATGCTTTTGATGGACGAGCCGCTTGGCGCGCTTGACGCCTTTACCCGCGAGCAGGTGCAGGAGTTGATCCTCGGCGTTTGGGCAAAGACCAGCAAGATGGCTTTCTTCATCACTCATGACGTGGAGGAGGCCATTTTCCTTGCCACCAGGCTGATCATCATGACGCCGAGACCCGGCCGAGTAGCCAGGATCATGCCGCTGGAGTTCAGCAGGCGGTTCCTCGAAAGCGGCAATGCGCGGGCTTTAAAATCCTCGCCGGACTTCATCGCTGTTCGCGAGGAAGTTCTTGCAGCCATCCACCAGGGAGACGGGATGACACGGGATGCCGCAGCATGAACGATTTCTCGAAAAGTCATTCGGTAACGGCAGCCATCCCGGCCCGCAGGCAGGCTAGGAAAATGCGTCGCAGGAGGCCGCTCAGCGGCGTGCAGATCGGCCTGATCAGCATGCTGGTGGTGGCCTTCATGCTGGCCGTCTGGCTGGTCGTCACCCATCTCGGCCTGGTCAAGCCGCTGTTCCTGCCAAAGCCGGAGACGGTGCTCAGGGCGTTTTCCGATGCGATCGATGGAAGAATTGACGGGGCGCCGCTGACGGAACATGTGGCGATGAGCCTGTTCCGGGTCATTTTCGCCTTTGTGCTCGCGGCACTGATCGGCATTCCCGTCGGCCTGGCCATGGGCATCAGTCCGGCTATCCGTGCCATGTTCGACCCCTTCATCGAATTTTACCGGCCGCTGCCACCGCTCGCCTATCTACCGCTGGTGATCATCTGGTTCGGCATCGGCGAGACCTCCAAGGTTTTGCTGATCTTCCTCGCCTGTTTCGCACCGGTGGCGCTGGCCGCGCGCGCCGGCGTGCTGGCCGCCTCGTCCGACCAGATCAACGCTGCGCGTGCACTGGGCGCCAGCCGCCTGCAACTGCTGAGCTTCGTGATCCTGCCGGCAGCGCTTCCCGACATTCTGGTCGGTCTGAGGATCGGCATGGGTGTCGGCTGGACGACGCTTGTTGC
Source organism: Neorhizobium sp. PAMB6716 (assembly GCF_058242805.1). NCBI lineage: Bacteria > Pseudomonadati > Pseudomonadota > Alphaproteobacteria > Hyphomicrobiales > Rhizobiaceae > Neorhizobium > Neorhizobium sp. PAMB6716. The sequence goes on from NZ_JBZAYW010000002.1 coordinate 633,744, forward strand.
CGCCGAAATGGTGGCGGCCTCGACAGGCGTCGGCCAGATGGTCCTTAACGCTTCGAACTTCCTGCGCACCGACATCGTGTTGATGGGCATCTTTGTGATCGGCTTCTTCGCCGTGGTCTTCGAATTTGCCATGCGCTGGCTGGAGAAGAAGCTGGTTCCGTGGCGTGGCATGGCCTAGAAAACGCACCTGCCAGAGACGGCGGTCAGATCGACGGCCTTTGTCTAAAACAGTATCTGCACGTCAGGCACTTAACCACCCGAGGCGGCCAGCGCTATCGCATCTGCAACCTCTCCATATCGATCGGTGAGGTTGCTGGTTGCCACCCGCAGATGGTGGGTGGGCTGAACCGCGAATTTCTTGCCCGGGTGTACGGCAATGCCTCGCGCCGCAAGCGTGACGAGAGCAAATGGCTCGGAGGCGACAGGAACCCAGGCGCATAGACCACCCCCGGACGGCACAAACACGTCACGGTCTGCCAGAGCCCTCACAAGATTGTCGCGGCGCGCCTGATAGATCCGGCGTGCCTCTTTTAGGCCTTGTGCCGTCGTCTCGTCTCGCAGCATCCAGGCAGCTGCCCCCTGCAGGATGCGACTTGTCCACCCAGAGCTGAAGCTCCGATAAGACTGGATCTGATCGATGATCGTGCGCGTGCTGGAAAGAACCGCCAGGCGTAGATCCGGCCCTAAGGTCTTCGAGTAGGACAGGATATGGATGACCCGATCGGGGAAAACGCGCCCCAGCGACTGGCGTGGCGCGTCGGAAATATCCGCTAGGCCGTCATCCTCGATGATCAGCACGTCGCTATCACGAAGTTCCTCGGCGAGTTCCGCCATTCGCTGAGGCGCCACGGTCTGGCCAGTCACTGAGTGCAGCCTTGGCTGGAAGATGAAGGCGACTGGCTTGCTGAGCATTGCCTGCCTTAGGGAAGCGGGCAGGGGGCCGTCGGCATCGCAGGCGATCGGCACGATTTTGGCCCCGTGATCTTCCAGGATATCGAGAAGCCGCATAGCTGTTGGCTCTTCTATGGCAACGGCGGCACCTGGCGGCACGAGCGCATGGATCAGCGTGTAGACTGCGTTATATCCGCCGTTTGTCGCCAGAAATGCCTCTGCCTCGTAAGGCCAGGTCCGGCGAACTTCTGCCTCAAGCTCCGGTAGGATGCGACTGCGCTCATAGCTATTGAGCCTTTCCGTCGATGCCGCATGAACCAATGCATTCTCGAGCCTCGGCAGCAGCGCCCGGTCGGGCACGGCCATTGTCAGGTCGAGCACCCCGGCACCGTAATGGCCGACACTGGCCAGTCTCTCCGGCTTGGCGACGAAGCGGTCGCCGCTGACACAGGTGCCGTTGCGGCCGCGCCCGGTGATGATCTTCTGGCGACGTAGCTCGCTCCAGGCCGCCGAAATGGTGGCCGGGCTCACGCCCAGCGAAAAAGCCAGATCGCGGATTGGAGGCAGCTTTGCGCCCACGGGCAACGCTCCGACTCGGATTAAGGCGCTGGTCTCTAACGCGATTCCGCGAATTGAGCGATCGCTCAATTTTTCAGCAAACCAGGCCGAATTATAGGCATCGATCATTTCGTCATCATTTAAATGTTCAATAACGTAATAACATTTGATCATTTGGAATTGAACATTTTATCTTTGGCCTATCAGCATTTCTGCCGTGAGTAACTCAAATGACACTGCGCCTTCGTATTGCACTGCGTGACTGGGACTACATGACGCCGCTTGTTCTGGGCGATGTCTCTTCCGACAAGCTTGATCTTCAGGTCGATCGCATCGGAACGCTGGTGTCGCATATCGGCAAGGACCCGGACCACGAGGCGGCCGAGGTTTCCTTCAGCCGCTACACCCAGCTCCGTTATGACGGCGATGAAACCGTCGTCGGCATCCCCAACTTCATCATGCGCGGCTTTCGACACCGCTGCATCATGACCATGGCCGGCAGCGACATCACCACGCTTGGCCAACTGGCCGGCAAGCGCATCGGTGTCACGGGTTGGCGCGACAGCGGTAACACCTGGACCCGCGCCGCCATCCGCCGCGAAGGTGTCGGGGTCACGGATGCCATGTGGTATGCTGGACGGCTGACCGAGGCGCATCCGAACACCGACCGACTCGATGGTTTTGGCCAGCCCGGTCTGATCGAGGCATGCCCCGGCGAACGCCCGATGGTGGACCTTCTGCGTGAAGGCGCACTGGATGCGATCTTCACGCCCTTCATGCCGAACGGCTATTTCGAACCTGGTTCGCCCTTTCGTCAGGTCCTGCGCGATTTCCGCAGTGAGGAGCAGCGTTACTTCAATGACGTCGGTTATGTTCCAGGCATGCATCTTATCGGTATCAAGGCCGAGGTTGTGGCCGAAAACCCATGGGTGATTGCCGAGATCAGCCGTCTGATCGATGAGAGCCAGAAAATGTGGACGGAGAAGCGCCGCAAGTATGCGGAAACCACGCCGTGGATGTTCGACGAGGTGCTCAAAACCTCTCGCGACCTCCCTGAAGGGTGGGACGCTAGCGGCTTTGCAGCAAACCGCAAGATGATCGGCGACTTCGCCAGGGAGCTCCATGCGCAAGGCATCATGAAGCGCGAGATGATGCCGGAAGAGCTTTTCCAGTTCGATACGGACGGCAGCCAAATCTGATCTGTGGCCGAAACTGCAAGTTCCAAACAAACACGCATTCGTAAAACAAGGGGAATGACCATGTCGCATAAGAAATTTATTGCTCTTACCTTCGCCGGCGTCGCTCTGGCCTGTGTCGCCCAGGCGCAGGACGCTATCCGGACATTGGACGTGAACAAGGAACTGCACGACAGACTGCCGGAAAACATCAAGACCGCCGGCAAGATGATCTCCGTCAACAACGGCTCTTTCCCTCCCTATGAAATTGTCACCGGCACGGAGATGACGGGTGCCAGCGCCGATCTCACGGACGCCCTGGGACAGGTTCTCGGCGTCAAGATCGAACATGCCACAGTGGGCGGCCTTCCGGCGCTGCTGGCGGGTGTGAACTCTGGCCGCTACCAGTTCGCTTTCGGTCCGGTCGGCGACTACAAGGATCGCGAGACTGCCAACGACTTTGTCGACTGGGTTCAGGAGTTCGTGGTTTTCGCGACGCTGAAGGGAAATCCCAAGGGCATCTCTTCGCTCGACACGGCCTGTGGCCAACGGGTCTCGGTCATGGCGGGCGGATCTGCGGAACGGGTGATCAAGGTCCAGTCGGAGAAATGCGTCACGGAGGGCAAGGGCGCGGTTGAAGTCCAGTCCTACACGGACCAGCCGGCATCCATCCTCGCCGTGCGCTCCAAGCGCGCTGACGCCTTCTTCTCCTCCCAGGCGCCTTTGACCTACTTCGTCTCCCAGGCGAATGGCCAGCTGGAATTGGCCGGCGTCGGCCAGAAGAACGGCTTCGAAGACATCTTCCAGGGTGCGGTCGTTCCCAAGGGGTCGCCTCTTGGTCCGCTCTTCGTTGATGCTATCAAGGTGCTGATGGACAACGGCACTTATGGCGCAATCATGAAGAAGTGGGGCCTCGAGAACAACATGATCAAGCAGCCCGGCATCAATCTGGGTGGGCAGCTTCCAAAATGATCAACAGCACACGAAGTGATGCGGCGCCTCAGGGGGCTGCAAACTTTCGCGATGTGGCGACGGCCCACACGCCTTTCAGAACCGGCCGTCTGCTTCTTTGGCTCGTGATCGCTTTTGTCGTCATAGATTTCGGCTGGATCATCGCCAACAACGAAGGCTTCGGTTGGCCGGTCGTCGCCCGGTACTTCTTCGACCCGACCGTGATCAGTGGCCTTTACGTCAGCCTCGGCCTGACCGTGGTCGCTATGATCATCGGGGTCGTGGTCGGCCTGGTGATCGCCATCATGCGCATGTCGAATGATGGGCTCGCCAAGGGTTTTGCCTCCCTTTTCATCTGGTTCTTCCGCGGTACACCGCTGCTGGTTCAGTTGATCTTCTGGTACAACATGTCGACGCTGTTTCCGGCGATTTCGATCTCCATTCCGTTCGGCCCGACGCTGGCCAGCTGGGACACCAATTCGGTGATCACCCCGATGACGGCTGCCATCGTCGGACTGGCTCTCAACGAAGCGGCATACATGGCGGAAATCATTCGTGGCGGCCTGATTTCGGTCGATCGCGGACAGGCCGAAACCGCAGAGGCCTTTGGCATGACCAAGGGGCGTGCCCTTTGGCGGATCATCATTCCGCAGGCGATGCGGTCGATTGTGCCGCCAACCGGCAACCAGCTGATCAGCATGATCAAGGCGACCTCCCTGGTCAGCGTGATCGCCATGGCCGATCTGCTCTACTCGGTCCAGTCGATCTACAACCGCACCTTCGAAATCATTCCGATGTTGCTGGTCGCGGTCCTTTGGTACCTGCTCATCACCTCGGTCCTCAATCTTGGCCAGAGTTATATCGAGGCCTATTACGGCCGCAGCGAGCGCCGCAATGCCGGTGTCGCGAAGGTCGAAGCAGCGACAGGGGAGGCGAGCCATTGACCGTGAACGACACAGCAAAGCCATTGGTGCAGGCCCGTAACGTCCACAAGGCGTTTGATCATCTCGAAGTGCTGAAGGGCATCGATCTCGACGTCATGCCGGGCGAAGTTGTCGTCATCCTTGGCCCATCCGGCTCCGGTAAGTCGACCTTCCTGCGCTGCATCAACCATCTGGAGGCCATCCAGAAGGGCTTCATCGAAGTGGATGGCGAGCAGATCGGCTACAAGCTGAAGAACGATCGGCTGGAAAAACTGTCCGCCAACGGCATTGCAAGGCAGCGCCGCAAGATCGGAATGGTGTTCCAGCAGTTCAATCTCTATCCGCACATGACCGTTTTGCAGAACATCATCGAGGCGCCGGTCGGCGTCCACGGCGAAAGCCGCAAGGATGCAATAGAGAATGCCAGGCTGCTGCTGCAGCGCGTCGGCCTCTCGGAAAAGGCGGATGCCTATCCCCGCCAGCTGTCCGGCGGCCAGCAGCAGCGTGTCGCCATAGCCCGGGCATTGGCGATCAAGCCGAAGCTGATGTTGTTTGACGAGCCGACCTCGGCGCTCGATCCCGAACTGGTGGGCGAAGTGCTGGCGACCATGCGGGATCTGGCAAAACAGGGCCTGACCATGATCGTCGTGACGCATGAGATCAGCTTTGCCAGGGAAGCCGCCGATCGCGTCGTGTTCATGGATGGCGGCGTCATCGTTGAGCAAGGCAGGCCCGAGGATGTGATCGGCAATCCGCAGCATCCGCGCACGCAATCTTTCCTGTCGCGCTTCCTCTGAGCGAAATCCGCTTTAAGCCTCCGGTCGAAGGCCGGGGGACTGTCCTCCTAAATTCGAAAAGTCTGGAATCCGCATGCCAAGTCAAGACAATCTCTACGCTCGCGTCTCCGATTTCGAGGCCATGGAAGCAGGCCTGAAGGCGACCCGCCATCACCTGCATGCCCACCCGGAACTCTCGTTTGAAGAAGCCGAAACCGCTTGCTACGTGGCCGACAAGCTGGAAGCCTGGGGTTACGATGTCACGCGCAATGTCGGCGGGCATGGTGTCGTGGCGGTGCTGAAGAACGGCACGGGCACCAGGAGCATCGGCATCCGGGCAGACATGGACGCCCTGCCGATCGAGGAAGAAACCGGCCTGACCTATGCCAGCACGGTTCCCGGCAAGATGCATGCTTGCGGGCATGATGGTCACACGACCGTCCTTCTCGGTGCCGCCGAATATCTGGCCAAGACAAAACGCTTCAACGGCACCGTGACCCTGATCTTCCAGCCGGCGGAAGAAGCCGGAAAAGTGAGCGGCGCTCAGCAGATGATCGCGGATGGCCTGTTTGAGCGTTTTCCCATCGATGCTATCTTCGGTTTGCACAATCATCCCGGCATGCCTGCTGGTGCGCTTCTTACGCGTCCAGGTCCTATCATGGCCGCCGGCGATACGGTCAGGATCACCATCAAGGGCAAGGGCGGACACGCATCGCGGCCGCATCTGACGGTGGACCCTGTCCTGATCGCCTGCAACCTTGTTATGACACTTCAATCGATCGTGTCGCGCAATGTCGACCCGACCCAGACCGCGGTCGTGACCGTCAGTACAATTCATGCAGGCGAAGCCTCGAACGTCATTTCGAACACAGCAAAGATCTCGATGAGCGTGCGATCCTTCGATCCCGCGATCCGTTCCTTCCTTGAAGAGCGGATCCGCAAGCTGACGGCAAGCGTTGCCGAAGGGCATGGCGCCACCGCCGAGATCGACTACGAGCACGGCTATCCTGTCGTGGTAAATTCCCAAAAAGAAACCGCGTTTGCCCACGCCGTCGCAGAGGAGCTGATCGGCGCTGAAAACGTATCGACGTGTCCGCTTCTGCCCGGCAGCGAGGACTTCGCCTACTTCCTTGAACATCGTCCAGGCAGCTTCCTGCGCCTCGGAAACGGCAAGGACTCAGCAATTCTGCATTCCTCGGGATATGACTTCAACGATGGCAGCCTCACCACCGGGGCCGCGATGTGGGCTAGGCTCGCAGAGCGGTATCTCGATCAATAGGCTAAGCCGGCCACTGCTCCCCGTGACTCATTTTTTGGTTGGAGAGAGGTTTTCTTCGTCGGCGTCGAGTTTAAATCGTATCTCAGAAGGTGTTCTTAAAAGCCTCATTAGTCGTTTTTCGGTGATGTTTACGAGTACCCCTACATCGCCCAAGTTGACTGGAGCGAGCTTTATGGAGGGGCGACGCTTCCCGCCCACGCTCTTCGCAACCTGTTTTCCCATGCGGCGGTCCATCTCGATGTCGAATGGCGCGATACCGAGGAAATGGTTTGGAACGCGGTGTTCGCCGATCCGACAGGGTTGCCAATTGCCTTAAGGGCGATACCATCTCAGCGCGCCATAACCCTCTGGAGCAACGCGTTGGACCTCAACGTAGGAGGGCGGGTAGAAGATTTGCCGATCGACTTGCGCCAATTCCTGGTGCTGGGTGGTTTGCGGATGCAGTCGAACCTCGGCGGCTGACGTTTTCGCCTTTCCGCGTCCTGACACGGCGCTTGGCAAGATACGGATATCGTTGAAACCTTTTCGAGTCACACTCTTAGCATGACTGCGGCAAGCGGGAGTCACTCGGACACTCCCCAGCCCGCAATCTTTATCTCGCACGGCGGAGGGCCATGCTTCTCCATCGAAATTCCTGGCGATCCTTTCGGACCTTTGCGGAACTATTTGGCAGGCATTATTGGAAGCTTACCGCAGTGCCCCGACGCGATCCTGATCATTTCAGCGCACTGGGAGACTGAAACTACCACCGTAAGCACGGCCGCCTTGCCCGACATGATTTACGACTACAATGGCTTTCCGCCCCATACATATACGATCCGCCACGATCCGCCACGATGCGCCGGGCCACCCAGTCTTGGCGCGCGGCATTGCGCAGCGACTGCGCGGGTATTTCCGTCGCTGAGGATCCACAGCGCGGCTTCGATCACGGAGTGTTCGTGCCTAAGATGGTTATCGACCCGTCCGCGGCTATTCCCATCGTCACAATGTCGCTCCAGCGAGACCTCGATCCTGCTGCACATCTGGCGATCGGCCACGCACTGGCACCGCTGCGCGCCGAGAATATTCTTATTGTTGGCAGCGGCAACAGCTTTCACAATCTGAGCACGTTTACGAATGGAAAAGACGGGGGTTCTGCTGCCTTCGACACTTGGCTTACGGCGGCGATGATCGCTCCCGACACGCGCGAAAAGATGCTCATCAACTGGCTCGAGGCTCCCGGCGCGCGCTTAGTGCATCCAGACGCTGAGCATTTGCTGCCGCTGATGGTTGTTGCAGGCTCGGCATCGGGTGCCACCGCGCAAGTCGACTTCCATGACGCCCCGTTCGGCAAAACAATCGGCGGATATCGCCTCTTTGAACGGTACGCTACTGTTTAATTGCAGAGGAATACGGAATTATCGCTGTCAAGTGTGGCGGTCTCACCTCTGTTTCATCACCCTGAAGTCTGTGGGGCTTGCCCCCATAAGTTGATGAAACTGAGTGGAGAAATGGAACGCGGAGTGAAACCCAAGAAGACCGGCTATCTCTTTTACCGATTTGTCGGTGTTCACAAGAAAGTCGCCAGCCCGCTGGATGCGGACCGTCATTTGATATTGCTTGGCCGACATGCCGGTCTGCTCGCGAAACAGCCGCCGGAAGTAGGGGTAGCTGACGCCAAGTTCCTCAGCGAGATGCTCGACCGAAAGCGGCTGACCGCAACGCTCCATCAGAATCATCCGCGCACGATCGACGAGCCTGCCGGAAGCGTTGCTGTTAATATCCTTGGGGCGGCACAAAAGGGCGAGCAATTGCAGGCCGAGGGTCGAGATCAGCGGCTGATCGCGTAAGGGATCATCCTGAGACAGCGCGTGGATCGCCGCGAATACGCCGGACATTTCTGGGCTGCTCTGGTGAATAGGTCTTTCCGACTGCAGCAGGCCTGCATCGCAGGCAAAGTCGAAGGCGCTTCCCCGACATTCGATCCAGTGCTCAACCCATCCGCTGCGCCGATCTGGAGAAAACCGGTGCCAGACCCCGGGAAAGAGCAGGAAAATCGAGCCTTCGCCGATTGTGACCTGCCGACGCTCTGTTCCGAATTCCAGCCGCCCGCTGCCGGCGCTGATCTGCACCACCTGATAAGCATTGAGGATGCGGCCGCGCGACCAGCTGAAATGGTGATCGTCGGGATGACGGCTCGGTGGATAGTCGGAATAGGGCGCGATTTCTGTATAGCCGGTGGAAACGGCTGTACATCCCCAGGCCGCGCAAAGACGATTGTCCGGCATGTAAACGAAATAGTTCTTCATGTTCCCTACTGCGCCAGAGGATCATTTTTTGAATGCAAAAGATCATTTTTGCGGAATATGCTGTCGTGTCAACGAAAATGCTAGATGTTAACGTCAGTGGGTAAGGTCAGTTTTCGGATGACCTGAACATCTGCGCTGAGATTATCAGCGGCTGCCGCTGCCAGGGAGGGCAGGGGCCGGGAGGAGAGAGATATGAAACATCAAGCCAGACTGCTGGTGGTTGCCGCGTGCCTTGCGGCGTCTGCTTCCTATGCCGAGGATTTCCACGGGTTCGATCCAGTGAAATTTGACGGCAACATGCTATCGGCCGACAATCTGAAGTCGATGGCGGCGGAAGCGGCGAAGGTCACGCCGCCGAAGAACGGCAAGGGCTACAGCATCGGCTTCGCCAATTTGCAGCGCGACATTTCCTTCGGCGTGCTCGTCGAAAAAGGCATCCAGCAGAATGCTGACGCCGCGGGCGTCGAACTTGTTATCGCGGATAACCGTCTCGACGGGCCGACCGCGCTTGCCAACGCCAAATCCTTTGCCGAACGCAAGGTCGATTACGTCATCGAATTCCAGACCGATGCCAATTTCGGTCGGACCGTCATGGACGTGTTCAAAGCGGACGGCACGAAGGTGACGGCGATCGACATCCCGATGCCGGGCGCGAGCTTCTTTGGCGTCAACAATCCGAAGTCGGGCTTCATGGGCGGGTCCTATCTGGCGACGGCGGCTGCCAAGAAATTCGGCGCCGATGTCGTCAAGACCGGTTATCTGGTCATCGGTGCCCTGCCGCAATCGGGCGTCATCCCGCGTATGCGCACGGAAGGCCAGCGGGCCGGCTTCATGGCGCTGACCAAGGACTTCCCGGCCGATCACATCATCGAGATCGATACCAAGAACACGCTGCAGGAATCCTTTGCGCAGATGAACAACGTCATCGGCCGCATTCCGCCTGGCGTGCCGATCCTTATCATCGCGATCAACGACCAGGCGACGATGGGGATGCTGCAGGCCGTGCGGGCTGCGGGCCGCGTCGATCAGGCGATGGCTGTGGGCAACGGGGCGGACGAGGCCGAGGCGCTCGCGACCGATCCCAACCTGGTCGCGGCAACCGGCTCCTTTCCCGGCAGCTACGGCAACTACCTGATCCCGATTGCGCTCTCGGCTCTCGCCGGAAAGCCCGTTCCGGAAGCGACGTTTGTTACCCACCAGATGGTCACAAAGGCCAATATCTGCCAGTTCTACAAGGAGTTTCCCTGTGTCGGCGAGGCGGATGGCTATGTGTTTCCGGAAACGGAATTCGCAGCCTACCTCGCAGACCTGAAGAAGCAGGACTGGCTGAAGGGCTACGAGGCCATTCTCCCTCAGCAGTGAGCGGGATGCCGTCAAGGGGAGCGTTACATGACCGACGAGCGAACCGAAGGGAGCCGCAATCCGCGGCTCCAGATTGCCAATGTCAGCAAAGCCTTTGCCGGCGTGACGGTCTTGAAGGACGTATCCCTTTCGGCCCATGCGGGTGAGATCGTCGCACTTCTCGGGGCGAACGGTGCTGGCAAGTCGACGCTGATGAAAATCCTGTCCGGCGTCTATACGCTGGACAGCGGACAGATCCGGATCGACGACACCATCAGGAGCATCTCCACACCGCAGGATGCGATCGCGGCCGGCATAAGGCTGATGCCGCAGGAGCTTTCGGTGCATCCGGACCTCTCGGTTGCCGAAAACATCGCGCTTGGCTCCATGCCAAAGCGACGGTTTGCGGGCATTCCTTTGATCGACCGGCCGGCGATGGTCGGACAGGCGGACGCGCTGCTCAAGCGGTTGCGGCTCGGTCATGTCGCGCCCGGCCGGCGCATGGGCTCGCTGCCTTTGTCCGAGCAGCGTATTGTCGAAATCGCCCGGGCGCTCTCCGGCAAGGCGCAGATTCTGATTATGGACGAGCCGACGGCGTCGCTGGGCGAGGCGGACGCCGACAATCTGTTCGAGGTCATCGAGGCCCTGAAAGCTCAGGGTGTCACCATCATCTATATTTCGCATTATCTGGACGAGGTCTTCCGGCTCAGCGACAGGATCGTCGTGTTGCGGGATGGCGAGGTTCGTGGCCAGTTCAAGACGGCAGAGACCAATCGCGACCAGGTTCTGACGGCCATGCTTGGCAGCGATCTCGGCGACCTTTATCCGGCCAAATCGACGATGGTTCCGGATGCAAAGACCGTCCTCTCCGTCGAAGGCTTGTCTCTTCCCGGATGGCTTGACGGCGTCTCGCTGTCCGTGCGGCGCGGTGAGGTGTTCGGCGTTTTCGGACTGATTGGCTCGGGTTCTGAGAAGATCGGGCGTGCCATCTATGGTGCCGAACCTTCCGCACGCGCCAAAGCCGTTCGGCTGAACGATATCGAGATCGGCCTGTCGAGGCCGCGAAAGAGTGTGCGCAGCGGTATCGGCTTTGTTGCCGCCGAGCGCAAGCGCCAAGGACTGATCGGAAATCTGTCCGTGCGCACCAACACCACGCTGCCCTATCTCAGCCTGTTCACAAAATCTGGCGTCGTCGATGAGAAGCGCGAGGACGCATGCACCAGGGACTGGATCAAGACACTGCGGGTCAAGACATCGGGCCCGGATCAGGAGATCCGCCTCTTGTCCGGCGGCAACCAGCAGAAGATCTGCCTCGCCCGCTGGCTGCTCGGAAGTCCGAGTTTTCTTATCCTTGAAGAGCCGACGCGGGGTGTGGATCTCGGCGCCCGGCGCGAGATTTACGCGGAAATCCGCCGTCTGGCAGATGAAGGACTGGCGATCCTGATCGTCTCCTCCGACGCCGAAGAAGTTGCGGGGCTCGCCGATCGCAGCCTCGTTCTGGAAGATGGAAAGGTCGTGGCCGAGCTTGGGCGCGACGCGACTGCGGCGGATCTGATGCGGGCGGCCGAGCCTCGGTCCGCCGTGCGCGATACGAATGAACTGGAGAAAGCATGAGCAAGTCGTCCTCCATTCCCGCAGCGCCGGGTGCTTCGAAGAAGCAGGCAAGTTCGCTGACCGACCTTCTCGGCCGCCCCGCTGCCGGCATCGTGCTACTCCTGGTGTTTTACATCCTGCTTCTGGCAGCGTTCACGCTGCTCTCACCCTATTTCCTGACGCTGAGCAACCTGTCCAATATCGGCACCAACATGGCGTTCATCGGCCTGATGGCCGCCGCCGGTACGCCACTGATCATCGGCGGCGGGCTCGATCTTTCGGTTGCCGCCGTTGCCGGTCTAGCCGGCGTCATCGTGGCGCTGATGCATGCCAACGGCATCAATATCTGGGCGGGCTGCTTTACGGCGCTGGTCATCGGCTGCGCGGTTGGTGTGCTCAATGGCTTCATCGTTACCCGGCTGAAGCTTAATCCGCTCATCGCCACACTTGGGACGATGAGTATCTTTTCCGGTCTCTCCATGGTGATGACCGGCGGCTTGTCGAAGCCTCTCTTCGTTCCGGCCTTCAACTGGCTCGGATCCGGCCGCCTGTTCGGCATCCCGTTTCCGATCATCCTGATGCTTCTCGTGTTCGCCGCGCTCTGGCTGATCCTGTCGAAGACACCCTTCGGACGCTTCGTCTACGCCACCGGCGGCAACCCGGAGGCCAGCAGCCTGCTCGGCGTGCCCGTCGAGCGGACCCAGATGGTGCTCTATATCGTCTCCGGACTTTCGGGCGCTGCGGCCGGCATAATCCTTGCTGCAATGCTTGGCGCTGCAGCGCCGAATGCTGCCGGACAGCATCTGCTGACAATCATTGCGGCCATCATCCTCGGCGGCACCAGCCTGTTCGGCGGGCGCGGCAGCGTCTGGGGCACCCTTATCGCCGTTCTGATCCTCGGCACGCTGAACAACGGCCTGACGCTGATGAACGTGTCGTCCTTCTGGCAGGACGTCACCCGCGGCGTCGTCCTTTTAATGGCAGTCGGCCTCGATCAGCTGCGCGTGCGCCTGCAGAGCTGACGCTTTTCAATATTGCATCGGAGAAACAGAAATGACTGAACGCCCCTTGAAGGCCGGCCTTTTCGGCATCGGTCTGGAGGCCTACTGGCCGCAGTTCAAAGGACTGGAAACACGGCTGCGCGGCTATGTCGATACTGTCGAGGAAAAGCTTGCGCGCCCCGGCGTCGAGGTCGTTAACCTCGGGCTGATCGATACACCCGAAAAGGCGCTCGAGGCTGGGCATCAGTTTCGCCAGGCGGACGTCGATATCATTTTTCTCTACATCACCACCTATGCCCTGTCTTCGACCGTTCTGCCGGTGGTACGCCGGGCAAAGGTCCCGGTGATCATCCTCAACCTGCAGCCGACCGTGGCCATCGACTATGCCACCTTCAACGCACTCGGTGATCGAACCGCGATGACCGGCGACTGGCTGGCGCATTGCTCTGCCTGCCCCGTCCCCGAAATCGCCAATGTCTTCCATCGGGCAGGCATCAGCTTTCATCAGGTGACCGGTGTTCTCACCGATGATCCGATCGTCGAGGAGGAAATCAACGACTGGATCGAGGCCGCGCGCGTCGCGCATGTGATGGCGCATAACCGGCTCGGCGTCATGGGCCGCTACTACAACGGCATGCTCGATATCTATTCCGATCTGACCGCGCAGGCCGCTGCCTTCGGCACCCATATTGAAGTGCTGGAAATTGATGAACTGGCGCGGCTGCGGGAGGATGTCAGCGAGGCGGATATCTCCGCCTGTCTGGCGACGATCGAAGCGGAATTCGATGTGCAGCCGGATTGCGACCCGAAGGAACTGGCGCGGGCGGCAAAAACCGCCGTGGCGCTGCGTAAGCTGGTGACCAAGAAGTCGCTCGGGTCGCTGGCCTATTATTACGAGTCCCAGCCCGGCCACGAATACGAGGATATCATCACCTCGGTTATCGTCGGTTGCTCCATGCTGACGGCCAATGGCGTGCCGGTTGCCGGTGAGTACGAGATCAAGAACGCCCAAGCGATGAAGATCATGGACAGCTTCGGTGTCGGCGGCTCGTTCACCGAGTATTATGCCATGGATTTTGCGGCCGACGTCGTGCTGATGGGGCATGACGGGCCGGGTCATACCAAAATTGCCGAGGGGCGCACCAAGATCCGGCCATTGCAGGTTTTCCACGGCAAGGTCGGTTCCGGCGTCAGCGTCGAGATGTCGGTCAGGCATGGACCGGTGACGCTGCTGTCGGTTGTCGAGAGCGCCGGCAAGATCAAGCTGCTCTGCGCGGAAGGGGCCTCCGTCGCAGGGCCGATCCTGGAGATCGGCAATACCAACAGCCGGTATCGGTTTCCGCTCGGCGCCCGGCGGTTCGTCGAGGCGTGGAATGCGCAAGGACCTGCCCACCATTGCGCCGTTGGCGTCGGACATATCGCCGGACGCATCGAGAAGCTGGCGAAACTGCTCGACCTTGAGGTCGTGAAAGTCTGCTGACCTAAAACGGGTGTAAATATGAGAGAAGCGTCTGCAATCTTTTAGACGCCAATGCGCAATGGCCTGCGAAAGTTGGCCATTTACAAAGGCTAGGAACGGACACCGCCGTGTATCTCAATGTCGAAACAGAGCTGGCTCGGGAAATCTGCACCGCGGGGATAAGTGGAATTTCTGGTGCGCCAGGAGAAGCTGGCGTGATCCAGCCGGTGAAAGTCCGGCCCAGGTAAGGAGTAGCGTCTGCCTGGTAGCGAGTGTTGCGTGAGCCGCCGGCGACGGCGGCCGCGAAGCGTACACAGCAATCGTGGGGGGTGGGTTATTGAGCCGCGATATCCACAATGTCGCAGAGGCCGAGACGGTCAGAAACGTCGAAGGCGAAATGTGCGGGGCCGTTATGCGAGGCCCTGACGCTCTGCCGCGGTCGGAGATCCTATCACGCACGAAAGGATTGCGTTGGAACCTGGGATATCTCGCGTGTGACCGAAGGTGGGAAACCGCCTCGGCCCGCATTGGGAAGGTGAGGAGCCGGAGCCGATGATGCACGGACGCGAGAAGTCGGACCCCGCCATAGTAGTGAAGAAGCCGACGAACAAGGCCGGGTCACCGGCGGCGGAGCCGGTGGAACGAAGGGCGGGGGCCAAGGGGAATGCGGAACAGCACGGCACACTCCGGACGCAGGGACGGTACAGTGTGGCACATGGGCTGGACCGCATACGGCAAGTGGCAAGGCACAACAAGGCGACAAAGTTCACCGCTCTTTTGCACCATGTCAGCATCGCCCAGATGCGGGAAGCCTTCTACGCCCTCAAACGGAAAGCTGCTCCGGGAGTAGACGGAGTGACATGGCAAAACTACGAAGCCGATCTCGAAAGCAACCTCGCCGATCTGCATGATCGGGTTCACCTAGGGGGACCGTATCACCCGCTTCCATCCCGCCGGCAGTACATACCAAAGGCGGATGGGCGACAACGGCCTCTCGCGGTGGCGGCTCTGGAAGACAAAATTGTCCAAAGGGCGGTGCTGGAGGTGTTGAATGCGGTCTATGAGGAAGACTTCCTCGGGTTCTCGTATGGGTTCCGACCTGGACGTAGCCAGCATGATGCGCTGGACGCCCTTGTAGTTGGGATTGGCAAACGGAAGGTGAGCTGGATTCTTGACGCCGACATCCGGTCATTCTTTGACTCGGTAAGCCAGGAATGGCTCATCCGGTTCCTGGAACATCGGATCGGCGACAAGCGCATCATCCGCCTGATCCAGAAATGGCTGAAGGCGGGCGTCCTGGAAGATGGGGTGGTGACGGTCAGTGAAATGGGGACGGGACAGGGCTCGGTGATCTCGCCGCTACTTGCCAACGTCTATTTGCACTACGTCATCGACCTGTGGGCCGAGCGCTGGCGTCGTCGTGAAGCATCAGGCGACATGATCGTTGTGCGCTATGCCGATGATCTGGTCGTTGGCTTCGAGCACGAAACTGACGCAAGGCGCTTCCTCGATGCGATGCGAACCAGGCTTGAGGAGTTCTCGCTATCGATGCACCCGGAAAAGACCCGCACTATCGAGTTTGGCCGCCACGCGGCGGCAAATCGCGAGAAGCGCGGGCTCGGAAAACCGGAGACTTTCAACTTTCTTGGCTTCACTTTTATCTGCGGCAGATCTCGCCAGGGTAAGTTCCTCGTCAAGAGGAAAACTCGGACCGACCGCATGCGGGCAAAGCTCAAGGAGGTGAAGGCCACGCTGCGACAGCGAAGGCACCAGTCGACCCCCGAACTGGGGAAATGGCTGGGGCAGGTTGTCCGAGGATTTATAAACTATCACGCTGTGCCGACCAACTACGAGGCTAACGTGGCGTTCCGCCGCCAAGTCATATCACACTGGCGCCGAGCTCTCATTAGGCGCGGCGATCGGGACCGAACGACCTGGCAGCGGATCGAGAAAATCGCCGACGACTATCTCCCCAAGGTTCGGATTATCCATCCTTGGCCCGAGCAGCGCTTCGCCGTCAGACACCCGAGGTGGGAGCCGTATGCGGGAAAGCCGCACGTACGGATCTGTGCGGGGGGCGCGCAGTAATGCGCGTCCCTACCGCGACCCTGACTTCGGCTTAGATGCCGGGAACAGGAGATACCATGACAAGACGACCGCGCCGGAACCATCGCCCGCCTTTCAAGGCAAAGGTGGCGCTCGCTGCGATCCGCGGCGAGCAGACGCTGGTGGAATTGTCCCAGCGGTTCGACGTGCGCGCGAACCAAATCAAGTAATGGAAAGACCAGCTCCTTGAGGGGGCGACAGGCGTTTTCGGCGATGAAGCGAAGGCGGAACCGACGGGTCCGGCCATCGATGTCAAAACGCTTCATGCCAAGATTGGCGAGTTGACATTGGAGAACGATTTTTTATCCGGTGCGGTCGGCAAGGCGGGATTGCTGCGCGAAAAGAAATGATCAATCGCGAGCACAAACTCTCCGTGTCGCGCCAGGCCAGGCTTCTCGGCTTCAGCCGTGGCAGTGTGGTGGCTGCATCGCGGCCGGACTCGCCTATCCTACATTCGGATAGGCGAGCCCGGCCGATTATATCAGCGACAGTGTGCCCTCAGATGGCATTCTCCAGCTTGTGTGCGATGTAGAGTTCCCGAAGTCGCAGGGTCAGGGCTCCCGGCTTGCCGTTTCCGACAGGTTGGCCGTCGATCATGGTCACGGGCAGTACGAAATTGGTGGCCGAGGTGATAAAGGCCTCGGCCGCGTTCAGGGCTTCCTCTGGCGTGAAGGCCCGTTCCTCGCAGGCGATGCCTGCTCTTTCGGCGATATCGAGCACGCTGGCGCGCGTGATTCCGTGGAGGATGGCGTTGGACAAGCCACGCGTCACCAGCTTGCCATCCGCCGTGATGATGTGGGCGGTGGCGGAACTGGCCTCGGTGACGAAGCCGTCCTCCACCAGCCAAGCGTCGTCGGCGCCTTTGGACATGGCTTCCATCTTCGCCATCGAGGGATAAAGCAGCTGCACGGTCTTGATGTCGCGGCGCCCCCAGCGCTCATCCGGTACAAAGGCCACGGAAATGCCGGTCGCGACTTTCGGGTTATCGAGCACCGACTTTGCCTGCGTGAACAGTGTCAGCGTCGGCGTTGGGTTCTCGGGGTAGGCGAAATCGCGGTCGGCGGGTCCGCGGGAGATCTGCAAGTAGATCAGGCCTGAGTCCAGCTGGTTGCGGCGGATGATGTCGCGGTGGACGTCCAAAAGCGCATCCGGTGTCAGCGGGCAGGTGATCCCGAGCTCCGCCGTGGAGCGCTGCAGGCGCGCTGCGTGGCCTGCATATTCCAGCAGTTTGCCGCCGACCACGGCAGTGACTTCATAGATCGCGTCGGCGAACAGAAAGCCGCGATCGAAGATCGACACCTTGGCTTCGGCTTCCGGCAACCAGTCGCCATTCAGATAGACAATACGGGTCAAGTCGTTTCTCTCGTTCAAGTTTTCGGTCTTGTGAAGGGTGCGATCTCAACGCCCATTCCGGTGAGTTTGCCGCGCAGTGCCGCGGCCGTCGCGGCGGCGCCGGGCGTGTCGCCGTGGATGCAGACAGTTGCCGCCTCGACGGGCAGAAAACCGCCGCCGATCGTCGGGATGCGCTTGTCGCAGATCATCGACAGGACCTGATCGACGCTCTGCTGCAGGTCGTGAATGACAGAGCCCTCCAACTGGCGGGAGGCGAGCATGCCCTTTTCGTCATAGCGGCGATCGGCATAGACCTCGCAGGCGACGGCAAGACCTGCTGCCTGCGCGGCCTCCATGGTTTGCGAATAGGGGAGGGTGATGAAGACGAGCTGCGGGTCGACAGCCTGGATGGCGCGTACGCAGACCTCGGCAAGATCGGCATCCTCGGCGGCCATATTGCCTAGCGATCCATGCGTCTTCACATGCGTGATCGGCCAGCCAAGCGAATTCGCCATGCCCTGGATGGCGGCAATCTGGTAGATCAGCTGGGCCTCAATATCTTCCGGACGCTCGCCGGAGATGCGCCGGCGGCCGAAACCGTAGAGATCCATGAATGAGGGATGCGCACCGATGGACACGCCCTTTGCTTTGGCCGCCAGGATCGTGTCGCGCATGACGCTCGGGTCGCCCGCGTGGAAACCGCAGGCGATATTGGCTGTCGTGATGGTATCCATCATCGCCGCGTCGTCGCCGATCTTGTAGGCGCCGAAACTCTCGCCCATGTCGCAGTTGAGGTCGATGGTCGGCATGGTGCACTATCCTCAAATGTGTCTTTAAAGCTGTGCCGTGGCGGCAAAATCCCAACGAGTATCTTGACATACAGATGGTGTACTGAAATGACAAGCGGGTTGCGACGTTGCTGGACGGGATGACGTTCAGACGCAGGCTAGCCGATGACGGTTCGTTTGTCGGCAGGTCTTATCCGGGCGCGCAGAACGTTTTGGGCGCTGGCATTGGTAAGGGACGCCGTTGGGAATGGGAACGATGACATGACGGGGCACGATTGTGCGCCACGGCGCTTCCCTTTTATCGCTGCCTGCGGTGACAGCGCTCTCGTCATCGAACTTTCCGATGAGATCGACGAAGAGACCAATCGGCGTGTCGTCGCGCTCGCCGACAGTCTTGCGGCAGAGGCGATCGACGGGGTTGTCGAAACGGTGCCGACCTATCGGTCGCTGCTTGTCGTCTACGATCCGGCGGTGGTGCGTGGCAACCTGCTGGCACCATTGCTGCAGGCACGTCTGGCGGGAATTTCCTCGGCAAACGTTGCGCAGAGGCGGATTGTCGTGCCGGTGCTTTACGGCGGCGCGGTGGGCATGGACCTCAATGAACTTGCCGATATGAAGCACATGGGTGCCGATGCCCTGATTGCCCTGCATGCGGCGGCGGAATACCGGGTCTATATGATCGGGTTTGCCCCGGGCTTTGCCTATCTCGGCGGATTGCCCGACCGTCTGCACACGCCACGCCTTGCGGTTCCCCGCCAGCGGATCGAGGCCAGTGCCATCGGCATCGGTGGCAAGCAGGCCAGCATCAATTCCGTGCCCGGCCCGAGCGGGTGGCGCTTTATCGGCCGTACGCCCCTCAAGCTTTTCGATCCGGCGCGCGCGGATCCCTTTCTGCTGCGTGCCGGCGACCGGGTCCGCTTTCGCCCTATCGAGGCGGATGAGGCCGTTTCTCTGGATGCAGCCTCGTCGCGGGGCACACTTGCCGCAGAATGGGAAAGCCCATGAGCAGCATCCTCATCAGACAGGCGGGTCCGATGCTGACGGTTCAGGATCTAGGGCGTGTCGGGCTACAGCATCTCGGTGTGTCGGGCTCGGGACCCATGGATGGTCCCGCGATGCGGATGGCCAACCGCCTTGTCGATAATGGCGACGGGCAGGCGGTTCTCGAGTTCGCGCATGTGGGCGGGCATTTCGAGGTGGCCGAGCCCGTGCGGTTTGCGGTCACGGGCGGCACCGTCGAGATCACCGTCGATGACGAGCGCCGGCATAGCTGGGAAAGTTTTACGCTTCTGCCGGGCCAGGTGCTCAAGATCGGCGCCATGCGCGATGCCGTATGGGGCTATGTGGCGCTGTCCGGCGGTATCGAGACGCTTCCGGTTCTGGGTGCGCGCTCGACGCATTTGCGAACCGGCATCGGCGGGCTGGATGGGCGCCGGCTTGCGGCCGGCGATCGTCTGCCGCTTGGGATCACGCGTCCGGCACCGACGCTTGCGCTGACGCAGGCTTTTCGCCGTCCGCTCGGTCCGGTGCGTGTCGTCAAGGGGCCGCAGGCAGACCATTTCGATCCGTCCGCCTGGCGGCAATTCCTTGGAACAGGTTTTGTCGTTTCCGGCCAGCGCGACCGCATGGCGCAAATGCTCGAGGGGCCGATGGTGCGCGCCGTTGGGGGGCACGATATCGTGTCCGACGGAACGGTCAGCGGGTCCATCCAGGTGCCGGCATCCGGGCGCCCGATCGTGCTGATGGCCGAGCGGCAGACAACCGGCGGATATCCGAAGATTGCCACCGTGGCCTCGATCGATCTGCCGCGGCTTGCGCAGGCCATGACCGGTGCGCCGGTGCGCTTCAAGGTGATATCGCAGGACGAGGCGGAAACGCTGTATATCTCCCAATCTCGGGCGCTGGCTGCCTCCCTGGTCGGACTTGAGAAGAAATCGGATATGGGCTGTCTTCAAGGAGATCCGGGCCATGAATAAACCGCTCGCCAAGCAGGCTTATGGCAGCATCATCGAGATGATCCTGGCCGGCACATTGAAGCCGGGCGATCTGCTGCAGGAGGGTAAGCTTGGCGACCAACTCGCCATGTCACGGACGCCCGTGCGCGAAGCGATCAAGCGCATCGAGGCAGAGGGGCTTGCCGTCCAAGAAGGACGCTTTCTCAAGGTTCGTACCCTGTCGGCCGCCGAAGTCGAGGAGATCTTCTTCCTTCGTCGCGTTCTGGAGCGTCAGTGCGCCCGCAATTCGGTGGCCATCGATCAGCGTATCCTCGACGGTCTGGAGCGTCGCGTGCTCGACCTGCAACGGGAAGGTCCCGGCGAAGAGGAGGCGCAGCGGCAGGTGGACGACGACTTTCATTTCGCGCTGGCGCGTGCAGCGGGCAGCCAGATGATGGTCCGCACCATCGGCGATCTGCGCCGCCGAACCTGCATGTTCGACCACAGTCAGGTTCCAGAACGTTTCGGCAAGAGTTGCGAGGAGCATCTCGACATTATCCATGCGCTGCGCAGCCGCGATGGCGAGCGTGCTGCGACGTTGATGGACGAACATATTGCCCATGCCCGCGACGCGATCCTTGGTCGTCTCAGCCTTTCGAACCAGGGACTAAAGCGATGAGATGCCTGATCGTGCAGCCGATCCATGCGGACGGACTGGCTCTCCTTAAAGCGGCCGGGATCGAGCCGGTATTTTGCCCGACACCGGATATGAAGACTGTCTCCCGGTGGATCGCCGGCTGCCATGCCGTCATCACCCGTGACGCCGGCCTGTCGGGAGAGGCCATTGAGGCTTCCGACGTCCTCAGGGCGATCGTCGTCCATGGCGCTGGTCACGACCCCGTCGACAAGGCGGCCGCAGCGCACAAGGGCGTGCTGGTCTGCAATACGCCCGGCGCCAATGCGCGCTCGGTGTCGGAGCTTGCGCTCGGACTTGCACTTGCCGCTGCACGGCTTATTACCGCCGCCGATCAGGCGGTCAGAAATGGCAAACGTGGTTTTCGCGAGGACCACGCATTCCAGGAGCTGTCCGGTAAGACGGCGCTTATAGTAGGCTGGGGTGCGACCGGCGCCGGGCTCGGGCAGATGCTTCACAGCGCCCTCGGCATGCGTGTGATCGTCTACTCACCGCGCAACCGGGATACAGGTTCGTTCGAGCGCATGTCTTCGCTGGCCGAGGGGCTGGCGATCGCCGATCTCGTTTCGCTTCATACGCCACTGCGGGACGAGACCCGTGGCATGTTCGATGCCGCAGCCTTTGCGTCAATGAAGAGAGGCGCCATCCTGGTCAATACGGCCAGGGCAGGGCTGGTGGACGAGGCAGCCCTTGCGCAGGCGCTGGCAGACGGCACCATCGCCGCTGCCGGCCTGGACGTCTATTCGCCAACGGCGCCGACGGGGGCGCTCGCGACCTGCAACCGAGTGATCTTCACGCCGCATCTGGGGGGCACAACCGAGGAGGCGCTGCAGCGGGTCGCCGTGGGGGCTGCCCGGCACGTCATCACGGCGCTCGAGGGAGGCCGCCCGTCGACCACAATCGAATTTCATCCGGAGGCCAGCCTATGAGCCAAATCGTCAAGGATACCGTCGAGCGGCTGCTGGACCGCATCAACGCGATTTCCGCGGGTGGTCCGGGCTTCACGCGCCCGTCCTACAGCCCGCTGGAAAGCCAGGCGCATCGTGTCATCGAGGACGAGGCGACCGCGCTTGGCCTGACCGTGACCCGCGATGCCGCGCTCAATCTCTTCGCTCGGTTGCCGGGCCGGGACCGGAGTGCTCCAGCCATCTACGTGGGATCGCATCTCGACACCGTTGCCATGGGCGGCGCCTATGACGGCCAGGCGGGCGTTGCCGGCGCAATGGCGCTTGCCGCAGCCTTTGTCGAAAGCGGCGAGCCGCCGCCGGTCGATCTCGTCGTCACCGTCACACGTGCGGAGGAAAGTGTCTGGTTCCCGGTGTCCTATGCGGGTTCGCGCGCAGCGCTTGGTCGCCTGACGGCGCAGGAACTGCAGGCGGTGCGCAGCGATACCGGCCGCACGCTGTATGATCATATCCTGTCGGAGGGTGGCCGGCCGGACGACATCCTGACGGATCTGCCGCTTCCACCGGGACGCTTCATCGAGCTTCATATCGAGCAGGGCACGGTGCTTCACGCAGCCCATGAACCCTACGGGATCGTCAGCGGCGTTCGCGGCGGTCTGCGCTACCGGCAGGCCCGGATCGAGGGCACCTGGGCCCATTCCGGCGGCCCGGCGCGGTCGGAGCGATCGGACGCCGTCTTTGCGCTTGCCGACCTGATCGTCGCCATGGATCGTCGTTGGGACGAGGCACTGCGGGCGGGTGACGACCTTGCCATCACTTTTGGCCGCGTCGATGCCGCAACGCCGGAACATGCCTTTGCGAAAGTGCCGGGACGGGTGGATTTCTGTGTCGATCTGCGCAGTGACGATGTGAACGTGCTCGACCGGATGGACGCGATGTTTCACGCCGAAGCCTCCGCCATCGAGACGGCCCGTGGTGTGCGCTTCGCGCTGGGGGAACAGTCACGCAGCCAGCCGACGAAGCTTTCGGCGGCGCTCGCAGACCAGATCCTTGAGGCAGCCCGCGCGCTCGGCCACAAACCCCGCCGCATGCTGTCTGGCGGCGGCCATGATGCGGCGGCCTTTGCGCAGGCGGGGTGGGACAGCGTGATGGTGTTTTTGCGGAACTGGAACGGCAGCCACAATCCTGAAGAGGCGATGGACCCCGCGGATCTGGTCGTGGCGGTCAAAGCATTGCAGAGAGCCCTCGTCGCCATGGGGAGCACGTCAAGATGATGAGCGACAAGGAAACCCTGGCCCAGCAGTTCTACCGGGATCTCAAACAGCGCATTCTCGAGGGGCGCTTCTCGCAAGACGAGATGCTGACGGAGCGTACGCTGGCCGTCGAGTTCGGCATTTCGCGAACACCGCTGCGCGCCGCGATCTCCCGCCTTGAGAAGGAAAACGTGATCTCGCGGCTTCCGAACGGCGCACTGATGGTTCGCCCGGTCACCGTCGAGCAACTGCTGGAGATCGTACAGATCCGCAGGCTGCTAGAGGGAGCGGCGGCGGCCAAGGCGGCAGCGATATCGGCGCTTACGCCGGAGCTTGCCCGCTCCCGCACCCGTATGCGCGCCTATGCGGAAGGCGGCGATACCGCCTTCGACAACTTCTGGCTGGACGACGACGCGTTTCACCTGGCCGTTGCCAAGGCTGCAGAACTGCCCTTGCTTGCCGCCATGCTGACGGAAATGCGCAGTGTCGCCCGCCGCTGCACGATTACCCGTACCCATGACCGCTTCGACCAACAGGCCCGCGAGCATATCGCCGTAGTCGACGCCATCGAGGCTGGGGATACAGCTGCCGCTCAGGCGGCAATGGAACTGCATTTCGACAGCGTCAGGGGACGTTTCCTCGGCTGGCTCGCCCGCGATTGAGAACCAGTTCATGACATTTGCCGCATTCCCCGAGGATCTCCAGCGCTTGCGTGGTTGCGAGGCAGCCTTCCCGGAGGCCGAATTCCTCGATCGCCAGAAACGGGCACAGGCCGCCTTGCAGGCAAGCGGACAGGAGGCGATCATCGTCTCTGGTCCCGAAACGATCTACTGGCTGACCGGTCGCCAGACGGCAGGTTACTTTGCCTTCCAGGCGCTCCTGCTTCCTGCGCAGGGAGAGCCGACCCTCATCGTCCGGCAGCTGGAGCTGTTCGGTGCGGTGGCCAATACCTGGCTCGACGATGTCGTCGCCTACCAGGACGGTGAAAATCCCGTCGATACCTTGCTAGCGGTTCTCAAAGCGAGGAACATCCGCAAGCCGGCGATGGAGCTTGGTGGCTGGTTTCTGTCGCCGCGCGTGGCAGCCGAAATTTCAGAGCGGCTGGATGTCGGCGAACTGTTTGACGGCTCGCATATACTGCCGCCATTGCGCATGCTGAAATCCGCCGCAGAACTCAAGGCCATTCGGGCGGCGGCGCGCTATGCGCAAGCCGGCATCCTTGCCGGGATCGACGCCTGCGCCTCTGGCACGGATGAGAATGCGATTGCCGCGGCGATGCTGTCGGCGGCAACGCAGGCCGGTTCAGAGGCTATGGCCATGGAGCCGCTGGTTTCATCCGGGCCGCGCAGTGGCCTGCCGCACATGACATGGCGCCGCCGAACCCTGCGCGAGGGCGATCCCGTCTTTCTCGAGCTTGCCGGCAGCCACGCCCGCTATCACGCCGCGCTGATGCGCACGGTCTGGCTCGGAGCGCCGCCCGTCGAAGCGCAACGGATGATGGATTGCTCGCTTCACGCGCTGGATGCTGCGCTCGCATCAATCCGGCCGGGCGTGCCCTGTTCCGTCCCGCACAATGCAGCGCAGGCCGTCATCGACGAGGCTGGCTATACCGCAGCCTTCCGCAAGCGGATCGGCTATTCCATGGGGGTCGCCTTTGCGCCGGACTGGGGCGAGGGGGCTATCCTTTCCCTGTTCTCCGATGTTTCCCGCCCGATCGAAGCGGGCATGGTATTTCACCTGCCGGCCACGCTGCGCAGCTATGGTCACTGGACTGTCGGCGCCTCCGAAACCGTGATCGTCACCGAGCAGGGTGCCGAACCACTGTCGAGCCTGCCGCGCGGCCTCACCCTTCGCTGATTTTCCACCTTCCCTTCACCAACGGAGCCTTGCGCATGCGTTCTCTCTTCCATCTCGCCTATCATGTCACCGACCTCGACGAGGCACGCCGTTTCTACGGCGACGTTCTCGGTTGCCAGGAGGGCCGTTCCACTGAAACCTGGGTGGACTTCGACTTCTTCAATCACCAGATCTCGCTTCATCTGGGCAAGCCGTTCGAGGTGACGCGCACCGGCAAAGTGGGCGACCATATGGTTATGATGCCGCATCTCGGCGTGGCGCTGGAACTGGCCGACTGGCTGGCACTGGCCGAACGCCTGAAGGAAAAGGGCGTGGCCTTCGACATTCCGCCTGTGGTGCGCTTCGAAGGCGAGCCGGGCGAGCAGCGCACGATGTTCTTCTTCGATCCGAGCGGCAACCCGATCGAGGTCAAGGGTTTCAAGGATTTCGACGGTCTGTTTGCCCGCTGAGCAGGACGTATTTACGAAGAAGCCGGTCAGATGGATGCGCTGCCCGGCTTCTCTAATGATCGGTTTTCTTGGCCGTCTGGCCGGTGTCAGAACAGGCTTGGCGAACGGGTGAGCAGCTCGTTGCCCTGTTCGCCGATGATGAGGATATCTTCGTAGAAGGCTGCCCCGACGCCGTCGAGCGACAGGAACGCCTCGACGCCGAACACCATGTTCTGCTCGACGATGTCCTGCGGCGTCGACATCGACGTCGAGATGCGCGGCAGTTCGAAGCCGAGGCCGATGCCGTGGCCGTAGAATGGGAAATTCTTCATGATCGCGGAGATGGAGCCGCCGAAGGCTGCGGTCATGCGGTCGCCTTCGGCTGCCACATCCAGCAAGGCGACGCCCGGCCGCAGCATGTCGGACAGGCGGTGGACGATGCCGGCGGCGGCTTCGATCAGGCGGAGCTGATCCGCGTTCGCCGAGCCTCGGACTGCGGTGCGGCCAGGATCAAGATAATAGCCCTGATAGAGCGGCCCATGCAGCGTTCCTGTGACGATGTCGCCAACGGCAGGGGTATCGGCGCTATATCCGGTCAGGGGAAAGCGCTGGTCAAACCCGAGCGTTGCACCGTGATTGGTGCCGATCATCTGGATACGCCCCCCGCGCCGGACCGTTTCGCGGGCAGCTTCGCCAGCCGCCTCGCGCTCCGACATGCCGCTGACGAGGCTCTCCATCAGTACGGTCATGCCTGCGGTCGCCGTTTCGCCTGCTGTGCGATAACAGTCGAGTTCCCGCGGGCTCTTGATGCGCCGCACGGAGCGAACGAGATCGTCTTGAGGGATCCATTCGATCTCGGGGGCGGTCGCCTCCAACTGGCGATAGTATTTCACCGGAATAAAATTGGTGCCAACCAGGGCAACGCGTCCCTTGATACCGCGGGCCACGAGGGCCTTGGAGACGCTTTCGAACGGATGGTTGCTACAGTGAACGTCATCGATCGACACGAGATCGCGCCGTACCTCCGGCTCGTCGATGTGCAGTTGCGGCGCGTGACCCTCCTGCAGGATGACGCCTGCAAACGAGCGTGCGGTCCAGATGGACGAGTCCATGCCGCTGCTGATCGCATAGTGGTTGGAGAGGTAGAGAACGTCGCCACAGTTGTCGGTGGTGCCGCCAGCGCGTGAAAACACCACGGCAGTCTCATAGCCGCGCGCCTTCATCTCACGATGCAGGAGATCCCAACGGTGCTCATACTCGTCGATCGGAAAATAACGAACCATCATTCGCTCCAGATGCCGCCGCTTACGTAAGCGTCATAACGTCTACGCGCTGTTACAGGAAAAGACCATAAACCGGCCCTTGATTTCGGTACACCGACAGTATCCGTCGGTCAATCGGCGGTCCACGCTGTTTCGGTGAGACTGTCTGCGATCCGCTGAGATCGGCAGCGGATGCCGAAAAAGCATGCGACCCAAGCCTAGTTTGTAATCAATGTGATTGCTTTATGTGCTCTAAATTGTTGAAATTGCTACTTGAACTCCAATGGTATACTGAATAAGGTCTGATGGACCCATAAGAGATCGGGTCTCATCGCCCGCCGATGTGCTTCGCACAGGGGCAGATCATGCCGTGAAGACGAGTTGGAATGGATTTGGAAACACAGGTTGTACCCGCGAGCCAGGGACGTGCGTTTCGGATGCGGGCCGGGCAGTTCGTCCGCATCACCAATACCTACGGGCATCAGGTCGTTGATACCTGGGCGGTCGCCGAAAGCGATGCCCTTGAGGTCTCGTCGATGGATCATAGCCGTTCGGTCAACAGCAACATCTTTTTCACAAAGGGCATGAGCGTTCAGAGTTCGCGTCGGCGCTCGATGCTGACCATGGTGGCCAGTGCCGCGGTTCGCCACGATACCCTGCTCTGCCCCTGCAGCGCAGAACTCTATCAGCAGCTGGGTTGCAGCGAGTATCACCGCAACTGCACCGACAATTTCCACGAAGCGCTCGCGCAGGTGGATATCGACCACCCCTTCACGCCGGCCTCGCTTAACCTCTTCATGAACGTTCCGGTCGGGCCGGACGGAACCGTGGATCGCTTGCCGCCGGAAACATCCGCAGGCGACTGCGTGGTCCTGCGGGCAGACATGGATCTTGTGCTTGTGCTGTCGGTCTGTCCGCAGGACATCACGCCCATCAACGGTGCAGCCCGCACGCCGAAGGACGTTACCGTCTCCATCACGGACACCTTTTCCCCGCAGGAGGCCGCATGAGCGATCCGCTTCTGAAACTGAGGGAGATCCGCAAGAGCTTCGGTGACAACGAGGTGCTTAAGGGCGTCTCGCTCGAGGTGGCGGCAGGCGAGGTTGTCTCGATCATCGGCGCCAGCGGCTCCGGCAAGAGCACCTTTCTGCGCTCGATCAACGCGCTGGAAATGCCGCAGTCGGGGTTCATGGAATTCGAGGGACTGTCATTCGATTTTCGCCCGGAATCGCGTCTCTTCCCGACGCCGGCACAACTGCAGTCACTGCGTGCCCGCGTCGGCATGGTGTTCCAGAGCTATAATCTCTGGCCCCATATGACCGTGCTCGAAAACGTCACGCATGCGCCAATCCGGCTGCTGAAACTGCCGCGGGCGCAGGCCCAGGAGGAGGCGGAAGCGCTTCTGTCGCGGATCGGGCTCTATGAAAAGCGCCACAGCTACCCCGCGCGGCTTTCCGGCGGGCAGCAACAGCGCGTGGCAATTGCTCGGGCGCTGGCGATGAAGCCGCGACTGATGCTGTTCGACGAGGTCACCTCCGCGCTCGACCCCGAACTGGTGCATGAAGTGCTGGTGCTGATGGCCTCGCTTGCCGCCGACGGCATGACGATGCTTCTGGTGACCCATGAGGTCGCCTTCGCGCGGGATGTGTCGTCGCGCGTGCTGTTCTTCGACAAGGGCGTGATCGCCGAGGAGGGGTCTCCGGAGATTCTGCGGCGCCCCGAAAGTGAAAGGTTGCAGCAGTTCCTGCACCGCATCCTGCACGACAGGGTGGGTCATACCCTGTCCAATACCAGCGGCGAAGGAGTGCAGGCGTGATGGTCAACGTCTTCGACGAGATCAAGATCTACGGCCCGGGATTTCTGGAAGCCTCCTGGACCGTGTTCTGCATTACCATCCTCACCATTGCCGTCAGCTGGGTCTGCGGTCTGGTGGCAGCGCTCGCACAGCGCTCCGACTGGAAGGGCGTGCGCATGGCCGCCGGTTTCTACATCTGGTTCATCCGCGGCACGCCGACGCTGATCCAGGTCTTCCTCATCTATTTCGGCCTGCCGCAGATCGGCATCCGGCCGTCCCCCTTTACGGCGGGGGTGATCGCGCTCGGCATCAACAGCGGCGCCTATGTCGCCGAGATCGTGCGCGGCGGCTTGACCGCGATCCAGCGCGGGCAGACGGAATCGGCGCTTGCTCTCGGCTTCAGCCCTGCCGAGACGATGCGCACCATCATCCTTCCGCAGGTCTTCCGCATCATCCTGCCCTCGATCACCAACGAAGCGATCTCGACGCTGAAAAACACCTCGCTTTTGTCGACCATCACGGTCGTGGAACTGACCCTCTATGCACAGACACTGATCGCTTCGACCTTCCGGCCGTTCGAATTCTACATCGCGGTCGCCTTCATCTATCTCTTCCTGACGACCATCCTCACCTTCGTCGCGTCGTGGCTGGAACGCCGCTACGCCAACCTTGGATGATGCGGCCATGAGCGTGCTGACGCCGGATTCACTTGAAACTCTGCGCTTCCCGTCGATCCTCCCCGCCGGGTTGAAACCTACCGATTACCCAAATGCCGAACGACCAAATCCATTATAAAAAAGGGAACTGAAACATGAAAATGAAGTCTTTCATCCTTGCCGCTGCCGCCTTCGCGGGTCTTGCCATCACCTCGATCGCCCATGCGGCCGACCTTGAACTGCTGCAGCCCGGCAAGCTCATGGTCGCCACCGAAGGCACCTACGCTCCCTTCAGCATGCGTGCGCCCGACGGCAAGCTCGACGGCCTTGAAATCCGTGTGATGAAGGAAGTCGCCAAGCGGCTGAACCTCGAATACACGCCTGTCCTGATCAAGTGGGATTCCCTGCTCGTCGGCCTTCAGGCGGACCAGTATGATGTGATCAGCGCCGCCATGGACATCACCGAGGCACGCCAGAAGCAGGTCACCTTCTCCAACGGCTGGCTCGAATCCGGTGGTCGCGTCGTCACCGCCAAGGACAGCAAGATCACGAGCGCTGCCGACATAAAGGGCAAGGCCGTCGGCGCGCTCGTTGCTTCCAGCTGGACCAAGATCGCTGAGGAAAAGGGCGCAACGGTCAAGGGCTACAAGGCCGAGTCCGACGCTATGCAGGACCTGGTCAACGGCAATATCGATGCGGTGATTACCGATTCGATCGCGGCCGCCTATGCCATCACATCGGCCAAGATGCCCCTCAAGATGACCGATGATTACGTCAGCCACGTCCAGAAGGGATTTGCCTTCAAGATGGGCAAGCCGAACCTTGTCGATGCCGTCAACAAGGCGCTTGCAGACATGAACGCCGATGGCACCTATGCCAAATTGACAAGCGACCTGGTCGGCTTCAATCCGGCTCCGAAGGACCCTATCAAGACCATCAAGTAAACCCCGGGCATCCCGGAATGTTCGAGACGTCATCCGCGCCGGCAACGATCATCACGATCGCTGCCGGCGCAATACCTGGCACGGACATGAGACCGCACGACCTTGCCCGGTCCTGTGTTTCGCCGACGGGACCATTCTGACATCGCAAGGCTTCCCCGCATTCTGAGTGTGACCTCAGGTGGAACTGTATTGTTCTGGCTTGTGCTTGTTCAAGTACTGCAGAAATTCGATGACATCCGTAGCTTGACCAATACGCCTGCTCTGGGGTCGGGCGTCTGCCGGAGCGCGTCGCAAACGTCTGGCCTTTTCCCATGTGGAGTTGGATGACCGACCCTTATCAAGTCGTCGGTGTCACCCGAACAGTCTCGAGCGGTGAAGTCCGCAAGGACTACTGGCCTGTGCTCGTCTTCCGACACACCAACGGGATTGTGGGGCACAGACATTCAAGGGTAGCCGATTTTACACGCCTCCACGCCATCAGGCCCCCGCAACCAAATCAAAACAAAAAATCTCCCATCTTGGGGGCAGTTTTTGCGTTGAGGGAATGGACGGGTGCTGGCCGAGGTAGGGCGGCATACGCAGACGAGAAGTGGTCCTTCCAGGGCCTGAGGACGTGCCCAATCGTCCGCCTGCATGGATCAGCCAACGCTAATCACCGTTTTTCACAAAACGAGCGATGTCTGCGTGCGTACCGAACCAGACATCGTCATGATCCTGGATATGGCGGATCAGCTCTTCGAGGATGAAGATGCGCGAGCGGTAGCCGGTTACATGCGGATGCATGGTAAGCAGAAAGAGGCCGCCCTCCTTGTAGGCGCGGTCGAATTCGCGCTTGAAGATGTCGAGCACCGCCGGTGGCGGGGTATAGGGCCTGTGGGCGGTGAACCTGTTCATGTTGAAATAGACCGCGTCGTCGCGGATCCATTCGACCGGCAATTCAACCATGCCTGTCGGCTCGCCATTCTCTAAAAGCTCGTAAGGGTCGTCGTCGGCCATCAGTGAGCTGTCGTAGAGCAATCCGAGTTCGCGCTGGATCTGCAGCGTCACAGGTGAAAAATCCCAGGAGGGGGTACGCATACCGACGGCGCGTACGCCGGTGATCTTCTCCAGCGTGTCGGCGGCGCGCAAATGCAGCTCACGCTCCTTGTCCGCGGGCACCTTGGTATTCACTTCATGAATCCAGCCATGCAGGCCGATTTCGTGACCTTCGGCGATCACCTGCCGCTGTTCATCCGGGTAGAGGAGGGCAGCGACGGCGGGCACGAAGAAGGTGGCGGGAACGCCCGCCGCCCGCAGCGTCTCGAGTATGCGCGGCACGCCCACCCTGTTGCCGTATTGCCCCTGCGACAGGCGGCCGATGGATTCGCCGCCGTCGCGCAACTCGTTCGTCTCGTGGTCGCTGTCGAAGGAGAGTGCCACGGCACAGCGGGCGCCATCCTTCCATTCGTTCGGCTTTAGCGACCGGCCGGCGCGCACCTTGTCGATCTTGCCGCGCCAGGTCGCCTCGTCCCATTCCCAGGGTTCCATCGGTCTCGTCCTCTCGTTATTCGGCGGCCTGCGGCAGTACCGGTACCGCCGCCAGCAGGCGTTTGGTGTAGTCGTGCTGCGGATCGGCATAGATCGTGCCGGCTTCGCCCTCCTCGACGATGCGGCCGCGATACATGATGGCGACCCGATCACAGAGATGGCGCACGACCGACAGATCGTGGCTGATGAAGATCAGCGACAGGTCCAGTTCCGACCGCAACCGGATCAGAAGGTTGATGATCTGCGCCTGGATCGATACGTCGAGGGATGCCACCGGCTCGTCGCAGACGACGACATCCGGCTGCATGGCGAGCGCGCGGGCAATGGCGATGCGCTGCCGCTGGCCGCCGGAAAACTGATGCGGGAAGCGGTTGGCAAAGCCCGGATCAAGCCCGACGGCCGCCAGCCAGTCCCCGACATAGCTCGATGCATCGGACCGTGTCACCAGCCTGTGGGCAATCGGGCCTTCCGCAACGATGTCGCCGATGCGCATGCGGCCGTTCAGCGACGCGAACGGATCCTGGAAGATCGTCTGCACCCGCGTTGTGATCTTGGAGGGGCTGCGCCCGGCGCTCATCACCGGCTGCCCGTTGAGACGGATGGTGCCGGAGGTCGGAACGGTAATGCCGGCCGCCATGCGCCCGAGCGTCGACTTGCCGGAGCCGGACTCGCCGACAAGGCCGAGCACCTCGCCGCGCTTCAGCACCAGGCTGACGCCGTCCACCGCCTGAACCGAGCTTAACGGTTGGGCAAGACCCGATTTGATCGCCAGGTTGCGCATGAAGCCGGCCGGCTTCTCGAACCGCTTCATCACCTGGTTGATGGCGAGATAGGGACTGCCGAGCGGCGGCAGGTTGGCAGTCGCCGCCTTGCGCGGCGGCGGGGCGGCATCGGCAATGCCGCTTCCGCGCAGCAGCAACTGGCCGGGCTTTGCGCGCGACGGCAGGGCGTCGAGCAGCGCACGGGTATAGTCGTGCTGCGGCTTCGTCAGAACCGCCAGTGCCGGGCCGATCTCGACGATCTTGCCGGTCTTCATCACGGCGACGCGGTCGGCGATCGAGGAGACGATCGCAAGGTCGTGACTGATCCAGATCAGCGCCGTGCCAAGTTCGCACACCAGCTCCTTCATCTCGGTCAGGATTTCCGCCTGGATCGATACGTCGAGCGCTGTCGTCGGCTCATCGCAGATGATCAGTTTCGGACGGTGGAGTAGGGCGATGGCAATCGCCACGCGCTGGCGCATGCCGCCGGAGAACTGGTGCGGAAAGAAATCCACCTTGCGTTCGGGATCGGCAATGCGCACCTGCGTCAGCGCCTTGATCGCCCGCTCGCGCGCATCGGCAGCACTGATCGCCTCATGCGCGTCGAGCGCCAGCTTGATCTGGGTGCCGATGCTGAGCACCGGGTTCAGCGTCATCATCGGATCCTGGAAAACCATCGAGATGGTCTTGCCGCGGATGGCGCGCAGGTCATGCGCCGGAAGGCCGATCAGTTCACGCCCTTCCAGCTTGATCGAGCCTTCGACGATACGTCCGGGTTCGTCGATCAGCCCGATGATGGAGAAGCCGGTGATCGACTTGCCCGACCCGGATTCGCCCACGATCCCCAAAACTTCGCCGGGCGCCACGGAAAAGGACACGCCGTCGACGGCCTTGATCTCGCCGCGGGCGGTCGGGAACCATGTGACGAGATTGGTGACCTCGAGCAAGGGTGTGGTCTTTTGTGGCAGCGTCTCGGTCATCGGCGGAGCCTCGGGTTGAGCTGGTCGCGGATCTGGTCACCGACGAGGTTCAGCGACACGATGAACAGGATGAGCGCCACGCCGGGATAGATGGAGATCCAGTAGCGGCCTGACAGCAGGTACTGGAAGCCGTTGGCGATCAGCATGCCGAGCGATGGTTCCGTCGGCGGTAATCCGACGCCGAGGAAAGACAGTGTGGCTTCCAGCGAGATCGCACTTGCGACCTGTACGGTGGCGACCACGATCAGCGGCGGCAGCGAGTTTGGCAGGATGTGGCGGATCACGACCCGCAGCGGCGACAGCGGAATGGACAGGGCCGCCTCGACATAGTCCTTCTGCCGTTCTGCGGATGCGGCCCCATGCGCGGTGCGGGCGAAGTAGGCGTATTGAGCAAAGATCAGCGCCATGATGAGCTGGTAGCGGCCCTGACCGAGCATGGCGGCGATGACGAAGGCGAGCAGGATGGCCGGGAAGGACAGTTGCAGGTCGACGATGCGCATGACCAGGTTCTCGTAGCGCCCGCCGATATAGGCGGCCGAGCAGCCGACCATGGCGCCGATGACGAAGGCGATGGTGCCGGCGATCACGCCCATCTGCAGCGAGATGCGCAGGCCGTAGATGATCGCCGAAAGGAGATCGCGCCCTTGCGAATCCGTGCCGAGCCAATGGGTGTAGCCGCCCGTGCCGACATAGCCCGGCGGGCGGCGGGCATCGCGCAGCACGAGGTTGGCAAGATCGTAAGGATCCTGCGGCGTGACGAGCGGTGCAATGAGTGCGATCAGGACGATCAGGAAGACGATGATCGCGGCTGCGGTGGCAACCTTGTTGCGGGTGAATTCTTCGAGGAAGCGGCCAAACAGAGTGTCGCGCATGTCAGGCACGTCCCTTTCTCAGGCGCGGATCGAGCAGCGCATAGGTGAGATCGACCACGAGGTTGATGACGATGAACAGGAGCGCGACGAGCATGAGGTAGGCCACCATGACAGGACGATCGAGCGAGGTGATGCTGTCGATGATCAGCTTGCCGAGGCCCGGCCAGGAAAAGATCGTTTCCGTGACCACGGCAAAGGCGAGTGTCGAGCCCAGTTCCAGCCCGAAGACGGTGACGAGCGGGATCGAGATCAAGCGCAACACGTGGCGGCTGAGGACCGTAAACTCCGACAGGCCGGCGGCACGTGCGAATTTTACGGTATCGCTGAGCATCAGCTCGCGCGTACCGGCACGGGCAAGCCGGATCATCAGCGAGAACTTGAAGAGCGCGAGGTTGAGCGCCGGCAGGACGAGATGCTGCAGGCCGTTAGCGGTCAGGAAGCTGAAGTCGACGCCGAAGAGGCTGACCGTCTCGCCGCGTCCGCCAGCCGGCATGACCCCGAACTGCACGGCGAACACCATGATCAGCATCAGGCCGAACCAGAAGGTGGGCACCGAAAAGCCGAGGATGGAGATCGCCATGATGGCGCGTGATAGGAAACTTTGCGGCTTGTAGCCGGCATACATGCCAATGGGTATGCCGACGAGGCTGGCAAACAGAACAGCAGCCAGCGTCAGTTCCAGCGTTGCCGGGAGGCGCGAGAGGATGAGTTCGCTGACCGGCATGTTGTAGACAAGCGAGCGGCCAAAGTCCCCCTCGAACACGCGTCCGACAAAGGAGAAGTACTGGCGCCACAAAGGCTGGTCCAGCCCGTATTGGGCGATGACAGCAGCCCTGATATCCTGTGTCGCATCAGGCGAGATCAGCACGTCGATGGGATTTCCCACCGCATAGACGCCGGTAAAGACCAGCGCCGACATGGCAAAGACCACGATGACGGCCTGCCACAGGCGCTGCAAGATGAAGCCGAACATATATCCCCGTCCTTATAAGATCGTCCCGTCTTGGCGCGGGTTTGAATGGCGTGTGTGAAGCGAGGCGCAGCTAGAACCAGTCGACCTCAAGAAGCTCCCGCGTTTCGGCGACTGCGACCTCCCAGATCGCCAGCATGTCCTCATCCGGCCGCTGGTAGAGGCCGTGGTAGTTGCCGTCACCGAGCATCTCGCGCTTGCGCGCCGCATCGATTCGCGCCAGCCGGGCATAATCCGCCTGCGGCTTTGAGCCGGTTGGTTGACGCTGGTCGGTCGTGCGCGTCCACGGGAAGTTTTCCATCCAGGACGCATGCGAGGCAGCAGGATCCACCGCCTGCACCTTGGCCAGCGTCTTGGGCGCGCGCCACCAGTCGTGGAACTTCACCGAACTGTCGGGATGGGCATTCAGCCATTCCGAGATCACCACGGTCGCCGGCGCATTGCCGCCATGCCCGTTGACGATCAGGATGCGGCGGAAACCGGATCGGTGGATGCTGTCCATCAGGTCTCGGATGATGCCGATATAGCTGGAAAGCGACAAGGTCAGCGTGCCGGGATAGGTCGCGAAGGAGGAGGCAAGTCCGTACGGCAGAACCGGGAAAACCGGAACGCCTGATGGCTCGGCCGCATCGAGGGACACTTTCTCGGCAAGGATCATGTCTGTCGCAAGGCTGAGATAGGCGTGCTGCTCGACGCTGCCGATCGGGAGAATGCAACGGTCGTCCGTGGCGGCGCGCTCCTCCACCTGCATCCAGTTCATGTCGGCAATCTTCATCAAGAACTCCTGTCTTGCGGTGGCGGTCAGCTCAATCAGAGCCGACGCATATGCATAAAAAATAGGCTTCCGAACGCGCTGCATCATAGGAATGATGCAGTTCCATACGGAACTAAAAAAAGAGATTGACAGGCAAATATCAGCCGGTCAAGTTCCATACGGTACAAAAAAACAAGTGGAGACTGACGCGAACATGACGGTGCAGCTGGAACAAGCGTCCCTCGAAACGCTCCTTCGTCAGGGTGGAAAGACCTTGTCGGGATCCGAGCCCGTCGATGCACTGGTGGGCGTGAAGCTTTGGGAAAATCCATGCTGGCTTTCCTTCCGCATCAACTTCCTCGCACTGCAGTTCAATGTGCCGATCTACCGCTGGACGGAGAAGGAATTCGGTCTGCCGCGGCCGGAATTCGTCGTGCTCTATTCGCTTGGCCTCGCGGATGGGCTGACCGCAAGCGCGATCTGCATTTCCTCTGGCTTTCCGAAGAACACGATCAGCCGGGCCATCCAGAAGCTGATCGACAAGGACATCATCCGCCGCGAGGTCGATCCGGCGGATCTGCGCAGCTTCGTCCTCTACATCACAGATGAGGGCAAGCGCATCGTCGATGCGGCCATGCAGCCAATGGTCGAACGTGAGAGAGCCATGGTCTCCGCCCTGACCCCGGCCGAAATGCTGATGCTGTCCGAGCTTCTGGCAAAGGTCGTCGTGAATTCACCTGTCTCGCCACCAACGATAAATATAGAGGAGAACGAAGAATGAGAATTTCCAAGCTTCTGCATACCGTCGCGCTGGCTTCTGCCCTGCTTGGCGGCGTATCTTCCGCGGCACTTGCCGCCGATCTGACGATCGGGGTGCGGGCTGGCCCGCTCTCGGTCGACCCGCATTTCACGGCCGCCGGCACCCATGCCGAGGCTATGAAGCACATCTTCGACTCGCTGGTGAAATCCGGCAACAATCTCGAGCTGGAGCCGGGTCTTGCCACCAGCTGGACTGCCGTCGACGCCACGACCTGGGAATTCAAACTGCGCCAGGGCGTCAAATTCCACGACGGTTCGGACTTTACTGCCGAGGACGTCAAGTTTTCCATCGAGCGCATCCCGGCCGTGACGGGTCCTAACCCGACAACCATCTATGTGCGGCGCGTGCGGGGTATCGAGATCGTCGATCCCTATACGATCCGCATCAAGACTGACGGCCCTGCACCGACCCTGCCCAACGACTTCATCCGCCTGTTCGTTGTCTCGCACACGGCAGCCAAGGACTTTTCCGCCAGCGCCGACAAGGCGGCGGAAGGCTTCAATTCGGGCAAGGCAGCGATCGGCACCGGCCCCTACAAGTTCGTCTCCTGGACGCCGAAGGAACAGCTCGTCGTCGAGAAGTTCGACGGTTACTGGGGCGAAAAGGAGCCCTGGGACAAGGTGATCCGCAAGGAAATCCCCAATGACGCGGCCCGTGTCGCGCAGCTGAAGGCCGGCCAGGTCGATCTGATTGCCCGCATTCCGTCCTCGGACGTTCCGACGCTCGAAAAGGACAGCAAGCTTTCCGTCATCCGCCAGGACAGCGTCTACCTGTTCAACATGGCCTTCGACTTCCGCGACAAGCCTCCGCAGGTCAGCGCCAAGGACGGGTCGCCGCTTCCCAAGAACCCCTTCCAGGATGCCAAGGTGCGCGAAGCCTTCGATCTGGCGATCGACCGCGAGACACTCACCGAAATCGCCATGGAAGGCATGGGCACTGTTCAGTCGCAGCTGGTGACGCCGAATATCTTTGGCTGGAACCCGGATGTGAAACCGACCAAGTCCGATCCCGCCAAGGCCAAGGCGCTGCTCGCCGAAGCAGGTTATCCGAATGGCTTCAAGGTTACGTTCTCCTTCACAAATGACCGCCTGCCAGGCGACAAGGACGTCGGAACGACGATCGCCCAGATGCTGACGGCCGTCGGCATCCAGGTCGAAGCCAATGCCCAGCCGGGCGCGGTGTTCTTCCCGGCCAATACCCGCGGCGACTATTCCATGACCATGTCCGGCTGGGGAACGCTGACGGGCGAGGCGAACTACACGCTGTCGTCGCTGACGCATTCCAACGATCCGGCCAAGAAGCTCGGCGCCTTCAATCTGCGTGGCTACGTCAACCCGACGATGGACAAGCTGATCGAAGACGCGGCTGTCGAGATGGATACGGCAAAGCGGGAAAAGTTCCTGATGGATGCCAATGCGCTCGTCGCGAGTGATCGCCCATACCTTGCGATCGCATCGACGATTACCGCCTGGGGGATGAAGAAGAACATCAGCATCGTTCCCCGTTCGGACGAGGATACGCTGGCGATGAACATCCGCCCGGCCAAGTAAGGGCGGACGTCGAACTGCAACAATCGGCCGGGCGCGTTGCCCGGCTTTTTTGCTGGAAAGAACACAGACATCAATGGGAGGATACCGATGGGAAAGATCGCTCTTGCAATTCACGGCGGCTGCGGCGTCATGGCAAAACTCGACCTCAGCGACGATGATTGGGCGGCGGCGCGCATCGATCTCGGGCGCGCGCTGAAGGCCGGTTGGCAGATCCTTGAGGCTGGTGGTTCGGCGCTCGACGCGGTTCAGGCCGCAGTCGTCATCATGGAAGACAGCCCTCAGTTCAATGCCGGCTACGGCGCAGCTCTAAACACCGAGGGCCGGCACGAACTCGATGCGTCGATCATGGACGGAAGGACGCTGGAAGCCGGCGCCGTTACACTCGTTCAGCGCATCCGGAACCCGATCAAAGCCGCCCGCGCCGTCATGGAAGCCGGAGACGCTGTCCTTCTGGGCGGACCGGCAGCCGACGCCTTCGCCGAGAAGTCGGGTCTCGACATGGTCGAGCCCGACTACTTCACCACCGAGCGACGTACCAAGGCGCTTGCGGCCATGAAAGCGCATGCGGTGGCCGGCACTGCTGCGAAGGCGAGCGAAGCAGAGAAACATGGCACCGTCGGCGCGGTGGCGCTCGATGCCGACGGGCATTTGGCGGCCGCCACCTCCACGGGCGGCTATAACAACAAGCCGGACGGTCGCATCGGCGACACTCCCATCATCGGCGCAGGCACCTATGCGCGTGACGGGGCCTGCGCCGTGTCCGGTACCGGCAAGGGTGAGTATTTCATGCGCTATGCCGTTGGCCACGAGATTGCCAGCCGCTTCGCCTACCTCGGCGAAAGCCTGGAAGCTGCGGCCGCCAAGGTCGTCCAGCAAGACTTGAAGCAACACAATATCGGCGCGGGCCTAGTCGCCGTGGGGGCGGATGGGTCGATCACCGCCCCCTACAATACCGATGGCATGTTCCGTGGCTGGGTGACGCCAGAGGGCGAGTTCTTTGTCGGCACCCATTCGGACGTTTTCAGGATCCAGCCCGACTGACAGCTTGCGACAACGACACCGAGATCACCCTGCTCGGGTGGCACCGAGCATTCTACTTGCCGCCATCGACGCTGATGATCTGGCCGGAGATCCAGCTCGCATGCTCCGAGGCGAAGAACATCACCATGGCGGCAATGTCCTCGGCGCTGCCAAGGCGCTTCAGCGCGATGTTGTTCAAGAGCCGCTGCTGTCCGTCTTCGCCCATCGCCTCCCACTGGCGTTCCGTCGCGGGGTTGGACCGCACAAAGCCCGGCGCAACATTGTTGACGGTAATGTTCCAGGGTCCGAGCTCATGGGCGAGCTGGCGGGTCAGGCCGATCTGGCCGGCCTTGGCACTGGCATAGGACTGGATGCCCGTGAGCGAGATGCCAAGCCCTGCGCCGCTGGAGATGTTGATGATGCGGCCGGCCCGCTTCTTCTTCATGGCGGGTGCAATCGCCTGCGCCATGAAGAAGGCGCCCGACAGGTTGACGTCGAGAATGGCCTGCCAGTCGCTTTCGCTGATCTCCTCGATCGGGCGCCCGATCTGGCCACGCACGCCACCGGCATTGTTGACGAGAATATCGACGGCGCCGAAGGAGGGGACCAAGGCCTGGACGTCGGCACGATTGCCGACATCGAGATTATGGGCGATGGCATGGCCGCCGCACAGCGCGATCGTCTCTTCAAGGCCGACTTCGTTCACGTCGCATGCGTGGACGCGGGCGCCACGGCTCGCAAATCCGTGGGCGATCGCGCGCCCGAACCCGTGTGCCGCACCGGTCACCACGACGATCTTGTCCTCGAATGAAATGTTCATGCGCCGGCCTTTCCAAGCTCTTCCAAGTTGGCGAGGTCGAGCGGACGCCGACCCTCTTCGATCTCGTGGATCATCTCCACCAGTCTTGCCACCATCGGCGTCGGAACCTTGGAATCCTGGCCGATCGATACGACCGGCAGTACCTGGGCGTCCACTTCTGTCTTGCGCTTGCGCACCGCCAGATCGCGCCAGATACCGGAATGGGATTTCAGCGAGCGACGATTGTGCGCGACCATGTCGTCGAAGGAGCGATCGGTCTGCTGCTGTTGTGCAAGCGGACCGAAGGCCGAGGGATCGAAACCGTCAAAAGCTTCTGGTGTGATGTTGTTGATCGCCGCGACGGTTGCCACCTCAAGCGCGAGCTTGCGCAGGACCGGACGCGCGGCTTGGTTGTCCAGTACATCGGCAATGCTGTCATTGGTCAGCGCCGTGCCGAACAGCAGCGCCCCGTAGATCATCTTTCCCCACAGGAAGCCCCAGATGTTGTTGGTGATCAACGCCTTCGGCTCGAACTGCTTCAGCAGCTCATAGATCGCCTCGGCGCGATCGGAGAACCGACCATCGAGTTCGCCGATGACGACGGCGCCATGGCCGCTGTAGTGGACCAGGCCCGGCTCCAGGTAATCTGCACCGAAGTTGACGAAGCAGCCGACGACGCGATGCTCGCCGACGATACGGGCAATTACCTGCTCGTTCAAGCCGTTCTGGGCGGAGACCACGTAACCGTCCGATGACAGATGCTGCACCAGCGCCTGTGTGGCATCTTCCGTATGATGCGCCTTGACGCAGAGATAGATGCGCGAGAATTCTCCATGGAGGTCCTGGGGCAGGCAGGCCTTGGCCTTGAAGGCGCCCTCGAAGATCGGCCCGGCGATGCGAAGGCCGCCAGCGTTGATGGCATCCACATGGTCCTTGACGGTGTCGACGAAAATGACATCCTCGCCGGCCCGCAGGAAGGCGGCTCCAAGCGTGCCGCCAATGGCGCCCGCTCCCCAGATCACGATCGGCTGGCTCATTACGTCGTTTCCTTCTGCACAAGATCTTTATTGTGTTGGTCGGTCGCGTCCGACCGTGGCTCCTGGCCGACCAGACGCAGGGCCGGCACGATGATCCGCTCGATATCGGCGGTATCGGGGGCGTGGCGGTATTCGATGCTCGGCATGTCATGGGGGATCTCCGCCAGTATGGCTTCGGCCCCCGTGGCAAACACCAGAACAGTGGCCTGCGAGACCCTCGCCAGCAGCCCGGGACTGTCGATCGTGTCTGCGGCCACGTCGGCGACATGCGGTGCAAACCGCGTCACGCCGCTCTTCAGGATCGGAAGGAACTCGGCAAAACGGGAGACGGCTGCAATTCGTGCAAGCGAATCCAGCGACGCGAGCGATCGCCGGGTTTCCTGTGAGGGTGTAAATCGGATAGCCACCACGCGGGTCTCCGGCAGGAGCGCCTCGACCTGCTTCAGCCGGCTCATGATCGTCACCGCAAGATCCGCCGCGCGGGCACGCGCCCGTGTCGCCAAATCACTCTCTAGGGCGCCAATCGTCACCGGCTCGACGATCACCTCAGGTCCCAGGCGTTCGGCGATGAACCGGGCGTAGCTTTCCGTCGCCTCGCCGAACAGGCCGATCATGAGGATGCGCCGCTTGCGGTCTTGGGAGGTGCTGTGCGAAACGCGCCCACCGATGACCGCTAGCAGGTCGACCGATCGCATGCCCAGCTTGCGGCTCTGGTCGATCAGAGCGTCGATCTGCCTGTAGAGGGTCGACATTGCGCCCTGCGGTAATGCCTGCACCTGCTGGTGATTGCTGACAAAGGTGCCG
Organism: Neorhizobium sp. PAMB6716; assembly: GCF_058242805.1. NCBI lineage: Bacteria > Pseudomonadati > Pseudomonadota > Alphaproteobacteria > Hyphomicrobiales > Rhizobiaceae > Neorhizobium > Neorhizobium sp. PAMB6716. The sequence continues at coordinate 675,827 of NZ_JBZAYW010000002.1, forward strand.
GCTCCCGGGCGGGTTTCGACGAGGCCTGCGGCCTTCAGGTCGGCATAGACCTGAGCGACCGTCATCGGAGCAACGCCGAGCGTTTCCGCCAGCTCCCGCACGGATGGAAGTGCCTCTCCAGGCGCAAGATCGCCGCAGCTGATCCCATACTCGATCAGGCCGTGAAGCTGGCTGCGCAGGGAGACCGGCAATGTACGATCGATGGCGAGCTGCATGGCGAGCGTCGATATCCGTATTAAGAGAATGATACGATCTTTTCACTCAGACTGACCTCAGTCAATAGATCGCGTGGAACCGCAGGCAGCAGCCGCTATGTCCCAGGGAATCGTATCAATCTAATAGAACAATTAAAGAGTTTTGCCGGATCTCATAGTCCAATGGCCGTGACGTATGGACCATTCAGGCCCTATGCCGCCATGACCAGCCGACAGGATCAGTGCCCATGAGTTTCGATGCCTTCGAACAGCAGATCGCCAGGCTCAACGACGTTCTGTGTGCCGTCAACCTGCTGACCTGGGGCAGCCGCACGATGATGCCGCCCGGCGGCCTGGACGCCCGGAGCAAGCAGATTGCGACCCTCGTCGGTATGACTCGCGACATGGCCACAGGTGAGGGGCTGCAGCGGGCGATCGAAGATGCACGGGCGGAACTGGCCGGGAACGATCCCCACGACGCGCGTCTCCACGCCGTGGAACAGGCAGCGGCGGCGACAGCGGTTCTGGCGCGCATCCCCGCGTCGCTCGTCAGTGCGTCCGCCGAACTGAAAACGGTGGCGCAGGGCGCTTGGAGCCGGGCGCGTGGACGCCTCCGCGTCCACCGTTTTAAAAGGCCACCCGCACTGTCAGACTTGCATTGAACGGCTGGCCAACGGCAACACCATAGGCCGAATTGCCGATCGAGGATGTGTAATAGACCTTGTCAAAGATATTGTTGAGGTTCAGCTGGATCTCGACCGGGTGCTCTCGTTCGATCCGGTATGTCGCAAACAAATCGGCGACGCCGTATCCGGGCAGGTGGAAGCTGTTGGCGGCGTCCCCGGCCCGTTGGCCGACCGCGCGCACGGCGCCACCGAAACGCAGGCTGCCGCGGCCGCCGAACACCGCGCCGTAATCATAGGCCAGACGCAAGGCGGCCGTGTTGCTTGCGACGTTTGCTAAGCTGTTGCCGGCGTATTTGGGATCGTCCACCACCTCTGCATCGGTCAGGCCATAGCTTGCGATCAGTTGTACGTCATCCGTCAGCTGGCCGGCGAGATCAAGTTCGATGCCCTTGGAGCGGACCAGCCCGGCGGTGCGATAAACCGTCTTTCCGTTCACTGTTTCCGAATAGGCGACGTTCTTCTTTTCGGCGGAGTAAACCGCCAGCGTGCCACTCAGCCAGCTGTTGAAATCCACCTTCGAGCCGATTTCATAAGAAATGCCCTTTTCCGGATCGAGACTGCCATAGGGGCTGTTGATCGAGCTGTTGGGCCTGAAGGTCCGTGCAACATTGGCGTAGAGCGACGCTTCAGGGCTGAGGGACCAGACAAGCCCGGCATTGGGGATCAGCGCCAGCCCGTCCGTATCGCTGTTGACCGTGCTGCCGCTGCCGGCCACGACGTCATAATGTTCCAGGCGCAGGCCGGCAACGGCGATCCACTCGTCCGAAAGGTGGATACGGTCCTGGGCGTAGACGGACTGTGTGCGCAGGCGCTGATATTCCCGCGTCGAAGTCGCCGCATCGTAGGTGCAGGGCGATATGGTGTCGTAGACGGGCTGATTGACATTGAATCGGGTGCTGTCGTTGCACTGCTGCAGGGCCGCGCGGGAAATGCGCTCGTCCCGCACGGCCGCGCCGAACAGGAACTCGTTATTGAAGCCGAAAAGTTCCTCGCTACCCGTCAGGTCCGCCCGCAGCGAGTGGACGGTGGTATCGTAGTAGCCGCGCACGTCCGAGCGGCGGGTCAGCACACCGGTCGTTGCGTTGTAGGCGATGGCACGGGTCTGGTCGGCGGAAAAGCTGTCCTTGCTCCACCCGTAGTTCAGCGCCAGGTTCCAGTCGTCGCCCAGCTCTCGGTCCAGCGAAAGCTTGAACAGATCGGAATCGCCATCCACCTCCGACCAGTCTTCGTCCAGGCGCTGCCGGCGGCTGATGTCGAGGAACTGCCGGTTGGCGGTGTCGTAAACAGTGCCGCGATCATAGGGATTGAGGTAGTGCTGATGCGTGTAGGATATGCCTATCTTTGTGTCCTCGCCTTCCCATGACAGCGATGGTGCGACGAGCCAGTTGCGGTTCTTGCCGAAATTGCGCCAGTAATCGCCATCCTCGCCCTCGACGATCAGGCGGTAGGAAAGATCGGTATCCGTGATCGGCCCCGTGATGTCGAAGCCGGCCTTCTTGGAATATTGCCCGGCGCCATAGGCGGAGAATTTCGTCCAGGCTTCGGCGGCAAAGCTGTCTTGCGGCTTCTTCGTGACCACATTGATCATGCCGCCCGGATCAAGCACGCCGTAGAGCGTGGAGGCCGGCCCCTTCAGCACGTCGACATAGTCCGTCGTGGCGTTGAAGCTGTGGGGCAGGGCCGTGTTGAGGCCGTCGGTCAGGATGGAACCATCCCGGCTTTCGCCGAATCCGCGGCGGATGATGGCGTCGTTGGCCCCGGCAATGGTATTTCCCTGGGTGATCCCGCTGACATCCGACAGCGCGTCGTCCAGGCTGTTGGCCGCCTTGTCCTGGATGACTTGCGGGGCAACCGTGGTCACCGCCTGCGGTATGTCCTTGACCGGCGTCTGCGTGCGGGTTGCGGTTGCGGTGCGGGAGGTCTTGTATGCCGCCTTGTCATTCTCGCCATTGATGAAGATTGGGTCCAGTTGAAGCGCTGCACCGTCCTGCGCCAGGGCGCCAGGGCCGAACGTATTGAAGGTGAGGCCAAGCGACAGGGTCGTGCAAAGCAGGGCGATATGGTGGCGCATTCTCATCAAAAGTCACGTGTGGTTTGAATTGGGTTGACCGGTCATTCGATAGTGGAATGTAGTAGTCAAGTTTTTGTGCGCGACGACCGGGGAAACGGCGAGGCGAGCATGGAGGCGGCAAAGGGCCCGATCTGTCGGATGGACTGGTGCGATGCCTGGTCAAAACTACAGATTTTCCCAATGAAAACAAAAGACCTAATCGGAGGCGGGCAGGGCTGACGATTGCAGGACGGGCTGCAGGGTGCTGCAGACGACACTTCCAGCCTTGCATCGAAAGGGCAGCCTAACGGCCGCAAGGACCGGCGATGATGGGCTCTGACACAAAAAGCATGGGCGCTTATAGTTGACTACTACATTCAACTATGCAGACAAACCCGCTTCCGCAACGCGAGCATTTTCGAGCATGACCAGCAGATTCGGCGAAACGCCGACCAGAAGCAGGCTTACGGCAGAAGCGCTTTCCGTCGGACATGGCGGGCAGGCTGTGGTCCAGGATATCGAACTTGATATTTTCGAAGGCTGCATGACGGCTCTGCTGGGGCCCAATGGCTCTGGAAAATCGACCCTTCTTGCGGGTTTTGTCCGCCTGCTGCCGGCGCTTGACGGATGTGTGCGTCTCGACGGTTGCGACCTCGCGACGTTTCCTACCCGCCATGTGGCGCGCGTGCTGGGCCTGTTGCCGCAGCAGCCGCCCGTTCCGGAAGGTCTCAGCGTGTTCGACCTGGTTGCCCGTGGCCGTTTTCCCCATCAGGGCTTTTTCAGCCAGTGGAGCCGCCAGGATGAAGTGGCCGTTGGCGAAGCGCTCGCTCTCGCCGCCATCGCCGATCTGGCCGACAGGCCGGTGGAAACCCTGTCCGGCGGGCAAAGGCAGCGGGCCTGGATTGCGATGGTGCTGGCTCAGGAAACCCCGCTGCTTTTGCTCGATGAACCGACCACCTTTCTCGATGCCGCCCATCAGGTCGCCATTCTCGATCTGCTGCGCGATCTGGTTCGCCGTCATCGTCGCACGGTGGTCTGTGTCCTGCATGACCTCAACATGGCGCTTCAATATGCCGACCGGCTGGTTTTCCTGAAGGGGGGCAGGATCCGCCACGTCCTGACGCACCCGTCGCAATGCGATGGCCGGATCATAGAAGAGGTGTTCGAGATGCCGGTGGTCAGCCTGTCGCACCCGCAAAACGGGCTGCCTGTTTTTCTGCCCTGCACGTCGCGGCAGCCGGAAACCCAGCCATGATTGCCATGAGCCGCGCCGGTCATGGCCGCGAAAGGTACGTTCTGTTGCCGATGCTGACCGTTCTGGCGGTGCTGGCCATCCTCCACATCCAGCAGGGTGCGCGGCCCATTCCGGCCTCTGTCATGCTCGATGCCATCCTTTCCCCGGATCGCGACGCTTTCGACCATTTCGTGATCCTGTCCCTCAGGCTGCCGCGTGCCATCGCCTGCATCGTTGCGGGAGCAGCGCTCGGGGCGGCGGGTTTTCTGCTGCAGGTGGCGATGCGCAATCGTCTGGCGGAGCCGCATGTTCTCGGCCTCAATGCGGGAGCAAGCCTTGCCGTCGTACTGGTGACCACCTACCAGCCGGTCGGGCTGCCGGACATCCTGATGCCGCTTGCCGCAAGCCTCGGCGCAGCCGGGCTGTTCGGTCTTGTCCTCGCCCTGTCTGCGGTGGGATCAGGCAGGTTCGACCCCGTCAGGATGGTCTTCTTCGGGATTGCGCTTTCCGCACTTGCCAGTGCCCTTGTCTCCGCAATCCTCATCCTGAACGAGGATACGCTGGAGCAGTTGCGTTTCTGGCTGGTGGGAGACGCTGCCGGCGTTGGCGCCGCCGCCGTCTGGTCAACCTTACCGGCCGTCGCGCTCGGGCTTGTGGCTGGCTGCCTGCTGATGCCGCAACTTGCCACGTTCAGCCTTGGCGAGAGCATTTCCGTCGCGCTCGGCGCTTCGGTGCGCAAAACCCGTGTCGCGGCGCTCGTCGTGACGGCGTTGCTGTGCGGTTCTGCCGTTTCCCTTGTCGGCCCGATCGGCTTCGTCGGCCTGATGGCGCCGGCCCTCTGGCCCCGCCTGCATCAGCGTCCCTCATGGGGGGCCTTCCTGCTGGTTGCCGGTTCAGGAGCCGCGATCCTGCTTGCGGCAGACATTCTGGCCCTCGGACTTCTGGCGCCGACCGAACTGCCGACCGGGGCCTTGACCGGACTTGCCGGCGCCCCCGTCTTCATCTGGTTGGTGGCAAGGAGGCTCACATGAGCCGCTTCCTTATGCCCCCGCCCGCAAGGAATGCACGACGCCTTGCCCTGCGCCTCGGTCCGTTTTCCACCCGCCTTGCCGTGCGCGGGCTTGCGGCAAACCTTCTTCTTGCATTCTGCCTGCTTCTCGTCGTCTGGCTCGGCCTATCGCTCGGCAGCCGCCCGATCCCGCTTGCCACGATCCTTGCCTGGCTGCGACTGGAACAGGTCAACGAGACCGACAGCATCATCCTTGGCAGCCTGCGCGCGCCACGACTGTGCCTATCCATGCTGAGTGGCGCCATGCTGGCGCTATCAGGCGCCTTGACGCAGCATGTGACGCGCAATGGCCTTGCCGATCCAGGCCTCATGGGCGTGCGATCGGCTGCCGCCCTCCTCATCGTCGCCCTCATTCTCGCATGGCCTCAGGCGCCGCTCGCATTGCGGCCGGTCGTTGGCCTTGCCGGCGGCCTGCTTGCCGGGCTGGTGGTCAGCCTCCTTGCACGGGGTGCAAGTCCCCTCAAATTCGTGATGATCGGTTTCGGCATCTCCTGGTGCCTGTCCTCGGCGCTCGTCATCCTGCTGGCATCTGCCGATATCCGCAGCCTTCAACGCGCGATGATATGGCTTGCGGGGAGCCTGGAAGGAGCGGATTGGCCGGCCGTGCGCCTTGCCCTGGTCGTGTTCGTTCCGACAGCCATCGCATGCCTTGGCCTTGCCCGGCAGGCGGAGCTTCTGGACCTCGGGGCGGCCACCGCGTCTGCGCTTGGGATCAATCAGACACGGCTGCATGTTGCATGCCTTGCGATAGCCGTTCTTCTGGTGGCAACCAGCGTGTCGGTCGCGGGCGGGCTCGGCTTTGTCGGCCTGGTTGCGCCACACATGGCACGCTTACTGCCAAGGCAGGGGCTGGCGGGCCGACTGATCTGTGCCACGCTCATCGGGGCGCTGCTGGTCATGGTTGCCGATCTTGCCGGCAGCATCGCCTTTTCGCCCACTCGCCTGCCGGTCGGTATTTCGCTGGCAGCGATTGGCGCGCCGGTCCTGATCCTTCTTCTTTGGCTCCGTGGAAACAGGATATGAAGCCGTGATACGATCCGGCCTCCTTACGTTGATCCTTATCGCATTGGTGATCGCGCCGACTGTCGCAAGGGCGGTGACGATCGTCGACGACCTCGGGCGCTCGGTCACGCTGACGCGCCCTGCAGAAAGGATCGTCTCCAATTACGACATCGACGTCACGATCCCGCTCATCGAACTCGGCGCCATGCCGATTGCCAGCCACGGGCGGCTTACAGGCGACGGCAAGCCCTATCTGCGCTCGTCGAAACTGCTGACGGGCATCGATTTCGACAACAGCGACATTGCTTTCATCGGTGCCGCCGAGACCGATCTGGAGGCCGTTGCCGCGCTGAAGCCGGATCTGATCGTCACGGAGATTTCGCGTGCCACGCCGGTGGAGGCGCTCGAAAAACTCGCGCCGACCATTGTGATCAATTCCGATCTCGGTGCGCCGCATGTTTATGCCCTGCTTGCCGCTGCCACCGGAAGAGAAGCCGAATTCAGGCGGCTGGACAGCCGTTACCGCGCGCAGCTCGCCCTGATGAAGGCAGAGGTGCAGCCGGAAAAGCACCTGGTTTCCGTTTTCCAGCCCCTTCGTGGCAAGCTCAATGTCTACCAGAGCTACCGCGCGATCGGACAGGTGCTGCGCGATGCCGGCTTCCGCTTCCCGCCGCTGATCGATGACATTCCCGCAGGCCAGAGCATTGTCGTCAGCGTCGAGCGACTGCCGGATCTCGATGCCGACGTGATCTTTGACCCCTACCGATCCGACCGCAAACAGGGCGCCAGGGCAGAGATTGCCGCCATGGAAAGAATGGTGCCGGGCTTTTGCAGGTTTCTGTCCGCCTGCCGCAACGGGCGCTATATCCTGATCCCCCGCGAAGAGGCAATTTCGAACTCTTATGCGGCCCTGTCGCGCATGGTCGCCATCGTGCAGACAGCGTTTGGCCCCAGGCCGCCGGGTTCTGGAACGTCGCCGGAGCCATCCGGCCTCGCCATGCCGGCGCGATGACGGCGCAAGGCAAAACCGGCTGCCGGGCTTCGCTCTTGTCTTGGCTTTGCGGTCTGTTCTAAACGATGGACCACAGTGAAACGCAGGAGCGGTGAAAGACCGGATCGTCCCATGTCATCGCAGGAAAGACCCGTTCGCTTCAAGGACCGTTTCGCAGACCAGCTCGCAAAACGCCGCGCGCGCCTGTCTCCAAGCCTCCTGAAGGTTGTCGAGTTCATCGACGCCCACCGCCACCGGGTCCTCGGACTTTCCGCACTCGAGATCGGATTCGAGACCGGGGCGTCGGACGCGACCGTCATTCGCGCCATCCAGTCGCTGGGCTTCAGCGGGCTGCGCGAACTGAAGGATGTTCTGGAAGCCTGGCTCGGAGAAACGGATTCGCCGATCGAGAAGATGGCGGCAACGCTTCGTGATGTGGACGGCCACGTCAACAAGGCGCTGGACTTCGTGCTCCAAGCGACATCGACGACCGTCGATGCGCTTTCGTCTGCGCAGAACCGGCGTGCCATTGCGGCCATCGCGCAGCATCTGGGGGCCGCCGAGGGCCTGGGCGTTTTCGGTATCGGAGCCTCGGGCATCATCGCGGATTACGGTGCGCGCCTGTTTTGGCGCTCCGGCTTGCCAAGCTATTCGCTGAATGCAACCGGCATTGCACTTGCGGAACAGCTTCTGGCCATGCGCAAGGGGCACATGCTGATCATGCTTCTGCACGGCAGGGCTCACCGGGAGGCAATGGCCGCCATTGCCGAAGCGGAACGGCTTGAGATCCCCATCATGATGGTGCTTGGAAAAAGCGATACGCCACTGCGCAGTCACGCGACGGAGGTTGTTGTTCTTCCGCGCAGCAAGACGGAACTGATCGCCCTGCATGCGCCTTCCGTCTTCGCGATCGAATTGCTGCACATCGCCTATTGCGCAACACAGCCCGAGCCGACGCTCCAAACGCTTGAACGTCTTGTCGAGCTTCGAAACGTGATCCGTCCTCATTCAAAATAAGGCACTGGTTCGGACCGCAAGAATGCGCCATCTAGTTTATATCCCGCGGATATGACCCCGAGTAACGTGGACACGCTCTGGATGAGTTGGCAGGCCGGACAACCTTGCCGGTTACAATCGGCCACCGGCTGGAATCGGCGAAGATCATTGCGGATGCTGGCTCCAATCCCAGTAACCTTGCCGTTCGCTTCGCGTTAATCGTGGTCTCGACGCCGGCACTGTCCCAGCCAAGCTCTACGCCGGAGTGCAGGCCGCCACTGCCAAACATGGCAGCAGCCGTGGTGGCGGTCTGAGCCGCAGCCAAGTACCTTGCGTATGATGGAGGAGAGGAAGAGCGACCGCAGCAGGACTGGTGCGCAATCAGCCCTCATTTCTCACCCGCCTCCAATCAACTGTGCTCCTTGGCAACAGTAGCAGCCGGGTGCCTTTGCTTTTCGGACGTGGTCGAAAATCCTGGCCGGATCAAGAGGTCCGATTGCGGTTTTCCTCTGGCTGGCAGCCAAAACCGCTCAAGCGCAATTGGCACCGATCATCGACACTTGTTAATAGCCGGCCGATTTCTGTCCAGCCGCCCAGCTTCTTCAAACGGATAGGTGCAATAAAGAATTTGACCGCCTGACTCAGAATGATTAAACATGAATTTTATACTCATATTAAATCTGAACGATATGCTGTTCCACGCCAACAACCATGGATAGACTTGATGCAGTCTATCTGTCTCTCAGAGCGAGCCTTTCCCGCAGTATCGCCGCCATCATCGGTGATCGGGTGATGGCTGATGATCTTACGCAAGAGATCTATGTGCGAGCGCGCAAGTCGCTGGAGACGCGCACCCCTGATAATCTCGAAGCCTTTCTGTGGAAGATTGGGAGTAATCTGGCGCTGGACCATCTTCGCCGCAGCAAGACCGCGGCGCGCCGGATCTCGTCCGGCGTTGGCGTAGATCATCTTGAGGAAATTGCCGACACAGGGCCAACCGGTGAGCAGCGGTTGAACGCCCGTGATGAACTGCGGATAGTTATCCAGCACATGGAGAAGCTGCCGGCGCGGGCGCGTGAGGTGTGGCTGCTAAGCCGCCTGGAGGGCTGGTCCTATCCGAAGATCGCTCAGCATCTCGATGTCTCTCCCAACACGGTTTTCAACGACATGAAAATGGTCATGGGCCTTTTTGTGGATCTAAAAAGGCGAATGAATCGAGATGCGTAGAGAAAAACGTTCAGCTTATGGGGAAAAAATTGGGCGAATCCTTCGTCCCAAACGTCACCTACATGAGGCGCATTATGTCGTCCGATGCGTGTGGAGGCTGAACAATGAGTGAGACTGCTGTCGGCTCCGGCTCACCTGAGAGCTACTGTCATGCCGACCCTGATCTGGATGCAGCACTCGAGTGGTATGTGCGTCTTCACAGCGGGGACGCGGTGTCCGGCGACCTTGATAGGGCCTATCGCACCTGGCTGGCTGCGTCACCTGCCAACCGGGCAGCCTTCCAGGAGGTTGAGGCAATCTGGGGCGATCAGACCATTCTGGAAGCCTCCCGCCTGTGGCCGGTCTGTCCCGCCCAGCCGGAACCGGTCAGACGAAAACGGCAATGGATGCCGATACGCACGCGTCGCTGGCACTGGCAGGCGGCTGTCGCTTTCCTGCTTCTCACGATGGGTCTGCAGCTGTTTAGCCCTGACCTCTTCGTGTGGTTGCAGGCCGACTACCAGACAAGGGTTGGGCAAACCACAGACATCCGGCTGCCCGACGGGTCTCGGATGGTTCTCAACAGCAAGAGCGCCGTCAAACTGGATTTTAACAATAACCAGCGTGGCGTTAAGATACTTGCTGGCGAAGCATGGTTCGATGTCGTTCACGACGCGGCACACCCGTTTCGCGTCGAGGGACGTTTTACTGACACCTTCGTTCTGGGAACACAGTTTGCCGTAAAGGTCGAACCTGGCGACGACGTGATCTCTCTGGAAGCCGGTCGGGTTGATGCGGCCCATCACGATCCGTCTTTACCCCGCAGACATCTTTTGCCTGGTCAAATGGTCAAAGCCGATCGGATGATGATATCGGACGTATCTGAGTTCGATCGCGATGAAGTGCTTGGCTGGTTGGAAGGGCGCTATGTGTTCGCTGACAAGCGGCTGGAGGATGTTCTCGATGATCTTGCAGACAAGGTGCCGGAGCGCATCATAGTCCTCAACCGCACGCTCTTGAATGTCCCCATCAGTGGCAATTTCCGTCTTGAACGGTCACAAGCCATGATGACCGGAATAGCCGCCGCCGCAGGCGGTCGCGCCATCAGCCTTCCCGGGGGCTATATAATCATTCGTTAGTTACTCAACTTTCTTTGTGAGGTTTTGCAGGGTCGAACGTCATTGCTTGCGTAGGCAGTCGGAAGCTGCCGCCACCCCACAGGAAACGGGGTGACCAGAAGGGGGTGTCGCCATGAGGGATGGCGACGCATGCAGGAGACGGACATGCTGACCATGGGGATTTGCTCAAAGCGCGCAGGCCGGATGACAGCCTTGCTGGCGACATCGGCGCTGGCCACTTTGATTGCTTTGGCAGGGGATGCACTCGGCCAGACGGGGCCGCAAGCAACCAGTTCCAGCAGCCAGCGGGACTTTCTCATACAGTCTCAGCCCCTCGATCAGGCATTGAAGGCCTTCATCCGTGCGACGGGCTGGCAGATCGGTTATCCGGCAGGCTTAACCGCCGGAAAGCGCTCGCACGCCATCACGGCGACGGTGTCACCTGAACGCGCGCTTCAGATGCTGCTCGAAGGCACAGGTATCGGGTTCAGGCAGACGGGCACCGATGCAGGCGTCCTCTTTGATCGTGATACGCGCACTGATGCTTCAGGTGTCAATGATGGGGCTACGGTCCTGGATACCGTCCTCATTCAAGCCAATTCCAATGGCGTCATTCTCGGCACCGACAGCTTGGCAGATACCGGCACCAGCACCGTCGCCGGAGGCCAGATCGCGCTGCGCAGCCAGGGCGGCGACGCAAACGGCATCCTGCGAAACCTGCCGAACGCCCAGTACCAGAACGACATCAGCACTTCGGCAGGCGCAACCGACCAGACCGTGATCGACCTTCGGCCCAAGGAAGTTTCGATTTCCGGCGCGCGCATCTATGAGAACAATTTCATCCTGAACGGCATGGATATCAATACCGTGACCGGTAGCCAGGATCGCTATGGAACGAGCGCTGATCTGGAAGACGACAAATCGCCGCCCAATGCCGACCGCATGTTCGACCTGCACTCGCAGACGATCTATGTGCCGAGCGATTTCGTGGAAAGCGTTACGGTCATCGACAGCAATGCCTCGGCAAAATACGGCAATTTCCAGGGGGGCGTTGTTTCCTACGACCTGAAAAATGCCAGCAAGGACCGGTTGCGCGGCAGTGTCAGCACCGATTTCACGACAAGTGACTGGAGCGGCTTCATCCTCGGTACGGATGACGGGCTGAATCCGGCAAACGTGGCCAGAAACGAATATCTGCAGCGGCGGAGCGCGTTCACGCTCACCGGCCCGCTCACGGACAATATTGCGGTGCTCGGCGAATACAGCCGTTCGTCTGGCGTGACGAACAAGGAGCGCAACTATATCTACACACAGGACCGTGACATCGAGGAGAATTCCAAAAATGAATTCTATCGCGGTCAGGCTGTCGCTGAGAGCGATTTCGGCGATTTCACGCTGGAAGGGGTCTACACCCGTTACAACCGGAGCTGGGACAACACTGATTGGCGTGACATGGCGATCGATCTCAGCAAGCGTTCCTTTGTCTCCAAGCTTCAGAACGATTACGAGTTCGAGGATCTTGAACTGGGCGGTCTGGCGCTCTCCAACGTCAAGCTGCAATCCAAGCTGGGCTTCAGCACCTCCAATTCGCTGAACGATAAAAGCAGCAATATTGGTTACGTATATGATCAGGCGCTCTGGCGCGCGGGGCAGTTGATATGGCAGGCAACCGAACAGTCCAGTTGGTGCCAGACGGGCCTTCCGATGACGAGCGGCACGCAGGTTTGTTATGAAGGTGCCACTGGCGGGGATCTGGAACAGGGGCAGGAGAGGTGGGACTGGTCACAGGAACTGAACGGGGATGTGGGGAACGGCACGTTTCTGCTAGGCGCCGACTATTCTCATGTGACAGCCCATCGCCGTCGACCGGAAGAAGCCGTCTACTTCTCCAATTACACCACGCTTGGCGAGGTGACGGGTATCTCCGCGTTCAACTGCGGGAATGCCGAAGCCTGCTCACCGGAGCAATTTGCTGTCAGCAAGACGATCTACAAGGCCTTCAACACCAAGGCTTCTCTGAACAGCTTTAACACCTACGGCGAAGTCGAGCAAAAATGGGACTGGTTCACACTGCGCGCCGGTGCCCGCCTTTCCTACGACGACTACATGAAAAATCTGGACATTGCGCCGCGTGTGGTCGCAACGGTCACGCCATGGCAGGATTTTGCGGTTTCTGCCGGTTACAACCGGTATTACGATGCAAAGTCGCTGGCTTTCGCCATTCGTGACGGACAACCGCGCCCGCAGACATTTACGCGCTCCCGCACCGGTGCGACGGTTCCGGATACCTGGAAGCCAACCACTGCCACCTATTACGTCAACAGCGCCTCCGGTCTCGACACCCCCTATACCGACGAGTTCACCCTGTCCCTATCCGGCACGGAACCGCTCCTGGATGGCGACTGGCGTATCCGCTATCTCGACCGACGAGCGAAGGACCAATACGCGACGCAAAACCCCACCTCGTCGGGCCCGGCTATTCTCACCAATGATGGAACCGGTGCCTATCAGTCTGTCTCGGCGGAATATACCAGGGAACTCGCGACGCCCGGCATTGCCGGTCTGGACGGGCTTTCCGTCAATGCGTCGGTGACGTGGTCACAGCGCGAAGTGTCCAACAACAGTTATTTCGAGAGTGATCTGGACGACGATTATGTCTGGTACAAGAACCAGTCCTACACCAAGGAGGGGTTCAACGTCGTCACCGGCAACATGGATATTCCCGTGCGCCTGCAGGCGGGGCTTGCCAGTGCCTGGCTTGAGGAGCGGCTGGACGTCAATCTCTCCGCCAACTACAACTTTGCCTATACGGGCGTGAAGACGACCAACCAGAACATCAACGTGAACGGAATTTCCCACGAAATCTACGAGGATTTCGACTTCGATGGTCTGGTTACCTTCGATCTGGCCGCCAGCTACATTGCCTATAAAAAGGACGACCGTAGCTTCTCGGTGAACATCAAGGTCGAGAACCTGTTCAACGAGATCGGCAATTCCACTGCGGATGAAGATCACCCGTGGATCATCGGTCGCACGGTCTGGGTCGGCGCGAAGGCGACCTTTTGATGAGTATTGTACGCTTCTTCGCCGGGCGAAACTTGTGTTTTCTGTTGGTGGCAATCTTAACGGTGGCCACGAATGTGCCGGCCCATTGCAGTCCCGCGCATGAGCCTGAGTGGGATCCACGTCTGGTTCAAGGGCAGCTCCCCAATGGCCTGACGTATTACATTTACGACAGCGAGAAGCCGGCAGACCCATACAATATCCGCCTGATCGTTCGCGCGGGCTCGGTTGATGAGGAGCAGCCGAGCGGCATCGCTCACATCATCGAACACATGGTGTTTCAATCGACGGCATCCCATCCGGAAACTGTCCACCGCTATCTGGATCGGATCGGCTGGCGCACAGGGCGGGAGATCAATGCGATGACCCGCGAGACCGAGACCCAGTTCATGATCCGCACCCGCCCGGGCGATCGCAGCGGCGCAGACGTTGCGTTGTCGTTGCTGGCCGACATGGTTCTGTATCCAAGCTTCAAGCGGTCTGACTGGGAGAAGGAGCGGCTCGTCATTCTGGAAGAGTTGAGGCTTGGGGAAGGAGCGGCTGACCGTATCAATCGACAAAAGAAGGCCGTATTGCGGGCAGGTTCCCGCTATGTGGACAGACCGACGATCGGTACCCGCGAAGGGATCATGGCGGCAAGCGTGCACACGATGCAGGACTTCCATGATCGTTTCTATACCGCGTCGAACATGGTGTTGATCGTATCGGGTCAGGTTGATGCGCAAGCCGTCCGTTCCGCAATCGAACAGTCTTTCGGGCGCGCCCAAGCTCGTCCAAAACCGGACCGCAGCTATGTCGCCTTTCCCTTGAAAAACGAATTGAGTGGCGGCGTTGTCCAGGATGAAAAAGGTTCGACCTCGCAGGTCACTTACGCCTTTCGCCTGCCGATGCCGGACCGTGCCAGCAGTGCTGGTTCCAAGGCTTATCTCGAAAAGTATCTGCTGGACCGGCTGATCCGCCAAAAGATCGGAAGGCTTGCCACCGCCTATTCTGACAAACTGGATGGCCTTAGCTTCGTACTCCAGGAGCCGACCGAGAATCGACTGATTCTTGCTCTCAACGGAAAGACCAAGGATCATCAAAACGCCGCTGAACTGCTCATGGACGTCGCCGAGCGCCTTCGGCGAGAGGGTATCGCGCAAGCGGATTTCGAGGCTGTGATGGCCGATGCCAGAGCCATCAATGCGCGCAATCCAGACGCTGCCCGAACGCGCACCTTCACCGAGTGGGAAGACCGCATCGCTTCGGCCGTTCTCATGCAAGGCATCCTGTCTGATCCGCAACGACGTACTGAGCGCACAGGCGAACTGCTTGAACAGATCAGCCTTCAGACAGTGAATGACAGACTGGCTTGGATGCTGGGCGCACCCGATCAGGTGATGCTCTATCAGTTTCCCGGCGCGCAGCGCGCCATCGCGCCTGATCCTGCCGTCCTGTCGGCACAACGCGAGCGTCTTGCGCGTTTGGCGCAGCTGCCGCCTCTGCCCATGCCTGATAAACCGCTGCCAGCGGCAATGCCGGCGGCCATTCCCGATTGGCCGCAGAAGGGGGCAGCGCTGCCCTCTGGCGGGGTGATCAGCGTCGAGCAAGAGCCTCATTCGACGGTAACCGAGTGGCGTCTGTCAAATGGCGACCGCTTCGTCTGGCTGGATCATCAGACACCCGCGTCAAAAATCTATCTGTCCGGGCGTTCGTCCGTCGGCTACCGCAACCAGCAATTCGGCAGCCTGCTGTCTCAGGCGGCACTCCAGCTGTGGACGCAGAGCGGTTTTGGCTTCTGGTCGCAGGCCGAGTATGACCGGTGGCAGGAAAAACAGACGCAGACCTGGTCCTGGGCCCTGCATGCCGGCCATCTGGATGTCGGCGCTGTGGTCGAGCCTCAGCACTTGCCGGACCTGATGAGGAACTATGCGGCCACGGTTGAGCACGGTCTGGTGCGCGATGCGGCCGTTCCTGCCTTTGCCGAGTCTAGAGCGAATCTCAGCGCGAGGACCGACGCCTTCAGCGATCTGGTCTATGGTCCCGATACTGACGAACAGGACGACACGCAGGCCGTCACGGGTGAAAGGCTGGAGGCGGCTGCACAGGCCTTGCTGCGTCAGCCCGTAATCTGGTTTGCAGTTGGCCCCAAACCGGATGATGCGGCTCTTGACAAGGTCTTTGCAATGGCAGGCGGCCTGGACAGGCGGGCCGTTCTGACGGCATCTGCACCCCAGCAGAAGAGCGATATCAAGTGGCAAAATCTTCACACGAAGGGCGATGATCGGGCGCAGGTTCGGATCAGCTTTTCCTCGCGACACGACTGGACGCCGGAGGCCGGTTTCATCCTGTCGACATTCAACCTGCCGACCCAACAAGCGCTGAAGGCAGAGCTGCGGCACCGCCTGAGTGGCGTCTATTCTGTCAACTTTGACCTGAAGCTCGATAAAGATACCGACCGTGTTGTGGGGGAGCTGTCTTTTTCCTGCGCTCCGCAGCGTGCCAACGAGTTAAGCCATGCAGCCCTTGAAACGCTGAAACGCATGCCAGAAATTCTTGGCGATGCTGATATAGCAGCTTTGCGCAAAGATATTGCCGATGCCGAGCAGCAGCGAAAGACCGATCCAGCCACCTTGTTGCGCAGACTGGCGCTCAGCTACGAGCGATACGGGGACGCCGGTTATCTGAGGCGCGTGCAAGCGCTGGGTGACAAGCTGACCGCCGATGGAATGAGCCGTCATGCCCGGCATGTTTTCGATCTCACCAACCTTGTGGTGCTTATCGAAACTCCGGAATAACGGATGCCATGACGCTGGGCGTGCCCTGATCTGGGTGCGCGCTCGGCAATCTCTGAGGTCTATGCCAGGGAGGTGGCAACGTGACTTTGGCCCATGATCGTCGCTATTCAACATCAAGTTCCAAATTCCGCTAAGTTGACGATGCCTGCGTGCGGCGGTCGACATGAGCTGCCTGTGGGAACTTGGGTTCAAGATTGCATTTTTCGGCTTCAGTGCCAGTGACGGCACTTGGAGGTTTTACCGATCCCGGGATTGAAGGTGTTTGTGGGATCAAGGCTGCGGTAGAAGTCTCGCAAGGCTGACTTTGCCTCATAGAGGTGGCCGACATTGTGTTCGGCGGGGTATTCCGCGCCGCGCGCATCCAGCAGGGCGCAAAGCTCATGTTCGAGCGCCTCGCAGTCCTCGCCTTTCCGGACCAGATATTCCTGATGCATCACGTGGCAGAGAAAATGCCCGACATAGATCTTCAGCATCATCTTGTCGCAAATCGATTGTGGCAGGGTCTCGAACCAGTCAAGCGTGTCGCGCGGCAGGGCAACGTCGAGAGCGACGATATCCTCGACGGTGCGCCGGTGAACGGCCCGATAACGCACCACGGCGCTGCCCACGGTGAAGCGATTGAGGAACGCAGCCTTGCCTTCGGCCTCGCTGCATTCGATGAAATTGCCGCGGGCGCTCGGAAAGATCGAGGAAAGGTAATGTCGCATCTCGGCGATGCAGGCATCTCCCGCCCGGATCATCAGGTGATGCGGATAGGTGTTCCGGTAGTCGATCAACCGTTTGGGCATGTGTTCAGGCAGCAGGCGGCTGGCGAACTGGAGCAGATGGTCGGAAATGGTCTTGCCCAGGCCAAAGCGCTCCGTCAGGCCGTCGAACCAGCTTTTGGCGGCAAAGGCGCGCGGCACGTTGAGGGTGCCGAACGCGCGAATGAAGAGATAGAGATCCTTGCCCCAGACCTGTGCTGCCCGGAAGGCATCGGCATGCATGTATTCTCCGGCAATCGGCAGATTCTGGAGGTTTGCCAGAATGTGCCTGCGGATTGCCTCCAGTTCGGCGGGATCGCTGGTGCCGATGTAGAAGACTTTTTCCTGCTCTGCCAAGGCAAACGTGTCCAGCCGCACGGCGAACACGCCGATTTTTCCCGCCGAGCCAGAGGCCTCGTAGTGGCGGCGCGGGTCTGCGTTGAAGCGGGCAGGGGTGGAGGCGCGAATGTCGCGCACGTGGTTCTTGTATTCGATGTCCGATGCCTGCGCCCCTTGGGGAAAGTCCACTTCGGCGGCACTATAGGCACCACAATCAAGCCGCTCGAGGATTTCCGCCGGATTGCTGCCAAGGCGGATGCCGAGATGGTTTACCAGATGCAGACGGCCTTCGGCATCCACCTGGGCGAACAGGGAAAGTTCGGTATAGGCCGGGCCGCGCTGGACGAGCGAACCGCCGGAATTGTTGCAGATGCCGCCAGTGACGGAAGCGCCGATACAGCTTGAGCCGATGACGGAATGAGGCTCGCGGCCCAGCGGCTTCAGGCACCGTTCCAACTGGTCGAGTGTGGCCCCCGGCATGCAAAGCACCTGCCGTCCGTGATCCAGCAGATCGATCCGCTTGTTGCGAAGGGTGGAGACGATAACGATGGGCCGGTCATAGCCTTCGCCAAAGGGTGTCGAGCCGCCGGTCAGGCCGGTGTTCGCCGCCTGGAATATGATGACGACATCGGCGATGACGCAGGCTTGCAACACCTGCCATTGCTCAAGCAGCGTACCCGGTTCGACAGCTGCCAGCACCTCGCCGTCACCGTAGCGGTATCCTCGCCGGAAACGGCGGGTCCGGCGCGCACCGGTGTGGACGAAACGGTGGCCGACGATTTCCTGTAACTGGTGGATCAGGGATCCGCTCATGGCAGCGCAACTCTTGTTTTCGTGGGCATGGAGACCCGCCCCGCAAACGGGGCAGGTGATTTTCGACGGATGGGTGGCGTCAGTTTCCGATCAATGCCGGCAATGTCATGCTGATGGCGGGCACAAAGGAGATCACCATGAGGCACAGTACAATGACCGAGACGAATACCAGCAAGGGTTTTAGCATCTGGGTGAGGGAGCAATTGGCAATCTGGGCCGCCGCAAAGAGATTGACACCGAGCGGTGGCGTAATCATGCCAAGCGCGAGGTTGACGACCATCACCGTTCCGAAGTGCACCGGCGCGATGCCGACGCGGGCAGCGGCATCCTGGAGAATCGGCGCAAGCACGATGATGCTGGCTCCGGTCTCGATGAACATACCGATCACGAAGAGCATGGCATTGATCGCCAGCATCAGTGAAACGGGACCATCGAAGGTGCTGGTCAGCCAAAGGGCGGCGGCATCGGGAACGCCTTGCCGGTTCAGCAGGTAG
The DNA here is from genome assembly GCF_058242805.1 of Neorhizobium sp. PAMB6716. Classification (NCBI taxonomy): domain Bacteria; kingdom Pseudomonadati; phylum Pseudomonadota; class Alphaproteobacteria; order Hyphomicrobiales; family Rhizobiaceae; genus Neorhizobium; species Neorhizobium sp. PAMB6716. The sequence continues at coordinate 694,602 of NZ_JBZAYW010000002.1, forward strand.
CCCATCAGACTGGCCGTACCGATGATAAACATGATGACGGCCGAGGTGATGACGGATTTGCGGAAGGCGTTGAGCAGATCCTGCCAGGACATTTCCCGGTGCAGGAACAGACCCACGAGCATGGCGTAGACCACTGCAATGACGCTGGCCTCCGTCGGGGTGGTGATGCCGCCATAGATGCCGCCCATAATCAGCACCGGCATCAGAAGTGCCCAGACGGCACGCCGCGTTGCAGTGGCGCGCGGCAGGCTACCTTCGCCATCGCGTTTGCCCCAACCCTTGACCCTGCACCAGATAACCGCCGTCAACAGCAGCGCCCCGGCAATCATCAGGCCGGGCATGATGCCCGCGAGGAAGAGCTGCGGAATGGAGGTCTGGGTGGCAACGCCATAGAGGATCATCGGAATGGAGGGCGGGATGATGACGCCCAGCTCCGCCGACGTAGCCATGAGTGCCGCGACAAAGCCGACCGGATAGCCAAACTTGCGCATGGCCGGGATGAGAACGACGCCGACTGCAAACGTGGTCGCGACGCTGGATCCGGAAATGGCGGAAAACAGCATGCAGGTCAGCACGCAGGTGGCGGCAAGACCGCCCTGGATCTGCCCCACAAATGCGCGAGCAAATTCAACGAGACGGCGGGAAAGGCCGCCCACTTCCATCAGATTGCCAGCCAGAATGAAGAACGGAATCGCCGCCAGGGGAAACTTGTCGAGGGCGATATAGATCTGTTGGGGTATCACGATGGCTGGCAGGCTTGTGAAGCCGAAGAGCCCGATCATCGAGGCAAGGCCGATAGAGATAGCGATGGGCACCGAAATGGCGAAGAACACCAGCATCGCGGTGATAATTGCACCGGTCATCGCGCAGCATCCTTTCCGGTTTCGACGAAGTGAACGATTGCGCCAAGGGCTGCAAACAGTGCCCCTATGGGAATGGCGGCGTAGCCCCAGGCCATCGAGATCTCAAGCCCCGCCATTTCCTGCATACGCACGCGCTGGGCCGTGGCAATGCCGAACCAGAACAGCGTTGCAAACATGATGAGGCAGGAGATGAGCGTCGTCGTTTCCAGGCTTCGGCGCAGCCTGCCGGTTGCTGCTTCCCGGGCCAGGTCGATTGCGACCAGCGCGCCCTTGCGTATGGCCATCGAAATGCCAAGCAGCACCATCCAGACCAGTGCCAGACGGGTCAAGGCTTCGGACCAGCTTGCCGGTGCGTGAAAGACAAAGCGACCCAGTACCTGCCAGAAGCTTGCCGCCACGGCGATGGCCAGTGCAAGAGAGGCGGCAGCTGCCACCCCTCCTGCGATAATTGCGTCTGCGCGACGGATCAGTCTGGCCACTGAACTCATTGCGCTTTCCAGTCACGGATGCGCTTGATGAGGTCCGCGCCGAACTGCTTTTCAAAGCCTGCATTTGCAGAGGCCATGGCTTCACGATAAGCATCGCGGTCGTTGACTTCGATCACCTCGATGCCGCGCGAGCGCAGGGTCTCTATGCCCGCATTTTCGTCCTGCTCAACGCGCGCGCGGTTGGCGGCCGTTGCGGCTTTTCCACCCTCTTCCACCGCCTTCTTCTGTTCCTGCGTCAGCCCGTCAATGAAGCTCGGATTGCAGACGAAAATACCGGGCGAATAGACGTGGCGCGTGAGGTAGAGGTGCTTCTGCATCATGTCGAGATTGTTGGCGAGGATGACTGGAATGGGGTTTTCCTGTCCGTCGACCGTGCCTTGCTGAAGCGCCGAAGGCAGCTCGGAAAAGGCCATTGGCGTTGGCAGAACACCGGCTGCCTGCCATGCCTGCATATGCACCTGATTTTCCATGGTGCGGATCTTCATGCCACGCAGATCCGCGGGCGCATTCACGCTTTTGGCACCTGTCGTCAAGTTGCGGAAGCCGTTTTCCAGCCAGGAAACGCCATAGAGACCGCGTGCCGGGAAGAGCGCCAGCAATTCGCCTCCAACATCCGAATCCAGCACGCCGCGCGCATGTGCGTAGCTGTCGAACAGGAATGGAACGTCGAGAACACGGGTTTCGGGCACGAAGTTGCCGAGCGGACCGGCAGATCCCATGGCGCATTCCTGCGAGCCGAATTGAACGCTTTCGATCGCCTCGCGCTCGTTGTCCACACGTTGAATGACGACATCCAGCGTGCCGCCTGATTTCTCTTCGGCGATCTTCTTGAAGGCGGCAGCGCCAACGCCGAAGTGGCTATCGGCGGGCGAGGAATGGGTAAGCGTCAGGGTGGTCTGGGCCGATGCGTTTGAAACGCCGACAGCCAGCACCATACCCGCCAACACTGCTGTCCGGGCCAAGTCTCTGGATTTCATGAAAATTTCCTCCTCCGTTTTGGGTGCATGCCCCGTTGGGGCATGCGATTGATTGGGCAGTGCCGGAGGCCGTAAAGGCTACAGCACGCCTTCTGGCAGCAATTCTGCCGGGAAGTTCTGGTAGCTGACCGGGCGCAGGAAGCGCCGGATGGACAGCGTGCCAACGCTTGTGGCTCCGAAATTGGTGGAAGCCGGGTAGGGACCGCCATGCACCATGGAATCGACCACTTCCACGCCGGTCGGGAAGCCATTGACGAGCACGCGTCCGGCCTTTCTCTCCAGCACGGGAAGCAGCGTTTTTGCCAGCGGCAGGTCAGCGTCGTCCATGTGCAGCGTGGCCGTCAGCTGTCCCTGGAAGCTCAGGGCGATGCTGCGCATTTCTTCGGGCGTTGCCACCCTCACGACGAGCCCGAGCGGCCCGAACACTTCTTCGGACAGGCTATGATCGGCGAGGAACTGGCTGGCCGTGGTTTCATAGAGGTTGGGATTGGCGCTGCGGCCCTGCGAAACCGTTTCGTAGACTGGCTGAGCCGTGTCGCAGCCTTTCAGCCGGGCCTGACCGGCCTGATAGGCACGGGCAATGCCTTCGGTGAGCATCACCTGCGGCCCGGTCTTGCTCAGGGCTTCCTTTGCGGCTGCAACGAAGCTGTCGGCGTCGGCACCGGCAATCACCACTGCAATGCCGGGATTGGTGCAGAACTGGCCAGCGCCCATGACAAGCGATGCGGCCCAGCCCGCCCCCATGGCCGCCGCGCGTGCCTTAGCGGCTTCGGGAAGAACGAACATCGGATTGACGCTGCCCAGTTCGCCGAAGAAGGGGATGGGCTCGGGGCGGCTTGCGCACAGGTCGAACAGGGCACGTCCGCCCGAAAGCGAGCCGGTAAAGCCCACAGCCTTGATGAGCGGATGGGTGACAAGCGCGCTTCCAACGTCCCGATTGCCGCCCTGCACAAGGCTGAATACGCCCGGATCTATCCCGAGCTTGCCGATGGCTGCATGGATGGCCTCGGCGATGATCTCGCCGGTTCCCGGGTGGGCCGAATGACCCTTCACCACGACAGGGCAACCGGCAGCAAGAGCCGCTGCCGTGTCACCGCCCGCCGTTGAGAAGGCGAGGGGGAAATTGGAGGCTCCGAAGACGGCGACCGGCCCGACCGGGCGCTGCATCAGGCGAATCTCCGGACGCGGTGCCGGTTGACGCTCCGGCAGCGCAGCGTCGATGCGCCGGTCAAGATAGTCACCCTTCTCGATATGGCTGGCAAAAAGCCGGAGCTGAGCCGTGGTGCGGCCTCGCTCGCCTTCCAGGCGGGCAGCGGGAAGGCCGGTTTCAATGCAGCCGATGTCAGTGATGGCGGCACCGCGCGCCTCGATTTCGTCGGCAATGGTGCGCAGCAGGGCCGAACGTTCTGCCACAGAAGAGTAACCGTAGGACCAGAAAGCCTTTTCAGCGGCTTCTGCGGCAAGGTTGACCAATTCGACAGTTCCCAGCGAGAATGCCGTTGAGGCACCGGAAACGGGTTCGTTGGTGAATGTATCGGCTGTTGCCAGCCATTTCCCCGCAATGAGGTGCTTGCCGTGCGGCGTGTAGGTCATGCGTTTGCTCCAAGCGTTGTTGCGCTTACAGCGCTGCCTGTAACATGGCGTGATAGTCTTCGGCAGACGCCTCACGCGGGTTGGTGCGATGACTGTGGTCGGCCAGCGCACCTTTCACCACCCGGTCGAACAGGTCTGCGGTGACACCCAGTTCGCAGAGGCGGGCCGGCAGCCCGATGGCGCGGGTCATTTCCTCTATGGCGGCTCCAATGTCTGCGTTGGCGGCAAGCCCTATCGCATCGGCAAGGCGCGCATATTTGCCTTCCTCCACGCTCGTCCGGGCGCTCTGGTTGAAGGCAAGTACAGGCGGCATGAAGATGGCATTCAAAGTGCCGTGGTGCAGCTTGGGATTGATGCCGCCCAGCGCGTGACTGAGGCTGTGGACGCAGCCAAGGCCCTTCTGGAAGGCCATGGCGCCCATGGTCGCCGCAATGGCCATGTTGGCGCGGGCATCGCGATTGCCTGGTTCTTCTACCGCAAGGCGAATATTGGCCCAGCCGCGACGCAGGCCTTCGAGCGCAATGCCGTCGGCCGGCGGGTTGAAGGAGGGGGCGAGATAGGTTTCGATGCAATGGGAGATCGCATCCATGCCCGTCGCAGCGGTCAGCATCGGCGGCAGGCTCAGCGTCAGTTCGGGATCGACAATGGCCGCCTTGGGGATCAGGAAGGGGGAGAGTAGCCCCACCTTGCGGCCGTCTTCCAGGATGATGATCGCCGCCCGACCCACTTCGCTGCCGGTTCCTGCGGTGGTGGGGATCGCAATGGTCGGGAAGGTGCGGGAAGTGATCTTTTCCAGCCCGCCTTCGATGGCGGCATAGGTCTTTAATGGTCCTTCATGCGCCGCCATCACGGCCACGGCTTTCGCAAGATCGAGGGCCGAGCCGCCGCCAATGGCAATGATGCCATCGCCGTCAGCCTCACGGAAAACAGCCGTTGCCTTAATGGCAGCCGCTTCATTGGGGTTGCCGGGTGTCTCATCGAAAATGGCTGCAGGCGTTATACCCGTCGCCGCTTCGACCCGCTCCAGCATGCCAAGCGCGCGCACACCCTTGTCTGTGACAATGACCGGGCGGGTGATGCCTGCAAGAGCGAGTTCCGCTTTCAGATTTGCGATTTCGCCGTATCCGAACTGGACCCGCGTCACGTAGTTGATCAGGCTCATACGGTCCTCCTGCGTTGCTATTCCAATTTGATAACCCGCTTGGGCAAAACTTCACGTTTTACGGCGGTATTTTCATTTGTCACGGCAAAATAACGGCGGAAAGGCCGCTGTAAATACGCTATTGTTGGATACGGGTATAACAAAAAGGAAAATATGACGTCGATGCCGCGTACCCATTCCATGCCGATGTTCCGCCTTTCCATGCGGCAATTGCTGCTGATTTCCGCAATCGACGATAACGGTTCGTTGAAACGGGCATCCGAGCTGATCGGCATGAGCCAGCCCCGGGCCACCAAGGCCTTGCAGGAGGCTGAGGGTCTGACGGGAACGAAGCTTTTCAACCGCACCAATCGCGGCCTTATTCCGACGCCTGCCGGTGAATGCATGATCCGCCATGCCAAGACCATGCTGTCGCAGTTGACGGCCATGGCGCAGGAGATTCACACCGCTTCGGATGGAGAGTGGAGCAGGCTGCGCATCGGCACGATCATGGGCGCCGTGCCCTATGTAACGGAGACGATCAGCAATTTCCTGAGGCGTTTTCCCCGTACGTCGATTGAGATTCTGGAAGATACCAGTGTCGAACTGCTGCGCCAGCTGGACCGCGGACTGCTGGATCTGGTGATCGGGCGCAGTTCCATGAGCGCGACCCCGCAACTCTATAACGTCACCGCCTTTCACGACGAGTTGCTGGCCGTGGTCGCCAATCCGGCCCATCCGTTGATTGACCGCAAGCGGGTGCGCCTCAAGGATCTCGCGGATTCGCGCTGGATCGTCTACACCGCCTCCATGCCGATGCGCCTGTCGCTTGAGCAGGAATTCCGCCAGGCCGGGCTTGAAATGCCGCGCGCCCTGCTGGAAACCCGCTCGGCGCTGACCACGATGTCACTGATGCAGGCGGAACCGAACACCGTGGCCCTGCTTTCCAGCGACGTGGCGGCCTTTTTCGTCAATTTCGGCATGGCCAGCATCCTGCCCATGCACCTGCGCTCAAAGAGTGAGCCCTATGAAGCTATCACACGCCGTTCGGCGGAGCAGGCACCCCATACGCAAGCCTTTATCAAAGATCTCGTGGCCGGTACGACAAGACGTCTGTGAAAATCGACAAACCCATGGCCTGCCATTCTTGTCTTCTGATCAGTTCATGAAGATCCAGTTTCCCAAGACGCATCTAGGCCAGCAATCAAGGGTCCCCGGGTCAATACCCGTCAAGGCGAAGGCATTTACAAGTCTCCATGCGCTCAGGCCCCCGCAACCAAATCAAACATAAAAGTCTCACCGCTTCCATTTGATGAGGGCGGTTTTTGTGTTTCTGGGGCTAATTGACGGTGTGATGGCTGTGACCTCACGAAACGCGCACGAGACCGAAGCGGTGTTGGCAAAACCGAACTCGGAAGGAACGCGGGCACTGCATCCTCTCGTGCCAGCCTGTTCATGACCTGCACGATCCTTACAAGCTTTCGCCAGGCCTTCAGCGTCAGCCTCGTTTCCAATGGAAAAAGTCGGCTTACGGTCCGGACCGAGGTCGCGGCGCGTGACGCCAGGTCGTCGATGTTCAGCCGGTTCTGGCGGTCTTTGAAGGCTAGATCAGCAACGCGCCGCTCGATGGAGCTTATCGGCAGGAGCAAGACGGTCTGCGCATGAACTGTTTCGGTCAGTTCGTCGAGCATCAGCCAGGCGACAAGTTCGGCCTTGCCCGATCCGATGTTTGCTGGGAATGCCGCCTCAACGAGGGTGTGCATCAGCGGCGTGACCCGTTGCGTGAACGGTCGGTCTCTGCGTTGGGGACTTCGCCTGTCGTCTGACAAGGGGCGAAGCCGCCTTGCCTGTCGCCGCCCGTCCGTGCTTTGAGTAGCGCATGGCCTTCACATTCCGTCAGTTGCAGTATTTTGTCGCCGTTGCCGAGCAGGGTTCGGTGACCCGCGCGGCGCAGAACCTGTCCATTTCCCAGTCCTCCGTGACCGAAGCGATCAAGGAGCTGGAGGGCGATCTTGGCGTCGAGCTGTTCGAGCGTCACCCGCGCGGCCTTTCGATCACCCATAACGGCCACCAGTTCCTGCGCCACGCGACAAAAATCCTCGCCACCGTCTCCGATGCCCGCCATGTCTTTGCCGAAACGAAGAGCAATACCGGCGGCACGCTCAACATCGGCGTCACCTCGCTCGTTGCCGGTTATGTGCTCTCCGACCTGCTCGCCCGTTACCGCCGCGCCTGCCCCGGCGTCGAGGTGTCCGCCATCGAGGACAACGGGTCCTATCTCGAACATCTGCTGATCGGCGGCGAGTTGGACGTGGCCGTGATGGTGATTTCCAACCTGCGCGACCGCTTGGCGCTGCAGGCCGAAATCCTCGAAACCTCGCCCTACCGCCTCTGGCTGCCGATCGGTCATCCGCTGGTCTCGGCCGACATCATCTCGATTGCCGACATCGCCAAGGAGCCGCTGATCATGCTGACGGTGGATGAAATCGAGGAAAACACCGGCAAGCTCCTGTCGGCGCTCGGCGCCCGCCCGCATGTCGCCTTCCGCACCCGCTCGGTGGAAGCAGTGCGCAGCCTGGTGGCAACAGGCGCCGGCGTGTCACTGCTCCGATCTCGTCTACCGCCCGTGGTCGCTGGAAGGTGACCGCATCGAAAGCCGCGACGTATCTGGCGCACTGCCAGTGGTTCAGGTCGGCATGGTCTGGCGCAAAGGCTCAAGCCTGTCCCAGGCGGCACGGGATTTCGTCGGGATTGCCGAGGCGAGCCGAAGTGGGCGAGTGCGGTAGTCGCCGCTCTTAGACAAATGCTTCCGCCGCCGCTGCCATCGGAAAAACCGATAGCGGCATTCTGACGAATGAATTTGCGAAGGCAGGTCATTCGCGGCACCTTTCTCGCCGGGAACATAAGGCTGCGAAAACGCGGCCGCTCACAACGGGGAGATCTCGCGATGAAGTCGATATTGAAATCCTGCACCGTCCTTGCCTGCGTACTCAGCCTTGCCACCGCCGCCGTCGCCCAGGAACCTTTGAAGACGCTCGGCCCTGGCGAAGGCGCGCTCTCCATTGTCGCCTGGGCCGGTTATATCGAGCGCGGCGAAACCGACAAGAATTACGACTGGGTCACCGATTTTGAAAAGAGCACAGGCTGCAAGGTCTCGGTGAAGACGGCCGCCACCTCCGATGAAATGGTCGCCCTGATGAACGAAGGCGGCTTCGATCTCGTCACCGCCTCGGGTGACGCGTCTCTGCGGCTCGTTGCCGGCAAGCGCGTCCAGCCGATCAATACCGCCCTTATCCCCTCATGGAGCACCATCGACGAGCGCCTGCAGAACGCTCCCTGGCACACCAAGGACGGCGTCCATTACGGCACGCCTTATGTGTGGGGCGCCAATGTGCTGATGTACAACACCGATGCCTTCAAGGGCGAAGCGCCGAAGAGCTGGAAGGTTGTCTTCGAAGAGCAGACCCTGCCCGATGGCAAGTCGAACAAGGGCCGCGTTCAGGCCTATGACGGCCCGATCTATGTCGCCGACGCTGCCCTCTATCTGATGGCGCACAAGCCGGAACTGGGCATCAAGGACCCTTACGAGCTGAACGAGGACCAGTACAAGGCAGCCCTTGAGCTGCTGCGCGGCCAGCGCCAGCTCGTCGGCCGTTACTGGCACGATGCCATGATCCAGATCGACGACTTCAAGAACGAAGGCGTCGTCGCCTCAGGTTCCTGGCCCTTCCAGGTCAACCTGATGAAGTCGGAAGGCGCCAAGATCGCCTCGACCTTCCCTGAGGAAGGTGTGACCGGCTGGGCCGACACGACCATGCTGCATGCCGAAAGCGAACACCCGAACTGCGCCTATATGTGGATGGAGCACTCGCTCTCGCCAAAAGTCCAGGGTGACGTTTCCGCCTGGTTCGGCACGGTTCCCTCCGTTCCCGCCGCCTGCAAGGGCAATGCGCTCTATGGCGACGAAGGCTGCAAGACCAACGGCTTTGAGAACTTCGACAAGATCAAGTTCTGGCGCACTCCGACTTCGAAGTGCAGCACGGGCGAATGCGTGCCCTACCACCGCTGGGTTTCAGACTATATCGGCGTGATCGGCGGACGGTAATCTCTTCCCCTTCTCCCCAGCGGGGAGAAGGTGGTCCGCAGGACCGGATGAGGGGGAGGCGAAGCCTCTGGTCTCTCGTGGGGCCTCATGGTCTTCGGCCGCCCTCATCGCCTCGCTACGCTCGGCACTTCTCCCCGCTGGGTAGAAGAGGCCGCCTGTCGGCGACACATCCCACATACCTCTGGAGCCCCCATGACCGAAGCCGTCTCCTTCTCGAAGGTCTCGCGCCATTTCGGCAGCGTCAAAGCCGTCGACAGCGTCGATCTGACCGTTGCACCCGGCGAGTTTTTCGCCATGCTCGGCCCCTCGGGCTCTGGCAAAACGACCTGCCTGCGGCTGATTGCCGGCTTCGAGCAGCCGACCGATGGTCATATCGAAATCTTCGGCGAAACGGCCGAGGGCGTGCCGCCCTATCGCCGCAACGTCAACACGGTTTTTCAGGATTACGCCCTCTTCCCGCATCTCAATATTCTCGACAATGTCGCCTATGGCCTGATGGTCAAGGGTCTGGGCAAAGCCGAGCGCTGTCGTGAGGCCGAAAAGGCGCTCGAACTGGTGAAGCTCCCCGGCTACGGCGCCCGCAAGCCCGGCCAGCTTTCCGGTGGCCAGAGGCAGCGCGTGGCGCTCGCCCGGGCGCTGGTCAACAAGCCGAAGGTGCTGCTGCTCGACGAACCGCTGGGTGCTCTGGACCTGAAGCTGCGTGAGCAGATGCAGGAAGAGTTGAAGAGCCTGCAGCGCGCGCTCGGCATCACCTTTGTCTTCGTCACCCATGATCAGGGCGAAGCGCTGTCAATGGCCGACCGGGTCGCCGTCTTCAACGATGGCAAGATTGTTCAGGCCGGCACGCCTGAGGACATCTACAACCGCCCGAAGACCCGTTTCGTCGCTGATTTCGTCGGTTCCTCGAATGTGATTGCGCCTGCCGACATGAAGGCGCTGGGCGGCGAGGCGCGCTGGACGAGCCTGCGCCCCGAAGCCATCCGCATCGCAAGTGACGGAGGTGTACCGGCTCTCGTCCGCTCGACCAGCTTCCTCGGTGCTGCCACCCGCCTCTTCGTTAATGCCGGCGCGACGCCGCTGTCGGTGACGATCCCGGCCGGCCATCCCGTGCCGAAACCCGGCGAAACAGTTGGGCTCACCTGGGGCGCGACTGATGCCCACACCATGGAGGATGATGCATGAGCGCGTCCGCCTCCACCGTCATCCTCGATGGCCGTCAGGGCCTGATGGGGCGGCTCTCGGATCTGTTCTGGCGGCGGCCCAACCTGCTGCTGGCGCTGATGCTGGTGCCGCCCCTGCTCTGGCTCGGCATCATCTATGTCGGATCGCTCCTGGCTTTGCTCCTGCAGAGCTTCTTCTCGATCGACGAATTCTCCGGCCTGATCAATTACGAGTTCACGCTGTCGACCTACGGTCAACTGCTGGCGCCGGCGAATTTCGATATCATCCTGCGCACGCTTCTGATGGCCGCCGCCGTCACGGTCGCCTCGGTGGCGCTGGCCTTCCCCATTGCCTATTACGCCGCCCGTTACGCGCAAGGGAAATGGAAGGCCGTCTTTTATCTCGGCATCATGCTGCCGCTCTGGTCGAGTTATCTGGTCAAGGTCTATGCCTGGAAGCTGATCCTTGCCAAGGAAGGCATCCTCACCTGGATTTTTGCAAAGCTGCACCTGACATGGCTGCTCGATGGACTGCTCGCCATCCCGGTCATCGGCGGAAGCTCGCTGTCGATCAGTTATATCGGCACCTTCATCGTCTTCGTTTATGTCTGGCTGCCCTTCATGATCCTGCCGATCCAGGCCTCGCTGGAGCGCGTGCCCGGCAACCTGATCGAAGCCTCCGGCGATCTCGGCGCCGATCCGCGCCAGACTTTTCGCCACGTGCTTTTGCCGCTGTCGCTGCCCGGCATCGTGGCCGGATCGATCTTCACCTTCTCGCTGACGCTCGGTGACTACATCATTCCGCAGATCGTCGGCACCTCGCGCCTGTTCATCGGCCAGGCCGTTTATGCCCAGCAGGGCACGGCCGGCAATATCCCGCTCGCCGCTGCCTTCTCGGTCGTTCCGATCGTCATCATGGGCATCTATCTCACCATCGCCAAACGCATGGGGGCCTTCGATGCGCTCTGACCGTCCCCAATCCGCAAGCATCCCGCTGAAGATCGCAGCCGGCCTCGGCCTCGCATTCCTGCATCTGCCGATCCTGCTGATCTTCGTCTACGCCTTCACGACGGAGGAAAAGAGTTTTCAGTGGCCGCCGCCGGGCTTCACCACAAAATGGTTCGCCGTTGCCTGGAACCGCCCGGACATCTGGGAAGCGTTGGGCCTCTCGGTCCGCGTCGCCAGCATCGCGACCCTGATTGCGCTCGTGCTCGGCACGCTGGCGGCTGCTGCCGTAGCGCGTACAAAATTCTTCGGCCGCGAGGTGGTTTCGCTGCTCGTCATCCTGCCGATTGCGCTGCCCGGCATTATCACCGGCATTGCGCTGCGCTCCGCATTTTCGCTCGCCGAGATCCCCTTTTCGGTCTGGACGATCATCCTGGGCCACGCCACCTTCTGCGTCGTCGTCATCTACAACAATGCCGTCGCCCGCTTTCGACGTACCTCCGGCTCGTTGATCGAGGCCTCGATGGATCTCGGCGCCGATGGCTTCCAGACGTTTCGCCATATCATCCTGCCGAACATTGCGACGGCGCTGCTTGCTGGCGGCATGCTTGCCTTCGCTTTGTCCTTCGACGAGGTCATCGTCACCACCTTCACCGCCGGTCAGCAGACAACGTTGCCGATCTGGATGCTGGAAGAACTGATCCGCCCGCGCCAGCGCCCGGTCACCAATGTGGTGGCGATGGTGGTCGTTATCGTCACTTTCCTGCCGATCCTGGCCGCCTATTATCTGACCCGTGATACCGACCAGGTGGCCGGCAGCGGCAAATAGACCATCGAGAACAATAAGGGAGAACGACATGGACACCCAGATGCTGATCGGTTCGAAATTCGAAGCCGGCACCGAGACGGACGAAAAGATCCTCAACCCGAAGACAGGCGAGATGATCGTCGAGCTGCCGGAAGCCTCGCTCGCCCAGGTCGATGCTGCCGTCGATGCCGCCGACAAGGCCTTCGACAGCTGGTCCTCCACCACGCCCGGCCAGCGCTCGGCCTATCTGCTCGCCATTGCCGACGCGATCGAGAAGGATGCGGCCGGTTTTGCAGCGCTCGAAAGCCTCAACTGCGGCAAGCCGATCAATGCCGTGTTGAATGACGAGATCCCGGCGATTGTCGACTGCTACCGCTTCTTCGCCGGCGCGATCCGCACGCTGCAGGCGCCTGCGTCAGGCGAATATCTGCCCGGCTTCACCTCGATGATCCGCCGTGACGCGGTCGGCATCATCGGCTCGATTGCGCCGTGGAACTATCCGCTGATGATGATGGCCTGGAAGCTGGCCCCGGCGCTCGCCGGCGGCAACACGGTTGTCTTCAAACCCTCCGAGCAGACGCCGCTTTCGGCCCTGAAACTTGCCCGCACCATGGCGGAAATCCTGCCGGAAGGCGTAGTCAATGTCGTGCTCGGCCGCGGTGAAAGCGTCGGCAATGCGCTGATCAATCACCCGAAGATCGCGATGGTCTCGATCACGGGCGATATCGCCACCGGCAAGAAGGTGCTGACGGCAGCGGCCAAGACCGTCAAGCGCACCCATCTGGAACTCGGCGGCAAGGCCCCTGTCATCATTTATGACGATGCCGATGTCGACGCGGTCGTCCAGGCGATCCGCACCTTCGGCTTTTACAATGCCGGCCAGGACTGCACGGCCGCCTGCCGCATCTATGCGAGTGACAAGGTCTATGACCGCTTCGTCGCCGATCTCGCGTCCGCCGTCTCGACCATCAAGTTCAACCAGGCCGACGACACCGAAAACGAGATCGGCCCGCTGATTTCCAAGCGTCAGCGCGACCGCGTCGAAAGCTTCGTCACGCGCGCCGCCGAACACAAGCACATGGAGATTGTCGCCGGCGGCAAGATCGGCTCCGACAAGGGTTTCTTCTACACCCCGACGGTGATTGCCGGCGCCACCCAGGACGACGAAATCGTCCGCCGCGAAGTTTTTGGGCCCGTCGTTTCCGTCACCCGCTTCAAGGATGTCGGCGATGCCGTCACCTGGGCAAACGACAGCGACTATGGCCTGGCATCCTCCGTCTGGACCAAGGACATCTCCCGCGCCATGCAGACCGCCGCCAAGCTGCGCTACGGCTGCACCTGGATCAACACCCACTTCATGCTCTGCAACGAAATGCCCCATGGCGGCATGAAGCAGTCGGGTTATGGCAAGGACATGTCGGTCTACGCGCTGGAGGACTACACGGCCGTGCGCCACGTGATGATCAATCATGGTTGATTGAACGAAGAGGAGACTCGAGTCTCTTGTCTTGCTCAAAAAATGCCAGATGGCTGGGTCCCGGATCTCCCTCCCATGACAATCGAATCTGGTCTCCAACCGGGCATTCTCTTCAAGTTGCCCAGTTGGAAAGCTTCGAGACGGCAGCCTTCAGCGCAACGCCACTGACATTTGTGCGCAGCATGTCGCGCACGAGAGATGCGATGATGTCGGCGGCCTCGTGGATGGCAAGGCCGCCGTCGCGGATATTGGACACGCAGTTGCGGCTGGAATCGCTGGTGCCGGGCTTCGGATCGAGGGTCACATAGGCGCCGAGGCTGTCTGCGGCGGAAAGACCGGGGCGTTCGCCCACCAGAACGATCGACAGTTTTGCGCCAAGGGCCGCGCCCACCGGATCCCCGATCGCAACCCGCGCCTGGTTTGCCAGAACGACCGGTGCGGGTTTCAGCCCAAGGCTCACAAGCTTCGGGATCAGTGCTGCGATCAGCGGCACAGCATTGATATCGACAGCGCTCGATGACAAGCCGTCGGCAACGATGATGGCAATGTCATAATCTTTTCCCGCCACAAGTCCTCTCAGGCGCTTTTCGGCGTCCTCAGACAGGAGCCGCCCGAGATCGGGGCGGCGGACATAGATGCTGCGGTTTTCTGCCAGACTGTCGGCCCGAACGACGGCAAGCCCCGCCTGTTCCAGCCGCTCGGTGAGCACGGTCCACTCGACACTTGCCCAGACCGCTTCGCGGGCCCTTGCATGATCGAGCAGGAAGGACAGTTGCGCCTGCGTCGGAAGCCCCCCGCCATGGCGGCCAAGCGAGACGCGGGCATCCGTCATGCTGCGCAGGTCAGGAACCCGCCGGTCGTCTCGCGCTTCGGTTTCCACCGTGAGGACTGGTGCGGAATTAATCGGCTTTGTCATCTTACGCCCCGATCAATACGCTGCTGCGCACATAGTTTGACAGGGCAGCCGGCTCGCCAACCAAGGTGCCTTCACGATCCGTCAGACCTATCTCGGCAAGCCATGTCTCGAATTCCGGTGCCGGCGGCCGCTTTAATGTCTCGCGGCAGTAGACGGCATCGTGATGGGAGAGCGATTGATAATTCAGCATGATGTCATCGGCGCCGGGCACCGTGATGACGAAGTTCACATTGGCCGCACAGAGCAGCGTCAGCAGCGTATCCATGTCTTCCTGATCGGCATCGGCATGGTTTGTGTAGCAGACATCGACACCCATCGGCAGGCCGAGCATCTTGCCGCAGAAATGGTCCTCGATGCCGGCGCGAATGATCTGCTTGCCGTTGAACAGATATTCGGGGCCGATAAAGCCGACGACGGTGTTGACGAGCATGGGATTGAACTCGCGCGCGACCGCGTAGGCGCGCGTCTCCATGGTCTGCTGGTCGATGCCGAAATGCGCATCCGCCGAAAGCGCTGCACCCTGGCCGGTTTCGAAATACATGATATTCGCGCCCGGCATGCCGCGCTTCAGCGAGCGACCCGCCTCATGCGCTTGCCTCAGAAGCGCCAGATCGACGCCAAAGCCCCTGTTGGCCTTTTCCGATCCCGCCACCGACTGGAACACGAGGTCGACGGGAGCATGTCTTTCCATCGCCTCGATCGCCGTCGTCACATGGCCGAGGCAACAGGTCTGGGTTGGGATTGCGAGCTTTTCGCGCAGCTCGTCGAGCAGGGAGACGATGCGGATATAATCTTCGGTGCTGTCGGTTGCCGGGTTGACGCCGATCACGGCATCTCCCGAGCCCATCAGCAATCCATCGATTGCCGATGCAATGATCCCGCGGCTGTCATCGGTCGGGTGGTTTGGCTGGTTGCGGGTCGAAAGCCTTCCGCCAAGCCCGACGGTATTGCGAAAGCGGGTCACCACGCGGCGCTTGGCTGACACCGCAATCATGTCTTGCAGCCGCATGATTTTCGAGACGGCCGCCACCATTTCCGGCGTCAGCCCCCAGCAGACCGCTTCCAGGCGATCCTGCGTCGTCTCCGGCCTCAGCAACCATTCCCGCAATTCTCCGACGGTCAAGGTCGAAATCGCGGCAAATGCACGCGGATTATGCTGCTCCAGGATCAGCCGGGAAACCTCGTCCTCATCGGCTGGAATAAGCTCCTCGTTCAGGAACGCCTTGAGCGGCAGATCGGCCAGCGCCATCTGCGCTGCCAGCCGTTCCACCGGTCCATCGGCGGCAATGCCGGCCAGCTGATCGCCGGAACGTTCCGGCGTGGCCTTGGCCAGCAATGTCTTCAGGTCATCGAAGCGGAAAACCGTCTGTTCGATTGTCGTCTTGTAGGTCATGTTACGGCTCACCCGTTGATCAGCGCCAGCGCTGCGTCATGCAGTTTCGAGTTGGCCGATGCAAGAACCCGGCCATCTGAATGGACCGACAGAGCCCTTCCATCCCAGTCGGTAATGCAGCCGCCTGCACCCTCCACGACAGGCACAAGCGCCAGGTAATCATAGGGTTGCAGTCCGGTCTCCAGAACAAGGTCACAGTGTCCGGAGGCGAGAAGGCCGTAAATGTAGCAGTCGCCGCCGAAGCGGCGCAGCCGCGTTGCCCGTGAAAGCCGCTCGAAGCGTTCGGCATCGGTGCCGATGAACATGTCGGGCGAGGTGGTGTAGAAGCGGGCCTCCGACAGGCTTTCGCAGCCGCTGCTGCGGGCGATGCTTCCATCAAACAGTGTCTCGCCCGGTGAACCGATCCACCGCTCTCCGGTTGCCGGCATATCGATCAGGCCGCAGAACGGCTTTTCCTCATGGGTCAGCGAAATCAACGTGCCGAAAAGCGGAAATCCGGTGATGAAGCTCTTGGTGCCGTCAATGGGGTCTAGCACCCAGGTAAAGGCGTCACCCGGCTTGATGCCCATTTCTTCGCCATGGATGCCATGGCTCGGGAAATGGTCTTCGATCATGTCGCGAAGCCGCTTTTCGATTGCACGGTCAGCCACCGTGACGGGGCTTTCATCGAGCTTGGAGATGACGTCCAGCGGTGTGCGGAAATAGGAGAGGGCGAGGGGACGTGCGGCGTCTGCCAGTTCAACGGCAAAGGAAAGATAGGTCGCGGCATCCGCCGGCCTGATTGGATCGATGGGCATCAGAGAGCCTTCAGGAAAAGCGGCCAGCGGGGATCGTGGATGATGGAGCGGGCACGCATGTGCTTCCAGATCCCGTATTTGTAAAAGTCGAAGTCGAGCGTCGAGATGCGGTTCTGCACCATGGCCCAGGTGCTCCACTTGATATCGGCAAGCGCCTTGTGGACGATAAAGCGGGCATGCCGGGATTTGTCGTAACGGCCGAAATATTCCTCGATAATGGCGCAGTCGATGTCTTCGGAGAAAAACATCTCGCCGCTCCAGATCGCGAGATCGTAGAGGCGCTCGTTGTTCGAGGCATATTCGAAATCGATCAGCTTGATCGACTTGTCGTCGCCGATCAGGAAATTGCCCGGCATCGGGTCGTTGAAGCAGGCAACGAGATCAAGGCCTGAGGCTTCCAGCGCTGCGCGCGCCTGCTTGTAGGAGCGATAGAGCCAGTCGTGATCCAGCGGCCAGTAGCCACCGAGTTCGCGCACCTGGGCGAAATGTTCCTCGATCATGTCGAACACGGTCTTGGTGAGCGGCAGGGCCGGGGCCTGATGGAAATGGCGATAGACCCGCACGGCTTCGTTGCGGATGGCCGGATCTGCGAAATCGCGGTGGGTGGACGGTCGCCGTCCCTCGATGAACTCGGCAATTTCGATGTCGAGATGGTTGAGGTAGTCGAATGTTCGTGGGCCGACGCCAATGGTTTCCGCTTGCTTGCTTGCGGCGGCCGCTGCCTTGCGATCGATGAACATTTCCGTGCCGCGGCCGGGTATCTTCAGAAAGTAGCCGAGGTCTTCTCCCTCGACATCGATGCGGAAATTCGTGTTGCTGATCCCGCCGGATACGGCGCGGTAGCTGAGGCGTCGCCCCTTCCATGGCTCCACCTGCACGATGGCAGCTTCCACCGCCCGCTCGGCATCGGATCGCGCCATTCCCAGTTCCTTCATCACCATGTTCCCTTTTTTGTATTTTTTTAGAGAGCCCGCAGCTTTGCCTCGAAATCCGGATGGCCAAGCAACATCCGGCATCGAAGAAACCGCCAGCCGGCATATTTGAGGAATTCGATGCCGCGCGGTGGCAAGCGCAGTTCAAGAACCAGGCTGCGCAGCGCCCAGTAAAAATCGTCGGCGGCGGCATAAGCGCGGCATCGGTTGAAGGCGCGCTCGCTGAAGGTTCCGTCGTGCATGTCGAGCAGCGGCTTCATCTGGCTTTCGAACTGGTAAAGTTCGTTCATCTGCACGCCCAGCTGGTAATAGGGATCAATGTCTGCGGCCATGTCGAAGTCGACAAGCTGGATCGCGCCGTTCGGACCCAGCATGACATTCGATGAATGGGGATCGCCATGGGCGGGCTTCAGATCGATGCCGGAGGCTTCGATGGCCTGACGGATCGGCCCCATCCAGGACAGCAGCCACTCGGCATCGCCGGGCAGATCCATCGCGCCCTCCGTGACGATTTCCCAGAGCTGTGTGATCCCATCGAAAACGGACCAGTTGCGGCCGAACGATACGCCTGCGGCAATCTCTTTTTGCACACCGATAAGCCGCGCGACGGTTTCCGACGGCATCAGGTCGTCGATCTTCGCCGCTTTCCAATCCTCGCCGAGACCGGTGAAAAGCGTGCTGTGGCTGGCGGCGTCGTAGCCAAGCGGTTGTGGGGCAAAGCCCAGCTGATGAAGGCGCACCGCCGCGGCAAAGGCTGCCTCGCCGTCCACGAGATCGGCAACTTCATCCAGACCCAGCCGCAGAAAGAAAGGCGTCTCGCCATCCTTGGCTGAAACGAGGAAACTTTGCGATTCCACGGCGTGATAAGAGGGTGAGGCGACAGCCGGCATGGCCGGTGCGCAGGAGGGGGCGTCTCCCAGCCTATCGGCGAAGGCGGCAAGCGCCTTCTCGACCCGGCTTTGCACCCCAGTTACGGCAGATCCCGGTTTCGTCATTCGGCCGCCTCGCTGACTTCCATCACCTGAAGGCCCTCGCAGGCAATCCTGTAGAGCATGTCCGCCAGGATTTGCGTTCCCAGCGCCTGATCTTCCGGCGAGGTGAATTCGGTCGGATGATGGATGACGCCGTCACGGCTGTGGACGGCCAGAACCACCGAGGGGCAGGTATCCGACATGGCCACCGCATCATGACCGCCGATTGTATCGAGCGGGCGAGCCGTCTCGCCAAGCCGGGCGGCTGCATCTTGCGCCAACGCGATCAGGCCGGAGGAAAACGAGCCTGCCTTGCGGCGATCAATGGACCGTACCAGCGATGTCACGCCAGCCTTCAGCGCGGCGTCCTCGATCCGGGCCAGCATCTTGCGCTCGGCCTCTGCCAGAACCTCAGGGACGGCGGAGCGCAGTTCGATGAAAAGCACGGCTTCCGCCGGGACCACGTTGGGAGAATTGGGGTAGACCTCGAGGCGGCCGACTGACGTGTGCAGTTCAAGGCCATGTTCGGTAGAGATCTGCTTGAGATCGGCAATCAGATAGGCCGCGGCCAGCAGGGCATCTTTCCGGTCTGCCATCGGGGTCGCCCCGGTATGGGCCTGGCGGCCAAGGAAGGCGAGACGATATTTCGTCGCCCCCCAGAAGCGCGTGAAGATGCCGAACCGCTCTCCGGCATTGCAGAGCGTCGTGTCGCCTTCGATATGCAGTTCGATCAGCGCCTCTGGAATTTCCACTTGGTCGGTTCCGGCATAGCCGATCTCGTTCAGCGCCTCGCGCACGGAAATGCCATGGCCATCGGTGCGATCCAGTGCCCATTCCAGATCGGCGGCACCGGAAAAGACGCTGCTGCCGAGAAGGCTCGGCTGAAAGCGTGCGCCTTCCTCATTGGTCCAGTTGACGATCTGGAAATTGCAGGCCGAAAGGCGGCCTTCCGCCTTCAGCCGTTCCTGAACGGACATCACGGCCTCACAGGCAGCGATCACGCCGAGTGCGCCATCAAAACGGCCACCGTTCGGCTGGCTGTCGAGATGCGATCCGACCATGATAACAGGCGCGTTCTGGCCGGCGAGCGTCAGTTTGCCGAACTGGTTGCCGATGGGGTCCACGGCCTGTTCGAAGCCGTTTTCGGCAAACCAGCGGCCCAGCCAGTCGCGCGCCATGCCATCCTCGCGGGAAAGCGTCTGGCGGTTCATGGAGCCATCCGGTCCACCTCCGAAGGTGGAGACGGTTTCCATGAGTGACTGGAGCCGTTCGGCGTTGATCGGGGTCGGGGAGGCGGGGACGTCAGGCATGTATGATTTCCACATTGGATTGATTGAACTGGTCGGAAAATTCCCGGGCCATCACACCGCTCGTCACGACGGCATCGATATCGGTGAGGCCAAAGGTATGGATGGAACCGAGCCGTCCGAACTTGGAGCTGTCGGCCACCACGACGGAACGTTTCGCCTGCGCCTTGGCGACGCGGCGCAGGATCGCCTCGTCCTCACCGAAATCCATGAAGCCCCGCTCGCTGTGAATGGTGCTGATGGCGATGATGGCGAGATCGAAGAAATGCTCCTTCAGCGCGGTCACTGTCTCGTGTCCGTAGGTCGCCTGATATTCGGGGCGCATTCTGCCGCCGAGCACGCGGATGCTGGCCTGCGGCATGTGGAAGAAATGGGCGGCAACGGCCAGCGAATTGCTGACGATGGTGATGTCCTTGCGCGCTTCCAGGTGCTTTAGGCAGGCAAGCGTCGTTGTTCCGGTATCGATGAACACTTTCATACCATCCTGAACCAGCGCGGCGGCGGCTTCGCCGATCCGGGCTTTTTCCCGCGCGCCGAGGCGCAGGCGGTCCGAAAAGGGTTGGTCGCTTTCCTGCAGTTCAAGAACCGCCCCGCCGTACACGCGCCGAGCATAGCCGCGCGTCTCCAGTTCCTTGAGGTCGCGCCGGATCGATTCCTGGCTTACCTGCAGATGGTCGGCAAGCGCATTCACATGCACACGCTGCTTCTGCTTAAGCATGTCCAGAATGACCTTGAGGCGATTTTCCGTGAAACTCATGAATGCACCTTGGATGAGCAGTGGCGCGGCACCGGCAAACCGGGGCGCGACGATTTTCAGGCCGAAGCCAATTTCGGAGCGGGTGGCACGTCCCCGCCGGCAACGGATGGAACGAGATGACAGGCTGCGAAATCCTGGCTGCCGCGAACGGTGAGCACAGGTTGCAGGCTGCCGCATTTCTCCATGGCACGCGGGCAGCGGGACTTGAAGCTGCAACCGTCGGGAATGTTGATCGGGCTTGGGGGCTCGCCTTCCAGCAGGCAATCCTGCGGCTGGTATCGACGTTCTTCCAGCGTCGGCATCGCGCTCAGCAGGGCCATCGTGTAGGGATGGCCTGGGTCGAAGAACAGGCGCTCGTTATCCGCGAGTTCGAACACTTCGCCCAGATACATCACCGCGACTCGGTTGCAGACCTTCCGGACCATGGCAAGATCGTGCGAGATGAATATGTAGGTGAGATTGTATTCCTTCTGTAGTTTCTGGAAGAGATCCAGCAGCTTGAACTGCTCCGTCTGGTCGAGCGCCGAGAGCGTTTCATCCATGATGAGGATTTCTGGCTCCAGAACCAGCGCACGGGCGACATTGATGCGCTGGCGTTGCCCGGCACTCAGGCCCAGCGGCAATTCCTCGTAAAGATCGGCGGAAAGCCCGACCTCACCCATCACCTTCAGGATACGCTCGCGGATCTTTGCGCCGTCTTTCCAGCCATGCGTACGCAGCGGTCCCTCCAGCATCTTGCCAACCGAGGTGCGTGGCGGCAGTGAACCGAACGGATCCTGAAGCACCATCTGGAGCCTCTTGCGAAAGGCCAGAAGAGCCTTGCCGCCGAGCCCTGCGATATCATCCCCGCCGCACAGGATCTGGCCGGCACTTGGCGTTTCAAGCCGGCTCAGAAGTCGCATGAGCGTGGACTTGCCACAGCCGGATTCGCCGACAATCGCAAAACTGTCTCCGCGGCGGATATCGAAGGTCACGTTGCGCACGGCGCGCACGTGGTTGAAGCCGCCGAAGCCGGTGCGCTTGCGGACCTTGTAGACCTGCGAGACGTCGCGCAGGCTCAAGACCACGTCACGCTTGTCGTCAAGGCGCGGCATTTTGGTCTTGCCGCTCCATATCTTCGGCGTCTGTTCGACAAGTTCGCGCGTGTAGGGATAAAGGGGAGAAGCAATCAGCTGCTCCGTTTCCTGCTCTTCGACAATCCGGCCTTCCTCCATCACGAGGATGCGGTTGCAGGCTTCGCGCGCGACGGGCAGCGACGATGATACGAAAAGAACCGCCGTATCGAAACCGGCAGAAAGCTCCTTCATCAGCCGGATGACCTGGGCCGCAACGGTGACATCAAGCGGCTGGGTGACGTTGTCGGCAACCAAAAGGGCAGGATTGGTCGCCAGCGCATCGACGATCAGGGCCCGTTGCATCATGCCGCCGGAAAACTGCGAGGGATAATCGCCGAAGCGGCTGGCGGCCGAGGGAATGCGCACGGCATCCAGCAGTTCTATCGTGCGCTGCCGTGCCTCCTGCCGGGACGTGCCCGGCACCACGGCACAGATCTTTTCGACGATCTGCACGCCGACCGGCAAGGTCGGGTCAAGCGCGCCCATGGGGTTTGCCCCGACATAGGCGACGCGCCGGCGCAAGGTGCGCATCTCCATCTCGGAAAGGCCGTAGATGTCCTTGCCTTCGAACAGCACGGTGCCGGAGGAACGGGCAAGCGGCGCGTCCAGCCAGTTGACGACCGCCTTCGACAAGACGGTCTTGCCCGAACCGCTGGCGCCGACGACGCCGACGATTTCGCGGGGGGTGAGCGTGAAGGAGATGGCGTCCAAAATAGTCCTTGCCGTGCCGGCTCGACCGGCGGCAACGGACAGGTTTTTCAATTCGAGAAGCGGCTGGCTCATTGGTCGGACCCTCCGTGAATGGTGTTGCGGGCACGTTCCAGCGAGGCGCCGACAAGGTTGATGCTGGTGAGCGTCAGGCCGAGGAAAACGCCGGGCATGGTGGCAATCCACCAGGCATTGAGAAGGTATTTTCGGCCATCCGCGATAATGTTGCCAAAGGTGGGCGTGGGCGGCTGAACGCCGAGGCCGAGAAAACCGAGGATCGATTCGAAGATCATCATGCGGGCAACATCCAGCACCGAGGTGAAGATAACCGGCGGCAGAAGCAGCGGCAAAAGCAGGCTGAGGATGATGCGGATGTCCGTCGAGCCCCCGAGCTTTGCCGCGCGCACATATTCGCGCTGTCTTTCGGTCATGACGATGCTGCGCATGATACGGGCATAGACCGGCCAGCTCGACAGCCCGAGAACCAGAATGATGGCGGGAATGGTCGGCCGGGATACGCCAAGCACGGCGATAGCAAGGATAATCATCGGGATCGACAGCTGCGCATCGGTGAGGCGCATGATCAGCATGTCGATCCGCCCGCCGAAATAGCCAGCGATCGTGCCCAGTGCGCAGCCGATAAACAGCGTGACGGCGACCGAGGACACGCCGATCAGGAAGGAGTAGCGAAGCCCGACCAGCGAGCGAACCAGCATGTCGCGGCCGATCTGGTCGGTGCCGAGGGGGTGGAGCCAGCTCCATTTGTCGCCAAGGAAGAGGGGCGGCAGAAGCCGGGCGCGGACATCCATCTTCGTCGGGTCGATGCCGCTGATTTCCGGATAAAGGGCAGCGGCAAGCGCCAGAATGAGAAATATCGCAAGGCCGACGCGGAAGCCGGGCGCCGACACGGCGCGATCAAGGATACGCCGCGAAATGGAGCGGCTGGCAGCCTTGGTCACGACAGGGGTTTCCAGTGCGGATGTAAGGGCCATCAATATTCAAGCCTCGGATCAATGGTGGTTGCGACGAGATCGACGGCAATGTTGATGAGCACGAAGATGGCGCTCGTGACGATGGCGATGCCCTGGATGAGCGGGAAGTCGCGCTGGAGCACGGCATTGATGGTCAAAAGCCCAAGGCCCGGATAGTCGAAGATATATTCGACGATGATCACGCCGCCGAGCAGGCTGGAAAACTGCACGCCGAGCAGGTTGAGAAGTGGCACCGATGCATTGCGCAGGGCATGGTTGACGATGATGCGCGAACGCGACAGGCCGCGCACGCGCCCGACCGAAACATAGGGCTCCATCATCTGTCCGGATACTGAGCTTACCAGCGTGCGGATCAGCACCGGCGACAGTTCGACCGCAAGAACGATGGCGGGCAGGATTGTATAGGCAAAGCCCTGATATCCGATGGCAGGCAGCCAGGCGAGCTTGACCGAAAACAGCAGCGCCAGCACGATGCCGAGCCAGAAATTCGGCAGTGAGATGAAGATCGAGGATATGTAGAAGGCGAGCTTGTCGGGCCAGCGGCCGATGGCCAGCCCACCTGCAATGCCGATGATTGCGGAAAACACAAGCGCGATCACCAGCGTGACGGCTGCCAGCTGAAGGGTCATCGGCAGAGCGTCGAAGATCAGGTCGAACACTTCTGCCCGTTCGCCACGGGTGGTATCGTTGAAGTTCGCGCCGCCGGTCGAGGCGCCATTTGCGGGTCGCACGAAGGACTGTCCGAGGTCGCCGTGGACAACGCCGCCCATATAACGGCCGAATTGCACGAGGATCGGGTCCCGCAGGCCCATGTCGGTGGCAATCTTTTCGATCAGGGCTTCAGGCGCCATGCCGCCCGCCATCAGGCGCACCGGATCTCCCGGCACGACCCTCAAGAGGGTGAAGATCAGCAGGGAGACGAGGAAGATGATGATAATGCCCTGAAAAAGGCGCCGCAGCAGGAAATTCACGGTGAACATTCTATCGCTCCCCTCGAGGATTCACGGGAAAGACCGCACGCCGCGATGGCGCGGCGTGCGGGCGAGAAGCGTCTCAGGCCGCGGGCTTGGAGGCGTCGATCGACCCGTCCGGGTAGATGTACATGCCCTCAAAGTCCTTCTGCATCGCGTGAATCATGACGGAGGTGAACAGCGACAGGCACGGCATCTTGGAGGCGATAAGCGGCATCGTCTCTTCCTCAAGAACCTTCTTTCGCTCTTCGAGCGTGGGTGCATTGCGTTCCTTGTCGAGGCTGGCGTCGAGGTCCTTGTCCTCGATGCCGCAAATGCGGTGCGATGAGGAATGGAAATGCGTGCGCAACACGAGGTCGGGTTCCGGAGAGGCCGTCGACCAGCCGCAATCGACCATGTGGCCGGGACCACCGCCTGGGCGATGATAAAGCTGCTCGTTCCAGGCTGCCGGTTCAAGCACCGTCAGGCTGACGTTGAAGCCCTGCTCCTGAAGCATGGCGGTGACCAGTTCGCCATATTCCTTGGTCTTCGGATAAAAGCCGACGGAGGTGATGTATTCGAGCGCCGGCAGGCCCTTGCCCTTGGGAAAACCCGCTTCGGCCAGCAGGGCCTGCGCCTTTTCCGGATCGTATTTCGGGTAGTTCGGCAGGTCAACATAACCGAACTTCACCGGCGAAACGAAGTTGGACGAGGCGTGGCCGGCCGAGCCCATCAGTTCCATGATCATCTCACGGTCGATGGAGTGGCAGGCGGCGAGGCGAATGCGCGGATCGTCGAAGGGAGGCTTGGAGCAGCGGAACCACAGATACTTGTTTTCGACCGAGACGACCTTGTTGATGTAGATCGCCGGATTGTCCTTGATCGAATCCACCTGTTCCGGCTCTAGACGCTCCACGATGGAGGCCTGTCCGTTCATCAGCGAGAGCATGCGCGTGGTGGAATCGCCCGTGAAGGTGAAGTTGATGCCGGGTATGGCCGGCTTGCCTTTGAAGTAGCCGTCGAAGGCTTCCATCACCGTGTCATTGCCGCGCTGGGCGACGAACTTGAACGGGCCGGTGCCGTTGAGACGCTGCGACAGCGGGCCGCCGGGACCGCCGGCCACATCCTTGGCCGACATGATCGGCAGGAAGGAAGCGAGGAAGATGAAGAGGTGTGCCGGATAGCCGCCCTTGGAGGTGTCCACGATGACTGTGTAATCGTCGGGTGTCTCCACGGTCAGCGTTTCGCTTGGCCCCGGATACCACTGGGCCGGCCGGTCGGTGCGGGAGCCGTATTCGAACGTCGCCTTGACGTCCTCGGCCTTGAACGGCTTTCCATCGTGAAACACGATGCCCTGGCGCAGCTTGATCTGGAGGCGATGCGGGTCCAGCAGCTTGATCTCGGTTGCCAGCTCGTAGACGACCTCGCCGGGGTTGTCGAGCTTCATCGGCGTGCGGGTGAGAAAACCCATGACGAAGCCTTCGATATTCTTCTGCGACAGCGTCGTGTGGGCCGTCGGATCCCAGTTGCCCGTGATGTTTTCAGCCGACAGGAAGGTCATGGTCTTGCCGGTCTGTGCAAAGGCCGACGAAATGAAAAAGTCAGGATTGATCTGCATGTAACCTGCAACGGCGGCTGCACCCGCGGAGCCTTGCAGGAAGCGACGACGATTAAATTCCGAACCCATTGAGTTCCCCTTTTTCTTTTGGAAACCGTCAGATCACTCAAAACGGTCAAAACAGTCATTGCAAAAGACGTGCCAAATGGAAGAATTGGGGGATTTGCGATCTATCGTGCAATAGCAGCTGTGGTTTTTGACTGCTTAAGTGGCCGTATGACGTTTTTTTAAGCGGTGCAGCAGATCGACCTGCGCATGACGGGGGGCAGGAGCGTGCTTCGTCATCGGACTACGCCCGAGTGCTGTGCGAGGCATGATCCTGGCTACAACTCAGACAGCACCGGTTGCCCGTCCATGGAAAGGCGATCACGGATTAAGGCGGCGAGGACAACGTGGAAGCGGAACATCGGTTACCCTTCAATGCCAGCCAGCTCCATTGCGAGAGCAAGGAGCATCGGTTCAACCCACATCTCTTCATATGAAGGATAGCGCCATACCCGCTAGACGCCTCGCCGAAGAAACTTCCGGTCCTGCTGAGTACCGCCTTCGCAGCGTCGCAGATGCGCAATTACCCGGAAACATGCACGGTGGGACCAGTGATGACGATTTGAAAGCCGACATCAACAACCGGACATATGCGACGCCGGATGAAGCCTATCACGCGCTGCTCCTTACGCTTTGACCGGTTGATCGGGCCTGCTCAACACGGGAGGCGTGCGATGCGCCCATGGGCTCGCCTGTTCCAGTTGCGCCGCAAGCGCATACAGCCTGTGCTCGCCTGCAAATGGTGCGGCAAAATGCGAGCCGATCGGCAGGCCGGCAGCATTCCAATGCAGGGGAACGGACATGGCGGGCTGGCCGCTTGCATTGAACAAGGCGGTGAAGGGCGAAAACGAATGGAACGTCTCGATGAGATCGGACAGGCACTGGTCATCCTCGACGGTCAGTGTTCCGATCAATGCCGGCGGTTTTGCCATCGTCGGCGTCAATATGAGATCATATCTGTCCATCAGGGCTGCCATGCGACGGCCGAAGGCGTGAATATAATCAACCGCCGCCGCATAGTCCGCGCCTGACCGATCGCCCTTTTCGCGCAGGATGACGCGGTGGCGCGGCTCCAGCGCTTGCTCGTCCATCGGCTGGCCCGCCATGCGCGCCATCATGGACAGGAGGCTGCGGGTCTGGCAGCCGATAATGGTGAAGACGGTATCGTAAAATTCAAGAGCATCGACCGGCAGTGTAACTTCTTCCACATGATGGCCGAGATCCTCGCAAAGCGCCGCCGTGTTCATCACCGCCTGCACGCAATCGGGATGGCTGGCCCAGGGTGTCAGGTGCGTGACAAGGCCAATCCGCAGCCCCTTTGGCGCAGCGCCGGTCGCAGCGTTCAGGAAGCTTCCGTCGTAAAGCGGCGCGGCATAGGGCGCGCCTGGATCGGCGCCGGCCAGTTGGTCGAGCGCCGCGGCGCTGTCGCGCACCGAAAGCGTGATCACATGGCCGGTGCTCATTCCCGCCCAGCCCTCGCCAATGGCAGGTCCCATCGGCATCAGCCCGCGGGAGGGCTTCAGGCCGAACACGCCGCAGGCGGATGCGGGCACGCGCAGCGATCCGCCGCCGTCATTGCCATGCGCGACGGGAATGACGCGGGCGGCAACCATGGCGGCCGCACCGCCGCTCGATCCGCCGCAGATGTGATCGAGCGACCAGGGATTGCGCGTCGCACCGAACAGCCGCGATTCCGTCGTATACGAACTGCCGAATTCCGGCGAGGTGGTCGTGCCGAAGATCGTGAAGCCGGCCTTGCGGATGCGCGTGACAATTTCGGCATCGAAGGGCATCACGACCTGCTCCGACAGAAGCGACCCATTGGTCATCCGCGCGCCCGCAACCGGCGTGAACAGATCCTTGATGAGGATGGGAACGCCTGCGAAGGGGCCAGTGGGCGTGGGCGCGGACAAGTCTGCAACAGCCCGGTCCGACAGATCCTGCGCGAGTGCATTCAGCTGCGGGTTGACCTTGCTTGTCCTGCCGATGGCATCGGCAAGCGCTTCACCGGCACTGAGCGTGCCCTTTTTGATTTCTTCGGCAAGCGCCAGGCCATCGAGAGGTGGGGTCAGTTGCGACATATTCAGTCACCCATTCATTTGTTCATTGATCGGCCGCGCCGGCACCCCGGCGAGAGGATGCTGGCGTCATTGACGGTATGATCAGGACGCCGTCGCTCCATCGACCGGCCGTCCGCCCTTCGTAAGCCCAACCACCAGCCATGCGGCTGCAATCAGAAGCGTAAAGCTCGACCAGGTCATGATGCCAGCCGGAAGGCCTTGCGGCATGCCCCCGAAGGGAGCGGCGAGCGCCAGGACGATGAAAGGGCTGGCGAACTGCCCGAGATAGAGGAAGGATGCAAAACCACCGACACCGCGGGCGCGCAATCGGGGTGGAAGCTTGACCAGCAAGGGCAGCGATGCATTGGCAACCAGAAAACCGGCTCCAAAACCCTGGACGACCATTGCCAGCAAGACCACCGGATAGGAGGGGGCAAGCGCCAGGATGAACAATCCCGCCGCCATCGTCGCGACCAGAAAGGCATTGACGCCGGCGACACCGATGCGATTGCGCAGGATAGGCCAGGCAATGGAGCCGCCCAAGGTGGACAGGATCGACAAGCCGGCGGCAGCGCCGATCAGTGATGTGGACGTCACCCCCATGGCAACCAGCACGTTCGGTGTCATCACGGCAGCGATAAAGCTGGTGACCATTCCGGTAAAGATCAGGAAATAGGCCCCGGTCACGGTCAGCCAGAGACCGCTCTCTGCGCGGCCAGGCCCTTCGACATCCTCCTTGCGGCGTTCGGGCTCCCACAGCAGCAGCATGATCGCGGGAAGCATCAGGATGGGCGCGAGATACAGAAAGAAGGGTGTTCGCCAGGAGCCTTCTCCGGCGACCCCGCCAATGACGAAGAACAATGCACCGACGATACCAATCGTTACCACCTGACGGGAAATGTAGCGCATCCGCTCAGCCGGTTGCCAGTAATCGGCAATCAGCGTCGTGCAGCAGGTCATGATGATGGCTTCCGCGCAGCCAAACAGCAGGCGCGAGATGAGAATGAGGTTGATGTCGGCCAGAAGGGCCGGCATGACGCCGAAGAGGGCGTAGAGGACAGAGCCTATCAGCAGCATGGTCTTGCGCCCGACGCGGTCGGCAAGCAATCCGGCCAGCGGCGCAAACAGCGCAATCGCAAGCGCCGGCCCTGCAACGACAAGCGGGATCAGCTCGACCGACTGCGGGTTGATGGCGGCAAATTCGGCGGTGATTTTTGGCAGCATCGGGGCGATCATGACGGAGCCCATGATGGTGAGACTGCTGGCCAGTTGAATAATCAGCCCCTGCAGATGACCGGCCTGTTTGAGCGTGACGGAATGATGATCCATGATGCACTCCCTCAAAAAGACATGGCCACGCGCAGGGCAACGCTATAGCCTTCCGCATGGTTTTCGGCGCCGAATTCCTTGTAGGCATGCAGCGAAACCAGCGGCAGTCCAGGCTGGAAGAAGTTGATCGCAGGACCCGCCGCAAACACCCGTGACCGATTGCCATCCACGACACCTGGCCCCTCGTCGTCGGTCAACTGCTGATAGGCGTAACCTGCAAGCCCGATCGTCCAGGCATTGATATGCTGGCCTATGGCAAATTCCTGCATATATTCGACACCGCTCCGGTAATCGGTCGCCGGGTTGACGGTATTGAAGTTGACGCTCGCTTGCGTCGACACTTCAAAGCCGCTGTCGGAGAGATAAGTAGCGCCGACAAAGGGCGTGATTGTCCAGTGATTGACGCCACCGTTGAAGGCATTGGACGTATCGTAATGTCCGGTTGGCATCTGGACCTGCAGGCCCGCATTGACAAAGAGGTTCGGCGGCGCCTGCCAGCCGAGAAGGATCGGGATGATCTGCGCATCGCCCATCGAAAAGTCTTCGCCTGAGATATCCAGCGGACCAATCGGCGTTGAGACCGACAGGCTGCCATTGATCTTGATCATGGGAAGGACCCCGCCAAAGCCGACCTTGGCGCCGAGCAGTTCCAGGTCTGTCATGTAGAAATAGGCAAGACCCAGCGTTTCGACATCGAGGTTCAGATCGTTGTTCACGGTATGCCCGGAGGCATCCTTCGATTTGGTCGCGGAATAGTAGGTCGCGCGAAGACCGAAGGTGCCGTAGGGTGTCGAAGGTGGGGTCATGCCCGCACCAAAATCGGTGACACCCATCGGCGTGATGTTGCTACCCTGCTCGACGGCGTGCGCCGGCGAGACGGCAAAGGCGGTCACGGATAGAGCAGACACAAGCAGTGTGGTCGCGCACAGGGCTGTGCGTTGCAATTGAGACATCATCGTTCCCCAGGTTTCTTAAATGAACCGATGGAACAATTGTAGAAACGCAAATGCGCGAAGCGTTATCCGTTTTGGGAAGTCGTAAGGCTGTTGTCGAACTTTTTTCTCAGTCTTGTGCCTGGCGGACCGTTTCTGAGGGAAGTTCGCCGAACATGTCGCGGTAATAGCCTGCAAACCGGCTGAGATGCCAGAAACCCCAGTGGGCGGCGATATCACCGATTGAGGGGACACGACCGGCGTCTCGAGCCGAAAAGAGTTCGCGACGCACCAGGTTCAGCCGCTCGGCCTTGACGAATTCCGTTGCGCCAATACCGACGGACAGATTGAAGCAGGTCTGCAGATGCCGGCGGCTGATGCCAAGTTGCGCTGCGACATCGGCAACCGTTACCTGTTCGCTGGCCGTGGACATGAGCATCATCCGGGCGCGATCGATCAACTGCTTGCGGCTGCTGTCTGCCACCGGCTCCAGCTTCCGCGCCGATGTGAATGCGAGCAAAAGCTTGTCGAGGATCGCATTTTGCGTTGAAGCGCGCCCGGGATCTGTTTGACTGTCGCCTGCCAAGAGAGGTGTAAACATCTGGTCGAGCCGAATGCTGTGATCATGCCACAGCGCAATCGAATGGTGCTGCTGGAGATAGCTGGCGAGCTGTTCAAACCCGCGCGTCGCGATCTGCTCGATCAGCCATCGCCGGTCGACGGTCAGGTAGAGGAGATCGAAGGCGCGCGGTGTGAGGATTTCCGGAAGCCGCTGCCCGTCCATGAGAATGCTGACCCGTGGCGCCATTTCGTGACCGAAGAGCCAGCCCGTGCCGTCGGCCTGGACGGCAATGCTGAGCACCAGCACGCCCGGCGGGCCGCTGCCGCGCTTCAGAAGCGTCTTGTCGGTCGTCTCCCTCAGCATCTGAATGGCGCCGAACCTTTGCATGGTCAGCGAATAATTGATCTTGCCGGGCGACATCTGGAGCGTTTCCAGCTGCCAGTCCTTCATCATGCGCGCGGCCGCATCGAGGGAATGAACGGTTGTCGCACCAGCCTGGCCGAGGCCTGGATGTCCGACAACCTGCGCGTCGCCTGCATTCACGAATGCCTCCACTTGACGAGGAAGGGAACAGCTTGGGCTTTATAAGAGCATCGGCAAGGATCTTGCACGGGGTTTGGCTGTCTGCCGGCGCATTCCGTGCGTGCGGTCGAAGAATGGCCGGTGCCGCCATACACGACACCTTGATTATGTGAGAGGAAGCCCGTGGCCTTGCCACGCGCTTCCAGGCTTCCGGGCGTCGCCTCAGCGGCAGCAACCGCTCTTCGTTTCCGGTTTGGCAGCGCAGCAATCTGCCTCGCGATTGTCCTTGCTGTGGCCGTTTCTGTCGGCCGGCAGGTCCATGGCGATGTTGGCTGCAAAGAAGCCGTTCGGCTTCAGCGTGAAGCCCGCATATTCAACCGGCATGATCGGAAAATCCTCCGGCTTGCAGACATGGGTGTGACCGAAGGAATGCCAGAGGACGATGTCGGCATTTTCGATAGTGCGGTTCTGGGCCACATATTTCGGCAGGCCGTCACCGCCGGCATGGACGTTCGGATAGTCGCCGGAGGCGTATTTTTCCGCCGGGTCGAAGGCCGTCACCCAGATGTGCTTCTTGGCAAAACCGCCACGCTGGGCAACGGTCGAGCCTTCCTGCGCCAGCATCAGCGGGCTCGGCATCACCACCATCTTGTAGCCCGGTGCCTTGCCGACGGAATTTTGCACATTCGGGTTCTGCACCTTCCAGTAGCGCCCGGTCTCGCCATTGGCCACGGCGGGTGAATCCAGCTCGCGCTTCAACACCTTGGTCTTGGTGTCGAAGACATTGCCATAGGGGTTGTCATCACCCCATGGGCGGGGAGCGAATTCATGCTCGGTGACGGTATTGCCGCCGCCATCGACATCCATGTGCAGGCGGGCGTTGAAGAAATGCTGGTGGGTCGGGCCGCCAAGATTGTCATCGACCATGCCGCCCCAGGGATAGGTCTCGCCCGGTGCCACGGCTGCCGTCTGGATGATGCCGGTGAGCTTGGCTTCGAGCTGGATCGTGCCGTCCTGATAGAGATACCAGTAAAAGCCGTAGTCGTAATTGCCGACCGTGGCGAAGAAGGAGATGACGAGGCGGCGGGACCGGCGGACCTCGAAGATGCCATTGCGGAATTCGTAATGCTTCCAGAGGATGCCGTAATCCTCCTCATGCATGCAGATGGCATTCTTCATCACCATCGGCTGGCCGAAATCGTCGGCCGAGGGCACGTCGAAATAGTGGATGTGGCCGAGGCAGTCGCAGCCGAGTTCGAGGCAATTGGCGAGACGCCCGAGCCCATATTCGCCGGCGTCGAAGGCGCTCTTCCAGAAGTGGTTGGCGGTCGGGTCGGCGTAAGGCACGACCATTTCCGTCACCGAGGCGCGAAAGATGATCGGGCGGATCTTGCCGCCGTCCTTGATGCCCAGTTCATGCAGAACGAGGCCTTCGCGCGGGGTAAAACCGACGCGGAAGGACCAGTTCTGCCATTCGACCTGCCAGCCATCGACGGTGAAACTCGGCCCTTCCGCCTGGACGATATCGAGCGGCTTCAAACCCTGCCGCGTCTCCGGAAAAGCCTCCTGACCGTAATTGCGCTTCTTCTTTGGCACCGGAATGATGCGACCGTCATCAACGAGATCGACCACCTGGTTCTTCACCAGATCGACCACGGCAACGACCCCTTCGATTGGGTGGGAATAGCCGTTGTCGCGCTCGTCACCACGCCAGTAGGAGACCGCACGCACGATACGCTGGCCCTTTTCAAATTCCAGGCCGAAATAACCGGATGAGAAGGGGTCGATCTGGACGAGCGGAATGTCCTCGTCGGTGATGCCGCGCTTCTTGACCGCTTCAACCCAGCGGGGATCGGATTTCACCGTCGCCTCGACGGTTTCGAATTCGCACAGCATGACCGGCGGCTGGCCATAGGGCAGTTCGTCATGGGCCAGCCGCTTGTGGTCGGCAACGGTCTTTGCCGACAGGTCAACGATGCTTTCAAACGTCGCACCGCTCGAAATGTCGAGCGAGAGGACGAAGGCCAAACGCGCCAGCGGCTGGCCGGCCCGAAATGCCGCGAGATCCGCCTTGGTCGGCTCTTCCAGCCGGATGATCGGGAAGCGGATGGTGTCAGTCAGCGCCTTCTCTTGCCGGAGGATGGCAATGGCTTGCGCGATCTCGGAAAGGCTCAAGGGATCGAGCGGGTGGAAAATGGTGTCGACGACGGCGTCCATGGAACGGTCCTTTGGCAATCAGGCGGGAGGAGAGGGTGGCGCTCATCACGCGCCACCCGGAAATGTCAACCGCGGCTGGCGCAGATCTCGGTATCGACGACAGGCATGCCGTGGATGCAGAAGAGGGTGCAGAAGGCGTGTGCCTCGCCGGCGAGCAGGAGCGTCGATACGGTGAGGGCGACGAGCACGGCCTTGAGCAACCGGTCCGTCGGGCGAAAAGTCGAGAGCGCAGTCATTCGAAGGCCTTTCCGAGAGAAGCGTAGAGGGCAGGTTTTGCCTTCCTGATCTTGATGGCGAAGGCTGCCCCCAAGAGGCCGACCAGCACGATCAGAGTGGGGAAGGCTTTGACAACAAGGCTTTCGGACCCCGACAGCAGCGACAGGTTGTTGATGACCAATCCAAGGGCGCCAAGGAGGCCGATCAGCCCGAGTGACGGGGCGATCACCGTGGTCCAGAGACTGTAGCCGGTCTTCACCTTGCGGAAGAAGAGAAGGATAGCGACCGAAACCAGGGCCTGCACGGCAAGGATGCCGATGACGGCGAGGGCCGACATCCAGGAGAAAACGACCGTATAGGGATCGGCGCCGGCGAGGATGAAGAGGACGAGAACGAGCGCGGCAATCGCGCTCTGCAGCATGCCGGCGACATAGGGCGAGCCATGCATCGGATGCACCTTGCCGAGCAGCTTGAAGGCCAGGCCTTCGCGGCCCAGCGCAAAGAAATAGCGGTTCAGTGTGTTGTGGAAGGAGAGGATGCAGGCAAACAGGCTGGTGATCAGAAGGATGTTCATCACCTGCGAGGCCCAGGTACCGAGCACGCTGTCGGTCGCGGCGAAGTAGAAGCTCTCCAGACCGGCTGCTGCCGTCGGCTGCACGGCGGCCGGGCCGTAGAACTGGACTATTGCCCAGGTGGAGAAGGCATAAAAAACTGTGATCAGGAGCACGGCCAGATATGTGGCGCGCGGGATTGTCTTTTCCGGGTTCTCGGCTTCTTCGCCGAAGATCGCGGTTGCCTCGAAGCCGATATAGGAACCGACGACAAAGACCAGCGCCACGCCGAGGCCGGGCGCAAAGACGGTGGCTGGCGAAAACGAGGTGAAGCCGAACCCTTCCGGTCCGCCGCCGGCCACCACGATGCCGATGTCGAGCAGCAGCAGGATGGCGATCTCGGCGATCATGCAGACACCGAGGATGGCGCCGGAAAAGGCGATGTTGCGCTGGCCGCAGGCATGCACGATGACGAGCGCGGCAAAGGACCAGACCCACCAGGGCAGATCGGCGACCGGCGTCATGGCACCGGTCATGAAGACGCCGAAGAGCCCATAGACGGCGATCTGCACGGCGAAATAGGTGACGAGCGCCATCAAGGCGCCGCCGACACCGGCCGGCTTGCCGAGGCCCTGGGTGATATAGGTGTAAAAGGCGCCGGCGCCGCCGACATGGCGGCTCATGGCCGTGAAGCCAATCGAAAACAGCAGGTAAAGAATGCCGGCGAGCACGAAGGCACCCGGCACACCGGCGCCGTTGCCGAAGGCAAAGGCCGCCGGTGTCGCACCGACCACGGCGGTTAGCGGAGCGGCTGCGGCCACGACGAAAAAGACGATATGGGCAAGGCCAACGGAATTCTTCGCAAGGCGGTCGGGCGGACCATCCGCAATGGATTGTACTGTCATGGGAACCCCTCTTGTGCTTGATTTTGATCAAGAGGGTAGGTGCGGGTTTCTGGCACCGGAATTGCTAGTTATGCCAATGAATCGATAATTTGCGCCAGCAATGGCCTTCGGGGCGCTGAAAATGGCATATGCACCGCAATTGACCAGCCGAATGCCTGCAATTGCATCCATTCGCGCCTCTGTTCTTGCCCCGCTTGTCGAACAAATCGACAGGCGCAGCGGCAAGACCGACCTTTTACTTGCCGCGCACGGACTTCTGCGCAGCCAGCTCGACGATCCCTATGCGATGATCCCCATGGCGCGTTACATCGAGATCTTCGAACACGCCGCGCTGATCACCGAGGAACCATCGCTCGGGGCACGGCTGGGAACCCTGTTCAAACCGAGCGATATCGGGCCGATCGGCATCCTGTTTTCAATTTCCGGCACAATCCGGGCGGGCTTCGAGCGGCTGGCCAAATATGTCAATGCCGTGCAGAGCGCGACCAGTTCCGGCGTGTTCGAGGAGAACGGCAATCTCGTCTGGAGCTACAGGCTCGAGGATGACCGGATGTGGCCGAGGCGGCAGGACAGCGAGTTTTCCGTTGCCGCCTCCTGCCAGCTGGTGCGCTCGTGTTTTACCAAAAGCTGGAAGCCGCTCGAAGTCCATTTCGAGCATCTTGCGCCCCGCGATCGTTCGCTTCTTGAGCGCATCTTCCGCTGTCCCTTGAAGTTCGGAGAGTCTGCCAACCGCATTATCGTTGCCGGCAGCAACGCATCCCGCCTCTATCGCCACGAAGACCCTGCGCTGTCGGCCGTGATCGAACGGCATGTGGTCGAACTTATGAGCAATACGCCGCCTCCCACCAGCACCCGTGAGCGGGTCTGCGCCCTGATCGGCATCTATCTCGGGCACAAGCCGATCACGTTGCCAGCCATTGCGGCAGAGTTCGGCATCTCAGTGCGCACCTTGCAACGACGTCTGTCTGAGGAGGGCACATCGCTTCGCGACCTTGTCCGCGATGTGCGCCAGTCCATCGCGTCCACCCAGATCGAAGCCCATGTGCAGAAGGCCCGCATTGCCGAAGTGCTGGGCTATGCGGATTCCACCGTGCTCTGGCGCGCCCGCCGGGGATGGAGCAACCACGAAGGTTAGCAGCATCGCTCTTCGGCCGAGGACGCGCTGCTCTTGTTGCCGCCTTGGCCGCCGGTCAGCCACCTGGTGATCAAGACAGCAATGGGCGTCTATAGAAGTCTACAGAATATCGCGGCTTTTCCGGATGTGTTTCACGCCGCTTATCACGTTGGTCGCGGATCACCGTCTTGGCGCCCTTGGCATCTTTCACCAGTACAAGTTCGAAAAGCAGCTTGTGATCGCCGGCCACAGCTGTCCACGAACACTTTCAGCCAGCACGTGATAGCGCAGGAACCGGTCGAAGACCGGGGACAGGCTGGCCATCCGCGTTGCGGAATTACAGGTCGAAACGACAGCTGTGCTCACATCTTCTCCTCGGCAATTTGCATCGCCGCTACCGCCACCTTCTGGCTCTGATCAAGTGGGTCTGAGTTGGCTTTCGATCAAGATCCATCGCACGCTTGGCCCGTCCACGAGGCGCCCGTAGCCTCCAAGGACAGCCTCCCGACGGGGGCCGTCGGGCGCGTTTATTATTGCGAATTTTGAAATGAAATCCCCAATATTAATGCAGTTGTTGTTTCCCCGTTTCACCCGCAATATCTCCCCATCAGACGAACACACGGATCGTCTGACAGCTAAAAACCGAGACAGCGGGTTACGCACATGATCGAGAACAGCTTTTCCATCACCCGTCGCAGCGTCCTGCTCTCCGGAGCTGCAGCGGCCGCTACAGCAGTATTTCCCACCACTTTTTCTCGTGCAGCAACAGCTGCCGCCAACCCCGATGAAGGAACCAGGACAATGAGCACGATCACAACCAAGGACGGCGTCGAAATCTTCTACAAGGACTGGGGCTCGAAGGATGCTCAGCCCATCATGTTCCATCACGGCTGGCCGCTCTCGTCGGACGACTGGGATGCGCAGATGCTGTTCTTCGTCTCGAAGGGCTACCGCGTCATCGCCCATGACCGCCGTGGTCACGGCCGCTCTGCCCAGGTTGCGGACGGTCATGACATGGACCATTACGCTGCTGATGCCTTCGCCGTTGTCGAGGCACTCGATCTGAAGAACGTCGTGCATATCGGGCATTCGACCGGTGGTGGCGAAGTGGCCCGTTACGTTGCCAAGCACGGTCAGCCGGCCGGACGTGTTGCCAAAGCTGTCCTCGTTGCAGCCGTGCCGCCGCTGATGCTGAAGACGGCATCCAATCCCGGTGGCCTGCCGATGGAGGTTTTTGATGGCATCCGCCAGGGCGTTGCCGAGAACCGCGCGCAGTTGTTCATCGATTTCCCGGCAGGACCGTTTTATGGATTTAATCGCCCCGATGCGAAGGTCTATCCCGGCGTCATCCAGAATTGGTGGCGGCAGGGCATGATGGGCAGCGCCAAGGCCCATTACGATGGCATCAAGGCATTTTCCGAAACAGATCAGACGGAAGATCTGAAGGCGATCACCGTTCCTGTTCTGGTCATGCATGGCGATGACGATCAGGTTGTGCCGATCGACAACGCCGGCAAGCTTTCCGTCAAGCTTGTCAAGAACGGCACGCTGAAGGTCTATCCCGGTTACCCGCACGGCATGCTGACAACGCATGCAGATGTTTTGAACGCAGACCTGCTAGCCTTCATTCAAAGCTAAACCTCCCAAGGGCCAAGGCCGCGACAGGTGTCTGTCGCGGCCATACTCTTTGATCCTTGCTTCAACTTTTGAGACGATGATGCTGCTGACCTCCGAACTTGTTGCCCTGACGATCAGGGACATCCGTGATGATGGGCCGGAGCCGGGCTGGACGCCTCTTTCCGACCAGGAGCTGGAGGCGCTCGTTGAGCAGATCGAAGGCGAAGCGGGTAACGATCCCCTGCTGATCTTTGCCTATGGTTCGCTGATCTGGAATCCGGAGTTTGAACCGGTCGACCGGCAACGGGGCACGGCTTATGGATGGCACAGATCGTTCTCCCTCAAGATCGAGCGGTGGCGGGCAACTAGCGACGCGCCGGGCCTGATGATGGCGCTGGAGCGGGGCGGTCAGTGCGATGGCATCGTGTTCGAGCTTTCGCCCGAGCGGCGGCGTCAGGATCTGCGTGCGCTTGTCGCGCGGGAAATCAGGTATCGCGAGGTCAGGGACATGGTGCGGTGGCTGTCTGTGCGAACCGCACACGGCACGCGCAGGGCACTGACATTCTGGGCGAGTACGAGGCGGCTCGGGCTGACCCGTCCTTTGCCCGCCGAAGAGGCATCCGCGCTGATCGCAGCGGCATGCGGGCAGGGAGGCTCCTGCGCCGAGTATCTTCATAAGACTATTGTCGATCTTCAGGCGGAAGGCATCCGCGACCGCAACCTGTGGCATCTGCAAGCCCTGGTCGCCGCAGACATCATCGCGCGCAAAAAAGCGTAAGATCAGCCCTTGCGGGGTCTTTGCCGATGGCTTTTACCTTCGCCAGCATCGGCGTGCTTCGAACGCCGACGCCGACCTGCAGAGCAAGGTGCTGGCCTACCACGATGGCCCTCAGAAGCCTGTTGTCCGCCACTTCCTGACGATCAATCGGCCAGGCGCGGCGTAAACAAATCAAAACTCTGCCACTTTGCCCCATGCGGATTGTGAGAAGCGGTTGGGATGATACGGGCGCGGATCGACCAGCGGGTCCGCTCCCGTGACGATATCGGCGATCAGATGGCCAGCACCGGGGCCAATGCCAAAACCGTGGCCACTGAACCCGGCGGCCAGGATGAAGCCGGGAACGGTGGGTGTCTCCCCGATAGCGGGCACACCGTCAGGGGTGGAATCGATATAACCGGCCCAGCTTGCGGCGATGCGGCGCCCCTTCAGGGCCGGCAGCAGGTCTGTGGCGCGCTCATAGGTCAGCCGGATCGTGCCGTGATCGACGGCCGGATCGAGGATCCGCATGTGTTCCATCGGGGTCGGACGGTCGAGCCGCCAGCGCGAACGGCTCTCATGGCCGCTGCGCATGCCCTCAAGGCCGCCCGGCGAGAGGGAACGCCAGCGGCGCAGGAACATCGGCAGGAATTGTGGTGCAAAGCGGATCTGTTGCGGCGTCAGGTCCACCCGGCCACGGCCGCTGATGGCAAGCGTATGTCCACCGTCGCCCCGACGGGTCACCGAAACGTCGGCGGTATGGAGCGCATCGGGAAGTGCTGCGTCACCCGCAGCCACAGAGAGAATCGACGACCGGATAGACGCCTGGGGAAACCGGATGCCGAGTTGGCGGCAGAAGGAGGACGCCCAGGCACCGCCGGAGAGGATTGCGGTTCCGGTGCGGATCGTACCATGCTCGGTGACAACGGCTGAAAGCCGGCCGCCTTGGGTCTCGATGCCGCGGGCTGCGCAGTTTTGAAGCACCGTTCCGCCGAGCTTGATGATGGCGCGCGCGACGGCCGGTGCGGCGCGCGACGGATCGGCTGTGCCGTCACTTGGCGAAAATACGCCGCCTTGCCAGGCGCGCCCGGTCGCCATCCCTCGTTCCGTGGCAGAGACGCTGTCCAACATATGGGTGGTGACGCCGACGGTGCGGGCGAAGTCCCGCCACTTCGACCAACCGGCCAGTTCTTCCTCATTATTGCTCAGATAAAGGAGCCCGCAGCGGCGAAATCCGGTGTCTTCCCCGCTGTCCTGGCCGAATTGTTCCCACAGGTCGAGGCTTTTCGTTGCCAGGGGCAGTTCGCGCGCATCGCGGTTCTGCTGGCGGCACCAGCCCCAATTGCGGCTCGACTGTTCGGCGCCGACACGGCCCTTTTCCAGCAGGACGACCTTCATCCCTCTTCTTGCGAGATAATAGGCGGTAAAGACGCCGACAATGCCGGCTCCGATGATGACGGCATCGGCCGAGCGGGGCAGTTCATCTGGGCTTTCCACAAGCATAAGCGGCGCTGGCATGGCTGTCGGTCTCCTTGTCGCGCCACAAGCATACTGTCTCGTCCCTTCCAAGGATGCCGCATGTTCCCGTTGCGCAGCAGAAGATTCCGTAGCGGCGCATCAATGCCGATGATCGTGCGGCAAGCCTCTGGGCAGAATGGAATCGACAAGCTTGCCCATAGTGTTAAGCTCGTTCGAGAATTTCTGCAGCATATAATTCCGCAGCCTTTTCGGCGCCTATCGGAGACGAGCGTAGATGAAACTCGACAGGATCGACATCAAGATTCTCTATGAGCTGCAGAAAAATGGCCGCATCACCAATGTCGAGCTTGCCGACCTGGTCAACCTGTCGCCCAGTCCATGCCTGATGCGCGTCAAGAAGCTTCAGCAGGAAGGTTATATCGTCGGCTATTCCGCGCAGATCAATATTGGCAAGCTCGGTCAGACGCTGACGGTCTTTACCGAAATCACCCTGAAGAACCACCGCCAGATCGATTTTGCGCGGTTCCTCTCCGTTGTGGAGAAGATCGATCAGGTGATCGAATGCCATCTCGTGTCGGGCGGATACGACTATCTCATCAAGTTCGTCACCGCCGGCATCGGCGAATATCAGGGGATCATGGAACGGCTGACCGACATGGATATCGGTATCGACAAATACTTTAGCTTCGTCGTGCTGAAGTCGCCGATCGTCAAGGCGCATATGCCCTTGACCAGCCTGTTCCCGCTATAGGGTCTTTCGGCTCGATCTACAGAGTGCAGACGGCCGCAAATGGCTGCCCATGTCAGGTGTGGCCATATGTCCTGACCAGCTCCGGATCAAGTTCGAGCGCATCCAGCCAGGCCGGATCGAGTTTCGGAACCGAAGAAAACAGCAGTTTCGAATAGGGATGCTGCGGTGCCTTGAGCTGTGCCGGTGTGATCTCCTCGACCTTTCGGCCTCCATACATCACGACGATCTCGTCGCAGATTGCTTCGACCACCGACAGATCGTGGCTGATGAAGATATAGGACAGCGAAAGCTCGCGCTGCAGCTCCTTCAGAAGACTGATGATGGCTGCAGCTACCACCGTGTCGAGAGCTGACGTGATTTCGTCGCAAATGATCAGCTTCGGTTCGGCGGCAAGCGCGCGCGCAAAGTTGACGCGTTGTTTCTGACCACCTGAAAGCTCTTGTGGCCGCCGGTGGCGAAGCGATTTCGGCAGATGCACCATATCGAGCAACTGGTCGATGCGGGCGTCTTTCTGTTTGCCCTTGAGGCCGTGGTAAAATTGCAGCGGCCGGCCGAGGATCTCTTCAATCGACTTTTCCGGATTAAGCGCCGTGTCGGCATATTGGAAAACGATCTGCATTTCGCGCAATTGATCGCGACTGCGTTGCCGTACAGTGCCTGCAAGCTCTCGGTTGTCGAAAAGGAGATTGCCGGAATACGCAGGCAGGATCCCGGCAATCGTGCGGGCAAGCGTTGATTTCCCGCAACCGGATTCCCCGATGATACCGAGATTGCGGCCCTTTTTGACTGTCAGGCTGACGTCCTTTACGGCCTGAACGAGCGGTAGTCCGTCCGGCTGGATCGGGCCGTAGCCCGAAACGAGATCACTGACCTCGAGAAGGACTTTTCGGTCTTCCACCCCAATCTCATGGTCACGCGGCTTGGGTTCGAAGGCCGCCAACAGTTCGCGCGTATAGGGATGCTGGGCGCGCGACAAAATATCAGCCGTTGTGCCGGCTTCCTGCACTTTACCATTGCGCAGGACGACGATGCGGTCGGCAATCTGCGCGACGACGGCAAGATCGTGCGACACGTAAACACCCGAAATGCCGCCCGCCTTCATCACCGACTTGAAGGCCCGCAGCACCTCGATCTGGGTGGTGACATCGAGGGCGGTTGTCGGCTCGTCGAAGATGACAAGCTTCGGGTCGCCGATGAGCGCCATCGCGGCCGATAGGCGCTGGAGCTGGCCACCGGACACCTGGTGGGGGTAGCGGCTGCCGATCGTTTCTGGATTGGGCAGCGAGAGCGCGCGAAACAGGTCGATGGCTTTGTGTCGCGCTTCATCGACCGGCATCAGGTGATGGATGCGGGTGACTTCGATCACCTGGTCGATGATGCGTTTGGCGGGATTGAACGCCGCGGCTGCCGACTGCGGCACATAGGCGACCTGCGTGCCCCGGATGCCGGCGCGTTCACGTTCGCTCAGCGTCACCATGTCCTTGCCGGCGATCCGGACCTGGCCGCCGCAAATGCGGCAACCCGAGCGGGTATAGCCCATGAGCGTCAAGGCGATGGTGGTCTTGCCCGATCCGCTTTCGCCAATCAGCGCAACGATTTCCCCGGGCGCGATATCCAGGCTTACGCCGTTGATAATGTCGACGCGACGGCCGGAATCGGTGGTGGCCTCGACTTTCAGATCACGGATTTCGACGAGATTTTCCATTCAGGCGCTCCGGTCGCGGATTTTTTGCGGCAGGTTGTCGATCAGGAGGTTCACGCTGATGGTCAGGCTGGCGATTGCCAGAGAGGGAACTATGACGGCAGGGGCGCCGAATGGCAGGCCGCCGACATTTTCATGCACAAGCGCGCCCCAGTCTGCATAAGGCGGTTGTACGCCGAGACCGAGAAAGGACAGTCCGGACAGCAGCAGCACGATGAAGACGAAGCGAAGACCGAGATCCGCAAGCACGGGCCCGATGATGTTCGGCAGGATTTCCGAGCCGATGATGTAGACCAGCCCTTCGCCGCGGGTGCGCGCGACGGTGATATAGTCCATGGTGTTGATGTTGACGGCGAGCGCACGGGCAAATCGATAGGCGCCGGGCGTGTAGATGACGGCAAGCGTGACGATCAAAACGGTAATGGATGAGCCGACCGCTGCAACAACAACCAGGCCTGACAGCTTGCCTGGGATGGAGTTCAGGGCATCGAGAAACCGGCTCACTGCCGCATCGAACCATCCGCCCACCACGGCCGCAGTCATGCCCAGCACGACGCCTGAAAAGCAGGCGATCGAGACGGCGGCAAGCGATATGCCGACGGTATAACGGGCGCCCATGAGGATCCGGGACAGCATGTCACGGCCCAGATAGTCCGAACCCAGCCAGAACCTGCTGCTGATGGCACCGAAATAGTCCTCGTCAACGATTTCGCCAACCG
Organism: Neorhizobium sp. PAMB6716; assembly: GCF_058242805.1. NCBI lineage: Bacteria > Pseudomonadati > Pseudomonadota > Alphaproteobacteria > Hyphomicrobiales > Rhizobiaceae > Neorhizobium > Neorhizobium sp. PAMB6716. The sequence goes on from NZ_JBZAYW010000002.1 coordinate 738,093, forward strand.
GGTGGGGAATGATATGTGGCGCAATCAGCGCCATGATCCCCCAGAAAAGCATGATCGACAGGCCGATCATGCCGACCCAGCTGAACCGGTAACCGAACTTTTGTGCAAGGGTGACGGATGGGGTCATGATCAACGCAGCCTCGGGTTGGCCAGGATGGCAATGATGTCTGCAAGCGTGATCAGGCTAAGATAGCCGACACAGAAAATCATCGCGCAGGTCTGGATGAGCGGCAGGTCACGGGTGGCCACTCCGTCGACCATCAGCTTGGCAATGCCTGGATAATTGAAGATGGTCTCAACGATGATCACGCCGCCAACAAGATAAGACAGCGAAAGAGCAACGGCATTCACGATCGGCCCAACGGCATTTGGCAAGGCGTGACGCAGCACCATACGGGGACGGGAGGCGCCCTTCAGAAGCGCAGTTTCCACATAAGGCGTATTGATTGTATCGATGACGGCAGCGCGGGTCATGCGGATCATCTGTGCCGCGACAACGAATGTCAGGCTGATCACCGGCATGGCGAAGACTTTCAGCATTTGGCCGACCGACGTCACATCATTGGCGAAAGAGAGCGCCGGTAGCCATTTCAGATAGACCGAGAACACCAGCACCGCCGAGGTGGCAACCATGAATTCCGGGATCGAGATGATACCGATCGTCAGGATCGTGACAGCGCGGTCATAAAGCGAACCGCGAAACATCGCCGCCGTGATGCCAAGCGTCAGCGCCAGCGGTACGGAGAACAAGGCGGTGATGCCGGCAAGCCTCATCGTGTTGACAAAACGGCCGCCAATCAGGTCGGCAACTGCGACATTGTTGACGTAGGAAGTGCCGAGATCACCACGGAACAACCCGAAAAGCCAGCGCAGGAAGCGCAGGTAGGCGGGGTCATCAAGGTGCATGGCACTGCGCAGCCCGGCAACGGCTTCGGGTGTTGCTGCTTGGCCGAGCAGAATGGTTGCCGTATCGCCCGGCAACATGGCTGTGGCAAAGAAGACTGCAAATGACACGATCAGCAGTGTCAGGGCAGCGATCAGCAGTCGAACCGTAATGAGGTTGAGGACATACGTGCTCAAGAATGGGCCCCCTGCTGGATAGAGTTTTAACATGGCGGACAATGCCGCGGCGCGAAAGTCCGGCGGATGGTGATTTGTCGGCCAAATGCCGATCCGCTATGGACGAAGGAGGCAAGGCGCCTTGGGGCACCTTGCCATCCCGTTGCGTGTCAGGCGTCCAGCCAGACATATTCGGCAAAGGCATAACCCATCTGGCCACCCAGCGGGTTGGCTTCCAGGCCTTTTACCTTTGCCGAAAGCGCGTCGACGTTGGACAGGAAGACGGGGATCACAGTGCCGGCTTGCTCGGAAATCATCACCTGCATTTCGTCATAGATCGCCTTACGCTTTGCCTGGTCGAGAAGGCCGCGCGCCTCTACCAGCATTGCGTCGAATTTCGTCGACTTGAACTGGCTCTCGTTCCATGGCGCATCGGACGAATAGAGCAGCGAAAACAGGATATCCGGCGTCGGGCGGGGGTTGATATTGCCGAAATGCACGGGCGCCTTCAGCCAGTAGTTCGACCAATAGCCGTCGGATGGCACGCGCTGCACGTCAAGTTTCATGCCTATGTCAGCGCCCGCCTGTTGAACCAGTGTGGCCATGTCGACAGAAGCGGTTGCCGCATCGGACGCGACGACCGGGATCGACTGGCCGATCAGTCCAGCCTTCTGGAAATGGAACTTTGCCTTTTCCGGATCGTAGGCCTTCGGTTTCAGGTCGGCATTGTAGTATATGCTTGCTGGCGATATCGGCTGGTCATTGGCAAGTTCAGCAAGGCCGCGCATGACCGATTTCTGGATCTGCTCGCGATTGACCAGGTTCTTCATGCCGGCCACGAAATCGGCCTTGTTGCCCGGCTCCATGTCGAGACGCATGTTGAGGTTGGTATAGTTGCCGGACGTGGTCTGCGACAGCGCAAAACCGGGCTGGCTTTCCACCAGCTTCATCGAACGCGGCTTGATGGACGCTGCCAGATGAATGTCTCCCGAAAGGAGCGCATTGACTCGGGCATTGTCATCGCTGATGGCGAAATATTCAAATGACTCGAGATATGGGCCTTGGGATTTGAAGTAGTTGGGGTTCTTGACCGCAACGGACTTGACGCCCGGCTGGAAGCTCTCAAGCTTGAAGGCACCGGTGCCGATGCCCTTGGAAAAGTCCGTCGTACCGTCCTGAACGATCATGAAATGGTGCATCGCCAGGATGGTCGGCAGGTCGGCATTGGGGTTGGCCAAGGTGATTTCCACCGTCAGCGGGTCGACAGCCTTGACGCTGGTGATCTGCTTGGCAATCGAGTTGACCTTGGAGCCGACGTCGGGGTTCAGGTGTCTCATCAGCGAGAACACGACGTCTTGCGACGACAATGTCTTGCCGTCATGGAAGGTGACGCCCGAGCGCAGCTTGACCGTCCAGACCTTGGCATCCTTGCTTTCGACGCTTTCGGCCAGCTCCATCTGGGTCACGCCGCCTTTATCGAGGAAAGTCAGGCGATTGTAGAGTGCGCAGCAGCGTACGTAGTCGGTCGAAAGAGACGCCTTTGCCGGATCGAGCGTGTCGGCCGTCGATGCCGACCAGCCCGCAGCCTTGAGGTGGCCACCCGATGTCGGCGTGGCGGCGAGCGCACCGGTGGCACGTCCGAGGATAGCGCCGCCGGCAGACAGCGCCACGCCGCCGGCCAGCAGCATGTGGAGAAGCTCGCGGCGCGTGGCGCCGCGGCGAATGGCATTTTCAACCATCGCGTCGTCGGATGGGGTCCAATTGAGAGTTCTATCGGTCATGTCATTCCCCTTTTTTGTGGTCTGGTTATCGCGCCGCCTGTCTTGACGCAGGCTTGGCTCGTCTTTGTGATAATGGTCGGTCAGCTCCGTGCGGCAGTCGCGGCATCGGCAAGGCCGGCCATTGAGGTGAAGTGGTAGTCCGGCTTGGTGAACTGCGCCGGTTCGATCGTTCCGCCATACCCCTTTTGGGCGTGGCGCCGTTCGATCCAGCAATTGGTCATGCCGAGGTCACGCGAGACGCCGATGTCGTGGTACTGGCTCTGGGCGACGTGCAGGATATCGTCCTTGCTGGCCCCTTCACCGGAAACGAAATCGAAGACGTGATGAAAGAAGGCCGGATCGGGCTTTTCGGTGCCGGTATCGTCGGCGGTGAACGCGGCATGGAAGGGATTGCCGAGTTCTGCCGAAAAGTGATCAAACGCCCAGCGGCGGGCATTGGTCATGGCGATCAGCCGGTAGTCGCGGGCAAGCCGCGCCATGGCCTCGGCACTGTCTGGAAAGGCTTTCCACTTTTTTGCGGAATCGCGCAGACGCTCGCCATGGGCCGTATCAGCCGGCAGGCCGAGCTTCGGTGCGATGGCCAGGTAAACGCGCACCAGATCGTCCGGAAACAGATCGGCATCTTCGGCATAACGGGCAGCCCGGTAGAGGCTCAGTGCTTCTTCGTCGTCAATCGTCACGCCCGCTTCCGCCGCCATCTCATTGAGGCAGGAGGTCAGCCCGCCTTCGAAATCGATCAGCGTTCCGACGACGTCGAAACTCATGTATTTGAATTCTGGCAGCGACTTGCTCAAGTTCAGATCCCCAGTTTCGGACGCTTGAATGCGCCATCTCGGCATGCACGACGAAAGATTATGCTGTTCCCGGTCCCGAACGTTGCCGGGCTTGTCTCAAGGCCCTGAAATCAAGGGGGCTGGGCCTTTGTATTGCTGAGAGCTTGCCACGTCGGCCGTATTGTTTGCGCCGAATCGAGGCCACGGCACGGCACAAAATTCTAAAATGCAGGGCGCCGCGATATTTCGGGACAAACTGCCAAGCCCCCATCAGTCCTTCAACGCCCGGCGGACATCCGGATCCTCAAGCGTCTGGTCGAGGGTCTCGACGGTCCGCTCGAGAATGGCGTCGATATCATCATCGGTGCAGCACAGCGGCGGGGCATAACCCAGCACGCCATTGGCGAAAGCACGGATGATAAGCCCGTTGTTCCAGGCCCGGTCGAAGATGCGCCGTGCCGGCTGGGCTTCGACCGGCAGGGGCGCCTTCGTCTTCTTGTCGCAAACCAGTTCGATGGCTGCCAGCAAGCCCCGGCCGCGCACGTCGCCAACCAGAGGGTGATCGCGCAGTGCCTCAAGACCGGCCATCAGCCGCGCACCGGCCTTTACGCCATTTTCCAGCAGGCCGTTTTCGTAAAGCCGGAGCACTTCCAGGCCAACGGCGGCGCTCACGGGATGTGCCGAATACGTATAGCCGTGGCCGACTGCCGATGCGCCGGCGCCATCCGCAATCACCTGATAGACATGGTCGGCCATGAACACGGCACCCATTGGCACATAACCGGAGGTCAGGCCCTTGGCCGTCGTCATGAAATCGGGAACGATTTCATCTTCCGAGCAGGCAAACAGCGGACCAGTACGGCCAAAACCGGTGATCACTTCGTCGGCGACGAAGAGAATATCGAGTTCGCGGCAGAGGTCCCGCATGGCCTTGAGCCATCCCTTCGGGGGAACGATGACGCCGCCAGACCCCTGGATCGGCTCGGCATAAAACGCTGCGACCCGGTCCGGGCCGATGGCCTCGACCTTGGCGCGCAGGGCTGCAAGCGACGCCTCGATAATCGTCTGTGCATCCTCGCCCGCGGGATTGCGATAGGGATAGGGGGAAGGAATTTTATGCTGCCAATCGAACGGAATACCGAACCCGGCATGAAAATTCGGAAGGGCCGTCAATCCCGCGCCGACCGTGGAGGAGCCGTGATATCCCTGTTCGATGGAAATAAACTGGTCGCGTTGGGGTTGGTGCTTGGCAATCCAGTAATAGCGGATGAATCGGATCGTGCTGTCGATGGCGTCCGAGCCGCCAAGGGTAAAGTAGATATGGTTGAGGTCGCCGGGCGCGCGGTCGGCAAGTTCTGAAGCAAGACGGATCGCCGGTTCGCTGCCGAGGCCGAAATAAGCCGTCGCATAAGGCAGTTCCCGCATCTGGCGCGCTGCCGCCTCGACGATCGATTCATGCCCATAGCCAGCGTTCACACACCACAGGCCGGCGAAGCCGTCGACGAGTTGCTGACCGGATGCATCGGTCACCGTCGCACCCTTGGCGCAGGTCAGGACACGCACACCTTGCTGTTCATGTCCCCGGTAGGAGGCGACCGGATGGATGAGGTGAGCGCGGTCAAGCTCGATGAGGGAATTGTTCAACATTGTCATCTCCGGGTCAGCCGAGTGCTTGATTGGCAAGGGCAAATGTGGTGACCGCCGACGTGGCGGGTCGAGCGATCGCAGGCCGGGCCATGGCAATGCCGCCGCCGACAGGGGCAAGGCCCAGATCGGTAAGCCAGGGGGCAAGGCCGGTTTCAACGCCGGTATCGACGCGCAGGAAAGCGCCTGTCCGGCTGCTGATGAAATGGGAGACAAGGGACTTGGCGTCATCGAGATTTGCAGCGACCACAGGGCCGATCACGTCGCCCCGACCGAAGCTGCGAACGGCGGCAAATGCCGAAATCTGGCTTTCGCGGCGGATCACGGCATATTGGCCGACATCTGCCAGTTTGCGAATGAGCGAGGTGCGGTCGGCGCCGTAGGCCTGCCTGTCGAGGTCGATAATGCTCGAAAGGTCTCCGGCATTTGCAACCTGAATGTTTTGAGGCGCAGCGATGGCAAGGGCAGTGCCCTGATGCTGGACGATGGTGCCGGTTTCCCGAAACCCCAACCGTTCATAAAGCGGCAGTCCATCAGCCGTGGCGACAAGGCGCAACGGCCGGTCACCGGCAAGCGCCATTGCCGCTTCCATGAGCCGTCGCCCAAGGCCGCGTCCGCGCATGTCCTCATCGACGATCACCATGTTGATCGTTGCACAGTCACGACCGTAGGACGTGAGCAGGATTGTGCCAACGACATCGCCGGAGCCCGTGATCGCGACGAATCCATCGCTCAGTGCCAAGGCCAGTTGCCAGTCTTGCGGCCGATGCGGCCAGCCGGCCTGTCGCGACAGCCGGACGGCATCCTCAAGATGCTCCACGCCGATGGGCGCAATGGCGATGTCGATAATCTGCATGGGGTCGTACCTTCATTTCCTGAACACAAGTGTTGCGTTCAACGGGCCGGTGGATTGTCTGAAGGCAGCACCGGCAGCGATATCTTCAGCCGTAGGAGCAGGTGGTCGCCGCATCTTATGCTGTGAGCCGCGCATAAGCGCCGCTCGAAAGGAATTTCCAAACCCGATTGGGTGCTCCGTGCCCAACCAAATGCCATTCCGGCCGACAGATACGGAACTTTCTGCTTTCAAATCCCGCGATTCAGTCGACGCGGTCGCCGGAAGACGACCTATGATCCAGTCATCAGCAAACCGGCTCCAAGGCCCCGCCCTATCGAGGACGACGCGCATGACAACCTTCCGCCCGAAATACATCACCTTCGACTGCCACGGCACCCTGATCAATTTCCAGATGGCGGAAGCAGCGCGCGACCTCTATGGAAACCGTCTTGATGAGCCGAAAATGCTGGAATTCATCAAGAATTTTGCCGCCTACCGTCTGGACGAGATTATGGGCGACTGGAAGCCCTATGCGGACGTGGTTCACAATGCGCTGGAGCGGGCCTGCAAGCGCAATGGTGTCGCCTTCAGGGACGAGGACGCCCGGTTCGTTTATGAGCGGGTACCAGGCTGGGGGCCGCATGCGGATGTGCCGGCGGGTCTTGCCAAGGTCGCCAAGGAAATCCCGCTGGTCATTCTCTCCAATGCGATGAATGCGCAGATCATGTCGAATGTCGAAAAGCTCGGCGCACCCTTTTATGCCGTCTACACGGCCGAGCAGGCAAATGCCTACAAGCCGCGCTTTCAGGCTTTTGAATATATGTTCGACATGCTCGGCTGCGGTCCAGACGATATCCTGCATTGCTCCTCTTCCTTCCGTTACGACCTGATGTCCGCCCATGATCTCGGGATCAAGAACAAGGTCTGGGTCAACCGCGGACATGAACCAGCCAATCCCTACTACGGCTATGTCGAGATCGCTGACATCTCTGGTCTGCCTGGTGTCGTCGGGCTCTGAGGAAAGACAAAACCATGAAATACCTCTCCTACTGGCACGATACGGCATCCGCCTTCGATGGCGCTGTCGAAGGGCCTATCGAAGGTCACTACGACGTCGCGGTGATCGGCGGCGGCTTCACCGGGCTTGGCGCGGCACGGCAGCTTGCCAGGGCCGGGACCAAGGTGATCGTGCTGGAGGCGGAAACCGTCGGTTACGGCGCCTCCGGTCGCAATGGCGGCCATCTCAACAATGGCCTGGCGCACAGCTATCTTGCGGCAAAGGCGGAGATCGGCAAGGAGCGCGCCATTGCGCTCTACCAGGCGCTGGATGCTTCCATCGATACGCTGGAGGTCATCATTGCCGAGGAGGGTATCGACTGCAATTTCCGCCGGGCAGGCAAACTGAAGCTTGCCTCCAAGCCGCAGCATTTCGACAGCATCGCGAAGAATTTCGAGGCTGTTCATGCCGAAGTGGACCCCGATACGGCACTGCTTTCGTCCGCAGACCTCAAGAATGAGGTTGGCTCGCCTTTCCATGGCGCGATGTTGTCGAAGAAGAGCGCGATGATGCATATGGGCCGTTATGTTGTCGGCCTGGCCGGGGCGGCACGCCGCAGCGGTGCGGTCATTGCCGAGAAGGCGGCGGTCACGGAGCATACCCAGCCGGGCGGCCGGCATGTTCTGAAGACGGCAAGGGGAATTGTGACGGCGGATCAGGTTCTGATCGCCACCGGCGCCTATACCCGCCCGAGTTTCCGCTACTTCCGCCGCCGCATCATCCCGGTCGGCAGCTTTATCATCGCCACACGGCCGTTGACGGATGCCGAAGTCGCAGCGACCATGCCGGGCAACCGCACCTGCGTGAACTCGATGAATATCGGCAATTACTGGCGCCTTGCGCCGGATAACCGGCTGATCTTTGGCGGCAGGGCGCGTTTCTCCGCCACGTCCGACCAGCGATCCGATGCCAAGGGCGGCGCGATCCTGCGCGACAGCCTCGTCCGGCTCTTTCCGCAACTGGCCAAGGTCGAGATCGACTATTGCTGGGGCGGGTTGGTCGACATGACCAGCGACCGGTTTCCGCGGGCGGGTTATCACGATGGGGTGTGGTTTGCGATGGGTTATTCAGGCCATGGCGCACAGCTGTCCACCCATCTCGGCATGACCATGGCCGATGCCATGCTCGGACGGCCGGATCGCAATCCGCTGAAGGGCCTCGACTGGCCGGCGGTTCCCGGCCATTTCGGCACACCCTGGTTCCTGCCGCTGGTGGGGCTCTATTACAAGGCGCTCGACCGGTTCCAGTAACGCCAAGTATGGTCTGGGGCTGGCACGCAAAAGGAGGAGTTGCATCGGCAACTTCCCCTTTGCTTTCATGAAGATTATAAAAGGCTCAGGCGAGCCCGCCGATGTGCAAGGATTTCATTTCCAGGTATTCCTCGATGCCGGCCCTTGCACCTTCACGGCCGAGGCCTGACTGTTTGACGCCGCCAAAGGGGGCGACTTCGGTGGAGATGGCGCCGGTGTTGAGGCCGATCATGCCGAATTCCAGCGCTTCGCCGACACGCCAGGCGCGCTTCAGGCTTTCCGTGTAGAAATAGGCGGCAAGGCCGTAGGGCGTGCCATTGGCGATTGTCAGCGCCTCTTCCTCGGTTTCGAAGCGGAAAAGCGGCGCCACCGGGCCAAAGGTCTCCTCACTGGCAAGCAGCATGTCCGTTGTGGCACCTGTCAGGACCATGGGCGCGGCATAGTGTTCGCCGGCCGGCATGTCGGTGCGGCTGGTCACAATCGTCGCGCCCTTGGCGAGCGCGTCTTCGACATGGCGGTTGATCTTGGCGATGGCGGCTTCGTTGATCATCGGTCCAATGGAAACACCCGCTTCGGTGCCGGGTCCGACCTTCATGGCGTTGACGCGGCTGCTGAGTTTTTCGGCAAAGGCCTCATAGACGCTGGCCTGCACGAGAATACGGTTGGCGCAGACGCAGGTCTGTCCGCCATTGCGGAATTTGGAGACGATGGCACCTTCAACCGCCAGATCGAGGTCGGCGTCATCAAAGACGATGAAGGGCGCATTGCCGCCAAGTTCGAGCGAAAGCCGCTTCACGCTGTCGGCTGCGCCGCGCATCAGCAGCGAACCGACACGGGTTGAGCCGGTAAACGAGATTTTTCGCACCATGTCGTTCGCCATGATTTCGGTGCCGATGTCTGTGGGCATGCCGGTGACGATATTGATGACGCCGTGAGGTATGCCGGCCTTTTCGGCGAGCCAACCAAGTGCCAGCGCTGAAAAGGGCGTGAATTCGGAAGGCTTGATCACTACGGTGCAGCCGGCGGCAAGCGCAGGGGCGATCTTGCGGGTGATCATCGCATTGGGGAAGTTCCAGGGCGTGATGATGCCGCAAACGCCGACCGGCTCCTTCAGGACGACGATTCGCCGGTCCGGGGTGGGCGAGGGGATGGTGTGGCCCTCGATGCGCCGGGCTTCCTCGGCGAACCATTTGACGAAGGAGGCGCCGTAGCGGATTTCACCGCGGGCCTCGTCCAATGGCTTGCCCTGTTCTGTCGTCAGGATCAGCGCAAGGTCATCGATGTGCTCAAGCATCAGCCCATGCCAGGCTTCCAGCAAGGCGGCCCGTTCGGCATGGGTTTTCTTCTTCCAGGGGGCATAGGCGGCAGAGGCTGCGTCGATGGCCGCGCGCGTCTCGGCCGTGCCCATGTCCGGCACGGTGCCGACCGCGGATTGGGTGGCCGGATCGATCACGTCGATCGTGTTGCCTGACGCCGCCGGCATCCACTGGCCGCCGATCAAGGCGTGTTGCCGAAAAAGCCCGGGTTCTTTCAAGGTCTGCATCGTTTTGTCCTGTCCCAATGGATCAAAGTGCCGCGAGAATGGCGGCGGTAATCGCTTCTGTCCGGTCCTTGCCTGGAATGGTGCCGATGCCGCGCGCCGTGGTGCGTTCGATGGCCGCCATGATGGCAGCGGCCGCGTCGGTTTCGCCCAGGTGGTCGAGCATCATCGCTCCAGACCAGATGGTGGCGATCGGGTTGGCAATGCCGAGATGGGCGATGTCGGGCGCAGACCCATGCACCGGCTCGAACATTGACGGTGCGCTTCTGTCCGGATTGATGTTGGCGGATGCGGCAAAGCCCAACCCGCCCTGGATGGCGGCGCCAAGGTCGGTGAGGATGTCGCCGAAGAGATTGGAGGCAACGACGACGTCGAGGCTTTCCGGCGCCATGACCATGCGCGCGGCCATTGCGTCTATGTGGTAGCTCGTCACTTCGATATCCGGATACTCGGCTGCGAGCTGATGGGTGACATCGTCCCAGAAAACCATCGAGTATTTCTGCGCGTTCGACTTGGTGACGGAGGCAAGTGTTCCGCGGCGGTTGCGCGCCTGTTCGAAGGCGAAACGCAGGATACGTTCAACGCCTGTGCGGGTGAAGATCGAGGTTTCGACCGCCACTTCATCGGCTGTGCCCTGATGGATGCGGCCGCCGGCGCCTGAATATTCGCCCTCGGTGTTTTCACGGATGCAGAGGATGTCGAAAGCGTCGGCCCTCAGCGGCCCCTCAACCCCCGGCAGCAGGCGATGGGGGCGGATATTGGCATATTGCACGAAGCTCTTGCGGATCGGCAGCAGGAGGCCGTGCAGCGAAACCGCATCCGGCACCTGCTGCGGCCAGCCAACCGCGCCGAGCAGGATCGCATCGAAACGGCGCAGTGTCTCGATACCATCTTGCGGCATCATCGCGCCGGTTTCCTTGTAGAAGGCGCAGGACCAAGGAAATTCGGTGCCATCAAGTACAAAACCGGCCGAGCCGGCAGTCTTTTGCAGCACGGACCAGGCAGCAGCGGTGACATCGCTTCCGATGCCATCGCCTGGAATAAGGGCAATCCTGTGGGTTTTCATCGTGGGCATGTCCTCAAAGTCTGATCAAGACGCTTTTGCTTTTGCGGTTGGCCAGGAAGGCTTCGCGGCCCAGATCCTTGCCGATGCCGGATTGCTTGTAGCCGCCGGTCGGCAGGATATGGTCGCGCGAGCGGCCGTAACGGTTGACCCAGATGGTTCCGGCCTGAAGGCTGCGGGTGAGCCGGATCGCCCTGGAAAGGTCGCGGGTGAAAAGCCCGGCGGCAAGTCCGTAGGTGGGATGCGCGGCCAGCGACAGCGCTTCGTCTTCCTCGCGAAAAGTCTGGAGCGTCAGCACAGGGCCGAAGATCTCCTGCGTCACGGCCGGCGATTTTTCGTCGACGCCCGCAATCAGCGTCGGTGCATAGAAATAACCGGGCGCATCCAACGGCGCGCCGCCAGTCAGACATTCACCACCAGCGGCAACGGCTGCCGACACAATCGAATGGATGCGCTGACGCTGCGGGTCTGAAATGATGGGCGAATATTGCGCTGCCTCATCCCAGGTCGGCAGGGGATGAACGGCATTCATGTGGCGCAGGATTGCGTCGACAAGCGGCGCTGCGACGCTCTCTTCGACGATGAGGCGTGATCCGGCAACGCAGGCCTGTCCGGCATTGCTGATGATGCTCGTGGCAATTGCGGCCGCCGCCTTGTCAAGCTCGGCATCGGCAAACACCAGTTGCGGGCTCTTGCCGCCGAGTTCCAGCGTCATGGGTTTGATGCCGGTGCGGGCGACGTTTTCCATGATGGCCGAGCCTGCACGCGTCGAGCCGGTGAAGCTGATCTTGGCGATGTCGGGATGGCCGGTGATGGCATTCCCGGTCACCTGGCCATCACCCAGGACAACATTGATCAACCCGGCCGGCAGGCCGGCGCGCACGGCAAGGTCGGCGAGATAGATGGCGGAAAACGGCGTCATCTCGGAGGGCTTCAACACCACGGCATTGCCGGCAGCAAGCGCCGGTCCGAGCTTCCACGCGGCCATGGAAATCGGGAAGTTCCAGGGCGTTATGGCGCCGACCACTCCGTAAGGCTCGGTCATGGTCATGCCGAGATTGCCGTCATCGGTCGGCACGAGGTCGCTGCTTTCCTTGTCGGCAAATTCTGCAAAGAAGCGGATCTGCTCGGCGGAAATGGCAATATCGCCTTCGATCAGGTGGCCGACCGGCCGGGTCGAGGACAGCGCTTCGAGCCGGGCAAGCGTCACCGCTTCCTTCTCTATCATATCGGCCCAACGATGCATCACGTTCAGCCGCTCGCGGGGGCGAACGCCGCCCCAGTTGCTTGTCTTCAGTGCGGCCTTGGCCGTCTCGACCGCATGGTCGACCATGTCAGCGTCTGCCCGCGGGCAACCGGCATAGGACTTGCCATCGGAGGGCCGGTGCATCGGGATGACGCCATCGGCCGGGATGAGGGTATCTCCGATGAAATGCCCGATCGGAAGGGACAGGCTGGCTGGATCGAAACTCAGGGTCATCGGAAGTACCTCGGATCGCTGTCTTGCGAGGCTAACGGATCGGCTGGAGTAGCTTGCCCCGATCACGGCAGGGGCGACGGATGAAAACCCTGTTTTGCGGCCGCCGCGCAGCGTATTCTTCGGCGCTCCGTTGTTGCAGCGGCGTGTCGGGATGACCGCCGCTGCCCCACGCCATCAAGCCGTTACGTAAATCTTGCGGACGGTTTCAATCGTCCGCCATGTACCAACGAAGCCGGGCTTCATGACGAAACTGTCGCCAGCCCTGTAGGTCACTGGCTCGCCGCCTTCCGGCGTGATTTCCACCAGACCGGAGAGGATATGGCAAAACTCGAAGGTCTCGCCCTTGATCGAGTGGGTGAGCCCCGGGGTGGCTTCCCATACACCGGTGCGAATGGTCTCGTTGCGAGCGGCGTCCTGCGCCCAGGTCTTGAAGCTGGGGTTTCCGGAGATCAGCCGGTCCGGGGCCGGCACGGCTTCGCGCGGAGCAAAGGACGGGGTTGGGTCGATGGTTTTCAAAAGCGACATGGTTTTCCTTTCGGGTTGAAACTTCAGTATCCTCGGCGGCGGTCGACAAGGCCTGTCGGATCAAGACCGGCGTGCAGGCGTTTGATGTTGTCGATGACGGCCTTCGCCGCAGAATGCGGCTGCGTGACGCTGGCCACATGGGGTGTCAGCAGGATGCGGGGATGGCTCCACAAGGCATGGCCGGCCGGAAGCGGTTCGGGATCGGTGACATCGACGACGGCCCCAGAGAGTTGGCCGCTGTCGAGGGCCAAGATCAGGTCCTCGTGGTCGAGCTGTGGTCCCCGGCCTGTATGAACGAGGCCGGCCCCACGCGGCAGGCAGCGGAAGAGATCCGCATTCAGCAAACCGCGCGTTTCGGGCGTCAGCGGAAGCAGGCAGATCAGAATGTCGGTTTCAGACAGCATATCGGCCAGGCCATCGCGTCCCGCATGGCACGTCACGCCTTCAATCGCGTGGGGCGATCGGCTCCAGCCCGAAAGCGGAAAACCGAAGGGCTTCAACCGCTCGAGCACGGCCTGTCCGAGAATGCCAAGGCCAAGCACGCCGACACGCCGTTCAGGCGCCTGTGCCGGGGCAAGAGCCTGCCATGTGCCTTGCCGCTGCTGGTCCAGATAGGCGGGCAGGTCGCGGTGGAGCGAGAGGACGGCAAGCGAGACATATTCCTGCATCATGCGCACGATGCCTTCTTCCACCATGCGCACGACTTTCACATGGTCTGGCACGTCTGCAATGCGAAACTGGTCGACGCCGGCGCCGATGGAAAACAGCACTTCGAGATTGCGATAGCGCTTGAGGTCTTGCGGGACGGACCATGTGATCAGGTAACGAACGGTTTCCGGATCAACCGTGCCGGGGTCCATGGAAAAAGGCAGGTCCGGCAGATCGCGCGCAAAGGCCTCTCGGAAGATGGCGCCGCGGCGGACGTCGGAGTGAAAAAGGAAGGTCATGGGCAGGGGTCCGTTCATTTTCTGTCGAGAAGTCAGGCGCAACAATGCTTGCCGAGCGACACGATCATGGACTGGCATGCGGAAAGTTCGCTTGCCCCTCTGTATTCGAGTGGCTTGCGGGCGCGGCCGATAGTGGCGAAGAGATTGGCCCTGCCGCCCTCGGGGCAGGGGAGACCATGCACGGTGATGCCGAAGTCCTCAAGAAAGACCCTGACCCATTTGACGATGGCTGCAGTGGATGTGCCGACGATGGACGGGAAGCGCACCAACGCTGTCGGGATATCGGTGGCATTCATTGCGCTGTTCCTCATGCGGTTTCTGCCACCCGCTTGCGCTCTTGGTTGCAGTTCGGCTTGAATGATCAGGCGCGAACGGCATGAATGGCTGCCGAAAGCGATCGCCATACGGTCAATTCTTGTGCCGGATGTGGTCGCTGAAGCGGAATGTTCTGCAGGGACCGGCTAGAATGCACGTAAAAGAAAATATCGAGCAGCTGGCGGCAGGCTCGCCTGGCGCCAGGGAGGCGGACGATGGATCTGAAAATACCCGACACCTTGCATGTCGACGCATACCAGATGCGTTTCGCCGACGTGGCCGATGTCGATCTGGAGCAGTTGCATGCGCTGTCGATCGCGGTCGGCTGGCCGCATCGGGCAGAAGATTGGCAATATCTGCGTGAACTCGGTCATGGTTTCGTCGCTCTCGACGAGATCGACCGCGTGATGGGGTCCGCCATGTGGTTCCCCCACGGAGAGCATTTTGCAACCCTCGGCATGCTGATCACATCGCCGCGGCTGCAGGCCAATGGGACGGCGAAATGGCTGATGCAGCGTGTTCTGGCCGAATGCCCCGGCATGGGCCTGCGGCTCAATGCAACGCGCGCTGCGCGCCGCCTCTATCGTTCGTTGGATTTTGTTGCGCAGCAGACGGTGTTCCAGTGCCAGGGGGAGGCCCGCCAACCGGTGGAGACGATTGACCTGCCCGCAGGGCATGAGATCAGGCAGTTGCGGTCAAGCGATCTCGACGCGGTGATCGCACTCGATGCGCCAGGATTTGCGGTTGCTCGCCCTCTCCATCTCGCCCGCCTGTTCGAGAGTTCGCTCTCTTATGGGCTGTTTCGGGGCGACGAACTGTCGGCATATTCCATGAGCCGTGCCTTTGGACGGGGCCACGTACTGGGTCCGGTTGCCGCATTGTCCGTTGAAGACGCGATTGCCGTTTCGCGGCCCCATATGGAAGCTCACGCGGGTCGTTTCCTGCGTGTCGATACCCATTTCAAGACAGGCCCCTTCGCCAGCTTTATCCAGCAATGTGGCCTGCCGATCTTCGACACCGTGACGACCATGACGTTCGGCGAAGGTGTCGATTACGGAACGGCCGGCAACGGCAATGGCGCTCTATTCGCTCTCGCCTCGCAATCGATGGGCTGACAAGGCACAACCTCGCTTGTTGCGGGAAATACGGATCATGAACGGCATGTGGATGCTGTCGAAATGATCTTTCGCCGGGCGCTGGCAGATGCTGGCAGAAAAGTTTGCAGCCGGCATGAAATGACATGAATGCGCCGCGTGGAGCACTCTCTTCCCGGCGTTTTCTCCCATATGCATTGCGCGGTTTGCGCCATCAGTCCTTGAGCAGGTTCATCTTGGCAAGCGGGCCGGAAAACTGCTGCATCGGGGCTCCGAGACGCAAGGGACCCAGATCGACGGGAAAGAACCCGAGTTGATCGATGAGGTTTGAAATCGCCTGGTTCGCCTCTGGATGATCGCCGGAGAGGAAAAGCACCCGCCGGCCCGCTGCCGTGTTGGGCTTCGTTGCCAGCACGGGCGCTTGCAGCGTGTTAAAAGCCTTGACGACCCGGGCGCCGGGCACGAGTTCGGATACCACCTCGGTCGATAGTCTTCCGTTCAAGTCGCGTGGTGTGAAGTCAGGAAAATTGATGGCGTTCGTCGCGTCGACGACGATGCGTCCTGCCCACCTGCTGCTCTTTTCCACGGCTGAGGCCACGGCATCGAAATGCATGGCGAGGATCACAATATCGGACTGCAGGGCCTCTTCAACGTTCACCGCGCGGATGCTGCCGCCGAAACGCACGGTGAATTCGATCAGTGAGGAGGGACCGCGGCTGTTGGCGACCATTGCCGTCATGCCGGCGGCATGAAAGCGCTCTGCCAGTGCCGATCCGATCTTGCCGGAGCCAATGATTGCAATGCTCGTCATGGCGAATATCTCCTTGTTGTCAGCTGACGTTGGGGCGTGAGCATGTGCCGGCAAAAAGGGCGGACTGTTCATGCAAGCGTTTCCCGGCCTGACGGAAACTCGAAATCACAATCAGGGCCTGCTGGGACGATGCCACCTGGGTTAAGCCAGGGGTGACTTTTGTAATAGTGGCTTTTGATATGCTGAAAATCCACCGTCGGGCGGATGGCGGGATGGCTGAAAAGATCACGCGTATAGGCCCAGAGGGCAGGGTAATCGACGAGCGCCCGGATATTGCATTTGAAATGCCCGTGATAGACCGGGTCGAAGCGCACGAGTGTCGTGAACAGGCGGATATCCGCTTCGCTGAGCGCAGCACCAACAAGATAACGTTGCCGCTTCAGGCGCTGTTCCAGCCAGTCCAGCGTTGCGAAGACCTCGCCAACCGCCGTCTCGTAAGCCTCTTGCGTCGTTGCAAAACCTGCGCGGTAGACCCCGTTGTTCAGTGTTGAATAAACGCGGTCATTGACACTGTCGATTTCGTCACGAAGCTCTGCGGGGTAAAAGTCTCTGGCCGCAGCACCACAGCCATCAAAGGCTGAATTGAACATGCGCAGAATATCGGAGGATTCGTTCGAGACGATCCGCCGATGGTGCTTGTCCCATAAAACCGGAACCGTGACGCGCGAGGTGCAGGATGGATCCGAGCGTGTGTAGATCTCGTGCAGGAATTTTGCGCCATTCACGGCATCAGGCACAACGCCCGGGGCCGGATCGAAAGTCCAGCCGTTCTCACCCATCAGCCAATGCACCACGGAAACATCGATCAGTCCGTTCAATCCCTTGAGGTTGCGCATGATCAGGGTGCGGTGCGCCCAGGGGCAAGCCAGCGACACATAAAGATGATAGCGACCTGGCTCGGCTTTGTACGGCGTGTCATCAGACGCCGTGATCCAATCGCGGAACACCGAGGGCGGACGGCGCAGTTCGCCATGGACCAACACGTTTTCCATGCCGCTTTTCTGCCAGATGCCGCCGATCAATTCACCCATTGGATCGGCCGCCAAGCTCCGCCCGGATGGCGGGCGCAACGTCCGAACCCAGAAGCTCGATGGAGCGCTGCATTGCCTCTGTCTCCAGCATGGCCGAACTCATCTGGAAGGTCAGGCGGGAAATTCCGCCCAAGGCCTTGTCCGCGGCCAGGATCTTTTCACGAACCGTCTTGGGACTGCCGATCAGAAAGGCACCATGAGGGCTGCGCATGGCATCAAACTGTGCGCGCGTGGCTCTGGACCAGCCGCGCTCGCGACCGATTTCGGTAAACATATAGGCCCAGCCCGGAAAGAAGGCATCGGCAGCACTCTCATCGGTATCGCCAACAAAGCCCATCGCATGAACCCCGACCTTCAGCGTTTCCGGTGCATGGCCGGCGCGCTGGCCTGCCTCGCGGTAAAGATCGACAAGCGGACGGAAGCGGTCGAAGGACCCGCCGATAATGGCAACCATCAGGGGAAGGCCAAGTGCACCGGCACGGGCGAAGGATTGTGGCGTTCCGCCGACCCCGAGCCAGATCGGCATTTGTGCCTGGAGCGGGCGCGGATAAACGCCTTGGCCGGAAAGTGCCGGCCGGAAGCGACCTTTCCAGGTCACGTTGGTCTCGTCGCGAAGCTTCATCAGCAGATCGAGTTTTTCGACGAAGAGCGCGTCGTAGTCGTTCATGGCAAAGCCATAAAGCGGGTAGGCTTCGCCAAACGAGCCGCGCCCGACCACGATTTCCGCGCGGCCTTTCGAAATGAGGTCGATCGTCGCAAAATCCTGGAAGACGCGGACCGGATCGGCTGCACTCAATACGGTGACGGCACTTGCCAGGCGGATCTGCTTCGTGCGGGCCGCTGCTGCTGCCAGAATGATCGCGGGCGCAGAATCGAGAAACTCCTTGCGATGATGTTCGCCAATGCCGAACACATCAAGACCGACCCGATCGGCGGTTTCCACTTCCGCCAGAAGTGCCTCCATCCGGTCGCTTGCCGGTACGGTCAGGCCCGTGGCGGGGTTGGGGATGGTGGCTGCGAAACTGTCGATGCCGATTTCCATGTTGTGTCCATTCAGATCGTGAGGGGGATGAGTGGTTCCGCCAGCGGGGGGTGGCGGTGGACAGCAGAACCACTCCTCGACTTACGCGGCCCGAAGGCGGCGTGCGTCAAGACTAAAAGAGCCTGCACCGAATGCAGCCACCTGCAGAAGGCCACCGATGATCGAGATGTTCTTCATGAAGTGGATCATCTGGTTCTGATCGGCGAAATCTGTGTGGAAGACCACGGCGGTAACAAAGGTGAAGGCTGCAAGAGCAAGGCTCACCAGCTTTGTCTGGAAACCGAGCACCAGCAGGATGCCGCCGCCAAGCTCAACCACGACCGCAACCAGGTAGGACAGAAGCGGGAAGGGGAGGCCGACAGAAGCGATAAACCCCTGCGTGGCGCCCGGTGCTGCGATCTTGCCGAGACCACTGAGGATGAACATGAGGGCGAGCAGAAGGCGGCCGGCAGATGCCAGCAGATTGATGTTGGCCATGGGGGAAGAGCCTTGAGAGTGGGTGGATCGGGAGAGGGTGCGGCTGGACCGCACCCCTGAATTGATCAGGCCGCCAGAGCCTGAATTTCTGCCTTTGCGCCCGCAATTGCAGCCGTTTTTGCCTCCTCGCCAAGGGCGAGGCCTTCCGCACGAATGACCGTCACGTCCGTGATGCCGATGAATGCAAGGACCCCCTTCAGATAGGATTCATGGTGTTCCATCGCGGCTGCCGGGCTGTTGCCGGTATAGATGCCGCCACGTGCGGAGGCGATGAAGACCTTCTTGCCTGTGACCAATCCTTCCGGACCGTTCGCGCCATATTTGAAGGTGCGGCCGGCCACGCAGACGCGATCGACCCAGGCCTTCAACTGCGTGGGGATGGTGAAATTGTACATCGGCGCACCGATGATAATGATGTCGGCTGCAAAAAGCTCGTCCACATAAGCGCCACCGGTTGCCAGATCCTGGCCAAGTGCTGCATTGCCGACTTCGCCGCCCTGGAAGACCGCCATATGGGCGTCCGACAGGTGCATGGCGGCATCGACCACCAGGTCGCGGCGGATGACGCGGGCGCCCGGATGCAGCGCCTGCTGCTTTGCGACAATCTCTGCCGTCAGGCTGCGGCTGACCGAGTAGCCGCCGAGGATGCTTGAATCGATGTGAAGGATTGTCGTCATTGGAATTGTTTCCAGTGGTTTTGCCAGGCTGGCGTTACGGATAAAGCGGTTGAGGAAGCTTTGAATTGTTTTGATCATGATCATCTGATTGCCATGGCCGGTTCATCACCGATAGCCAGTATGTTCGAATGGTATCTATCGGTGTGCCCGATGGGTCGAATGGGCGCGGTGGTCATCAATGACTGCAGGATAATTGCGCAGGTATTCGTAAGGGCCTCGCGCCCTTCCAGCCGCCTGGGCGATCCCTGAGGCGCAAAGGGAAACTCGGCGACGACATTGCCAGCGCAAAGCTCCGACCAGCCCTTCATGTCACTGTCCGTTCCCAGGGTTCGTGTGTGCTATTTCGTCGGGTGAAGCAGCAATTGCGTGGATGTGTCAGTGCCACGCTTGCATTAACGGTAGAAGCCGGTATTTTTCGATGTTATCCATCGGTTCTGGCGATAGAGGAGGCTTGGATGCTTGACGGCGTGTCTCTGGACCAATTGCGCACATTCGTGGCCGCGGCAGACGAGGGGAGCTTTTCGGCGGCCGCACGGCGCCTTCGCCGGACACAGTCGGCTGTCAGCGAAACGATCGCCAATCTCGAAGGACAGTTATCCGTCGTTCTTTTCGATCGCTCAGCCCGCTACCCCAAGGTGACCAAGCAGGGCGAAATCCTGCTTGCCGATGCGCGCTCCGTGGTGCGCGCCGTTGATGGTATGAAGGCGCGCGCAAAAGGCATCGCTGGTGGGCTTGAGCCGGAGCTTGCCGCCGTCATCGACGTCTTTTTCCCCATCAGTACGATTGCAGACGTCTCCCACGAGTTCCGCCGGGAGTTTCCGGCAACACCGTTGCGGCTTTATGTCGAGGCATTGGGGGGAGCGGTGCAGCCGGTGATCGACGGCCGTGCGAGTTTCGGGCTTGTCGGTTCACTTCCCACTTTGCCGCCGGGACTGGTGGCGGAACGGATTACAAGTGTCGAATTTGTGATGGTGGCCGCTGCCCGGCATCCTCTTGCCGCGCATCAGGGCCTCATTCCCCGCGAGGAACTTGCCCGCCATGTGCAACTGGTCCTGACAGATCGATCGGATCTTTCGCAAGGACGGGAATTTGGCGTCATGTCGCCCTCGACCTGGCGGCTCGCCGACCTGTTTGCCAAACACGCCTTTCTTGTCAGTGGCCTTGGATGGGGTGGAATGCCTCTCCATGCCGTGGAAAAGGACATTGCCGAAGGGCGGCTGATCGAATTGCCCATCGAGGATACGGCCGGCGGTTTGAAACTGCCGATGTCAGCGGTCTACCGGGTTGATGCGCCCCCTGGTCCCGCCGGCCGCTGGATGATTGATCGTCTCAAACACTGCTCGGAAGAAAATTCGAAACTTGCTGATTGACAGGATCATGAGTGTGTAATAGTGATGGCTACACACAAGCGGAGAGCGTCATGCCAACCAGCACTCGATTTGTTGTCGCCGTTCATATCCTCACCGGCCTTGCCGTCAGCGACGGCAAGCCGATGCGCTCGGAGGATCTTGCCTACTCCGCCAATACCGGAGCTGTCGTCATCCGCGGGCTGCTCTCGCGGTTGAATGATGCAGGGTTGACGCGGTCGCAGCTTGGGGCAGGGGGCGGCGCTTTGCTGGCAAAACCTGCGGAGAAGATCAGGCTGCTCGATGTTTATGAGGCGGTCGAGGATACGGAACTGTTTTCCACACATCGCACGCCACCTTGCGAGAACTGCGCGGTGGGCGGCAACATTCTGGAGGCCATGCAACCTGTCCTGACAAGGGCCCGCGTGGCCTTGGAAGCCGAACTGGCCAAAACCACAGTCGCTGATATGGCAGCGGACGTTGCGCGACTGGGGAAATTCTCCATCCCGCTGGTCTGGTGATTTTTTGCCTATAAATGTCACTATAACAACGACACAATGACATAAACTGCAGCCCTGCAGTCATCGTTCGGATCTGTTCAGCCTCAGGGGCGCTGACGGTTCTCATCTTACCAGCCCCCCCCAAAAAAACCTGGAGTACATTATGAGCATTGGTATCATCGGTTCTGGCGCGCTTGGCTCAAACCTTGCCCGCATCTTCGCCAAGGCCGGCATCGCCGCCACGATTTCCAACAGCCGCGGTCCGGCTTCGTTGGCATCACTCGTTGAAGAGCTTGGCCCTTCCATCACGGCCGGCACTGTCGAAGCCGCCGCGAGCGCAGACATCGTTTTTGCGGCCGTGCGTTGGGTCGATGCCGAAAAGATCATGACCAGCTTGCCTGCCTGGAATGGCCGTATCGTCGTCGACGGCACCAACCCGGTTGAATTCATCGATCCGAATTCACCGGATGCCAGTGATCCGACCAATCCGCTTGCCGCCTACGGCATCAAGGCGGTGGATCTCGGCGAAAAACACTCGAGCGAAGTCTTCAGTCAGTATGTGCCCGGCGCGCGCGTCGTGAAGGCCTTCAATCATCTTGACGTCAACGTTCTGCCGGAACCTGCAACGGCAGGCGGCCAGCGTGTTCTGTTCTACTCCGGCGATAATGCCGATGCCAAAGCCGAGGTGCGCAAGCTCATCGAGGCAACAGGCTTTTTTGCCGTCGATCTTGGTTCGCTTGACGTCGGTGGTCGGCTTGCATCGCTACCTTTCGGAGCACTGTCCGCGCATAACTTCATCAAGATCTGACGGTCAGCAGAGGGATGGGGGCGGCAAGAGCGGCCTCCAGCCCTCCTGTCATCTGCCCGCGAAAGGAGGCGCACAACGCATGGCGCCTCACGTTCTGAGGCTTTCGACCAGCATTTCGACGAATGCTGTCACCTTTGGCGGGCGAAACCGGGCCGCCGGATAGACCGTGTAGACTCCACCTTGCGGCAGATGCCAGTCCGTCAACACAGGGATCAATTCGCCGGTGGACAAGCCTGAAGCTGCGAGAAAATCGGGCAGGACGGAAAGGCCGGCGCCGCCCATGACAGCCCTCATCACAGCCGGCGTCATGTTGATTGCAATGCTCGTCTCGAAGCGGATTGTCTGGGTGGTTCCGTCGCGGTGCGTAAACGTCCATTCAAGCGGTTCCCGCAAGGCGTTGTTGGAGACAAACGGCAGGCCCATGCAGTCTGCCGGTTGCCGCAGCGCCGCAATCTTGGCGGCAAACTCCGGCGAACCGACGAGAAGCTGGCGAAATCCGCCAATTCGTCTCGCCTGCAGGCTGGAATCTTCGAGCCAGCCGACCCGGATGGCGATGTCGAGATTGTCGGCAAGAAGATCCACCATCGTGTCGCTGAGGTTCAGTTCAACCCGGCATTCGGGATAACGGCGCGTGAATGCGGTGACCACGGGCACGATGACCGAGGTTCCATAGTCGTGGGGTGCGGTCATTCGCAGCGTACCCTTCGGCTCCGCTCTCGATTGCGCCAGTTCTGCCAGGGCTTCTTCGGCCGCACGCAGGATCGAGACGCAGCGGGTGTGGAAAATTCTGCCCGCTTCCGTGGTCTGCAATCGACGGGTGGTGCGCAGGAGAAGCGTGGCGCCAACCTCCTGTTCCAGCCTTGCAACCTGCTGGCTAACAACGGCCTTCGTGATGCCGAGACTGGCCGCTGCCTTGGTGAAAGATCCCGCATCGACCACCGCAACAAAATAGGCAAGGCGATTGAGATTGGTGGCGTCCTGCATGGGCATCTCCGATTTGATTGTCATCTCCTAGCATACATTCTGTCTGTTTCATCGATCTTCTCATGCCAATGCCCGCATGACATCTATGCTGCACCAAGGAGCCAGACATGACCGACACGACACAGATCATCTATCTCTTCGATCCGCTTTGCGGCTGGTGTTACGGTGCATCACCCCTGATGGCGCAGCTTGCAGCGGCCCCCGGCGTGACGGTTGTCGCGCAGCCGACGGGGCTGTTTTCCGGCGTCGGCGCACGACCGATGGACGCCTCCTTTGCCGCTTACGCCTGGTCGAATGATGAGCGGATCGCCGCCCTGACCGGTCAGCGTTTTACTGAAGGCTACCGCACCAACGTGCTGTCCAAGGGCGGCAGGCTGGATTCAGGTCCGGCAACGCTTGCACTGTCTGCCGTGGCACTGACAGCGCCGGATCGGGAACTCGATACCCTCCGGGCGATCCAGGAGGCCCGATATGTCTCCGGTCTCGATGTAACAGCCGTGCCGGTGCTCGTTGCAGTGTTGGAAGGGTTGGGGCTTGAGGCTGCGGCATCGCACCTCTCGTCGCCGACTGGCCAGCTCATTGCCTTTCACGAGGATCGCTTGCGCGCGGCAGAGGCTCTGATGCGAGAGTTTGCAGTCCGGGGTGTGCCGGGTGTCATCGTCGATAAAGCCGGCAGCAAGACGCTTCTGAAGGCGCAGGACCTGTTCGGCAACAGTGCGCTTTTCTCCAGGCTGATCGGTTCCGGCACTGCCCCTGCACATCTCGCGAACCAAGGGTAACGTCAAATGCCGATCCGTATGATCCGCAAGTCACTGTTCATTGCCGCTGTTGGCGCGATCCTGGCGACGCCAGTTTTCGCCCAGAATGCACCGCCCTACGGAGCGCCAATCAGCCTGCAACAGGCCCGGCAGGTTGCCGCAGCGGCCGTTGCAGCGATGCAGAAGGGCGGCTTCGACATGACCATTGCGATTGTCGATTCCGGCAGCAACCTTGTTTACCTCGAGCGTGCGGATCAGGCCGGCATCGGCACGATTGATGCGGCTCTTGGCAAAGCCAAGGCCGCCAACGGCATCAAGACACCGACCAAGCTTATCGGTGACCTGATCCTTCAAAACAACCAGCTCAATCTGCTGGCGGTGCCCGGTGCCTTTCCCGTCGAAGGCGGTGTTCCGCTTGTGCTGGACGGCAAGGTTATCGGCGCAATCGGGGTCAGTGGTGCAATGCCCGCCGATGATGGCGCAATCGCCAATGCCGGCGCTGCCGGGCTTTGAACCACGCCTCTATCCCCTCCAGACGTCTTGAAAAACATCGAAAGGACTGATCATGTTCACCAGGAGAACCATCATGAAGACCACGCTTGCTGCCGGCGCAACCGCCGTCCTTGCTCCCGCCGGTCTCGGCCATGCCGCCGGCTCGAGCCTTGCCTGGAAACATTTCCCCGCCGGCCCGAACGGTTTTTTCCGCGCACCTGTTCTGGTGTCCGGTGCCAAAGAAGCAACCCTCATCGACGGTGGGTTCACGCTGTCCGATGGCAAGGCTCTCGCCGATGCGATCAAGGCGACCGGCAAGACATTGACCACGATCTATGTCAGCCAGTCCGATCCCGACTATTACTTCAGCCTTGGCCCGATCAAGGCGGCCTTCCCGGATGCGAAAGTCATTGCCGCAAGCGAAACTGTCGAGGCCATCAAGGCAAGTGTCGAGAAGAAGCTTGCCGTCTGGGGCCCGCAGCTGAAGGAAAACGGCCCGCAGGCATTGGCCGACGTCGTCATCCCCACTGCCTTTGACGAAAAGACGCTGACGGTGGACGGTGAAATCATCGAGATTGTTCCGGCCGAAAACCTGCCCAACCGGCGCTTCCTTGTCGTTCCGTCGCTCAACGCCGTGTTTGGCGGCGTGATGATCTTCAACGGCGTGCATGTCTGGACGGCAGACACCAACAGTGCCGAATTGCGGGCGTCCTGGATTGCCAATCTCGAAAAGCTTGCAGCGTTGAAGCCATCGGTTGTGGTTGCAGGGCATATGGCTCCCGCTGCTGCAACCGACTTTTCGGGTGTCGAGCATACGATCGCCTATCTGAAGGCGTTCGAAGAAGAGCTGGCCAAGGCCAAGGGTTCGGCCGACTTGAAGGCTGCCATGGAAGCGCGTTTCCCGGGGCTCGGCATGGGCGTGGCGCTGGACATCGGCTCCAAGGTGGCGACCGGCGAAATGAAGTGGGGCTGATGACCATGGGTGCCAATCTTGAACTCATCCGCGCGACCTATGAGGGGTCCTCCGAAGACAATGGCCGCAACCTGCTTGCGGCTCTTGCGCCGGATGCCACGTGGACGGAGGCCGAAGGCTTTCCCTATGCCGGCACCTATGTCGGTCCGGATGCGATCGTCGCTGGCGTGTTTCAACGGCTTGGCACCGAGTGGATCGGTTACCGCGCCGATGTTCACACCTTCATGGAGGACGGCGACCGGGTCGCTGCCTTCGGTGTCTATCACGGCACCTACAAAACAACGGGCAAGTCGATGACAGCCAGTTTTGCCCATCTCTATCACCTCAGAGACGGGAAGATTGCCAGCATGGTGCAGTATGTCGATAGCCATATGGTCATGCAGGCGCTCAGCGCCGACTGATGCCCCGGCTTGTTTCGGCACGGCCAGGTGCTGTGCCGAAACAATATCAGGTGCGTGCTGCATTGTCCTCACGCCGCGAGCGCCTCTAATCACCCTGAATCCTGATCGTCACCTTGCCGGGACGGTCAAAGATCGAGACATCGCCCTGGACCTTGCCCAGTATGACGATGCCGGGCGACGGCACGCGTCCATCACGGTAATAAATGACGAAGTCTCCCGAACTCCAAAGACCAAGCGTGCCTGCCGAAAATTCGCGCTGGCGTGACGCTGCCGGCAAGGCAGCCGGCAGCTTGCCTGTCTTTTCCTGGCGCAGATGATCGTCCATCTCGATCGTGAGCGGCAGCATTTCCGACAGGGCGCGAGCAGCCACGTTATCAGCCAGTTCGGCTGTAACGTTGCCCCAGTCGGAGGAAATCGAAATGCGATCTTGGGCCAAAGCGGATCCTTCCATTGGCATTGCAAGCGAGGCGGCAACGAACGCTGCTTTTGCAAGATATTTCATGTCCCACCATTCCTTGATCGAGAACGACTTGTTCGGCGGAGTTCAGACCGGCCATTGGATAATAGGAGAGAACGGCGGCACCAGCGACGGCCGCCGTCCAATGTGAAAAATAGCGTCACCGACGTAGTGAAGTCAGTTCCGCTACCTGCTCAAGCAAGGTGCTGATCGAAGAAACCCTTCAGCCTGTCGAACGGGATAAGATCAACGCGATCGTAGAGATCGACGTGGCCGGCACCCTTGATCCAGACCAGTTCCTTTGGTTCCGCAGCACGGTTATAGGCGTCCTGGCTGAATTCCTTCGAATGCGCCTGATCGCCGGAGATGAACAGCATCGGGCGAGGGGAGATCGTCTCGATGTCGTTGAACGGGTAGAAGTTCATGAACTTGACGGCGCTGCTGAGGGTCGGTTTCGTCGTTGTTTCTCTGGCAACCCCTGCAGGCGTGAACTCACCGCGCGGCGTGCGGTAGAAGTCATAGAACTCACGCTGGATCGGATCCGTTTCGGCCGTCAGTTCGAGCGTGGTGCCGCCAATGTATTGAATGTCTGCGCCATCGACCTCTGCCCAGCGCTGTTCGGCTGCCGTTGCGATGAAGGCTTTGCGCTGCTCGACCGTCTGGGACTTGTTCAGGGCGTCGCGGAAGGCCGCGCCCATATCGTACATGCTGACGGTTGCGACGGCCTTGATACGCGGATCGATCTTGGCTGCGCTGATGACGAAACTGCCGCTGCCGCAAACGCCGATGGCGCCGATATTGGCGCGATCAACGAAAGCCTGAGAGCCGAGGAAGTCAACGCCGGCGCTGAATGCTTCGGCATAAATTTCCGGCGAAACAAGGTTGCGGGACGCGCCTTCGCTTTCACCCCAGAAAGGCAAGTCGATGGAGATAGTGACAAAACCCTGTTCCGCCATCTTGGTTGCGTAGAGATTGGCGCTCTGCTCCTTCACCGCACCCATCGGATGGCCAACGATGATGGCCGGGTTCTTCACTGCGCGGTCGAGGTTTCTGGGAAGGAAGAGATTGCCAGCGACAGTCATCTGGTACTGGCTCTTGAACGTGACCTTCTGCAGGCTAACACGATCGCTGGTATAGAAATTGGACGCGCCGTTGGACATGTCTTGCGCCTTTGCAGTTGTGGAATCGAACATGGACAGTGCTCCAAGGGCGGCAACGCCGGCGCCCGTCATTTTGAGCAGGTTTCGCCGATCAATGCCGGGCTTCAACGGTTGAGTGTCATTTTGAATGTGGTTGGTCATCTGCATGTCTCCTTGAGTGGTGATGCAACGGGATTTGAGCTGGATGGAATGGCCGCCGGTTTCATCGGCGGGTTGAAAGCCGCCATGCGGCGACGGCGAACAGGAACGATCCGACAAGCAGCGCTGCAGCGAGCAGGAATGTGCTCCACCAGCCGTAGCCGTCGAACAGCATGCCTCCGATGGATGCGCCAAGGGTGATCGCAAGCTGGATAATGGCCACCTGGAGCCCGCCACCGGCCTCCGCATCATCGGCCATGGTCCGGCTGAGCCAGGTCCCCCAGCCAACGGGAGCAGCCGTGCTGAACAGACCCCAGCCGATCAGAAGGACGGCAGTGATGTTTGGGGATGATCCGAATGCGATCAGGCCCAATGCAATCACGGCCATGATCAGCGGGATTGTGCCAAGAATGACGAACAACCGCTGTTGAAGCAGGTGGCTTATGATTGTGGTCCCGGCGACGCCCGCCAGGCCCATCAACAGAAGAAGCAGCGAGAGGGTCGAGATCGAGACGGACGTGACGGTTTCCAGGAAGGGGCGCAGATACGTAAACAGCGCGAACTGGCCCATGAAGAGAAACATGATCGAGGCCATGCCGATAGCCACCGGTGGCCGAAGCAGCAGACGGAAGACATTCGACGAGCCCTCGCTGCGACGCGGCGGGAGAGACGGCAGGCTGATCCACTGCCAAACGAGCGCCAGCAGTGCCAGCGGAACGACGGCAAAGAACGCGCCGCGCCAGCCAATGTAGCTGCCGAGCAGGCTTCCCAGAGGCGCTGAGATCGTCGCGGCGATGGCGTTGCCGGCGTTGAGCATCGCAAGGCCCTTTGGCACCGAGCCTTCCGGAACCAGCCGCATAACGATCGAGGTGGACATCGACCAGAAGCCGCCGATCGCGATACCCAGCAAAGCGCGGCCGATCATCAATGCGAGATAGTTCGGGGCGAATGTGACGATCGTTCCCGAGATCACCAGGATCAGTGAAAACGAAGCAAGAACCAGCCGCTTGTCCAGCCGACGCGTCAGTCCAGCCACGCAAATACTGGTGACAACTGCAAAGATGCCGGAGATCGAAATCGCCTGGCCGGCGCGGCCTTCCGTTACACCCAATTCCAGTGCGATTGGAGAGAGAAGGCTGACGGGCATGAACTCGGACGCGATGAGGACGGATACGCATAAGGCCATCGAGACAACAGCGCCCCAGGCGGCAATCGGCACATCCGAGGTGGGAGTAATCGCGGCCGCATCTTCGATGTCGGGTGTGTTGACGTCAGATCGGGTGGGAGCTTGTTGTGTCATGGCGGCAAGATATGCCGATCACAGTTCGAAGATTAGCCATCGTAATCCGCTTGGACTTATCGATCTGAGCCATCAATCGGGGACGATTGCAGGAGGCCATGAGGCGGGAAGACGTCATCCGTTTTCGCGGGGCAGAAGACGTCTATCGGGCTACGCAGATTGCGGATTGCAAAAGTTCCCACGCGCGTCAGGGGAGGGGAACCCCTTATCTGCTGTGCAGTCGTGCCACAGATCAGGCAGGATGTACCGGTTTCCTTGTTGAGTTCCTGCAATCTCTGAGCAAGATTTACGGCATCACCATAAAGGGTATAGGTCTGGCGAGCGCCTGCGCCGACCGTACCGGCTGCGATCAGCCCTGTTGCGATGCCAATACGCAGGCGCATCTTTTGCCCGTCGAATTCCCGCTGCTCTATCATTGCCAGAATGTCTTGTGCGGTTTTTACTGCTGATGCAGCGTGATCCTCCTTGGACAGCGGCGCGTTGAACGAAATCAGCAACGCATCCCCAAGGTAGTTGATGACCACGCCGCCGTGCTCATCGACGATGTTTGTTACGGCACTGAAAAACTCGTTCAGCAAATGGACGAGTGTGGTGGGGTGCAGCCCCTCTGACAGACGTGTGAAACCTGCAATATCGGCAAACATCAATGTCGCCTGGCGGGCCTGAGGAATAAGATGCCCCTCGTCCAGCAGTTCGCGTAATATCGGTGCCGGCACGTAGCGTCCGAAAAGGCTTTGCAATCTATGCCGGTTGGCTTCTGCTTGTGCATGCTCGCTCACCACACGACGTGCGCGATGAACCGTCAAGGCCGCGATCGCCGTGACAAGTGTCAGGATAAGAGCTTCCTGCAGGCGGGAGGCGATGCCTAAAAAGTCAGGATCGAGGACTGTCTGAATGTAAATGTCCGGGGATGGAGAGATCGGGAGACTGTTGTAGCTCACCACCTTCTCCATGCTCGACAGGATCCACCCGGTGGCAAAAAGCAGTCCGATGGCTGCCCAGGCACCCGTCCACAGCACCAGTGGCGGCGACAGCGTTAGAACCGCCGCTGCAATCACCACATAGTAATACTGGACGGAACTGGTGAGAAATACCATGTTTTGCGGCACGTCCCCGCCACTGCTGAGCGGGATGAAGGCCAGAAGCACAGTTACCACTGTCGCATCAAAGGCGAACACGGCATAGCGAGCATGGCGTTCGTAGCGGGTGCGGACGGCTGCCAGCGATAACAGCCCGCCCAAGGCGATCAAGGATGTGATCGCAGCAATGCCAATATTGATGGGAAAGTAGTAGCTGAGCAACAGCGCAAAAGCGATCATCATCACGGCGACCGTTCGGCCGATCATCGCAATCCGGAACCCTTTTCTCTCCGCGTTGGATAACGCAGTCGCTATGGTACTGGCGTGTTGCGCAACCGCGCCATCAATAGCCAAAGTCGCTCCTTCCGCGATAGTCGTTGGCAATATCGGATCCTGGGACAGTGTCATGGACCCTTGAAACTGCGGACACGCTCTGCGTCCTCCGCTCAGCGTGCAATCGAATAGTCCGCCGGGCCGCATATCCGCGCTTCCAAGCAGACATGGGCCCGGCCTGACGTGTCGACCTGCCGGCTTGACCAGGGTCACCTCTGTCCCGCCGGGAGAGCAGTTCAGTCAGCGCGTCGCGAGGAAGTCAATGATTGCCTGGCGTTCGTCAGCCTTGGCAAAACGCTGGGTCATGCGCGTCCCCTTCACCAGTCCACCCGGATTGGTGAGGAATATGTCGAGCTGGGCGGCATCCCAGGTGATGCCCGCGCCCTGCATGGCGGGCGAATAGCGGAAGCCTTCGACGCTTCCGGCCGCTCTGCCGATCACCCCTTGCAGATGCGGGCCGACGCCGTTGCGGGTGCTGTCGATCTGATGACAGGCACCGCAGCGCTGTTGGAACAGCTTCTGTCCGTCTGCCGCATCCTGGGCATGAGCCTGAAGTGCCAAGACAACGGTGGCGATCACTGCGGCGGCGATCTGCTGGATAAACCTCATCATCCCTGCTTCTCCTGGAATGTTGTCTTCGACAGCGGCAGGCTGCGCGGTCGTTCTGTGGCAAGGACGGCCACGGCATTGGCGATGGCGGGAGGTACGCCCGGCAGGCCGGGTTCACCAATACCGCCGATCGGCGCACCGCTTTCGATGATGCGGACATGCACTCTCGGCATGCGGTCCGGCGTCAGGATCGGATAACCGTCGTAGTTGCGCGCCTGGGGAAGACCATCGACATAGACGACCTCTTCCAGAAGTGCGGAGGAAACGCCGAGTGCAACGGCGGAGTTGACCTGATGCTCGATCACCCTCGGATTGACCACCGTGCCCGGATCGATGGCGACCCAGACGTCATGCACCACGACCTGACCATCCGAAAGCGAGACTTCCGCAATCGTCGCCACTTCGCTTCCGAAGGGAGAGGCCATGGCGACGCCGCGGGCGCGGCGTGTGCCATCCTCTGCGGCGAAGGGCCCGCGTTTCCAGCCACCGGAAAGCGCGGCCACAGCCTGCAGCAGCGTGAGATGGCGCGGGCTGTTTTGCAGGAGCGCAAGGCGGAGTTCATAGGGGTCCTTCGTGCCGGCATCCGCCATCTCATCGAAGAAGGTTTCCGAGAAGAAGTCGTTCATCGAATGACCGACCGAGCGCCAGAATCCGATGATGGCGGGATCGTCGACATGGATCTGGGCGATCCGCTTGTTGGGGATCGCGTAGACCTTGCCGGCAATGCCCTCGACGGCAGAACTGTCGACCTTGTCGGGCTGGCGGCCATACCAACGTCCCGTCGCACCTTCGCCCACCGCAACCGCTGAAAACGCCGTCGGATTGCCGTTCTGGTCGAGGCCTGCGCGGAAGCGAACCGCTGCCATCGGCCGCAGCGTGTCGCGCAGAAATTCCTCCTCGCGGCTCCAGACGAGCTTGATCGGACGCCCGACCGCCTTTGAAAGCAGGATGGCCTGCGGATAAGGATTGGCGCTCTGGTAAAGGAAGTGACGACCGAAAAAGCCACCCAGCATCGGCGAGTGGACGATGACCTTCTCAGGCGCGATGCCCGCCACCTTGGCCGCATCTGCCTGAAACATTTCCGGCGCCTGGTTCGGTATCCAGAGTTCGAGCGTACCGTCCTCGTTCCAGCGGGCCACCGCCGATGGCGGTTCCAACTGGCCATGGACGAGATGCGGCGCGTCATAGGTCGCTTCCACCACCTTGGCAGCCGATGAAAGCGCAGCGGCTGTATCCCCTTCTTCCTCGAAGGTTACACCGTCGCCGTTGGTTGCCTTGAGCTTTTGCATGTGGTCGGCGCTGGAGAAACTGGCAGGCATGGCATGAGGCGTCCCTGCAGCCGCTTCCGTCCAGGTGACTTGCAGGGCCTCGACTGCCATGCGTGCGCGCCACCAACTGTCGGCGACCACGGCGACAGCACCGGGCAGCGTGTGCACCGAATGCACACCGTTGCGACCCTTCACTTCCGCCTCATTGGCGAGGCTGCCGGGCTCACCACCAAGCCTTGGACTGTGCTGGACGGCGGCAAAGAGCATGCCCTCGACCTTGGTATCGATCGCATACTGGGCCTTGCCCGTCGACTTCGCCCGGATATCCAGACGTTCGACCGGTTTTCCGATCCAGCGAAAGTCCTTCGGCGCGCGGAGCGTGACGGTTTCCGGAACCGAAAGCAGCGCCGCAGCCTCTGCGATCTCGCCATAAGCAAGGCTACGGCCCGACGCCCCATGCAGCACGTGACCCGGCTCGGTCGAAAGCTCTGCAACCGGTACCGACAGTCTCTCGGCGGCAGCCTGCAGCAGCATGGCACGCGCCGACGCACCGAGCTTGCGCATGAGGTCATAGCTTGAGCGAACTGAAAAACTGCCGCCGGTGAAGCGGAAACCACCGATCAGGCCATAGTCCGGACCGGGCGGTGCCGCCTCGACCATGAAATTGGCGGGGTCGACATCGAGTTCTTCGCCAACGATCTGTGCCATGGCGGTGAAGATGCCCTGACCACCCTCGATGAAGGCGCTCCGGAAAAACACCGTGCTATCGGGGCGGATCTCGATGAAGGCGGGGACGCGGGTTCCCGGAGCCGCTGCTGCAGTGGCGGCCTGAGCGAGCGCCGGGCGGATCGCGCCGGGGAGGGTCACGCCGAGAACAAGTGCGCCGGCCACCGAGCCGAGGAACCCACGGCGCGAGACCTTGAACGGTGTGTCATGGCTCGTGGCATTGCCGGCAGCGTCAATATGGACCTGGTTCATGGTGATCCTCCCGATCAAGCCTGCGCCGCTTCGCGCACGGCAGCAGCGATGGCGTTATAGGTTCCACAACGACAGAGATTGACCATGGCGGCGGCAATGTCGTCGTCCGTCGGCTGGGGCGTCTCTTTGAGCAGTGCGGTCGCGGCCATGACCTGGCCGGACTGACAGTAACCGCATTGCGGCACCTGATTTGCGACCCAAGCCTCGACCACCTTCTGGCCAACCGGATCATTGGTGATCGCCTCGATCGTGGTAATTTGCGTGCCCACCAGCGCGTCGACCGTCATGACGCAGGAGCGGGTCGGCTGCCCATCGACGAGAACCGTGCAGGCGCCGCATTGCGCAACGCCGCAGCCATACTTGGTTCCGGTCATTCCCAGCGTATCGCGAAGCACCCAGAGCAAAGGCGTATCAGCTTCGATATCGACAACGTGCTGTCTTCCGTTGATGTTGAGTTCCATGCTGTCGTCCTTCGATCGGTTCCTGGGGGCGTGGGGACAGTGCAGGACTGATCCATGACACAGCCTATCAAGTACTTTTGATATGCATTAGTGGTCTGCAATCGCTTAGATTTATCGACCTGCGCCATAAATGGCTGTCGACATGCGGAGTGACGAATGCCCAGGGAAGATTTCAACGACTTGCTCTGGTTTCTGGCGGTTGCCGAAGACCGCAGCTTCACCAAGGCGGCGGCAAAGCTTGGGATTACGCAGTCGACGCTCAGCCACACCATCAAACGGCTGGAAAATCGCTTGGGATTGCGCCTTTTTACGCGCACCACGCGAAGCGTCTCACTGACAGAAGCCGGCGACAGGCTGTTCTACGCGCTGCTGCCGAGCATCAAGGAAATCCGAGATCAGCTCGAGGCGCTTTCGGATCTTCGCGACAAGCCTTCGGGCACTGTCCGGATTACCTTGTCTGACCACGCCCTGGAAACGGTCGCCTGGCCCAAGCTCGAACCCGTTCTTAAAGCCTATCCGGAAATCCGCGTCGAACTCAGTCGAGACAACGGCTTGCGCAATATCGTCGAGGACGGTTTCGATGCAGGTGTCCGCTTGGGCGAGAGTATCGAGAAGGATATGATCGCTGTCCGTATCGGTCCGGACTGGCGGATGCTGGTGGTCGCTTCGGCGCAATATCTTGCGGACAAGTCGGTGCCGCAGCACCCGCAGGATCTACTTTCGCATAATTGTATCAACATGCGTCAGGCAACCGCGGGCGGTCTCTACGCATGGGAGTTCGAGAAATCCGGGCAGGAGCTCAGGGTTCGCGTTGCCGGTCAGCTGACATTCAATAGCTCATATCCGATGGTCCAGGCAGCAGTGAAGGGCCTCGGGATCGCCTATGTGCCTGAAGATCTCGTCGGCACCCAACTCGCTTCCGGGGAACTGGTAACCCTTCTGGAAGATTGGACGCCAGCTTTTCCTGGCTACTATCTATACTATCCGAGCCGTCACCAGAATTCTCCAGCCTTTCGCATCGTCGTCGAGGCGCTCCGTCAGCGGTAAGCCATCCCGAATGACTTTCGGCGAAAGCAATCCTCGACGCAGTGCCAGTTCGTTGTCAATAGCCTTCCGAGGAGCTGGATCCGCAACGGCATTCACAGGGTGTGCTGTCCCAGACCATTGCACTGGAAAGCCTTCCCTGCCTGCCGAATGTTCCTGTAAGGACCGCATGATGCCTGAAGTTTTGCCCGGTGGTGAGCTCGATGCCTTTCTCGTACGTCGCATTGCAGCGCTGACGAAGCAGGACGAGGCGTCCATCGGCCTTGAGACCTTTCTCGAGGATTGGGGCTTGCAGTCCATCGATGCGGTGCTGTGATGCGGTGAGGTGGAGGACGCATTTCAGGTGGAGCTCGACCCGGGGCTGATCTTCGACCACGAGGACGTCGGTAGTTTTGCTGCGGCGGTGCCTGGTTCTCACCGCTCTCCGACGCCCTGGCCCTTGTTCTGGATGGGGAAGGGGATGTTGGAACCGTCTTGGCCTATGTGATTGAGGATCGATTGCTGAAACGCCGTTGGCGGTTTTGGGGGCCAGGCAGTTTGGACGCCTTCTATGGCTGACTGACCTTTCGTTGCGATGCGGCTTGACGTGCACACGCCTTCAGAGGACGGCGCTATTGCGTACTGAGCGCGTTTCTCCAGGTGCATATTCGTCTGACGCCGCCAACCGAGTTGCGTCTGATCGAATAGGCGTGCCTGTCGGGGAAGATGTTCTTCTGAATGTCTCGGACGATTGCCCTGACGTCGCCCGCAGGCGCTACCAGATCGGTGAACCAGAGGTTCGAGCCTGAATTCCATGCACTGGCAGGCGGGTTGATCCCCTCGTCGTGCAGGGCGCGATGATGCTGCTCATCGACCAGGGCCCAGGTAACGAACGCGGCCGGCCGGCCCCTGCTGTCGAGATAGACCTTGAACTGGTGCGCATCCAGCGGCGGAATAAGGTAACTGCCCAACTGTTCGACGCTATAATGGCGATAGTGAGAATCGAGAGAGATCGCGGCCATCATTCCGAAAATCTCGAAAAAGCCGTACACGCGCCCCTCTGGCGCCCCTTCGACCAACCTCATTCCATGCTCCAATGTCTATTGCCGGTGTCGCGGCGCCGCACCGGGCAGAGGCGCGTCGGCATCGCACGCAAACACGAAGAATTGCGTTTTGCCTGGAACTTTAGGGCGCCCCTCGGCTTTATCCAGCATGATGCATATCAAATATGCATCATATCGATGACCTAACTGGAATTACGCTCGCATTTTTGAAGAGGAGAATTCGAATGGGAAGCGGAAACTCAAGTGGTGGTGGCGATAACGTCAACCAGAGAGACAAGACCGGCCGGCTTGGCAACAACCGCGACGGCATGACCGATACGGGGAGAAGCGCCAGAGACCGCGATCCCGACGGCAATTTTGGTTTCAATGATCACACGTGGAGTTCGTTGAACGGCAATGGCTGCAGCAGTTGCCACTCAAGCGATCCGGGGCAGTTCTCGCAAGGCGGTTATAGCCGCTTTGACGGAGGAAGATAATTCTCATCTTGACCAGTTTTGGTGCCCGGGCGGCGGTTTTCGCCCGGACGCTTTTCAGGAGGTGGGACTATCGCCATACAAAAAACGATCATCGCAATATCTGCTGTCATCGGTGCGGTGTTTGTGGCCGTAGCGGCTGTGCATCTTTCGTCGGTCAGATCCAGTTACAACCGTTTCGTCAATCGCGCCCTTTTCGAGAATGGCGTGCAGATCAACATGATCACCAGCAGCGCATTTTCGCGCGAGGAGGCGCCGCAGGTCATCCGCGTTGGCATTAACGGGGATGCATCTGCAGAGAGCAAAACCCTTGTACGGTCGGCTTATGGCTTTCTTGGCGATCTCAGCGGCCGCACAGTGGACCTGACAGAAGACGCCGGAAATATGTTCGGGCAAGACCGGTTTGTCTATGTGGCCTCGCCCTCGAGGACGCTCGACAGCGGCGTCATTGATTTCGTCAGCAAATTGCAGGGCACCGTCCGCCAGGTCTATCCCAATGAACGCGCGGAAGCCTTCTGGGCTTATCTGTCTGCCACCCTGCGCAATTTCAATGGAACACCGTTTTTCTTCAATTCCGAATTTGCCAAGATCGACTTCGATAACGTCATCCGGAACGGTGCGGCGCACCGGCTTGCCGATACGAAAATCGAGCGCTCCGTCGTTTATGTAAACACGCCGTTTCTCCAAGGCCTGTCCGCGCCTCAAAACCAGCGTTTCACCAACTCCGTGACGCTCCAGGAGATCTTCCAGGAGTACAATCTTGCGTCCGACGTCAACGATCCGGAATTCAAGCTGAAGACCATCCTCTATGATCATGACGAAGCGCTGGGAAACCTGACCGGCGCTGCAAGGCGCGACGAATTGCAGAAGAACGCCGCAAGCGGACTATGTCCGTTCGACGTCATGCTGACCAGGCAGATCGGCCAAAGTGGCGGCAGCAATCCTGCCCCGGTCGGCCTCTTCGGGTTCCTGAAACTGCAGATGTCGGCCTACTACCACCGCTGGGGCAGCAACGACGATCTGTTTGACGAACGCTGCTGGTAACTTCGCCTTGCTGCCAATGGCAGGCAACCCGGGAGGCCGAAATGATCGATTTCACCGCTGCGCTCATCACGCTGTCGTTGTACATCCTGATCTGGGAAAAGCTGCCCTACTGGGGCACCTGGTTCAACACGCTTCTCGACAGAAGCCCGCGCTGGCTCCACACGCTGTATGGACAATGGCGATGCGCTTTCTGCGCTGCGTTCTGGATTGCCCTCCTCCTGCATCTGCTCCCCGGCCTGTCGACGCTCACCGGTTTGCAGGCGACCACAGCGGATGCGGTATGGCCGGTCCACGTCCTGATGATCTTCCTCGACAGCCTCAGTTGCGCCACCCTGGTCTATATCGGCAACCTGTTTATCAGTGCCATCCTTGCCGCTACCCCGCGTGGCCATGAACTGCGGATCGATTACGCGCGGAAGGTTTCCCCTCGAACGTACGGCGATGATGCCGGGCTGCCGCCAGGGCATCCGTCGGCGGCGGCGTCCGGGGCCTGAGCATGCAGCACGCCCAGTCCCACACCAAGGCCGAGGTGCCGCTGAAATGGTTTGCCGATGCGATATGGAATTATCGCTCGATCTATGCCGAACTGCTGGGACTGGCGATATGCCTGAGGCTGATCGCGCTCGTCGAACCCTTTATATTCCAGGTGATCATCGACCGTGTTCTGCCCTTTCAGCGCGAGACGACGCTGACCGTCGTACTTTTGATCTTCACCGCTGTCAGCCTTTTCCAGGTGGGATTTCAGATGCTCTCGGCCTATCTGGGGATTATCGGGTCCAACCGCGTGACGCAGGAGCTTGGAAGCCGGATTTTTCGGCATCTGTTCAGCCTTCCCTATTCCTACTTCCGGAAATGGAACATCGGCGAAACGCTCTCGCGTCTGTCGGAAACCGATACGATCCGGAACTTTCTGATTGCGGCAACGGCCGGCGTCTTTCTCGACGTTCTGTTCGTCGCGATCTATCTGGCCGTGCTTTTCTCCCTCTCCGCGCCACTGACCTGGCTCATCATCGCAGCACTGCCTATTCAGGCCGCCGTCTATTTCGTCTTCGGACCGTTTCTACGACGGCATCTACGGGCCCGCTTCGATGCCTCCGCCCATCACCAGTCGAAGATGGTCGAGTCACTGACGGGTATTGCAACCGTGAAGTCGCTCGGCGCCGAAAGGCAGGCAATCGACCAGTTGAACACCACATTGAGCCGGCTGCTGGCGACGGGGTTGAATGCCGGCAAGATCGACATCTATTCGGCGCAGCTGAATTTCGTCGTCAACCGCGGCCTGACGATCCTCGTTTTGCTGATCGGGTCCAAGCTGGTATTTGCCGGAAGTCTCACGCTTGGTCAGTTGGTGGCCTTCTACCTGATATCAGATAAGGTTCTCGGTCCAATTGCCACCTTTTCCGAACTGTGGGAGCGCTGGCAGAATGCGCGGGTGTCCCGCCAGCGACTGGCAGACGTCCTCAACGCGCCGACGGAACCGTTCGACACCCTGCCGAGGCTGCCCGACACGGTGGAACCGAGCCTGACCCTGTCCTCGGTTTCCTTCAGCTATGTGGACGGCGTGCCGGTTCTCAGCGACTTCGCGTTCCATGCCGAAGGCCGCAGCCTGAACCTCGTTGTCGGCCCGTCCGGGACGGGAAAATCGACATTCGGCCGCCTTGCCGCCGGTCTCGAAATACCCTCTTCCGGCAGCGTCACCATCGGCGGACTGAACCTTCGGGATCATGACCCCCACGACGTCCGGTCCAAGATCGCCTATGTCCCGCAGGAGGCCTATCTTTTCGAGGGCTCGATCCTCAGCAACTTGCGGATGGCGTCAGATGACGTCAGCGACGACGAGATCAGGGCCGCCCTTAAATCCGCCGCCGCGCAAGAGCTTGTGGATTCGCTCCCCAAGGGCATTCACACCGAAGTGGGTGAACGGGGAAGCGCCCTGTCCGGCGGCCAGCGGCAGCGACTGGCGATTGCGAGAAGTATTCTCACCCGGCCGAAAGTTCTCATCCTGGATGAGCCGACCAGTGCCGTCGACAACGATACACAGGCTCGGCTGGCAAGGGAGTTCGCCGCGCTCAGTGCAAGCGTCACCATCATCATCATAACCCACAGGCCGCAGGCATTTCCCAATCCCAGCCAGATCATCGAGTTCCAGTGAGATGCGAAACAACCCAATCCAGCCAACGGTCTCGCCCACCATACACATCACGGTTCTTTTGCTCATCGCGGCCTTTGTCACGGCCATTGTGCTTGCCTTCGTCCTGAAAATCGAGATTACCGCCAGAGGCAAAGGCCGGATCGTTCCGTTGACACGGGTCCAGCAGATCCAGCCGGATACGCCCGGCAAGGTCGTCGCCATTCATGTCAAGAATGGCGATCGCGTCGCTGCCAACACCGTCCTGATCGAATTCGATGCGACCCAGGCGGCCGCGCAACTGGCGATGCTTTCCCGCGAGATGAGGCATCTGGAGATCGAACGCTTCCGTCTCAAGGCGCTGACGGGTTTCATCGACAGATTGGCAGCGGATGACAATGCGGATGCCGGCGCGGCGCTTAGCGAATTCACCGGCGACAATGCCTCAACCCGCGAACCCAGCTATTTCGAGGAACAAAAAAAGCTGCTGGCGGCCGAGGTCGGAGAGTTGAAAGACAAGATCCGGCAGCAGTTTTCGAAGCGGGACGAAAATCTCAAGAGCCAAGCTGTGAGCCGGGCGAACCTGGCGCAAATCGAGGCGTCGTTGCCGATCAGGCAGGAACGCCTCAATACGTCGGAGCAGCTGCGGCAGCAGGGGGCCGCAAGCGGAACCTCCTACCTCAACTACCTCGAGGAGTTCGTCAGCCTGGAGAAGCAGATCGCCGTCCGCCGCAGCGAACTGGAGGAAAAGGCCTCCCATCTCGCCCGTCTTTCTTCGGAAAGAAGCGAGTTGCTATCGAGCGCCTTGAGCCGCAGCAGGCAACGGCTTGCGGAGATCGAGAGCCGGATGCTGGCAGCGACCGAAGAGCTTCGGGTTGCCAACCTGAACTTTAAGAACAAGACGCTCGTCGCCCCGGTCGATGGCATCGTCGACGGCCTTAATGTCCATACGATTGGCGGGGTTTCCGATACCGGCGATGAATTGATGCGCATCGTCCCCCATGCGGCAGGCCTCGAAGTCGAGGCAGTCTTTGCCAATGAGGACATCGGATTTTTGCAGATAGGGCAGGATGCCAAGCTGAACCTTGCCGCTTTTCCGGCGGAACGCTTCGGCTTTTTATCCGGCAAGGTGACCTATGTCTCCGCTGACGCAGTGCGCCAGGCGGACGACACATGGGGTTATATCGTCAAGGTTAGTCTGGACCGGAACGTTCTCGATGTCGCAGGTTCGCAGTATCTTCTTCAACCGGGCATGACTGCGTCCATCGACGTGGTTACCGGAGAGCGACCCTTGATCGGATATTTCTTCGCGCCGATCGTCGAGTCTGTTCAGGGCAGTCTCGGCGAGCGTTAGCCATCAGCGACCTGTGCCGATTTCCCGCAGCAGATCACGCCCGCGCCCGGATTAATGACATCGTAGAAGCGTTTATCGTGTGCCCGCCATTCTACGCAGCAGCACGTCAGACAGCTAAGCCTTATCTCGGTCAGCCGGCGGCTTGGTGCTCATGCTCGGGGGGGCGACGGCAGGTGCTGTCTATAGAGGACTGATCTTCGTCACGAAGCGCAGACCGCTTCTACTCGCCGTCGGCCATAACGTTATAGCGATAGGGGCGATATCCGGCTGTCGGTGTGGAATTGCGTTGATAGGCCGCAAGGTGGGGAATAAGGGCATGGACCGCATCCCAGGCCAGCTGTTCGCCCTGCGTCTCCGGTTGATCCAGACGCTCACCGATTTCCGCAAGAACCGCTTCCCGGTCGATCGTCACAACCTTTCCGTCATCAACGACCAGCCGACCGCCGACGAATACCTGCGTGATCGCATGGCGTCCGCCGCGATGCAGCACGCTCTCCGCCACCGGCGTCCGGGAGTTCACATGCGGTCGTCCAATTTTGCGGCGGTCCATCAGCACGATATCGGCCTGCTGGCCCGGTTCGAGCCGACCCGTAAAGCCACCGAAGCCGACAGTTGCTGCGCCGTGTTCCGTCGCCATCTGCAGCACGGCCGCCGCATCGGGTCGATCGTTCCACAGACCTGTTTCCCGGTGAAGCGCCCAGACCAGCTTCATTTCCAGCGTCATGTCGCGATCGTCGGCGATGTTGGATTGGTCTATGCCAAGGGCGACCGGAATGCCGCGGCGACGCATTTCGTTGACGGGGGCGATACCGCTGCCGAGCCTGAGGCCGGATGAGGCATTGTGGCATATGCGGCAGCCGCAGTCGGCGACGATATCGAGATCCGCGCGGCTCATCCAGTTGCCGTGTCCGAGCGTGACGTTGTGCCCGAGACATTCAAGCGCCTTCAAATGCTGGACGGCACTGTGGCCAAATTTATTATGCGCGAAGTGCGATTGGCGCTCGGTCTCCAGAAGGTGCATATGGACCTGCGCGTCGGTTTCGCGGGCCGTCGCGAAAATCGTCTGCAGGCATTCATCCGTACACCAGTGCAGATTGGCAGGGGCGAGATTGATGCGAACATGATCCGGCCGGGCATCGAGCCAGCGTTCCCTGAGCGCACGGTAAAATGTCATCAGGTCTGCAATCGGGATGTTCGATGCCGCGAGTTTTGGCGCAATCCAGGTGCGCAGCCCCTCCGGGAGGCTGGCCAGGAACGTGGCATCGTCGTCATAGGTCAGAATGTTGCGGTCGCGGATCATGAAGGAAAAGCCGGCCCGCATGCCGATCTCGCCATAGGCCTCCAATGTGGCGTTTGCCGTCGCCATCCAGTTTTCCGGGGCGCCGACCATTCCGCTGTTGATATGCTGCACCGTCGTCGTTCCGCTTTCCAGCATTTCGATGGCTGAGTAGAGCGTATCGAGGCGAACATCGATCTGGCGCATCGCCCGAAATTGCGGCAGCCATAATTCCAGCGGGGCAAACGGTACGCCCTGCATCAGGGGCGTAATTCCGAAATGGTGATGGCTGTTGACGAGACCCGGCATGGCGATCATGTCGCGAGATCCGAAACGGGGCAGATGATCGTTGCCATAACCAACAGCAGTAAGAGGGCCAATCTGGGCAATCATGCCGGACGCGACACGGATGCCCACATCGTGACGCATGGACATGCTGCCGTCAGGCATAACGCCACACAAAACGGTTCCGGCTTCAATGATGCAATCGGCAGGCGTCTGCTCTTCCGGGCTCATTTCGTGTAGTCTCCGATCAGGCCGAGGCGGCGGGCGACCACGACCCGATAGAGCGGATCGCCATAGATTTTCATTTCTTCACAGGCAGAAAACGCAAGGCTGATATCGTGTTCGTCGTAGCTTTGCGCGGCGATCGCATGAATCTCTCGCCAATCGGGCACCTGTATGTGGCGCCAGCGATCGACGGCTTCTCTGTCCGGCATCTCGGGAAATCCAAGCTCGCCCATCAGTGCGGCGATCCCTTGCCAGAACACCCGTAACATCCGATGGAGGGTTGCCTCATCGCAATGCGGTTGAAGCAGACGGATCCAGTGTAGCCCCGTGATGATATGCAATGCGGCGAAATGCTGGGTTGCCGCAAAGATGACGAGCGCGGTTGCCGCCATTTTTTCCATCGTGTCCGGCCCAATGCCCAGCCAATCGACGACCGGCGCAAATTCGGGCACGTTGCCGGCATCGCGCATGTTCTGCCAGAGAAGATCGTGAAGTTTCAGGCCATGCAGCGGCTGGATAGCTGCAGTCATGGCCAGGACTTCCGCCGGGTCGTTCGTGATCGGCGAGGCTCCCTGCGGCTCCGGAAGCTGCAGATAAGTGGCCGCCCAGTAGGAGAGCGCAATGGCGATATCGGTCTCGTCGGCACGAAGCACACCATAGGCTGTTCGCATCAGCGCGTGAAAGGCGCTGGCTGCAATGCCGCCTGCCAGATGCGGCAGATAAAGTTTCAGAGCGGCATGGTGCCCAAGCCGCGCCACCTCGCCGGCAAAGAACAGACGCAGGTCCGGCTCGCGCTCGCGCTTGCCGATGGCGGTTTTCCAGTTGCTTCCATCGAGTAGCTCTTGCGGCTGGGCGAAGGGCAGGAGCCGCTTTGCGTCCCGGTAGTGATGGAAAAACCGCCGGAGCTGCACCGGCGCACCGCCGAT
Organism: Neorhizobium sp. PAMB6716; assembly: GCF_058242805.1. NCBI lineage: Bacteria > Pseudomonadati > Pseudomonadota > Alphaproteobacteria > Hyphomicrobiales > Rhizobiaceae > Neorhizobium > Neorhizobium sp. PAMB6716. The sequence continues at coordinate 781,337 of NZ_JBZAYW010000002.1, forward strand.
CCGGTGCAGAGCAACAAGGACCATCGGCGCATGGTTGGCGAATGTGTGCGAAAATTCGGATCCCCATTCCGGCATGCCTGCCAAAAGGGTGTTCAGTTCGTCCGAAGTGCTTTCGTTTGGAACCATGGATCTCAACTCCTCCTTGAAACCGGAATGCCCGCAGGCTTTCACGCGCTTGTTTGCCAGGCATCCAGGTGAACAGCCTCGGCTTCCGCCTCAATCAAGGGTCCGATGACCTCGATGCTCTTTTGGCCAGCCGCAAAAACATCGCGGCATGGCAGGTCCATGGTCGGGTTGTCCGGGTGATCGCCGGTCATGACCTTCAGCCGATGTTCGGAAAGGCCATAAACGACCCGGCCGATGCCAACCCAGTAAATGGCGCCAGCGCACATGGCGCAGGGTTCCGCCGAACTGTATAGGGTACATTCGGCCAGAAACGGCTCCCGGTAGAGCTTTGAGGCGCGCGTCGCCAACAGGCGTTCTGCGTGGGCTGTCGCATCGAGATCGGGAAAATATCCGTTTTCTTCCTCGAGAAGAATTTCACCGTCGGGACCGGCCAACAGCGCGCCGAATGGCATATTGCCGTGCGCTTTTGCCCGATGGGCAATTTCGAACGTCAATCTGAGGAGATTTTCGTGATCAAGGCTCATGTCCGTTTTCCTCTCCGGTGTTGGATCGGCTGTCTTTTCCATCGGCTTGCCGCATCATGGGCAAGTGCAGAGTGGAGCTGTCGCCATCGCCTGAGCGGAGCACCAGGGTCGTGACCAGTCGATCCGTCACACTTGCGTCCTCTGGACGCGCGCCGGTTCCAGGATTGACGGGAAAAGCGGGGAAGGACGCCGCTTGGATAGACAGACGCAGGCAATGCCCTGCCGGTACCGTGACATGGATGGGCCGCAATGTGACGCAAATCGGTGATCCTGCCTCGCCCGCCCGCACGGTTTTATGTCCCGACGTTACGCTGATCGCGGCACCATCCGGGGTGACGACACTCAAGGTGCAATCCAGATCAAAACTCGGCCTGTCGGCTGTAATCGAGAGGGTTACTCTGGCGGCTCCTGCCAAAAGCAGCGCGCGGTCGAGCGGATTGCAGGTATAGACCAGCACATCGCCCCTGTCGTCCACGGCCGCCCTGTCGGCGAAATCTGATGGCGTCCCGAGATGCAAGCCGACGCCCGGGGCCGGTCGCCAGGGGTCGTGGACGAGATAGTCCGTGCTCGCAGGTCCCGGCGTCTCAGAAAGCATGCCATCGACACTCGTTGCCGCCGCCCTGCCACCTGATGAGAGATGAAACACCCGCGCCTCGGCTGTCGGCAGCCTTTCGAACCCGGCCCATGCCTTTTTGACAACATCGTAGAGCCGGACCGTCGGATAAGGATTTTCACGGCCTTTGAGCGCTTCGTCGAAGAATGCGAGGATCTCGCGATCGATACCGTCTGCCGCGTCTGGTCCGGCGTCCAGCGCTCCGACCCGTCGTCCCCACGGAATGTGCGACCACGGACCCACGGAAAGCCGCTGCAGGCCGCTGCCGGCGGAAAATGCCTCGAAGGCGGCGAACGTGCCCTCGAGCATGATGTCGTTCCATCCCCCGATATGCAGGACGGGAATATCGAGGTCCACGCCCTCAAGCAGCGAATGCGGCGAGCGTGCCTGCCAATAGAAGGGATCGTCAGCCAGCCATTCATGATAATGCGTATAGCGCGCCGCTTGCTCCAGCACCTCCGGCCGGGCCGGCACCGGGCCGGAATGCAGAGAAGGCAAAGCCGCCAGCAACCTATGGGCGGCATCGAGGTCGCCGGCCCACCGGGCATTTTCGACGGCCATCTGGCAGGCCCAGAACTGATTGGACTGGAGACGGAACCCGTTGCCTTCAAAGGCCCAGTGATTGCGCACATCGAAAGCCGCCATGGCGATCGTCATCGCATCCGGCATTTTCCCGCCGGATTTTTGAGCGCCGGCAAGAGCCAGGAACTGGTTCATGCCATGGTAGCTGAAGCCATAGCTCGCCACCTTGCCATTGCCGCCGTCAAGGTCGGCCGCCAGCGACAGCGTCTCAGCGCCATCTGCGACATCGTCCTCCAGAACTCTGAAGATCCCTTCCGAATCCCCACGGCCGCGAACATCCTGCACCAGAACGACATAACCTTGGGCCGCATACCATGCGGGGTGGGCCAGAACGACCGTCGAGGCAACTTTTCGCCCGTAGGGCAGACGCATGACGAGAACGGGATAGTGCTCCGGGCCGACGGGGCGATAGACGTCTGCTGTCAGATGCACGCCGTCCGTCATGGGCATCCGAAGCGTTTCGATGTCGCGAAGTGGCAGCATGATTACCTCGTGACCGAAAAGCGGGTTTCAGAGGTGAACCTCGTCATGTCGAAATTGCGCGTTGCCGCGATCAGGCGCAGCAACCCGGTTGCTGCCCGATCCAGAACCAGGGCGCCTTTGGTGGCATCGGCATTGGCGGCATTGCCGCTGACGCCTGAGGGATGAAGATCCTGCGCCTGCCAGCCGAAACCGACCGCACCTTCCGCCGTCAACGGGCTACCGGAATTTTCGATCTCGACGGTCAGCGGCACGAAATCCTCGGCCTTGTCCATGGCGACCAGTTCAGGTGCAATGGCCAGCATCATGCTGGTTTCGATATCGCCGCCGTGAATACCGTGGGTGATTTCCGTCGCAGAAAACAGATCGTCGACAGGTGCAATCCTGAACCAGGAACACGCAACGGCCAACATGTCGAGTTCGACGCGAATATCGCGGCACGTCATCTCCATCAGAGAGATCTGCCCGCCATGTGAATTGAACAGGATCATCTTTCGCACACCAGCGCGCTTGACGCTTCTGGCGATGTCGAGCCAGACGAGGCGAAGAGTTTGCGCCGAGATGGTGAGTGTCCCCGGAAAGGCGAGATGCTCATCCGATTTACCGACACCGAATGCCGGCAGGATGAGGACGTCAGCGTTTGCCTCCAGCAACGGCACCATTCGCTCGATGATGGCAGCGTTGATGGCGGCATCGACCTGTACGGGGAGATGGGGGCCGTGCTGCTCGACTGCCGCAATCGGCAGGATCACGACAGTCTCGCTGAGGTCACGGGATGCAAATTCGGCGGTCGAATAATCGGCCCAGTAGAAAGAGTGTGTCATGTGCCGCTCCTGACGGCCGGCATGTCTGTCTCGGGCGTGCTTTCCGATTGCCTGTTGGCCTCGGCGATCGCGCTCTCGAAATCATCCGGAATAGGCAGATCCGGTGACATGTAGGATTCAAGTTCCGGCACGATATCCACTTCCCGATCGAGCAGAAGCCGGCGCAGGACACCACGCACGAGCCGTGGAACGGCATGCTTGTGCCCGCTAATCGAGGTGGAGTGCGGACCATGACTGACGAAACTGCTGCTGTTGAAAGCAAACACCCGGCTGACCCATGTCTCATCCGGATGTTTGGGGATGAAACCGTAGAATCCATCGAGATAAGGATACCGTGCAAGGCGGGCATCCGCAGTTCCATCCAGCGGCGTGTAACGCTCGCCCCAAAGCGCGATTTGGTCCGCTATGGTCTTCAGTTCAGGCCTGACGGCGAGATCGACATCCATGCCCGTCGCAAGAAGCAGGTGATCGAATTCCAGAATGCCGTCCGGTGTGGTGACATGGATCGCATCGGCCTTTTGCGAGACGTCCAGCCATGGCGTTGCGGGGCGGAGCCTGAACTTTTCAAAGCGCATCGCGGTCTCGAAACTGCGCACTGGCGGCGGCTGGTCGGCACTTCGGAAGAACCGGGCGATATCCCAGCGCGTGGTGTCGGAGAGGTCGGGATAATGCGTCATCATGCCGGGCGTTTCGATGGCACGATGGGGATTGGTGCGCGGCAGGCGCGCACGCCGGAAGCAGAGATCGACGGAGGCAGCACCGGCTTCCAGCGCCTTGATCGCATTGTCGAACGCAGAGGCGCCGTGGCCGAGCATGCCGACGCGCAATCCCTTCAATGCGCCGAAATCGACCGGACCATTCGTGTGATCGAATTTTTCAGGTGCAAGGGCTGCGGAAACAAGTGGCGGCACACGCCATGCGCCAGCACCATCATATCCCGTAGCCAAGACGACGGTTCGCGCTAAGGCTTTTTCGATTTTACCGCCAATCATCGTGGTAACGGCGATCAGGCCGCCTTCCGGGGCAACGTCCAGCACCTCGCAATGATTGGTGATTTTGATCTCGAACACATCGGCATACCAGTCGAGATAGGCCTTCCAGTCCGTGCGCGGAATGCGAGACAGGTCTGCCCACGCCTGGTGCCCATAGCGGGTTTCGTACCAACGGCGAACGGAGAGGTTGACGACATTGAACTCGTTGCCGACTGTTGTCTTCGGGGTGCGCAACTCCTCCATGCGGGCGAATGTCAGCCATGGCCCTTCTTCACCCGCTGCGCCACGGTCGAGCACGCGGATATGGCCCAGCCCGTCCCATTTCAAGGCCGCAGCAATCGTCACGCCGGACTGACCACCACCGACAATGATGACATCGGCAATGTCAGCCGCGTCGGGTCTCTGCAGAACGCTCAGCCAGGGTGCGGCGGGGTAGCCAAGCGCTGCAAGATCCCCAAGTGCCTCCTGCTTCAGGTCGTTTAGCGTCATGCGCGGTGCTTCCAGTGGGGCAATCATCATCGGTCATCTCGTCCATGGGCCAACCGTCCGCGCAGGCGGCGTCGGCGATTGAATTCGGTCAGTGCCACGATGAGGGCCGTCAAGACGAGAACGGCAACCTGCATGGCATTCAAGTCTGGCTTCAGCTCGCGCCGGAATTCAGATGCGACGATGAGCGACAGCGGCTGCGTGCGACCGGCGAGGAACATCGAGACGGTCAGATCGGCCAGCGACAGGATGACCCCGATGGAATAGGCAGCACTGAGCGCCGTGCTCAGCTGTGGCAGCAGAACGCGCCGGAAACTCTGCCATGGGGTTGCGCCGAGGTCCCGTGCCGCTTCCTCAAGCCGCGGATCGAGCCGTATCATGACGGCCGCGATGATTGTGGTGGTGAACGGCACGGCGACCAAAGTCTGCGCCAGGATCAGCGCCGTTGCCCCACGCCCCAGTCCCACCCAGTTCATCAGCATGGCCTGCGCAATGGAAAGCACCGTCTTCGGCACCAGAAATGGAACGAGGATCAGAACGGCAAATGCGACACGAAACTTCAGGCGCGGCGATGTCACGGCCAATGCCGCCATCAGTCCGATCAGCGCGCCGAGCACGCCGACGGGCTGAGCGATCAGAAAACTGGTGATGAAGCCGCTCAGAAACGCTTTGTTGCCGAAAAGATCGGCGTACCAGGAGAGGGTAAAACCGCTCAACGGGAAGGCCATCGTACTTGCGGCGTTGAAGGAAAAGATCCCGAGAACGACGATCGGCAGATAGAAGAAAGAGCCCGCCAGACCGAGCGTGAGGATGACCAGACGGCTCATCGCGCCCCCCGCCGAAAGACGGCCCGCGCACCATCAAACCGAAGTAGGACGCCCACGAACCCGGTGGCAAAGACGAGCAGAACGACAAGCAGGCTGAGCGACAGTGCCGAGGCCAGCGGCCAATCGAAGGCGGTGCCGAACAGGTTGTCGATCATGGCCATCGGGGTCGCGCCCGACGTCCCGCCCAAAAGGCTTGGCGTCATCATGTCGCCGGCGGCAAGCGCAAAGACCGTAAAAACGCCGACGGCCAGACCAGGCGTGGTCAAAGGCAAAATGATCTTGAAGAACGCATCTATCGGGCGAGCGCCGAGATCGCGCGCGGCTTCGATCAAACGTTTGTCGATCAGTTCCGCAGAGATCCAGATGGCCAGCACCATAAAGGGCAGATTGTTGTAGAGAAGCACGAGATGCGTGGTGAACGGTGAAAACAGCAGGAATTTCAATGGCTCCGAAATTGCTCCCAGCCATTTCAGAGTGGCGTTGACCAGGCCTTCGGAGCCCAGAACAACCCGCCAGGCGTAAATTCGGACAATCTCACCGGTATAGAGCGGTGTGAGAAGAACGATGCTGCCGACCCCCTTCCACAGAACGGGAAGGCGCGTCATCGAAACGGCGATCGGGTATCCGATGATTGCTGCCAACACCGCCGTACCCGCGCCGGAAACGACCGCCTTGCCGATCAAAAAAGCGAAAACCGGGTTGGCGAACATCTGCACCCAGTTCTGCCCGGAAAAGGCCGGGACGAGCGTGAACGCATCGAGATCCACCTCGAAAACGCTGAAGACCGCAAGCAGGGCAAGCGGAAAAATACATCCCAGCATCAGAATGCACGCGACGGGGATAGCAAGTTGCCCCCGGTGAAAAGCCGGAGCCATCAGTCTATCCTTGTGATGAATGCGCGGTCCTGATCGATGACAAGCCCGACAGTCTCTCCAGATGTCAGAGGATTATCCGACATGAACCGCAAGATGACACCGTTGACCTCGGCCTCGACGAGGTAGCGGTCGCCTTTGAACACCACATGCCGGATTGTCGCCTTGAGACCGTGGGCACCTGTGCGCACATGTTCTGGCCGAATGGCAAGCACTGCCTTGTCGCCTTTGGATAGGCCCTCAACCGCAGGACATTGCACGATACCGATGGCCGTTTCTATCGAAGCCAGGCCGGCGGCTCCGCCATCGATGATGTCGCCGGGAATGAGCGTTGCTGCGCCAATGAAATCGGCAACGAAGGCGGTGGCCGGACGCGCATAGATCGTCAGCGGCGCAGCCTTTTGCACGATGCGCCCCTTGTTCATGACGACGACGATATCCGAGAGTGCAAAGGCCTCTTCCTGATCGTGCGTGACGTAGACGAAGGCGATGCCGAGGCGTCGCTGCAAGTCCTTCAGCTCGATCTGCAGGTGCCCGCGCATCTTCTTGTCCAACGCGGACAGAGGCTCGTCCAGCAGAAGCAGATGCGGCTCGGCAATGATGGCGCGGGCGACCGCGACCCGCTGCTGCTGGCCGCCTGAGAGTTGGTGTGGATAACGATCGCCGAATTCCGCCATATGCACGGCATCCAGGGCTCTTCTGACCCGCGCTGCCACATCGACATTGCTTTGGCGGCGCAGGGTCAGGGAGAACGCAACATTTCCGAATACGGTGAGATGTGGAAACAGTGCGTAGCTCTGAAACACGGTGTTGACGGGACGCCGCTCCGGCGGAACACCGGAAAGCGACCGTCCGTCCAGCACGATCGAACCCGCGTTTGGTGTTTCGAAGCCGGCTATCATGCGCAAAATCGTCGTCTTGCCGCATCCGGAAGGGCCGAGAAATGTCGTGAAGGCCCTTTCCGGAATGTCGAGATCGATGCCATCGACCACGCGCTGCCCACCATAGTTTTTGGTCAGCCCGCGAGCGGAAAGCAACAATCCCGATCCAGAGACATCTGGCGCCCTGTCAGGCGTATTCACCATGATCAGCTTGCCTTGACTTCATTCCAGATCTTCAGCCACTCGGAGTAATTTTCCGGTGCGACGGGCCACATGAACGACTTCATCACATCCATGTCGTCGACGAAGATCGCTTCCTGCTCTTCCTTTGACAGCGTGTCGCGGATGATCGGGGACGTCGTCGCATAATTGCCGATCTTGGCAACCTGTGTCGCGTATTCCGGGCCCAGCAGATAATTGATGAATTTGTAGCCGATCTCGCTTTTCTCAGCAGACAAAGTGGCCGGCATGGCAAAGCAGTCGCACCACCCCATGATGCCGGCCTTCGGTTTTGCCATTCCCATCGGCAGCTTGTCTTTCAGGACGTCGAACGGAACCCGCCATGAAAAGGCACAGGAGACCTCGCCGGTCGCAAACAGGTTGGTGAGGTCGCCGATCGTCTGCCAATAGGTGCGCAAAAGCGGCTTTTGCGCAATCAATAGCTTCTTGGCCTCCGCCAGTTCCTTGGTCTCCATGACGAACACCTTGTCACGCGGCACACCGGCAACCAGACCCGCAATGGCGATAGACTCCAGCGCATAGTCGCGCATGGCAAGCTGGCCCTTATATTTTGCGTTGAACAACGTCGTGTAGTCGGGCTCGCTCTCGAACTTGTCCTTGCGGTAGACGATGGGATTGAGGCCCCAGAGATAGGGGACCGCGAACTGCTTGCCCGATGCATCGAGAACCTTGGGGGTTGTCTTGAAAACATCGTACATCTTGGCGGCGTTCGGGATCTTGCTCATATCGAGTTGTTCGAGCAGACCTGACTTGATGTAGCGCCAGCTTCCGTTCAGCGATGGGTTGATCATGTCCCAGTCAGACGCCGTACCGGTTTTCAGCGCAGCAAATTGTGCATCCTCGCTGGAGAGATAGGAGAGCTTCACTTTGACGCCCGTCTGCGCTTCGAAGGCAGCGACGTATTCCGGATGCCCGTTCGAATCCCAGGTTGCCCAAACCATCTCGGCAACCGCAGCCCTGGCGCTGCTTGACGAACCGAATATCCCTGCCGCCGTGCCAGCGGCCATTCCTGCAAGCACGTCACGTCGGCTAAATCCTGAACCTGCCATCATGCCCTCATCTGGTTGGGATTGAACAGCCAGCAGTGTGGTATGTTTGGGCGAGGATGCCTATAACGGAACTCCAATAGACTATATTGCGCTTTGTCAGTTTTGTGCTGATTGACGGCTTCAGGCGCCCTGGAGCGTCGCTCAATTGTAGACCGGCGCCTGGGGAACAAAACGTTCGATCGTCGCCGGTTTCTGATCATAAACGCGTATTGCTGCGGCGACTGACTTGATCATTTGCCGCAGCCAGATGTGGTCAGGAGACTGGTGCTTGCATTCGTGCCAGAGCATGTAAAACTGCATCTGACCAAGCTCGCGTGGGGCTTCCAGAATCTCGAGCGGAAATGACTGGGCAATCTGCTCGGCAAATATTCGACCGGTGGTGAAGACGAGATCCGATTGCGTCAGAACGTAAGGCGTGATGGCGTATTCAGGCACGGACACGGCGATACTGCGTTTGAGCCCAAGCTCTATTAATCGCCCGTCAATCGGGCTCAGTTGTGCGCGCTTGTCGGATGTCGGAGAAAGATGCTTTTCCTTCAGGAATGCGTCCATCGTGATCGGCCCGTCATGACTGGCCAATCGGTGATCTGAGCGAACGACGCAGACGATGTCTGTCGTCAACAACGGCGACATCCGCAGATATTCGGGCGGATGCGGCCAGTTGCCGATGACAGCATCGATGGATCCATCCGACAGTTGGCTGATCAGGTCCTCGTAGCTCGGCATGTGCGATGCATCGACGCCGACACTGGGCGCTCCTTGTGCAATTTTTCCGACGAGTTGCGGCAGAAAAACAGCTCCGAGGCAATTGTCGGCGACGATACGGAAGTTTCGCTTTGCGGTCGCCGGGACAAAGGTGGCATGGGGCGCAAGATGGGCGTCGATCTGACCGAGAATGTCGCGCAGCGTATCTTTCAGGGCAAGACCTCGCTCCGTTGGCACCAGCGCCCCTCCGGACCTCACCAGAAGCGGATCGTCCAGCAGTTCCCGCAGCCGTTTCAGCGTCAGGCTGACCGTTGGTTGGGCCTGCCCCAGAATGTCGGCGGTTTTCGAAACGCTGCATTCCGTCAGCAAGGTCAGGAGCGTGCGCATCAAACGCACATCCATCATCCCATTCGCCTGTCGCGTCATGATCCGCTTTCCCCTTGTTGAACGATGCAACAAGCTTGGAAAGACGCATATTTCATGCCAGCTGAGTGGCAGGTATACCGTGATGCATGATCATTGCAGTCGAGACAGTCGAAAGCCAGCCGCCAGGCGGCTGATGGGCTCTGCTCTCCATCGCCATTAGCGGACATTGCCATTTATCGCAGCACTCAGGTGCGATCTTTTCGATGCTCCATGGGCTCTCAACGGTCCGATCCATGCCAACGCTTTGCTGACCTATGGGGAAAAGGAACGGATCAAGACTTTGTCGCCCAACGACATCGTCGTCCTCGACAACTTTGGTCGCCACGCAGGCCAGGCCGCTTGCTTCGGGAGAGGCTTTTCAATCAGTGACAGGATTCGTCGGTTGTGGGCCCCCCGCAACCAAGTCCTGCATCGAATTGGCGTTGAGTGACGTCCCCAAATGAAAAGGAAGTGCGTTGGTGAGCGCCCTGCGCGGGGCCGGCAAGGTCGGTTCAGCCGGCAAACGGTAAACGCGCCACTTCTTTCTGCGGCTTTGCAGTCTGCAATCTCTGGCGCTGGATTAAGACATCGGCGATCATCGTCATGAGGGTGTGCCCGTCGCAGTCACGGAACGCCATTCGCACATCACATTCCCCATCCGAGAATCGACCTGGCCGGGCGCATCATTTTAACGGACGCGCGCACCACACCGTGTCACGGCATGAAGCCGCCGCCGTTTACCCAGAGTACCTGTCCGGTCATGAAACCGCTCGCAGGCGACAGCAGGAAATCGATCGGGCCGACGATATCTTCCGGCAGCGCCAGCCGCTTCATCGGCGTCATGGCGCGATAGGCCTCCAGCGGCACGAGGGACGCCTCGTCCTCATCGGAACGTCCCGTGCCGCCGCGCAGGAAGGCCGTATCGACGAGACCGGGTGCCACGACATTAAAGCGGATGCGCGGTGCGTTTTCCACGGCGAAAGTCTTGGTCAGCGCGATCACGCCGGCCTTGGAGGCTGAATAGGCGCCGTAGCCCGGCCGGATGTTGGAGGCGAGGCCCGAGGCGACATGGACCACCGCCCCGCCTTGTGCCATCAGCGGCAAGACTGCCTTTGCGGCAAGAAAGACACCGCGCAGATTGCCAGTTGTGATTTCGTCGAAATAGTCTGCATCGGTTTCTGCAAGAGGCTGCAGTTTGCTGTTGTAGCCTGCAAGATTGACGAAACCATCCATTTCACGCCACAGGCCAGCCAGCTCTAAAAATGCAGAGCCGACCGCTTTCTCGTCGCGGACGTCGATCGGGATTGATTTCACCCCGCCTGGCTGTGCGTGCCGGTCCAGCGAACCCGCAAGATCAAGCACGATGACGTCGTCGCCTCTGGCCTTGAGATGGGCGACGAGCGCGCGGCCGATGCCACCGGCACCGCCCAATATGGCGATGCGGCGACGCTTTTCAGTGTCGACCATCAGGTAACCTTTCCCGCATCAAGCGACCGGAAGAAGGCGACGATCTCCTCTTCGGAGACGACATCGGCGTATTTCGCGTTCATATCGAAGAGGTTTGCCTCGTGTGGTGCAGGATGCCGATCCCCGCAGGCCTCGCGCACCACGCTGGTGATGAAGCCATGCGACATGGAATCGACGCAGGATGCCCGCACACAGCCGCTGGTGGTGAGGCCCGTCAGCACGACATTGTCGATCCCCATCGCCGTGAGCGTTGAGGCGAGAGAGGTGCCAAAAAAGGCCGAGGGATACTGTTTCGAGACGATGATCTCATCCTCGCGCGCAACCAGGCCCTTGGCGAAGGCCGCGGTTTTCTCGCCCTTCACGAAGGAGGCGAGGGGCTTTGCCTTTTCAAAAAAGCGCCCGCCGTTGATGCCCCCCTTCTGATAGGTGACCTCGGTAAGGATCACCGGAATGCCCATTTCATGCGCCACGTCGCGGATCCGCAGTGCCGAGGCCAGTGCCGCGTCCACACCGGCATAAAGCACGCAGTCGGGATCGAAATAGGCGTCTGCGAAGTCGATCAGGACAAGCGCTGGGCGCTTTCCAAAACCAACCCGGTTGGCATAGGCGATTTTGTAGTTGTCATCGAGATCCTCGGTCATCGTCAGTCCCTCAGATTTCTGCAAAGCGGCGTTCGAATTCCCAGACATCCTCAAAGCCAAGCAGCTTGTTGAATTCTGAGAAGGAATAGAGGTCGATATCCGGCGAGGTGATGCCGTTGGCCTTGAGATCCTTGAAAGCCTTGTCGAGAGCGGCGCCGACGCTGAGGAAACCGAGTGCCGGGTGGATGGCAATGGCGTAGCCCAGTTCCTGCAGTCGCGCCCCCGACAGAAGCGGGGTGCGCCCGCCATTGACCATATTGGCAAACAGTGGCGCCTGAATGCGCTCGGCAACCGTCTTCATTTCCGCCTCGCTTTCCGGCGATTCCACGAAAACGACATCGGCGCCGGCTTCCCGATAGGCATCCGCACGGCGGATTGCCTCGTCGAGGCCAAGGCCCGTGCGGGAATCGGTGCGGGCGATGATGAGGAAATCACGGCTTGAGCGCGCATCGCTCGCGACCTTGACCTTGCGGACCATATCCTCCAGCGGAATGACCCGCCGGTTTGGCGTGTGGCCGCATTTTTTGGGGAATTCCTGGTCCTCGATCTGGATCGCCGTCACGCCGGCGTCTTCATAACCGCGCACGGTATGGCGCACGTTGAGCAGGCCGCCATAACCGGTATCGGCATCGGCGATCACCGGGGTGCTGGTCATCTTTACGATCTGGCCAATCCGCTCGATCATGTCGCGATAGGTGGCAAGACCGGCATCGGGCAGGCCAAGATAGGAAGCGACCGTGCCGTAGCCTGTCACGTAGAGCGCCTTGAAGTCCTGGCGATCGGCAATCAGCGCTGAAATCAGATCGAAGACGCCGGGGGCGAGAATGAAGTCCTTGGCCTCAATGGCCTGCCTGAGACGGGGATCCGCCATGGTATTCCTCCTATGTTTTCGTTTTTCGTTGATGTCGTTAATGCTGGGCCAGCAGCCTGCCATAGGTGTCGAAGCGGTCCTCGATGCCGCAGGCGCGCAGCATCGCCCAGAAGGTTGCCTGATTGGATGTCACGACCGGCACGCCATGGCGTTCCTCAAGCGCTGCAATCAGCGGCAGGGTGGGGAAATCCGTGCAGGTGATGAGAATGGCATCGCTGCCGGGCACGAAACACCTGTTGACATGGGCTTCGATCGCCTCGAGCGGCGTCTCGGCGATGCGGACATAGTCTGCAGGTCCGCTCTCTCCGATACCAAGCCCGATCAGTCTCGCCACCTCGAAACCGTTTTCGACGAGAAACTCCGTTTCGTGATGGTTGAGCTTGTCGTGATAAGGCGTTGCGACCGAGAGGCGCGTCACGCCAAGCGTCTTCAGTGCGCGGATGATCGCAGCTGAGGTGGTGACGGCCTTGACCCCGGTGGCGCGGCTGAGGCCATCCGGCAGGCTATCGACCGGATTGATCATCGAGCCCGCCGTACAGGCATAGGCGATTGCATCAACGCGCGCCTGTTTCAGCATTGCGAAAACGGCTTCAAGGTCGCGCATCAAACCGGCCTTGCCTTCTGCGCTCACGGTGTCGGCGTGCAGAGGCATGCGATGGGTATGGAAGGTGACGCCCGCTGGCATCATCCGCTGCCATTCGGCCTCGTTCACCGTGTTTGTCGGCGGTGTGATCAGACCAAGCTTGGCGCGGCTTGAGTAGACGGATCTATGGCGTTCTGACATGCAATCTCCAAAAGGTAGGTATGTTTGAATATATTTACTGAGATTTGTCCATACATCCAAAGGCGCTGATTTCGATCTTCCCCACCGCGTTGCTTCGCGACCGGTGTTACCCCGGCGAGAATTGTTGTAGAGGAAGGGCGATTGAACGCGTAAAACGCCGAGCTGCGCCAACTGAAAGTGACGCATGACAACAAAAGAGGATGATCTCGCTCTGGACCGCCCGACCGAGGGCTTGCCGCGTTATGCGCAGATCCAGAAGATCCTGGAAGACAGGCTTGTCAGCGGCACCTATCCCGTGGGCAGTCTGATGCCGCCTGAACTGGAACTGGCCGTCGAATTCAACAGCAGCCGCACCACTATTCGTGAAGCCCTGCGTTATCTTCGCGAGCGCGGTTATGTCGAGCGACGCCAGGGTATCGGCACGCGCGTGATTTCTGACGCGTCGCGCACCACCTTCTACCAGTCCTTCGGTTCCCTTGAGGAACTCTTCCAGGTTGCCGTCGAAACCTACTATGTCGTCATGGACATCAAGACCGTGACGCTGGACGCGGAGCTTGCGGAATTGATCGGCGCAAAGGCCGGCGAGGAATGGATCTTGATCAACGGCGTGCGCTGGACCGAGCCGGGTGGCAAGCCGATCTGTTATATTCAAAGCTATGTGCCGAAGCGGTTCGAACATGTCGTGGCGCAGTTTCACGACCACCAGGGCCCGTTCTTTGCGCTGCTTGAACGCTATTCCGACGGCCCGATCGAGGAGGCCGTGCAGGAAATCCGGGCCATGCCCATGCCTGGCGAATTCATCCGCCAGCTGGGACTGAAGCCGGGATCGTGGTCTCTGCAGTTGCTGCGCCGTTATGTCACCCAAAGCGGTGTGCTGATCGCCTCGTTCAACTGGCACCCGGCCGAGCAGATGGCCTATCGGATGCGCATCCATCGTGCCAAGGAAGCGGGCAGCGAGTGAACGCCTTGACGCCCGGCGTATCAAGGCGACCCATCGCGCTGGTGGCCGTGCTACACCAGGAGCTGCCGCGCATCTAGCCAGCGTTGTCGTCATGGAACGAAGACCGGGTGGTAGCCGCCATGCGCATCCCGCCTGACCTGCATGGCTGCGAAATGCCGGAGATGGGCCGGGATGAGCAGGTCTTGGCGCGCAACCGCCTGTTCGAGCAGCGCCCGACGCGTGGCAATCGCCCGTTCGGGATCGCTGCAGAAGCGGCTCGCCCAGTCCGGATGATACACCTGCACTGGTGTGTGGATGGCATCGGCGCAGAAGATCGCCCGGCGCTCCTGCTGGCAGAGGCAGAGCCCCAGTTGGCCGCGGCTATGCCCGGGCAGGGCCACCAGATCGAGGCCGGCAGCGATGGAAAACCCTTCATCGACAAACTCCGCGCGGCCATCCTCGACCACCGGCATGACACTGTCGATGAAAGAGCCGTGATTGTGCTGGCCCGGTGCCTGTTCCTCTTCGGCGCGCCATTGGGCAAACTCGGCACGGCCCATCAGATAACGTGCTTTGGGAAAAGTCGGCACCCAGCGGCCGTCGATCAGCTGCGTGTTCCACCCCACGTGATCGGCATGCAGATGGGTGCATAGCACAATATCGATATCCTCCGGCCGCAGACCTGCGCGCGCCAGGTTTTCGAGATAACCGGTTGCCGCGCGCTGGTGCCAATCGGCGCGGCGAGGGCGCGGTTTGTGTTCACCGACGCAGGTATCGATCAGCACATTGAGGCCGCCGACCTGCAAAAGATGGCTCTGCACGCCAAGCAGGATCGAGCCGCTGTCGAAATCCACATGATGTGGCGCAAGCTGCGCCTCCTGCGGGCGAAGCGCCTCCACGCTTTTCCCGGGAAAGAGCAGGTCAACCGGCAGCGCGAAGGGATCAATATCGCTGATCGTCGTTATGCGTGCGGAGCCGAAGGTGAACATGAGCGCGCCGTTCCTACATAATCGCCGGTTTTTCGATCGGTGTGGACTGCGCCTTGAGCGCCGCCTGCGTGGGGTCGATCTGCTCATCGAAAAGGCGGGCTATGAAACGGGCGCCGCTGATGCCGTTCGACTCGTCGGCCGAGAGCCACCCGATCATCCGGCGCATGATCGACGCCGGCAGGAGATTGCCGTCCGCCCCCTTTTTGTCAGGGCTTGGCGGCAACAGATCCGTGTCGGCCGCGCCGCCGGGCAGATAGACATTGACGTCGACCCCGGTGCCGGCGAGATCCTGCGCCCAGATGCGTGAAGCCGCTTCCAGCGCCGCCTTGCTCGGACCATAAGGTGCATAACCTCGCCTCACCATGGTCTGGTCGCTGGTGGAGATGTTGATGACCTTGCCGAAGCCTCTCGCCACCATCTGCGGCACCGCGGCCCGCGCCATGTTGAAGGCGCCGTTGACGTTGGTGTCAATGATCTCGCGCCAGGCCTCCGGTTCCGTTTCCCAGAAACGTGTCGGCTGCGTGTTGAAGGTCTCCGACACGCGGCGCATGCCAAGCCCTGCATTGTTGATCAAGACATCGACGCGGCCGAAGGCGGCGATTGCTGATGCGACAGCCGCCTCGCACTGGGCATAATTCGCAACATCCGCCACAAGGGCGATAGCCCTGCCGGGACCCCTGCGGTTTGCTTCGGCGACGGTGTCGTCCAGCGCAGACCCCGCGCGCGACCCAACGACTGCGACCGAGGCTCCGGCCGCCGTCAGGGCCAGTGCCATTTCGCGGCCGAGGCCGCGCGAGCCGCCGGTGACGATGACCGGGCGGCCGGAAAGGGAAGGGTAGGTCTTGCCCATCGCCATTATTGCCCGCCCATGCCCATTCGCGGCATTGCACGCGGCGCACGGGCGATGATGGTGGTCTTCATCTCGGTGAACATCGCCTGCGAGCCCTTGGCGCCCTCGCGGCCGAGACCCGATTGTTTGTAGCCGCCGAAACCGGTGCGAAGATCCCGCACGATCGGCGTGTTGACGAGCACAGTACCGGTGCGCAGCGCCGAGGCCGTGCGCATGGAGCGTTCCAGATCCTGGGTCCAGACATAACCGACAAGTCCGAAATCACTTTCATTCGCCTTGGCGACGACCTCTTCCTCGTCATCGAAGATCTGGATTGCGGCAAACGGGCCGAAGATTTCCTCGCGGCAGATGGCAATGTCATTCGAAGGTGCCAGCATCGCGGTCGGCTCGAAGAAATAGCCGGCATTGACATGGCTGTCGCGATGGCCGCCGCAGAGCAAGGTGGCGCCTTCGACCTTGCCGGTCTCGGCGTAGCGCGCCATGCGTTCGCGTTGCGCATGGTTGATCATCGGCCCTATCTCTGTGCCCTGCACAAGGGGATCGCCGATTTTCAGCGCCCGTGTGCGCTGCGTGAAGCCGTCGATGAAGCGGTCCGCGATGCGACGCTCGACGAAGATCCGGCTGCCGGCCAGGCACATCTGACCATTGTTCATGAAGGAACTCATCATCGCCCCGTCGAGCGCCTGATCGAAATCGGCATCCGCAAAGACGATATTGGCCGATTTGCCACCGAGTTCCATCGCCGAGCCCTTGATGCCCTTGGCGAGCGCGGTGAGGATCGCAGCACCCGTCACGGTGCCGCCGGTAAACGAGACCATGTCGATGCCGGGATGCGAGACCAGTGCGGTGCCGGTCACCTGACCGCGGCCGTTGACGAGGTTGATCACCCCGTCCGGCAGGATGCCTTCGATGATCTCCACCAGCCGCGTGACAGTGAGCGGTGTCAGTTCCGAGGGCTTCACCACGCAGGCATTGCCGAAGGCAAGCGCGCCGGCGATCTTCATGGCGGTCAGCCCGAGCGGCATGTTCCAGGGACCGATCAGCGCACAGACGCCGATCGGCTCATAGGTGACGATGCTCATCAGGCCGGGCTCCTGGGTGAACACATCGCCGCCGGCCTGGTTGATATATTCGGCGAAGAAACGGAAATTATAGGCCGCGCGCGGCACATGGACGTTGCGGGTCTGGCTGAGTGGGATGCCGGTGTTGATGGTCTCGAGCGCTGCCAGTTCATCGGCATGGGCGAGGATCGCATCATGGATTGCCAGCAATGCAGCCTGCCGCTCGGCCACGCTCGAGCGCCCCCATGGCCCCTTGTCGAAAGCGCCGCGTGCCGCAGATACGGCGCGATCCACTTCGTCAGCGGACGATTCGTAAAGTGTGGCAACACGCTGTTCGGTGGTCGGGTCGATCACGGCGATTTCTTCCGTGGCGGATGGACCGCTGAAGCGCCCGGCGACATAGCCGCTGATGGGCAGGGGGCTGCGGCTCAATTCGTCGCGTTTTTGATGCACTGGCTGTTCCTCAAGCGTTGATCGCGTTTTTATCGATGCGGGCCGCGGTTTGGATCGCGCGGCCTCGGCTTGGTCGAGAGAATGTGGCCGGACATGGCGGCTGCCGCCCACTCGCTGTTGCGGGCACTCAGTGCGGCATGAATGTCGCGATGCTGGCGGTTGGAGCGAACCACATCGACCCGCTGCTCCATCACGAACTGTTTGACGAGGATCAGCGGCAACGCTGCCGCCGGTGCCGTCAGCCGCTTCAGCTGCGCCGAGCGGGTTGCATCGATGATGAGGCCGTGGAAATCCGTATTCAGCGACAGGAAACGTTCCGCCACCGCACTGCTCGTATCCGTCTCGATCTCGGCCATCGCGTCGATCAGGTGTTGCAGCCGGACAAGCTCGGCCGGCGTGATCTTCTGTGCCGCGATCGAGGCGGCATAGGCTTCATGCTGCGCGCGAATGTCGAAGATGATCGACACTTCTTCCGGAGAGAAATGGGTAACGAAACGATGGCGGTTGCTGACCGTGGCCAGTCCCTCGGCGGCGAGCCGCCGCAGCGCCTCGCGCACCGGGGTGCGGCTGGTGCCGGTCATGGTCGCCAGCATTTCCTCGGGAAGATGATCGCCAGGCTTCAGCTCGCCGCGCAGGATTGCCTGGCGAATGCCCTGATAGGCCTTTTCAACCGGCCGCTGCAGATCGGTATCTTCAATCTCGATACCCTCGGCGCCCCCGGACAGATCATCTTCCTCAGCTTTGTTCATCGTGTCTTCACCTCGATATGGTTGGCATGGTTTTGCCTGTACCAGGTTGCGATTTCCTCGCGGGTGGTAAACCATACATCGTCAAATTGCTTGGCGTAGCGGATGAAATCCCGCAATGCGCGTATCCGGTATGGCTGACCGATGACGTGCGGATGCAGACCGATGTTCATGAATTTGCCTGTCGTCTCGCTTTCGGCATAAAGCCAGTCGAACTGCTCCTTGAACATCTGCAGCCCGCCTTCCGCACCGAGCCCCTGGCGCAGGAAGCTGAAGTCATTGACCTCAGACGTGTAGGACACGGAGACCATGGGCTTGCCGCTGCGGGTCTCGACCATATAGGGCTGGTCGTCATTCAAGAGGTCGCAGATATAGATCAGTCCTTCCTCGGCAAGGATGTCGATGGTGTTGAGCGTTGAACGCAGCGAACTGGACAGCCAACCCTTGGCCTTGAACCCGCAGAACTCCTCATAAACATCCAGGGTGGCGCGGATCACCTCGCGCTCCTTGTCCTCGTCGAACATGTTGTCGGTGAGCAGTTCGGACTGCACATAGTTATGGGCAACGATTTCCCAGCCGCGGTCGAGCGCCGCGCGCACCACCTGTGGCCGCTCCAGCGCCATCTTGGCATTGATGGTGCAGCTCGATGGCACGCCCTCTGCGTCAAAGATATCGAACATGCGCCAGACGCCGACGCGCTGGCCGTATTCGCGCCAGGTATAATTGGCATTGTCATAGACATTTCCGGGAAGATCTCCCCCGACAATGCTGGGGCCGCCGGGGTAATAGGGTTTGGGCGTGTCACGCACCGGGTCCCAATATTCGAAATTGGTCGTGAGGATGATGGCGAGACGCTTGCCGTTCGGCCACCGGAGCGGCTTGCGTTCGTTGATCGGAACGAAATCGTAGTGCATCGGTCTTCTCCGCCCGCCTCAGTGCTGCGACAGGAGAGAGCCGAAGCCCTGCACCTTGTCTTCGATGCCATTCTGGCGCAGTGCATACCAGTAGGTCGCCGTGTTGATGGCGATCACGGGCTTGTCGAGCCAGAATTCGGCGATGCCGGCGACACGCGCCATGGCAAGGTTGGTGCCGACCTGGACGATCGCCTCGACGCTGGAATCATTGACCTCGTTGATGCTGTCACGCAGTTCCTGCTCGCTGACGTGGGCGATCAGCATCGGGCTTGGGCAGCGCAGGCCCTTGAGATGCACGACCTCATAACCGCAATCGGAGAAGAACTTGATCACCTGCTTGTCGCCGACCGGCATATACGGTGTGACGACGCCGATGCGCTTGATGTCGCCGTATTTGGCCAATGCCGCCTGGCAGGCATCGGAGCCCATCGTGACCTTCACGCCGGCGCGTTCCTCGACGCGCTTCTGGAGTTCTACCGAACCATCAAGTCCGTCCCAGAACGTTTCTGCCGACATGCCCATCACCAGGTGATCGGGGCTGCAAGTCATCACGGAATCAATCGACTGCATGATCGCTGCGCGGATATTGTCGATGAGCTTGAGGAAATCGTCGTCGCTATGAACCGGATCATCCGGGATCGTGATGCGGGAAAAGTGGTTGGTCACGCCGACCGGGCTCATGCGGTCGAATTCCGGCTGCACGGACGTATTGGTCGAAGGCGCGATGACGCCGAATTTTTTGCGGTATCCGAGGCTGTCCACCATGTTCAAAATTCCTTTTTCAAATTTGCTGCTGAAGGTCAGGCGACGTCTTCCAGGTCGCGGAGCGACTGGATCATCGAAGACCGCATGAGGTAGTTTTTGTGCTTGGAGGGATCGGCGGCGATCTGGCGCAATTCGTCGTGATAGGCCGCGCGTGCCACGGGATCGTTTTCCGCCATCATCTTGCGATTGCGCAACGATTGTTCCTGGACGGTTTCGATCGCCACCTTGCGGCGCTGGCGATTGTAGCGCTGGGTGATGTCAAGCGGCGCCTTGCCATGCCAGACCTCGACCAGCTTGTCGCACAGGTTCACCGCATCATGAATGCCGCCGTTCATGCCCATGCCGCCAAGCGGATTGTTGAGATGGGCAGAATCGCCTGCCAAGAAGACGCGACCAGCGACATAGCTCGCCGCGACACGCTGGTGCACGCGGTAGGCGGTTGCGTGGACGATGTCGTAGGCGCCAGACTTTGGGCAAAGTGCCTGCAGGCGTCGTTCCATCTCGGCCGGATCCTTGATCTGCTCTTCCGTCTGGTTCGGGTCGGTCGGCAGCAGCACGCGCCAGAGCGACGGGGTGCGCAGCAGCACCGCCCATTCGCTGGGATCGGTGAGGTAGGCGATCGGCGCCAGATCCTCGATTGCCTCGTCAAAGCGAAACGACGTTGACATCGACAGGAAGATCTCCGGTATCGTCAGCCCGTCGAAGGAAATGCCGAGCGACTTGCGGATGGCACTATGGGCGCCATCGCAGGCAATGAGGTATTGTCCGGACAATTGTTCGCGCGAACCATCCTCGATATGCTCGATTGTCAGCGTTATCCCGGCATCATCCTGCACGACCTCTACGGCCTTGGCACCATAGATCAGGTCGATCTGGCTATCCGCCGCGATGAGCGCCCGCAACTCTTCGGAGAGCTTCCACTGTTCGCATTGAAGGCGATAGGGATGATTGGTCTCGCCGGCCAGAATGCCGAGATCGAAGGTCGCGACGACCCCTTCCTTTCGGTCACGAAACTGCCATGTCGGGCAGACAAGCCCGCGTTCGACGAGTTTTCTGCTGATATCAAAGCGATCGAGCATGTCGAGCGTTGGCGGATGGAATGTCGAAGCCCTGAGGTCCTTGGGCAGGTCCGGGCTGGTTTCCACGATGGTCACGGGTATACCCGCCTGCGACAGGCAGCAGGCAGCAACCAGCCCGACAGGCCCGGCCCCGACGATCAGAACACGATCCATGTTCACCCTCATTATCATTATTTCTCCGTCAATGTTTCCCTTGACATGGGTCAAGTGCTAACTCATTGTGTACAACATGTCACGACATTTAAAGAGGCAATTTTGTAAATGTCGAGATTTTTAGAGCAGGCTGATTGTTGAGCATGCGGTGCATGTGAAGCGGCCGAGCGATGAAGAAGGCGGGCGCGAAATGGCGTTCCGCCTATAAAATGAGGCGCCAAAAGGCGTCCGAAGACGGGAACGACGATCTTGACGATAAAATTGACGGGAAGAATTCCGCTTTTCTCTTAGGTTGATTAGGCCCGGGCAGGGCGGCTCACGGCATGTCAGTATGCCGTTTTTCTGTGCGTTTGCACTTTTGCCCTGCCCTGTTTGTATACAAATAACGAGAGACAAGCTCATGTTGTTAATTCAGCAATTGCTGAACGGGATCATGCTGGGCAGCGTTTACGTGACGGTGGCGGTCGCCTTCACCCTGACCATCGGCGTGTTGAACTTCCTCAACTTCACCATTCCTACGCTCTTCATGCTTTCGGGCATGGGCGCCTGGGCGCTTGCCAAATGGGGGCTGCCCTTCGGCCTGACGGGGCCCTTTCCCTGGCCGGTGGCGCTCGGCGGTGCAGTTGTCATGACAATTGCCGCATCGCTCGTCGTTGAACGCTTCACCTTTCGTTACATGAAGGCGAAGTACGGCGATGCGACGGAGCATGCCATTCCGCTGGTAAGCTCGCTCGGTTTTCTTCTCATCATCGAAAACCTGATCCGCATCGGTTACGGCACCGATCCCCAGCGCATGGACGCGATCAGCTGGGATACGACCATCAACCTCGACGGCCTGCTTCTGCGCGCGCCGCAACTGATCAGCCTTGCGGTCGCACTCGCAATCGTTGCCGGACTGACCTGGGTGCTGAAACACAGCCGCATCGGTCGCGGATTGCGCGCGATTGCCGAAAATCCGGATGCGGCCAATATCCTCGGCGTCGATTCCAAGCGGCTCGTTCCGGTCATCTTCATGCTGACCGGCCTGCTCTGCGGGCTTGCCGGCATTCTCTTTGCCATCAATTACGGTGAGGTCTCCCCGGGCATGGGGGAGGAAATCGGGTCCAAGGCCATAGCCGGCATGGTGATCGGCGGACTTGGCTCGATCTGGGGCGCCGTATTAGGCGGCCTGATCATCGGCATCGCGGAGATGCTGACCGTTCATTTTTTCGGCGCCGACACCGTCCAGGTCGTCGTGTGGGGCCTGCTGCTCGCGGCCCTCTTCGTCCGCCCCCAGGGCCTGCTTGGCCATCACTCGATTGGCAAAGGAAAGCTCTGACCATGAGCGGCTATTGGACCGGTATTCTCACGATCCTCGCGATCAATGTCATCATGGCCTATGCGATCTTTCTGCCTGTCGCAACTGGCCAGCTCAATCTCGGTGGTGCCGGTTTCCAGGCGCTCGGTGCCTACACCGCCGCCTATTTTTCCGCAAATTACGGCCTGACCGTCTGGTTGACATTGCCTCTGTCGATCCTGGTCGGCGGCGCAGTCGGCATGGCCATCGCACTGCCTTTGCTGCGCACGAAGGGTGTCTATCTGGTGCTTGCCACTTTCGCACTTGCTGAGGTGATCGGGGGGGCCATCCTCAATACCGAGGCGCTCGGAGGGGCCATGGGGCTGTCCGTGCCGGATTATGTCGATTATCCGGTGCCGATGGGGGCGGCCGTCCTGGTCACCCTGTTCTGCTTTTATCTGATGGCAACGCGCTTCGGGCTTGCCATGCGCGCTGCCCATGACGATGAGGTGGTCACCGATCTCCTCGGTGTCAGCGTTCGCGGCGTTCGGGTGGCAGCCTTTGCCATCGGCGCGGCCCTGGCCGGTCTCGCCGGCGCGCTTTATGCGCACAGCTACAGCTTCGTGGAAAGCCAGAGCTTCAACGCGACCCTGTCGATCTATGTCCTCCTCTACGTGCTTTTGGGCGGTACCCAGACCGCGCTCGGGCCGTTGTTCGGTGCGGTGTTCTTCACCTTGCTGCCGGAAGTGCTTCGCTCGATCCTGCCCGAATTCAAGAGCTGGATCGTCCTGGCCTTCGGGGCCGGCGGCAATGTTTCTCCTCCCGACGAGAGCTGGCGTTTCGTGATCCTTGGCCTTCTGACTGTGCTGATGATGATATTCCGACCAGAGGGCCTGATCACCCGAACACTGGTCGACAGGCTCTGCAGTCCTTTTACGCCACGCCGGCGCGTCCTGCGGGAGGTCGCGGTATGAGCGGCTCATCCGACGTCCTTCTCAGTCTGTCAGGGGTGTGGAAAAAATTCGGCGGCCTCACCGTCACCTCGGATGTCAGCTTCGACGTGCCCCGCGGCGCCCGTATGGCGTTGATCGGGCCAAACGGCGCCGGCAAGACGACGATCTTCAATCTGATCTCGGGCTTTTACGAACCAACAGCGGGCAAGATCGAGCTCGAGGGTCGCTCCATTCTGGATTATCCCTCGCGCAAGCGCATCGGCCTCGGCATTGCCCGCAGCTTTCAGAACATTCGGCTGATGCCGCATCTCTCGGTTGTCGAAAATGTCATGCTTGGCCAACAGGTGCATGCCAATTCGGTCTTCGACATGCTGAAGCCGCTTTCCCTGTTCGGCCGCTCGCGCTGGCGCGCCGAGGCTGAAGCGCTGCTGGAGGAAATGGGGCTCGACACCTATCCGGGTGAAGTGGTCGCCACGCTGCCTTATGGCGTCAGGAAGAAGATCGAGGTGGTGCGGGCGCTGGCGGCCAGGCCCAAGCTGCTCCTGCTGGACGAACCGGCCGCCGGTCTCAACGGCGCAGAAACCCAGAGCCTGACGGACTTCCTGAAGGGTATCAGCCGTTCGGGGGTCACGCTGCTGGTGGTCGAGCACGATATGGGACTGGTGCGCGAACTCTGTGACACCGCCGTGGTGCTGAACTTCGGCAAAAAGATCTACGAAGGATCGACGGCGCATGTGCAGGAGGATCCGCTCGTGCTTGAAGCCTATCTCGGTCCCAATCATGCCAAGGCCGCAAAATCGGGAGCCGCCAATGTTGCTTGAAGTGCGCGGTCTTGATGTGCGTTACGGCCGCAACCATGCGGTCAAGTCGCTTGATCTTCATGTGGCGGAAGGCGAGATCGTGACCGTCCTCGGCGCCAATGGCGCGGGCAAAACCTCGCTGTTGCGGGCGCTGCAGGGGGCCGTGAGGCCAGCATCTGGCTCCATCAGGCTTGCCGGCCATGAACTTGCCCAGGCCACACCTGCCGAGCGCGTGCGCCGTGGCATGGCGCTTGTTCCAGAGGGCCGGCAGATCTTCGTGAGCATGTCGGTGCATGACAATCTGCTGATGGGCGCCTATCTGCGCAAGGACGGCGATTGGACCCGCGATGTTGATGAGGTCTATGACCGCTTCCCCAATCTTGCCGAACGACGCGACATGAAGGCGAGCGTGCTGTCGGGCGGCGAGCAGCAGATGCTGGCGATCGGTCGTGCTCTGGTCAGCCGGCCGCGGTTAATCATGCTGGACGAGCCCTCGCTTGGCCTTTCGCCGCTGTTTGTCACAAATCTCTTCGATCTCATCGGCGAACTCAACCGCTCGGGCATCAGCATCCTTCTGGTCGAGCAAAACACCGGCATGGCCCTCGATGTCGCCCGGCGCGGTTATGTGCTGGAACTCGGCCAGGTTGTGCTTTCGGACGAAGCCCAGGCACTCGCCGGCAACAGTGCCCTGACCCAAGCCTATCTCGGCGGCGGCCACGCCGCTGCAAGCTGATCCCGATCTGACCGTCACCGGACGGACTGCCATCTCGAAAACAAAGGAGAATGCAATGACATCAAGGTTCCGTTTGCTCGCATCCGTCGCTCTGGCCGCGTTGGTGGCGCTTCCTGCGCTTGCGGAGGACACGATCAAGATCGGCAATATCGTCACCACGGCCGGGGTGCTGAAGAGCGTCGCGGAGCCTGCCGTGGTCGCCGCCGACATCGCCGTCGAAGAAATCAATGCCGCAGGCGGCATCAATGGCAAGAAGGTCGAGCTGATCCGCTTCGAGGCATCCTCCGACCCCAAGCAGGCCTCCGTTGGCGCGCGCAAGCTCGCACAGGATGATGGCGTGCTGGCCATTCTCGGACCCTTCTCATCGGCCGAATTTTCTGTCGCTCTCAACGATGCCGAGCGCTTGAAGGTGTTGATGATGCCGAACTCCGCCTCCACGCCCGGCCTGACCGAGGGCAAGACCTACAGCTACCGCCTGTCGGAAGACGAAAGCAAACAGTTCGGCCGTCTGCTGAAGTCGATCAAGGCGAAGGGCGTCAAGTCCGATACGGCCGAGATCGTCTATATCTCTGACGAAGTGGTCTCGAATGCCGCTGGCACCAAGCTCTATCCCACGCTGCTCGATGCCGCAGGCATCAAGCACGGCACGCCGATCGCGGTACAGTACAAAAGCTTTGATATGTCGGCACAGGCGGCCCAGATCATGCAGTCCAATCCGGATATTGTCGCCATCGCCGGCACGCCGCCATCCGCCTCCAAGGTCATCAAGGAGTTGCGGCGCCAGGGCTACAAGGGCCGCATCATCGGCTCGCAGATCTTCGCTGACCCCAATGTTCTCGAACTGTTTGGTCCGGAGGGTGACGGCACGCTGCTCGTCGCTGGTTTTTGGAAGGGCTTTAATGCGAGATCGCAGGCCTTCAACGACACGTTCGTGGCCGAAGCCGAAAAGCGTGGCATCCACAAGCTCGGCGCACACCATTCCGATGCGCAGACCTATGACACGCTGTTCCTGATGAAGCAGGTGATGGAAAAGGCCGGCGTTACCGGAGATCCGTCGAAGCTGACGCAAGAACGGGAGAAGATTACCGCTGCCATGCAAGGCGTGAGCTTCTCCGGCATCCTCGGCGACAACATCTGCTTTGCCGGTCATGATGCCGAGCTTCCAGGTTATGTCATTGAGATCAAGAACGGGCAGTGGACGAAGTTTGACGAGGCGCCGGCCGATCCCTGCAAGTGATTTCCATTTGAAACCGACCCCGACAGCGCGCCACGCTGACGTCTTCAGCGTGGCGATCCGCCCCGGCCGTGATGTGCCAAGACCAAGCCCCAAGAAGAACAGAGGGAATGTGAAATGTTGAAACGCTTGACGATGGCGACTGCGCTTGCCGCGACACTGTCTTTTGTCCCCTTGACGATGGCCGCGGCCGAGACCGTCGGACTGGCGACCACCAAGGGCGGTGCGACCGAGCAGATCGCCACGGCGCTTGCCAAGACCATCACGGAGAAGGCGGGCGTCATGGTGCGTCCGCAGGTCATGGCCAACACATCGCAGTATCTGCCGCTGGTCGATGCCGGACGCGTGGAATTCGGGATCGCCAATTTTCCGCAGACTGCCTATGCGATCTCAGGCACTGGCATGTCCGAAGGGCAGCCCAGTCCGAACCTGCGCATGGTGGCGTCTCTCATCCCTTTTAATGCCGGCCTGATGGCAACCGAAAAGTCGGGCATGAAGACCATGGCGGATCTGAAGGGGAGGAAAGTGCCGCGATTTCCGGTCAATTCGCTCGGTGATTTCATCATTCGGGCATCGCTGCAGACTGCGGGCCTGACCTATGACGATGTGACATCTGTGCCGATCGCCAATTTCCCGGCCATGTTCGAGGCGCTGAAGGACGGCCAGACCGATGTGACCATCGCAACGGCCGGATCGCAGTCCGTTCTCGATATCGAGGCTTCGGTGGGCGGCGTCACCTTCCTCAGCTACAAGGCCGGCGACGAAGCGGTGCTCGACAAGCAGCTTCCCGGGACGGGGTTGAAGAAGGGCAGTCAGCTCGCCACGTCGCCCGGCATCACGCCCGAAACCAACATCTTTTTCTATGATTATACGCTGTTTGCCAGCGCCAGTGTTCCCAATGAGACGGTCGCCAAGGTAGCCAAAGCGCTTTACGAGGGCAAGGAGAGCCTGCAGGCATCCGGTCCGATCTGGAGCGAGTTCGATCCGGCCAAACTCGCCCATGTCACCAAGCTCGACTATCATCCGGGTGCGGTGGCGTTCTACAAGAGCGTCGGCATCTGGTCCGGCAAGTGAGGGCGGCGTGATGGAGACGACGACCGTCAAGGATGAAACCGCGAATGTGCGGGTGGAGGAGATGGGGCTTGCCTCTCGAATCCTGTCGCTTCTGGTCCCGGTTCTGGCCCTTGTCTGGGTCATGGCTCTGCCGCAAAGGCTTGGACTGCTGATCTATCCGGAACAGATCGTCGCGCTCATGTTCGGCGCCTCGCTGGCGGTGGTTTATCTGCGCCGAAAGGCGCGCGAAGGGCAGATTGAGCGGCTGGCCAACCAGGCAGCCGGCGGTCTCTCCATCGCGCTCGGGATCTATGTGTTCTGGCGTTTCCCGGTTCTCTCCGAAGCCACCCATCGTTACCCGACCGAGGCACTGCTGATCGGGGTGCTGGTCACAGGGCTCAGCATGGAAGCGCTGCGCCGGGTCGTCGGGTGGACGTTGATCATCATTTTCGCTCTGCTCTTTGCGTATGCGGTCTTTGGTGACTGGGTGCCAGGCCCGCTTCAGGGCCGCCCCATGGCCGCCGCCGACGTCTTGCGTTTCCTCGGCACGGATTCGTCCGCCGTCTGGGGGCAGACGTTGCAGATCGCGGCCTTCGTTGTCGTTGCCTTCGTGCTCTTCGGCGGGCTGTTGATTGCCTGCGGCGGTGGGGACTTCTTTACCCAGCTTGCCATGCGTGTTGCGGGCCGCGGACCTGGAAATGCGGCCAAGGTTGCGGTCACTGCTTCGGCACTGTTCGGGACGGTCTCGGGTAGCGCCGTTTCGAACGTGATGTCCACCGGTATCATGACCATCCCGCTGATGAAGCGCGCCGGCTTCAAACCGGCCCAGGCCGCGGGCATCGAGGCTGTGGCGTCAACCGGCGGGCAGATGATGCCGCCGGTCATGGGCGCTGCCGCCTTCCTGATGGCGGAAATTCTGATGGTGCCCTACAAGACCGTCGCGCTCGCGGCCATGCTGCCTGCCATTCTCTATTACATGTCGGTCTACGTGCAGATCGATTTTATCGCCCGTCGTGACCACATCCCATCACTCGGCGCGATGGAACGGCGCAGCCTGATCGACGTGATGAAAGAAGGGTGGCTTGCCATTCTGGCTTTTTCGGTGCTGCTGTTTTGTATCTTCACCTGGAATATGCGGGCAGAACTTGCGGCCGTCTGGGCCTTTTTTGCCCTTGCCATCGTCGGCCTTGCCGCCGGTTATCTGCGCCGCGACAAGAAGGTTATGACATGGCGGCGCATGCTCCATGTCATCATGGACACCGGTGGCGCCACCTGTGACGTGCTGCTGATCACCGCCGTCTCCGGTATGATTATCGGCCTTCTGTCCACCACCGGCCTTGGTTTTGCGCTGTCGATGTATCTGCTGGAGTTCGGGGGCACGAGCCTGTTCGGATTGCTGATCGTGACGGCCATCATCGGTATCATTCTCGGTCTCGGTCTCCCGACCACCGGCGTCTATCTGCTGATGGCGGCGCTGGCGGCACCGACGCTGATCCAGCTCGGTGTGTCGCCGATCGCAGCGCACATGTTCGTTTTCTACTTCGGCATCCTGTCGATGATCACGCCGCCAATCGCGCTGGCGAGCTTTGCGGCTTCAAGCCTTGCGGGTGCGTCGAAGGGAGCTACCGATATCGAAGCCTTCCGCTTCGGCTGGATCGCCTATTTTCTGCCATTCCTGTTCATCTACAAGCCCGGCCTGCTGATGGTCGGTTCGTGGACGCATATTGGTTACGTCTTCGCAAGTTCAATGGTTGCGCTGGTCCTCGTCACCGGCGGTCTGGTCGGGCATGGCCTGAAGCCACTCCATCCGCCACTGCGTTTCGTCTGGCTCGCAACAGGGCTTCTGGTCATCGCCCCGCTCAACGAGATCGGCAGCGACACGCTGGAATATGCCGTCAGTGCGATTGGCCTGGTGCTGCTGATGTTGTCGCTCCTGCCGACCAGGGGCACAAAGGCGGTTCGTGCCTGATAGGTTCAAGACCGCGACCTTTGGTACGCAAGCCCCGAAAAATTGCAGCGCAACCCTGAAAATCAAGGGTTGCGCTGCACGCTCGGTGAAGATCATGCCGGTGGAAATCGCACGGTCTGCTGAAGTCCACCCGATCGGCGATTGGCGATGGAAATCTCTCCTGCGAACCGGCTTATGATTTCCTTGGCGATTGCAAGGCCGAGGCCGGCGCCCGGTGCCGTCTTGCGCCGGGCCGGATCGACGCGGAAAAACGGTTCGAAGACCTGACCGAGCAGATCCTCCGGAATACCGGGCCCCTTGTCGACAATGGTCAGGATGACGTCGGTGTCGGTGGTGTCGAGGCTCCAGTGCGCGCCACCGCCATGGGTGGCGGCATTGATGACGAGATTGCGCAGCGCCCGCTTCAACGCCATGGGATGCGCCAGAATGGTTGCCTGCCTCGCATGATCGAGGCTGACGGGGAAGCCGATCCGGACCAGTTCTTCGGTGATCAGGCCGACCATCAGGTCGAGACGGATCAGCTCCGCACCCGCATTGCTCGTCTCTTCCCGGACGAGGCCGATGGCGCTGTCGGCAATCGAATCCAGTTCCTCAAGATCCGACAGCCACTTGTCGCGTTCCTCGTCGTTCAGGATGAATTCCGCGCGCAGCCGCATGCGGGTCATCGGCGTGCGCAGGTCATGGCCGGCCGCCGCCACCAGCCGCATGCGACTTTCCAATGCGCTGCGCAGGCGTGCGCTCAGACGGTTCAGCGCACGGGCCGTGGCGCGCACCTCGCGGCTGCCTTCCTCCTGAATCTCGGGGAGGCGCCCATCCTGCCCGATGCGCTCGGCAGCTCCTTCCAGAAATTCCAGCGGCCGGGTGATCTTGGAGGCGATGAAGAAGGAGATGGCGAGGCTGCCCAGCACGATCAGCAGCATCCAGCCGCCCAGGATATAGGGCCAGTCGGAGGGCGGCGCCCGGTGCGGAATGCGGAAGACGGCCCATTCTCCGTCCGGCGTGCGCACGCTTGCCATCATCGGCGGCGTTCCGCTGGTCTTGTTGACCATGGCCTGAAGGTGAATGCCGTCCTGTGTCAGCATGTCGTGCAACGCATCGGTCAGGCGCTCGTGATACTGTCCTTCCGGTGGCCGGTTTTCCAGGTCCGCGCCCGCCGCGATCGCCCGGTCCCGGTTCGTTTCGATGAGCGCAAGCGTCAGCCGGATCTGCGACACGACGGGGATCAGGATCTCGTGGGCGTCCGGTGGCACGAGCACCCGGCTTGCAGCGAACGTGGCAAGTCCCACCACCGACACGATGGACAGAACGAGAAGAGCGGCAATGCGGTGGTAGAGGGATTTCATCGGGCCGCCGCAAGGGTTCGCACCGCAACGGTCAGCTGGTAGCCGCCATTGCGCACGGTCTTGAAGACCATCGTTTCGGTATACTCGTTGAACTTGCGCCGCAGACGGCTCATCAGCACGTCGATCGAGCGGTCCATCGGGTCGCGGTTGCGCCCTTGTGTCAGATCCAGCAACT
Source organism: Neorhizobium sp. PAMB6716 (assembly GCF_058242805.1). NCBI lineage: Bacteria > Pseudomonadati > Pseudomonadota > Alphaproteobacteria > Hyphomicrobiales > Rhizobiaceae > Neorhizobium > Neorhizobium sp. PAMB6716. Next base: position 812,192 of record NZ_JBZAYW010000002.1, read on the forward strand.
GGTCGCGAGACAGAAGACGGCCGGGACGTTCGAGAAAGACATGCAGAAGATCGAATTCAGCCCCTGTCAGGTCCAGTTGCGCGCCGCTTTCGTGGCGCACCAGCCGCAGGGCAGGGTCAGCCTCGAAGCCCTCGAAGACGTGGAGGCGTGCCTCAGGCGGGCTTTCCGGTGCATGCGTCATGCGCCGCAGGATGGCCTTGATGCGGGCCAGCAGCTCGCGCGGGTTGAACGGCTTGCCGAGATAGTCATCGGCACCAATCTCCAGACCGATGATCCGGTCGACATCTTCCTTGAGCGCCGTCAGCAGAATGATGGCAAGCGTCGGATGGCGTTCCCGTAGCATCCGGCAGATGTCGAGGCCCGATCCGTCCGGCAACATCACGTCGAGAACGACCAGATCGGGCCTGCTGGCGACGATCATGGCTTCGCATTCCTTCCGGTCGGCCGCCACGGTCACGCGCATTCCCTGCTCGGCCAGATAACGCGACAGCAGAGAACGGATTTCACGGTCGTCATCGACGATCAGGATGTGGCCGCTGCCATTCATCGGGAATGTCCTTCCTCTCCGCCCCAGCCTCTGTCTTCGCCTCTGACTAGCCGATTGGCCGAAAAGACGTTCAGAAAAATTGTAACCCAATGTTTCTGAGCGCAGTTGAGAAACATTTCGTTACAAAAATCCCCTTCCACAACATGTTCGGACACAAGCAGCCCAAACTCGGAAACGCGGGGGCTTTATCAATGGGCACCATAGCCGGCTGAGAAAAGGCGTGCCACGTGGTGCGCCAGTGCTCCGCTTTCTGGTGTCGGTCGCGGCGCGCGGATGCTCCATTCGTCGCCCGGCGGTCTCTTTTCCATTGGAACGGTTTGCCTGTTGATGTCCATCTCCCTGTCTTTCCGTCGAACCCTTTCCCAACGTCTGCTGCGCCTGCCTGCCGCACTGGCCGTGCTGTCGCTGGCCGGCCTTGCCAGCTGCAGCGACAGTGGCCAGCAGGGCGGTCCGCCGACCGCCAATGTCCGTGCGCAGGTCAGTGTCGTGACGCTTCATCCGCAATCGGTGGTGCTGACGGCGGATGTGCCGGGCCGCACCGCTGCCTCGCTGGTGGCGGAAGTCCGTCCTCAGGTCACCGGCATCATCCGCGCCCGCAACTTCAAGGAGGGCAGCGAGGTCAAGGCAGGTGACGTTCTTTATGAAATCGATCCGGCGCCCTACCAGGCGACCTATGACAGCGCCGTTGCGGCGCTCAAGAAAGCAGAGGCTGCGGTGCCAAGCGCCCAGTCCAAGGTTGATCGTTATCGCAGCCTGACCTCGCAGGAGGCGGTCAGCAAGCAGGATCTCGACGATGCTGCCTCAACGCTTGCCCAGGCGCAGGCCGAAGTCGCCGCCGAAAAGGCAGCCGTCGATTCCGCCCGCATCAATCTCGATTACACGAAGATCCGCGCGCCGATATCCGGCCGCATCGATGCCTCCTCCGTCACGGTTGGGGCTTTGGTGACCGAGGCGCAGACGACGACGCTGGCCACCATCAATCAGCTGGACCCGATCAATGTTGATGTGACGCAGTCGAGCACGGATCTGCTTGAACTGCGCCGGGCCATTGCCAGTGGCCAGATCAAGTCCTCCGGCGCCAATGTCTCCGTTGCGCTTCGCCTGGAAGACGGCTCGCGTTACGAGCTGCCCGGAACCTTCCAGTTTGCCGAAGCCTCGGTCGCTGCAACCGTCGGCACGGTGACGGTCCGCGCGACCTTCCCCAATCCTGATCGTCTGTTGCTACCGGGCATGTATGTCCGTGCGACGATAGAGGAGGGGGTTGCGCCCAACAGCTTCCTGGTGCCGCAGCGCGCCGTCACCCGCAACCTCAAGGGCGTGGCGGTGGCTTTCTTCGTGGATGCGGATGGAACGGCCCACCAGCGCGAACTCACTGTCCGTCGTAGCGTCGGCAACAATTGGCTGGTCGCCGCTGGCGTCGCCGATGGGGACCGCATCGTTGTCGAAGGTATCCAGCGCATTCGCGACGGTCAGGCGGTGACGGCGAGCGAGGTCGAGATCGACGAAGCCACCGGCGATATCAAGCAGATGGCACTCGCTGCGCCCGCCAGGGATGCCGGCACTGTCACGCATTCCATCGATTGAGGTGATCCTTGTCCCGTTTTTTTATCGCAAGGCCCATCTTTGCCTGGGTCATCGCCATCGTGATCATGCTGGCCGGTCTGCTGTCGATTACCACGCTGTCGGTGTCGCAATATCCGCAGATCGCGCCGACCACAGTGCGTATTTCCGGAACCTATTCCGGCGCTGACGCACAGACGGTGGAAAACTCGGTGACCAAGGTCATCGAGCAGGGCATGACCGGGATCGATAATCTCGATTACATGACGTCGACCTCCCAGTCGAACGGGCAGACGTCGATTTCGCTCACCTTCACCAATGTGGCCGATCCGGACGTTGCCCAGATGCAGGTGCAGAACAAGCTGCAGCTGGTGGAATCGCAGTTGCCGCAGAGCGTGCAGAACACCGGCCTCACGGTCAGCAAGTCCAGCTCCAGCTTCATGATGGTCATTGGCTTTGTTTCCACCGACGGCAAGCTGACGACCATCGATCTTGCCGACTACGTCAACAGCACGCTGAACGATACGATCAAGCGTGTCGAGGGCGTCGGCGATACCCAGCTGTTCGGGTCCGGTTATGCCATGCGCATCTGGGTCGATCCGGACAAGCTGCAGCAATATGATCTGATGATCAGCAATGTCACGGCGGCCATCGAGGACCAGAACACGCAGGTCGCGGCCGGCCAGCTTGGCGCGCTTCCGCAGCGCAAGGGCCAGCAGCTGAATGCGACGGTCACAGCCAAGAGCCGCCTGCAGACACCCGAGCAGTTCGAGAACATCATTCTAAAGAGCAATAGCGACGGTTCTCTGGTTCGGCTGAACGACGTGGCGACCGTCGAACTGGGGGCGGAGAGCTACAACACCTCGAGCATCTACAATGGCAAGCCGACGGCTGGCCTTGCCATCAATCTGGCCTCCGGTGCCAACGCGATCGATACCGCAGAGGCGGTGAGGGCAACCATCGACGGGCTGAAGGACACGCTGCCGCCGAATGTGGAGGTGGTCTATCCCTATGACACCACGCCTTTCGTCCAGCTGTCGATCGAGGAAGTCGTCAAGACGCTGTTTGAGGCGATCGTCCTTGTCTTCGTGGTGATGTTCATCTTCCTGCAGAACCTCAGAGCCACCCTGATCCCGACGCTTGCCGTGCCGGTGGTGCTGCTCGGCACCTTCGCGGTCCTGTCTGCCCTCGGTTATTCAATCAACACGCTCACCATGTTCGGCATGGTGCTGGCCATCGGCCTTCTCGTCGACGATGCCATCGTCGTGGTCGAAAACGTCGAGCGCGTGATGGAAGAGGAAGGGCTTTCGCCGCGTCAGGCAACGATCAAGTCGATGGGAGAGATCACCGGTGCCCTGGTCGGCATCGCGACGGTGCTCTCGGCCGTCTTCATTCCGATGGCGTTCTTTTCCGGTTCCGTCGGCGTCATCTACCGGCAGTTCTCGGTCACCATCGTCTCGGCCATGCTGCTGTCTGTCCTGGTTGCCCTCGTGCTGACGCCGGCGCTCTGCGCCACCATCCTGAAGACGCCGAGCCACGGCGCAAAGAGCAGGGGCCTCTTCGGCCTGTTCAACCGCGCCTTCGATCGCAGCACGCGAGGTTATCAGCGCAGCGTGGGCGGCATCCTCAAGCGGCGTTTCGTCTTCCTGGCATTTTTCGTCCTGATTGCCGGCGGCGTGGCCTTCCTCTTCACCGACCTGCCGAGTTCCTTCCTGCCGGATGAAGACCAGGGTACGCTGATCACCAGCGTCCAGCTTCCCGTCGGTGCAACCGCCGACCGCACCATGAAGGTGCTGCAGCAGGTAACGGACCATTATCTGACAGACGAAAAGGACTATGTGTCCGGTGTGATGGGCGTCGTCGGCTTCGGTTTTGGCGGGCAGGGACAGAACGTTGGCATCGCCTTCGTCAAGCTGAAGGATTTTGCCGAGCGCAAGACGGCGCAGGCAAAAGCCCAGGCGATTGCGCAGCGTGCCCGTGCCGCCTTTGCCAAAATCACCGATGCCAATGTCTTTGCCCTGGCGCCGCCGGCCATTCCCGGTTTCGGCAACAATGCCGGCTTCGATTTCTATCTGAAGGACGTGACCGGAGCCGGTCACCAGAAGCTGACCGAGGTGCGCAACCAACTGCTCGGCATGGCCGCAAAGAGCAGCAAGCTCGTTGGCACCCGCCCGAACGGCCAGGACGACACGCCGCAATATTCCATCAAGATCGACCAGGACAAGGCAAGCGCGTTCAACCTCGACCTGTCCGACATCGACACGACACTCGCCACGGCGTGGGGCGGCGATTACGTCAACGACTTCATCGACCGTGGCCGCGTCAAGAAGGTCTATGTGCAAGGCGACGTGGGTTCCCGCATGCAACCGGAAGATCTGAAGCGCTGGTATGTCAAGAATTCCGATGACGAGATGGTGCCGTTCGCGGCCTTCGCCAGCGGCCAGTGGACTTTTGGTTCACCGCGTCTTGAGCGTTACAACGGCTCCTCGGCGGTTGAAATCCAGGGCTCTCCCGGCCCCGGTGTGTCCTCCGGCGATGCGATGAATGAGATCGATGCGCTGGTCGCCGGACTACCCAAGGGCTTTTCCCATGAGTGGACGGGCCTTTCGGCGCAGGAACGGCTGTCGGGCAGCCAGGCGATGCAGCTTTATGCGATCTCCATCCTCGTCGTGTTCCTGGCCCTTGCAGCCCTTTACGAAAGCTGGTCGATCCCGTTTGCGGTCATGCTCTCGGTGCCGATCGGGGTGTTCGGGGCACTGCTTGCGGCAAAGCTGTTCGGCCAATCAAACGACGTCTATTTCAAGGTCGGGCTGCTGACCACCATCGGCCTTGCGGCGAAGAACGCGATCCTGATCGTCGAATTCGCCATCGAGCAGCAGCGGCGTGGCCTGGATATCATAGAGGCCACGCTGGAGGCCTCGCGCCAGCGCCTGCGTCCGATCCTGATGACCTCGCTTGCCTTTATCCTCGGCGTGTTGCCGCTTGCCACGGCCAATGGCGCCGGCTCCGGCAGCCAGAACTCCATCGGTATCGGCGTGATGGGCGGCATGATCTCCGCGACGGTCCTCGGGCTCTTCCTGATCCCGCTGCTGTTTGTCGCCGTGCGCCAGGTCTTCAAGGGGCATGTCGGACCATTCGAGGATGAGGAGACCGCGAAGACGCCGGCCGCTGCCGTAGAAACCCCCTCCGCATCCAGCCATTAAAGGCCTGCCATGACGACGATCGAAGCTCAACTTGGACATTGCGACCGCCGCGCCACCCGCCAAAGCCTGCTTGCCGCGGTGCTGCTTGCCACGTCGATGCTTGGCGGCTGTGTTGTCGGGCCGGACTACGTGAAGCCGGATCTTTCAATCATCAGGAACTGGTCGGCGGCTTCCGGCAAGAAAGTGCTGAAGCCGACAGAGCTTGCCGGTTGGTGGAAGGGGCTTGGCGACCTGCTGTTGAACGATCTGGTTGAGGAGGCGGTGAGAGGCAATCTCGACGTTGCCACCGCCAAGGCGAACCTGCGCCTGGCGCGGGCCACCACGCGCAGCGCCGAAGGTGCGCTTCTGCCAAGCCTCGACCAGTCCGACAGCCTCACCCGCAGCCGCAGTGCTAACGGTGACGGCGACACCTCCCACAGCACGCAATACAAGGCCGGCTTCGATGCCAGCTGGGAAATCGATCTCTTCGGCGCAGATCGGCGTTCGCTCGAAGCGGCGCGCGCCAGCGAGCAGGCCGAGGAGGAGACCCTGCGCCAGACCCTCGTGACGCTCGCCGGTGACGTTACGTCCTATTATGTCGAGGCGCGTGAATACCAGTCACTGATCAGCCTGGCGGAGCGGTCTGCCAAGTCGCAATTGCAGGTGCTCGCGCTGACCAGGCGTCAGTTCGAGGCCGGCGAGGCGACAGGCATGGATGTGGCGAAGGCAGCGGCCACCGCCGCCTCGACCGAAGCCGATATTCCCTCCTACCGCATTTCCTATGCGCAGGCGGCGCATCGCCTTGGCATTCTGCTTGGACAGAGGCCGGATGCGGTGGAGGCGCGCCTGAAGAAGCCGGCACCGATCCCCGTGCCGAAGCGCACCATGCCCGCCAGCATCCCGGCCGAGATCCTGCTCAGCCGGCCGGATGTGAAGGCGGCGGAGCGCGATCTGGCGGCCTATACGGCCAAGGTCGGCGGGGCGGAGGCCGCCCGTTATCCCTCCATCAGCCTGACCGGCGATGTCACCACGTCAGCCGCGAGCGTCTCGGATCTCGCCCGCAAGTCGACCATCGGCTGGTCGCTCGGCCCGAGCGTCTCCATCCCGCTCTTCCAGGGCGGACAGTTGAAGGCTGCGGTGGACGAAGCGAAGGCGACGCGAGACAGATACTTCGTCGCCTATCAATCGGCAGTGGCGACCGCGATGGAGGATACCGAGAACGCCGTGATCGGGCTGACCCAGTCGCGCCTGCGCCAGGAGAAGCTGCGCCAGTCGGTGGCCGGTTACCGGCAGGCGGCGGATCTGTCGCGCAATCTCTACCAGTCCGGGGCCTCAGGTTTCCTCGACGTGCTTGATGCGGAGACTTCGCTTTACTCGGCCGAAGAAAGCTACATCCAGAGCACGGCCAACACCGCCACCTATTTCATCTCGCTCAACAAGGCGCTGGGCGGCGGCTGGTCGGGAACGGTGGACGCGGAGCAGCCGCTGGTGGTGGACACGAACGAGGGTCCCCATGTGCAGAAATGAAGAGGTTTCGGCAATCATCGCCTTTGCCGACCGTTTACGCGGCGTCCTCCGGGCCCTGCCTGGCGGATTGCACGCGGCTTGCGGGACCGCTCCGGCCGCTGCGCAGGACATGCCAGCCATCGTTCGCGAGCTTGATCTCTCCGCTGTGCGCATCCGGGCGCAGGCGCACAAGCACCACGGACAGATCGTCGAGGGCCGCCTTTCGGAGGACGGTGTCATCGAGATCCACCTCGACTGACACGACTTGCTGGACATGAAGTTCGATTAGCAGAAGAGACGCCCCTGCCGTTTCCTCTGCCGTGGGCCGGTCCCTCCCTCCGGGACCGGTCTCACACCCCTCCTGCGTGCACAGGCGTTCTGCAGTTCCCGCACCATGATCGCGCACGGAAACGTTGGATCGGCGCATTTGTTGCAATTTTGCGACAGGGCATTTTGGGGACGTTTCCGAATGTTTCTGCGGTTTCTTTTATCTTGAGTGTTATAATCATATTAAAATAACCCTTTGGCAGCGTTCGGTTTTATGCCGAGCGCCCACCGCGTTGCCGCACGGGCAAGGGGCCTTTGCGCACCGGTATTTCCGATGACGAATGAAGGGAAAGACAGTGAGTGTTTCACGCCATCGCAAGGCATTGATGCTGTTCACGGCATTGAGCCTGATCAGCGGTGCCGGCCAGGCCGGCGCGCAGGACAGCGCATCCCAGGTAAACAAGCAAGACGAGGCGACGGTGCTACCAAAAGTGGTCGTCAAGGGCGACCGCGTGAAGGGTGGCGCCGACGATACGCCGCTTGCGACGAGAACCGATCGCGAGACGCTTGCCAAGCGCGACATCCAGTCGATCGACGATCTTGGCAATACGGAAGAGGCCGGCATCAGCTATTCGTCGCGCTCCAAGGGATTTGCATTGCGCGGTCTTGACGACGACCGCATCCTGACCACCATCGACGGTGTCGCCATTCCCTATCTTGATGACAGGCTGGCCTGGAATTTCTCCTCCGGCGGCGTCGACAGCTTCGATTTCAGTTCGCTTTCCAGTGTCAGCATCCTGCGCGGTGCCGATTCCAGCCGTGCCGGTTCCGGTGCGCTCGGCGGCGCGGTGGTTCTGAGGACCCTGGAGCCGGAAGACCTGATCGGTGAAGGCAAGGATTGGGGCGGCTTCGCCACCACGCTGTATGATGGCTCCGACCGGTCGATCAAGGGTGCCGCGGCGCTGGCAAAGAAGATCGAGGGAACTTCGATTTTGCTGCAGGGCAGCTACAAGCGCGGCAACGAGACAGACACCAAGGGTACAAATGACAGCACGCGCAGCACCCGCACGGTGGCCGACCCCGCCGATACCTACACGTCCAACCTGCTCTTCAAGCTGCGGCAGGAACTGGAGGGCGGACATACGATCGGCCTGACTGCGGAACAGTTCAAGACGCGGGAAGATACGGACAAGATGTCGAGTTATTCCTCGACCTATAGCGCCTACGATTATCAGACCGACACCACCCGCGACCGCGTTTCCCTTGACTACGAATACGAGGCCATGGCCGAGGACGCCTGGCTGAAAAGCGCGCGGGCCTCGCTCTACTACCAGCACATGGATCGCGACGAAGGGTATCTCGCCACCCGCACGACGGCTCCCGTTGGCGCTTACGGCCGCTCGACGGAAAGCCGTGAAAACACCGTGGGTTTCGTCGGTTCGGCCAGCAGCGAATTTGAGACCGGCCAGCTGAAGCATGAAGTGACAGTCGGCACCGACCTCGCATTCTTCGGCACCCACAGCTACACGACAGGCAGCGACTCCTGCGGGACGAATTATGTCAGCGCCTGCGCCTATTATCACGTCAACCAGTCGGATACGCCGGATGTTGACGGCACCCGCATCGGCGTTTTCCTCGATGACCGGATCGATATCGGCAGCAGCGGCGTTTCTATAACCCCCGGCCTGCGCTTTGATTATTTCGATTATCGCCCGCAGGCGAGTGCGGCCTACGAAGCCAATCAAGGGTATGCGGGGCTGCCGGCCTCCGTTTCCGATTCCGCCTTCTCGCCAAAACTGCGTGCCGAATGGGCCGTCTCGCCGCAGGTCACCCTCTTTGCCCAGTGGGCCATGTCCTTCCGGGCGCCGACGGTGGCGCAGCTTTACGGCAATTACGACAATGCGCCCTTCTACCGTATGGTCGGCAATCCGGATCTCGATGCCGAGACCGGCAGTGGCGTCGAGGTTGGGGCCGATCTGGGGTCTGAGGATCGTGGCCTGCGGCTCAGCGTTTTCTACAACCGCTACCGCAACTTCATCGACACCGAGACCTCTGCGCAATCGGGTTACAGCCTCGGCACCTATCGCTACTTCAACCGCAATCGCGTCCGCATCTACGGCGCCGAAGCCAAGGCGCATGCGGATGTCGGCCACGGTTTTGAACTGCATTCCTCGCTCGCTTATGCCAATGCCGAGGATCTGGACAGCGGCGAAGTTCTCGACTCGGTCGCGCCGCTGAAGGCCATAATCGGGGCCGGTTATAGCCGGGAAAGTTGGGGCACCAATGCGGACTGGGTCTTGTCCAAGGGCGTGTCCGATCTCTCGAGCGCAACCTACAAGGCGCCGGGTTATGGCATCGTCAACCTGACGGCCTGGTGGGAGCCGGAGCAGGCAAAGGGCCTGCGTGTTCAGGCAGGCGTCTACAATCTCTTCGACAAGGAATATTATGACGCGATGGAGACGAAGGACGTCACGTCCATTACCTCGGCAAACCGAGCCTTCTATTCCGAGCCGGGCCGTTACCTGAAGATTTCGCTGACAAAGACCTTCTGATCGGCATCCTGACGATCGACCTTCGGCCGGCCGCGCTTCAGCGTGGCCGGCCATTGCCGTCTCATGCCAAATAGAGAGATGGGGGGACGGGGCAAACGTCGCTCTCAGAGCAGCCTGTGCCGGGTCTTACCACGATATCGAGGGAGTTCAGGGAGAGGTCGATGCGAGCTGACATCGACCATGCCGGCGGGCGCGCAGCGTGTTCCGGCGACGTCAGTTGCAGAAAAACTCGGTCAAATCGGGCGAAATCCGGCCTCTCCGGGCCATGGGTTGCTGCTTTCGCCGCCAATGTTCTTGCCACGACAAGGGAATCGGATAACAGTCACGATGATTACCGGGTTATGCGGAAAACAACGTAACTAACGGCAACAAGGAAAATGAACGTGATAATGCCGGCTTTTGAGCCCGTGATGAGTTTTGCCGATACGATCCTGGGTCAGGGCGGCGAAATTTCCACGAAGTTTGACATGGTGCCGATCAAAAAATTTCCGCCGAACGCGCAGAAGGCCCTGAGATAAAACAACGCCGGAAACCTTTCGCTTTCTCTTTAAAGGCGAAGGATGCCGGTCAATTCGGACACATTGTTTCGGACGATCTTGAGCGCCTCTGGCGGGAGTTCAAGGACAGTGAGAACACATAAGGAGATTTGAACCGCAAAAGAAAAAGGCCCCCAAGCGACATTGACGTCGTGGAAGCCCTTCTCGAAGTTCTAGCAGACTGAGAATCGCATTTCCCCGAATCGCTGTCAAGCTTTTACAGCCGTCTGTTTTGACGGGCCGGGATCTTTTGCCTGTTTGAAGGTGAAGGACAATGCAGACGCATGGAGTGACGACGCCCTTTGGGCGGCGTGGGGTTTCGCTTACGCTCGTGAAAGGGCAAATGCAGGCAGAGGACATCCGCGCCGGCAAGGTGGTGGACAAATGGAAGCTGTTTCGCGATGTCGCGGAAGCGCGCGAAAAGCTTGGACTGCAGGATCGAAGCCTTGCGGTGCTGAACGCGCTTCTGAGCTTTTATCCGGAAACGGATCTATCTCAAGAAAAAGGGCTCGTGGTGTTTCCCTCCAACGAGCAGTTGAGCCTTCGCGCCCACGGCATTGCGGGCACAACACTGCGCCGGCATCTGGCAGCGCTGGTCGACGCAGGACTTCTCCATCGCCGCGATAGCCCCAATGGCAAACGTTATGTGCGCCGTCAGGCCGGGGGCGAGATCGAGCGGGCCTTTGGTTTTAGCCTGGCACCGCTTCTGTTGCGCTCGGAAGAGTTTGCCCATCTGGCACAATCGGTCGCAGCCGAACGGCGGGCGCTATCGCAGGCGCGGGAAGCACTGACGATCTGCCGTCGCGATATCCGCAAGCTGATTACGGCAGCCATCGAGGAGGGGGCGTCGGGCAATTGGGATGTGGTCGAGAGCCATTATATCGCGCTTGTCGCCCGACTTCCGCGCCGTGCCGATCTCACATCGGTCACGGCGATCCTGGAAGACATGCAGATGCTGCGCGAAGAAGTGCTCAACATTCTGGAAATGCAGCTAAAAAGTCAAAAAACAGACGCCAGTGCTATCCATTTTGGCTATCACATACAGAATTCAAAACCCGAATCCTTTAATGAACTTGAACCCGCTTTAGAAAAAAAGCAGGGCGAAAACCCAGGTGAAGACCAGACACCGCCAGCCGGGCCGACAGGGGAGGGGTGGGCAGAAAGCCAAACGAACGGATCGACCTCCGCAACCGAGGGCGCGTCCGGTTCCGCCGGCAATCCGGTCGGCCAGCATGATCGGGGCCTGCGTGAAAAACTTGCCGAGCGGTTAAAACCGCTGCCCTTGCCGATGGTGCTGAAAGCCTGCCCGCAGATCCTCGATTACGGCCCGGATGGCGATATCCGCAGTTGGCGCGATCTTCTGGTCGCGGCGGTCGTCACCCGCTCGATGCTCGGCGTCAGCCCGTCGGCCTACCAGAACGCCTGCGAAATCCTTGGGGCTGAAAATGCGGCCATCGTCATGGCCTGCATTCTGGAACGGGCCGGCCAGATCAATTCCGCCGGCGGTTACTTACGCGATCTCACGCGAAAGGCCGAACGGGGTGAGTTCTCGCTTGCCCCCATGGTCATGGCGCTGATGAGACAAAACGGCGGAAATGAACGGAAAACTGGATGAGGCAAGCTTTTCGGGGTGGCCGGACAGCCGATGAGGGATGTCCGGCATTGTTTTCTCACATCTGCCGTGTCAGCCGGGCAGCCAGCCATGGGTGAGGGGATGGTCGGCAGGCAGCGGCAGGCTGACGATGCGGCGGTTGCGGGCGGAATCGTAGAGCGCCGTGATCAACTCGATCGACTGATAGGCCTCATCGAGAGACGGCAGGTAGAATTCCGGGCGACCGGTGAGACGGGCATGAATGTCGGCAAACTGGCCGGCGAAGCGGAAGATGCCCTCGGCATTGGCGGCAACGATGTCATCGATTTCGGCCTGCTTTCCAGGATCTCTTGCCTCAAACGTCCAGGGGCCCGATCCGATGTGATAGGGTTCCGTGCCGGAGGTGATCGTCATATGCTCGAACAGAGCACGAAAACGCGATGTGCTGCCGCAGGCGCCAAGCGAGATCGAGGAGGAGACGAGCGCTCCCTCGCTTGTTCGCATGGAAAGGGCTGCGCAGTCTTCCGTCTCGATCGGGTTGACGCGCGTATCGATGAAGGCGGCGACCTCCGTGATCTCGCCGGCCAGATGCGCTACCAGATTATGGGCATGGATGGCGTGGCTGACCAGCGCGCCGCCGAGTTCACCCGACCAGGTGCCGCGCCAGCGCTCTGCGTAATAATCGGCCCGCCGGTCCCAATGGGTTTCGAGCGACAGCACGTAAGGCCGGCCGAGCAGGCCTTTCATCTTCAGGGCATGGGCGGCATGGTAGCCTGCGCCATAGCGATACTGGAAGATCGGAAAAACCTGACGATCGGCACGGGCGGCAGCGTTCCGGATCTCCGCGACTTCGGCAATGGAGCCGGCCAGCGGCTTTTCGCAGACCACATGTTTGCCCGCGGCCAGAACTGCAAGCGTCATCGGCGCATGCAGGCGGGGCGGCAGGCAGAGATCGACAAGATCCACCTCCGGGTCGGAAAGCACGATATCGAGATCGGAAATGGGGCGGCTGCCGGGGGCTTCCGCAGCGCCGCTTTCGGCCCGCTCCGGATTGAGATCACAGACATAACGCACGTCGAAAAGATGCGGCAGCTGGGCATATCCGGTAATGTGGGCCTTGCCGATGCCAGCGCCTGCGATGGCGACACGAATGCGCTCCGTCATGATGCAGCTCCCTTTTCTGCCAGAAGCTGGGCTTCAAGCGCCAGTTGCGTGGCCAAAAAAGCATGGGCTTGCGGCATGGCCGTTTCCGTCCGTTCTTCCACATCGCGCAGCAGGCGGCCGAAGAAGGGTTTGCCCGCGCCGGTGGCGTCAAAATGTTCGACACCCTTGGCATCGGCCAGGAACACGTGATCCTGCCCCGGTCGTCCGGCAATATCGATATATTTGCGCAGTTCCAGATACCCCTCCGTGCCAAGAATGGTCATGCGTCCATCGCCCCAGGTGGGAAGACCATCGGGTGTCAGCCAGTCCACCCGCGCATAACCGCGCCCGCCATTGCCTTCCAGCAGCACCTCGCCGAAATCCTGAAAGTCTGCACGATCCGGATTGGCGACATTGGCCACATGGGCGGAGATGACGCGTGCCTCAGATGACCCGGTAAAATGCAGGAACTGGTCGAACTGGTGGGCGCAGATGTCGGTCAGAATGCCGCCAAAGCGGTTGCGATCCCAGAACCAGTCTGGCCGCAGGTGGGAATTGCGCCGGTGCGGGCCGAGACCGACGGTCTGCACCACCGTGCCGATACGCCCTTCCGCAATGAGGCGGTCAGCCAGCGTCACACTTTCCACCGTCAGCCGTTCGGAAAAGCACACGGTCCAGCGCCGGCCGGTTTCAACGGTTGTCTGCCGGATCGCCGCAAGTTGCTCAAGCGTGGTGCAGCCGGGCTTGTCGACCAGCACATCCTTGCCGTGCTGCATGGCGGAAATGGCGATGGCGGCGCGCTCGCTGTTGATCGCGGCGCTGAGCACCAGACCGATGTGGTCATCTTCGAGAATTTGCGCCGGTGTCCTGAGCGGCACATCAGGATAGGTGGCGACGAAACTGTCTATTGTGGATTGCGGGGTATCGGGTGTGACGGCAAAGCCGGAAAATTTTGCGCCGGCGGCGGTCAAGCCTTCGATCATTCCGTAGATATGGTTGTGATCGATGCCGATAACGCCAAAGGAGAGGGGAGCGGGCATGGATATATCCTGTTGAAGTCAACTGATACAAAAATTCAAGGATCGTGGTCGTATTGGCGGCTGCGCCGAAAAGCGGCGCAGCCCGCAAGAATTCTGGATCTCCCGGTGGTCCTTGGACCGATCCGGGAGATGGAAGGCGGAAGGACGTTGCCTGTCACTGCGCCCGTTCGACGATGGCCTGGGCATCATCGATGAAGGTGGCGGCCGCGTCCTTGGCATCAAGCCTTGCCAGAACCACGTCCGTGCCGATGCGCATGAAGGCGTCGCGCACCTCGCCGGCCCCCTTCGGGGCTGGCAGGGGAAGCGGCCCGACCTTGGACTGGATCGCATCGAAATAGTCCACGGAGAGCTTTTCGACCTCGGTGAGCTTCGGCGCCAGTGCTTCGCGCACCTTGGGCGAGGCGGGAATGCCGCGTTCAAGGCCGAGAACACCTGTTATGGCGGGATCGTTGACCCAGGCGTTCATGTAGGCGATTGCCGCTGCCGGATCCTTGGCATCGCGCGACAGCGACAGGAACATCGAGGGCTTGATGAACTGGCCGGGCTTGCCATCCTTCTTGTGGGGCACCATGGCCGCGCCGATCTTGTCCTTGGCCGCAGACTGGATGCCGACGAGCTGATTGGACCAGAAATGCGCCATGGCGGTATCGCCGACGGCAACACCGGATTCAGCAATCGGCGCATCGAGGATGACGGTTTTTTCCTTGCCGCGCACCACGTCCTTCTTGCGCAGGTCCGCCCAGAACTGCCAGTAGGTTGCAACATCCTCTGCGGTGGCTGTCACCTTGCCGTCCTTGTCGTAGAATTCGCGGCCGTTCTGGCGAACCCAGGATTCGAAGGTTTCGATCATCAGGGCGAGATCGTCCGAACCCTTCACCTTGCCGCCGGATTTGGCCGTGATCGTTTCGCAGGTCTTGGCAAAATCGTCCCAGGTCCAGTTGATGAGGTCGGCCTTGATGCCGGCTTCCTCGAACAGCCGTTTGTTGTAAACGATCACCTGGCTGTTGGAGCCGATGTTGAGCGCATAGAGCTTGCCGTCGACCTCGCCGCCGGCAAGCGGACCCTTGTCGAAATCGGCAATCATCAGGCTTTTGCCGATGAATTCGTCGAGCGGCTTCAGCGCACCGCGGCGGACATATTCAAACAGGAACCGGTAATCCATCTGCACCAGATCCGCCATGTTGCGGCCGGCGGTCTGGGTGGCCATCTTGGTCCAGTAATCGCCCCAGCCGATGGTCTCGCCCGAGACTTCCACGCCGGGATTTTCCTTCTGGAACAGGTCGATCACTGCAAAGGTACGCTTGTCGCGCTCAGGGTTGCCCCACCAGTAATGGCGGATGCGGGTGGCGGCCCGCGCTGGCCCGGTTGCCAGCTGCGAAGCTGCAAGGCCAGCGCCTACGGCGCCCAACAGCTTGCGTCTCGTCAGGTTCATCATGTTCTCCTCCTCCTTGAGATGATTGCACCGCCCGATCGCTCCTCCGATCGGGCAGCCTGTTTGTCTTTCTCTCCGCAGCCCTTTCGACAGATATGTCAGATCTGACTGCGCAGCAGTTCGGTCAGGCATAACATCGCCATCGCCTGCCCATAGGGCATGGATGTGCGACGGATCTGCCGGTAGAAATCGAGGTCATTGCCCATTGCCGTCCCGAAGGACACCTGCAGCAGCTCTCCCTGCGGGCTGATATTGTCGATCACGCCCTTCATGGCGCGCTCTGCCGTTTCGAGATAGTCGGGGCCGAGATAACGCTTGCGCACGCTCTTCATCAGGCCATAGGCAAAACCTGCCGTGGCCGAGGCTTCCAGATAGCTGTCGGAGTCGTCGATCAGGGTGTGAAACAGCCCGGAGGCATCCTGATGCGCCTTCAAGGCGGAGGCCTGGCGCGACAGAACGGACAGAAGATGCCGGCGAAGCGGATCGCCCTCGGCAAGATCGAGCAGCTCGATGAATTCCGGGATGGCGATAGTGATCCAGCTGTTGCCGCGCGCCCAGCGGGCGCGGGCGAAGTTGTGGTGACCATCGAAGGTGAAGCCGTGGAACCACAGGCCCGTCTCGGTATCCATCAGATACTGCGCGTGCAGCAGAAACTGGTATTTGGCTTCCTCGACGAAATCCGGCCGGTTCAGCACAAGGCCGATCTTGGCCAGCGGCAACACGCTCATCATCAGCGTGTCATCCCAGATCTGCTGGTCGTTGACGCTGTTATAGACGATGTGCTGCAATCCACCCTCGCGGGTGCGCGGCATCTCGTGCATCACCCATTCGGCCCAGGTTTCGAGATAGGGCAGAAAACGTGGATCGCGGTTCATCTCGTAGAGATGCGCAAGCGTCAGGAAGGGGGCAACCGTGTTGATGTTCTTGGTGGGTGTGCCCTCTGCAAGGCGGGCCTCGAACCAGTCCGTGATGATCGCCATCACCTCTTTCTGCCCGGTCTGCTGCCAGTATTTGAAGAGGCCGTAAAGGGCAATGCCGTGCGTCCATTCCCAGCCGGCCCAACCCTTCGTGTCGATGACGCGCCCATCCTCGAGCTTCAGGAGATATTCCCCTGTCTTGTCCTCGATATGGATGAGATTGTCCGTCAACCGGTCGATCAGCGCGCAAATCTGGTCCCGTGCCAGCAAGGTGGGCTTCTGCCGTAGCAGAGGATGCATGCTTCAACTCCTCCCCAGTTGAAATATTTTCGGAACTTGGTTCCGGAAACGGAGCAGACCACACTCCGCCACGCATTTCAACGCCGTTTTTGTATCCGCTCTTTTGGCGTGCGGTTTGATCGTCAAGGGGTTGAGAACCGCAGCGGAGGAGGGGAAGAGCGGGGCTCGCACCCTGCTTGACAGACCCCGCCGTGAAATCCAGAATGCAGTTCCGGAAAATTTAGAACACGCCCATGTCGGATCAGCCCGCCAAGACAGAAAATGCCGCCGCCGTCCTCAAGGTCTTTGCTGTGCTGGAGGCACTGGTGGAGGCGCGCCAGATCGGGCTTGCGGATCTTTCGCAAAAGGCGATGACGTCGAAGACCACGGCGCATCGCCTGCTGCAGACGATGGTGGATCTCGGTTATGTCGAGCAGGATCCGGAAACCGAGAAATACGGCCTGACGCTAAAACTGTTCAGCCTTGGAGCGCGCTCGCTGAGCGAGCAGGCCGATCTGTTGCGGGCAGCAGATTCCGCGATGGGCCGGCTGTCACGGGCAACGGGTGAATCCATCAACCTTGGCATTCTCGACAGCCGCGAGGACAAGGTCGTCTACATCCACAAATACGATGCCGCCTTCAATCTTGCGATGAAATCACCGCTCGGCCTGCGCAGCCCTTTGCACAGCACGGCCCTTGGCAAGGCGCTTCTGGCATTTCGCGACGAGGCGGAAATTGCCGAGCGGCTTGCTCGCATGGCGCTTGAACAGCGCGCACCTCGCACAATCACCGACCGCGCTCAGCTTCTGTCCGATCTTGAGGAGACCCGCACCCGCGGTTATGCGGAGGAGGTGGAGGAAAGCGAGGCTGGCGTGAGATGCATGGCGGCTCCGATCTTCAACTACCTCGGGCACCCCATCGCCGCCATCTCGATTTCCTTCCCGCTCTTCCGCTTCGACGAGGCCCGCAAGGCAGATTATGTCGACCTTCTCACCAATGCCGGCAAAGCCGCCTCCGAAGCGCTGGGGGGGAGCTAGGGGCGGGATGACGCTCTGAGGCAGGAGGCAACCTTTGTCATTGAACCCGAATGATTTTTCGGCTGAAATGCGCCGAAAGCGGTCCTCACGCGACGCGTCTGCCCTTTAGCCGTCAATCACATGCTTCACTACGACCGAGCCCTGACTTGAGTTGCTTCCAGCCGACTATGACGACAATGAACACGCCTGCGGCTGCAACCCAAAACGGAGCAACCAGCGCAACTTGTCGAGGGACAATGCCATCAAGGCCACGAACGATGAGCCCCGATAGCAGGAGACCAAGCGGCATCATTCCCCAGGCCAGCAGACGATAAACACTGTTCACACGGCCCCTAAGATGGTCAGGTATCATGCGCTGGCGGGTGGAAACCGACACCGTATTCCATACCAATCCGGCGAATTCGAACAAGGCAAGGATTAATGCTAGAGACACTGCATTGGGGGCCAATGCTATGCCGACAAAGGCGGGGACGGAGACAAAGAGCATCCATTGCGCGGTAGGACCCGTCCCCAGGCGACGCACTACATGCTCGCCCAACAGACCGCCCGCGATTCCCCCGACGGCTCCTGTAGCAAGAATTAACCCGTATGCCGCTGACGACAGGCCAAGGTTCTCCTGAACATGCAGTACCAATGCGATCATGACCATCTGAAAGAACAGGTTCCAAAACCCTGTAAGCCAGGCAAGTAGCCGTAGAAGCGGAGCGCCTCTTAAGAATGCCATTCCCTCGGCCAATTCCGCCCGCCAGTTTCGCCGAGCGGATTGGGCAGGCTGAAAGTTGCCGCCAATGTTGCCCACAATCAAAGCAGCCAGAGCGTAGGCGATTGCATTCGCGGTAAACGGAAAGGGCAGTGCGACGCCAACCAGTGCTGCACCTACGGGCGGACCAATGAGGGCGTTACCCGTAAGCTCGACACTCCAGAGTCTGCCATTTGCCCGTTCCAATTTGTCAGGCGGAACAAGCGCGGGAAGCATGGTCTGCGCGGCATTGTCCCGAAACACCTCGGCCGCACCGACAATGAGAGCCGTAAGGGTGAGAACAACAAACGCCAGTGGCGATGTGAGCCCCGTTTGGGGAGGGGCTGACAATGGCAACTGGCTGTAAAGCGCCACCGCCGCGACACCGAAAGCGACAGCTCGTAACACATCCATTCTCAGGATGAGTTTCCGGCGATCCATTCTATCAGTTATGATCCCGGCGGGCAGTGCAAAGATCGCCCAGGGTAGTCTGAGGGCGACTGCGACCAGTGCGATCAACAGCGGATCGCGCGTCAAAAGAGAGGCTGTCCATGCCCACGCGATTGTCGCGATCCCGTCTCCGAGATTTGTTAGCCCACTGGCTGCAATAAAACGTGTGAGGCGTGCAGTGCCGCCGTAAGCACGTGATCGCTGCGAAGGTTCCGGCATGTAAATCCTTGCGTTTTTCGTGACCCTCGCGGAGACTGCATCCTCAAGGTAACTTGAGGTCAAGCGATATGTTGCCGACAGAGCAAATGATTAGGCACGGCGATCTAACGGTGGGCCAAATGGCAGCGCGGGCTGGCATCGCGCTATCGGCGCTGCATTATTACGAGTCAGAGGGGATGATCCACAGCAGCAGGACGGCAGCGGGTCATCGGCGTTATGATCGGCGCGAACTGCGGCGCGTGGCCATCATTCGGGTCGCCCAGTCTCTTTGGCTGTCGCTTTCGGAAATCCGGTCGATGCTGGTGAGGGTTCCGCGCGGCCAGGCTGTGGGCAGAACTGACTGGCAAGCGGCACCCTCAGAATGGCGGAAAGTCCTTGATGAGAGAATCGAACGACTTGTCCGCCTTCGTGATCAACTTGACGACTGCATTGGGTGTGGGTGCCTCTCGCTGGAAAGTTGTCCGCTGAGTAATCCTGACGATCATCTGGCTAATTTCGGAAGCGGACCACGCCGATGGACGAAGTCATATTTGAACTGCGGAACGTTCGAAGACCAGCGCTCTGGTGACTGCTTCGGGCCGAAAGCTGACTATCTCCGTTATCGTGTCAGTTCGCCCTCTGCCGCAGCCAACGCCTCCAGACTACAGAACGCATTAAGGCGGCAGTCCAAACTCTGCCGCCTCAATACCCAAGTCATTTTCGATGAGTGCAGCGGCGGCCTCAGGCAGCCTTTTCCTGAGAGACGGGTGCAACGGTTTTTGACCATTCGGCATACCAGGCCTGGAACAGCTTGAACTGCTTTTCGACAAAGCCGCGCTGGCTGTCGGAAAGGCTGTCGGTTTCGTTGAAGTGCAGCGTGAATTCGGGATTTCCGGTCATCACCAGCATGTGCTTGTAGAAGAGAACGAGATCCGGGCCTTCATCGAAGGAGGAGAGCACGGCAAGTGCTGCTTCCAGCTCAAGTGCCTGCGTGCGTGCGGTCGCATTGCCCTTGGCGGCGGCCTCGCAGAGCGAAACCAGATGCAGCACTTCGCGGGGCAGCACATTGCCGATGCCGGTGATGGCGCCGGATGCGCCGCAATTGACAAAACCGTGGAAAACGGCGGTATCGACGCCGACCATCAGGGTCACTTCATCGTCACGGCTGGTGATGTTTTCAGCGGCATAACGCAGGTCTGCCGGGCCGCCGAATTCCTTGAAGCCAATGAGGTTCTTGTGTTCGCGGCGCAGTTCGAAAAACAGGTCGGCGCGCGTGGCAAAACCGTAATAGGGGCTGTTGTAGATGACGGCCGGCAGATCGGGAGCCGCCGACAGGATCGTCTTGAAATGCGCCCGCTGGGCCGAAACGGACGTGCCGCGGGAAAGCACCCGCGGAATGACCATCAGGCCGTGTGCGCCAACCTTCTGCGCATGCGCTGCATGTTCGGCGGCGATTTTTGTGTTGACGGCGCCGGTTCCGACGATGACCCGAAGCCCCGCCTTCACCAGGCGCTCGACGCCTTCCATGCGTTGCGCATCCGTCAGCAGCGGCCAGTCACCCATCGATCCGCAATAGACAACCGCCGACATGCCGGCATCCACCAGCTCGCGGCCCTTGCGCACGAGACCGTCGAAATCAGGCGTGCGGTCGGCATGGCACGGCGTCATCAGGGCCGGAATGCAGCCGGTGAAAATGTTCGAGGTCATTGCAATCTCCATCAAAAAAGCGGGTCGGCAAGGAGTGCCGAGGCCGGAATTAAGATTAGTATACACTTTGTATTTTCATTGTCGATGGAAAAGCGTGGCGATGTCGGAAGCTGGGCAAGACAGCGCCCGGCGCAAGTCGAAAGCCGGCAGAAGGTTGATGTCAGATGTTCTTGAGGTCGCGCGCATTGGCGGCGTCGCGCGCCAGATACTCCTGTATCTGCGCCACGATCTGCGCTGCATGGGCAAGCGCCAATGTGTCGGCCCGCTCCACGTCGCCGGCTTCGATAGCCATGATCATGTCCTCGTGCTCCTCGACATATTGCCGGGGCAGCCGGTCGTCGAAGGTCGAATAATAGAGGCGCAGGATTCGTCGCCCTTCATCGAGCAGCCGGGTAAAGAAGGTGGTGTAATAGGCATTGCCGGCCCGTTCGGCGATGGCGACGTGGAACTCGCGGTTTGCCTCGATCATCGCATAGGCATCCTGCGCGTCGACAGCCCGTGCAAACTCAGTCTGGCGGGCGCGAATGTCCCGTGCGGGACCAGCGCTCCGGCGGCCGGCCGCTCCGCGCGTGGTGACCCGGTACATCAGCGTCAACGCTTCGAAATAGGCGGGCAGGGCAGCAAAGTCGATGGCGGCAACGATGGTGTTGCGGTTCGGCAGGGTGGTCGTCAGGCCATCGGCGGAGAGCCGCAGCAGCGCTTCGCGCACCGGAGTGCGCGACATGCCGAACCGTTCCGACAATTTGACCTCGTCCAGCGGCGAACCCGGCTCCAGCGTCATCGCCAGAATTTCCCGGCGGATAGTGGCATAAACAGTCTGGGTACCGGATCCGCGCGTGCGGGCCGGGTCTTGAACATCGTGTGCAGTTGTCGTCGCCATCGCCAATCCGTCTGTTGTTTGTCTTCATCCATCATACTGCAGGCCATCTGTCGATTAAATTCAAAGGTGTCTCGACAGGGCATGCGCGGCAGATCGTGGAGGGGTGGCCTTGCCGTTTGGGGGTGCTGGCGAGGGGAGGAGGGGCCGCCAAAGAGATCCCGCGCACCCGCCCTTCAAGAAGCGCCCGCGTTAAACAGTCCGATGCCGTAAAATGTGCGGATTTTCGTGTTTTATCTTTTATGTCCAAAGGCTTGATATAGCCCATGCCCGAACCGGACAGACTGTCACAGGTTATGAAATCGCACAGCCGGAGGCGGCTCTAAAGGAGCCATTAACCTTTATTTTCTACTTAATAGCACTGCCATTTGTACGCGGTTGGTGTGATGCATTTTCATAGAACGAACTTCCCCAAGTCCCTTGAAACCATGCAGTCCGACGAGGGTCCCCTCGACGGCCGCGAACCTGAGCCGCAGCGCCGGACACCGACTGTCGATCCGAACGAAGCGACCATTGAGCAGGCGCCCTGGCAGGCGGCCTTTAAACTGGCACCCAATGTGCGGTTCACCCGCACGCCGGAAAGCATTCTTGCCCGGCCGCGTGGTCGCGACCAGGTGGCACCCGTCGCCCCGGAAGAACGCATGCCGGCAGCGGCGGGACGGCTGGTCGAGCCGCTCGATGTGAATGCCCAGCCACCGGTCAATGAAAACGCCACGCTTGCGCCCGAATTGCTCGTCAATGCGCTGCAGGGCGTGGCAACCGCCATGCAGCAGATACCGGCTCCGCCAAAGGTGAAGCCGCAACCTTCGCCGCGCGCGCTCATCTTCAAGCGGCCGGCGCCGAAGGAAGACCCGAAAGCCGAAATGCCTGCAGAAAAGACCACCGAAATCGCATCTCCCGTTAATACCGCGCAGTCTCACATCGCGCCTGCCTATTCGCCTGCCCAGCCCGCTTTTGCCAACGCCGTGGCTGCCCCGTTCGCACCAGCCGCGACGGCGCCCGCGCAAGCTCCTGCCGTATCGCCCGAGGTCGCCTCGCCGGTGACGTCTGCCGCGCCGGTTGCCGCGACACCGGCTTCTTGCGATACGCCGTCAGCGCCCAAGCTGTGGCTCTCCGATTTCGCCTTCTTCGAAGCCGGCATGGATGCCGATGTGGCGCCTGCGGTACCTCCGGCCGTGGAGAAGCCCGCAGCCCCGCAAACCTTCCACGCCGCCCCCGTCGTTATGCGGCGCCCGGCCGAAGTGGTGCGCCTTTCCCATCCGCTGGTGCCGAATTCCGTGACGGCGCTTTACCGCGAGGTGCGTCCCGGAACCCGGTTTGAGAAACGCCCCGTTCAGCCCATTGCAGCCGAGCCACGCGAAACCGTCATGGCCATCCCGGCCCCTGTTGCGCCGCCGGTTCATCCGCCGCTGGACGCCGTTGCCGTCGAGCCGGTCGTGGCTCCCGTGCCGGTGATCGAGGAAACCGTTGTCGCACCGGTCGAAGCCGTGGCTGCTGAAACAACAGCCGAAACCGTGGCCGTTCAGCCGCAACAGCCGCCGGCCCGCGCCATTGTGCCGATTTCGCGGCGCAAGCCGCAGGGCCTGCCGGGTCTGTCTGGTGCCATGGCCGTGCGCGAAAGCGACGACGCCTACGAATTTCCGCCGATTGCGCTTCTGCAGGAGCCGTTTGGCCAGCAGGCCGAAACCGTGCAGCCGGATGCGTTGCAGCAGAGCGCCGGTCTTCTCGAAAGCATTCTGGAAGATTTTGGTGTGCGCGGCGAAATCATCGACGTGCGCCCCGGCCCGGTGGTCACGCTTTACGAATTTGAGCCGGCGCCCGGCGTCAAATCCTCGCGCGTCATCGGCTTGGCCGATGATATCGCCCGCTCCATGTCGGCGCTGTCGGCGCGCGTCGCGGTCGTTCCCGGCCGCAATGTCATCGGCATCGAGCTGCCGAATGCCGTTCGCGAAACGGTTTTCCTGCGCGAACTCATCGAGTGCGAGGATTATTGGGAAACCAAGCACCGCCTGGCGCTCTGCCTTGGCAAGACCATCGGTGGCGAACCTGTCATTGCAGAACTTGCCAAGATGCCGCATCTGCTGGTCGCCGGCACCACCGGTTCGGGCAAGTCGGTTGCCATCAACACCATGATCCTGTCGCTTCTCTACCGGCTGCGTCCGGAAGAATGCCGCCTGATCATGATCGACCCGAAAATGCTGGAACTGTCGGTCTATGACGGCATCCCGCACCTCCTGACCCCCGTCGTCACCGATCCGAAAAAGGCCGTGCTGGCGCTGAAATGGGCCGTGCGCGAGATGGAGGATCGTTATCGCAAGATGTCGCGGCTCGGTGTACGCAATATCGACGGTTACAATGCCCGCGCCGCCCAGGCCCGCGAAAAGGGCGAGACGATCACCGTCAACGTGCAGACCGGTTTTGACCGTCACAACGGCGAGATCGTCTACGAGGAACAGGAACTCGACCTGTCGCCGATGCCCTATATTGTCGTTGTCGTCGACGAGATGGCCGACCTGATGATGGTCGCCGGCAAGGAAATCGAAGGCGCCATCCAGCGTCTCGCCCAGATGGCGCGTGCCGCCGGTATCCACCTGATCATGGCAACGCAGCGCCCCTCCGTCGACGTTATCACCGGCACGATCAAGGCCAATTTCCCGACGCGCATCTCCTTCCAGGTGACGTCGAAGATCGACAGCCGCACCATTTTGGGTGAACAGGGTGCCGAACACCTGCTCGGCCAGGGCGACATGCTGCATATGGCCGGCGGCGGGCGCATTTCGCGTGTCCACGGCCCCTTCGTGTCGGATGCCGAGGTGGAATACGTCGTCTCGCACCTGAAGGCGCAAGGACGGCCGGATTATCTGGGCACCGTCACGGAAGACGAAAACGAGGTGGACGCCGAGCCGGAAACCGATGCCGCCGTCTTCGACCGCAGCGGCATGGGCAGCGAAGATCCCGACGACCTCTATGAAAAGGCCGTCAAGGTGGTGATGAAGGACCGCAAGTGCTCGACCTCCTACATCCAGCGTCGCCTCTCGGTCGGCTATAACCGGGCCGCTTCGCTGGTGGAGCGCATGGAGCAGGAAGGCCTCGTCGGCCCGGCAAACCATGTCGGAAAGCGCGAGATCATTTCCGGCAAGCCGGTCCCCACGCTTTCTGAAGATTAAGCCTCAAGATCCCTGCCGGGCAGCCGCATAGCGGTTGGCCGGCTTCGACAGGCCAAGGTTTTCGCGAAGGGTCGAGCCCTCGTATTCCTCGCGAAACAGGCCACGACGGCGCAGTTCCGGCAGCACCAGTTCCACGAAGTCGGTAAGACTGGCCGGCAGCGTCGGGAACATCAGGATGAAGCCGTCGGCAGCACCGGCCTCGAACCATTCCTCCATGAAATCCGCAATTTCTGTCGGCGTGCCGGTAATGCCGTTGCCGGTGCTCTTTTCCGCGTAATGGCGGATGAGGTGGCCGAGCGTATGGCCCTGGCGGATATAATCCGTCAGTTCCTCGAACAGCGCCTTCGACCCCTTCGGCTCGGCGGGAAGCCGCTCCATCGGAAAGGTTTTGTCGAGGTCAGCACCGGACAGATCGGTTTCGAGAAATTCTCCGAGCATCCAGCGCCCGACATCCGGATGCAGGTTGTCGATGAGGAAATTGACCTTCGCCTGCGCCTCGGCTTTCGTCTCCGCCACATTGATCACCACGCCAGGCATCATCTTGAGATCGCTGGTGGAACGCCCGTACTTTGCCATGCGTCCTTTGACGTTATCTGCAAAAGCCTTGTTGCGCTGAAGGTTGGAGGCAAGGCTGAAGACGATTTCGGCGGTGCGTGCGGCGAGTTCCATGCCGGGCTCGGAGCCGCCGGCCTGGGCAATCACCGGCCGCCCCTGCGGGGAGGCGGCAACGTTCAACGGACCGCGCACCTGAAAATGCTTTCCCTTGTGGTTGAGGAGATGCAGCTTGTCCTTGTCGTGGTAGAGCCCGGCCTGCTTGTCGAGGATCAGCGCATCCGGCTCAAAGCTGTCCCAGAGGCCGAAAACGACGTCGACGAATTCCGCGCCGCGCTCGTAACGCCAGCTGTGCGGCGGAAGCCCGTCGAAATTGTAGTTGTAGCCGGTCTCGTCATGGTCTGAGGTCACCACGTTCCAGCAGGCGCGACCGCCGCTCAAATGGTCGATCGAGGCAAAGATGCGGGCGAGGTTGAAGGGCTCATAAAAGCTGGTCGAGGCGGTGGCGACAAAACCGAGCTTTTCCGTCAGCACCGAGAGCGCTGAGATCAAAGACAGCGGCTCGAAACGGTTCATCTTGGTCGGCGAGCGGGCAAGCGCATCCGGATCACCGATGGCAGCCGCCGGCGAATCCGCCAGAAACATGAAGTCGAATTTGGCCGCTTCCGAGATTTTGGCAACGTTCAGCAGGTGATCGATGGTGTTTGCGCCGTTCACATCCGCTGCCGGATGACGCCAGGCGGCGGGATTGAACCCGAAGGTGTAGACGAAGGTGCCGAGCTTCAGCGTGTCGGTGCGGGCCATGGGATCTGCTCCTGGTGATCAGCGGCGGGCGTGCTGGCGTCCAGACGTCGCAGCGGTGTGAAACGGGCGGTCAACGCATGCTGGCTGCCGGGATAGGTGAGGCGCACGCGGGTGACGGTATCTTCAAAGCGCCAGGTCTGGCGCTCCACCGTCAGAACCGGTGCATGGAGGCAAAGGCCAAGCGCCTCGGCCACGGGCAAGGATGCCGCATCGGCTGCAATCCGGTGTTCCGCGGCGTTCCACGGCACGTGTTGCAGCAGCCACGGGCCGGGCGACAGGTCCTCGAACGTTTCGGTTGCGGCATCCGGCACGATGGCAAGGTTGATGATGCGTTCTTCAAGGCAGAACGGCGCGCCATCTGCCCGGTGCATGACGGTGAGCGACAGGAGTTTTCGCCGCGCCGGTAGCGCGCAGGCTGCAAGTTCGCTGCGTGTCGGCAGGCGCAGCGCGCGGCTGACCACCTCGAACCGATAGGACAGGTTCTGCGCACGCACCTCGTCGCCGATATCATAGATTTCAAGGATCGCGCTTTGCGGCCCTTGCGGCATCACGATGCTGCCGGTCTTGCGACGCCTCAGAAGAAGGCCCGCCCGGGCCAGCTCCGTCAGAACCTTGCTGACGGTCATGCGTGAGCAGCCATAGGCCTGCGTCAGCGCCTGCTCGGAGGGCACTTTATGGCCCGGCGGCCAGCGGCCGGAGACGATATTGTCCTCGATCTCCTCTAGGATGCGCGCATGGAGCGAACGGACGGGCTTTTTGCCGATCCTGCTGTCATGGTCCATGGCGCCTCCTCCATCGCATGCCGCTTGGCCGGACCCGTCAGGCCAGCATCGAGGCGCCGCGGTCCAGATAGGTATCGAGGAACTGTTCCAGACGCGGATGGCGCGGCTTGGCAAACACGTCCGCCGGTGCGCCCGTCAACATGAGCCGACCCTGGTCGAGAAAGCTGATCTGGTGGCCGATGGTGGCGGCAAAACCGATCTCGTGGCTGACGACGACCATGGTCATGCCGTCGGCCGCCAGATCACGCATGACGGTCAGCACTTCGCCGGTCAGTTCCGGGTCGAGCGCCGAGGTCGGCTCGTCAAACAGCATGATTTTTGGCGATAGTGCCAGCGCCCGGGCGATTGCCACACGCTGCTGCTGGCCGCCGGACAGTTGCGCCGGATAATGCCCGGCGCGGTTTTCAAGGCCGACTTTCTTCAACTGCGCCATGGCGCGCTCTTCGGCTTCCTTTCGCGGCACTTTATGAACCGTCTTCAGCGCCTCCGAAACATTCCCCAATGCCGTCATGTGGGGCCAGAGGTTGAACTGCTGGAACACCATGCCGATCTGCGCGCGCACCGCCCGGATCTGGGCCGACGGCAGACGCTCGCGCTCTCCCCTGGCGTTTTCAAAGAAACCCAGCGCCTCGCCATTGACGGTGATCATCCCCTCCGTTGCCTCTTCCAGGAACGCCAGGCAGCGCAGAAGCGTGCTCTTGCCGGAGCCTGAGGGGCCGATCAGGCAGGAAACCTTGCCTTCGGGGATATCCAGATCGATATCCTGCAACACCGGCGTCTGGCCGAAGCGCTTCACAAGGTTTCGAACGGAAATGGCGGGAAGCGTCATGGCGTGGAAAACCTGTAGGTGGAAAAGCGGGATTCGGCAAAGCGGCCAAGCCGGGCCGCGGCCTCGACGATGACCCAGTAGATGACTGCCAACAGGAAAATGGCTTCGAGAAAGGCATATTCCTGCGAGCCGATGGCGCTGACGGTGGTGGTCAGTTCCGGCACGGTGATGATGGACAGAACCGCCGATTCCTTCAGCAGGATCACCGAAAGGTTGACCGAGGGCGGCAGCACGATGAGCGCCATTTCCGGCAGGAGAATGCGGCGGATGACCTGCAGGCGCGAAAAGCCGAGGCATTCGGCGGCCTCCACATGGCCGTGGGGCACAGCGCCGTAGCCTGCGCGAAAAATTTCCGAATAATAGGCCGCCGCATAGATCGACAGTCCAAGAAGACCGCAGGGAATGGGATCAAGCGAAATGCCGACGAACGGGCCGCCGTAATAAACGAGGAAGATCTGGATGAGGAAGGGCGTGCCGCGCAGCACTTCCACCACAAGACCGAGCGGAATGTCGACCATGACGCCGCCATAACGCCTGAGGGTTGCAACGACAAAGCCGATGAACACGCCGAGCAGCATGCCGGCAATCCAGAGCGCCAGCGTCACGCCGGTGCCGGAAATGATCTCGGGCAAATGTTTGAGGATAACGCCGGGATCAAACATCATTTGGCAACTCCCGGCAGCGCGCGTTCGCCATAACGACCGGCAAGCGCCACGCTCCAGCAGATGACGAGATAGATGAGGGCGGCCGAGGAAAAGATCTCGATCGGCATATAGGTGGAGGAGGCGAGATCCTGCGCCATGCGGGTGATTTCCACGATGCCCACGACCGACACGAGCGAGGAGGATTTGAGGATCATGATCGCTTCGTTGACGAGGGCGGGAAAGGTCATCCGCAGGGCGATCGGCACCTTGATGCGCAGGAACAGCTGGCTTGGCGTAAAGCCCACCATGTCGGCGGCCTCGATGAGCCCGCGTGGCACGCTTTCAAACCCGCCGCGCAGATTTTCCGCCTGATAGGCCGCCGTGCAGAGCGACATGCCGATGATGGCAGCGACAATGCTCGGGACGTTGAGGCCGATGAACGGTAGAAGATTATAGATGAGCAGAAGCTGCACCAGAAGCGGCACGCCGCGAAAAAAGCTGATGAAGAACTGTGCCGGGCGCCGATAGAAGGCCTTGCCCGACAGCAGCGCGGCCGACAGGCCAAGCGCAATCAGGAAACCCAGCCCGATCGAGATGGCACTTATGCCGATGGTCCAGACGGATGCCTGTACCAGAAGATTGAACAGCTTGAACGACATGGGGCGGAAGCATCCGTCGCAGAACCGGTGGCCGGATGGCAGGCCACGGTTTTCACCAGGAAGTCAGGAGTGCTGGCGGGAAGACGTTTCCCCCCGCCATACGTCCCGGACCAGATTGCGGGATCAGATTGCCGGGTCCTTCACCGTATCCGGCGTATCGAACTTTGTGCCGAACCACTTTTCCTGCAGCTTTGCGGTGCGGCCATCGGACTTCATCTTCAAAAGTGCGGCATCCACGGCATCCATCAGCTTGGCGTGATCGGCATCCTTCATGCCGACAAAGCCGAAATAGGTCGGCTTGCCGAAGGCCGGCTGCACCACCTCGAACAGGCCGGCGCGCTGCTTGGCGACAAAGGCAATGTTCGGCAACGAATTGGCAACAGCCACGACGCGGCCGGCGGCCATATCGGCATAGGCATCGTTGAAGGCGGGATATTCGCGGATATCGACCTTGGACGGAAGCGTTGCGGAAAACTCGGTCAACTGGGCAAGCTGGGCGGTTGCCTTGCCGACGCCGACGGCCTTGCCGGCGATATCCTGCGGCTTGGTGATCGAGGTGTCGCCGGCCTTCTTCAGGATCGCAACGGTTGCTTCAGCAATCGGCGAGGAGAAGCGGTAACGCTCCATGCGGGCCTTGGTAATGGTGGCGGGACCGGCAACGACATCGAACTTGCCAGCTTCCAGGCCGGGCAGAACGCCTTCCCAGGGCAGCGTGACCCACTCGATCTTGACGCCGAGTTCCTTGCCGATTTCGGCGAACATATCGACGTTGAGGCCGACGTGATCACCGGCGTCGATGAAATCGAATGGCGCAAAGGCGGTCTCGGTGCCGACCTTCAGAACGCCGGCAGCCTTTGCCTTGGCCAGCACATCGTCCGCATGGGCCGACACGGCTGCACCAAACAGCATGGCTGCGCCGACCGCCGCCTTGAGGAAACTTCTCTTCTGCATCATCATGCTCCCGTCTACCTTGTGCGCCCGTGCGCAGATCCCCGTGATCCGGCCGGTGGACCCGACCTTTTTGACTATACAAATAGATCGGGCTGGCAGACCTCTGTCAACAAATTTGTGCAGCTTTCTGCGGCGCCTAAAAAATGAGCTTTTTGGTCATTTTAAAGTTGCTGAGCAATCTCAGGATTTGCAAATCTGCCGATGCGGAGGTATTCCCCAGCAACTGCTTTCGCCTGTCCCGGCTTCAAGAGAGTGATCCATGTCCTCTACCGTCAAGCAATTTGCCGCCTATTATCGTCCCCACACGCGGCTTTTCATCCTGGATTTCTCCTGCGCTGTCCTATCAGGGCTTCTTGAGCTCGCCTTTCCGCTGGCCGTCACGCTGTTCATCGACAGGCTGTTGCCGACCGGCCAGTTCGGATGGATTTCCATTGCCGCCGTCGGTCTGCTGGTGATCTATCTTGCCAATGCCGGGCTGCAGGTCGTCGTCACCTATTGGGGCCACATGCTCGGCATCAACATCGAGACGGAGATGCGGCGCAAGGCTTTCGATCACCTGCAGACGCTCTCCTTCGGTTATTTCGACAATGAGCGCACGGGGCGGCTCGTCGCGCGGCTGACCAAGGATCTGGAAGAGATCGGCGAAGTCGCGCATCACGGGCCGGAAGACCTGTTCATCGCGGTGATGACGCTGATCGGCGCGTTTTGCATCATGCTGTGGGTGCATGCGCCGCTGGCGGTGATGGCAGCGATCATCGTGCCGCTCACCGGTTTTCTGACCACCCATTATGGGCAGCGGATGACGGTGACCTGGCGGGCGCTCTACGGTCGTGTCGCCGATTTCAACACCCGCATCGAGGCCAATGTCGGCGGCATCCGCGTCGTGCAGGCCTTTGCCAACGAAGAGCATGAGCGTCGGCTTTTTGCCAGGGATAACAGCAACTACCGCGATACCAAGCTGCAAGCCTACCGGTACATGGCAGCGTCCACGTCCATGACATACCTGTCGATGCGTTTCGTGCAGGTGGTGATCATGTTGGCCGGCGCCTGGTTCGTCACGCAGGGCAGTTTGAGTGCCGGCGGTTTTGTCGGTTTTCTGCTTCTCGTCAATGTGTTCCTGCGGCCGATCGAAAAAATCAATTCGGTGATCGAGACCTATCCGAAGGGCATTGCCGGCTTCCAGCGTTATCTCGGTTTTCTCGCCCAGAAAGCCGACATCGTCGATCGCCCCGGCGCCCGCCCGCTGTCACGCCTTGATGGCGATATCGTCTATAAGGATGTGGCGTTCCATTATGCCAGCGGCCAGCCCGTGTTTGAGGGGCTCAATCTTTCCATCAAACAAGGGACGATGGTCGCTTTCGTCGGCCCCTCGGGCGCCGGCAAGACGACGCTCTGCTCGCTTCTGCCGCGCTTTTACGACGTCACCGGCGGTGCCATCTCCATTGGTGGCGTTGATGTCAGGGACATCACGCTCAAATCCCTGCGCGGCAATATCGGCATCGTGCAGCAGGATGTGTTCCTGTTTGCCGGCACGATCCGCGAAAACATCGCCTATGGTCGGCTCGATGCGACCGATGCCGAGATCGTCGAGGCCGCCCGCCGGGCGCGCCTTGCCGATGTGATCGAGGCACTGCCGGAGGGGCTTGATACGATCATCGGTGAGCGCGGCGTCAAATTGTCGGGCGGACAGAAACAGCGGCTGGCGATTGCCCGCATCTTCCTCAAAAACCCGCCGATCCTGATCCTCGACGAGGCAACATCGGCGCTCGATACGGAAACGGAACGGGCGATCCAGGCGTCGCTTGCCGAACTTGCCGTCGGGCGCACCACGCTGGTCATTGCCCACCGGCTGGCCACGATCACCAAGGCTGACCGGATCCTGGTGGTGGACAAGGGCCGTATCATCGAACAGGGCAGCCATGGCGAACTGGTTGCCATGGCAAACGGTCTCTATCGCCGCCTGCACCATGCGCAGGTGGAAGGCCTTGCCACGCTTCTGGCCTGAGAAAGGGCCGAGACCAATCTCCCCCCATGGCAAATTCAGGCGCCGGCCCTTGCCGGCGTCTGCCGTCATGCCCGTGCATATGGCTTTCCCCGGCCCCAGACCTGCCCGAATCTCCTGATCATGTGGCCGCAAAACCGCCAGAGGTGAAACTTTTGGCACCATGATGGCGTCCTTGTGTGCAGTGCATTTGCGCCAGCCGGCAGACCTGAATATATACTGATTTCCTTGAACATCCGTATTCCGCTTTCTGGAATGCGCGGAAC
Source organism: Neorhizobium sp. PAMB6716 (assembly GCF_058242805.1). Taxonomy (NCBI): domain Bacteria; kingdom Pseudomonadati; phylum Pseudomonadota; class Alphaproteobacteria; order Hyphomicrobiales; family Rhizobiaceae; genus Neorhizobium; species Neorhizobium sp. PAMB6716. Next base: position 844,408 of record NZ_JBZAYW010000002.1, read on the forward strand.
GCCAAAGCACGCCAGATGGAAAAGAACCTACTTCGCTATATCTGGAATCACACGCGTTCCCCCCAGATCTGGATATTGTTCATCGTCCTGTTCTCGATGGTGCCATATTTTGCCGCCTTCGACCTGCCGAAACAGATCATCAATGGACCGATCCAGGGGCAGGGGTTTGAATCGGCGGATGCCTCTGCCGCCTTCCTCGATTTCAGTTTTACCGTTCCACTGACCGGCTGGACCCTATCCTACGACGGTATACAGCTTGACCGCCTGTCGATGCTGATGGCGCTGAGTGGCGTCTTCCTGCTGCTGGTCATCATCAACGGTCTGTTCAAGTTCTATATCAACACCTACAAGGGGCGGCTTGGCGAACGGCTGCTGCGCCGCATCCGCTACGAACTGGTGGACCGCGTTCTACGCTTCCCGCCCAACACCATGAAACAGGTGAACGGCGCGGAAATCTCCACCATGGTGAAGGACGAGGTGGAGCCGTTCGGCGGCTTTACCGGGGATGCCTTCGTGCAGCCGGCGCTGCTGGGCGGGCAGGCGGCCGCGGCCCTTTTCTTCATCTTCCTGCAGAACACCTGGCTTGGCCTGATTGCCGCCGTCATGGTGGCAATCCAGGTCGGCATCATCCCGAAGATGCGCCGTCGCCTCATCGACCTTGGCCGCCAGCGTCAGATCACGGCCCGGCATCTTGCCGGCAAGGTGGGGGAAATCGTCGAGGGCATCGACACGATCCATGCCTATGACACGTCCAATTATGAGCGCGCCGATATCGCCGCCCGACTTGGCCAGATCTACCGCATCCGTTTCGAGCTGTACCAGTGGAAGTTCCTCGTCAAGTTCGTCAACAACTTCCTGTCGCAGCTGACGCCCTTCCTGTTCTATTCGATCGGCGGTTATTTTGCCCTGCGCGGCAGTCTCGACGTTGGCCAGCTGGTGGCCGTCATCAACGCCTACAAGGACTTGCCGGGGCCGCTGAAGGAACTGATCGACTGGGACCAGGCACGCCAGGATGTGCAGGTGAAATACGAACAGGTGCTGGAACAGTTCGAGCCGCCGCAACTGATCGAGCCCTCAGTGCAGGTCATTGCGCCGATCGCGCCGACCTTTGCCGGCGGAGCACTGGCTGCCACCAATATCATCGTGGCCGACGGTAGCGGCGCCAAGGTGATCGATGGCGTCTCCGTCAAGATCGACCAGGGCGAGACCGTGGCAATTGTCGATAATTCCGGCAGTGGCGGCGAGGCGCTGGCCGAAGCCTTCGGCCGACTGGTCTGGCCGCTTTCAGGCAAGGTCACGCTGGGGGATGCAGACATTCTGGAACTGCCGGAATCCATCACCGGCCGCCGGATTTCCTATGTTTCCGCCAACAGTTATTTCTTCCACGGCAGCCTGAAGGACAACCTGCTCTACGGCCTGAAACACGCGCCGACGAGCACCGTCAGCTATAGCGGTCGCGATGCGGCAAACCGCAAATGGGAGGTGCATGAGGCGCACATGGCCGCCAATTGCAGCTATGACCTGAATGCCGACTGGCTGGACCGGCGCTCGACATCGGTTCTGCGCGGCTTTAACGACGACCTTAAGCAATCGCTGATGCGCGCGCTCGATGCCGTGCAGCTGACGCCCGACGTGATGGAACTGGCGCTGCATTCCGTCATCGACCCCCAGGAGAACCCGGGCCTTGCCGAGCGTGTGGTGGAAATGCGCCATGCGCTTCGCGACGAACTGAAGAAGGAGGGACTTGCCCATATCGTTGCCCCCTTCGATCCTGCCTCCTACAATACCGAGGCAACCGTTGCGGAGAACCTTCTGTTTGCCGCAACGCGCACCAGTTCTGCCTCCGAGACGGAAGTGGCGGAAAGTCATTACGTGTTTGAGGTTCTGAAGCGGGCCGGCCTGTCCGACCTCCTCTACGCCATGGGCATGACGATCGCCGAAAACCTCGTTGAAATCTTTGCCGATCTGCCGCCGGAACACCCGTTCTTCCAGCAATTGCAGAATATCAACGCCGATGACATCGCCGGCTACCAGCAGTTTCTGCAAAAGCGCAAGGCGCGCGGGCAGCAGCCGGTGACGGAAGAAGAACATCGCAGCATCGTGCGCCTCAGCCTCTATTACATCGAGCCGCGGTATCGTTTCGGTGTGCTGACAGAGGAGATCATGAACCAGGTGGTGGCGGCGCGCGACCTGTTTTACGAAAACCTACCGGCAGACCTGCGCGACCGGGTGGAGCGTTATGACCCGCACCGCTACATGGCGGCCGCAACGCTTCGCGAAAACGTGCTGTTCGGCAAGCTCTCGCACCGGGCCCCGGATGCCGTGGTCCATGTTCGCGAGGTTGCCAAGCGTGTGATGGAGGAGAAGGGGCTACTCGAAAGCTTCATCGGCATCGGCCTCAGCTTCGATGTGGGCAGCGGTGGACGGCGCCTGACATTGACCCAGCGTCACAAGATCAGTCTGGCCCGCGCGTTGATCCGCCGCTCCGACTTTTACATCTTCAACCGGCCGTTGCCGGGGCTGGACCGCCGTGTCCAGGAGGAAATCGTCAGGAATGTGCTTGATTTCCTGAAAGAGCAGGACAATGATCCTGCAATCGTATGGGTTCTTTCGAACACATCACTGTCACGCATGTTTCACAGAGTCATCGTATTCGATCGCGGCGTTGTGGTCGCAGATGGACCTTACGAGACTCTGGACAAAGAAAGTGGTATCTTCAAGTCGCTGGTGGCGTGATCTGACGTTGCTTTGCGAACAGGAGATAGTGGGCTCCATGTTGCTTAACGATGAAGTGCAGCTTCTGCGCAAACTGCCCTATTTCAGCAAGGTTGATCCTTGCAAACTGAAGCTTCTGGCGTTTGCGTCGGACCGCGTCTGCTACGAGGCTGACCAGGTGATGTTTCACCAGGGCGATAACAGCGATGCAGCCTATGTTCTCCTGCGCGGCAAAGCCGATCTGTTGATCAACACGGCGGCCGGAGAGGTGAAGGTTGGCGAAGCGCATTGCCATTCCATGATCGGTGAAATGTGCCTTTTGTCGGACGCTCCCCGCGCTGCCACGGTGCGTGTGACGGAACGCGCAGAAGCGCTGCGGATTTCCAGGGAGTGTTTTTTAAAGGTCGTTTCCGCCGATCCGCACATCGGTTTCCAGATCAGCCGGTCGCTTGCCGAAACCATTCGCGACAAGGCTCCGGCACCTCAGCGCCAGCCCGACCGGGCTGCCGAAAGGATGCCGATCAAGCTGCATGAACGCGCCGATTGAGGGGCGGCCTCAGCTTTTCCACAGAAATTTTGACGGAGCCGTTTTTTTACCGCACCCGGCGACGATACTGGAAATACCGACCTTCCTGGATGGTTTCGAGGCGCGGCAGCGGGCTCAAATCCGGATGCTCCAGCGGCAGCCCGCTGACGGCAATGCCGCCGGGCGCGAGCATGCCCGCCACCATTTGCGGCAGCCATGTCAGCGTCACGGCATCCACGTCGGGATAACCGGTGCCGATATCGGCATGAACGAGGGCTGCATTCCAGCCGAGGAAAGCCTGACCGGTTTCCCGGATTTCGCCTTCGACAAAATTTTCCGGCTCGGGCGTGGCAGAGGCATGCGAGGCAAGCTTGCGATCAAAGGCGATGATCCGGCGATCGCCAAAACATTCGCGCAGGTGGCTGAAGGTGCGGCCATTGCCAAGCCCGATCTCGAAGACCGGGCCGTCTGCCGGCAGGTCTCCATGGTCGCGCACGTGGTTTAAAAGATCCCGCTGCGCGCTCATGCGGTTGATGAAACTGTCGAGCCTGCTCACGCGGATCTCCCTGCCTGTTGCTGCCTCATGCCTTGACGACCTTGTCCGATGCGATGCCACGGCGGGCAAACACGTTGCGCGTATCGATGATCAGCGCGGCCGATTGTTCAAGCGCTGCATAATCGACCGGATCATGATCGGTGGCGATCACCACGGCATCGAAACCGGCGATGGCGCCCGGCGTGAGTTCCACCGAGCGGCGGCCCATCAGGTGACCGTATTCGCGCGTGCGTGGCACTTCATCGAGGAAGGGATCGTGGTAGGCGACGTCCGCGCCGCGCTCCAGCAGGATTTCCATCAGCCGCAGCGAGGGACTTTCGCGAATATCAGGCACGTTTTTCTTGTAGGCGAGACCAAGGATCAGCACGCGCGAGCGGCTGAGCGCCTTGCCGAGCTTGCGGTCCAGCGCTTCGGCAAGCTTTTCCACCACATGGCGCGGCATCGCCGTATTGATCTCACCGGCGAGTTCGATGAAGCGCGTCGGCTGCTCGAATTCGCGCGATTTCCAGGTGAGATAGAAGGGATCGATCGGGATGCAGTGGCCACCAAGGCCCGGACCCGGATAAAACGGCATGTAGCCGAATGGCTTGGTCTTTGCCGCATCGATCACGTCCCAGACGTCGATGCCCATGGCGTCGTAGACCAGCTTCAGCTCGTTGACGAGCGCGATATTGACCGCGCGAAAGATGTTTTCCGTGAGCTTTACGGCTTCTGCGGTGCGCAGGCTCGAGACCGGCACGATGGTTTTGACCACTGCACCGTAAAACGCCTTCATCATGTCCAGCGCCAGTTCACCGTCGCCGGCCACCACCTTTGGAATGGTGGAGGTTTCGAAATCGCGGTTGCCCGGATCCTCGCGCTCCGGCGAATAACCAAGGAAGAAATCGACGCCGCAGGAGAGCCCCGTCTTTTCGAGGATCGGCTTCATCACCTCGTCGGTCGTGCCGGGATAGGTGGTGGATTCCAGCACGATCAACTGGCCGGGCCGCAGGCGTGCAGCAATATCACGGCAGGTGTTTTCGACGAAGGAGAGGTCCGGATCGCGGTGGCGGGTGAGCGGCGTCGGCACGCAGATGGCAATCACGTCGCATTCGGCCAGACGCTCGAAATCGCAGGTTGCGGCAAATCGTCCGGCTTCGTGTTCCGAGGCAAGTACGGCATCCGGCACGGCGTCGATATAGCTCTTGTGCGCCTCGATGCGGGTGATCTTCTGCGGGTCGATGTCGAAGCCGAGAACGGAAAAGCCGGCGCGCGACATGCTCATGGCAAGCGGTAGGCCGACATAACCGAGCCCGATCACGCCGGCCTTTGCGGTTTTCGCAACGATGGCTGCGAGAAGATCCGGTCTTTGCATTTCGGTGTGATCCACGTGCGCCTGCTCCGGTTCGAATGCGACTGTTCGGCTGCTCAAGTGAGGCGGATGGCCGGACCTGTCAAGGTGGAGGCCATGTCTGGGCGATCAACAGCCCTTGCATTTGACGTGATGTCTGCTTTGCAGAACAGGCTGTCGTTTGAAAAAATCAACGTCTATGCCTTGCAATCGGCACCCCGCCTGCGCCATCTCGACGGTATGAAGATCGCCTTTTACGCGCCGCTCAAATCGATCAACCATCCGGTGCCCTCCGGCGACCGCCTGATGGCGCGCCAGATTTTTGGCGCTTTGTCCATCGGCGGCCATGCGGTGGAGACGGTGTCGGAGTTCCGCTCCTTTTCCGCCACATCAGAGGTGCCACCGGAGCAGGAAGAGATTGCGGCAGCCGAGCGGGAGAGGATTGCGGCTTTGTGGCTGTCTCAGCGTCTGCCGGACCTCTGGTTCTGCTATCACCCTTATTATAAGGCGCCGGATCTTTTGGGGCCGGATCTCTGTCGGCAATTTTCGCTGCCGTATTTCACCGCCGAATCCTCCTATTCGAAGCGGCGCAATATCGGCGGCTGGGCGCTGTCTCAGGAAAAAGTGCTTTCCGGCATCCAGCAGGCGCGCGCCAATATCTGCCTCACTCGTCGCGATAAGCAGGGGCTGATGGAGGTTGCGCCGCAAGCCCGGTTTGTGCGTCTGTTGCCCTTCATCGATCCCACCCTGTTTCTGGCACGCGAACCCCGCCCGGAACCCGGCCATCTGGTAACGGTTGCCATGATGCGGCCGGGAGACAAGCTGAGCAGTTATACGGCTCTTGGCACTGCGCTGTCGCGACTGTCCGATCTTCCATGGCGTCTTACCGTCATCGGGGACGGGCCGGCGCGTTCGCAGGTGGAGCAAGCCTTTACTGAGGTTTTGCCGGCGGGCCGCGTCACCTTCCTCGGCCTGCAGGAGCGGGAGGCTGTGGCAAAATACCTGTCCGGCGGTTCCATCTATCTCTGGCCGGGGCATGGCGAGGCCTATGGGCTTGCCTATCTGGAAGCGCAGGCGGCAGGGCTTCCTGTTGTGGCCGAAGAGATCGCCGGCGTGCCGGAAGTGGTGGAAGACGGCCGCACCGGCCTGTTGACGCCGCCGGCGGATGTGCAAGCCTATGCGGATGCTATCCGCAAGCTGTTGACGGATGAGGCAGAACGGATGCGATTATCCATCAATGCACGCCGTATGGTGGCCGAGGAGCGGTCGCTGTCCGCCGCCGCCGACCGGCTGCACCAGATCATTGAAACCAGCATGGAAGAAACCGCATGAGCCGGAACGCCCTGGAGAACCATCTGGACGGGTTGGCGCAGGAGGGGAGGGCCGTCACCCTCTGGCTGCGCGACGACGATGCGGTGGTTCCGACGCCGGCTCTCGACCGGCTGCTATCCCTCACCAAAGCCCATGCCGTGCCCCTGACGCTTGCCGTTATTCCCGAAGAGACCGGAGCGCCGCTGGCAGAACGGCTGGCATCGGCGCCGCATGCAAGCGTTGCCGTGCATGGCTGGTCGCATCGCAGCCATTCCACGCCTCCCGCCAAAAAACAGGAGCTTGGCCTTGATCGTTCGCTGGAGACGGTCACCGGCGAATTGCAGGCCGGCCTTCAAAAGCTCCAGCAGCTTTACCCCACGCAATTGCTGCCCATGCTGGTCCCACCCTGGAACCGCATTGCACCTGAAATCGTCGAGCAATTGCCGGCGCTCGGGTTTACATCGCTGTCGGTGTTCGGTCGTGAAAAACCGGCACCGCTTACGGTCCTCAACACCCATGTCGACATCATGGACTGGCACGGCACCCATGGCGGAAAGCCAGCCGAGGCGCTGTTTGGCGAAGTGATGGATTATCTGACCAACGAAAACCCTGTTGGTGCGATCGGCATCCTCACCCACCATCTGGTGCATGATGCGGGGGCCTGGGCTTTTCTGGGAGAGCTTTTTGCACTGACGGCCGGGCATCCGGCCTGCCGCTGGGCAAGCGCCTCCGAACTTCTGGCCGTCTGAGGCTTACCAGGATTTCCAGCCGATCAGCAGGCCGCCATCCTCTGCCAGCGCTTGCCGCCGTGCGTCTTCGACTTGCGATGCCGGCGCGCGGCGGGCAAGGTTGGCGGCGACGAACCCGGCATCCGGCACGGAAAATGTCGTTCCGCGAAAGAGAAGCGTCATCACCAGAGGCCCGGTGGACCACCAGGCGGGACCATCCGGCAAAAGCTGCGTCACCTCGGGCAAAATGTCGAGGAGGCGCTTGAAGACGGGGTGGCCGGCCGGCGTCGCGATGAAGGAATTGGTGAGAAGCAGGCTTCCCATCCCGGTGTTGCGCGGCGTGTCCTCGGCCAGTGCCGAAAGCCCCGTCAACGGCAGCAGATCGGCAAAACTTATGTCGTCGCGGGCCGGATACCAGTCGCAATCGAGATAGATACCACCCTCGGCAAACAGTACGAAATACCGGGCGATATCGACGGCACCCGGAAAATCACCCTCGGCCATCATGCGCTGAAAGGCCGTATGGCTTTCGACGCCAAGCGCCTGCAGATCCGCTTCCCGCCACAGCCGGTATTCGAGGCCGTTCCTCTCAGCATGCGCCCGCCAGGCTTCCACAGCTGGGGGAACGGCGAGATCCCCGAGCCAGATCTGGTGCAGCACGCGCGGCACGTGCTCTCGGTTGAGGTTGTTCATCTGCCGCCGTTCGGCACCATCGAAACGGGTGAGAGGGGCAAGCAGCGACGGCGGAGGCACCAGCGTGTGCTGCAGGCCCAGCCGTTCCACCACCTGACCTTCAGCCTTTGCCAGCTTCAGCCTCGCCGAATGCAACTTTCGCGGATAACCAAGCACCGTGCGGCCCCCGAGAGTGGGGTCGTTCATGATCGCTTCATCCGTCAGGAGAGCGCCCAAGTACCGGCGCGCCTCATCATGCGCGCCGCTATCGATCAGCGCGCGCAATTCCTTCAGACGGGCCCGCGGGCTCATGGTGGTCTCTCTCTCGGTCATCGGCACCTGCTTCATTGGCAATCGGAGACCGAACTGCAACGATCGGCATTATTCAGTCGAAACATTCAAGCCCTGCATCGATTTACATGGGAACTGTCATCTTCCCGAAACGGTTGTTGCGGCAGATCCTCAGCTCGAACGAGGCTGCCACTGTTGTAGGTGTTGATCATGGACACAGGCAATATGCTGAGATACGGTTGATGAAAACAACAATGGGAACGCGCCTTTGGCAATCGCGCCACAAGGCTTCCGGGAATCACAATGCATGATTGAGCGTGCAGATCTGCTCCATATCGATGGACTGTCTGTTTCCTTCCCCATGTGGGGTGGCAGCATCGATGCCGTCAAGACCATCTCGATGCGGATTTGTCCGGGCAAGGTCACCGCACTGGTCGGTGAGTCCGGATCCGGAAAATCCGTGCTCGGCCGCTCGGTGATGGGGATCGAGGCGGCCACCGCGCGCATTTCCGGCCGCGTGCTGTTCAACGACCCCGATACCGGTGAAACGCACGACCTTCTGTCGCTTCCGCATGACGGACGCCAGATCCGCGCGATCCGCGGCAACCGCATCGGCATGATCTTTCAGGAGCCGATGACCTCGTTTTCGCCCATGCACACCGTGGGCAATCAGATCGAGGAAGTGCTGCGCGTCCACACCGTCTTGTCGCCTACGGAACGGCTGGAACGCTGTCGTGAAATGCTGGGGCTTGTCGGTTTTGCCGATCCGGCCCGCGCGTTTGAAATGTATCCGTTCGAGCTTTCGGGCGGCATGCGCCAGCGTGCGATGATTGCCATGGCGCTGATCTGCAAGCCATCGCTGCTGATTGCCGACGAGCCGACGACGGCGCTTGATGTGACCATCCAGGCGCAGATCCTGAAGCTCCTGCGGGACCTCCAGTCGAAGCTTGGCATGGCCATGCTGCTGATCACCCATGATCTCGGTGTCGTCGCCAGCATGGCGGATGAAGTGGTGGTGGTCTATCGCGGCGAGGTGATGGAATCCGGTCCCGTCGAGGCGATCTTCCGCCATGCCGGCCATGCCTATACCAAGGGGTTGATGGCAGCCGTGCCCGACTTCGATCTGCCGCGCGATGAACGCCTGAAGCCGCTGCGCGAAATCAAGGTGCATGCCGAGGGGCTGATCGACAAGGCGCGCAGCACGGCTGTTCTGCCGGACGTGCTTCTCAGCGTGCGCGGCGTGTCCAAATCCTTTTCCTCCAAGCGCGGCGGCGGCTTTGGCATGCGCCCGCCACCGCCGACGCTTGCCGTCAACGATGTCTCGTTCGAGATCCGTCGTGGCGAAACGCTCGGCCTTGTCGGCGAAAGCGGCTGTGGCAAGACGACGCTGAGCAAGATCCTGATGCGCGGCGTGACGCCGGACGCCGGCCAGATCCTCTTCAGCGGCGAAGGCAAGCCGATCGATGTGCTGAAGGCGCAAGGGGATGAACTCGACATCCTGCGCACCCGCATCCAGATGGTGTTCCAGGACCCGGTCTCGTCGCTTTCGCCGCGCATGACGGTGCGCAACATCATCAGCGAGCCCTTAGAAATCCACAGGCGCGGCAATGCGCAGGCGCGTCTGGACGCAACCCTTCGCCTCGTTAACGCCATCGGCCTGCCGGAAAATTCGATCAGTCGTTATCCGCACAGCTTTTCCGGTGGCCAGCGCCAGCGCATCGGCATTGCCCGTGCGCTGGCACTCGGACCCGATCTGCTGATCTGCGACGAGCCGGTCTCGGCGCTCGATGTGTCCATCCAGGCCCAGATCCTCAATCTGATGAAGGACTTGAAGCGCGACCTTGGCCTTACCTACCTGTTCATCTCGCACAATCTGGCCGTGGTGAACTACATGGCAGACCGTGTGGCCGTGATGTATGCCGGGCGGATCGTCGAAATCGCCCCGTGCGATGTCATCATGCGCCACGCCGTGCATCCCTATACCAAAAAACTTCTGGCGGCGGTGCCGGTGCCGAACCTCGATCATCCGCTTGATTTCGATGCCATTGGCCAGCCAAGCGCTGCGGCGCGCAAGGACTGGGCACGTCAGTTCGTCAGCGAGGACGAGGGCGACGACCTCACCCATGCCGACCTCGGCGGCGGCCATTTCGTCCTTGCCCGTCGGGATGTCGATGCGCGGGAGTTGCGGCCATGATCACACGCAGACACGCATTGGCGCTTCTCGGTGGCACGCTTCTGCCGCATTCGATGCTGGGCGCTGCCATCGCCGCCTCCACGCCGGCCCAAGATGCCGCAACGGCGGCGCTGCCGCCTCTTGCCGAGCGCCTGCCGAAAAATCCGCGCGTGATCAAGTTTGCCGGCGAGGGTAAGGCGATCGGGCGGCAGGGTGGCACCCTGCGCGTGCTGATCGGGGGGCAGCGTGACATCCGCTACATGCCCATCATCTCCTATGCTCGTCTGATCGGTTATAACGAGCAGTTCGAGATGGAGCCGGACATCCTGGAAAGCTTCACCGTGGAGCGCGAGCGCGTCTTCACCTTCAAGCTGCGCGAGGGACATCGTTGGTCGGATGGCAGCCTGTTTACCTCGGAAGATTTTCGCTATGTCTGGGAAGATATGTTCCTCAACAAGGAGCTTTATCGCGGCGGTATCCCCTCCAGCATGAAGATCAATGGCAAGGCGCCGCGTTTCGAGGTGATCGACGCGCTCACCGTGCGATACAGCTGGGACGAGCCGAACCCCGATTTCCTCACCGACATTGCCTCGCCATCGCCACTCAGGCTGATGATGCCAGCCGCTTACCTGAAGCAGTTCCATCCGACCTACCAGACGGCAGACAAGCTGAAGGAGCATGTGGCGAAGAACCGCGTGGAAGACTGGGTGGCGCTGCACCAGAAGCTGTCGCGCACCGTGCGACCGGAAAATCCGGATCTTCCCTCGCTGGATGCCTGGCGCAATATCACCCCGCCGCCCGCTGGACGTTTCGTTTTCGAGCGTAATGCCTATTATCACCGGGTGGACGAGAACGGGCAGCAATTGCCCTATATCGACCGCGTTTTCTTCGACATCAGCTCAGCCGACCTGATTGCCGCAAAGACTGGAACCGGTGAAAGCGACCTGCAGTTCACCAATCTCGATTTTGCCGATTATACCTTCCTGAAGAATGCCGAGGAGCGATACCCGATCACGGTGGATCTGTGGAAACGCATCCAGGGGTCGCGTGCGGCCTTGATGCCGAACCTCAACTGCAAGGATCCGGTGTGGAACGCGCTGTTTCGGGATGTCCGGGTGCGCCGCGCGCTGTCGCTTGCCGTCAACCGCCACGAAATCAACATGGCGGTGTTTTTTGGCCTGGCCAAGGAGAGCGCCAACACGGTTCTGCCGCAGAGCCCGCTGTTTAAGCCGCACTACCGCGATGCCTGGACGACCTACGATCCTGATGAGGCCAATCGCCTGTTGGACGAGGTGGGACTGACCGGCCGTCGCCACGATGGCCTTCGCCTGCTGCCCGACGGGCGGTATGCCAAGGTGATTGTCGAAACGACGGGCGAGCACAGCGTCGATACGGATATCCTCGAGCTGATCCACGATCACTGGCTGGAAATCGGCATCAAGATTTTTGTGCGCACCTCGCAGCGTGAGCTGCTGCGCCGCCGCGTCAAGGGTGGCGATACGATCATGACCATCTCCGCCGGCCTCGACAACGGCGTGCCCACAGCCGACATGTCGCCGAAGGATCTGGCACCGACCAGCGACGACCAGATGCAATGGCCGCTCTGGGGGCTTTATTCCTACTCCGGCGGAAGCGACGGGCAGGCCCCCGACATGCCGGAAGCCATCCGCCTCAACGAACTTCTGGGCAAATGGCGCAATTCGGAAACCGAGGACGAGCGGGAAGCCGTGTGGCACGACATGCTCTCTCTTCACGCCGAACAGGTTCTCACCATTGGCACCGTCAACGCCACGCTGCAGCCGGTCGTGCATTCCACGCGGCTGCGCAATGTGCCGAAGGACGGGCTCTACGGCTTCGATCCCATGTCCTATCTCGGCGTCTACAGGCCCGACACATTCTGGTACGATCAAGATGCGTGAGATGATCCGCTACATCCTCTGGCGTTTTATGGTGATGATCCCGACGCTGGTGCTGATCTCCATGCTGATCTTCACCATCATCGAACTGCCGCCGGGCGATTACTTCGAAAGTTATGTCGAGGAGTTGAAGGCGATCGGCGAAAAGGCCGACATGCAGGAGATCGAGGCTCTGCGCGCCCGCTACGGCTTCGACCAACCGCTGCCGATCCGTTATGTGCATTGGGTTGGCGGCATGCTGACCGGCGATTTCGGCTATTCCTTCGAATACCGCATGCCGGTGACCGACGTGGTGGGCGACCGGTTGTGGCTGACGGTTCTGGTCTCCACCGTCACCATCATCCTCACATGGCTCTTGGCCTTCCCGATCGGCATCTACTCGGCCACGCATCAATATAGCTGGGGCGATTATGGCTTGACGCTGCTGGGGCTGATCGGCCTTGCGGTGCCCAATTTCGTGCTGGCGCTAGTGTTGATGTATCTTGCCAATATCTGGTTCGGCACCTCCATCGGCCATCTGATGGACCAGAAATATCTCGCCGAACCGATGAGCTGGGACAAGTTCCGTTCGATCCTCGAACACATCTGGATCCCGGTCATCATCATCGGGACGGCCGGAACCGCCGGCATGGTGCGCCGCGTGCGCGCAAACCTGCTCGACGAGTTGCACAAGCAATATGTGATGACGGCGCGGGCCAAAGGCCTGCATCCGTTCAAGGTGCTGATCAAATATCCGCTGCGCATGTCGCTCAACTTCTTCATCTCGGATATCGGCTCTGTGCTGCCGGCGGTCATTTCCGGCGCTGAAATCACCGCTGTCGTGCTGTCGCTGGAAACGACAGGGCCGATGCTGATCCGCGCGCTGCAGAGCCAGGACATGTATCTGGCGGGGTCGTTCCTGATGTTCCTCGCCTTCCTCACCGTGATCGGCGTGCTCATTTCCGATATCGCGCTTGCCATCCTCGATCCGCGGATCCGCCTGCGCGGAGGAGCCACGAAATGACCTCGCGCACCGATACCTCGTCCAACATCCTGCCGCATTATGTGCGCGATACGCCGTTCGACCCGAATGCCGACGATGCCGCCGCCGGCATCATGCCGGCCGATCAGGCCTCGCAGCTGAGGTTGATGTGGTGGCGCTTTCGCCGCCACCGGCTGGCGCTTGCCTCGGGCATCGCGCTTCTCCTTGCCTATCTGATGATCGTGATCGTGGAGTTTATCGCGCCCTACAAGGTGCATACCCGCAATGTCGAATTCATCTATTCGCCGCCGCAATCGGTGCATCTTTTCCATGAGGGCAGTTTTGTCGGCCCCTTCGTCTACGGCCAGACCATGCGGCTCGACATGCAGACGCTGCAGCGGGTCTATACGCCAGACAAGACGGATATTCAGCCACTGCGCTTCTTCTGCCATGGCGAGCCCTACAAGTTCTGGGGGATGGTGGATGCCGACCTGCATCTGGTCTGCCCGCCGGAAAACAGCCAGTTCTTCTGGCTGGGCACCGACCGGCTTGGCCGCGATATCCTGTCGCGTATCCTCTATGGCGCACGTATTTCGCTCACCATCGGCCTTCTCGGCGTCATGACGAGTTTCGTTCTCGGCATTGTGATCGGTGGCCTTGCCGGATACTGGGGCGGCTGGTTTGATCTCGTCGTGCAGCGGGTGATCGAGGTGCTGCAGTCCATCCCGAGCATTCCGCTCTGGCTGGCACTTGCCGCGATCCTGCCGGTCGACTGGAGCCCGCTTCTCATCTATCTCGGCATTACCTTTATCCTCGGTCTCCTCGACTGGACGGGGCTTGCGCGCGCGGTGCGCTCCAAGCTTCTGGCGCTGCGGGAAGAGGATTATGTGCTGGCAGCGCAGATGATGGGAGCGGGAAGCACGCGTGTCATCTCGCGCCACCTGATCCCCGGCTTCATGTCACATCTGATCGCCAGCGCGACGCTCACCATCCCCAGCATGATACTTGGGGAAACCACGCTGAGTTTCCTCGGGCTCGGGCTTCGCCCGCCCATTACCAGCTGGGGTGTTCTGCTCACGGAAGCGAGAACGGTCAGTGTTCTGGCGCTCTATCCGTGGCTGCTCTTTCCCGTCATCCCGGTCATTTTCGTGATCCTTGCCTTCAATTTCCTGGGCGATGGCCTTAGGGATGCTGCCGACCCATATAAATAGCAACCGAACGGATTGCGCGGGGAGGCGTTGTCCGGCAACTGAACTCGACGGAGAAGACTGAGCATGCCAAGACGCCTTGGGAACGCTCGTATCCTGATGTACAGCCACGATACGTTCGGGCTTGGCCATTTGAGACGCTGCCGCACGATTGCCCATTCACTGGTTGAGGACTATCGTGGCCTCAACGTTCTGATCATTTCCGGCGCCACGATCGCCGGCGCTTTCGATTATCGCGCCCGCGTGGATTTCGTGAAAATCCCCAGCGTCATCAAGCTGCGGAACGGCGAATACACCTCCATGGACCAGCACATCGACCTGCACGAGACCATGAAGATGCGCCAGTCGATCATCCGCCATACGGCCGAAACCTTCGAACCTGATATCTTCATCATCGACAAGGAGCCGCTTGGCCTGCGCAGTGAGGTGGAGGATACGCTCGCATATCTGAAGACCCGCGGCACGACGCTGGTGCTTGGCCTGCGCGACGTGATGGATGCACCGCATCTTCTGGAGGCCGAATGGAAACGCAATGATGTGCTGCGCAAGATCGGAAATCTCTATGATGATGTCTGGGTCTATGGCCCCCCGGATTTCTACGATCCGCTGACCGGCATCGACATTCCGCATTCGGTGCGCTCCAAGATGAATTTTGTCGGTTTCCTGCAGCGCAAGGCGTCGCTTGAGCCGAGCACCTCCCAGGCCGGCCGCGAGGATTACCTGCTGGTGACCACCGGTGGCGGCGGCGATGGCGCCGATCTGGTGCGCGACGTGATTGCCGCTTACGAGGCAGACCCGACGCTCACCCACAAGGCGGTGATCGTGCTGGGGCCTTATATGTCAGGCGAGCAGCGCTTGCGCTTCAAGGAGGCGTGTGAAGGCAACCCGCTTCTCGAAATCATCGAGTTCGATAACCGCATGGAAGACCGCATTGCCGGTGCCAAGGCCGTGATTGCCATGGGCGGTTACAATACCTATTGCGAAATCCTGTCCTTCGACAAACCGGCGCTGATCGTTCCCCGCACGCAGCCGCGCGAGGAACAGTTGATCCGCGCGACACGGGCAAGCGAACTCGGCCTGGTCAGCATGGTCTCAGGGGAAGAGTCCGTTGATCCCGTCAAGTTCGCCGCGGCCATCAAGGATGTGTTGCAGCGTGATCCGCCATCGGTCAGCGCCCCCGGCATGCATATGGAAGGCCTGCCCAATATTTCGCGCATCGTGGCGGACTGGTTCAAGCGCAAGGGCTCCTATCATCTGTCGCTCGCGCAGGGCTGAAATCACATGAAAAAGATCCTCGTCCTGCTGAAAGGCTATCCCCGCCTGTCGGAAACCTTTATCGCGCAGGAATTGCTGGGGCTGGAGCGGGCGGGATTTGACCTCGAACTGGTCGCCATGCGTCGCCCGACCGACAAGAAGCGGCACCCGGTACACGATGAGATCCGCGCAAAGGTCTGGTATCTGCCGGAATATTTGCACGAAGAACCGTGGCGCGTGCTGAAGGCCATCGCAAAGGTTGCCCGTCGGCCGGGATTTGTCCCGGCAACGCGGGCTTTCCTGAAGGATCTCGCGCGCGATGTCTCGCGCAACCGCTTTCGCCGCTTCGGACAGGCGGCCGTGCTGGTGGCGGAATGGCCTGAAGATGCCGAATGGCTGCATGTGCATTTCATCCACACGCCCGCCTCCGTCGCGCGCTATGCCAGCATGATCGGCACCATTCCCTGGACGGTCTCGGCCCATGCCAAGGATATCTGGACCTCGCCCGACTGGGAGCTTGAGGAAAAGCTCGGGGCTGCCGATTGGGCCGTTACCTGCACCCGTGTCGGTTTTGACCAGTTGACCATGCTGTCGCGCGGAAAAAACAACGTGCATCTGAGCTATCATGGCCTGGATCTCGATCGTTTTCCGCATTTTGACGCAGAGCGTCCGGCCCGCAACGGTTCCGATCCTCAAGCCCCCGTTCGTTTGTTGAGTGTTGGCCGCGCCGTGCCGAAAAAGGGCTATGACGTGCTGTTGCAGGCGCTGGCAAAGCTGCCGGCCGACCTTGCCTGGCATTTCACCCATATCGGCGGCGGCGATGAACTGGCGCGGTTGAAGCCACTGGCGGAAAACCTTGGGCTTGCCGGGCGGATCACCTGGAAGGGCGCGCTCGACCAGCGCGACGTACTGCAACATTACCGCGACAGCGACCTTTTTACGCTCGCCTGCCGGATTACCGCCGATGGCGACCGCGACGGGCTGCCCAATGTCATGGTGGAGGCGGCAAGCCAGGGCCTGGCGGTTGTATCCACCACCGTTTCAGGTATTACCGAACTCTTCGAGGATGGAGAAAACAGCCTGCTCGTTGCGCCGGATGCTCCGGATGCGCTGTCCGCAGCGCTTGCGCGGATGATCGGCGATCCGCAGCTGCGCTTTACCCTTGCGCAAAAGGCCGAGCACAAGGTGCGCACGCAGTTTGACCATCACAACAGCATCCGCGATCTGGAGCGGCTGTTTGCAGCAAGCTGGACAAGGAGCGCCTGACGTGACGGAAGCAATCATCGAGACGGTAAAAGCGCCCCGGAAAATTTTCTTCTACGTCCAGCACTTGCTGGGCATCGGCCATCTGGTGCGCGCCAGCCGCATTGCCGAGGCGCTTCATGCGGCCGGCATGGATGTGACGCTGGTGACGGGCGGCAATGCCATCGAAGGGTTTCCGGGCCAGAATGTCCGCCATGTGCAACTGCCCGCCGTTCTCTCCTCCAGCACCGGCTTTTCCGGCCTGATCGATGAAAACGGCCGTCGCGTCGATGACCGGTTCGAGGCACGGCGCACAGCACTCCTTATCGAAGCCTTCCATGAGGCAGCCCCCAATGCCGTGCTGATCGAGGCTTTTCCTTTTGGCCGTCGCCAGATGCGGTTTGAGCTTCTGCCCCTGCTGGAGGCGATCCGGCAGGTCTCTCCGCGCCCGCTTCTTTATAGTTCGGTACGCGATATCCTGCAGGAAAACCGTAAGGCCGGCCGCGACCGCGAAACCGCCGATCTGGTGGCAAACCATTTCGACGGCGTGCTGATGCATGGCGATCCGCAATTCGTCCGGCTGGAAGACACGTTTCCGCTGGCGAGCGACATTGCCGGAAAGGTGCATTACACCGGCCTCGTGGCGCCAGTCACGCCAGCGCCCTCTGCGGATCGTTTCGACGTGGTTGTGTCTGCGGGCGGCGGTGCAGTGGGGGCAGCGCTTGTCGAGGCAGCGCTTGATGCCCGCGATATCCTTGCCGATGACAAAAGCTGGTGCCTGATTGCCGGCCCCAATATGCCGGCCGAACAGTTCGATCGCCTCTCGGCGCGGGCGGGCGAAAACGTGGCGCTGGTGCGTTTCCGCACCGATTTCCCGAGCCTTCTCATGAATGCCGAACTGTCGATTTCACAGGCTGGTTACAATACGGTCTGCGATCTCTTACGAGCCCCTTGTGCCTGCGTACTCGTGCCCTTTGCCTCCGGCGGCGAAACCGAACAGACAGTGCGCGCGCAAAAGCTTGCCGACCGCGGTTTTGCCGAGGTGGTCGGGGAAACGCAACTGTCTGGAGAAACGCTGGCGGCCGCCATCGACAAGGTTCGCCAACGCCCGTTGCGGCCGCAAATGTCGATCCTGATGAACGGCGCGCAAACCACCGCTGCCATCATCGAGCGGGAGCTGGAAGAACGCGAGCCGGCGCGCGCCTGATCCGCCGGTCATTCGGATGGCTTGGACAAACGCAAGGAACTGTCAGAAAAATCCCTGACAGCTGTTTCATTTTGCTCCAAACTGGCTGACACTCCAACGGATTCGTTCTATCAACTGACCGCAAGATGCTTTGCGAGGGCGCCCGATGAACAAGAACAGCAGCGCTGATGTCTTTAATCTTGCGCCCATTGCTATGTGGATCGAAGATTTCAGCGGCGTCGCGGCGCAGTTCGACGTGTGGCGGGGCCAAGGCGTAACGGATATCCGCAGCTATCTGCGTGAAGACCTGTCGCGGGTGGCGCTGTGTGCCTCGAAGATCCGCGTTCTCGAGGTCAACCGCAAGACGCTGGACCTGTTCGAGGCGGACAGCCAGGCGCATCTGGTCGCCAATATCGATCGCGTCTTCCGGGACGACATGCTGGAAAGCCATATCAACGAGCTTTCCGTCCTGTTTGACGGCCGTACGGAATTTCTGGGCAGCGCCGTCAATTATACGCTCTCCGGCCGGCGGCTGGACATTCAGCTGCGTGGCACTGTCATGCCGGGCCACGAGCATAACCTCGACCGGATTCTCCTGACAACGGAGGATGTCACCGAGCGCGAAGATGCCCGCCGACGCGAGCTTTCGAACCGACAGTATGCGGAAGGGATCTTCCAGCATTCGCCGGTGTCCCTCTGGGTGGAGGATTTCAGCCGCATCCGGGTGATGCTTTCGGATCTGCGCGAGCAGGGGATTGTCGATTTCCGCGTGTTTACCGACGTACATCCGGAATTCGTCCGTCAGTGCATGAGCGAAATCCGCGTCATCGATGTCAATCAGGCAACGCTGGACCTGTTCTGCGCCCCGGACCGCCAGACGCTTTTGCAGCGTCTGGGCGATATTTTCCGCGACGAGATGGAAAAGCATTTTCGCGAACAGCTGGTGGAATTGTGGAACAACCACCTTTTTCATCAACGCGAAGTGGTCAACTATTCGCTCGACGGGTCCGAACGTTACGTTCTGATGCAGTTTTCCGTGCTGCCGGGCCACGAGAACGACTGGTCTCTGGTTCAGGTGGCGCTCACCGATATCACGGCGCGCAAGAAGGCGGAAGCCTATCTGGAATATCTCGGAAAATACGACGTATTGACCAAGCTGCACAATCGCGCCTTTTATGTCGATGAACTGAACCGCATGGAGCGCAAGCCGCTGCGGCCGGTGTCTGTCCTCGTCGTTGATCTCAACGGCTTGAAGGAAACCAATGACACGCTGGGCCATGACGCGGGTGATGCCCTGCTGCGGCGGATCGGTGAGGTGCTGAACGGTGCCGTCACGCGGCCGAACCACGCCGCCCGCATCGGCGGCGACGAGTTTGCAATCCTGATGCCGGGCGCCGACCGGATTGCGGCAACCGCCATGGCCGACACCATCCAGGAACTGTTGAAGATCAACAACCAGTTCTACTCGAACGCGCCGCTCAGCATTGCGCTTGGTATCGCAACCAGCGAGCAGGGCGAAAAGATCGAGTCAGTGGTGCGGCGGGCAGATGCCGTGATGTACCAGCAGAAGCGTACGTTCCAGTCCGCAAGGCAGCGGCGCGCGACAGACGAGATGGACAGCGATCATCATCCGGGCGAGCGGGTCTCTACGCTTCGCCAGCCGGCCGCCGAATAAGTCGCATCCCGCTGCAGCGATGGGAACATCAAGGGTGCTGCCGCTGTTACGCGCTGCATGACCACCCTTGCCGATGAATTTGCCCATCAAACCTATCTGCCGCTCAGCGTGATTGCGCTGCGCCTGACCATCGCGCTTGTCTGCGGCGCAATCGTCGGGTTTGAGCGGGAGTGGCATCAGCATGCGGCGGGCCTGCGCACGCATATCCTGATATGCCTGTCATCGGCGACCGTTGCCATTGCCGCAATCGAGATGACGCATCTGCCGATATTTAACTCCGACCATACGCGTCTTGACCCCCTTCGCCTGATCGAAAGCCTGACGAGCGGCGTTGCCTTTCTTGCCGCCGGCAGCATCGTTTTTGCCCGCGGCGCGGTGCGCGGGTTGACGACGGGCGCCGGCATGTGGCTTGCCGGCGCAATCGGCCTTGCCGCTGGCCTCGGCTTCTGGCAGCTGGCGGGCATCACCACGGGTTTTGCCATGCTCGTGCTCTGGCTGCTGCACAGCCTTTCGACATGGTTGAGCAGGCGTGACACACGAACATCCGGCAGCGACGGCGATCCGCGCTGAGCTGCGCCAGCAGTGCCAGCGTTTGGCCGAAAGCCCATGAATGATGCACGCGCAGGCATCCGAACATGGCAGGGAGGGGGCGCCTTGCGCTGCGTGCATAGGTGACGTGAGGCATTGCGACTGTTCGTTGGCCGCGGCCGGGTCTATATAGAGGACATCAAACGACGCCGGAGCCAAATACGGTTGCTGACGTCAAACGGAACCTCAGGAAAGGGGATCATCATGAACGTAGCACGCTCTTTCAACAATTGGCGCAAGTATCGTCAGACGGTTACTGAACTCGGCCGCATGAGCAATCGCGAGCTGAACGACCTGGGCATTGCCCGCGGCGAAATCCGCGATGTGGCCCGCTCTTCGGTCGGCTTCTAAGCCCGTCACGTGCCTTCGATTGTCGATCAGACGCCCGCCATTGCCGCGGGCGTTTTTGCGTTTGGGGCCCGGATGCCGTGCCTCGAAATGTAGGGTTACAAGCATCCCGTTTTTTGCATAGCTGCACTGCAACATAATGCCTATGAAATCCGCGAATTGGGCGTATGATCATTTTCATCGAAGCAATGCACCTCCTCCCGCAGAGCTTCGTGTGTCAGACGACCCACTCCTCCTCCCAAGGGGCGTCTGCAGAGCGGCGGCACTCCTCCTCCCGGTCGCCGTTCAGTTCTTTTCGAAAAGCCTGCCGCACCTCCTCCCGCGGCAGGCTTTTTGTTTTTCAGCCGGTCACACCGGCGATGCCGGCATCGCGCCTGCGCTTATCCTTTCATCCCAGCAAAACATCCGCAATCGAGGCAGGCCAGCGGGTCGAGGCTGCGTGCAACCGCCGCAATCGCGCAATAGGCCGATGCCACGGCGCCTTCCTGCCATCCGGGCCAGTAGCTCCAGGTATCGCCGGCGCAGAAAAAGCGGCCTGACCGTTCGAATGTGGTGATCTGCCGGTAGATATTGGGCGATGTCGTTGCCGTATCCGAGGCCCAGCCGCCCACCTGGTTCGGCATATATTGCCAGGCAATCGACAAGCCCCGGTAAACCTCGTCTTTCGCGTTCGGATGCAGCAGGCCAAGGCCGTTGCGCGCCGAGGTGATACGATCAACATTGTTCTGTCGCGCATAATTCACCGCCGGCGTGCCGCGATTGTAGGCGCCGGTCAAAATGCCGGTATGCGCGGTAAAGTCCTCCGACGGATACCAGATCTGGCCGATAATGTCGGTGGTCCAGGAAATGCCGCCGTAGATCTCGTCTTCGGTTTCCCAGAAGCGGGTCTTGCCCTGCCATCCGACCTTGATCGCCGGGGTCCAGAGGTTGGGCGTCGGATCGTCGTCGCCCCATTCACCCTTGACGGAAAATGCATCGAGCCCGTTGAGGAAGGCCTGCGGCAGACCTTCCTTGATCAGCAGGCGGTTGAGAAGAGACGGCGCTGCCGTGGAGATGCAGAAATCGAACTCGTGTCGCTGGATGCCGGCCTCGCCTGCGGCGTTGGCCGGGTTGACGCGCAGCGTCACGCCGCCGCTGCCGGGACGAATGCTGATGACAGGTGTGTTCAGCAGAACGAGGTTGCCGACCTTGGGGCTGGTGCCGGCGGCGGTCTGCAGGCTTTCGTTCCAGATTGCCGTGGCCGGCACATCCTGCAGCAGCAATTGCTGCCAGATCCGGTCCATGCCCCCGATCGGCTGCATCAGCGACGGCTGCCAGTCGATGTTGAAGCCGTTGAACAGAAATGATCCCGGCGACAGTTCCGGATTGGCGTCTGCATCGCCGATGAAGCCGGAGGCCAGGATCTTGTCGAGCGGCACGCTGTCACGCAATGTGCCGCCATCCCGCCAGCCCCCGGGCAGATGTGTATAACCCAGCCGCGAATTCGGCTGAATGGCGCCGCTGGCGTCGAGATTGCCGAACAGCCGGTACAGGTTGTCCAGCGCCTTTGCCTCGTCAGTGCCGGTGCTGCCCTTGAGCTTGATGCCCTCGCGGGCCACCTGGAACATCATCTCAGCCATTTCAGCATAAAGACTATAGGTCACCTGCGCAAAGGTGATGGGTGCCCCGTTTTCAAAGGTCTGGCTTTGGATGAGGTTGGACATGGACTGGAAGAAATACGGCTCCAGCGCCACGCCGATCTCCTGGCAGAGCGCAATGAGATTGACGTGGTTGGAGGGGATGCGCCCCGGTCCGGCATTCAAGAACAGCTCGACCGGATCCCGATCCGTATCGGGCTTCCAGTCGTCATCCATGAACTCGCAGATCTGAAGATCGGGGGCAGGGCTTGTCGCCACCTCCTGGTAACGATCGGCATACATCGCCGGAAACTGCTCGGTGCCGAGGTATTTCTTGAACCACCATTTTCGATAGTCCTGGTTGGAGGGGCGTGCGGTGAGGCTGCGTCCGCCATAACGGCTGTCGGCCTCGAACACCACGACCTTGAAGCCGGCATTGGCAAGCCGGTAAGCCGAGGTAAGGCCCGCCACGCCGGCGCCAACGATGGCGACGCTTTTTCCCCGGCCGAAATCGGCGGGAAGATCCGGCTGCGTGGTTCTGTAGGCGGCCTGCGCCTGGCCGAGATTGGAGAGAAGCGGTGGCGCAAACGCGGCGCCGGCAAGGGCTGTCATGCCGCGCAATATGGTGCGGCGTGTCCATGTAGATCTCATCCCAGTTTTCCTCCCGAGGCATGGTGAAAGATCGTGAAGCGGAACAATGCGGCTTTATGGCCCGGCTGATGCAGGGATAGGTCTTTGCAAATAAAGCAGGCAGATGCGGTGCAGCACAGTGGCCCACGGGCTGCGTGGGCAATGGTGGGCGGGCCAGACGAGACGTCATTTTATGCTGACGCTGTTCTTCTTTTAGCTGTGTCGTCGCTGACAAATATACTTAAGGTTGCTTTCTGTGCGTTGTCAACCTCAGATATTGTGATCACGCCTATCCGGCGCTTGCTTACGCTTCGGCCTGAAAACCCCGCACCCTGTGCGGCAGGACCACGGCAGCCTTATCGACCGGCGGGCGGCCGATGCACTGGTAACCCCGTCGCCTTCGGCTATAGGCGAAATGCGTTTGTCCGGCGGCATGGGTGGTGGCCAGAACACGGTAACCGTTGATGAATTCGTCTGTCACCAGCAGATCCTCGCCCCACACCCAGCCGCCATAGGCGGTGCCCTTGTCGGAGCGCAGCACCAGTTCGAAAAAATGCCCGCCGCCACTTTCGCCCATACGAAACACAAGGTCGAAATTGTCCTGATCCGCATCCTCGAACTGCCCTTGCGCAAGTCTGGCATAAGCAACCTTTGCTTCAGTCAAGGCACCGATTGCGTAAAATGGATAACCTTTGAACCACATGAACTCGGTGATCACGTAACCGACGTCATCCGCCCGTTGGTAGGGCTCTGTATATGAAGAAAATTGCAAGTAAGAAGAATTGAATGTCATGCGGTTCATCATTTCTATTTGACCGGCAGAATGGTATCCGGACGGGTTCCTCTGCTATTTAACTTCAAGAGAATCATGCACAAACAGCGTCACACCAGCGTCAAACGTTTGGCATCCTGTCTTGTGATGCCGCGTTCAGCGACGGATACTGGCAAAGAGGTGGGATCGTGAGCGGCGACCAAGGGAAACCATCCATCCGGCTGTTTGGCGCCCCCCGATGGGAAGGGGACGGCCCGGCATTTTTCCCGGCCAAGGGGTTCGTTCTCGTGGCCGCCCTTCTGCTTTCGCCCAACCAGTTTCTCACCCGTCAGGCGGCGGCCTCCCTTCTGTGGGAGGATGCCGACCAGAAGCGGGCGCTGGGAAACCTGCGGCAACTGCTGTCGCGGCTGCAACCGCTCGCAACGGAAGAGGGCGCCTTCGTCAACGCCACGGCTGCCGGTCTTGGTGCCGGTGCGCTGGCGCAAAGGTCTGATCTGGCCGTGTTCCTCTCTGCGCTGACATTGGAGGATGCCGGCCAGCGCCTGCAGACGCTTTTGAGCGTGGGCGGAGACCTGCTGGCAGGGCTTGAGGAAAACCAGGAGCAGTTTTACCTCTGGCTGATCTCCGAGCGGCAACGGTTAAAAGACCTTTTCTTTTCCGCCTTCGGCCAGACCCTTGAAGATCTCACGCGCTTTGCGATGACGAAGACCACTGAGATCGCAGCGCTTGCCGATGTGGCGCTGAGGCTGGAGCCGGAGCGGGAGGAGACGTATCGCGCCCTGATGGCCGCTTATGCGCGTGCCGGCGATATCGCCGCAAGCGACCGGATGTTCGAGACGCTCACCCGGCAATTGCTGCTGGACGGGCGAACTCCCGATCCGGCAACCCTTGCGCTGCACAGACGCAACAGAAGTTATGCCGCACCCGCTCGCGACGAGCCGCCGGCATCCGAGCCGGCCGAGGTGGCCAAGGCAGCAAAAAAACCGCGCGTCGCCTTCCTGCCGCCGGTCATCCTGGCACCGGGTGGCCTGTCCGTTCCCATCGCCTCGGCCTTTGTCGAGGATGTCGCAAACAGCCTGGTGCGCTACCGCACGTTTACCGTGCTTGCGCCGCACAGCAGCTTTGCCTCGGCAGGTGATGCGTCGGGCAAGCTTTACCAGTCCCTGCGCGCCGATTACCGCGTGCGTTCCACCCTCATCGAGCCGACGCGCCTGTCCTTTGCGCTGGTGGAGGAGGAAACAGCCGAGGTGGTATGGGCGCTGGAAGTGGCGCTGGATGCCGAGCAGGTGCATGCGGCCTTCCGGCTGCTGTCGAAACAGATTGCCGCAGCACTTGCCGAACAGATCGAAAGGCTGCAGATCGAAACCTTCCGCGCGCAAGATCCCACCGCCTATCAGCGCCTTCTGGCCGGCCAGCACCTTTTGCGCGGCAAATGCGACCTGCCGTCCTTGAGACGGGCACGGGCAGAATTCCGCAAGGCGCTGGAACTCGACCGCAAAATGGCAGCAGCGCGCGCCCGCATTGCCCAGACGCTGCAGCTGGAATGGCTGATGCTCGGCGGCGGCGATCCGCATCTTCTGCACCGGGCAAAGGCCGAGGCCGAGGCGTCGCTCGACATCGACCCGGCGTCCGGCATGGGCCACTGGATGTGCGCCGTGGTTGCGCTTTACCGGCGCGATTTCGACACGTCCGCCCAGCGCTTTTTCGAGGCCGAGGCGCTCGCCCCCAATTCCGCCGACCTGCTTTTGCAGCACGCTGATGCGCTCGCCCATTTCGGCCAGCCGGATGCCGCCTGGACCCGTTTCCAGCAGGCCATAGACCTCAACCCGCTCGCCCCCGACATCTACTGGTGGGCGGGTGCTTGCATCGCATTTAAAAGGGAGGATTACACAACTTCAGTGGAACTTTGCAGTCACATGGCAAATGATGAGCCCGCATTGCGTGTGCTGACCGCAAGCCATGCGCTTAGCGGCAATATCAATGCTGCGAGAACATATGGGCGACGCCTTCAGGAAATGTACCCGGGCCAGACAGCCAGAGACATTAGCGGCGTTTCTCCAGACAAGAACTCTCAGGACAACACGATTTTATACAACGCCCTGCGCTTGGCAGGCATCAATTAGGAGATACCATGAATAATTCTCAGCTTTACATCATCGGAAAAAAGGGTGCGGGCGTCTTGTTTGTAAGGACGTTTCCACTGCGTGTCGCTCAGGTATCGCACGAGACAATCGTCGCTTATGAAGCAGAGCATCCCGGTGTCGACGGATACGCAAAAGTGGCAGCTTCGGCTAAGGCAATGCTGATTGGACAGGATGGCCAGCCTGAAACCAATCTGGACCAGCCACAGATCCAAGGTATTGAGACCTTGATTGCGGGCGGCGCGGTTGTCTCTGAAGCAGATTTCACTTTCGTCGGCGATATCACGGACGCCGGTTGGGATTGCAATCGTTTCGTTCTGATGCCAATCGAAAGCGCACTCACGGCAGTTGGCCCGAGCGGTGCAACCACTGGCGACCTGTTCGACGCCATCCTGTCCGACACGCCAAACACCACGCCGTGAACAATGCAGCATGAGCGGACCAATCCCGCAGGCCTTTCCACCCCCTGCGGCGCGTCCGATCCGGCTGACAGGCTTTTGGACGATCCCGAACTGCTGAGGCGGTTCGGGATTACCCGCGTCGGGGATGTGACGGATCTGGATGTGATCGGGGTGCCGGTGTGGTTTGCCGTCCGGCCGAATTCCCGTGGCCTTTCGGTGGCGCAGGGCAAGGGCTTGAGCGTGCGCCAAGCCAAACTATCGGCGGTGATGGAGGCGATCGAAGGGGCGGTGGGCGAGGAAACCGGGCGGCATGTGCGCGAGCAGGGAACGCCCGATGCGCTTGTCGCGCGCGGCCTTTGCCCGGTGCCGCTGGAGCGCATGGCCCGCGTCAATCCCGATCATTTCGATGCGAACCGTGAACGCGCCTGGGTCAAGGGATTTTCTGCACGCGATAATCGGGCAGTCTATGCGCCCTATGAACTGGTCGGCATGGATTTTCGCGCCGATTTTCCTTGGGACCGCAAGGCATTCCAGATGACCTCGCAGGGCATGGCGGCCGGCTTTGATGAAGACCGCGTGGTGCTGCATGCGTTGCTGGAACTGGTCGAGCACGATGCCTGCGTGCTGATCGATACGTTCGAGACCCGTGCGCTTGGCCTGCGCGCCATTACCATTGCGCCGGGGCGGCTGCCGGAACTGGATGCGCTTCTGGCGCGCCTTGCAGCCTTGGGCCTTCCGGTGCGCTTCTTCGACCTGACCGGCGCAACCGGCGTGCCGGTCATTCTGGCCGGCATCGAGCGGCCGCTGATGTCTGACACTGGGCCCGGCCACCGCCACGCCGCCGGCATTGCCTGCCGGCTCGATCCGCTGGAGGCCGCGCTTTCGGCACTTCTCGAAGCCATCCAGTCGCGCCTCACCGATATCAGCGGCGCCCGCGACGATCTTTCGCCGGATCGCTACCGGCCGGATTTTTCCACCCGCTCCGGTGCTCCGGCGGTTCCCGGCGACGTCCCGCAAGCGCTTGATCTTGCGGCAAGCGGCGGGGCCACAGACGGCCATGGGCCGGTGTGGCGGCAGCTGGCGCAGCACCTGTTTCAGGTCGGAGTGCGCGATATCTATGTCTTTCCGCTGGGAACCGGCGTGCCCGGCATTTTTGTGGCAAGGGTGCTCGCAGATGGTCTTTCGACCGGCAATCCCGGCCTCAACCAGCTTTCCCTCAACACGCTGAGCGGGTTCTTGAAATCGTGACGCCAGATAGCCCCCCAGACAGCCCAACAGACTGCTCCACGGTGATATTTGCCGGGCCATCGGTGCATGGGCTCGATCTCTCCGGTTTGACAGGCATCACCTTCAAAGGCCCTGCTGCCTGCGGCGAACTTCTGGCGGCCGTTCAAGGTGGTGCGCAGGTGATCGGCCTGATCGACGGCCTCTACGGCGATTGCGCCGCCGTCTGGCACAAGGAAATCCTGTTTGCCCTCTCCAAAGGCGTGGCCGTTATCGGGGCAGCCAGCATGGGAGCCTTGCGCGCTGCCGAATGCGAAGCCTTCGGCATGGTGGGGATGGGCCAAGTGTTTGCCGATTATCGCGATGGCCGGCGTGTCAGCGATGCCGATGTGGCGCTGTCCCATGCGCCCGCCGATCTCGCCTACCGGCCGCTGACGCTCGCACTTGTTGATGCCGAGGCAACCATCGATGATCTCAAGGAAAACCTTGGCAAGCACGAGCATGCGCGGCTGCTAGCCGCCGCCCGCCGCCTGCATTTTTCGAGACGCACATGGCGGGCCATCGCGCGCGAAGGCGGCTTTGAGGGTGCGATGGCAGATCGTCTGGCCGCTGGCGTTCGCTCCGTCAAACAGGCGGATGCCCGTATCCTCATCAAAACCCTTCAGGCAGGATCGGTCGCTGCCCCCTCCGCCGGCGCCTGGCGGTTTCAGGATACGCTGTTCTTCCGCAGCCTTCTTTCACGCCAAAACGCCCGGAGCCGTGCCTGATGCAAAACGCACAGCCGGCCCGCCTTGTTGCCGATTGCGGCGGGCTGATTAAAAAAGTCGCGCTCTCCATCCCCTCGGCCTTTTTCAGCGAAGAGACATTTGATCGCTGGAGCCGGCCGCTGCTGCCGATCGGAAACCTTGTCTGCGCGCTGCCGGCCGAAATTGCAATTTTCATGCTGGTGGATCGCACACGGATCGCGGACGCGGAGGGATGGCTCTCCACACTTTCCCCGGCATCTCCCGTCACGCTGGTGACGCTCGACGTGCCCGAAGGCGCGCGGCAAAGTCCCTGGATTCAGGACCTTTTTCATATACGCGAAGGCGAGGGGAGCGTACAGCGGGGATCGGAAATCCTCAGCCGCCCCAATGCTGCCATCGGCCCGGCGCTGGCCAGGTGTCTCGGCTGGCAGGCGCAGACGGCGATGGCCGATCTCGATGGAGGCAACCAGCTGGTAGGGGCCGATTTCCGGTTGGTCGGCGCCTCCAGCCTCGCGCGAAACCGTTTTTCGAACCCGACGCCGGACAGTAATGCGCCGGCGGGATTTGGCCTTCTGGAGACGCTGGACGACCGACCGGTCCACGTCTTTGGCTACCGCGCGCCCGGTGGCGAGCGGCTGCACCAGCATGGTTTTCACGTCGATCAGTTCGTCTCCGTCACGGGGCTTTATCGCAACGGGTGCCCGCTTTTGCTGGTGGCGGAGCCTTGCCTGACCGATGGCCTCGAAAGCCGGCTGGTCGATCAGGCCCGCCAGCAGCTTGATGCCTCCGTCGCGTTCCTGGAGAGCCAGGGGTTTTCCGTGATCCGCAATCCGGTTCCCTTCGTCGTCACGCCCGATAGCGGCAAGAGGCTGGCGCGGCTTTACAACAATGTCGTTCTGGAAAACGCCGTGCGGCCGGGCCGGACAAAACCGCTCGTCTGGCTTGCGCAGTTTGGCGATGTGGAGGATGTTACCGGCTTCGACGCGGCCAACTGCCTGATCTGGCAGAACCTCGGTTTCGAGGTCATCGGTGTTCCCGGCTGGAGCCACCTTGCCAGCCGCAACGGTGCCTTGCGCTGCGCGTCAAAAGTTCTGCAACGGCGCTGAAACGCCCCATCATCGCCCTTCTGCGGCCACCACGCCTACGGTGTGACGCCCGCGTGACGCGGACCATGTTCATCTCTTCTCGAAGCAGCGGATCACGCCTCCAGGATCTGCGGCTTCAAAGGGGTGGCACCGCCCCCATGTTCGCCCTGCCGGAAGCCACAGGCTTGCCCGTCAGGCGCCACGGGAGCGGCAGGTCGGGGAAGGGCATGGCGGAAGTGATTGAGTCTAGGGATCTACAGGCAGAACCAAATCGCCGGGAACTTCGCACGGTTCTCGATGCGGCGCCGGTTGCCCTGTTCTGGGCCTCGCTGAAGGATTTTAACGTCCGTTCCGCCAATCATGCCTTTACCGACAGGTTCGGAACCCTGGATGGCTGCTTCACCTCTGTGGAGCAATGGCTGGACGCAGCCTGCTGCCATCCGGAACAACGCCATCGTGCGCGGATCCTCTGGCAAAACCTGCGTAACGGTAACAGCCTTGGCAATGCGGCAAGCTCCGGCATCGAGCTTGATCTGCGCTGCGCCGATGGCACGATCGTCACCACGCTCCACCGTGGCACGGTCGACCGTTACGAGGGCATCGCGATTGCCACGTTCGAGGACATCTCCCAGTGCAAGGCTGTGGAGCATGCGCTTCGACGTATCGCGCTGGAGGATCCGCTGACCGAACTTTCAAACCGCCGGGCGTTGACCGACCGTTGGCAATTCGAACTGCGCTGGCACGAAAGCCATCCGTCCGCCTCGATGGCGGTGCTGATCATCGATCTCGACCGCTTCAAGTCGGTCAACGACGAGTTCGGCCATGATGCCGGCGACGCGGTGCTGAAGACGGTTGCTGCGCGCCTGCGGGCGGCGGTTCCGCCAACCGGAACGATCTGTCGGCTCGGCGGGGATGAGTTTGCGGTGCTGTTGCCGGGTCTTTCCGCGCCTGAAGAGGCAGAGCAGGTCTCGCGCCGGATCTGTGCTGCGCTCTCGCGGCCGTTCATGTGGGAGGCGAAGGAACTGTCGGTGGGCGCAAGTCTCGGTATCAGCTGCTATCCGCAGGATGCTGCCGATCTGCAGACGCTGATGCGTTATGCCGATCAGGCGCTTTACCGGCGCAAGAAAACCGGCCATGGCGGCTGGGCCAGGTTCTGCCACGCCTTTGCCGCCGAAGATGGACAGGCCTGAGGCAAAACGCGCTCCGGCCCCGTGGCCGCAAATGTCAGGCGCTTTTCGACTGCGGCAGCATGACAAGGCTTGGGCTTGGCCGTCCGAAGAGGTAACCCTGCAGGTACTCGATGCCAAGCTCTTCCAGCTGAGCTGCCTGCCGGCTTGTCTCGACACCTTCCGCCACGATGGCAATGCCGAGCTTGCGGGCGATGAGTGCCGTGCCCTCGATGATCGCCCGTCCATGACTGTCGAGCGCCTGGACGAAGGACCTGTCGATCTTCAGCGCCTGCACCGGCATCTCATGCAAGCGTGACAGGGAGGAATAACCGGTGCCGAAATCGTCGATATGGATCTCCACGCCATAAAGATGCAGTTCCTGCAGCACCGCCCTGATAAGCGGCTGGCTGCGCGTATCGAAAATGGATTCCGTCACCTCCAGCACAAGATCTGCCGGATGCGCCTGGTGACGCTCCAGACTGGAGCGCACGATGTCGAAGAAGCCGGGTGCGATCAACTGGCGCAGCGACACGTTGACCGCCAGCCGTGAATGACCACCGGGACCGCTGCTGCGCATGATTTCCCGCAGCGCCGCATCCAGCACAAAGGCGCCGATTGCAACGATTTCCCCGGTATCCTCGGCAATCGGAATGAACTCGTCGGGGCCAACAGGGCCGAAATCCGGGCTGTTCCAGCGCAACAGAGCCTCATGGCAATGCACGGCGTGCGATCCGGCCAGCACCACCGGCTGGAACACCACCGACAGTTCGCCCTTGGCCACAGCGTGCTTCAGCGCCTGAACGAGGGCGAGGTTGCGTTCCTGCTCGGCCAGCAGCTTTTCGCGATAGACCTCGGTGATTCCGCGCCCCTTGCGCTTGGCATCGCCGGCGGCAAGGTCGGCGCGGTGGATCGCGCCCTTGACGCTCAGGCGGTCATTGCAGGTGACGGCAATGCCGGCGCTGAAGCCCACCTGCAGCGGACGCCCTGCAACGGCAATGGGTTCCTCCACGGCAAAGCGCATGCGGTTTGCGAGTGCCGCGGACCAGTTTGCCGCGCCCTCAGACGGCGTGGGAACGATGGCGACAAATTCGTCTCCGCCCCACCTGCCGAGCGCGCCGTGTTTGCCGAGGGCGGCGCTCAGCCGTCTTGCCACCTCTACCAGCACGATATCGCCCACCGTATGGCCAAGGCCGTCATTGATCTGCTTGAAGCGGTCGAGATCAATGAAGATGGCGGCAAAACCGGTGGTCGAGGTCACCAGTTCCTCTTGTTCGGCGCACCATTGCATCAGGCCGCTGCGGTTAAGAACCCGCGTCAGGGGATCCTGAGCTGCCTGCTCCCTCAGCTGCACCGTGCGCTGGCGCACGCGCGCTTCCAGCGTCGCGTTCAGGTTTTCCAGCAGGTTGCGCTCGGCCTCCAGCTTCGTGACGAGGTCGTTGTTGCGATATTGCAGCTCATAACTCTGGCGCAGCACCTGATGGTTGTTGCGATGGGCAATCAGCATCACGATGGTGAAAACGACGCCAAGCCCGGCCATCAGGTATTGTGGCGGGTCTGTAAGAACAAGCGCCACCGACCCCTGCAGCAGCATCACCGAGATATAGAGGCGTCCGATCACCAGTTGCGGGGCAAGAATGCCGGTCGCCCCCGCCGCCAGCGCCGAAATGATCACCAGCGCCGCGTGCCGGCCCTCGCCATCGCCATCCAGCACGGCCGTTACCGTCATGATGCCCCAGAGGGTGGCAGCCAGCAGCAAGCCGGTCGCGTAAAGGACGACGTGGGGCCGCAACCGTTCCTGCGTGATGTCGGGCTCGGCCCGCAGGCGCCGCATGACCCAGACCGAATGAGCAAGCCGCGCAAGCGACAGCACCAGAAGCGTCGCAAGCCAGGTGACCAGAAACCCGTTGTTTCCATAGCCGGACGACCAGATGATCAGGACGAAACCGAAGCCGGCAGCGAAGTTGACGCTGATATTGGCAAAGTTGTTGCGGAAAGCCAGACGTACAAGGCTAACATAGAGCCATCTCTTGAGAGATCTGGCATCTTCGGCCTTGTCCAACTGCTGGGTTTTCGCAAACTGTATGCTCATTGCGTTCGCTTTTCTCTCTGTCCCCTCAAGTCCCTGCCTTCATAGATCATCGATGACACGATACTTTTCCACGCGTTGCGCTGTGCGCAATCGCAATGCAGTATCCTGTCTATCTATATAAGCAAAATACGAAATAGAGAGTAAGCGGATAAAATCACATTTGCATCATATTCTAAAGTTCATCCTCGTCTTGTTTCAAACGGCGGGCAAGGCGCGGCCTCCATCACGAGGTGCCACGCGCAAGCGGCAACCCGGAGGACGTGACACATCCGGCTTTCGCCCGGCGGTGAGCCTGCCTTGATTGACGGATGCGGATAAGCGCTGCGGGGTTAGCGGATGCGGATGCCGCTTGCGTCGAAAAACAGGAGGTCCTGGCTGCTAAAGGCCAGCTGGAGTTTTTCGCCATCAGGCACGGAGACGGCATGCGCAAGTTTTGCGGTGACAAGCTCGCCGCTGCCGCGGGCGTGAACCAGAGTCTCACCGCCAAGATATTCAATCATCTCGATGTCGAGAGACAGCGTGCAGTCGCCACCCGTGCGGAACGCTTCCGGGCGAAGGCCGACGGTGACGGGCGTTCCCGGGGGCGGCGCGGTCTCCAGCCCTGTCATCGGCAGGATCGCGTTGAAATCATCAAGCCGCACTGCCGGCTGCCCCTCACCGGAGACTGTCACAGCGGGCAAGAAGTTCATTTTCGGCGAGCCGATGAAGCCGGCCACGAAACGGTTCTGCGGATCGCTGTAAAGCTCTCTCGGCGTTCCCACCTGTTCCACGATGCCGGCGCGCAGCACGACGATCTTGTCGGCAAGCGTCATCGCCTCCACCTGGTCATGCGTCACGTAGATCATCGTGGTGCCAAGCTTCTTGTGCAGCTTGGCGATTTCCATGCGCATGTGAACGCGCAGTTCCGCATCGAGATTGGAGAGCGGTTCATCGAACAGGAACACTTTGGGATGACGCACGATGGCCCGGCCGATGGCAACGCGCTGGCGCTGGCCGCCTGAGAGTTGCCCGGGTTTGCGATCCAGAAGCGGTTCCAGTTCAAGAATCCGCGCCGCTTCCATGACCTGCTTTTCGATATCGGCTTTGGCGACGCCTGCAAAACGCAGCGCAAAGCCCATGTTCTGGCGCACTGTCAGGTGCGGGTAAAGCGCGTAGGATTGAAACACCATGGCGATGCCGCGCCTTGATGGATCGGTATCGTTCATCCGCTCGTCACCGATGATCAGATCGCCGCCGCTGATATCTTCCAGCCCGGCGATCATGCGCAGAAGCGTCGATTTTCCGCACCCGGAAGGGCCGACGAAGACCGTGAACTCGCCCGGTTGGATGTCGAGATCGACACCCTTGATGACCTCCAGCGACCCGTAGGATTTGCGGATGCCCTGCAGCGATAGCGCGCTCATGCGGTCTTCCTCTTTTTCACACGGCTGATAGCGCAAGGGTGCGCGTCTCGAACCGCGCCGATGACACGGTGACTTCGATCGGCCCGACCTCTCCGGTCGATTCCAGCCAGAAGCCGGTGGCACCACCCGTCAGGACCGGATTGGACGGGCCGAGCAGCTTTGCCGGTCCGGTCACCGTCACGGTTACCGGCTCATCGAGGAAGGGAAGCAGATTGCCGGTCTGGTCGAGCGCCCGCACGATCACCCGCACCTGATCCTTGGTGGCGGCCGGCAGGGTGTCGTCATCGGCAACCACTTGGAGGTGTGTCGGCAGCGGCCCGCCGGACAATTTCACTCTCGCGACGGGTTCGCCGTTGCGATAGCCGATCACTTCGCCATCCAGCCATGCCATGCCCCAGCTGCCCAGTTCCTCGGCTGAAAAATGCCGGCGGTCGATGACGACGGGTGGATGCGGCAGGTGCGGATAGCTTTCACGATCCGGCCCGACGCGCTTGCGCAGGTGGCTGCCATAAACGAACTCCACCTCGTCGCAATTGGTGAGCACGATCAGCGGCATGATGCCGCCGATATTGCGCTCGCCGCGCGCCCAGAACGTCACCGGCTTCAGGATGATCTCTTCTTCCGGTTCGCACTGGCTGGCATAGGCGTAGGCGGCAAACTTCGGCTCGCGGAACATGTCCATCACGCCATGGTGGCAGATGCGGTCGCCGGAGCCAAAATCCTTGTGGGTGTTGTAGTCGAAGGCGCACCAGCCGATGGCACCCGAGATGGACGCGTCGCCATACATGGCGTTCAGCACCTGCAGGTGGCGCGTCACGTGTTCGGCCTGGCGGGCCTCCTGGTCATGGCGCTTGGTCGGATACATGTGGCCGTTGAACTCGGTCACCATGTAGGGAACCTTGGTCGGCAGGCCGGTGCAGGTCTGCTGGTCGCGCAGCGGGGTGCGGGCATGATTGGCGCCCGGCATTTCCTCGCTGCCGAGGTAGAAGTCGTTCATCGTATAGACGTCTTCGAGGAACTCGCTTTCGGTGATGAAGCGCACGCCGCCGGTCTGGCGGGTCGGGTCAGTCTCACGCGCCACGCGGTTCGTCTCGGCGTAGAAATCGTGATTGTCCTGGGATTCGTTGATGCGCACGCCCCAGAGAATGATCGAGGGATGGTTCCAGTCGCGGGTGATCATGCGCTCGACATTGCGCACGGATTCCGCCTGCCATTCCTTGTCGCCGATATGCTGCCAGCCGGGGATTTCCTCAAACACCAGAAGGCCGATGCGGTCGCAATGATCGAGGAACCAGGGCGACTGCGGGTAGTGCGAGGTGCGCACCAGATTGCACTTCAGGTCGTTCTTGACGATTTCCGCATCGCGCTCCTGCGCCCGCTTGCCCATGGCATAACCGGTATAGGGAAAGGCCTGATGGCGGTTGAGGCCGCGGATCTTCAAAACCTTGCCGTTGAGCTTGAACCCTTCGACGGTGAATTCGGCGGTGCGGAAACCGAAGGTCGCGGTCTGGCTGTCGCTGCCGGCGCCGCTCTCCAGCGTCACCTCCGCCCGGTAAAGGGCCGGATGATCCGGCTCCCAGAGCGACAGGCCGTCAAGGCCGGCAAAGGTGAAGGTGTGGCGATGATCTGCCACATCCGCCGTCTGGGTGGCGATCACCCGGTCACCGTCCTTCAGCGCCACCTTGAGCTGGCCACCGAGCGCGACTTCTGCCGGATTGGCGAGATCGACGCGCACGGTGACGCCCTTCTTGTCTGAAAGCGTGTCCTGCGTCTCCACTTTGATAGAACCGACCGAGACCGGCGTCGTCACCTTTAGCCAGGCATCGCGGTAGATGCCGGCATAGGTGAGGTAATCGATACGTCCGCCAAAGGGCGGAATGCCGGGGTTTTCGCTGCCATCGATGCGCACGGTGATCAGGTTATCGCCGGCCTTCAGGCGGCCGGTCAGCCGGGCCTCGAAGGGTGTGTAACCATCCTTGTGGGCAATCACGGCTTCGCCGTTCAGAAAAACCTCAGCGTCCGCCATGGCGCCATCAAACACGATGGAGACCTCGCGGCCCTCGAATTCCGGCTGGAAGGCAAGAATCTTCTGGTAGGTGAACGGACGCTGGTAGCTGGTCTCGTCAAAATAATTGAACGGCAGGTCAAGCGCATTGTGCGGCAGGCGAACCGTCTCGCCCTTGGCAAGCGCAGTCTTCGAGGCCTCCTCGAAACCTTGGCTGAAAATCCAGTTATCGTTGAAAAGATGGGTCATGCGCATCGAAACAATCCTATTTGACGGAACCAAGCATGCCCTGGACGAACTGGCGCTGCATGGCAAAAAACACGAAAAGGGTGGGGAGCGTGGCGAGGACGGTTCCGACCATCACGACGCCGTAATCGGGGTAGTAGGCGGAGGCGAGGGAGGAGACGACGAGGGTAATCGTCTTCGTCCCGTTCGATTGCAGCACGATCAGCGGCCAGAGATAATTGTTCCAGCTGGTCATGAAAACGATGACGAAGGCTGCTGCATAGGTGGAGCGCATCACCGGCACGTAGATGAAAAGAAAGATCTGCCATTCCTTCAGCCCATCGATCTTGGCGGCATCGCGCAGTTCGGCGGGAAAGGCTTTCGAGGCCTGGCGGAAATAGAAGATGATGAAGACCGAGGCGAGCGTCGGCAGCACGATGGCAAGATGCGTATCGATGAGGCCGGCTTTTGCCATCATCATGAATAGCGGGATCATGATGGAGGCAAACGGCACCATCAGCGTCAGGAGAATGACGGTATAGATCCGATCGCGCAGTTTCGAGCGGAACATCTCGAAGCCGTATCCGGCAATGGACGACACGATAATGGTGACGGCGGTGCCGAGGATGGCGATCTTGGCCGAATTCCACAACACGATCGGTAGATCGACCTGCGCCACGAAGGCGCGGATATTGTCGAAGAGCGCCGTGCCCGGTGTCACCTTTCCGGTGTTGATGTCGGCCGTAATATTCGTGGCGCCGATCAGCATCCAGAAGAAGGGAAAGACGGAGAGAAAGGCGGCAAGCAAGAGCAGGCCATAACGGATGGCGTTGAAAACCCGTGCGGTGTGGCGGCCGCTGAGGACGTTTGTGCTCATCGGCGTTCCCTCACCGCATAAAATTGCAGGAAGGAGAGAAGCGCCACCAGCACCACGATCACATAGGAAATCGTTGCGGCATAACCGAAGTTCGGCATGAAGCGGAAGGTGAGATTGTAGATGTAGAGCGACAGCGTCAGCGTTGCATTCGAGGGGCCGCCGGTGCCCTCGGTCAGGCTGTAGACCTCATCGAACAATTGCAGCGTGCCGATGGTGGAGGTGATGGTGGTAAACAGGATCACCGGCTTCAGCATCGGGATCGTCAGGTAGAAGAACCGGCCCCAGGCGGGCACGCCGTCGATGCGCGCCGCCTCGTCGATAGAACGGTCGATATTCTGCAAGGCGGCGAGATAGAAGATCATGTTGTAGCCGGTCCAGCGCCAGGTGATGGCGGTGATGACCACGACCTTTGCCCAGAAAGGATCCGTCAGCCAGTTGAGCGGCTGGTCCATGAGGCCAAGGCCGATCAGCGTGCGGTTGACGATGCCATCGACTGAAAACATGCTCTTGAACAGGATGGAATAGGCCACCAGCGAGGACACGCAGGGCAGGAAGATCGCCGTGCGCAAAAGGCCGGAAAATCTGAGCTTCGGATTGTTGAGCGCATTGGCGATGACAAGCGCCAGCACGATCATGATCGGCACCTGGATGATGAAGAAGGTGAAGGTGTTGGTCAGCGCCTTCCAGAAAATCGGATCATTGTAGATCCGCACCAGATTGCCGAAGCCCGCAAACTTCATCATCATGCCGCGGCCGGAATAGACCGAGAGCGTCAGCGAGCTGATGATCGGGTAAATCAGAAAAATGCCGATCAGAAGAAGCGCCGGCGCGATGAACAGCCAGCCGTTGACATCGTAATACCGCTTCAGACCGCCGCGCCTGTTCTGTGCCATGACGTTTGCCACCCGGGCCTCACACTTCCGCTCTGCCGTTCTGCCTTGCCTTCCACCTCCAGCCATGCGGCAGGTTTGCCGCACGACCGGGGAGGAGCCGGCGAATGTCGCCGGCAGGAAACGCGTTCGGGCTGGTGTTACTGGATCTGCGTCTGGGCCTGCGCCTCGATATCCTTCAGCACCTCATCTGCCGGTTTTCCGGCAATCAGCGCCTGCATGTTGGCGGTCACGGCGTTGTCGAGTTCATTGGTGAAGATGCCGTAGGTGACGGGCGGAACCTTGGCCAGCCAGTCGGAGAAACGCTGCCAGACCTGTTCACCACCGAAAAACGCATCCGCCTGCTGGTAGACCGCACCGGACCGGGCGGCGGTCAGAGAGCCGACAGCGCCGCGATCGGCGAGGATCTTCTGGTAGAACTCGATATCCTTGCCGTAGATTTCGGCCAGGAAACTGATGGCTTCATCCTTTTCCTTCGAGCTTTCGATGACATACCAGCTCGAACCGCCAAGGTTGGAGGCGTTCGTTGAACCGGCCATGTCGAGCCGCGGCGTGGGTGCCACACCCCACTTGCCGGCCTGCGCGGTCTGCGCCTTGATGGTGCCCGTGATCCACACGCCGGTGACAACAGAGGCGACGTCGCCTGAGGTGAAGGCGTTGACATAATCATTCCAGCCGGTGGCGGGCTTCACGATGCCGGCCTTCACCATCTTTGCCTGGGCTTCCAGAGCCCCTTTCAGCGCGGCGTTGCCGGTGACATCAAGCTCACCATCAGCGTTGAAATACCATTTGCCGGCCGACTGCATCATGATGCGCGTCATGCCGCCATTGTTAAGCTCCTGCGTCGTCATCTTCTTGCCGGTCTTGGCCTCCACGGACTTGCCGATCTCGATGTAGCGATCCCAGGTGATGTTCTCGAGATCGGCGGGCTTGAAACCTGCCTGCTCCAGATAATCGCGGCGATAGAAAAGCCCGGTGACGCCGCTGTCGAACGGCATGCCGTAGGTTTCCCCCTCCAGCGTCATCAGCTCCACCTTGTAGGGTGCAAAACCGGAATAATCGACCTTGCCGGTCATAGGCGCAAAGGCGCCGGGGAAGGATTGCAGAAACTTCTGCGCGCCGTAATCCTCGATCAGCACGATATCGGGCAGGGCGTTCGTGGTGCCGGAGGCAAGTCCCGTCTGCAGCTTCTGCTCCACATCGGCCTTGGCGAAATCGACGATGTTGAACGTCGTTTCCGGATGCGCCTTGGTATAACGCGCGCCGGCTTCGCGCATCACGGCAACGTTGAAATTGGGGTCCCAGCACCAGATGGTGATTTCACCGGCGAAAGCCGGCGCCGCCGCAAGCAGGGTTGCGCCCGCCAGTGCCGCGCGCAGGGCAAATGTCTTCAATGGCAATGTGTCCATGTTCTCCTCCCAGAAAACACCAAGCTACGGCGATCCTCCGCCTGCCATGGAACTAAGCGGAAAAGATTTCCGATGGCAAGGAAAGTTTTACTAAATATTTTTTGCAGGTGCGAAGGCGCGCACCTGACCGTTCCGCCGGGGATTTTTCAAAACCCGGTGCGTCGGAAAACAAAGCGATCCGTGGGGGGAGGTCAGGGGAGCGGCTTGCGGCAGCTCTCACGCCAGATCATTTCGGTCGGCAGGTTGACGTGCTTGGCATATTCCCGGCCGTGGATCCGCTCGACCAGAAGGTCGACTGCCGTTTCGCCGATCGATTCGCTCAGGATGCGAACGGTCGATAGCGGCGGGTTCAGGAACTGCGCCACTGGAATGTCGTTGTAGGAGACGACGGCAATGTCCTGCGGGATGGAAAGCCCGGCCTCCCGGATGGCCCGGTAGGCCCCGATGGCAAGGTTGTCATTGGCCGTTATCAGCGCATCCGGTGGCGCGCCGCGGGCCAGAATTTCGCTTGCCTGTTCATATCCCACCTCAAGCCGCAGGTTCTGGCCGGCGCCCTCATGCTCGCCCAGCGCCATCAACTGCTCGTCGAAGGTGCCCCGTTCGCGGTGCCAGTTGATATAGGCGCTGCAGCGCCGCTCGCCGAACCGCCGTCCGTCTGAGCTGACCGGATCCTGCGCGCCAATGAAGGCAATGCGACGATAACCGCAGGCGTGAAGCCCGTCGAGGATCTTGCGGGTGGCAATGCCAAGGTCGCTGCACACATAATCGAGATCCTCCTGCTTGGGCACGAAATCAGCAAACACCAGGTGCCGGCAGTGCTCCAGCAGCCATTCGATTTCCGCCCGTGCGTGTTTGCCGACCACGATCACGCCGGACACGCTCTGCAGGAGTGCGGCGGCTGCCACGGTTTCGGAGTGAAAAACCTTCACCGCCTCGATGCGGTATTCCCGACACCGGTTCTCGATGCCAAGCCGCACGCCGATGTAATAGGGGTCGATCAGTTCTTCTGACGGCTCGAGGAAATGCACGATGGCAAGCCGGGGAATGGCAAGAAGGCGGTTGGGCAGCTGTAGAGGCCCCGCCTGCGTGCGGTTTCGGTTGCGTGGTGTGGCATAGTTCAGCGCCTCGGCCGTCTCGATGACCGCCTGCCGCTTGGCAGCCGAGATCGAAAGAGAGGGATCGTAATTGAGGACGCGTGACACCGTGGCGGGCGAGACACCGGCAGCCTTGGCAATTTCCTTGATGGTGACCATGTCATTTTTCCGGAACCGCAGGGTGCGGCCCCGCTTTCAGGCGGTGTTTAGTAAAAGTTTCCTACCTAGCTCATAGCTCATAAACTGTCGCAACCGGAAGCCCCGGCCTGACGATTTCATCCGGGCCAGCGAGCCCGCGCGTGCAACAGCCGGCGACAAAACCCGGAGTGGAAACCGTGTGGGCGTGAAGCGATGGGCGCCCGGCGGCATGCGCTCCCGGCGCCGGATCCTGCGCAAAGGGCATTTCTTCGAATGAATGACCCTGAACTGCCGGAATTGCGCAGTGAATTTTGCTGCACTGCCACAAACGGCGCAATTTTATTTCATGATCGCCGCACATTTTTTTCAGTTTGGAAAGCCGGCAAAAAATAATACTGTTTCCCCAGCCCTTGCAGCGTAAGCAGTCTTTACAAGGTGGGGCTTATGGATATGAGGGAAGCCGTGTTGTCCAATAAGCTGCCGGCATCGCTTGCTGCTTTTATTCGAGAACATGGCTGAACAGGTCATATGGTGAGCCACCGCGTGGGAAGAATAACAAGATAAACGGGCTGCGCGATTTCAAATCCAGACAACCGGCACATGCGGCAATCCGCGTCGATGCCGATGGGAGACTTCAATGAACTTTAAATTTGGCTTTGCTGCGGCCTTGCTCGCAGCCTCCTTCCTCTCCACCGCCGCCAGCGCAAAGACGTTCGTCTATTGCTCGGAAGGCTCGCCGGAAGGTTTTGACCCCGGCCTCTACACGGCCGGCACGACCTTCGATGCCTCCGCGCATCCGGTCTACAACCGTCTGCTCGAATTCAAGCCGGGCACGACGCAGCCGGAAGCTGCTCTCGCCGAGAGCTGGGACATCTCGTCTGACGGCACGGTCTACACGTTCAAACTGCGCCCGAACGTCAAGTTCCAGACCACCGAATTCTTCACGCCGTCGCGCACGCTGAACGCTGACGACGTCGTGTTCTCCATCGCGCGCCAGATCGACGAGAAGAACGCCTGGAACAAGTACATTTCCGGCGGCACCTGGGAATATGCCGATGGCATGGGCTTCCCCAAGCTGATCAAGTCCGTCGAGAAGGTCGATGACCTCACGGTCAAGATCACGCTCAACCGTCCGGAAGCACCGTTCCTTGCCAACCTTGCCATGCCGTTCGCATCGATCCTGTCCAAGGAATATGCCGACAGCCTCGATAAGGCCGGCAAGAAGGAACAGCTGAACCAGATGCCGGTTGGCACCGGTCCGTTCACCTTCGTCGCCTACCAGCAGGATGCCGTCATCCGCTTCAAGAAGAACGCCGATTACTGGGGCACCGCGCCCAAGATCGACGATCTGGTCTTTGCCATCACCACGGATGCTGCCGTTCGTTACCAGAAGCTGAAGGCCGGCGAATGCCACCTGATGCCGTTCCCGAACGCTGCCGACGTCTCCTCGATGAAGGCCGACCCGAACCTGAAGGTCATGGAGCAGGAAGGCCTCAACATCGCCTACCTCGCCTACAACACCACGCAGGCGCCGTTCGACAAGCCGGAAGTGCGCATCGCGCTGAACAAGGCGATCAACAAGAAGGCGATCGTCGAATCCGTCTTCCAGGGCATGGCAGCCCCGGCAACCAACCCGATCCCGCCGACCATGTGGTCCTATAACAAGGAAACCAAGGACGACACCTACGATCTGGACGCTGCCAAGAAGATGCTGGCAGACGCCGGCGTCAAGGATCTGTCGATGAAGATCTGGGCGATGCCGGTTTCGCGTCCCTACATGCTGAACGCGCGTCGTGCGGCCGAAATCATGCAGGACGACTTTGCCAAGATCGGCGTCAAGGTCGAGATCGTCTCCTACGAATGGGCCGAATACCTGCAGCGTTCGAAGGACAAGAACCGTGACGGTGCCGCCATCCTCGGCTGGACCGGCGACAACGGCGACCCGGACAACTTCCTCGACACGCTGCTGGGTTGCGATGCCGTTGGTGGCAACAACCGCGCGCAGTGGTGCAACAAGGAGTTCGACGAACTGGTGAAGAAGGCAAAG
Source organism: Neorhizobium sp. PAMB6716 (assembly GCF_058242805.1). Classification (NCBI taxonomy): domain Bacteria; kingdom Pseudomonadati; phylum Pseudomonadota; class Alphaproteobacteria; order Hyphomicrobiales; family Rhizobiaceae; genus Neorhizobium; species Neorhizobium sp. PAMB6716. The sequence goes on from NZ_JBZAYW010000002.1 coordinate 887,049, forward strand.
GTCACCTCTGACCAGGCCGAGCGCACCAAGCTCTACGAACAGGCACAGGTCGTGTTCAAGAAAGAGGCTCCCTGGGCAACCATCGACCACTCGCTCGCCGTCGTTCCGATGGCAAAGGGTGTGACCGGCTTTACCCAGAGCCCGCTCGGCGACTTCACCTTCGAAGCGGTCGATATTGCTGAATAATTCGCCTTTGGTGCGAAGAACTGGCCGCGGAGTGTTTTCACTCCGCGGCCTTTGCTCAAGGTCGGCGCTGCGGGAAAGGCGTTCGATCGGGGATGGCGTTTCGACGGTGCAAAGCTGCAAAGCGACCAGGCCCTTATATTTTCAAGAATAAGAACAGGTCCATCCATGTTTGGCTTTCTTCTGCGGCGTATCGCCGTGCTGATCCCGACCTTTGTCGGGGTTTCCATCATCGCGTTTGCCTTCATCCGCCTGCTTCCGGGCGATCCGGTGGCGCTTCTGTCAGGCGAGCGGGTGATGTCGCCGGAGCGGCACGCGCAGATCAGCGCGCAGCTCGGCCTCGATCGGCCGATGGTGATCCAGTATCTCGATTATTTGCACGGCGTCGTGACCGGTGATTTCGGCACCTCGATCGTCTCCAAGTCTCCCATTCTCAAGCAGTTCCTGGCGCTGTTCCCGGCGACGGTCGAGCTGTCCTTCTGCGCCATCCTGATTGCTGTCGCCCTTGGCATTCCCGCCGGCATCATCGCTGCCATCAAGCGGGGATCTGCCATCGACCAGTCGATGATGGGTGTGGCGCTTGTCGGTTATTCCATGCCGATCTTCTGGTGGGGCCTGCTGCTGATCATCCTGTTTTCCGGCATCCTGCAATGGACACCGGTCTCGGGGCGCATCTCGCTGATGTTCTATTTCCCGCCGGTGACCGGCTTCATGCTGATCGATTCGCTGCTGTCGGGCCAGAAGGGGGCGTTTTCGTCCGCCGTCAGCCACCTCATTCTGCCCTCCGTCGTGCTCGCCACCATTCCGCTGGCGGTCATTGCGCGCCAGACACGTTCCGCCATGCTGGAAGTGCTGTCGGAGGATTATATTCGCACCGCACGCGCCAAGGGCCTGTCGCCGTTTCGCGTCGTCAGCCTGCATGCGCTGCGCAATGCGATGATCCCCGTCATCACCACGATCGGTCTGCAGATCGGTGTGATGCTGGCCGGCGCCATCCTCACCGAAACCATCTTCTCGTGGCCGGGCATCGGCAAATGGATGGTCGATAGCGTGTTCCGCCGTGATTACCCGGTGATCCAGGGCGGTCTTCTTCTGATTGCCGGCATCATCATGGTGGTCAACCTGATCGTCGATCTGCTCTACGGGCTGATCAATCCGCGCATCCGCCACTAAGAAGGAGAAAATCCCATGGCAGACACTGCAAAAACCCAGCCGGTGACCAGCGCGGCGCTCCGCCGCCAGATGCTTGCCGAATTCTGGTTCTACTTTTCCGAAAACCGCGGCGCCGTCATCGGCCTCTTCGTTTTCCTCGCCCTTGTCATCGTCGCCGTCCTTGCGCCGGTCATTGCCCCGCATTCGCCCTTCCAGCAGTATCGCGAATTCGTGCTTCTGCCGCCGGCCTGGCTTTCCGGCGGCAATACCAGCTTCCTGCTCGGCACCGATCCGGTTGGACGCGACATTCTCTCGCGCCTCATCTATGGCGCACAGTATTCGCTGTTCATCGGCCTTTTCGTTACCACGCTGTCGCTGACCGGCGGCATTCTCGTCGGCCTGATCGCCGGTTATTACCGCGGCTGGGTCGATACCGTCATCATGCGCCTGATGGATATCATCCTGGCGTTTCCGTCGCTGCTTCTGGCGCTGGTTCTGGTGGCCATCCTCGGCCCCAGCCTAACGAACGGCATGATTGCCATCGCGCTGACGCTGCAGCCACATTTCGTGCGCCTGACGCGTGCCGCGGTGATGGCGGAGAAGTCACGCGATTACGTTACGGCAGCCCGTCTGGCCGGTGCCGGCCCGTTCCGCCTGATGTTTCGCACCATTCTACCGAACTGCACGGCCCCGCTCATCGTGCAGGCGACACTCTCCTTCTCCAACGCCATCCTGGATGCCGCCGCACTTGGCTTTCTCGGCATGGGCGCGCAGCCGCCGGCCCCCGAATGGGGCACGATGCTCGCCGAAGCCCGCGAATTCATCCTGCGCGCCTGGTGGGTGGTGACCTTCCCCGGTCTTGCCATCCTCATCACCGTGCTGGCGATCAACCTGATGGGCGACGGCTTGCGTGACGCGCTCGATCCCAAGATGAAGAGGTCCTGATCATGGCACTTCTCGAAATCGAAAACCTCACCGTCGAGTTTGAGACGGCAACCGGCTGGTTCAAGGCAGTCGACGGTGTATCGCTGTCGGTCGATGCTGGCGAGGTGCTTGCTATCGTCGGCGAAAGCGGCTCGGGCAAGTCCGTCTCGATGCTGGCCGTCATGGGGCTTCTGCCCTGGACGGCAAAAATTACCTCCGACAAGATGCTGTTTCAGGGGCGTGACATCCGCAATATTCCAGACACCGAACGGCGCAAGCTGATCGGCAAGGATATGGCGATGATCTTCCAGGAGCCAGTCGCAAGCCTCAATCCGTGCTTCACTGTCGGCTTCCAGATCGAGGAAGTGCTGCGCATCCACATGGGGCTTGGAGCGAAAGAACGCCGCGCCCGCGCGATGGAACTGTTCACGCTGGTCGGCCTGCCGAACCCGGCCGAGCGCCTCAACCACTTCCCGCACCAGATGTCCGGCGGCCAGTGCCAGCGCGTGATGATCGCCATGGCAATTGCCTGCAACCCGAAACTGCTGATCGCCGACGAGCCGACGACCGCACTCGACGTCACCATCCAGAAGCAGATCCTCGATCTCCTGATGGGGCTGCAGGCCGAGCATGGCATGGGCCTCATCATGATCACCCATGACATGGGCGTGGTGGCCGAGACCGCCGACCGGGTGATCGTGCAATACAAGGGCCGCAAGATGGAGGAGGCCGACGTGCTCTCGCTCTTCGAAGCGCCGAAAAATGCCTATACCCGCGCGCTTCTCTCGGCCCTGCCGGAAAACGCCACCGGCAAGCGTCTGAGCACGGTGTCCGATTTCATGGCCACCGCCGATCTTACGCAAAATGCCGGAGGAGATGCACGATGACCGCCGCCACCAATTCCGTGCCGATGCTGGAAATCCGCAACATTCGTCAGGATTACCATGTGCCGCAGGGCCTGTTCAAACCGGAGAAGGTTGTCCATGCGGTGAAGGGCGTCTCCTTCAAGCTGGACACCGGCAAGACGCTCGCCATTGTCGGCGAAAGCGGTTGCGGCAAGTCGACGCTTGCCCGCATCCTCACCTTCATCGATGAGCCGACGGCTGGTGAATTGCTGATCGAGGGCAAGACCGTCGATACGCGCCCCGGCCACCTGACGGCCGAGATGCGCCGCAAGGTGCAGATCGTCTTCCAGAACCCCTATGGCTCGCTCAACCCGCGCCAGAAGATCGGTGACGTGCTGGGCGAACCGCTCGCCATCAACACAAAGATGTCGGCGGCTGAGCGGCGCGAGCGTGCAACCGAAATGCTGGTGAAGGTGGGCCTCGCGCCTGAACACTACAATCGCTACCCGCACATGTTCTCCGGCGGCCAGCGCCAGCGCATCGCGATTGCCCGCGCGCTGATGATGAACCCGAAGCTTCTCGTGCTGGACGAGCCGGTCTCGGCGCTCGATCTTTCGGTGCAGGCGCAGGTGCTGAACCTGCTTGCCGACCTGCAGGAAGAATTCGGCCTGACCTATGTGTTCATCAGCCATGATCTGTCCGTCGTGCGCTACATCGCTGACGAGGTGATGGTGATGTATTACGGCGAAGCGGTGGAATACGGCACGCGTGATGAGGTGTTCAGCGCTCCGAGCCATGCCTATACGCGCACGCTGTTTGCCGCCACCCCGCGCGCCGACGTCGAATCCATCCGCGCCCGCGTCGAAAAGAAGCGCGCCGCCCGCTGACCCTGTCGCAACGTCACCCGGCAATCCGCAGAGAATGCCGGGTGATCTTTCGCCCCATCACGACAGGTCGTGCAGATCCTTGCCGAGCGGATCGGTGACGGAAAAATCCGAAAAGTGGACGGCAAGGCCGGCGCGCTCCGGCGTGCAGCACATCGGCCCAACGCTGTAAAACTCAGCCTCCGGAAATGGGCAGAGGCGCACCAGCGGCCAATGTTTGCCGTCCGCCGATGCCTGCAGCCGCAACGAACCCTTCTCCACGGTGATCCGCAGGTATAAATCGCTGGCATCTTCCGCGTAAGGTGCAGTTGCCCAGTCGGATTGGCCAAGTGTGAGCACGCTGCCGAGGCAGGCGACATCATCGGAAAACTCGATGCCCGCCTTCAGCCAATGCTCGTCATCGATCCGCACCATCAGGCCGGCCTGATCATAGAGATGGTCATATTTGGCGCGCACGCGGACCTGTGCCGTGAAGGCGCCGGTGCGGCGATGGCCGAAAAAATGGCCGCTGTCGCGGGTAAAGCCGTAATAGGTCTTGCGCCAGAAATCGCTGCCCTTGTCGGTCACCACATGCAGGTCGTTACCGTCGAGCGACCATTTTTCGGGTGCGTTCAGCCATTCGCTTGTTTTAAACAATGTCATTATGCTTCCTCCTAGCCGGGAAGTTTTAGACGGCAACATCCGGCTTTCCAAGCCGCGGGCAACATCTATGTGACGGAAAGCCCTCGCGGTTGTCGGCCAGCCGGTGCATAATGGCCGTCACCCCATGAAAGAAAATCCATGCCGCAGACGAAGTCCCGTATCGATCCCCTGTTTGACGCCCACGGAACCAAGAATCCGCTTGCCGTTCTGAAAGAGATCTACGGTTATCCGGCGTTTCGCGGTCGCCAGGCTGAGGTCGTCAATCGTGTGGTGTCCGGCGGCGATGCGGTGGTGCTGTTTCCGACGGGGGCCGGCAAATCGCTGTGCTTCCAGATCCCGGCGCTCTGCCGCAACGGCGTCGGCATCGTCGTCTCGCCGCTGATTGCGCTGATGCGCGATCAGGTGGAGGCGCTGAAGCATCTGGGCGTCAAGGCTGCCGCCCTCAACTCCTCGCTCACCCGCGAAGAATTTCTCGATGTGCGCCGGGCAGTGAGCGATGGCACGCTCGATCTTCTTTATGTGACGCCCGAGCGCATCGTCACGCCCGCCTTCAAGGAGATGATGGCGGGTGCAAGAATTGCACTTTTCGCCATCGATGAGGCCCACTGCGTCTCGCAATGGGGCCATGATTTTCGGCCGGAATATCGCGAGCTTGGCCAGCTGGGCACGCTTTATCCGGGCGTTCCCCGCATCGCGCTGACGGCGACCGCCGATCCCCATACCCGTGAGGACATCATCGACAGGCTGGGCCTGCGCACGGCCGAGGTGTTCACCACCTCGTTTGACCGGCCGAACATTGCCTATGAAATCGTCGAGCGCGACCAGCCGCGCCAGCAACTGTTGCGGTTTCTCTCGCGCCATACGGGATCGAGCGGCATCGTTTATTGCCTGTCGCGCGCCAAGGTGGAGGATACCGCCGCCTGGCTGAACGAGCAGGGTGTGCGCGCGCTTGCCTATCACGCCGGCATGGACCGCAGCATTCGCGACGCCAATCAGGATGCGTTCCTGAAGGAAGAAGATCTGTGCCTCGTCGCAACCGTTGCCTTCGGCATGGGCATCGACAAACCGAACGTGCGTTATGTCGCCCATCTCGATCTGCCGGGATCGGTGGAGGCCTATTATCAGGAGACGGGACGCGCCGGGCGTGATGGCCTGCCGTCAGAAGTCTGGATGGCCTATGGCATGGCCGATGTTATCCAGCGCGGACGGATGATCGACGAGGGCGGATCGAGCGACGAGATCAAGCGGGTGGAACGCGCCAAGCTGAACGCGCTTCTCGGCATCTGCGAAACGCCGGGCTGCCGTCGGCAGGCGATCCTTGCGCATTTCGGCGAGGCGCATGCGGGCCAATGCGGCAATTGCGACACCTGTCTGAAGCCGGTGGAAACCTGGGATGGCACGGAAGCCGCCATCAAGGCGTTGGCGGCGATCTATCGCACCGGCGAGCGGTTTGGCACCGGCCACCTGATCGACGTGCTCCTTGGCAACGTCAACGAAAAGACCACCCGCTTCGGGCACGCGGATATGCCCGTCTTCGGCGCCGGCAAGGATATCGCGTCCAAAACCTGGCAGTCCGTCTATCGCCAGTTGCTTGCGGCCGGGCTGATCAGCGTCGATCATGCCGCCTTTGGCGCGCTGAAGCTGGAGCCCGAGGCGCGCGCCGTCTTCAAGCGCGAACGGGACGTGCGGTTTCGCAAGGACCGCCCCACCAAGGGCAAGGCGTCGCGTACTGCCTCGCCCAGTTCGACCAATGCCCGCTCGGCGCTGGAGGGCTCGGAGATGGAACTGTTCGAGGCGCTACGCGTGGCACGACGGACGATCGCCAAGGATCTGGCCGTGCCGCCCTATCTCATCTTCCCGGATACGGCGCTGGTGGCCTTTGCCAAGGAGCGCCCGACAACCGAGGACGAGCTTCTCGCCATTTCCGGTGTCGGCCAATCCAAACTGGAACGGTATGGCGAGGCGTTTCTCGACGTCATCCGCGCCTTCGAGGGCTGAGATCGGGGGACGCGGCGTCAGAGACCGGCGTCTCTGTTGAAATTGCCGCCTACGCCACGGACGCAGGGCCTGCGCGCAAGGACTCGCTGGAAAAACGGGCCTCCCGGTCAGTCTTGGACAGATCGCCGTCAATGCCGGCGGCAAGGGCCGTGCGCTTGACAAGTCGGGCAACCTCGCGGTCGTTCAGGCGTTCGGAGCCAACCTTCTTGCCCTCACCGGTTACGCGCCGAAACAGCGGGCCATGCGGAATGCGCGCCAGCGACAGCCAGGTTTCGAGCGCAAAAACGGGGCAGGTGGCATCCGATGTGCCCCGGCCGATGTCCACTTGGCGCAAGCCGGTCTTGCCGCGTAACGTCACGAGCAGACCCGTGTCGAGGATTTCGATCCAGCCGCGCCCGTCTTCCGTCTGGTCGCGGCCCACATCAAGACCGACGATCTCGGAGCGGCGCAAGCCCCCGGAAAAACCGATCAGCAGCATCGCCCGGTCCCGCAAGCCGCGCAGCGTTCCCCGGTCAAGCGTTTCAAGCATGGCAAGAAGGTTTTCCTGCGTCACCGTTTCCTTCTGGCGCTGTGGTGCTGCGTGGCGGTTGCGGATGCCGGCAAGAACCGTTGCGATATGAGGGTCCTTCCGATCCAGCGGCGCGCCGCGCTGGGTGTAGTTCCACGACAGCGACGACAAGCGCCGTCCGATGGTGGAGACGGAATTTTCTCTGGATTGCGGGTCCGCTTCACCGTTGGCGCAGGCCGTCACATAAAGCCCGACGACCTGCGGATCGGGCGGCATCACGTCCAGCCCGTTGCGGCGGCACCAGGCGGAAAAATGCTTCCAGTCAGAACTATAGGCGCGCCGCGTATTGGCGGAACTGGACGCCTCCCCAGAGCTGCGCGCCTGCGTCGCGAGATCTTCCAGATGCGCCGGCATCGAGGGCTTTTGCCGCTCCGCCATCGCGGGCGAGAGGTTCGCCTCTTCGGCATCGGTGTTGTCGCGGGTCTCGGCGGAACTATGAGCGGTGATTCGGTTCATGCGCCCATCATGCCCCGATCCGATGCATTTCGCACTATTACCGTTGAGTAACAGGCCTTAATCGACCACCAGCCGGTAACCGACGCCGGGTTCGGTGCGCACGATGGTCGGTCGGGTCGGGTCCCGTTCGATCTTCTGACGCAGCTGGCCGATGAATACCCGCAAGTAATGCAGGTCCTCGCCATGCGCCGGCCCCCAGACGGAAGTGAGCAGCGTCTTGTGGGTGACGACGCGTCCGGCGTGGCGCCCGAGGAGCGTTAGAAGATCGTATTCCTTCGGTGTCAGCCGGATCGGCTCGCCGTTGCGCGATACCAGCCGACGTACTGTATCGATGGTCAGGTCATCCGCCACCATCACGGTTGGTGCCGTCTCCGCCTTGCCGCGATGGCGCAATGCACTGCGAATGCGTGCCGTCAGTTCACCGATGCCGAAAGGTTTTTCCACGTAATCGTCGGCGCCGAGATCAAGTGCTGCAATCTTCTCGCTTTCGCGATCCCTTGCTGAAAGGATGACGATCGGGATCGTGGACCAGCCGCGCAGGCTTGCAATCACATCCTTGCCGTCCATGTCGGGCAGGCCGAGATCGAGGATGACGAGATCAGGGGCCGCAGTTGCCACGGCCTTCAGCGCCTCGGCCCCGGTTGCCGCCTCGATCACATCATAACCTGCCGCGGAAAGCGCCGGTTTCAGGAAACGCTGGATCTGCGGCTCGTCGTCCACCACGAGAATGCGCGCTTGCGTCATGCCGGTCGTCCCGAGGCGGACGGTCCGCCGGGGGTGCGGGTGGGGGCCGTTGCCGTTGCAAACCGCATGACGATGCGCGTCCCTCTCTTTTTCACGGCCGGGCTTTCGGCATGGATGCGCCCGCCCATCGCCTCGATGAAACCCCGCGCAATCGAAAGCCCAAGCCCGGTTCCCGGTGCCCGGCCATCGGGCTTGCCACGGCGATAGAATTTCTCAAACACCCGGTCTATATCGTCAGGTGGAATGCCTTTGCCAAGATCAGTCACGGAAATCAGCACGTCCTGATCGTCGCGCCGGGCATAGACGTTGATCGGCTCGTCGCCGCCGTATTTGACGGCATTGTCGAGCAGATTGAACAGCACCTGGCCAAGCAGCACGCTGTCACCTTCGATCAGCGGCAGGTCGCTGGCAATGCCGGTTTCGATGATGCGGCCGGGGAAATACTTGCGCGTACGCTCCACCGCCGTTTGCACCACATCGGCCACATCCACCCAGTCGCGTTTGGCTTTCAGCGTGCCCGCTTCGATGCGCGTCATGTCGAGAAGATTTGCCACGAACCGGCTCATCCGGCTGCCTTCCTCCTCGATCGACTGAAGAAGATCGTCGCGGCTTTCCGGGCTCATGCGGTCGCCGAGCTGGCGAAGGCTGGTGACGGAGCCGGTGATGGTGGCAAGCGGCGTGCGCAGATCGTGCGAGATGGAGGACAGAAGTGCATCGCGATAGCGTTCTCCCTCCAGCCGTGCCGCCTGGGCAACGCTTGCCTCGGACAGGCGGGCGCGGTCGATGGCAAGCGCTGTCTGGTCCAGGATGGCGGCAAGGGCACGCTCGGCATTGACGTCGAGGCGCTCGGCTATCTGCTCCACGCCGCAGACGCCGACGACGCCATGGGGGCTTAAGAGCGGGCGGAATTCGAAACGGCTGTTGGGAAGCGTGCCAGTGCCGTGGCCCGCCTTTTCCTGCTTGTCCTGCGCCCACCGTGCCGCTGTCATATCCGTCACGTCAAGCTCGGTATCCGGCGGCCAGGCGGCGGCGATTTTCAGGTCGGCGCCTTCAGGGGTCAGCAGCACGACATTGCGGCGAAGGCTTGCCTGCATTTGCGATACGGCGGCCCAGATTGCATCCTCGGCCTTTTCCGTACCGGCAAGCCTGCGGGAGAAATCATAGAGCGATTGCAGGGCAGTGGCCCGCACGCGCGCCGTTTCGGCCTGTTCCTGGATGCGCGAGGCAAAACCGCCGGCAATCACCGCCACGGCAAAAAAGACGATGAGCGCAAACACCTCGTGCGGGGCAGCGATGGTGAAGGTGTAGAAAGGCGCGATAAAGAAAAAATTGTAGCAGAGGGCGGACAGGATCACGGCGATCAGTGCTGCTGCATAACCGGCCGTCACTGCCGCACCAAGAACGGCCAGCAGAAACAGCAGCGAGATGTTGGGCAGATGCATGATCCGGTCGATGGCGACACCGGTTCCGGTTGCAAGTACCACCAATGGTACGGCAACGAGGGCTGCCCGGATGAGGCCTGCGCGTGACAGGACAGGGAGGCGCCGGACGCTTTTGGACGCACGAACCTCTTCACGATCCCCGGTGACGAGATGGATGCCGAGACCGGAGGCGCGGCTTGCCAGCGCATCCGGCAGAGACTGCGACCAGAAGGGTCTTTCACCCTTGCTCCAGCTGCGGCCCCAGCCTTTGCCGCGCGGAGCGCCGATGACGATCTGGGTTGCATGTTCTCGCCGTGCAAGCTTCAGGATTTCCTCGACGAAATCCGTGCCGATGACCCGGCGGGTCTCCGCCCCCAGCTGTTCGGCAAGGCGAAAGATACGCTCGATCTGCTCGATGCCGGCGCGACCTTCCGCTTCCCGGTCGGCGCGTTCGACCGAAACGACGATCCACGGTGCGTTGAGCCCGGAGGCGAGCCGGCTTGCAACGCGCACGACCTTTTCCGACAGCGTATCGGCGCCGACGCAAACGATCATGCGCTCGCCCGATGCCCACGGGCCTTCAATGGCGTTCTGCTTGAGGTAATCGACCATCTGGTCGTCCACCCGGTCGGCGGTGCGGCGCAGCGCCAGTTCGCGAAGCGCCGTCAGGTTGCCCAGCCGGAAGAAGCGATCGGCGGCCCGTCCTGCGTTTTCGGGCAGGTAGACCTTGCCCTCCTTCAACCGCTCGATCAGTTCGCTCGGCGGAAGATCGACCAGCAGAACCTCGTCGGCCCGCTTCAGCACCACATCCGGCACCCGCTCGCGCACGATCACGCCGGTGATGTCGGCGACGAGATCGCCGAGGCTTTCCAGATGCTGGATGTTGAGCGCCGTCCACACATGGATGCCGGCGCCGAGCAGTTCCTCGATATCCTGATAGCGTTTTGGATGACGGCAGGCTTCCGGATTGCTGTGGGCGAGTTCATCAACGATGACGATATGCGGCCGGCGGGCAAGCGCCGCATCGAGATCGAATTCTTCCAGCATGCGCCCGCGATGGGGCACCCGCATGCGCGGCAAGACGTCGAGCCCGTCGAGAAGGGCGGCCGTTTCGCTGCGGCCGTGGGTTTCCACAAGGCCGATCACCAGATCGACGCCATCCGCCTTCAGCCGGCGCGCCCGCGCCAGCATGGCATAAGTCTTTCCGACGCCGGGGGCGGCGCCGAGAAAGACCGTCAGCTTGCCCCGGCCATCCTTGCCGGCCAGCGCCAGAAGCGCATCCGGGTCTGGCCGGCGCTGTGTGGTGCGGTCGTCATCCGCCATGCTCGGCTTGCCTTTCTGGACGTCTCTGGACCCCTTGGGAGGGCTTCCCGTTTGCCTTACGTCTTTAATGCATCCAGCGCCATATTGAGCTTCAGCACGTTAACGCGCGGTTCGCCGATAAGCTCAAGAGCCCGCCCGTCGTTCTGTTGCTCGACAAGGCTTGCCACATCGCTTTCGGCAAGGCCACGGGCCTTTGCGACACGCGCTACCTGGGCGCGGGCAAAGGCCGGAGAGATATGCGGGTCGAGCCCGGAGCCGGAGGTGGTGACCGCATCACCGGGCACAGGCCCCGCAATACCGGTGGCGTGGAGCTTCTCCACGTCGGCTTTCACCCGGTCATGCAGCTTGACCGAGGTTGTGCCGAGATTGGAGCCCGACGATGAGGCCGCATTATAGGCATCCGGCGAGGTGGCCGAAGGGCGCGACCAGAAATAGCGGTCGGAGGTAAAGGACTGGCCGATCAGAGCGGAGCCGAGCACCGTGCCGTTCTTTTCGATCAGGCTGCCGTTCGCTTCTGCCGGCATCACCGTCTGGGCGATGCCGGTGATGGCGAGCGGATAAGCGATGCCGGTGATGGCGGTCATGACCACGATCAGCGTGATGGCGGGGCGAAAATGAGAGAGCATGATTACACCAGGTGAAGTGCTGTGATGGCAAGGTCGATGATCTTGATGCCCGCAAAGGGCAGGAGAAGACCGCCGAGGCCATAGACCAGCAGGTTGCGGCGAAGGAGGGAGGCAGCACCCGACGGGCGATAGGAGACGCCGCGCAGCGCCAGCGGGATCAACGCCACGATGATCAGCGCGTTAAAGATGACCGCCGACAGGATGGCCGATTGCGGGGAGGCAAGGCCCATGACGTTGAGCGCATTCAGTGCCGGATAGGTGGCGACGAACATTGCCGGGATGATGGCGAAATATTTCGCCACGTCATTGGCAATCGAGAACGTCGTCAGCGAACCGCGCGTCATCAAAAGCTGCTTGCCGATCTCGACGATCTCGATGAGCTTTGTCGGGCTGGAATCGAGGTCCACCATGTTGGCGGCTTCGCGGGCGGCCTGCGTGCCCGTCTGCATGGCGACACCGACATCCGCCTGGGCAAGCGCCGGGGCATCGTTTGTGCCGTCGCCGCACATGGCAATCAGGCGGCCGCCCTGCTGTTCGCGGCGGATGAAGGCAAGCTTGTCCTCCGGCGTTGCCTGGGCAAGGTAATCGTCAACGCCGGCTTCCGAGGCAATCGCGGCAGCGGTCACCGGGTTGTCGCCTGTTACCATGACGGTGCGGATGCCCATGGCGCGAAGGGCGGCAAAACGTTCCTTGATGCCGGGCTTTACCACATCCTTCAGGTGGATGGCGCCGAGCAGGCGGTTGCCATCGGCAACGGCAAGCGGCGTGCCGCCTGAGCGTGCGATGGTATCGACGGCGCGGCGAAAATCTGCCGGGGCGTCGTCCTGGGTGAGACCTGCAAACTTTAGCACCGCATCGACGGCACCCTTGCGCAGACGGCGACCGGCAAGATCGACGCCGGAGAGGCGTGTTTCGGCGGTAAAGCCGATGACGGCATCAAACTGTGCGTTCGGCATGGCCACGCCGAATTCGCCGGTGGCAAGCGCTACGACCGAGCGGCCCTCAGGCGTTTCGTCCGACAGGCTGGCGAGAAGGGCAGCTTCCGCCAGTTCTACCTGCGTTACGCCGGGGGCAGCCACGAAATCGCTCGCCATGCGGTTGCCGAAGGTGATCGTGCCGGTCTTGTCGAGCAAAAGTGTGTCGACGTCGCCGGCCGCTTCCACGGCACGCCCGGAGGTGGCGATGACGTTGAAGCGCACCAGACGGTCCATGCCGGCAATGCCGATGGAGGAGAGGAGGCCGCCAATGGTGGTCGGGATCAGGGTAACGAGAAGCGCTGCCAGTACTGTGACGGACAGAACCGTGCCGGAATAGCCGGCAAGGCCCCAGATGGCGACGCAGACGAAGAGGAAGATCAGCGTCAGGCCGGACAAGAGGATCGACAGCGCGATCTCGTTCGGCGTCTTCTGGCGCTTGGCCCCTTCGATGAGCGCGATCATGCGATCAACAAAGCTGGAGCCGGGCGCGACGGTGATCTTGACCTTGATCTCGTCCGACAACACCTGCGTGCCGCCGGTGACGGCCGAGCGGTCGCCGCCGGATTCGCGGATCACAGGGGCGGATTCGCCCGTGATGGCGCTTTCGTTGACCGAGGCGACACCTTCGATGACTTCCCCGTCGCCGGGGATCAATTCGCCGGTCTTCACGATGACGATGTCGCCGATCTTCAGGCTGGTGGAGGGCACGGTTTCGGTCTTGCCGCCGGCAATGAGACGACGAGCGACCAGTTCGGACTTGGTGCGCTTCAGGCTGTCGGCCTGGGCGCGGCCGCGCCCTTCGGCAACCGCTTCGGCAAAGGTGGCAAACAGCACCGTGAACCAGAGCCAGGCAGCGATCTGGCCGGAGAAACCGGCTTCTGCCGGATTGGAGACAAGATCGCGCAGGAAGAGCAGCGTCACCACGCCGGCGACAACCTCGGTGACGAAGATTACCGGATTGCGCAGCAGTTGCCGCGGATCGAGCTTCTTCACCGCATCGCGCATGGCCGGCAGCAGAATGGCGGGGTCCAGAAGACCGGGCGCCTTATGGTCTTTTGACATGGGATGATCCTTTAGAAGGTCTGGCCGGCAAGCATGGCGAAGTGCTCGACGATGGGGCCAAGGGCAAGGGCTGGGAAAAACTGCAGGCCGCCGAGGATGAGGATGATCCCGATCAGCAAGCCGACGAAGAGCGGTCCATCGGTCGGGAACGTGCCGGAGGAGGCGGGAACCTTGACCTTGGCGGCAAGCGATCCGGCAATGGCCATCACCGGCACGACATAGGCGAAACGACCGAGCAGCATGGCGATGCCGAGCGTTGTATTATACCACGGCGTATTGCCCGAGAGCCCGCCGAAGGCCGAGCCGTTATTGCCGGCAGCAGACGTATAGGCATAGAGGATTTCCGACAGGCCGTGCGGACCTGCTGTCCCGATGCTTGCCACCGCAATCGGCAGCATGGCCGAGATGGCGGTAAAGCCGAGGATCGCAAGCGGCAGGATGAGGATGGCAAGCATGGCGAACTTCATCTCGCGGCCCTCGATCTTCTTGCCGAGGAATTCCGGTGTGCGCCCGACCATCAGGCCGGCGACGAAGACGGAGAGAAGCGCAAAGACGATCAGCCCGTAGAGCCCGGAACCGACGCCGCCCGGCAAGACTTCGCCAAGCTGGATGAGGAACATCGGCACCAGCCCGCCAAGGCCTGTAAACGAGCCGTGCATGCCGTTGACGCCGCCATCCGAGAGGCCGGTGGTGACGGCTGCATAAAGCGCGGTCATGGCCTGGCCGAAACGAACTTCCTTGCCTTCCATGTTGCCGAGCGCGGGATCGACACCGAGCGCCGTCAGGATGGTATTGCCCTGGGCTTCGGCCCAGTAGGTAACGGCCACGCCTGCAATCAGCAGCACGGCAATGGTCGAGATCAGCGCCCAGCCCTGGCGGCGGTTGCCGACCATCTGGCCGAATGTGTAGACGAGCGCCGCCGAGATCGACAGCATGGCGAAGATGTTGAGATAGTTGGAAAATGCCGTCGGATTTTCAAACGGATGCGCGGCATTGGCGTTGAAGAAGCCGCCACCATTGGTGCCGATCTGCTTGATTGCCTCCTGGCTTGCGACGGGGCCGAGCGATATGATCTGGTTGACGCCTTCGAGCGTCGTGGCGCTGACGGAGGCCTGTAGCGTCTGGGGCAGGCCCATGGCCACGAAGACGAGGGCCGTCACGATCGACAGCGGCAGAAGCACGAAAAGCGTGGCGCGCGTCATGTCGACCCAGAAATTGCCGAGCGTGGCAATGCGTGAACGGGTGAAGGCGCGGGTAAAGGCAATGGCGAGCGCCATGCCGGTTGCCGCCGACATGAAGTTGTGAACGGTCAAGCCCGCCATCTGGCTGAAATGGCTCATCGTCGCTTCACCGGCATAGTTCTGCCAGTTGGTGTTGGTGACGAAGGAGACGGCCGTATTGAAGGCAAGATCGGCCGGAACGGCTGCAAACCCCTGCGGGTTGAGCGGCAAATAGGCCTGGAGCCTCAGGATCGAATAAAGCGACACGAAACCGACGAGTGAAAAGGCGAGCATGGACAGCGTATAGGCAAGCCAGCCCTGTTCCTTGCGCTCGTCAATGCCGCTCAACCGGTAGATGCCGCGTTCGAGAGGCACCAGAACGGGTGAGAGGAAGGTGCGTTCGCCACCGAACACCCGCGCCATGTAAAGCCCGAGCGGCTTGATGACGAGTGCAACGGCGACAAAGAGGAGGCTGATCTGCAGCCACCCGATGATGGTCATGGGAGGTTCTCCTCTAGGATCAGAAGCGTTCGGGCCGCAACAGCGTAACCACGAGATAAATGCCCAGAGCGAGGGCGACGAAGAGACCGAAAAGTGGCTCAAGCATTGTCAAGCCTCCCTAAAGCCGGTCGAGGGCGCGGGCATAAACGGCAAGCGCCAGAAGCGTGCCGCAGCCGAGCGCCAGAAAAATGAAATCGGACATGTCCGTTCTCCTGTTGGAACAGAAGACAGGTTACGCCCGTGTCAGGTCAGGGTTCGATTGGGAAGATGGAAGGGCGGCATAAGGAAAACATAAGGACGGGTTTTCCTTAAGCCGAGGCGGCGGGGGCTATCGCCGGAGAACCGGAGGGCGCACGCTGCGCCGTTATCTCCTCAGATTTCGTCCGGTGCTTCGTCTGCCCAGACCAGTTGCAGCAGGCGCCGCAGTTCCCGCCGCTCCTTCTGCGACAGTCGCTGGAGAATGCGAGCCTCATGGGCCTGCACGAGGCCCAGCCAATGGCGCGCCGTCTCTATGCCCTCCGGCGTTGGATAAAGTCTCTGGATCCGCTGGTCGGCGGGATCGTCGGCGCGCCGGAAAAGGCCCTTTGCCTCGAGAACCTGAAGCAGCGCCACGATATTGGCACGCTTGATGGCGAGCGTCCGGCAGATATCGGCAGAGGTGCGGCCCGGATTTTCAACGATGCTCAGCAGCACGCTCATGGTGATCGGCCGTGCACCTTCCGGCTCCAGTGCGGCGACGGCGCCGTTCATGTCGTAAACCGAAGCGCGGCGCAGATGATAGCCGACCAATTCCCCCAGCGCCTCACGGATATCGGCAAGCACAGCCGATGTGCCGCTCTTGTCAGCCTTCTTCGGGCGGGAGGTTCCATCGTTCATCGCATATCCTCTTGACGCCGCTCCAATGTCTCGACATTAATGCTATGTAGCATAGCAGTCAATCGATGCATGTGGCGTCCGGCCTGGGGAGGAGCGGTATAACACAGAGACAGCGGGCCTTCACAGGCTCGATACGGGGCCTAGCGGCACGACCGATGGCAAGCGAACGGGCGTAGACCGGCGCAAGCCGCCTGCGGCCAGGAAGATTTCAATTCAACAAGCATGTGAGAGCGCCCGCCGAACGGCTGCGGCGCAACAAAACCGATCAAGGGAGCAAGGAGCACCAAGATGGCCAATGATGTAGACACAGTATCTTATGACGTGCGGGACGGCATTGCCTGGCTGCGCTTCAACCGTCCGGACAAGCGCAATGCGATGAGCCCGACGCTGAACCGGGCGATGATGGAAGCGCTCGACGAGCTGGAATTTCGCGAAGACGTTGGCGTTCTTGTGCTGACGGGCGAGGGCAGTGCCTGGACTGCCGGCATGGACCTCAAGGAATATTTCCGCGAGTCCGAAGCCGATGGCCTGAAGGGCGTGCGCCGTGCGCAGCGCGAAAGTTATGGCTGGTGGCGCCGCCTGCGCTGGTATCAGAAGCCGACCATTGCCATGGTCAACGGCTGGTGCTTCGGCGGCGGTTATGGCCCGCTGTTTGCCTGCGA
This sequence comes from Neorhizobium sp. PAMB6716, assembly GCF_058242805.1. NCBI lineage: Bacteria > Pseudomonadati > Pseudomonadota > Alphaproteobacteria > Hyphomicrobiales > Rhizobiaceae > Neorhizobium > Neorhizobium sp. PAMB6716. The sequence continues at coordinate 904,113 of NZ_JBZAYW010000002.1, forward strand.
TCTGGCCTTTGCGGCAGACGAATCCAAGTTCGGTCTGTCGGAAATCAACTGGGGCATCCTGCCGGGCGGCGGCGCGACCAAGGTTGCCGTCGAACTTCTGCCGTTCCGCAAGGCCATGTATCACGCGATGCTGGGCGAACCGGTCGATGGCAAGACGGCCGCCGAATGGGGTCTCGTCAACGAAAGCCTGCCGCTTGCGCAGCTGGAAGCCCGCGTCACCGAGGTTGCCAAAAAGCTTCTCGAGAAGAACCCGGTCGCCCTGAAAGCCACCAAGGACGCCGTGCGCCGCGTCGGTGTGATGACCTATGACGAGGCCGAGGATTACCTCGTGCGCGCCCAGGAGGCCGCCAATTCCTACGATGCGACCGGCCGCAAGGAAGGCATTCGCCAGTTCATCGACGAAAAGAGCTACAAGCCGGGGCTTGGCGCTTACGATAAATCCCGCAGCTAAGCCAAGTCTGGCGCCTGCACGACATTATCCGGTGACGCCCCCGACGGCGTCACCGGCCAAAGCTGGACCATCACCTCTATCCTGCGCCTGCGCCCTTATCCACGCACATTGATCTTCTTGGGATCCGAAGGCCGCGCACCGTTTGCGCAAGGCCGTGCCGCAATAGCCTCCGGCTGGCACCTGCGCTGACGCGCTCTTAAAAAAATATCATCCGGTCTGAAACTTTTCCGGCGCCACAGCGTTTTCAACGATTGGATCGGGAAACGCTTGCGATACGTGCTTTCTGGACTGCAACGGTCAATACGGCTGAACGATCATATTTCGGTACTTTATCAAGGCTTTAACATGTGAGTGAAGCCGTATATAAGTTTGACGATAGAGAGCCCCGGCCCCGGGAGCCTGTCGCGGGGCAGTGGATGAGCCAACGAGAAGATGCAGCCGACGTGGAGAAGATCACGATGACCGAGGCGTTACGGCGCGTCGGCATCAGCAAGCTTGTCCTCCACGCGTGGGAACGTCGTTACCAGCAACCCTTGGCCGAGCGCACGGAAACCGGCCGGCGATATTTTACGCCGCAGCAGGTTCAGCGGCTTACTCTTCTCAAGCTGTGCAGCGACGCCGGGCATCGCATCGGCTCGATCATCCACCTGCCGGTCGACGTTTTGGCGGATATGGCCCGCGCGCATCACAAACTTCTCAACCTTGCGCCTTTGCTGGAGGCGATCAAACGGATGGATGCCGTCGCCATGAAGGCGATGTTGCAGGAGCATCTGGCAGCGGAAACGCCGATCGAGTTTGGCAAGGCAACGGTGACGCCGCTCATGCGGGAAGTGGGCCGGCAGTGGAATGAAGGCGAACTTTCAATCGCCGCCGAACATATGGTCTCGGCGGAAATTCGTGGCATTCTGGCAGCCTGCCTGGAAACTATGCCCCTCGACCCCGAGGCGAAGACAGCCATCGTCACAACGATGGAAGGTGAACATCACGAGGTCGGCGCATTGCTGACGACTATTCTGGCGCGCAAGGCTGGTCTCGGCGCGCTTTATCTTGGCCCCAACATGCCCGTGGGCGATATCGTGGCTGCAGCCCAAAGCTGCAATGCGGCTGTGATCTGCCTGAGCAGCCTGATCGGCAAGCCGCGTAATCTGCGCACAAAACTTGAACAATTGCGCGCAGACCTATCCCCATCCGTCACAATCTGGACCGGCGGGCCCGGTTTCGCCGAAGCCACAACCGTGCAAGGCACCCGTTATTTTGAAGTGCTGGACGACTTCGAGCAGGCGGCGGAGGCGTTGGGAACGGCTGATAGCCAAACGATAGACAGGCCCCAGCGACTGGGTTGACGAAGGTATACAAAAATAAAAATAGCGACGCCAGGGCAGCGTATCGTCTGCAGCTTGTGCGTTTTGCGGTGCGATGGAGACAGGCTTCACCCGATAAATACGAACAATGACAATGTGTTGATGGTGGGGCAGGCGCATTTTTTGGGGTCGTCTTACGTCCCGTCTAAAACATATACGTTGCTTTGCTAAATTAGCCAATTATTCGGATTTTGTCGATATTTTCCTCCTGTGCATGGGGTCGCCCCAAGGCTCGGGCTGCAACGAGGAAAAACCGAATGTTCGAACCACTGGTGAATAAGAAGATTGCCGCAAAGCTTTCGGCGCTCGATGCCTTGCAGGCCAATGTCATGGTCGCGGATGCCAAGTTCAATATTACCTATATGAACCCGGCGGTGGTGCAGCTTCTGAAAAACGCCGAAAAGGACCTGACCAAGGAGCTGCCGCGCTTTTCGGTCGCGACCCTGATCGGCAGCAATATCGACGTGTTTCACAAGAACCCGGCGCACCAGCGCAAGATGCTGGCAGCCCTTCAGCAGCGCCATCATGCCACGATCCAGGTGGGTACGCTGAGTTTCGACCTGCTGGTGACGCCGCTGAAGCGGAACGGCGCAACCTTCGGCTTCGTGGTGGAATGGGCCGATGCGAAAGAACGCCTGCTGAACCTCGACTACGCGGCCCAGATCGCCGCGATCAGCCGCTCGCAGGCCATCATCGAATTCACCGTCAAGGGTGAGATCCTCAGCGCCAATCGCAATTTTCTCGACACGCTCGGTTATGCCTCCATTGAGGAACTGAAGGGCCGCCACCACAGCATGTTCGTGGCAAAAGAATATGCGGCAAGCCCTGAATACCAGATGTTCTGGAAAGAGCTGTCCGAAGGTCGCCATCAGGCCTCCGAATTCAACCGCGTGACGAAGGATGGCCGCCAGATCGTGATCGCCGCCTCCTACAATCCAATCCTCGACGTCAACGGCAAGGTCACGAAGGTGGTGAAGTTTGCCACCGAAGTGACCAAGCGCATCAAGACCGTTTCGGCGCTGGGCGACAGCCTGAAGCGCTTGTGCTCGGGCGATTTTGCCTTCCAGCTGAACGAGCCATTTGCCCCCGAATTCGAATTCCTTCGCGCCGATCTCAACACGTCTGTGGGGCAGTTGTGCAATACGTTCCGGCAGATTTCGACAAGCGTCGATCTCTTGAGCAATGGCACCCGCGAAATTACCGATGGCGTGGGCGATCTTTCGCGGCGCACGGAAGCCCAGGCGGCCAATCTAGAGGAAACAGCCGCGGCTCTCGATGAAATCACCTCGAATGTCACATCCTCGGCACAGCGAGCAGTCAATGCCCGCGATGTGGCAGCGCAGGCGAAACTGAGCGCCGAACAGTCTGCAGGTGTCGTGGCCCATGCCGTCGATGCCATGAGCCGCATCGAAGATTCCTCCAGCAAGATTTCCAACATCATCGGCGTGATCGACGAGATTGCCTTCCAGACCAACCTTCTGGCCTTGAATGCCGGTGTCGAAGCCGCCCGCGCGGGCGAGGCCGGTCGCGGTTTTGCGGTGGTGGCGCAGGAAGTGCGCGAACTGGCGCAGCGTTCGGCAAAAGCTGCCAAGGAAATCAAGGATCTCATCCAGAATTCCACGACGGAAGTTGCAAACGGCGTGAGACTGGTCAGCGAAACCGGTGGCGCCCTGAAAAGCATCAGCGCCTTGATCGTCGAGATCAACGATCATGTGGCGGCCATTTCCACCGCGGCGCGCGAACAGTCCACCGGGCTTGCTGAAGTCAATGGCGCGGTCAACAGCATGGACCAGTCGACGCAGCAGAACGCCGCGATGGTGGAGGAAAGCAGCGCCGCTGCCGCCACTCTGTCTTCCGAGACGCTGAAGCTGAAGCAGATGATCGGCACCTTCACCCTCGACAACCGTGACAGCCGCCACGCTGCGAGCGGACCCGCCTCTGGACGCGGCCAGACATACCGCGCTGCGTAATCCGCAGGCAGTCCCTCAAAGCGCACCGAAGGCAGGGCCGACATGCAGATCGACATCGAGACACGGATGGATATTGCCGGCGAAATCATGGAAAGGCTGATCGAGCAGAACCTGTTGCTCACCAGCCGGGTGATTGCGCTTGAAAATATCGCGGCCTATCTGATTGCGCAGCAGTTTTCCGGGCCGGAGCCGGACCGGGACGGACTGGCGCGCTTTGCCGGAGATGTCGGGGGAACAGCGCTCTGCATCGCCAACGGGATGCAGGACATGCCCGACCACCTGAAGCCGGTGGAGGTTCCGCAGGCCATGGAGCGGGTGCTGTTCATGGCAGAGGATCTGTTCCATCGGCGGACTGTTTCACCGCAGCCCGCGGCAGACCTGCTGAAAAGCCTCACGGATGGCCGTGCCGATACCGGACGCCGCGCCCCCGGCGCTGCGGTTTGAGGTTATGTGCGGCCTTCGGGTGACGGCAGCAGCATCTTTCGGGCAACGGCCACCACATGGCGTGTCAGCGCCTCGAGCGGTTGCCCGGAAAGCCGTGTCGCCTGCCAGTCAAGCGCGATATCGACGGGGGTATCCGGCAGGAGTTCCACCAGCCGGCCCGCCGCCAAGTGCTCCTTCACCAGCATGTCCGGGTTCATGCCCCAGCCGATGCCGGCGAGGGCCGCGTCGACGAAGGCATGCGTCGAGGGAAGCCAATGGCTGGGATGGACGAGATCGGCGCCGAAATTTTCGCGCAACCATTGGCCCTGCAGCCGGTCCTTCTGGTTGAAAACGAGGGCTGGCGCGTTGGCCAAAGCGTCCGCCGTCACGCCATCGGGGCAGTAGCGCGCCAGAAAATCCGGGCTTGCCGTTGCCCGGTAGCGCAGGATGCCGAGCGGCGTTCGCCGGCAGCCTGCCACTGGTTTTGACAGGCCTGTCACGGCCGCCAGCACCCGCCCGCGTTGCAGCCATTCGGCGGTATGATCCTGATCGTCCACCGCGACATCCACGAGATAACCGGTCTCGCGGGTGAAGCGCGCCAGTGCTTCGATGAACCAGGTGCCAAGGCTGTCGGCATTGGTTGCGATGTTGAGTGTTACCCTCTGTGGCTCGCTGCCGGCAAGGCCCGGCAACTCCTGAAACAGGGCGTCTTCCAGCATGCCGACATGCTCCATGTGGCGGCAGAGCCAGGCGCCTTTTTCGGTGGCAGTGCAGGGCGTACCGCGCACGATGAGCACGAGGCCGAGCCTGTCCTCCAGCTGCTTGACCCGCTGCGATATGGCAGATGGCGTGACGTTCAAAACACGCGCGGCTTTTTCAAAGCTGCCGGTCTGGATGATGGCGGCCACGGCACGCAGGGCAGGGTAGTCGATCATGGCATTAGCTCGGCTTCATCTAGATAAGCAACATTAATTAGCCTGAAGGGAAGGCCGGCGCTATGGCTACCGGCACACGATCAGGAAAGTGCCCCAGAGAATGATTTCCTCCGCCAGTCTCACCGGTTTTACAACCGGCCTCAGCCTCATCCTCGCCATCGGCGCGCAGAATGCTTTCGTGTTGCGCCAGGGACTGCTCGGCCGTTACGTGTTTGCGGTCTGCTTCGCCTGTGCGGCGTCGGATGCGGTGCTGATCCTCATCGGTGTGACCAGCTTCCGGCAAATCGCGGCCCTCTTGCCGTGGCTTGATCCGGTCATGCGTCTCGGAGGTGCGGCGTTTCTTCTCTGTTATGGCGCGCGCAGCCTCTATTCAGCTTTCCGTTCCAGTGGCAGCCTTTCGCCGGACGGCGGGGCGGTGGCGGGGCTGTGGCGCACGCTTGGCCTTTGCCTTGCTCTCACCTGGCTCAATCCGCATGTCTATCTGGATACGGTGGTGCTGCTCGGTACGATTTCGACGCGCTTTCCCGGTGCCGAACTCGCCTTTGCCGCCGGGGCCACGCTGGCCTCCTTCAGCTTCTTCTTTTTGCTCGGTTACGGCGCCGGCTGGCTGCGGCCGATCTTCCTGAAACCCTTGAGCTGGCGTGTGCTGGAAGCGGTGATCGGCCTTGTGATGTGGGCGATTGCGCTGAAGCTGCTGCTTGGCGCTTGAGACCGGCCTCGGCCTTCAGAGGCGCGCCCGCGTGCTGCGGGGCGTGGCGAGCAGCAGGCTGGTTTCGCTGGCGGTAATGCCCGCCACCAGCCGGATACGGCGCAGCACCGCGTCAAACTCCGTGAGGCTTGCGGCACCCACTTCGACAATCAGATCGAAGCGGCCATTGGTGGTGTGGATTTCGGAAATTTCAGGAAAACCACCGAGCGTCTGGATCACCCGGTCAGCCATGCGGCCTTCGACCTCGATCATCATGATGCCGCGCACCGGCAGTTCCACCGCGTCGGCCCGCAGGATCACGGTATAACCGATAATGTTGCCGCTGGTTTCCAGCCGTTCCATGCGGCCGCGTACGGTTGCCCTGGAGACGCCGAGGTCAATGGCGAGATCCGAGACGCTGCGGCGCGCATCGTGGCGCAGGAGCGTGATCAGCCGTAGATCCAGATCATCCATTCGAGATGCCGTTTTGATTGATGAAGCTGCCATATTGATAGGTTAAGCCATGAGAAATGGCAATTCTTGGTGTTCGGATTGCCAGGGGACTGTGGTCTTATCCAGTGAAAGGGAGACAAGGCATGTTATGCAAACTGATCGGCGTTCCGCTGCAGGATGGTGCAGCGCAACTGGGGTGCGAAATGGGACCGAGCGCCCTGCGCACGGCGGGCCTCGTCGCGGCACTGGCCGGGCTTGGCCATCAGGTGGCCGATCTCGGCAATCTGCAGCCCACGGTCGGCGAACCGGTGGCGCATCCGAATGGAGCGGTGCGCAATCTGGCAGAAATCTGCGGCTGGATCACCGTGATCGAAGAGGCGGCCTACCGCGAAAGTGCCGAGGGCATGCCGATCTTTCTCGGTGGCGATCACGCGCTTTCCGCCGGCTCGGTTGCCGGCCTTGCGCGCCGCGCACAGGAAAAGGGCCGGCCGCTTTTCGTGCTGTGGCTTGATGCCCACACCGATTTCCACACGCTCGACACCACCGGCAGCGGCAACCTGCATGGCGTGCCCGTCGCCTATTTCACCGGTCGTCCCGGCTTTGCGCCATATTTCCCTGAACTGGCCGCTCCCGTCGATCCGAAAAATGTCTGCATGATCGGCATTCGCAGCGTCGATCCGGCCGAACGGGCAGCGCTTAACGAGACGGATGTGCTTGTGCATGACATGCGCGCCATCGATGAGCATGGTGTGGCCGCACTGCTGCGCGGCTTTCTCGAAAAAGTCGCCTCCGTCAACGGCCTGTTGCATGTGAGCCTCGACGTGGATTTCCTCGATCCGTCCGTGGGGCCGGCCGTTGGCACGACGGTGCCGGGCGGTGCAACCTTCCGCGAGGCGCATCTTGTCATGGAAATGCTGCATGACAGCGGCCTCGTTTCCAGCCTCGACCTCGTGGAGCTTAATCCCTTCCTCGATGAGCGGGGCCGCACTGCAACCGTTCTGGTGGATCTGACCGCCAGCCTGATGGGCCGCACTGTGATGGACCGCCCGACACGCAGCTACTGACCGCACCCGCTTCACGCAAACGCCGGAGAACTCTCATGCCTGCACCTGGAACTCTCAATCTCGTGCCTTTTGTCAGTGTCGAGAACATGATGAACCTGGTGCTGGCAACCGGCGTCGAAACATTCCTCACCGAACTTGCCGTCTATATCGAGGAGGACTTTCGACGCTGGGAGGCGTTTGACAAGACGGCGCGTATCGCCTCCCATTCGACGGATGGCGTGATCGAACTGATGCCGACCAGTGACGGCCGGCTCTACGGGTTCAAATATGTCAACGGCCATCCGAAGAACACGCGGACGGGACGCCAGACGGTGACGGCGTTTGGCGTTCTCTCGGATGTGGAGAGCGGCTATCCGCTGCTGTTGACGGAGATGACCATTCTGACGGCCCTTCGTACGGCCGCCACCTCTGCCGTTGCGGCGCGTTATCTGGCGCCTCAGGGTGCACGCACCATGGCCTTGATCGGCAATGGCGCACAGAGCGAGTTTCAGGCCATGGCCTTCAAGGCGATCCTCGGCATCGACCGCCTACGGCTCTTCGACATCGAACCGACTGCCAGCGAACGGTGCCGGCGCAATCTGGAAGGGTTCGGCTTTGACATCGAGATCTGCCGGAGCGGCGAACAGGCCGTGGAAGGTGCTGATATCGTCACCACCGCCACCGCCGACAAGCAGAGCGCCACCATCCTCAGCGACAACATGATCGGCGCGGGCATGCACATCAACGCGGTGGGTGGTGATTGTCCCGGAAAGACGGAACTGCACCGCGACATCCTGTTGCGCTCCGACATTTTTGTGGAATTTCCGCCGCAGACCCGCATCGAAGGGGAAATCCAGCAATTACCGGCAGATCATCCGGTGACGGAGCTTTGGCAGGTGATTGCGGGCCTGAAGCCCGGCCGGCGCGCAGCGCAGCAGATCACCTTGTTCGACAGCGTCGGTTTTGCGACGGAAGATTTTTCAGCCCTGCGCTATGTGCGCGACAAGCTCGTCGACACACACCATTTCGACATGCTCGATCTTCTGGCCGATCCGGACGAGCCGCGGGACCTCTTCGGCATGCTGCTGCGCCGCAAGGCGCTGGGTCTTTCCGCTCAGTAGGAGGCGGCGGCAATTACCGGCGGTGCCTCGCCCTTGGCGCGGGCATCCTGGATGGCGCGGTATTCGCCCATGGCGGCAAGGCCGCTGTCGCGCAAAAGCGCCACGTCATAGGGGCCGGGAATGAAGCGATAACCGCGCTCCAGCAGATCATGCACATTGGCGCCGGCATTCGGCACGGTACCCATGATCTTGCCGGCGGCCAGAATATCGCGTTCGGCCTTGCGGGCGAGCGCCTGCACTTCCGGATGGCCGGTCTGGCCCAGCCGGCCGACGGAGCCTGCGAGATCATTGATGCCGATGAAGATGATGTCGGCGCCTTCGATCGCCGAGATTTCAGCGGCATGCTCGACAGCGGTGTAGGATTCCAGCTGCAGCACGATCAGCATGTTGGCATTGGCCTTTTCCAGATAATCCGGCGCCGTGCCATAGCTGGAGGCACGCACCACGCTTGCCGCATAACCGCGAATGCCCTGTGGCGGATAAAGACAGGCCTTGACGGCTTCCACGCCGGCCTCTGGCGTATCCACCTGCGGGATCATCACCGACTGCACGCCCGCATCGATGACGCGCTTCAGAAACACATGGTCGTTCCAGGGAACGCGCACCACGGCCGGCGTCGGTGTGGATTCGATGGCGCGAAGCGCATCGACGATATCGCGGGTTTCGCCGATGCCATGCTCATGGTCTGCCAGCAGGAAATCAAAGCCGAGATGGCCAAGGATTTCGCAGTTCGTCGGCGATCCGCCGCCCACCCAGCAGCCGTATGCGGCGTCTCCGGCAAGAAGGCGGGCTTTCAGGTGGTTGGGCTTGAACATGCGGATAAACCTTGGACAGAACGATGATGAGGATGGGAAGGCGCACGATGTTGAACGGGGCGATCTTAACGCTCCGGCATCGTGCCGCCTAGCCGCAATCTAAAATCTAGTGGCCGAAGGCAAGGGTGCATTTTACCGCCGAATCCCAGCCATCGAGGAGACGGCGGCGTTCGCCGGCCTGCATCGAGGGCGTGAACTGGCGCTCGCGGTGCCAATCGGCAGCAAAGCCGTCCCGGTCTGGCCAGATGCCGGCACCGTGGCCGGCAAGCCAGGCGGCCCCGAGCGCCGTCACCTCAGACGAATCGGAACGGTCGACGGGAACGCCCAGAATGTCGGCGAGCCGCTGCATGGTCCAGTCGTTGGCCGCCATGCCGCCATCAACGCGCAGCAGCGTATCGCCTTCACCCGGCCAGTCCTTGCGCATGGCGCCGAGCAGATCACGCGTCTGGAAGCAGACGGATTCAAGCGCTGCCCGGGCAAATTCGGCGGGCCCCGTATTGCGCGTCATGCCAAACATGGCGCCGCGCGCTTCCGCATCCCACCACGGTGCGCCAAGACCGGTAAAGGCCGGCACAAGATAGACGTTCTGGCCCGGATCGGCCTTTGCCGCCAGTTCCGCCGTCTCCGACGCCTTGCCGATCATCTTCAGCCCGTCGCGCAGCCATTGCACGGCAGCGCCCGCGATGAAGATCGAGCCTTCCAGCGCATAATGGATCTCGCCATCAAGGCGATAGGCGATGGTGGTCAGCAGCCGGTTCTTCGAGGTGACCCGATCCCGACCGGTATTCAAAAGCGCAAAGCAACCAGTGCCATAGGTGGATTTCATCATGCCCGGCGTGAAGCAGGCCTGGCCGATGACGGCCGCCTGCTGGTCGCCGGCCACACCGCGAATGGCGATGGAACCGCCGAACAGATCCGGGTCCGTCTCGCCGAATTCATCGATATTGGAGAGGATCTCCGGCAGCATGGAGCGCGGAATGTCAAACAGCTGCAGCAGGTCGTCATCCCAGGCGGCAGTGCCGATGTTGCACAGCATGGTGCGCGAAGCGTTCGTCACGTCGATGACATGGCGTTTGCCGCCGGTCATCTTGTAGATGAGCCAGCTATCGACGGTGCCGAAGGCGAGATGCCCGGCTCTGGCGGCTTCGCGCGCACCTGAGACATTTTCGAGAATCCAGGCGATCTTGGTGGCCGAAAAATAGGGGTCGATGAGGAGGCCCGTCCGCTCGGCCACCAGATCGGAATGACCTTCCTCCCGCAGTTTTGCGCAATGGTCTGCGGTGCGCCGATCCTGCCAGACGATGGCACGGTGAATGGCCTTGCCGGTGCGCTTGTCCCAGACAAGCGCTGTTTCCCGCTGGTTGGTGATGCCGATGGCGGCAATGTCTGCGGCGGTGACGCCGGCCGTTTCCATGGCCTTGCGCGCTGTCTCAAGCGTCGTCGTCCAGAGATCCTCGGCCTCATGCTCCACCCAGCCGGACTGCGGAAAATACTGGGCAAATTCCATCTGGCCGGCGCCCCGGCTTTTGTAGGCGCGGTCGAAGATGATCGAGCGGGTGGACGTGGTGCCCTGGTCGATGGCGAGAATATAATCCTTCATGCGGCAGATCCCGTTTCCGTCATGGCGTGCAGATCATGGAGAGATCGGTGCGTCGAACCGATCCTTTAAAAAATTCTGGTTGGAAGTGCTGGTCACGGATGCACGCCGCGGCCGAGCCTTGCGGCACACCGGCATGACTGACATCAACTCCTCCGTCTCCGTCGCTCCCAACGACAGTGCTCTCTTGGTAGCATAAATGGCAGCCGGCAAAAGCCCCGTGCGCCGGCTTTTGCGCCAGCCTTCGCTCATGGCGCACCGGCCAGCACGTGAACGAGCGTCGGCATGGCAAGCGAAAGGCCCGACAGGAACAGCATCAGAAAAGCCATGCGCCGCAGGGAAAGCGGCGATAGCGGCGGCGGATGGCGCCGCGCAAGATAGGTGGCTGCCATCACGACGGGAACGGCAAGCAGTGCGGGCCAGAAGGCGGCAGAGGGCAGGCGTCCGGTTGCCGCGACCAGCCCGAGGCGGATCAGCGCATTGACCGCAAAGATCGCCACCAGCGTTTCGCGCACGGCCGCGGGCTTCAGTGGCTGGCGGTAGAAATGATAGATCAATGGCGGCCCCGCCGTGGAAAACAGGCCCCCCATGATGCCGGCCACCGCTCCGAAGCCGGCAAACGAGGCGCGTCCCGACGGCACGGCAAGCGGCGCCGGCTTCAGCGACAGCTGGATGCTGGAGGCGACGATGACAAACCCGAGCATCAGCTTCAGCCAGTCCAGCGAGGTGGCCACCATCAGGCCGAGCAGCCAGTAGCCGAGGCCGAGAAAGACGAGGCTTGCGGCAAGCGCCGGCAGGAACTGCGCCACGGCAATATCCCGCCAACCCTTTGCCAGCACCTGCGCGGCATTGACCACGACAAGAATGCTGACCAGCACGGCAGCGTCGGTGAGCGGAATGACGCCGGTCAACCCGACGCCTCCCATCATGATGAGGCCGAGCGCAAAACCGGTCAGCGTTTGCGTATAGGCCGCAACGAAGGCAATCACGAGCAGGCCGGCAAGGCCCTGGGGCTCCATGCTCAGAGTGTCCTCAAGGCATCAAACAAGGCGGCCTTATCGGCGCCCTTGCGGTAGAAGACCGGCGGGGAGCCAAGCGGTGCATCCACCGTGATCGTCTGGCCGCCCGTGTGCTCGGCGCCACTCCAGACATGCACCCAGGCCTCGCCACCTGGCAGGTAGACGTGCCGGGTCGTTTCGCCTGCCTGCCAGACCGGAGCCACCAGCAGGTCACGGCCGTAGAGATAGGCATCCTGGATCGCGTAGGTTTCCCGGTCGTCTTCATGGTGGAGGAAGAGCGGGCGCTGTACCGGCAGGCCGGTTTCGGCAGCTTCTGCAGACAGCACCTTCAGGTATGGCGCCAGATGCACATAGATGTCGGTCATGCGGGCAAAATGGGCCAGAACCTCCGGGTCCTGGTCGATCTGCAGGTTGTCGCGCGGACGGTTGCCCTCGTGGCTGCGCATGACGGCGGTAAACGCTGCCATTTCCGCCCAGCGCATGATGAGTTCGCTCGTGCGCACATTGCCGAACAGGCTGGTGTAACCGCCGATATCGGAATGGTGATAGGCATTGCCGAGAAGGCCCGACGACAGCGCACCGCACATCACAGTGACAAGCCCGTCATGGCGGGAGAAATCCACCGACTGGTCACCGCCCCACAGAAGCGGGCAATGGGCCTGAACGCCGGTAAAGCCCGCGCGCATGAAGAACAGCGCTTCGCCCGTCTTGCCCCGGCTCTCCACCGCCTTGGCATTCACTTCGGCCCAGAGCGTCGGCCAGGCATTGTGCATCAGCTTGGCATCGATGCCGTTCTTCAGGTGGACGTCGATCGGCAGGTATTCGCCGAAATCGGCCATCCAGCCGGACAGGCCAAAATCCAGCATGTTCTTGCCGATCACCTCTTCAGCAAACCAGTCGGCTGCCTCGGGATTGGTAAAATCGACCACGCCGCAATCGAATTCGCCGAAATCCACCAGCGCGGTGCTGCCAAAATTATCTGTGGCGAAATAGCCCTTGGCCTCCGCCACCGGATAAAGCGGCCCGTCGACGCAGAGATAGGGGTTCACATACCCGAGGAAGCGGATGCCATCATCCTGCAGCTGGGCAATCTTCTGGCGCAGGTTCGGATAACGCGCCTCATTGGCCTGCCAGTCCCAGAACAGGCGGGCGCCGAAAGAGGTGTGGCGAAGACCCACCCAATCCTCGCACCAGAGCCCGGCAACCTTTACGCCAGCCGCCCGCATCGTCTCCATACGGGCAAAGGAGTTTTCGCCGTCCTTCAAGCCAAGGATTGCGCCGCCATAGACCCAGTCGGGAAGCTGCGGTTGCCGGCCGAAGCGCGTGGAAAGCTGCCCGACCAGCGCCACGAATGTATCTGCCGCAAAAAATTCCAGACGCTCGGGAATGGCCCAGATCTCGATCTCGTGAAATTCGCTCCGGCTAAAATCGAAAACGGAATAGGCCGTGGTTTCGACATGCGCCGCGTAACGGCGCGAAGAAATATAGGTCGGCTGCGGATAATTGGTGTTGTAATAATCGCCGCCGGATTTGCCCGTCACATCCGCCTTGAAGGTGATTTCGCTCGACTTGTCGCGGCCGACGCCGGGTTCGGAAGTCCACAGCGGAAATTTGCGGCCGCGCATGTCGAAATAGGACATCTGCTCGCCACCGCCCCAGACATGTTCGCCGTCTTCGGCAACGAGACGGATCCAGAGCCGGTTGATGGCGGCGTCCATCGTCTCCGTCAAAACGTGATTGCCGGCAAGGCGCAGGCAAAATCTTGCCGGCTGGCCCATACCGGTCGCCAGTTCGATGCGGTCATCGACGATCTCGGCATGGCAAAGCGCCACGCGCTCGACCACGTAATCCTCGATATCGAAATTGCCGCGATACATGTCCATCCGCTCGATCCCGCGCCCAACGAACAGGGCAGGGGCGGCGGCGGTGTGGCGCAGGATTTCGCGGCCGTTGAGCGTAAGGGTAAAGCCGCCGGGGATCAGGTCGAGTTTCATGGACATGGCTTTCAGTTCTGGGTGAGGCCGGCATCAACGACGAAATTGGCGCCGGTGCAGCCGGCGCTCTCGTCGGAGCCGAGGAAAAGGGCAAGGCGGGCCACGTGGCTCGCATCGAGGCGGAATTTCAGCGCCTGCAGGTCGATGAACTGCTGGTTCTGCTCCGGACTGGTCCAGAGCGCCAGCTGGCGCTCGGTCACGATGGCGCCCGGCACGATGCAATTGACGCGGATGCCGGAGGGGCCAAGCTCGCGCGCCAAGGTCTTCGTCATGCCGTTGATGGCAGCCTTCGCCGTCGTATAGCCCACCATGCCCGGGCGCCCGCGCATCCACGAGATCGAGCCCGTCATGATGACCGATCCGCCACCCTTTTCCGCCATGGCTTGCGTTACGGCTTGCGTCGCGAAAAACTGATGGTCGAGATTGAGCGCCAGCGCGCGGTGCCAATAGTCCGGCTCGACCTGTGCCATGGCGTGGCGGTCATCCTTGCCGGCATTGTTGAGGAGAACGTCAACGACGCCTTGTTCCGCCTCGAAGGCGGCAATCGTCTCCCGCAGCGCCGAAATATCCGTGACGTCACAGGGCTTGAAGTTCGCGCCGCTTGCCTCTGCGGTCGCGGCACCTGCGGTCGCATCAATGTCGAGGAAGGAGACGCGGGCACCCTGGTTGCGGAAGGCCTTGACCATTTCCTCGCCAATGCCCGAGGCACCGCCGGTGATCAGGACGTGACGGTTTTCGAGTGAGGCATAACGGACGGTATCGTAGGAGGCGGACATTGGAGGTCTCAGATGTCTGGGTTGAACAGGGATTTTGGCAGGCCGGGCGTTTCTGTGCGCATGGCAAACAGCGCGCCTGAAAGCGGATATTCGGCGAGTTCTTCGTCGGGCCGGCCGATGCTGGCTGAGGTGCAGTAGAGGGTGTTCAGATCCGCGCCGCCGAAGGTGACCATGGTCGGGCATTTGGCGGGAACCGGGTATTCGGAAAGAAGCGTGCCATCCGGCGCATAGCGTTGGACGCGGCCACCTTCGAAAAGCGCTGTCCAGTAACAGCCCTCGGCATCGACAGCACCGCCATCGGGGCGGCCCTTGTCGGTGTCGGAGCCGAATTTTGCAAAGAGCTGCCGGTTGGTGGCAGCGCCCGTCACGACATCATAATCATAGGTATAGAGCGAATAACGCAGCGTATCGGAATGGTAGAGGCGTCGGCCATCGGGCGAAAAGGCAACGCCATTGGAGGTGAACAGGTCTCCCGCCAGCTTTTCCAGCCCACGACTGTCATAGCGGTAAAGACTGGCCGTGCCGCGCTCGCGCGTCTCGTCCACCGTGCCGGCGATGAAGCGGCCCGCGGGGTCCACCATGCCATCGTTAAAGCGGCTCACCGTCTGGTCTTCCGGATTGTCCGCAAGCTTGGCGATCAGTTCGCCTTTGGCAGAAATCAGCCAGAGGCCGGAGCGCAGACCGGCCACGAAACCGCCTCCCAGCGCCAGACCGATACAACCCACCTCTTCCGGCAGGGTGATCGTGCCGAGCGCGCTGGTGGCCGGATCGAAGCGATGGATGCGGCTCTGCTTGATGTCGACGAAATAGAGCACCTGTTCGGCGACCGACCACAGGGGGCATTCGCCGAGTGACGTCTTCACATCCAGAACGCGTTCGAAACCGGCTTGCACGCTTGCCACCTCAATAGGCCGCGGCAGGGGCGGACGTCGCAGGTTTTGCTTCGCCCTTCATCTGGGAAAGCCAGTCATTGGCACGACCGGTCATCATGGCGACATCAGACGCGATGGCGGCAAAGTCATAACCATAACCGATGAAGCGCTTCACCATGTCGGGGTTCGGGCCGACAATGCCGACCGGCTTGCCGGCAGCGTGGGCATCCTTGGCGGCCTTTTCGATCAGCGCCTGGACTTCCGGATGGGCGATATTGCCGATATGGCCCATGGCAGCCGACAGATCGCCCGGACCGACGAAGAGCGCATCAATGCCCTCGACGGCAGCGATTTCCGGCAGGCGTTCGATGGCCTCAGGCGTTTCCAGCTGCACGATGGTGCAGACGTCGTTGTTGGCGTTCTTCAGGTAATCCGGAATGGTGCCGAATTTCGAGCCGCGATGAACGGCGGCAACGCCACGGATGCCGTGCGGCGGATAACGCGTGTAGGAGGCGGCAGCCTTTGCCTCTTCCGCCGTCTGCACGAAGGGCAGCATGACAGTGCGCGCACCGGCATCCATGCAGCGCTTGACCAGAACCTGATCGTTCCAGGCAAGACGCACCACGGCATCTGCCGGCGTGCAGCCGATGGCGCGCAGGATATGGGCCAGATCGGACACTTCGATCGGCACGTGTTCCATGTCGACGACGAGGAAATCGAAACCGGCATAACCGAGCGCTTCGGCAGTCGTTGGCGCCGCTGCCATCAGCCATGTGCCAAGAGGTGTGGCGCGGTTCTTGTCCGACAGCCAGGACTTGAAGGGGTTGAGCGTGCTCATGGACAAAAATCCTTTAGAAAATGACCGGGTCCGGCACCTTGGCCGTGCCGCCGAGAAAGTCGAAGTCGCAGCCCTCATCCGCCTGGCTGACATGCTGCTGGTAAAGGGCGGCAAAGGAGCGTTCGTAGATGCGGGCCGTCGGCTTCCATTCCGCCCGGCGACGGGCGATTTCCGCATCGTCCACAGCCATGTTGATGGTGCCGGCGGCCACATCCAGCTCGATGAGATCGCCGGTCTTCACCAGCGCCAGCGGGCCGCCGATGGCCGCTTCCGGCGAGACATGCAGGATGCAGGTGCCGTAATGCGTGCCGCTCATGCGCCCGTCGCAGATGCGCACCATGTCGCGCACGCCCTGCTTCAAAAGCTTCTTCGGGATCGGCAGGTTGCCCCATTCAGGCATGCCGGGCGCCCCGACCGGGCCGGCATTGCGCAGGATGATGACGGTATCTTCCGTGATATCGAGGTCCGCCTGGTCGAGCGTCTTGTTCATGGTGGCGGGATCGTCAAAGACGATGGCCGGGCCGACATGCTTTAGGAACTTCGGATTGGCGGCAGAGGATTTCATGACAGCGCCATTGGGGGCGAGATTGCCGCGCAGCACTTCCAGCGTTTTTCCGCGCGAGAGCGGAACGACCGGATTGTCCTCGCCACGGATCACGTCATCGTTCCAGCAATCGGCAGTCGCAATGTTTTCGCCGATGGTCTTGCCGTTGACTGTGGGACGAGAGAGATCGAGATGATGCTGGTACTTGCGCAGCAGGGCATTGAGCCCGCCGGCGAAATAAAAGTCTTCCATCAGATATTCGCCTGAGGGAAAGACGTTTGCGGCAACGGGCACCTTGGCGGCCATGGCCGACATGTCATCCAGCGTCAGGTCCACCTGCGCGCGCCGTGCCATCGCCACCAAATGCACGGCGGCATTGGTGGAGCCGCCGAGCGCCATATAGGCGACCAGCCCATTTTCAAAACTTGCCTTGTTGAGGATGTCGGAGGGTTTCAAGTCCTCCCAGACCATCTCGACAATACGCACGCCGCATTCGGATGCCATGCGCGGATGGCCGCTATCGGTCGCCGGGATCGAGGAGGCGCCGGACAGTGTCAGCCCCATGGCATCAACGATGGAGGTCATGGTCGAGGCGGTGCCGATCGTGTTGCAGGTGCCGGCCGAGCGGGTCATGCGGCTTTCCAGATCCACCCAGTCATCCTGGGTGATGTTGCCGGCGCGCAGTTCGTCCCAGTATTTCTTCGTATGGGTGCCGGCACCCGTCTTAATGCCGCGCCACTGGCCGTTCGACATCGGACCTGCCGGGCAATAGATCACCGGAATATCCATGGAGATAGCGCCCATGATCAGCGCCGGCGTGGACTTGTCGCAACCGCCGAGCAGCACCGCGCCGTCGATCGGGTGCGAGCGCAGCAGTTCCTCGCATTCCATGGCGAGAAAATTGCGGTAGAGCATGGTCGTCGGCTTGACCATCACCTCGCCGACAGAGAGCGCCGGCATTTCCACCGGATAGCCGCCCGCCTGCCACACACCGCGTTTCACCGCTTCGGCCCGGTCGCGCAGATGCGCGTGGCACGGGCTCATCTCGCTCCAGGTGTTGATGATGCCGATCACGGGCCGCCCCATGAACTCGTCGCGGCGCATGCCCATCTGCTGGGTGCGCTGGCGGTGGGCAAAACCGCGCATGTCATCGGAGGCGAACCAGCGCTGGCTGCGCAGTTCTGACAATTCCTTACGCTTCGTCATGTCGCTTATCCCTTGATGCCGCCGGAGGTGAGGCCGGAGACGACCCGTTCCTGGAAAATGACGATGAGGATCGCGACCGGCACGATGCCGACGACGAGGGCTGCCGAAATCACCGGCCAGGGGAAGGCGAACTCGCCCTGATAAAGCTGGATGCCGACGGGAAGCGTGCGAAGCGCCGGATTGGAATTGAACGACAGCGCCAGCAGGAACTCATCCCAGGCATTAACGAAGGCCAGAATGCCGGCGGTGAAGACACCCGGCGCGCAGAGCGGCACGACCACCTTGAACAGCGCGCCCATGCGGGTGCAGCCATCGATCATCGCGGCATTTTCCAGATCGCGCGGAATGCCCTCGAAGAAGGAGACGAGCATCAGCGTGCAGACCGGCAGCGACAGGACGGTATAGGGCAGGATCAGCGCGATCCAGGTATTCAGAAGGTTCAGCGCCCGCATGATCTCGAACAGCGGCACCAGCAGCGTGACGAGCGGGAAGGTTGAGACCGCAATGATCAGCGACAGGATGAGGCCACGATATTTAAGGTTGAGGCGCGCCAGAGCGTAAGCGGCAAGCACAGAGACGAGCAGCGTCAGGCAGGTGGAGAGCAGCGCCACCATGAAGCTGTTGAACAGGAAGACATGCAGCGGCTGGTCGGAAAAGGCCTGCATGTAATTGGCAAGCGTGGGCGTATGCGGCAGCCAGGTGATCGGCTTCACCGTCAGCTCCGCTTCCGTCTTCAGCGATGTGAAAAGGATCCAGAGGGCCGGAAACATGCCGTTCACCAGAAGGATGGTGGCGGCGATGAAGCGCAACGGCTTGCCGGAAAAGAACGAGTTGGCCCCAGAGGCGGCGACCTGGCTCATGGGTTACTCCTTGGTCCTGATAATGCGCAGGTAAACGGCGGTCACGCACATGGAGAGCGCGAACATCACGACGGCGAGCGCCGAGCCGTAGCCGAGATCGAGGAAGGACACGGTGTTCTGGTGGATATACATGGCAAGCGTTGCCGTTGATGTGCCCGGCCCGCCGCCTGTCATCATGAAGGGGATGTCAAACGTCTGCAGCGCCGTGATGGTGCGGAAGATCAGCGCCACGACGATGGCCGGCTTCAAAAGCGGCAGGGTGATTTCGAAAAACTGGCGAATGCGGCCTGCACCATCCACATCGGCTGCTTCATAAAGCGAACGCGGAATGGTCTGCAGGCCTGCCAGAATGATCAGCGCCATGAAGGACGAGGTCTTCCAGACGATGGTGAGACAGATGGCGGCAAAGGCGAGTTTGGGTGAATTGAACCAGATGACGCCGGGAAAACCGAAGCGCGCCAGCACATCGTTCACAACGCCATATTCCGAATGGAAGAACCAGGCAAAGATCAGGCCGGCAAAGGAGAGCGGCAGCGCCCAGGGAATGAGCAGCGACAGGCGCACCGGCCACTGCATGCCAAAGGGCAGGTTGGCGAGAAGCGCAAGCCCAAGCCCGACAAACAGCGCGCCCGGCACCGTGATCAGCGTGATCAGCACGGTATTCCAGGTGGTTTCCCAAAACACCGGATCCTCGATCATCAGCTGGTAGTTTTCCAGCCCGACGAACTCGGCGGGTAGGCCTGATGTCAGCGAGAGCGAAAAGAAGCTGGTATAGAGAAGCCGCAGAACCGGATAGACGATGATCAGCGACAAGAGGATGGCAGCCGGCGCCAGGAGCAGCACGGCAAGCGCGCGGTCGCTGAGATCGAGCATCTTCGTCCAGGCCGGTTGCCGTTTCTCTAGCTCGTCGTTGGTGGTGAAGGATGTCACCGTCGCATCTCCCGCGATTGGCTTTTTGGTCAAAGGACAGGCTCCGGGGCGGCGATGAGGCCGCCCGGTTGCGTGTCGGATGAGGGGAGGGGCGCCCTTTGGCGTCCTTCCCGAATTTCTGCTTTAGGCTTAGCGCAGGATGCGCTTCAGGCGCGCTTCGATCTGGGCGGCACCATCTTCCGGCGTCATGACACCGGCAAGAACCGCGTTGACGGTGGTGCGGATCGTTTCGCTGACCTCGTTGTAGCGCGGCGTGACCGGACGCGGCTTTGCGGTTTCAACCACCTGCAGCGCATCGGCAAACCAGGGGGCAGCCTTCAGAACGTCGGCATCCTTGTAGAGATCGGGATAGGTCGGCAGCAGCGAGCCGTTGACCGCCATGAACTTGGACGAATCCTTGCTCGAGAGGTATTCGACAAGCTTCTTGGCCTCATCCTGATGGGTGGAATACGCCGAAACGCCCCATTCCCAGCCGCCGAGGCAGGTGGCCTGCTCGCCGCCGGTGATGGCGGGAAGGCGGGCAACGCCGACCTTGCCGGCAATCGCCGATTCCTTGCCCTGCGACTGTGCCCAGGCATAGGACCAGTTGACGGCGAAGATGGCGTTGCCGGCTTGGAATTCCTTGCGGGTATCGTCCGTTGCCACTTCGGCAATGTTCTTCTTGGCCACGCCGTTATCGACGAAGCTCTTCCAGAGCTTCAGGGACTTTGTGGCCGCGTCCTTGTCGAAGGTCAGCTTGCCGTTGTTGACCAGTGACTTGCCCTGGCTCCAGTAGGGGAGGAGGAAGGTGCAGACGGCGCCTTCGATGGCCTTGCCCTGGAAGGACAGACCCTGCAGGTCGGGGTTGTTTTCAGCGCCATTGATCTTCTTGACGGCAGCGGTCAGCTCGTCCCAGGTCTTGGGCGGCTGAATGCCATGTTTCTCAAGCAGGTCCTTGCGATAGTAGAGGAACATGGAATCGGCAAAGGCCGGCAGGGCGACGACCTTGCCATCCACCGTATTGGCTTCGGCATAGGCCGGCAGATAGACCGACATGTCCTTGCCTGCAAACGGGCTCGTCCAGCCGGCTGCCGCAAACTGCGCCGGGCGGATGACGTCGAGGATCAGCACGTCGAGCGAGCTGTCCTTGGCCGACATGATGGTGTTAAGATACTGCGCCTGCGCTTCCGAGGTGTTGCCGCCGGTTTCGATCGAAACCTTCGTGCCGGGATTGGCAGCCTCGTATTTATCGAGAATCTGGCGCCAGACCTGCGGCTGATGCTGGCTTGAAATATAGACTTTCAGCTCTGTATCGGCAAAGGCTGGCTGCGCGATGGCGGCCATTCCGGCAGACAGGGCCAAAGCTGCGGTTGTTATTCTGTAGTTCATATCGTCCTCCCAAAACGGTAAGTCTGTCCGCGGGCCCGTGTTCTCCCCCGCGTTCGGAGCATGTGAAATCTGGCCTTGTCCAGTGCGGATCAGGCGGCGGATCAGGCGATCGTGCGCTCGGTCTTGGCATCAAAGAGATGAACCTTGGACGGATCAAGCCCCAGGCGCATTTCGCTGCCGACCACAGGGCGCATGTCCGGCGGCATGCGCGCCGTCAGCGTCTCGCCGCCGATCTGGAAATGCACGAGCGTATCGGACCCGAGGGGTTCCACGACCTGGACGCGCGCCGAAAGCGTCATGGCCGGGTCGGCCAGCGTGACAAAATGTTCAGGCCGGATGCCAACGATCAGCTCGCGGCCTTCCATGGCGCCGTCACGGCCGCGGTTGAGGCCCGACAGCGGCAGGCGGTCGCCATTGGCAAATCGCAACGCGTCGCCGTCGACGGTCACCTTGGCGAAATTCATTGCGGGCGAGCCGACAAAACCGCCGACAAAGACGCTTTGCGGCTGGTTATAGACCTCGTCCGGTGTGCCGACCTGCTCGATATCGCCCCCGCGCAGGATGACGATGCGGTCCGCCAGCGTCATCGCCTCGACCTGGTCATGGGTGACATAGATGATTGTCGTGCCGATCTGCTGGTGCAGGCGCTTGATTTCGGTGCGCACCTGGCCGCGCAGCTTGGCATCGAGGTTGGACAGCGGTTCATCGAACAGAAAAACCTGCGGACGGCGCACGATGGCGCGGCCCATGGCGACGCGCTGGCGCTGACCGCCAGAGAGCTGTCCGGGTTTGCGGTCGAGCAGATGCGCGATGCCGAGCATTTCGGCGGCCTCGCCGATACGGCTTTCGGCATCCTTCACGGCAACGCCGCGCACCTTCAGGCTGAAACCCATGTTTTCGCGCACGGTCTTGTGCGGATAAAGCGCGTAATCCTGGAAGACCATGGCGATGTCACGCTCGCGCGGGGCAAGCTTGTTGACGACGCGATCGCCGATCAGAACCTCGCCGCCGCTGATCGATTCCAGGCCCGCCACCATGCGCAGCGTCGTGGACTTGCCGCAGCCCGATGGGCCGACAAACACTACGAACTCGCCATCCTCGATGGTGAGGTCGATACCCTTGACGATGCGAAGCGAGCCATAGCT
Organism: Neorhizobium sp. PAMB6716; assembly: GCF_058242805.1. Lineage (NCBI taxonomy): Bacteria > Pseudomonadati > Pseudomonadota > Alphaproteobacteria > Hyphomicrobiales > Rhizobiaceae > Neorhizobium > Neorhizobium sp. PAMB6716. The sequence goes on from NZ_JBZAYW010000002.1 coordinate 926,522, forward strand.
CTTTTCAAGCTTGCGAAGACTGACCGAAGCCATCCGTTCCTCCCGAACGCAGGACGTCGAAATCCTGCTTTATCCCATTGCGGCAAATCATAGCGCTACGATTTATAAATGCAATGCCTGTTTCGGGCTTTCTTGATGTTGTGGAAAAGGGCGACAGAAAGGGCAATTTTATTGTTAAATAACATCGTATTCTCACCAAAGACGCTAGAATTCGATTGCCGCATGGGATGCAAAGAGTTAAAAAATATCATCGCAGCGCTATGCAGGGGTGGACATGGCCGATCATCTGAAGTCTGGACTGGAGCGCCCTCAGCGACGACGCCGCAAGATGCAAAGCATCACCATGACCGATGTGGCCGAGCATGCCAAGGTCTCGCCGTCGACCGTTTCGCTCTACCTGCGACGTCCCGAAGCCGTATCGGCAAGCGCCGGCAGCGCGATCGCCCATGCCATCGACAAGCTGAATTATGTGCCCAATCTCATGGCAGGTGGTCTTGCTGCGGCAAGCTCGCGCGCGGTCAGCATTATCGTCCCTTCCGTGCGAAACGCCTTCTTTGCAGAAACCGTCTCCTCCATGCAGACGGCGCTTCGGCGGGAGCGGCTGCAGGTTATCCTCGGCCATACCGAATATGACGAGCGGGAAGAGGAGGATCTGGTGCGCACCGCCTTATCCTGGTCGCCGGCAGCCATCGTGCTGACGGGCCTTGCCCATAGCGATGCAACCCGGCGCATGCTGTCGCATTCGCCCGTGCCGGTTATCGAGATCTGGGAACTGGGCGGGCCACAGATCGAAACCGCCATCGGATTTCATCACGCCGAGGTCGGGGCGGCATCCGCCCGCCACCTGATCCAGCAGGGACGTCAGAATCTGCTTTATCTCGGCGCGCGCATGCATGAGGACCAGCGCGCCCGGCAGCGCTGCGACGGATTTCTGGCCGCAGCCGGGGAGGCGGGCGTTTCAGTCGACGTGATGCAGCATCCGGCGCCGGCTTCGGCAGATGTGGGCGCCATGCTGCTGTCTGAAGCGATGCAGACGAGGCCCCTGACCGACGGCGTTGCCTGCTCGAACGACCATATTGCGCTCGGCGCCTTGTTTGAATGCGAGCGGCTGGGCATTGCCGTGCCGGACCGGCTGGCGGTGATGGGCTTCGGCGATCTGAGCTTCAGCGGTGCCTGCAATCCCTCGCTCACCACCATTCGCCCGTCGGGAGACCTGATCGGCAAGGAAGCGGCACGCCTCATCATCGACCATATGGCCGGCCGCGAGCCGCCGGCCCAGAGCGTGATCGACACGCGTTTTACGCTTCTGCACCGACGCAGCAGCTGAGGGCGGTTCAGCCCTCCGCGTTGATCGCAACGAGGATGACGCCGGCCCATCCCTCGACCGATATCGGCGGATCGCCGTCCTCGAGAAGAAGGCAGTCCCAGGTCTGCAATGTTGTGGCACCGCCTGACCATTCCAGCGCCATCTTTCCCTCGGTGCAGAAGAGCGCGCGGAGCGAAGGGGATGACGGCAGATCGAGTGGCAGAGACAGACGATGCACACTATGGCGCAGGCGTCCCCGCCGGGTCATGACGTTAAGATCGATCACCGTGCCATCGACCAGAACGGCCGAGGTCGCAACGTCTGCACGAAATGCCAGCGGGTCGGATTTGCGCGTCAGCGTCATCTCCGGCTGATCGTCCACCGCAAGGATGATGCCGGCGCCCGACAGGATCGTCAGGGTGCGATCAACACCTTCGAACATGGAGAACGGCCCATCGCAGGCAACCGTCGCCATGCTGATGCGCCAGTTAAAGGCGCTGAGCGGCGCGTCCGGCGGAAAGACGGCGATTTCCGCCGTCTCGCCGCCGCCGTTTTTCCACGGCATGCGCCTGTAGTTTTCGGCTCGGAGGATCTGCATCCTCAATTGCCCAGAATGCCGGGCAGGCGAAGACCTTTTTCCTTGGCGCAATCGAGTGCCACGTCATAACCCGCATCGGCGTGGCGCATGACGCCGGTTGCCGGATCGTTCCAGAGCACGCGCTCCAGCCGGCGTGCGGCATCATCCGTGCCATCGGCGCAGATGACCATGCCGGAATGCTGCGAAAAGCCCATGCCGACGCCGCCACCATGATGCAGAGACACCCAGGTGGCGCCCGAGGCGCAATTTAAAAGCGCGTTGAGCAGCGGCCAGTCCGATACGGCATCCGAGCCGTCCTTCATGGCTTCCGTCTCGCGGTTGGGCGAGGCGACCGAGCCTGAATCCAGATGATCGCGGCCGATCACCACAGGCGCTTTCAGCTCGCCGCTGCGCACCATCTCGTTGAAGGCAAGGCCAAGCTTGTGCCGGTCTCCGAGCCCCACCCAGCAGATGCGGGCGGGAAGGCCCTGAAAGGCGATGCGTTCGCGCGCCATGTCCAGCCAGTTGTGCAGATGCGTGTTGTCAGGCAGCAGTTCCTTCACCTTGGCATCGGTCTTGTAGATATCTTCGGGATCACCGGAGAGGGCTGCCCAGCGGAAGGGGCCGATGCCGCGGCAAAACAGCGGGCGGATATAGGCGGGAACAAAGCCCGGAAAGGCGAAGGCGTTTTCGAGACCCTCTTCTTTCGCCACCTGGCGGATATTGTTGCCATAATCGAGCGTTGGAACGCCCATGTTCCAGAAATCGACCATGGCCTGAACATGCACCTTCATCGAGGCGCGGGCAGCAACTTCCACGGCTTTTGGATCGCTTTCCTGTTTCGCGCGCCATTCGGCGACGGTCCAGCCGGAGGGCAGGTAGCCATGGATCGGGTCATGGGCAGAGGTCTGGTCGGTGACGATATCGGGCTTGACGCCACGCTTCACCAGTTCCGGAAAGATGTCTGCGGCATTGCCGATGAGGCCGACGGATTTTGCTTCGCCCGCCTTCGTCCACTGGTCGATCAGCGCAAGGGCCTCATCCAGCGTATGGGCTTTTGCATCGACATAACGCGTGCGCAGACGAAAATCGACGCGGGTCTCATCACATTCGACGGCAAGGCAGCATGCGCCGGCCATGACGGCGGCAAGCGGCTGGGCGCCGCCCATGCCGCCAAGCCCGCCGGTCAGGATCCATTTGCCCTTCAGGCTTCCGCCGTAATGCTGGCGACCGGCTTCGACAAAGGTTTCGTAGGTGCCCTGCACGATGCCCTGCGTGCCGATATAGATCCAGGAGCCGGCGGTCATCTGGCCGTACATGGCCAGGCCCTTCTTATCGAGTTCGTTGAAATGATCCCAGGTCGCCCAATGCGGCACGAGGTTGGAATTGGCGATCAGCACGCGCGGCGCATCCTTGTGGGTGCGAAACACGCCGACCGGCTTTCCCGATTGCACGATGAGGGTTTCTTCCTCGGTCAGCGTCTTCAGCGTTTCGACGATTCTGTCGAAATCATCCCAGGTGCGCGCGGCGCGACCGATGCCGCCATAAACGACGAGATCATGCGGGCGCTCTGCCACGTCAGGATCGAGATTGTTCATCAGCATCCGGAGCGGCGCTTCCGTCATCCAGCTTTTGGCGGAAAGCTCCGTGCCGGTTGCGGCGCGCACATCGCGCATATTGTGGCGTGGATTGGTCATGGTCATTCCCCCTTGTTCTTGAATGCAAATGCAATGGTCTCGATGCGTTCCAGAATGGCTTTCAGGTGCACCCTGAGCGTTTTGGCCTTCGCCTCGTCATAGGCAAAGGGTGGCGCTTCCGTCGTCAGATGACTGATCTGGGCCAACTCCATCTGGATGGCATGCACGCCCTGTTCCGGCCGGCCGTAATGGCGGGTTGTCCAGCCGCCCTTGAAGCGACCGTTGAGGATGCTTGTATAACCGTCAGCCTTCGCCGCAATCTCGGCGACAGCAGCTTCAATGGCAGGATCGCAGGTGCGCCCCATGTCCGTGCCAATGTTGAAATCCGGCAGCCGCCCTTCAAACAGATAGGGAATTGTTGAGCGGATCGAGTGGCAATCATAGAGCACCGCCACGCCATGCAGGGCCTTCACTCGCTCGATTTCGGCGGTAAGGGCTGCGTGATAGGGGGCGTGGAACTGAGCGAGGCGATGGGCGATATCCGCCTCTTTCGGCTCCTGCCCTTCGTGCCAGATCGGCAGGCCATCGAAATCCGTCTCCGGGATCAGGCCGGTCGTGTTCTGGCCGGGATAAAGACTTGTTCCCGAGGGATCGCGATTGGCATCGATCACGTAGCGGTGGAAGGTGGCGCGCACGGTGGTCGCTTCGGGCAAAAGCCCGGCATAGAGGTCGTGGATATGCCAGTCCGTATCGGCCAGCAGTTTGCCGTTGTCGTTCAGCCTGTCGTGGATCTCGGGCGCAACCTCTGTTCCCGTATGCGGGAAGGCGAGGATGACGGGGGAGGTGCCCCGGGTGATGTGAAAGGTGGCGGTCATCAGAAATCTTCCCCAATTGGTTGAGAAGCGATCAAGGTTGGTGCGAAAAACCCCCTCACCCCGCCTCCGCTTTGCTCGGCGGCCCTCTCCCCGAGGGAGAGGGGATCACTTGACGTTGCGGCTTTCTCCCTTCTCCCCCGCGGGGAGAAGGTGCCGGCAGGCGGATGAGGGGGTAAGCCAAGGCATCCACGCCAGAGGGGAGTGCGACCACGACCATCATCACCTCAACCCTCCAGCCCCGGCAGCAGCCCATCGGACACGCTTGCCACCAGAACACCATCCGCCACCAGCGTTGCAGCGGCGGCAAGATCCGGAGCCATGAAGCGATCCTCTTCCAGCGTCGGCACCACGGCGCGAAGCGCTGCGACGGCCTTCAAAAGCTCGGGACTGGTCGTCAGCGGTGCGCGGAACTCCACCCCTTGCGCGGCCGTCAGCGCTTCGATGCCGATGATGGCAAAGAGGTTTTCCGTCATCTGCAACAGGCGGCGTGCGCCGTGGCAGGCCATGGAGACGTGGTCTTCCTGATTGGCCGATGTCGGCGTCGAATCCACCGAGGCCGGATGCGACATCTGCTTGTTTTCGCTCATCAAGGCGGCGGAGGTAACCTCGGCGATCATCAGGCCGGAATTCAGCCCCGGCTTTTTGGCGAGGAAGGCCGGCAGGCCATAGGAGAGGGCGGGATCGACCAGCAGGGCGACGCGGCGCTGGGCGATTGCGCCGATTTCGCACACGGCAATGGCGATCTGGTCTGCCGCAAAGGCCACCGGTTCGGCATGGAAATTGCCGCCGGAGACAACGCTCAGGTCGGAGAGGACCAGCGGATTGTCAGTGACCGCATTGGCTTCGATTTCAAGCGTCCGGCCGGCCATGCGCAACAGGTCGAGGCAGGCACCATCCACCTGCGGCTGGCAGCGAATGCAATAGGGATCCTGCACGCGCTCATCGCCTTCCAGGTGGCTCTGGCGAATGACGGATCCTTCGAGCAGCGCGCGCAGCGAAGCGGCGGTATCGATCTGGCCCTTGTGGCCGCGTAGCGTATGGATATCGGCGGTGAAGGGGGCCGATGAGCCCATGGCCGCATCGGTGGAGAGTGCGCCGGTAATGAGTGCTGCCTGGGCGGCCCGATGGGCGCGAAACAGGCCGGCCAGCGCCAGCGCCGTCGAGGCCTGCGTGCCGTTGATCAGCGCCAGCCCCTCCTTGGCCGCGAGAACGACCGGCGTCAGTCCGGCGCGACGCAGCGCTTCGGCGCCGGAAAGACGTTCGCCTTCAAAAAAGGCTTCCGCCTCGCCCATCATCACGGCGGCCATATGGGCAAGCGGCGCCAGATCGCCCGACGCGCCGACAGACCCCTTTTCCGGAATGAGCGGTGTAACGCCCTTTTCCAGCATGCCCTCGATCAGCCGCACCAGATCCAGCCGCACGCCGGATGCGCCGCGCCCGAGCGAGACGAGTTTCAGCGCCATGATGAGGCGCGTGATGTTTTCAGCCATCGGCTGGCCCACGCCACAGCAATGGGAGAGGATGAGGTTGCGCTGAAGCGTTGCGGTGTCGGCGCTGTCGATCTTGATCGAGGCAAGTTTTCCAAAGCCGGTATTGATGCCATAGACCGGTGCGTTTCCGGCAGCGATCTCGGCAATGCGGGCCGCCGCGCGTTCGATGCCGGCATCGAAACTGCGGTCCAGCTGTGCTGCCGCACCCGTCCAGTAGATGCGCGAGAGATCGGCAAGCGTCACGCTGCCCGGCTTCAGAGTGATGGTCATGCGGATGCTCCTCGATGAATGGTCTGGCCTTTCCACACGCGCTGATGAAGCGGGTTGAAGCCCATGCGATAGACAAGTTCGGCCGGCCGTTCGATGTCCCAGAGGGCGAAATCGGCGGATTTTCCGGCCTCCAGCGTGCCGGTTTGCGCCTGCAGTCCGAGCGCTCTGGCTGCCTCGCGCGTCACGCCGGCAAGGCATTCCTCGACGGTCAGCCCAAACAGCGTCGCACCCATATTCATGGTCATCAGAAGCGAGGTGAGGGGGGAGGTGCCGGGGTTGCTGTCAGTGGCAAGCGCGATATGCGCGCCGGCTTTCCGGAGCGCGGCAATCGGCGGCAACTGTTTTTCCCGGAGCGTATAAAAGGCGCCGGGCAAAAGGACGGCAACCGTTCCCGCATCGGCCAGCACCTGCGCGTCCTCTACCGACAGAAATTCCAGATGATCGGCAGAGAGCGCGCCATAACGTGCCGCAAGACGTGCGCCACCCAGATCAGACAGCTGTTCGGCATGCAGTTTGACGGGCAGGCCAAGCGCCTTTGCACGATCAAAAACGCGAGCGATTTCCTCCGGCGAGAAGGCAATTCCCTCGCAAAAACCATCGACTGCATCCACGAGGCCTTCCGCGTGGGCAGCTTCAAGCCCCGGCAGCGCGATGTCGGTGAGATAGTCGCCGTTGCGGCCCTTGTAGGCGGGGGGCGTGGCATGGGCGGCAAGCCAGCTGGTGACGATGCGCACCGGGCGGATTTCGCCGAGCTTTCGCGCTGCCCGCAGCATGTTCATCTCACCCTCTATGGTGAGCGCATAACCGCTCTTGATCTCCACAGTGGAGACGCCTTCCGCCAGAAGCGTATCGAGGCGGGGCAGGGCCTGTGCCACGAGTTCATCGACGCCGAGCGCATTGGTGGCCGACACGGAAGAGACGATGCCACCGCCGGCGCGGGCAATTTCCTCGTATGTCGCGCCATTGAGACGCATCTCGAACTCCATGGCACGATTGCCGCCATAAACGAGATGCGTGTGGCAATCGATAAACGAAGGCAGCATGAGGCGCCCGCCGCAATCGATGATCTCGGCATTTTCGGCAAGTTCTACGGGCATCGTGTCCGCGGGGCCGACGAACCGGATGCGCGCGCCCTCCGCCACCAGCGCGCCGTTTTCGATGATGCCAGGCGCTGCCTCCTCGGCAAGTGTGGCGATCCGTACGTTCTGCCACAGCGTGCGGCCAGTTCCCGAAGTGTCTTGTGAAAAATCGCGTCCTGCCATCGCTCTTTCGCCTTCCCTTTGCGGTAACATGTATATACATTATAACGCTGAGGCAAGCGGAAATTCCGCAACCAGAGTGGTTCGCAGAAGGGAAGGAACGGCGACATGCAGGTCATCCATGCTAAAAGCGCATTGTTGCCAGAGGGCTGGCGAAGCGATGTACGATTGACAATCGAAGACGGGTGTTTTGTTAGCGTGGAAGACGGCGTGGCAGCGGACGTTGGCAACAGCTGTTGCGCAGTCATTGTGCCGGCCATGCCCAACCTGCATTCCCATGCGTTCCAGCGTGCCATGGCGGGGCTTGCCGAGCGACGCGGGCCGGGGACGGACAGTTTCTGGAGTTGGCGCACGCTGATGTATCGTTTTGCGCTGTCGATGACGCCGGAGCAGGTGGAGGCGGTGGCCGCACAGCTCTACATGGAAATGCTGGAGGCCGGTTTCGGCCGTGTCGGCGAATTCCATTATCTCCATCATGACAAGGATGGCGGCTTTTACGCCAATATCGCCGAAATGGCCGAGCGGATCGCGGCAGCCTCCGTCGAAACCGGCATTAACCTGACGCTGCTTCCGGTGTTTTACGCCCATTCCGGATTTGGCGGTGCCGCACCAAACGAAGGCCAGCGTCGCTTCATCCATTCCCCGGAGGCTTTTGCGCGCCAGATGGAGGCCTGCCGGAGCCTTGTCGCAACCCTTGCAGGCGCAAAACTTGGCATTGCCCCGCACAGCCTTCGCGCCGTAACGCCCTCCGAATTGCAGGCGATCCTGCCGCTCGCAGAGGGTGGCCCGGTGCATATCCATGTGGCCGAACAGCTGAAGGAAGTGGAAGACAGCCTTGCCCATACCGGCCAGCGCCCGGTGGAATGGCTGCTCGCCAACACGCCCGTCGACCATCGCTGGTGCCTGATCCACGCGACGCACATGACGGCTGCGGAAACATCGGGCGTCGCCCGCTCGGGTGCGGTCGCCGGCCTTTGCCCGATCACCGAGGCCAATCTCGGCGATGGCATTTTTGATGGCGCACCGTTTTTGGCGCAGCGTGGCCGGTTCGGCATCGGCTCGGATTCCAACATCCTGATCTCGGTTGCGCAGGAGCTGCGGCAGCTGGAATATTCGCAGCGCTTAGCGCTTAAGGCCCGCAACGTCGTGGCCGATGTCGAAGGCTCGACCGGCCGTCGCCTGTTCGACGAAGCCCTTGCCGGCGGTGCTGGCGCAACCGGTGCCTCTGCCGGACTTGCCACAGGCTTCAGCGCCGATCTTGTTGCGCTTGACGTCGCAGCCGTGCCGTATCTTCAGGGTGACCAGATCCTCGACCACTGGATCTTTGCCGGCAATGTCGGCATCGACAGTGTGTGGGTGAGGGGGCAAAAACAGGTGGAAAACGGTCGCCACCGGCTGCGCGACACGATAAGCCGGCGCTTTCGAGAGACCATGCAGGAATTGCTGTCATCATGAGCACGGAAAAAGAGGGCACGCTGCACAGCCGTATCCTCGGCGATATCGAGGGAAAAATCCTCTCCGGCGCCTGGGCACCCGGTCATCGCCTGCCGTTCGAGGTGGATCTCGCCGTGCAATACGGCTGTTCCCGCATGACGGCCAACAAGGTTTTGACGCAGCTGGCGCGGGCAGGCCTTATCGAGCGGCGCAAGAAATCCGGCAGTTTCGTGGCCCAGCCGATGGCGCAGGCGGCGGTCCTTGAAATCCACGATATCGAGGCAGAAGTGCGCTCGCTGAACCTGCCTTATGCCTTCGAGCTTCAGAAACGCCGAAAGCGAAAGGCAAGTGCTGCCGACCGGCTTCATCTCGAACTCGGCGAAGGTGCGGCCGTCCTCGATCTCACCTGCCTGCACAAAGCCGGCAACCGGCCGTTCTGCCTTGAGCAGCGCATGATCAACCTGGAAACCGTTGCGGAAGCCGCAACGGAGGATTTTTCAAACGCTGCCCCCGGCGCATGGCTGATCAGCCGCGTGCCCTGGAACGCGGCGGAACACCGCATCCAGGCCATTTCGGCATCCACCGAGATTGCGGCCGCGCTCGACATTGCCCGCCACGCGGCGTGCCTTGTCATCGAGCGCCGAACCTGGGGTGCCAGCGGCCCCGTCACCTTCGTGCGCCTGACCTATCCCGGTGACCGCCACGCGCTGATCGCCCGGTTTCAGCCGGGCGAAAGCTAAAAACGATCAGGCCACCCAGAAGATCAGGCCAGAGAGGGCAAAGCCGATCAGGCCGACCAGCGTCTGCATGACGGACCAGGTCTTGAAGGTTGTCTTCACGTCCATGTTGAAGAAACGACCGACCAGCCAGAAGCCGGAATCGTTGACATGCGACAGCATGACCGAGCCCGAGGCGAGCGCGATCACCACGGCCGAAAGCTGTAGCCCCTGATAACCTGCCGCCTGCACGGCGGGCTGGATGAGGCCAGCCGCGGTAATCAGAGCGACGGTCGCAGACCCTTGCGCGACACGAAGTGCGGTGGCGACGAGAAAGCCGGCAACAAGAACCGGCAGACCGATATCGGAGAGACCATCCGACAGCGCCTTGCCGATGCCGGATGCGCGCAGCACGCCGCCGAACATGCCGCCGGCGCCAGTGATCAGGATGATTGAGCAGACCGGGCCAAGGGCTGAATCCAGAATACGTTCCACCTTGACGGCGCTTCTGCCGCGCATCGGCCCCAGCACATAACCGGCAACAAGCACGGAGATGAGAAGTGCGACCGGCGTGGCGCCGATTGTCCGGCCCAGCTGGAACCAGGCGGCATCCTTGCTGACCCAGCCCTGGACGCGGGCAAAATCAAGACCCGTATTGATGAAGATGAGGAGGAGGGGCAGGAGGAGAAGCGCTACGACGAGGCCCGGGCTCGGCGGGTTCGTATCCTTCTCACCGGATGTCTCCGTCGAAAAGCTGTCCGGAATGGGAAGCACGATCCGCTTGCCGATCCAATTGCCGAAAAGCTGGCCGGCAACGATCCAGGTGGGGATTGCAACGGCAAGACCGGCAAGGATCAGCAGGCCCGCATCGGCACCCAGAAGCTCGGAGGCAGCCACCGGCCCCGGATGCGGCGGCACGAAAACGTGCATGACCGAAAAAGCCGTGGCGACCGGAATGCCGTAACGCAACAGGCCGCCGCCCAACCGCCGTCCCACGGTGAAGACGACGGGCAGCATGACCACGAGGCCCGCATCGAAGAAGATCGGGAAACCGAAGAAGAGCGAGGCGATGCCAAGCGCCATCGGCGCCCGTTTTTCGCCAAACCGTGCGACAAGAGCGTCCGCTAGCGCCTGGGCGCCGCCCGAAATTTCCAGCATGCGGCCAAGCATGGCGCCGAGACCGACGAGAAGCGCCACGCCCCCCAATGTCGAGCCGAAGGCGGAGGTGAGCGTCGTCAGGATATTGGCGGCTGGAATACCGGCGATAACCGCCGTCAGCAGGCTCACGAGAATGAGCGCCACAAACGCGTGGATGCGAAACTGGATGATCAGCAAAAGCAGTAGGGCCACAGCCCCGACCGCGATGGAAATGAGCGCGCCTGCGCCCAATGTCTGTTCAAATTCTGGCACTTTGCCACTCCCTGTCCGCGCATTGGCTCCGGTGGAGCCAGTCGCACGTTGATTTTATTGGATTATGTGTAAATTGAGTGCGAGCCCGGCGAGCGCCCGCTCGACGACGGTCTCGGGTGGTGCATCGACGGTAATCTTCACGCCGGTCTCATCGGGCTGGAGAACCTCGAGCGTCGCAAACTGCGAATCGAGAAGCGAGGCCGGCATGAAATGGCCTTTTCGCTTCGCCATTCGTTCGGCGACCAGTTCCTTGTTGGCCACGAGTTCAATGAAGCGCACATCCGCTTCGGCGCTGGCCAGGATGTCGCGATAGCTGCGCTTCAAGGCCGAACAGGTGATCACCACGTTGCGGCCGGCCTTGGCGTGATCGGTGATCCAGTCCCGGATCTTTTCGAGCCACGGCTGGCGATCGGCATCATCAAGGGGAATGCCCGCCGACATCTTTTCGATGTTTGCGGCGGGATGGAACGTGTCACCCTCGGCAAATTCCCATTGCAGCCTGCCCGACAGAAGCTCCGCCGTCGTCGTCTTGCCGGTGCTTGAAGGCCCCATCACGATCAGGGCGATGGGAATGGTCTTGGAGGTCTGGCTCATCTGGAGATCCCATATGCTGTGCCGCCCCCCGACGGAAAGAAATATGACAACGGCACATATCAGGCCGTCGAGCACCGATAAAGCAATTTCTGGACGTGGGCGGTCCTAACGCTCGCGCCTACCCGGCGCATGCTGAAAGATACTGCCCGCCACACGCCGGCGGGCAGATGCTGGGGAAGGGCGATCAGGCACGGGATGGGGTGTGACCAGCCGCTTCAGCGTTTGCGACCTCATGCCAGATCTCAGCGTCAATCTTGCCTGCCAGTTCCGGATACATGTGCGGATCAAACACCGGCATTTTCGTGCGCTTCTGCTCGAAGTAATCCCGTGTCAGTTTGATGACCAGCGGCGACATCAGGCAGATCGCGACGAGATTGATCGTGGCCATCAAGCCCATCGAGGCATCTGCGGCGTCAAACACGGTGGTTGCGCTCTCGTAGGATCCCCAAAGCACCATCAGCAGCAGACCGATACGGGCAACCATCAGGCCGAGCTTGTTGTCGAGCCCCAGATAGACGAGCGCGTTTTCGGCATAGGAATAATTGCCGAGCACGGAGGTCCAGGCAAAAAAGAAGATGGCGATCGCGATGAAAGTGTTCCCCGCGCTGCCGATATGGGCTGTGAGAGCCGCCTGCGTCAGCGGCGTGCCCGTCAGTTCGCCACCGGGCACCAGCGTTCCCGACAGGATGATCATGAGGCCGGTTGCCGTGCAGATCAGCAGCGTATCGATGAACACGCCGAGCGCCTGGACCATTCCCTGCGAGGACGGGTGGTGCGGATTGGGGGTGGCGGCGGCTGCGATGTTGGGTGCCGAGCCCATACCCGCTTCGTTCGAAAACAGGCCACGCTTGACACCGTTCAGCATGGCGCCCGCAATGCCGCCGGCGGCCTGTTCGAACCCGAAGGCGCTCTTGATGATGAGTGTGAAGGCTGCGGGAACCTCGCCAATGTTGAGGATCAGGATGAACAAGGCAAGACCGAGATAGGCCACGGCCATGAAGGGCACGATATATTCTGCGCAGCGGGCGATCTGCTTGATGCCGCCGAAAATCACGACGGCGGATATGGCAGCGATGACGCCGCCAACGGCAAGCTTGGGAACGCCGAAGGCTCCGTTGACTGCCTCGGCAATGGAATTGGCCTGGACCGCGTTAAACACGAAACCGAAAACGAGGAGCAGGCAGAGGGCGAAAATCACCGCGGCCCAGGGCGCTTTCAGACCGCGAGCGATATAAAATGCCGGTCCCCCGCGGTATTCGCCGTTCTGGCCGCGGACCTTGAACAATTGCGCCAGCGTACTTTCGGCATAGGCTGTCGCCATGCCAAGTGCTGCCACCACCCACATCCAGAACAATGCGCCGGGGCCGCCGAGCGTCATCGCAACCGCAACGCCTGCCAGATTACCGGTGCCGACGCGCGAGGCAAGGCTGGTGCAAAGCGCCTGAAACGGCGTGATACCCGCTGTATCCGTCTCCGGCGCGCGCAGGACGACGCGGATGAATTCCGGGAACTGGCGGAATTGCAGGAAGCCCAGCCGGATCGTGAAATAAAGGCCCACCGCCAGCAATCCGTAAATGAGGACATAACCCCAAAAGAACGCGTTGAGATATCCGATGATTGCCGTCATGCCACTCTCTCCTGCTAGGCTCAACTGCCTGTTCCCAGGCGCCCGGATCCACTCGCTGGCCGGTGGCGGTTTTCACTGCGCTGCCCGGCAGAGCAACGATGCGCCATCCGCAGGCCTGACTGACGGGTCTGCTGATACCGGAAGCTCCGTAAATCCGCTTTAATCGGTGCGATGAGATTGGGCAATTGCGGGCGCTGTCGAAAATTGATCCCGGGGGCGTCGTGCCGCGGAGACGAACTACCGCCGGTGTAAAAACGGAATGTAGGATGGCCCAAACACCTATTAAAAACCCGTGATTTCCAAGGAAAACGGAAGGCTAGAGGCCCAAAACGGAACGTGGCGTGGCCCAAATTTGAGGGAAATCAAGGCACAAAAAAACCGGGTCGAAACCCGGTTTTTCTTGGGGATGGCACGAAGTTCAGGCTGGTAAGTCGGACACCAAATTCGGATGCCGCTCCCGCACCACATCTTCGAGAAACTTGCCTAATTCCAAGTATCCTGGCAGGTCATGTCGCTCAAGAAGCTCGGCGTGTAATCTGCCAAGAAACATCGAAGCTCGTACCCGGCGAATCGTCGGATTGAATTCAAGGAATTCCTGAAGGGCAGCTCTCACGGCAGATTCCCCCGTTTCTGCAATTCCAAACCCGATCTCGGCGACCTCTATCCAGTCGTCTGAGGTGTAGCTTTCCAGGTCTGGTTCGGACCCGTCCCGGACGACTGCACCGAGAAGTTCGGCAAAATGTGCCGCTGCCTGCAAAGGGAATTCGTCCAGCCAGCCGCCCTCCGTTTTGCTCCCGCGCATTCGGTTGATCACATAGTCCTGGAGACGAATAGGGATATTCAGACGAGGCCTACTCGCGTGAGTTTTCAGTTCCTCGATTATCGCCCGTATTTGCGTTGCGAAATCACCAAAGTTCTTTCGCCCACCACCAAACCTGACCAGCGGAATTTTATGATCAGGACATGTATGGACGAACCGCAGCATCCACTCTGTGCGACCATAGGCCCGATGGAATGAAAATTCCGGACCGATGTCCCGCAGCACGCATGCCGGGCAGACGCGACAACGGTCCGTGTCGATAAACTCCCGAGTGAAGATGCTCTCTTGGATCACGACCGTTTTCCCATGCTGAGAGAGCTGGCCGCGATGCAACTGAATAGGCATTTTCCCAACAAGCTCTGCAAACACGTCTATCTCCGCGTGCCCGCCCTTCAGCAGCCGGTCGAAACGGAAACCGAAATGCGCCGAGAATTCCGACGCACTCTCGATACCGTTTACAGCAGCAATGCGGGAGCAGTAGCTTTGCAGTGTCTCGTTTGACTGAAACGGAAGTGTCAACGACAGTTTGGTCATGTTGTTACGCAACCTTCTTCCGGGACCAACGTTGTTGGCGGCTTCGGGTCCCCACCTCATTTTCTGCCGATGTGTATGGTTTGATATCCTCCCAGTTCTTTGCAACAAATACGTTCTCGGCTTCGTCGCGGCCGGTATTGCTTTCAAAGCACTCGGCGAAATGCTTGCTGGTGATCACGCGTTCGTCCGCGTATATCGCAAGCTCAACGGCACCTCGGATCATTTGAACCATGGTACCGAAATCCTTGTCGCAGCCGTGCATCAATCGCTGGATGAACTCTTGGTCCTCATGCAAAGAGGTCTTCATCTCGGCGTGGTCGAAGATGATCAACCGTGTGACCTCTGCCATTGTGGCAGTTCCGGCGGCACCTACCATTTTACCAAAGGGAATCTTCGTGCAACGATTAGCCAACTGCTTCCGGGAAAGGAATGCGTCGAGCGGCGCAACGCCCGCCAGGACGATCCTGACCGGCCAATCGGGCATCTGCACGAGGTTTTTCAACGCGTTGCCGATTTTGGTGATCTCGACACCATTGGAGGCGTCCACCGCGTGTTGAGCTTCGTCGATAACAAGCCACATCACGCCATGCGCCTTCAACACATCGCGGAACAGTTTCCACATTTCGTTTTCCTTGAGGTTCTGGCGGACAGGGTAACCCATCGCATGCAGACCTTCGTATGCCAGGAGCTTTGGAGTACAGGGACTGGGTGCAGTCATCATAAGGAGAGGATGAACAAGGTTTCCGTCGTCGTTGACGTAAGGCAGCATCGCTGCGCACTCCGAGGTATGGGTCAGAAGAGCAGTTGTTTTACCGGCTCCGGATTCACCACAGAGCGCCACAATGCGGCGTTTGTCCGGTTTCGCCATGTCGGAGATGCCGATGACTGCAATGCTCGCTACCATGGCTTCGAAGGCCTTTTTGAGCGCAGTGTCACGAGCAAGCCCGATATAGCGCCCATTGATCCTTGCGACGCGGTCAGCCTTCGATAAGGCGTCCTGCGACATCAACGCACGAACACGTGCGATTTGGGCTGCAGGAAATTGAGCGACTTTCATCGTGTTCTCCCTAAACTAGGTCGGATTTCACGGCTGCGGTCATTTTCAGCGGTTGAAATCGGGATTGAGGGCGTTCAACTTGGAGGAAGGCATGGGATGCGCAGGCGCAGGTTCCGGGGGGTGTTCTGCCTTGGTGTCCTGCTTGATGCCGAACATGTCCCAGTTTTTGATGAGGGAGGAGATGTCGGCCTCTTCGAGACTGGTATCCTCGTTCGCACGTGCGTCCTCGACGACGTCGACAGAGTAGGCGACCTTCCTCTCAAAACGCAGGATGTCGCGCTCGGTCAGGATAGCACTGCCAAGCTCAGCCTCAGCCCTTGCGATCTGAGCCTGGCTTTGCAACCATTGCTTCGTTCTGCGCACAATGGTCTCGGAAACCTGCGCATTTTTGCGATTGGTGAGGCGGAGGCGATCATTGAAGGCGAGCCATTTCCAGATGCTCATCCCGATCACATCGTCATGCACCGCTGGAACGGTGAGCCAACCTTCCGAATGGCGCACAGAGATCGCACCGAGGTCGAAGCGATCAATACGTACCTCGACCTCCACCTCGGATTCTCGGAACAGCTTCAGGAGCTTGCTGGAGGAGTATTGAATTCCCAGCACGCGAATACCTGAACGAGAAATCTTCCGGCGAACCGTGATGCCGAAAATGCTACGGCGCAGACCGGGAGAGAGCGGAGGTGCTGGTTTGTAGAATTTGTTCAACCGCTCCCAAGCCTGTCGCGGCGTCTCACCATTCAGCCCTTCATGGGGTGTGTTGTGGAACACATCAACGACGAAACGCATGAGCAGTTCTGCGGCCTGGTGGAATACAACGCTTGCTTCCGCCTCTGCATCATAGTCCCCTTTTTCGGCCGGAGACCCCCAGGTGCGTCCGGTGAAAAAGAGCAAGGCTTGCCGGTTCAGAGTGCGGAACCAGCGTTCCAAAGTCCCACGTGCAGCTGCATCACCAGATTTCGGCTGAAAAAGGATGCCGCCCATATCGTTCACGACGATCCGGACCTCATTGCTGGCGTTCCAGGTTGCCGAGTCCAGTGAAACCTCACCAAACACACCATGCTGATCCCAAGGCGTCTCGCACCCAATACTTTTCGCGAGTTCAGTTTTGTCGCGCGTTACCATTTCGAGAGTGGAAACCGCACTGGCAGTGTTAGGAGATGTATGGTGGATGCGCATGCCAACGATGGATTTCGTTGCCACGTCTTTTGCCGCAGTGACATACAATCTGACGCGAGCTACCAGCTTCTTTTCTTTTGCAGTCAGTTTCTCCCACTCTTCGGCCTGGATCAGGAGCGTTTGAAGGTCGATCCAACATTCATCGAGCTGGATTTGTTCGAGTGGCCGCAGGACATCGATACCCGACATAATTGAACGGTACTTCGCGTTGGCGTAGTCGGCCCCGCGATGGCCCAGATCAACATAGGAGGGGGGAAGCTTGCGGATACGCGCACTGAACGTATCGATGTCTGGCACACGAAGTTTTGGCAAAACTTCCGCGCCCATTTCTGCATTCTTCTGTTCACGTTTTGCGTTGTCGGCCTCGATTGCGCGAGAAAGCAACTGATGCAGCTCTTTGATCGGTAACCGATCTTTTGTTGCGTACATCCACACGTGCTTGTTGATATGCGCCAATTCCTCAGCCGTAAAATGTTCACGGCGACTTTTTGAGCTGTCGCGATTGCAAAGAACCACTGGGTCGAAATTTGCCGTTTCCAGCTTCTCTACCCAACGACGCAAACTACGAGGTGAGGGCGGCGCAGGAAGCCTCGGAGCGGTACGATGAGTCCGCCCGGCCGCTTTATGAGCCTCGTCTGAAGCATTCTGAAGCGCCTCTTGCGTGTCTTTAATGTAGGAGAGAAGCTTCGCCTCTGATCGGCTAACTCTGTCCTCTACTTTTTCATCCTTTGTTTCAGCCTCAGCTTTGAGGAAGCGCAAACACCAAGCGTGCTTGTACAGGACATCTTGCTGCTCATCAGGCTGCAAATTACTGAGGAGTTCAGTGCCTCCGGAAACGGTTTCCTTTTCCGGGCGGCGGCGGTGAGGAAGGTATCCCATGGGATCGCGTTTTTGATGGAAAGCGCGGGAAACCTCTTCAAAACTGTAGAATTCTGGCGGCAGATCGTCGTCTGCGCGCTGAAACCAATAACCAGCGTTCGTCGTACTCAGCCAGTTGTAGACGGCATGCTTGTACTCCACGCGATCTCCGCGATGAAATGCATAGAGCTTGGTCTCATGGGCATCAGGTGGCTGCAAATGAGGATGTCGAACAAACATATTCATGGTCAAGTTCCTGACGGACACAGGGGTCCATTTCCGCGTGCGGCGGATTGAAATCCGTTCAAAAATGGGAAGTGGTAATTACTGGGAGGTGGCCAGCATTATATCGCTTGCGGCCAATATGGGTGGCGGCTTCCAGTAGCCAAAGGCGATGAACCCGGAACACATGGCGACAACAGGTTTCATGGCGTCAGCTCCTGCTGTGACGACTTTTTGACCCACGGCGCATCAACCAACTTTTTGTCGGGCTCAGCCAGCTCAATGACACCATCGTAGACGAGGCACCAAATTGCGTTCAGTCCATCAGCAAACCGGTCGAAATTCCGTGCAAGCGCAAAGGCGCTGACGGTCCCTTGGATGTCAGAAATCATGGAACGCATCTTCTCGCAGTCTGCTTCGTCGCGGATTTTCAACGCCCGCAGGGTCCACTTAGCGTTCCATGCGCGCTCGCGAGTGAGAGTCCTATCCGTGACCAGGACTGCAGCGTCTGCAAATCCATTCAGGTTGGGCTTAGTCCGCTCGATAATATCTTCGATGCCCGACGACTTCACCAAGTCCTTCGGCTTAACCGCGAATGCGATCCGCGCTCCGTTACGCAGGGTCGCACGATAGTCGAAGGTGTGTTCGTGCTCGATACCATCAGACGTCGTGTAACGAATGGCTGGTGGGGTAATCCCCCCGTTTTTAACGGGTCCGATCAGTAGAATTTACGCTGCCATTTTCAGTTTCTGCCTCGGCGTGATGCCGCCGATAGCCATATTGGGTCGGTCATTGTTGTATGTCCAGAGCCAGCGTGTGGCGTGATCCTGCACCTCCTTGATGGTATCGAATATCAAGCATCCCAGCCATTCATGCCGAACCGTGCGGTTGTAGCGCTCGATGTAGGCGTTTTGCTGCGGCTTGCCCGGCTGGATATGGGCGATGGTGATGTTTCGCTTCTCGGCCCACGCCAAAAGCGTGCCGCTGATATATTCCGGGCCGTTATCGACACGAATTATATCCGGCTTGCCACGCCACTCGATGATCCGGTTGAGGGATCGAACGACCCGCTCGGCTGGCAACGAGAAATCGACCTCGATGCCAAGCCCCTCACGGTTGAAGTCATCGATGACATTCAAGGTCCGGAACGAGCGGCCGTCGGCAAGCTGATCGGCCATGAAATCCATCGACCAGGTCCGGTTCGGGTGTTCCGGCACGGCCAGCGGTTCGGGACACTCTCGAACCAAACGCTTCCTGGGCTTGATCCGAAGGTTCAATTCCAGTTCGCGATAGATGCGGTAAACCCGCTTGTGATTCCAGGTGAAGCCCTTGATGTTACGAAGATAAAGGAAACAAAGGCCGAAACCCCATGTCTTCCTGGCTGTCGTCAGACGCAGCAACCAGTCGGCAATGCCTTCGTTCTCGTTGTCGAGCTTGCGTCCATATCGATAGCATGTCTCGCTGATCGAGAACGTCCGGCACGCGAGGGCCACTTTGATATTATGCTTCTGGACCGCTTGCATGGCCATCTCCTTGCGTTGAGACGGCCTCAGCGCTTTTTTCCGAGAGCTTCCTTCAAAAGATCGTTCTGCATGCTCAGTTCCGCATACATCTTCTTCAGGCGCCGGTTCTCCTCTTCCATGCTCCTCATTTGGCTGACCATGGACGCATCCATGCCGCCTAACCGGGCCCGCCACTTGTAAAAACTCGCATCGCTCATGCCATGCTCCCGGCAAAGCTGTGCAACCGGAATGCCGTCCTCTGCCTGCTTCAGGATTGCCATGATTTGCGCGTCGCTGAATCGTGATATCTTCATCGGAATCTTCTCCAAAATCTTGTGAGAAAATTCTACTTTTAAGCCCGTTTAGTTTGCGGGGGGATTACCGTGGCTGATCTTCAATATCGACAACCGCAGAGTTCGTAAGCAGCATCAACGCGCACGTCATCTCGTACGTGCTGGCAAAACTCACAGCACGATTAGTCCTCGTATCGACGAGATAGCCACGGCTGTGTCCCTTTGTGCGGGCAGGGGGCAGCCTTGTCGCGGTCGATTTTACAGGCGGTGCCCAAAGTTCGACCTCCTCGATTACACCGTCGTCGTCAACCGTAGAGATTTGGATGAGCTTACCCGCAGGAATGAACTCTTGCTGGGCTTTATTGTTGTCATTACAAGGCGGCAGGTCGTCGACGTAGTTGTCGATGCCGTGTTCCACCTCGATCATGTAGCGGAGTACCCGTTGCGCTCTCACAGCACACTTCCTCTCTCGGCGTCTTGAAAAAAGCGCCGCTAACTCATTGCTTAAATTACGAACTGCCGGAAATCAGATGCAGTGACGTAGGAGGCAGTGAGCTATGGAGAGGAAGGCAGCTGTTACGAGGCGACGGCGCTTCGAAACAGGTGCTGGCCGGTCAAGAGGGACCGCATTGGAGGGCGAACAAAAGGAGGTGAGGGCAATGCTTACCATTTTCACGCGCGCGCCTCGACCATCGCGTTCTTATGGGCATCAAGCTCGCGATCCTGGCAAACCTGGAAGCGAAATTGAACGCCTTCTCCGTTGCCGGAGCGCAATTCGGTCCGAATGGCACGACGCACGAACACGTCGTGCAGCACATTTTTCGATGAGCGCATAGATACCTCCTGGGCGCACATGGGTGGCAGCCCATCCGGAGGTAGAGGACACAGTGTCCTTACTTCAGATGGAGCTGAGGAAGGTCTTTCCTAGATTGACGACGCGTATCATCGTGGGGCTCCGTGTTTGAAACTGGGGCGGAAAATAGTCACGGCAGGTACCGGGAGTCTAGCGGGATGCAATACGTTTCAGAGATATGGTTAACGTAACGTTAGACAGTCGGAGACGTCTGTTGAAATGAAGCTCTGCCCCCCTGCAAGCCGCAGGTTCAGGCGACGTTCTTCTCTCGATTTTCCTTCAAGCGCTCCATTATGTCTTGCACGATCAGAACCTCATATGCCGCGCCTGCTTCGTCCGCATGGCGGGTCAGTTCTAACTGAAGACGGTGCCTGTCCTCGTCAAGCGCCTTTTCGATCAGGTATGCGTCCCTAATTACGGGATGACCAAGTGTCAGGATTCGCATCGCCCCTTTCGACCTGTCCTTAGTAACTGGTCTCTCCGCCACCACGGCAATTGTTGTCTCCCGCAGGTCGGCGCAGGCGAGATACATCAGCGCATCACACTTGCCTGCCGCGATTGACTCGTCGCTAATTTCAATCCGCAGATTTACGTCGCTCAGCAGCACGGCGGCTTCGTGCAATTCGGGCAAGGCACAATTCAGGTCCCTCACACTGAACTGGAGCTTGGACAAATCCGTGTGAGCCCCCAGTTTTTCCAACGCAGCAACCACTTCAAGAAATGCGTTCGGTGCAGCTGCACCATTGCGCTGGAATTTACCGCCCCATGCGCGAACGCTGCGGCGGCGAATCTCGGCTTCAATCGTGGTGGTGTTCATCCATCGAAGCAATTTTGCATGAAGGGCAAAATGCGCGAGAGCGTGACAATCATTCTCTTCGTTTCTGAGAAGAATTTGGCCGCCGCCTTTTGAGGTGATCAGTTCGACCGGAGGCGACGAGAACCTCAAGCGACCATCGGATGGGGCACTCATCGGCGGTTTAAAGCCATAAACGGTAGCATTTAGAACCAGCGGCGGCTCGTTAGATGGTCCAGACAGCTTTATCTGGCATGTATCAATTGGCGTAGGCTCGATGAACAAGCGACCTTTTCCTCGAAATTCCTCAATTTTCTCGGGCAAACCAAAGCGAAGATCAGTATATAAGAAATGCTCAACGCTAAGTCCCTTGCCCAAGCCAAGAAAATTATCGTTGAAATCGCCCTCGCTGTTCGCTGTGACGATAAATTTACCAGTCCCGACGCAGTGTTCATAACCTTTAGTGTCGAATTGCTGCTTCTTGTTGTTTGTATAGGATTGCGCGGTATCTCCCAAGCGAGCTTGCATCCATTCGACGAGGTCGCCATCGATCTTATCCTCAGCACGAAAGTCCAATGACATTGTAGTCTTGTGAAGGGGGGTCCCTTCCAGTCGAGCTTTGCGGACTTCCCTCAGTCCGCGTGATAGCACGTCGTCAATCATTTCTCGGCCGTAGATAGTCTGGTCCGTCTTTACGAGGAACACGAACCACGCTTCTCGCGGGTCGCAAGCCTTCAAGACGTTGCTGAGCTTGATTTTGGCTCTGCATGAGTTGCCGGTGGTTGACTTGATTTGCGCAAAGGCCTGCCTGCGGGAGGGCGACCTTTCGGTCAATTCGCCTGTCGTGCGATCCGCAAACTCGATAAAGTAATCCCAGCCATTGATGTCTTCGTCGGGCTTAGTTGCAACAGCATCACCCCACGAGCATCGCGCGGAGAACAGTTTCTCTGCCCATCTTGGTACTCTCGCCATGCTGCGGCCCTGTAACCAGCTAAATACGCCAAATTTGTCAGCGATTGGCGTCCCTGATCATCTCGGCGGTTTCGTTTTATCCATCACACCAAGTTGGCGCGCAACCCAATTAGTACGGTATTTGCAGCCTCCCTTACGAGAGCCACTTTCTCGACCAGCTCTTCGTACTTAATCCTTATGGCTGAAGTTCATCCCGGATTTAACTGTGCTCTCAGTTATTTTGGCACATGGCCCTTTTCCCGTTTTACGCGAATCAGCCTAGTTTGATATGTCTGTGTTGCATTACGATAAATGCCGGGTAACCTCATGAAGCTGAAGAAGATTTGCATCAAAAATTTCCGATCACTAAAAAACCTCCAGGTAGACTTGGAGGAATACCTTTCGATCATCGTCGGCAAAAACAACTCTGGAAAAACGTCTCTATTGCTGGCGCTTGAGAGATTTCTAGCCACCAACGGGCTCCCACGCTTTGATTTCGATGATTTCAATACCGACTTCCAGCAGCATTTGATCGACCTTCTCGAAGAGAAGGTGCAGCCGGATGAGCCATATCCATTCTGTGGAATATCGCTGCGGTTGTTCATCCAATACGATGACCACGACGACCTAGCGAATGTCGGCAATGCGGTCATCATGGACCTCGATCCTGAGAACCGATGGATCATTCTAGATTTCCTATATCAGCTCTCACCTGAGAACCTTTCTTCCATAAAGCGCGCATTTCAGGAGCACAAAGATAAGAAGCTAAAGGATGGCAAGAAGGCAAAGGATGCGCGGAAATTTTTGAGGGAAGAGCAAGGAAAGTATTTCAAACCTGCCCGGCGCAGTGTTCGTTTCGATCATATCACTGGGACCGTGCAGGAGGACGATTACGTAGACCTGCTCAATGAGGCGGTTCGGATCGACGACATCATCTCGTTCAAGAGGATCAATGCGCGCAGATCGGTTTCGAATAAAGAATCAGATCGTAGCCTTTCGGCGATGTCGGCGAAAATCTACAATGCTATGGCGTCCGATGCTGGGGACGAAGAAGTGTTCGAAACCTTCAAGGAAGCCCTGAGTAATACTGACGATAAGCTGGACGGCATTTATGCCGACTTGTTCAAGGGGGTCATCTCCGACGTCCGAAGTTTCGGCGGCATTAAGGAAGGTGATACAGAGATCAAGATTAGGTCCACCCTGCAGCATCGTGATCTGCTGCAGGAGAATACGACGGTTATGTATGGTCAAGGCCTCGATCTCACCTTACCGGAAAACTATAACGGCCTCGGCTACCTTAACCTGATCTCGATTATCTTCGAGATCAAAATTATCCTCAACGAATTCAAACGCGGCCAGAAGCCTCGACCGGCTGACATCAATCTGCTCTTTATCGAAGAGCCCGAGGCCCATACGCATCCGCAGATGCAAGCCATCTTTATTGCGAATATCAAACGTCTCGTGGGGCGAGCAATCAGCAATGCCGATGGCATCTCGCGGCCGTTGCAGACGATTCTTTCGACGCATTCTTCTCACATCGTCGCCGAGTCTGATTTTAATGACATCAAATATTTCAAACGCGTTGACGGTTACACTCAGTCGCGCAGTCTCAAAGAGTTGGACGACCTCTACAAGTCGGCGGGGAAAGGAGGGCACTACGCCTTTCTGAAGCAATATTTGACCCTCAACAGGTCGCAGCTATTTTTCGCGGACAAAGCAATCCTTGTTGAGGGCGATACGGAACGCATCCTGCTTCCGGCTATGATGCGCAAAATCGATCAGGCCGACGCGGCTAAGGCGTATGAGGATGGTATACTCCCGCCTCTCGCCCTGCTTTCACAGAACATCTCAGTTATCGAGGTCGGTGCGCATTCTCAAATCTATGAAATCTTCCTTCAATTCATCGGCGTGAAAACGCTGATCATCACGGACATTGATTCGGCGAAAGAGGCGCTTGAGTTCGACGAACTCGGCGTCCCAGTGATGAACAAGCAGGGTGAGCAGAAAAAGATCGTTCGAGCGCACGAGATAGAAAATGCCACTCACACGACAAACGCCGCGCTCCGGTTCTTTCATGGCGTGGGGCCCGACATTTCATATTTCCTTGGCCTAAACTTTGAACAAAAGGCGGTTTGGAAGGACCCTGCAACAGGCAAGTGGGGCCCCAAGGTTGAAGGGCAGGTCCTCTGCGCCTATCAGATTTCGGAAAAGGACGGGGACGGAAATGAATACCACGCTCGCAGTTTTGAAGATGCGTTCTTTCACCTAAACCGAGTGTTTATCAGCAACTCGACTACGGAAGAGCCTGGCATTCAGAAAGCCGGTTTTCCTAGCCTGGTAGAAAAACACCTCAAAAAATATCTCGCCGGTGGGTCGTCTTTCGAGATGGCCGAAAATGGAATCACCAGGAAACCGTCGTTCGCTATCGAAATCCTTCTGAATAGTGCGACGTCCACATCGAACGTCGCGTCTCCCTTGGGTCCACCAAAGGAATTTTCCTTTGAATTTCACAATTGGAACATCCCTGGTTACATCGAGGAGGGCCTTCGATGGATCAAGGCGGGCTGAAGCTTGAACCGGAAGTGATCGAGGCCCTGGAACTTGTAGCCGCCGGGAAGAATTTCCTGCTCAGCGGTGGGGCCGGAAGTGGCAAGACGTACTCGCTTGTCCAGGTAATCGGAGAGCTGCTCCGCACCGATCCTAGCGCGTTCGTTGCGTGTATCACGTTTACGAACGCTGCTGTCCGCGAAGTGGAATCGCGTGTTTCCAACGAGCGCCTCACCGTCCGAACGATCCATGATTTTCTTTGGGACGTGGTCAGCCCGTTTCAGCGGGAACTCCGAAATGTCCTAGTGGGGTTGCTGAGCGGAAATGAACCTAAGTTGGAACCCGGAACAATCGTTGTGTCCGAGGAAATGTTCGCCGGAAAAAAAGTCCAGTACAAAGAATTCACGCGGCTGGGCGAGGGTATCGTTTCGCACGACGAGGTTATCATTATCGCCCATGCCATGTTTGAGACATACCCGAAAATTCGCGACATTCTTCGCAACCGTTATCGGTACATCCTCGTTGACGAGTATCAGGATACCGCGCCGGAGGTCGTCAAAATTCTTCTCGATTGGCTCCCGCTGAGTACGCGGCAAGGTGTTTGCGGGTTTTTCGGCGATGCGATGCAATCGATCTACGAAGAAGGTGTCGGATCGATCCAGCCTTATGTAGCCGCCGGGACCGTTGACGAAGTTAGGAAGCAGCAAAACCGTAGAAATCCGCGCTTAGTTTATGAACTCGCGAACAACTTGCGAACAGACGGTATCGTCCAAGGCGCATCGAAGGACCTCAATGCGCCCAACATGATTGAGGGTAAAGTCAAGGATGGGATCATCAGATTTTATCACTCAACGGGTCATGACAGTCGGCTGCAACAAGTCCGCGACCACCTAGGTTGGGACTTCTCAGATGTTTGGGAAACAAAAGAGCTGAACCTGACGCATAATTTGATCGCGCCGCAGGCAGGTTTTGCTGACTTGATGGAAATCTACGACAAGGATGGAGTCCTTTCCTTCAGAGATCGTATCGTCAAGTTCATTAAGACAAACGGTAACCTCAATGACTATCAATTCGAAACGTTCGGTGAGGTCGTCGCTTCCCTTCAGAAGGGGAAGACGGGTAGTGCACTACGCGCGGTCAGCCCGACGCCGGGGATGCAGGCATTCATCGACGCCAATCCAAAGCTGTTGGAATACGCGAACGAGATAGAATTCCATCACTTTCGGCGACTTTATGTCGATAAAGATCAACTGATCGATGACAAAAAACAGACAGAAGAGGAAATAGCTCGAAGGGGATCGAAGCGGTGCGATTTCGTGAAGCACGTCTTCAAGATTCAGGCTGTCGTCCACCTTTATGAACAGCGCCGGTTCAATGAATTTTTGCGCAAAACTGAATTTCGCGTGGCCAATGCTCAGGACAAGCTACGCATTCAAAAATGCGTCGAAGACATTGGCACAATGAAAGACAGTCCAATCCTGGATGTAATCGACTTGGCACACGACAACGGACTGTGCGTCAAAGACGACAAATTTGCCAACTTCCGCGCGGAAAAACGCTACCTTTTTGATCGGCTTACTGGTGTCCCGTTTTCATCTTTTCAGAAGCTTTATGAATACCTCGAAGGACGCACTACGTTTTCCACACAGCATAAAATTAAGGGACGGGAGTTTGAACGTGTCCTCGTCGTGCTGGATGCCGGTGGGTGGAATCACTACAATTTCACATACTTGTTCGAGGGCAGCGGTACGGAACGCGTGATAGAGCGGACCGGAAAGCTATTCTATGTCTGTTGCACTCGGGCGAAAGAAGTGCTGGCTGTCTATTTCCAGAATCCTACACCTGCTGTTTTGAAACAGGCTGAGGCGTGGTTTGGAAAAGGGAACGTTTTGGAAGTTTAGATGCGCCACTGGAAGTAGTTCATTATGAAGGTCGGATATACGGAGTTTTCCTACGGTTACGCGTTCACCGAAAATCTCATTCGGTCACACCCGACTGGGGCAACGGGCGCGCCGGTGTTCCCAAATCTGGCACAAGAGGCGCAGCTTGGATATGACGTCCAAATCCGATTGCCAGCAGTGCCACTTTTCTTTCAGTTTAAGCTGCCTGATCGAATGGAGAGGGGAACGGCGTTCGAGGTATCTACTGGCAACTGCCCAGGACTAACGACACCATTTTATCGGATTGGCTTAATGCGCAACGACCTTTCGGCGCAGCACGCCCACCTCATAGAGCTGGAGAGGAGCCATCCGAATTGCGTTTTCTACGCCGCTCCTTGCCTTGCGAACATTCACGAATTCAACAGGTCCTATGGTCTTGGCAGAGTTTTCCAAGACACCGCATTCTTCTCCCCTGGGGATATCGGGCCACTTCCCGATGATAAGCAGCATACAATCGCCTATCGTAGCGATCTGGGGCATGCGTTCTTCTGTTCCGATCCGCAGGAAATACGCCACACAACGTTCGACGACCTCCAACAAAAGATTGGCGCGCTCCTCCAGAAGAAGGAGTACGGAGATGCAAGAGCGACCTCTCGCACTATACGCGATCAGATTGTCGACTTGGCGTCTTCGACTTCCCAAAGACAGGCTGCTGGACTAGCCGATAGAATACGTGTTCGCGTCAGAGCCGCCATGCCTACGGCAGCGATCAACACTGAACAGGAAGAAACGCTTACGAATCTGCTCGTGGCGCGTGATATTGCACGCATCGATCTTGGAATCGAATTGCTAATCACTCAGCCAGGTTAACGACAGGCGGAAAGAGCGACTAACACCGATCTCGATAGCGACTGTCAAAGCACAACTTTTGACAGCTATCGTGGTGGGCTGCTGACGCAATCGCCATGGTAGGTCATCGTATCAGAACCCTGCCCACTGACCGATACGTTGGCTGGCATCCGCAGCGAGAACACAAACTCCTGACCTTGGAACGTCGCCGTCATCAAGCTTGATCCTACACTCAATGGAACCGGTTCTTGTTGCCCGATCTGCACGGTGTTGTCATTACCACCCATGCCAGACCGGAAAATCAGCAACATCAATGGCAAGTGTTCAAACTTGCAGGCAACTGGGGTCAAGTTGTCCGATGCGGAAGCTCCGCTTGCGCCGTACGCTAGAAATGACGATGCGCCAACAAACGACATCAACAAGCCATGGATTGCGCAGTGTGCCGGTTTCATTTCAATGCCCCCTCTGACAACTGCATTTGCGGGTTAGTTCTTTAGCCCGGCAACGCTTCGTCCCCAATACGGCGCTCGCCATCCTGCCGTAACGGCCTCTGCTTCGTCACAGAACCATCGTTCGCCCTCCGCAACGCTGACCTTCGTTTTTGCGTACCACGGCGACCAAGGCGCGTGATAGATTTTGCCGTTCTTTGAGATGTTGCCCTTGATGGGACATCCATTGGGCGCAGATTGCTGCGCGACAGCCCATTTCTCTGATCGATATTCCCAGGCGGGCTGCGTCGGTGCCTGCCAGATTGCCGTTTTCAGTTGCCGAGCCTGATCCTCGGCATCAACGTAATCCTCAGAATACTTGCGGAATGCCCAGGCTAATCCGGCTACCACCATTTTTTGATTGATATCTTTTCCATCAGACAAGCAGACGGCTATCGTCCGACCATAGTCATCAGAGCCTCTGTCGTCGCAATGCACCTGCCGACCCTCAACAATTTCTTCCAAGGTGGCAATCGCTGCCTGCCCACAGGGCCAGTTTCCACCGCGAGCTTTTTTACATTTTTGACCGGCTTCAGGTGCATCGATGCCGTGCAAACGAAACCGCACTCCTGCAACGTCTATGGTGTCTCCGTCCAGCACGTACAGCTCATCCTGAGCCGACGCTGCCGAGCAACTCAAGGAGAGCGCCATCAAGACTGGGAGCCTCCATCGGGCACGGGCTTCTCGTTTCTTCATTCTAGTCCTGCTAGGTAAATGCATAGCGATATTCTGAGTCTTTGGACAACATACGCTCAGAGCACTTAGGCGCAATCTCAACCTAACTGTGTATTTCATCGCATCCAATTGATCGGCAATTCGTTTTGGGGTTGTATGGCGGCAATTGTGGATGGGGAGCCTTGCATGTCCGAGTTCGATCAACAGCCTTTCGCCGATGCCGATCTGAAATCCAACCCTCAACCGCGCTGTCCATGCGTCCTGATCCTGGATGTTTCAGGTTCGATGGGCGGCAGACCAATTGACGAACTGAACGAAGGCCTACGGGCTCTGCAGGAAGAGATTCAGAGCGATAGTCTCGCGGCAAACCGGGTCGAATTCGCAATGGTGACGTTCGGGCCCGTGAACGTGGAAATGGACTTCATCGGTGCAGAGAACTTTTATCCGCCGACACTTACCTCTCAAGGCAACACTCCAATGGGAGAAGCCATTGAAACTGGTCTAGCCATGCTCCGTGAACGCAAGGATCGTTACCGGGAGAACGGGATCAATTTTTATCGACCCTGGGTTTTCCTGATTACCGATGGTGCGCCTACTGATAGCTGGCATCGCGCTGCTGAAGAGGTCAGGAAGGGCGAAGACAGCAAGGCCTTCATGTTTTATGCCATTGGCGTCGAGGGCGCTAACATGGACACCCTGGCCAAAATCTCGGTTCGCCAGCCGCTTAAACTGAAGGGCCTCCAATTCAAAGAGTTCTTCCAGTGGCTCTCGAACTCTCTTGGATCGGTTTCTCGGTCCAATCCGGGCGAGCAAGTGCCCCTTACCAATCCCACGGCTCCGGATGGATGGGCCTTTGCCGGATGACAAGATGGACATTCGGTGCCGCATCCGTTCGGGGCATCTCCCATGTCAAAAGCGGGACGCGCCTTCAGGATGCGAAGCGCTGCTTTGAAGTCGTCAAAGCGGACGGAGCGTCTATCTTCTGTGCCGTTGTTTCCGATGGCGCAGGTTCCGCGTCCCATGGTGGAGAAGGTGCTTCGGTTGTCTGTCGCACGGTGGCGGAAGCTCTTCGTTCCCATTTCGCCAATGGCTCAACGGACATGCCGTCCGAGGATCATGTGTGGGATTGGGTAGACCAGGTTCGCGACCGGATCATTCATGCAGCGTCCTTGCGATCTCTCACCCCTCGTGATTTCGCCGCAACGATGGTTCTTGGCATCACGGACGGCACCCGGACAGTGACCGCTCATGTCGGTGATGGTGCTATTGTTGCTCGAAGCGCCGTTGACCAAGGCTGGCTGCTTCTGAGCGAATCCGAAAATGGCGAGTACGCATCAACTACGTATTTCGTGACCGATTCCGCCACTCCGAGACTCAGGTTCGCAGAGCATGATGTTTCGATAGACGCCATATTCCTGTTCTCTGACGGGATCGAGAACCAGGTCTTGGACAGCTTAACGAACGAGCCCTACGAGAACTTTTTCAACCCTATGGTACGACCATTCGTATCAAGCACATCTCTCGGCCGCGACCATTTCCTGTCTGGCCGACTTTCGGCTTATCTCGATAGCGAGAAGTTTGCCGAGCACACCGATGACGACAAAACGTTGGTGATAGCGGTCAGAAGATGAGCCTCGACAAACTCTTTGCTGGAACTGACGAACTGCATGTCGGGAAGCGCATTGGCAAAGGCGGCGAAGGCGAGGTCTATGCGCTGACCAAACCTGCCGGGCTATGCGGTAAAGGCCTATCTGCCCACGGTCGTTGCATCGCGGGAGGCGAAAATCAGGGCCATGGTGGATGCTAACCTGCATTCATCCATTAATACGGTTGCATTCCCCACTAAGGTCGTGGCTGACCGCAAGGGAAGCTTTGTTGGCTTCCTGATGCGGCTCGTTGCAGAGCACAAAGAAATCCACGAACTGCAGACGCCTTCCTCACGGTTGAGGCATTTTCCAACTGCGGACTACAGGTTTCTGGTGCGGACTGCCATCAACGTGGCGCGTGTCTTTGGGCAGGTTCATGCTGCGGGTTGCGTCATTGGCGATATCAATCAACGTAGTATCTTGGTTTCGCAACAAGCTACTGTCGCGCTCATCGATACCGACTCATTCCAGGTTATTCAGAAAGGCAAGCAGTACCTTTGCGTCGTTGGCGTTCCAGAATACACGCCGCCAGAGCTGCAAGGCCAATCTTTGAAGAACGTGGTCCGTACACCCGATCACGATGCCTTCGGCTTGGCGGTCGCCATCTTCCAAATTCTCTGCATGGATCGACATCCATTCTCGGGCCGCTTCAAGGGAGCCGGAGATATGGGGATCGAACAGGCCATCAAGGAATTTCGCTTCGCATACTCGAAGCGGGACACGAAGATGCAACCGCCTCCATCGACCGTTCAGATGGCGGACCTTTCCCCAAAGGTCAGACAGAACTTCGAGTTGGCGTTCTCACCTCAAGGCGTCGGGTCCAGGCCAACTCCCAGCCAATGGATTTCCGCACTCGAAGAGCTGGAGCAATCCCTACGGCCGTGTCCGAACAACAAGGCTCACCACTATCCAAGGGTTGCCCCTGAATGTCCCTGGTGCCGAATGGAGCAGGCATTCGGCGTGCCGATGTTCATCAGCCACGACGCCAACGCTCACCACGTAAAAGGCTCTATCAGTGAAGGCGTTGGTTTTAGCTTTAACATCGTAGCCATCGAGGCCATCCTAAACTCGCTGACAATTCCACCCCAGATCAAAGTTGCGATCCCTGCGCCGAAAATAATGTACAAGGCGTCTGTGGCCGCAGTAGACGCTGCATCGAAAAAATCTTCGGATGGAATGCTGAGGAAACTCGGCGCAGCCGGTATGGGGGTGCTCGCGGTCTTTCTGTTCGCTAGCGGCATCCCGCCAATCGTACCTCTTATTGCGGGAGGTATCGGCCTTTACCTGGCGCTTCGATCTGACAGCACAGAAAGCCTCTACCTTCAGAAATTCAATGGGACTGCGGAAAAACTAAGGGCTCGTGTTCAACACCTGCAATCGAACTCACCTGCTGAAACCGTACAGGCAACCCGCGCTGCCATCCTTGAGAAGATTGAGGAATACAAGGCGCTCGTATCCGATTTCAAGAATATCGAAACCGATTACAATGCCTCCAGGCGGCAACAGCAGCTAGATGCCCACCTAAGTGCGCACGGCATCCGAGGTGCAAGGATACCAAAGCTAACGTCCGGTGACGTCGCGTCCTTGGCTTCCTACGGATTTACGACCGCATACGACGCATCAAGACGTGACGTTCAGGATGCTCATGGCATTGGCCCGGTTAAGTCCGCCAACATCATGGCCTGGGTCAACCAGGTCGAACGAAAGTTCCTGTTCCGGGCCGACTACACGGCTGCCGATAGAGCCGCGTTGCAAACCAAACGGGACAATATCATCTCCCGGCAACAAGGATGTGCTGACAAGCTTTCGAAGCTTGTCGATCAATTGAAGCAGCAACACAAGCAGCTCAATGATTGGATCGCTGGCAATGATGCCCAGCTTCAGCAGTTTGTCGAGGAACTGGCCCAGGCCGAAGCTGATCTACGTCATTTCAAGATTGCGGTTCCAGCTTTGCAGCCGATATCTCCGTATCAACCTACCCAGCCGTCGGCACGGAGACCGACCGCCTATTCGTCGACTGCCGGTACCACGCGAACAAGCTTCGGAGGCAACTACAATACAAGCCGAACCGGCTCAAGCATACCCAGTTGCCCGGTATGTGGTTCTGGCATGCGCTTGCGGACAGCAAGGCGCGGAAAACGGGCGGGTCGGCAGTTTTGGGGATGCAGCCGTTATCCGACCTGCCAGGGTACCCGGAACATTTGAAGTCAAAATCAAAAGTAATTTGTTACACCGTACGGCTGTCAGCCGCACACAGTGGCACGGACCATCGGCACAGCTGCATCGACGAGGTTTGTTATGGGCTGCCTTAAAACTGCGACCAAGAGGAGGATGGCGAATGCGATGAATGTCCTCAGCAAGAATGCATGGGCCATTTTGATGAAGGCGACTTTCGCATTCACTCCGTCGCGATTCATCCGCGTCGTAACCAGCATATCGCGTATCAGCGCGCTGTTGGCGTCGGGCTCGCCCCAGAGGTGAACAATGTCTGTCGCATCGATACGGTTATGGGTTGAGACAGCCAAGGTGCGGAAGGCCCATATTCCACTTCTCACGAGGTATACGACGCCCGCAACGAAGAGCCCTAAAAGCACAGTCTGCCAACCAGCGCTCATGTCGGGAAATTCGTCTCCGTAGAGGTCTTTTGGCAACGAAACCAGGACGGGGAAGATTGCAGCAATCACCGCGAGGTAAATGGACGCCTTGCTTTCAGATGATCTCTTCCGTTCGGTTTCTTGTTCGTGTAGCGCCCGGGCGCATTCAAGCGCTATCTCGGTGTGCGTATCCCACTTCGCGTCTTTGATAAGTTGCAGGTCATGCGTCTGCTTGCTGGCTTGGTCTTCAAGCTGCAAGGTTGTTGGCCTCGAAAGCCTTGGCCAAAAGAACTCGAAGACACCGATCATACCGCTGCAATCCTCTCCAGCTCATCTACGATTGCTGCCGCAATAGGGAGTCCAGTGCGATTTTCAATCCAGGCCCACTGTCCATTCGGATTGCATTCAAGAAACCAAAACTGACCATCCTCACCAAGCACGAGGTCTATGGCACCGAAGCGCAGCTTCTGCTGCCGGACAAGTTCTGTGCAGGCCAACTGGATGTCGCCGGGAAGGGTTATTACTTCGTGCCTGATTTTCGGATTTGAGCCGCGTCGCCAATCCAAAGACGCCTCGTCATACTCCTGCGAATGGATTGCCACGGAGAAGACTTGTTCGCCGACGACGGTTACCCTGATGTCGATTTTTTTGGGTATGAGCCTCTGGAAAATCACTGGGGCATACTGAAGAGCTTCACGATCCTCCTCTGCAATTGCCTCGATCCGACTCGTGAACATGACATGCTCGGACCCTTCGATCTCGACGACAGCTTGCCGATGAGGTTTTCCGACAATCGGTCCTTGGGCCAACAATGTGCGAGCGGCATCCAGGTCGTTCGTAATGACCGTATCCGGTACATTAAACCCGAGCCTTTTCGCCAGATATATTTGCGACGGCTTATCTTCGGCGATGAGGATGTCGCGGGGATGGCTGAGCCATCTGCTTCCGACCAACAAATAGAGCGATTTCAGCAGAGCTGACCATTCTGTCGACGCGTACGCTCTCTGCCCCATGTCATGGTCCAATTTATTCAAATCTGGGAGTTCGGGCCTGCGAAAGTAACCGGCTCTTACCTGATCAACCTGGACCCGTCTCTCTCGCGAGGATACTACCAGCGACATGGTGGATGGATCGAGCGCAAATGACATATTGGCGATTGCGTTAGTGTTAAGCCGGAAATGATCCCGGCCTCGTCGTTTCAACTCTCGAACAACGAAGTCAGTTGTCAGGTCCCTTTCATTGGTGAGGATCAATATCATCGACAGTCAGTGCCGTCATAGAAAGCCATGAACGCGCGGTGAGGTATCATCGCTTTCCATCTGCGCATCAGTCTTTGTCGTGATTTCAAGCAGGTGCATTGCGGAATGCTGAACCTGATCGTCTCCTTCGACGTTGGTTGCAGTTTTCGTCTGTATTTCAAGGAACGGCGCAGGCGTGTCGTCGCTTTCCTGCTCGACTTTCGTCTTCGTCGTGATTTCGATCAAATCGGACTTGGTCTCGATCAGAGGGACAATTCCCAGAGGGCTTGTAACCACCCACATTCCCAGGTCATCAGAATATTGCCCAGGGATTGGTTCGCCTGCAGTTCTCGGGGAAGCGAACCGCGTCAGAAACGCACGGTGACCGAGTGTCTCATTATGCACGATGGAACTCCAGGACGATTTCGTTAGACGTCATTCAACTAGAATGACACCGAAATACAATGGGAAGCGTTTCTATATGAGTGTTCGTCAACAGGCGAATTCGACAAAATCCCGAGAAAGAAATGCCGCACAATCCCCATACTGGATGTCTGCCGGTATTGATCAGGGCCAATTGAGATACGCTAGGCCAACTATGGCAACAAAGGCGGAAAGGAAGAAGACCACCCATTTAGTAGTTGTCCAAGGCTTTGGCGCATAGTCATTGTCTGGACCTGGATGTTTATCCCATCCGCCAACCATGAAAACCGCCCCCCATCCCGACAAACCAGACGCGCCGGTTGAATCTCGACGTTAATCGTCACCGGCCATGTCGTCCAAGTTATTGGTCTTCTTTCCGTCCGGGTTAGTTCGCAAATGCGGCTTCGCATTGCTGCGGCGAACGGAATGCGCATTGGAAACTTCGCCGCGATCCGCCAATTCCATTGCCTTCTTCAGCGGTGTGAAATTCTTGTTTCCATCGAGCTTTACGTGCGTGATGTCGCCTTCACGATCCGCACGGGCATCGACTACCTTTCTTGGTGCCATCTCGCATCTCCGGCCGCCTGATTGACCCCTAGCAATCCGAAGTTCTCGGATTGCTGACGTAGCCACTTCTCCCGTTACGTTATGTGCTTCTGCACTAACGAGAAATATCCCGCCGCTACACCTTAAGCTTGTCGGAAATCGTCTTCTGCGTCAAAGTATTTTCGAGGGCTGAGACATGCGGAAGCGGTATTTGATCATAGGGGCGTTTGTTTTGTTTGCCTTGGGCCGAATTCTGGGTGACGACCCGGGCGGAAGCGAGGGCCGCGTGGCAAATTTACCGCCCATCGCTGACCAGCGAAAACAGCCCCAGACGGTCAGCACCGAAACTTCAAAATTGGCTCCTACGACGACAGCGTCCGAAGCCAACCCTGCAGATGGACAGAAAATCGAGAAACTGGAGCCAGCTCAAAACTATCCGCCACGATTTGTTGCGGCTAACCGTGTCGCGTTTCGCTCGGGACCTTCCACCGGGGACGCGATCATTGATCGATTCGACAATGGACGACAGGTTTTACTGATCAAAGAGTCCGGCGAATGGTCCCACATCAAGGACCAACTTACCCAACGGGACGGTTGGATAGCCTCTCGGTTTCTCGCTAACAGACCAACGCCGGGTGATGAAAAGCCCTCGAAAAAGGAAGCGAAGGAAACGGCGCGAGAGAAGCCTGTACCCTCTGTGCCCGATTCCACCATCATCCAGCGCATCATCGCTGAATCTCTTGCGAACTATCCCGGCTCGTGCGCCTGCCCGTATAATACAGACCGTGGCGGTAGACGGTGTGGAAAAAGAAGCGCTTATTCCAAGCCGGGTGGATACGCACCAATCTGCTATCCGCAGGACGTGACCAAGGCAATGATCGATGCGTTTCGCCGACAATAGAAACCACCTGGACGACTAGTCTTTGATAGATGGAGGGCGTCGTCTGCAAAGCAAGCGAACTTAATGTGCGTGTTGTCCGCCATCGGCCGTGGGCACGATCAACCTAACAAACCGGTCGAACAGAGGCGTTTTTCGGATCAAGCGCTCTTCGAGCCGGATGTGGGGCTTCTGCTTGAGGTGCCCATCATCGACGAGCCCAAGCCAATTCATCGGTCGCACAATCTCGTGCACCGCGAACAGGCAGGCTTCGAAGCGACCGCTGATGCTTCCGCTTGAAGGAAACAGGTCTACTGGGACGATCAGTTCCGAAAAGTCCGCGACAGTGGTCCAGTCGCTGAGCTGATCACCAATGACGCGCATGAAATGTTCGAGGTTCCAAAACAGCGCGTTCGCCTGAGGATCGTCGCCTATTGGAGAGCGCAGCATATATTCTGTCAGGATCACCTGAAGATCGCCATAGCGCCCGATCATAGCGGTCCCCGCCTTGGTCAGCTTTGCTTTCCCCTTGTAATGTCGGATCAGCCTAGTGTTCAGCAGAATTTCGTGGATCAGGAAGAGGGGTGGAAAATCCGGCTCGTTCAGAACTTTGTTTACAGCGTAAAGCTCTATCGGTTCATACCCGGGCCACTGAAACGCTTCAGCAGCCCACTCCACGCACTTCCGATAAAAGTTGCCGAGTTTGGTGATTTGAATGCCTTCATGCTGCTCCGCATACCGCAAGACCTTCATGGCGTTGATGCACATCGCGGATGCTTGCAGTTCCTCCTCGGTCAGCGAAGCTTCGAAAAACAGCATCGCAGAATTCGATGAAGCCTTCAGCAAAGCGGTCTCCATTGAGGTTGGCTGTTGGAGTGTGCAAACATGAGAGGAATCGCGTCGAGGCGAGACGCGGGCATTTCGCTCATTCCGAAATCTCGCTGGCAGCGTAAACGGCCCATTCGGGCTCGTACTGTTGTTCGATCATCTTCTTCCAATCTCCGCTAATGATGACTGGGAAGGAACTCACAACTTCGTCGCTGTACCAAACCCCGAATTCAAAGTGCTGCCCGATCAG
Source organism: Neorhizobium sp. PAMB6716 (assembly GCF_058242805.1). Classification (NCBI taxonomy): domain Bacteria; kingdom Pseudomonadati; phylum Pseudomonadota; class Alphaproteobacteria; order Hyphomicrobiales; family Rhizobiaceae; genus Neorhizobium; species Neorhizobium sp. PAMB6716. The sequence goes on from NZ_JBZAYW010000002.1 coordinate 963,620, forward strand.
GCTGTCGCAGCGATAGCAGCCATTGCTCAAATATTCCTGCTGGAGTGTCTTGCTGTGCCGCTTCTTTAGCTTCCCAAGTCGCGGGTCTGCGGGCAAGTGTTCGATTATAGAGCTAAGTATGTCCGATGCGTCGTCAAGATCGCTCACTCTCCATGAGTACGTCTGCTGGACTTGCCTCGGAAAAGTGGAGAGGTTTTCTTGAGTTGAAAGGAAACCGGAATGCCGAAGCAGAAGAATTTTACGAAGGAATTTGAGACCGAAGCGGTGCGGCTGGCGCAGACGAGTGGGCGGACTCAGCGTGAGATCGCACAGGACCTGGGCGTCGGCCTATCGACGCTGGTGCGCTGGATCGGCCGTAGCCGTGATCGGGCGATGGATGCGCCGGCGGTATCCGCTGCCACCGAGGACATGGCGGCCGAGTTGAAACGGTTGCGCAGGGAGAACGAAATCCTTCGGCAGGAACGTGAGATACTGAAGCGTGCCGCGACTTTTTTCGCCAAGGAGGGAAGTCGATGAAGTTCCGTTTCATCGACGAGGCGAAAGATGAATTCCCCGCACACCGCCTCTGCAAAGTTTTGGGCGTCAGCCAGAGTGGCTATTTCGCTTGGAAAGACCGGCCAGCAAGTCGTCGGCAGCGCGAGGACATGGTGATGCTCGCGCATCTGCGCTCGGCCTATGCGCTGTCTCACGAGACCTATGGCAGCCCACGCATGACGCGGGAATTGCAGGACAGTGGCTTTGCCATTGGTCGGAGGCGCACAGCACGGCTGATGCGAGACAATGGCCTGCATGCCCGGCAGAAGCGTCGGTTCAAGCGCACGACCGACAGCCAGCATGCTTTCCCGATTGCACCCAACATCATCGATCAGGACTTCGCCGCAATCGGCCCCAATCAGAAATGGGGTGTTGATATTTCCTACGTATGGACCCGCGAGGGTTGGCTATATCTTTCCGTCGTCATCGACCTGTTCTCTCGCCGCGTCGTCGGCTGGGCTGTGGGTGACCGGCTGCACCGCGAACTGGCACTCAATGCTCTTCGCAAGGCCATTGTCATGCGGCGTCCAAAGCCTGGCCTGGTCCATCATTCCGATCGTGGCAGTCAATATTGTTCTATCGACTATCAGGCGCTCCTGCGCAGCAAAGGCATTTTGATCTCAATGTCGGGAAAGGGAAATTGCTATGATAACGCCATGGTCGAAACGTTCTTCAAGACGTTGAAATCAGAGCTGATCTGGAGGACGATCTATCAAACCCGAAACCAGGCCGAAAATGCCATTGCCCGCTATATCGATGGCTTCTACAATCCCACCCGTCGGCACTCGGCGCTTAACTACCTAAGCCCCGCACAGTTCGAGAGACTGGCCGCTTGATCTGAAAATGCCTCTCCACTTTTCCGAGGCAAGTCCATGCGAACCAAACATGACGTCGATGCCAGTTACGATTTTGGTCGTTGCCCCACACTCACGCCTCCAGCAGTCTATCTCACCTGCTCGTATCCGGACAACCGCCCTGCCATTGGTAGGCAGGCCAAACCGGAACCGGCCATCAAAAGCCGCATCGAGAAAGACATGCAAGGGCATTTTGTTTTCAGAGAGACTCGTGGAGTAACCATCAGCCTGGGCAGTCACCTGGATAGCGGGAAGCGCTTCAGCGACCGGAAAGCCTTTGTGCCGGAACAACCAAAGACAACGCACTCCCGACTTTCTATAGCGCTCTTGTCTTCGCGAGGTTTCTTCGGGCGTCTGCGGTGACCATTGGATTTCGATTGCGACCGCTGCATTGTTTTTTCGCGCCAGCACATCGGCAATCCATTCTTCTCCGTCAGGAGTGCTCCCCCTGACTTCTGTTCCAACTGTCCATCCGTACGGTAATCCCCCCGCAAACTAAACGGGCTTAAAAGTAGAATTTTCTCACAAGATTTTGGAGAAGATTCCGATGAAGATATCACGATTCAGCGACGCGCAAATCATGGCAATCCTGAAGCAGGCAGAGGACGGCATTCCGGTTGCACAGCTTTGCCGGGAGCATGGCATGAGCGATGCGAGTTTTTACAAGTGGCGGGCCCGGTTAGGCGGCATGGATGCGTCCATGGTCAGCCAAATGAGGAGCATGGAAGAGGAGAACCGGCGCCTGAAGAAGATGTATGCGGAACTGAGCATGCAGAACGATCTTTTGAAGGAAGCTCTCGGAAAAAAGCGCTGAGGCCGTCTCAACGCAAGGAGATGGCCATGCAAGCGGTCCAGAAGCATAATATCAAAGTGGCCCTCGCGTGCCGGACGTTCTCGATCAGCGAGACATGCTATCGATATGGACGCAAGCTCGACAACGAGAACGAAGGCATTGCCGACTGGTTGCTGCGTCTGACGACAGCCAGGAAGACATGGGGTTTCGGCCTTTGTTTCCTTTATCTTCGTAACATCAAGGGCTTCACCTGGAATCACAAGCGGGTTTACCGCATCTATCGCGAACTGGAATTGAACCTTCGGATCAAGCCCAGGAAGCGTTTGGTTCGAGAGTGTCCCGAACCGCTGGCCGTGCCGGAACACCCGAACCGGACCTGGTCGATGGATTTCATGGCCGATCAGCTTGCCGACGGCCGCTCGTTCCGGACCTTGAATGTCATCGATGACTTCAACCGTGAGGGGCTTGGCATCGAGGTCGATTTCTCGTTGCCAGCCGAGCGGGTCGTTCGATCCCTCAACCGGATCATCGAGTGGCGTGGCAAGCCGGATATAATTCGTGTCGATAACGGCCCGGAATATATCAGCGGCACGCTTTTGGCGTGGGCCGAGAAGCGAAACATCACCATCGCCCATATCCAGCCGGGCAAGCCGCAGCAAAACGCCTACATCGAGCGCTACAACCGCACGGTTCGGCATGAATGGCTGGGATGCTTGATATTCGATACCATCAAGGAGGTGCAGGATCACGCCACACGCTGGCTCTGGACATACAACAATGACCGACCCAATATGGCTATCGGCGGCATCACGCCGAGGCAGAAACTGAAAATGGCAGCGTAAATTCTACTGATCGGACCCGTTAAAAACGGGGGGATTACCGTACCGACGTGCCACCTCGACAGCAATTTGCTTTAGTCGAAGATGGTCCTCTGTCTCGGGCGCAGATGTGCAATTCCCAATGACCTTGTGCACGAAGTGTTGGGTGCCTCGCCGTGACCTTCTAAGAGCCACGCCAGCGTCGCAGCACGGCATTTTCAGAAAATGGCCGCCCCTGTTTCGGGACATAAGTGTTTTCCATTCTTCCGGGCTGAGGTCGAAGGCAAAAATGTCCGCTCCATTCTCGTCGATGCAGCGTAGTGGCATCCAATCTCTCGCGACCTATTTCCATTTCGCCGCCCATTCCCGCAGTGCAGCCTTCGCCCTCTCTGGCCACTGCTTTACGGGTGGACGAACCACAATCTTTTCACCTGATGGCTTCCAAGCCAAGAACACCTGCTTGTCTTGGATCGAGGCGACCAGCAGTGCCTCCTCTTCCTGACACAGATGACGGGTACAAGCCGAGCCGACGAAGTAGTCGCCATCAAATGAACCAGACCCGACACCCAGGATGATGTCGGAATATTCGCCTTTCTCTGCGCCCAGGAGGTCGTTGATCTGTGCTGCGACCTCACCGAATGATAAAAGCTCGCTAGGGTGAGACACGGTCTTTTCCCGAAGCTCGGACCAGCCTCTCGATGTATCGGCAACGAAATCCCGGCTTCCCGATTTCGCAAAACCGCTTGCGGGCGTCCATGTCCACGTTTCACCCGGCGAATTCGGCAGTGCTGTCGTCGAGAAGTTAAGCTGATCTACCAGTACATCCATTCTCACCGGGCGGCAGCTCTCAATAGGGCCATCGACCCGAGGGTTTGAATCCCGTGGGAACGACACGACAAAGGGGGCGGCGTCACAGGCATTTCCGCCTGCCGAAGATGATCCGACAATCGCGGGCGTTCCCGAAATCAAACGAATATCATCTATGTTGAGTATAGCATCCTTCAGCACGTCACGGCCGTCGATTGATAGGACCTGTTCAAAATCTCGTTGCAGAACGACGACATGATGCCCGAACATCTTCATTTCGAAGACTGCAGCATGGGCGATGCCGATCTGGCTCGTCACCATAGCGACCACAGTGACGGCAACGAGATGAACGAAGCTTTTCAAGCGGGCCTCCGGCAATTGAACAATTGCTACTTTATGTAATTATTGGGACTCGAATGCAATCAGTCGAAGCTGTAACTCAGAGGGGACAATCATGAAGAAACTGGCCGCCGCTGTAGCTATCACATTGCTTACCTTTACCCCCGCATCAGCTGAAAACCTTCGGGTCGCGTCCTGGAATATCGCGAACCTGGCTTCGCAACCAGAACAGGCCCTGCGAGGCCATGCAAGAAGTGCGGAGGTCTACGCACACATCAATTCGGTAATCAGTTCTTTGGATGCTGACATCATCGCCTTGCAAGAGATCGGCAGTATTCCCGGTGCCGAACGAGCCGTTGGCCCGGACTACGATGTCTATTTCGAGACGCGGTGTATGGAGAATGACCAGCGATGCCGGTTCGACAACGACGACATCTACACGGCCATCGCTGTACGGAAGTCGATCAAGGACAAAGTGACAATCCAACAATTGGATGAGCTTTCGATACTCCACGATGACGAGTGCTGCACGCCGCCACGTCACGTTCGCGGGAGCCCCGTCGCTGTTGTCGAATTCGGTGGTCAGATAATTTGGATACCATCGATCCACCTCAAATCGGCCTGCAAAGAGGGGACGACGAACAATGACGATTTGAAGGACGATTGCGCGGTGAATGCGACCCAGTTCGATATTCTCGAACGCTGGATCGCCGACAGGCCAGAGGGTGACGCAGTTATCTTGGCCGGTGACTTCAATCGCCTTCTGTTTGAAGCCCCGAATGTCGTGGCTCGGCTCGGTGCCAATGCGCAGTTGTTCCCCGCAATGGACAAACGGGCATGCTGGAAGGGATATCGGTTCGATTTCGCTGCCTTGAAACAGCAAGCGCTGGTCAACAATCCAAACGCATATCAGGGCGGCCTGGAGCCCCGAATTTACACCCCCACCCAGTTCGGAGCCATAGACTTTTTCGTTGTCTCTGGGCTTCGCGATAGCGTGGCAACTGACGCCGACCAGATCGAGATGGATGCCTTCTATTCCTTCGGCGATCCTGGGAGCGTACTCACGAAATGCGATGGCTCGTCGAATCCATTCGGAACGCAGCTACTGACGTTCGGAAGAGCCGACCCGAGTGATCACTGCCCGATAGTAATGGTACTCAAGGATGCCAACTGAAGCAGCGGTATGCTGACATTTGAGATCAAGCTGCTTTGCGCAGATCGGTTATTTTCTGAAATTCCGACAGGAGGTCTGGATGGAATTGCGCGAGGTACCGGACAACTCGGGCATTCCCGAGCAAGCGCGTTAAGTAGCCAGTCGCAAGAACAAGATCGAGGTGATCCGTGCCGTAGTCGTGCTCGATAGTCTTGAACTCCCTATCGAGCGATGTCGCTTCGTGCTCCATGAGCGCGATTTGTTCCTCACTCAAGCCGCCGATCTTTTTCTTCGGCCGAACGAGCATCGTATTTGGTGTCGCAGCCACCAGCGATTGCGCATACGTCACTGTGAATTTATTCATGGCGATCATTAACTGTGCCGCCTCGATCTGGCGCATTGGCTTCATTTTCTTCAGCTGCCCAATCGTGTTCAGAGGGACATGCTTCTCCTTCAGCATCTCGACAGCCTCGGGGCAAATTCCTTCGAGGAGGCTTCTTTTGTGCCGGATACTGGAGATGTTGACATTGAGAGCGCGAGCCAATCGCTCCTCCGGCACACCCTTTTCAATGGCCTTCAATATCATCTTATGTTCTTGGATCGTGGCGAGGCGGCTTATTCGTCGATTGTAGGTATAGGCTTCGTCTTCGGTCGCGACCAAGCATACGACTTCCGTTTCACCGCGTTTAGCGAGAACGTCCAACCGAATGTGGCCGTCAAGCAAATGAAACTTTTCGTGGTCGTGCCGATCCCGAATTACGACAGGTGGCTCGATAATGCCAACTTCGGCAATCGATGCAGCTATCTGAGAATACTTCACAGATTTCAGGGCAGAAGGCGTGAGCTGCTTGAGCGGCGTTATTTCTTCAATCGGAATTCGAAGGCTTGTGCTCTCGAATGACAACGGTACGGCGCTGCTCGGTGCGGTCATTGCCGATCCCTTTCGTGTCCCAGCCTGGAAACCAAGGCTTCTGGAAGTGAAACCAATCCTTCTTCCGCCAGCATGTTGGAGAATTGTTTGTCTGATAGAAGCTTGCGCATCGCCTCTGTGACAAACACCAGGCGAGCTTTCGCCGTTTCGGCCCGACGGATAAGTATCCTCTTACGATCAACGTCCTCCTGAAAGGCCCTCAACAATGCCTCCGATGACACCGGTCTTGTCCTGGGTTTCGATTCGACGTGTTTTAACCCTTTCCCTTGCTGTCGACGCTGCTCGATAAGTCGCTTGGCAGCCATTAGCTTTTTGCCGCGCAGGAGCTTTCTTTCATAGGCTGATTGAAGGGCAGCCTGAATATCATGGTCTTCGGCTTCGGCGATTTCCAGAGCTACGCTGAAGGGTATCTGTCCCGTTTCCACCGAGCGCAAAAGCCGTTCTTCTCCCTTTTCCAAAAGCCGAACTACGGCGTAGACATACTCGCCTGACAGACCCGTCATGCGGGCGATTTCCGGCACACTGTGCCCACGCCCTTTCATTGCTCCAATGTCTTGAAGATAATCGATTGCCCGATGCTGTCGTCGCGCGCAGTTCTCAACGATGCTGGCGACGAGGCAATCCTCCTTGTTCGCGTTCACGACGAGGGCCGGTACTTCCTGCTGCCCCAGAGCCTTAAAGGCTTCGAGCCGTCCCTGTCCGCAAACCAGATCATAATATGGTCCACCAGCTTCCATTCGGCGGGTGACGGTGATGGGGCGTTTAAGTCCGACCTGTCCTATGTTCGAGATTATCTCTTTGAAATGCTTCTTGTTACGCTCACGTGGATTTACGACGGTTATCCGGGAGATGGGGATCATCTCAACCTTCTGAGCCGGGATAGCTGTCATCGGACGACCTCCATCAATGTACGGCGCGTTGCCATCGTATAGAACCGCGAGAGGGATTCATAACGGTATGCGTCGAGCGACAAGCCATTGAACTCGAATAGCCTCAATACGGCTTCGTGCATGTCAAGCAGCGGCAACAGATAGTAGTCGTATGGCTCGGTGTTGCCGGGAGCCATGCGAACTACCAAGGTGATGTCGGGCTTGAGCAGGGAATCTAATCTCACCTTCCACCGAAGAGCGCCGGAAGACGTTTGGATGCACCGAACGATGACTATCGATGTGGTGAACTCATGGTTGATCGTTAGAAGGTCGGTTGCCGGAGCCTGGTCGACGTCACCTCCTGCCAAACGAATACCTTCAAGCACCTCCTCCAAAAGTTTGGGGTACAAAAGGCGCAGAGACCGATTGATCTCCAGATACTTGTAGTCATGGTCGGGCACGAAACCCACAAGTGCGTATGCACGTAGTAGACTGCCAAAGCGATGCGAATACGAACTACTGGAAGGGCAATCAGATGCTTCGTCGATAATCAGGCCTGACAAGTAGCCCTGTTGTTGGAACACCTCTGCGAGCTTCTTGAGCATAATTTCATCGGACAGCCGCTCCGACCTCCGTGTGATTATCGCCCGAGCTTGTGCGAAAAGCTCGATGGGCACAATTCCGGTGAATGCACCGTCAGCGCGAATCCAGTCCTCCTCAGGATTGTTCACGTGGGATTGCTTCAGCTTACACGACGTGCGCGCCCAAACGTTGTTGCCAACATATTTCTCGTTAATCAGCACCTGATGCACGGTGCCTCGTGTCCACGACCGGCCCCAATCCGTGAGGATTCCCTCCTGATTTAGAACTGACGCGATTTCGGCTTCGGTCCGCTCCGACCTGACAAATAGATCGTAAATCCTCCGGACCACCTGGACTTCTTGCTCTGGGCCGGGCACCAGAATGACACGGTCCGTCGCGATACTCTTGTGTTCCCCCCGTACCAATTCACCTTTCGGGTTGCCATTTTGGTCGATTAACTGACGGCGAAGGCCGAAGCCTGGAGCGCCACCTTGCCGATAGCCAAGCCGAATAAGATTGGCTTGCCCGTTGAATACCTTGACCGACAGCTCCCTGCTATACTCACCGGCCATTGCTCGCTTGACGGTCTTGATGATGGATGAGCCCATGCTGCCGTCATTTTCGAATTGCTCTGCGCAATAGTGGACCAGAATGCCGTGACGCTTGCAGCGCAGTTCGACCTCGGCAGCTTCATCAGGGTCCTGAAACCGCCCCCATCTGCTGACATCGTAGACAAGAACGACTTTGTAGTCGGCCCGACCAGCTTCGACGTCTGCAAGCAGACTTTGAAGCGCATCCCGCCCAACTAGGCGAAGCCCGCTTTTGCCCTCATCGGCATAAGAGCGGACGATCTCAAATCCAACCTTCTCGGCGTATCGGTGGATGACCGCGAACTGATTGTCAGTCGAATACTTCTGATGCTCGGTGGACATCCGAACATAAGTTGCAGCAGGAACTCTTGGTTCTTCGGGTGTCGCTGAGCGACCGCCCTTTTGGCTCCAGTCGATGACCATCAGATGTCAACAATTCTCGATACCGTTCATTCGGGGCGGCCGGAGTATATATCGAGGAGACTAGGAACATGGTTCGGAAATCAGGCACAACTGTTCCGCCTTCTGCGGCGGAAAGTCGTCGTGAATATTCGCTTGCGGTGTCCCGTGCACTTCGAGAGGAGTTGGGTCGAAGCGCACGGGCAGCGAAAACTATAATGCAATGGACTGGAGCGAGTGAACGGGCCGCTAAGTATTGGCTTGCCGGTTCCAGAGCACCGAGTGGGCCACAGCTCATCTTGCTGGCTAGGAATTCAGATGCTGTCCTGCACGAATTCCTTCGAATGTCTGCACGTGATCTATTCACCGTCTCCATCGAACTAGAGGCCGCCGAAGCCTCACTTGCCAGGGCGAGCGCCATTTTACGAGCGTTGCGCCCCAACGGTTCATAGGTTCTTCCCTGAGCGATCAAAATCTGAGGGGAAAACGACCTCCGTCCTCTGATGACGGCAGGGACGCTCTCCTCTACTGGCCGATAGCCAAGATTTAGGCACGGCTTGCAAGAAACAGCGCCAGGAATTGCGGGCAGGAGGTGCCAGCATTGGTCGGGAACGCAACAGGAGGCAAGTGGATTGGATTGCGGCTGGATTTAAATGGAGTGCACCTGGTCTATGCGGCCCACTAAGTCGCAGAAATTCGATTTGATGACCTGAGCTACCTTGGCTTCAGGATAGTTCCAGACTTCGCTAATGATTGGCAGTGCTCTTTCGACGTCCCAAGGCATCAACGGAGCGTCGCCGTCGGTTGCGAAAGGCCCGTCAGTTTCGGTCAAGAGACGATTAGGCGGCATGGAGGAGAGTAACTCGCGTCCTTTGCGGCTCCGCAACATCGCTGGTCCGACGCTGAACCAGCAACCCAGCTCGATTGCTTGGTCTAATTCCTTCCTGGTCCCGCTAAACCAGTGGAGAACGGGCACACTCTTGCTCAGATTCGCTTCGATGACATTCAAAACCGCTGTTGCTGCGCCACGAGAATGGATCGACAATATCCTGCCGCCGTAGCCCTCAGCGTGCTTCAAAATGATCGAAAAGACCTCCGTCTGAAGCTTAAGGCTAGGCAAATGATCTGGTGATCCATCGATGCCGATTTCTCCGACATACTTGGTCTGGCCCATGAACTTTCGCACGTCGTCAACTTCGCGATGACGGGCGGCGACCAGCTCGGGGTGAAGCCCGACGGCCACTCGAATACGCTTTCGACCCTCGGTCAGCCTAATGTTGCCAAGAAACGCCTTGGGCGTGGTCGTGACCGCGAGGACGAAGATTTCGCGTTTATCTGCCTCCGCGATCACCCGTCCAGGATTAGGGTAGAGGTCGAGATGGCAATGCATGTCAATCATCGGAGTCCGGTCGCTTCGAGAAACTCGCCTATTTCCAGAAGACCATCCTCAGCCACTTTCCGGTACTCATGAGCCTTTGCGCCGAAGGATGTTGCTCCAATCGCCGGACCAATCCAACGGCGAGCGCCATGCCGATTTACATAGTCGAGGGCGGTCAACGTTTGCATGACATCGTCATACTCAGCGAACGCCTTACCATGAAACTCGTTGTTGATGCGACCCTGCACGGTGAGTTCCACCTTGGGATGGATATAGGCTGTGGTATCTCCATCGATACGCCCACTCCATTTCAAGAATGCAGATCGACGGACCAGGCAAGGTAGGCACCGACCACAATGCGTGTAGCTGCGCCCAGCGCGTCCGCAACTCATCGACATTGGAGCCAGATCGGCCAGAAGCTCCTGGCTTCGGCATTCCGCCATCATCACGCCCTTGGTTTTGAACTGGTACAGGTTGCAAAGCCGGACCTTTATGCCAAGTTCGTCGAGTAGGCTTTGGAGCATCTCAATGAACTTCGGATGCGTCGTTCTCGTGCTGAGGCTACCTCTTCTCATTGTCGTGAGAGGCACATTCAAACTGATAAACCCGTTCTCCGGCGTGTGAAGGTCGACGGTTTCACCAGCAACATATTTATCCAAGAGCGTAGCAGCGAGAACTCCAAACGCGATGAACACAATGGAACGGGGGCGCTGAGAGATTTCGGCAGCAACGCCTGAAGTCCTCGGATCAGCGTTGAGCGAGAGAAGCCGCTGTCCAGCACCGGTTCGCGCGGCAAACTTCTCTTGCTTGGCCACGTCACCGCGAACCCTATTCGATACATATACTGGGTGATCAACACCCTTGGTTTCCATATCAATGGCACCAATAAGACTGTCCAGCCCGCCAGACAGGAGAGCCACGCAGGTTTCCGGTCGTGAACCAGCGATCTTCTTGGGAGGAGCTGGATGATATCCGCCTTCAACAAAGGTCAGATTCCAGAAGTCACCCGTCAGGAACGAGAGCATCGCGGAAATCTTTTCGGACAGCACTTGCCATCGATGAGGGTCGCTGACCCCGACGGTCAGTTCGATCTCACGGGTCCAGCCATCAGGGCTGACGGTTGCTCTGTTCACCAGTCGGTCAGCACCCACCACGCCGAGCGCCAACGCAGTAAAATCCCATGCCATTGTCGATGGCGACCGCCCCGCCCATTTGAAGAGTTCGCTGGCAACGGATAATCCTGCGTGGCCAGATGTCCGGCTCAGAGCACCTAGATCACCTTCGAATATGCTGATGCGATGATCAATGCCGGAGGGGGATGGCTGATCGGGTCGGAGCGCTGCGATCTTCATTCGAGATAGCTTTCGAAAATGTCCATAACCTGGGCAGTGACGTCGCGGGCGATTTTCGCCGATGTGCTGCGGCTGATTTTTGAGCCGATTGCCTTCACCTTCACATATTGCGTCCGGTACGCTTCCCGAACGAAGTCGCTGATTTCCTTGAGCCGGTCATTTGCCAGAACAGCGCTACCATGGGCCGCTCGCTGGACGGACGCACCAATGTCAGCAACCAGAATATTGAAGGCGGAGTACGACAGGGTTCTGACGAAGCATTCCTCCGCCAATTCGGGCGGGAGATTGGTGACATCGGCATTTTCGTTCTCATTGAGAACCGAACTGACGGCCTCGGCAATCGCTTCACGTACACCGGCATCGTCGAGCGACACTTCACCAGGATTGACTGCCTCCGCAATCCGTTCCGCAACCTCACTGTGCGATAGCCCCGCCAAGGTCGAAACATCGAGTTCTGATTTCTCACCATCGACGGTAGGAGCGCCATCGCCCCGAGATAGGATATCGAACACCCCTGCGGCAGCAGAAGAGGATTTACTCATTCGACGGGAAGTCGTTGCCGACCCACCGTATCCCTTCTTCACATAGTTGCCGAGTGCGCTCCGGAGACTACGGCTATCACCTGTCTTGGCAAAGTTGCCGATTGCGCGACGGGCTGACGTGAATCTCCGAGCGGGAGCTAGGTCAGTCGGTGTTGGGTTTTCCTGACCCTGATCTGGTGGTGACTCATTCGGCTTTTTGGGAGGTGTCGGTCCATCAGGTCGCTTTTCTGGTGGCTTTGGTGAAGGCGACTGCGAACCGCCATCTGCTGGCTGCGTCAAAGGCTTAGGCGGCACTTGCGGCGTTGGCGCATCTGGTCCCACCCAGTTCGGCACTAGAGGGACATTTTTGCCGGGACCGCCACTCGTTTTCGACGTGCCCATTATTTGCCCGCCTTTAATTCTGCAGCTACGGCTTTGCTGACCGTGGTCGGAAGATCGGGCCGCTTTGCCAGCCCAACTATAACTTTCTTTCCCCACTCGGACGTGGCCAGTCGCGGGATGAGGCCAGCTTTGAGTGCTGAAGAGGGCACATTCCCGAAGAACACGATCAAGCGTTCAGCCTGTACGACGTCATTCTCCGCCATCGCACCGAGCCCATAAAGTATCGAAGGCGTCCCCCATTCGGTCTCAGCACTCGCTTTGTCCAACAAGCTGGTCATGATCTGCGCCCGCTCGTCAGGTGTAACTGTGGTGAACTGTACTTTGACCGACTGTGTCGGCTGAATCTTCAGGGCCAGAAGTTGAGTGAGAAGTGATGCCGCGCTTTTTGACAGTTTGTTCTCAGCAGCGATAATCGGGGCGCTTTCCCGACCTACATGAAGTGCCCCTCGAAGATCGATCCCTCCCAAGTCGGGCGGAAGTTTCAGCCAGTCTTCAATGAGCTTTGCGTCTTCTTTCCATCCTGGTGGCCAGCGCTCTTCATCGATAGCTTCGCCCTTACGAACGTCGACTTCCAGATCACGAAGGATTTCCGATTTTCCGTGCGATGCGGTGCTAATCAGTTCGGTCAGCGAGTTGAATGACGTTGCTGAGGCAAATCGCTCAAACAGCATGAGCTTTGCGAACATTGCGTCGTTGACAGTGATATGCTGCACCTTCGCAAGGCTTCGCCGGATGGATAGGGTGTTCATGAAGCGCTTTATAAGGCGAGGATTTCCATTCACTTTGGGCGAAATAATCATCTGGCGTGCAAGACGGTCAGCAAGCTCAAGCTCTGCTTTCAGCGATTCCGGACACTGCTTGATCAGTCCCTGCACAAACTCGGCATCTACAGCCTCCCCTTTCCAACTGGTGGCGAGGCGCTTGTTGACGGCAATTCGAACCTGTTCCTTTGCTTGTTTATCGGTGGCGCTGTCCTCGCAAATCACACTATTCTCGACGAAGAGCATCATCAGGTAAGCCTTCACCTCATTCGTGCCGAGCGGCGGGACTCGGAGCGGAACTTGGATGAGCTTGTCGAAATAACTGATGACGATGTCATCATCCACCTTAGTGCCTGGAAAGTGGACGCGAACCGCTTCTTTGATCATTTTGTCGTCAGCCGCGATGATGAAGGCTGTCCGCTTCATGAAGAGGAAGAGGCGCATCGCCTCAAGTGTCCCGATCACTGTCGGCGGAAGACAACGATCCAGGTCATCGACAAACACCACCAAAGTTACCTTCAGATCATCCAGTAGCTCCTCGAACTCGGTCCGAATTGCGTGGATCATCTGAGGAGGGGTCTGTTGGCGCTTCTGGGACGGTTTAAGCAGACCTTGCGCGGATTCCGCGTGTTCCTTTATCGTTGACGAGGCGGAGTCGTAGTCGTCACTGGTAATGTCGCCGTCGGTGAGGCTGTCGTAAACGCCTTTTCCGGCGCGTGCGAGCGCCCCGATTGGCACGCCAGTGTAAACGGTCGCAGCGAGTTCGCCCACAAATCTGAGGCTCCTAAAAACATCGATGCGCTTGAGAAGTTTGACGCCTTTTTCAACGCTCGTCTCTTGTTCCGTTGCGCATTTCGTTAGAGCGTCGGCGATTTCCTCCATGAGGGCCGCCTTCGCGTCGTCGTGTCCTTGATAGAGCCAAGCATTGAAATTCACGAAGAGTAGTGACTGCTTTCCGTTGGCTCCACCGGTGTCTTCCTTTTGCGCTTCCTTAATCCGAGCATTCAGATCAGCTTCGATAAGTTTCACCATTGACGATTTGCCAACGCCCCAGCCGCCCGAGATGCCAATGCTCAGTGCCTGGCCTTTCGCGTCGAGGATCATCTGCGAGACCAAACTCGCCATGACATTGAAATTCAGGAAATCACGACCAGTTTCTACGTCCGCCCACATCCCAGCCACCCTCAATGAGAGGGTGAGCGTCGCTGTTGATTGCAACCGATGCAAGCGCAGTCAGTGCGTATTTGTGTTTTAGTCTACGTTCATCCACAGAATGAGACGATTGTTCGAGCGGGGTACTCGTTGTGATCGCCTCGGGATGTCGTCGACATTTGGCGATAGCCAATCCCAGTGGCATCGACACAAATGCAGGCAGCATGGAGACACAAAGCAAATGGCCGATCCAGTTCTTCAAGCGATACAGGGCGCAATCATCAATATATGCGTTTCGGACCCGACGACTGGTGCGATTCTGGGGCGACTGAAGCTGGAGCGGAGTGTAGACATCAGGACCGCGTTGAAGATGGATCGTGATCTGCTACTCTACAGCCCAGAGCATGTGAAAAGCCTAACCACGGCCGAATTGAAGAAGGCTCTGGCGAACTGCGTGGAGAAATAGCCAGCGTCGCCTCTTCCAAAAAAGACCATTGACACGCTCGATGTTGTTCCCTATTCGTTCTTACCATGAAAAACGCGACCCTACACATCATACGAATATCCCGCTGACCCGCCGCCTCGCGAGAGGCTGTCGTCAATTGCGTGTATATTCGAGTTGTGTAGATGAGTATTCAGTCGTTGCCTTCTGGCAAGACGTCCCGCACGTCGCAAACAATTTTCTCCCAGCCCAAATTCAACCGCTGCGTAGGTCGTTTCGTCGCCAGGGACCAACTGGCGCGTGATGTGGCGTGCTTGTTGGAATTCGAAGACGAGGTTTCGAGCTGGAACTGCAGGTCTCTGCAGCTACGCCATGGGTTTGATACCTATTCTCCCGATTTCGTCGCCGAACGTCAGTTTGATGTCCTGGTGATCGATGCCGTTGGGCAGCGACGCCCGCCCCCATGGGTTGCCGAGGCAATCATCCGCGAAGGGTTCACATACCGGACCATGTCGCGTGGAGACATTGATCCGATTCGTCTGAAGAATTGCAAAGACCTGCTTCAATGCTCTGCCGGTGAAGTGAGCTTGGGGGACCGGGTGAGATTGCTGTCCGTTCTGGATGAACAATCATCCCTGACCCTGGCTGAAAGCCTCACCGTATTCAAGGAAACCACGCCGATACGTGGTCTGGCAAATATGGTCGTTGCGCGTTTGATCGAGATCGATCTCGACACCGCGCTGATCGGGCCAGAGACCGTTGTTCGCCGCTATCGCGGCTAGACCAATCACCACAACATTCCCTGTTCGAAGTTCGCGCCTCAGGCCGCGAGGAGGATAACTGTGCCTAAAACAAAGCATTCCCTGAAAACGCCACAAGACGCAGCGTTATACTGTACGCTTAAACGGGCACTCAGGAAGGCTTCTGATTTCATCAGAGGCGCTGACTGCGTGGTCCTGCTGAATGTTCCGTCAGACCGATCTGGCGAGGACTACGACCCGTGCGCCGAGAATCTCTTGCTTCGATTTTCTTCGGATCGAGACGACATGGCCTACATGATGATCGCGGCTACCGATAAGCCAAGGACCATTCTCAAGAGGATGGACGGGGACTTCAGCCGAAAGCGCCGCCTTCTCATTTTCAGGGAACAGGGTGCCGAACTTCCTTTTCAAGTTTCCTTGAAAGTTGACGTCGAAGTCGACATCCCACCGATCTCGACAATGGACTTTCGGATCGGATGCCGGATTGCCTATCAGATCGACGTCAGTCCCTCTGAAGCGGAAGCGGCGATGTCTTATCCGCTACTGCATGTTTGGGCGGCATTGCGGCGAGGTCGTCCAATCGGGAACGCGTTGGCGCGTCTCGCCGAGGCATCTGCCCTCGATGCCAAACCATCGAGTGCCAAGAGCGAAAGCCTGCCGTCGTTGCAGGAGATGTTCGGCTATGGTCAAGCGAAGGATTGGGGAATGGAGCTTGCCCAGGACTTGATCGACTGGCGACGAGGCAAGATCGATTGGTCGGAAGTTGATACCGGGATCGTCCTGTCAGGACCGCCAGGGGTTGGAAAGACGCAGTTTGCTGCCGCTCTTGCCCGACAGTGCAATGTGCCGATCATCGCGACGTCTCTGGCGCGATGGCAGGCAAGGGGGCATCTTGGTGACCTCCTGAAAGCTATGAGAGGTGACTTCGAAAAAGCGAAGGAAAGTGCGCCTTGCATCCTGTTCTGTGACGAGATGGACAGCTTCGGCGACCGCAATTCCTTCTCGACCGATAACAAAGACTACAGCACGCAGGTGGTGAATGGCTTTTTGGAGCTGTTGGACGGGCTCGACGGGCGTGAAGGCGTGGTCGTGATCGGCGCAACCAATGCTCTCGGTCGTGTCGATCCTGCCATTTTGCGGCCCGGGCGATTGAACAGACATGTTGCTATTCCCCTCCCGACTGCGTCAGACAGGATCGCCATCCTTCAGCAACAACTCGGACAGCCTCTGCCGAGAAAGCATCATCCAAAGTTGATGGCAGCCACCAACGGGTTTTCCGGAGCTGATCTCGCCAAGGTGGCCCGAGATGCAAAGCGTATTGCCCGACGGGCCAAACGGGATGTCACCATGGCTGACATTTCGAAATCATTGCCAGAAATGGTGGCGATCACAGGCGAGTTGCGGCGAGCGCTCGCGGTTCATGAGGCGGGCCACACCGTTGCAGTCATCACGCTTGATCATGGCACGTTCTACGGTGCAATGATTATCGATCATACACGCAACGACAGTGAGACGGTGCCGGGTGGTGGGGCATACTTCGAGGTACCCAACGTCGCATACCGCACCGTGCAAACCTACAGGGACCGAATTGTGGTGCTGCTCGCGGGAATTGCCGCCGAGGAGGTGCTCCTTGGGGCTGTAAGTGACGGGGCTGGCGCAGGCCCAAACTCTGATCTCGCCCAAGCCACCCGTATCGCCACGATGCTACAGAGTGGCATGGGCATGGGTAATCGCCTTCGTCATAGCCTGGCGAAGAGCGACCGCGACCTTGAAACACTTCGACTTCAAGACCCTGGTGTCGCCCTTTGGGTGGACGATGTACTCCGGACCGAATTCGAGCGGGCGAAGCAGATTGTCCGCAGTCACCTGAAACTCGTTGAGTCTATTGCCAACGAGCTGGAGGAGAAGGGGAAAGTGTCTGCTGATCAAGTCGCGAAGATGGCCGCTAAGCTCGACGCACTGCCACGCATAGCGACCTCGGCCTGAAGCTTCGCACTATTTTGCGGCCAACGATGCGCCGCATCCTGCGCCTCTTTCCCCACATCCCTGAAGGTTACAGCCATGAAAGCATGGATCATCAGTGACATGCACGTCACGCACGCCGATATGACTGCCGAAATTGACATCCCTCAAGCCGATATCTGCGTCTGCGCAGGTGACATTTCTGGTTTCCTCGCATTCGGCCTCGAATTCCTCAAACGGCGGATCGCTCCAACGATTCCGGTCGTCGTGGTCCTGGGGAACCACGACTATTACGGGAACACCATCGACGGTGCTCTGTCGGAAGCGTGGAAGGTCACCGGCGAAAGCAACATCCATCTTCTGGAAAACGAAACGCTCGAAATCGATCACATCAGGATCATCGGCGCGACGCTCTGGACTGACTACCAGGTCCCGTGGGGCATCGACGATGAGTTGCCGCTTCCTGAGCGTGCTGAAGCCGCAGTATACTTCTGCCGAAGAAGCATGCTCGATTTCCGCGAAATCTACGGCTCGCCTCCGTTTCGTGAGGGAATGCCCAGGCTCATCACAAGCCGCGAGATTGTCGCCAGGCATTTAGAGAGCAGGGCATTTATCTCTGGTGAAATGGCAAAGTCCTGGACTGGCAAGACCGTGGTCCTGACGCATCATGCGCCGTCTCCACGATCATTACTGAAACAGTACCAGGGTGATGCCACCAACGCTGCTTTCGCCAGCGATCTTACTGATGTCATCCAGACCGGGCGGCCAGACATCTGGATTCACGGCCACATCCATGAATTTCAGGACTACGTCGAGGGAAACACGCGGGTGATCTGTAACCCACTCGGCTATCGCCATGAACGTGGCAAAAACGGGTATCGCCATGGTTTCGTGATCGAGCTTTGAACCCGAACGGATGTGACTGTACCCGAAGGAACAAATCGAAATGTCCAGCAAACTGGTTCTAAAGCCACTTTGGAGCAACGGCTCCTGCACCTACGCAATCACCTTCAAAAAAATGTCGGCGGAAGACAGGCGAGAGGTCGAGCTACTCGCCGACGAGGCGGGCTACATTCGCAATGACGACAGTTGGACCCCGCCCAGGGTGGCACACAAGGTGTCGGAGTTTTTCCGCGCCATGGCCAACGCTGGTTTCGGCTTGGAGTTTGACGATCCCGAAGACGCCCCCTTCGACCTTCAACGGCTGCATCTCTCGGCTGATACCCGAGGGGCCTTGGAATGGCTCAGGGATTTTGAACTGTACCACCTGTCGGGCTGGACGCCGGTGCAGGCAGAAGGCAGGTTAGACGGTCACCATTTCTATTTTCGTGCGCGTGGGAGTTACTGGCGGTTCGAACTGGGCGGCAACGAACGGCACACTCGGTCACCGAGATGGTGGCACGAGGAACGTTGGCCCTCGGTGACAGGTTTCGAAGCCGGTTACATGTCCGACGAAGAAGCCGTTAGTTGCATTCTGAAGGCCATCGATCTTTTCCGAAACGGGGACAACAGTCACTTCAAGCCGGAACATCCGGAATACGAGCGGACGATCCTAGAAGGGTGGTCGGCTGGAGCCCTTAGTCTGCGGATCGTTACGATCAGGCTTGGCATTTCTGCGAAAGAAGCCGTCACACGAATGCGGACGTGGGGGATCGAACTGCCGTACACCGCCGACCGGGAGATTCAATATGTGGGGTCGCTACCCGTGCGAAAGCTTAGGTCCCGTGTTGGTCGCTAAGCAGGAGACTCGAAACTTCTCACCATCGGTGCTGGTGACGCAGCTAACGTACATGTGGAGAAAGTTCTAAAGTGAGCTATCTTATGGAGAAGAGCTAGCGCGCTCTGCTAGAGGAGGAGACATGAGTGACCGAGCGTGCCATGTGTCATCTTGGGGATTGTAAATGCCTGGAAGGGGGTAGCAGCTATTGATTAGTAGGAAGTCTTTGATATTGAAGGTTGCAATCGGCAATTGACTCACCAGCGCCGCTGCGGCGATATGGAGGTCCTGTCCGAAGCGAATTCTTTTCGCCCCCGGATGAGATACCATGAGATTGCGGAGCTTGGGATCGGCAGCCAAATTCCCCCACACCTCCGCAACATCCTTTCCAGTCTCCAGGATGGGCATGCCGGTGGCGATAAGCCCTTGATACCAACTGGTCAGTCTAACGGCTTTGACGGGGTCACGAGAACAAAGCTGCATGATCCCCTGTTGAAACTCGACGATAGCAGCTGCTGGGATAACGAGGTTCGGCGCACTTTTTATAAACCGGAGGACGTGCGGGTTCGGCTTAACCCTGCTGGTTTCGCTCAAAACGCACGTATCGAGTAAGTATCCGGTCGTCATGGAAATGCCCGCTCAATTCAAATGCCAGCAACGTCCGAAATAATGGTTAACGGGCGATTAACGAACATTATTCCCTCGGAATTCGTTCGAGCCGCCGCTTATGGGAGCGAATGATGAGTAAAGAAAATAGAAATCCCAAAGAACAAGACGGAATGTCGGCCGACATCGTCGCCATTCCGAAAGAGGGAGAGCTACGGCGTTTCTTTGAGCGGCTCCGAACCACTGGGACGCTTAAGGTCAGCGATGGCGGCGATGAGTTTTTGATAAAGATTTCAAGATCGCAGATGAAAAATGAAGCGAGGGATTTTTTGGCTCGTGGGGGACCGATAGCTGAATAGGCTCCAAAAGTATCAATACCGTTCTTCTTGGTTACGCGCCTGGAACCTCGGAATTCAGCATTGAAGATGTTCGGGCATATTTTGCCGCTATCCGCCCTGCTTTAATCGGTTTTGCAACTTCGATGCTCAGACCGGGCCTAGAACCATCAAGGGGGCCTCCTTTAGAAGCCCCCTCGGAAACTCGACAACTCTTTGAACTTGTGTTCTATCCGCTATACCAGCCGGATCGCCATCGCGACGGTAAGAGCGCCTCCCAGTCGATTGGCGCTCCTCGTTTCACCACTGTAGCAGGAATTGGTTTCTCCGTACAAACACATAAGGGACCCCAAGGTCCCTTTTGGCGGTCAGCTTATAGCCTAACCCCGTGGCAGTGCCATGATATGTATCTACCGAATTTTCTTGCCGTTTTCCAAGATTCTCGTATCGGCTGCATCCCATCGAGACACCACCATCATGCAAACGGTCCTGTACCTTGACCGAGCGCATTGGTTTTCGGAGGATGCTGCGGCGGCGAATAGAAAGCTTCACGGGCAAATCGTGCCCGAAGTGAAAGCTCGCCTTGATTACAAGGTACTGTTCCGTCCAGGCCGATGACGTTCGACAGATTATTCCAGCACATGACATGTAGCGCTCCTCGCTACAATAGTTGCGAATGGAGATGAAGTAGCATGGCTGCCACGCAGAAGAGTCAGGCCGCGTTTCTGTCGGAAGACGAACTGTTTCAATCCCTGGCTGGGAGCGCCTTTGAATTCTTGGAGAAGGCGATTGCAGAATTTGAGCAGTCCGCCAAATTTTCGACGGTGCATTTTGCAATTGCAATAGAGTTATTTCTGAAAGCTAGACTTATGCGCGAGCACTGGTCACTCCTATTAGATAAGCCCGACCAGGGCGACAGGGCGGATTTCTTCAAAGGTGAAGCAAAAACTGTTACGCCAGATCAAACCATCGAGCGCCTACGGAAGATCGCAGGGGTTGCGATACCTTCCCACTTCCGCGAAGGCATTCTTAAAGATCGCCAAGCATCGCAATAAAATGGTTCATTTCGTCCATGCGGATGATCGAAAGGACGAGAACGCAACCGCACAAATTGCAGCGGAACAGTGCGCGGGTTGGCTCTCTCTGCGAGTTCTGTTGGAAAGCTGGAGCGAGTTTTCAAGCTTCCAAGATGACATTTGGCGTGTGGGTCGGGCAATGGAGCGTCATCGAGCCTTTCTCGAAGCGAAGTTTGCGTCGAAAGCCGACGTCTTAAAGGAGCACCATGACGGTGGCGGAACGATTGGGCTCTGCCCAAGCTGTCAATTCGAGGCAGTAAGTATAGAACCGCCCCATGGCGCTATTTCAACTGGCTCGTGCGTCGTCTGTTGGTACGCGGGATCGGAAATTGCGTTGATGTGCATCAACGAGGACTGCGCCGAGGTGATCTCTTTCAATAGTTACGAAGGCGCACCTCGCAAGTGCCCCAATTGCGAGGCCACCATCGATGAAGAGTTGCTAACCGATGCATTAGATACCGGCGAAGGAATCAATCAAGATAACTACTTCGACCACATCTACGTAAACTGCGGCCAATGCAGCGGCTATCATACCGGCGTCGAGCATCATGATCTTTACGTATGCGTCCAGTGTCTGGACTCATCGGAGGTGATGGAAGTGTGCGGCTACTGTGGTGAGGGGCAGATCGGAGGCGTGCCGGAGCACAGCTATCTCGTCGGGTGTGAGTCTTGCGATGGCGCAGCCGGGAACATGCGGGACGATTGACCATTGGCGCGAGACTCTGTCGCGTCTCTATCGCCGCTCACCACCGATGCCGATTTGACGAGCGTGCGTGCATGCAACGATGATCGCCTGCAGCTCACCCACTGTTCCCCCTGCCGCCAGATAGTCGGCCATGACCCCATTAAGTTTTGACAAAGTCGCCAACTCGTCACGTGACAAGTCTATACGGATGTATAGAAGAAGGCGTTCAATGTTCGGCGTCATTTTCTTGATCCGCCTGTGCAGAATCCGATGCAGCATCGGCTGTGAAACGCCAGCCTGTTTTGCTAATTTATTCGCGCTAACACCCCTAATGGTGCAGGCAGCGCCTACGCTCTCGGCAATCTGCTTGGTTTCATCTTTTGTCAGTGTTCTGTATGTAGACATCATCGGCACCGCATTGCGACCAGCTAGCAATGCGGTTATATAAATGATTAGGCAGAGGATGACTACACCCCAGTAGGTTTGCGATTTAAACTGGGGGCAAGAATCGCGGGACTGGAAGCTTACGTGCGTGAATTAAATAATGCTCTCAACCGTTACGGGGCCGAGCCTGACCAATTGATCATGCTGGACGCTGACGGACCCGAGGTGCTGCCGTACGCAACGTTGATAGCTGCGCGCCAAGGCGAACGATCCCCGGTGAATTTAGAGGGGGTGGTCGCGGTTTACGAATGGCAAGACCAGCCGCTGATGTTTATCGTCGAGGGCAAGCATTCGGATCACGAGTTGCGTATGATCCGGCGAGTCCTGTCAATGCGAGGCGACGCACCTTATATGGGTGTTGTCGATGGTGGCACGCTTCGGGTCATCGAGTTGGGCCTGGACAACAAGGTCCTGGATAAAGCTAGAGTATTGGTCGATGTGGGCGGGGAAGAGTGGGCGACATTCGGGAAACTAGCGGCGGAGAGGTATGCAGCTCCTGACGACCCGAAGAAAGCGCCCCGCAGGGCTCGCGGCAGTGCTGTCTCTCGTGTCATTCTGAAGCTTCTGAATGGATCGATCAAAACCCTGCAAAAGCACGGTTTCACAATTGAGGACTCGATCTCGCTCGTGGGTCGTGCTCTATTTTCTCGGTTTCTTGCCGACCGGGACCTTCTTACCGATAAAACGTGGTCGGGCTGCGATCCGGAAACCGTCTTCGATACGCCAGCTAACGCGCACATTATATGCGGTTGGCTTGATGAAAAATTCAATGGAAACCTGCTCCCAATAAGCGATGCAGCCTGGAAGCTGCTCGATGAACGTAGCTGTCATGAGCTTGGCAACGTGATGAGGCGAGCTGAAGGTGGGCAACTGAGATTGGGCTGGAAACAGAAGTGGGACTTCCTCGACTTTTCCCACATTCCCGTAGGGGTTCTCAGCCAAGCCTACGAACACTGCCTCGAACGATACGATCCTCTACGGCAGAAAGAGGATGCAAGCTACTATACCCCGTCAGCCGTGGCAGACCTACTAACAAAGGCGGCATTTCGCTCGCTGAAGGATCGAACTGCGTTACCGACCACCCGGGTTCTCGACCCCGCCGTCGGGGCAGGCATCTTCCTGATTAAAGCATACGGCGAAATCGTCGCTGCTCGGTGGAAAGCAGACGGCGTCAGGCCCGACACAACTGTTCTGCGCGAAATTCTCCACCGACAACTCACCGGCTTTGATGTGAACGAGGCGGCGCTTCGGTTTGCCGCATTGGGACTATATCTGGCAGCCATCGAACTCGATCCTTCTCCTGAGCCCGTTGAAAAGCTGCGGTTCGAGAACCTTCGTGAGACAACGCTCCATCTGCTAAGAGATTTGCCACCGCCCGGAGAGGGCGCTGAGCAAACTAGAGCGATCAGGTCTCAACCGAAGCTCGTTGAATATAGCCAGGAAGAGGCATCGTGGCTTGGAAGCCTTGGCCCGCTCGCCGGTCCTGAACACGACGGCGCATATGACCTAGTCATCGGAAATCCGCCGTGGTCGAAGGCACCATCCGATTTGCCCCTCCGCCTCGTCAACAAGATAGTCGCTTCCACGGTTGAGGATCGCTTGGGCTGGACCGCTCCCCCCCAAATTCCTGAGAACGCCCTAGATCAAGCATTCCTCTGGCGAGCAACTCAGTGGGCGAAGAAGGACGGGTGCCTCGCATTTGCCATGCACGCGCGACTCCTTTTTCAAAACAATGAACGCGCACGACTTCACCGAAAGGCCGTCTTCGGTGCAATCAACCCGATTGCGGTCATCAATGGAGCCGACGTCCGAGGAAGTGGTGTATGGCCGAAAATCGACGCGCCATTTTGCCTGGTTCTTGCACATAACCAAAAGGCAAACCCGGTCGGGACCTTCAACTATGTATCGCCGAAGCGCGAAGCCGGGCTCAATGCAGGCGGCCTAATGAGGATCGATGCATTGAACTCGGGCCAGATTCCGAACCGCCAAGTACAGGAAGTGCCTAATATCTTCAAAGCTCTCTTCCGGGGATCACACGCTGATCTCCAAATTCTTCAAAAGATCAACGAGAATGCGCTCCAGTCAGTAGGTGATGTGTGGGCTGCTGAGGGAAAACGAACACACCGAAAGCTGATGAACAACGCTGGTTTCCAAACGCTTCGCGCCAGCACGAAAGCAAAGAAGGGTGAGACGGAGAGGGGAGATGACGGGCGACCGCTATTTGGCCTACCGATGCTAACGTCTGATCGCTTTGATCCGACCACCTTCGATGTATACAACCTGCCGCCATTCAATCTGGAACGCCTACATCGTCGCCGCGATGTCGCCCTTTACTCGGCTCCCATACTCCTGGCGCTGCAATCCCCGCCTGTTTCACAAAAGCGACTTTTGACACTCATCAGCACCAACAAACTCGTCTTTTCAGAGAGTTTTTATGGATGGCAACTGGCTGACGACAAGAAAGGACAAGCTCTCGGTCGCTATCTCAGTCTGCTCATGGGCAGCAAGATATGCCTCTGGTACTGCCTGATGACGGGTGGAAAGTTCGGGGTAGAGCGCGAGGCCGTCGAAATGGTCTTGCTCAATGAACTGCCT
The DNA here is from genome assembly GCF_058242805.1 of Neorhizobium sp. PAMB6716. NCBI lineage: Bacteria > Pseudomonadati > Pseudomonadota > Alphaproteobacteria > Hyphomicrobiales > Rhizobiaceae > Neorhizobium > Neorhizobium sp. PAMB6716. Next base: position 988,478 of record NZ_JBZAYW010000002.1, read on the forward strand.
ATTCCGGAATACAAGGCCGAAAAACAGGCTAGAGTGGATGAGCTTTACGACGCTATCTCTGTTGATCCTGATTCCTGGAAAGATGCCGACCTATGGCCGCGCCACGTTCAGCCTGGGGCCATTTTCGCCTGATTTGAGCCATACCGCGTTCCGTTTCTACATTGGGCCAGGCTGAGTTCCGTTTTGGGCCACGAAAGGCCGGTTTGGGCCATACTCGGTTCCGTTTTTACAGCCGGATATGCGCGAGCTTTTGACAAATGTTCCATAATTATGCTTACGCCGCAACCATACATTACACGACCAGATGGGCGGGTGTGTTCAAGGATGAAGTGCGAAATGCGATAGATAACAGCGGGTTATTCCTAGCAAGAAAGATGCCAGGCTTTTCGGATTATCATTCTGAACATTGCCGATGGCGAAGGTGAGCATGGGATAGTGAGCCGCCTCGCCTGCCGCCACCATCCTCATGCCGTTTTCGAATGAGGCATCGCCGAAATCGGCGTTCAGCAGGCCGGCCTCGAGAGCTTCCTCAAGGTGTTCGAAGCCGTAGCAAAGCTGCAGGCGTCGTTGCCTATGAAACCTGGGCCCATGGACATGGCCGCCCTGTTTTCAGGGCGGCCACTGGATCTGCGCTCTGCCTTCCACACCGTCTATGCGGCGAGAAACGGGTGGCCCGCCTTCGATAGTGCGCTATTGCGTGAGGTTGGGATCGTTCAGCCGTAGAATTCCGGTGCCTTCGTGAAGGTTGCCCAGGCGTCCGGGTCGTGGCCTGTCACAACCGTGGCACCCGTCTTTTCCGCGAAAGTCCGCAGTTTCTGCACGGAACGCACCGTGTCGACCGTCGAGGCCAGAAAACCCGGAAGCGCCTTCTCTTCCCAGTGATCCAGCGTATAGGCGGCATCGATCGTCAGAAGCATCGGCTTGCTGTTGGGCAGGCGCACGAGGAAAGACTGGTGTCCCGGGGCATGGCCGGGGGTGAAGATCGTCGTCAGCGTGCCATCGCCATAGACGTCGTAATAGTCGTCCTCAGTGCCGTTCAGGAACTGCCACTTCAAACCGGGCTTGTCGAAGTCCTTGCGGATATAGCCGCCGCCGGCAAACCAGTCGGGCGTGAAGGCATATTCATATTCCGCGCGCTGCACGAGATGGGTGGCATTCGGAAAACGCCCGATGGCGCCGGTATGATCGAGGTGAAGATGCGACTGGACCACATATTTGACGTCTGCCGGATCGATGCCGACCGACTTGATCTGGTCGACGCAGCCCATGTGCTTGTCGAGTACCGGCCAATAGACATCGCATATGCCGCCCCAGTGGCCGCGCGGGTCGGTCGCAACCTCGATGGCATTGCCGCCATCGACCACGGTATGGCCCTTGGGATGCGTAATCAGGAAGAAAGGAACAGGGATTTCGTAATCCGCCCCGTTGCCCTGGTTCATCTTGATGTTGTGCACCTTGCATTTCAGCGTGCCGGACTGAAACATGTAAAGACGGATATCGGTCATGAGGTTTCCTCCCTTGGTATGGTCTGTTGTGTTGTAAAGGCTGATCAAAAAGCTTCGCGATAGAGGGCGAGCGCGTCTTCTTCACGCACGTCGACCGGATTGTTCACCAGAAGACGGCTCTGTTTCATGGCGTCGGTTGCGAGCATGGCGAGCATGTTATCGCTAACACCCACATCGCGCAGCCGCCGCGGCGCGCCGCTTTCATCCATCAGTTTTTCCATGTGGGCGACAAATGCATCCGAGCGCTGGAGGGTGTCGCCGGTTCCTTGAACGCCGAGGACATCGGCCAACTCCGCATAGAGGGGTGCTGCCGCCTTCGCATTGAAGCGCAGAACAGGGCCCAGCATGAGCGCATTGGAAAGACCGTGCGGCACATGATAGTGGCCGCCCAGCGGATAGGCCAGCGCATGGACGGCTGCGACCGGAGAATTGGCAAAAGCCTGTCCGGCGAGCATGGCACCCAGCAGCATGCCTTCGCGCGCATCGCGGTTGGTGCCGTCCTTGCAGGCTGTGATCAGATGGGTCCCGAGCAGCCGCAGGGCCTCGCGCGCCAGTGCATCCGAAAGCGGGTTCTTCTTGTGCTTGCTGGTATAGGCCTCGATGGCATGAACCATCGCATCAATGCCGGTTGCTGCCGTGTGGACCTGCGGCAGACCGATGGTCAGTTCGGCATCCAGCAGAACGAAATCCGCATAAAGCTGAGGTGAGACCACGCCCATCTTTGTGGTTTCGCCGGTGGTGATGATGGAGATGTTGGTGACTTCCGAACCCGTGCCCGCCGTGGTGGGAACCAGCACCAGCGGCAGGCGCGAACCTTTGACGTTGCCGATGCCATACATGTCCGACAGCGGCTGGTCGGCGGCAACGAGAACAGCGACCAGCTTTGCAATATCAAGCGACGAGCCGCCGCCGAGGCCGATGACCATTTCAATGCCGGCGGTATGCGCCGATTTTACGCATTCGGCGACGATATGCTCCGGCGGATCGGCAACGACCTTGTCGAAAATCTCGACATGAAAGCCGCCATCCGTCAATGCTGCGACGATGGGCGCGATGACCCCGGCCTTGATCAGGCCGGCATCGGTAATGAGCATGGCCTTGCGCTGAGGAAACCGGCTGCCCAGGATCTCGCCCAGGCGCTGCGCCCCTCCCCATGCAACCTGCATGGATGGCACGGTACGGAATTCGAATGCGTTCATGGTGAAGCTGAACCTCCCTATCATTCAGATCTGATTGTAAAAATTCTCAGCCGATGGCCGAGCAGAGATATTTGATCTCGAGATAATCCTCGATGCCGTAGTGGGAGCCCTCGCGCCCAAGGCCCGATTGCTTCACGCCGCCGAACGGGGCCACTTCGTTGGAAATCAGGCCGGTGTTGTGGCCGACCATGCCGTATTCCAGGGCTTCTGCAACGCGCCATGTGCGCTTGACATTGTCGGTGTAGAAATAGGCGGCGAGACCGAATTCGGTATCATTGGCCATGGCAATCACCTCTTCTTCCGTCTCGAAACGAAAGAGCGGTGCGACAGGCCCGAAAGTTTCCTCCCGCGCGATGACCATGTTCTGCGTTGCGCCGATGAGCACGGTCGGCTCGAAATAGGTGCCGCCCAGCGCATGCCGCTTGCCGCCGATCCCGATCCGCGCTCCCTTTGCAACGGCGTCGGTCACATGCTGCTCAACTTTGAGAACCGCATCCTCATCGATCAGAGGCCCGATCAGCACGCCGGTTTCGGTGCCTGCTCCCACGCTGAGAGCCTTCACTTTGGCGACAAGCTTTTCAGCAAAGGCATCATAAATGCCTGCCTGCACATAGAGACGGTTGGAGCAGACGCAGGTCTGACCCGCGTTGCGATATTTGGAGGCGACCGCGCCCTCGACGGCGGCATCAAGATCGGCATCGTCAAACACGATGAACGGGGCATTGCCGCCCAGTTCCAGCGACAACTTCTTGATGGTCGGGGCAGACTGCGCCATCAGGATGCGGCCCACTTCCGTCGAACCGGTGAAGGAGAGTTTTCGCACGGTGTCGCTTGCGGTCAACACCGCGCCGATCTCGCGCGCATCGCCGGTTACGACCTGAAAGACGCCGGCGGGAATGCCGGCTTGTTCTGCGAGGACACCAAGCGCAAGCGCCGTCAGCGGCGTTTGTTCTGCGGGTTTGACGATCATCGTGCAGCCTGCGGCAAGCGCTGGTGCGGCCTTGCGGGTAATCATCGCTGCCGGGAAGTTCCAGGGCGTAATGGCAGCGCAAACACCGATCGGCTGCTTCAGCACGATGATGCGCTTGTCGGTGGTCGGCGCGGGGATTGTGTCGCCGTAGATGCGCTTGCCTTCCTCGGCAAACCATTCGACGAAGGAGGCGGCATACAGTGCCTCACCCTTTGCTTCCGCCAGAGGTTTCCCCTGCTCTGCCGTCATCAGCGCTGCAAGGTCATCCGCATTGGCCACCATCAGGTCGAACCAGCGCCGCAGGATCGTCGCCCGCTCCTTGGCCGAACGCCGGCTCCAACTCTCGAATGCCTTGGCGGCGGCGGAGATCGCCAGAACGACTTGCTCTTGGGAAAGCTGCGGTACGGACGCAATCGTCTCGCCCGTGGCGGGATTTTGGACAGGAATGACAGCGTCTGATGAGCCGCTGATCCACTGACCATCAACGAGGCAGTGACTGCGCAACAACGCCGGATTGCTCAATTTCATCATTTTCCCCTCCCTAAAGTTCTACTAATTGAACTTGAATCGATATATTGAACTATGATAGGATCAGTTGCGCACTGTCAAGGAGGGCATGATGACGCAGAACCTGGAATCGCGAGCAGACACTGTGCCCGCGCTTAGAAGAGCGGTGCAGATCCTTGATCTGGTGGCGGCGTCTTCCCACAACCTCACGCCAGCGGAGATCACGCGCATGATCTCGCTGCCCAAAAGCACCGCTCACGGTCTGCTGTCGGTGATGAGCGAACTGGGCCTGCTGATGAAATCGCAAGACGGTACGATGCGTATCGGGCCACACCCGATGCGGTGGGCTGGCAGCTTTCTGTCACAGCTCGACATCGTCTCCGCATTTCAGGACTGTCTTGCAGAACGCCCCGCATTAAATCCGTATACGGTGACGCTGACCATGCGAGAGGGCGGAGACGTCGTCTACATCGGGTGCCGTCATTCCGCACAACCGGTTGGCCACACCTTTCGCATCGGCATGCGGCTTCCCGCCCCGTTCACGGCAACCGGGAAGATGCTGTTGTCAGATCTTTCAGACGGTGAATTGCAAGACGTGCTCGATCCGTTTCCGCAACCGCTGACCAAGCGAAGCGTTTCCAGCCTGTTGCAGTTGCGCGAAGAGTTGGCGATGACCCGCCAGCGCGGCTACTCCATCGACGATGGCCAGATCCGGGACGGTATGATCTGTATCGGCGCTGCTATCCGCGACCATGCCGGAAAGGCGTTTTCAGGTATCGCGATCAGCCTCATTCGCAGCGAAGCCAGTGACGAAACAATCCAGAGACTTGGAAACGCTCTGCGGGAAGTATCGGATGCCCTTTCGCGCAGGGTCGGCGGGCATTCGAACCTGTGAGCGAAAGGCCCGCACCAGCGCATGATTTTCCGCTTGGGCCCGCAAGCGCGTCGGCGGTAAAGGCAGTGTCAGCCTGTGATGTCCGGCCGCTGCGAACGTCGCAGGGTGATCGAACGGGGGAGTAACGCCCCGTTCAAACGGCCCTGCCGGTCACCAAGCCTCACCGCCAAGGATTTCCTCGGCTTCTTCGGCGTCCATCGCAAAAACCCGGGCGCCGATGTCGTAGGCGAAACCCTGGCGGGCGAAGGCTGAGAGTTCGCGGGCTTTTTGTTTGTCATCGAGGTCTGCGCGGCGGAATGGGCCGAAGGCGCGGCGTCTTGCATAAACGACGGCGGCGCGCAGGTCGTCGGCGTCTGTGAGGGCGTGCGTTACGATCTCGCGGTCGACGCCTTTCTGGGCGAGCGTCTGGGCGATGGCCTTTTTGGATTTTCCGGCACGTGCCGAGGAACGGCTGCGAATTTCGGCATAGGCCGTGTCATCAAGCGCTTTCACGTCCAGCCCGAAGGCAACCGCGGAGGCTGCAAGCGCCCTCACCTGTTCGTCGCTGATCCCCGCGAATTTTTGGCGGGCCTTGCGGGTGATGGCGTCGGATAGCTGGCGCTCCGTCATCATGCGCTTGGAAAGCCGGTAGGCGGCGGAATTGCGCGCCCAGGAGAGCATACGCGGGGTCGGCCGGTCGCTCTCTTCACCGGCGTTTTCATGCTGCCCGGTATTGGCAGTCTTGTCGGTTGGTTCGTTGTTTTCGGTCATCGGCAGTCGTCTGGTCCTTGTCCCCCGTCATAGAGGCAAACGGTGCGAAGGACCAGACGGGGCCGGATGTCACGCTTGCTGGATGGCCTCGATCAGGTCCATGCCGCCGACCACCGTTGCAAAATCCTGCCAGACGCCGCGGGCACCGGCCTGCCATGCCTCGAACGCCTCTGGTTGCAACAGCTGACCGCCATGGGCCTTTGCGGTTTCGACGGAGCGTGCCTCGTCTTCGACGATCAGCTGGTTGAAATAAAGCGCCCCCTCGCCTGCCGCGGTCTGCAGCACGGTCTGTTCTTCCGGGGACAGCGTCTTCCAGAAGCTTGCGGCAAAAAATACGATGCCGGAGGCGCGGATATGGCCGGTTTCTGTCATGGAGGGCACGACTTCATAAAGCTTGAAGCCGGCATAGGCGGATTTGGTGAGATCCATGGCATCGACCACGCCGGTCGACAGCGCGTTGTAGGTTTCGGTGATTGGAATGCCGACGGGGGATGCCCCATAGGCGCTCCAGAGTTTCGTGTGGAGCGGGCTCTGGATGACGCGGATGCGCTGGCCTTTCAACTGCTCCGGCCGCGTCACCGGTGTTTTCGTCAGGAGATGGCGGGCGCCGTAATCGATAAAACCGCAGGAGATGAAATTCTGCATCTGAAGCTTTGCCGAAAGCTCGGCACCGGTGCTGCCCGTCACGACGCGGCGAAGATGGGAGGCGTCGCGGTAGAGGAAGGGGAGATCAAGGATCTGCAGGTCCGGCACCCAGCCGGAAAGTGCCGATACCGTGGAAAGGCTCGCCTGCACCGAGCCAAGACGGGTTGCCTCCGCCACTTCCTTTTCACCGCCGAGCGCCCCGTTTGCCACCACGTTGAAGCGAAAGCGACCGGGCAGCTTTTGCTCCACCTGTTCGGCCACGCGCCGCCAGATTTTTGTTTCGGGTTTGTCTTCACCCAGAAGCGAGGCAATGGTGATGGTGGTTGTGCGGGCTGCCGCCGGACGCAGGAGGGCCGGTGCGGCCAAGGCCGCGCCAGCGGTTGCGGCGAGGAACGAACGGCGTTTCAGGATCAGGGACATCGGGACATAACCTTTCAGAGGAGCAACGTTGCGACGCACAGGATGCCAAGGGCTAGAAGAAGTGCGGCAAGATAGGGCAGCACCGCACGAAACAGATCGGCGGCAGGAACCCGCGTGACGCCGGAGACCACGAAGATCAGCATGCCGAGCGGCGGCGTCAGCCCGTGGATCATCAGGTTCACCACCAGGATGACGCCGAAATGGATCGGATCGAGCCCGGCGGACACCGCAACCGGCAGAAGGATCGGCCCGAGCAGCAGGATCGCCGCACCGATATCGAGCACCAGGCCGGCAACCAGCAGCACGAGATTTGCCATCAGCAGCACAAGGGCCGGATGATGCCCTAGGGCATTGACGGCATCCGAGATCAGCCCGGCCACATCATCCACCGCAAGCAGAAAGGCAAAGGGGCCGGCCGAGCCGATCAGCAGGCCGATGGCGCCTGCTTCGGTGGCCGCCTGGCGGAAGGCTGCGATCAACGATGTCGAGGAAAGCCGTGCGGCCAGCGCAAGGATCAGCGTGTAGGCTGCGGCCAGTGCTGCCGCTTCCGTTGTCGTCACCACGCCAAAGCGGATGCCGGCAACCACGATGACGCCAAGGCCGAAGGCCGGCAGGGCAGACACGGCGGCGGCTAGACGTTCCTTGCCAGAGGCGGGGCGTCCTTCCGGGCGGGCTTTGACCGAAAAATGGATGGCGACGGCAAGACAGACCGCCATCAACCCGCCCGCCACAAAACCGCCGGCGAGCAGCGAGCCGACCGAGAGATTGGTGGCGGCCGCCAGCAGCAGGAAGGCTATGGAGGGCGGAATGACGTTATCAAGGACCGAGGAGGCCGCAATGATCGCGCCCGCCTGCGCCGGCGGATAACCGTTCTTCACCAGTTGCGGCTGGAAGGTGGAGGCGCCGAAGGCCGCATTGGCAACGGAGGAGCCGGAGGCGCCGGAAAAGATGACGCTGGTCAAAAGCACGGTCTGCGCCAGCCCTGCCCGGCGATGGCCGACAAGCGTTGCGGCAAAATGGACAAGGCGCTCGGCAGCACCGGAGGCCGTCAGAAGCCCGCCGGCGAGCAGAAAGAAGGGGATGGCGAGCAGCAGGAATTTCGACATGCCGTTGACGGCGGCTGCAACCACGGCCGGTTCCGGCAGGCTGCTGCCGAAGGCAAGGCTGAGCGAGGCGGCGGCCAGAAACGCATGCGACAGTGGCGCAGACACGACAAGACCAATGCCGGCGATGATGGCGAGAAAGGCGCTCGGCGGCCAGCTTCCGGAGAGATCCACATGGGTTGCCAGACCATAAAGGCAGGCCCCGAGTGCCAGTGATGCCAGCACCGATACGCGCTTTTCTTCCGCTAAGCGGCGCAGGATGAGAACCGCCAGCAGCAGAACCCCGCCGGTGCCGATCAGCGCGAAACGCAACCATTCCGGAAGCCCGAGTGTCGGCGAGGTGCCGCCGAGCATGGCAATGGTTTCGCGCGCACCGACGATCAGGGTGAGCGCCGCAATCACGCTCACGCCATCCGCCATTGCTTCGGCCGCCACCTGCCCTCGCCTTGGCAGGAGCCGGAGGCCGACATCGAACCGCATGGAGAGCGGTCCCGACAGAGAGAGCGGCGCAGCCACAGAGATCAGCGCGAGATGAAGCCAGATGCCGAGATCCTCGGCGCCGATAAAGCCGGTCTGGAAGACATAACGCAGGGTGACATTGACGAGCACGAGGGAAAGCAGCGCGCAGAGCAGCACGGCGGCGGTGCCGGAAAGAATTGTCTCCAGACCCGCCAGAAGCCTCTGTCTGTCGCGCTCCCCTGCCCCTTGCCTCATGCCGGCCACCAGTCGTGGAAATGATGAACGGGGCCCCTGCCCCCGCCGACCTTAAGGTATCGGCCCGCCTCAAGCGCTGCCTGCAGGTAGGCTTTTGCATCCCGTGCGGCCTCGGCAAGCTCCAAACCCTTGGCAAGGTTGGCGGTGAGTGCTGCGGCAAGCGTGCAGCCGGTGCCGTGGTCGTTCGACGTTTCGACACGCGGGGCGGACAGCGTCAGCACGTCCTCTGGCGTGACCAGGAAATCGACGCTTTCTGCGCCCTCGCCATGGCCGCCCTTCATCACAACCGCGCGTGCGCCAAAACCGAGGATGAGGTGAGCCTGCGCAATCATCTCGTCGCGGTTCCCTGCGATGGGGCGACCGGTCAGAAGCGCTGCTTCTGGCAGGTTGGGCGTCACCACATGGGCGAGCGGCAGCAACAACCGGGTCAGCGCCGCAATGGCATCTTCCTGCAACAGCCGATCGCCTGATGTGGCAACCATCACCGGATCGACGACGATGGGGCCGGCAAATGCCTGCAGCCGGCCGGCGATGACAGCAATGGTTTGGCTTCGCGACACCATGCCGATCTTGACCGCATCGACGGCGAGGTCACCGAACACCGCATCCATCTGCGCGCCGATGACCTCAGGCGAGATATCCTCGACGGCGGTGACGCCCCGCGTGTTCTGCGCGGTGACGGCGGTGATGACGCTCGCGGCATAGGTTCCAAGTGCCGAAAACGTCTTGATATCGGCCTGGATGCCGGCGCCGCCGCCGCTGTCAGAACCGGCAATGGTGAGCGCGATGGCGGTCATGCGCCCTCTCCCTTCAGGCTTTCATCGATGGTTTTGCGGAAATCGCGCACGGTGGCGGCAATGTCTTCCGCACGAAACAGGGCGGAAATGGCAGCAATGCCATCGGCGCCGGCAGCGATCACGGATGGCACCTTATCCAGCGTGATGCCGGCAATGGCGCCGACCGGAAGCGCCGGGTTGAGCCCCCGGATTGTCGCCCGAAGCGTCTTGAGGCCATCAAGGCCCACAGGCGGATCCGGATTCATCTTGGAGAGCGTTTCGAACACGCCGCCGATGCAGGCGTAATCGACCGGCGCCTTCCCGGCTCGTTCGGCATCGGCGGGCGTCTTGACGGTGACGCCGATGATGGCGTCCGGCCCGAGCAGGCGGCGCGCGGTGTCGGGGGCCATGTCGTCTGCGCCGAGATGCACGCCGTCTGCACCGGCGGCTAGCGCCACGTCGACGCGGTCGTTGACGACGAAAGGCACGCCGCTTGCGGCAAGCGCTGCCTTGATCGCCAAGGCCCGCTCGATCATCACCCGCGTCGAGGCGGTCTTGTCGCGGTACTGGATCAGCGTTGCGCCATTGTCGGCGGCATGTTTTGCCAGCACGGCGAGGTCTGCCACATCGAGAAGCGAGGCATCCACCAGCGCATTCAGGCGGTAATCAAGTCGTCTCATGGTGTATCCTTGCATGGGAATTCAGATCATCAGGTCCAAGGGCTGCCAGCGCATCGAGAAAGGCCGGCTCGAAGCTGCCCGGCCCGCGGGCATGCACGGCCGCCAGTTCCGCCGAGACGCCGGTGGTGCAAAGAGCAGCCGTTGCCGCCCTCAGCGCATCTTTCTCCACGGCCAGAAACGCGGCAATGACGCCGCCGGAGAGGCAGCCGGTGCCGGTCACCACGGCCATGAAGGTATGGCCGTTTTCCACGTTGACGCTTCTCCCGGCGTCTGACAGATGATCGACAGCACCCGTCATGATGCGAAGGCTGGCGCGGGTCTCGCCGATCAGTTCCATCTCCGCGCGGTTGCCGCGCACCACGGTTGGACCAAGCGTGATGAGTTCGCGGGCAAAGGCGAGCCGCGTCGGGGAATAATCGCAATGGACGGGATCGAGGATCCACGGCTTGCCGCCGGCCGTCGCCACATCGACGGCAAGCCGGATCACCTTGCGGCGCTCGGCATCCAGCGTGCCGAGATTGATCGTCAGCGCATCGACCTTACTGACAAAATCGGCGATTTCTTCCATCGAGGATGTCATGGAGGGAATGGCGCCAATGGCGCTGATGCCGTCGGCGGTGAATTTCTGCACGACCGTGTTCATCAGGCAATGCACGCGCGGGCGGCGGGCGCGAACACGGGCGATCAGGTCTGCGGCGTCTGCTTTTGTCGGAAGCCTGTTCATTTCAGCTCCACCGCCAGATCCTCCACCGCCGGCGCCTTTTGAATGAGCCCGCTTTCGGCCATGAAGGCGCCGAAACGCTCATAACGGGCATGGTCCAGGGCGGCCGGGCGTTTGGCAAAACGCGGCAGCGTATCGGTAAAGGCCTTCCGGTTCAGTTTGTCATCGAGGTTCGGATAGGCCTTGATGAACAGCTGCCAGGCATCATCGGGATGGTTGGTCAGGTAGACCGCAGCCTTTTCCACGGCGCGCAGGAAACGCGGCAGGCGGCTATCGGCCAGAAGCTGCGGGCGGGTGACGAAGATCAGCTCGTCATAAAGAGGCACGCCATGTTCTTCGGGAAAGAAGGCGCGACCCTCATGGCCTTCGATCTGCATCTGGGTCAGCTCGAAATTGCGAAAACCTCCCAGCGTCGCATCCACCTGCCCGCTGATCAGCGAGGGCGACAGCGAGAAGTTGACATTAACCAGTTCGATGTCCTTCAGGTCCACGCCTTCGGATGCCAACATGCGCTTCAGCATCGCATCCTCGAAGCCGGAGACGGAAAAACCGACCTTCTTGCCCTTCAGATCCTTAAGGCTCTTGATCGGCCCGTCTGCAAGTACGGTCACGGTGTTGAGCGGCGTTTCGACAAGCGTGCCGAAGCGCGTCAGCGGCAGGCCGTTTGCGTGGTCGAGATAGAGGTTCGGCTGGTAATGCACGCCGATATCGGCCTGGGCGGTGGAGACGAGGCGCGGCACGGCGGATGGGTCCGATGGCGGGATCAGTTCCACCTCAAGCCCCTCCTCGGCAAAATAACCCTTCTCTACGGCAACCACCATTGGCGCGTGATCGGGATTGACGAACCATTCGAGGAGCACGCTCAGCTTGTCGGCTGCCTGCGAGGCGGCAGGCGCAAGGGTGAGGACAAGAACAGTGGCGAGCGCTGCAATTACGCGTTTCATGCGGCAGGTTTCCTTGGCAGGAGGGCTGGATGGAGGGCTTGATGGCGGGGGGTGTCCGTTTCCTCCCTCGCCCAGGGGGCAAGGTTTTTCGTCAGGCGATCGACGACAAGCCGCAGGAGAACGGTGAAAAGGGCAAGGATGACCATGGCGGCAAACAGCATGTCGGTTTGCATGCGGGCATTGGCCTGCACCATGACGAAACCGAGCCCGCCGGCAGCCCCCACCCATTCGCCGACGATGGCACCGAGGGGCGCAAGCGGCGCTGCGACCCGAAGGCCAGACACGAGGGCCGAAAGCGCAAGCGGCAGGCGGATGTGGCGCAGGATCTGGATATGGCTGGCTGGCGTCAGCGCGGCGGCATCGAGAAGCGTCGGATCGGTGCGGCGAAGGCCATCGGCAAAGGCGGAGGCGACGGGAAAAAAGATGATGATAACAGTCATCGCCACTTTCGAGGCCATGCCGAAACCCAGCCAGATGACGAGAACGGGTGCCAGAACGAAGACCGGAAAGGCCTGCAGCACGACGACAAGCGGCCAGACCAGCCGGCCAGCCCTCGGAAAAGCCGCAACAGCCAGCGCCGTCAGCGCGCCGAGCCCGCAGCCGATGACAAGGCCAAAAAGAATTTCGCCAGCCGTGATCAGCGCGTGATGCATGAGGAACTGCGGCTGGCGGACATAGGTCATGGCCACCGCGACAGGCGACGGCAGGATGTAGCGCGGCGGTTGAAGCAGCGATACCACCGCCTGCCAGGTGGCAAGCAGAAGAAGCAGGGCATAACCCGTCTGGCGAAAGCGCATCGTCAGCTGTCAGCGGTGAGGCGGCTGGCAGTCGGGTGACTTGGGCAGCGGCAGGCTGCGTTTTTCATCAATGGCATCGTGATCTCCAAACCTTGCAGCAGGGAGATCCAGGTGAAGCGGAGAAGAGAATAGGCGCTGAACATGCGCGTTTTCCGTTCCTACGCCGGCATGACCCGGATCAGGTTCAAGGGTCCGGCTCAGCGCCATCTCAGCATCGTTCGATGCTCCCCTCGGAATGGCGCGACCTTTGTGGAATTTTTGCCTGATGTCAATCGCCTGTCATGATTGCTCTATCCCCCTCCCTCAATCTGCGCGGGGGATAGAGCGGGCGGGATCGGCTGGCGCCATTGCACGCGGCCCTCAAGGGCGTTAAATCTGCGGCCATGGCCTTCAGGTTCGTTCACACCGCCGATCTGCATCTCGACAGTCCGCTTCGGTCGCTGTCGCTCAGAAATCCCGATCTTGCCGCCCTTGTGGGGGATGCGACGCGCCAGGCGCTGGTGCGCATCGTCGATCTTTGCCTGGATGAACAGGTCGATGCGCTGATCATCGCCGGCGATCTCTACGATGGCGACCAGACATCGATGAAGACGGCGCGTTTCCTGGCCACCCAGATGCAGCGGTTGCACGAGGCCGGCATTTCCGTCTTCAAGATCCGCGGCAACCATGATGCGCTGTCGAAAATCACCCAGGAACTGGTGCTGCCGCCCTCGGTCAAGGTGTTTTCCGGCCGGGCGGAGGCGGTGGAACTTGCGCGCGGCGGATTGAATGTTGCCATCCATGGCCTGAGTTTTGCCAAGCCGCAGGCGCCGGAAAGCCTGCTGCCGAAATACAAGGCGCCGGTGGCCGGTGCCGTCAACATCGGCATCATGCATTCAAGCCTTGCCGGCGCGCCCGGTCATGATCTTTACGCCCCCTGCTCGGTGGCCGACCTGCATGGTTCGGGCTTTGATTATTGGGCGCTGGGCCACATTCACCAGCGCACGCACCATGCGGGAACCAGAACCGTGATCATGCCCGGCATGCCACAGGGCCGCGACATCAACGAGGCCGGCGAAAAGACCGTGTCGCTGGTGACTGTTGCCGATGATGGAACGGTGAGCGTCGAGGAACGGCTGACGAGCCTTGCGCAGTTTGCCCGGGTGACTGTGGATGTGTCGGACGCTCAGGACTGGCGTGGGCTTGTGGATCTCATCGGCCGTGCGGTCGAAGACGAGCGCCAGCGCACCCGCTCCGACCATCTGGTGGCGCGGTTGCGGCTTGTGGGCACAACGCCGCTTTCCTTTGCCATCCGGCGCGATGTCGACCTGCTGCTCAGCGAAGCCGAACAGCGGGCAGAGCGCACGGGCCGCGCCTGGATCGAAAAGCTGGAGCTGGACGTCAGGGCGCCGTCTCTTCGCCCGCAGCAGGCAACCAGCGATCCTGTCCATGAACTGGGCGTGTTGATGCGCGACGACGTGATGCCGGCGCATGGTTACCGCGAGCATGTGCGCGAGATGGTGCAAAACCTGCTGGACGATCTGCCGCCGGAAAGCCGGCGTTTTGCCGGAAACGATCCGGCAGCCTTCGAAAGTTTCGTGGAAGACCTGATCCGCGAGGGAAGCGAGGACCTGATCGCACGCCTTGCGGCAGCAACGGGCGAGGAACGCTGATGCGGCTTCGTCGTCTCGATCTCACCCGCTACGGCAAGTTTACCGATCACACGATCGATTTTGGCCCCGCCACCGCCGGCAGCCCGGACCTGCATATCGTCTACGGCCTCAACGAGGCCGGCAAATCGACGGCGTTTTCCGGTTATCTCGATCTGCTCTTCGGCATTCCCGAGCGCAGCGGCTATAATTTCCTGCATGCCTATAATGCCATGCAGGTGGGCGGCGTGCTGGAATTCGACGGGCGGGACCATGATCTCGTGCGCCTCAAACAGCGCACCAACGCGCTGGTCGACGGGCGCGGCCAGCCGGTCAACGAGGTCCTGCTGTCATCAGCACTCGGCGGGCTGACGCGCGAGGCCTATCGCACCATGTTTTCGCTGGACGAACGCTCGCTGCGCGACGGCGGCGCGGCCATCGTCGAAAGCCGCGGCGATCTCGGCGAAATGCTGTTTTCGGCCAGTTCCGGCCTTGCCGATGTCAGCCGCGTTCTGACGGCGGCAACCGACGAGGCGCATCAGTTTCATCGCAAGCGCGCGCGCAACACGCGGCTTTCCGAGATGAAGCAGCAACTGGCGGCGCTGAAGGCTGACCGCGATCAGATCGATACCTATGCCTCCACCTATGCCGGCCTTGTGTCGACGAAGACGCAGGCCGAAAAGGCCTATGAGGAGACACTGGCCGAGCTTTCGTCTGCCCGTGCGGAACAGGCGCGTCTAGCCTCCCTCATGCGGGCTATGCCGCTTGCGCGGGATCTGGCGCGGCTGACGACAGAGCTTGAGGCCTATGCGGATCTTCCCCGCCCGCCGCGCGAATGGTCGTCGCTGATGACCGACCTGATGCGCGACGAAACGCGGCTGCAGACCCTAAAAGCCGGGCTTGAGACCCAGATCGATCGGCTTGAGGCAGAAGTTTCGGCGATCCGTGTTGATGAGGATGTCCTGTCAGCGGCCGCGGCGATCTCGGCGCTCGGGGCCGGCCGCGCCCGTTATGTGACGGCGGAAGACGATCTGCCGAAGCGGCGTCTGGCCTTTGCCGAGCAGGAAGCGAGCTTGAACGCCATCCTGAAGGCGCTTGGCCTTGAGGATCATGCTGACCCTTCAGCACTTGTTCTGCCGGCAGCGCTTGTCGCAAAACTGCGCGACCTGATCGAAAACAGATCCGGCATTGCGGCACGGATGGAGACGGCCGAGCGCGAGCTGGAGCGGGCACAGCAGGGGTTGGAAGAGCTGGAGGCGCAGCGTGCTGGCTCCGATCTGCCTTCGGTGGAAGCCGGGCCGCTCAGCCGGTTGGAAACCATCGTTTCCCGTCTCCAGAAGGGCGAAAAGCAGACGCTTCTGGCCATCGAGACCCGCACCGTCGAGCAGATGGAGGCCGATCTTGTGCGCCTGATGGGCAGGCTCCAGCCGCCCATCGACAGCATCGAGGCCTTGCGGGACACAGCCCTGCCCGGCCATCGACAGCTGGATCTGTGGCGCGGACAGGCCGAAGAGATCAACCGGCGTATCCAACGCCATCAGGAACGCCGCGCCGACCTGGAGGCACGGCTTGGGGAACTTGAGGCCCGGTTGAAAGCGCTGGCCGCCGGCGAGGTGTTTGACGACGAGACGGCAGCGACAACCCGAAGCAGCCGCGATGCCGCCTGGCAGGCGCATCTGCAGGCGCTGGATCTGGCTTCGGCGCAGGAATTCGAAGAGCGTCTCAAACAGGATGACCGGCTGGGCGAAGCCCGGCTTTCCCATGCCAGCGAGC
This sequence comes from Neorhizobium sp. PAMB6716, assembly GCF_058242805.1. Lineage (NCBI taxonomy): Bacteria > Pseudomonadati > Pseudomonadota > Alphaproteobacteria > Hyphomicrobiales > Rhizobiaceae > Neorhizobium > Neorhizobium sp. PAMB6716. The sequence goes on from NZ_JBZAYW010000002.1 coordinate 1,004,505, forward strand.
TTGCGCAACTGCGCCAGTTGCGACAGGAGCAGCATGTCGTAACTGTGCAGCTAACCCGTGAAACCGCAAGTGCGCGTGGCGCAACCGAAGAGCTTGCGGCTTTGGTGCGGACCGTGGATGAGGCGGCACCGGCGGTGACCGTTCGACAGCCGGATATCTATCGCCTGCTGTCATCACTGGAGGCCTTTGCCGATCGCCTTGCCGAGTGCCTGTCCTCCGCCGATGCGCTCGACAAGGCAAAGGCGCGCCGGTTTGCGGTTGCGGCGCATCTGGACGACGAGGTGGCCGAGCTGAGGCTGGCACTTGCTGATCTCTGCTGGCCGGTGGACACAACACTGTCTCTGCGCCAGAGCGTCAACCATGCGGCAGATCGTCTGGCGGACATCAAGGACAATGCCCTGCGTGAGGCAAATCTTGTCGCGCGCCGTCTTGAGCTGAAGCGGGAAGTGTTCGAGCGCCAACGGGCGCTAGAGGATGCAAGCCGCAGCGATACAGCATGGCAGAATGCCTGGAACGAAGCGCTTTCCGCCACCTGGTTTGCCGGCGAGACGGATCCGGCCGCCGTACGCGCCATTCTGGATGCGCTATCCGACCTGCCGGCCGCCCTTCGCGAGCGCGACCAGCTGGCCCACCGCATCGACCTGATGGAGCGCGACAGCCGGGTTTTTGCAAGCGAGGTTGCAAAGCTTGCTGTGCAGACGGATCTGGAGACATCCGACCTTCCGGTTCTGGCCCAAGCTGATCAGCTGGTGCGCCGCACGGCAGAGGCCGAACGCCTGATGCTGCAAAAATCGGCCAAGGAGCGTGATCTCGTTTCTGCCCGTGAAGAGCTGGAAAATCTCGAACGCCAGATCGACGATTATCATACGCGAAAGGTGACCCTGACGGGCTTTTTTGCCGTGGAAACACTGGCTGAGGTCAGTCAGCGGCTGGAGCAGGCGGCCGAGCGCGACCGGCTGGAGCGGCGCGTGGCGGAACTGCGCGAGCAGTTGCTCTTTGAAATGAAGGTTGCAACGCTTGCGGAGGCTGAAAGACTGTTGCGGCAGACCGATGCGGAGGAAACGGCGCGCGCCGCCGAAGAACTCTTAGGCCGTATCGACAATCTGGCCGAACGCAGCCGTATCGTTTTTGCCGAGCTGACCCGCGCGAAAGACCGTGTTGACGCCGTGGGCGGCGATGATGCCGTGGCCAAGATCGAGGCGCAGCGCACCACCCTTCTGTTGCAGATCGAGGAACTGGCCGTCGGTTACCTAAAACTTCGGGCGGGAACGCTGGCGGCGGAAAGCGCGCTGTCGCTCTACCGTGAAAAACATCGAAGCTCGATGATGAAGCGGGCGTCGGAAGCCTTTTGCCAGATTACCCGCGGCGACTATTCCGGCCTTGCCGCGCTGCCGGACAAGGAGCGCGAAATCCTCATCGGTGTTGCGCGCGATGGCGCCTCCAAACTGTCGGACGCCATGTCGACCGGCACCCGCTACCAGCTTTATCTGGCGTTGCGTCTGGCCGGTTACGAGGAATTTGCCGCCGTGCGCCCCTCGGTTCCGTTCGTCGCCGACGACATCATGGAAACCTTTGACGAATTCCGTGCCGAGGAAGTTTTCCGCCTGTTCGGGCAGATGGCGGGTCTCGGACAGGTGATTTACCTCACCCACCACCGTCATCTCTGCGAGATTGCGCAAGCCGTGGTGCCTGATGTGAAGATCCACGCCCTGTAGGGTCGCCGAAAAGGGCTTCAGAAGTCCCAGGGGTTGGTGAGGGAGAGGCCGGCGCTTTCTTCAACGCTTACAATATCCATTCGTATCGATGAGGATCAAAGTTCCGGCCGCGCCTGCGGCGTGCGCCCGGCGTGGATGACGTCGTCGAGATCGATGTCGCTGCTATCAGTCTCATTCAGGCGCGCGTAAAAATGTGCGGCCGGTTCGCGGCCGGCCTCGCGCACTTCATAGGCTTCCAGCGCCCGCTCGACGATATCGGCAATCGAGCGGTTTTCGCGCCGGGCGAGCCGGTGCGCAAGGTCACGCGCCTTGGCGCTGCGCACGGAAAGCCGGGGTTCGGCCATGGGATCATCTCCTTCTGGCCGAGAGTGTAGGGGTTTCCAAATCTGCCATCAAGATGACAGATGCCGGCAAGATGGCAGCTTAGGCCACCGCTTCCTTTGCATGTGTGACGGCGCTTCTGGCCGTGACCCGTTCCGCATAGGCCATCATCAGCGGGCCGACGCCTTTGATATCGTCATCGCGCTGGATTTCGGAGACGTAATAGGCCGGCGTGCCATCTCTGTAGTGCCCGTCGAACCCGCCGAGGCCGGCAACGCAGCAGATATTCTGCAGGACGGTGCGGCCTCTCGCATTGGGCAGAAGAGCATTCCGGAAAAGGCTGTCCATCGCGGTAATGCCGGTCTCGGCGGAAGCGCCGGTTATACCGATCCGCGCAGCCTTTAGATAAACATAGGCAAACATGGCGGTGGCGGAGCTTTCCGCATAATTGCCGGGAAGATCAGGCTGGTCGACCACCTGCAGCCAGCGGCCATCCATCGTGCGCAGTGCTTCGAGCCTCACAAGGAGGGCCGAAAGCCGGGCGGCAAGGTCATCTCTTTGCGGTCCCGATTGAAGCATCTCCAGCATGTCGACCATCGCCATCGCCATCCAGCCGATGGAACGCCCCCAATGGGCAGGCGAAAGGCCGGTTGCCTCGTCGGCCCAGGATTGCAGGCGGCTTTCGTCATAACCGTGCCGGTAAAGCCCGCTTCCCGCATCGAAGGTCAGATCGAGCGCGGTCAGAAGCTCGTTAAAACCCTCGTCTGCCAGTGCCGGTTGCCCGGCAAGGCCGGCATAGTCCAGCTTGAACGGCAGCGCCATGTAGAGCCCGTCCAGCCAGACCTGATGGGGATAACGCAGCTTGTGCCAGTGGGGGCCGGCTGCAATGCGCGGATGGGTCTCGAACTGACGTGCCAGGAGATCTGCGGCCTTGAGATACCGTTCCTTGCCGGTGCGGTGTGCCAGATAGACCAGTGCGCGGCCGGGCAGGATGTTGTCGATATTGTATTCGCCCACCGTATAGCCGGAAAGTTCACCGGTGTCGCTGACCTGCGCATCGATGAGCCGTTTCAGGTGATCGAACCAGCGCTTTTCGCCGGTTGCCTCAAACAGCGCGATCAGCCCGCGATAGAGGCAGCCGTCCTCGTAACACCAGGCGCCGCCTTTATAGGCGGTGTAATCTGCGGCATAGGCATCGAAATAGTCGGTGATATCTGCGGTCATACGGCAATACTCTGGTCGGATGAATGAAGAACGATGTTGGCGCGCTGGGCAAATTCGGCATGTTCGGCAATGATGCCGCCGTGTCGCATCGGCTGGAAATTCAGCGCCATGTCGGGCACTTCAGGCAGCGCCTCGGGAGCATAGCTGACCCGGTAGGTGTCGATGACGATGCCGGTGATCGGCGCTTCGGGCAGCCCGTAGAAGGCGGCCGCCGCCACGCCGACATTTTTGGCCTCGACATTGCGGATGGTGATGCCGGAAATCTGCGGCGTTGCGTCGTTCACCTCAAGCGGCTGGCGCGACTGGACATAATCCGAGCGGCCATCGGCATCGCAGAAATAGAAGCTGTTAATGACGAGCGGCATGGCAACCCGGTCCATCACGCAATCTTCAAGCGTGATATTGGTCACCGCGCCGCCCCGCCCGCGCCGGGTTTTTACCCGCAATCCCCTGTCGGTCTCGACAAGGATGCAGCGGCGCACGGTGACATCGCGCACGCTGCCGCTCATTTCGCTGCCGATGACAACACCGCCATGGCCGCGCTCCATGCGGCAGTTCTCGATGGTGATGCGCTCGCAACTGCGGTCGAGCCCGCCTTTCGGATCGCGCTTGCCGGCCTTGATGGCGATACAGTCGTCACCCACGGAGAAGTGCAACCCCTTCAGCGTGACATCGCGGCAGCATTCGGGGTTGAAACCGTCGGTATTGGGGGAAAGCGGGTCGTTCTCGATGGTGAGATCCGCGGCAAGCAGGTTTTCGCAAAAGACCGGATGAATCGTCCAGGAGGGCGAATTGCGCACCGTGATGCCGGATAGGGTGATGTCACGTCCGTTCGAGAGAAACAGCGTGCGCGGCCGGCGTGCGCCGTCGCGCGTCTCCTTCGGCCAGGTCCACCAGTCGCCAGCATCGCCGCCGCCATCGATTGTGCCGGCGCCGGTGATCACGAGGTTCTTGCAGTCGATGGCGGTGATGAGGCTGGCAAAACAGGCTTCCGCCACGCCTTCCCACGTGCCGAGCACGCGCCCGTCGGCGTGTCGCGCCGGCAGCACCGGGTAACGGCTGCGGTCGGGATGGCCAAGCAGGCAGGCGCCGTCTTCCAGAAGAAGCGTCATGTCGCTCTTCAGGAACAGCGGACCGGAGCGATATGTGCCGGCTGGAATTTTGAGCGTTCCGCCGTCAGGCAAGCTGTCGATAGCCGCCTGAATATTCTGCGCATTATCGTCTGCGTCGACGCTTGCGCCTGTATGGGTGATATCGACCAATGCGCTTTCCGGGATGGTTCCAAAGGAAAGATCGGTGTCCTCAACCGCCAGCCTATAGCGCGTTTGGGGCTGGAGGTCGTGCAGCGTAAAGACGACGCTTGCTGTCATGCCCTCTGCGACCAACAAGCCGCCTTCATCGTGAAGCTGCCACTTGCGCGGGTATTCGAGCGCAAAATGGTGGCTGTCGGCGTCAAGGCTGAAGCTTGCGGTCCGCGTCGTGGCGCAGAGCGGCAAAAGGCTGGGCATGATGGTGTCCTCATCGGTTCCGGCTGTCTTGCCGGAGGAAGGCACCGGCCGCCCGAAACCGGGCGGCCGGCAGTCTCGTCAGAACTTCTTCAGGACGTCGTTGACGCCGTCGATGATTTCTTCGGCGGCTTCTGCAGACGTCATCTGCCCGTAGGCATATTGCTCCAGCGTATCGATGAAGACGGCGCGCACTTCCGGATGCTCGTTGAGCGGCGAAACGGTCGGGCCGGTGCCGGCAATGATGATGGCATTGGCCGCTGCCAGTTCCGGTTCGATGACGCCCGCATCCAGCAGGGTCTTTGCCGCCACCTTGCTGGCCGGCAGACCGCGCGAGGTGCCAAGCGCCTTGATGCCTTCCGGCTCGTTCAGCAGGCAATTGACGATTTCCGCTGCTGCCTTCGGGTTCTTCGAACGCTTGGAGATCGAAAACACCATGGAAGGCTTGCGGTAGACGCCTTCGGTCTTGGCATCGGCATTCTTCAGAAGCGCCACCGGTTCCAGCACCTGGCCCTTCAGCGGGTCGGCATATTTGGAATAGGTCGAATCCCATTCATAAGAGCCGGAGATACGGCCATCGGCCCATTTCGGGCTTTCAAACAGGTTGAGATTGCCCTCGGCGGCATTGTCCTTCTGCGAGATGACGACGCCTTCGCTCACCATCTTTCCATAGAAGTCGATGGCCGATGTCAGTTCTTCTTCGGTCCAGGCCACCTTGCCGGTCTTCGGATCGACAAGATCCTTACCCGTCGCCTGCGTGGCGTTGAGCGAGATCAAGAGCACCGCGGTTTCCTTTACCGCATTCATCGGATAAGCGCCCGGCCCGACCTTTTCCTTCAGCGTCTTTGCCGCCGCAAACAGCTCATCCCAGGTTTTGGGAATGGCAACGCCTGCCTTGTCGAGGGCTGTCTTGTTGAACATGAAGACGCGGCCGGTGGTGGAAACGGGAAGACCGTTCAGCTTGCCGTTCATCGAGCCGGCGGCCAGTTCTTCCTTCGTCCACTGGCTAAGGTCGATCACGTCCTTGAACTGGGACAGATCGGCAAAACCATCGCCCTTGATGGAAAACAGCGGCAGCCACGGCCAGTTGATCTGCATGATGTCGGCTTCGGTGCCACCGGCAATCTGGGTGGTGACCTTTTCCAGATGCCCGTCCCAGCCGGTATATTCCGGCGCAATGGTGTGGCCATGTTTTTCGCCGCAGGCCTTCAGCGCTGCCTGCGTTGCCTTGTGGCGGCTGTCGCCACCCCACCAGGACATACGCAGATCAGCAGAGTGGGCAAGCGGTGCAAGACTGGTTGCGGCAAATGCCGTGGCCAGAAGAAGTTTGGTCAGTTTCATGTCGTTCCTCCCCGAACGGTGGTTACTGGATGGCGGCCAGGGAAATGTTTTCCCCGGATTGGCGGTCGAACAGATGGGCGGCCTCGGGCTGCGGCGAAAGGCGCACGAGATCGCCGTTGATCTTGCTGCGGTCGTAATTGCTGGCGGAGACGACCGCGATGATCTGCTGTCCCTCGACATGGATGTAGAGGTAGACCTCGTGGCCCATGAACTCGACATGCGAGACGCGGCCCGTGAGCGCGTTCTCTGCCTCTGGCCCCACCACGGTAAAATGCTGCGGGCGCACGCCAAGCGTGACACCCTTCGGCGTCTTCGGGCTGAGACGCGCCATGATGTCGGGCGACAGGTCATAGGTCTGGGTGCTGATCGCCAGACGGCTTCCGGACAATTCCGCGTCGATGAGGTTCATCTCCGGGCTGCCGATGAAACCTGCCACGAAAGCATTGGCCGGGCGATTGTAGAGCGTTACCGGATCGGCCACCTGCATGATGCGGCCTTCCTTCATCACGCAGATGCGGTCGCCCATGGTCATGGCTTCCGTCTGGTCATGCGTGACGTAGACGACCGTCGATTGCAGACCATCAGCCTTCAGCTGCTTGTGCAGATCGGTGATGCGCACGCGCATGGAGGCACGCAGCTTGGCATCGAGGTTCGACAACGGCTCGTCGAACAGGAAAACCTGCGGTTTCTTGATGAGCGCGCGCCCAACGGCGACACGCTGCGCCTGGCCGCCGGAAAGCTGTTTCGGCAGCCGTTCCAGATAATCGCCAATTTCCAGGATGTTGGAGACGTCCTGCGTTGCCTGCTCTATTTCTTCCGCCGGCCGGCGCTTGAGCCGAAGCCCGAAGGAGAGGTTCTTGCGCACCTTCATATGCGGATAAAGCGCATAGTTCTGGAATACCATGGCAATGCCGCGCTCGCCGGGCGCCTTGTCGTTGACGAGGTTGTCGCCGATGCGGATTTCACCGCCGGTGATGCGCTCCAGACCGGCGATCATGCGCAGCGTCGTGGATTTGGCGCAGCCGGAGGGGCCGACCAGAACCATGAACTCGCCGTCTGCGACGTCCAGGTTGATCCCGTGCACGGCTTTGAAGCCGCCATAGTCTTTTTCGAGGTTTCTAAGCTGCAGGCGAGCCATTGTCTTATCCTTTCACGCCACCGGCGGAGATGCCTTCGATGAAATATTTCTGCGCCACGAAGAACACGATGAGCGCCGGCATGATGGTCAGTACCGACATGGCGAGGATGCGGTTCCACTCGAAGGCTTCGGTGGTATCGATGGAGAGCTTGAGGGCGAGCGACACCGGGAACTTGTCGACCGAGGAGAGGTAGATCAGGGGACCTAGAAAATCGTTCATCGTCCACATGAACTGGAAGAGGCAGACCGAGATCAGCGCCGGCGTCAGAAGTGGCACGACGATGAACAGCAGCACCTGCCAGGTGTTGGCGCCATCGACGCGGGCGGCCTCTTCCATGTCGCGCGGAATGGCGCGCAGGAACTGCACCAGCATGAAGACGAAGAAGGCATCGCCGGCAAAGGCGGAGGGTACCCAGAGCGGCAGAAAACTGTCGAGCCAGCCGAGATCGCGAAACAGCAGATATTGCGGAATGCGGGTGACGACATTCGGCAGCAAAAGCGTGGCGATCAGCGAGGCAAACAGCACCTTCTTGCCCGGAAAATCAAAGCGGGCAAACCCGTAGGCGACCGCCGTGCAGGAAATGACCGTGCCGATCATCTTTGGAACCACAATGAGGAACGTGTTCCAGAAGAACCGGCCGAACGTATAGGGCGTCGAGGTCTGCCATCCCTGCACATAGCCGGATATGGTGGCTTCGTTCGGGATGAAGCCGGCCCCGGCAAAGATTTCAGAATTGGTCTTGAACGAGGCGCCGATCAGCCAGATCAGCGGATAGAGCATGACGAGGCCAACGAGCGTCAGCACACCATAACGCAGGGTGGCGCTGATGAACTGGCGGCGGCGCTGCGCCTTCAGGATGCGATCTGCTTCCTGATCGAGCGCAAGGTTTTCTGAAAGGATATGGTTTGCCATCGGATCAGCTCCTCTTGTCGCCGGCGTAATAGACCCAATGGCGCGAGGACCAGAAGGCGATGAGGGTGAGCACCATGATGATGACGAAGAGCACCCAGGCAATGGCCGAGGCATAACCCATGTCGAACCGCCGGAAGGCTTCCTCATAGATGTAGAGCGGCAGGAGATAGGTGGATTTGAGCGGCCCGCCCTGCGTGATGATGTAGGGGCCGTTGAACTCCTGGAAGGCCTGGACCATCTGCATAATCAGGTTGAAGAAGATGACCGGCGTGATGAGCGGCATGGTGATGTGCCAGAAGGTGGCAAACTTGCCCGCTCCATCGATCGAGGCTGCCTCGTAAAGCGACTTGTCGATGCTCTGCAGCGCGGCAAGGAAGATCACCATGGCCGAGCCGAACTGCCAGAGGCGCAAAAGCGTGATGGTGAAAAGCGCGTTCGTGGGATCGCCGAACCAGTTGACCGGTTCGATGCCGAGCGTTGCCAGCCCCATGTTGACGATGCCGACATCGGCAAACAGGTAACGCCACATCACGGCAATCGCGATGGAGCCGCCGAGGATCGAGGGTACGTAGAAGGCGGTGCGGAAGAAATTGATGAATTTCAGCTTGTAGTTCAGGATGACCGCGATGAAGAGCGCAAAGGCGAGCTTCAGCGGTACGGTGGTGAACACGTAGACGAGCGTCACCCACAGCGACTTGCGGAACGTGCGGTCGCCGGTAAACAGCTTCCAGTAATTGTCGAGACCGGTGAAGACCGGCGACGACATCAGGTTGTAATCGGTAAAGCTCAGGTAGAACGAGGCGGCAAAGGGCAGCGCGGTAAAGACCAGAAGCCCGATGATATAGGGCGACAGGTAAAACAGCCCGAGAAAGCGGTTGTCTCCACTCATGCGGCGGCTCCCGCAGACCGCAACGAGACCTCGTTCGCCGCCATCTCGAAGGGCATGTCATACAGGTTTTGGCGCACCTGCTGCTCATTGACGCAAATGCCATCGATCCGGGGAATGGCGGACACAGCTGTTATCGCGTGGTCCGGCCGGGTGGGTTCCGGGTATTCAAAATTCTGCATCTTGATATCGAGGCAAAGGGAATGGCGGCGCTTCGATGCACCCTCTCCTCCCCAAAATGCCCCGCTCCTCCCATTGAACAGGTGATGGAAACTGGTGTTTTCCATCGATGGGCGCTACTATCTTCTGCAGGCAGGCAGAAGAGAATAGAGGCTTTCGGACAAAAAGATGGAGAAAAGCGAACAAGGGCCATTGGCCGCTATTCCCGTGCAATCGCTGACGCTCAACCTCACGCGCTCCACCATCAAGATGCAGCACTCCCCCAGCTGGCGCATCGACAAGACGAATACGGTGCATGATCTTGTCATATGTCTTACAGGGCGCGGCGAGTATGAGGTGGCGGGCGAACGGGTGGTGATGGAGCCCGGCTCAGCCATGCTGATCGAGGCGAATACACAATTTGTCGGGCGCACCGTCTCGAGCGACCTCTACACCGGCGTTGCCCAGCATTTTACGCTGAATGTCTTCGGCCGTATGGACCTGATTTCGCAGATGGAGATGCGCCGCGCGGTTGCCCTGCCGCGCTGGCAGATGCTGCAGCCGCTTGTGCGCCACTATCGCGAGACGGTGCCGCTGTCCTCGACCACACTTGCCCAGCACCACATGTTCATGGTGTTCCTCACCGAATATATCGAGGCGGCCTTCATCGGCTGGCGCCAGCAGCAGGAGGTCTCGGTCGACAATCCGGATGCGCTGTCGCTGGCGGTGATGGTGGCGGCAAGCCGTATTGCGGCCGATCCGCTGGATGATGGCATCGTCGAGACGGTGCTCGGCTCCATCCCCTATAATCAGGATTATTTCCGCCGCACCTTTCGCCGGCAGGTGGGGCTGACACCCACCAAATACCAGGAGTTCAAGCGCATGGAGCGCGCCATGGGGCTGCTGGCCGGCGGGCGTTCGGTGAAGCAGACGGCGGCGCAGGTCGGCTACAGCGACAGCTATTATTTTTCCCGCATGTTCAAGCATTATATCGGCGTCAGCCCCGCCGGCTATAAGGCGGCCGAAAAGCGCCATCGCGACGGGCAGTTTCCCCGCGGTGAAGAGGACGGGCTGGTGGTATATCCGCTGCTGTCGCGCCGGCTGGAACATGAGCGCCTTCAGGATGATGCGGATTAGAGAAGAACTGTGCGGTTCGCTGGCCATGCTCTGGCACAAGCGCTCAAAGCCATTATGATCCCCTGATGATTCCTGCGCGAAAACCCCCGCTGCCGCTCGATCCGGCTTTTCAGGTTCCGGCCTGGACCACGCGTCGCGTTGCCGTGGACAGCGATGCGGAGGCAGCCTTTGTTGCGGGGGGCGCACTTCTGGCGCTCGACCGGATCATGCGCGCCGATTACCCCTGGGCCGGCGCGTGGCGTCAGCGTCAGGCGCTGAAATGCGCGGTTGTCGCGGTTCGCCTTTCCGGCCGGCGCGAAGAGGACGCACAATTGCGCGATGCCTGGGTGCTGCGTCGCCCCGGCGATGATGCCGGCCCCTCCGGCAACATGTACGGCGCCTGGAAGCGACTTGCTGCACGGCCGCTTTTTCTGGAGGCCGAGACATTGAAGGGCGTCGCTGTGTCCCTCGATCTGCGCTGGACCGACGAGTTGGAAGCTGTGCCGCACGGGTGCGATGCGCTGCAGCGCCAGACGTCATCGCCGCCGCTGGCAATAGCGCAGATCGTGTCGCGCATCATGGCGCTCGGAGCGCCGTACGAGCTTCTGGCCTGGTGGGTGGCCGACCAGATGCTGAAGGAGATGATGGGCTGGCCGGTGGCGCTGCCGCTGATGATGGCGCAGCGGCAATCGGCCTATTTTCGCACTGAGCGCAGCCAGAAGCGGTTGTCGCCTGAAACGGATGGCTTTACCCGCGCCGTCACGCTGTCGCTTGCCGATGCCGCCATCGATGCGGTGCGTTTTGCCGGCGACATCGACCGGCGGGCGCAGCGTCTCCTGGAGGTGGTGCCAAAACTTCGCGCAAAGGGTGCCGGGGATGCGGTCGATCTTCTTTTGAGCGAGGATGCCGTTTCCGGCTCGCTGGTGACCCGCAAGCTGTCGCGGTTTGCCTCGCGCCGGCTGTTCGAGCGGCTTCTGGATTTCGAGGCGATCCGGGAACTGTCCGGTCGTCAGAACTCGCGCGTTTTTGGGCTCTGACCATGGCGCGCAATCCGAAACAGCCCGTGCTTCTCGATACCGAACTTTCAGACCTTGCCCCGCAGGCCCGCTGGCGTGAATGGATGAACCGTGTGGAGGCCGTGGTTTTTGCCTCCAGTGAACCGGTCGGGCGCGATGTGCTGGCCCGGGTGGTTGGGCGTGACTGCAACATTGACCTCATCATCGACGATGTCAGGGCCGAACTGGCAAGCCGGCCCTTCGATCTCGTCTCTGTCGCCGGCGGTTTTCAGTATCGGACGCGGCCGGCTTATGCCCATGTGGTGCGTTCCTCGGGCGCGCCGGTCAAGATCCCTGTGGAGCTTTCGCAGCAGGAGGCGATGGTGTTGATGGTGATCGGCTATTTCCAGCCGGTGACCCGCAGCGAGCTGTCGCGCATCTTTGGCCGCGAGGTGAACCGCGACACGATTGCCACGATCAAGCGCCTCGGTTTCATAACCTCTGGCCCGCGCAGCACGGGCCCCGGCGCGCCCTATACCTATGTGACGACGCCGGCCTTTCTTGCCGCCTTCGGCTTTGCCACGCTTCGCGAATTGCCCGACCTCGACATGCTGGAAGATGCCGGCCTCCTCAGCCGTCACCAGATGCAGAAGGACGAGTTGAGCCCGCTTCTCGAAGGGGCAGGAGAAGACGACGACTGACGGAAAACGCCGGTTGCGATCAGGCCGGGGCGGGTTTATGCCCAGTGGCACCATTGCCGGATGGCTGACAAGCCGGCCGGTTCAACCCCGATCCTCTGCAATGCCAAGGAGTGGCCCGTGACGCGCCCCGCCCTCATCGATATCAACCCCGATTCCGCCACCGAAATCGCCATCCGCCAGCAGTTGACGCTGGTGGCGCTGGGCAAGGAGCCGGCGGATGTGGCGCTGCGCGTCGGGCGCCTGCTCGATGTCGCGACCCGCACCTGGGCGGAGGATCAGGAAATCGTCATCAAGGGCCGGCGCATCGCCTATGTCGGGCCTGCCGGCAGCTATCCGGGCGATGTGGTGCGGCACGTTCACGAACCGCATCTTTCCGCTGTGCCGGGGCTTGGCGAGGTTCACAAGCATATCGAAAGCTCGCATCTGACGCCGGAATGGGAGGCAGCTCTTGTCCTGCCGCGCGGCAACACCTGGACCTGCGAGGCAAGCCACGAGTTTTCCAACGTCAATGGAGGCAAGACGCTGGAATTCTGGCTGAAGGCGCGCGAGGCCGGATCGCCGCTCAAAATCTTCCCCCTCCCCGGCTCCGCCGTGCCGCCGACAGGTTACGAACACGGTGGCGGTTATCTCGGTTATGACGAACAGAAGGCCTTCCTGAAGGAGAGCCTGATGGTGGCGGGCCTTGACGAGGTGATGGACTGGCCGGCCGTCTGGAACCCGGAAAACCCCTCGCACACCCGTCTTTGGGGCATGATCCGCGCCACATTCGAGCAGCGCGGCGTCGTTGAAGGCCATGCGGCCGGCATTCGCGATCTGCCTGCTATTAACGCCTTTGCGGCAGCAGGTCTTGCCTCCGATCACGAAGCCTGGACGTTGCAAGAATTCTGGGACAAGCTGACCCATGGCCTGTTCATGGAGCTTCGCCCGCACAGCCTGCCGGAGGTGATCAAGGGCCTTCTGGAGAGAGGGCTTTCCGACTGGTCGCAGATCGCCTTTACCACCGATGACCGCAGCGCCTCCGATACGCTGAAGATGGGCGCCACCGACTATAACGTCCGGCTTGCCATCCAATCCGGCCTTGCGCCGGAAATCGCCATCCAGTGCGTAACGATCAACCCGGCCCGCCACATGCGGTTGACCCCCTGGGTCGGTTCGATTGCGCCGGGCCGTTATGCGGATATCGTGCTGCTCTCTGATGTCGGGACGTTCGAGATTGCAAAGGTCTGGGCCGACGGAAAGCAGGTATCCGAAGGCAAGACCTATCTGCCGGATGTGCCTGAAATCGCTTGGCCGGAATGGGCGACGAAGACGGTCAATATCGGCCGTCCCCTGACCGATGCAGATTTTGCCATCTTTGCCGAACCCGGTCGCCAGACGATGCAGGCTGCCGTGCTTCGTCCCTTCCATTGGGCCGATGATTTCTTGACCTATGAACTGCCGGTCGAGGGAGGGCTGGTGCAGCGCGACGAAAGCCGGAACATCACAAAATTCTCGGTGGTTGACCGCTTCTCCGGCAAGGCGGCCGTCTCAAAAATGTTCTGGATCGGCTGCGGTCCAAAAACGCCGGAGACGGCCCTTGCCTGCTCCATGGCGCATGACAAGCATAACATCTGGTGCGTCGGTTCCTCCGATGCGGCCATGGCCATGGCGGTCAATGCGATCGCCGAGAATGACGGTGGCTGGGCGCTGGTGCGCGAGGGGAAGCTGGTGGCAACCGTGCGTTATGAAGTGGCTGGCCTGATGACATGCCGCGCACCCGAAGTGCTGCATGAGGAGATGCAGGCGCTTTATGCCGAGGGTGACAAGATCGACTGGATGTACGAGCCGACATTCAGCCCTCGCTGGTTTCCGGGCTTTCCCGAGCGGCTGGCCTTTGCCACGCTCACCTGCGCACCGTGGCGCTGGGTGCTTGTCGCGCCAAGCGACTATGCGCCGCAGGGGCTCGTTAATGTCCAGACGGGTGCGGTGCAGAAGATCGTGTTCTGATCGGTCCCGATTGGAAAGGTCCGGCAGGTCTCGTCTGCCGGATGGTTTTCTTGCACGTCAGGCCGAAAGGGCCGCGAGAATGCGGATCCAGGAACGGATGCCGTGGCGGAAGCTCGAGAGATCGTATTTCTCGTTCGGGCTGTGGACCCGGTTGTCGAAGCGGGCAAAGCCGACGAGAAGCGTATCAGCCCCCAGTTTCTCCTTGAAGGCGCCGACGATCGGAATGGAACCGCCGGTGCCGGCAAGTGCCGTCTCGCGGCCCCATTCCGCTGTCAGTGCACCGCTTGTCGCGCGCAAAAATTCGCTGTCGAGCGGCATGGTAATGGCGGGCGCCAGGCCATAGGTCTTGAAGGTGACGCTGCAATCGGCCGGAATTCTTGCCCGCACATGCGCCTGAAATGCGTCGCGGATCTTTTCCGGGTCTTGGCCGGCCACGAGGCGGAAGGAAATCTTGGCAGAGGCCTTGGCGGGAATGACGGTCTTGAACCCCTCCCCGGTATAGCCGCCCATCATGCCGTTGATCTCGCAGCTGGGTCGCGCCCAGACCTGTTCAAGGATAGAGCGGCCCTCCTCCCCTGCCGGGATCGACAGGCCGACATCGTTCAGGAACGCCTGCTCGTCAAACGGCAGCCGCCGCCAGAGCGCCCTCACCTCATCGGAAAGTTCGGTCACGCCCTCATAGAACCCGTTGACGGCGACGCTGCCATCCGGATTGCGAAGGCTTGCCACCACATCGCCCAGCACCTGTAGTGCATTGCGCGCGGCATTGCCGAACATGCCCGAATGCAGGTCGCGGTCGGCGCAGGTGATTTCGATTTCCTGGCTGACAAGGCCGCGCAGCATGGTGGTGATCGCCGGCGTCTCGCGGTCCCACATGTCGGTATCGCAGACGTAGACGACATCGCTTTTCAACTCATCTGCCGCCTCTTCCATGAAGGGCGCAAGGCTTGGGCTGCCCGCCTCCTCTTCCCCTTCGAAGAGAATGCTGATGCCGACCGGAAGTCCGCCGGTGACCACCTTGAAGGCGCGGCAGGCCTCGACAAAGGTCATCATCTGCCCCTTGTCGTCGGAGGCGCCGCGCGCAACGATGGCGGTGTCACCATTGGCGAGCGGCTTCATCACGGGCTCGAAGGGATCGGTTTCCCACAGCGCCAGCGGATCGACCGGCTGCACATCGTAATGCCCGTAAAAGAGGATGTTGGCCCCCTCGTCTTGTCTGGCATGGCCGACGACCATCGGATGGCCGATCGTGTCGCGCACCGAGGCGTCAAAGCCGATATTGGCCAGATCCTGCGCCAGCCATTCGGCCGCGCGCCGGCAATCGGCCGCATAGGCCGGATCGGTGGAGACGCTGGGGATGCGGATCAGTGCAAAAAGGCGGTCGAGCGCCTGCGGCAGCGTGGCATCGGCTTGGGCGAGGACAGCGTCGAGTTCGGCATCGGAAAGCGGCATGGGATTTTCCTCAAGCGTCTGAAGGCAGGATGCAGCATTGTTCGGGCACAGGCGTCAGCACGGCTGCCGTGCCCGGGTCGAGCAATTCGGTGAGCGGCCCATTGCCGAGGTAATCTCCGGCCGGCGTCGTGCACTGGTATTGATAGGCGCGTCCGAGATAGGTGCGGATGCCGAGCGTGACGGGGATGCCCTCCCCTTCCCGGCTGACGGCAAGCCCATCGGGACGCGCGGCCAGCACGAAGCGATCGGGGATGGCTCCAAACAGCGACTGCGACAGGTGAAGCGTAGCACCCGCCTGCGTCACCGCCGTCACGCTCTCGCCGTCGCGTGCCGTGACCGTCATTTCAATGAGGTTCTCAAAGCCGACAAAGCGCGCCACAAAACTGTTGGCCGGGCGCTGGTAGAGCACTTCTGGCCGATCAAGCTGCATGATCCTGCCGGCATTCATGATGGCGACGCGATCGGAAATGGAAAATGCTTCTTCCTGGTCATGCGTTACATACAGCGAGGTCGTGCCGTTGGCGCGTTGCAGCCGCCGGATTTCGACGCGCATATCGACGCGCAGCTTTGCATCGAGGTTGGACAATGGCTCATCGAACATCAACAGCGGCGGTTCGATGACGAGTGCGCGCGCCAGCGCCACACGCTGTTTCTGCCCGCCGGAAAGGGCCGCCGGCATGCGATCGGCAAAGGATGAAAGACCGACCCGCTCCAGCATGGCATTGGCCTTGGCGGTGCGCTCGGTGCCGCCCAGACCGCGCTGCTTGAGCCCGAAGGCAACATTGTCGCGCACCGACAGATGCGGAAACAGCGCATAGTTCTGGAACACGAGCCCGATATCGCGCTTGTGGGCGGCAAGGCGGGTGAGGTCGCGCTCGCCAAGCTGGATCGTGCCGCTTGTCGGCTCGAGAAAACCCGCAACCAGGCGCAGCGTCGTTGTCTTGCCGCAGCCGGAGGAGCCGAGCAGTGAGACGAGTTCGCCGGCCTTGATGGCGAGCGAAAGGTCTTCCAGCACCTGCGTGGAGCCGTAATGGGCGGTGATATGGTCGAGTGTCAGCGAAACGGTCACGGCAAATTCACTTTGTCAGGAAGGTGAGGCCAAGGGTGGCTTCGACGATGGCCATCACGCCAACCGTCAAGAGCATCAGCAGCACGGAAACGGAGGCAATCGTCGGGTCGAAAAACTGTTCCATATGGGCAAGGATCTGGATCGGCAGCGTGGAAATGCCGGGGCCGGTCAGAAACAGCGAAATGGACACGTCATTGATCGAGGTGATGAAGGCGAGAATGAAGGCGGCGATGACACCGGCGCTGATATTGGGCAGCACCACCGTCAAAAATGCCTTGAGCGGCGGGCAACCGAGGCTGATGGCGGCCTCCTCGATGGAAAAGTCGAAAGAGGCAAGGCTTGCTCCCACCACCCGCACGGCATAGGGCAGCACCAAAAGCGCATGGCCGAGCAGCAGCGTGGTAAACACCGGCAGGTTGAGGCCGATCGTCACCGATTTCATCAGCGAGAAGCCAAGCACGATTTCCGGCACCAGGATGGGCAGCACAAAGACGTTCGACAGCCAGGATGGCAGCCGGATGCGAAAACGATTGAGCGCATAGGCGGCGGGAATGCCGATGAGAAGCGCCAGAAACGTGCCGAAAAAGGCAATCTGCAGGCTGGTGATGGCGGTGGTGCGAAAGGCGCTGATCTCGAAGATATTGCTGAACCAGCGCATGGTGAAACCGTGCGGCGGAAAGGTGAGATAATTGGTATCGCTGACGGCCGCACCAAGAATGATGAAGAGGGGGGCGATCAGGATGATGAAGATGATCGAGGCGGTGACGATGAGTGCCGGATGAAGTGTGTTGCGCATGGGATCAGCCCGCCATCGGGTTCAGGCGGCGTGCAAGCCGCGTCATCAAGACAACGATGAGAATGGTCACGACCACCATGATCGCGGCAACGGTTGAGGCGCCGGTCCAGTCGAAGGTCACCATCGCCCGCTGGTAGAGAAGCGTTCCCATCATCATCTGCCGCTCGCCGCCAAGCAGCTGCGGCGTGGCGTAGGAGGTGAAGCTGCCGGTAAACACGAGCACCGCGCCGACGATGAGGCCCGGCATGGCAAGCGGCAGGATGACCTGGCGAAACACGGCAAACGGGGTGGCTCCCAGCGAGGTCGCCGCTTCCACCACATCCTTGGGGATGCCTTCCAGCACGCCGGCAAGCGTCAGGATCATCAGCGGCACGAAAAGATAGACCATGGCCGCAATAACGGCGCCTTCGGTATAAAGCATCGAGATCGGCTCGGAAATAAACCCGACAGAGAGAAGCGCCGTGTTGAGGATGCCGTTCTTACCGAGCAGGATCAGCCAGGCAAAGGAGCGCACCACGACACCGGTCAGCAGCGGAAAGACGGCGGCGATGATCATGATGCTTTTTAGCCGCGCCGGCATCTGCGCCACCACATAGGCGGCGATAAACCCGAGCACGACGGATATGATCGTGGTGATCAGCGAAATCTCGATGGTGCGGTAAAGCACGGTGCGCCGAAAGCCGCTGTTGAAAAAGGCGGCATAAGGGGCAGCCCAGCCCTTCGCATCGGTAAAGGTCGCAATCAGCGTCGAGCCGACGGGGAGAATGAGGAAAACCAGCACGAGCAGGCTTGCCGGTCCGGCCAATATCCAAGGGCTTAAACGTTTTATCATGTCTTGCTCAAGCGGCGTGTCCAGGGTCGGTTGACGGGCGGACGGAGCCTTGATTTCGATGTCGTGAATGGGTGTCGGAAGCTCTCGAAGCCTCGCAAGGTCAGGATGGCGCAAGCGCGCCTGTCATTCAAGTGTGCCGGCCCGGATTGCGGCCGGGCCGGCACAGTCATGCACGGATTATGCTGCTTACTTGCTGAAAATCTCGTTCCAGCCATCGATCCAGTCGGTCTTGGCCTCGTTCAGCTTGACGTAATCGAGACGGTTGAGTTTGGCGATCATGTCGGCGCCATAGGTCCAGATCTTGGCCTGCTCCGGCGTCAGCGACACCTTGGTGGAGACCGGTGCATCGACCCCCTGCTCGGCTTCGATCTGCTGCACATCCTTCGACAGGATGAAATTGATGAACTGGTGTGCCAGTTCCACATTCTCAGAACCTGAGGGGATGTTGACGGTGTTGAGCGTTGCGATATCGCCGTCAGACAGGCTGGCCCAGGTCATCGTCGGCACGGCAGCCTTCATCGAAACCAGGGTAAAGTCCTGCGCGATGGCAACCTTGGCTTCGCCGGTGGAGATGAGGTTCACCAGTTCCGAACCGGTATTGTAGTTCTTGGCAACGTTCGGCTTCAGGGCTTCGATCGCGGCAAACGCCTTGTCCGTGTCGGAAAAAGCATCCACGCCGGCATGTTTTGCCGCCTGCAGCACGACCATCGGGCCGGCGGTGGTGGTGATGCCCGGAAGGGTAACCGCACTCTTCAGGTCTTCGCGCCACAGATCGTTCCACGACGAAATCGCCGGATTGACCTTGGCTGCGTCATAGACGATGCCGACGCGCCCGATCGTATAGGCCGGGCCGTATCCGCCCTGCGGATCCTTTGCAAGGTCGTAGAGATCGGCAAGGTTCGTCAGCTTGGCGGCATCGACCTTCTGGAACAGGCCCTCGGCAATGCCGATCTGGGAATAGCTGTCGGTGAGGTAGATGACGTCGACGCCCTTGCCGCCGCGCAGCTTCAGCTTGTTCAGGCGGTCGGCATTGTTGCCGGTTTCAAAGACGATGTCGCAACCGCAGATCTTCTTGAACGGCTCGACAATGTTGGCGTTCAGCTTGTCGCCGTTATAGCCCCACCAGGAGATTGTCAGTGTTTTTGCTTCAGCCATCGTCGAGATCGAGGCGGCAAGTACGGCGCCGATCGCCAGAGCTGAGGCGCGCAGCCGAGTTGCTTTCGTCATGGGGTTTGTCCTTCTTCGGGAAATGTGCCGGGGGTCTCGCGGGGGATCTGCTCCCTTCGACCCCCTGATACTAACGGTGGTATCAGCAATTTCAAGCACAACAATCGAGCATGCACATTATTGATGCAGATTTCTCCCGTGCCATCCGCCAATCGCGTCAGCTGATTCGACTGCCGAGTAGCGTGACTTCCGAAGATCCTTTCAAAACGCCATTCTGGGAATACAGCCTCTCCCTTCATGAAGCCTCCCTTCGTGCTCGCAATGTCAGTTTGCGAACACGTATCCATCAAAAAGCTTGCGGGCGGTGCGCAGAAACGAACATTCGCCGAGCCCGCCCGGCGCATTCGGGTCAAGGCGCAGCAGGATTTCCATCTGGCCGGTTGGATGTTCGACGGCCACGGTCTTGTCGTCACCGGCCGGAAGGACGGCCATGGTGAAGGCCGGGCTTTCGGGAAACATGCAGGCCGTGGCAACACTCAAGGCTCCGAACACGCCGATGGACGCATGGACGCGGTGGGGAATGAAGCTGCGGGTCATGATGGCGCCACCGCTGAGCGGCGGTGCGACCAGCGTCATCTTCGGAACGGATTTCTTCGTGACGTCGCCGAGGTTCATCAGCGGGCCTGCCGCAAGCCGGATGCGCTCGATCCGCGCCTTGACCTTTTCGTTCCCCTCCAGGTCCTCGCGGCTCTCATAACCGGACAAGCCGAAATCTGCCGCGCGCATGACAACGACAGGCATGCCGTTGTCGATCAGCGTGCAGGTGATGCCATCGATCTCGGTTGCAGCTGAACCGGTCGGCAGCAGTGCTCCGCAGCTTGAGCCGGCGGCATCGGTGAATGTGAGATAGACGGGGGCCGCCGGCCACGGCACACCGTCTATGGAGGCGTCGCCGGTATAGACCGGCCGGCCGTTTTCGGTGCGGATCCGGGCCACGGCGGATTGTCCGGTATTTTCCATGTAGATGCGGACAGCAGTCTCGCCGTCGCTGGCCTTGACGAGCCCACGTTCGACGGCAAACGCACCGATGCCCGCAAGAATATTGCCGCAATTCTGGCTATCGCTGACAAGCGCCTGGTCGACGAACACCTGGAGGAACAGGTAATCGACGTCAAAGCCCGGCCGGGTCGATGCACGCACGACAGCGACCTTGCTGGTCAGCGGATCCGCACCGCCGATACCGTCGATCTGGCGCGGATCGGGCGAGCCCATGATACGCAGCAGAAGACGGTCGCGCTCATGGCTCTCCGAGGGCAGATCGTCGGCGAGGAAATAGGCCCCCTTCGAGGTGCCGCCCCGCATCATCATGCACGCGATCCCGTTCTGCATCATGGTCATCACTCCTGTTGATTTCGGTTGAGGTCAGGGCAGTGGAAGTTCGAGCAGCCTGCCGAACAGCCCGTAGGCGATTGCCCAGAATCCGACACCGGTGGCGATAGCGCGGATAAACGGCCGTTCCCCCGGAAAAAGCAGCGTCGCCACGCCTGTGCCGATGCCAAGGCAAAGGGCAAGACCAATCCATTTTGCGCTGAGCGCAACGGCGATGAAAAGGCCAAGCAGCCCAGCCACACGCGCGACGTCTATCCTGTCGCTCGAGCCGCCGAAGTCTTTTCCACGCAAGACCTGCACCAGATAGACCGCCGAGACGATCAGTCCGAAGACGCTGACTTCGATGGGCAGCGATCCCGGCCCGACATCGCCGCGCGAATGGCCGGCCGGCAAGCCAAGGCTCATGGAAAGAAAGGCGGCATTCCAGAGCATGGAAATGCCAGCGGCAATAAGGTTTTGCCAGAAGTGTTTGCGGGTTGCCACGCCCCCTGATGGGGGGACGTGGTTGGAACCTTGAGCGAACGAAGCCTTCGTCGTCATTGCGCGTATCCGTTCGCTTTCAGGAAGTCGAGCTGGCTTGCGAGATCGCTTTCCGCGCGCCGGGTGAACTCTTCTTCTTTCCAGTCAGGGCTGTCCTGGAGTTGCTCGGACTGAAACTTCTTCCAGTCTGGCGAAGCAGTGACCTTGTCTATGGCCGTCTGAATGGAATTGACGACATCGTCGGGCGTCCCGGCTTTCACGGCGATGCCGCGCCAGACGGCCCCCTCGATATCATAGCCCTGTTCCTTGAATGTCGGCACGTCGGGCAGAAACTCGCTGCGCTTGTCGGTGGAGACACCCAGCAATCTGATGTCGCCGTTCTTCACCTGGGCAAGGCCCGTCGACGGTGTCATCATCGCCGCGTCGATGTGTTTGCCGAGCAGAGCAAGCGTCACCTTGCCGGAGGCATCATGCGGGATCCACCCGCTCTCGAAGCCGCCCGATTTCATCAACTGGTAGAGCATGTATTGGTGGAAGCCGCCCGGTGCGTGACCGCCGACCTTCAGCCCGCTTGGGTTTTCCTTCATGTATTTGACGAAATCGTCCACCGTCTTGAACCGGCTGTCGGACAGGACGGCCAGCGAGGAAGGCTCCGATTGCATGGCCCGCAGCATGCGGAAATCCTTCAGCTTGAAGGGAATGAGGCCCTGCGCGATACCGAATGTCAGCGTTCCGGTAAAAACCAGAATGTTGTAGCCGTCCGCCGGCTGGGTCATGATCTGCGATACGCCGACCGCGCCGCTGCCACCGGGGCGGTTATCCACCTTGACCTTCCAGCCGGCGTCCTTTTCCAGAAGCTCGGCAAGCTTGCGACCATAGGTGTCGAGCGCTCCTCCAGCACCCGCCCAGACCACAAGCGTCACACCCTTGTCCGGGAACCCGGCCGCCATCGCCGGTGCCGGCGCAACAACACCCGACAGGGCGAGTGCCAGTCCAAGGGCGGTCCCGGCCAGACGTCTGCCGAACAGTCTTCTGTTGATCTTCATGTGTTTTCTCCTCCTGTTTAAGTTTTTGATCAGCGCAGAGCGCCCTTCGCTTCGTCGGCGCTCCCCTGCCGTGTGCGACGGGCCTGAAACCGTCGCCAGAGCGGTGTCAGCAGGCTGACAAGGCTGAGGACGAGGAACAGCAGGCTGACCGGATCGGTGATGAAAATCATGTAGTCGCCCTGCGAGGAAACCAGCGCGGTGCGATAATTGGATTCCACCAGATAACCGAGCACCATCGCCAGAATGACCGGTGCAACCGGGAACCGCAGCTTCTTCATGAGATAACCGACGACGCCGAAACCGAGCATCAGGTAGACGTCGAACATCAGGTTGCGGATGGCAAAGGCGCCGAGCACGGCGAAGGCCATGATGCCGACCGCGATCACCGCATCCGGCAGGCGCATGACCCGGGCCATCAGCGGCAGGAACAGCGAGCCGGCGGCATATTGCACAAGTGACGCAATGATCGTGCCGAAGAGGATCGCATAGACGAGAGAGGGCGCCTCGGTGAAGAGTTGCGGACCCGGATGCAGGCCATGCATGATCAGCGCGCCAACCATGATGGCGGTCGTCGGCGAGCCCGGTACGCCGAGCGCCAGCAGGGGAACGAGAGCGCCGCCGACCGTTGCGTTGTTCGAGGCCTCCGGCGCCGCAATGCCATTGGCGGAACCAAGGCCGTATTCTTCCGGATGCGGATCGCGCGCCCGGGCATAATCCCGAGCCACCCAGCAGGCAATGTTGCCGCCGACGCCGGGCAAGATGCCGAGCAGCGTGCCGATGACCGAACCTGATAGCATGGACCGCCAGGTTTCCTTCCACAGCGCACGCGACATGAACACGTGGCCGACCTTGTCCTTGACGAGGGGTGTCGCCATCGCCCGGTTTTCGATCATCGCCAGCGCTTCCGAGACGGCGAAGAGACCAATGAGGGCGGCGAGGAACGGCACGCCTTCATAAAGCTCGAACAGGCCGAAGGTGAAGCGCGGCGTGCCGGCAATCGGGTCGATGCCGACCGTTGCGAGTGCAAGGCCGAAGGCAGCACAGACGAGACCCTTGAGCAGCGAGCCACCGGAGAGCGCCGCAACCGATGTCAGCCCGAAGACGCCCACGGCAAAATAACCCGCCGGACCAAATTTGAGCGCGAGCGAGGCCAGTGGCATCGCCAGCAGCAGCAGTGCCAGACCACCGAACACCCCGCCCACCGTGGATGCGGTCAGTGAAATCGAGATTGCCTCGTTGGCCTTGCCCTTGCGTGCCATGGCGTAACCATCGATGGCGGTGGCGGCCGCTGCTGCCGTGCCGGGCGTCGAAAGCAGGATCGCGCTGATCGAACCGCCATATTCGGCCGAGGTATAAAGCGAGATCATCATCAGCATGCTCAGCTCGGGGCCGAGGTTATAGGTGAAGGGGATGAGCAGGCTTAGCCCGATCGATGGGCCAAGACCCGGCAGGGCGCCGATGATGATGCCGAGCAAGGCTCCGAGGATAAGAACCACAAGGCCCGAGAAAGAAAAAATGACGCCGAGCGACTGAAGGATGCCATCCATGTCAGAGGTCCTCTGCCAGGCGACGTGCCAGGACGGGCACGAAACCGCGGTATCCGTCGTTAACAGACAGGCCCTGGTTTTTCAGTGCGGCATGGGCTTTGGCGATCGTCTCGCAGGCAGCCCGCGACATTGGAGCTTTTAGTCCAAGCGATTCAATGGTCTCTGCCGCTTCGGTCATCTCCGTTACGCGGCGCGCACCGTGTTCGAGCGTACGCGACAGGTAATAATCGGCGATCTGGCGCCAATCGATCCCCGGGAAGGTTTCGCCGACGGAATCGAGGATACGTTCGGTAACACCGGCCCGCTCCGCCGATGACAGCGCCTCGATGAGAAGTGCTTCGACGCCCTTGATCATTACCGAACGGATCATTTTCACGGACGAGGCCTGGCCCGGTGTGTCACCGACGGCCTCAAGGTTCATTCCGAGTGCATTCAGCCGCTCGGCAGCCTCCAAAGCGCGTGGACCGGCAACAAGGATCGGCACCTTCTGTGCGTAAGGTGGCACGCGCGCCATGACGGCTCCTTCAACGAAGCTGCCCTTGCCCGCCGCGATCTCGGCTGCAGCGAGAGCCTTGGTGTCCGGGCCGACGGAGTTGAGATCGATGAAGATGGCATGCTGCGAAAGATGCGGGGCGACTGACGCTGCAACGGCTCTGGTCGCTGCCCCCACGACGAGCGACAGAACGATATCCGCCGACGCGATGTCGGCAATCGTGTCGAGCGGCTGCACGCCGCGTTCTGCCGCAGTAGCGCGCAGGCCCGCAGAGGCTGCCGGATCCTGAAACCGCAGGTCAAATGCGGCAAGCCGCACGGCGTTTTGGCCATCAAGGCCGCCGGCGATGGATTGCGCCGCCTCACCGAAACCGATGAAAGCAATCGTGGTCATATGTCCTCCCGTGCGGAAAAGGTTCCTCTCCCTTTCCCGGCTTCTGATCAATCGATGTAGGTCAGTCCTTTGGCGGCAAGCGTCTCGCGCATCCCGTAGATGTCGAGGCCCAGTTCCCCCGCCATCAGTCGCGCGCGGGTCTGGCGTTCCTTCTCCAGCCGCGCCCGGGATGCCTGCAGCGCGGTTTCGGCCCTGGCTTTCGGCACGACCATCACGCCATCGTCATCGGCAACGATGATGTCGCCGGGCGAGATACTGGCGCCGGCACAGACAATGGGGACGTTGACGGAACCGAGCGTCGCCTTGACGGTGCCTTGTGCGGACACGAAGCGGGACCAGACGGGAAAGCCCATTTCCTCCAGTTCGGCGATGTCGCGAACACCGGCCTCGATCACCAGCCCGCGCACGCCACGCACCTTGAGGGATGTGGCAAGCAGTTCGCCGAAATAGCCTGCATCGCAAAGCGAGGTCGGGGCAACGACCAGGATGTCGCCCTCCTGGCATTGCTCCACGGCCACATGCAGCATCCAGTTGTCTGCCGGCGGAATGGACACCGTCACCGCAGTGCCGGCCACCCGCGCGCCTTTAAAGATCGGCCGCATGTAGGATTGCAGCAGGCCGATGCGGCCCATGGCTTCATGGACAGTCGCTGTGCCGCATTCAGCCAGCGCATCGACGATGGCGAGCAGCGGCCGCTCAATGGTGCGGTGTACGACACTCATGCCAGGGCTCCATGACCGAGCGTGCCGGTGACATGCGGAAAGACCGCCTCATAGGCCTCGCCATAGGCGATCTTGTAGTCGGAATTGCGCGACGCCTGGACACCACGCTGAAGCGCGACCCGGGTATAATATTCCCAGAGATGCTCCTGGCCTTCCATGCATTTGATGGCTGCCAGCTTCTTCTCCCAGACCTCGGTGATATCGAGAAGGAAATTGGGCTTCCAGTTGCACTGCTCCGGCTGGTGCGGCTCGAACAGGTACACCGGGGGAGCGCCGAGGATAGGCACGTCCGGCCGGTGCCCGTGTGCCTGCGCGATGACGCGCGCATGCTGCGCAAACTCCGTGGCCATCGGGTGGTCGAAGTTGTAGGGGTCCTGGCGGGAATGGGTCAGCATGAATTCCGGGCGGATCTCGCGGTAGAGATCGACCAGCCGATCGAACGCCGCCGGCGTGATCTGCAGGGGATAATCGCCCAGGTCATAGAACTGGATATCGTGAACGCCAAGCGCTTTGGCGGCATTCTCTGCCTCGCGCCTGCGGTCGGTCTTCACGGCGTCGAGTGTCATGCCGGCTTTGCGCCAGAGCTTGGCGGACTCGCCGCGTTCGCCGAATGACAGGCACACGACGGTGACAGCATAACCCTGCTTTGTATGAGCCGCGATGGCGCCGCCGGCCCTCCAGACGAAATCTGCGGAATGGGCACTGACAACGAGCCCGGTCTTCTGATGCATGTTGATGCTCCTCCATGTTTGAGGCGAACATTCGCACCAAAGGTAAGGGCGGGGCTAATACGAAAGCAGTGCCGGGTTATAGCTTTTTGCGAATCCGTGTATGGTTCTCCCATGATCGCAACCGACCTCAATCTTCGTCATCTGCGTGCCTTCATGCGCGTCTGCGAGACGGGCAGCCTCAATCGCGCGGCAGCCGACCTCAATGTCTCGCAGCCCTCGGTCTCCGTGGCTCTCGCCGGCATCGAGGCCCGCTTCGGTGCGCAGCTGCTTACCCGTTACGCCGCCGGCAGCCAGCCGACGAATGCCGGAGAGGTGCTTCTGGCGCGGTTGTACCGGATGGAAAACCAGCTCATCGCGGCGCTCGGAGAAACGCTCGGCGCCAGCTCGAAACGCGACCCCATCCTGGTGTCCAAGGCCCTTGCCCATATCAGCTTTCGCCAGATCGAGGCGCTGATCGCGCTTGCCGGCAGCGGCTCGATCACCGAAGCGGCGCGCTCCGGCGCGCGCTCCGCAGCAGCCCTCCACCGGACACTGCACGAGTTGCAGGCCAATCTCGGCAAGGCCATCTTCGTGCGCAGCCCAAGCGGCCTAGCGCCGAATACGGTCGGGCGGCGCCTCGCCATGCGCTGGCAGGTGGCGCTCATCGAACTGGAACAGGCCGCCGACGAACTCAAGGAACTCGAAGGCCGCCTGGAAGGAAAGATCAAGATCGCGTGCCTGCCGCTTGCCCGCACCCTGCTTCTGTCCCGCGCGCTCAATCCGCTGCTCGCCGCTCATCCCAATGCAAGGGTCGAGGTGATGGACGGTTCCTACGAACTCCTGTCACAGCAGCTGCGCGCAGGGGCGAGCGACATCCTGATCGGGGCCCTACGCTCGGGAAGCGATCTGGCCGGCCTGAAAACCGAAGCGTTGTTCGACGACCCCTATGCGATCGTCGGTCGGGCGAACCATCCGCTGGCAGCATGTTCCAAAGGTGCATCGCTCGATGACCTGGCGCAACAGGAATGGGTGGCGCAACGGTCGGGCACGCCCATTCGCGCTGCCTTCGATGCGCTTTTCGAGACATGCCCGATATCGCCGCGCGCCAGCATAGAGACAAGCTCCCTCGTTTTGACCCGCGCCATCATTCTGGAAAGCGACCGCCTGTCGATGCTCTCAAGCCGACAGATCGCTGTCGAGGAACGCGAAGGACTGCTGTCGTGCATTCCTGTCACCGGCCATGTGCGCGAGCGGCTCGGCACGCGCACAATCGGCATCACCATGCGCGAGACCTGGCTGCCGAGCAGGCTGCAATCGATCTTTCTCGATCACATCCGCACGGCAACCTCGTCCTGAAAGACTGGCGGATTTCACCAGTTGGTGACGGATCCGTCCCGGCGCTTGAGGTGCGGTGCCTCCCAGAATTCGAATTCCTGCCGGGAAAGCAGGTCCTCGTTCACTTCGATGCCGAGCCCGGGTGCATCGGAGACGGGGTAGAAGGCGCCTTCAAGCCGGGGCTGAGTTGGGAAAAAGTCGGAGTTGTCGAATCCCAGATGTGTTTCCGCCGGGCTGCTGCGGGTTTCGAGCCAGGAGAAATTCGGCACGGCCGCGCAAAAATGCACGGTTGCTGCCGTACACACCGGCCCGAGCGGATTGTGCGGCATCATGTCGACATAATGCGTCTCGCTCCAGGCGGCGACCTTCATGCTCTCCGTCAACCCGCCGACATTGCACACGTCAAGCCGGTTGAACTGGTGGATGTCGCGCTCGATATACGGCTGGAACTGCCATTTCGAGGCAAACTCCTCGCCGATGGCAAAGGGGATATCCGTCATCCGCCGGAGTGCTTCATAGGCGCCGGGAGATTCGTCGCGGATCGGTTCTTCAAGGAAATCGAGTGTTCCCGAGGGCATCTTCTGGCAGAAGCTGGCAGCTTCCGCCACGCTGAGGCGATGGTGATAGTCGATGCCGAGCACGATGTCGTCGCCGAGCGCCTCGCGTGCCTTCACCAGCCACTTGGCCGTTGTTGCGATATGCTCGCGCGGTTCGTAGATTTCCTTTTCCTCGTGACCGGCCGGCGACAGGCGCATCGCCGTCCAGCCATGCTCGACCAGCATTTTTGCCTGCTCGATCATTTCCGGTCCGGGCGCTGCAAAGGTCGTGGCGAAGGTCGGAATGCGGTCGCGCTGCTTGCCGCCGAGGAGGTCGTAGACGGGAACGCCCAGCGCCTTGCCCTTGATGTCGTAGAGCGCGATGTCGATGGCTGAAATCGCCGCCTGCAACACGCGGCCACCCTCGAAATACTGGCTGCGGTACAATTCCTGCCAGAGCGCGCCGATCCTGAACGGGTCGCGGCCTTTGAGAAATTCCGCATAGTGTTCGAGCGCGCCGGCAACAGCCTTTTCACGACCAGAAAGGCCGCTTTCGCCCCATCCGAAAATGCCGTCATCGGTTTCCACCTTGACGAGGAGCTGGTTGCGGATGCCGACCTTGACGGCATAGGTCTTGATCGCAGTGATCTTCATGGTTGTGCCTCCCTTTGCTGTTCGCCTACCAGTGCCACAGGGTGCCGTCTTCCAGACGGTTCACCGGCAGATAGGCGCGCTGATAGGGATACTTGGCCGCCAGTTCCTCATTGATATCAACACCGTGGCCGATGGCATCGCCCGGATGCAGATAGCCGTCGTTCAGGCTCCAGGCGCCGGGGAAGACGTCGAGGATTTCCGGCAGGTAGCCGGAATATTCCTGAATACCGAAGTTTGGCACCCAGAGATCAAGGTGAAGGTTGGCGCCCAGGCAGATCGGTGACATGTCCATGGCGCCGTGGCAGGCGGTGCGCACATTATAGACCGATGCGAAGTCCATGATCCGGCGCAGTGCGGTCACGCCGCCGGCATGCACGCAGGTGGTGCGGATATAGTCGATCAGCTGCTCTTCCATCAGAAGGCGCGCGTCCCAGAGAGTGTTGAACACTTCGCCAACGGCAAGCGGCGTGGTCGTGTGCTTGCGGATCAGGCGAAAGCCTTCCTGGTGTTCGGCCGCAACCGTATCTTCCAGCCAGAACAGTCGGGCAAATTCGAGATCCTTGCCGACGCGCGCCGCCTCGATCGGCGTCAGCCGGTGGTGCGCGTCATGCAGAAGTTCAACGTCCCATCCGTGTGCCTCGCGCACCGCCTCGAACAGTTTTGGGATGTGGCGCATGTATTTCGACGTTGACCACACTTCCTCGTGCGGCACGGCATCATCTTGCGCATTGTTGGTAATCGCCTTGGCGCCTGTGCCATAAACGTCCGGTAGGCCCGGAATGCCGACCTGTACGCGCACGGCCTTGTAGCCTTGCTCGATGCGCCGGCCTACGGCATCGACCGCTTCTGCAATGTTGGTTCCTTGCGCATGCGTGTAGCACAGCACCTTTTCGCGGCTCGCACCGCCGAGCAGCTGGTAGAGCGGCATGTTGGCGGCCTTGGCCTTGATGTCCCAGAGTGCCGTGTCGATGCCGGCAATCGCTGCCATCGTCACCGGACCCCGGCGCCAGTAGGCCCCCTTGTAGAAATACTGCCAGATGTCTTCGATGCGGCTTGGATCACGGCCGATCAGAAGCGGCGCGATATGTTCTTCCAGATAGGCGACCACCGCCAATTCTCGCCCGTTCAGCGTCGCATCGCCAACGCCCGTCAGCCCTTCGTCGGTGAAAATCTTGACCGTGACGAAATTTCGGCCGGGAGAGCAGACAATGATTTTGACATCGGTGATTTTCATCGACTTATCCGTTTGCTGGAACAGTGGGCGCGACATAGCGGAAACGGTTCTGTATCCGTCGGTCGCGGGGATCTGGATGGGGAATGGCCGAGAGCAGCGCCCTCGTGTAGTCATGGGTCGGACGATTGACGACCTGGTCGGTGTCGCCGGCTTCCACGATGCGACCGCGATACATGACCGCCACGCGGTCGCACATGTAGCGGATCACCGACATGTCGTGGGAAATGAACACGTAGGAGAGCCCCAGCTCATCCTGCAGTTTCATCATCAGGTCGAGCACCTGCGAGCGCAAGGATACGTCGAGCGCTGAGGTCGCTTCGTCGGCAACGATCAGTCGGGGCTTGACGGAGATGGCGCGGGCAATGCCGATACGCTGGCGCTGGCCACCGGAAAACGCGTGCGGATACCGTTCGCGCCAGCTGGGTTCAAGCCCCACCTGCTGCATCAGTTCCGCCACCCGATCTTCCAGTTCCGCACCGCGCATGCCGGCCAGTTTCAGCGGTTCGGCAATGATCTGGCCAACGGTCTTGCGCGGGCTGAGCGATCCGACTGGATCCTGAAAGATCATCCGTACCTCGCGGCGCAGTTCCTTCAGTTGCGGCTTGTCAGCAAGCCGCAGGTCGATGCTGCTGCCATCGGCGCGGCGGTAGTTGATCTCGCCCGCTTGTGGATCGTAGATGCGCAGCAGGCAGCGCCCCATCGTCGTCTTGCCGGAGCCACTTTCTCCGACAATGCCGAGCGTCTCGCCCGGCCGGACGGTCAACGACACGTCGTCAACCGCCTTCAGGCCGGATGGAAACGTCAGCGACATGTTGCGCACGTCGAGCAGCAGCGGGGCGTCGGCTGCGATTTCGGCCCGCTTCAGCCGGATCTCGGCCTTGCGCTCCAGCCGCACCACGGAGCCGATCAGCCGCTTGGTGTAGTTGTCCTTTGGCGCATGAAAGACCTCATCGACGCTGCCATGCTCCATCACCCGGCCGCGATACATCACCAGCACCTCGTCGGCGATTTCGGCGACCACGCCCATGTCGTGGGTAATGAAAAGCACGGCCATGCCATGGTTTTGCTGCAGCCGCTTGATCAGGTCGAGGATTTCCGCCTGCGTCGTCACGTCGAGCGCCGTCGTCGGCTCATCGGCGATCAGCACTTTCGGATTGCAGGCAAGCGCCATGGCGATCATCACCCGCTGGCGCATGCCGCCGGAAAACTCGAACGTATAGCGGTCGATAGCCGTTTCGGGTCGGGGAATTTCCACCTGTCGCAGCAGGTCCAGCACCCGTTCGCGGCGCTCGGCCTTCGGCGTGCCGAAATGGATACGCAGCGCCTCGCCGATCTGCTCGCCGATGCGGTGGACCGGAGACAGCGAACTCATCGGCTCCTGGAAGATCATGGCAATGTCACGGCCGCGCACCCGGCGGATCTCTTCGCCGCGCGGATCGAGCTTTGCCAGATCGACCGTCGAGCCGTCCTCCCGGGTGAGCCAGATCGAGCCACCCTCGATCCTGCCGGGCCTGTCGACGATCTGCAGGATGGAGCGGGCCGTGACCGACTTGCCGGAACCGCTTTCGCCGACGACGCAGAGCGTCTTGCCGCGCTGCAATTGAAAGGACACGCCATCGACCGCCTTGAATACCCCGGTGCGGGTCTTGAAGTAGGTGCGCAGGTCTTCGACATTCAGAATGGTGTCGTGGGTCATGCTCATCAGACGGACTCGTACGGGTCGGCGGCGTCGCGCAGTCCGTCGCCAAGGAAATTGAGGGAAAGCACGGCAATCACGATGGCGGCCGCCGGCGTAAACAGCAGCCAGGGCGCCTGCGCTACCGCGCGGATGTTCTGCGCCTCCTGCAACAGCACGCCCCAGGAGATGATCGGCGGCTGCAGGCCGATGCCGAGGAAGGACAGCGCGGTTTCCGCCAGAATCATCGTCGGGATGGCCAGCGTCACGGTCGCGATGATGTGGCTCATGAAGGATGGCACCAGATGGTGGAAGATGATGCCGATCTCGCTCATGCCGTCGAGGCGGGCGGCGGTGACGAAATCCTCGTCGCGCAGCGACAGGAACTTTCCGCGCACCTCGCGGGCAAGGCTGGTCCACCCAAGCAGGGAGACGATCAGCGTAATGACGAAATAGGTGCGCAACGGTGGCCAGCCGACCGGAATGGCGGCAGCCAGCCCCATCCACAACGGGATCGTCGGGATCGACCGCAGCAATTCGATGATGCGCTGGATCACCATGTCCACCCAGCCGCCGAAGAAGCCGGACACGCCGCCAATCGCAACGCCGAGCACGAGGCTCATCAGCACGCCGACGAGGCCGATGGAAAGCGAGATGCGGGCGCCGTAGACGACGCGCGAGAAGATGTCGCGCCCGAGCCGGTCGGCCCCCATGATGTAAAGGCTGTCGCCCGGCTTTGCGTTGACGAGCCCGAACAGCTTTGTCTGCATGGGGATGAACCCGAGCATGCTGTAGGGCGCGGACGGCACGAGAAATCCAACAGCCACTGGTTTTTGCGGGTCGGGCTCGAATTCGCGCCGCATGCTCTCCTTGTTGAGCGTCATCTTCAACTGGTCGACATGGGGCATGAAGGCGCCGTCATGCATCAGTGAAAGGCCTTGCGGCGGCGCGTAGGTGAAGCGGGCATTGGTGGCATTGGGATCAAGCGGCGCGATGAAATCGGCAAAGGCGGCAATGAGATACATCAGGCAGATGATGACGAGGCTTGCCAGCGCGATCTTGTGCTTCTTGAACTTCAGCCAGAACAGGCGCCACTGGCCGGCAACCGCGATCGTCTTGTCGGCAAGATCGATCCCGGTTTCTGTCTCGGGGGGGAGGTGGGTCATGTCGGTCATGTCAGTCTAATCCGCGGATCGGTCATGGCCAGCAGGATGTCGGAGATCAGCGTGCCGATGATGGTGAGGACGGAAATGAGGAGGATCAGCGAGCCGGCGAGATACATGTCCTGCGCCAGCAGCGCGCGCAGCAGCAACGGACCCGTGGTTGGCAGGCTCATCACGACGGAAACGATGATTTCGCCGGAAATGACGGCCGGCAGGATCCAGCCGAGTGTCGAAATCAGCGGGTTGAGCGCCAATCGCACCGGATAGCGGATCAAAAGCTCGAACTCGGACATGCCCTTGGCGCGGGCGGTGGTGACGTAGGGCTTGGACAGTTCGTCCAGCAGGTTGGCCCGCATGATGCGCACAAGCGCTGCAAGCGAGCCAAGGCCGATGACGATCACCGGCAGCCAGACATGATTTGCCAGATCAAGCAGTTTGCCGAGGCTCCAGCCGGCATCGACATAGGCAGGCGAGAACAGGCCGCCGACGCTTTGGCCGAACCAGACCGACATTACATACATGGCGCCGAGCGCCATCAGGAAGTCGGGCACGGCAAGGAAGAAGAAGGCAAGGAAGGTCACGACATAATCGGAGATCGAATACTGGCGAACCGCCGACAGAATGCCGATCGGAATGGCGACCGCCCAGACAAAGCAGAGCGTCAGCAGCGACAGCATCAGCGAAAAGCCCAGCCGGCTCCAGATCAGCTCCGTCACCGGCTTGCCAAGTTCGAACGAGATGCCGAAATCGCCGTGCAGGAGAATGCCCGCCATCCACTTGTAATATTGGAAATACATCGGCTGATCGAGGCCGTAGCGCTCGCGCATGGCGGCAACGGTCCCGGCTTCCACGGCGCCGCCCTGGCTTGCCCAATCGGCCATCAGCGTCGTCAGATAATCGCCCGGCGGCAGCTGGATGATGATGAAGGCAATGATCGAGACGGCAAACAGTGTCGGAATGGCAAACACCAGCCGCTTGGCGATATAGCGAAGCATGTCAATGACCGTTGATTTTCACGGGAGAGAGCTTGGCCGAAAGCGCTGACGCTTCCGGCCTTTGTGTGCGGCCTAGCGGGCCTTGTCGAAATACCACTGCGACAGGGTCGGCGCCGGGTGCCACAGGTTGCCGGTGATCGGAATGCCGTCGACGACGTTTTTCAGATCCTTCGACACCATCATGTATTTCGGCATGGGCCGGGAAATGCCGATGTTGAGGAAGTTCTCCGCCGAAAGGTTGAGGAATTCCTTCATCCGTGCCTTGCGGTCGTCATCATTGACGGACGCATTGACCTTGTCATAGGCCGCCATCAGCGCCTTGATGTTTGCGGGCGGCTCCTCGCCGGTGGCGGGATTGGCGTACCATTCGGCCCAGCGCACGGCAAAGAAGATGTCCGCCTTCTGGAACGGCATGTAGCAGCGCGGATCGGTATAGACTTCAGACAGGCCGCCGACGCAGTTCCAGATATAGGCGTCCTGCTCGTTGGCGCTCCACATGGTGTTCAGCCGCGCGCGATCGGTGGTGCGGATCTGGATATCGATGCCGACGTCTTTCGCATATTGCTGC
Source organism: Neorhizobium sp. PAMB6716 (assembly GCF_058242805.1). Taxonomy (NCBI): domain Bacteria; kingdom Pseudomonadati; phylum Pseudomonadota; class Alphaproteobacteria; order Hyphomicrobiales; family Rhizobiaceae; genus Neorhizobium; species Neorhizobium sp. PAMB6716. The sequence goes on from NZ_JBZAYW010000002.1 coordinate 1,038,761, forward strand.
ACCATCTGCATGACATCCGGATAGGACAGGCCGAACACATCGGCAACCATGAAGTTGATGGTGAAGCGCTTGCCGGTCTCGTCGAGGCGAAAACCTTCGCCGTCCTTGTTCGGCATCAGCTTGTCGAGTTCGGCATTGGCCGCTGCCGGATCATACTCGGTATATTGCGTTGCCTCCTTCTCGTTGAACAGCTCATGTTCCGGCTGCACGGCAACCTGCGCCGGGGCGCCCTGGCCGACATAGACGAGATCAATGATCTCCTGCCGGTTGATCGCCTTGCTGAGCCCGATGCGGAAATCCTTGTTCTGGAAGATTTTCCGCTTCACCGGATCGTTTGAGTTGAGGTTGAGCAGGATGACGGCGTCATTGGCCGGCAGGTCCTTCACGTCGACAAAACGGTATTTGCCGGTTTCCTGGCCGTCGAACAGAACCGACTTGAAGGTGGAATTGTTGATATGGCGGAACGCGAAGTCAAATTCGCCCGACGTCATCTTCAGCGCCATCAACTGCGGATCATCAAGCTTTGCCCAGGTGACGTTGTCGATATAGGGCAGCTGGTTACCGGCCGTATCGACCTTCCAGTAGAAGGGATTGCGCTTGGCTGCCACCCGCTCGCCATCGGCATAGGGCACCGTCAGGATCCATGGGTTCATGGTCGGAAGTTGCAGATTCTGCCAGTAGGCGGGCTGGAAGGTCAGCGAGATCTTCGAGTTGAACAGCGACACCCAGTCGCTCACCGCCGGGTTTGCCTTGAGCAGTGCCGGAATACCGTCCTTGTTGTACTTCTCGTGGAACTGGCTGAGATAATGTTTCGGGTAGATCACCGGCAGGTGGCCCTGGCCATAGGCGAGCTGCTGCAGGAACAGGCCATAGGGCGCGTCGAACTTGAACTCTACCGTCTGTTCGTCGATCTTGCGAACCTTGACCGGCTTGCCGGCCACGGTAAAGGTCGGGTTCTTGGCCGGCGACAGCGCCGGGTTCATGAACACGTCCTCGTACCAGAACATGATGTCGTTGACGGTAAAAGGCTGGCCGTCGCTCCACTTCAGCCCCTTGCGCAGGGTAAAGGTGTAGGTGGTGGCATCATCGGACGCGGTGAATTTCTCCGCCAGTGACGGCTCGACCTTGCTCCACTTCGGATCCCAGCGCACTAGCAGTTCGTTGGCAATGGTGCGGGTCAGATTGTACTGGTCGCCATTGGCAAGGATCGTCGTACGCAGCGTTCCGCCATATTTGCCGACGCCGTCGACCATGGTTTCGACGAACGGATGTTCTGGAAGACGTTCGGTCACCGCCGGCAGCTTGCCCGCCTTCACCTGTTCATCGAGGACAGGCGCCTGGTGATACTCTTGCGCGAAAGGCGCGCCGGCCAATCCGCAGACAACAACTCCCATCAGCCCCGTCGACACGATGAGGCTGCGCAGCTTGTGCTGATAGCACATGGTATTCCTCCACTTGGTAAGTGCCCGCTCCTCAGGCACGCCCGATCGTCCCAGCCAACCGGATGCACGGAAACTCTCAGATCGTACATTATTTGTCAACGAGCGTGTGCTAAATGGAATAATTCGCACTTGGCAGCATGCCCAGGTTTCGGCTAAAACGAGGTCATGAGCACGATCATCCCTTTGCTGCAGGCCGACGACACGGAACAGGTTGAAGCCTCGATCTACGAGCGCATCCGCGACGACATCATCCAGGGGCGCCTAGCCGCCAACGCGCGGCTCAAGGTGGCCGAGCTTGCCGAGCGCATGGGAACGTCCACGAACCCGGTGCGCGAAGCGCTGCAGCAACTGCGCGGCGAAGGTTTCGTGGTGATGATGCCCAATCGCGGCGCGCGCGTCCGGCCTATCGACGAAACCTTCGTGCGCGACATTTTCGAGATCGAGGTGCTGATCGAGCCGGCGCTGACGCGCTGGTTCGTCGGCCTTGCGACACAGGCGGATCTCGAACGGCTGGAGGCGTTGCAGGCGCAGATGGAGGCGCTGAACTTTGCCGACCCGCATGCCCATTCAAAGCTCGACATGACCTTTCACCAGGTCATGTACGACCGGCATTATAATCGCCATGCCGTCGATCTGTGGTGGCGCCACCGCGAGATCCTGTCGGCGATCAGCCGCAACTTCCAGACATCGCTTAGCCGCCAGACCAGCGTGCTCAACGAACATCGCGAGCTGCTGCGCTGCATTGCCGCGCAGGATGCCGACGGTGCCGCCCGGATCATCGCCCAGCATGTCGAGGGTTCCGGGCGCCACATTATCGAACATCTCAGGCTGATCAGGAACGGGCGCGACAGCGGGCGACGGTCCTGAAGACGCGGATTGTCAGCGCCAGCGCCAGTCGCATGCTTTCGGCTTTATCGCCACGCTAGAGGCGCGATGAAAGCGCCTTTTCCATGCGTGCCAGCCCCTCCTCCAGAAGAGGGCGCGGGCAACCGAAGTTGACCCTGAGGAACTGGCTATAGTTCGAGCCGAAATCGGAACCGGCGCTGAAGGCGACCCGGCCCCTGTCGAGAAAGAAGCTCTGCGGCGGTTCGGGCAGCTCAAGCGCCGAACAATCCAGCCAGGCGAGATAGGTGCTTTGTGCGGGTACCATGCGGATGGCGGGAAAGCGCCGTGCGAGTTCGCCCTGCAGGTAATCGCGGTTTGCCTGCAGATAGGCGAGCAGCGCATCGCGCCAGGCACCGGCCGTGGCGTAGGCTGCCCGGCTGGCCTCAAGGCCTAGTACATTGACGCTGTCGACCAGCCCGAGACGGGAAGCGTTGAAGCGCCGGCGGAGATCGGCGTCTGGGACAATGGCAAAAGCGGTCTTCAAACCTGCAATATTATAGGTCTTGCTGGCCGACATCAGCGTGATGGTGCGCTCTGCGATCTCCGGCGAGAGCGAGGCGATCGGGATGTGGCGGTGACCGTCGAGCAGCAATTCGCAGTGGATTTCGTCGGCAATCACCAGAACGTCGTGGCGAATGGCGGACTGGGCGATGGCCGTCAGTTCGCTGTGCGTGAGCACCTTGCCGGTCGGGTTGTGCGGATTGCAGAGCAGGAAGGCCCGGCTTTTCGCCATGGCCGCATCCAGCGCTGTCGTATCCATCTCGTAACCCTTGGCCGTCGTCACCAGCGGCGCATCGATGCTTTCCAGCCCCCAATGACGGTGCGCATTGAGGATGGGACTATAGATCGGCGTCTGGATCAGCAGGCCGTCGCCGGGCTTCGTTTCCGATTTCAGTGCCATGTTGAAGCCGGGCTCGACGCCCGGCAGGAAGACGATATCGTCGGCCGAGATCGCCCAGCCATATTTCGCCTGCATGTCATCGACGATCTGCTGGCGAAATGCATCCTGCGGCAGGCCATAACCGAACACGCCATGCTCGACGCGGGCCTGCAGCGCCTCGATGACCGACGGGGGCGCTGCAAAATCCATGTCTGCCACCCACATGGGCAGGACGTCTGCCGGATAGGCGGCCCATTTCTTTGCGTCGGTTCCGCGGCGCTCGATCAGCGTATCGAAGTCGAAGGACGTCATGAGGTCACCCTGTCCGGCCAATGCCTCAACGGAGGCTCTGCAAAAAATGTCCGGCATCAAGCCAGTCCGGCATCAAGCCAGTTCGGCAAGCCGCCTGTCCAGCCGTGCCATCAGGTTATCCACTTCGGCAACGGCCTTTGCGCCAAGGCTTGCGCCCGGTCGACGCTGCGCCTGGCTGGCGATTGCGCCGCGCTTGGCGAGCACATATTTGCGCACGGCAAGGCCAAGGCCCGGCTGTTGCTCGAAACGGGCGAGCGGCAGATAGGCATCAAAAAGGTCCTGCGCGCGCGCCATATCCCCGGCATTGGTGAGCCGCACGACATCCACCATCATTTCCGGATAGGCAAAACCGGTCATCGCGCCATCGGCACCGCGGCCCATTTCTTCCGGCAGGAACACGCCGCCATTGCCGCAGAGAATGGAAATGCGCCGGCGACCAGTGGCTTCCGCGTTGCGAAGATCGCTGATCTTGTCGAGGCCCGGCCAATCCTCATGCTTCAGCATGACCATGCTCGGCAGCGCCTCGATGATGGCGCCGATGGTGCGGGTGGAAATCTGCACGCCGGTTGCCAGCGGAAAATCCTGCAGCACCAGCGGCACGTCCGGGCCGATCGTTGCCACGACATTGCGGTAATAACCGAGGATCTGGTCGTCGGTGCGAAGGGCGCCGGTCGGCGCCACCATGACGCCGGCAGCGCCGAGATCCATCACCGCCTTGGTCAGTTCGCCGATGGCGGCAAGACCCGGCGCAGAGACGCCGACCACGACCGGCTTGTTCCCTGCGCGTGCAATCACCTGGCGGGTGACCTCGATGGATTCCTGCTGCGTCAGTTTTGGCGCTTCGCCCATCATGCCGAGAATGGTCAGTCCGTCAGCACCCTTGTCCAGGTAGAAATCGACCATGCGGTCGACGCTTGCGGTATCGATGGCGCCATCCTCACGAAACGGCGTGACGGCGATGATGTAGACGCCTTTGCTTTCGGCAGAAATGCGGGTCATGGCTCTCTCTCGACAATCAGATTGTGGGCGGATGTTGCGGCAAAGTTGTTAGGAAAACCAGCGGCTGGCGCCACGGGCGGCATAGGTGCCGTCGCCGGCCTTGTTGACGACGGAGGCGCCATCGAAGGCAAGCGTTCCGGACAGATAGGTGCGGGCCACCCGCACGGTGAAGTTGCGCCCGTCGAACGGGCTCCAGTTGAGATCGTCATGCGCCTTGGCGCTGTCCCACGGATAGGTTTCGCGGTTGAGAACGACGATATCCGCATCGGCGCCGACGGCCAAAACGCCCTTTTGCGGATAAAGGCCAAAGAAGCGCGCCGGGCGTTCGCAAAGCTGCGAAACGGTGAGCTGCGGCGCATCAAGAGCGCGGTTTTCCGCACCGGTATAAAAGGCCGGCAGCAGCGTTTCGAGCCCCGGCACGCCGGCGCCGGCCTCGAAGATGGACGGGGTGAACTTGTTGTCGATCGGCCAGCTCGAATGATCCGAGCTGACAAAGGCAACGCGGCCCGATAGCACTTCTTGCCAGAGCGGCTCGATCTCGCCGGGACGGATTGGCGGGTTCACCTTCATGCGCGCGCCGAGCGCACCATCGGTTGCCGGATCGAACCACAGGTAATGCACGCAAAGCTCGCCCGTCGTGCGAAATCCATCGGCGCGGTAATGCTCGACCAGCTGGAAACCGCGCGACGATGTCAGGTGGACGATATGCGCGTGGGCGCCGGCTGCGGCTCCCAGTTCAAGGAAATGGGCGGTGGCGGCAAGTTCTGCGGCAGGCGGCCGGCTTTGCGAATGCGCCTCGATGCCATCGCGGCCAGCCGCTTTCGCCTTGGCAATGCGGGCACGCACAATCTCCTGGTCCTCGTTGTGGACGCCGAGCGGAATATCGGTCTGTGCCAGCGCCTCGAAGAGATCCAGCATCTGGTCGGCGCCGATGCGGGGAAAACGTGTCGGGCTGCTTTCGAAGGTGGAGATCTTGAAGGCGACGACACCGCCCTCGACAAGGCCTGCCACCTCGCCCATGTCCTGCCCCGGCATCACGGTCGCATACAGTGCCACATGGGCGTGGGCATGTTCGTTGATGGCGGCGATCTTTTCGTCCAACCGCTCGCGGGTGTTGAGCGGCGCCGGATTGTCATAGGGCATGTCGACAATGGTGGTAACGCCGCCGGCAATGGCCGAGCGGGTGGTCGAGCCGATGCCCTTCAGGCCGCCAAAACTGCCGGCATGGGTCTGGCCGTCGACGACACCGGGGATGACCAGGTTGTCGGCGGCATCGAACACTTCGTCTGCCGCTGGCGCCTCACCGGTGCCGATGGCCTCGATGCGGCCAGCCCGGACGGCAAGCCAGCCGTTTTCCAGCGGTCCCTCGGGCAGGATAAGCGTGCCGCGGATGAGAAGATCAAAGCTCATGCAAGCGTCCTCGTATAGTTCAAATCAACCGTGGTGCAGGCAAGTGCTGCCCCGGCCTGCACCGGATCGACCACAGGAAGGCCGAGCAGGGCCTCGATCTCGGACCGATAACCGCCAAGGCCGGCGCAGCCGAGAATGATGACATCGGCGCCATCCTCGTCCCGCAATGCCTGTCCGATCCGGGCAACCTGTTCGGCGGCATCCGTTGCCATCAGCTGCACCACCGTCATGTCGATGGAGCGGTCGCCGGCAAGCCGTTGATCGAGGTGGAGATGGCCGAGATAGCGCAGGTGCCGGGCAATCGAGGACGGCCCGAGCGAGACGATGCCGAAACGACGGCCAAGGCCGAGTGCTGCGAGATAAGCGGCTTCCGCAATGCCGATCACTGGCCGCGTCGTTGCCTTGCGCACCGTATCGATGCCCGGATCTGAAAAACAGGCGACGACGAAGGCATCGGCATCCGAACCGCGGATCTTTTCGATGAGATGCGGGATGACTTCCTGCGCGTGTGCATCGGTTTCGATGCCCGGCGGCGATTTGGCCAGTTCCGTACACATCACGTCATGGCGGGAGGCGGCGCGCACCGGCGCAAGGCAATCCTCCATCGAACGCGTCACGGAGACGGAACTGTTGGGATTGATGACGAGAATCTGAGACACTGGGGCACCCGGGGCATGACAGGGATTGCGGTCAACACGAACCGCCGTTAATATACTACGTAATATCTCAGGGATTTCGGCCTGTCAAAGCACAAGCGCGCCACTGGTATAGCGGGAAACGCATGAAGCGCCTATATCGGCAGCGACCTTGCGAACGGAACGAAGAATGACAGAGATTGCAGCGGATATGGACCAGCCAGGCGAACCCCAGACGGCCCGTCGCGGCAAGTCGCTGACGGAAATGGCCTATGCGAGCCTGCGTGAGCGGATCATCACCGGTGATATGCCGCCGGGCATGGAAGTGTCCGAACCGGAACTCGCCGAGCAGCTTTCCGTGAGCAAGACGCCGGTGCGCGAGGCCTTGGCGCGGCTCTGCGTCGAAGGTTTCATGGAAGCCTATCCCCGCCGCGGCTACCGCGTGACGCCGGTGACGGTGAAGGACATGAACGACCTCTTCGCTATCCGCGAAATGCTGGAGGGATCGGCGGCAGCTCTCGCCGCTGAAAACCTGACGGCTGAAGAACTCGATGAACTGGATAGGCTGGCCGACGTCAACTACGAGTTGGGCGAAAATGCCAGCGTGCGCAGTTTTGTCGAAGCAAACCAGGCGTTTCATGCCGCCATCGCGCGGGCCTCGCGCAATCCGCGCCTGCATGCGCTGGTCATCAGCCATCTCGAGGAATGCGCCCGGCTTTTCTATATGGGCGCCCGCATGCGTGACGTGAACCCGGAAACCAACCGCGACCATCACGAGATCGTCGAGGTCTTGCGCAAGCGCGATTCTGATGCGGCGCGCGTTGCCATGGTGCGCCACAACGAAAACACCCGCGTCGGCATTTTGACGGCGCTCATTTCCAACGGCCGCTCCGGCCTGACGCTCTAGCCGTCCCCGTCGGACCCCATGGACAAGGCAGACGATGACCGATCCGATCCGTGAACGCGTGCTTTTAACCCCGCAGCAGTTGCAGGCGATGCGGCTTGCCGGCCATGACATCACCATCCTCGCCGTCCACTCGGTCAATCCTTATACGGGCCAAAACTATTTTACCGGCAAGCGCATCGAAGGCGCCATCGATACTGAGGCGTACCGGGATTTCCAGTCGCCAGCCTCGCCAAGCGCCGGCCAGCGTCCTCTGCCCCGTATCGAGGATTTTCAGGAGAAGGCACGCGCCTGGGGCTTAAGGCACGACAACACAATCGTGGTTTATGATGCCGACCGCAGCATGACGGCGGCGCGCGCCTGGTGGGTGCTGCGCTGGGCGGGATTTTCCGATGTGCGCGTTCTCGACGGTGGTTTTCCCGCCTGGCTTGCCGCCGACCTGCCGGTCAGCGACACCGAAACGCAACCGGAACCCAGCACGGTCACGCTGACGGGTGGCCACATGCCGCAGTTCGGCCCGGACGAGGCGCTCGATCTTGCCCGCTCCGGTGTGCTCATCGATGCCCGCATCCGCCCGAACTATATCGGCGGGGTAGCAGGCCCCGGGCAGCCGCCGCGCGGGCATATTCCCGGCGCCCTTTCTGCCCCTGCCCCCGATAATGTGACCGATTACGGCAATTTCACCGAGAGCGACACGCTGCGCGCGATGTATGGCGCGCTTGGCGCCGATGGCACAAAGCCGGTTGGCGTCTATTGCGGCGCCGGCATGTCGGCGGCCCATTCGGTGCTGGCACTTGCCGCCATTGGCATCGAGGCTGCCATGTATCCCGGTTCCTGGTCGCATTGGGTAACGGACCCGGACCGGCCGGTGGTGACCGGGGCGCTGCCTGAATAAGCGGCGGAACAGGCCATCGCAGTGCTTAAATTCAGTAAATTCATTCGGTAAGAGAGTATAAAATAGGCAAAACATGTTTCCTGGATAGGAAGCAGGCATGCGACCTTTACAGGGTGTGAACCCATGATATATTTCGTGGAATATCACAGGGAAATGACAGCTTTTCCCCGGCCACCGGCCTTGGCGAACACCCTCAAGGCTTCACACAACAGGAAGGATGCATCACAAATGACCGTCTGGAAGCAATTTGCCACTCTGGGATTGATGGTGCCGCTCCTTGCGGGCGCAATCGACGCCCAGGCCCAGGACCAGTCGAAAACGCTGGTCGTTGCCGTGCCGTCCGATCCGGTGGCGCTTGAGCCCGGCACCAACAAGGCCGAGCCCATCGGCAGCGAAATCATCCTCAACGTGTTCGACACGCTGGTCGCCTGGACCGCACCTGATTTCACCAAGGTGGAAGGCCGCCTGGCTGAAACCTGGACCGTGTCGGCCGATGGCAAGGAGTTTGATTTCAAGCTCCGCCCCGGCGTCAAGTTTCATGACGGCACCGATTTTGATGCGGCCGCGGTGAAGTTTTCGCTGGAACGCACCAAGAAGACCAATTCCTATGTGCAGGCGACGTTCGGCCTGATTTCCGATATCGCGGTCGTCTCGCCGACGGAAGTGAAGATCAGCCTGGCGCAGCCCTACCCCGCCTTCCTCTCCATTCTCGCCCAGCCGCAGGCCGCCATTGTCAGCCCGACCGCCGTTCAGAAATTCGGCGACAGCTTTGCCAAGAACCCCGTGGGCACCGGTCCCTTCATGTTCAAGAGCGCGCAGGCCGATACCAATGTCGTTCTGGAGGCCAACCCCTCCTATTTCCGCGGCGCGCCAAAACTCTCGCGCATCGTCTACCGCGTCATCCCGGATGCCTCCACGCGCCGGCTGGAGCTTGAAAACGGTGGCGTCGATGTCGTCCAGCAGCAGGGCCAGCTCTCGGCCATTGCCGCCGAAGACATCGCCTCGCTGAAGAAAAACAAGGATGTGCAGGTTCTCGAAGCCTCGAGCCAGATCATCCGCCAGCTGGAATTCAACAATTCCAAGAAGGACGGGCCATTTGCCGACGTGCGGGTGCGCAAGGCCATTGCCAGCGCCATCGATTATGACGGCCTTCTCGCCGGTGTCTTCGGCGGCACGGCCGAGCGCGTCTATGGTCCGCTGACCACGAACAGCTGGGCCTTCGATCCGAAGGTGAAGGAGCTTGCACCGAAATACGATCCGGAACTGGCCACAAAACTTCTGAAGGAGGCCGGCATCGATCCGACCAGCCTCACCATCAAGCTCTACAGCTTCCAGGGCCCGCTCTGGGGCGCGGTTGCCACCTTCGTGCAGGCAAACCTTGCCGATATCGGTATCAATGCGACGATCGAGCAGACCGAATTCCCGGCCTATCGCACGCTGCAGACCGCCGGCCAGTTCGATGTGGCACTCGATGGTCGCCAGCCCTGGTACAACGATCCGGATGCCCATATCACCATCGGTTACCTGTCTTCGCTTGCCAATACGGCGATGACCTTCCGCATGCCTGAGGACAAGGATCTTGATGCGCTGATCCTCAAGGCGCAGCAGACCGCCGACATGGAAACCCGCAAGAAGCTTTATTTCACCGTGCAGGAAGAGATCATGAAGCGGGTGCCGGGCGCCTATCTGTTCAGCCCCAAGCTCATCGTTTATGCCCGCTCCAACGTGAAGGGTCTCGTCATCAACAGCGCCCCGCCGCTCAACGAATACTGGAGCGTGTCCAAGGGGTAAGTTACCTGCGATACGACAGACCGGATGCGCCGTCTTCTGATGGCGCATCCGCAACAGGAGCGGCTGCGAGCCCATGCTGAACTTTCTTCTGCGCCGGCTGATCGGTCTGATCCCGGTGCTTTCCATTGTGCTGGTCATCGCGTTTTCGCTGGTCCGCCTCATCCCCGGCGATCCCGCCGTGACCCTGCTCGGCCCGGGCGCCACCTCCGAGCAGATCGCAGCACTTCGCGCGCAGCTGCATCTCGACCGGCCGGTGTTTTTGCAGTTTACCGATTATCTCGTCGGCCTTGCCCATGGCGATCTCGGCCTGTCTCTCAAAAGCGGCGAGCCAGTGCTGCGCGAAATTCTGGCGCGCCTGCCCGCCACCATCGAACTGTCGGTGCTGGCCGTTCTCGTTGCTATCATCGTCGGCATTCCGCTTGGCGTTCTCTCCGCCGTCAAAGCCAACACGCTGTTTGATCACACCCTGCGCGTCGTCTCGCTGATGGGCGTTTCGATGCCCGCCTTCCTGCTGGCACTCGTGCTGCAACTGATCTTTGCCACCCATCTCGGCTGGCTGCCGGTGTCGGGACGGCTCGATGCCTATCTGACCGTCGAGCCGGTCACCGGCTTCATCATTCTCGACAGCCTGATTGCCGGCAATCCGTCAGCAGCATTGAGCGGCCTTGCGCATCTCGTCCTGCCGGTCACGGTTCTCGCGCTGTTTCTGGCAGCCACGCTTGCCCGTTTCGTGCGCAACACCATGCTGGAGGTGATGGGCGAGGACTTTATCCGCACGGCCACCGCCAAGGGGCTGCATCGCCATCAGGTGGTGCTGAAGCACGGGCTTCTCAATTCCCTGATGCCAGCGCTCACCGTGATCGGTTTGAAATTTGCCGAAATGCTCGGCGGCGCGATCCTCACCGAAACCGTGTTCTCCTGGCCCGGCATCGGGCGCTACATGTTCGAGGCGATCAAGAACCGCGATTATCCGGTCATCCAGGGCACGACGCTGGTGTTTGCGCTGCTCTTTGTCACCACCTCGATCATCGTCGATCTGCTCTACGGCGTGCTCGACCCCCGCATTCGCCGGAGGATGGACTGACCATGACCGAGACGATCCTCTTTTTCCGGCACAACCGGCTGGCGTTTGTCGGCGCTCTCATCCTCGCAGCACTTCTGCTTCTGGCCTTTGTCGGCCCCTTCGTCAGCCCCTATACGCCAACCAAGCTCGACATCCTGCACAAGCTCGAAGGACCAAGCGCTGCCCATTGGCTCGGAACGGATTCCTTTGGCCGCGATATCCTGACCCGCATCATGTATGGCGGGCGGGCAACGCTTGCCATCGGGCTTGGCGTTGTCGGGCTCGCCTTCGTCATCGGCGTGTTTTTCGGCACACTCGCCGGTTATGTCGGGGGCTGGACGGATACGGTGATTATGCGCGTCGTCGATGCCATCCTGTCCTTTCCGGCACTGGTTCTCGCCATCGCGCTTGCGGCCGCCTTCGGCCCCAGCCTGCAGAATGCGATGCTGGCCGTTGCCATCACACTTGCCCCGCAATTTGCCCGCGTCGCGCGCGGACAGGCGCTTGCCATCTCCGTCAAGCCCTATGTGGAGGCCGCCGTTTCGCTTGGCCTGTCGTCGCGGCGCATCCTCCTGCGTTATATCTTTGCCAATGGCGTCGGCCCGCTTCTGGTGCAATCGACGCTGGCGCTCGGCAGTGCCATCCTGCAGACGGCAAGCCTTGGTTTTCTGGGGCTTGGCGCGCAGCCGCCGCTGTCGGAATGGGGCGCGGACGTGGCGCTCAACCTGCAATATGCCAGAAGCGCCATCTGGGTGGTGCTGGCGCCGGGCGGCGCCATTCTGCTCGCCGTCCTTTCCTTCAACCTGATCGGCGACAGCCTTGCCGACTGGTTTAATCCCCGCCGCCGCACGCAGATCAACTGAGGCCTCCATGGCAGAAGAGACCCTGACCCTCGCGCTCGAAAAGGTGGATTTCCTGCCGCCGACGCGCGTGACCGATGATACCAGCGTGCTGACGCTGAAAAACCTGGTGTTCGAACCGCTGCTGAAATGGCGTGACGGTAAGGTTTTGCCGGCGCTTTTTTCCGGCTGGTCGCGGAATCACGAAGGATGCCAATGGCAGTTCCGGATCCGCGACGGTGCCCGGTTTCATGACGGTAAACCCTGCACGGCCTCTGACATCCTCGCCTTCATCGACGGTATTCTGGAGGCCGTCGACACCTTTGGCATGAAATGGTCTTATGCGCGTTATCTCGCCGATGCGACCCTTTCCGCCCCCGATGACCACACGGTCAGCGTCAGCAATCCGAAGCCGATTGCCGATATCCTCGATATTTTCTCCGAATTCTACATCTGCCGCATCGCTCCGGATGGCACGCCGACGCTTGGCACCGGCCCTTTCCGCGTCACGGATTTCGAGCCCAGAAGGCGGGTGACACTGGAAAGGCTCGACGCCACCGCTGCGCCGCAGAGGATTGTGGCATTGGCCGAGCCTTCTGCTGAAGAGCGGTTTTCGCTCATGAAGAAAGGGCAGGCCGACGCAGCGCTTAATCTCGAGCGCATGCACGAAAAGCCGGATTTCGATCCGGCCTTCGACTGGGGTCAGGCTGAAAACACGCTTTCGGTGATGTATTACCTCAACTGTTCGACAGGGCTTTTTCGCCACCCGCAGGCGCGGCTTGCCGTGAACCACGCCGTCGACAGACAAGCCATCGTGGGGGACATTTTTCACGGCCTCGCCATACCCGCATCTTCCGTCGTCAGCCCCTTTCACCTCGGCATGGCCTCGGCCAAACTGGAGCCGATCGCCTATGATCCGCAAAAGGCCCGTGCGCTTCTGGAAGAGATCGGCGCCATCGGCTGGCGTATCTGTCTACGCAGCCCCACCTTCATGCCGGAGCGGGCGCCTGAGATCAGTGCCTTTGTGGCGCGGTCGCTTGAGGCCATTGGCCTCGTCGTGGATGTGGAGATCGAGGAGGATCGGCCGGAATATGCCCGCCAGATCGGCCGCAAGGAAATGGGCGACATGGCGATCTTCGATTCCTCGCCGCACAGCACCTACCGCATCCTGAACGACAAGATTTCAAGCGTTACCAAAGCCGTCTGGTGGCAGGGGTTCGACGATCCGCAGACCGAGCGGCTGATTGCCGCGGCAAACGCGGCGGTCGCGCCGGAAGCCCGCGAAGCAGCCTATGGCCACTGCCTGTCGCGCCTCAGGGACAACCCGCCCTGGCTCTATATCATTCATCCTGTCGACGTGTTTGCCGCCCGAAAGGGTCTGCGCGGCCTGTCGATTGACCACAAGGGCACGCTCGTTGTCGCCTGATCCGGAGAAAGCTTATGACCAGAGATTATTCGATCACCTTCTTCTATTACGACGATATCCACGCCGTCATTCCCTTCTACGAGGAGGTGCTGGGCTTCGAACTGGTGCTCGACCAGACCATGGCGCGCATCTATCGCATCGCGCCCAACAGCTATTTCGGCATTGTCGATGGCAATCGGGGCCACCTGAAGCATCAGCCGAAAAGTGCCGTGCTGCTCACCATCGTCAGCGAAGAGGTTCAGGCCTGGCATGACAAGCTCTCTGCCGCAAAAGTGCCCGGTCTTTCGGACATGCTGCGCGGCACGTTCTGCGAACACTTTTTTTTCGAGGATCCCGCCGGTTATGCCATCGAGATCCAGCGCTTTCACAATCCCGACGTCGCCAAACTTTTCCGCTGAGGTCTGCCATGCATGATGCCCTTGATCGCCTGCGAACGGAGGCCGTCGCCACGGCAGCAAGCACCGTGGTTCATGTCCTGCCGGACGAGGGGCCGCAGGGCCGGCCTGTTTCGCTGATCGAGGGTTTCATCCCGCTTCTCGTGAATTTCACCGACGAGGACAAGGCGGCCAAGGGCTTGCGCGTGTTTGCGGACGGCGCCCCGCCCCCTGTACCGCAGCACTTTTCGGCCGTGGAAATGGTGCGTGACCACGCCCTGCTGCTCCTCACCGGCGAGAGCGGCGCCGGCAAGACCAGCTTTGCCCGCCACCTTGCCTGGCAGATTGCCTCGGGAGAGACCGCTGCCCGCATGATCGTGCGCAATGAAGCCGGCGATACCGCGCCCGAAATGTTCGACATTCCGAACCTTGTGCCGCTGATCCTTGATGCGCAAGCGGGCCTGACGCTTGAGACCCTGATCGACCGCCGCCTGCCCGGCCTCAGCGACCTTCTGGAGAGCGATACCTGGCGCAATGGCGATGCCGGCTTGCTGGTGATTGTCGACGGCATCGACGCCCTTCAGGCGGCGGGGCCGCAGATGATCGAACAGGTGCGGCAGTTTCAGGCCACGACACCTCATGTGCGCGTCCTTCTGCTCGGTGATAGCCGAATTGTGCGCGACTGGCCGCTGCCTGCCGATCTGCCGCGGTATGAATTGTTGCCGCTTCTTGCCAGCCAGCGGCGGGCGGGCGCACCCGAAATGCCGGTAAACCTGCTTTCGAGCCTGACCGCCAGCCCGGCGCTCTTCGGGGCCCGGATGGAAATCCAGCCGCAGACGGAGCCGGACAGCGAACAGGCCCTCGCCGATGCCTGGGCGGGCGGGGTCGCCCGGCAGCTCGGCGTCGATCCGATGGCGGTGACACGTCATGCGCTTGCGTATGTCACAGGCGATGGTGTCGAACAGAATGACGCGATCCTGCAAAGACTGCAGACGCTGGGCCTCCGGTTTTCGACCCTGCTTGCCGCAAACGAGCTTTATCTTCATCCACCGGCAGAGGCTGTAGCGCTCTACCGCGAGAACCCGCAGGCCTTCGAGCCGCTGATCCAGAACCTTGCCCACCGGCTGCTGGCAAGCGGCCGGCCGATTGCACCGCTGATCGAGCCACTTCTGGCCGGACCCGGTGACATGCCGTTCCACGGCGCGTTGCTCGCGGCCGAATTTCTGGAACAGGCACCGGAACTTCGCCGGCATGTGCTGCCGCTTCTTCTGTCGGTTGTCGAAGGGGGCCGCCTCTCGGCCTATCGCCGTGAACGCGCCGCGCGCACGCTCTCGTATTTCGGTGATCCGCGCGATCTGCAGGCGCTTGCCGATATCCCCGGCGGCACATTTACTTTCGGATCGGCAACCCATCCGAATTCCGCGCCCGCCCATCCGGTCACCGTGGAGGCCTTTCGCCTCGGTCGTTATCCCGTCGTTAATGCCGATTACGCCCGCTTTATCGCAGAGACCGGGCGATCGTGGAAAAGCCCCGAGGCGCACGACCCCGAGCGCCGCAACGCGCCGGCAACCGATCTCACCTGGCATGATGCGAACGCCTACTGCGCCTGGCTGACGCTGCGGTGGCGCGCCGAAGGCCGGATCGAGCCGCATGATGTGGTGCGCCTGCCCACCGAACCGCAATGGGAACGGGCAGCCCGCGGCGACCAGCCGGATGCCGGCGACGAGACCATCGTTTATCCCTGGGGCACGGTGTTCGAAGAGGATGCCTGCAATTCGGAGGAAGCCGGGTTCAACCGCACTATTGCTGTCGGGTTGTTTCCCAAGGGGCGCTCCCCCTTTGGCTGTTTTGACATGGCTGGCGAAGTCTGGGAATGGACAACGACGCTCTGGGGCGACGACATGACGACGCCCTCCTTCCGCTACCCGTACGCAACCGATGGGCGGGAAGACCCGGACGCTGGCCCGCGTATCCGTCGCGTACTCCGGGGCGGATGTTTTTCGAGCGGAAAACTCAAGGCCTGCACCACCTATCGCGGCAGCCTTGAACCGGATGGCTACTGGCGCGGCAACGGTTTTCGCGTGGCCGTCTCGCAGCATTCGCCTTGATGGGGCGGCGGCGCAAGGACTGACGCAGAGCCCCGCAGGCACGTTTCACCGAACGGCTGGCGATCGAGATGCTGCCCTGAAGACATGAACCGCATTCAGGAAAGGGCAAAGGTTTGCATTGATCTGTAAAACCTGCGGCCGCGTCGGCGGCCGTCTTGCCGACCAGATCCTGCCTAAAATGCGTTGCCATATCGGCAATGAAAGAAACTAAAAATTCTTCTTTCTTAGAACGCTTCCTTCCCGCATCATTTCCCCCAGTGCCAGAAGGCATACGGCGTGACCGGTCACAGTCGCGCTCCAAAAAGGGGAACCAGATGTCCAATTTATCGATGAACCGGCGCGGATTTCTCGCCGGCAGCGCCGCTGCGGGCACGCTTGCAGCCACCTCAAGTCTCGTCAGCATCTCCAGCGCCCGCGCCGCCGATGCAACGATCCGCATGCAGCTCGGCTGGCTGGCTTCCAACGGAATTCTGGGCGAAGTCGTCGCCATGAAGAAAGGGTTCTACAAGGATGCGGGTATCACGCTCGACATCGTGCCCGGTGGCCCGAATGTCGATGGCGTGGCAGGCGTCGCAGCCGGGCAATCGACGCTCGGACAGATCTCGTCGAGCCCGTCGGTCATGCTGGCCCGCTCTGCCGGCATGCCGGTGAAAGCCATTGCAGCCGGTTATCAGAAGCACCCGTTTGCTTACTTCTCGCGCAAGGGCAAGCCGATTGCCTCGCCGAAGGACATGATCGGCAAGACCATTGCGACGCAACCGACGGCCTTCATCCTGCTGCGGGCGCTTCTCGCCAAGAACGGCATTGCGGAAGACCAGGTGAAGATGGTCAACATGGGCTCCGACATGAACCAGCTGATCACCGGTCAGGCCGATGCCGTAACCGGCTGGCTCACCAATACCAGCGCCCTCAAGGTGCTCGGCGACGACCGTGTCGATCTCATGTTGTGGGATGGCGGGCTGCAGCTTTACGCCAACGTTTATTACACCACGGACGCCCAGCTTTCCAAGCATTCAGACGAGTTGACACGTTTCCTCGGCGCCACGGCCAAGGGCTGGGGTTATGCCCGCGATCACCAGGAGGAAGCCGTGTCGCTTCTGGTGGAGGCCTACCCCAATCTCGACAAGGCGAACGAACTGGAGGCGATTGGCCCGTTGATGAAATTTGCCTTCAACGATGTGACGGCGAAAAGCGGCTGGGGCGCCATGAATGCTGACAACTGGAAGGCCCAGCTCGGCGCCTATGCCGATCTCGGACAGTTCAAGGGCTCGGTGCCGACTGTCGATGACGTCATGAGCCTGGCGATCCTCGACGCCACCGCCGACATCCGCAAGCAGGTGGGATAACCGTCATGGCAGCCGGTCTTGCAAAAGAGCACACGCCCATGGACGCGGCTTTTTGCGCGCCTGCCGTTTCCATCCGCAATCTCGACATCCGTTTCGGAAGCGGCGCATCGCAGTTCACGGCACTGTCAAAAGTGTCCGTGGATATTCCGCAGGGCGGTTTCGTCACCATGCTGGGTCCATCGGGTTGCGGGAAATCGACGCTTCTGCGCTGTGTCGCTGACCTCGTGCCGATCAGCGGCGGCTCCGTTTCGGTCAACGGGCAAACGCCAAGGCAGGCGCGGGAAGGCCGCGATTTTGCCTTTGTCTTCCAGGAGGCAACGCTTTTGCCCTGGCGAACTGTGATCGACAATGTGCGCCTGCCGCTCGAAGTCGGCCGGCATGGTCCCGGCAGTTCCTATGCCGATCCTGCGCAACTGCTGGACATGGTCGGCCTCAAGGGACGCGAAAATGCCCTGCCGGACGAGTTGTCCGGCGGCCAGCGCCAGCGTGTGGCGATTGCAAGAGCGCTGGTGACGCGCCCGCGCATCCTTCTGATGGACGAACCGTTCGGCGCGCTCGACGAAATCACTCGCGACAAGCTGAACGAGGAATTGCTGCGCCTCTGGCAGGAGACCGGAACCACCATCCTCTTCGTCACGCACTCCATCCCGGAGGCCGTGTTTCTCGGCCAGCATGTGCTGATGCTGCAATCCCATCCGGGCCGCGTGAAGGAGTTCCTGAAGGTGGACCTTCCCTTCCCCCGCTCGCTGAAGATCCGCGATACGCTGGAATTCGTGAAGATCACCGCACATCTGCGTGCCCTTCTGGAGGAATGCTGATGAGCGACATTGCACCCTCCACGAAAATTGCCGCCGGCGATGCGGATATGTCCGGGCGTCAGGATGCGCCGCTGCCGTTTGGTGTTTGCCTGCAGAAGGGCGTGATGAACTGGCTTGCCAACCGCTGGCCGACGATCACCGCGGCCATCGGCTGCATCGTGTTGTGGCAGTCCGTCATCACGGTCTTTTCTGTGCCGACCTTCATGGCACCGGCCCCGCTGGAAGTGCTTGCCGCACTTCGCGACAATGCCGGCGTGCTGTGGACGAACCTGCTTCCGACCCTGATGGAAGCCCTGGCAGGTTTCTTCTTCGGCAATCTCGCGGCCATCCTGCTTGCCGTCTGGTTCGTTCACAACAGCAATGCGGAGAAGGCCTTTTATCCGATCGCCGTCTTTATCAAGTCGATCCCGATCATCGCGCTTGCACCAATCCTGGTGCTGATCTTCGGCAATGGCGTGGCACCCAAGATCATCATTGCCGGCCTGATCTGCTTCTTTCCAACGCTGGTCAACATGGTCCAGGGCCTGCGGTCGGCAAGCCCCGCCATGCTGGACCTGATGCGCGTTCTTTCCGCAAGCCAGATGGAAATCCTCTGGAAGGTCCGCCTCCCGGCCTCCATGCCCTTTCTTTTTGCCGCGCTGCGCATCGCTGCCACCAGTTGCGTCATGGGTGCCATCGTTGCCGAGTGGATCGGATCAAGCTTCGGGCTCGGGGCGCTGATCATCGAGGCCACCTACAATTTCCGCTCGCCGCTGCTCTACGCCACGGTGATGATTGCAGCAGCCCTTGCCGTCACGCTGTTTTCCATCGTGTCGCTGGCGGAAAAGAAAATCGTCCGCTGGAAGACCAGCAACCACTGACGTTATAATCGACAGGACATCAGCCATGACATTGACAATTCACCGACCCGCGGCCGACGTCCCGGTCGTCGACAGATCCAACGTGGTCGTCGTCGGCGGCGGACCGGCTGGCATCTCGGCCGCAGTCTCGGCGGCACGCAACGGCGCCTCCGTTACCCTTCTTGAGCGTTATCCCTATCTGGGCGGTCTTGCCTCCGGTGGCATGGTGCTGGTGCTGGATGACATGACGAACGATCACGAGGTCACCGTGCGCGGGCTGTGCCTGGAAATGATCGAGCGGATGCAGAAGAAGGGCCTGTGCGTCACGCCCGATGCGAAGGACATGCAGGACCATATCCGCGCCACGCCGGAGGCCTGGCGCCGCTGGTCACGCTGGGGCCTGTTCGACTTCCACACCCAGACCATGCCGCATCCGGTGTGCTTTTCCGCAGCCTTCGATCCCGATGCCTTCAAGGGCACGGCCTATGACCTGATCCGCGAGGCCGGCGTGAAACTTCGCACCCACAGCTGGTTCTCGCACACCATCGTCGAGGATGGCGTGGTGAAAGGAGTGGTTTGCCAGACCAAGGCCGGTCAGCAGGCGATCATGGGCGATGTGATCATCGATACCACCGGCGACCTCGACGTTGCAGCCAATGCCGGCGCGGCGCATATCGAGGACAATTTTCTCCTGACCACCGTGTCGCGCTGGGGCGGTGTTGATACCGACGCTGCCGAACGCTTCGAGCATGAGGAGCCGGAACGCTTCAAGCGACTGGACCATGAGGCCAAGCGCCTGATCGGCGGTTGTTGGTCCTTCTGGTGGCTGAAGACGCCGCTGCCCGGTGTTATCTGGCTCAACTGCCCGCATATGCCCAAGCTCTCCGGCCTTAGGGTCGAGGACCTGACGACGGCGGAAATGGAAGGGCGCACCCGCATCGGCAAGCTCTTGGATTTCGCCCGCGAACAGCTGCCGGGTTTCGAAAAGGCCTATGTGGTGGATTTTGCGCCACAGACCGGTGTGCGCCAGACGCGCCTGCTGCAGGGCGACTATGTGGTGACCAAGGACGATGTGGCAAGCCGAAGGCATTTTGAGGATACCGTCTGCCGCGGCCGGGATTACTACACCCCCTACCGGGCCATGCTGCCACGCGAAATCGACCAGATCCTGGTGGCCGGCCGGCATTATTCCGCCACGCCGCAGGCACAGAAATCGAGCCGCGAAATCCCGCCCTGCATGGCCATGGGCGAGGCTGCCGGTGTCGCTGCCGTCGTCGCGCTAGATGCCGGCGTTACCGTGCGACAGGCCGATATAGGCCAGATTCGTAAAAGCCTGCGTGCGCAAGGGGCAGATCCCGGCGACAGGCCGTCTGCCAATGCATCATTCCTGGAGGCTGCCGAATGACCACCCTTCCCCTCGACGGCATCCGCGTCATCGATTTCACCCAGGTCATGCTCGGCCCCTGCTGCACCCAGACCCTAGCCGATTACGGCGCAGAGGTGATCAAGATCGAGAAGGCGAAAATCGGCGACCTGTCGCGCTGGTCGCTGGGCTTGGATCCGGACGGGCTCAACAACCCGGTATTCTGCTCGCTCAATCGCAACAAGAAGAGCCTGGCGCTGGATCTGAAGCAGGACGCCGTGCTGAAGGGCATCCTCGACCTGATTAAGGATGCCGACGTGGTGGTCAACAATTTCCGGCCCGGCGTGATGGAGCGCATGGGACTGGGCTACGAGACGCTGAAGACGCTCAACCCGCGCCTGATTTTTGCCGTGGGAACCGGCTTCGGCCTCGAGGGTCCCTATCGGCACAAGGGCGGCCAGGACATTCTGGCCCAGGCGCTGACGGGTTTGATGAAGCGCAAGAGTGACGAGGCCCATCCGACCTCGATCTATGCAACGCCGCTGGCCGATTATGCCGCTGGGATGCATCTGGCCCAGGGCATCCTGCTGGCGCTGTTGCATCGGGCCAAGACCGGCGAGGGCCAGCAGGTCTCGGTCAGTTTGTATTCGTCGATGATCGCCCTGCAGATGCAGGAGGGGGCCGCCTGGATGATGCGCGAGAAAAAGCTGAACTGGGGGGCCTTTCCGTTGACCGGCTGCTTTGCCACCACCGATGGCGAGATCGTCATGGTCGGCGCCTTCAAGCAGAACCCGTTGCGCGATATATGCGCCGCCCTGGAGATGGAGGACCTCTCGCTCAAGCCCGATTTTGCCGATTTCGACCGGCAGATGACCAATCGTTCGGCCCTGCAGGCCATCTTTCACCACCGCTTTGCACAAAACTCCAGTGCCCATTGGTTGAAGCGGCTGGAGGATGTCGATATCCTGTGTGCGCCGGTGCGGACGCTGGCCGAGGCCCTGGACGACGAGCAGACCCGCATCAACGGCATGGTGCTGGAGGCTGGCGAAACGCCGGCCGGGCCCGTGCGGCTGGTGGGATCTCCCATAGCGCTCTCGGCCGCGCCCGTGACGGTGCGCCTTGCGCCGCCGACGCTTGGTGAGCACAATGCGGAGTTCTTTCCATCCACGCCTGAGGCCTTAAGGGGTGACGCCGCATGAGCGTGCTGTTGGAGATCCGCGAGCGGGTTGCCCGTGTCACCCTGAACCGGCCTGAGCGGATGAATGCGGTGGACGCGGCAACCGAAGAGGCGCTCGAGGCGGTGTGGCGTGAGATCGAAGCGCGTGACGATGTCAGCTGCGTTGTGCTCACCGGGGCGGGTGAAAAGGCGTTCTGCGCCGGTGCCGACCTCAAGGGCGGCAGCGGTAAATCCGGGTTGGATTACTGGGCCTTTGCTCGCCCGGCCGGTTTTGGCGGCATCGCTTTTCGTCGGTCTCTCGACGTGCCTGTCATTGCCAGGGTCAACGGCTTTGCGCTGGGTGGCGGTTTTGAAATGGTGCTCGGCTGCGACATCGTCATCGCCTCCGAGAATGCAAGGTTCGGACTGCCGGAAGCCCGCGTCGGGCGTATGCCGCTGGATGGCGGCATGGTGCTGTTGCAGCGCAAGATCCCTTTTAACCAGGCCATGGGCGTGATGTTGAGCGGCCGGCAGTTTTCGGCAAGCGACATGGCGCGTTTTGGCATCGTGAACGAGGTTGCCCCGCGTGAGGAACTGGACGAGGCGGTCGAACGATGGGTCGCCGATCTGCTCGCCTGCGCGCCGCTATCCCTGCGGGCGATCAAGCAGACCGTCAACCGCACCGCGCATCTTTCACCGGCCGAAGCCCAGTCTCTGCGCACACCCGCGCTGGTTCGGGCGCTGCAGAGCGAGGATGCCAGCGAAGGTGTGCGGGCTTTCCAGGAGAAACGGGCCCCCATCTGGCAGGGTCGCTGACTTTCTGTAGATTAAGGGCCGAAACACCCCAAGGAAGGCCCGATGCACGCCAGCATTCTCAAATATTTCGCAACGATTGCCCGCACCGGCTCGATCCGCAAGGCTTCGGAGGAATTGCATGTGGCAACCTCTGCCCTCAGCCGTCAGATAAAGAAGCTGGAAGACGAACTTGGCACGCCGGTGTTCGAGCGGTTTTCCGATGGGTTGCGCCTGACGTCTGCCGGCGAGGTGGTGCTTCGCCACGCGCGCGAAACGTTGCAGCGCTATGACGTGATGAAGGGAGATCTCGGCGACCTCAAGGGCAAGAAGACCGGCCGCGTGCATATTGCATGCCTCGACAGTCTTGCCGTGCAGTTCCTCCCCGAACAGGTGGCCGAGTTTCACCGCCGCCATCCCGCCGTGGATTTCCGCATCCGCGCCGAAAGCTACAATATCTACCAGCGTCTGGCCGAGGGCGACGTGGATATCGGTATCACGTTCGATGTCGATCGTCCTGCCGATGTCGCGATGGTGCGGGGCGTCAGCATGCCGTTGATGGCCATCGTTGCCAGACATCACCCGCTGGCACGACAAAAGACCGTCAGCCTGCAGGAATGCGCCCAGTTCAATCTTCTCCTGCAGCTCAACAACGATGTCATGAGTTCGATGATCTCGATCGAACTGGGCGCGCTGGAGCGCAACGGTCGCAGCTTCGTGTCGACCAACAGCCAGATGATGCTGAAACCGCTGATCCTTTCTGGTGCCGGCGTCGCCTTCTTCACGCCTCTTGGCCTGTTGCAGGAACTGGAAGCAGGCGAGGTCGTCGCCCTCTCTATTGCCGGTTCGCGCCTGAAAGACCTGCAGGTCGGCGTTGTCGTGCCGCGCCATCGCAAGCTGACTCATGCCGCCAATACGATGGTGGACTTCCTGAGCGAGGGCCTTGAAAAATTCAGCCTGAAGATTGCAACAGCTCTCGCCAAACGCACCGTGTGACGGCACATGCCGCGGCGTCCGCGACAGGTTATTATCCGGCAGTCATGGTCGTCGCCTTGCGCACTGGAAAGGCTGCCATGAGCGGGTGGTCCAACGGACTTGCCTGCCCTCGCTCCCAGCCGCCCGGCGCTCCCCACCCGGTGACATCAGGGCCGAAAAATTCGCGGTTTGCCGCGATGTAGGCCTGCTTGTGCCCGGCTATGTCCTCGTCGAAGAGAATGGCATCGACGGGACAGACCGACAGGCACAGGCCGCAATTGATGCATTCATCCGGATGAATGTAGAAGGACCGTCCACCTTCATAGATGCAATCCACCGGACAGGCCGTCGTGCAGTCGCCGTCCTTCACATCGATACAGGGATCCGTAATGACATAGGCCATGCGTCCGACCTCCGCAGCTGCCCCTTGGTTATTGCAGATGGGGGCGTTGCAAAGAAGTGCCGATGTTCGCAAAACCAATTGCCGTTTTGGCAACGGGCAATGACTGTGAGTGATCTATGGCGAAAGACTGTCTTCTACGCGACGTCATATTCCGGTTGTCGGCTGTGCAGCGGTGCCGGCACCCGACCACCTCTTGCTGACCGCGCCACCCAGATCGGCCCGGACGACCGGGAAGGCTGGTACGAGGAGCGCGGGCGTGCGCACCGAGGTGAACTGTCGGGGAAAACAGAAAAGCGCCAGCGCCAATCAGACGCACAACCGACGAGTGGCAATCGGCCAAGCGGGCCATCGGTTCACCCTGCTTGCTTCTCTGCCGGTTGTGTAATTCTCACTGCCCGAAAGACCCTCAGCAGGGCCCGGCATCTGTTGCCCCTATTTGCGAAAAGCCCTGTCCAGGTGCGCATGCAGCACTCAGGCGAAGGGTGGAATGCAACAGGGCCGTGGCGCCGAGGATGACGTTTTCGTCGGGCACAAATTCCGCTTCATTGTGGCTGATGCCATCCCGGCAGGGCACGAAGATCATGGCGGATGGGGCGACGCGCGCAAGAAATAGGGCATCGTGAAACGCGCCCGATACCATCGGTATGGAGGTGATGCCGCAGCTTTCGCAGGCTTGCAAGATAGCCTCGATCACGCCCTCGTCGAAACGGCCGGGCGGCATGTCGAAGCGTTGGGTCAGGGTCACGGTGCAACCCTGCTCTTGCGCTGCCGTCGTGCAGTGGGCGTTCACCACCTGCAGCATGGCTTGAAGTTTGTCGGCCTCCGGATGGCGGATATCGACGGTAAAGCGGACTTCGCGCGGAATGACATTGATCGAGCCCGGCTCGACGGCGATGCGGCCGACGGTGAGGCGCGCCAGCGCATCGCCTTGCATCACCGATGCCTGCAGCGCCGCCATGGCCTGCACGGCCGCTGCCATCGGATCCCGTCGATAGGGAAGCGGCGTCGTTCCGGCATGGGCGGCCTCGCCGGTAAAACAGATGTCCAGCCACTTGGTCCCCTGCACCGCCGTCACGATGCCGATGGCCACACCACTGCGCTCCAGGATCGGTCCCTGTTCGATGTGCAGTTCGACATAGGCGGAGACGGCATGGCCGAGCGGGCGCAATTCTGCGTCGGGCAGGGCGGTAAGTGTGGCGGACAGTTCGGATGAAAACAACGCGCCATCGGCGCCGGTCATGTCATGCCATTCATCGGGCAGCGATGCTGCGACAAAGGCCATGGAGCCCATGCAGCCGGGGGAAAAGCGGCTGCCTTCCTCGTTCGTCCAGGCCACCACCTCCACCGTCCGCTCGGTGGTGATGCCTAAATCTTCAAGGGCTTCCAGCACCTCGAAGGCCGAGAGCGTGCCGAGTGCGCCGTCATATTTTCCGCCACCCGGCTGGCTGTCGAGATGGCTGCCGATGAGAAGCGGCGCAAGATCGGGCTGCCGGCCCGACCGCTGGATGAAGAGGTTTGCCGCCGCATCCTGATAGACGAGAAAGCCGCGCGCGCCCGCAAGGTCCGCCAGAAGCCGGCGCGCTTTGCGATCCTCGATGCTCAGCGCCTGCCGGTTGACACCGCCGCCCGGCGTTGCGCCGATGGAGGCGAACCGTGCAAGGCGTCGCAACAGCCTTGATCCATCGACTGTCGGCGTGAGGGTCATCGGCGAATGCCTGCGATAAAATCCTTCACCCGCTGCGGCTCAACCGCATTCCACCAGACACCGTCGTATTTCAGCGAGCTGGCAACGATCACGCCGTCTGCCACGTCGAGAATGTCGTTGACGTTATCGGGCGTCACGCCGCTGCCAACCAGCGTCGGAAGGCCGGCGGCCTTTCTGATCATGCCGATATAACCGATATCGGCGGCATGCCCGGTTCTCTGGCCGGTGGCAATCACCACATCGGCATCGAAGAACACGAGATCCTTCACCTGTTCCTCGACCGGACGGTCGGAGACGATGGCATGGGCGCCGTGCTTGACATGTGCATCGGCAAATATGCGGATGCCCTTGGCCCGCAGATGCGCGCGGTAGCGCATGGCGCGCGCCGCCTCGCCCTCGATGAAGCCTTCGTTCGCCACATAGGCGTTCGCCCACTGGTTGACGCGCACGAAACCTGCGCCGGACGCCGTTGCGATGGCAAGGGCTGGAATGGCGGCATTGGCGAGCACGTTGATGCCGATCGGGCGGCCAAGTTCGCGACGGATACGGTCGGAGACGACAGCCATGAGGGCAGACGTCTCGTGGCCGATATCATCGGGCTTGGCAAAGGGAATATCGCCGTGGTTTTCGATGATCACGGCATCGCAGCCGCCGCCGAGATAGGCGCGCGCATCGTCCAGTCCACGCTGGTAAATGGCCTCGACGGCCTCGCCGTCATAACGCGGCGCACCGGGAAGAGGCGCCAGATGCACGACGCCGATGATGGCCTTGTCGCGGCCAAAAAGGTCGATCAGGGCATTGCCTGCAACCTGGCCAATGGATTTCGTGGTGTCACTCATGGGCGTTCCAGTTCGAATTTGGTGAGAAGGACGGCAAATTCCGCTCTGGACGGAAAGGATGCCACGGTTCCGGGCCGGCACACGGCAAGGGCTGCCGCCTCCATGGCGACCGCGATGGCCGGCGTCAACGGTTTTCCAAGCGACAGAAGACCGGCAACCGTGCCGGCAAAACAATCGCCTGCCCCGCTCGTGTCGCGTGCTTCGACCGGCAACCCCGGAATATGCAGCGGTGCGCTGTCTGCCGTTTCCTGAACCAGGCAGCCGTCTGCGCCGAGCGTGACGATGACGCCTGCCGCGCCGAGCTGCACCAGTTTTGCAATGGCCGCTGCCATGTCAGATGTGGCGGCAAGTGCCGCCGCTTCCGTGCGGTTGGCAATCAACAGGTCGACGGAGGAAAAATTAATGTCCACCTGCTGACCGAGCGGGCTCGGGTTGAAGATCGTGTAAAGGCCGCAGCTTTTGGCATGGGCAAGGCAGCCTTGCGTGACCTCCAGCGAAAGATTGCCCTGCATCAGCAGCGTATCGCCGGCCCTTAAATAGGGAGCAAGATTTGCGCGTGGATCGAAGGCGGCAGCGCAGTCAACGGCGCTGATGACGACATTTTCGCCCGCCTGATCCACCAGAATGGTCGAGCGGTCGGTGGCATTTTCTGTGCGCAACAGATCCTGCGCCGAAAGGTCTTGCACCAGCGTTTCAATCAGCTGTTCGGCAACTGCATCGGATCCGATGGCGGCATGAAACCTGATATCGGCGCCGACGCGGGCGGCTGCGACCGCCTGATTGGCGCCCTTGCCGCCCAGCCCTTCCGCCGTCAGCCTGCCATTGACGGTTTCCCCCGGCTGCGGCAGATGCGACAGTCCGAAGGTCGTATCAAGGCAGATATTGCCGACGACGTGAAGGCGCATGGTCTCTTCAGTCTTTCGCCGTGGCCCAGGCCAGCATCTGCTCGAACAAGGTCTTGTAGCCATCCCAGGCAATGAATTCCGGCGGCAGCCAGTGGGGGCCGACATCGGAGGTCCAGGCGAGCGTGCGGCCCTTGCCATAGGTGCCGGTGACGAGAAGCGGCAGATCGCCGTATTCGGACGAGACCGTTGCGAGAACGGTCGCATCGGGCTTGGCCACAACTTCATTAAAGCCGAGAAGATAAGGCCAGTCGGCGCCAAGCCCCGAAAGGATCGGGTGCGGCTCCGTTGCCGTCACCACGGGGTTAAAACCTTCCGGCACCTCAACGCGGTCGTCAGCAGAAAGGCAGGTGACGGGCAGGATCTCCTCGATGGGCGTCTTGTGGAAACGCGCGCCGCCATTGATGCCCTGGAAGCTGTAGTAGCCGCCGAACATCAAAAGTGCGCCGCCGTTTTCCACATACTGCTTCAGGAGTTTCAGGCGGTTCGGCGTGCGCTTGGAATGGATCCAGGTATCGGGATGCAGAAGCAGCGTGTTGGCGCCGATATCGGAGAGGATGATGGCGGCGTATTCGTCGAGCGCTTCCAGCGTCTGCGGAAAATCGCGCTGTGCTTCATGGGCGGGCATGAAGGTCACATCGAATTCGCTCGCCTTCAGCGCCTTCAGGAGTTCGTCGGCGCCGGTGTGGTAGGTGACGGTCGGAAACTGGTCAAAACCCTTGATATGGGTAGCGGTGGAGACCCAGGATTCACCGGCGAGAAGAACTTTTTTCTTTGTCATGTCTGCTCCTGCAAAATTGGTCGTACCAGGCCGTCAGGCCGCGGCGGAAAACACGGATTTGGGGTTGTCGATGAGCATCCGGTCTATGGCCTCCTGCGTCATGCCGTGTCGCTTCAGGCGCGGCAGGAAGTGCTTCAGGATATAGCCGTAACCGAAGCCTCCATAACGGGTCAGCATGATCTTCAGGAACACGTCCTGCGACAGGAGAAGACGGTCGCAAAAGCCCATCTCCACCAGGCTTGCGATGGCGCGGGCGTTTTCCTCGTCCGACGGCGACTGTGCGTCCTGGTCGGCATAATAATAATCCATGCCGATCATGTCGTATTCGAGAAAGGCGCCGCGTTCGGCCAGGCTCTTCTGGTAGGGCAGGTCGTTGTGGCTGGGGTTCATGTGGCAGAGAACCGTATGCTTCAGATCCGCCCCCTCCTCCTCGATCATGTCGAGCACACGGTGGGCAAGCCGCTCCCAGCCCGGCAGATGGATGGAGAGCGGCAGGCCAGTGATGCGCGAGGCACGCGCCGACGCGCGCAGCGACTTCTGTTCCTCGGCGGTGAAATCCTTGCTGACGCCGACCTCGCCGATGATACCGGCCATGATTGCCGGTTGCGTTTCGCCACCGCCGACATCATCGACAATGAACTGCGTCACCGCATCCAGATCCATGGCTTTCAGCCATTCGGGATGGGTATGCTCCAGATAAAAGCCGGTGCCCATGACGATCTTCAAGCCGGACATGCGGGCAACGCGGTTCAACTGCTCGGCATTGCGGCCAATGCCGAAATTGGTGGTTTCCACCACGGTGTGGCCGCCGAGCGCCTGAAACCGCTTCAACTCGGACAGAGCGAGGTCGCCATCATCCAGCGAAACATTGTCGCGGTTCATATAGGGGTTCATCCGCAACTCGCCGATGATCTCGATATTGACCGGCTGTTCGGCAATCGCCCGCTCATCCGGATGGCACGGGCATTTCCACGAGGTCGCGCCATCGAGAAAGATGTGCTCGTGCATCAGCGTCACGCCCATGTCGGCAATCGGCACCGGTCCGAGCACCGTCATCACGGTGCCCGAGCGCACGCCGATCGGGTGGCGGGGCGGCAGTTCGTCCTTGAAGAGATGGTCCATCATGGATCAACGGCTCCGTGCGCCGCCCTTGAAAAGGCGGAAGTTCAGCCAGATGGCAACGAGAATGATGAGGCCCGTCACGATGGGCGTGAAGAAGGGCGACATGTGCGAGAGGATGAGGCCGTTGGCGATGACGGCAACCGTCAGCGCGCCAAGCACGGTGCCGACGACAGTGCCGCGCCCGCCGAACAGGCTCGTTCCGCCAAGAACCACGGCCGCGATCACATCCAGCTCAAAACCCTGGCCGGCATTGGAGGAACCGGAGCCGAGGCGGGCGGCCAGAATGATGCCGGCGGTTGCCGCCGCCATGCCGGAGATGACGTAGACGCAGAGCGTGACGACGCGGGTATTGACCCCTGCTCTTCTCACCGCCTCGGCATTGGCACCGATGCCGGTCACGTAACGACCGAACGGCGTTTCGTTGAAGGTAACGAAGGCGGCAATGAGAATGACGATGGCAATCAGCGCGGGAGCCGGCACGCCAAAAATCCAGGCGCGGCCGATTGCGGTAAACGGGCTCGACGGTTCGACCGGAATGGAATAACCGCCGGTGATGAGCAAGGCGAGCCCCCGGATGACCGACAGACCGGCCAGTGTGACGATGAAGGAGGGGATGCGCTCATAGGCGATGAAATAGCCCTGGATGAGACCCGTCAGCGCGCCAAGGCCGAGCATCAGCAGAATGGTGAGCGGCCAGGGAATGCCGGCTTGCAGGGATGCCGCCGACAGCGTGGCCGAGAGCGCCAGAACCGAACCGACGGAGAGATCGATGCCGCCGGTGGTGATGACAAAGGTCATTGCGGCGGCAACGATCAGCAGCGGCGCCGACTGGCGGATGATGTTGAGGAGGTTCGGCGCGGTCAGGAAGGCATTCGTGTAGACGCTGAAGATGATGCAAACGACGAGGAAAAACAGCGCGATCGACACGATGCCGCCATTGGCGATGGCCCGGTCGATGAGGCGTGCCTTGCGCAGGCGCGGCGGGTGCGAGGGGTTGGCGTGGGAGTGCGGCACGGTCATGCGGAAACGCCTTCATCTGCAGCGCGCCCGGCGGAACGGGCGGAAAACTTTCGTCCGACGATCAGATTGACCACCTCTTCGATGCTGGTGTCCTCAATGCGCCGTTCGGCCACGTTTCGACCTTCGTACATCACCTGGATGCGGTCGCAGACGAGAAACAGGTCCTGCAGACGGTGCGTGATCAGGATGACGCTGACGCCTTGGGCGCTGACCGTGCGGATCAGTTCCAGCACAGCCTCCACTTCCGCCACGGCAAGGGCGGCGGTCGGCTCATCCATGATGAGGACGGACGGGTTGAACGAGGTGGCGCGGCCAATGGCAATCGACTGGCGCTGCCCGCCTGAGAGGTTTTCCACCTTCATGCGCGTATCGGGAATGACGATGCCAAGGTTGGAGAGCATGGTGCGGGCGCGGGCATGCATGGTTTTCTTATCAAGCAGGGGAATGCCGCCGAGCCGCCATTTCGGCTCGCGGCCGAGAAAGAGATTGCCCGCCACATCCACCGTGTCGCAGAGGGCAAGGTCCTGGTAGACCATTTCCACATGGGCGGCCCGCGCATCCGCCGGCGACGTGAAGGACACCGGTTTGCCGTCGATCTCGATTGTTCCGGCGTCCGGAATGACCGCGCCTGAGAGAACCTTGCTCAGGGTGGATTTACCGGCGCCGTTATCGCCGACCAGACCCAGCACTTCGCCGGGTTTCAGGCTGAGCGACGCGTCGTCAAGCGACTGCATCGTGCCATAACGTTTGGAAATACCGGTCATCCTGACGCGGTAGGTGTCAGTGTCGATCATCACAGTCATGCCTTGCACGCTTGCCGGAACAGGAAACAGCACTGGGGTGCCACGGCAACATCGCCGCCGTGGCACCTCATGCGGAGCTTACTTGAACATGCCGCGGAACTGATCGACATTTTTCTTGGTGACGATGGTGACGGGCACATTGATGATCGGCTCGACCTTTTCGCCCTTCTTCAGCTTGGCCAGCGCTTCAACCGCAGCCTTGCCTTCACCGGCCGGATCCTGCTGGATCACGGCGGTGACCCAGCCCTGATCGATGCCGTCGATGGCGGATTTGGTGAGATCCCAGCCGAACACCTTGATGCTGTCGGTGCGGCCCTGGCTCGCAACGGCGGAGACGGCGCCGAGAAGAGCCGGTTCGCCGGTCGCGTAAAGCGCCGACATGTCGGGGTTGGCCGTCATCAGGTTTTCGGCAGCGCTCAGCGCCACGTCCTGCACGTTCTGGCCATCGACCGTGTCGAGGAAGGTCACTTTCTGGCCGCCGGCCTTGACCGCCGACTTGAAGCCATCGAGACGCTGGTTCTGGATGAAGGAGTTGAGCGCGCCGACGACGCCGACCTTTGCCGCGCCGCCCATGCTGCCCTTGACGTAATCGGAGAAGAACGTGCCGATCTCTTCGCCGGCCTTGGTGTTGTCGACGCCGACGAAGGCGACGTTGTCGCCATCAGGGATCTGCGCGTCGATGGCGATGACGGGAATGCCGGCCTTCTTTGCCGCCGTGATGGCAGGCTTCACACCATTGACATCGATGGCGACGAGAATGATGCCGTCGACCTTCTGGGTGATGTAGTTCTCGATGGCGTCGTTCTGGGCTGCGGGCACGTTGTTGGCGTTGAAGATCACGAGGTCTGCATTGGCAGCCTTGGCGGCGGCCTTTGCGCCATCATTGATCTGGTTGAAAAACAGCGCCTGCTGGTTGATCGTGACCAGCGCGAACGTATCGGCCAGCGCTGCCCCTGCCCCAAAACCCGCCGAGATGGTGGCGGCCACGGCGCAACTCAAAAGATATTTCGTAAGACGCATGGAAGTTCCCCTTGTTGCGGCCCGTTCAGGGCTCGTCACGAATTCACGAGGGGAAGTATTCAAGTAACTTGAATGAATGTCAAGAGACTTGAATGACGGCCTGCATGGTTTTCGGGCAGCTGAAAAACCTGCTCAAAACGTTGCCGGCGTGTTGACCCAGAAGATGCTCGCCCGCTCCGTTCCGACATTGCGATACCAGTGTGGCCGCTCGGAATTGAACACGAATGTATCGCCGGCACCAATGCGATAGGTGCGCTCATCCACCATCAGTTCGATTTCGCCAGCGAGCACATAACCCACTTCCTCGCCCACATGGCGGATCGGTTCCTTGCTCTGCCCGCCCGCCTCGATATGGTGGATATTGCACTGCAGAAGATGCCCGGCCGAATAGGGAATGACCCGCTCCAGCGAAATGCCCTCGCCGCGGCGCAGCGGATCAAGCGCGATCAACGGCCGCGTGCCGGCACGAAACACGATACCTTCGTCACCATCGGTTTCCTCAAACATCCAGCCGATATTTGTTCCGAGCACGCCGACAAGCCGGTGCAGCATGGGAAGCGAGGGCGATGCCTTGCCGTTTTCGATCTTGGAGAGCAGGCTTTCCGAACATTCCGCCGCGAGCGACAGCGCCTTCAGCGTCATCCCGCGCGATTGGCGCGACAATTTCAGCCGTGCGCCAAGGCGTGCCGGATTGGAATGGATCTTGTCCTCGCCCCTGTCTTCACGAAGCTCGGCCCTTGGCTGCGGATCTAGCATATTCATTATTCGGCATCACATTTAATCAGGGCGCGAGTTTAACGCTTCGGATTAATCGATGTCCAGCATGCGGCACAATTGGCGGCGATGGGCATCAAACAAGTGCAGGGAACAGCGTGTCGGCTCCTTTGGGCGGCTTCAGTCTTTCACCCTTCGAAAGGAGCGGCTAGACGCCCAGCTCTAACCCGGCGGCGGTTCCGCGCTTTTTGGGCGTTCGGCAACCAGACCGGCTGCTATGCTGTGGTCGATCACAAGCGTGTTGGCGATGCCAGCCTTCAAGAGGGCGAGCAACGGCTTCGTCTTGGCCATCCCGGCTGCCACGACCACATTATCCGCCTTCTGCAGGTCTGCAAACTCTATGCCGGTATGTCGGTCATTCAAACCGGTATCGGCGCGTGATCCATCTGATTTCAGAAAATGTCCGGCCACTTCGCAGACGGCTCCCACCTGGCGCGCATCCTTCAGTTCGCCTGCGGAAATGCCGGACGCAAGAAAGAAGCTGCCGGTTTCTTCACAGCTGCCGCAGGAAATGACGTTGAAATCCGTGGAGGCCATCTCGGCAAGGATCGGGCGAATATAGGAATCGGCCTTCAGCGCGGCGCAGGTTTCTGCAAGGCCAAGGACGAAAGGGATGGGCAGCGTGCGGGCGCTTCCGCCGACAATCTCTGCCATTTCCAGGCTGAGCGAATAGGCGCTGGTTCCGTCGTCATTGTGCGATGCCCCCATCAGTGCAACGATGCGGGAGTCCGGCTTCGACAACATGCGCATCG
The DNA here is from genome assembly GCF_058242805.1 of Neorhizobium sp. PAMB6716. Lineage (NCBI taxonomy): Bacteria > Pseudomonadati > Pseudomonadota > Alphaproteobacteria > Hyphomicrobiales > Rhizobiaceae > Neorhizobium > Neorhizobium sp. PAMB6716. The sequence goes on from NZ_JBZAYW010000002.1 coordinate 1,072,134, forward strand.
CCTCGATCGTGCGGCGAACCGTCGTACCACCGCCGACCCCGACCGAAACATTGCGCGTGTTGAGGATGCGCCGGCTGACATAATTCGCCGCAGCAATGCCGACCGCATCCTTGCGCTGGGGATCAAGCAGCGGATCTTCCGGATTGGCGGCGTCGGCTGGCGGGGTTAGAATGCAGCGGGCAAGGTTGTAGGTGGCGGCGATCCAGTCTCCCAGCGCAAGCGTTTCGGCCATCTGGTGTTCGAGGCTGATCTTGACGAGGCCGCTTTCGCGCGCCGCAGACAGCATCCGCACGACCTTGGTCCGCGACACTTCCAGTCGACGGGCTACTTCTTCCTGCCCCAGCCCATGAACGTAATAGAGCCAGGCAGCCATTACCTGCAGGTCATGATCGTCCGAGCGTATGCGCGACATCGCTTCCGTTCCTTGCTGAGTCCCCTTGGCGCCAGTATGCCGCAACTTTGCCCGCAAACCAAATCGATTGCACATTTGCGCAGTTAATGCACACTTGACACAGGTTGCCGAACTGAACAATATGATCGTCGACGAACAAAAGTGCATCCAGGGGAGTGGATGCAGGTGTTGACGGTCATTCACGTGAGGGAGGAAAACGTGGACGCATTCTTGAGCGGCCTGAAGGCCGTTATTGACGATTTGGGAGCGACCGTGCTCCTGCCCATCATGATCTTCATCATCGGCCTTGTCCTGGGTGCCAAACCCGGCAAGGCCTTCCGCGCCGGTGTCACCATCGGGGTCGCCTTCATCGGCATCAATCTGGTCATCGGGCTGATGTGGACGAACCTCAGTGACGTCGCGCAGGCGATTGCCACGAATACAGGGGTCACCCGCGACGTCGTCGACGTTGGCTGGCCGTCGTCGGCCGCCATTGCCTTCGGCTCGCAGGTCGGTCTCTGGGTTATCCCGATTGGCATTGCAGTCAACGTCGGCCTGCTTCTGCTCGGCTGGACGCGCACCTTGAATGTCGATGTGTGGAATTTCTGGCACTTTGCTTTTGTGGGCTCGCTGGTGACTGCGGCGACCGGCTCCCTGCCCTACGGGCTTGCGGCCGCTGCCCTCATGGCAGCACTGTCCCTGTTCTTTGCGGACTGGAGCGCGAAATCGGTGCAGGAATTCTATGGTCTTCCAGGCGTTTCTGTGCCGCACCTGCTGTCGGCGCAGATCCTGCCCATCGCTATCCTGACCAACTGGCTGATAGAGCGTATTCCGGGCCTGCGTGACATTGATCTGTCCACCGATCACATCCAGAAGCGGTTGGGCGTTGCCGGCGAGCCCGTGATCCTCGGGCTGATCATCGGTCTCGTTCTGGGCCTTGTCGGCTTCTGGAACCCGGCGGATATTCCGGCCATGACGGCCAAGGTGCTGAAGGCCGGCATCAACCTTGCAGCCGTGATGTTGCTGCTTCCCCGCATGGTCAAGATTCTGATGGAAGGGCTGATACCGGTTTCGGAGGCGGCGCGTGATTTCGTGCGCAAGCGCGCTGGCGACCGGCAGATCAATATCGGCCTCGATTCAGCGATCCTGATCGGCCACCCGGCGGCCATCTCGTCGGCTTTGCTCCTGGTTCCGATCGCCATTATTCTCTCGATCATCCTGCCCGGCAATCGCGTCATTCTGTTTGCCGATCTGGCGGTTATCCCGTTCGTGGTGGCGCTGGCAGCGCCCATCGTGCGGGGCAATGTCCTGCGCATGGTCATTATCGGCACGATCACGCTGACGATCGGCTTCTACATTGCAGGCTCTCTTGCGCCCTTGTTCACGTCGGCAGCTGATAGTGCCGGCTTCAAGATGCCGGCCAATGCCAGCCAGATCACGGCCATCGGGGATGGTTTCGTGTGGATCGGCTGGGTCGTGGTGAAGCTGTTCAGCGGCTTCGGCTGGCTGGCTGTGCCTGCCATCGCGGCCGTGATCGGCATTTGCATCTGGCTGCTCAAGGCTCGCGCCGCCACCATGGAAGCGCTCGCATCGGCCAGCCCGGATAAGACCGCCCCATCCAAAGGCAGCAGGGTATCTGCATGACAGACAGTGCAAACGCGACGAACTTCCTCTCCAGGGAAGACATTTTCACCGGACTGACGTTACGAAGCTCCAGCGAAGTGATCGGTCAATTGGCCGATCATCTTCTGCGCCGCGGCAAGGTTCACCCCAGTTATCGCCATGCGGTCGAACAACGCGAGCTGGAGATGCCGACCGGACTGCCGCTGGAAGACGGTTTGGCGGTTGCCGTACCCCACACGGATCCGCACCATGTCATCGCCTCGGGTGCTGCGGTGGCAACGCTGCGGGAGCCGGTGACCTTCCGCAGCATGGATGACCCGGACAAGGAACTGCCCGTTCGCCTGGTTTTCATGCTGGCCCTGCGCAACAAGGAAGAACAGCTTGAGATGCTGTCGGCCATAGGCCGGCTCATTCAGGACAATAAAACGCTTCAGTCTCTATGCGAAGCGACAGAAAGCGGTCAGATCTACGCTGACATCGATCGTCATCTCAAACTGGGAGGTTGAGACTACCATGGCCAAGAAAACAGTCCTCGTTGCCTGCGGCACTGCCGTTGCCACATCCACCGTCGTTGCCGCAGCCATTGCCGAAGCGATGGGCGATCGTGGAATTGACGTTGAGACCCGCCAGTGCAAGGCGACCGAAGTGCGCAGCCTGCTGGATGGCGTCGATCTGATCGTGTCCACGACGCCACTGCCGCCCAACCTGCCGAAACCGGCCATCGTCACGCTCGCCTTTCTGACGGGCATCGGTCGCGACGCCGAAATCGACAGGATTGCCGATATCCTGCGGGCCTGAGACAGAAGGAGAGCACATGGAAATCCAGCGCGCCGTTCGTGTGTCGGTTCCGGGTGGCATCCATGCCCGGCCCGCCGCAGAAATCGTCAAGCTCTCGAAGGGCTATAACAGCGAGCTTTTCCTCGAACATCAGGGGCAGTCGGCCACGACACGCTCGTCCTTCAAGCTCATTCTGCTGAGCCTGAAGGAAGGGGCCGACGTTACCATCAGGGCGATTGGCGACGATGCCGACCGTGCCGTGGAAGATATCGCCGGTTTTCTGGAAGCGCGACAGGGCAACCACACGGCGCCGCACCACGCGGCGCGACCGGAAACCTCACCCGATCCGGACGCGACTGTGCCGGGCAACACGGCGGACATTGCACCTGCCGCAAATGCCCTGAAGGGCATTGCAGGAGGTTCAGGCGCCGCGATAGGCCCGGCATTTCACTTCCGGCAACCGGTTCTGGACCCCTTTTTGCCGGTAATGGTCGATCTCAACACGGAAATCTCCGCGGCGCGGGACGCCACGCAGCATGTCTGCCGGGAGCTTCGCCAACAGGCGACGATGGCCGGCCGTCGCGGCACGGCAGACGTTCTGAATGCCATTGCCGAATTGTCGGACGATGCTGAATGGCTTTCCCGCATCGAAACCCTGATCCGCGGCGGACAAAGCGCCGGCGCGGCCGTTCTGGCCGCCGGAGCCGAGCTTGCTGCCGAACTGTCTGGGCTCGATGATGCCTATGCCCGTGCCCGCTCGGAAGATATTGCAAGCCTTGCGCGGCTCACGGCGCTGCGCTTGCAGGGCAAAAAGCCGGTGAGCCTTGCCGACGTCCCGGCGGGCAGCGTGCTGATCGCCGATGAAATCAGTGCCGCGGAAGCAGGCGGAGCCGATCTTGCGCGGCTCGGCGGACTTGTCGCCCGTCATGGCTCGGCCTCCAGCCATGCCGCCATTCTGGCGAGGGCGGCAGGCGTGCCCGCCGTCTTCGGCGTTGAGGATCCGCACGGCTGCCTCGGCAATGCCGTTGACATTGCGCTTGATGGAGACAGCGGAACGGTCTTTCCGGATCCGGATGCGCTCACCCGCGCTAACATTCTTCAGCGGCTCAAAACGGCCAGAAGCGAAGCGCAGGCGTTGCAGGCATGGGCCGGCGTTGCGCCGCAAACTGCCGATGGCGTTGCCATCACCATTGCCGCCAATCTTGGTTCCGTGGAGGAAATTCTTCAAGCGCAGGCGTCCGGCGCGATGGGTGTCGGGCTATTTCGAACCGAATTCCTGTTCATGAACAGAAACGACCTGCCGGATGAGGAGGAGCAACTGGAGGTCTATAAACGCCTGCTGCTTGCCTTCCCGGATCATCCTGTGGTTATCCGGACGCTCGATATCGGCGCCGACAAGCCGGTGCGCAGCCTTTCCCTCACACGCGAGGAAAACCCTTTTCTGGGCGTGCGCGGCATTCGCTTGTGCCTGAAGCGGCCGGATCTGTTCAAGCCGCAACTCAGGGCTCTGTTGAGGGCGGCCCCCTTCGGCAGGTTGCACGTGATGCTGCCGATGGTGGCAGAGGCAAACGAAATCGATGCGGCCGGTGCCGTGATCGACCTCTGCCGCAGGGAGCTTGCCGAAGAAGGCAGGCAATTCGGAGATTTCGTGCTCGGCATTATGGTCGAGACGCCGGCAGCCGTATTCGCTGCCGAGGCTCTTGCCCGCAAGGTGCAGTTCTTCTCGATCGGGACCAATGACCTCACACAATATGTGATGGCGGCGGACCGGCTGAACCCTGGCGTGGCAGGTCTCTGCCGGGTGGACCAACCCGCCGTCCTGCAGGCGATCCGCATGGTCTGCAAGGCCGCAGAACAGGCCGGCATATGGGTCGGTCTCTGCGGGGAAGCGGCGGGGGACCCCGGGGTCGCGCAGCAGTTCATTGCGGCAGGCGTGAGCGAACTCAGCATGTCGCCGGCCTCTATCCTCAAGATGAAAAGCGCCGTCCCCGGTTATGTGAGGGGATAACGGGCAGACCAGCCTCCCGATTGTTGTGGGAGGCTGTGAGGCAGGGCAACTGTCAGGCTTGCCCTTGCCCGCCCTCCCCAATCAGGGCTCGGGCCGTCTGCTCATCGGTGATGAAGGTGGTCGGGCAGACGATGCGGATAGCGCCGCGCAATGCCTGAATCTTTTCCTTGCCGCCTGAAATGAGGACCCGTTCCGGCGTGCGTTGCAGGCGGGAAAGACTGGCGGAGACGACGCGGGAATTCACCTCATGGTCGACGATCTCGCCCTTCTCGTTGATGAAGTTGTAGAGCACGTCACCTACTGCACCGGCCTCCACCAGGGAGCGCCGGTCGGATTCGGAGATATAGCCCGCACGGTAGCTTGTCGTCAGCGTGGAAATGCCGCCCACCGACAGCAGGGCCACATCGAGCTTGTCGGCCATCTCGAAGATCGCGGCGAGGCCACAGCGCTCGAGAAGGGCATGTTTTGTCTCCGGACTGTCGACCACTGCGGGCGCCGGGATCAAAAACCCCTCGCCCTGAAATAACTCAGCGAATTGCCAGGCAAACTCTGCCGGATTGAAGCGCCGGGCAGCCGCGATACCGCCAAGCAGCGAGACAACGCGAAAATCGTCGAGTGCGCCTCCCAGGATGAAGGGCAGCGTGTTGTAGAGTGTCTGGCCCCAGCCGACACCAACGGACATGCCGGCTTTCATCAGGCTCGAAATGAAGCCGCCGGCCGCAGCCGCAATCACCTTGACGGGATCGGCCTGCGGATCATCGAACGGTGCGACGATCACCCGGTTGATCCCGTAGCCGGTTTCCAGCTTGCGCTCCAGTTCGGTCAGTTCCGCGAGCGGCGAGGAGATGGTGACGCGCACCTCGTTTCGCCGCCGCGCCTCTGCCAGGGCGCGCACCACCATGATCCGGTTGATGCCCAGCATGGCGGCAACCTCGTTCTGGGTCTTGCCTTCCACATGGTAAAGCCAGACGGCCTTGGCCCGCAGGCGGTCGGCTTCGCTCTGCGCCCCCGTCGGCCTGATCACCTCCTGCATCCGCAACACTCCTGGTGATGTGGCTCAACCCAGAGCTTCTGCAGCTGCAAATTGTCTTTCGACGATCTTTGCCATGCGCTCCGGGCATTCGAAGTGTGGGATATGCCCGATACCGTGCAGGAAATGAAGTGCTAAATCAGCGTCAACCGTCAAGGCATGGCGGAATGGCGTCACCGCGTCCCGTCGCCCCCAGATGATCGAGGTCGGCATGGAAAGACGGCTAAAGGCGGGCCGCAGATCAAAAGCCTGCACGCCATCCGGGAAAAGCAACTCCGCCATGTCCATTTGGCAGGCCCGCAAACCCGGATCGGCACGGCCGCGCATGGCAGCCTTCGCATAATCCTCACCGATCAGGTCAGGATTGCCGGCAAGCTGGCGCAGCCAAGGATAGAGGCTTTCGACACGGGTGGCACGCGCAATCCCGGCGAGTGCGGCGCCATTGATATCAGGCCCGAGGCCTGCCGGTGCGATCGCCGTCAGGCTGAGGATACGCGGCGCGCGGATATCCGCGATTGCGGCGGCCAGGGCGCCGCCCAGCGAGTGGCCGAGAAGATGAACCGCATCGACGCTGCGTGTTGCCTCGTCGAAGGCATCCAGCACCATGCGCGCCAGATGGGCGAAGTCGCGGATCTTCCGCTTTGGTGAGCGGCCGTGCCCCGGCAGATCGATGCGGATCAGCGCCCTCTCCGATGATAGGGCCTTTTCAAGAGGCAGCCAGCCGCTGCTGTCGGCGGCAAAACCATGCAGGAGAACAAGCGGCATGCCTTTGCCAGCGCGCCGCGTGACGGCGAGCGGACCGCCTTCCGGCACCCAGCCGACGGCAGGTTGTGACGGCGCCGCGCTGCGGCGAAGAGTGAGATGATTGTCCACGTCCTCCTTCTGGATCCGCCCGCGGGGACCGCTGCCGGTAACATCCGGCAGGTCTAGGTCAGCCGTTCGCGCGGCATGGCGGGCCGCAGGCGTCGCTCGCAATTCTCTCGCGCTCGGCGCATCGCTGCTTTGGATCGCGGGCATCAGGGCAGGCGCCGGCGTTTCGGCCTCTGGCGCAGTCACCACGTCCTCAGCCATTCCGGCAACCGGTGCAGCAGCGGGCGGCGGCGTATCGACGGCTTCGCCTTGCGCGTAAATCCAGGCAATCACGGAGCCGACCGGCACTTTCGTGCCCGGTGCCGCCGTCACGTGCTGAAGGCTACCCGTGGCCGGTGCTTCCACCTCCATGGCGGCCTTGTCCGTCTCGATGTCGAAAAGAGCGGCCCCCTTTTGCACCACATCGCCAGGCTTCACATGCCATACGGCCAGCGTGCCATGGGTCATATCCATATCGACTTTGGGCAGGATCACTTCCACAGGCATGTCAGACCTCCCGGCGCGCCAGGCGCTGCGCCGCAGACAGGATCGTCTCGACCTGCGGAACGGCTGCACGCTCCAGATCGGGGTTATAGGGAATGGGCGCTTCCGCTCCGCCCAGACGCAGGATCGGCGCATCAAGGAAATCGAAAGCATCGCTTTCGGCCACCATGGCGCTGATTTCCGCGCCGATTCCGTAGCTCTTCACCCCTTCGTAGACGATCAGCAGGCGTCCTGTCTTGCGTACGGAGGCCAGAATGGTCTCGTGATCAATGGGACGGATGGAGCGAAGGTCGATGACTTCCGCACTCACGCCTTCCGCGGCCAGCTGAACGGCCGCCTCCAGCGCGCGATGCACCATGATGGAAGCGGCAACAATCGTGAGATCGCTGCCCGCACGGCGAATGGCGGCCTTGCCGATGGGCGTGATGTAATAGCCCGCCGGAACTTCGCCCTTCATCTTGTACAGCAGCTTGTGTTCGAACACGAGGACAGGGTCCGGATCGGCAAGTGCTGCCAGAAGCATTCCCTTGGCATCCTCCGGCGTGGAAGGCTGGATAACCTTGAGGCCCGGAACATGACCGAACCAGGCTTCCAGGCTCTGGCTGTGCTGGGCCGCAGCACCCGTGCCGGAGCCGGCCGGCATGCGAAACACCACCGGCACGGACGCCTCGCCGCCCAGCATATAGCGTAGCTTGGCAGCTTGGTTGACGATCTGTTCCATGGCGAGGGTGGCGAAATCGGAGAACTGGAACTCGAAGATCGGCTTCAGACCGGTGAGCGCTGCACCCACGGCCACGCCTGCGCCACCCAGTTCGGAAATCGGCGTATCCATTACACGGTCGGGGCCGAACTGGTCTACGAGATCGAGCGTCACCTGAAATGCGCCGCCATAAACGCCGATATCCTCGCCCATCAAAATAACCGTCGGGTCCGCCTCCATGGCAATCACCATGGCCTCGCGGATGGCTTCGGAATAGGACAGTGTCCGGGTGGAGGTTTCCTGTACCGTCGCGTCCATATCAGGCCTCTGCATATACATAGCGGGTCACTTCGCCGATGGCCGGGGCAGCGCTGCCCCGGGCAAATTCGATCCCCTGCTCCACGTCGCTGATTGCGGCGTCAGCGATGGCCGTGGCTTCGGCCTCGTCCAGAATGCCGTGGGTCATCAGTTCCGCCTGGAAACGGGCGATGGGATCGCGCGCCATCCAGGCTTCGATTTCGTCCTTGGTGCGATAGCGGTTGCGGTCGGATTTCGAGTGGCCGCGCCAGCGATAGGTGAGGTTTTCGATGAGGCTTGGGCCACCGCCCTCCCTTGCGCGGGCGATTGCGTCATGCACAGCTTCTGCGACAGCGGAAAAATCATTGCCGTCCACCGTCACCCCCGGCATGGAATAGGCCGCGGCGCGCTGGGAAATCTGGCGCACGGCGGTTGATCTTTCGACTGACGTCGACATGCCGTAGTGGTTGTTTTCGCAGATGAAGACGACCGGCAGCGCCCAGATGGCCGCCATGTTCAGCGCCTCATGGAAGGCCCCTTCGTTGTTTGCGCCATCCCCGAAGAAGCACAGCGTCACATCCTTGCGCCCAAGGCGCTTGGCCGAGAGGGCAGCACCCACAGCAATCGGTAGCCCGCCGCCGACGATGCCGTTTGCGCCAAGATTGCCGGTGCGCACATCCGCAATGTGCATGGAACCGCCGCGACCGTGGCAATAACCGGTTTCCTTGCCGAAGAATTCCGCAAACATGCGCCCGACATCCGCACCTTTGGCGATGCAGTGGCCGTGACCGCGATGGGTGGAGGTGATCTTGTCCGCATCCGTCAGTTCGATGCAGCTGGCAACGGCGCTGGCCTCCTGGCCGATGGAAAGATGCATCGTGCCGTGAATAAGCCCGCGCATGTAGCTCTGCTCGGCGCCTTCCTCAAAGCGGCGGATCAGATACATCCGCTTCAGCGCCTGCTTCAACTGCTCCGGCGAATAGGTACGGATGGCAAAGGGGCGATTGTCTGTCATGCTCATTTCAGGCTCTCCAGCATCGCATCCTGGCGGGCGCGCAGCATGGCAATCGGGCTATCGGCCGGCACCGCGGTGTTGAGGGACGTGAGCAATTCCCCTTTCTTCACCGGCGCCGTTGTGTGTGCGCCAGACAGCAGGCCGCAAGGCACTGCATTTGCGGCGCGCGCTTCGCTCGCCGTCATGATCCAGGCGCGGTAGCAATATTCGCCGATCTGATCGAGCGTTTCGCCCGGTTGCAGGTCCCGTTTGGCCACGGCACACACTTCGGCCACCGGGCGTGCCATCGGCACCATATCGGCCTTGCCGTAAAGCACGGCGCGCGCGCAGGTCAGCGGCACTTCAAGCGATGTGAGGTGATAAGGGCGGAAGAAGGTGAAGTAGGGACCCGTTCCCATCTTTAGATCTTCCATGCGTTCGCGGATGCGCGGATGGTCCATCTCCGCCACGACGAAGACTCCAGGCGCGACACCCTTGCCGATCGAAAAATCAACGCAGCCTTCGCTGGAAGACAGGACGCCGCCGGCGGACTGCGGCACCAGAACCTTGCTCAGCTCATCGCGTGAACAGGCCGGGCCATGCATGCCGGGTCTGTCGGGCAGAAGACCGGTGGCATTGGCAATGGCTGCCATTTCCACCATGGTTTTCGATCCATCGACAAACTCCACCAGCATCCGCGGGTTCATGTTGCGCCGGTGTGCTTCCTCGGCATAGAGATCCGGCGTCGCGTCGATATTGAGAGGGTTGTTCTTGCCCTTGCCTGCGGAAATGATGCGATGGCCCATGGCGCTGACGAATTCGATCAGTTCCATGCAACTGGAAGGTTCGTCGCCTGCGCCCAGCGAATAGACGACACCGAGCTTTTCGGCTTCTGCGCGCAGGTATGCGCCAATCGTTACATCCGCCTCGACATTCATCATCACCAGATGTTTGCCCGCCTGCATGGCAGAAAGGCCTACCTGTGCGCCGATGGCCGGAATGCCGGTCGCATCGACCACGACATCGATCAATCCCGCGTTCAGCAGCACAGCCATATCGTCGGTGACGGCAATCAGTCCGGCTTCCATCGCGGCATTGGCAGCATCGGCACTTGCCACGCGTCGCGAACGATCATCCGTACCATAAGCAATCTGCACCGATCGCTCGGCAGCGCCTGCCCGCACCTCACTGATCGCACCGACCACAATGCCCTGCATATGCGCGACGCGACTGACAATATCGGTTCCCATCTCTCCAGCACCGACAAGACCGATCCGAACGGGTTTTCCAGTTTGAGCCCGTACGGATAAATCGCGGGCAAGCCCGGTTAGGGCAACATTGGTTGGCATGGACACATCCTCCTTGATGCGCCATTGATTGCGTACATTTGTTATTTGTGTCAACAGTAAGTTCAGATCATATTATGATGCACTGCAGCGCTTTTTCTCGATTGACACCGAAAACAATATGAACACATTATCTAGCAGGGTAATTTATGTTCAAATAATCGCTGGGCGGAGGAGATGCGCAGCGGTGTTCAAGCATACGATTGATCACACTGGGAGGATGATATGGGTAAGGAATTCGCAGCGGTTTCGCGCCGCGGCTTTTTGCGTACAACGGCAGCGGCCGGTCTCACCGCCGGCCTCGGGGGGCTTGCTGTGCCATCTCTGGCAAAGACGTCCCTGCCGGACGTCAAAACCGTTCTCGACGGCATTTCCGTCGAAGGTTATGTGCGGGCCGACTACCGCAAGCTCTACAACATGACCAATGAGCCGCTATGGGATCCGGCAAAGGACTGGATTCGCGCCGTGGACTGGGAGAAGGTCCGTTCCGAACAGGCAGGCAAGACGGTACGTTTTGCCATTGGCGCCGCCGATCAGGAATCTGCTGCCGAGGGCCTGAAGCCCTTTGAGCAGCTTTCGGGTATCAAGGTGGAGCTGGTTCCGATCCCCGACGACAGCTTCTATGACAAGGCCGTCGCCGAATTCATTTCCGGCAATGCTTCCTTCGATGCGCTGCAGTTCTTTTCTCCCTGGCTCGGTGATTTTGCAGGTCCCGGGTTCCTCGCCGAACTGGATGATTATGCGGCCAAGTGGAAGCTGCCGCTTGACGATTTCTATGACACCTATCGCCTCAACTACGGTTATTTCGGTGGCAAACTGGTCGGCATCCCCTTCGACTGCGACGTGCAGATGGTGCATCTGCGCAAGTCTTCGATGGAAAAGATCCTCGGCGGCAAGATCGATCCGGCAAAGTCGGTTCCGACCTATGACGAACTCATCCGCATTACCGGCGAGGCCAATAAGCTTGGCGGCGGCGTCTCCGGCGTCGGCCTCATGCTGGCGCGCGGCTTCTGGGCCACCTACACTTGGGAGCATATTGCTGCACAGGCGGGCCTTAAACTGTTCGACGAGCAATGGAACCCGACATTGAACGGCGATGCCGGCCTGAAGGCCATGGACATCATCATGGCGCTTCAGAAGAACGCCATTGAAGGCGTTGCCGGTGCTGGCTGGGGTGAAAACCGTGCCGCCTGGCTGGGTGGTCAGGTGGCCGCAAATATCAGCTGGCAGGATAGCGGCACGCAGGCCATGCGCCCGGATCAGTCGAAGATCGTCGACGATTTTGTCACGATCTACGAGCCGCGCATCAAGGGCGGCGTGTTTGCACCGCCAAACATTGCCGGATCGACCTCCTGTGTGGCGGCAAATGCTCAGAACCCGGAAGGGGCTTTCCTGATGCTGGCCTTCCTGACGACGGCCTCGATCATGGCCATGAACGAAGCCAATGCCAATGGTGTGGCTCCGGGCTATCGCTCGGTTCTGGCCAATCCGCGTCTTCGCGCCGTCAGCCAGCCCGCCAAGGTCTGGGCCGACAGTCTGGAGCATGCCTGGTGCGCGCCGCGCCTGCCTGGCATGTTCGAGATGGAACAGGCGCTCGGCAACGAGATCAACCGCGCCGTGACGGGCCAGATTTCTGCCAAGCAGGCGCTGGAAAACGGCGAAACAGCCTGGAAACGCATCATGGAGAAAAATGGCTTCTCCGGCGGCAAGGGGCCGGTTGCCTATGCGGATGTCGCTCCCGGCATGTATGTCGGTGCCGGCAAGGCTCTGCCGTTCTGAGCCGATGGCAAATTCCGCAAACAGCATCAAGGCGGTGGCGTCAGTCACCGCCCGTCCGTCCACCGGTGGACTGCGTCGCCGCTCGCCGCTGCTGCGCAGCGCCTTCCCTTATCTCCTTGTGGCGCCAACCGTTCTCTACCTGCTGGCGATCACCCTCTATCCGGGCCTCTTTGCCATTTACCAGAGCCTTTTCGTGGTCCGTTTCCTGAAGTGGACCTGGGCCGGCCTCGGCAATTACGAGCGCATCCTACAGGATGGCGAATTCTGGGCCGCGTTGTGGAATACGGCAGTGATCGGCGGGCTGTCGCTCACGACGCAGACGGTGATAGCCCTTGCCATTGCCTATTTTGCCTATCGCGATCCCTTCATCCGCGGCTGGCGCATCGTTTATCTCATGCCCATGCTCTTCATGCCCTCGGCTGTCGCCTTCATGTGGAAGCTTGCCTTCAATGACGGCCGGGTGGTGTCAGACCTGCTGATGACGCTGGGGCTTGTAAACGGCAATGTCGACTGGCTCGCCTCCGTCTGGCTCGCCCGACTGACACTGATCGTCGCCGATGTCTGGCAATGGACACCCTTCCTGTTCATCATCTTCGTGGCGGCGCTGCAGGGGCAGGACCAGGAAATCGAAGAGGCCGCCCGGCTCGACGGGGCCTCCTGGCCGGCGATCTTCTGGAATATTTCGTTGCCGATGATGCGGCCTGTCATCGTGGTTGCCGTCACGCTGCGCGGCATCGACATCACCACCATGTTCACCAATGTCTACATCATGACGCAGGGGTCTCCCGGCGGCGCGACGGAGACGATGAGCTTCTTCATCTACCGCCAGGGGTTTCGCATGTTCAACTTCGGTTATGCCTCCGCCGCCTCGGTGCTGATGCTGGCAATGACGGTGTTCATTGCGCAAACCCTTGTGAAGCGGGCCTTCCGCTCGGGAAGGAGCTGACATGGCCTCCGTTCGTCGTGATCGCAGCGAAAGCCTGTGGCTTCGTTATGTCATTCTCGGTTCTTGGGCCATCGTCTGCCTTGCGCCGATGATCTGGTTCCTGACCATCGGTTTTCGCCCGCGCACCGAGATCATCGTGCCCCACCCGATCTATTGGCCGAACTGGAGCCTCGATGCCTGGCGGCTGCTGGTCAGTGACTGGCCGATTGCCAGCTATCTGCGCAATTCCCTCGTCGCGGTTGCAGGCTCGGTCGTCATCGATCTGCTGCTTGCCATACCGGCGGCCTATGCACTGGCCCGCTACGAATTCAAAGGACGCGAAGATATCGGCTTTTATATTCTTTCCACGCGCATGATGGCGCCTGCCATCGTTGCCGTGCCGATCTTCTTCCTGTTCCGGGGCATTGGTCTTCTCGATACGGTCTGGGCGCTGATGCTGGTCTATGCCGCCATAAACCTCAGCCTCGTCACCTGGATCATCCGCAGCTACATGCTGGATATTCCGAAGGAACTGGAGGACGCCGCCCGCACGGACGGTGCCGGAGACCTGACGATCCTGCGGGAAATCATCATTCCTGCCTGCCTTCCCGGTATCATCACAGCGGCGGTGATCGCGGCCATTTTCGCGATCAACGAATTCCTGTTCACGCTGCTGATCGCCTCGACCTCGAAGGCCTATACCATGTCCGTTGCGCTGGCGAATTTCACCGGCGGTTCGGACGGCATCATTTACAATGCAATTGCACTCGTCTCCTTCCTCGCCTTCGTGCCGATCCTGATCGTCGTGGTCCTGATCCAGAAGCACCTTTCACGCGGGTTGACGATGGGCGCGGTGAAAGGCTGAACCATGGCTTCCATTCAACTCAACAATATCGTCAAGCACTTCGGCTCTTTTGTTGGGGTCGAGAACATGTCGCTTGAAATCGCCGACGAGGAATTTCTCGTGCTGCTCGGTCCATCCGGCTGCGGCAAGACCACGACCATGCGCATGATCGCCGGGCTGGAACATCCCACAGACGGGAAAATCGTCATCGGCGGCGAAGTCGTCAACGAGATCGATGCGCGAGACCGGGACGTGGCCATGGTTTTCCAAGGCTATGCGCTCTATCCGAACATGACGATCTACGACAACATCCGCTTCCCGTTGCGCATGCGCAAGGTGCCGGCCGACCAGCACGACAGGCTGATCCGCCGGGCTGCCGAAATGGTGGAGCTTGGATCCTTCCTAGACCGCAAGCCCGCCGCCCTTTCCGGCGGCCAGCGTCAGCGTGCAGCCCTTGCCCGCGCCGTGGTGCGCGAACCGCAGGTCTTCCTGATGGATGAGCCGCTTTCCAACCTGGATGCCAAGTTGCGTGCCAGCATGCGGGTGCAGATCAAGCATATGCAACGGCAGTTGAAGGTCACCACCGTCTACGTCACGCATGACCAGATCGAGGCCATGACGCTCGCGGACCGGATCGTCATCATGAACCGCGGTGTCATTCAGCAAGTCGGCACACCGGACGACATCTATTCCGATCCTGCAAACACCTTCGTTGCCGGTTTTATCGGGTCGCCACCCATGAACCTGCTGGACGGAGAGGCGAGCAATGGCGTTTTCCGCAGCGAGGGGGTCGCAGTGCCCTGCCCGCCGCATGTGAACGGACGCGTCACGCTTGGTGTGCGGCCGGAGGATTGCGTCGTGGGCGGCGAGCATCTTGGGGGCATGATCTACGGGGTCGAGCCAACGGGCGATACGACCTATCTCACGGTCCAGACAGGCAAACGCTCCGTCGAAATCAAGGCCGCACGCGATTTTCGTGCGCCGATCGACACGCCTATAACCATTGGCTTCGATCCGTCCCGCCTCTATTTCTTCTCCGAGCGCGGTGATCGCATCCGGAGGCCAACATGAGCACCCGCTTCGACTATTCCTGCATGGGCTTTTACACCTTCGATGCCCTCTGCCGACCCGTCACCCAGATCGCGCCGGGCGGCGGCACCTATTTCGTGGAAGACTTCACATTGGCGGTCTCTGGTGCGGCGGGTTCCGCCTCCATCGTCGCGGCCAAACACGGGCTTCGCGTGCAGGCGGCCGGTGGCGTCGGTGAGGACGACATGGGTGACTGGGTGCTGATGAAACTGCGCTCCTTCGGCATCGATACGGAGTTGATGGCGCGTTGCCCGGACTTTTCCACCTCCTCTTCCATCGTGACCACCCGGCCTGATGGTGCACGGCCGGCTCTTCACAAGCGGGGCGCGACAGATGCCTTCTTTATCGATGACGGCCAGATGGAGCGCCTTCTCGACACGCGTATTCTGCATGTCGGCGGCGTCGGCCTGATGAACCGGATGGACGACACCGGCCGCACGCGCGAGGTAATGGCCGAGGCAAAGCGCAGGGGCGTCATCACGACGCTGGACGTGTTTGCCTCGACGGCGGAAGATTTGCCCAAGGTCGCGCAATTGCTGCCCTATACCGATTATTTTCTTCCCTCGGAGGAAGAGGCACGGGCGCTTTCCGGCCTCAGCGATAACCGGGATCTGGCGCATTTTCTGCTGGATCGCGGCGCAGGCTGCGTCATCCTGACACTCGGCGCCGAGGGGGCTTATTACTGTGGCAGCGATGGGCGGGAATTTTACACACCCGCCTTCGAGGTGGATGTGAAATGCACCTGCGGTTGCGGCGACTGCTTCAACGGCGGCTTTGCCACGGGGCTCGTCAAGGGATTGTCGGCAGAGGAGTGCGTTGAACTTGCGCAGGCGTCTTCGGCGCAAAATGCGACCGGCCTCGGCAGCCAGGCGGGTGTGCGCGATTATGCCGGCACGCTCGAATTCATCCGTTCGACGCGTCAACGACAAGGTCTTGAGGCTTCCGTGCCAGCCCTGATCACGGTATAAGAGAGCCTCTCGGGAAGGGGAGTGAACGCGGTGAACCTGATGCCTATCCGTCCGGATACGACAACCCTCAGGGAGGTCCTGCGCGGGGTGCGCCATGTCTTGCGCAG
The DNA here is from genome assembly GCF_058242805.1 of Neorhizobium sp. PAMB6716. Taxonomy (NCBI): domain Bacteria; kingdom Pseudomonadati; phylum Pseudomonadota; class Alphaproteobacteria; order Hyphomicrobiales; family Rhizobiaceae; genus Neorhizobium; species Neorhizobium sp. PAMB6716. The sequence goes on from NZ_JBZAYW010000002.1 coordinate 1,088,365, forward strand.
CGGACGCAAGTCCCTGCAGGAGGTCGGCGCGATGGAAACCTTGCCCGAACCGGCAGCCCGTCTGGCCAGGACACTTCTCGGCGATGTCGATGATATCGCTCGGGGCCTTGATGACCTGGCATCTCGCCTGGCCGGCAAGGTCCTCACCTCGACAGCCTCACCTGCCGCCCCCTTCGAGGAATTCATGGCGCATCCCCAAGGAGACGCCCCCTTTGCGGTTGTCGCGTATGAAGCGCTGAAGAAGGCTCTGCGCCATCTGCATACAGTGGATGCTTTCATCAGCGAGGCGGCGGCCCGTACGGCCTTTCAGCGCATGCGCCAATCGGCCAAGCCGGAGCAAACGGTAGAAACATCAGCCGCAATTCTGCTTCTGGCCATGCTGGACCTTCGGGTCGTGCGCGCCGAGGAACCGATGTCGCAGGCGCGCCCCGTGGCGGGCGAGGCCGACACGCTGGCGAGCTTTTCGGTTCTGCTATGGCTGCTTGCCGAGCGTTCCGATGCGGACTACGACATGGCGCTTCTGTCGGCCTGCGAACTCTCGCAGGCCCTTGCCGAGGTGATTGTCCGTGGCTGCGCGGCAGGCGATGTAGAGGCCCTGCGCAAACTGTTCGAACGGTATGCCGTCAATGTCTGAGACGCTTCTTCGGGTTGCACTCCCGCCAACCAACCAGCCTTTGCGTCTTGCGGTACGGCGCTTTCGCTGGTTCAAGCTCGCCTTCCATGCCCATGTGGAGGCCTGCGCGCGCCATCTTGGCTGCACCTTCGCCATTGATGACGAAAAGCTGGCCGAGGTCTTCATCCGCTGGCTTGAGGCCATCGACCGTCAGAAACCGCGCGACAAAGCCAAGCGCCGCGCCTTCTTCGAATTTGCTGCCTGCCTCATGCTGCGGGAATTGATCTCCGATCTGCCGATCCGCAGAACCTCGGAGGCTGTCGGCGGCAAGGCAAGCACCGCCGTCGGCGCCTTCTGGCCGGAAGGTTATGCCTGCACGATGTTTTGCCTGTCCATTCACTCGGCGGCGATGAAGCAGGAGTTCGATTTCGACGTGGATGTCAGCCCATCCGTTGACGATCTTCGAAGCTGGTGGTCGTTCAAGGAAAATTCTGCAGAAAACCGCAGTTTTCCCGCTGGTTTTCTGCAAAAGCTGCTGGGCCATGAACCTAACTGGTCGATGCCGGACATCTTTCGCGCGCAGCTCTAGATGCGGAGACCGGCACCCAGCACTAGAATTTCCGGCTGATCGACAGCTTGAAGTTCCTGCCGGGCATGGCCGCGATCCCATCCGAGAGATAGGGCTCGTAATATTTGTCGAACAGGTTGTCGATTGCGGCATGCATCTCCATGCCGGCAAGGCTTCCCTCCTTCGGGGTCCAGTCCACCGAAATGCCGTGGACGGCATAACCCTTGCTTTCCGGCCGAGCATAAAAATAGCCGGTTCCCTGATTGTAAGGGGTACGCTTCTGGGCTGACACGAACAAACCGTTCCAGCTGATCGACAGGTCCCATTCCGGGATCTTGTAGCCCAGCTGGACATTGCCGGTAAACGGCGCAAGGTCCTGGAAATAGGTGTTCGGACCGCTGACGTCATTGATGGCGCCGTTGCGTGAGCCGTTCATCCAGGCAAGGCCGATGTTTGAAAAGATGCTCTCGGAATCGTAGTTCACGGAGAAATCCGCGCCGTAGATCTTGTAGCTCGGCGTATTCCAGTAGAACGGCACGGGCCCGGTGATGTTGGCGAGATTGGCGCTGCCGAACCGGCGCATCACCGGGTTGGTCACATGGTTGTAGAAAAGCGCCACCGAGGTTTTCAGCGTATCTTCTTCAGACAGCAGTCCGTCGAACTGGCGTGACAGGCCGATATTGATATTGTTGTTGCGTTCGACCTCGAGATCGCGGGAGGTGGCGGACGCCTTGGTTGCGGCGCTCTGGCTGGAATAAAGCTCGTCGATCACAGGCACGCGCATAGCATAGGCCCAGTCGGCAAAGAGGGTTGTTTCAGGCGTTGCCTCCCAGCGAAGGCTGAGTGCGGGCGTGACCCCCGTATGGGAGGTGGCGGAATAGTCGTGGCCGGCTGCCGGATTGTTATAGCGCGGCGCGGCATTCGGCACGCCTTGCGAGCGCACATAATCGAAGCGAAGCCCGGGGGTTATCTTGAAATCCGGCGTCAGGCCGATCTCGTCCCTGACAAAGGCGGAGAGCGTGTCCTGCTTGCCTTGCGGCATGATCCAGGACGAGTAATAGCCATAATTATACTGGGCGCTGTTCTTGTTGGCGATGTCGTACATCCAGGTGTCGCGATCGTGATGCACATACTGAACACCGTAATTGGCCGCATGCGAAAGGCCGCCCAGATCGAAATACGAGGTGTTTTCCAGCTCGAATTTGATATCGGTATATTTGGCGTCATCCTCCTGGCCGCCAAGGCTGGCGCTGGGGACGAAGCCTGCAATGGTCGGGCGCGTCATGTGCAGGTCGGTGGAGGAGAGGCTGAGCATCGCCTTGACGTTCACCAGATCGCTGTCGCCGGTATAGGCGTATTTCAGCGTCGAGGAGAAGTCCTCCATCTCGCGCAGGGCGAGCGCCCGCAGCCGCGCGGTTTCATATCCATAACGAGCAATGCTGGAGGCCGTGAGGTCCAGGTCACCGCGATTGGCCGCTGGCGGACCATAATCCGACGAGCGACCATAGATGACGGAGGCCCTCAATTCGTGCCCGTCGACTTCCAGGCCCCCGTTGGCGGAAAAGGATGTCAGCTTATCGCTGGAGGCCTCGTAGACCTGTCCGCCGCCGACGCGCACATTGTCGCTCTTGCGCCAGATGACCGAGGCCATGCCATCATAAGTGACGGGGCCGCCAAAATCGGACTTGCCATAGACGGCCGCCGATCCGAGACGTTGCTTGTTGGCGCTCTGATAGCCGGATTTCACCCAGGCGCCAAAACTTTTGCCCTCCAGCAGCATGTCTTCCGCGGTCTTGCTTTCCATGATGACCGTGCCGCCAAACCCGCCATTGCCATAACGCACCGACGTTGCACCTTTGAGGATTTCCACGCGCTTCAGCAGTTCCGGGTCCACGAAGACCGTGCCCTGGTCGTAGCGCTCGAAATTCTTTGGCGCGCCATCGAGCAGGATCCGGACATCCGATTGACGGGTAAAGCCGCGAATGGAGATGCTTTGCCCTTGCAGCCTGACCCCGCCGGTGGCGGTGACACCCGGCGTCTTCTGCAAAAGTTGCGGCAGGGAGTTTGATTGGGCGGCCTCGATCTGGCGCCCATTGATCTCCGCCACGCTCGGTGCGCCGCTGTTGAACAGGCCGCCGGCTCCGACCGTCACGCGCGGCAGAACCGTCTCATCGCCGGCGGTTGCTGCGGATGAATCTGTGGAGAGTTTTTCGAGCTTCACCGTCCGTTCGGCAACAAACCGATAGGTGAGGCCCGTTCCGGCCAGCAGCTTTTCCAGAGCCTCACCCACCGTCATCGAACCGGTGATCCTGACGTTCGTGCGCCCGCTTGCAAGCGTCGCATCGAAAACGACCTGAAGGCCGGACTGGCTGGCGAGGCGATTGAGGCTCGTGACAACACTGCCGGCGGGCAGGTCAATGGCGATCCGGCCGGCCTGTTGTGCGCTTGCGACCGCTGGAAGCGAGGCCAGGGCGACGCTCGTCAGAAACAGGGAAAGCAGCGGCAGTCTCAACCGGCGGCGCGTTGACCGGGTGTTGTGTGTCATAGGGATAAGCTCCTTGGGCAGCAAAATATGTTCTCTGCCAGCCGTACGAATGAGCCTTCCGTTTCAGGACAGGTTGACCGAAAATTTCTTCAGTGGAGGATCGTGAGATAGGCGCCGACATGGGTGACGCGGATCTCGAAGGCTGCCGCAAGGTCATCGAGAGCGGCTTTCGGGTGTGTGAGATCAAGGCTGCCGCTCAGCCGTTTTTGCTGCAGATTTGCCGTGGCGACGAGAACATGGCCGGGCAGATAGCGTTGGATGCCGGTGACGATATCGCCAAGCGGCTGGTTCTCGAACACCAACCGTCCCTGTCGCCAGGCGCCGATGGTCGAGGGTTCCATCGTTTGCGGATCACGCAACTTTCCGTTCTCGTCATAAACGATCGACTGGTTCTGCTGGAGGATCGTCGGGGGCGTTGACGCGCCGGCCTCGATCTTCACGCTATGCTCCTCTACCGCAACCTGGGTTTCAGCACTCCGGAGGTCGACATCAAATGCGGTGCCGAGTGCCGTCGTTTTCCCACCACCCGCCTCGACGCAGAAGGGGCGCAACGGGTCCGGACGGACTTCCACAAAGACTTCGCCGCGCAGCAGGATGATGCAGCGCTGCTCTGACGTGAAGCGAATTGCAATCGCACTGTTGGCGTTCAGCGTCACGACCGATCCGTCCGCCATCCGGATGATTTCACTGCGGCCGATGGCGGAGATATGGTCGGCACGAAGACGAAGCGGGATATCGAGGTGAAGACCCGCCAGCAGACAGAGGCCGGCAAAGCCGGCCGCTGCCCCTTTCACCTTTCGCGAAACAGGCTTGCGGCTTGCCTTCGACAGAAACCGGTCATCCTCGGTAAGCAGCCGGGACGTGTCGCCGATCAGGCATTCGATCTGCTCGAAAATGGCGGGATGGCGTGGATCGGCGCTCGCCCAAGCCTCGAACGATGCCCGGATCGCCGCGTCTTCTGGATGTTCCCGAAGCTGGAAAAGCCAGTCTATGGCCTCTTCGCGCATCTGCCTTGTGGTTTTCGTCTCCGCCATCAGAGCGTGTCCTCAAGGCATTCGAGGCAATGCAGATAGGCCTTGCGGATGTGGCGATCGACCATGTTGCGGCTGATCCCGCAGCGCGCGGCAATCTCGTCGGCGGTGAGGTTTCCAATGCAGCTGGCAAGAAACACCTGCCGTCGCTGGTAGGACATTTTCAGGATGGCCTGGCGCAGGCGTTTCAGCCGGTACGGCACATCGGCGCGCGCGTCCGCGTCGCCAAGCGGCTGGGGCACGCTCAAGGCCTCCTCGGTCATGCTCGAAAACAACCGGCGCTCCAGCATCTCCCGTCGCAGGCGGTCTATCCCGAGATTGGCGCAGACGCGGATGAGAAATGCCCTCAGAACCGGCCTGTTCTCCACCAGTTTCGGTGTGTTGGCGAGGCGCAGATAGACGTCATGCACGATTTCCTGCGAGTTGGTCGCGGCATGTCCACGCCGTTTCATGGCGCGGCAAAGCTCTTGGTAGTGGATCTCCATGGCGTCATCAACGCGGGCGTGCGCGGCAGACTTAATCCACATGGGCAAGAGCTTTCAGTCGATTGTGCGAGAGCCACCGCTTACGATAAAATTGATGGGCAGGCAATAAACATGACAAAAAAAATCATGTTTATTCGGGTGTGTTCGACACGCCCGAGATGACCATGCGGACACCGCCTGGCCGTTGCACCATGATGGCGGGATCGACGCCCTTTCTGTGCGTTATAATCAAAACATCGAGAAACTGTCGTCTGTTTGTCATGGCTGGGACGCATACGGTGCGCCGCAAAGGAGCGCCGCATGCAGCCGCAATCGCTAGAACTTCAGGGTATCGAAAAAAGCTTCGGGGCGGATAACGTCCTGAAATCGATCGACCTTGCCATCCGCCCCGGTGAATTCCTGTCGCTGGTCGGCATGTCCGGATGCGGAAAATCCACCCTGTTGCGGATCATCGCCGGCCTGGAGACACCCGACCGAGGCACAGTCTCCATCGGCAACAGACACGTTACCGATGTCGATCCGAGCGAACGCAACCTTGCCATGGTGTTCCAGTCCTACGCGCTTTACCCGCACATGACGGTGCGCGAGAACATCGCCACGCCGCTCAGGATGCGCCGCCTGTCGTTTACGGCTCGGCTGCCGCTGATCGGTCGGATGATCGCCAGCGCTGACACATTGCGCGACATCGCAGCGTCGGTGGAAGAGGCCGCGGAAACCCTGCAGATCGGCCATCTTCTGGATCGCAAGCCGGCGCAGCTTTCCGGTGGCCAGCGCCAGCGCGTGGCTCTTGCCCGCGCTCTGGTGCGCCAGCCCGCCGCCTTCCTGATGGACGAGCCGCTGTCCAACCTCGATGCGAAGCTCCGCGCCCATATGCGCGAGGAACTGACCGGCCTGCATCGCCGCCTCGGCGCCACGTTCATCTATGTTACTCATGATCAGATCGAAGCGATGACCATGTCCGACCGCATCGCGCTGATGTCGGAAGGCGGCATCGAGCAGCTTGGCACGCCGGATGAACTCTACCAGCGCCCGGCATCCTTGACCGTTGCCCGGTTCATCGGAACGCCGACGATCAATCTCCTGCCCGTGGAAATCGACACGTCCGGCCGGATCTCCGCCTTTGGCCAGGAATTCGGTCTTGAAGCGGCAGCACAGGCTGCAGGCCCCGCGACGCTTGGCATTCGTGCGGAAGATCTTCGCCCGGCAGCAGACGGCCTCGCCGTTCGGGTCCTGCGCAGCGAAACCTATGGTGCAGATCGCTTTGTCACCTGCGCGCTGGTGCAGGATCAGTCGGTGCGGGTCGTCATGCGCCAGCATGCCGGCGAAAGCCTGCCGAGCGAACCCGACGGCCTGCTGCGGCTCGGTTTTGCCGAACAGCGCGCCCATCTGTTCGGTGCTGATGGCAAGCGCCGCGATGTCTCCGCCCGCGCACGGGTTGCCGCATGACGATGGCCGATATGACACTCGTCAAACAGCCGGCAAAGCTGCGCGCGAAACGCTCCCCCGCCGACCGCCGCATGGCGCGGCTGGGACTGCTTTTTGCTGCACCGTCTGCCATCCTGCTTTTGGCTTTCTACATCATCCCGATTGTCGTCCTTTGCGTCTTTTCGGTCACCGATTATCAGCTCGGCGCGCTGTCGATCCATTTTGTCGGGTTCGATAACTTCACCAAGGCCTTCAGCGACACGGTGTTTCTGCGCTCGCTGAGGAATACCGTGATTTACGCGGTGATCGTCATTCCGTTTGGCGTTCTCTTGGCGCTCGGCGTGGCGCTTCTGGTCTATAATCGCAAGAAAAGCCGCGCCTTCTGGGAGATCGCCTATTTCCTGCCGGTCACCGCGACGCTGGTGGCGATGGCGACCGTCTGGCAGTTCCTGCTGCATCCCTCGCTCGGGCCGGTCAATGCCGCCATCAAGGCCCTCGGCTTCGAGCCGGTAGCGTTTCTATCCAACCCCGTTCTGCTGATCCCGACCATGGCGCTGATCGGTATCTGGCAGGTGCTGGGCTTCAACATGGTGCTGTTTCTGGCGGGCCTCACCGCCATCCCCCGGGATCTGCACGAGGCAGCGCGTCTCGATGGCGCGAAAAATCCCATCGATCGTTTCCTCACCGTCACCTGGCCGATGCTGGGGCCGACGACGCTGTTCGTCGTCGTCACCACCTCGATCTCCGCCTTCAAGGTGTTCGAGACGGTGGCCGTGTTGACCAAGGGCCGGTTCGGCTCCGAAACGCTGCTGTTCGAGCTGTATCTCGAGGGCTTTGAATATTCCAACACCGGTTATGCGGCAGCTCTCACCCTGCTGTTCCTCGTGATCGTGCTCATCCTGTCGATTGGCCAGATGGTGCATATGGACCGGAAGGTGCATTACTGATGGCCGTACTGCGCAAATATCTGCCGCATCTGGTGCTGGCACTCGGCGCCATTCCGATGCTTTTGCCCTTCTACTGGATGTTCCTGACGTCGATCCGCTCGCCGTCGGAAATCTTCGATGTCTCTCTCTGGCCGATCCCGCGACAGTTCGATGCCGTGCAAAACTATTCGCGTGCGGCGTCGCAGGTGCCGATGCTGCGCTTCATGCTGAACGGTGTCATCGTCTGCGGCGGCATTCTCATCGTCCAGGTGCTGACCGCCGTGCCGGCTGCCTATGCGCTGGCAAAGCTGCGCTTTCCGGCTCGCCGGCTGATGATGACGCTGATCATCGCCGCACTCTGCGTGCCGATGCAGGCGCTGGCGCTGCCGCTGTTCGTCGGGCTTGCCAAGACCAACCTGCTCAACACCTATTTTGCCATGATGGCGCCGTTCTTCCTCTCGGTGTTTGCGATCTTCCTGTTTCACCAGTCCTTCCGCAGCTACCCGGAAGAGGTGGTCGAAGCGGCCCGCATGGACGGATTTTCCGAGATGGAAATCTGCTGGCGGCTGGTGCTGCGCGGCTCCCTGCCGTCGCTGGCAGCCTTTGCCGTGTTCTCGCTGGTGGCGCACTGGAACGATCTCTACTGGCCGATGATCGTCGTCACCGACACCAATCTCGCACCGCCGCCGCTCGGCATGCTGTTCTTCGCCGATGTCGAATCCGGCGCCAACTACGGTGCCCTGATGGCCGGTGCCGCCATCATCACCGCACCGATGGTCATCTGCTTCCTTTTTGCCCGCAGGCATTTCATTGCCGGCATCACGATGACGGGGGTCAAATAACCGCGCCCCGTCAAGCTTTCCTCCCTCCCTTACTGCCTCAAAAATACCTTTTGGAGACTGATCATGAAGATTACCCGACGCACCGCAACCGGCGGGCTTGCCCTCTGCCTCGCCCTGGCCGGCCTTGCCAAGCCAGGTTTTGCCGCAGATGTCACGCTTGAGGTTCTTTACAACCTTCCGGGTTTCACCAAATTCCATCAGCCGCTGGCCGATGAGTTCATGAAGAACAATCCGGATATCAAGATCAACTTTCTCGCACCGGCACCCGGCTATAACGAAGGCCAGCAGCAGGTTCTGCGTTCGGCCGTGACCGGCAACCTGCCGGATGTCTATTTCTCCGGCTATAACCTGACGGCCGAACTGGTTCACACACTTGCCCCCCGCAAGCAGATCACCGACCTTGGCCCGTTCATCGAGGCTGAAGGCGGCCAGGCTTTCCTCGACAAGAACTACAGCCCGAAAATGGCCGCCCTCGGCCAGATCGACGGCAAGCAATATGGCCTGCCGGTCAATGCCTCCTCGCCGATCATCTATGTCAACGCCGACCTCGTGAAGAAGGCCGGTGGCGACCCGGCCAACATGCCAAAAACCTTCAAGGAACTGCTGGCGCTGGCCGCCAAGATCCATGCGCTCGATCCGAAGATCGCCGGCATGGGTTATGACATCAACGGCTGGCCGGATGACTGGCTGTGGCAGTCGCTGATCTTCCAGCAGGGTGGCACGTTGGTCGATGCGGCTACCAAAAAAGTGGCCTTTGACAACGAGATCGGCCTCAACGCGCTGAAGCTCACTCGCCAGTTCGTCACCGAAGGTGGCCAGACGCTGCTTGACTGGGACCAGTCGCGCCAGCAGTTCGGCGCAGGCCTCACGGGCTTCATCTTCTCCACGCCGGCGCATGTGCAGACGATCGAAGGCCTTGTCGGCGATCGCTTCAAGCTGACCACTGCCACGTTCCCGCTGGACAACCCGGAAAAGGGTGGCGTGCCCACAGGCGGCAACTCGGCCGTGATCCTCACCCAGGACAAGGCCAAGCAAGATGCTGCCTGGAAATACCTGAAATGGATCACCGGACCGGAAGCCCAGAACGTCATCGTGCGCATCACCGGCTACCTGCCGACCAACAAGCAGGCGACCGGCCCCGAGTTCCTCGCGCCCTATTACGCCGAGCATCCGAACGTCAAGACGGCGTCGCTGCAGGCTGACCGTTCGCTGCCATGGGCCGGTTATCCCGGTGGTGACTCGGTTCGCATCTGGCGCACCCAGCGCGACATCATCGGCACGGTCATGCGCGGCGAAGTGACGCCGGAAGCCGGTCTGAAGCAGATCGTCGAGCAGACCAACGCCCTGATGTCGAAGTAAGCGGGCTCATCCCCCTCGAAAGGCTGCGGGGGAAACCCCGCAGCCGATCTCTGCCCTTGAAGAAAGACCGTCATGAAGATCATTCAGCTGACCGACACGCATCTGATGCCGTCGGGTGTCGTGGTAAACGGCGTGGACCCGGAAAAGCAGCTGCGCGCTGCCGTTGCCGATATCATCGAAAAGCATTCCGATGCCGACCTGCTGGTGATGACGGGCGACCTCTGCAACCACGGCGATCCCGACGCTTACGCGCTCCTCAAAGATATTCTGGCGCCGGTGCCCTTTGAGGTGCGCCTGATGCTCGGCAACCACGACGACCGTCCCAACTTCATCGAAGCCTTTCCCGACCATCCCCGGGACGATAACGGCTTCATCCAGTCGTTCATCGATAGCGAGGCCGGCCGCCTGCTGTTCCTCGACAGCCACGAGGCCGGCGTGATCGGTGGCATTTACGGCGATGACCGTATGGCCTGGCTCGACCAGACGCTGGCAAGCGCCGGTGAGCTTCCGGTGACCGTGTTCATCCACCATCCGCCGATGGAGACGCGGATTGCCCATTTCGAAAAGATCGGCATGCATGATGATGGCGCCGTGCTGGAGCGCCTGAACCGCCATGCGCCTGGCATTCGCCACATCATTTTCGGACATATCCACATTCCGCTGGCAGGCACCACAGCCGAAGGCATCGCCTACAGCTCGGGTCAGGCCTGTGCGCATCGGTTCATCACCGATGTCGACACGCCAAACCCATTCTGGACCGGCGGCAACCCCTGTTACCGGATCATCGACCTCGATAGCCAAGGCCTTCGCGCCTATGGCGCCGAGGTGGGCGAGATCCCGACCGACCGGGCCCCGATCTGCGAAGGTCCGTGACAGCGGCTGCCTGACATGAGCATGGATCCTTGATCCATGGCTCGGCCTCGTTCACGAAAAGACGTGCGCGGGGCCGTTGACGCTTATCTGCACCCGCGCGCCTTTTTCGAAAAGCGGCTGGCTTGCCATGGCAAGGCGCAGGGGAAAGTCCGGGTTTTTCTCGAGGGTGATGGCGAGATCGCAGCTCGGGCCACAGAAATCGACGTCGGTGATGGTGCCTGATGTAGCGGCACCGTCTTCGGTCCCTTGATGCGGCAGGATCGAAAACTGTTCGGGGCGAAGCAGGATCTGCGCTTCACCCTGCCGGGTCTTGTCGTGAATGGCGATTTGTCCAAGCATGGTCGTGGCCCGCCCGTTTCCAAGTCTTGCGGCAAGCACGATCGCTTCGCCGAGAAAGGCGGCGGTTGCGGGGTCTGCGGGGTGGGCATAAACCTCGCGCGGGGTGCCCACCTGCGCAAAACGACCGGCGCGCATCACCACCACCTGATCGGCGAATGCCAGTGCTTCGGCCTGATCATGGGTCACCAGAACCGTGGTGATGCCGGCTGCTGAAAGCACCGCGCCGACAGCCTTTCGGGTTGCGACGCGAAGCCCGGTATCGAGCGCGGAAAAGGGTTCGTCGAGCAGGATGACGCGGGGGCGTCGTGCCATGGCGCGGGCCAGCGCCACCCGTTGCTGCTGTCCCCCGGAAAGCTCGTCCGGGCGGCGCGTCAGCATGGCCCGGTCGAGTTCCACCATGTCCATCAGTTCGCCGATGCGGGTCTTGCGGTCTGCCGCGTCCTCCTTGAGGCCAAAGCCGATATTCTGTTCGACGGTGAGATGCGGAAACAGCGAACCGTCCTGTGAGACGATGCCGACGCCGCGTTTGTGGGCGGGGATCTGCAACCGTTCGTCGGCAATCACCTCGCCGTCGAAGGTGATCGACCCGCCGTCTGGCGCTTCAAAGCCGGCGATCAGCCGCAAAAGCGTGGTTTTGCCGCAGCCGGAGGGGCCGACGATGGCCGTGCGGCTGCCGCTTTCGATGGCAAGGCTGACGCCGTCCACGGCGGTGACCGGACCGTAATGCTTCCGAAGCGTCGAGATCTCGAGCAGTGTCATCGTCCGGCGATCTTCTTTGATTGTTGATAGAGAAGCCATGTCAGCGGCAGCGAAAACACCACCATCAGCAGCGCGTAAGGGGCAGCACCGGCATAATCGATTTCGCCGGTCAGTGCCCAAAACGCCATGGCAAGCGTTCGCGTGCCGTTGGGCGCCAGCATCTGCGTGGCCGTCAGCTCGTTCATGATGCCGAGCGAGGAAAGCGCAAGGCCGGCCGCGGCCCCCGGAGCGGCCAGGCGCACAGTGGTGGCAAGAACGGCCCGGGCCGGTGAGCGGCCAAGGCTTTCAGCTGCCTGTTCCAGTTCCTTCGGCACCTGCGCAATGCTGGCGCGCAGGCTAACCAGAGCGCGCGGCAGGAACAGGATGACATAGGCAAAAACGATGGTGGCGAGGGTCTGGTAGAGCGTTGCGACCTTCACCGTGATGGTGACGAGCGCCAGCGCGACAACGACACCCGGCATGGCGCTGGCCAGATAATAACAACCCTCGATCAGCCGATTTTTCGCACAGGGACGGCGCACCGAAAGCCAGGCAATCGGGATGGCGGCCGCCGTCGTCGCAAGCCCGCCGATCAGGCAGATCCGAAGCGTCTGCCAGAGCGCAAGGCCGATGGCATCGAGGCGCCAGATATCAGTGCCGCCGGCGAGCAGCCAGTGCCCGAGCGTGAGGGCGGGGATGCCGAGCGAAAAGGCGACCGTTGCGATGGGCAGCAGGAGGGCTGGATACCGCATGGCGCCCAGCGGCGTGATGCTTGTGCGGCGCGCAACGCCCGATCCCAGCCGCGCATAACGCTGGCGGCCGCGAATGGCGTAATCGAGCCCGAGAAAGACGAGGCAGCACAACACCAGCACGACGGCCAGCATGTTGGCGGCAACGCCATTATAGGTCGACTGGAACTGGTCGATGATCGCGGTCGTGAACGTATCGAAGCGGATCATCGCAAAGAGACCGTATTCGGACAGAAGATGCAGCGCAATCAGCAGCGAGCCGCCCAAAATGGCAAGGCGCAGTTGCGGCAGCACCACCCGGAAGAAGACGGCGAAGGGGGTAAGCCCCAGCGATGCCGCCTGATCTTCCAGCCCCGGATCGAGAAGCCGCAGCGCTGCGGCAACCGGCAGGTAGAGGAAGGGGAAATAGGCGACGATGGAAATCGGCACGCCGGCGGCAAGACCGTTGAGGCCCGGCCAGACACCGATCCAGGCATAGCTGTGAACGAAGGCGGGAACCGCAAGCGGGGCAACGCTCAGCCATGAAAACAGCCGTGCGCCCGGCATGTCCGTGCGCTCCGTCAGCCACGCCAGCGCCACGCCCAGCACCACGCAAGCCGGCACGGTGAGCACGATCAGGAGGACGGTATTCATCAGAAGGCCCGCCACGCGCGGGCGAAGGATCAGCGTTGCCGCCGTCTCGTAACCCGTGGCAAGCGTCGCCCAGATCACGAAACCCAGCGGCACGAGTGCCAGACAGGCAAAAAACACCGCAAGCAGCGATACCCAGGACAGGTGGAACGACCGGCGCGGGCGCGGTGTCATTGTCGCTTCTGTCTGGCTGGTAGGGATCATTCTGTGCCCGAAATTGTCAAGCGCCGCAGATACGCTCTGCGACGCCGTGAGGCAACTGATGGACGGCTGGAAATCAGAGGATTCCGGCTGATGTCATCAGGTCGGTCACCTTGGCGTTGTTCAGGTGGGCCGGATCGACGGTGGGGGCGCCGAGATCGGAGAGCGGCACCAGCGCCTTGTTGGACTGGGCGTCACGACCCACGGCATATTCGAACGAGGTGCCGGTGCGCAGAATGTCCTGCCCGCCCTTGGCCGTCAGCCATTTCAGGAAAGCCTGCGCCTGCTGCTTGTGCTTGCTGGAGGCCAGAATGCCGCCGCCGGACACGCTGACGAAGGCGCCCGGATCCTGATTGCGGAAATAATGCAGGGCGACGTTCTTGCTGTTTTCGCCGGTGCGGGCCTGATCGCCGAAATAATAATAATGGTAGATCAAAGCCCCTTCGATCTGTCCGGCATTAACGGCCTTCATGGCGGTGGAATTGCCGCGATAGGCGACGAAGTTTTCCTTCATGCCCTTCAGCCAGGAAGCAGTTGCCGCCTCACCCTTCAGCTCCAGAAAGGCGCCGACGATGGCCTGGAAATCGGCCCCCGATGGCGATGCGGCCCATCGGCCTTTCCAGGCCGGTCCTGCAAGCTCTTCCATGGTCTTCGGCAGCTTGTCGGCTGACAGCTTCGTCTTGTCATAGGCAAACACGGTGGAGCGGGCGGCAATGCCCACCCAATGGCCGTTGGAGGGCTTAAACCCATCCGGCACCTGCGCAAGCGTGGCCGCATCCACCGGTTCAAACAGGCCGGCACCATCCACGAGTGTCATCGCCGGCGAGTTTTCGGTGAGGAAAAGGTCGGCCGGGGAATTGGCGCCTTCCTGAACGATCTGGTTGGCAAATTCCATGTCCGAGCCGTTGCGCACGGTCACTGCAATGCCCGTCTCTTCGGTGAACGCCTTCACCCATTCCTGGGTCAGGCCTTCGTGCTGGGCATTGTAGATGGTGAGGCTGTCTGCCACCTGCGCCTGCGCAACCGTTGCGATCGAGGCAAAAGGCGAGGCAAGAGACAGGGCAAGAACAGACAGGGTGAGCGCTGTGCGGCGCGTGGCTTTGGGATGAGAAATCAAGTTTGCCTCCATGGCGATGATCTCATGGGAATGTCCGGCAATGGTTATAGAAAGCGGATAAGTGCAGTCAAGATTGATCATGCTTTCGGCTGCACGATTGTGTGATGGAAAACTGCCAATAATACAAAGGGTTGCAGGTGCGCGTCAGGACACTTCAGCAGGCGCTGTCACAAATCTCATATCAAAGCGGGTTTAAGGAGGGCGCCATCCTTGCCACTTCATGGACCCCAGGAGATAGAGCCATGACCCGTGCCTTCTCAGCGCTTGCCGAGAACGAGACGACCGCTGCAGAGCCAGAGGCTGCTGCCTTTCCGTTTGATGTCTTGTCCGTTACCTCGCGCAGTAACCCGTCAATCCTCACCATCGCCCATCGCGGGTTTTGGGTGAAGACGGCGGAAAATTCGCTGGCCTCCGTGCGCGCCGCGATCGAAAACGGTGTCGAGATGATCGAGATCGATACGCAGACGACAGCCGATGGCCGGCTGGTGGTCATTCACGATGCGACGCTTGACCGCACCACTGACAGGAGCGGCGTGGTGAGCGAACTGCCGTTTGAGACGGTGCGCAAGGCCATGGTGCGCGCCGGCGCCGGCGGTGCCGATGCCGCTCTCACTGAAGAATGCGTGCCGACGCTCGAAGAGGTGCTGGAGGAAGCGCGGGGAAAAATCACCGTCAACATCGATACGAAATATGCCCGGGATCTGCCCCAGGTGATGGAGACGGTGCTGCGCCTTGGCATCGCCGACCAGGTGCTGGTGAAGACCGATATCGACCCGGATGCCGACCATTTCGACATTCTCGACGCCGACTGGTTCGGCAAGATCCCGCATATGCCGATGTTTGCGGTTCGCCCCGGCCGGTTTGCCGAGGATCTCTCCCGCATTGCTGTTCTTCACGCGCCGATGATCGAGGTGAAGTTCCAAAATATCGCCGATCTCGAGACAGGCCGGGCGGAACTGGAACGCCAGAACATCCGCCTCTGGATCAATACGCTTGACGTTTCTCATTGTCTCGATTTCAACGATACCAGGGCACTGACCGATCCGGACAGCGTCTGGGGTGCGCTGATCGATGCCGGCGTCGGCGCCATCCAGACGGACGAGGTCGGGGCCTTCAGGACATGGCTCAACACGCGCTCTGGCGCAGAAGGCAAATGATGACGATTTCCCACGAACGACTTGAGCGTGCCTCTGCGGTGATCGCGGAAGCCATGGAACTGGCGCTGCGCTTTCATAAAGACCGCACCAGCATCGCCACCCGCGCAAAGGGGTTTCAGGATTTCGTCTCGGAAGCCGATACCGCCGTCGAACAACTGGTGCGCGATCGCTTGGCGCAAGCCTTTCCCGGCGAAACGGTGCTCGGCGAGGAAATGGGCGGCGTGGCCGACGATGCCTACTGGATCATCGACCCCATCGACGGCACGACGAATTTCCTGCGCGGTTCGCCGCTCTGGGGCATTTCGCTCGGTTTCGTGCGTCATGGCCGGCCCGACCTTGGCATCGTTGCCATGCCGGCGATGGGCGAGATCTATGCAGCCGCCGATGGCACTGGGCTTTACCTAAACGGACAACCCTTCGTGCGCGACACGACGTTTGAGGACGTGCGGATGATGTCGCTCGGCGATAGTGCTGCCGCTGATTCAGAAGAGGTCGCGGCGCTGACGGTTGGTCTTCGCCATGCCGGCTGGGTGGTGCAGTCCATCCGCTCCACCTCCATCGGCCTCGTGTTTTCCGCCCGCGGCACCTATGACGGACACCTGCAGAAGTTCACGACCATGTGGGACATTGCAGGCGGCGCGGTTCTGGCGCGCGAAGCAGGGCTGGACGTGCGCATCGGCACCCGCAACGGCATTCCCTATATTGCCGCCGCAACCCCTGCCCTGATGGCGGCAACCGAGCCCTTCTGGCCGGAAATCCAGCCCATGGAACCGCTCGCCGCCGTCGGTTAAGTCCACCCTTCCCGCTTCACGCCGCAGACGTCAGCGAGCGGCGGAAGCGCAGGAGTGCCATGACAAAGAAGAGCGCTCCGAGGACAAGGAGCGCCACCATCGAGGTCCATACGGCCGACAGGCCGGCGCCGCGATAGAGAATGGCTTGCGACAGGGCCACGAAATGCGTCGAGGGTGAAATCTGCATCACGGTTTGCAGGAAGGGCGGCATGCTTTCCATCGGCGTCGTGCTGCCCGACAAAAGGTTCATGGCGATCAGCACCGGTATGGCGATGAGGCCGAACTGCGCCATGGAACTGGAGACCGTGGCAATGAGGATGCCAAGCGAGGTTACGGAGAACTGGTAGAGCACGGCGGCTGCGATGAAGAGCCCGAGCGAGCCTGCGACGGGAACGTGAAGCACCCGCTCGACAACCACCACCAGCGACAGGACGGCGGCGACAACGATCACCATCCCGTTCGACCAGATCTTTGACAGCATGATCTCGCCCGGCGTCACCGGCATCACCAGAAGATGCTCGATCGTGCCGTGTTCGCGCTCGCGGATGAGGGCGGCACCCGTCAGGATGACCGAGAGCATGGTGACGTTGTTGATGACCTGCATCACCGCATTGAACCACATCGACATGAGATTGGGGTTGAAGCGAGCGCTGATGACGAGATTGATCGGAGCGCTGGTCGTGCTGCGCGGCAGCGCGGTGGCAACTTCCTGCCGGACGATGCTCTGGATATAGGTGGCGCCGGTGCCGGCAAGCGACATGGCCGTGGCATCGACGGCGATCTGGACGGTCGGCTTGCGGCCGGCAATCACATCCTGTTCGAATTTCGGCGGAATTTCGAGCACGAACGTATAGGTGCCGCTGTTCATGGCGGCATCGACATCGCGGGCCTCGATGAGCGCCGGTGTCTGGAAGAAAGGCTGCATCAGCCCATCGCGCAGCCGCGCAGACAACATCGAGCGGTCTTCATCGACCACCGCGACGGAGGCGTTTTCCACCTCCGACTTTGCCCCCGTTGAGACCGTGTAGATGGCCAGCGTGAAGGCATAAAGGATGAGCACCATCATCACCGGATCGGCCTTCAAGCTGTAGAGCTCCTTGATGCCGAGGCGCAGGATGCGGGAAAGCTTCTGTCTCATCTCAGGCACTCCGCTTTCTGAGCGCCAGAAGCGCAACGAGGATATAAACGACGGCAAACACGGCAAGCATCACCAGGTTCGTCCACAATTCGGCAAAGCCCAGCCCTTTGGTGATGACGCCGACGGTGATCGGCTGGAACCAGGCCGAGGGAAAGGCAAGCCCCATCATGCGCCCGCCGCCCGAGAGCGACGACACCGGCACCAGCAGGCCGGAAAAATTGACCGCCGGGATCATTGCAATGATGGCGGTGGCAAAGATGGCCGCCACCTGGCTGCGCACGAAGCTCGAGACCACCAGGCCAAAGCCCGTGGCGGCGCTGACGTAAATCAACGCGCCGACCAGAAGCATGGGCAGCGAGCCCTTGATGGGCACGTGAAAGACGAAATGCGTGAGCAACAGCAGAAAGAGGAAGCTCGTGAAGGCAATGGCCACATAGGGCAATTGCTTGCCCAGCAGAAATTCCAGCCGCGTGACCGGTGTTGCCTGAAAATTGGCAATCGAGCCGGTTTCCTTCTCCTTGACGATGCCAAGCGCCGTCATGATGGCCGGAATGAGGATGAGGACCAGCACGAACACGCTCGGAACGATGGCATTGGTGCTCTTGAAGGCCTGGTTGTAACGGTAACGGGTGACGATGCTGACAGCGTCCGAAGAGGTCATCTTGCCTGTATGGCGCGCATTGGCATCGGCGATATAGGCCGAGACCAGACCGTTCACATAACCGCGCGCGGTTTCGGCGCGAAACGGCATGGCGCCATCCAGCCAGACGGAGACTTCCGGCGTGCGCTCCCGTTGAAGGTCGCGGCCAAAGTCGGGCGGGATCTCCACGGCGACGCTTAACTCTCCGGTGCGCAGCCGCGCCTGCAACTCTTCAGACGAGGTGATGGCGGCCCGCTCCTCGAAATAGCGCGAGCCCTGAAAGCTTTCGACCAGCTGGCGGCTTTCTGCCGTCTGGTCCTGGTCGTAGATGGCAAAGGGCAGGTTTTCCACATCAAACGAGATGCCATAACCGAAGGTGACGAGCAGGATGGCCGGGCCGAGCAGCGCAAAGACGAGGCGCGCCCGGTCACGCAAGACCTCGATCGTTTCGCGCCGTGCATAAGCAATGAGCCGCCCGACATCAAATCGGCGGACGCGGTGGTTGGCCCCGGTCGCGGTTTCACTATCCTTTTCACTCTGCGGCTTTGGCTCGCTTGCATGCGCCGGAGTGACGGCAGCAGTCGTCTCCTCCTCGTCAGCCGCGCCCATTCCGGCCTCGCTCAGCACATCGATGAAAGTCTCCTCCAGCGTGGCCTTGCCGCGCTCTGCGCAGAGTGCCTGCGGGGCGCCGACGGCCAGCACCCGGCCCTGATGCATCAGCGAAATGCGGTCGCAGCGTTCCGCCTCGTTCATGAAATGCGTCGACAGGAAAATCGTCACGCCGTCATCGCGCGACAGCGAGATCAGCGAACGCCAGAAGGCATCGCGGGCAACCGGATCGACGCCGGAGGTGGGCTCGTCGAGGATGAGGATTTCCGGGCGGTGAAGCACGGCGGCGGCCAGTTGTAGACGCTGGCGAATGCCAAGCGGCAGATCGTCCGGCTGTTTGTCGGCCACATCAGCCAGGTCGTATTGCGCAAGCATCGCCTCGACGCGCGGCGCAATCTCGTCTGCCGGAAGGCCAAACAGGCGGCCATGCAGAACAAGGTTCTGACGTACGGAGAGTTCGCCATAGAGCGAAAAGGCCTGCGACATGTAGCCGACGCGCTTGCGGGTGGCGATATCGCCGGAGAGAAGCGGCTGGCCAAACAGCTTTGCCACGCCTTCGCTGGCCGGCAGGAGGCCGGTCAACATCTTCATCGTGGTGCTCTTGCCTGAGCCGTTCGAGCCGAGAAAGCCAAAAATTTCACCCTTCGGAATGCAGAAGCTGACATTGTCGACGGCCACGAAATCGCCAAAGCGGCGCGTCAGGCCCTCGGCCTCGATGGCGGGCGGGCCATCGGTCATGGCGCGCGGCGCAAGAATGAGGGGCGCGGTCGAGGCACCCTCCACGGCCGGCATCAGCGCCGCAAAAGCTTCATCCAGCGTTGGCTTTCCCGCCTGCGCCAAAATCTCCGCCGGGCTTCCGGTGGCAATCACCTGCCCCCCATGGAGTGCTGCCAGCCAGTGAAAGCCTTGCGCTTCTTCCATATAGGCGGTGGCGACGATGACGCTCATGCTCGGCCGCTTGGCGCGGATGCGATCAATCAACTGCCAGAACTGCCGGCGCGACAGCGGATCGATGCCGGTTGTCGGTTCGTCGAGGATCAAGAGGTCCGGATCGTGCAGCAGCGAGGCGCAGATGCCAAGCTTCTGCTTCATGCCGCCGGACAGCTTGCCGGCCGGACGGTCGCGGTAAGGCAGGAGACCGGTGACGCGCAGGAGATCATCGATATGCTGCCGGCGCGTCTCGCTGTCGAGGCGAAACAGCCGGCCGAAGAAATCGAGGTTTTCCGCCACACTGAGCGTCGGGTAGAGATTGCGGCCGAGCCCCTGCGGCATATAGGCAAGCCTTGTGCAGACGTCGCGCCGGTGGGCGGCCTTGTCCATGTCGCCGTCCAGCACTTCGATGCGGCCGGCCTGCGGGCGCGTGACGCCGGCCACAAGGCCGAGCAGAGTGGATTTGCCGACGCCATCCGGGCCGATCAGCCCCACCATGCAGCCGGCGGGGATGTCGAGAGTGACGCCACTGAGAGCGGCGACGTCCTTGTAGCGGTGCGTGACCGATTGCAGCCGGACAACGAACGGGTTCATTGCGGCAGCTTCGTCTGGAGGGCCTCCGGCCAGGCAGTGCCTGCCTGGGTGCGCACATAACCGATGCCGCGAATGCCGGTCTTGACGCGGCTTTCATACTCCTTCAGCAGTTCGGGCGCGACCTTCAGCTTGACGCGGAACATCAGCTTTTCGCGCTCATCAGCGGTTTCCACCGTCTTTGGCGTGAACTGGGCCTCGGAGGCGACGAAGGAGACGCTGGCCGGCATGACATATTGCGGGGCGGCATCAAGGATGATGCGCGCCTCGTCGCCGATGGAAAGTTCTGCCGCCACGCGGGCCGGCACAAAAATGGTCATCGAGACATCGGCAAGATCAAGCATGGTGGCAATCGGCGCCCCGGCCGAGACCACCTCGCCCTTCTGCACCAGCTTGTATTCGATGCGCCCGCGCGTCGGCGCCTTCAGCACCGTATCGTCAAGCTGCGACTGGATGCGGGCAATGTCTGCCTCTTCCGCTTCGGAGGATGCAGCGGCCTCCTCGCGGCTGGCATTGGCCGCCCGCAGAGCCGCTTGCGCCACCTGCAGCTGGCTCTCGCGCATGTCGCGCTGCTGCACGGTGCCGCTGCCCTTTTCGCTCATCGTGCGGGCCCGCTCATATTCCTGGGTCGCCAGCACCAGTTCGCTCTTGCGCTGGGCAATCGCCGCCTCGGCCTCCACTTCGGCCGTCGTGCTGCGGCGCAATTGCGCCCGGGCGCCGGCCATTTCGGCCTCCAGATCGGCCGTATCCATGCGCGCCAGCACCGCGTTGGCATCGACGATCTTGCCTTCCTCGGCAAACACGTCGGCCAGACGCCCGGCAAGCTTTGCCGAAACAAGGATCTGCTGTGCCTCGATCCGGCCGTTGGACGTGGCGATGCCGGGCATGGTGTCCTTGCCCGTCAAGCGGTTCCACAGGGCCTCGAAGCGCGTCTTCAGGGCGGCCGGGCTGTTGTCTGCCGCTGCGACGGGGTGGATGAATGTTAGCGCTATCAGCGTTGCCAGGCCCAGGGCCTCAATTCTTCTCGTCAAGGAAACCTCCATCAACCGTTGTGCCTGTTCGCATCGGATGAGGGATGGTTACGCCTCCGTTGGAAGCTCTCCTTGATTTATGTCATGGGCCGGAAAATGCGCTCCGCCTGATGCAGCGCGGTCGTCACGGGCGGATAAGCCAAGGCTCGATGCCGGTGGAAAAGCGCAAGCGCCGGGGTCGTTTTTCTCCCCCGGCGCTTATTCTTCTGGTGGTCGAAATGGCGTCAGGCCATTGCAACAGATCAGCTGCGCACAACGCCCTTTTTCAGGATGATATTGCCATAGAGGCGGGTTTCGCCGGTCTGGACGATGGCAAAGCATTCTTTGGCGCGGTCATAAAAGGCAAAGCGTTCCAGCGTGCCGCAGGCTCCACGATCGCCAACGACAGCGCGCAGTTCGGCAACCGCCGGCGGCACCTCGTCGGGACTGCCGACGACTTCCATGGTCACGGCGGGGACATCGACGAAATCGTCGAGCGGCATGACGCTGACAACAGCTTCTGTTGCGCGCGTGACCGAAATGCCATCGAGACGAATGAGATGCTGGGCGGTGCTGGTGCCCGGAAAATTGGCGTCGACCACGGCGATTTCATCGCCATGACCCATGGCCCGCAGCGTGTGCAGAAGTTCCGGCGACAGAAGCGGGTCGATATTGATGAGCATGAATGTCCTCCCTTGGGGCTGGTCAGTGCCGCACCCTTGTCGGGGTGCCGGCGAGGACATTTTCTCTAGAGACTTTCGCGCGCAGGCACAATTTGAACCTGCGGCGATTTTCGGTTTCGGATGCTCAATCTCGGCCGAGAGAGAGGATCTTTCCGGCAAGATCAATCCCCAGCCGCAGCGATGCGCCTGATGCAACTGCCATCTGCGGCAAGAGCATCCATTCGAGCGTCCAGGCCGCCCCGGAGCGCTCCTGTTCATGCACCATCGATTGATGCATGCCAGACAGTTGCACGGCGTTGAACCGGGCAAGAGACACCAGCACTTCGGCCGAGACAGGGTTCTGCTTATGGGCCATGGCCGACGAACCGCCACCGCCGGCAAGCTTGATCTCGCCACCCATTTCGGCAAGCAGCGCAATGTCCTGCCCGAATTTTCCGAGGCTGCCTGATATCAGCGTAAAAAGATCGCAGATTTCCACCAGCCGGTCACGCTGGCTTTGCCATTGGGCAACATCGGTGAGGTGAAGTTCGCTGGCGAGATTTGAGCGGACCTCGCCGGCCTTGTTCCCCAGTGCATCCAGCGTTCCCGCAGCCCCGCCGAACTGCAGCGGCAAGCCGGCCTCAAGCAGCGTTTGAAGCCGTGCGGAATGGCGCGCCAGCGGCTCGGCCCAGCTGCGGATGCGGTCCGACACCGTGATCGGAATGGCCGCCTGCATACGGGTATGGCCCATCAACGGACGTTGTCCGTGGGCTTCGTCCAGGGCTGCAAAGCGCGCGAGAAGCGTGTCCAGCCGGGCGGAAAACAGCGTGAGAACGCCGGAAAGCCTCAGCATCAGGCTGGTGTCGATGACATCCTGGCTGGTGGCGCCTTTGTGGACGAAGGCGGCATCTTCACCGGAAACCGCTGCACGAAGCTGTTTGACGAGATCGGCGACCACCACGCCATCGCGGCTGACTCCGGCGCGCAGTGCCGCAATGTCAGGTTCAAAACGGCCAGCCACCTCGGCAATGCGGGCCGCGGCATCGGCCGGGATCACCCCCGCCTGCCCCTCGGACAAGGCAAGCGCCCGCTCGAAGGACAGCATGGCGGCGATATCGGCCGAGGCATAAAAAAATGCGCCGGTCTCCTCGTCGCCGAGGAGACCGGACAGGTAGGGATGATCGAATGCGGAAATGCTCAAATACCCTGCCTCAGATGTCGAAGAAGATGGTTTCGTGTTCGCCCTGCAGATGAATGTCGAAGGTCACGATATCACCGTCCCGCTGGCCGATAAGGGTTGGCACGCGCACACGGTGTTCGATGCGGGTCAGCACCGGATCCTTGGCATTTGCCTCCTCCTCGTCGGAGAAATACATGCGGGTCTGCAGGCCGATATTGATGCCACGCGCCACGATCCACAAGGTCACATGCGGCGCCATCGGCCGGCCGTCGTTGAACGGGACAATGCCCGGCTTGATCGTCTCGAAAGAAAATTCGCCGGTTACCATGTCGGCCGGGCAGCGGCCCCAGCCGAAGAAGTTGGGATCAGCCTTGCCACGCGTTTCCGACGGGCTGTTGTAAAAACCGTCGGCATCCGCCTGCCAGATCTCCACCATTGCATCGCGCAGCGGCGTGCCGGAGCCGTCGATGACGCGGCCCTTGATGGTGATGCGCTCGCCACGCGTCTTGTCCGTCGCCATCGGGCCGGAGCCGAGGTCCTTGTCGTAGACGCCGGTAATGCCGGTGAAGTTTGGCGTGCAGCCGATATGCACGTAAGGACCTGCCGTCTGTGAGGCCGATTCCTTCAGGTAGTTCAAGGGCTGAACCATGTCAGTTGCCCTCCTTGCGGTTTTCAAAGAAGGTCGAGCGGCGACCGCGCAGCACGATATCGAACTTGTAGGCGCGCATGTCCATCGGCACGGTATTGCTCATGTCGAGCGGCGCGACAAGGCGCTTGATGGCTTCCTCGTCCGGGATCGTTTTGACGATGGGACAAATCCAGATCAGCGGATCGCCCTCGAAATACATCTGGGTGATCAGGCGCTGGGCAAAGCCGTGGCCAAAGATGGAGAAATGGATATGCGCCGGGCGCCAGTCGTTGACGCCGTTTGGCCAGGGATAGGCGCCGGGCTTGATGGTGCGGAAGGCATAATAACCGTTCTCATCCGTGATGCAGCGGCCAAAGCCGCCGAAATTTGGATCAAGCGCTGCCAGATAGGTTTCCTTCTTGTGGCGATAGCGGCCGCCGGCATTGGCCTGCCAGAATTCCACCAGCGCGCCGGCAACACCCACGCCCCGCTCGTCCAGCACCCGGCCATGCACCATGATGCGCTGGCCGATGGCCATCTCGCCGGGCTTTGCGTAATTGACGATGAGATCGTTGTCGAACTCACCGATCATGTTGTGGCCGAACACCGGTCCGGTGATCTCGCTCTTGGTGCCGTCCAGAGAGATCAGGGCACGCTGGGGCGCGCGCAGCACTGATGTCTTGTATCCCGGCGTATAGGCTGGCGGATGCATTTCGCGGTTACGGGCGAAAAATCCGCCTGTTTCAGGCAGTGCATTCTTCATTTCGTCTCCTCCTCGGCGTGGTTCACCGCTTGCCCTTCGGCATAGACTGATTTTGCGATCTTGAAGGCATGGTTGGCTGCCGGTACGCCGGCATAGATGGCAACATGAAGAAGCGCCTCGCGGATATCCTCCTCGGTTGCCCCGGTATTCGCCGTGGCACGAATATGCATCGCCACCTCCTCGTCCTGGCCGAGGGCGGCAAGAAGCGCGATGGTAACAATCGACCGCTCGCGCTTGGTAAAATGGGGTCTGGACCACACGGTGCCCCAGGCACCTTCGGTGATCATTTCCTGAAACGGCTGGTCAAACGGCGTCTCATGGGCGCTTGCCCGGTCGACATGGGCATTGCCCAGCACGGCGCGGCGCGTGGCCATGCCCTGGCGGTAACGGTCGGTGCGGGGCGTCTGGTCGGCCATCAAGTCAGTCTCCGGAAAGATCCGCGACAAAGCCGCGAAGAAGGGCAAGGAAAAGGTCGGGCGTCTCCACGCAGGGAATGTGGGCCGCACCGGGAATGGTTTCAAAACGGGCGCCGGGCACCAGATCGGCAAGCGAGCGCACGAGGTCCGGCGGCGTCGAGCCATCCTCGGCGCCCACCACGCAGAGTGTCGGCACGGCAATGGTGCGGGCAACCTGGGTGAAATCGGCATCGCGGATAGCCGCGCAGGTGCCGGCATAACCTTCCGCCGGCTGGCGCTCCAGCATGGTACAATAACCCTGGTAATCGGCATTGTCTGCGACGCGATACGGTGCTGTGAACCAGCGCGTCATGATCGGTTCGAGAATGCTGCCGATGCCGTTTTCGCGAACCGCTGCGATGCGGGCCGCCCAGAATTCGGCGGTGCCGATCTTGTGGGCGGTATCGGCAAACAGGATGGCGCGCACCAGGTCCGGGCGCGTCTCATAGAGCGAAAGGGCAATCAGCCCGCCGACAGACAGCCCGCAGACGATGACGTTGGAAAGCCCGTAATGATCGAGCAGGCCGGCAAGGTCGCCGGAGAAATCCTCGATGCGATACGGCGGCTGACCGAGATCGGAAAGCCCATGGCCGCGCTTGTCAAACGTGAGAAGGGTAAAATCACCGGCAAGATCGTCAACCACGGCATCCCAGATGCGACGGTCGGTGCCCAATGAATTGATGAAAACGATCGCCGGCTTGCCGCTGCCAAGGCCATGCACGTCGTGGCTCAGCACCACGTCACCGATCCGAAGAAATTTCATTGCATCATCCTCCGCAGGTTTTATTGCATCCACAAAATGGTTAGGTAAAATGACATTTAAGCCCCCCAAACCTAACCGATGAGTTATGAATTGATCGGATCTCGCGTCAAGTATCGCCATCTTCATACATTCGTGGAAGTCGCCCGGCAGAAAAGCGTGGTGAAGGCGGCAGAAAGCCTCAACATCAGCCAGCCGGCGGTGACGAAAACCATCCGCGAGCTGGAGGAGGTTTTAGGCGTTGCGCTGTTTGAGCGCGACGGGCGCGGCATTCGCATCACCCGGCCCGGAGAGGTGTTTCTGCGCCATGCGGCAGCCTCCCTGACGGCGCTTCGCCAGGGCGTTGATTCGGTGTCGCAGGAGCTTCTGGACAATGTGCCGCCGGTGCGCATCGGGGCGCTACCAACGGTCTCCACACGTATCATGCCGCGCGCCATGGCGCTGTTTCTGGAGGAGCGGACGCTGAGCCGCATCAAGATCGTCACCGGTGAAAATGCGGTTCTGCTGGAACAGTTGCGCGTCGGCGAACTGGATCTCGTCGTCGGGCGGCTGGCCGCACCTGAAAAGATGACCGGCTTTTCCTTCGAACATCTCTATTCCGAACAGGTGCTGTTTACTGTGCGCGCCGGTCATCCGCTGTTGTCGGAGGGGTCTGTTTTCCAGGGGCTTGCCGCTTATCCGGTGCTGATGCCGACGCGCGGTTCGATCATCCGGCCATTTGTCGAGCAGTTCCTCATTGCAAACGGCGTCGGTGCGCTTCCGACACAGGTGGAAACCGTGTCGGACGCCTTTGGCCGCGCTTTCGTGCGTCAGAGTGATGCGATCTGGATCATTTCAAGCGGCGTGGTGGCCGGCGATATCGAGGCTGGAATGCTGGCAGCCCTGCCGATCGACACGAGCGAGACGAAGGGGCCCGTCGGCCTGACACTGCGCACCGATGCGCCGCCATCGCTGCCGCTCTCCATCCTCATCCAGACGATCCGGCAGGCCGCACGCGAGGTCTTGCCGGTTTGACGCCGGGATCTTGCCGGGATGTTTTGCCCTTCGCTTTTACGCATGCCGGTATCGCAAACCGATGCACATCGCTCTGCACCATCCGCTAGGTGTTGAGCGGTGGCTTTGCCGGCGATCAAGACTTGATATCTGGCGCATCTGGGCTATTGCGGCAGCACGGCATTTTGCATGGGGCGCGGAGAAGGCATCCGGCCCGCACAGGACATACCAGGCCCCTTCGGGCCAAGCGGAGAACAATGACGATGAAGAGTTATGTGCTGACGGTTTCCTGCCCCACCTCGCGCGGCATCGTGGCAGCGCTGTCCGGTTATCTCGCCGACAAGGGCTGCAATATCGTCGATTCCTCGCAATTCGATGATTTCGACACGCAGAAATTTTTCATGCGCATCTCCTTCATCTCGGAAGAAGGGGCAGGCCGCGAGGCGCTCCTGTCGGGTCTTGCGCCGATCATCCAGAAATTTTCCATGGATGCGGATATTTTCGATGCCGCCGAGCGCATGAAAGTGCTGCTGATGGTGTCGCGTTTCGGCCATTGCCTGAACGACCTTCTCTACCGCTGGAAGATCGGCGCGCTGCCGATCGATATCGTCGGTGTCGTCTCCAACCATTTCGAATACCAGAAGGTCATCGTCAACCACGACATCCCCTTCCACCACATCAAGGTGACGAAGGAAAACAAACCAGAGGCGGAAGCCCGGCTGATGGATGTGGTGGAGCAGACCGGCACGGAACTGATCGTGCTTGCGCGCTACATGCAGGTGCTGTCGGACCCGCTTTGCCAAAAAATGTCTGGCCGCATCATCAACATCCACCACTCCTTCCTGCCAAGCTTCAAGGGCGCCAACCCCTACAAGCAGGCCTATGAGCGCGGCGTAAAGCTGATTGGCGCGACGGCCCATTACGTGACCGCGGATCTCGACGAAGGCCCGATCATCGAGCAGGACACGGTGCGCGTGACACATGCGCAGTCGCCCGACGATTATGTCTCGATGGGCCGCGACGTGGAAGCGCAGGTTCTGGCCCGCGCCGTCCACGCCCATATCCACCACCGCACCTTCATCAACGGCAACCGCACAATCGTCTTCCCGCCAAGCCCGGGAAGTTATGCCTCGGAGCGGATGGGGTGAGCGGGGGACGGCGGCCAATCAGACGACCGCCAGAACCTTTCCCGTGTCGTATTGCCTGACATAATCCACCCGGTCGCCGTTCCAGTGATAGCTGTAATGGCGACCTTGCATGGGGATCGGGATGACATCCGGCCATAAGAGGCCGATGCATTGACCCTGAGGCCAGCGAATGCTCTGCCATAACAGGCCATCGCTGCCGGCTGCCCGGCGCAGCCTCCCCTCGACCTGTGATGCGGCGTAATCATCGGGGTCCAAAACATCGGGAACGGCGTTCACATCATCAAGCACATGGGAAATGCTGCCGGTCAGGACGCGAAAATCAGATGTCCAGCCGGGCGCTTCGCGTGTTGCGGCCATAAAGCGGGCGTGGTGGTGAATGGTTTCGGCCAGCGCCACCTCTTCCCGATTGCCGGCATAATAAATACCGTAGCTGCCATCGGTAAAGCGGCCGGGCCGAAGCGGTGAGCAATGCACGAAGGGTGCCATCAGCAGGCTTGCCCCCGGCCCTGCAACCCGGCGGTGTGCCGGCACCTTTCCAAGATCGCCGACTTCCATGCGGATGCGCGGATTTGTTCTCGCTTCCACGGCCGCCAGAAGATCCCAGTCGCGTGGATCGGCGATATCTTCAAACAGGTCGATGGGCGGATGGATGGAGCGGATGATACGAAAGGTCTGCGGCCAATCGACCAGGCGCGCAACGGCACCTGCCTGCGTCATGCGCCGCGTTCCGCATCAAGCCAGCCACGCAGGGCCGCAAGATCTTCCAGTTCGCCACGCAGCATCAGGTCGAGCGCGCTGCCCCCCCCGAAGGCATCATTGCTGTGCCTGATCCAGGCATAGCCACGCGCCGGATCCTTGAACAGATAGCGCAGGCCCTTGTGAATACCCATCAGATGCGCCATGCGCGTCCGCAGATCGCGGTCCATGCGGCCGATATCGCCCTCTTTCCAGCGCGCCCAGGTTCGCGATGACAAGCCGCCGAGCAGGGTCGAGGCCTGCGCATCGGAAAGGCCCCAGGCCTTGAAAAGGTTGACCGTGGTGCGTGCCAGTGCAAGAGCCTCCGCATCGGTGATGACGGTTGCCTCTTCCTGGGAGGTTGGACGTTCGAGGATCTGGAACTGCATGGATGTACCTCTATCTGGCATAAATGTAATCATAATCTGCCAAATGGCAAGTCATGCATCGTGCCTTTGCGCCATCCCGCCGCCGACTATGCCCTCCCTTCCAACAAAAAAAAGCCGCGAACTCCTGGCGGAATTCGCGGCTCGAGCAGGTCGCAATGCTTGGGAGGATCAACGACGCTGGTTGTAGACGTCCACGCAGACGGCGCCGAGCAGAACGAGGCCCTTGATGACCTGCTGGTAATCGATGCCGATGCCGAGAATGGACATGCCGTTGTTCATGACACCCATCAGGAAGGCGCCGATGACGGCACCGGTGACCTTGCCAACGCCGCCGTAGGCCGAGGCGCCGCCGATGAAGCAGGCCGCGATGACATCAAGCTCGAAGCCGGAACCGGCCTTCGGGGTGGCGCTGTTCAAGCGAGCGGCAACCACGAGGCCACCGAGCGCTGCCAGAACGCCCATGTTGACGAAGGTGAAGAAGGTCAGCCGTGCCGTCTTGATGCCGGATAGTTCAGCGGCGCGAATGTTGCCGCCGACGGCATAGATCTGGCGACCGATGATCGTGCGGTTGGTGAAGAAACCATAACCGGCAATCAGAATGGCCATGATGATCAGCACGTTGGGCATGCCGCGATGCGAGGCGATCAGGTAAGCGAGGTAGCCGATGGCTGCGAGAACGACAATGTTCTTTCCGACGAAGAAGCCGAAGGGCTCGCTTTCGACGCCATGCGACTGGCGACGGGCGCGGCTGCGGATGTTCTGCCAGACGAGCAGCAGGGCGACCGCCAGGCCGAGCAACAACGACGTGATGTAGAGGCCGCCTTCCGAGGCAATGAACTCCGGAATGAAGCCGGAGGAAAGCTTCTGGAACGTCGGGTCGAACGGGCCGATGGAGCGCCCGCTGAGGACTGCGATCATGAAGCCGCGGAAGACAAGCATGCCGGCCAGCGTCACGATGAAGGACGGTATCTTGAAATAGGCGACGAAATAACCCTGCACGGCGCCGATGACACCGCCGATGATGAGGCAGATGATGCTCGCCGTGACGAAGTCAAAATTGTACTGCACCATCATCATCGCCGCCACCGCGCCGACAAAACCGGCAACCGAGCCGACCGACAGGTCGATATGGCCGGTGACGATGATCATCAGCATGCCGAGCGCCATGATGACGATATAGCTGTTCTGCAGGATGATGTTCGTGAGGTTCAGCGGCTTCAGGAGAATACCGCCGGTGGCGACCTGGAAGAACAGGACGATCACCACGAGCGACAGCAGCATGCCGTAGTCGCGCAGGTTGTCTTTCAGGAAGGCGGCGGTGGACTGCCGGACGGGGACTGTGGTCTCGGGCGTGCTCATTCTTCTCTCCCCTTGCGGCGCATGATGGCGCGCATGATGTTCTCCTGGGTGGCGCCTTCGCCGGCGACTTCGCCGACAAATTCGCCCTCATGCATGACCATGATGCGATCGCAGATGCCGATCAGCTCGGGCATTTCAGAGGAGATCACCACGACCGCTTTTCCAGCGTCCGCGAGTTCGTTGATGATGGAATAGATTTCATACTTGGCGCCGACATCGATGCCGCGGGTCGGCTCGTCGAGGATCAGCAGATCCGGATTGGTAAACAGCCATTTCGACAGGACAACCTTCTGCTGGTTGCCGCCCGAGAGCTTTCCCGTTTCCTGATAGACATTGTGGCTGCGGATACGCATGCGGGCGCGAAATTCCTGGGCCACCTTCATCTCGGAAATATCGTCGATGACATTGCGGCGCGAGACGCCCGGCAGGTTGGCAAGCGAGATGTTCTTGCGAATGTCTTCGCCAAGGATGAGGCCAAGATGCTTGCGGTCTTCCGTGACATAGGCAAGGCCCGCATCGATGGCGCGGTTGACGTTGGATACGTCCACTTCCTTGCCATGCATGCGCACGGTGCCGGTAATGTTGCGGCCCCAGGAGCGGCCGAAGACGCTCATGGCAAATTCCGTGCGACCGGCGCCCATCAGGCCGGAGATGCCGACGACTTCGCCTGCACGCACCGAGATGGAGACGTTCTTGACGACCCGACGCCCGGCATGCTGCGGATGATCGACGCACCAGTTTTCGACTTCGAAGATGAGCTTGCCGATCTTCGGCTCGCGCTTGGGGTAGCGGCTTTCCAGATCGCGATCGACCATCTTGCGGATGATTTCGTCTTCCTCGATGACGCCGGCGTGGCAATCCATCGTATCGACGGTGCGTCCGTCGCGCAGCACCGTGATGCGGTCGGCGACTTCGGAGATTTCGTTCAGCTTGTGGCTGATGAGGATCGAGGTGATACCCTGGTTGCGAAACTCCTTGAGGAGTTCCAGAAGGGCGGCACTATCGGTTTCATTGAGCGAGGCGGTTGGTTCGTCGAGGATGAGCAGGCGCACGTCCTTCGACAGCGCCTTGGCGATTTCCACCAGCTGCTGCTTGCCGACGCCGAGATTGGTGATCAGCTGGTCGGGCATTTCGCGCGACAGGCCGACCTTGGCCAGAAGCGCCTTTGTGCGCTCATGCACGGCGGAGCGGTCGATGACACCGAAACGCGACGGCGCATTGGCGAGAAAGATGTTCTCGGCGATCGACATCAGCGGGATCAGCGCCAGTTCCTGGTGAATGATGATGATGCCGAGGGCTTCGGTATCGTTGATGTTGCGGAAGTTGCGTTCCACGCCATCATAAAGAATGGATCCTTCATAGGATCCGTGCGGATAGACACCCGACAGAACCTTCATGAGGGTCGACTTGCCGGCGCCATTTTCGCCGACCAGCGCGTGGATTTCGCCCTCGCGCACGGTAAAACTGACGTCTGACAGCGCCTTGACCGCACCGAAGGACTTGGAGATGCCGCGCATTTCCAGAATCGGGGTGCGTTCGGCCGCAGGGACGGGATCGAGCATGCCATCTTCTCCGATGGGGAACGGAAGAGTGCGGCGGCTTGTGGCCGCCGCACCGGTTCAGACTTACTTGAGCTGGGCTTCGGTGTAGTAACCGGAACCGATCAGGACTTCTTTCCAGTTGGTCTTGTCGACGGCAACCGGCTTCAGCAGGTAGGACGGAACGACCTTCTTGCCGTTGTCATAGGTCTTGGTGTCGTTGACGGTCGGCTCCTTGCCGGTCATGACGGCGTCAACCATGTCGACGGTAACCTTGGCCAGTTCGCGCGTATCCTTGAAGATCGTCGAATACTGTTCGCCGGCAATGATCGACTTGACGGACGGTACTTCAGCGTCCTGACCCGAAACGAACGGCATGGCCTGACCGCCGGAACCGTAGCCGACGCCCTTCAGCGACGACAGGATGCCGATGGAGATACCGTCATAAGGCGACAGAACAGCGTTCAGCTTCTTGTCGTTGTAGTAGGCAGACAGGATGGCGTCCATACGAGCCTGGGCGGTTGCACCGTCCCAACGCAGCGTGGAAACCTTGTCCATGCCAACCTGGCCGGAACCGACGACGAGGGTGCCCTTGTCGATGAGCGGCTGCAGCACGCTCATGGCACCGTTGTAGAAGAAGAAGGCGTTGTTATCGTCCGGCGAACCGCCGAACAGTTCGATGTTGAACGGACCCTTCTCGGTGTCGGCCTTCAGAGCCTTGACGAGCGTGGTGGCCTGGAGAACGCCGACCTGGAAGTTGTCGAAGGTCGCGTAGTAGCTGACATTCGGCGTGTCGCGGATCAGGCGGTCATAGGCGATGACCTGGATCTTCTGGTCTGCAGCCTGCTGCAGAACGTCCGACAGGGTGGTGCCGTCGATGGCTGCGATCACCAGAACCTTGGCACCCTTGGTGATCATGTTCTCGATCTGGGAGAGCTGGTTCGGAATGTCGTCTTCTGCGTACTGCAGGTCGACGGTGTAGCCGCGGTCCTTCAGAACCTTGACCATGTTGTCGCCGTCGGCGATCCAGCGGGCCGAGGACTTGGTCGGCATGGCCACGCCAACGGTGCCCTTGTCGGCAGCGCCGGCCGGAGCCGCGATGGCCATGGCTGCAAACATGGCAGCCGTGGTGAGGTACTTCATCAGTTTCATAAGTTACTCCTCCTGAACGACGGGTCTCCCTTCGAGCCCGTCTTAGCCCCCGTGGGCGACGCGTGCCGCCCACTCGTTATTCAAAAAGCTTTTCCGCAGTCCCGCCCGGCGGGGTGCCGGATGGTGCCTTGGGGCGCTCGGGTTAAGACCACGATTGCCCGCTGGCACCAAAGAGAACTGCTGCAAGGGATGCGACCGCACAATGTCGGCCCCCTTGCATGAGGAACAGCGCTTCCTCAGTGGTTGTCGCGCGGAATACCTTCCGTCTGCGCGATCCGCTGATACTTGACGGCGGGTTCGAGAACCGCGCCGGTTTCCATCTGACCGACGATACCGCGCTGGATTTCCTGCCACGGTGTCTGGTGCTTGGGATATTTGTAGCCGCCTGCGGCCTGAAGTTCGGCGTGACGCGCGGCCAGCTCTTCGGCCGAGATCAGGATGTCCGCCTTGCCCTGGCCAACGTCGATGCGCACACGGTCACCGGTCTTCAGGATGGCAAGGCCACCGCCGGCGGCCGCTTCCGGCGACGCGTTGAGGATCGACGGGCTGCCCGATGTGCCCGACTGGCGGCCGTCACCGATGCAGGGAAGCGAGGTGATACCGCGGTTGAGCAGGTAGTTCGGCGCGCGCATGTTGACGACTTCGGCGGCACCCGGATAACCGATGGGGCCTGCGCCGCGCATGAAGAGAACCGTGTTCTCGTCGATTTCCAGCGACGGATCGTCGATGCGGTGATGGTAATCTTCCGGACCGTCGAACACCACGGCGCGGCCTTCGAAGGCCTCCAGATCGTTCGGGTTCGACAGGTAACGGTCGCGGAACTCCTTGGAGATCACGCTCGTCTTCATGATGGCGGACGAGAAGAGGTTGCCGCGCAGCACGCGGAAGCCGGCATGCGCCTTCAGCGGCTGGTCGTATGGACGGATGACCTTTTCGTCTTCGATGACGGCGCCGCGGCAGTTGTCGCCGATGGTCTTGCCGTTGACCGTCATGGCATCCTCATGGATGAGGCCCTTGGTCATCAGCTGGTTTACGACCGCGGGAACGCCACCGGCATGGTAATAATCCTCGCCGAGATATTCGCCCGCCGGCTGCAGGTTGACGAGCAGCGGGATTTCTTCGCCATAGGTCTGCCAGTCATCGACGGTCAGTTCGATGCCGAGATGGCGGGCAAGGCCGTTCAGATGGATCGGTGCATTGGTGGAGCCGCCGATGGCCGAGTTGACGCGGATGGCGTTGATGAAGGCTTCCTTCGTCATGATGTCGGACGGCTTCAGGTCTTCGCGAACCATGTCGACGATGCGAAGGCCGGTCAGGTAGGAGATTTCCTGGCGGTCGCGATAAGGTGCGGGAATGGCGGCCGAGCCCGGAAGCTGCATGCCGAGTGCTTCGGCAAGCGAGTTCATCGTGGTCGCCGTGCCCATCGTGTTGCAATAACCGGTGGACGGAGCAGACGAGGCAACCAGCTTGACGAAGCCGGCGTAATCGATTTCGCCCTTGGCCAGAAGCTCGCGGGCCTTCCAGACGATGGTGCCCGAACCGGTGCGTTCGCCGCGGAACCAGCCGTTCAGCATCGGGCCGACGGACAGAGCGATGGCCGGAATATTGACGGTGGCCGCCGCCATAAGACAGGCCGGCGTGGTCTTGTCGCAGCCGATGGTGAGCACAACGCCATCGAGCGGATAACCGTAGAGCACTTCCACGAGGCCGAGATAGGCAAGGTTACGGTCAAGGCCGGCTGTCGGGCGCTTGCCGGTTTCCTGGATCGGATGCACCGGAAACTCGATCGCGATGCCACCGGCTTCGCGAATGCCTTCGCGCAGGCGGTTTGCCAGTTCCAGGTGGTGACGGTTGCACGGCGACAGGTCAGAGCCCGTCTGCGCGATGCCGATGATCGGGCGATCCGACTGAAGCTCGGCCTGGCTGAGGCCGAAGTTCATGTAGCGCTCCAGATACAGCGCCGTCATGTCGGCATTGTCGGGATTGTCGAACCAGGCGCGCGAGCGGAGCTTGCGGTTTTCACCGGCCTTGGCGACAGCGGTGGCGATCGGGTTGTCCGAATTGCTCATGATCTTCTTCTTCTGCGAAAGGCGTTAAAAGGTGCGGCCGGCCTTGCGGTCAGTCTTCGAAAGCATCCACCACATGGCGGCGGCCCAGCATGAAGGCATCGGCCACGTGGACGAGAGGCGAGAAATCCGTGTCCGACTGGCCTGTTGTTACCAGAGTAACGAAATGCCTGTAAAGATTGCGGTACTCGCGGTCGTCCTCGACAATCTGGGCTTCGCCGTCAACAAACAGGCGGCTGCCGCCGTGCGTCAGTACAACCGGGCCCTCTTCCGTCTCGACGAGGATGTCCCAGGTCTGCGGGCCGGTCTGGCGCCAGTCGAATTCTGCCGTCAGCGCAAGACCGCTTGCCGACTGGAAGGTGAGGTTTGCCGCAATCGGGGCGGCGCGGTTTGCCGGGAAGGACAGGTCGGAGGCTTCCAGGTGGAAGGGTTCCGGCATGATACGGGTGACGATGGAGAGCGCATTGATGCCCGGATCGAACACGCCAAGGCCGCCCGGCTCCCAGATCCAGTCCTGGCCGGGGTGCCAGTGGCGCACGTCTTCTTTCCACTCCACGTGGAGGGAGCGCAGCGTGCGCTCGGAAAGCAGCTTGCGAGCCGGCTCCACAGCGGCGGCCTCGCGGGAATGCCATGTGGCGTAAAGTGTGACGCCCTGCTTCTTGGCCAGTTCGTCGAGCGCAAAAACTTCGGCAATCGTGGCGCCCGGCGGCTTTTCCAGCATCACATGCTTGCCGGCGAGAAGGGCGGCGCGCGCCTGCGCAAAACGCCCCTGCGGCGGGGTGCAGAGCGAGATAGCGTCCACCTCGACGCCAGACGCCAGAAGCGCCTCGATGTCGGCAAAACAGTGGATGTTTTCCAGCTTGGCATTGCGGCTGGCAACGGCCACCAGATCAATGCCGTCGGTCGCCTCGATGGCACCGAGATGCTGGTCGCGGGCGATCTTTCCAAGGCCGACAATGGCAAGGCGGATGGAGGACATTTTCACCACCCTTAAAGCTTGGCGATGCTGACGGGGGCGTCAGCGGCGACTGCGAGACGGTTGACAAGCGTCAACTTGAAGGGGGCCGCCGAAATCTCGAACTGATCGCCGGGCTCGGTCTTGATGCCCTCGGAGAAGGAGAGCGTCGCCGTGCCGAAGAAATGCACGTGAAGATCACCCGGGCGGCGGAACAGTTCGTACTTGAAGTTATGGTGTTCCAGGTTGGCGATCGTGTGCGACATGTTCGCTTCGCCAGACAGGAACGGCTTTTCGAAGATCACTTCGCCGCCACGGCGCACCAGCGAGGTGCCTTCAACATGATCCGGCAGGTCGCCGACCAGAAGTTCGGGCCCGAGTGCTGCTTCGCGCAGCTTGGAATGGGCAAGCCAGAGGTAATTGCCCTTTTCCGTCACGTGGTCGGAAAATTCGTTGGCAAGGCAGAAGCCAAGGCGGAAAGGCGTACCGTCAGGGCCGATGAGATAGATGCCGGCGAGTTCGGGTTCTTCGCCGCCATCCAGCGCGAAGGCCGGAGAGACGAGATCGTCGCCGGTTGCCTTCAGCTGCGAGCCGTCGCCCTTATAGAAC
This sequence comes from Neorhizobium sp. PAMB6716, assembly GCF_058242805.1. Classification (NCBI taxonomy): domain Bacteria; kingdom Pseudomonadati; phylum Pseudomonadota; class Alphaproteobacteria; order Hyphomicrobiales; family Rhizobiaceae; genus Neorhizobium; species Neorhizobium sp. PAMB6716. Next base: position 1,125,064 of record NZ_JBZAYW010000002.1, read on the forward strand.
CATTCCGGCTGCACGCCTGCCTCGCCGTCTTTCGGCTTGCCGCCTTCGACGCCCATCAGGAACATGCGCATCGAATCGGTCGGCTTTTCCTCGGACTGGGCAGCCTTGTGCATCTTGTCGCGGCCATCGGCGGAACCAAGATGGGTGAGGCCCGTGCCGGCCACGATGAAATGGGCGGGATCTGAATGGGTGATCGGCAGGCCAAGGCGCTTTTCAGTGGCGGCAGCTTCCAGATCCACCACGGCGCCCTTTTCCAGTCCGGCAAGGGCTTCGGCAAAGGTCTGGCCGGCGGCAATGGCCTTCTGGGCCAGTTCATAGGTCGATGATACGCCTTCGACGATCCGGGCATCGCCCTCGCCATCCCAAGCGACAACGCGCAACTGCCCACCGACGGTGACCTGCAAAAGTCTCAACATGTTCTTACGCACCCATTCAACGCGTGCGGCACGGCAGACCTGCCATGCCCTCCTCCCGCGTCGGGCGACGCGGCTGTGTGATTAATATGACTATTTAACCGCAATGCCTGTTGTCAAGCAGCCAACTGCGGTTTCCCTGCGCTGCACAACAACAATGCACTGCAATAATTTCGAGCGGACTGCACGAATTATATCGTTGTAATTGCCAGGGGTGTCACATTTTTTTGCGTTACCGTTAAAATTGCACTTTTCAAAAGTAATATAATATGATCAGTTCGCCTCGTTCATAACTGCATCATCTCTGGGAGGAACTAGATGAGACAGGTACTTGCGACGATCGCCGTCGCCTTCACTCTTTCTTTGGCATCGAGCGTTTCGGCGCAATCTTTGACGGTCGGCTTCTCGCAGATCGGGTCGGAATCCGGCTGGCGCGCCGCTGAGACGACGGTGACCAAGCAGGAAGCGGAAAAGCGTGGCATCACACTGAAATTCGCCGATGCACAGCAGAAGCAGGAAAACCAGATCAAGGCCGTGCGCGGCTTTATCGCTCAGGGCGTCGATGCCATCCTGATCGCGCCGGTTGTGGCCACCGGCTGGGATGCGGTTCTGAAGGAAGCCAAGGAAGAAAAGATCCCGGTCATTCTGCTCGATCGCCAGATCGATGCGCCCGACAGCCTTTATCTCACCGCCGTCACGTCCGACCAGGTGCATGAAGGCAAGGTTGCCGGCGACTGGCTGGTAAAGGATGTCGGGGCCAAGGACTGCAAAGTGGTCGAGCTTCAGGGCACCACCGGCTCCTCGCCCGCCATCAACCGCAAGAAGGGCTTTGAAGAAGCCATCGCTTCGCACGCCAATATCAAGATCGTGCGCTCGCAGACGGGTGATTTCACCCGTACCAAGGGCAAGGAAGTGATGGAAAGCTTCATCAAGGCCGAAGGCGGCGGCAAGGGCATCTGTGCTGTCTACGCGCATAACGACGACATGGCCGTCGGCGCCATCCAGGCGATCAAGGAAGCCGGCCTGAAGCCGGGCACCGATATCAAGGTGGTCTCCATCGACGCCGTTCCGGATATCTTCAAGGCCATGGCCGCCGGCGAAGCCAATGCGACCGTGGAACTGACCCCCAACATGGCCGGCCCCGCTTTCGAGATCCTTGCAACCTATCTCAAGGACAAGAAGGAACCCAAGAAGTGGGTGCAGACCGAATCGAAGCTCTACACGGCCAAGGATGACCCGATGAAGGTCTATGAAGCCAAGAAGGGCCTCGGTTACTAAGCCGGAAGCGGCGCGGTCCAGGGGCCGCGCCACAGGGAAAAGGCAAGGCCGTGCCGGATCAGGGCGGCCTTGCTGCACCCGGGCGATGGAAGGCGCAACCGCTTGCGCCACCGTCCGCCCTCTCCCGTAAAGCGTCCGGAACCCGTCTTTTCCGGAGCGCAAGCGTCGCGGAATGTCAGACATGTCCAGCCAGATCCCCCTTCTCGAAGCCCGCAATATCGGCAAGAGCTTTCTTGGTATTGCAGCCCTCGATGGCGTTGATTTCACCCTCCAGCGCGGCGAGATCCATGCGCTGCTCGGCGAAAACGGTGCGGGAAAATCCACGCTCATCAAGATCCTGACCGGTGTTTACCGTCGCGACCGCGGCAGTATCCAGCTCGAAGGCTCGGAAATCCTGCCGGAAACGGTGGCTGATGCCCAGGCGCTCGGCATCGGCACCGTCTATCAGGAGGTGAACCTTCTCGAAAACCTCACGGTTGCCGAAAATCTCTATCTTGGCCGCCAGCCGCGCCGCTTCGGTCTTCTCGACCGCAAGGCGATGACGGCCGGTGCCAGAACGCTTCTGTCGCGCTACGGCCTCGATATCGATGTGAACGCGCTGCTCTCCAGTTATTCGGTGGCGGTCCGCCAGATCGTGGCGATTGCACGCGCCGTCGATCTCTCCGGCAAGGTCTTGATCCTCGATGAACCGACGGCAAGCCTTGATGGTCATGAGGTGGAGATGCTGTTTACAGTTCTGCGCCAGTTAAAGGCCGAAGGGCTTGGCATCGTCATCATCACGCATTTTCTCGCGCAGGTCTATGCGGTGGCCGACCGCGCAACCGTGCTGCGCAACGGGCGGCTCGTCGGCAGCCGCGCGCTGGAAGGCCTGCCGCGCATGGACTTGATTTCGATGATGCTTGGCCGCGAGCTTCTGGAAATCGAAAACGATCACGCCGCAGACCATGCCGTGACCACGCCTGCGGGCGATGCGCCGATCCGGTTCGAACAGTATGGACGGCGCGGCAGCGTGGCCCCGTTCGACCTTTCGATCCGCCCCGGCGAAGTCGTGGGCATTGCCGGTCTCCTGGGCTCCGGCCGCAGCGAGACCGCCTTCCTGATGTTCGGCATCGACCGGGCAGACAGCGGACAGGCGCTGATCGACGGGAAACCGGTGCAGCTTTCGTCGCCGCAGGCGGCGATTGCAAACGGCTTTGGCTTCTGTCCCGAAGAGCGCAAGACGGATGGCATTATCGGCGAGTTTTCCGTGGCGGAAAACATTGCCCTTGCGCTGCAGGCGCGCGACGGCTGGGCACGCCCCATGTCTGCAAAGAAGCAAAGAGCGCTTGCGCAGGAGTTCATTCGGTCGCTCGATATCCGGCCGCCGGATCCTGACCGTCCGATCAAGTTTTTATCCGGTGGCAACCAGCAGAAGGCCATTCTTGCCCGCTGGCTGGTGACCGAACCGCGCCTGCTGATCCTCGACGAGCCGACGCGCGGCATCGATATCGGCGCGCATGCGGAAATCCTCAAGATGATCGAGAAACTGTGCCGGGAAGGCATGGCGCTGGTGGTGATCTCCTCCGAGCTTGAGGAACTGACCGCCGTTGCCCATCGCGTCATCGTTTTGTCCGACCGCGCCCATGTGGCGGAACTGAAGGGGGCGGACGTGACGGCCGACAATATCATGCGCGCCATTGCAGCCCCTGCAACGACGGAGGCCGCGTGATGCAGACCACGCTGATGTCAGGGGCAATCACGCGCAAACTGCGACGCCTTGCCCCTCAGCTTGCCGCCCTTTTTGCCATCCTTGCCCTGATTACCGCGATTTCGCCCGGTTTTTTGAGCGTCACCGTGCAGAACGGCAGGCTTTATGGCAGCCTGATCGACGTTCTGGTGCGCGCCGCCCCCGTGGCGCTGTTGACCATCGGCATGACGCTGGTGATTGCCACGCGCGGCATCGACCTGTCGATCGGCGCGGTCATTGCGATTTGCGGGGCGGTTGCGGCAAGCCTTGTGGCGGACGGTTATCCATTGGTCGCCGTTCTTGTCGCCGTTACCGCCGTCGGCCTGGTCTGCGGCCTGTGGAATGCCGTGCTGGTTGCCTTCCTCGATATTCAGCCGATCATTGCAACGCTCATCCTGATGGTGGCCGGGCGGGGGATTGCCCAGCTCATCACCGAAGGCGTCATCCTCACTTTCAACAATGACGATTTTGCCGTGATCGGGTCCGGCGCGCTCGGCGGCATTCCGGTGCCGGTGCTGCTGTGGCTTGCGGCAGGCCTGCTCGTCGGGCTTCTGGTTCGCCGCACGGCGCTTGGTTTTCTCATCGAGGCAACCGGCATCAACCGGCGGGCCGCGATGCTGGCGGGCGTCCAGGCGCGTTTCTTGCTGATTTTCGTTTATGCGGTGTCCGGCGTCATGGCAGCCCTTGCCGGCCTCATCATCACCGCCGATATTCGCGGCGCCGACGCCAACAATGCCGGCCTCTGGCTGGAACTCGACGCCATCCTTGCCGTCGTCATCGGCGGCACGTCGCTGAACGGCGGACGCTTTTCCATCACCGCCTCGCTTATCGGCGCGCTCATCATCCAGTCGATCAATACCGGCATTCTCGTCTCCGGCTTTCCGCCGGAGTTCAACCTCATCATCAAGGCGAGCATCATCATCGTCGTGCTGACGCTGCAATCGCCGGCACTCGGCTTTATCGCCGGTTTCTTCCGTCCCCCGGGTGCCGGCCAGCCGATCGGCACGGCATCCGGTGACACCCGCGCGGCTGACAAGGCCGGCACGACCCGCACCGATCGCACGGCCACGAGCCTTTCCACGGGAGAGCGCGCATCATGAAGAACGCCCGTAACCTGCCATTTCTGGCCACGCTCATCGTGTTTCTCGTGGCCTACGGGCTCTGCACCCTGCAGTTCCCCAACATGTTCTCGACGCGGGTGATTGCCAACCTCCTGTCCGACAACGCCTTTCTCGGCATCGTCGCGGTTGGCATGACCTTCGTTATCCTGTCGGGTGGTATCGATCTCTCCGTCGGCTCGGTCATAGCCTTCACCAGCGTGTTCGTGGCCGTGCTTGTCGGCTCGCTTGGTTTGCATCCCCTGACCGCCTTCGTGCTGGCGCTGGTGCTCTCCACGCTGTTTGGGGCGGGCATGGGGCTGATGATCCGCTATCTGTCCATACCGCCCTTCGTCGTCACGCTTGCCGGCATGTTTCTGGCGCGCGGCGCGGCCTATCTCGTCTCCACCCAGTCGGTGCCGATCACGCATCCCTTCTTCGAGACCATCCAGGGATTGTACCTGCGCCTGCCCGGCGGCGGGCGGCTGACAGCCATGGCCATGCTGATGCTGGCAGTGTTTGCCGTGGGCGCGCTGGTGGCCAGCCGCACGCGCTTTGGCGCCAATGTCTATGCCCTTGGTGGCAATGAACAATCCGCAGCGCTGATGGGCGTGCCGGTTGGCCGCACGATTATCGGCATTTATGCCCTTTCAGGCTTCCTGTCGGGCTTGTCAGGCATTGCCTACACGATCTACACGTCGTCGGGTTATTCGCTGGCAACCGTTGGCATCGAACTGGACGCGATTGCTGCCGTGGTGATTGGCGGCACGCTTTTAACCGGCGGCACCGGGCTTGTGGCGGGAACGCTGGTCGGCATCCTCATCCAGGGGCTGATCCAGACCTATATCGTGTTTGACGGCACCCTGTCGTCATGGTGGACCAAGATCGTGATCGGCATCCTGTTGTTTGCCTTTATTGCGCTGCAGCGTGCTATCATCTGGTATTCGAACAGGCGCCTTGCGGACGGCGCATCAAGGGGAGAACTTCGTGGGGCTGCTTGAGACGACGATCACCGGCAAGAAGCGCGGCAGCAGCCACGCGCATGTGGTGGCGGAACTGGGGAGCGCCATCGTATCCGGAGCTATTGCGGAGGGCGAAATTCTGCCCGGCGACGCGGATCTGTCGCTGCGGTTCGGGGTGTCGCGCACCGTTTTGCGCGAGGCGATGAAGACGCTGGCCGCCAAGCGGCTGATCGAGCCGAAGGCCAAGGTTGGCACCCGTGTCCTGCCGCGTTCCAACTGGAATTTCTTCGATCCCGATGTTCTGGGCTGGCGCTGCGATGCGGGTATGGATCTCCTTTTCATCGAATATCTCGCTGAAATGCGCATGGCACTGGAGCCGGCAGCCGCCGCTGCTGCCGCAGAGCGCGCCACCAGCGACGACATCGTGGCGCTTTATGCGATCGCCGCCAGATTTGACGATATCCATCACACGCCGGAAACCATTGCCAAGGTGGATCTGGAATTCCACCTCGCCATTGCCCGCATATCCGGCAATCCCTTCATGCGCTCGGCAAGCGCGTTGATCGAGGCAGCCCTTGCGATCTCGTTTCGCCTGTCCTCGCCCGCCTCCTCGCCGGAAATGATTGACGAAGTCGCGACCAATCACCTGCGCATTGCCCACGCAATCGCATCCCGCGATCCGGAAAAGGCCGTGGCTGCCATGCGCCACGTCATCGATGTCGGCCGCGGTCGCATCCAGAAATCGTTCGACGGCGAAAAAGCCGCTTTGGTGGATTAAGAGGCCCGGCCTCGGCCTGGCTGCCGGTTTTTCCAGCCATGCTGCTTGCGGAACATTCCCCTGTTCAGCCGGTTCCGTTCTGAGGGCCAGCGCATCATGCTGCGCCAAGCCGATGAGGAACGACATCATGGAAGCGGAAAATCATAAGATCCAGGTCGAGCCATCCGAGGGCGACCGTGACACCATCGACCGCGAACTGAAGCGTCAGGACGAGAAGATGGCAAAGGTAAAGGCCGACAAGACGCGCGAACCGGAGACGGTACCCAAGCGCGATTGAGCGTCCCCTTCTGTCCTCCCAAATCAAATGATGGAGATGCCTGTGAAACAGGAGATTGCCGGGCGCGTGGTGGTGATCACCGGCGCATCGAGCGGTATTGGCGAAGCGACGGCCTATGCCTTTGCCCGACGCAAGGCGCGGCTGGTTCTGGCCGCCCGCGACAGGAAGGCGCTTGAAAAGGTTGCTTTTGCCTGCCGTCGCTACGGGGCCGAAGCGATTGTTGTGCCGACGGATGTGACCGATGCAGCCCAGGTGCGGGAGCTTGCCTCCCGTGCGCTCGCGATGGGGAGCGTTGATATATGGGTCTCCAATGTCGGTGTCGGCGCTGTCGGCAGCTTTGTCGAAACACCCGCAAGCGCCCATGAGCAGGTTATCCGCGCCAATCTTATCGGCCACATCAATGACGCGCATGCGGTGATGCCGATCTTCCTGCGCAAGGGACGCGGCATCTTCATCAACATGATTTCGCTCGGCGGTTTTGCGGCTGCCCCTTACGCTGCCGCCTATAGCGCGAGCAAGTTCGGGCTGCGCGGATTTTCAGAAGCGCTACGTGCGGAACTGTCGGAGTTTCCCAACATCCGGATCTGCGATATCTATCCGGCCATCATCGATACGCCCGGCCTGCGCCACGGCGCAAATTACACCGGCCGCCAGATCACCGCGCCGTCGCCCGTTTACGATGCACGACAGGTGGCAGATGCGATCGTTGCCACTGCCGAGACACCGCGCGATACGGTGCCGGTTGGTGGCGTTACGCATCTTGCGCGGCTCAGCCATTTTCTGTCACCAAAACTTACCGGCGCGATGATGGCCAAGGCCATGCGTCATTATTTCAGCCGCGCCGGCAAGGTTCCGGTGACCGACGGCAACCTGTTTGATCCACCTGCAACGGCGGGTGGCATCGATGGCGGCTTTCGAAAACAGGGCAGCCGCTCGCTCGACAGTGTCCTGACGATCGGTCTTGCGGCCGGTGCCGGTCTGCTCATCTTTGCGGCCGCCCGCAAGGGAGCGCAGGGCGGCTCGGTGCGGCTTCTCCCAGGAGCCAAGAAATTGCCAGGCCGCTGATGGCAAAAAGCCCGGCAGTCGGTGCCGGGCTTGGCGTCGAGGCGACGAATGTGCGGGGAGCTTTGCAACAAGCTCCCCGTTTTCTTGGCGTCAGCGTTTTTCTTCCAGCGGCTCGGCCATCTTGCGATGCGCCTTTGCGAGCGTTCCAGACGGCGTGACATTGGCAAGTGCCGATTGCAGCTTGTTCTTCCAGCCGGTCACCACGTCGCCTTCGCCGTCCAGCATCGCCTTGTAGCCGAGTTCGGCCACCATGGCGGGATCATCCTTCTTCATTTGGCCGAGGCGGGTATCCTGAAGTTCGGCGCGATCGAAGAATTCGGTATCGGTGGCACCGGGCATCAGACAGGTCACGGTCACGCCCGTATCCTTCAACTCCTCGCGCAGCGCCAAGGAGAAGCTGTTGATGAAGGCTTTCGTGCTGTTGTAGACGGCCTGGAAGCTGCCGGGCATGAAGCCGGCAATCGAGCCTGTCAGCAGGATGCGGCCCTCACCCCGGCGGCGCATGCGGTTGCCGATATCGTGGACGAGTGCGATCGTGCCAGAGACATTGGTATCGACAACGCGAAGTGCTGCCTGCAGATCCTCGTCAAGAAAGCCATGGCCGAGGCCGGATCCAGCATTCGCCATCAGCAGATCGACGGGACGTCCGCCAGAGGCGAGAGTGGCCGAAAGTTCGCGCACACCATCGGGCGTTGCAAGATCCACTTCCAGCGCCTGGACACTGGTGCCGAACTCCTTCAGCCGTTGCGCCGCTTCGTGGATCTCAGCCTCGTCTGCGGCGATGACCAGATCATAACCATCGCGCGCGGCGCATTTGGCAAGCTCGTAACCGATGCCGCTTGAGGCGCCGGTGATAACGGCAAGGCCCTTGCCGGTTTCCACAGGGTTCATGGGATGTCCTCCGTCAGGACGGAAAGTCGCGCGCTGGCGAAGATTTTCCGCATGGGGTGTAGGGGGTAAATGGGATCGTTGGAGGCCGCCATTGATCGCGACGGCCTCCCGTTCGTTCGGTTAAACGAGGCGCGCCATTACGGCTTCAGCACCACCTTGATGCAGCCGTCCTGCTTGTCGCGGAAGGTCTTGTAAAGCTCCGGGCCGTCCTCCAGCGTACCGCGATGGGTGATAACAAAGGAGGGATCGATCTGGCCTTCCACGATGCGTTGCATCAGATCCGGCAGGTAACGCTGCACCGGCGTCTGCGCCATGCGGAAGGTGAGGCCGCGGTTGATGGCAGAGCCCATCGGCATCTTGTCAACGAAGCCGCCATAAACGCCGACCACGGAGACGGTGCCGAAATTGCGGCAGCAATGCACGGCCTGGCGCAGCACATGCGGGCGATCCGTGCCCATGAAGGCTGCAACTTTGATGCGGTCCCAGCGGCTGTCGAGGCTGGCGGAAGCATCCGCTTCAGTGCCGACGGCATCGATACAGGCATCGGCGCCGCGACCGCCCGTCAGCTCCATGATTTCCTCATAGATATCATCTTCGAGGAAATCGAGCGTCAGGGCGCCGGAGGCCTGCGCCATGGCAAGGCGTTCCGGCACGGTATCGATGGCGATCACGCGTTCAGCGCCGAGCATGAAGGCGGATTTGATCGCCATCTGCCCGACAGGCCCGCAGCCCCAGATGGCAATCGTATCGCCCGGCTGGATGTTGCAAAATTCCGCGGCCATATAGCCGGTCGGAAAGATGTCGGAGAGGAACAGCACCTGTTCATCGGTTAACCCCTCCGGCACCTTGATCGGGCCAACATCGGCGTAGGGCACGCGCAGATATTCCGCCTGGCCACCGGCATAACCGCCGAGCAGGTGCGAATAACCGAACAGGCCCGCCGGCGAATTGCCCCAGAGTTTGGACACCTTGTCGCGATCCGGGTTGGAGCGCTCGCAGCCGGAGAAGAAACCGCGCTTGCAGAAGAAACACTCGCCGCAGGAAATGGTGAAAGGCACGACGACCCGGTCGCCAACCTTTAGCGCCTTGTTGTCTCGGCCAACCTCCACGACTTCGCCCATGGTTTCATGGCCCATCACGTCGCATTTGAGCATATCCGGCATCACGCCGTCATAAAGATGCAGGTCCGAGCCGCAGATGGCGCAGGCCGTGACCTTGATGATGGCATCACGGCCATCGAGGATCTTGGGATCATCGACGCTCTCGCAGCGAATATCGTGTTTTCCATGCCAGGTGAGTGCTTTCACGGCGGCGGTCTCCTTGCTTGTCTCAGGAGTGGGCCGAACCGGTCGCGGCAGGGATTGTTCCGATAAAGTCGGGCTGGGGTTGCGGCCTACCCTCCAAAGGGGGGCGGCCGGATCTATCGGGTCAGAGAAAATGCAAGCCGAGTTCGCGCAACTCGCGGCGTGCCACACGACATTCGCGGCGGCTGCCATCGGAAAACAGCAGCGTCAGGGTGTCTGGCACGGTCAGGGAGTTTTCCACGCTCACCCGGGCTCCAGTGGCTGAGATATCACGCATCAGGCCATTCATCGTGCTGCGCCCGGCATTAAAGGCAAGCCGAACCCCTTTTAGGACGCGCCGGCGTGGCGCGGGCATCTGGTCTTCCTGCATAGGGGGTCCGTTCGGGATCTGCATCGGCCATCTCTAACGCCGATGATTGGTCATGGCGACATCGATAGGAAATGAGGCTTTACCGAAGCTTAATCGGCCATTGTGGCCTGTTCCAGGCTGATGGAAATACACGCACAAACCCTTGAAATCGGGAGGTGCTGCCGCAGATATGCCCGCGGACGACGTGTTGCAGGAAAGTGAACTTCGCGTGGATATGCCCTCTCGCCATCCCCGGCCTTCCATCCTGGTGCTTGAAGACGACATGCTTCTTGCCATGGACATGGAAGACCACCTGGCAGACCGTGGTTATGTGATCAGCGGCCCTTACAGCCGCGTTGGTCAGGCCCTTGCCGATATTCCCCGGCTGAACCTCATCGGTGCCATCGTCGATCTCAACCTGAACGGCGAACTGTCCTTCCCGGTCATCGACTGTCTGAGGAAACACGGCATCCCCGTCATCGTGTGCAGTGGTTATGCGGAACTGCCGGAGTTGAAGGCACGGCTTGGCGCTGTGCCGCTGATGCCAAAGCCGTGGAACCCCGACGCGCTGGACGACATGATTGCGCAGACCTTCACCCGGGAAACGGGAAAACGGCGCCGGGGCTGAAATTACCGCCTGATGCTTCCGGCAAATTCAGCCGCCGCCTTGCCGCAGCGACGGCCCCAAGCCAGGCCATCCCCTCAGACGGTTCTTGCCGCCCCGATCTCCTGCCAGGCCTCATAGGCTGACAGCACGGTTTCCATCTGTGCCTTATGGCCGGCGATGAAGCCATCGCCATAAATGGTTTCATCGGGATATTCGGTGATCAGCGTCATCGGCACCGTGTGGCGGTCATCAAGCGAAGACAGGCAGGGAAAGCCGTTGATGATGCGAAAGCCGGTTTCGCCCGCATGGATCTCGTAAAGCGCGATCTGGCGGTCGTTATAGGCAAGAAGGCCGGGGATTTTCCCGAGATGCCGGGTGACGCGGTCGAGCAGCGCTTCGGCGTGAGCCTCGAAATTCGGGTGGTGGCGCATGATGAGGAAAAAGCCTTTCGGCAGCGTCCACATGCCAAAACCGCGCGGCACATAACCCGACAGTGGGCGTGTCCATTCGTGGCTCGGATAACCGTGCAGGTTGATGTGCAACTGCGCGCCGCTCAACTCCTGCGCCTTGAAGCGGATCTGCTTCTCATTGAGATGGACGCCTGAATTCTCCGGCGTGCGATATTCCAGATCATCGCCCAGCGCTGTGTAGCGGGCCGCGTGGTGCATGTGGCGGGGATTATCCTGCCGCAGGCGCTGGTGGATCGCATAACCATCGGGATTTTCGAGCGGGGAGATGGTGAAATGCGCGCCCTGCCTTTGCTTCAGTGCGGAGGCTGCCCGAAGCGCGCCGACAATACCGGTTGTCTCGTTCGGGTGCTGGCCGCCGCTGATCATGACCGGCAGGTCCGAACCCCTGACATAATGGGCAAAGAGGCGGCGTCCGGAGCGGGCGCGGGCCTCGAAAACCTCGCCGCCGATGGCGGAAAGTTCGGCGGCAATCTGGCGGGCAGCAAGCGGCTCCTGCGCCGTGTCGATTGTCTGGTCGGCGCCGTCAAGAAAGCCGGTTTCGAAGGCGCGCGTGGCGATACGCACCGACACCTCACCTTTGCTTTTCACGATTTCCGGCACGATCTGGCCGGGCTTTAAACCGCGATCACCGAGCGGACGGCCGGATTTCTTCTGGAAATATTCGAGCAGGGAAAAATAGAAATCCTCGTGCAGCGCCTCGCGCAGGCTCATCACCTCGTCGCCGAGCGGCAGCGGCTCATCTTCAGCGGGGTAGCTGACATGGATGTTCAGCTCTTCGAAATAAGGCTCTTCAGCCCCAAAGTCATGATCGGCCACGGCCTGGATGGCGGCTTCAAACAGCGCTTCGTAATCGGTTTCGAGCCGTATACCGTCTTCGCCTTGCCGCAACAGCCAGCCGGTGGGCGACAGGTTGGTTTCGCCGACGGCATCCATATGCACGCGGTTCGGGGCAAGCACCCGATGGGTCTCCCCGCTGCCGTCGCGACGAAGTGTCACGTCGTAGAACAGGTTCTCGTCGGTGCGTGGCAGAAAGGTGATCGCAGCTTTCCCCACCAACCCGGCCAGCGGATAGGCTTCCAGCCGGAAGCGGTTTTCCGGGGCGGCGGGATGGACGGGATAGCGGACCTCGATCTCACCGACGCCGACCAGATCGACCTCTTCGAGAAAGAAGCAGAGAAGCGGCTTGTAAGCGCTGCGGATGCGGGCGGTGATGCCCTTTTGCTTGAGTACCTCTTCGGCGGCCTTGCGGCTCTGACGGTCATCTAAGGTCCAGGCCTCGAATGTCTGCCCCGGCTTTGCCTCGGCCACCAGACGATCCAGTGTCCGCTCGAAGGATTTTGCAAAGATCTCGGTCATGGGGTTTACCTCGTGGTTCTGCCGGTCGGGTCGAGGCTGTCACGCAGCCAGTCGCCGAGAAGGTTGAGGCCAAGCACCGTCAAGAGGATGCCGAGACCCGGAAAGACGCTGACCCACCAGGCGATCTGCAGATAGGTGCGCCCGTCGGCCAGCATGCCGCCCCAGCTTGGAATGGTCGGATCGACGCCGAGGCCCAAAAAGGTCAGGCTGCTTTCGAGCAGGATATTGTTGGCAACATTCAGCGTCATCAACACGATGACCGGGCCGATGAGATTGGGCAGCAGGTGCTGGATGATGATGCGCCAGTCGGCAACGCCGATGGCACGCGCTGACAGGATGAACTCGCGTTCCCGCAGCGTCAGCACAGATCCGCGCACAAGGCGGGCATACTGCACCCATTGCGACACGATGAGCAGGATGATGGTGTTGGTCAGGCTGCCGCCGACGATGGCGATGAAGGTAATGGCAAGCAGGATGAACGGCATGGCGAGCTGGATATCGGCAAAGCGCATCACCACCATATCCCAGAAGCCGCGATAATACCCGGCAATCAGCCCCATCAAGACGCCAAAAATCACGGCGCCGATGACGGAGGTGAAGCCGACGAGCAGCGAGATCTTGCCGCCCGCCACGACGCGGGCGAGCACATCGCGCCCCAGCGGATCGGTGCCGAAGGGATGGGCGGCGCTGGCGAACGGCTTTGCCAGCCGCGCCATCAGGTCAATCTTGTCCGCGCCGCCGGGAAACAGCACGTCGGAGAAAAGGACGGCAAGGCAAATGACGGTGGTGAGCGTGGCGCCAAGGATGAATTCGAGGCTTGCAAAACGCGAGCGGCGTGTGGTCGTGGTGGCCATGTCTATCACTCCGTCCGGATGCGCGGATCGACCAGCCCGTAGGCGATATCGACCAGAAGATTGATGCCGACGATCATCAGCGAGAGCACGGTGATGACGGCCTGCAGCACGGGATAATCGCGGGCCGACACCGCATCGAAGGCAAGCGTGCCCATGCCCGGCCAGTTAAACACACGCTCGATGACAACGATGCCACCCAACAGTCCACCAAATTGCAGGCCGAAATAGGTGATGAGCGGGATGGCGCAGTTGCGCAGCGCGTGTTTGTAGAGAACCTTGGTTTCGCTCAAACCCTTGGCGCGCGCCACCATGACATATTGCGATTGCAGGGTTTCCAGCATGGAGGTGCGCACGAGGCGCACATTGGTGGCGGTGAGGATGACGCCCATGGTGATGGCCGGCATCACGTAGCTCGCAGCCCCGCCCATGCCGCTCGGCGGCAGCCAGCCGAGCGTGATCGCAAACAGCAGCACCAGCATGGTGGCGAGCCAGAAATTGGGAAATGACAGGCCGATGAGCGAAAAGATACGGATCGCCTGATCGGCGGCCTTGCCCTTGGCGGTGGCCGCCTTGATGCCGAGCGGAATGGAGAGAACGATCGAGACGGCCATGGAGATGAAGGCGAGCAGCAGCGTTGCCGGCAGCGCATTGCCGATGAGCAGCGAAACCGGCGTTCCCCCGGTAAAGCTGCGGCCGAAATCGAGCGTCACCATGCCCTTGAGGAAGCTCAGGTACTGGACGAGAAACGGCTGGTCGGTGCCGAGCGCTGCGCGGATGCGCGCCAGATCTTCCTCCGTCATGCTGCCGCCGCCCTGGAACATCATCAGCGCGGGATCACCGGTCAGGCGGATGGCGAAGGAAACGATGAGCGTGATGGCAATGACGACGAAAATCGCCTGCAGCAATCGCTTGATAAGGAAACCGGCCACGTTTTTAGTCCTTGAGGATCGAGAAAGGCGGTGCCGCCGCAACAGGTTCGGCGGCACCGGATGTTTCAGGTTACTCGACGGTGACGTCGGTCAACTTCAGGCGGTTGTCCGGCGGTGCGACAAAACCCTTCACGCGCTTGGAAATGCCGTAGATCGACTTGGTGTTGTAGAGCGGCAGTTCCAGAGCCCGGTCGGCTGCATATTTGGCAACGTCCTTCAGGATCTTTTCCCGCTCTGCCCGGTCCGTCAGCGGGCGCTGCGATTCCAAGAGCTTGTCCAGCGTTTCGTCCTTGTCATAGGGGTTCCACTTCTCGCCGGAGTGGTACATGGAATAGGCCGTGTTATCGAAATCGAAGGTCCAGCCACCCCAGGCCTGCTGGAACATCGCGCCGGTCTTGCCCTGCGGGATGATGTCGTTCAGCAGCACGTTGGTTTCGTATGGCTTGATGGTGGCGGTGATGCCGACCATCTGCAGGTAGCTTGCGATAACCTGCGCCACTTCGTTCATCGTCGCGTCATTGCCGCGAATGTCGATCTGGACGGTCGCGCCCGGCTTTACGCCGGCTTCGGCAAGCAACTTCTTGGCGCCGGCCGGATCATAGGGCAGGCCCTTCAGGTCCTTGTCATAACCGAAGGACAGCGCGCCCTGGAAGCTGACGATTTCGGCGGCCTGGCCGGCGAGGATCGACTTGACGATGGTGGCGCGATCGACCGCCATGATGATGGCCTTGCGCACCTTCGGATCAGCGGTGATGCCATCGCGCGTGTTGAAGCGCAGCGCCGTGACCGTCGGGCCGGCAACGCTGACGATCTCAAGCTTGCTGTCGCCTTCGATGACCGGGATCATGCCGATCGGAATGGTCGGCGGGATGACGAGATCCACACGACCGGCCTGCAGTTCGGCAACGGCGGTCGCAGGCTCGGGGATGAAGCGATATTCCAGTTCCGAAAGCTTCGGCGCCCCGCCCCAGTAATCCGGGTTGGCTTCCAGCTTGATGTTGACCTTCGGCTGGTAGGACACGAACTTGAACGGACCGGTGCCGACAGGATTGGTGTTAAAATTGTCCTCGCCCTTTTCGGTGATGTATTTCGGCGGGACGATCATGGCGCCATAACCGGCAAGCTTGGTCAGTAGCACCGGATCGGGCGCCTTCAGCTTCATGTCGACCGTGTAGTCGTCGATCACCTCGACGCTGTCGATGGCTGTATAATTGGAACGCTGCGGACCCTTGGCGCCCTGTTCACCGAGCAGACGCTCGAAGGTGAACTTGACGGCCGCTGCATTAAAGGGCTCGCCATCGTGGAACTTGACGTTCTGGCGCAGCTTGAAGCGGATGCGCTTGCCGTTATCCAGTTCTTCCCAGCTTTCGGCAAGGCCGGGCACCAGCTTCAGGTCCGGGCCGCGATAGGTCAGGCCATCGAAGATGTTCGTGGAAACGGCAGCCCACTGCACGAGGAATGTGTCGATGGGGTCCCAGCTGCCCGGGTCCTGCGGGCTGGAGATGGTCATCTTGCCGGCAGCGGCTGCGGGGCCGGCGTAAAAGGCCGTGCCTGAAAGGGCAAGGGCGAGGAAACTTGCGGCAAGGCCGCGCTTCAGACTGTGCATATGCTGTTCCTTTTCGTAAGGCTTTGCGATTGTGTCGCAGTTTTCAGGCGCGTCTTGCGACGAAATGGCCTGTCTCGATTTCCTCGTGGAGGAGAATGGCGGGTTCTTCGCCCACCTTGTGGACGGGGTTTGGGATCTCTCCCTCGATGAGCGCGGTGCGGCGCCTGCGGGTCGGATCTGCCACCGGAACGGCCGAAAGCAGGCGACGGGTATAATCGTGCTGCGGGGTCTCGAACACCTGGGCGCGGCTGCCCATTTCCATGATCTGGCCGAGATAGAGAACGGCAACGCGGTGGCTGATCTCTTCCACCACCGCCATGTCATGGCTGATGAAAACATAGGCGAGCCCGCGTTCGGCCTGCAGATCCATGAAGAGCGCGATGATCTGCGCCTGGATCGACACGTCGAGCGCCGACAGCGCCTCATCGGCGATGATCAGCTTCGGGTCACCGGCCAGCGCGCGCGCAATGGCGACGCGCTGGCGCTGGCCGCCGGAAAATTCGTGCGGATAACGATCGGCATGGGCAGACGTCAGGCCGACCCGTTCCAGCAACTCGTCCACCCGGCGGCGCACGTCCTTGCCGGAAAGGATGGCATGGGTGTTGATCGGCTCGGCAATCGAAAAACCGACGGTCTTTCGCGGATCGAGCGAAGCAAACGGGTCCTGAAAGATATACTGCACGTCGCGGCGCAGGCGAAACCGTTCGGCCGCAGACATGGTGGAGAGCGGCTTGCCCTGAAACGCGATGTCGCCGGAGCGGCTTTTCTGCAATTGCTGAATGGTGCGCCCAATGGTGGATTTGCCCGAACCGCTTTCGCCGACCAGGGCCAGCGTTTCGCCCGGATGGATATCGAAGCTGACCTTGGAAACAGCGTTCAACCGATGCGTAACTGTGCCGAACAGTGTACGGCGGATGTCGAAGGTGACCGAGAGATCCTTCACCGTCAGCAGCGGCTTTTCGTCGTAACGGGCGGTATCCTGCACCCGCTCCTCGCCGACGAGTACAGGCGCGCCGTCTTGCAGCACCGTGAGCGGCATGCGCTTGGGAAACGGCTCGCCCGCCATGCTGCCAAGGCGCGGTACTGCGGCCAGAAGCGTGCGCGTATAGGGATGCTGCGGATTGGCAAATATGTCTGCGACAGGGCCTTCCTCGACCTTTTTGCCCTTCCACATCACCACCACGTCATCGGCCATTTCCGCCACCACGCCCATGTCATGGGTGATGAAGATCATGCCCATGCCCAGCTCCTTTTGCAGGTCGCGCAGGATGGTGAGGATCTGGGCCTGGATGGTGACGTCGAGGGCCGTCGTGGGCTCGTCGGCAATGAGAAGTTTCGGCCGGCAGGCGAGCGCCATGGCAATCATCACCCGCTGGCGCATGCCGCCGGAAAGCTGGTGTGGATAACGCTTCAGGAGTGCTGCTGAATCCGGCAGGCGCACCATGTCGAGCAGGCGGCGCGCCTCGGCGGTGGCCTCGGCCTTGCTGATGTTTTCATGCAGCAGCAGCACTTCACAGATCTGGTCGCCGATGGTGAAGACCGGGTTGAGCGAGGTCATCGGCTCCTGGAAGATCATGGCGATCTCCTTGCCGCGGATGCTTCGCATCGCCTTTTGCGAGAGGGTAAGCAGATCCTGTCCGCCGAACCGGATGTGCCCTTGCGCAAATTGTGCGCCCATCATGTCGGCAAGCCGCATGACGGAGAGCGAGGTGACGGATTTGCCTGAGCCGGATTCGCCGACGACGGCGACCGTGCGGCCAGCTGCCACGGAAAAGGAGAGATCATCCACCACCCGGTTGCCGGAAAATTCGACGCTGAGGTTTTCGATGGCAATCAGCGGCGTCGCTGTGGTCTCGTTCATCGGTGTCATGTCAGCGCCTCCGGCTGAACGTCAGCCACGGGGGTGGAAGAGGAATTGGCCGGCCGGATATGGCCAAGAACGGCGCCGGCCTGCTGGAAGGAACCGGCCTCTGCGGCAATGGTGAGGATGCCCGCTCGAGGGGCAGAAACGGCGGTTTCCATCTTCATGGCGTCCATCATGGCAATCACGGCGCCCTTTTCGACTTGAGCGCCATCGGCCACGGTCCAGTGAACGAGGTTGCCGGGGACGGGCGCGAGAAGTGCCGTGTCATCCGTCTCAGCCGGTGCGGGCTTTGACGCAGGCACAATGCCCCCTCCCCCGAGACGTTCCAGAAAACTGACGGGCAGACGAAGCGACACGCGCTTGCCGTCTATCTCGACATGGCCGGACAGCATATCCTCGCCGTCATCAGGCTCGGGCCGATGCTGAGCCTCCAGTTCGCCAGCAAAACCAGTCTCGATCCAGCGGGTATGGACGTTGAAATCAGGGCCGGCAAAATCCGGATGCGCCAGCACCGCCCGGTGGAAGGGCAGAACGGAGGGCACGCCGTCGATCTGAAATTCCGCCATGGCGCGGCGCGCGCGGGCAATCGCCCGGTCACGATCCGGCGCCCAGACGATGAGTTTTGCCACAAGCGAATCGAACATCGGCGCAACATCCGAGCCGCTTGTGACACCGGTATCCAGCCGCACGCCGGGGCCTGAGGGTGGCGAGAAGTTTTTGATCTTTCCGGCAAAGGGCAGGAAGCCGCGCGCGGGATCTTCGATATTGATGCGAAACTCGATGGCGTGGCCGCGCGGTTCCGGCATTTGCGTGATCGAGAGGGCTTCACCTTCGGCAATACGGAACTGTTCGATGACGAGATCGAGCCCGGTCGTTTCCTCGCTGACGGGATGTTCCACCTGCAGGCGCGTGTTGACCTCAAGGAAGGAAATGACACCATCGACGCTGAGCAGGAATTCCACAGTGCCTGCACCGACATAACCGGCCGCCGCACAGATATCGCGCGCGGCCGTGTGGATCACATCGCGCTGCGCGTCCGACAGGAAGGGTGCCGGCGCTTCTTCCACCAGTTTCTGGTTGCGGCGCTGCAGCGAGCAATCGCGCGTGCCGACGACGAGCACATTGCCGCGCCGGTCTGCCAGCACCTGCGCCTCGATGTGGCGGGGGCGGTCGAGGAACTGTTCGACATAACATTCGCCGCGCCCGAAGGCCGCGACGGCCTCGCGGGTGGCGGAATTAAACAGGTCTTCCACCTCGTCCAGATGGCGGGCAATCTTCATACCGCGCCCGCCGCCGCCATGGGCCGCCTTGATCGCAATCGGCAGGCCGAATTTTCTGGCAAAGGCCAGCGCGTCGGCTGAATTGGAAATCGCCCCATCGCTGCCAGCCACCAGTGGCGCGCCGACCTTGCGGGCAATGTCGCGCGCCTTCAGCTTGTCGCCGAGTGCTTCGATGACCTCAGCGTCCGGTCCGATCCAGGTGAGGCCGGCGGCGATGACAGCGCTTGCAAATGCGGCATTCTCCGACAGGAAACCATAACCCGGATGCACCGCATCGGCGCCGGAGCGTTTTGCAATCGCGATCAGCTTGTCGATGTCGAGATAGCTGTCTTTCGGGATGTTGCCGCCGAGCGCATAGGCCTCGTCGGCCAGCGTGACGAAAAGCGCATCGGCATCGGCGTCAGCATAAACGGCAACACTTGCCAGCCCGTAATCGCAGCAGGCCCGGATGACGCGTACGGCGATTTCACCGCGATTGGCAATCAGCACCTTTTTCATAGGCTGTTTCCTGACATGAGGTGCGGGGTAAACGGCATCAGCGCATTGAACCGGATGCGTGCGCCGACAGGCACCTGCCCCGCAAGATCGAGATGATGGGACGCGACATTACCGATGACGGGGTAACCGCCGGTCAGCGGATGATCGACCAGAAAGAGCACCGGCTGGCCGCTGGCCGGCACCTGGATGGCGCCGCGAATGGTGGCTTCGCTCGGCAGTTCGCCGGGGATTTCACGTTCCAGCGCCTCGCCCTGAAGCCTTATGCCGACGCGACTCGATTGCGCCGACACCGTCCATTCCTCCGACAGGAAGCGAGCGACGGAGCCTTGCGTGAACCAGTCGGTGCGCGGCCCAAGCACGATATCGAGCGTCACGGTTTCATCGGCACGCGGCATGGTAAAGGCTGGCGTTTCACCAAGAGTGACGAACGCTCCGGCCGGGGCGTCGGCAATGCCAATCACGTCGCCCACCTTCAACGGCTGAGGGCCGATCTGCGCCAGCATGTCGGTTGCGCAGCTTCCGAGAACGGGCGTGATATCAAATCCGCCGCGCACCGAGAGATAGGCGCGCATGCTTGATGACGCGATGGAGAGGGTGACGGTATCGCCATCCTCCACGGCAAAGGCCTGATGGTGCGGAGGCTCGATGCGTTTGCCGGACGTGGTGGTGATTGTGATCTGAACACGCGCGCCGGTGACCGCCATGACGCCTTGCCCACGCATTGCCAGCGAAAAGCCGCCGAGCGTGATTTCGAGCGTCGCCGCATCAGGCGCATTGCCGACGAGGCGGTTTGCCGCCGCAAGGCTTTCGCGGTCGGCAGCGCCCGAGCGGCTGATGCCCTGCGACACAAGCCCTTGCCGCCCGAGATCCTGAAACAGAACCGGAAGGCCGACTGTTAGAATTTCCACGGCGTTTTTCGAAGGTTTTGCCGCACGCGGCGTGTGTTTCGAAAACGAGGCGGCGTTGGCGCCAGCCTGAATGGTATAGGCGCCGTCTTTTGCTATGTCGAAAAAGCGTACGCGCTGGCCGGGCTGCAGCAGCGAGGCCGGCTTGCGTTCGATATCGAACATGGCAAGCGGCGTGGTGCCGATCAGCTGCCAGCCGCCGGGGCTGGCTTTCGGATAAACACCGCTGAAGGCGCCGGCAAGGCCGACGGAACCGGCCGGCACCAGCGTGCGCGGCGATTGTCGGCGCGGCACGGCAAGGCGCGGATCGCCTTCGGCCAGATAGGCAAAACCCGGCGCAAAACCGGTGAAGGCCACAAGATAATCATGGCCCGTATGGAGCCTCACGACATCTTCGCGCGACATTTTTATAAGCTCTGCGACGGCCAAGAGATCCTCGCCGTCATACTGCACGGGGATTTGGATGCATTCGCCCGCTCGATCAGAAGTCTGCGCGGTGTCGAGCCCGCGGAGGGCCAGCGTCAGCGTTTCGAGCGACAGCACGGCTGGATCGAAATCGATCATGACAGTGCGGGCCGCCGGAATGATTTCGCGGATGCCGGCAAGATCTGCGTGGCAAAGTGCATCGTAAAGCGCCAGCGTCTGTTTGAGATCGGCAAGCTCCAGCAGCACGCAACCGGTCCGCATCGGCAGGATGCGCCAGTCTCGCGGGCTTTCTGCTGTTTCGGGAGCCGGGCGCGTGCTCATGCGGCATCCGTAAAGGCAGCGATGGTGATGCCGGCTTCGTGGAGGCGCAGCCGCAGGCGGCGCGCCATTTCCACGGCACCTGGGCTATCGCCATGCACGCAGATGCTGTCCGCCTTGATCCGGGTGGGTTTGCCGTCGATGGAGGTGATGACGCCTTCGCGCACCAGCTTTACCATACGCTCCGCCACCTCTTCCGCATCGTGCAGCACGGCACCCGGTTCGCGACGCGAGAGAAGTTGACCATCGGCGGTATAGGCGCGGTCGGCAAAGGCTTCGGCAACAACGCGAAGGCCGGCGGCTTGCGCCTGCTCCACCAACGGCGAACCGGCAAGCGCCATCAGCACCAGTTCCGGGTCCACCGCCTGGATGGCGGTGATCACGTCTGCCGCCTGGCGGGCGTCAAAGGCAATGGTGTTATAAAGCGCGCCGTGCGGCTTCACGTAGGTGACGCTTGTGCCGGCAGCACGCGCAAGGCCTTTCAGCGCGCCGATCTGGTAGATCACGTCGCCCACCAGTTCCTCGCTCGAGGGATCCATGTTGCGGCGGCCAAAGCCTGCGAGATCGCGGTATCCGACATGGGCGCCGACGGCGACGTTTCGCGCGGCGGCAGCAGACAGCGTCTTCAGGATGCCGGCCGGATCGCCCGCATGAAAACCGCAGGCGACATTGGCGCTCGTCACCACATCGAGCATGGCGGCATCGTCACCCATTTTCCAGGGGCCAAAACTTTCGCCGAGATCACTGTTGAGATCGATTGCCCGCATGAAAAAGCCATTCCCCGCCCTGAACTGGTGAGGAGGCTACCAAAGGTGGACAATTGAGTCTAGAGTGTTGAACAATATTTACACATTGCCCTACAGTTGGTCAGATGCCGTGTTATTGTGCAGTGCATCAGAATGCGGGAGTGCGAGCCTTTCCTGTTGATGTTGCAGCGCATCTGCGCCTAAGGCAGTGTGGAAACAGTGCGTCGACCGTCAACGGTTCGGCGCGGCAGGGGCGGTGCCCGGACAGATCGAGACCCGATGAAGATTTTGAACGAAACAGGCGAGGCTCCATCGGCTTCCAGCCAGACGCTGGCGGAAACGGTGGCGGACCGCATTCGCGAACAGGTGGTCTCCGGCCGCCTGACACCCGGCAGCCACCTGTCGGAACTGGCGCTCAGCGAAGAGATGCACGTCTCGCGCAACACGCTGCGCGAAGTGTTTCGCATGCTGACCAAAGAGGGCCTGTTGCGCCACGAGGCCAATCGCGGCGTTTTTGTCGCCACGCCCAGCATGTCCACCATTATGGATATCTACAGGGTGCGCCGCATGATCGAATGTCCGGCGCTTGCGCAGGCGCATCCCAGCCACCCGAGCGCCCGAAAGATGCGCGCCGCCGTGGAAGCCGCCCACCAGTGCCGCAGCACGCGCGACTGGCTCGGCGTCGGCAGCGCCGACATCGCCTTTCACGCCGCCGTGGTGGAACTGGCAGACAGTCCGCGTCTCTCTGCCTTCTTCTTCGAAGTATCGCTGGAACTGCGCCTCGTCTTCGGCCTGCTGCGCGACCCCGAGTTCCTGCACGCCCCCTTCATCGACCAGAACCTGAAGATCCTCACCGAGTTCGAGGAAGGCAAACCGGCAAAGGCGGCAGACACGATGGAAACCTATTTGAACCTGGCCGAACGTTTTATCATGAGCGCCTATGGCCGACTGCCGGTGAAGCCATGATGTGGGCCTGAGGCCGCGGTTCCGCCTTCAGCCACGATAAGCTCGCCCCGACTGCCGATAGCGCTTGCCAAGCATGCTGCGCTGCGGCATCACTTCTTCATGCGAGCCCCTGACCTCACCATTCTTGTGATTGATGAAAATGCCGTGCGCGCGGCGATCATCGAGGAAGGTTTGCGCGAGGCGGGGCATCTGCAGGTCACCGTCGCGCACGAGATGAACGGCATTGCCCGCGTCATCGAAACGCTGGCGCCTGACGTCATCATCATCGATATCGAAAACCCCAATCGCGACATGATGGAGCATCTGTTCCAGCTGACGCGCACGGTCTCGCGGCCGATTGCCATGTTTGTCGATCGCTCCGATACGGCTGCGATCGAGGCGGCGGTGGATGCGGGCGTGTCCGCCTATATCGTCGATGGCCTGCGCAAGGAGCGTGTGAAGCCGATCCTCGATATGGCCGTCAGCCGGTTCAATGCCTTCAGCCGGCTGCAGCGGGAGCTGGCGGAAGCCCGCAGCCAGCTTGGCGAGCGCAAGGTGATCGAGCGCGCCAAGGGCATTTTGATGAAAATGCGCGGCCTCTCGGAAGAAGAAGCGTTCACGCTTTTGCGCCAGACCGCGATGAACGAAAAGAAAAAGCTGGCCGATATCGCCCAGAGCGTGGTGACCGCAGCGGGGTTGCTGCTGTGAGCAAACGATCGGAAGGGGCCGGAGTGAGCGACATGACGACGAAGGCCGAGACCGGGGTGCCCCACAGCCCGGCACAGATTGCCGGACGGGAGCAGCGCGTGCTGCGCGCCGGCTTCATTCCGCTGATGGATGCCTCCATCCTGATTGCCGCCTTCGAGACGGGCCTTGCCGAACGCGAGGGCCTGACGCTCGATCTGGTGCGCGATGTTTCCTGGGCAAACGTGCGCGACCGGCTGGCCTTTCGCCAGTTCGATATCGCCCATATGCTCTCGCCCATGCCGGTTGCCTCCATGCTCGGCCTCGGCTCCAACCCGTCGCCGACGATCACGCCGTTTTCGCTTGGGCGTGGCGGCAATGCGATTACGCTCTCGACACGGCTTTTTGCCCGCATGCAGGCGGTATCAGGGCTTGGCGAACAGGCGTCTGCACTGGAAAACGCCAAGGCGCTCGCCGCAGTTCTCGAGGATATGCGCAAATCCGGCGAACAGCCGCCGACGCTTGGCATGACCTATCCGTTTTCCTCGCACAATTACGAATTTCGTTATTGGCTTGCGGCCGGCGGCATCGATCCGGATCGCGACGTGAAGCTGGTCGTGGTGCCCCCGCCCCTCACCTCCGATGCCCTGGCGGCCGGCGCCATCGACGGGTTTTGTGTCGGTGCGCCGTGGAACATGGTGGCGTCAGAGCGCGGCGTCGGGCGCATCGTGGCGGCCAAGCAGGACATATGGCCATCGGCCCCGGAAAAGGTCATCGGCATGCGGCCCGACTGGGCGGAGTTGAACGGCGAGACCGTGTCTCGGCTGATCGTGGCACTGGATGCTGCCGCGCGCTGGTGCGACGATGCGGACAATCACGATACGCTGGCCGACATGCTGGCGGGCCCGCGTTATATTGCTGCGCCGAAGGATATCATCCGCCATGTGCTCGCCGGCGAATTCAGCCTGGATGCCAAGGGCAACCGGCGGCTGATCCCCGATTATTTCCAGTTCCACCGCGAAAACGCCAACCTGCCGCGTCAAAATCAGGCGTTGTGGATTTTCAGCCAGATGATCCGCTGGGGCCAGACGGGATATAGCCAGACCTCCGCTGCAAAAGCGAAAAGCGCTTTCCGCCCGGACCTTTATCGCCATGCGCTGGGGGCAGATGCCATCTCCGTTGAGGACGGAGGTCTTGAGGGCGTCGCTGACAATGATCGCTTCATGGACGGCCATGTTTTCGATCCCTCGCGCATGGAAGAGTATGTGGCGGGCTTTGCGGTGAAAAACGCCAGTGCTGCAGAGGGCGAGCCGCAAGATTTTTGAGGCGGGTTTTTGGGTTTGGATAGGACCGGGCCGTCGCCGCTGAGTTTTGCGGCCGCCCCCTCTGTCCTGCCGGACATCTCCCCCACAAGTGGGGAGATCAGCCGGAAACTGGTTCCCGATCTCCGGACACCACGGAGCTGCCGAACATTTTTCGGTCCGGCATTTGGTATGCAAAAGCGACGGCAAGACGCGTTATGCGCTAAACAATGAGTGCGGCCCTGGCCCCACGTTGATCTCCCCACCTGTGGGGGAGATGCCCGGCAGGGCAGAGGGGGGGCGAGCCGCATACGCTGATCTGCATGGCGTAACCCGACTTTTCATCCCTCCCAGCCGCCATCACTGCCCATTTCCCGCGCGGTATATTTTGGGCAATTGCAGCATGTGCCCTCAATTTATGCAGGCCTGACGCGCAGACCGTTCCGAATAAATCAAGCTCTTTCGCCCGAAAGCGTCGCTGTTTCAACCAGATAACACCAGCCTACCCAAACTGGCACACGCATTGCATAGAAAATACTGATCCGGTCAACGGCGACCGGAGACAAAGAACGCCTAACCCGCGTTCACCAGAGACACCGACGTCGCTTGGTTTTTGCAACTTGTGGGGATTTTCCCCTTGAGACGCATCATACCGGGCGGCGTTTTTTGTTTTTCCGCATGTCCGTAACCAAAAAAAGGGGAACAGCATATGACGAAGACGACAGGTGCAGGCCTTAGCCGCCGCGGAATTTTGAAGACGACAGCGGCTGCCGGATTGATCGGTGCCGTGCGCATGGCCTTTCCTTCCGGCGCCTTTGCCGCAGGGGCCGGCCCGGAAGTGAAGGGTGTCAAGCTCGGCTACATCGCGCTGACCGATGCCGCTCCGCTGATCATC
This sequence comes from Neorhizobium sp. PAMB6716, assembly GCF_058242805.1. Classification (NCBI taxonomy): domain Bacteria; kingdom Pseudomonadati; phylum Pseudomonadota; class Alphaproteobacteria; order Hyphomicrobiales; family Rhizobiaceae; genus Neorhizobium; species Neorhizobium sp. PAMB6716. Next base: position 1,150,888 of record NZ_JBZAYW010000002.1, read on the forward strand.
GCGCAGGAAAAGGGCCTGTTTGCCAAGCATGGCCTGCCCGAGGTGGAAGTGCTGAAGCAGGCCTCCTGGGGTGCGACGCGCGACAATCTTGTGCTCGGCGGCGCCGCAAACGGCATCGATGGCGCTCATATCCTGACGCCCATGCCTTACCTCATCTCCACCGGCAAGGTGACGCAGAACAATGTGCCGGTGCCGATGTCGATCATCGCCCGCCTCAACCTCGACAGCCAGGGCATTTCAGTTGCCAAGGAATATGCCGCAACCGGCGTGCAGATGGATGCCGCCAAGCTGAAGGAGGCCTTTGCCGCCAAGAAGGCCGCCGGCAACGAGATCAAGGTTGCGATGACGTTTCCGGGCGGCACGCATGATCTGTGGATCCGCTATTGGCTCGCCGCCGGCGGCATCGATCCGGACAAGGACGTCTCCACCATCGTCGTGCCGCCGCCGCAGATGGTGGCAAACATGAAGGTGGGCAACATGGATGCCTTCTGCGTGGGCGAGCCGTGGAACGAACAACTGGTCAACCAGGGCATCGGCTTTACCGCCTGTACCACCGGGGAATTGTGGAAGGGCCACCCGGAAAAGGCGCTCGGGCTTCGCTCCGACTGGATCGAGCAGAACCCGAATGCCGCGCGTGCGCTGATGATGGCCGTGATGGAAGCCCAGATCTGGGCCGACAGCATGGACAACAAGGAAGAGATGGCCGCGATCCTTGGCAAACGCCAGTGGTTCAACGTGCCGCCGAAGGATGTGGCGGGGCGCCTGAAGGGCACCATCAATTACGGCAATGACCGTTTGGTGGAAAATTCCGGCCTCGAGATGAAGTTCTGGAAGGACCACGCGTCCTATCCCTTCAAGAGCCACGATGCCTGGTTCCTCACGGAAAACATCCGCTGGGGCAAGTTTGCGCCCGACACGGATATCAAGGCGCTGGTCGACAAGGTGAACCGCGAGGACATCTGGCGCGCTGCCGCCAAGGATCTCGGCGTGGCCGCCGCCGATATTCCGGCGACCTCGTCGCGCGGAAAAGAGACCTTCTTCGACGGCAAGGTTTTCGATCCAGAAAACCCGAAAGCCTATCTCGACAGCCTGTCGATCAAGGCAAGCGCCTGAGGGAATTATCGGGCGACAGCAGCCGGGGGCGCCCCTCACCCGGCTGCTGCCCTTGGAAGGAGACCCCCTCTGGCCTGCCGACCATCTCCCCCACAAGGGGGGAGACCCAACGCGGCAGGCGTTCGGTTCCTGCCGTAGAGCGGGCTCCGGGTTAAGCCCTCCCCCCTTGTGGGGAGGGTTTGGGAGGGGATTTTCTTCTCATGCAAATGCCGCTCTCCCCGCCTGCGGGGAGAGTTGGCCAAGGGATGGGGGCAGCCCGACACCACCGCCTGACCTGTAATTGATCCTGATAACACCGCCCACGAGGACCACACCATGACCGCGACAGCCCGCAAGGCCGAGACTGAGATGACGGCGAAGACCATGGCAAAGGCGACGGCCGGCACAAGCGGCACCGTCGTTGCGCTCACCCGGCGCCCGGCGCCGAAACTGAACCTCGCGCCTTTGGCTCTTGCCGTGCTGCGCAATGTCCTGCCGCCGCTGGTGGTGCTGATCGCGCTGCTTGCCATCTGGCAGATTGCCTGTTCCGGCCCAGGCGCCAATCTTCCACCACCCTCGCAGGTGTGGATCGACAGCTACGACCTCATCGCCTCCCCGTTCTTCGACAACGGTCCGCAGGATATCGGCCTTGCCTGGCGCGTGCTGATTTCGCTGGAGCGCGTGGCAATCGGTTTTGGTCTTGCAGCCGTGGCCGGCGTGCTTTTGGGTGCGGTCGTCGGGCAATCCATCTGGGCCATGCGCGGGCTCGACCCCATCTTCCAGGTGCTGCGCACGGTGCCGCCGCTTGCCTGGTTGCCGCTATCGCTTGCCGCCTTCCAGAATTCCAACCCCTCGGCGATCTTCGTGATCTTCATCACCTCGATATGGCCTGTCATCATCAACACCGCCGTCGGCGTGCGCAATATCCCTGACGATTACCGCAACATCGCCCGCGTGCTGCGCCTCAACCCGCTGGAATTTTTTGTCCGCATCATGGTGCCGGCGGCAGCCCCTTACATCTTCACCGGCCTTCGCATCGGCGTTGGCCTGTCCTGGCTTGCCATCGTTGCCGCGGAAATGCTGACCGGCGGCGTCGGCATCGGCTTTTTCATCTGGGATGCGTGGAATTCCTCGCGCCTCACCGACATCATCGTGGCGCTCGCCTATATCGGCGTGACCGGCTTTGTCCTCGACAAACTGGTGGGCCTTGTCGGCTCGATCGTCACCCGTGGCACTGCCAAGAATTAAGGAGACGACCCCATGAGCGCCTACCTGAAAATCGATCACGTCGACAAGAATTTCGAACGCGCCGGCACGAAAACCGAGGTGCTGAAGGATATCTCGCTCACCATCGACAAGGGCGAGTTCGTCTCCATCATCGGTCATTCCGGCTGCGGCAAGTCCACGCTTTTGAACCTGATTGCCGGCCTCACCCGTGTTTCCGCCGGGGCCGTGCTCCTGGATAATATCGAGGTGAATGCCCCCGGCCCGGAGCGCGCCGTGGTGTTCCAGAACCATTCGCTGCTGCCGTGGCTGACCGTTTATGAAAACGTCAATCTCGCCGTCTCCAAGGTGTTTGCCGGCAAGAAGACGCGCGCCGAAAAGCACGACTGGGTGATTCGCAATCTCGATCTCGTGCAAATGGCCCATGCCAAGGACAAGCGTCCGTCGGAAATCTCAGGCGGCATGAAACAGCGCGTCGGCATTGCCCGGGCGCTCGCCATGGAGCCAAAGATCCTGCTGCTCGACGAACCGTTTGGCGCGCTCGATGCGCTGACCCGCGCCCATCTTCAGGATGCCGTGATGGAGATCCACAGCCGGCTCGGAAACACGATGATCATGATCACCCATGACGTGGACGAGGCGGTGCTTCTCTCCGACCGGATCGTGATGATGACCAATGGGCCGGCGGCAAAGATCGGCGAAGTGCTGGATGTGCCGATCCCGCGGGTGCGAGACCGCATCGCGCTTGCCTCCGATCGCACCTACCTCAAATCCCGCGAAGCCGTGCTGAAGTTCCTCTACGAACGTCACCGCTTCGTGGAAGCCGCGGAGTGAGCACCATGACGCAAAATCTCGTTATCATCGGCAATGGCATGGCGCCCGGGCGCATGCTGGAAGAGCTGTTCGAAAAGGCACCCGGCCTTTACGACGTGACGATCTTCAACGCCGAACCGCGCGTCAACTATGACCGCATCATGCTCTCGCCGGTTCTCTCGGGCGAGAAGGCCTATGGTGACATCGTCATCCACGATGACGCGTGGTACGCCGCGCATGGCGTGACGCTGCACAAGGGCGCAAAAGTCACCGGCATCGACCGGCAGGCGAAAACGGTGACCTCCGCCAATGGCACTACGGTTGCCTACGACAAGTTGGTGATTGCCACCGGTTCGCTGCCCTTCATCATCCCGGTGCCCGGTCATCAGCTGCCTGGCGTTCTTGCCTACCGCGATCTCGATGACGTGGAAAAGATGATCGAGATAGCCTCGGCAAAAGGCCGCGCCATCGTCATCGGCGCCGGTCTTCTGGGGTTGGAGGCGGCTTACGGATTGAAGCGGCAGGGCATGGAGGTGACGGTCATTCACCTCAACCCGACGATCATGGAACGCCAGCTCGATCCGCCCGCCGCTTACCTTCTCGAAAAGGCGCTGAACGAGCGCGGCATCGAGATCATCACCAAGGCCAATACCAAGCGGATCCTCGGCACGGAAAAGGTTGAAGGCATCGAGCTGGAAGACGGCCGCGTGATCTTTGGCGACATGGTGGTCATGGCCGTCGGCATCCGCCCGGCTTCAGGTCTTGCCAAGGATGCCGGCCTTGCCGTCAATCGCGGCATCGTGGTGGACGATGGCATGATGACCTCGGATGCCTCGATCTTCGCGCTTGGCGAATGCGCCGAACATCGCGGCATCTGTTACGGGCTGGTGGCCCCGCTTTATGAAAGCGCCCGGGTGCTCGCCGACCGGCTGACCGGCGGCTCGGCCGAATATCAGGGCTCTGTGGTCAACACCAAGCTGAAGGTCACCGGCATCAACCTGTTCTCCGCAGGCGATTTTGCCGAAGCGCCCGACCGCGAGGAAATCGTTCTGCGCGATGCCTCCGCGGGCATCTACAAGCGCCTGGTCCTGAAGGAAAACCGCATCATCGGCGCGGTGCTCTATGGCGAGACGGCGGATGGGTCTTGGTTCTTCGATCTTCTGAAGAAGGGCACCGATATCTCGCAGATGCGCGATACCCTGATTTTCGGCCAGTCCTACCAGGGGGGGGCCCCGCTGGACCCTATGGCGGCCGTTGCAGCCTTGCCGGATGATGCGGAAATCTGCGGCTGCAACGGCGTCTGCAAGGGCAAGATCACATCTGCCATCACCGGCAAGGGCCTGACGACGCTCGACGGCGTGCGCGCCCACACGAAAGCCTCCGCCTCTTGCGGCAATTGCACCGGCCTTGTCGAACAGCTGATGGCGCTGACGCTGGGCGATGCCTATAACCCCGCAACCGTCACGCCTATGTGTACCTGCACCGAGCTTGGCCATGACGACGTCCGCCGGCTGATCAAGGCGAAAACCTTAAAAACCATTCCGGCCGTGATGCAGGAACTGGAGTGGAAAACCTCCTGCGGCTGCGCAAAATGCCGGCCTGCGCTCAACTACTACCTCGTTTGCGACTGGCCGGACGAATATGCCGACGATTACCAGTCGCGCTATATCAATGAGCGTGTCCACGCCAATATCCAGAAGGACGGCACCTATTCCGTCGTGCCGCGTATGTGGGGCGGGGTAACGAATGCCGCCGAACTGCGCGCCATCGCAGACGTGGTCGACAAGTTCGAGATACCGATGGTGAAGGTTACCGGCGGCCAGCGCATCGACCTTCTCGGCATCGAGAAGGAAGACCTGCCGGCGGTCTGGGCCGATCTCGGCAAGGCCGGCTTCATCTCCGGCCAGGCCTATGCCAAGGGTCTGCGCACCGTCAAAACCTGTGTCGGCTCCGACTGGTGCCGGTTCGGTACGCAGGATTCGACCGGCCTTGGCATCCGCATCGAAAGGTTCATGTGGGGCTCATGGACGCCGGCCAAGCTGAAGCTTGCCGTGTCCGGCTGTCCGCGCAACTGCGCCGAAGCCACCTGCAAGGATATCGGCGTGATCTGCGTGGACAGTGGTTTCGAGATCCATTTTGCCGGTGCCGCCGGCCTCGATATCAAGGGCACTGATGTTCTGGGTCTCGTAAAGACCGCGGACGAGGCGCTGGAGCATATCGTGGCGCTGACCCAGATGTACCGCGAGCAGGGGCGTTATCTCGAGCGCATCTACAAATGGGCAAAGCGCATCGGCCACGACGAGATCCGCCGCCAGATCATGGAGGATGGCGAAAAACGCCAGGCCTATTACGACCGCTTCGTGTTTTCCCAGAAATTTGCGCAGGTGGACCCGTGGTCGGAGCGTGTCTCGGGCAAGGACAAACACGAGTTCAAGCCGATGGCGACCGTCGGTTATGGCGAGGCGGCGGAATAGCCAAAGCAACACCCTCTCTGGCCTGCCGGCCATCTCCCCCACGAGGGGGGAGACTCGTTGCAGCACCGCTTCGTTTTCCGCGTGACGGTTCGGCACTGTAAGCCCCTCCCCCGTGTGGGGAGGGGTTGGGGAGGGGACTTCAACCAGGAGAAGCATCGCATGACCTTCATCGACATCGGCCACATCGACGACATCCCCCTTCGCGGCGCGCGTTGCGTGAAAACGCCAGACGGCAAGATCGCCGTTTTCCGTACCGCCGAAAACGAGGTCTTTGCCATCGAGGACCATTGCCCGCACAAGGGCGGACCTCTGTCGCAAGGCATCGTCCACGGCAAGGCCGTCACCTGCCCGCTGCACAACTGGGTGATTTCGCTCGAAACCGGCATGGCGCTGGGGGCTGACGAAGGCGCGGTGAAAACCATTCCCGTGCGCAACGTGGATGGTCGGCTTTCGATTACGCTGGAGCGCCCGTTGATGGTTGCGGCGGAGTGAGGCGGATGCTGGCGAACAAAGCCGCTATTATACGTTCCCGGTTGTGGTCTCGGTGCGCCAGCTTTCTCCGTCATCCTCGGGCTCGTCCCGAGGATCTGCTGCGGCTGCTCGTGTGGAGGCGTTGGCAGATGGTCTGTACAAGCCCGACCATGACGACGCTCGGCTTTTCGCCCCGACCACGGCCAGAGAGCCAACCCTTCAGGAGGATTGCCGATGTCTAGTGAGACAAAAACCACCTGTCCTTATTGTGGCGTCGGCTGTGGGGTGATTGCGCGCGTGGAGGATGATGGCGCCGTCAGCGTGCGCGGTGATCCCGAACATCCGGCCAATTTCGGACGGTTATGCTCAAAAGGCTCGGCGCTTGCCGAAACGATCGGGCTTGAGGGGCGGGCGCTTTATCCGCAGATTTTTGGCGAAAGGGCAAGCTGGGCTGCGGCGCTTGATCTGGTGGCGGAAAAGTTTTCGCAAGCCATTGCGCAGCATGGGCCGGATGCCGTGGCCTTTTATGTCTCCGGGCAATTGCTGACCGAGGATTATTATGTCGCCAACAAGTTGATGAAGGGGTTTATCGGCTCGGCCAATATCGACACCAATTCGCGGCTGTGCATGGCGTCTTCCGTTGCCGGCCACCGACGCGCCTTTGGCACGGATATGGTGCCCGGCACTTACGAAGATCTCGAATTGGCCGATCTGGTCGTGCTGGTGGGCTCCAACATGGCCTGGTGCCATCCCGTGCTTTACCAGCGTCTTGCGGCGGCCAAGGCCAAAAGGCCTGGTCTGAAAGTGGTGGTGATCGATCCGCGCCGCACCGCTACATCCGACATTGCGGACCTGCATCTGTCCATCCGCCCGGATGGCGATGTCGCGCTGTTTAACGGGCTTCTGGGCCATCTTGTCCGCGCGGGCGCCGTAGATGAAAACTATGTCGGCGCCCATACGCAAGGGTTCGCGCAAGCGTTTTCCGCTGCCGATCTTTCCATGGCCGATCTCATCGAGATAACCGGCCTTCCGGCTTTGCAGATCCGACAGTTCATGGATCTGTTTGCGCGCACGCAGAAGGTGGTTACCTGTTACAGTCAGGGCGTCAACCAGTCATCCGTCGGGTCCGACAAGGTGAATGCCATCATCAACTGCCATTTGGCGACGGGCCGCATCGGGCGCCCCGGCATGGGGCCGTTTTCGCTGACCGGCCAGCCGAATGCCATGGGTGGTCGCGAGGTGGGCGGGCTTGCCAATATGCTGGCAGCCCACATGGCGATTGAAAACCCTGAACACCGCGACCGGGTGCAACGGTTCTGGCGCGCACTGAGGATGGCACAGAAACCGGGGCACAAAGCCGTCGATATGTTCGAGGCGGTGGCCGACGGGCGTATCAAGGCTTTGTGGATCATGTCCACCAATCCCGTCGTCTCCATGCCGGATGCCGACCGGGTGAAGGCCGCCATCGCTGCCTGCCCCTTCGTGGTCGTCTCCGACATTGAGCAGAACACTGATACCACCCGCCTTGCCCATGTGCTTTTGCCGGCAACCGGCTGGGGCGAAAAATCCGGCACTGTGACCAATTCCGAACGGCGCATCTCGCGCCAGCGCCCCTTTCTCCCCTCCCCCGGCGAGGCGCGCCCGGACTGGTGGCAGATGGCCGAGGTGGCGCGGCGAATGGGTTTTGTTGAAGCTTTTGCTTACGAAAGCCCGGCCGATATCTTTGCCGAACACGCCGCCCTGTCGGCTTTTGAGAACCACGGCGAGCGGGATTTCGATATCGGTGCTTATGCCGGAATCGATGGCGCCGGCTATGAGGCACTGGTGCCGTTCCAATGGCCGCAGGCGCCCGGCCAGCCCCGCATGGATAGTCGTTTTTTTAAGGACGGTCGCTTTTATCACGGGGATGGCCGGGCCCGCTTCATTGCAACGCCGGTCGTTCTCTCTGAGCGCAAGGGCGGTCAGTTTGCCATGACGTTGAATACCGGCCGTGTGCGCGATCACTGGCACACAATGACCCGGACAGGAAAAAGCGCCCGCCTCTCTGCCCATATCGGCGAGCCCTTCTGTGAAATCCACCCGCTGGATGCCCATGCGCTGAGGCTTGACGACGCAGACCTCGTGGAAATTTGTGCTGCAGGCGGCGCGCGGGTCATTGTGCGGGCACTTCTGTCGGAGCGGCAGAGCCGGGGGTGCGTTTTCGTGCCGATGCACTGGACGGATGAAACGGCCTCTCTTTCCCGCATCAATGCGCTTGTGCCGCCGCTGACAGATCCGGTCTCCGGCCAGCCGGCGTTGAAACAGGGTGCAGTGTCGGTGGCGCGGTATGCGCCGGCCGTCTATGCCTTTGCCGTTTCGCGGCACAAGCCGGAAGGGCTTGCCGCAGACTATTGGGCGCTTGCGAAGGCAGAGGGCGGTTTCCGCATTGAGCTTGCCTTCGATCAGCCGGTGGAGGATTGGGAGGCGTGGGCAAGGCGCAGTTTTGCAATCGGTGCTGATGCGGACCTGACGGGTTATGCCGATCGCCACGGCGGCAGGACACGGCTTGCCTTTTTTGCGGGGGACCAGCTGATCTGCGCGCTTTTCGTTGCGCCTTCTCCGGTGGCGGTGTCACGCAGCTGGATCGTGTGGCAGCTTGCCGCGCCGCAGCCTGATCCGATGGCCCGTCACGCCCTGATTGCAGGCCGCCCCGGCGCGGACCGGCCAGACCCCGGTGCCCTCGTCTGCTCCTGCTTCAACATTGGCGCGAATGAAATTGGCGGCGCGGTCATGTCCGGTTGCCGGTCCGTCGAGGCTATTGGCAAGGCACTGTCCGCGGGTACCAATTGCGGCTCCTGCCGTCCGGAAATTCGACGGATCGTCGACAGCTTCGAGGTGCTGGCTGCAGAGTGAATGTGCGGTTTTGGCGGAAATAGGGAGGTTAGGCGCACGGGCGCGAGGACTTTATTAATGTCCGATAATTTGAGTGCTAGCACACAAATTGCGCTCAGAGAGAAGGACCGCGCTGCGCCCCTCAAGTCATCCGATTTATACCATGGCCATGCGCTGTGGGGAAAGGGAAAACAGCAAAAACGTTGCCCTTCCCCTTCCCCGTCAGTCCCTCGTCCAACCGCCGATCTCTTTCCGGTGCGGTCGGGATGGCCCTCCCCTCCCCTGCCCGCTTGTTAGCCGCGCACCGATGCCAGGACGGCTTCGATGGCAAGGCCAACGGAGAGGATGTGGCGGTCCTGCATTTCAGTGCCGGCCACCATCAGTCCAACGGGGGCTTCGTTTTCGGCATGGCAGGGGATGGAAAGCCCGCAGCCATCGAGGAAGTTGAAGAAGGTGGAGTTGCGCAGGATGAGGCCGTTGGCGGCAAAGAAGGCGGCATCGTCTGCCACGAGCGGCGCAATCTCCGGCGCGATAACCGGAACGGTCGGTAGGATGACGGCATCATATCCGCGGACCCGGTCGGCAACGCCGGCCTTCCATGCTGTGCGAGCAGCCAGTGCATCGAGGTAATCGGCTGCACTGAGGTCGCGACCGCGAAGGATGCGCGCCTTGACGCGCGGGTCATAGGTCTCGCCGGCCTCCTCCAGAAGTTCACGGTGCCAGTGCCAGGCTTCCGGCGCTACCAGTCCGCCGCGTGCATAAATGCCGGCAAGCGCATTAAATTCCGGGATCTCGATTTCGGTGATGATGGCGCCGGCGGACGAGAGCGCTGACAGCGTGCGTTGGAATGCTGCGGCAACCGTGCTGTCCATGTCGTCCAGCACGACGGTTTGCGGCACGGCAAGCCGAAGACCGCGGACCGGGGCGGCGTCCGGCACGCCCTCGCCACTTGCGGAAATGATGGCGTCGATGATGGCGCAGCAGGTGACGCTTGCGGCCAGCGGTCCAATGGAATCCAGCGAGGTTGAAAGCGGCACGACGCCCTTTGCAGAAACACGGCGGGCCGTCGGCTTGAAACCGGTGAGGCCGCAGAGCGCCGATGGAATGCGGATCGAGCCGCCGGTATCGGTGCCGATGGCAGCCACCGCCATGCCGTCGGTTACTGAGACGGCAGCACCGGAGGACGAGCCGCCGGGCACGCGACCGATTGCCCGGTCATACGAGTTTTTCGGGGTTCCGTAGTGGGGATTGATGCCGATGCCGGAAAAGGCAAATTCGCTCATGTTCGTTGTGCCGGTGATGACGGCGCCGGCGGCGATGAGGCGGGAGACAACCGGCGCATCGGCTGTGGCGGCAGGCTTGCCCTTCAGCGCCACGGAGCCGGCAAGGGTGGTTTCGCCTTTAAGGTCGAACAGATCTTTCACCGAGATCGGCACGCCTTCCAACGGCGAGCGGCGAAAGCCGGCTGCGCGCGTGGCATCCGATGCGGTGGCAAGTTTCAAGGCGCGCTGATCGTTGCGGCGAATGAAGACGCGGGCGCCCTCGCCGGCGGAATCGTCGATGCGCGCCAAGGCTTCCTCGGTAAGGGTAACGGCGGTTTTTGTGCCGGCATCAAGAGCTGCGGCTGTGGTATGGATCGTCAAAAGTCTGGTCATGAAACATCCAAGCGAAACGAGAAATGGAACCGCGGGATGCTCGGATTTTTTCATTCGAGATGCAAGTCCGATGCGGCGGAGTGCGAGCGCGTGAACAGGCAAATGTTTGCTATTGAGGTCTGCCCCGTCATGCGGGTTGACAGCTGTCAACGGCTTTGAGTTTTGGCTTGCGGCGCCTGGGTGGTGCGTGGTTCAGGGCAGCAGCGGGCGCAGCTGCTGCGCCATCAATTTGAGTGGCGGCAGGTATTGTTGCGCCATCAGTTCCGATGTGATCTGGGCCGCTGGTGCGCCGATGTTGAGGGCGGCGACCACTTTGCCGCGCGCATTTGAAAGTGGAACGGCGATGGAGCGAAGGCCAAGTTCCAGCTCCTGGTCGATCAAGGCATAACCCTGCACTCGCACGATTGCCAGCTCCTGCATCAGTTGGGCAGGATCGGTGCGAGTGAAGGGCGTATGGTGCGGGCGCTCGCTGGATTCGATGAGAAGGCGGGCGTCATCTTCATTAAGTGCTGCCAGCAGGACGCGACCCATGGAGGCGCAATAGGCGGGAAGGCGGCTGCCGGGCATGAGGTTGATGGACATGACGCGGCGCTGCGAGGCGCGGGCGATGTAGACCACTTCCGATCCGTCAAGCACGCTTGCCGAGGCGCTTTGTCCAACTTCTTCCGACAAACGGTCGAGGAAGGGCTGGATGATGTGCGGGAGCGGCGTGACGGAAAGGTAGGCGTGTCCGAGGCGCAGGATGCGTGGGGTCAGGACGAAGAACTTGCCGTCGTAATCGGCATAGCCAAGTTCCGCGAGTGTCAGCAGGCAGCGGCGGGCGGTGGCCCGGTCAAGTCCGGTGAGGCGTGCGACATCGGCGATAGAGAGGCGTGGACTTGCCTCGCCAAAGGCTTCGATGACGCGGAGCCCCTTGGCAAAGCCCCCAATGAAATCCGTTTCCTGCATTTGTGCCTCCATTTGCGCGGATATTGTGCGCTATATGAACAAAAGTCAAATAACGCACAAAAAAGTTGACGGCTGGCAACTGCGAGGCGCTAACTGCGTCATCTTGATAAGTCAGGGAGAGAGACTGAAATGGACAAGACCATCGGAAGCACGGCAGACGCCGTCTCCGGCATATTCGACGGCGCAACGGTGATGATCGGCGGCTTCGGCGGTTCCGGCGCCCCCATTGAACTCATTCATGCGCTGATCGACAAGGGGCCGAAAAACCTCACCGTCATCAACAACAATGCCGGCAATGGTCGTATCGGCATTGCCGCCATGATCGATGCGGGGGTGGTGAAAAAAATGATCTGCTCGTTCCCGCGCTCATCCGATCCGCGCGCCTTTACCGACCGGTATCTCGCCGGCGAGATCGAGCTGGAACTGGTGCCGCAGGGCACGCTTGCCGAACGCATCCGCGCCGGCGGCGCCGGTATTCCGGCATTTTACACGCCGACCGCCTTCGGTACGGAACTTGCCAATGGCAAGGTGATCGCCGAATTCGACGGCCGTTCCTACGTGCAGGAGCGCTGGCTGAAAGCAGACTTCGCCATCGTGAAGGCAGAGCTTGGCGACACCCACGGCAACCTCACCTACAACAAGGCCGGCCGCAATTTTAATCCGCTGATGTGCATGGCGGCCAAGACCACCATTGCCCAGGTGACCAAAATCCTGCCCCCCGGCGGCATTGATCCGGAAGCGGTGATCACCCCTGGTATTTTCGTCAACGGCGTCGTGGAAGTCGCCGATCCGCAGCAGGAAGAAGTGCTCATCCGGGCAGGAGTGGCCTACGCATGACCGACACACGCGAAGACATCAAACTGTCTAACGCCCAGATTGCCTGGCGGGCCGCGCAGGATATCGAAGACGGTGCCTATGTGAACCTTGGCATCGGTTTTCCCGAAATGGTGGCGCGCTACCAGCCACCGGGCCGGGAAGCGATCTTTCACACGGAAAACGGCATCCTGAATTTCGGCGAGCCGCCACCGGAAGGCGAGGAAGACTGGAACCTGATCAATGCCGGAAAGAAGGCCGTGACGCTGAAGCCCGGCGCCTCGTTCTTCCACCATGCCGACAGCTTTGCCATGGTGCGCGGCGGCCATCTGGATGTCGCCATTCTCGGCGCCTATCAGGTGGCTGAAAATGGCGATCTCGCCAACTGGCGCGTCGGCTCCAAGGGCGTGCCGGCCGTCGGCGGCGCGATGGATCTGGTGCATGGCGCAAAACAGGTTTTCGTCATTACCGAACATGTGACGAAGGATGGCAAACCGAAGCTTGTGGAGGCCTGCACCTTTCCGCTGACCGGTGTCGGCTGCATCACGCGGGTCTATACCAGCCACGCCGTTATCGATATCAGGGATAAACATTTTGTCGTGCGCGAAAAGCTTGGGCTCATGACCATGGAGGAGCTGCAGGCCATGACGGGCGCGCCGCTTCATACCGATGGTCCGGTTGCCGATCTTGTCGTCCCGGCCCTTTGAGGAGATCAGAATGACTGATGCTTTTATCTGCGATTATATCCGCACGCCGATCGGCCGTTTCGGCGGCGCACTGTCTTCCGTGCGGGCCGATGATCTGGGCGCGGTGCCGTTGAAGGCGCTGATGGCGCGCAACACGTCTGTCGATTGGGAAGCGGTCGATGATGTGATCTATGGCTGCGCCAACCAGGCGGGCGAGGACAATCGCAATGTGGCGCGCATGTCGCTGCTGCTCGCCGGCCTGCCGGTCTCCGTTACCGGCACCACGATCAACCGGCTTTGCGGTTCGGGCATGGATGCCGTTATTGCCGCTGCCCGCGCCATCAAGGCGGGGGAGGCGGACCTGATGATTGCCGGCGGCGTGGAAAGCATGAGCCGGGCGCCCTTCGTGATGCCGAAGGCGGAGACCGCCTTTTCGCGTGCAGCCGAAATCCATGATACCACGATCGGCTGGCGCTTCATCAATCCGCTGATGAAGAAGCAGTATGGCGTGGATTCGATGCCCGAGACCGGTGAAAATGTTGCCGCCGATTTCAATGTGAGCCGTGAGGACCAGGATGCCTTTGCGGTCAGCAGCCAGAACAAGGCGTCGGCAGCACAGGCAAACGGTCGTCTCGCAAAGGAAATCGTCTCCGTAACAATCCCGCAGCGCAAGGGCGATCCAATCGTGGTGGACAAGGACGAACATCCGCGCGCAACCACCATCGAGACGCTGGCCAAGCTCGGCACGCCGTTTCGGAAAGAGGGTGGCACGGTCACGGCCGGCAATGCATCGGGTGTCAACGACGGGGCGGCAGCGCTTATCATCGCGTCGGAGGCGGCGGCCAAGAAGTATGGCCTGACGCCGATTGCCCGTATTGTCGGTGGTGCGACGGCCGGTGTGCCGCCGCGCATCATGGGCATCGGTCCGGCGCCGGCCAGCCAAAAGCTGCTCGACCGGCTGGGACTCACGCAGGACCAGTTGGATGTGATCGAACTGAACGAGGCCTTTGCCAGCCAGGGTCTGGCAACCCTTCGTCAGCTTGGCATTGCCGATGACGACGCCCGCGTCAACCGCAACGGCGGCGCCATCGCCCTTGGTCATCCACTCGGCATGTCGGGCGCCCGCATTACCGGCACGGCAGCGCTGGAACTTCTGGAAACCGGCGGACGCTATTCGCTGTCGACCATGTGCATTGGCGTCGGGCAGGGCATTGCCGTGGTGCTGGAACGGACCTGATCCCGTTCAAACCGGCAGAGTGAAGTAAGGCCCGATGGAGCGATCCGTCGGGCTTTTTTCCATCAGGCCCGTCTCTCGGGTCAAAGGTCGTGACAACCAATGCGCTTTATCGATGCCCGGACCTCTGGTAGAATGCCGCATGCACCGAGGGCTGAATCGGGATTGAATGCGAACATGCTGAAGACGGATACCCGGCAGGCCAATTGGCGACGTGCCAACCCCGGCAAATATGAAGCACATCTCGCTGTGCAGCGTGCCGTCAAGGCCGGCGAACTCGACAAGGAGAGTTGTGAGGTTTGCGGCATCGAGGCGGTTGATGCGCATCACGATCAATACGACGAACCTTTGAAAGTGCGCTGGCTGTGCCGTCGCCATCATACAAGGCTGCATCACTACGGCGAGGACATGTTTCCCGTGAGAGGGTCTTGATATCAGGACTTGAGCGCTGGGTTGAGCCTGCGCCTTTGGACAAGTTTATCCCCACACGGGCCTGTGGCGCTCATGCCTGCGGGGTCTCTTTTCAGCCGGGTGGCCCGGTTGCGCCGGGATAGATGTTCAACGAATTCTGCGGACGTGTCTTGTCGATATGATGAGGACGCCTTGGTCCACCTCCGGTCTCGTTGCAAGGAAGAGGGGAGGGCCTCAGTTCGGATTGATTGGCAATTTGCCAATGCGCCGCAGTCCCGGCACATGAAGAGTGGGCCATGGCATGACGGGCGAACATCTGCGGCATAACGGGGGGCGGGCAACATCGCGCATGGAAATGATCGGTCGATTTTCGCCCCACGCAGACCTCCCGTCCGGACATGGTGCTGAACGGCGGAGCCAAGCGACCACTCATAGCGAGGAGCATCTTCCTCGCCGGCGAGAAAAACCTCTGACGGCGTTATATCGGACATTTCACGAACAAGACAGGACGTGCGGTTATCGCTTAATATTCTAAAAAAACCGCACAGATGGCGTGGGATCCTCGCCAGGATTGTCTCGCCAGCACCGCTGTTTCGGTCTCTCTGCTGCCTGCCCAAGCGCCGGATCTTCTGCTGCGTGTGCCGGCTTGACCGCCCGGAGAACGGCCCGCCTGAACTGTCTTTATAGTATTGGCCTATTGGAGGGCTTGGTTCGAGACGAACGCGCGCTGGGGCAGGCATTGCTGATCAGGCTTGCGTAGCCATTGCCCTTCTTCAAACGGATTGCCCAGGATGCGTTTCAAGAACGATCCTTGCCGGCGGCATCGTGCCGGAAAGATGATGTTCAAAGTCAGCAAACGAACGGACGACGAGACGGACCTTCACGGGTAAGGCAATCGCCGATCACCTCGCAGCATCTCGCCTGCTTCTTGCGGAATGAAATTCATCGCCGCGATAGCTGATCAGGAGATCGAAGATATCGCTGCGCAGGCAGGCGCGCGGCAAAAGCTGCCCGGTCAGCTGCGCGGTTAAAGCGTCATGCGAGGCGCAAAGGGTCTTGCTGGATCCGCTCTCGAGCAGGAGGACCACATTGACGGCATCCGGATCTGTTGTCTGCTCCTGGGTAAAGACCTCATATGCCTGGTTCGGCTCTGCTATCGCGATCCTGAAGCCGAGGATCCGGGCTTCGGTGATCATCTGCTGCAAGGCGCGTTTCACATCAGGCAGTGCCTGTGCGGCGGTGTCTCGTGTAACGGAATAGGCCTGCACCAGTGCCGCGCCGCCAATACCATATCCTGAGCAGGCTGCGGTTTCACCGGGAATTCTCAGCACATTCGAAAAGTACGGACGCATCTTCAGCGACGAGGGCGTCGGGTTGCGAACGAGGTCGAGATAGGCCGGATGCTCTATCGTGCGCATGTCCTGCATTTCATAATAGGTGAAATAGGACTGGGGGCTGTTGCACGACACATAACGACGGGCAGACAGCATGCCGGGCGTGGTCAACCGTTCAGGCACGTGCTCGAATGTGTGCCATGCCTCGTATTCCTCAGCCATGGCGGCGGGATAGTCGTTCCAGAGGGACAGGAAGGCGCCGCTCATCGATGCGCTTCCATATGTAGCATCACTTTGGACGCGGTCCGGTCTTTTGCTGCCTGAAGGCCCGACAAAACGTCTGAAAGGGGAAGGGCATGTGAAACCAGCTTCGACATCAGTTGCTGGTTGGCATCCAGAAAGGCAATCACGCCGTCCCAGTCTTTGGCAGGTGCCCGGTAGGAGCCACGGATCTGCTGATGCATCCGCACGATCCGGGTCAGATCGATTTCGGCGGCACGCGGATGGATGCCAACAACGGTGAAGATGCCGCGCTTTTTCAGAAACGGCAAAGTGGCTCCCACAAGGGCTGGCACGCCAGCAGCCTCCATAATCGCATCGAAGGGGCCAAATTCTGCAAGTGCCTCTTCCATCGGCCGGTGCTGTGTATCGATGAGGTGCTCGAAGCCGATGGCGCGCAACGCGTCAAGTCTGGGCGCATCATTGCGTCCGAGGACAACCACGTGCGCGCCCCTGGCTCTCGCAAGCACCGCAATTCCCTGGCCGATGAAGCCTGGCCCGATGATGAGCACGGTCTGGCCGGCCGCAATTTCCGCTGTTGCCACCGCTTCGGTGCAAACGGTCATCGGTTCGGTCAGGGCCGCAATGTCCATGGCAAGACTGTCCGGCAACCGGTGGCAATTGCTGTAGAGAACGCAGACGAGCGAGGTGAATGCGCCGTTGCGACCGATGCCGACACCTTTGCGTGCCGTGCAATTGTCCTCGTCGTTGCTCCGGCACGCATCGCAGGTGCCGCAGGTCGTGGACGGGCGTCCGGTGACGCGGGCACCGATGGCGTCGAGAGGCACATTGGGGCCCACACGCTCGATCGTGCCGGAAAACTCGTGTCCCAGAGTAACCGGCATTGCCTGTTCCATTGCCTCGTAACCCGGCGTCCACTCGGCGATATGCAGGTCCGTTCCGCAGATGCCGGCGCAGTGCACGCGGATCATCACCTCTCCTTCGGCCGGCGCATCCGGTTCGGCGATCGTGTTTAATTGCACGCCGCTGCCGGGGCGTACCTTTTGCAAGGCAAGCATGTCGGAATGTCTCCTGTGAATGCGGCTTTATCCGCGCCAGCTTAGAAAATGGCGCTCGATCCGGCCGATGATGAAGTTCACGATGAGGCCCATGGTGGACAGGATGGTGACGCCGGCAAACAGCTTCTCGAGATCGTAGAGCGAGCCTGCTTCGAGAATATAGGATCCGATACCGTATTGGGCGCCGAGCATTTCGGCCGCAACCAGCAGGATGATGGCAATGGCGATCGAAACCCGCAGGCCGGAAAGGATGGCCGGAAACGCACCCGGAAGCACGATCTTGCGCACGATTGACCACCAGTTCAGGCCAAAACTCTGCCCCATCCGGATCAGCGTGCGATCGACATTGTCGACGGCGCCATAGGTGGCAACAACGGTCGGCGTAAACGTGCCGAACGCGATCAAGGCATATTTGGAGGTTTCATCGATGCCGAACCAGATGACGAAGAGCGGCAGGAGGGCAATCTTGGGAATGGGAAACAGCGCCGCCACCAGGGGGACGATGCCGGCGCGGACATAGCTGAAGAGGCCGATCATGACGCCCGCAGCGATCCCGACGGTGATCCCCATGAAGGCGCCGACGAACAGACGCTGCAGCGAAGGCAGAAGGTGTTTCCATAGAAGGCCGGTCTGCCAGAGCTGCACGAAGGTCTCAAACACTGCGGAAGGCCGTGGCAGCGTCAGGTTGGATATGAACCCGCTGCGGGTGCCGATTTCGGCAAGCGCGATCAGGATAACGAAGACGGCGATGCCCATGCCCTTGACCGGGATCGGGGCAAATCCGCCTCCGCGGAAGGCCACGGCGCGAACGGGAATGGTGTCGGCACTGCTTGTGGGGGCTGCGGCCGCGACCGAAAGTGTAGGGGCATCAGACATCGACCAGCTCCTTGTCGGCGGCCATCGCCTCTTCGCGCATCAGATCCCAGAGATGCTTCTGCTTTTTTTCCAGCACCGGGTCGCCCAGGTGGCGGTCGCACAGGGGGATGTCGATATCGACGATTTCCCGGATGCGGCCGGGCCGGCGCGACAGCACAACAACTCGGTGGCCAAGCCTGACGGCTTCGTTGAGATTATGGGTCACGTAGACCGACGTGAACGGCTGGCGTGTCCAGAGCGCAATCAGGTCGTCCATCAGCAGTTCGCGGGTCTGGCTGTCGAGGGCAGAGAGCGGCTCGTCCATCAGCATCACGGCAGGGCGCACAGCCAGCGCCCGGCTGATCGCGACGCGCTGGCGCATGCCGCCGGACAATTGTTTGGGCAGTGCTGTTCGAAATTCGGACAGGCGGGTTCTGTCGAGCACATCGGTGACAATGTCGTCCATCTCGCGGCGGCTGAGGCCGTGGTCTTCGAGCACCAGCTTGATATTGCCCTCGACAGTGCGCCAGGGGAGGAGGGCGAAGTGCTGGAAGACATAGGTCAACGGGTTGAGCGAACCTTGCGGCGGAATACCGACCTGCAGGACCTCGCCCGACCGTGGCCGTTCCAGCCCGCCGAGGAAGCGCAGCAGGGTCGACTTGCCACAGCCGGAGGGGCCGATCAGACAGACGATCTGGCCCTGCGGGATGTCGAGCGAGATGTCCTTCAGGACCTCGACTGCGCCATAGGAATGGCTGATGTTGTTGAGCTTCAGATGCATGGGTCCTCCAGGCGAAGGCCATGAAGGCCTCCGCGGTATAGCAGGCCGATCAGATGGTCTTGACGTAGGACGTGTCGAAGAGCTGTTCCTGCGTGATGGCATCCTTCACCATGCCTTCGGACTTGAACCATTCGAGCTGCTCGACGCAGCTGCCGAGCGACAAGGCGAGCCCTTCGTTGATGCGCATGGCACCCTCGACCAGGTTTTGCTTGGCCAGTTCGAACGGGCTGTCGCTCTCGACATATTTGTGGACGATCTTGGCGAGATCATCGCGCTCGGCATCGCTCGCCTTGTTGTCAATGAAGGCCGCGTTGTAGTCGGCGATCGCCTTCGAATAGGCTTTAACGAAGGCCGCCGTTAGGTCGCGCTCGTTGGCGGCATTTTTGCTTGATGTAAACGCGGTCGTCACCTGATAGTCGGGCGCATAATCGGATACGAGACCGATCTGCTTGGCCGCACCTTCGCGGATCATCTTCTTGGCAACGTTCGGCTGGATGGCCCAGGCGTCGATTTGTCCCGTGGTGAGGGCACCGACGATGGCGCCGAGCTTCTGCAGCGGGCGAAGCTGGATGTCGGACAGCTTGATATTGTTGGCAAGCGCGATCTTGTGCGCCATGAAATGGAACGAAGAGCCGGCGGTGGTGATGCCGAAACTTTTCCCCGAAAGCTTTGACGGGTCGGTCAGGCCTGCATCATAGGCCTTGTTCGATGCGAGGATGATGGCGCCGGTCACGCCCTTCTGCTCGGTCAGAGCACCGCCGATCACCTTGATCGCATCCTTCTGCGCAAGGCTGATGAGACCGCCGCTCATGGCGGTGACGCCAAAATCGGCATCGCCGGATGCGATGGCCACGGCCATGGGCTGGGCGGCCTCGAAAAATTTCAGGTCGATATCAAGACCTGCTTGTTTGTAGTAGCCACGCTCATACGCGATGAAACTTGGCGCATGGCTGGCAAGATGAAGCACGGCTAGATTACGGGTTGCAGCGCGTGCAGGCAGGCCGAAGGCCGCAGCGCCACTCGCCACACCAATGCCAAACAGTGCCTGACGGCGGCTCAAGAAAACGGTCATGTCAATTCTCCTCCCAAAGCGGGGCGCCCTGGACGCCACCTGGCCTCATTGCCATCGACGGGTACCGAAGACAACGAATAATGAGTATGTCTCCCATGCCTTTGCGGCATGGCTGTGGGCGCTGGATATCCTTTTCACGGGGACAGAAGCGGCAGATCCTGCAGCCTGCGGGTCAGGATTTCGATCAGTTTTCGCAGGTTGGCGGAATGCGGCCTGCGCCGGTTCCACAGCACAGCAATCGAAAACTGCGGGGCGTTCTCGATGGGACGAACGACGAGATTGCTGCCGACGGGGCCAAGCGTCGTGACATAGTCCACCAGCACGATGCCCATTGCTTCGTTTGCCAGCGCCAGCGCCGTATCCGAAAACCTGGCCACGGCGCGGGTGTTCATCGTCAGATTTTCCCTGCTGAGAAAACGGTCGACCACGGTCTGGTGCGCGCCACCTTGCGCAAAGGCGATGAAATCGGCATTGGCAAGATCGGCAGCGCGAATGATCCGATGGCTGGCAAGGGGATGGCCCTTGGGAATGACGGCGACCATGTCGACGCGCCCGACATGCTCCACGGCGATCAGCGGATGTTCCGGCGAGACGATGGTGACAACCGCCTCACCCCGGCCGGTGATCAGGTATTCCTCGATTTGATCGACCGGCAAGACATCGAAAAACAGTTCGATGCCGGGCACTTCCACGGACAGCGTGCGCAATGCCTGGGGAACCAGAGCGCGCGCCACGCTCGCCGTCGAGCCTGCCCGGAACACGGCGGTTTCACCGCGGGCGATGCGCCCAATCTGCGTGCCGACACCGACGAGTTGGCGGATCAGCGGATCGATCTCCGAAAAGATCTCGAGCGCCTCCGAGGTTGGCACCAGGCCGTTGCGATCCCGCGTAAAAAGCGCGATGCCCAGCAGGTCCTCGATGCGTCGGATGGTGCGGCTCAAGGCCGGCTGCGACACATTGAGAACTTTTGAGGCGCCGGTGATCGAGCGGGCCTGCATCACCGCGTGGAAAACCTCCATCTGGCGCAGACTGAGCAGTCCGTCGTCCAGACTGGGTGCCCGTCGCTCCTTGGCCGTTTTATCCGACATCGGCAATCTTCCCCAGAAATGGAACCAGGGCCTCGAGAACCTCTTCCGGTGCTGTTTCAGCAAGCAGGTGGCCACCGCCAATTCCCTTGCCTTCCACCGTGTCTGCCCAGTCCGCCCAGATATCCAGTGGCTCGCGGCCACCGCCGTAAAGCCGTCCCAGTTCCCAGAGCAGCAGGACGGGCACCTTTATTGTGCGTCCGGCCGCACGATCGGCGCGATCGTCGGTGTCATCGATCGTGGCGGCGGCTCGGTAGTCTTCGCACATGGCGTGGCGAACGTCCGGCCGGCCAAACGCAAGCCGATAGTCCTCAAGCGCAAGCGGGTCGAGCAGTGTAAGGTCACTCGCCATCTTGCCAAGGGTAAGGTCGATCAGCAGGCGCGGATCGGCGGCCATCAGCGTCTCGGGCAGCGGCGCGGGCTGGGCCATCATGAACCAGTGCCATGCGCCCATGCCGAAGGCCTTGCTGGCGCCCTCCCACATGTTCGGCGTTGGAACGACGGTGACCGAGACGAGTGCCGCCACCGATTGCGGATGGTCGAAAGCCATCCGGTAGGCAACGCGGCCACCCCGATCATGGCCCATCACGACGAAGCGTTCGTGGCCGAGGGACAGCATCATCTGGTGCAGGTTCTTGCCCATGCGGCGCTTGGAGCCTGGGTCTTGCACGTCTGCGCGCATGCGGCTGTCGCCGTAGCCGGGCAGGTCGGGCACGACCACCGTATGGGAGGCTGCAAGCACCGGAGCGATCCGATGCCAGGCCGAACGGGTTTGCGGATAACCGTGCAGCAGCAGGACGGCGGGACCGGAGCCTGCCGAAAGGACAGCCAGATCGGCATCCGCCGTTTCGACGCGCCTGTCCTCAAAGCCTGGAAACAGATCGTTCGCGCGTCTCTCCATTGTCGGTCCTTCCGGTTTTGATACGGGCGCCCGCAATGTCGCAAAGCGCGCCGATGAGACTGTCGATACTCTTTTGTCGCGGTCGAAGATGCCAGCCATGGACTTGGGGCCAGCATGTAGGCGCTGTTTTCGATCGTGATCGCCTTCAGCCCATGCGCTTGGCCATCACGAAGGCAAGAGCGGCCTCGACGACATGACATAAACTGCGGTGTTACACGTCACGCCGCAGCGCCGATAGGTCTTGTTGATGAAGAGTGCGTGTGTCTTGGTTGCGCCATGCAACGCCGCACCGCTCGCCGCCGAGGACGCGGCCAAGGGCCTATCTGGCTGGGGCCCGAATGCTCCGGGCGCGGCCTTCGGGTTGAGCGAGCCGTCGAAATTTGGCACGCGCGACCAGCATGCTGCCGACCGAAGCGAGCACGAAGATCGCAACGAGGATCACTAGAAGCACGCTGGAGGCGGCGGTAAAGATCAGATCCAGCCGGCATCCACAATGAACTGTTGGCTCGTGCACATGCTGCTGTCATCGGCTGCAAGAAAGAGCGCCATGCGCGCAATATCCTGCGGCTGCACCTTTTCCCGCAGGCACTGGCGATCGCGGATCTGGCGCTCGCCGGCGTCGTCGAGCCAGAGTTGTTTTTGCCGCTCCGTCATCACCCAGCCCGGCACAAGTGCGTTGACCCGGATGCGCTCCGGCCCCAACTCGCGCGCCAGGGCGCGTGTCATGCCCCAGACGCCAGCCTTTGCTGTCACATAGGCGGGGCAATCGGCATCGCCGACCATGACGGTGATCGAACTGAAATTGATGATGGAGCCACCGCCTGCCTCGCGCATCATCGGGCGCACGGCCTGTGCGGCAAAGAACTGGTGCTTGAGGTTGACACCCATCCGGTCGTCCCAATAGGCGGGGGTCACGTCTTCGCTCCGGTGCCGATCATCATTGCCTGCATTGTTGAGCAGGACCGTGACAGGCCCGTGTTCTTGTGCCGCCCGGTCGATCGCCTGGCGAAGCGCATCGATATCCTTCAGATCGCACGGCAGGAAAAGCGGCGCACTGTGACCGCAGCCAGCGATCTCCTCGACCAGCGCCTTCGAGGCTGCTTGCGCAATGTCGACGAAAGCGACACGGCAGGCCTGATCGCAAAAATGCCGCACGAGACTGGCCCCGATGCCACTGCCGCCCCCCGTAATGAAAACGCTGCGGTTCTTCAGGCTGGGATATGTGGCGAAACTGGACTGCGGCAACATGAGGGATCGGCTCCGGGGAAATGGTGAGGCGAGAGGGTCCTAGCATAAACTCGTCTAGGTGCGGCGGGTTGTCGATCGCAGCGGCTTCGGCGCAGGTGTTCGCCGTGAGCGGTCCTGCACGTGAAGGGACAAATCAATGCGACCGCTAAATGCCCGCGGATCTTCATAGAGAGACAATAGCTAACTTTGATGGCGGAGCCGCGCAGGGCGCGATTAAACAAGCATCTTGACTTGTTCCATATTTCCAGTAATCTGGATATATGGAACAAGAACAGGCAATTCTCGCTCTTGCAGCACTCGCGCAACCAACCCGCCTTGAGACGTTTCGGCTGCTTGTGAAACACGCGCCGGAAGGGCTGCCGGCAGGGGATATCGCGCGCGCGCTGCTGGTGCCGCAAAATACCATGTCGGCGCATCTGAACATTCTGTCGCGGGCAGGGCTTGTGTCCTCGCAACGGCACAGCAGGGTCATCATGTATCGCGCCGAGATTGAGCAGCTTCGTGACATGATGCTGTTTCTTTTGAAAGACTGTTGCGGTGGCTCGGCGGAACTGTGTGCCCCGCTCATCGCCGAACTTACGCCTTGCTGTATCCCGAGCCCGCCGGAGCGTCCGGCATGAGCGGGTGTGGAATAGGCCATGTGGACGGCAGCAGTCTCGGGGGATGATGCCCGACGACAAGCTGACGGCCGGCTTTGCAGGTCCTGAAACATGCATACGCAACAAGATTCTGGGAGCGGTGCTCGCGCGCCGGCAAATGTCCGCTCTCAGCCCACCATCGGCAACCATGATGAACCTTATCCGACCGCCAACCTAACCACGGATCACGGACATGACCGAAAAGACCTATAACGTGCTCTTCCTGTGCACGGGCAATTCCGCACGTTCCATTCTCGCCGAAGCGATCCTCAACACGGAAGGTGGCGGTCGTTTTGCGGCTTATTCCGCCGGGAGTCATCCGAAGGGCGAAGTCAATCCGCACGCGCTCAAGGAACTCGCGGCCCTTGGCTACCCTTCAACAGGTTACTCGTCCAAGAGCTGGGACCTGTTTGCCGAGCCTGATGCGCCACAGATGGATTTCATCTTCACCGTGTGTGACAGCGCAGCCGGCGAAGCCTGCCCCGTCTGGATCGGACACCCGATGACAGCCCATTGGGGTGTCGAGGATCCGGCGGCCGTGACCGGGTCGGAAGCCGAAATCCAGCGTGCATTTGCGCAGGCGGCGCGGTTCCTCAAAAATCGGATCACGGCATTCCTCAGTCTCCCGCTCGCATCGATCGATCGCCTGGCGCTTGAAACACGGCTGCGGCAGATCGGCACGATGGAGGGAACCACCAACGCCCAAGGAAAGTCCGCCTGATGTCCACGTTTGAACGATATCTCACCGTCTGGGTTGCGCTGTGCATCGTGGTCGGCATTGCGCTCGGTCATTTCATTCCCGGCGCTTTTCATGTCATCGGTGCGGCAGAGATCGCCAAGGTCAACATACCCGTTGCCGTCCTCATCTGGTTGATGATCATTCCGATGCTCATCAAGATCGACTTCCGCTCGATGGCTAAGGTCGGCAGCTACTGGCGCGGTATCGGCGTCACCCTGTTCATCAACTGGGCGGTGAAGCCTTTTTCGATGGCGCTTCTTGGATGGCTGTTCATCGGCTGGCTGTTCAGGCCGTATCTGCCGGCCGACCAGATCGATTCCTATATCGCCGGTCTGATCATCCTTGCAGCAGCCCCTTGTACCGCCATGGTGTTCGTCTGGTCCAACCTGACCCGGGGCGAGCCCTTGTTCACCCTCTCCCAGGTGGCACTCAACGATGCCATCATGATCATTGCCTTTGCGCCAATCGTTGGATTGCTTCTGGGCCTGTCCGCCATCACCGTTCCATGGGACACGCTGACCATCTCGGTTGGTCTTTATATCGTGGTCCCGGTCATGATCGCTCAAGTCCTGCGCAGCAGGCTCATCGCCGGCGGCACCACGGCAAAGTTGGACCACCTGCTGGAAAAGCTTCAGCCGCTCTCGCTTGTCGCCTTGCTTGCAACCCTCGTGCTGCTCTTTGGCTTCCAGGGTGAGCAGATCATTGCCCAGCCGACCATTATCGCGCTTCTGGCCGTCCCGATCCTCATCCAGGTCTATTTCAACTCCGGGCTTGCCTATATCCTCAACCGCATGTCGGGCGAGCGCCATTGTGTCGCCGGGCCGTCGGCACTGATTGGCGCCAGTAACTTCTTCGAACTTGCCGTCGCCGCCGCGATCAGCCTCTTCGGCTTTCAATCGGGTGCAGCTCTCGCCACCGTCGTTGGCGTTCTGATCGAAGTGCCGGTCATGCTCTCGGTCGTCTGGATCGTGAACCGCTCAAAGGGTTGGTACGAGTCATCCCCCGCCGTTTCCCGCAACGCAATTTCTGAAAGGACCTAGATCATGGACGTCACGATCTATCACAACCCGGCGTGCGGCACCTCGCGCAACACGCTCGAACTCATTCAGCATGCTGGCATCCAACCGACCGTGATCGAATATCTGAAAACCCCGCCTGGCCGCGAACAGCTTGCAAGGATGATCTCGGATGCCGGCCTGTCGGTGCGCGCCGCCATCCGCGAGAAGGGCACGCCTTATGCCGAGCTTGGCCTCGACAATCCGGAACTGAGCGATGACCAGCTTCTCAATGCGATGATCGAGACGCCGATCCTGATCAACCGGCCTTTCGTCGTCACCCCGATGGGGACGCGGTTGTCGCGTCCCTCTGAGGTCGTCCTCGACATATTGCCGGCGGATGCCTTCAAGGGTCCGTTCAGCAAGGAAGACGGCGAAAAGATCCTCGATGAGGAGGGCAAGCGCATTGTCTGATAGATTTCCCGCCTTGCAGGACCAGCATCTGCGTGAAACAGACCTCGACGCCCTGCGTCCCGCTTTCTCGACACACAAACCCAAAATCCTGGTCCTTTACGGGTCGCTCCGCGAGGTCTCGTACAGCCGGTTGCTGGCTTTTGAGGTAAGGCGTTTGCTTGAACGGCTGGGATGCGAGGTGCAGATTTTCGACCCGAAGGGCCTGCCGCTTCCCGACGAGGCCCCCGTCAGTCATCCAAAGGTGCAGGAACTGCGCGCGGCTTCGGAATGGTCGGAAGGTCAGGTCTGGATCAGCCCCGAACGGCACGGCGCCATGACCGGCATCTTGAAATCGCAGATCGACTGGATACCCTTGTCGATCGGCTCCGTGCGACCGACACAGGGCAAGACGCTGGCGGTCATGGAAGTGTCCGGCGGCAGCCAGTCGTTCAACGCCGTCAACCAGATGCGGATTCTGGGGCGCTGGATGCGGATGATCACCATTCCCAACCAGTCCTCGGTTGCCAAGGCCTTTCAGGAATTCGATGCTGATGGCCGGATGAAACCATCCTCCTATTACGACAGGGTGGTCGATGTGTGCGAGGAACTGGTGAAGTTCACGCTCCTGACCCGCGATGCCTCGACCTATCTGACAGAGCGCTACAGCGAGCGCAAGGAACAGGCGAGTAAGCTTGAGGAGCGTGTTTCGCTGAAATCGATCTGACGGATCAGCCGGTCGCGGCGGCGGGTTGTCGAGCCGCCGTCGCCACCGCGACGAATGCGGCAATGCTGACCATTCCCAGCGAGGCATTGGCGACAAGCGCGAAACTCAGGCCGATTTTTTCCATGGCTGCTGCAAAAATGAACGGCGCGCCGGCGCCGACTGCCAGCCGGGCGGCCGCCATTTTGCCCGTGATCGCACCATAACCGTCCGACCCGAACAGATAGAGCGGCAGGCTGCCCTGCGCGATGCTGTTGATGCCGGAGCCCAGCCCAAGGCAGATCGCGAACGCGACGGCTCCTAGAAGGCTGTTGCCGCTCGCCAGCAGGATCAGAACGCCTGATACGATCAAGACTGCGGAGAGAACGGCCAGCGCTGGTGGCGACATGTTCTTGCCGAACACCATGTTGATGAGACGGCTGAGCACCTGTGCGGGACCAAAAAGCGACCCGATGACCACAGCTGCTGCACCAAGCCCGATCGATCCGAGCATCGGCACCATATGGGCAAGGATTGCCGCAAGCGTGAAGCCCAGCAGTGCGAATGCGATCGAGACGAGGATCATTCCCCGGCGTCTGGCATGCGGCGCGATGGCGCCGACGACCGTTTCGCGCGGGCGGATGGCCGCATCGCCATTTGCTGCCGTTTTCCCGACACGCATGATCCAGTAGTGGAGCGGCATGCAGAGGAACAGGTTCAGGCCTGCGAAGACGAGATAGATCTCGCGCCAGGACAGATATCCGGAAAGTGTTGCCGAGATGGGCCAGAAGATCGTCGACGCAAAGCCGCCGATGAGCGTCAGATACGTGATGCTGCGGGACGCAGATCGGGGATCACTCTCGACAAGGGCCGCGAACGCCGCCTGATACTGCACCATTCCAGAGGATATCTCCAAGAGGACGATGGCAACGGCAAAGATCGCGATGGACGGTGACCATGCGCAGAGCGCCAGTGTCAGAGCGGCAAGCACCGAGCCGATCGTCATGATGGTTGCGGCGCCGATCCTGTCCATCTGTCTGCCGATATAGCTGGCGGAGAGGCCGCCAATGAACAGGGAGGCAGAAAACACCCCGAACACCTCAGCAAGCGTCAGATCGAGATCCTTCGCCATACCCGGCGCGAGGATGCTGAAGCTGTAATAGAGGGTTCCGTATCCGATGATCTGTGTCAGGCCGAGGGCGGAGACAATCCCCGCAGGTACATGGGTTTTATGCAATGACGGAGCCCTCGGGAGATGATGTGTCAGGAGAACAGCATGCTGTTCCGGAGCGCTCGACAGTCTCGCGAATGGCCGGATGCCCGGAGCAGCAATCGTCCATCAGGAATTTTACCAGGTCCGCCAGCGCGTCATAACTGGCACTGTACATAATCGACCGCGACAGCCGTCTCTGGCTGATCAGACCTGACCGTTCCAGTTCCTTGAGGTGGAACGAGACATTCGTGGGCGAGACGCCCATGCGTTCCGCGATGACGCCGGCGGCAAGACCGTCATGGCCCGCAACCACGAGGGCGCGCACGATGGCGAGGCGAGTTTCCTGGGACAGTGCGGCAAAGGACGTTAGAGCTTGACGGTCGTCCATAATTCAATAATCCTTGAATAATTGTATTATGGAGTAGCCCAGATGAACGCAATCGACAAGTCAGTTTCTGCCGACATCACCCTTGGCCATCTACTCGACACTCTCGCGCTTACGCCCGAGGCGCCCCTGGTGTTTTTCTACGGCGGGCAAGCGGTGAAGGCAGGTTATCACGTGACAGAGGTCAAGGCGGGCCGGTTCTCCGCACTTGACTGTGGAGCCAATCCAGAAGCCTGGTCGGAAATGTTCATCCAGATATGGGATATCGATGAGGATGGAAGGAGCCACATGCCGGCGGGCAAGTTTTGCGCCATCATCCGCAAGGTGTCCGACCATGTGCGTCTGGACCCGTCTGCCAGGCTGACATTCGAGGTCAGCGATGGAAAACAGCCGATGTCGCTCTATTGCGCCTCATCTCCGCGCTTGAACGCGGGCGTGTTTGAGGTGGCTCTGGACGCCCGGCCGTCGAGCTGCAAGCCGAGAGATCGCTGGCTCGTGGACAATCCTGCGCCGCAAAGCGCGTGCTGCAGCCCAACGGCTGGCACGAAATGTTGCGCATGAAACTCGTGTGAGCAGAGGCAATCCTTTGCAAGGTCATATTCCGCCTTGATGCAGGATTGCGTGTTCGAGAGTGGCTTTCATGCCCATGCTGCCGGGGCGGCAGCTCCCGTGTCGACGGCGTGTCGGAAAGCACCACAGATCCCTGCGTCGTGAAAAACGATCAGATAGACGAGGATCGCCTCCTTCAGGATGTCGCAACTTTGAGTGCGTCTGCCGCCGCCACGTCGTGATGGACAACATCCCACTGTTCCAGGTGCTTGTAGACGATTACCTTGTGTTTCAGGAGCGCACCATGGGTCAGGCAGAATTCCTCAAGCTGGTCGCGCGGCGCAATCATCTCGACGCACATTGTCAGATCCGGGTTGGGGATTTCGAAACCCTCGTCCTGAAGCGTGCCGCTGTTGGAATAACCGAAATGCGTATGGTGCGCGACAGCGTTCATGATGCCGGCCGATTTCGCCTGCAGGACGAGTTCCCGGTAGAGCAGTCTGGAGCCGAACCAGGAGCCCGTGCCGGGCGTCTTCTCACGCGGCTTCATGTAGATGCGGACCATGCCGATTTCGGTTGAATGCAGCGTGTGTTGCGTCACGATGATGGGCCTTTGGTTGAGCGTTGCGGTGGTGGCGATCGCGCGGAGACGGACCCTGCCGACGAGATCGCCGATGGTGTGCGCCTGCATGTCACGCATATGTCTGACGGAGATATTTAGGGGGATGTCATTGGCGGCGGCGGTCTTCGGAACGCCGACGCGCTGCGACAGATAGATGCTCGAATGGCCGCTGCACAGATAGGCGACGAAGCAGGCGACGGCGAGGTAGACCGAATGGGTGGCTCCGAACAGCTCGATACCCATGATCATGCAGGCGAGGGGCGTGTTGGTCGCACCGGCGAAGACGGCGACAAAACCGAGTGCCGCAAAAAGATCGACCGGAGCGCCGAGAAGACCGGCCAGAGCGCTTCCCAGCCCCGCGCCGATGAAAAACAGCGGCGTGACCTCACCGCCCTTGAAGCCGGCGCTGAGCGTCACGATCGTGAACAACCCCTTCCAGGCCCAGCTCCAGTAATCGATGTGATCTGGGCGGAAAAAGCCAAGCAGTGTCGCATCGTCGGGGTTGGGCGACCAGACGCCAAGACCGAGATATTCCCGCGTACCAAGCAGGTAGACGAGCACCAGCAACAGGGCGCTGGCAAGCACCGGACGCAGCGGTGCATACGGCAGGAGTGCCTTGTAGGCGCTCGATCCCAGGTGGGAAAGCTCGGCGAAGACATGCGCTGCCAGCCCAAACGCCACACCGGCAATGACGACCTTCAGCAAAAGCAGCGCATCGATGTGGAAGCCAACCGCTTCCCCGACGCCGCCAAGATAGGCGATGGCATACTGGGTATGGTCGATCCCCCAGGCATGGCAGGTCCAGTCGGCAACAACGGCGGCCAGCAAGGCGGGCAGCAGGGCCTCATACTGCATCCGGCCGATGGTCAGGACTTCCAACGCGAAAACAGCTCCGGCGATGGGCGTTCCAAACACCGCGCCGAAGCCTGCCGCAATGCCGGCCATCAGCACGATGCGCACATCGCCCGGCGTCAGCTTAAACATCCTGCCGAAGGCACTGGCCAGACTGCCGCCGAGTTGGACGGCGGTTCCTTCGCGTCCGGCCGAGCCGCCGACCAGATGCGTCAAAACAGTGGAGACCAGAATGAACGGCGCCATGCGCAGCGGCACCCCGCCGCCCGGCTCATGGATCTGGTCGACAATGAGATTGTTGCCACCTTCGGCCGATCTGCCGAACTTCTGGTAAGCCCAGACCATGACAAAGCCTGCGACCGGCATGCCGTAGATCAGCCAGGGAAACGCGAAGCGGAGCGTGGTGGCTCTCTCCAGGCTCCACAGAAACAGGGCGACGAGGGACCCGACCGCCATCGCCATGGGCACGACGATCACGATCCATTTTCCGAGACTGCGAAACTGCTGGAAACGAAGGTCAAAAACGGATGCGAGCGTCATGCGTGCGACGCTCCGTCAACCATACCGATAAGATTGGAGGGGGGTAAAAGCGAAATTCCGGCCACGACTCTACTCCTTCGCGTAATGCGCGTTGAGTAGGAGTCATCAGCTTCATCCAGGAAGCGGTTCGGCGTAATGCCCGGCAGAATCCATTACCGTCTGTTTCGGATATCTCTGGTCAGTTCAACAAGTCAATGCTTCTTCCTGAGCAAATCTGGCGCGTCTCATCACAGTTTCGAGCGAAACGAAGCGGAAGACGCCTCTGGGTCAGCATGAGCCGCCCACTGGGATGACGCCGCTGACGATGGAACTCACGATTGTATCCACTGCACTGTCGTAGTCTTGCTCGGATAGGGAATTGCGGTGAAGCGCGTCGCAGGCGAGTGGTTCGAAATCGCTGTAGAACTGTGTGGCTCCCCAGAGCATGATAAAGAAATGCCTGGCGTCGATTTTTCTCATCCGCCCTTCCTGCATCCACTGGTCGAGAACCGCCACGTATCTATCGGTCGCTGCACGCATATGGGCGCGATCTTTTTTGCTCAGGAAGCGGGCACCCTGGATGATCTCGCTTGCGAAAAGCCGCGATTCCCGGGGATTTTCACGCGCATACACAAGCTTGGCCCTGACGTATTGACGCAGCGCATCCGCGGGGTCCTGGTCGATACGCAGCTTTGACAGAGCATCATCCCAACCCGCAATCAGGTTTGTGATTATCGTCGAATAGATATCCTCCTTCGAGGAAAAATAATAATAGATGTTGGCCTTCGGCAAATTCGCCAATTCGGCGATCTCGGCAATTCTGGCGCCGTCGAAACCCTTGCGGGAAAACACATCTGTGGCAACGTCTAGGATGATCCTGATATTGCGGGCGCGGATCTTCTCGTCGAGTTTCTCCGTTGTCCGGGCCATGATCCATCCTTTCGCGGCGGCATCTGCCACGTGTGTTCATTTTGCAGCCGTATAAACGAATTGCCCTGCCCGAGGTAGGCGCGGACAGTTGCATTTCCACAAGCCGAAGCCATCTAAAATTTGACGACCTGGTCAGGTTACAGCTAGTCTAGTGCCATAACAACGACCGTATCCGGCCAAGGAAATCGGCAAACGATGCTCAGTCTGGGGAGCGGCACCACCACCATGTCCGGAGCAACCAATGACCTTCGATCTACTCGTCAAGAATGCCAATCTGCCCGATGACCGAACTGGCATCGATATTGCGATGTCCGGTGGCAAGATCGTCGCGGTCGAAGCCGGGATTACCGCTGAGGCGGGCCGCGTGATCGATGCCGGTGGCAAGCTTGTGACCGCACCTTTCATCGACATCCATTTTCATATGGACGCAACGCTGTCGCTTGGAACACCGCGCCTCAACCGCTCGGGCACGCTGCTCGAAGGCATTCAGCTGTGGGGAGAGCTTAAGCCGCTCCTGACGAAGGACTCCGTCATCGAACGTGCGCTGCGGTACTGTGATCTTGCCGTATCCCAGGGCCTGCTGGCTGTCCGCAGCCATGTTGATGTCTGCGATGACCGGCTGACCGGGGTCGAGGCGCTGCTTGAGGTTCGCGACCTCGTGAAGGACTATCTCGATCTGCAGCTTGTCGCTTTTCCGCAGGACGGCTTTTATCGCTCGCCGACAGCGGGCACCAATCTCACGCGGGCGCTCGACATGGGCGTCGACGTGGTCGGTGGCATTCCGCATTTCGAGCGGACGATGGAAGACGGCCGGCTGTCGGTAAAGGCGCTTTGTGAAATCGCCGCCGCACGTGGGCTGATGGTCGATCTGCATTGCGATGAGACCGATGATCCGATGTCGCGACATATCGAGACGCTCGCCTATGAAACCCAGCGCCTCGGGCTGAAAGGCCGGGTGGCGGGATCGCACCTGACCTCCATGCATTCGATGGACAATTATTATGTCTCGAAGCTCTTGCCGCTTATCGCCGAGGCGGAAATCCATTGCGTGCCGAATCCGCTCGCCAATATCGTACTGCAAGGTCGGCACGATACCTATCCGAAGCGGCGCGGGATGATGCGGGTGCCCGAACTGATGGCGCTCGGTGTCAATGTCGCGTTCGGCCAAGATAGCTGTATGGATCCCTGGTATTCCTTCGGCAGCGCCGACATGCTGGAAGTCGCCCATATGGCGGTCCATACCGGCCAAATGACCAGTCGCGATGCGGTTGCGGCCTGCTTCAGGGCAATCACCGAAAACCCGGCAAAGACCTTTGGTCTCGACGGCTACGGCATAGGGGTTGGCTGTAATGCCGATCTGGTGCTGCTTGAGGCGCGCGACACGGTCGAAGCGGTGCGGATGAAAGCCAACCGCCTTGCCGTCATCCGCCGGGGCAGGGTGATTGCCGAAACCGCACCGCGCACCACAACGCTTTCACTCGAAGGCCGGCCGGCAACGATCGAGCCCTGGCGTTACGCACCGGTCGAAGCCGGCGCCAGGTAAGATAGGGACGGGGGGTTTTTAGAAATTCCCCACCGAGCCGTCCTCCCTCCACGCGTAGATTTCCCAAAGCTCGTCGTCAGGGCCGATGAAATAGGCACCCCGTGCGTTCCAGGCATAGTCTGCGGGCGCGCCATAAAAGGGCACGCCCTTGTCCTTGAGTTCGGTATAGGCGGCATCCACCGCATCCGGCGACCCCACGCGGACGGCGATACAGGCCTTGTGCGGCCCTTCCGCCTTGGCATTGGAGACGCCGGTATTGTCGCTCAGGTGATCGATTTCCCAGCAGGCGAGCGTCAGGCCGGCGCCGTTGAATTCAACAAAACCCTCGGCCTGCCGATTGATCTCGAAACCGAGTTTTCCGGTATAGAACTCGATCGAGCGCTGGATGTCTCTAACGAGGATGCAGATATCGGTGATTGCGTGTTCCTGGGCAAAGGCCATCGTTCTCTCAACCCTTCTTAAACGCGTGTGGAAATGCGGCCGGTGATGACCGGCCGGCGCTCCGGTTTTGAGAGGCCAATGGTGATTGCCGCGGTGATCGCTGCAGCCGCGGTGTCGAAGTCGGCCTGAGAGCGGCAATGCAGGATGCAGAGAGGTTCGCCTTGCGAAATCGCATCGCCGATATGGACCATTCCGCTCAGGCCCACATCGTGGTCGAGAAGGTCGCTCGCCAGTTTTCGGCCGGCGCCAAGGCCCACCATGGCGATGCCAATCGCATAGGCATCCACTTTCTCAACGAAACCGGTGGCCGGTGAGGCAAGCGGCGCGATGATGGGCGCAGGAGGGAAATAGGCTTCGGGGTTTGCGACAAGATCTTCCGGGCCGCCGAGCGACATTACCATGCGCTGGAAACGGTCGAGCGCCGATCCATCGGCAAGGCGCACTTCAGCCATAACGGTTGCTTCATCCTTCGAGGCCGCGAGCCCCGCCATCACCAGGATTTCGGCAGAAATTTCGAGTGCCAGCAGCCGTATCCGGCTTTCCTGCTTTGTCCCGGACAGGAAATCGATGACCTCGCGCAGCTGAAGGCGGCTGCCGATCGCATCGCCCATGACCTCGTCCATCTCGACGATCGGAGCGACCATGGGCAGGCCGGCGATACG
Source organism: Neorhizobium sp. PAMB6716 (assembly GCF_058242805.1). NCBI lineage: Bacteria > Pseudomonadati > Pseudomonadota > Alphaproteobacteria > Hyphomicrobiales > Rhizobiaceae > Neorhizobium > Neorhizobium sp. PAMB6716. The sequence goes on from NZ_JBZAYW010000002.1 coordinate 1,185,395, forward strand.
GGCAACAGCGATCAGGCTGTGTGTCAAAGCTTCCGCTTCCGCATAGGTCGGCATGAAGGCGCCGGAGCCATAATTGACGCTCATGACGAGGCCGGAAACGCCGGCCGCGAGTTTCTTCGACAGGATCGAGGCGGTGATCAGCGGGATCGATTCCACCGACGCGGTGACATCGCGCACGTAATAGATTGCGGCATCCGCCGGTGCGAGCCGTGGCGTCGGGCCGATGATGGCAGCGCCGGCGCACACAACCGCCTGGCGAAACATGTCCGTCGTGGGTGCGACCGCCACACCCGGCATCGCTTCCATCAGATCGACCTCGCCGCCGGTATGGCCGAGCCCGCGGGCTGAAATCATCGGCATCGACACGCCGCAGGCGGCCACGAGTGGCGCCACGATCAGGCTGACACTTTCGTCACCGGTGCCGCCCGTCGAGTGTTTCTCGATAATGGTTTCTGGCGCGATACCGCTTCCCGACCAGTCCACCACGTCGCCGGAATCGCGCATGGCGAGCGTCAGGGCGGCCGTTTCCTGCGTCGTCATGCCGTTGAGGAAACAGGCCATGGTGAAAGCCCCGATCTGGGCCTCTGAAACCTCGCCGGCCCCGATGCCCTCGACGAAGCGGCGGATATCCTTATCGGACAGAGTTTCGTGATTGCGCTTGGCACGGATGACCTGTGCCGGAAGAAAGAGGCTCATGCCGGCGTCCTCAATGATTGGCGCCGCGCCACAGCGGCAGGTCACCCTGATAGCGGTTCATGCCGATGTCCATGATCGTCGCGCGACGATACATTTCCCGCATATAGGGCTCGAACCGGGCATTCAGCCTTTCGAGTTCGGCGTGTTCGGACATATAGGCGGGCAGGAGTTCGCGCAGTTCGGCAAAAACGGCCTTTTCATCGACGGTCAGCAGCTTGGCGTCCTCCACGACGATCTTGCCATTGACCACGACCATTTTGATGTTCGAACCGTTCTCGCAATAGACAAGGTGATGGTCGAGCCGGTTCATCGGCATGTAGTCGTAACCGGAGATGTCCAGCATGATGAGATCGGCGTGCTTGCCGATCTCCAGCGAGCCCGTGACCTCGTCAAGCATCGCGGTGCGCGCGCCCTCGATCGTTGCGGCACGCAGCACTTCTGCCGCCTTCATCCAGCCGTCGGTCTCTGGGCCTGCCACATCGTGGAGCAATGCCGCGAACCGCATCACGTCAAAGATCCGGGCGGTGTCGTTGCTGGAAAGCCCATCCGTGCCAAGGCCCACATGGACGCCGGCATCAAGCAGGCGACGGATCGGCGCGATGCCGGAGCCGAGCTTCAGGTTGGAGACGGCGTTGTGGGCAACCGAACAGCCAGCTGCCCCCATCAGCGCCATGTCGTCATCGCTGACCCAGATGGAGTGGGCGATGGTGGTGTTTGGCGTCATCAATCCAAGGTCATGCATATAGCGGATGAGGCTCTTGCCGTAGAATTCGGGGCCGGTCACCGCCTGTGTCTTCGTCTCCAGCACATGGGTGTGATAGGGCACGCCTCTATCCTGCGCCAGCGCGACGCATGCCTGCATCATCTCCACCGAGCAGCGCTGCGGTGCGGAAGCCGAGACCATGAAACCGAGCCGCGCGGCGCGACCGTGCTCTGAGGCAAAGACGTCCTTGCAATAGGCCATGTAGTCAGCCGTGGTGATCGAGGGGCCTTCGACTTCGGCTTGCAGGGCGACCGGCATGATCTCCCTGAGATAAGGCATGGTATCGAAGACATGTTTGTCGATCACGCAATGGGAGACGTTGGCGCGGATGCCCGCATCCTCATAGGCATCGTAGACGCGCTTGAGGCGACTAAGATCGAAGCCGGGTGGATCGAAGAAATCGTCGACCAGCGTCGTCACGCCGGATTTCAGGGATTCCATCGCCGTCAGCAGGCTGCGCAGGTAGAGCAGGCGTTCCGGGATCGGTCCCTTCATCAGGATCGGATAGGAGTAGAGCATCCAGACCTCGAGGGGCGTGCCCTGATAACGCCCCTTGAAGAAGGTTTCCGAGGAATGCAGGTGGGCGTTGACGAGGCCGGGCATGACAAGCTTGCCGGACGCATCGATCACACGCGTATCGGCGGGCAGGAGAAGATCCGCGCCGATGGCCGAAATCCGGTCGTCTTCGACAAGAAGATCGCCGGTGAACGGTGTGGCCCCATGGGTCTTGTCCATGGCAAGCAGAGTGGCGTTCCGGAAAAGCAGGTGCATGGGATACTCTATGATTGTTTTTCCGGCTTGCCGATCAGAAGCGGCAGCAAGACCAGTTCGAGGCCGATGAGAACGAGGCAGGAAATGCCGAAAACGATGGTGCCGATAGCATTGAGCGACGGATCGATGGCGGCGACGAGAACCGAATAGATCGCGACGGGCAAGGTTGGCTGAAAGCCCGAAACGAACCAAGCGATGATGAATTCGTCGAAGGAAAAGGTGAAGGCGAGCAACCAGGCGCCGAATATGCCGGGCATGGCAAAGGGGAGCACGACCTTCACGACTGTCTGCCATTCGGTCGCCCCAAGATCCCAGGCTGCTTCCTCCAGCGAGGCTGGCATCTGCGCCAGACGCAACTGGATAATGGCGAGCGCCGGCGCTGTGATCAGAACGACATGGGTGAGGAAGACGGCAAACAGCGTGCCCGAGAGGTGAATACGGGCCAGGAGCCCGAGGAAACCAACGCCCAGAATGAGCGGCGGGATCAGGATCGGCAGCGTCACCAGCGCCAGAAAGGTTGTCTTGCCGCGGAAGGTGAAGCGGTTGAAGGCGTAAGCTGCGAAGAACGCGATCGCTGTCGCCACGGTTGCGGCTGCCGGCGAAACGATCATCGTATTGCCGAGCGCATTCAGGAGCGTGCCATCGGAAAACAGCTTGTCATACCATTGCAGCGTGAAACCCTGCAGCGGAAAGCCGGGAAAGCGGTTCTTCTGCAAGGAGAAAAGCACCAGGACCGCGAGCGGCAGGAACATGAAGGCATAGGCGATGCCGAGCCACAGCCGTCCGAAAAAAATCCACGGATTGCCTTTGGAGACTGTGGCCATCAGCTTGTCCTGCGCCTTGCCCGATCCGCGGCCACGAAACCGGCAGCGAGCGCCAGAACCATGACGACGATCAGGATGGTTGCCAGCGCCGAGGTGCGCGGCAGATTGGTGGAGCTTGAATAATCCGACATGATCATCGAGGCATAGGTCGGCAACTTGCCGATGATCGAGGTGCCGGCGCCGCCGCCGAGCAGGTTGCCGGAAAGCGCATCGCCCAGCGAGACGATAACGGCAAAGCTTGCGGCGGTCATCAGCCCGAAACGCGACAATGGCAGGATGACCCGGGTAAAGGCCTGCCAGCGTGTGCAGCCAAGCTCGCGCGCCGCCTCGATCAGCACCCGGTCGATTGCGAGGATGCTGACATAGAGGATGACAATGAGGATCGGCGCCAGATAGTGGATGAGGCCGATGCGGGTGGCGATCTGGGTATAGATGAGGTCGATCCGGTAGTCGGAAAGCCCGAACTGTTTCAGCACCGAGTTGATGACGCCGTTGCGGGAAAGGATCGTCTGCCAGGAGTAGAGCCGCAACACATAACTTGACCAGAAGGGCGCAATCGCAATCAGCAGTGCCAGCCGCTGCCAGCGGGCTGGCACGGCAAAGGCGATCGACAGCGCCACCATGTAGGACAGGATGGTCGCAAAGAATGCAGTGGTGATCGCCACCCAGAGTGACTGGATCAGCGCCAGCCCGTAACGCGATTTCGAGAAGAAGCTTGCGAAAATGTCCGCGTAGTTATTCAGCGAAAAATCGGGAACGGACTGAAAATTTTCGACGCGCCAGAAGCCGATCCAGAGCAGGAAGATCAGCGGCAGCAGGAAAAGAACCGTGAGCCAGATGGCCAGCGGCGCCAGGAACCAGATCTTGAGCGGGCTGTCATTTGGCGTTCTCATGGGCTTTGCGGCGGATGTCTCGACTGTCGTCATGCGGCCCCCCGGATCAGTGCAGCATCTGCCGGCGAGAACCAGACGGTTGCCGGCTGGTTGATTTCGAGCGGCAGGACCTGCGGCAGCGTCATCTTCACTTCGCTCCCGTCCACGAGATCGAGTAGGTAGATGTTGTGTGATCCGGCATACTCGCGGCCGCGCACCGTTGCTTCCAGCCGGTTTTCACCGGCGACGCCTGTCGGCGCCGGCTTGAGCTTGTCGGCCTGGACCACAACGAAGACGCCGGTGCCGACCGGCGGCGGATCATCGGTAGAAACCTCGACCTGGCCATGGGCACAATGGACGATGGCCTTGTCGTGTCCGATTTCCTGGATGCGGCCGGGAAACAGATTATTTGTGCCGACGAAGCGGGCGACGAATTCCGTCTTCGGCCGGGCATACATGTCTTCAGGTGCATCGATCTGTTCGATGTGGCCCTTGTTCATCACCACCACGCGGTCGGCCATTGAAAAGGCTTCGACCTGATTGTGGGTGACATAGATGAAGGCCATGCCGAGCTGCTTCTGGATGCGGCGTAGCTCCCCCTGCATGCGGATTCTCAGGTGAGCGTCGAGCGCGGAAAGCGGTTCGTCGAGCAGCAGAATGTCCGGCTCGGTCACCAGCGCGCGGGCCAGCGCCACACGCTGCTTCTGGCCGCCGGAAAGCTGGCTGATCTTACGGCCCATGAGATCGGAAAGGCCGACAAGGTCGGCCATGGCCTTCACCTTGCCGGCGACGATTGCCTTGTCGTGCGCCTTCAAGGTCAGGCCGAAGGCTATATTGCCGGCGACGTCGAGATGCGGAAAGAGCGCGTAATTCTGCCAGACGAGACGGGTTGAGCGCAAATTGACGGGGACATCCGAGACATCCTTGCCACGAATATAAAGTTGACCGGATGAGGCGGTCTCGAGACCGGCAAGAATGCGCAGAAGGGTCGTCTTGCCGCAGCCGGAAGGTCCCATGATGGCCACGAATTCACCGCGGCCGACCTTGAGATTGATGCTGTCGACGGCCGTGAAGCTATCGAAGTTCTTGGTGATCGACAGGAGTTCGAGATCATGAGGTGAAGGTGCGGCAGATGTCATGGAACGTCCCGGAAACGAGGAGATGGCGTCCCGCGCTGTGCGGGACGCTGGAGCTTGGCAAAAGACCGATCAGGCCGTCTTGAACTCGTTGAACATGTCGATCCATGCCTGTTCCGGCTGGTTGGCCGGCAGGCCGCGCGGCATGGAGCGGTCGATCAGCGTCTCGACCAGCATCTTGCCGGGGTTGGCAGGGTCCGGAACATAGGAGAGAAGCTTCTTCTGGTCGTCGTCCCAATAATCGACGATCTTCATGTTCGGGCCGCGCGCCTTGAACGCCTTGGTATAAACGAGCTTCGACTGGACTTTTGGCGAGGTCATGTACTTGACCCATTCCATGGCCAGATCCTTGTTCTTCGAAGCCGAGCATACGCAGGCGACTTCCTGCCAGCGTATGCCGCCCTGCTTGGGAATGGTCGAGGAGAAGTTGTCGTAGCCGGCAAGCTTCAGGTCGATATCTAGGTCGCCGGTCGGCGAGGCAAAAATGTCGCCGGCAAGCATCGCCTGTGCGATCGGCTGGTTGGATGAGCCGAACATGCCGATCTGGGGGCGTAGCTTGGTCAGGAACTCCTTGACCTTCTTCAACTGATCGTCGTTGATCGCGTAAGGCGTCTGGTTGCCCGGATTGACGGCAAGGCTCGCATTGCCGAGGTTCGGCAGGTACCAGTCGAACATGCCGATCTTGCCGGCATATTTCTTGTCCAGCAGCGAGTTCCAGTCCTGAGCCTGCTCAGCCGACATCTCGTCGGTATTGTAGGAAATGCCGTAGAACGAGAAGCGTGTCGGAATGCCATAGACCGTGCCGGCCGTCTCTCCCTTGGTGGGGGCAAAATCGCGGAATTTCGGGTGGTAATTGGCAAGTTCTGCAAAGCCGTCAGTCTTGTAGGCCTCGATTGCCTTGTTCGCCTTCAGCTTCTGGACATATTCGGCATCAGAAATGATCGCGTCGAAAGTGCCGGGCGCGGTCTGGGCGAAGAACTGCAGCATCTGCTCGCCGCCGATATAGATCTTGAACTCTACCTTGGTCTTGTGGAGATCCTCGAACTCGGCGATCACGTCTTTTTCTTCGTAACCCGGCCAGCAAAGAACGCGCAGCGGTTCAGCCGCATGGGCCTGGCGAGAGAATATGGTGAAATTTCCGAAACTTGCGGTTGCCGCCCCTGCGGCGACACTTCCCAAAAGCGAGCGACGCGAGATCTGGTGTGACTGTGACGACGTGTCTTTTGGCAACTGAGGCTTGTTGGTCATGACGTTCCCCTGATGGCAGTTTTTGCACCGCATAAATTAATGCAAGGTCCATGCCATGAAGTATCCATATGATATTATTGTTCTTATTCTAAATCGCGTCAAAATACTCCGGTGAGAGCAGATCAAAAGCTGACCATTTGGTCAAAAATGATCGATCGGTCTGACATGCGATGAAGGCGCTGATCATGGAGCAGTGTGGGACGGCGCCGATCCCTTGAAGACAAAGGTGGCTTTCGTCTTCCTCGAAAGCGTCCTGTTCTGTTTGGGCTCGATATGATCAGCAACCCGGTCCTTAGGTCGGGTCCTGGAAGGACATGAACATTTTTGCGATGAGATCTCCGGATTGCCGTCTGATCTGCCCTTGAAGGGCAGCGCCATGGCCGGAAGCTTCGGCCAACTCGAAAACGAGGCTTTCTCCTCTTTCGATATTGCCGAGAAAAAAGACATCCCGCCTTTTCAGCGTGTCTCGGTGGGGGAACCAAGCTTCCAGGGCGCGATCTGCGAGGGCCTGAAATTCTGCAAAATAGAAAAGGCCGGCACCGTTGAACTCCTGGGACGTTGCGGGATCGAAGCAGAATGAGCGCACAGGCCCCGTGGCCGTGACGGGAAGGCCCCAATGGGTCGCAATCCTTAAATTGCGAATGTCTGCGGCCGTCTTTGCCAGCTGGCTGAAGGTATAGGGTGGTGCCTTTGGCGTTTCCACGGCCGTCCGTGCAAGAGAATGATTGCGACCTTCCACGCCCCGGTGAACAAAGGCTGAGACCAATTCCACCCGTCCGATCGTGTGGCCTTCGCAGAAAAGCTCGTGGGTCGTCGCGGTCTGGGTGCGCGAGACAGTCGACAGTTCTGAACGGATGGTCAGGACGGCGTTTGCCCGGACGCAGTCCAGCCGCGCTTCAGACAGCGACGTGGCGCAGATGGCCGCATAGGCCTCCTCTCCATCGGCGGTGCGGAAATCGGCATTGTCCATGCCGAGATGGCGCGCCAGCATCAGCCAGTGGCGATGCCCCAGCTCCTTCATCGCCCATGTCTCCGACAGGCCGTGGGGGGTGAGATGCGGCATTCCGACCAGTAGGTGAGGTTCGAGCGCGCGGTCCATGAGATCGCGGCTCGTCGGTTCTGGCGCGGGGCAGGCGGTGCGGACGGCAAGGTTCATCTCTTATCCGTTCGCTGCGTGTTTCAGCGGCTGCCGGGCCTGTTGCAGGCGCGTTGCCAGATGATCCACCACATATTCGGCATCCTTGCCGACGGCGAGGAACCGGCCGGAGCCCCAGGTCCAGAGCCACGGCAGGCCGAGCACGTAGACGCCGTCTATGCCGGTCACGCCGCGGCGCTGCACCGGATAACCGGTGCCATCGAAGATGGGCAGGCCGACATAGGACCAATCCGGCGTGAAGCCTGTCGCCCAGATGACGGATGTGATGCCTTCCGCTTCGAGATCAAGCTCCGTCGTCTCTCCCTCTGGTTCCCAGAGCGGCACGTAAGGGCTGCCGGCCGGGGCATCGATACCCTTTTCCGTAATATGGCGATCGATGAGGGCGTTGATGCCGTTATAGACGCGGTCTGCGCCATCGAGATTGCTTTTGAGATTGGGCTCGAACAGCATCTTTCCGCTGGAAACGCCCACCATCCGGCCATAAAGGGTCATGCCCTCAGTCGCGAATTTTCGAAGGTCGATGTCGCGCCCGCCATCGCGGCCGGTCAGGTAATGGTTGGTGTCGTGCTTCTTTTTCGCCATGCCGTCATGGGCGATGGTGATGTCATATTGGCCAATGTCGGCCAGCCAGTCGACGACATCGCGGCCCCGGTAAAACCGGGCGCAGCGCGGGGCATTGCCGGTGACCATATGCACCTTGCGGCCGGCGAGATGCAGGTCTTCGGCGATCTGGCAGCCGGACTGGCCGGAGCCGACGACGATGACGCCGCCCGGCGGCAATTGCGCAGGATTGCGGTAATCGGCGGTGTGGATCTGGGTCACGCCGTCTGGCAGACGTTCTGCGGCGCGCGGCACAAAGGGCCGGCTGTAGAGGCTGGTGGCGAGAATGACGCTATCGGCCGTGACGGTTCCGGCAGAGGATTCGATGCGGAAGACATCGCCGACCTTTTCCAGCGCGGTGACGCTGGTGCCTTCGAAGACGGGCGCATCGACCTTTTTGATAAAACGGTCGACATAGGCGACGATCTCGTCCTTCACCATGAAACCGTGGGGATCGTCGCCGTCATAGGGATGATCGGGCAACTGGCATTGCCAGTTCGGCGTGACCAGGCAAAAGGCATCCCAGCGCTCGTTCTGCCATTTGTGGGCGACGGTCTTCTTTTCGAAGACGACATGGTCAAGCCCTTGTTTTTTAAGGTAATGGCTGGCGGAAAGGCCAGCCTGCCCACCCCCCACCACGACGGCGCTGTAATGGGATTTGAGGGATCTCGTCATCTCATGTCCTTTCAGAGAATGAAGGTCTCGCAGCGGACGCGGGCGTCCGTTTGATCGAGAAAGGGGGTTGCAGCCGTTTCAATGCGGGCGAGCTGGTCGTTTGCGGCCGAGCAGGCAAAGCCGTATTTTGCGGCGACCCGGTCACTGGCGATGGTGAGCGCCTGTCGGCTGCGCTCGACAAAATCCGCCACCGGATAACTTTCGCCCTCGGTGAAGAAATCGCGGATGATCAGCGAGGGGGAATAACAGGTCTCTTCCTCGCCATCGGGCCAGGTGATGACAAAGCGCATCTCAGGCATGGATTGCCTCCTTTGAGGGTGCATAGGTGGACAGATGGGCCTCGGCGACACGGCGCCAGGGAAAGCGGCCGGCGACTTCCAGCCCGCGCGGAATGACGTGGGCGCGGATTTCCGGCATCAGCGTGAGCGCCATGGCTTCGGCAATCGAGGCGGAGTGACGGGGATCGCACCAGAGGGCGTCGTCACGGCCAAGATATTCGGTAAACGGCGCAATCGAGGGCACGATGGCGGGAACACCGGAGGCCATGGCCTCCAGCACGACGAGGCCGAAACCCTCTTTCAGCGAGGGGAAAACCAGCGCATCGGCAAGCCGATAGAGGTTCGGCATGTCGTCATCGGAGACCGCACCGATGATATGGACGGCGGCGGCATCATCGCGCAGCGCCCGCAAATGGGACTGGAACTCTTCGTGATAATCCCGGTGATCGAGCAGCGACACGCCGCCTGCAATGACCAGTTGCGCATCCGGCTTCACGGCCCTGAGCTGCCGGAAGGCATCGAGAATGCCGATTGTGTTCTTGCGCGCCTCGATGCCGCCGATGCTCAAGAAAACCGGGCCGGCATGGAGACCGAGCCGGTCTCGCAGCGCCGTCTGCTCGCCGCTCCAGGCGGGGGCAAATCGTGTGGTGTCGACACCGTTGCCGACGACGGTCGCCTCCACGCCAAAACTTTCGCGCAAGGCGGCCTGCCATAGGCTGCTGACGGCGAGGTGTGCATCGGCCGCACGGATCGAGCGGTCCTGAAGGGCCATCAGGCGCGGGTCGTCGAACTGATCGATGTGATGGACGGTGCGCACGAAGCCGGAAATCAGGCCCCGGTCTTTGAGCGTTGCCAGCGCATTGCCGGAAATGCCGTCATGGGCGTGGAAGACATCGATAGCGGGATGGTTTGCCGGTTCGAAATATCTGACGTAGTCGGCAATGCGCTGCTCGACCATCTCAGTCATCTCGGAGAGGGCAGGTGCTACGGGAAAACAGGCCGTGCGGCAGGCGGGCGGGCGGAAGAAGCCGGCTCCCTTTGCATCGGGCGCGTGCAGGGTGACGGTATGACCCAGTGCCGTCAGCGCCTCGGACAGCTGCATGGCATGCACCACGCCGCCGCGGGGATTGGTGGAATGCGCGAGCATGGCGATGCGCAAGGGGCGCGTCATCTGCGGCGGGGTTATCCCGGGCCATGGCATTTGGGCCTGGGTCATCGAAAATGCTCCGTCGGGCCAAGCTGCATGAGGGGGGTGGTGGCATGGTCGCGGATGACGATGCGGCTCAAGCCATCGGTGATCGCAACCGCGCTACCCGGCAGCACGGAGCCAATGGCGGCGGCGGAAATGTTTCGCGTCGCAAATCGAGCGAGCACCGCATCGACGTTGTCGGGCGAGACCGAGAGGAGGTAGCCAAAGCTTGGAAAGGTCGCCAGCCAGCGGTCGAGGCTGACGCCGGAGGGGAGTGGTATGGCGGTCACATCGATGTCGATGCCGACGCCAGAGCATTCCGCCAGCATGATTGCCGTGCCGACAATGCCGCCCTGGCTGATATCCTTGGCGGCAAGGCAAAGCCCGGCCTCGGCAATCTGCGGCAGGATGTCGAGATCGCCACGAAGCCGCTCGGGTGGCGCGTCGGTTGCGGCTTCCCAGTTGTCGAAGGGCGCGCGGTAGCGGCCGCGATGATCGACGGCGGCCACCAGCACATCGCCGGGGCGGGCGTCAAAACTGGTGAGCAGGCGTTTTGCGCGCCCGACAATGGCAACCGACAACTGGCCCCGGTCGGTGCGGATATTGGTGTGACCGCCGACGATCGGCACGCCATAGGCCTCGGCCGCCGCCCGCATGCCATCGAGAACCGGGGCTGCTCCCGCCTCGCCATCGGCCCAGACAGCATCGACCACGGCAGTCGGCCGGCCGCCCATGGCAACCACGTCGGAGATATTGACCATGACGCCGCACCAGCCGGCAAACCACGGATCGGCGGCGACGAAGGCATTCATAAAACCTTCGATGGCAAACAGCAGATAGCCGTCGCCATCGGGGAGGGCGGCGCAGTCATCTCCGACGGGCACGGCCTTGTCCCGGACGCCGAGCCGCGCGGTGACGCCGCCGATATCGTGTTTGGCCGCGATCCCGTTGCTGGACTTCAGCTTTTCTGCGAGCACATCGAGGTCGACATCGGCCATGATCAGGCCGCCCGTTTGGCGAGCGCCACGAAGCCGGCTTCCGGCGTGGCGCAGGGGGGATACCAGGAAAGATCCGCCTTCATCCGCAGGTGCGGTTTGCCATAGATCTCGAATTCCTCGACCACATCCCAGTGCAGGCGGCGAAACAGCAGGCCGTTCTGCACCTGCACATTGGCGAGAAACGTGTGGCAGCCCATGGCATTGGCGGAGGAGACGGCAAGCCGGATGAGGGTGGCGCCAAGCGCGCCGATCTTGCGGAAATCCTCGTGTACGGCAAGGCGCGACCCCCACCAGAGGCCCGGCTGTTCCTGATGAATGCGCACCGTGCCCACCAGCCTGTCGGCGGCAACGCCGAGCATGGAGAGCGCAACGATGGGGGTTGCATGGTCGTCGATGGCGTCCCGGTCGTCTGTCTCAAAGATCTGCTGTTCACGGCAGAAGACATCCCGGCGAAGGGCATGGGCCTCGTCGCGCTCCCAGGCGGATGTGGCAAACTTCACCTGGTATTCGCTGGTGCGGAAGGGCGAAAACGGTTCGATGATCATTTCGTCAGCATCCTCTCATAGGTCGAAAGGGCAGAGCAGGCGCCGCATCTGCCGCAACCCGCCTTGATGTCGACGGCCTTCAGGCCGCTTTCCACGAGCAGTTTCGACAAGGGCCCGAGGATCGAATGCATGAATTCGGGTTTTGGTGCGGGATGGCTTTCAAGCGGCGTGCCCGAGATCGGCACGAAGGGGACGACGAAGGGATAAACGCCGATGGCCACGAGCTTCTCGCAGATGTCGAGGATGGCTTCGCGGGTATCGCCAAGGCCTGCGAGGATATAGGTGGAGACCTGTCCGCGCCCGAACACGGCCACCGCCGCCTTGAACGAGGCCATGTATTTCTCGATGCCGACCTGCGCCTTGCCCGGCATGATGCGGGCGCGGATTTCCGGTGTCACGACTTCGAGATGCATGCCGAGCGCATCGACGCCTGCCTCCTTCATCCGCGAAAACCAGATATCGTCTTCCGGCGGCTCGCATTGCGCCTGAATGGGAATGTCGACGGCGGCCTTGATGGCGCGGGCGCTGTCTGCGAGCACCTGCGCGCCGCGGTCATCGCCCTTCGGCGTGCCCGTGGTCATCACCATATGCTTGACGCCGTCGAGTTCCACGGCGGCTTTGGCGACTTCGGCCAGCTGCGCCGGCGTCTTGTGCGCGACGGTGCGGCCGGCTGCCAGCGACTGGCCGATGGCGCAGAACTGACAGGTTTTCGTCCGGCTCTGGTAGCGAATGCAGGTCTGCAGCACGGTGGTGGCGAGCACATCGCGTCCGTGCAAGACGGCGATCTGCGAATAGGGAATGCCGTCTGCCGTCGAGCGCTCGTAAAAGCGGGGGCGTAAGGGAAACGAGACTTCGCCGATGACCCGGCCGTCGCGGCTGATGCGGCTGTTTCCGGCTTCATCCGGTTTTTCGACCAGATAGGGGCTCTCGAAGGCGGGGGCGGTGTGAACAGGCACCATGACCGTCATGCCATCGATGGTGAGCGCCTTGTGATCGGAGGGGCCGGCGCCGCCGCGGCGGCTTTCGTGGCCGGCCTTGGGATCAACGAGCCTCGCGCCGAACGATTGCAATTCGTTGATCAGTGTTTCCGTCGAAAGCGGGGGTCTGGTGTCCATCGGTAGTGCTCCCTGTCGGTGCGGTTTCGAGGAAAGGATGGGCGGTGACCATCGCGTTTGCCGGGCGATCGTCGATGACGAGATGCAGCAGTTCCGGGCGCGCATAGTGGCCGACGCTATCCATCATCCGCTTGCGCTTGAGGATGAGGCTCATGTCGAGATCGGCAATCAGGATGCCTTCGCCCTCGGTGATCGGCTGGGCGAGATGCTTGCCCTCGGGCGAGATGATCGCCGTCATGCAGCCGCCGCGGAGCGCCTTTTGCAGGCCTTCGTCCGGGGTGATCGAGCGGATCTGCTCGTCGCTCAGCCAGCCGGTGGCGTTGACGACGAAACAGCCGCTTTCCAGCGCATGGTGGCGGATCGTCACCTCCATCTGGTCGGCAAAAATCTGTCCGACCATGGAGCCCGGAAACTGCGCAACATGGATTTCTTCGTGCTGGGCCATCAGCGCGTAGCGGGCAAGCGGATTGTAATGCTCCCAGCAGGCAAGCGCGCCAATGCGGCCGATTTGGCTCTCGACCACTTTCAGGCCGGACGCATCGCCCTGGCCCCAGATCATCCGCTCATGGAAGGTGGGCGTGATCTTGCGCCGCTTGAGAACGAGGGCGCCATCCGAATCGAAGACGAGTTGCGTATTATAAAGCGTGCCGTGATCCCGCTCGTTGACGCCGAGCGCCACGACGATGCCGTGTTCGCGGGCGGCGGCGGCCACCGCGTCGGTCGTGGTGCTGGGCACCGTCACTGCTTCCTCATACAGCCGCAGATGCTCGCGGCCGGAGAGAACCGGCGGCAGGACGAAGGAAAAATACGGATACCAGGGGACGAATGTCTCCGGGAAAACGATCAATTCCGCGCCTTTGGCTGCGGCCTCACGGATCGTTTCCAGCACGCGGGTGAGCGTCTTGTCGCGGGAGGTGAGATCCGGCGCGATCTGTGCCGCGGCAGCCCGGATGGTCCTAATGTCAGCCATGACGGTTTCCTCAAATTGCGGTGAAGGAGGCGGAGCGGACCCCGCCTTCCGAACGCGCCAAGATGCGCGCGGGGAGGGCTCCGGTCAGAGCGTCCAGGTATCGAGAATGACAGCGCCGGCACGGCGGTGGATCAGCATGAGATCCAGCACATCGAGCGGGCTGATCGGCGTGATGCCGGGGATCAATGACGGCTCACCATGGCCATAGAGGGCCTGCAGGGCGAACCGGCAGGCATAGACCTTGCCGCCTTCTTCGAGAAAACCCTTGATCTGGTTGTTGAAGTTGAGATGGCCCGGAAAGGCTTCCGAACCGAGTTTGGGGAAACCGCGCTGAATGCCGAGCGTGACGCCGGGGCCGTAAAGCAGGATGGACGTCTCATATCCCTTGCGCTTCAGGCGCTTGGCCTGCAGCAGGTTGACGAGGCCGATCGAGCCTTCGAAGGCAACGGTGTGAAAGGTGATGAGGGCTTTTTCGCCTTCCAGGGCCTGGACATCTTCAAAGACCTTCTCTTCGTAATCGACGAAGAAGTCTCCATCAGCGTGGGCCGGTGCGGTGATTGCGGGCATTGAATGGCTCCTGTCTTGAGGTCGGCCCACGGCGGGCCACTGCCATTCAATTGCAAGGGGTATGCCAGTCCGCGTTTTGCCTAATATCAAATCAAAATGGAGCAATATGCAGTCAATGATGAAGTCAATGCTCTGCTATCGATGAGCGTGGTCCCATTTTCAGGGCAAAAAGCTGGCCAGCGCTTAGGCGCGCCTGATACGTTTGAGTGCATTCAATTGACGGTCAATTTTTATTAGAGCAGGCGCGGCTGCATCCGAAACGCGGTGGAAAACCGCTTTTTCGCGTGACAGATGTGGCGCGCAACAATATACAGTCAATATTCAACATTGATGAGTTTCCATGAAGACTTGGCTCCCCGACCTCTCCCGCAGCAATGGCCCGCGCTACATGGCAATTGCCGACGTCATCGAGATGGATCTAAAGAGCGGCAAGCTACTGGTGGGCGATCGGTTGCCGCCGCAACGCGAACTGGCAAAACGCCTCGCCATCGATTTCACCACCGTCGCGCGCGGTTATGTCGAGGCGCAGAAGCGCGGGCTTGTGGCGACTCATGTCGGGCGCGGCACCTTTGTCACCGGCGGGCCTGAAAAGGAACGACGCGGGTTCGTCTCGCAGGCGGCGCTGGATGCAAGACGCACATCCGTCGTGGATTTTTCCATGAACATGCCGCCGGAACCTGACGATCCCGATCTTCTGGCGCGCATGCAGGAAGGGCTTTCTTCGGTCGCCACCAACATGATCCCGCTTCTGCGCTATCAGGGTTTTGGTGGCGCCGGCATGGACAAGGAGGCTGCAGCCTCCTGGCTCAGCCGCCGCGGGCTGGTGCCCTCGCAGGAGCGCATTTTCGTGACGCCCGGTGCTCACCCGGCGCTTCTCGCGATCTTCGGATTGCTCGCAAAACCAGGTGACATGGTGCTGTCGGAGAATATCACCTATCCCGGCATGCGCTCCATTGCAGCGCAGCTTCGCCTGAACCTGACCGGACTTCCGATGGACGAGGAGGGGATCATTCCCGCAGCCTTTGCCGAAATGTGCAAGACCGGCAAACCTAAGGCGCTCTACCTCAATCCGACGCTGCAAAACCCGATGACGCTGACCATCCCGGAAAAGCGGCGTGAGGAAATCTGCGCTGTCGCGCGTAAATATCACGTCCCGATCGTCGAGGACGACGCTTACGGTTTCATACCGCTGCATGGACCGGCGCCGCTGGCGGCCATGGCGCCGGATCTGACCTGGCATATCGGGGGGCTCGCCAAATGCATCGGCGCCGGCCTGCGGCTCGCCTATGTCGTCGTGCCCGATACCAAGGCGGCCTGGCCCTTTGCCAGCTCCATGCGCGCGGCCTGCGTCATGGCCTCGCCGCTGTCATCCGCGCTTGCCACGCGCTGGATCGAGGATGGCACGGCCGACAGCATTCTGCGCTTCATCCGTACCGAAGCGGCCGCCCGCCAGGCGCTGGTTGCCGAAGTGTTGCCGTCGGGCAGTTACAAAAGCGATCCGATCAGCTTTAACATCTGGCTGCCTTTGACGAACGGATGGACGCGCTCGACCTTCGGCACGCAGATGCGCGCCTCTGGCATCGGTGTCGTCGCCAGCGACGCATTTACCGTCGATGGCCAGGCGGAAGAAGCGGTTCGCGTCTGCCTCGGCGGGCCGATCCGGCGCGACACGCTGAAGGCTGCGCTGGAGTTCATGGGCCATGCGCTCGAAGGCTCACCGGAAATGGCGGGCACCTTTTTCTGACAGCTTTGCTCGCCCTGCGGAAATGCTGCTGGCCCGCACACTCTTCGCGGCAAGCCTCAACTCGATGCCGAATACCTTGGCGGCTCGATGCGCCCGCGCGCGGTTTACCGCGATGCCAGTTCATGAAAACCGGCCGTATCGGCTTCGATCGATTCGGCGATATGATCGCGAACCGCCTGTTCCGCCGCGTCCGGCGATCCGCCAGTGAGCGCGTCGTAAAGTCTTTGATGCTCTTCGGTCAGGTTGCGGCGGCACGGCCAATGCGCTTCCGACCAGCGGTAAAGCCATTCCATCTTGTCAGCGAGCTGGGCATGGCGGCGGATCAACAATTGATGGTCGGTCTGGGCTACGAAGCTTGCATGAAAGCCGAGATCGGCGCCAAGCCGCGCGTCCGCGTCCCCCGAATTTGCACCTTCGAGAGCCTGGAACGACTGCCCGATCGGACTGAGATCGAGATGAGGCCGCTTCTGCGCGATGATCCGGGCGGCAAGGCCCTCCAGAGCGGAACGCAGCGTGTAGATTTCTTCGATCGCGCGGATGTCGAGTGTCGCTACATGCCAGCTCGAATACGGTGTGCGCACGACGAGTTCGCGCACCTCCAGCGCAAAAAGGGCCGAGCGGACCGTGCTTCGGCCGACACCGATCTGTTCGGTCAGCGCTGTCTCGGTCAGCGTGGCGCCGGGGCGGAACGTTCCGCGGACGATCGCATCCCTCAGCCAGTCGGCGGCATTGTCGAGCAGGCTTTTGCGGTCGATCGGCTCGCGCATCGGAAAACCTTCACCGGTTGCGATCGAAATGGCCGCTGACGAAGGCGCGGCAGCGGTCCGAAACGGGATTGCCAAAAACCTGGTCGGGCGTTCCCTCTTCCTCGATAATCCCTTGGTTCAGAAAGATCGTTCGCGATGAAACTTCCCGCGCGAAGCCCATTTCATGGGTCACGATCACCATCGTGCGGCCATCCTCGGCCAACGCCCGGATCACCTTTAACACTTCGCCGACCAGTTCCGGGTCGAGCGCAGAGGTTGGCTCGTCGAACAGGATCGCGCGTGGACGCTGCGCCAGCGCGCGGGCAATGGCCACGCGCTGTTGCTGTCCGCCGGACAGGTGTGCCGGCCAGGCGTCGCGTTTTTCCGAAAGCCCGACCTTGTCGAGAAGGGCCATGGCCTCCTCGATGCATTCGGCCCGTGGCCGCTTCTGCACGTGGATCGGGGCCTCGATGACGTTTTCCAGGACGGTGCGGTGCGGCCATAGATTGAAACCCTGGAAGACGAAACCAAGATGTCCGCGCATACGGCGCGCCACGACTTCTTCGCGGCGTGACAGATGCCCGCCGGTCGGCGCCAGATGATCGTCGCCGACGGTGATCGTCCCGCTATCGGGGATTTCCAGGAAAGGGATCGAGCGCAGCAGCGTGCTTTTTCCCGAGCCGCTGGCGCCAATCAGCGTGATTACCTCGCCATCTTGAGCGGCCATATCGATGCCGCGTAGGACCTCGTTGTCGCCAAAACGCTTGCGAAGGTTCTTGACCGAAATCGCCGGTTGCATATCTATCGGTTTCCTTCGAATTGCCAGGGCGAAAGGCGGCGTTCAAGCCATGCCGTCGCCTGCGTCACGATCAGTGAAAGTGCAAGATAGATCGCCGCCGCGCAGAGGAAGATCTCGACGGCACGCCAGGTTTCAGACACCAGGGCGCGCGCAAGTCCCGTCACCTCCATCAGCGTGATCGTGCTGACCAGCGCGGTTGCCTTGAGCATGGAAATGACCTCGCTCGAATAGGCTGGCAGCGCCTGGCGGAAAGCGATCGGCAAGATGACACGGCGCAAGACGGTCGGCCATGTCATGCCCGAAACGCGGGCCGCCTCGACCGCACCTTTCGGCACGGCGCGAAGTCCGCCGCGCAGGATTTCCGACGTATAGGCGGCATCGTTGAGGATGAGCGCCAGGAGACCGCACCAATAAGGCTCGCGGAAGAACGGCCAGAGAAAGCTGTGCCGAACAAAACCAAGGGTCGCAAGGCCATAATAGATCATGAAGATCTGGATCAGAAGCGGTGAGCCACGGAACAAGAAGACATAACCGGAGGCCACCGCATTGCCGGTGCGCGTAACCCGCATGAGATTGAGGAGCAGTGCCAGGCATCCGCCGCCGAAAAGCGATAGAATGCCCAGATTAAGCGTCAGCGGCAGGCCGGCGAGAAGCTGCCGCATGGTGGTGAGGAAGAAGTCCATGCTCATCTATCGCTCTCCCGCCAACTGGCCGCGCAAGCCCCGATGCTCGATGATGCGGAAGACCTGGCCCGAGATCGTCGTGAGGATGAGATAGAGAACCGCGCCTGCGGCATAAAAGAGAAAGTGCTCCTGCGTAGAGCCGGCGGCCACCGTGACCTGTCGCATGATCTCGACCATGCCTGTGACCGAGACCAGCGCCGATTCCTTCACGACGGACTGCCACTGGTTGCCAAGGCCGGGAATGGCCGTCACCATTGCCTGCGGAACAATAACCCGACGAAACAGGGTGAAGCGCGTCATGCCAACGACGCGACCGGCCTCGATCGTGCCGCTGGGGACCGCCTGGTAGGCGCCCCGCAGCACTTCGGCCTGATAGGCAGCCGAAATCAGGCCGATCGCCAGCATGCCCGCCAGAAATCCGCTGATATCAAAGGGGCCGGCAAAGCCGAGCGCGGTGCCGACGGCGGTCACCAGCTGGCGACCGCCGAAGTAGAAGAGATAGATGACGAGGATGTCGGGCACGCCGCGCATGACGACCGTGTAGAGCCCGGCAAGGCTGCGGAGCAGCCGGCTGCGGCCCGTGCGCGCCCATGCGACCAGCGTTCCGAGCACGATGCCGAAGGCAAACGCGGCAAGCGAAACGAGGAGGGACATGACGGCTGCGTGCAGGAGTACCTGCCCCCAGCCGTCGGGGCCGAAGCCGAGAAGATCGAGATCGGCCCACATCGGCGATCAGAGCTTCGGTGTGACGTCGAGCCCGAACCACTTCTGCGACATGGCCGACAGCGTTCCGTCCTCGGACATGGACTTCAAGGCCTTGTCAAGCAGCGGCTTCAGTTCCGTATCGTTCTTCTGCACCGCAACGGCTGCGCCACTGCCCATCACGCCGCCCTTGAAGGAAGGGCCGGTCGTTGCGGCCTTGTCGGCGTTCTTCTTGAGGAAGGCGGCGATATTGGTGGTGGCCGCCATTGCGGCATCGATGCGGCCGTTGGTCAGGTCCTGATAGACATCGGGGCCGTTCTGGTAGGTGCGGATCGTCACGCCCTTGTCGGCGAGATACTGGGTGAGGAAGGTCGACTGGATGGTCGAAACCTGCACGCCGACCGTCTTGCCGGAAAGTGCCTTGGCAATTTCGGCGACTGCGGCGTCGGCGGCGGCCTTGTCGGCCAGGTCGATATTGCTGCCATTGCCCGGCAGTTCGGTGCCGCTGTCCTTCAGGACAACGAAATTGGAGCCACCGGTCGTATAGGGCAGCGAGAAGTTGACGACTTCCTTGCGCTTGTCGGTAATGGTCACCGCGTCGATGGCGCCGTTATACTTGCCGTCGACCAGGCCCTGGATCATGCCGTCCCAAGCCTGCGAGATGACCTTGGCTTCGAAGCCGGAGCGCTTGGCGATCTCGGCGATCAATTCGATCTCGAAACCCTGCAATTCCCCCGTCGGCGAGGTCATGTTGAAGGGCGGGTAGGCGCCTTCGGTGGCAAAGACATAGGTCTTCTTGTCCTGTGCGAACGTGGTTTGCGCGCCGGCAAGAACAAATGCGGCAGCCGCAACGCCGAAAGTAAGCAGGGCCTTACGGGTCAATGTCATGGTTTCAGTTCCCTTTTATGAAGCTTGTGCAAAGATGCTGCTACGGCAGCAGTTCGACGGCCATGCGCGTCAATGCGATTGCACTCTGTGCAATACAGGACTCGTCTGGCTGATAATCGGAATTGTGGACGCGGTCGTTGCGACCATCCTGCCCGGAGCCGATGAAGATCTGGATCGAAGGCAGCCGTTCCGAGAAATAGGAGAAATCCTCTGCTCCGAAACTCGTTCCCGGCTCAACGATTGGCGCATCATCGAATTGCAGGCCGAGCGCCACTGCTGCCTGATCGATCATCTTGTCGTCATTCATCAGGGGCGGTGCGCCCCTGACATAGTCGATCTCGGCGGTGACGTTCATCGCTGCAGCAGATCCTGCGCAGATGCGTCGGAACGATGCCTCAGCCAGGTCTCGCGATTGCGGTGAACGGCATCTCACCGTGCCCTCGAACATGCAGCTGTCCGGGATGATGTTCTGTGTCGCGCCCCCTTGAATGTGACCGATCGTCAGGACGGCGGAGAGTGCCGGGTCCATCTCACGCGAGATCACCGTCTGCAATTGCGTGATGACATAGGCGGCCGCGACAATCGGATCGATGGCGGCATGTGGCCGTGCGGCATGGCCCGATTTGCCGCGGATGACAACCTGAAATTCGTCGCTGGAGGCGGTGCTGGCGCCGCGATGGAGGGCAATCTTGCCGGCCGGCAGTTCCGGGCGGTTGTGGAAGGCGATTGCCATGTCTGCGCCGTCGGCTGCACCATCGGCGACCATGGCGGCGGCGCCGCTCTCCTGCGTCTCTTCTGCTGGCTGGAAGATCAACCGGATCGATCCGGCCAGGCGCGGCGCAAGCTTGACGAGGGCACCGGCCGCTCCGAGCAGCGAGGCGGTGTGGAGATCATGCCCACAGGCATGCATCTTGCCGGGGACGGTCGAGGCAAATTCGAGGCCGGTCTGCTCGTGGATCGGTAGCGCATCCATGTCGGCGCGAAGAATGACACACGGACCCGGTCGCGCGCCGGAGATCGTTGCGACCACGCCGGTGCGCCCGATCCCGGTTTGCGGCTCAATGCCCAGCGCGCGCAGTTCCTCTGCCACAATGCCTGCGGTGCGGATCGTTTCGAAGCCGGTTTCAGGATGCGCATGGATATCGCGGCGGATTTCGATCAGTCGAGGCTCGGCGGCGCGCACCAGAGCATCGATCTCGGGGCCAAGATCATTTGGCAAATTCGGCATGACTGACTTTGAAACCTTGGCTGCAGCGATTGTCCCAACATTGCAAAGGTGAAAGCATGCTGTCAAGGATCGACAATTGACAATCGATCTTTGCAAGGGTGCAGTATGGCGGTCGACCCCCATATCGATACAATTCTGGCCGGCATTGGCCATTTCACCGATGGGCAGACGGGTGGTCTGGTGCCGCCGCTGCATATGGGGGTCACGCATGTGTTGGGAGAGGGCGGCCCGGCCAGCGGCTATGCGCGAAGCGGGCCGGCGGATGGGTCTCATTTCGAGCGCATGATGATCTTGGCTGAGAAAGGTGCCGATGCCGTGGGATTTGCCTCCGGTGCATCGGCCGCGCAGGCAGCCGTTGCCATGCTTCCAGAGGGTTGCCATCTCCTGATGGAGGCCAACGGTTATTATGAGTTCCGGGAGATGATTGCTCGTGCGGGGTCCGTCAGAGGCATGACGGTCGAGACCGTCGATCTTTGCGATCTTGATCAGGCAAGGGCCGCGGTTCGCCCGGGGCAAACGGCCTTGATATGGGCGGAACTGCCGACGAACCCTCAGTGGCGTGTTCCCGATATTCGCGGTCTTTCAGATCTGGCCCGTGCGGCCGGCGCTGCATTGCTGGTGGATTCGACGGCAGCGACACCGGTTCTCTGTCGCCCGCTCGAACATGGAGCCGATATCGTGCTGCATTCCGCGACGAAATTTCTGAATGGACATGGCGACCTGACCGCGGGTGCTTTGGTTCTTGCCGATGCGGAGAATTCAACGGCTTTGAGAAATCACCGCACGGCCCATGGGACTGTGCTTAGTCCGATGAGCGAATGGCTGTTGCTGCGCGGGATCAGAACGCTCGCAGTCAGGATGGAGCGCGCCTGTGGTTCTGCACTGACGATCGCCGAATGGCTGGCCTCACGTGATGACGTCGAAGTGGTATATTACCCGGGCTTGCCACGATCTCCTGATTTCGATCGTGCCAGCAGACAGTTCCTGCATGGTTTTGGCAGCATGCTCTCGTTCTGCGTGTCAAGCCGCGCAAAAGCTGCAGCGGTGACGAAGGCGGCAAAGGTCTTCCGCCAATCGACGTCACTGGGGTCAACCGAGAGCCTGATCGAGCACCGTGCCGTGACCGAAGGTGTCGGCACGCGCTGCCCCGACACCCTGATAAGGCTTTCCATTGGCCTGGAACATCCGTCAGATCTCATTGCCGATCTCGCCGATGCCATGGACGGCTAGAGTGCAGACGTCATCCTTGTAAGCGGTGCGCCATCTGGCGCATCGCGAAGATCAACGGCCCTTGGGGCTTATGCGGTCACGTCGATGACCACACGACCACGGATCTTGCCATCGATGATCTCCTGCGCCAGTTGCGGCAGCGCCGACATCGGCTCCACACGGGTCATCTGTGCAAGCTTGCCGTGATCGAGCGTATCGGCAAGCGTCTGCCAGGCGCGCCGGCGTTTGGTAAGCGGCGCCATGACGGAGTCGACCCCCAGGAGCGCGACGCTTCTTAGGATATGCGGCAACACCGTTGCCGGCAGATCTGCACCGCCGGCCAGACCACAGGCAGCAACGCCGCCGCCATAAACGGTCTGCGCCAGCACATTGGCAAGCGTGGTGGAGCCGACGGAATCCACCGCACCTGACCAAACTTCCTTCTGTAAGGGGCCGGCCTTTTCGGCAAGGGTGGTGCGCGCGATGAAATTCGTCGCCCCGAGCGAAGCAAGATAGTCATGGGTTTCTGCGCGGCCGGTCGATGCGGTCACCGCATAGCCTTTTGCAGCCAGCAGGCTGATGGCGACAGAACCGACACCACCGGCCGCACCGGTCACCAGAACCGGCAGATCGGAGGTTGCAATCATGCCCCAGTCCTCAAGCGCATTGACGCAGAGGGCGGCGGTATAACCGGCAGTGCCGATTGCCATGGCCTGTTGCAGGGAAAAGCTCTCGGGCAGCGCGATCAGCCATTCGGACTTCAGGCGCTGGAAACGGCTATACCCGCCCCATTCGGTTTCCGACAGGCCGTAGCCGTTGACGATCACCTTGTCGCCGGCCTTCCAGTCCGGCGAGCGGGATTCAACCACCGTACCGGCAAGGTCGATGCCGGCGACCATGGGGGTGCGGCGGGCAATACGGCCCTTTCCGGAAATTGCCAGGCCATCCTTGTAGTTGAGCGTCGAGAAGGACACCTCGACCAGCACATCATGATCTGGCAGATCGGAAACCGACAATTGCCTGAACGCGCTCTTTGGCTTGCCGTCCACGGTATCGACAACCATCGCTGTGAATGAACCGGTCATGTTATCCCCTTCTTTGATTTTCTATGGATAAAGCCCTGATTTGCTCAGGTATTTTCACGTTTTGCGCGGGCATCGAGTGCCGCCGAGTAGCTGGTGCGCACATAAGACAGCAGCGACGTCAGAGCAGCCGTTGCAGCATCGGTATCGCGCGCCCTCACGGCATCGATGATCTGCGTGTGGAACGCCACGACCTGACGGCGCTCGCGCACCCGGAAAACGATCATGTTGGTGATCGGGATAAACGCCTCGATGACGGTGTACATCATCAGTTTCAGCGGGCCATTGCCGCTTGAATCGACCAGCGCCCGGTGGAACCGCACGTCAGAGGCACAAAACTCTTCGTCGCTGATGGAGGCATCCTGCTGCACGACGATCTCGGCGGCCATGGCCTGCAAGCCGTCTTCCTGACGGTTTTCACAGGCCAGGCGGCAGCAGATCTTTTCCGTCTCCAGCCGCGCCGTCACGATTTCATCGATATCAAAAGCGCCGATCCCCACCAGCAGGGTTGCAGCCCCCGTAATGGCCTTGGAGAGGCCCTCGGGATCCGGCCGCTTGACGAAATTGCCGCCCTGGGGTCCGCGCCTGGAATGGATGAGGTTCTGGGCCGCCAGCCTCTTCAGGGCCTCGCGAACGGTCGGGCGTGAGATGCCGAAACTTCTGGCCAGATCATCCTCGGTCGGCAGGCGTTCATCGATCTTCAGGCGGCCGTCCATGATGGCCGAGCGGATGTTTTCAGCCACCTGCTTGGCAATCCCCGATCGCACGACCTCATCATATCTCAGATTCATGGCGCCTCTTCCTTCGCTTGAACGCATTGATGGCATGGCTCGAGCGAGAAAGCCATTACCATTTAAATATAGGTTTGACAAATATGGGATTGGCGATAACCTGCCCCATAGATCCATATAACCAGGGGAACAAAAATTGGTGGGATCGCTGTACCGGGGCATTTCATGCCCGAAATCCGTCCATCGCGGCGGCAGCCGTTCATGACGGCGTGCCCCGAAAGACTTGACGCGCTTGCCGCAAATCTTGCGCGCGTCCTCGACAAAAACGCCATCCTTGCCGGTGCGGCAGTGGGTGCCGCCTATTGCGGGGATGCGACCGACGAGCGGGGTGCTGCCCCCGCCCTCGTGTTTCGCCCGAGAAACACGCAGGAGGTCGCAGCCGTCCTGTCGGCATGCAACGCGGCGGGCCAGCCTGTCGTTGTCCAGGGTGGGCGCACGGGCCTTTCCGGTGGCGCGCGGCCTCAGGCCGGCGAAGTGTCTCTGTCTCTCGAACGCATGACCTCTCTTGGCGCCGTCGACAGGGCTGCCGGAACGATCATGGCCGATGCGGGTGCAACGCTTCAGTCCGTGCAGGAAAAGGCTCTCGATCACGACCTGATGTTCGGCGTTGATATCGGCGCGCGGGGAACGGCCACCATCGGCGGCAATATCGCCACCAATGCCGGCGGCATCCGGGTCCTGCGTTATGGCATGTACCGCGCCCAGGTGATGGGTCTTGAGGCGGTCCTGGCCGACGGAACCGTCCTTTCCAATCTCAAGGGTCTGGCCAAGGACAATTCCGGTTATGACCTCGGCGCGTGTTTCATCGGCACGGAAGGCACGCTTGGCGTCATCACGCGGGCCTGCCTGAAACTTCATCCAAAGCCGCGCGCGCAGGCCAATGCCTTTTGCGCACTGCCATCGCTTGGCGCCGCCATTGCTCTTCTGGAGAGCCTGCGCGGCACGCTTGGGCCGCTGATCTCCGCGTTCGAGGTGATTTTTCCCGAGGTCTATGCAGGCGTGATTGCCCATTCGGGTGCCACGCCGCCGGTTCCGGTCAATGCCGGCATGTATGCGCTGATCGAGATCCAGGGCCAGTCGGAAACGGATGACGAGGCACGGTTTTCAGAGGCGCTGATGGTGGCTTATGACGATGGCCTTGTCAGCGACGTGGCGGTCTCGACCTCGGCGCGCGACTACGCGGCGATCTGGGCTTTGCGCGAGGGTGCAAGCCAGTTCATCTTCAGCATGGACCATGTCACCGGCTTTGATATCGGGTTGCCGATCCCGGTCATGCAGGCGTTCATCGAGACGGCGTCGCACGCTGTGCTGAGCGCCGATCCCGATGCGCAATTTTATATCTTCGGCCATCTCGGCGATGGAAACCTGCATTATCTCGTGCGCACCCGCGAACATGCGCGCGTGGCGGATGCCGCCTTTGCCGCCGTTGCCCGTTATGGCGGGGCGATCTCCGCCGAGCATGGCATCGGCCTCGACAAGAAGCGCTGGCTTCCCTGGGTCAGAACGCCAGCAGAAATGGCGGCAATGCGCCGTCTCAAATCAGCCTTCGACCCGCACAACATTCTCAATCCCGGCCGCGTCTTCGATCTGAAGCCTGCGGCTGCAGAGTACGTCTAATGTCTGCAACGCCCGCTGCTTCCCAACGCCCCGAACCCACGCCCTCCGAACCGGCCTCAAGGCTTGATGACCGCTACACGCTCGAGCGTGGCGCTATTCTGGTTTCGGGCACGCAGGCGCTGGTGCGCCTGCCGATGGTGCAGCGCCAGCGCGATCTGGCGCGCGGGCTCAATACCGCCGGTTACGTGTCCGGCTATCGCGGGTCGCCGCTTGCCAGTTTCGACCGGGAAATGGCCCGCGCCAAACGTTATCTTACCGAACACCATATCCGCTTCCAGCCCGGCCTTAACGAAGACATGGCCGCCACGGCCCTCTGGGGAACACAGCAGACCTCGCTGTTTCCCGGCGCGCGTTACGATGGCGTGTTTTCCATGTGGTATGGCAAGGGACCGGGCGTAGACCGGACCATGGATGTCATCCGCCACGCCAATGCTGTCGGCACCGATGCCAAGGGCGGCGTGCTGCTGCTGGTGGGCGATGATCATGGTGCGGTCTCCTCGACCCTGCCGCACCAGAGCGAGCATAACCTCATCTCGGCCATGGTGCCGCTTCTGTCTCCCGCCGGTGTCGGCGAATACATCGATTACGGCCTGCTGGGCTGGGCCATGAGCCGCTATTCCGGCGCCTGGATCGGCTTCAAATGCCAGACGGAAGTGGTCGAATGCACCGCGACCGTCACCCTTGACCCGGAGGCTTCGACCATTGTTTATCCAACGGAAGCGGGCGGTTTTTCCCTGCGCTGGCCCGATGGTCCGCATGCCATGGAACGGCGGCTGGAAAACAAGATGGAGGGCGTGCATGCCTTTGCACGCGCCAATGCCATCGATCGCTCACTTTGGGCAATCCCGGCCGGCAAAGCCCGGCTCGGCATCGTCTCCACCGGCAAATCCTGGCTCGATCTCAAGGGCGCGCTCTCAAGCCTTGGCATCGACGAGCAGCGGGCGCTGGCGCTCGGCATCCGGCTTTACAAGGTGGGGCTCGTCTGGCCCCTCGAACCGGAAGGGCTGTCGCGGTTTGCATCCGGCGTGGAGCAATTGCTGGTGGTCGAGGAAAAGCGGCCGATCATCGAGGACCAGATCAAATCCCTGCTGTTCAACATGGCAACCGACCAGCGACCACGCGTGTTCGGCAAGATCGGCGTCAACGGCAAACCTCTGCTGCCTGCTGCCGGCGAGATCGATGCGGTCTCCGTGGCCGGTGCGATCCTGTCGCTTCTCAACGATCACGATGCCGGATTGGCCGCACGCGCCCATGACATCGAAGCGGCCCTTTCTGCCAGCGCCGTCGAGACACCGGCGCTAAAGCGCGATCCCTATTTCTGTTCGGGCTGTCCGCACAGTGTTTCCACCCGTTTGCCGGAAGGCAGCCGCGCCTCTACCGGCATCGGCTGCCACATGATGGTGATCGGGCTGGAGGAACGCAGCACCTCGACATTCACCCAGATGGGCGGCGAAGGCGGCGCCTGGATCGGCCTTTCGCAGTTTACCGACGAGAAGCATATTTTCGTCAACATGGGCGACGGCACCTATTTCCATTCCGGTGTTCTGGCCATCCGGGCCGCCATCGCCGCCAAGGTCAACGCCACCTACAAGATCCTCTACAACGACGCCGTGGCCATGACCGGCGGCCAGAAACACGATGGCGAGGTCACCGTTCCCGGCATTGTCGGCCAGATGCTGGCCGAAGGTGCGGCGCGTGTCGCGGTGGTCGCCGAACGCCCGGAGGTCTGGCAGGGCAGACTGCCAAAGGGGGTGAGCGTCAATCACCGCGACGAGCTTGACGACGTGCAGCGGCAGTTGCGCGACGTCGAGGGCGTCACCGTTCTCATCTACGATCAGGTCTGTGCCGCAGAAAAACGCCGCCGCCGCAAGCGCGGGGCGCTTGCCGTCTCCGACAAGCGGGCCTTCATCAACGAACTGGTCTGTGAAGGCTGCGGCGATTGTTCGGCGGTGTCGAACTGCATCTCGGTCGAGCCGCAGGAAACCGAGTTCGGTCGCAAGCGCCGCATCAACCAATCAAGCTGCAACACCGATCTCTCCTGCGTGAAGGGTTTCTGCCCCAGCTTCGTGACCATCGAAGGCGGCACGATCCGCAAACCGGCGGCAAAGGCGGCAAAGGTTTCGTTCGATGACCTGCCGCTGCCGCAGATGCGCACCCTTACGGAGCGCCCTTACAACATGCTGCTTGCCGGCATCGGCGGAACCGGCGTCATCACCGTCAGCGCCATCCTGTCGATGGCCGCGCATATCGATGGTCTGGCGGTTCAGACGCTCGACCAGACGGGGCTGGCGCAGAAGAACGGCGCCGTGGTGTCGCATCTTCGTGTTGCACGAGACCCGCAGCATATTTCCTCGATCCGCATCGGCTCGGGCGAAAGCGATCTGGTTCTGGGCTTCGACATCGTGGTTTCGGCAGCAAAGAGCGCCCTGCAGACCTTCAAGGCGGGCCGCACGCAGGCCGTGCTCGATGACCACTTTGCCCCCACCGCTTCCTTCGTGCAGAACACCGCACTCGATTTCCGCCAGGAAGCCACGCTGAACGCCCTGCGCAAGGCCGGCGGCCACGATGCGGTGACGCTCGTTGCCGCCACAAAACTCGGTCTGGCCCTGATGGGCGATGCCATTGCCGCCAACATGTTCCTGCTCGGCCATGCCTTTCAGCGCGGCCTGGTGCCGATCACGCTCGATGCGATCCTTGCCGCGATTGATCTCAACGGCACCGGTATCGCCATGAACCGGGCGGCCTTCGGCTGGGGCCGCCGCTCGGCGATCGATCCGGATGCCGTCAAGACGGCGGCCGGTGCCGGGGCGCCCGAGGAAAAGCCGGCCGAAACGCTTGAGGATATCGTCAGGCGACGTGTCGACTTCCTCACCAACTACCAGAATTCCGCCTATGCACGGCGGTACAGCAGGCTGGTGGAAACCGCTCGCACCGCAGCTTCCAGTCTTGTCGGGGGTGAAGCCTTTGCTGAAGCCGTGGCGCGCAATGCCTTCAAGCTCATGGCCTATAAGGACGAGTATGAGGTCGCCCGCCTGCACCGCGACCGGAGCTTTCACGACAAGATCGCCGCACAATTCGAAGGTGATTTCGAGGTGAAGCACCACCTCGCGCCGCCGCTGTTCTCTCGCAGGACCGACAAGCGCACCGGCAACCCGGCCAAGATTGCCATTCCCGGCAAGTTGATTGCCCCGGCTTTTGCAGCGCTTGAAAAGATGAAGGTGCTGCGCGGAACGCCGCTCGATGTCTTCGGCTACACCCATGAGCGCCGCACCGAACGCCGGCTGGTGGCCGACTATTTTAGCCTGATCGACGGGCTTGCGGCAGCGCTATCGCACGGCAATCTCGATCACGCCACCGCACTTGCCGGCCTGCCCGACCAGATCCGTGGCTTCGGCCCAGTCAAGACGGCAGCGATCGCACGGTTCGAGAAAAGCAAGGCCGACCTTCTGGCAAAACCTGCCAGCACCGGCGCCATTTCCGCAGACACGCCCACAGACATGACCGCAAGAAGGAAGACCGTATGAGCACGACCGCCCCGTTCGAAACCATCCTCTACGAGAAGGACGGCACGGACAAGTTCGCGACGATCACCCTCAATCGCCCCGATAAACTGAACGCCATGAACAAGACGACGGTGCGCGAGATCGACCGGGCCGTCGCCATGGCGGTGGCCGATCCTGATGTCAATGCGCTCGTCATCACCGGTGCCGGCCGTGCGTTCTCCTCCGGCTACGATCTCCAGGGCGCCGACTATGATGTCGACATCGAATCCTGGCAGGCGGATATGACCGAGAACGCCCAGGCGCTTCTCAATATCTGGAAAGCGCCAATCCCGGTCATCGCGTCCATCAACGGTTATGCGCTCGCGGGTGCGCTGGAGCTGATGATGTCCTGCGATCTGGCGATTGCTGCTGACAATGCCAAGTTCGGCGAACCCGAAGTGCGCCACAATTCCGGTCCGCCGGCGCTGTTCATGCCGTGGCTGCTGTCGACGCGCGACACGCGCTGGCTGATGTACACAGGCGATCTGGTGGACGCCGAAGAAGCGCTGCGCATGCATCTGATCAACAAGATCGTGCCGGCCGATCAGTTGAAGGAAAAGACCGAGAACCTGGCGCGCAAGCTGGCGCGTATGCCGGTTCCGGCCATCAAGTTTGCCAAGGCCTCGATCAACAACCAGCAGGTCGCCGCGGGCCTTCACACAGCCTTCGACTACAATGTCCACGCCATCGCCGCCCTTCACGTCAGCACCAAGGGCCAGGAGTGGATGCGCAATCTGCAGAAGATGTCGCTCAAGGAATATCTCGAATTCCGTGATGCGCCCTTCAAGGGCCTCGATTGATCCCGCAGCCGCCAAGGCGAGACAAGAACCGGAAAAGGGTATGACAATGCAGACGGCTTCAACCGCCACACCGGACCTTAACAGCATCCCGGTGATCGATATTGCGCCTTTCATTGCAGGCACGGACGGCGGTGCAGCCGTTGTCGCGGCCATCGAGGCGGCTTGCCGCGAAACCGGCTTTTTCCTCGTCACCGGCCATGGTGTTTCCAAAGAGGCGACCTCCGATCTCTACAATCTGGCCCGCGCATTCTTTGATGAGCCGGCGGAGTGGAAAAAGCAGCAGGGGCGCGGCACGGCCCTTGAAGGGGGCGTATCGTTTTCGCCACTGGCCGACGAGGCGCTGAGTGCAACGCTCGGCATCAAGACGCCGGGCGACTACAAGGAAAGCCTTAATTTCGGCCATCGGCTTGGCGGCGACACATGGCCGTCAAAACCTGCCGGACTGGAAGCCGCCTTCCACGCCTATTTCGCCGAAATGGAAGCGCTGTCACGCCATTTGCGCCGGGCGTTCTGCCAAGCGATCGGCCTTGCGCCGGATTATTTCGAGCCGGCATTCGAGAACCATCTCTCGGCACTGCGGGTCATCAACTATCCCGAACAGAGCGAAAGCCCGCTGCCCGGTCAACTGCGCGCCGGCGTTCATACCGATTATGGTTTCATGACCATCCTGCGCTCGGAAGCGTCTCCCGGCGGACTTCAGGTGCGCAACCGCGCCGGGGACTGGCTGGACGCGCCCAATATCGAGGGCGCCTATGTCGTCAATATCGCCGATGCCTTCATGCGCTGGACGAATGACGAGTGGGTTTCGACACCCCATCGGGTGGCCAATCCGCCGGGCAAGTTCAAAGGCACGACACGACGCCAGTCGATCCCGTTCTTTCTCAATCCCTCGCGGGACACCGTTATCGAATGCCTGCCGCCGTTCGCGGCCAAGGCTGCGGCCCGTTACGAGCCGATCACCTATGGAGATTACATCGCCCTGAAGACCAGCCAGGCCTTCGGCAAGCCATCCTGACGACAGGAAACGAAAGATCGTCCGTCGCCCATTGCTCTCACCCATGACACCGCAACGATAAGGGGAACTGAAATGATGACCATGAACAGACGGCACCTTCTTGCCGGAATGGGCGGCTTTGCAGCTGCCGGAATGATCGGCATGCCCGCCCGCGCCGAGGGTAAGACACTCGTTGTGCCGACGCTTGGCGGGGCGTGGGAGCAGTTCTGGCGCACGACTTTGGCACCGGCCTTTACCGCCAAGAGCGGCGCAGCCGTAACGCTTGACGCCGGCAACGGCCGGGTATGGAGCGCCAACCTGCGGGCTGCAGGCGTAAAGAACCCGCCTTATTCCATCCTGATGACCAACGAAGCTTTCGCCTCGAGCCTTCGCAAGGAAGGTTTTTTCGAGAAGCTCGATCTCACCAAGCTGTCGAACTACAATGACCTCTATCCGCT
The DNA here is from genome assembly GCF_058242805.1 of Neorhizobium sp. PAMB6716. Taxonomy (NCBI): domain Bacteria; kingdom Pseudomonadati; phylum Pseudomonadota; class Alphaproteobacteria; order Hyphomicrobiales; family Rhizobiaceae; genus Neorhizobium; species Neorhizobium sp. PAMB6716. The sequence continues at coordinate 1,217,081 of NZ_JBZAYW010000002.1, forward strand.
GGCCAAGAAGACCGATGGCTGGGGTGCGGTCGCCATGGTGTCGCCCATCGGGCTCGCCTACCGCACCGACATGGTGAAGACGCCACCGAAAAGCTGGAAGGATCTTTGGGACAATCCGGAATTCAAGGGACGCATCGGTCTTTACAACTTTGCCAACACGGCCGGCAAAATGGAACTGATGCTGGCCTCCAAGATTTTTGGCAAGGACCAGTATGATATCGATGCCGGCTTCAAGGCACTCGAAAAGCTCGGGCCCGTTATCCAGGCCGATTTCAACCTCTCGACCGGCATCGCGTCCGGCGAATTTGTCGTTGCTCCCTTCGATTTCGGCGAAGTGGCACGCCTTCGCGCGCAAGGCCTGCCGATCGATGTCGTGGTGCCGGAAGAGGGTCTGATCATGTTCGACCAGACGCTCAACATTCTGGCCAACGGACCGGAAAAGGAACTGGCCTACGAATACGCCAACTTCCTGCTGTCTCCCGAGGGACAGCTGCCATTGATGAAGCAGTTCTTCGTCTCGCCCACCAATTCCAAGGTGATCGTGCCCGAGGACCTGAAGAAGGACGTGCCGATCTCGGGCGCCATGATGGACAAGGTCCTGACCTGGGACTGGAATTTCATGAACGAGAAACAGGCCGCCTTTGCCGAGACCTGGGCAAAGGTCATGCGCTGATTGCAGGTTTTTCTCCTCAATCACAATGGTCGGGCCGCGTAGAGCGGCCCGGTACCCCGGCATAGGCGCGCGCAACACCATCGCGGGCAGAATTTGGAAGATCGATCATGACAGAGGTGAGCATTGAAGGGCTGACCAAGGACTATGGAAGCTCTCTGGCGGTGAACGGGATTTCCGTGAAGATTGCCGATGGCGAGTTCATCTCACTGCTTGGCCCTTCCGGTTGCGGCAAGACGACGACGCTGAAGATGATTGCCGGTTTCGAGGAGGCGACAGCCGGTGCCATCCGCTTTGACGGTCAGGATGTGGTCAACGTGCCCGCCGAAAAGCGCGACATCGGCATGGTGTTCCAGAACTATGCGCTGTTTCCCCATATGACGGTGGCGCAAAACCTGGCCTTCGGCCTTGAAATGCGACGCGTCTCCCGATCGGACATTGCCGCGCGCACGGCACGCGTCCTCGACATGGTACAGCTGTCTGGATACGCCGACCGCTATCCACGCCAGCTTTCCGGCGGACAACAGCAGCGTGTGGCGCTGGCCCGTGCTCTGGTGATCGAGCCCCGTATCCTGCTGCTCGACGAGCCGCTGGCCAATCTCGATGCCAAGCTGCGCGAGGAAATGCGGGTGTTCATTCGCGACCTGCAAAAGCGGGTCGGCATCACCACCGTCTACGTGACGCATGATCAGGCCGAGGCGATGACCATGTCCGACCGGGTGGTCGTGATGTTCGGCGGTCGCATCGCGCAGCATGGTTCACCCTCCGATATCTACGAGCGACCAGCCAGCCTTGAGGTCGCGCAGTTCGTGGGTCAGGTGAATATCCTGGAAGGCAAAGTGGTTTCACCGGCCGCCGGCGATCTGACCCTTGTCGATACGGTTCTCGGGCAGTTTCTGGTGCGCGGTGTCGCACCTGATGCCAACGGCACAGTCATACTGACACTGCGTCCCGAAGCCGTCGAGCTTGCAAGCGCCGATAACGGTGGCGCCCAGGCCACCATCTCCGCCAGCTATTACTCGGGAAGCCTTGTCGATTACCGCCTGACGCTGGACAATGGCCAGACGATCAATGTGCAGACCTTCCCGCGCAATCGCTGGGCTGCGGGAGATCGCGTCACCATCAAGGTTGACGGTGAACGCTTCTGGCCGCTCGGGGCGCCGTCATGAGTATCAGTTCCCGCTCCGCAAAGCCGTTCCTGTTGATTGCGCCGGCCGTGCTGCTGCTCGGCCTCTTCCTCGTCCTGCCCTATATCAATATCGGCATCATGAGCTTTCGCAATCCGGGCAATGGCTCTCCTTATGCCCCCGGTTTTACCACCGGCAATTATCTCAGGCTGTTTTCCGACAGCTTTTATCTGGAGCAGATCGCCAATACGCTGATGATCGGCGCCATCACAACATTTGCCTGCCTTATTCTGGGTTTTCCCGTCGCCTGGCAACTGGCCAGAACCCAGATGCGGTTTCGTGGCCTCGCCTATGGGCTCGTGCTGTCGCCATTGCTCGTGGGCATCGTGATCCGCAGCTATGGCTGGACGATCCTTCTGGGCAATAACGGCATCATCAACCGCACGCTGATCAACATGGGGCTGATCGATAGTCCGCTAGGGCTGATGTATAATTCGCTCGGCATCGTCATAGCCCTCGTCCATGTCTTCCTGCCGTTCATGATCCTGCCGCTGATGAGCGCGCTTCAGGGGATCGACCCCTCCATCGAGGCCGCGGCACGCTCGCTGGGAGCCGGCAGGATCACGGCGTTCCGGCGCATCGTGCTGCCGTTGTCCATGCCAGGGATCCAGGCCGGCTGTATCCTGGTCTTCGTGCTCTCGCTCAGTGCCTATGTGACGCCCTCGCTGATTGGCGGCCTGCGGGTGAAGACAATGGCCGTCAGTGTGGTCGATGCCCTGATCGACACGTTCCAGTGGCCGTTCGGTTCGGCCATGGCGCTGATGCTTTCTCTGACGGGCGCGCTTGTCGTGTTGATCTTTGCCCGGCTCACCCGCATGAAATGGAAGGCGAACTGATGTCGAAACCCTTGCTGACGGGCTATTGCCTGGTCATTTACGCCTTTCTGCTCCTGCCAATCCTCGTGGTCGTCGGCGCGTCGTTTAATGCCGGTGCATTCCTGACATTTCCGCCGCAGGGCCTGTCCTTCCGGTGGTATGTCGTGTTCTTCAACAACGACGTCTTCATGCGGGCGATCAGGACATCGCTCTGGGTGGCTGCGGTCTCGACGGTGATTTCGGGCATCATCGGCACAATGGCTGCGATGTTCTACATCCAGCATTCCGGTCGCTGGAAGGAAAGTGTGCGGCTTGCCATGCTGCTGCCGCTTCTGCTGCCGGAAGTGCTCACCGCCATATCGCTGCTGTTCTTCGTCTATTCGATTGGCATCGGCACGAAGACCATCGCCGCGATGATCATCGGCCATGTGCTGATCACGCTGCCCTTCGTGTTCATCAATGTCTCGGCTGCGATGGAATCTTATGATCCCGCCTGGAGCCTTGCGGCACGAAGCCTCGGGGCGGGTCCCTTCACCCGCTTTCGCCGCATCATGTTGCCCCTGATCAAGCCCGGCGTCATCGGCGGCTGCCTGTTCGCATTCATCATTTCCTTCGATATCTTCACCATCTCCTTCATGTTGAAGAATATCGGAACAGCAACGCTGCCCATCCAGCTTTACGATTACCTGCGCACCAATTTCACGCCGGAGGCCGCAGCCGTCTCGACGGTTTCGATTGTGCTGACGCTGGCCGTGGTGATCATTTCGGAGAAAGTGCTCGGGTTGCGGATCCACAGGTTCTGATGGCAGCCGTCTCTCGGATTGTCATGGCCGATCACGCTCAGTCTCGCGCTTCAATGAATGGCTATGGACATTGAATGATCTCTGCGCCAGCTACCCACATCCCCAAAAAAAGCCGGCGGATGATGAACATCCGCCGGCGCAATCGCTCACTTGGTCCGCCCGTATTACTTCTTCTGCCAGCTCTTCACCAGCTCGTCATAATTGACGGTGAGGGGCTTTTCCTTTTCGTTCGCAACCTTCAACTGCGGCGCAAGGTGGCCCTTGGCGACGGCATCCTTGTTCCAGTAGGCCAGATCATGCTCTTCGGCGAGCTTCGGGCCGATATCGCCCTGAACGCCGGCGCGCTCGAGGCGTTGCATGACCTTTTCCTGTTCCGAGCACAGCGAGTCCATGGCGGCCTGCGCGGTCTTTGCTCCGGAAGAGGCATCGCCGATCGCCTGCCACCACAACTGGGCAAGCTTTGGATAATCCGGCACATTGGTGCCGGTCGGCGACCATTGCACGCGGGCCGGCGAGCGGTAGAACTCGATGAGGCCACCGAGCTTTGGCGCACGGTCGGTGAAGCTCTTGTGCTGGATGGTCGATTCCCGGATCAGCGTCAGGCCGACATGGCTCTTTTTCACGTCGACGGTCTTGGAGGTGACGAACTGGGCATAAAGCCACGCCGCCTTGGCGCGGTCATCAGGGGTGGATTTCAGCAGCGTCCAGGAGCCGACGTCCTGGTAACCCAGCTTCATGCCGTCCTTCCAGTAGACGCCGTGCGGGCTGGGCGCAAAGCGCCATTTCGGCGTCCCGTCGGCGTTGACGACCGGCAGGCCATCCTTGACGAGATCGGCGGTAAAGGCCGTGTACATGAACATCTGCTGGGCGACTTCACCCTGTGATGGCACCGGCCCGGATTCCGAGAAGGTCATGCCTTGCGCTGACGGCGGTGCATAGGCCTTCAACCAATCGAGGTATTTCTGGATGGCGTAGACGGAGGCCGGCCCGTTGGTATCGCCGCCGCGCGCCACGCAGGAGCCGACCGGACGGGATTTTTCGTCCACCTTGATGCCCCATTCATCCACCGGCAAGCCGTTCGGCAGGCCCTTGTCGCCATTGCCGGCCATGGAAAGCCAGGCGTCGGTAAAGCGCCAGCCGAGCGATGGGTCCTTCTTGCCATAGTCCATGTGGCCGAAGACCTTCTTTCCGTCCTGCTCGCGGCCGGTGAAGAATGCGGCAATGTCCTCATAAGCCGACCAATTGACGGGAACGCCGAGATCGTAGCCGTATTTCGCCTTGAAATCGGCCTTGTTCTTGGCGTCGTTGAACCAGTCATAACGGAACCAGTAGAGATTGGCGAACTGCTGGTCCGGCAGCTGGTAGAGTTTGCCATCCGGCGCGGTGGTGAATTTCAGGCCGATGAAGTCCTGCAGGTCGAGGCCGGGGTTGGTGACGGCCTTGCCTTCGTTGGCCATCCAGTCGGTCAGCGAGCGCGCCTGCTTGTAGCGCCAGTGGGTGCCGATGAGGTCGCTATCGTTGACATAGGCGTCATAGATATTTTCGCCGGACTGCATCTGCGTCTGCAGCTTTTCGACCACATCGCCTTCGCCGATCAGGTCATGGGTGATCTTGATGCCGGTGATTGCCGTGAAAGCTGGCGCCAGCACCTTGGATTCGTATTCATGCGTGGTGATGGTCTCGGAAACAACCTTGATATCCATGCCGGCAAAGGGCTTTGCCGCATCGATGAACCATTGCATTTCCTTTTCCTGGTCGGCGCGCGTCAGCGCCGACATGTCCTTGATTTCCTTGTCCAGGAACTGCGTTGCCGCGTTCATGTCGGCAAAGGCCGTCCCTGTCATTGCCAGCAGCAGGGCTGCCGTTGTCGTCATCAGGTGCCGTCGCATAAGGTCTCCTCCCAACGTTGCGATTGCAGATAGTCGTTTAGAATTGCCTGCCGGTCCCACCCGGCAGGCCTTCTGGCCCTCCTGGCTAAACGAAGCGGAACACGCCGATCGCATAGACCACGGACAGGGCCAAAGCCCACCATAGACTGGGCCCTCCAAGACCCAGCCATGCGAGATGAATGAATGCGGAGCCCAGCAGCGACACGAACAGGCGGTCGCCGCGCGTCGTCTCGAACCTCAAAACTCCAACCCGCGGACCACCGCCCGGCGACAGGTATTCCCAGACGCCCATGGCCGCGATCAACGTGAAGATGCCGATGAAAAACAGCGCCGTCGGCAGTGTCCAGGCCATCCATGTGAAGCTCACCGCAAACCTCCTGTCAGACGCGGCCGAGGGCAAAGCCCTTGGCAATGTAGTTTCGGACGAAATAGATGACGAGCGCGCCGGGAATGATGGTGAGCACGCCGGCCGCCGCCAGCACGCCCCAGTCCATGCCTGACGCCGAGACGGTGCGCGTCATGGTCGCTGCAATCGGCTTGGCATCTGTGGTCGTCAGCGTCCGGGCAATCAGAAGCTCGACCCAGGAAAACATGAAGCAGAAGAAGGCGGCGACACCGATGCCGGAGGCAATCAGCGGCATGAAGATCTTGACGAAGAATTTCGGGAAGGAATAACCGTCGATATAGGCAGTTTCGTCGATTTCCTTCGGAACGCCCGACATGAACCCTTCCAGGATCCACACCGCCAACGGCACGTTGAACAGGCAGTGCGCGATGGCAACCGCAATATGGGTGTCGATGAGGCCGAAGGCCGAATAAAGCTGGAAGAAGGGCAGGGCAAACACGGCCGGCGGCGCCATGCGGTTGGTCAAGAGCCAGAAGAACAGGTGCTTGTCGCCGAGAAAACGATAGCGGGAAAAAGCGTAGGCTGCCGGAAGTGCTGCACTGACCGAAATCACCGTGTTCATCACCACATAGATGATGGAGTTGATGTAGCCGTTGTACCAGGAAGGATCGGTAAAGATCACCATGTAGTTGCGCAGTGTCGGCTGCTGCGGCCAGAGCGAAAAGGCCCCGAGGATCTCGCTGTTCGTCTTGAAGCTCATATTCGCCAGCCAGTAGATCGGCAGGATGAGGAAGACGATATAGATCGTCGGGACGAGGAAACCGAAGCGGCTGCGGGTGCTGATTTGGCTCATGTTTTCCCCTCACTTCTCTTCGGCATCGCTCTGCGTCATCACGGTATAAAAGACCCATGACAGCAGAAGGATGATCAGGAAGTAGATGATCGACATGGCCGCCGCCGGCCCGAGATCGAATTGGCCAACCGCCATCTTGACAAGATCGATGGAGAGGAAGGTGGTGGAATTGCCCGGCCCACCGCCCGTTACCACGAATGGCTCGGTGTAGATCATGAAACTGTCCATGAAGCGCAGGAGTACGGCAATCAGCAGCACCCGCTTCATCTTCGGCAGCTGGATATAGCGAAATACCGACCAGCGGGAGGCACCATCGATCTTGGCAGCCTGGTAATAGGCATCCGGAATGGAGACGAGACCGGCATAGCAGAGCAGCACGACAAGGCTCGTCCAGTGCCAGACATCCATGACGATGACGGTTGCCCAGGCATCAACGGGGTCCTGCGTGTAATTATAATCGATGCCGAGACTGTTCAGCACATAACCCAGCAGGCCGATATCGACGCGCCCGAACACCTGCCAGATGGTGCCGACGACATTCCACGGAATGAGAAGCGGCAGAGCCATCAGCACGAGGCAGACCGGCACGCCCGGCCCGGTCTTTGGCATGTTGAGCGCAATGAAAATGCCAAGCGGCACCTCGATTGCAAGAATGATGCCGGAGAAGACAAGATTGCGCGCCAGAGCATTCCAGAACCGGTCGGAAGAAAGCATCTGCACGAACCAGTCGGTGCCTGCCCAGAAGAACTGGTTGTTGCCGAACGTATCCTGCACCGAATAATTCACCACCGTCATGAGCGGAATGACGGCGGAAAAGGCCACCAACACCAGAACCGGCAGCACCATGAACCAGGCTTTGTTGTTCCACGTCTTGTTCATGTTTCAGCCCTCCATGCCGACGCGCCAGCTATCGGCGAATATGCCGATAGCTCCGGGATCAAACGTGACGCGCGGATCGGCCGGGATTTCGTCGTCTTCCGAAAGAACGATGGAGAGAGGTTGCCCACAGAACCGCGCCCGCACGATCTTCTGGCGTCCGATATCCTCGACCTTGCCGATGTCGATTGTCATGCCCTCGCGCGATAACCGCACGAATTCCGGGCGGATGCCAAGCTCCACCTTGGCGCCGGCATTAACTTTCGGTGCGCCGGACAGCGCAATCGTCTGATCGCCGATACGGGCAGATGCACCCTCCACCGCAACCGGCATGACATTCATGCCCGGTGAACCGATGAAATAACCAACGAAGGTGTGGCTCGGCCGTTCGAAAAGTTCGGCAGGCGTGCCGATCTGGACGATCTGTCCGTCATGCATCACGACGACCTTGTCGGCAAAGGTCAGCGCCTCGGTCTGGTCATGCGTCACATACACCATGGTAAAACGTGAACTGCGATGCAGGCGCTTCAACTGCGAGCGCAGCTGCCATTTCATATGCGGATCGATGACGGTGAGCGGCTCATCGAAGAGGATCGCGTTGACATCGGAGCGCACCAGCCCGCGGCCGAGCGAGATCTTCTGCTTTTGGTCGGCCGTCAGCCCCTGCGCGCGCCGGCCCGCCATGGACGCGAGGTCCGTCATGTCAAGGATGTGCTCGACGCGTTTTTTCACCTCGGCCTCCGGCACATGCCGGTTGCGCAGCGGAAAGGCGAGATTGTCGAAGACGCTCATCGTGTCGTAAACGACCGGGAACTGGAAAACCTGGGCGATGTTGCGCGCCTCGGTCGACAGGGTCGTCACGTCCTTGCCGTCAAACAGGATGCGCCCATCGGAGGGATGCAGGAGCCCGGAGATGATGTTGAGCAGCGTGGTCTTGCCGCAGCCGGAGGGGCCCAGAAGCGCGTAGGCGCCGCCGTCGTCCCATTCGTAATGAACCTTCTTCAAGGCATAATCGCCGGCAGCCTTGGCCTTGGCGTTATAGGCGTGGCGGATATGATCGAGGCTGATACGGGCCATGGTGTCTTCCTCACGCCGCCGTTGGATGTGGCGCAGCAAGCGTCGCACCGGTTGCCGGGTCGAATGCCATCAGATGGCGCGTATCCAGATGCACATCGATCATCTGGTCGGGATCGATGTCGTGGATGCCGTGCGTCAACATCACCCATTTTTCACCGGCGAAATCCAGGTGGATGAAGCTTTCGGACCCGGCGATCTCCGAAACCTGGGTTCGGGTTGCGAGCGGATGGCTGAACGGGCGCGGCGCGAGCATCAGATGATGCGGCTGAAACGCCACCGTCACCGGCCCGGACGGAATGGCCGCTAGATGCGACGGTACGGGAAGGATCGGCTGGCCACCATGCAGGAACTGTCCCCCCTCGTGGACGAGGTTGATGGTATTGAGCGGCGGGTCGGCAAAGGTGCGGGCGGTCAGAAGATCTGACGGTTCACGGTAGACACGGATGGTGTCGCCGAACTGGGTGACGCGGCCTTCGCTGAGCGTCGCGGTGCTGCCGCCGAGCAGCAGCGCCTCGGACGGTTCTGTGGTCGCATAAACGAAGATCGCACCGGATGCGGCAAAGATCTTTGGCAGTTCCTCGCGCAATTCCTCACGCAGTTTGTAATCCAGGTTGGCCAGCGGTTCGTCGAGAAGCACGAGATTGGCGTTCTTGACGATGGCGCGGGCAAGCGCCGTGCGCTGCTGCTGGCCGCCGGAGAGGTTGAGCGGCGTGCGATCGAGATAAGGCGTCAGCCGCAGCAGATCGGCGGCCTTCTTCACCTCGCGGTCGATCGTGGCGGCATCCTTGCCGGCAATACGCATGGGCGATGCGATGTTTTCATAAACCGTCAGCGCCGGATAGTTGATGAACTGCTGGTAGACCATGGCGACGTTGCGCTTTTGCACCGGCATGCCGGTGACATCCGTGCCATCAAAGAGGATCTGCCCCTCCGTCGGTCGATCAAGCCCGGCCATCAGGCGCATCAGCGAGGTCTTGCCCGACAGCGTCGGACCAAGCAGGACATTCAGCGTTCCCCGCTTGAGTGCAAGGGTGGTCGGGAAAATATGGTAGTCGCGGCCCACCACCTTCGACACATTATGCAATTCCAGCATGCCTTGGGCCTCCCAACCCTAAGCTGTCGATGACCGGTCCCCTTCAGCCCCTCCAAGGCTTGAAAGCCCATCCATCACGCCGCCATCAAGCGGCAGGACAGAGCACCGGCATCAAAACTTCCAGACCTGCGGCCACATTGGTCGACAGGAAAAAACCTGTCTGATGCGCCGCCCTGTCCCATTTGTGAGCATATGCGAAACTGATGTACTGTAGAGCGAAAATAAAATGAATGTCAAACGAATGCTATTCGTCAACAGGACAACGTGCGACGGGGCCTGTTTCGATGGCAGCCACATCTGGCGTGGCGCACACCATATTGACGCTTCGAGGCGGACAATGACCACAGATGATGGTGTGAACCGGCGAAATATGGCCGATGCGCACCGCTTGAATTTCAAAGCATCAGACACAATCGCCTGTGCCACCTTCCCCTCGCAAAGCTGCGCTCCAGGACTTGCGGCGGGCTGCGGCGTCACGGCCGCAAGTTCATCGGTGGCACTCGTTCCTACGCCTTGGCAAACATTTCGATCTTCACCTGGCATGCAGACACAGTATAACCCAGCTTTCGATTTTTCTTCATCTTAGAGAAAACGAAAGGGCTGCGATAGATGTGCGCGCGGCTGTGGCGAACTGACAGTGCCAGCGCGGGAGGCCTGCCTTACAGGCCTCCCGCCCGCAGCAGCGATGATTTCTGCCGTGCCTGATAGTGCCCGGCTGGTCTCTGGTCTGTCAGGGCATCATCGGAGACGATCGTCTTTCCGCGCAACAGCACGCGCACCGGCCAGCCGTTCACATCGAGCCCCTCATAGGGCGTGTAATCGGCGCCATGCTGAAGCATGTCATTGGTGAGCGTCACCTGCCTTGTCGGATCCCACAGCGCGATATCGGCATCGGCACCGATCGCGATCGTACCCTTTTGCGGATAAAGCCCGTAGAGCTTTGCATGATTGGTGGAGGTCACCGCAACGAAGCGGTTGATATCGATGCGGCCCTTCATCACGCCCTCGGAAAACAGGATGGGCAGGCGTGTGCCGACGCCTGGAATGCCGTTCGGGATCCAGCGGAAATGTCGTTTACCCCTCTCGTTCAGCTTGCCCTCCGGATCGTCGAAGCGGAAGGGGCAGTGATCGGAGGAGAAGAGGTCGAAGACGCCCTGCTCGATACCTTCCCAGCAGGCATCCTGACTTTGTCTGTCGCGTGGCGGTGGCGAGCAGACGAATTTGGCGCCCTCCAGACCTTCAAGATCCAGATCATCCGCCGTCAGCATCAGGTATTGCGGGCAGGTTTCGCCGGCGATTTTCTGGCCGCGCTGACGAGCCCGGCGGATTTCCTCCATCGCCTCGCGGTTGGAGACATGCACGATGACGATAGGCACGTCGACAATCTCGGCAAGCGACAGCGCCCGGTGGGTGGCTTCCCGCTCGGCCGCAATCGGCCGGGTCGTGGCATGATATTTCGGCGCGTATTTCGCGTCTTCCTCGTGCCGGCCGATCAGGTAGCGGATGGCATCCTCGTTTTCGCAGTGGACCATGACGAGTGCGCCGGTGCGCCGGGCGGCATCGAGCGTTGCAAGGATCTCGTCATCGCGCAGGCGAAGCCCTTCGTAGGTCATGAACACCTTGAGCGAGGTATAGCCATCCTCCACCAGCGCCGGCAGTTCCTGGCCCAGCACCTCCGGCGTCGGATCGGTCACCACCAGGTGGAACGCGACATCCACATGGCATTTTCCGTCGGCCTTTGCGTGGTAGACCTTCAGCGCCTCGCGCAGGGTCTGGCCCTTCTCCTGCATGCAGAAAGCGAGCACCGTGGTATTGCCACCGATGGCGGCCGAGCGCGTGCCGCTGTCGAAATCATCCGCCATCACGATGCCGTCGCCGGAGGGCTGGTCGAGATGCACATGGCTGTCGATGCCCCCCGGCAGGACAAAAAGACCGGTCGCATCGATCACCTCGTCAGCATCCGTCAGGTCCGCCGCAAGCGCTGCGATGCGGCCATCCCTGATGCCGACATCGCATTTGAACGTGTCGCTGGCGGTTACCACCGTTCCATGCCGGATGATCGTGTCGAAGCGCATGTGTCTTTTCCTGCCTGTTGTCTTTGCTCAGCTTGCCTTGGCAAGACCGATCCCGGTCGAAAGGATCTTTTCCAGTGCGGCGATGAAGCGATCAACCTCCTCGACGGTGTTGTAATGCACCATCGAAACCCGGAGCATGCCGCCATGATCGGTCAGGTCAAGATATTCCGCCAGCCGGCGCGAATGGAAATCGCCGAACCGCATGGCAATCTTTTCGCCATCCATGGTCTTGCAGAGCGTTGCGGCATCGCGGCCATCGATACGGAAGGCAATCGTCGGCACGCGGCTTGAGGCCTGATTGACCGTTTGACCGATGATGCGGCAATCGTTGCGAGAGCGCAGAAAGGCCAGAAGCCGCTCGGTCAGCCGGTTTTCCTGCTCGGTGATCGCGCCAAAACCCGCGACGATTTTTTCGCGAACCGTGCCGGTTTCCCCGGCCTGTTCGCCGAGACTTGTAAGGTAATTAACGATGCCGCAGGTGGAATAGGCAAGTTCATAGTTGGGGTTGCCCGGCTCCAGCTTGCCCGGCACTTTGTCCTTGCCGTAAAAGTAGTGGTAGAGCGTGTCCAGCTCCAGCAGCAGGTCGTATTTGCCGTACATCAGCGCGTAATGCGGGCCATAGGTCTTGTAGAGGCTGAAGACGTAATAATCGACGTCAAGCGCCTGCACATCGACCGCCCGGTGCGGGGCATAGGCCACCGCATCCACGCAGATCTTTGCGCCACGGGCATGGACGAAATCGGCGATCTCGCGGATCGGATTGATCGACCCCAGGATATTGGAGCAATGGGTGACACAGACGAGCTTCGTGCGTTCGCTGATTAGCGGCGCCAGATCCTTGAGGTCTAGCGTCAACGTGTCCTTGTTCAGCGGCCAGATCTTCAGGACGATGCCACGCTCCTGCAACCGGTCCCAGGGGCCAATATTGGATTCGTGATCGGCAACGGTGATGATGATCTCGTCGCCGGCCGACAACTGGCTTTGCATGGCGCGCGCAAGGTTCTGCAACAGCGCGGTGGTGGAGTTGCCAAAGACGATCTCTTCCGGTCGGCCCGCATTGACCAGATGCATGGCAGCGGTGCGCGCTTCCAGAAGTGCGGCAGCAGCTGCCTGCGACACCTCGTAGGAGCCGCCGATCTGGACGTTCTTTTCGATGAGGAAGGTGTTGATCCGCTCAACGGCGCCCTTGAGGATCTGCGATCCGCCGGCATTGTCAAAAAAGGTCCAGCCGCGGGCAAGGCCGGGAAACTGGCTGCGCACGAAGTCTAGATCAAGCGTCTTGGTGTCGGTCATCCTGGATGTCCTCCTTTATGTTTTTTGTTGTTGTTCAGTGGTTGAGGACGGCGCGCAGGAAGCTGCGGGTGCGTTCCTCGCGCGGCGCATCGAACAGCGCCTGTGGCGTGCCGGTCTCCACCAGCTTTCCGCCGTCCATGAAGATGACGCGATCGGCGACCTGTCGGGCAAAGCCCATCTCATGCGTCACCACCACCATGGTCACGCCGGTGCCGGCAAGCTTGCGCATCACGTCCAGCACCTCGCCAACCATTTCCGGATCAAGCGCCGAGGTTGGCTCGTCAAACAGCAGAACCTTCGGCTGCATGGCAAGCGCACGGGCAATGGCAACGCGCTGCTGCTGGCCGCCGGAAAGCTGGCCGGGATATTTTTCCGCCTGTTCGGAAATGCCCACCCGAGCCAGAAGCTCGCGTGCCAGACGCTCGGCCTCGGCTTCCGGCGTCCGGCGCACCCGCATCGGCGCCAGCATGACGTTTTTCAGCACCGTCATGTGCGGGAAGAGATTGAACGACTGGAAGACCATTCCGACCTCCGCCCGCACCTTGGCAAGCGCCGGCCCGGGCTCCACCCGGATGCCGTCGACACGGATCGTGCTGTCTTCGGAAAAGGCTTCCAGATGGTTGATGCAGCGGATCAGCGTCGACTTGCCGGACCCGGACGGGCCGATGACACAGACGACCTCGCCTTCGGCAATGTCGAGATCGATGCCGTGCAGCACCGTGAACGTGCCATAGGCCTTGGTGAGATTTCGGATGGAGATGATGTCAGGCATCAGCGTTTCCCCCGGCTGAAATGTTTTTCAAGACGGGCGACAACGGCCACCATCGGCCAGAGCAGGGCAATGTAAATCAGGGCAGCGCCAATCAATGGCGTCGGATTGGCAGATAGGGCCTGCGCCTGCGTTGCCTGCTTCAGAAGGTCCGGCATGGCAACGACGGAGGCGAGTGCGGTATCCTTCATCACATTGATGCAGTTGTTGGTAAGCGGCGGAATGACGATGCGGATCGCCTGCGGCAGGATCACGTCGACCATCGTGTGGCGGTTGGAAAGCCCGAGTGCTGCCGAGGCCTCGAACTGGCCATGCGGGATCGCCTCGATGCCGGCCCGGAAGATTTCTGCCGTATAGGCCGCCGACACCAGCGACAGGGCCGTGACAGCCGAGAAAAAGGGCGACAGGCGGATGCCGACGAAGGGCAGTGCGTAATAGACGATGATCAGCAGCACCAGCAGTGGAATGGAGCGGAAGATGTCGATGTAGATGCGGATCAGCACCTTGGCGAACTGCGGCGCATAAAGCCTGGCCACCGCCAGGAAAAGGCCGCCGATAAGGCCGCAGACGATGCTGGTCACGCCGATCTGCAGCGTTACCACAAGGCCCCACATCAGTTGCGGCAGGCTGTCGATGAGGACGCGCAGATTGAAGAAAGTATTGATGAGGTTCATGCCGGACCGGCTCCCTTGGCAGCCCGGCGAGAGGCGTGATGCATCCCGCCGGGGCAGTTCAAGCCGTTACTTGGCCTTGGGCATGTCGAGGACGGCAACCGTGGAGGTCGTGTCTTCGGCCTTGGCGCCAAACCAGGTCTGGTGCAGCTTTGCGATGAAACCTTCCTTCTTCAGTGTGGTGATGACGTCGTTCACCTGCGCTGCCAGCGGATCGCCCTTGTTGAACATGATCGAATATTTCTCACCCGTCGGGATGCGTTCCACCACCTTCAGTTCCGGCTTGTCCTTGACATAGTAGAGAAGGGCCGGAATGTCGGAGATATAGCCGTCGACGCGGCCGGCCACGAGATCGAGCATGGCGGGCTGCAGGCCCTCGAACTTGCGGATTTCTCCCAGCTTGTAGTCGCCCTTGTGCGCGTCGGCCCACATGTCGCCGGTCGAGCCGGTGTCGACACCGACCACCTTGCCGCCCATATCTTTCAAGCCCTTGATACCGGATGCGGCCGTCACGGTCAGCGACTGGTCACTATCGTAATAAGGCTGCGCAAAGGAAACCGATTCCAGGCGCTTCTGGGTAATGGTGATGGAAGACACGGCCATGTTGATGCGGCCGGATTGCACCGCCGGAAACAGGCCTGCAAACGGCGTGTTGACGAACTCGACAGTCTTGCCGAGGCGCTTTGCAATTTCGCTGACGAGATCGACCTCGAAGCCGACGGTCTTGCCGCTGGCATCCTGGAACTCCCAGGGCACATTGCCGATGTTGGCGCCCACAGTGAGATCGGCGGCCTCAGCCGCGCCAAGGCTTACAATGGCCAGAAGGCCGCTGAGCATCATCGTCTTGATCCGGTTTCTGCCTGTCATGATGGTTCCCCTTGTTTTTTGGACATGACTTGAACTAGATTGGTCTAACTGGTCAGACCAGTAAGGCCAAAGAAGCATGATGCTTTCCGCTTTGCAAGACGGCCGCTAAAAAAATAGATTGCTGGCTGGCGCCACAGGGCGGAATAGGGATCGCATGTTCAACAAGACACTTCTTCCGCAATCGGTCGCCCGGGAGATCCAGGCGATGATCCAGTCCGGTGCGCTGAAGGCGGGCGAGAAAATTCCCTCGCAGCGGATGTTTTCGCAAAAGTTCGGCATCAGCCGGGCCTCGCTTCGCGAAGCCTTGCTGACCCTTGAAACGCTTGGCCTCTTGAAGACCGAAGCAGGGCGCGGAACCTTCGTGACGCAACCGTCGCAAGCCGCCGCCGGGCAGCCCGGCCACATGGCGCCCTGGCGTTATTCGGACAGCTACTCGGTGTTTGATGTCTTCCAGACGCGCATCCTGCTGGAAGGCGAGATCGCGCGGCTCTCCGCCGGCCGCCTCACGCAAATGCAGTTGGAAAAGATGGAGAAGGCAACACACACCATGGAGACATGCTGGGCAAGCCAGGACCTCTTGGCCAATGTCGAGGCGGATCTGGAGTTCCACGGCACCATTGTCTCCGCCTGCGCCAACTCCATGCTGAAGGCTCTCTATCAGACGGTTCGCGAACAGTTGACGGAAACGCAGGCTCAACCCATCCCGATCACCGATCCGGAACGCATGCGTCAGTCGATTGCCGAACACCGGCGGATCATCGTCGCCCTGAAGGCCAATGACGGCGCGCAGGCCAAGCGCGAGATGGAAGGTCACATCCGCAACACGGCCCGCTGCGCCGGGCTTGAGCCCTGATTGTCGGTTGACGACCTGCTGGCGACAATTCTCGATGCAGCATGCGCCGGGGCCCGGCGACGCTTCGGCCGGCGCCGGCCGGTTGCTCCACCTTTTCCTTGATCAGGCGTCGAATGCGCGACAACGCCATTTCGCTCAAAACGGCTACGGGACGCGGCTTATGCCACCTTGCGGCCATCCACGTAAACAGCGGCGATATTGGCGCGGGAGGCTGTGAAGATGATTTTCTGCAAGGCCGTTTCGCTGCCTTCGTCGCCGTCGAACAGGCGCAACGTGCCGCCATCCGCCTGCGGATCGATGGTGATGGCATCGAAACGATAGCCCGGCGTGAACTGGCCGACCGGCAGATCCAGCGCCATGCCGCCGCCAGCCGTTGCCACGTGGAAAGCATGGCGAAAATCGATGCGGGTTTTTGCCCCGCTTGCCCTCAGATGGGGTGGAAGATTGCCATCAACGCCGCTTTCCAGCATCCGAGAGACAAGGATGGCCGCCCGCATGTTTTCCAGAAGCGAGGCGCTTGGGCCCCCGGACACATCGCTGCCAAGCCCGACATGCAAGCCTTTTTCAAGCGCTGCCCGCAGCGGAAATACCGCACCGGCAAAATAGGCGTTGGAGAGCGGACAATGGGCGACGGCTGCCTGGCGCACCTTGATCTGCTCCATGTCATCAGGCGTCAAAAGGTTTGAATGGGCCAGCATGCTGCGCCGGCCCAGAAGTCCGAAACGATCGAGGCTCATCGTATCGGTCATGCCGTGGCGGGACAGCACATAACCATGCTCCCAGTCACTTTCCGAGCAATGGGTCTGCACATGGCAGCCGCAGTCGCTTGCAAGCTCACCCAGACCTTGAAGCGTTGCATCCGTGCAGGCCGGTATGAAACGCGGTGTCACCACCGGCAAAACGGTGCCGGCGGTATTGTCCGGATGCGCGCGAACATAATCGATCAGCGCCTTCGTACCCTTGATCGCCGCATCGGGCGAAACATCGCGGTAATAGTCCGGGCATTCGTCCGGGTTGTCCATCGCGACCTTGCCGATCAGGGCGCGCTGGCCTTTCTCCAGGCAGATATCGACCAGCAGCCGCGTCGCATCCTGATGGATGGTGGCGAAATAAAGCGCCGTCGTCGTGCCGTTTGCCAGGAGATCCTCGACCAGCAGGCGATAGGCGCGTCGCGCAAAGGCAAGATCGGTATAACGGGCCTCGAGCCGAAAGGTGTAGGTGTGCAGCCAGGTTTCGAGCGGCACGTCGAGTGCCGTGCCAAGCTGCGGATATTGTGGCGCATGCACATGGCAATCGACAAAGCCCGGCAGCATACTATGCCCCGCCGGCAGCCGGCACAGGCGTTCCTGCCGCTCGGCATCGGATTTTTGCAGCCCATAGGCTTCATCACCCGGATGAAGAACAGATTGGATGATGCCCTCGCCATCGAGCACAATGAGGCTGTCCCTCAAAACCTCGATCTCGCCCGGCATCGGCGCGTGAAAACCGCTCGCCAGCAGCACCTTGTTCCTCAGATCGCGCATGCAGATCTTCCCGTCAAATCCGCGATCCTCAGAACGCAAGCGCTGGCGCAATCATCGTGGAGAAACATCAGGCCGCCTGCAGCGATGTGCCGTAGGTCACGCCCTTTTCCTTCAGCCAGCGACGATAGGCAATGGAACTTGCATCTGCCCGCGTCGGAATTTCGGATCGCGCTTCCATTGGCAGGAGAACCGGGCGCTGGTTTTCCAGAATGATGCGGTCCTGCAGAAAGATCAGCTGCTGGAACTGGATGAGCGAGGCCGTCGTCGACTGATCGTCGAGAAGATACATTACCGGATGGGCGCGGCAGCGATCCGGGTCGAGCGGCTGCACGAAGAGGCAGATCACATCCCAGCGCGTGTCGGAGTTCGGGCAGGTCTTGTAAAGCAGCGTCGTGAACGGCGTCATCACCCGATAGATATACTGGGTCATCAGGCCGTCTTTTGCCGAAAGGGCCGCCTGCGGCTGGAAGAACTGGCAATTGGTTGCCCAGACTTCATCCACATCGCGGCGGATTTCCACATTGTACTGTTCCACCTGCGTATGCGGTTCGGAGCCGAGAATATCGGTGTGGACGAAGGGGAAATGCGCCATGTCGAGAAAGTTCTCGATGATACGCAGGCCGGATGCCTTTACCGACACGGCACCGCAGGGCACGTAACGTCGATCCGGTTCGTCTGCTTCCACAATGGGAAAGATGTCCTTTTCCGGCGTGCCGAGCGTGGTCCAGACATAACCATAACGGCGCTTGATCGGAAGCGGCAGGCCTTGTCCTTCGGCAAGAACGACGACCTCGCCCTCCTCGGTGCGGGTCACCACGAGATCGGTGCCGAGCAGCCGGTTGGCAGAGGTGCCGTAGGGGATTTCGGCCTCCGTCTCGATTGGATACCACTGGTCGAGTGACGCCCGGTCTGTCGCCTTCATGGAAAAACCCTCTCGTGCCTGTGGTTTCCAGCCTTCGGATCAGTTTTACGCCGTTTGCCCATGCTGTCCATCACCGGACGCTGCGGAAATAGGGTTGGCCAAGGGCTGCCGGTGCCGCCATCAGCCGGCGCATGCGCTGCCATGCGATGACGGGCACGATGATGAAGGCGATGGTTCCGGCATAAGGCAACATGGACAGGAAGGCCGGCGCAATCGGCCAGCCGCGCGCCTGCCCGACAAAACCGAGCGCCGTGATGAAACCGAAGAGCAGGCCGGAAAGGGCGGCCGGAATGGGCCGGTAACCGGCAAAGATGACGAGCGCCACGGCAATCCATCCGCGCCCGGCGACAACCCCATCCGACCAGGCCGGCACGAAGGCAAGCACCAGATAAGCGCCGGCACCGGCGGCAAGGGCGGCGCCTGCGCAGACATAACCGAAGCGAAAGAGCGTAACCGGAATGCCCGCAGCATCGGCCGCCGCCGGGTTTTCGCCCACCGCACGCATGTTCATGCCGTGGCGGGTGCGAAACATCAGGTAGGAAAGGCCGAACGGCAGGATGATGTAGATGAGATAGACCAGAATGTTCTGGCTGAAGAAGGCCGGGCCGATGACCGGCAGTTTTGACAGGAGCGGCATTTCCACACCCTGAAATGTCGCTGCAACCGGCATGCCGGAATAGGATTTACCGATCGTCTGGGCAAGGCCCGTGCCGATCAGCGTCAGGGCAAGGCCACACAGCACCTGGTTTGCCCGGATGGTGACGGTGGCAAGGGCAAACAGCCCACCGAACAGGGCGCCGACGCAGAGCGCCGCCAAGAAACCGACCAGCGGCGAGGGGTAAGCACTAACGGTGGCAACCGCCGTGATGGCGCCCATGGCAATCAGCCCTTCGGCACCCAGATTGACGACACCCACCCGTTCGGCCAGCACTTCGCCCATGGCCGCCAGCGCCAGCACGCCGCCGGCCAGAAAGGCTGTCGTCAGAAGTCCGGTCAAGAGATCCATCGTACGGGTTCCTTTCAGCTTTTGTCGCGCACGACGCGGTAATGCGACAGCTCGTCGCCAATCGCCGTCAGGAAGAGGATGAGACCGGTAATCGCCAGCACGGTGGAGGTGGTCAGCCCTTGCGTCTGCAGGATGATGCCCGAATTGAGGATGAAGGCCATCAGGGCTGCGGCAAAGATGACGCCGATCGAGGAGCCGCGCGCCAGAACCGCGACCATGATGCCGAGATAGCCGTAATTGTTGGAAATACCGCCCTGCAGGCGATGCACGGAGCCGGCAATCTCCAGCATGCCGGCAAGGCCGGCAATAGCGCCCGATAGCAGCATGACGGTGATCAGGTGGCGGCGCGCCGTAATGCCGAGATATTTGCCCGCAGCCGGATTGGAGCCGATGAGCCGCACCTCATAACCCCAACGGGTAAAGGCAAGGAGGCCGGCCATCGCCAGGGCAAGCAGGACGGCAATCGGCAGACCCCAATGCACCAGTCCCCAGAATTCCGGTATTTCGGCTTTGATGCGCGGTGTGGCGGAATTGGCAACGCCGCCGCGTTCGCGCCAGGCGTCGGTCGATACATAATAAACGAGCAGGATGGCGACGAAGTTGAGCAGCAGCGTGGTGATCAGCTCGTTGACATTGGCATAGGCACGCGCAAGGGCGGGAATGAGGATCCAGACGAGCCCGCCGAATGCGCCTGCAACACCCATGCCAACAAGGCTCCAGCCTCCCGACAGCGGCGCAAAAAGGCCGACGGCGCTGGCGGCAAAGGCGCCCGCATAAAACTGCCCCTCCGCGCCGATATTCCATGCGCCGATCTGCTGGGCAACCGTCACCGATAATCCGGTGAGGATCAGCGGAATGACCAGAAGCCCGAGATCTTCCAGGCCGAAGCTTGATCCGAGCGAGGAAGTGACGACCTGCAGGCCAAGCGCCAGCGGGTTTTTTCCGACGAAGGCCAGAATGACGCCGGCAATGACAAGCGCAAGGGCGATTGCCAGGATGCGCGCGCCAAGCGCTGCGGCTGGCGTGGCGGAGGGCAGGCGTTGCAGACGAAAATCAGCCATGGGCTGCACCCTTTTCGCCCCGAAGGCGCCCGCCCATCATCAGGCCAATCTCGTCGATATCCACTCGGTCATTGTCGAGCACGCCCATGATGCGTCCCTCGTAAAGCACGGCAATGCGGTCAGACAGGTTGAGCAATTCCTCCAGTTCCTCCGAAATCAGCACGATACCGGCGCCTGCATTGCGCAGGTCGACGATATAGCGCAGCATGATGTTGATGGCGCCGACATCGAGCCCGCGGCTCGGATAGGCGGCAACAAGGATTTTCGAGGCGATGCGCATTTCGCGCCGAGCCACCAGCCGCTGCTGGTTTCCGCCCGACAGGTTGCGGATCGGCATGGCAAAATCGGGGATAACAACCTCTGCGGCACTGGCAATGCTGCGGGCAAGCGTCTTTGCGGCGCCCGGGCGAAACAGGCCGCCAATGGTCACCGGCGGCTTGCCATATTCGCGCATCACCGCATTGGCGGTGATGGAAAGACCGGGGGCGAGCCCGCTCTGCAGCCGGTCTTCAGGGATATGGCCGATGCCGCGGCGCACGAAATCGGCCGCATTGGCATGGGCAATGGCGTGTCCATCGATTTCGATCACGCCGGTTGCGGCCGGCCGCGTTCCAGTCAGCACTTGCGACAGTTCGCGTTGCCCATTTCCGGCAACCCCTGCAATGCCTAGAATTTCGCCGGCGCGGACATCGAGCGAGATGCCGTGCAGAGCCACATGCCCGTTATCGTTCAACACGCTGACGTCGCGCAGACGCAGCACCGGCGACGACGACACGCCAGCCGCCCCCGGGGGGCGGGCGCGCATATCGGCGAGCACAATGTCGCGCCCGACCATGAGGCGGGCAAGTTTTGCCGGCGTGCAATCGGCGGCAAATTCCGTGCCGGCCTTCCTGCCGCCGCGCAGGATCGTCACCCGGTCGGAGATTTCCAGAACCTCGTCCAGCTTGTGCGAGATGAAGATCACGGCATTGCCGGTGGAGACGAAATTGCGCAATGCCTTGAAGAGCTCACGCGCTTCGGCCGGCGTCAGCACGGCAGTCGGCTCATCGAGGATCAGCACGCGAGCCTTGCGCGCCAGAACCCGCAGGATTTCCACCCGCTGCTGTTCGCCGGTCGAAAGCTCGGTGATGCGTGCCGATGGCTTGACCTGGAGATTGAATTTCTGCGCAAGTGCCGCCGTGCGTTCTTCGAGGACAGGGGCAGAGGCGCGCCTTGGCGTCTCGCTCCAGCCGAGATGGATGTTTTCGGCAACGGTGAAGGCGTTGACCAGCTTGAAGTGCTGGTGGACCATGCCGATGCCGGCCGCGATGGCCTGAACCGGCGAGGCAAACTGGCATGCATAGCCATCAATGATGATTTCGCCGGCATCAGGCTGGTAGATGCCGGTCAGAATGTTCATCAGCGTGGATTTGCCCGCGCCGTTTTCGCCAAGTAGCGCGTGGATCTCGCCCGGCATCACCTCCAGGTCGACATCCTGGTTAGCAATCACGCCGGGGAAATATTTGGCGATGCCCTTCAGCTGCACGAGCGGCGCTGCACCTGTCGGCACCACATATCGGGGGCTTGGTTCCGTCATTCGGGCGATATACCGTCCGGGTCATTCCGGCATGAGAGGCGGGTAAAGGAACCGGGCGGCAAGGTGCCCGGTCCCTGATCGGCTGCGTCGGGTGCTTAAAGCCCGGTGACGCCTTCGACGGACCAATCCCAGTTGTAAAGATCCATTTCCGACATCTTCTGGCCCTTTGCCAAACGCACCGCCCCCTTGGAATCCTTCAGTTCGCCGACGAAGGGCGACCAGCCGCCGAGGATTTTTGTGCGCACCGCGTCAGCAGCCTTGCCGACATCTGCCGGAACCTTTTCGCCCCAGGCGTCACGGTCGACGCCGGCACCCATGGCAAACAGGCTTTCGGTCGGTGTCCATTCGCCGGCGAGCCGCTTGCGCACCTGTTCGACGTAATAATCCTTGAAGTCGATGATAATCGACGAGACATAGGAACTGGGCCCATAGCGGCGAATGTCGGTATTCCACATGGCAGCCCAGACACCGCGTTTTTCGGCCACCTGCAGATAGGCCGCCTCATCCATGATGCCGAACAGGAAGTCGCAGCCATTGTCGATCAGCGCCGTGCCGGCCTGGGCCGCCGCCTGCGGATCGAACCAGGAATTGATCGTGATGGTCTGGCAGGTGGCGCTGGGGTTTACCGTGCGCGCGCCCATCAGGAAGGCATTGGTGGAGGTATAGACGGAGGCAACCGGGAAGGAGGCGACATAACCGAGCTTGCCGCTCTTTGACAGATGGCCGGCGGCAACGCCCAGCACATAGGTCGGATACCAGTGCGCCAGGTAATACCAGCCGAGATTGTCCATCAGCACGTGGCCGTTGCATTCCATGAAGGCCGTATCCTTGGCCCGGCGCACCACTTCGTGCAGGAAGTCACCGGTAGAGGACGTGTCAAAAATCATGTTCGCGCCTTCCGACACGAACTGGCGATAGGTGCGGGTGGCATCCGCCGAATAGGGGACGTTCTCCACCTCGAGCACCTTCTTGAGGTTGGGGAATTTTTCCTTCACCGCCAGAACGCCCTGATGGTGCGACCAGGTCCAGCCCTCGTCGGTGACCGGGCCGACATGGCCAAAGCCGATCACGGCATCTTTCTCGTTGACGGCGGGAAGTGCTGTTGCGGCAGAGGCAGAGCGCACAAGGCCGGGCAGCGCAAGCGAGGCACTGCCGGCCGCCGCCATGTTCAGGAAGCCGCGACGGGAAAGACTACGCAGGTCGATCATTGGAACCCCTTTATTGTTTCTGTTTCGAATATGCGATGGGAAGCGGCATTCCCCCGTCAGCCTGAAATTGGCAGCCAATCTGCTGCAACTCCCGTGCCAAACCGCAAGGCGACAGTGCTGGGGCAAGACAGCGGGTCTTTGCCCAGCTTCTGCGCGTCCTTTCAAGCCTGCTGCCTGCCCAATCGGACTGCCCTGAAGAGACGCAACGACACCTCGGCTTCCAGTTGGAAAGCTGCCAACACCCTTCAAGCCCGAGCTTTTCAAATCGCCAGTGTTCCGCATAGTCGAAAAAAACGGATCGGAAGCATGCGCAAAAGGCAACATCTGCCCGGACAGAATTTGCTTGAAAGCGGGCTCTGGCTGAGGCTAGACTGAATAAAATTAAGGCATGGTCAAAGTTTAGTCACATGCCCAAGATGCAGACAATCGGAGACGAAATGCGCCGCAGCAGCATGAACGGGCAGGAGAGGGCGGATCGAACACGCCTTGCCGGGCGCCATCCTGGGGCCGCCCCATGAACCCGCCCGTGCATTTCCTGTTCGAGGGCGCGTTCGATTGCGACAGCTTTCTCGGCTTTGCCCGTCACCGTGCTGACAGGCTCGATATCGATCTTGACGTCAATGCCTGCAGCGGCACACGCGTCAGCCTGTCGGTTTGCGGGCAGGAGGCACTGGTCGACATGTTCGAGATGGCCTGCAGCCTTGGCCCAACAGACTGCATCGTGATGGATGTGACGCGCAGCGATGCCTGATGTCGAGATGCGCAAGCTTTCAGAATTCAAGGGGAATGAACTATGTCGAGTGAAGCAGCATGGGTGCCGGTGGCGCTCTCGGCCTCCATCGAGCCGGGCACGTCGGCTGGCGCCGTTGTCGAGGGCGCTGAACTGGTTGTCTGGCGCGATGCCAAGGGCGTGGCGCATGTCTGGGAAGACCGCTGTCCGCATCGCGGCATGCGCATGAGTTTCGGCTTCGTGCGCGGCGACCATATTGCCTGCCTCTATCACGGCTGGTCCTATGATACGGCCGGACAATGTCGCCATATTCCCGCCCATCCCGATCTCGACGTGCCAAAGACGATCAAGATCGCCACCTATGCCGTCGAAGAAACCGGCGGCGTGATCTGGACGCGGCTCGCAACCGCTGCGCAGGCTGCCGATCCGCTTCCCACGATGGGCACAAACCTTCCGGTGCGCAGCCTTTATGCAGATTGTTCCGCGGCCCACGCCCTTGCCATCCTGAAACAGACGCTGCTGCCTGTCGGGAAAGGCGAGACGTCTCCCGGCCGGCTGCAGGTCGTTGCCCCGCATGTATGGACACTTGAGACCGGTGCGCTCAGCCTGTCGATTGCCGTTCAGGTGATCGGTCCGCAAAAGATCGGGCTGCATATCCTGGCGGATGAGGGATCGGCGGATCTGATTGCGGCCCTTGCACGCTGGGCGCAGGCTTTGCGGCTTGCCCTTGAAGCGCCTGTCACCGTTGCGGAGGTGGCGTGATGTCTGAAATCACCCTCTACAATCACGATCTCGACGAGAACTGCTACCGCGTGCGGCTAATGCTCTCCTTCCTCGGCCTTGCCCATGAGATCGTGGCCATCGACATGGTGCCGGGGCATGAGGAAAAGGGGCCGGCCATGCGGGCGCTCAACCCGCTTGGCAGCCTTCCCATCCTCAAGGATGGTGATCTTGTGCTCTATGGTACGCAGGCGATCCTTGCCCATCTGGCGCGCGCCCATGATGCGGCCGGCGTCTGGCTGCCGCTTGAACCCGCCACCTTTTCACGCGTTATGCAGTGGACGTTCTTTGCCGCCACGGCACTCTCCTGCGCCATCGAGGCACGGCGCGTGGCCGTGTTCGGCCTTGGCGGAGATCTTGCGGCGCTGAAGCGCGAGGCGCGTCAGGTGCTGCGCATCATGGATGATCACATGGTCCTGCGCCATATCGAAGGTTTTGAGTGGTTTGCGGCAGACACCCCGACGATTGCCGATCTGTCGCTCCTGCCGAGCTTTGCGCTCAGCCGCGATTATGGCATCGACCATGACGAGTTTCCCGCCCTTCGCCGCTGGCTGCGGCGGTTCCGCATCCTGCCCGGGTTCCGCACCATGCCGGGCATTCCAGATTATCATTGAAGACAAGGCGGGAGCCGCAACTGCCGCATCCCGTCACAAGAGGAGATCTTGCCATGGCGCTCACCCGATTTTCCGTCGCCCCGCTTGCCAGCATGACGCGGCGGCTGGCCGATGTCGCTTCCGGACGTGCAAGCCCGGATCTGGTGATCACCGGGACACGCGTGCTCTCCACCTATTCGGAGCGCATCCTGCCGGAGCGGGAAGTCTGGATTGCCGGTGGCCGGATCGCGGCCGTCAAACCGTCCGGCACATCGAAAAGCACAAGTGCGAAGCGTTATGATGCGAGAGGCGGCATTATCGCGCCGGGGCTGGTCGATCCGCATATCCATATCGAATCGAGCATGGTCACGGCCTGCGCCTATGCGGAAGCGGCCCTTCTCAACGGCACGACGACGATCTTCTGCGATAGCCATGAGATCGGCAATGTCATGGATGTGGCGGGCGTCGAGGCGATGCTGGAGGACGCACGCCATGCGCCGCTGTCGATTTTCCTCACGGTCCCCTCGACCGTGCCGGCAACATCGCCCGATCTTGAAACGGCAGGCGGCGACCTGACGGCAGAGAAGATCGCGGCACTCTTCGACAGATGGCCGGAAGCCGTGGCGCTGGGTGAAAAGATGGATTTCGTGCCCGTCACCATGGGGGATGAGCGGTCACACGCCATTCTGGCCGCAGCGCTTTCGCGCGGAAGGCCGGTCTCGGGCCATGTCTATGGCCGCGAATTTGTTTCCGCCTATGCCGCGTCCGGCGTCACGGATACACACGAGGCTATCGACCGCGACATTGCCGATGATCTTCTGGAAGCCGGCATCTGGCTTTTCCTGCGCGGCGGGCCGCCGACGACACCGTGGCATTCGCTGCCGGATGCGATCCGCACGGTCACCGAGCTTGGTGCCTCGCACAAGCGCATTGCCGTCTGCACCGATGACCGCGACGCCGAAGATCTTCTGGCCTTCGGCCTCGACTGGGTGGTGCGCGAAGCACGCCGCGCCGGCATGACGCCGGAACAGGCCTGGGCGATGGGCTCGCTCCATGGCGCGACCCGCTTTGGCATGGAAGGCGATATCGGCGGCATGGGCGGTGGCCGGCGCGCCGATCTGGTGCTGCTCGATGATGATCTGAACCCCAACAGCACCTGGTATGGCGGCGAACTGGTGGTGGACCAGAAGGCCATCACGCCGGCGCTCGATGCCGCCCTTTCCAACCGCTGGCGTTATCCGGAGGCCGCCTATCACACGGTCAAGCTGCCGAAGGACGTAAAGCTAACCCCGGATCTGCCGGGCGGCACGGTGATTGCCAATACCATCCGCACCGAACTGCCGGGCATCATCCTTGGCCACGAGAAAATCACGCTGGAGCCGGCCAATGACTGGGAAACCCATTTTTCCCGTCACGGGCTTTGCTTCGTCACGGTCATCGAGCGACATGGGAAATCGGATGGCAATGTGGCGCATGCGCTTCTGTCGAATTTTGCGCTGAAAAGCGGCGCGGTCGCCTCGTCCGTTGGCCATGACAGCCACAACATCATCATCGCCGGCACCAATGAGGCCGACATGCAGGTGGCGCTGCGCGCCATCGAGGCGCATCAGGGTGGGGTCTGCGTGGTGCAGGATGGCAAGGTGACGGCCATGGTGCCGCTGCCGGTCGCGGGCCTGATGTCCGACAAGCGCGTGCATGAGGTCTCGGCGGAAGTGCAGGCCCTGAAAGTGGAGTGGGAAAAGGCCGGCTGCACCATTCCCTATATGGGCTTTAACCTCATTCCGCTGTCGGTCATCCCGGAAATCCGCATCACCGACAAGGGCCTCGTCACCGTGCCGCAGATGGCCATCGTCCCGCCATTCGAGGCGGCCTGATGGACGCCTACCGGCTGGGTCTGGTTGCCACCCGCATCCATTATTTCCAGCTGGTGGCGCGGCTGGGATCGATCCGGCAGGCGGCGCTGTCGCTGAATGTCGCGCCGTCCTCGGTCAGCCGGATCCTGCGCCAGTTGGAAGATGAACTTGGCACGCCGCTGT
Source organism: Neorhizobium sp. PAMB6716 (assembly GCF_058242805.1). Taxonomy (NCBI): domain Bacteria; kingdom Pseudomonadati; phylum Pseudomonadota; class Alphaproteobacteria; order Hyphomicrobiales; family Rhizobiaceae; genus Neorhizobium; species Neorhizobium sp. PAMB6716. The sequence continues at coordinate 1,244,653 of NZ_JBZAYW010000002.1, forward strand.
TTGAGCGGGTGCGCCAGCGCCTGAAGCTGACCAGCGCCGGCGAGCTTCTGCTCTATCACGCGCGGGCCTCGTTATCCGAGCTTGCCCGCGCCTGCGCCGAGATCAATGACCTGCATGGCCTGCATCGCGGAACAGTCTCTATCGCCGTGGTGGAGAGCGTGGCGCGCGGCCTGCTTCCGGCAGCCCTTGCCGCGTTCTGGGCGCGCCATCCGGCCATCACCGTCGATATCAAGGTGATGGCCTCGCAGGAGGCCGCCAATGCGGTGGCCGAAGGCGAATGCGATCTTGCCGTGCTGTTTGACGTGCGCGTGCCGCGCACCGTGCGGCGCATTGCCAGCGTCTCGCTGCCGATCGGGGTTCTGGCGCTGCCCGGAAGCGAGATTGCCAGCCGGACCGAACTAAAGCTTTTCGATCTTGCCAACCGGAGGGTGATCCTCTCCGACAAGAGCCTGACGCTTGGTGCCTCCGTGGAGGATGCCCTGAACGGGTCGCTGCTTGACCTGTCGCGCCGCTCGCGCACCAATTCCATCGGCCTGATGGTGGAACTCGCGCTGAGAGATCTCGGCCTTGTGCTGCAAACCCGCGTCGGCGTGGAACAGGAACTGGCACAGGGTCTTCTTGTTTTCGTACCGCTCACCGACACGCGGCTTCCCAACCGCAAGCTGATGCTGCTGTCCCGCTCGACCAAGGAAATGTCGGATGCGGCAAGCGCGCTCGGCCGGCTGCTGGAACAATCGGTCGAGCAGCTGACGCAGGCATCGGGGCAGACGGGTTTGCAGGGATTGGGAAAGGCATCTTGAGATGTTGCCTTTTGCGCAACGAATGCGTCAGAAGATATCAGCTATTCGGAACACTTCAGGTTTGCGATCCTTTGTTCGAAACGAGGGAAAACCATGAAGCCATCATCCGTCGATGCCGTGATCCGCGGGCTGAAGAAAGCCGGCGTCAGCACCGTCTGCTACCTGCCGGACTCGCTCTTCAAGGAGCTTTACCCGGCACTTGATGCCGATCCGGATATCCGCACCATCCGCGTCACCAATGAAGGCGAAGGGGCTGCCATCTGCGGCGGCGTCTTTCTCTCGGGCAAGCGGGCAGCGCTCATCATGGAAAATTCCGGCCTGCGCGCCTCCGTCGAGCCGCTGGCCCGCATGGGGCTGGGGGCTGGCATACCCGTCATCATGCTGATGAGCTATCGCGGAGAACTGGGCGAAAACAACTGGTGGGCCATTCCGCACGGTATCACCATGGAACCGGTGCTGAACGCGTTGCGCATTCCCTACCGCGTGGTGCGCGAGGAAGACGAGATCGAGCAGTCGATCGTCGATGCCTATAACTGGTCCTACAATGCCTATTACCATTCGGCCATCGCCCTTGGCGGGAGTATCGTTCGATGAAGCGCTATGACTGCATGAGAATTCTGGCCGAACGGCTGAAGGACGAGCTGGTGATCCTGTCACTCGGCGCCTCCGTCGATGAATGGTACAATGCAGCCCCGCACATGCGCGCGGCAAGCCTCTTCCAGCAGCAGCTCGGTTGCGTCACCCCGCAGGCCTTTGGTCTTGCAACCGGCCTGCCGCACCGGCGTATCATTTCGCTCGATACGGATGGCGGCATGATGTTCAACCTCGGCATTCTGGCAACGCTTGGCAATGAGCAGCCGAAGAACCTCTTCATCGTCGTCTGGGACAACGAATGTTACCAGTCGATCGGTGGGCCGCCGACGCATACCGCCTTCGGGCGTGTCGACATTGCCGCCATTGCCCGCGGGGCCGGCGTCGAGCATGCCTACACAGTGCGCACGCTGGAGGAGTTCGAGACCCATTGCGCTGCGGGGCTTGCCGCTGACGTTCCTTACGTGGTCGTGGCCAAGGTGGCCGGCACCGTGCAGCCGGATATCAAGCGCAAGCATTCGGACGGGCGCGAGGACAAGTATATTTTCGTGCGCCATGTGGAGGCGACCGAAGGCATCGTGATCATGGGGCCGAGCGAGCACAATTGAGGCCGATGCAATGACCGACGTCCCGCCCATCCTGCCGAACCGCACGCTGCAAAAAGCCTATGACTATATCGTCATCGGCGCGGGCTCCGGCGGGCTGCCGGTGGTGCGCCGGCTGATCGATGGCACGGATGCCACCGTGCTTCTGGTGGAAGCGGGCGAGCCGGGGCTTGGCATCGCGGAAATCGACGATCCGCGCCAATGGGTATCGCTCGGGCGCGGCCGCTGGGACTGGGGTTATGATTATACGCCAACGCCCCGCGTCAACGGCCACACGATCGGCATTCCGCGCGGCAGGGCGCTCGGCGGGTCATCGGCGATCAATGCGATGATGTGGTATCGCGGCAATCCGAACGATTATGACACCTGGCAGGCGGCCGGCTGTAACGGATGGTCCTTCCGTGATGTGCTGCCTTTCTTCAAGAAGGCGGAGGATTGGGAAGGCGGCGAAAACGTCTGGCGCGGTGCCGGCGGCCCGCTGAAGATCACCACCAGCAAAAAGCTGCATCCGGTGGCGCAGGCGATGCTGGATGGCGCGGGCGATCTTGGCATTCCGGTGATTGCCGATCCGAACGGGGAAAATAACGAGGGCGCCTGTCCCTCCAATCTCAACATTGCCGATGGCAGGCGCTGGAGTTCGGCGCGTGGTTATCTTTATCCGATCCTCGATCATCCGCGCCTGACGGTACTGACCGGCTCGCAGGCCATCGGCCTGATAATCGAAAATGGACGCTGCACCGGCCTTCGCCATCTGGTGAATGGAACCGTTGTCGAGACCCGTGCGACAACGCAGGTGGTGCTGTCGGCCGGCGCCTTCGATACGCCGCGCCTCCTGATGCTGTCCGGGATCGGAGATCCGGCCGAACTGAAACGGCTCGGCATTCCGCTGGTCCATGCGCTGAAGGGCGTCGGGCGCAATCTCCAGGATCATCCGCTGGTACAGGCCGTCGTCTGCCGCTCAAAAGTGCCTCTGGGCGAGGTCCTCGACAATGGCGGCGGCACGATGATGAACTGGAAATCGGATGCCGGCCTTGCACAGCCCGATGTGCATAGCTTTCCCGTCCAGGGAAACAGTGCGGCCCCCGGCCTTCGCGCGCTGCACGATATGTCGGGCACGGTGTTTTCGCTGGGCGCCGGGCTCATGCATTCGAAAAGCATCGGCACCCTGCGTCTGCTGTCAGCCGATCCGTTCGGCCCGCTCGACATCCAGCCGAACTATTTTGCCGAACCATCGGATATGGAAGCAACCGTGTGCGCCATCGAGATGGTGATGGCGCTTGCCGAAACCCCGGCCTTTGCCACCCTGTTTGACGGGTTTGCCGCTCCCAACGGTCGGTTGTCGCGCGCGGCCTTGCGCGAATTTGCCCGAAACGGCTGTTCCACCTTTTTCCATCCGGTCGGCACCGCAAAAATGGGCCGGGACGACATGGCCGTTGTCGACAGCCGGCTTGCCGTACATGGGCTCGACCGATTGATGATTGCCGATGCCTCGGTCATCCCCGTCATTCCCACCTGCAACACCCATGCGCCCGTCACGATGATCGGCGAGCGGGCCGCAGCCTTTCTTCTGGAGGCGGCGTGAAACTCGCGTCCTTCGTCCTGAAACCCTGGAGCAGACCATGACCTCGACCGCAACGATCCTGACGGCTGATTATCTTCTGACCATGGATGCGCAAAACAGCGTCATTCCGGAAGGCGCCGTCGCCGTCGAGGATGGGCATATTGTCTCGGTCGGCACGCTGGAGGTGGTCAAGGCCAGCCATCCAAACCTTCCCGTCAAGAGGATCGATAACGCATTGCTGATGCCGGGCCTCATCAATGCCCACGCCCATTCCGGCTTTCTGCGCGGCACGGCCGAACACCTGCCGGTCTGGGACTGGCTGACCATCCATATCAACCCGATGCACCGCGTGCTTCTGCCGCACGAAGCGGAAGCGGCGTCTTATCTCTGTTACGCGGAATCGGCGCTGTCGGGCACCACGACTGTGGTCGACATGTGGCGCTACATGGATGGAAGCGCGCGGGCCGCCGAGGCGATTGGCACCCGGCTTGTGGCCGTGCCCTATGTCGGCGAACATCCCGACTACAATTATTTCGACACGCTCGACATGAACGAGACGATGATCGAGACATGGCACCGCAAGGCCAATGGCCGCATCAATGTCTGGGTTGGCCTTGAACATCTGTTTTATGCGGATGCGGCGGGCCAGAGCCGGGCGATTGCCATGGCCAAGCGCCACAACACCGGCTTTCACACCCATTGCTCGGAAGCGGAGGTGGAGGTTGGCGGGTTCCTCGAAACCTATGGCAAGAGGCCGATGCATGTGCTGGAGGATCTCGGTTTCTTCGAGGCGCCGCGCACCATGCTTGCCCACGCGGTCTGGCTGGATGATGCGGAAATCGAGCTGATTGCCAAATACGCCGTCTCGGTCGCCCATAATCCGGTGTCCAACATGAAACTTGCCTCCGGCATCGCCCCGATTGCCGACATGCTGGCAGCCGGCATTCCCGTCGGGCTCGGAACCGACGGTGAAAAGGAAAACAACAATTTCGACATGTTCGAGGAGATGAAGACGGCCTCGCTTCTGGGCAAGTTGCGTCACCACGATGCCTCGGCCATGGACAGCTGGCAGTGCCTGCGCATGGCAACCAGTCTGGGCGCCAAGGCAATCGGGCTCGAAGACGAGATCGGCTCACTGGAAGTGGGCAAGCGGGCGGATATCATCGCCGTGCGCACCGATACGCCACGCATGACGCCGCTGTTTGGCGAGGGCCCCTATTTCAACCTGCAGCACAATCTCGTCCATGCGGTGCGCGGCGGCGATGTCGCCATGACCATGGTGGACGGGCAGATTATCGTCGAAGACGGCGTCCTGAAGACCGGCGATATCAAGGCGATCATTGCCGATATCCATGCCATGGCACCGGCCCATTTTGCCCGCCGCGCCGAATGGCTTGCAGCCAATGGCGGCGGCACCAAGCAATGGATCAGCGAAAAGGCATCTGTCGCATGAAGACGACCGACCAGGTTGCACTCGATGACTGGTATGCCGTTGCGACCGCTGGCGACCTGACGCCGCTGCCGGTGCGCACAAAGCTGCTCGGCCAGGATATCGAAATGCGGCTTGGCCCGAACGGTCAACCGCTGGTGCGCGAAATTGGCCCCGGCGGCCAGCTTGGACCCGCACTGCCCGTGCAGGTGAAGTACGGCTGTCTGTTCACCACGCTCGGCACGCCGGAAAAGGATATCGTCCATATCGAGGAAGCCCTGGAGGCGGATCGGCGTTTTGTGCTCTGCGGCTGGGTGACCATGCGCGCCTCCGGCCTTCGGGTGGTCGAGAACTTTCTCGATATGGCGCATTTTCCTTTTGTCCATACCGATATCCTCGGCTCCGAGCCGTATACGGAAGTGCCGAATTACCTGTCCGAGATCCGCCGCGACGTGGACGAGGTCTGGGCCACCAACTGCACCTTCTTCCAGCCGCGCATCGCTGCCACCGAAAGCGAGGGCGATTTCGTGCAACTGACCTACCGCGTGCCATCACCTTTCGTGGTGATGCTCTACCGGGTCTGTCCAACGTCGCCGAACCGGCTCGATGCGATTGCGCTCTTCATCCAGCCGATGGAAGAGGGGTTTTGTCGCGCCCAGCCGGTGATGTATCTGGTCGATGCGGTTTCGCCGCACAAGGCGCTCCTCAACTTCGAACAGGTCATCTTCCTGCAGGACCGCATCATCGTGGAAAACCAGCGCCCGCTGCTTTTGCCGCTGGAGCCGCGCGCGGAAATTCCGACGCGCGCTGATTCCTCCTCCATTGCCTATCGCCGCTGGCTGAAAGAAAAAGGCATCCGTTTCGGCACCACGGCCGGGGCCGCCTGAGATGGAGGTTCTGGCCCCCGACACGTTGGAAAAAGCGCTTCTGGAAGCAAGTCAGCCAGAAACGCGCCTCATTGCGGGTGGCACGGCACTTCAGCTCGACTGGGCAAAGGGGCGTGTCCAGCCCAGGCGGATGGTAAGCCTTGCCCGCATTCCAGCCCTTTCGGGGGTTACACAAGGGCAAAGGGCAGTTCGTATCGGCGCCATGACGCCGCTCGCAGACCTTTTGCACGCACCAGAAATCACCGCACGACTGCCGCTTCTGGCCGCAGCCATTCGCGTCGTGGCAAGCCCCTCGGTTCGCAATCTGGCAACGATCGGCGGCAATATCGCCGGGCGCACCGGCTGTCTTCTGCCCGCCCTTCTGGCGCTTGATGCGGTTGTCGAATTTGCGAGCCTTTCCGGAGCCGGCAGCCTGACACTGGAGGACTGGCTTGCGGATACCGGCCGAGAGCCGGAAATCCTCACCGCCATCCACATCGCGCCGCAAGAGCCGGACGAACGTTTCGTGTTTCGCAAGACAGGACTGCGCGCCGCATTCACGCCAAGCGTCATCAATGTCGCCGGCCGGATTTTGCCGGGCAGAGGTAGCCCCCGCTTTGCCCGTCTTGCGGTCGGCGGCGGCATTGTTTCGCCGGCACGCCTGCGGGAGGCGGAAGCGCTCGCCTGTGGCGATGGCGACTGGGCAGCCCTTCATGCGGTCCTCCTGTCGACCATTGACGCGCCTGACGATGATGTCCGTTCCGCCGCCTATCGCCGGACCGTTGCGGCCAATGCACTGACCTTTGGTCTTGGCGGCTACCTGCCGGCCCGTGCGCCCGCAATGTCGGCCGCCATCGAGCCTCAAAGCTTACAAACGGAAAAGGTCGAGACGGCGCTTGGCCGCACCAGATCGCCGGAGCGCTGGCATATCCGCCCGGACTTGCCCGCCAAGATCGAGGGCACCCTGACTTACCTCACCGACCACCGCCAGAGCGATATGCTTGTCGGGCGTATCCTGCGGGCAGGTATCGCCCATGCGCGCATCCTCTCCATCGATACGACCGAGGCGCAAGCCTTGCCCGGCGTCGCCGCCGTCGTCACGCACCGCGACATCAGGGGTGAAAATGCCTTCGGCATCGTTGTGCAGGATCAGCCGGCGCTTTGCTTCGACAAGGTTCGCCACCGCGGCGATCCGGTCGCAGCCGTTGCCGCCGTCGATGATGCGACGGCGCAAAAGGCGCTGTCGCTGATCAAGGTTGTCTATGAACCGCTTGCCCCCGTCACGGATGCCGAGGCCGCCCTGCTGCCGCAGGCCGTGCAGGTGCATCAAAACGGCAATCTGCAACGGGAAATCCGCTTTTCCCGCGGCGATGTCGCCCATGGTTTTGCAGGTGCTGCCCATGTGGTGGAAGACACCTATGTCACGCCCCGCCAGATGCACGGTTTCATGGAAACCGAGGGCGGTTATGCCTTTATCGACCCCGATGGCATGCTGAACGTCTGCGCCGGCGGCCAGCATGGTGGGCGCGACCGGTTGCAGCTGTCGCGCATTCTCGGCCTGCCGGAAGACAGGATCCGGGTCGTCACATCCCCGACCGGCGGAGCCTTCGGCGGCAAGGACGAGCTATCCGTGCAGCCGGCCTTGGCGCTTCTGGCGCTGAAGGCAAAACAGCCTGTACGGCTGCACCTGTCGCGGGCAGAGTCCGTGCTCGCCGGCCAAAAGCGCCACCCGATGACGATCCGTATGAAAACCGCCTGCGACGCAAGCGGCATTCTTCTGTCGCAGGAGGTGGACGTGCTGGCGGATGCGGGTGCCTATGCGTCTCTCGGCCCCGGCGTGCTGGAAACCGCGATGGAGCATGCAGCCGGACCCTATACCGTTTCCCATATCGCCACGCGCGGCCGCCTTGCCTATACCAATAACGGGCTGTGCGGCGCCTTTCGTGGTTTTGGCGCCAACCAGATGACCTTTGCCATTGAATGTCAGATGGACCGGCTGGCAGCCCTGTGCGGTCTGTCGCCGGTGGAGATCAGGCAGCGCAACCTGCGCCTCCCCGGCACCCCCGGTTATCTCGGTCAGACGGTTGCCCCGAGCGAACGGCTTGATGAAATGCTGACGGCAGCCAAGGCGAGCCCGCTCTGGAGGCGGCCGCAAGGGCTTTGCGATGACGCAGAATGGCTGATCGGCACCGGTATGGCGATGAACTACCAGGGAAATGGCCTCGGATCGGTCATCCCCGACCCTTGTGCTGGCCGGCTTTCCCTGACGAAGGATGGTTTTATCGAGGGCGCCTATGGGCTGGACGAGATGGGGCAGGGGCTGCTTACCGCCATCTGCGCGGCGGTTTCTGCCGAACTCGGCTGCGCGCGCTCCGATGTCCGGCCGCTCACTGGTGATACGCGGCTGGCGCCGGATTCAGGCTCCACCACGGCCTCACGCGGCAGCTATGTCGTTTGGGCGTCCGCGCGCAAAGCCGCCCCTGAATTCCGCCGGCAGATGTGTGACGCGGCCGCAGGTCTTCTGGGGTGCGATCCGCAGCGGCTGGTGTTTGCGCCCGGCGGGCTGGCGGAGGCCGGCAGCAATAGCGGGAAACTGCTCGTGACCTACCGGCAGCTCGCCGACCACCTGCCGGACGCCGATCTTCCCTCTGTGACGGTAACCTACGAATTTCCGAAGACCGATTATCCCGCCAGCAATGCGCGCTATATCTTTGCCTTCGGGGCCGCGCTGGCCCGCGTTGCGATCAGCCGCGTCACGGGCCAGTTGCGGGTGCTCGATCTACATCAGCATTCTGCCGCAGGCCCGATCATCGATCTTGCCGCCTATCTCGGCCAGCTTGAGGGCGGTGCCGTGCAGGGGCTGGGATTTACGCTGAGCGAAGACTGCCAGATGCGCGACGGCGCCCATCTTGCCGCCAATCTCGACACCTACATGCTGCCCGGCATCCAGGATGCGCCGGCGGACCTCAGCATCTTCGCACTGGAGGATCTGGATGCCGGCGACGAGCTTGGGCCGCGCGGGGCAGGCGAACTTGGCATCGGTTCTATCTCGCCGGCCATCGCCAACGCCATCTTTTCTGCCGCGGGCTATTGCCCGGCCGTGATGCCGATTGATCCGGAGACCCTTCTTTCCCGGCTAGTGGTGCCCGAATGATCCTTGATTTTATCCTCGACGGCAAACCAGTTTCGCTCGAATGCACGGCCGATACGCGCCTGACGGATATCCTGCGCGAGCATCTGGCGCGAACGGCCACCAAGCTTGCCTGCGGCATTGGCCGCTGCGGAGCCTGTTCGGTTCTGATCAACGGTCGGCTGGCCAATGCCTGCCTGCTGATGGCCTTCCAGCTTGAGGGCGCAGAGATCATGACCGTCGAAGGGCTCCTGGTGCATCCCCTGGGGCAGGCGGTGCGGGAAGGCTTGGCTGAGGAAAACGCCTTTCAGTGCGGCTATTGCGCGCCAGGCATGTCGCTTGCGCTGGTTGCCCTGTTTGCCGAAAAACCCGATGCCGGGGAGCGAGAAATCCGTGCCGGACTGGAAGGCAATCTCTGCCGCTGCACCGGCTATCATTCGATCATCAGGGGCGCGCTGAACGCTGCCTCCCGCATCCGCGCCGCGTCCGGCACTTAAGGAATACCGACATGACCCTAGCACTCACCCCCTTTGCCCCGAAGAGCCAGGGCGCCAGAGATTTTCTGGCAAAGCGCCGCAAGCATATGCTGATCGGCGGCACATGGCGGAACGGCGCATCGGCTGTCTGGTTCGAAACGGCCGATCCGGCCACCGGCGAGATCCTTGCCGAACTGGCAGAAGGCACGGTGGCGGATGTGGACGAGGCTGTGGCCAGCGCCCGCGCAGCCCTTTCCTCGGCCGCCTGGAAGGGGTTGACGCCGTCGCAACGTGGCAAGCTGTTGTGGAAAATCGCTGAACTGATCGATACCCATGCGGACGAACTGGCCGCGTTGGAAACGCTCGATCAGGGCAAGAGCTTGAGGACCAGCCGCTTTGCTGAAATTCCAGCCTCCGCCGAGCAGTTCCGCTATTTCGCCGGCTTCTGCACGAAAATCCTCGGCACCACCATTCCAACCTCGATCAGCTATCAGCCGGCGGGAAAACAGATCTTTGCCTATACCACGCGTGAACCGGTCGGCGTGGTCGCCGCCATCACGCCGTGGAACTCGCCGCTGCTGATGGCCGCGATGAAACTTGCACCCGCTCTTGCTGCCGGTTGCACCGTGGTGCTGAAGCCGGCCGAGGAAACCTCGCTGACTGCGCTTCGGCTGGGCGAGCTGATGCTGGAAGCCGGGTTGCCGGACGGCGTGGTCAACATCGTCACCGGTTTTGGCGAGATCGTCGGCGCAGCCCTCACCGCCCATCCCGATGTCGACAAGGTTGCTTTCACAGGCTCGACGGAGGTGGGCAAGCTGATCGTTGCGGCGGCTGCCGGCAACCTCAAGAAGCTGACGCTGGAACTGGGGGGGAAATCACCCGCTATCCTCATGCCGGATGCCGATATGACCTTGGCAATCGATGGCGTGGCACGCGGTATCTTTTCAAACTCCGGCCAGGTTTGCGTTGCCGCCTCGCGCGTTTATGCCCATCGCTCCATCTGTGAAGCGGTGGTTGACAGGCTGTCGAAGGCAGCATCCGCGCTGCGGCTCGGTCATGGGCTCGATCCGGCAACCGATCTTGGGCCATTGGTCAACCGCCGTCAGGCCGACCGTGTTGCCGCCTATGTGGCGGAGGGCCGCGCGGCAGGCGCTGAAATTACGGCCGGCGGCATCCAGAGCGGTGAAAACGCCACCTTCTACGCGCCGACCGTGGTCACCGCGGTTCGCCCGGACATGCGCCTGATGCGCGAGGAAATTTTTGGCCCGGTCGTCGCCGTTACGCCCTTCGACGATGTGGAAGAGGCCATAAGTTATGCCAATGACAGCCCCTACGGCCTGGCCGGCAGTATCTGGACACAGGATCTCTCCGCCGCCCACCGACTGGCGGCACAGGTGAAAGCCGGCACGATCTGGATCAACTGCCATTCCTATTTTTCACCCGAACTGCCCAAAGGCGGCCACCGCCAATCCGGCTGGGGGTATGAAAACGGCGCACAGGGACTGGAGAATTATCTGGAAACCAAGACGGTTTGCGCTGTCGTTTGAGCAATACTTGCGCCGTCGGGGTAGGAGTTGCAACCTCCTGACGCTTCTGGCCAAGGCGGACCGGACGACGGGATGCGCAAGGCGGCATCACGGCTTCTCGATGCCGTGGTTGCCCTTGCCGGCTTCGCCAACCCGCTCTGCAATAGAGCCCTGACGTCTCGTCTGTGTGAACGAGACTTCGGTCAAGACCAACAGGACGCCGCTGCGGGGCTGGTGCAAGCGTCTGGCCATCCCAGATGTCAGCCAATTGCGGATGAAGCGCGCAGTCACTAGCGCTTTGCTCGGCGATAAAATACGCTAAAGCATTGGTCATGCGATGACTATTTCAGATCAAAGCAGGGAAAGCGGGCTGTCATTTGAAAACTGGCCGACGTTTGGCGCGGGCACGGGCGCGCACAGGTGAGGGCGCTCGCACGGGACCGGGTATCAGCCCGGAGGATATTGCCGACCACAATTCTCGGGTCGTTCTGGCGCTGTTGCGCAGCCTCGGTCCGTTGACGCGCCAGGAGCTTTCCGGACACTTGAGCCTGACGGAACCCGCCATCAGCGGGATTATCCGGCGCCTGGTTGAGGCAGGTTTCCTGGAGGAGGGAAAACGTGACGTCGGCGCGCGTTACAAGGCTGCCGAATTTGCCATTCGCCCGGCAAGCGCTCACGCGCTTGGCCTTTGGCTCTGCCCGGACCGTGGCGAGCTTGTCATGGCAGATCTCCTTGGAAATGTGCTCGAAGAGCAGACTTTTGCACCGGCGGACATGGCGGCTGCGGTGAAGCTCGCGTTGTCGCAATACGGGCAAAATCTCTGCGGCGCCGGTATTGCCTGCCACCCAGGCGTCGAGCCGGATCGGGATATGTTGGCTGCGATTCTGCCGGGACGACCCCTGTTTTATGCCAAGGATACCGAGGCAGCCGTTGCCGCCGAACGGATGCTCGGCATTGGCGAGCCGGAAGGTGGCTTCGTGGTCATCCTGCTGGACGAGACCGTGCGCGCCGGCCTGATGACCGGAGGCGCCTTCTTTCGCGGCGTCCATGGCAGGGCAGGTGATATCGGCGCCATGCGGCCGGGCCGCGAGGAAAGGAGCCTGAATGAAGTGGCAAGTGCTGCTTCCCTGCGTCGACATCTTGATGCTTTTGGCCAAGGCGGACTGGACGACTGGATGCGCAAGGCGGCATCACGGCTTCTCGATGCCGTGGTTGCCATTGCCGGCTTCGTTTCTCCGGGTGCTGTGCTGATCGGTGGCGATTTGGCCGATGAGGTGCTCGATCGGGTGATCGGCATGATGATTGCGGACCGGGAGAAAAAACGCAGCTATTTCGTGGCGACATCCTGGATCCCGCCGATCATGCGGCTTTCCTTTTCCCATTGCGGTGTTGCCCGCGGGGCCGCGATGCTGCCCTTTATGGAATTGCTGCTGCCAAAGCCGCATTAATGAGCGCATCACTGTGCGGCGAACCGGATAATGGCACCCGCGTCTGCTGTGCCGTTTCGGCCGATGGCAGGCAGAGGCGATGCGACAGCGGCATGGTGGCCGCGCCCAGCGCTGCTGCATCCTCCGAACTTGCTGCACGGTGGAGCGAAGGCGCGGGCATTCCCCGGCGTGTGATCTCGTCGCGCACATGGATCAGCAGTTCATCAATGAGCCGCACCGGCAGCCGCCCGCCGATCAGCACCGCTTCTGGGTCCACCAGCATGCCGATGTCGATGATGGCTTCTGCCAGCGTCACGGCAAACCGCTTCAGCCAGCCACTCACCAGATCCCGGCCGCGGACATCGAGCGTCAGAAGATCGGCCGGCCGGGAGGCGGCAATGCCGTTTTGTTGCAGGTGGTCGAGGAGCAGAAACAGCGAATACATGTCGCCGAGGGGTCGCGTTTCGCCGGCACCCACTCCCTCTGTCATGACCACCGGCAACCAGCCGATTTCCCCACCCAGCCCGCCAGCGCCCTTATGGCGCACGCCATTGATGACGAGGCTGCCGCCGAGACAGGCGTTGACGAGGATATAAAAGAAACTGCCGATTTCCGTACCAAGACCGTATTCGATTTCGCCCAAGGCTGCGGCATTCGCATCATTGTCGATGAAAACCGGGTGGCTGGTCACCCGCGACAGCGCGCCGCGCACGTCAAAACCGCTCCATTCATCATAATGCGGCGGACGCCCGATGACACTGACCTCACCCAGCCAATCGGGAATGGCAAGACCGATACCGGCAAGTCTTTGCTCGTGGATGACCCGGCGGCGCAGGAAGGAGGACAATGCCTCCTCCATCAGCCGGGTGAAATCCCGCGGCAGGATGAAGCGTTGTTCGTGGTGGATACGGCCGCGAATATTGCCGGCGGCATCGACGGCAACCACCGTCAGGTGATCGCGGTCGATATTGGCGCCGATGGCAAAGACGCCTTCGGGATCGATTTCCAGTTCGATGGCCGGCTGGCCGCGAAGCCCTTGGCGGCGACGCGCTTCCATCACCAGTCCCTCATCCAGCAGCCGGTCGACGATGCGGGTCACGGCCTGTTTGGTGAGGCGAGACTGACGGGCGATTTCGGTGCGCGAAATCGGCGCGCCGCGATGGATCGCGTTGAGGATCATGGCGCGGTTCTGGGCTGCGGCCTGTTCGCCATTGGCGCCTAGGTAGTTCACTTATCTTCCTTTTCAGTCTCATCCCGGCGGTTATGCAACCCCGCCGGGATGATGCCTCAAAGCCTCGCCTGAAGAAAGCGGGCGTTTTATGCTTTGCGAAGACGCCAGCTTTTCACTTCGAAGGGCGACAGTGCATCGGCGGAGACGCCCTCCATGGGCTCCTCCAGGATCGACAGCGGCCCTTCGCTTTGCCAGCCGGGTGCCAGTGCCAGCTGGAAAGACCCGCGCCGGCCGGACGGTTCGTAGACGCGCAGGATCAGGCCATCGCCCTCTTCGGCAGGCTTCAGCGCCGATAGCGCGCCCGCAATGCCATCTGCCTTGATCGGCTGCCACGTGCCGCAGGCGCGGCCGGATACGGCCATGGCCACCAGCGGCTGGTTGAGGTCTTCCGCTTCCTCGCGCACACCTGCCTCGTGCCATGTACCCTCATGCGGCATCAGCGCATAGGTGAAGGCCTGGCCGCCTTCATCCGCCAGCGGATCCGGATAGATCGGCGAGCGCAGGAGCGAAAGCCCCAGCCGGTTGCCGCGCATGGAGTGGCCGTATTTGGCGTCGTTCAACAAAGCAAGACCGAAGCCGGGTTCGGAGAGGTCGACAAACCGATGCGCCGGCGCTTCGAACATTGCCTCGTCCCAGGAGGTGTTGGTGTGGGTGGGGCGCTCCACCACGCCATAAGCGCATTCGCACACGGCGCGCGGGCTGCGCACCGCCACATCCGTCACCGTGCGCAGCAGCACGCGGCGATCGTGCCAGTCGAGTTCGGTAAAAATGTCGAGGCGGCAGGCATTGGCACCAAGCGACAGCGTCTGGGTGATCGTGGAATTGCGCCAGCGGCGATGGATGCGGATGGCGGCGCGGTGCGGTGTGTTTTCGATGAGTTCGATACTGTCGAAGCCGGTGATTTCCTCGGCGCGTTCGGCATAATCCTCTTCCACATCCCAGGCATCCCAGCTGCGCGGTTTGTCGGAGGGATAGGCAAACAGCCGGTTGCCGCGGCCGTCAAGGGCTTCGCGGCCGCTTGGCTTGTGCAGGAGGCTTGCAATCGAGCCGTCGTCAGCGAGCGTTACCTTCAGGATATCATTTTCGAGGTGGCGGTCGGTGGCGCTGAGGCCGGGTTGTGCGGCAAGGGCTGAGGCGGGCAGCACCGTGACCGAGAGAGGCGCGAGCGTGCCTTCGCCGGAGACGGTGCCTTGCGGCAGCGTCAGGCGCAAGGGGCGGTGCGAGAGCGAGGGATTGACGACCAGAACCTCGCCGTCGTTGCCCTCCGGCAGCGTTGCGGCAAGGGCGTCGAGCGCTGCGGTTTCCACCGCCTTTGCGCCTTCAATCACGCCTTCCAGTTCCACGCGGGCATCCTCGTAGACCTCCGCGATGGAGGAGCCCGGCAGGATGTCGTGGAACTCGTTTTTCATCACCACGCGCCAGGCCGGCTCAAGCGATTGCGGCCGCTCTGCGCCGAGAAGATGGGCAAGGCTTGCTACCGTCTCGGCCGTAATCAGGCCGCGTTCGGCGCGCCGGTGCAGGCGCTTGACGTCGCTCTGGCTGGTCAGCGTCGCGCGGTGCAGTTCCAGATAGATCTCGCCCTGCCAGACATGCATTTTCTGGTTTTCAGCGGTCGCATGGGCCTTTTCGAAAAAGTCCTCGACGCGGGTCCAGCGTGCCTCGGGAATGGCCGGGAAGACACGCAGCTGTTCTTCGCGCAGCAGCATTTCCGGCGTGACGCCGCCACCACCATCGCCGTACCCGACGCAGAGCAACGTCGTGTCGTGGCGATCCTTCTGGCGAAAGTTCTTCCAGGTCGGCACGAAGCAATCCGGCTGCACGAAACCGTTATAGCCATGCATGGGGTTGTCGAATGTATGGGCGAGAACCCGGCTGCCATCCAGCCCCTCCCACCAGAAGAGGTCTGAGGGTATATGGTTGGATTCCGACCAGTTGACCTTGATGGTGAAGAAGCTTTTCATGCCGCCCTGCACCAGAAGCTGCGGCAGGGCGCCGGAAAAACCGAAGCAGTCGGGCAGCCAGCAGGTGCTGTGGCGGGTGCCAAAGGTCTTTTCGAAATAACGCTGGCCGTAGAGGATCTGGCGGGCAAGGCTCTCGCCTGTCGGCATATTGGTGTCGGGCTCCACCCAGCAGCCACCGAGCACTTCCCACTGGCCGGATTTCACCTTCTCGACGATCTTTGCCAGAAGCGCTGGATCGTCTTCCTCCAGCTGCGCATAATAGTGGGCGGTGGATTGGTTGAAGCGGAAATCGTCATTGCCTTCCATCAGCGACAGGGTGGAGTGGAAGGTGCGGCGCATCTTGCGGCGTGTTTCGTCATAGGGCCACAGCCAGGCGAGATCGATATGGGCATGGCCCGTCAGCGCGATCTTGCCCTGCGGCGGGAAACGCTCGCGAAGTCCGGCAAGCTTTGCCATCAGCGTGTCATAGGCGCTGATGACGCTTGCGCGCTGCTGATCGGTCAGGCCTTCCGGGTTTGCCTTCAGCTCCGGCAGGCGCCAGATCTTCTGCTGCATCGGGCCGGGAGCTGTGCGTGACACGTAATCGGCGGTGGCCGAGGGCCAGTCGAGGCTGAAGAAGGCCTCTTCGGCAGCCGAGAGAAGATAGGGCACGACGTCATGCCCATCGAGCACGGTGAGCGCTTCGGCGATCTGGCGAAGCAGCAGCCAGAGATGATCCACTTCCTCTTCGATCCAGAACAGTTCGGCCCGTTCCAGCCGCGGCTGGCGCACCGGTTCGCCGAAGGGCAGGCGTGCCACCGTGTCCGAGGTGATGGAGAATTGCTGGGAGGGGAGGCGGAATTCGCGGTGATAGGGGTCCACGCCGTAGCTTTTCGCGCTGCCATCGGCCGCGGTGATGGTGATCAGGCTTTCGCCGCCGAAATCGAGATAGAGGCGGGCGCGCTCCAGCGGCCAGTCCGAGGGCACTGTCGCTTGCGTGGAAAAATGCACGAGGCTGTCCTTCACCGGCCAGCGGTCGCCGATGGTAATCGGCGTGCCGTTGAAGGACCAGCTGTCGAGCGCAAGCGTTGCGCGGGCGCGCCAGAATTGCAGTTCGGCCGTGCGGACCTGGAGCCGTTCGAGGCGTTGGGCATGGGTAAGGGTCATGGGATCTATCTCGTTTGCATGGGTCCGATCTCAGCCCTTGACGGCGCCAGCCGTCAGGGCGCCGAGGATCAGGCGCTGGAGTGCGAGGAAGGCGATGATGGCCGGCACCACGGAGACGAGGCAGGCGGCGGCCAGCAACTGGATGGAGCTGTCGTTCTGGGTGCCGGCATACTGGAAGATGCCGACGCCGATGGGTGTGAGCGATTCCTTGGTGATCAGCAGAAAGGGCACAAGGAACTGCGACCAGCCGCCGATGACCGAGATGATGAAGGCTGACGCAATGCCGGGTGTGGACAAAGGCAGGATGACACGCAGGAAAACGCCGAACCGGCTGCATCCGTCGATCATGGCGGCCTCATCGAGGGTGGCGGGGATGCCGTCGATCGTGCCCTTGAGGATCCAGGTGACCATGGGAACCGCAAGCGCGATATAGACCATGGTGGCGCCGAAATGGCTGTCGGTGAGCCCGATCGAGGCCATGTAGCGATAGAGCGGCACCATGATGACGAGTGGCGAAATCATCTGCACCGACAGAAGCGCCATCATCCACGCTCCCTTGCCGCGAAATTCGAAGCGGGAAAAGGCATAGGCCGCAGGCAGTGCCACGACGAGGCAGCCGAGCGCCGACAGGGAAGAGAGCTTCAGCGCATTCCAGAGATAACCGGCAAACTTGTCGGAGGAGAGGATGGTGATGAAGTTGTCGAGCGTCGGGGCTTTCGGAATGAAGCGGCTGACGCCGAGAAACACTTCCTTGCGGGTGCGCAAGGCGAGCGACAGGAGCCACAGAAGCGGCCAGGCAAAGAAGGCGAAGATGACGAGCATGAAGAGATAGCTCAAGACATCGCCGATGCGTTCGCTGGTGCTGGCTTTCATCTTTCTTCTCCCTTGGGCAGGAAGGCCGCGTAGATGAGCGCCAGCCCCAGGCTGATGATCAGCATCAGGATCGACAGCACCGCGCCGCTTGCCAGGTCATAATTGCGGAAGACGACGTTGAACGTGTAGAGCGACAGCACTTCAGTGGAGCGGCCGGGGCCGCCGCCGGTCAGCGAAATGATCGCGTCAAACGTGTTCAGCGTCTGGATGGTGATGAGGATCATGTTGACGAGGATGGCCGAGCGCAATTGCGGCAGCGTCACATGGAAAAGCCGCTGGCGGGCCGTTGCGCCATCGACGGATGCCGCCTCGTAAAGCACCGGATCGATGGCTTTGAGCGCCGCATACATCACCACCATGGAAAAGGCGGTGCCGCGCCAGACATTGGACACGACTACCGACCACATGACGAGGTTTGGGTCCGACAGCCATTGCACAGGCGAGGCGCCCATCAGGCGCAGCAAGCTGTTCAGGCCGCCGAATGGCGCCTCGTTGAACAGCATTTTCCAGATGATGCCGCCGGCAATGCCGGGCACCACCCAGGCAATCAGCGCCGTGGTGCGCACGATCGTGGTGCCGAACAGCCGGCGCTTTTCGCCGCGCACCACCACCAGCGCAATGAAAAGCCCCAGCAATTGCTGGGAGAACACGCTGGCGAGCGTAAACGTGGCCGTCACGCCGAGGATGCCGGGGATTTCCGGGCGCGTGAGCGTCTGCGCCAGGGTTGCAAAGGTATAACCGCCGACATCGCCCAGAAGTGTGGCGCGGGTGAGCGCCAGCCGAAAGACGTCGAACACGGGGTAGAGATAGAACAGGCCGAGCACGAGGATCAGGGGCAGCAGCCAGGGCGCAACCCTTGGCTTTTGCCGGGCGCGAGCCGGGGCTGCCGTGTTCGGCAGGGCGGTTATGGCGCTTGCTGGGGGCATGGGATCATCCCGTCGGACGTTATGATGATGAGGGCAAAGGCGCCGGGGAAGCAGCGGCAGGCCGAAGCTTCCCCGGCTGGGAGGATCAGAGACGCTTGAACGCGTCGAGAGACGCCTTGAAGGCTTCATCGACTGCCGCGTCCGTCGGCTGGCTGCCGGTCAGAACCCTGCCCATCATGATCTGGATCTGGTTGGAGATTTCCGGATAGACGGGCGCGCCCGGACGGGCCTGTCCCACCTTCAGCGCCTCGGCAAAGGCCTTGTTTTCAGGCGTCGAGAACACCGGGTAATTGTCATAGAGGTCGGCGCGGGTCGGCAGCTGCTGCTGCAACTCGTTGGCAGGCCCCATATAGACCTCGCGCGCCAGGTTGGCGCACATTTCCACCTTGGCCGGATCCTTGGCGAAGGAGGCAACCGTCCAGCCACCGGTGCCGGTGGAGCGCTCGTCCTTCGTCGGGCCGGGCAGGGCCGAGAAGGTCCAGTTGGCAAGGTCTTCCGGCTCCAGCGTGGTCTTCAGCTGTGACATCTGCCAGTTGCCGCCGACGAAAAGCGCTGTCGTGCCGGCCGCGGCCGCTGCGTTGAAATCGTCGTAATTACCAATGGTGGCGACGCGCTTGGGTGCCGCACCCGATTCCACCAGGTCGCGGTAATAGTTGACCGCCTTCACAAACTTGGCGCGATCGTCTCCCTCGCCGAAGATCGGCTTTCCGGCATCGTCCACCAGCTTGCCGCCCTGGCCCCAGAAATTCGCCAGCCAGTCGAACGTGGTGCCTTCGTAGCGGCTGCCGTTGAAGAGAATGCCTTCCATGCCCTGGTCAACGGAGGCAAGTGCTGCCTTCTTGGTTTCATCCCAGGTCTGCGGTGCATCGGGAATGATCGCCTTGTTGCGATAGAGGACGCGAAGGTCCGTCGACCACCACCAGGCATAGATCTTGCCATCCGTGCCGGTCACGCCGTCGCGGATGAAGGGGAAAAGCTGGTCGATTTCTTCCTTCTTGAAATAGGGCGAGAAGGAAGACAAAACGCCAGCCTTCTTGAACAGCGGCAGCACGAAGGAATCGACAGCGGCGCAATCCGGCGCATTGCCAGATTTCGACTGTTCGAGCATGCGCGCCTGCTCCTGCCCGATATCGCCGGACATCATCTGCAGCTCGATCTTCCAGCCGGGATGGCGGGCGACGAATTCGTTGAACAGCTTGCCATAACCTTCGGCAATGGCGGGTTCGTTGTTGCGCGGGCCGTCTGTCGTCATGCGGAAGGTCAGCGTCTGCTTGGCGTCAGCCGGGCCGACGCTATCGCCGGTAATCGTGTTTTGCGCCATCGCCGGAAGGGCGGTGGAAACGGCAAGCGCGCAGATGAGCGCGCGGCAATGCGTTGTGCGTGTCATGTGGTTCCCTCCCAAGGAATGCGCCGGATGTGCGGCGCGTGTGCATGTTCAGCCAGCCGAAAAGGCCGGCCTTCCAAGCCGCGTCGCCTTTCCCTCCGGTCTTTTGCGGCCTTGCGCTGTCTCCTCAACAACGTGCTTTCCAGGCCGTCGAAAATAGATTAAATCACTTTTGTTTTGTGTCAAGCACGCTCGGGAGGAAATGATGGCACAGGTCGAAATCACCAATCTGCGCAAGAGTTACGGTGCGCTGGAGGTCATCCACGGCGTGGATGTTCACATCGAAGACGGCGAGTTCGTGGCGCTTGTGGGGCCATCCGGCTGCGGGAAATCCACGCTGCTGCGCATGATTGCCGGCCTTGAATCGATCACCGGCGGCGAGATCGCCGTGGATGGCCGCATGATCAACGATCTGGCGCCGCGCGACCGCGACATTGCCATGGTCTTCCAGAACTACGCGCTTTATCCGCATATGACGGTGGCCAAAAACATGGGTTTTGCGCTGAAGTTGCAAGGGCTTGGCGCCGACGAGATCAAGGAGAGGGTGGCGCGTGCCGCCACCATTCTCGATCTCGGCCCTTATCTGGCGCGCAAGCCGGCAGCGCTATCCGGCGGTCAGCGCCAGCGTGTCGCCATGGGGCGCGCCATCGTGCGGGCGCCAAAGGTCTTTCTGTTCGATGAGCCGCTGTCCAACCTGGATGCGAAACTGCGTGTGCAGATGCGCTCGGAAATCCGTGATCTGCAAAAGCGGCTGGACACCACCACCATCTACGTCACCCATGACCAGGTGGAGGCGATGACCATGGCCGACAAGATCGTCGTTTTGCAGCAGGGGCAGGTGGAGCAGATCGGCCGCCCGCTCGATCTCTACCGCGAGCCGGCCAATCTGTTTGTCGCAACCTTCATCGGGTCGCCACAGATGAACCTCATTACCGGGCCGGTTGCCGACCGCGCCAATGCGGCCACCATCGGCGTGCGGCCGGAACATCTCATCGTCGGATCGGATGGTGAGGGATGGAGCGGGCAGGTGCTTTCGGCCGAATATCTCGGCAGCGACACCTATCTCAGCGTGGAAACCGAGGAAGCCGGGCGTCTGCAGGTGCGCACCGATGGCAGCTTTGCCCCGAGGCAAGGCGATACCATCCGCCTTGCGCCAGCCCCGGGACACCTGCATCGGTTTGACGCGCAGGGCCGTGCCATCAGCCATGGATCCTGATGGGGCAGGGGCTGCGGTGCTGCCACCAACACGAGGCCGTCTTGCGTAGCCGCTAAAGCAGGCCCCGAGATGCCATCCGCTTCGTCCGCAGCCATGGGGCAATGAACGCGGCCAGCGTTGCAATGATGGCGAGACTGCACAATATGGCCTTTGAAACAGGTTCCATCGTGCCCTCGATCAAAAGCGCGTGGACTGCTCCGGCAAGCACGACAAGGCCGGCAAGGACCGTATGGCTGAAGCGCCACACACGGGGTGGAAGGCGACGCCGCAGCACCGCCAGGAGTGCTGCTGCAAATACGGCCCACATGGCGCTGACGCCCCAGATTGAAAACGGCGTCGGAGAGCGAAACAAGAGAGCGTCGATGACATCTGGAGGGCTGGTGGCCCACAGTCCGGCAACATGGATGACAACGGCTGCAACGAGGAGGGCCCCCGTTGCGCGGTGGAGGCGGCGGCCGCGTGTCAGGCGAAGGCCGGGCAGCCAGCCGCGAACCAGCAAGGGTTGCAGGAGGGCAAGGCAGAGCGCCAGGATGCCTGCAAAGCCGGCGACAATATAAACGGGATCGCGCCAAGCCAGGTATTCGCTGCTAGCGGCCAAAGCCAGCGGCAGGATGAGCGCGAGCCCCAGGCCCGTCCAGATCAGCAAAGCGCGCACTCTTGGCATGGTCTCTCGGATCAAGCCGGCTGGAGGACGAAATGCGCTTCCAGACTTGTGACCTTTGGACTTGGCAGCAAGGGCCGCAGAAAGACCGTGTCATACTCGCCGCTGTCATAGGCCAGGTGCGCATGGGCCTGCCCAAGTGCCGGCACAATCTGTGGCATTTCCAGCCGAAACATGCCGTTGGCATCTGTCAGCGTCGCGCCGTGGCTGCGCAGGTCGCGCTCGCTGCCTTCGGTCGTATGGGCCCAGATCTGGATCCGCTGTCCAGCGAGCGGTGCGCCGTCGCCGGCACGGCGCACCGTGCCTGTCATCCAGAAGCCTCCGCCACCAATCCTGTCGACGATCTCAGCGCCGGGAATATAGTTGTTGGAGCCGCCGCGCATGGAAGGTGTTGCGGCAACCGCTGCAGCGCGGGCGGGCAGGGGGATGCCAAAAAGCCCAGCCACCACAAGGGCACCACCCGCGGCAAGCACGTTTCGCCGCACAAAACCGATGTCTGGCATGTCGATCTCCATCGCAGGTTTGTTTTTGAACTCTATCAAACGTAGTGCCGTTTTGGTTGGCGACCAATCAAAAGGGCAAACAATTACGGGCACGGTTTCGTGATGGACGGCCTCGCGTTCGCAAAGAACGGCCCAAGTGCATAGCAGCTTATTTGATGATATGCCTATTGACATGTCATACCAGTTGACTGCAATAGAAGGCGGCGGGTCGGGCTATGACACGCGGGAGCGCTTTGCCATTCCTGAGGAGGACTTCAATGACGACAATTGCCTTGTTCGGTGCGGGCGGCAAAATGGGGTGCCGGCTGGCCAAGAACCTGAAGGGGTCGCGCTTTGCCGTGCACCATGTCGAGGTTGGCGAGGCGGGCAAGGCGCGTCTGAAGAGTGAACTCGACATCGACTGCGTGTCAGCAGATGACGCGCTTGGCAGCGCCGATGTGGTGATCCTTGCCGTGCCCGATACGGCCATCGGCAAGGTTGCGGTCTCGATCGCCGACCGGCTGAAGCCCGGCACGATGGTGGTTGTGCTTGATGCGGCAGCGCCCTTTGCCGGCCATCTGCCGGAGCGCGCGGACCTCACCTATTTCGTCACGCATCCCTGCCATCCGCCGATCTTCAACGATGAAACGGACATGCAGGCCAAGCGTGACCATTTCGGGGGGCTGTTTGCCAAGCAGCATATCGTGTCTGCGCTGATGCAGGGGCCGGAGGAGGCCTATGCGCTCGGCGAAGAGATCGCAAAGGTTATCTGGTCGCCGGTGATGCGCTCGCATCGCGTCACGGTGGAGCAGATGGCGATGCTGGAGCCGGGGCTTTCGGAAACCGTCTGTGCCTCGCTTCTGGTGGTGATGCGTCAGGCGATGGACGAATGCGTTGCCCGCGGCGTGCCGAAGGAGGCGGCGCGCGATTTTCTGCTCGGCCACATGAACGTTCTGGGCGCTGTGATTTTTGAAGAAACGCCGGGCGTGTTTTCCGATGCCTGCAACAAGGCCATCGAGTTCGGCATTCCGGCCCTCATGCGCGACGACTGGAAGAAGGTTTTCGAACCGCAGGAGATCACCGACAGCATTCGCCGCATTACCTGATCTTGATTTTGGCCGGGAGAACATCCCGGCCGATGCATGCCCCTCGCGGGGAGCGGGGGGAACGGTTTCATTGGGAGGATAACATGAAACTTACTCGCAGGCTTACCCTTGCCGCCCTTGGCGCGACACTTGCGGCAGCCACCGCAATGCCGGCCTTTGCCGCGGATCTGATTGCCATCATCACGCCGTCGCATGACAATCCCTTCTTTAAGGCCGAAGCCGTTGGCGCTGAAAAAAAGGCCAAGGAGCTTGGCTACGAGACGCTGGTTCTGGTGCATGATGATGATGCCAACAAGCAGTCGCAGCTGATCGATACGGCCATCGGCCGTGGTGCCAAGGCCATCATTCTCGACAATGCAGGCTCGGAAGCCTCGATTGCCGCCGTCCAGAAGGCCAAGGATGCGGGCGTTCCCTCCTTCCTGATCGACCGTGAGATCAATGCCACCGGCGTTGCCGTGTCGCAGATCGTCTCGAACAATTACCAGGGTGCGCAGCTCGGTGCCGAACAGTTCGTCAAGCTGATGGGCGAAAAGGGCAATTATGTCGAGTTGCTGGGCCGCGAGGCCGACCTGAATGCAGGCATCCGCTCCAAGGGCTATCATGACGTCATCGACGACTATCCGGAGATGAAGATGGTCTCGCAGCAGTCGGCCAACTGGAGCCAGACGGAAGGTTATTCCAAGATGGAAACCATTCTGCAGGCCAATCCGAACATCAAGGGCGTCATTGCCGGCAATGACACGATGGCGATGGGTGCGATTGCAGCCCTTCAGGCGGCTGGCCGCAAGGATGTGATCGTCGTTGGTTTCGATGGATCCAATGACGTGCGTGATTCCATTCTCGCCGGCGGCATTAAGGCAACCGTCATGCAGCCCGCCTATGCGCAGGCGCAGCTTGCCGTGGAACAGGCACACGAATTCATCAAGACCGGCAAGAAGCCGGCAGATGAAAAGCGGCTGATGGATTGCATTCTCATCACTGCCGACAATGCCAAGAAGCTCGAGACCTTCGCGCTCAGCCAGTGAGCTGATCGACAAGGCGGCGGCGGAACCACGGTCGGTTCCGCCGCGGCAGTCCATGAGCGGAGAAATTCCATGTCGCAGATGCGTACCGCCGTTGTCCTTGCCGCTTTTTGTCTTGCGGTGACCGGCTGCAAATTCGTCAAGACGGCTGACCAGCAGGCGCAGGCCGCTGCCAGTGCGTTCGATCCGGACAAGATGGTGGCCGGCGCCTGGGACGCCGAAGTTCTGCCTTACATGAAGCAGCGCGCCGGCGCGTTCGAAGACGTGATGGCCCTGATCACCTCCAATCCCGATGCCGCGGCTAAGCAATTCGGCCACAAGGAAAAGGAGGGCAACGCTCCCTGGACCTATGTGGCAACGGTGAAGGGAACCATCGTGACCGCCGAAACCAAATCCCGCGCCGCCTCTGTGGAGGTGGATGTGAACGGGGATGGCAAGCCGGATGTGCGTGTTGCCATCGGTCCGGCCATTCGGGGAACCGCGCTGCGCGACAGTCTCGGCTTCGTCAACTTCAACGCCTTCAAGAACCAGATCGACTGGGCGCAATATGGCAAATCCTTCAACACCCATGTGAATGCGACGGTGCTGGAAAAGCTGCCGCGCGACGGGCTGGTCGGAAAGAAGATCGAGGCGCTCGGCGCCTTTCCGCAGCCGCCTGCCGGAGAACTGCCGCAGTTCGTGCCGGCAACGATCACGGTTGGAGGCTGACATGGCCATGGCAGCTGATGATGATGTCATCCTTGAACTGCGCGATGTGACCAAGGCCTATTCGGGCATCGTGGCTCTCAAAAAGGCTGACCTCAAGCTGCGGCGCGGCGCGGTCAATGTGCTGGTCGGCGAAAACGGCGCCGGAAAATCGACGATGATGCGCATCATCGCCGGTGTCGAGCAGCCGACACTTGGCGAGATCTGGATGGGCGACAGCCGCATCCATCTGTCATCGCCGGCCGATGCGGTGCGCCACGGCATTGGTATCGTCTTTCAGGAACTGAACCTGTTTGGCAATCTGAGCGTGGCGGAAAACATCTTTGCCACGCGCGAGCTGACGCGCGGCCTGCGCGGCATCGATCACAAGGCGCAGGTGGCAAAGGCCAATGAATTTCTCGACCGGCTGGAAGCGGGCATCACCGCCGATACGCTGGTGGAGGATCTGCCCATCGGCCAGCAGCAGCTGGTGGAAATTGCCCGCGCCGTCTCACTCGATACCCGTATCCTGATCCTCGACGAACCGACTTCGGCGCTGAGCGCTGCCGAAGTCGACGTGCTGTTTCGGGTGATTGCGGAACTGAAGGCGCAAGGCGTTGCCATCGTCTACATCTCGCACCGGCTGGAAGAGTTGATGCGGATCGGCGATTACATCACCGTGCTGAAGGACGGCCAGATCACCGGCGCTGCCATGGTGAAGGACATCGACACCGCCTGGATCGTCCGTTCGATGATCGGCTCGGATGCCAAGGACTTTGCCAAGGATGTCAACCACACGCTGGGGCCGGAAGTCCTGCGGCTGGAGGATATCACGCTTGCGCGTCCAACCGGCGGCCTTTCCGTCGATCATGTGTCGCTTTGCGTGCGCAAAGGCGAGATCCTTGGCATCTATGGCCTGATGGGCGCCGGGCGCAGCGAACTTTTCGAATGCATCATCGGCCGGCATGCCCATGCGCGCGGCCGCATCACGCTTGACGGGCAGGAGCTTCTGGAGCGCGATCCGACCGGTCGCATTGCGCGTGGCATTGCGCTCATTCCGGAAGACCGGCAGCGCGAGGGGCTGGTGCAGTGCCTGTCGATTGCCGAGAACCTGTCGCTGGCAAGCCTTGGCCGCATGGTTCGCTTCGGCTTCCATATCGATCGCAAGCGTGAGAGTGCGGCGGTGGCAGACGCCATCCGCAGCCTGTCGATCAAGGCACGCAATCCCGCCTTCGAGGTTACCTCGATGTCGGGCGGCAACCAGCAGAAGGTGGTGATCGGCAAGGCGCTGATGACCGGGCCAAAAGTGCTGCTGATGGACGAGCCGAGCCGCGGCATCGATGTCGGTGCCAAGGCCGATGTGTTTCGCACCATGCGCAAGCTTGCCGGCGATGGCCTTGCCATCTTGTTTTCCACCTCCGACCTCGATGAGGTCATGGCGCTTTCCGACCGGATTGCAGTGATGAGCAGCGGCAAGCTGGTCGCCATCATGGACAGGGCCGAGGCAACCGAAGACCGCATCGTCAAAGCCTCCGCCGAGGGCCACAAGACCAAAAGGATTTCTGCACGATGACAACAGTGACCCCGATGGCAGAGACCCGGCCCGCAGACAGCGGCTCGCTGCTGCTGACCGTGATGAAGCTTCGAACCTTTATCGCGCTTCTTGCGGTCATCCTCTTTTTCTCGATCTTTGCGCCGAACTTTCTGTCGACGGCCAACATGATCCTGATGTCGAAACACGCCACGCAGAACGCGTTTCTCGCCATCGGCATGACCTTCGTCATCGTCACCGGCGGCATCGATCTGTCGGTGGGCTCGATTGTCGGGCTCTGCGGCATGATTGCCGGCGGCCTCATCCTCAACGGCATCGACCTGCCGATGGGCTACACGGTCTATTTCAACATTCTGGAAGTGGCCGTCATCGTCACGGTGGTCGGCATCGTCATCGGGGCACTGAACGGGCTGTTGATCACGCGCCTCAACGTGGCCCCCTTCATCGCAACGCTTGGCATGCTTTATGTGGCGCGGGGTGCTGCCCTTCTGTTTTCCGATGGCCAGACCTTGCCCAATCTTGCTGGCCGGCCGGAGCTTGGTAATACCGGTTATGCGATCTTCGGTTCCGGCACCTGGCTCGGCATTCCCGTCTCGATCTGGATGCTGGTCGTGGTAGCGCTGGGAGCTGCCTATTTCGCTCGTTTCGTACCGCTCGGGCGCCATATCTTTGCCGTTGGCGGCAATGAACGAGCCTCGCGCATGTCCGGCATCCGCGTCGACCGGGTAAAAATGTTTGTCTACATGTTTTCCGGCTTCTGTGCGGCGCTGGTCGGGCTTGTCATCTCGTCGGAACTGATGGCCGCCCATCCGGCAACCGGCACGAACCTTGAACTCAACGCCATTGCCGCAGCCGTTCTCGGCGGCACGTCCATGTCCGGCGGGCGCGGCACGATCGGCGGCACCATTGTCGGCGCCTTCGTCATCGGTATCCTGTCGGACGGGCTGGTGATGATGGGGGTCTCGTCCTTCTGGCAAATGGTCATCAAGGGACTTGTCATCATCATCGCCGTGGTGGTCGATCAGGCGCAGCGCAAGCTTCAGGCCCGCGTGACACTGATGCAGATGACGAAGCAGGGATAAGCGGACATGGCAGAGTTTCAAGGTGCCCTCATCGGGTGCGGGTTTTTCGCCGTCAACCAGATGCATTGCTGGCGTGAGGTGGAAGGCGCCGGGATCGTCGCGATCTGCGACCGGGATCCGGAGCGTCTGCGTCTCGTCGGCGATCAGTTCGGCATTGCCCGCCGCTACACGGATGCAGCCGCCCTGTTTGCCGATGGCGGGTTTGATTTCGTCGATATCGCCACCACCGTCCAGAGCCACCGGGCGCTGGTCGAGATGGCAGCCGCCCACAAGGTGCCGGCCATCTGCCAAAAACCCTTTGCGCCGACGCTTGCCGATGCAAAGGCCATGGTGGCGGCGGCCGACGCTGCCGGTATTCCCCTGATGATCCATGAGAATTTCCGCTGGCAGACGCCGATCCAGGCGGTGCGCAAGGTGCTGGAGGAAGGCGCCATCGGCACGCCCTTCTGGGGGCGCTTCTCGTTCCGCTCCGGCTTTGACGTGTTTGCAGCCCAGCCCTATCTGGCTGAAACGCCGCGCTTCATCATCGAGGATCTCGGCATCCACACGCTGGATATCGCCCGCTTTATCCTGGGCGACGTGCGGTCGCTGACCGCACGGACACGCCGCATCAACCCAAAGATCAAGGGCGAGGACGTCGCGACCATTCTTCTTGATCATGACAATGGCGCGACCTCCATTGTCGATGTCAGCTATGCGACGCGCCAGGAGAGCGAACCGTTTCCCGAAACGCTGATCGAACTGGATGGCGACGAGGGCTCGCTGCGCCTGACGAAGGGCTATGGCCTGACGGTCACGAACGCCAAGGGCACGACAGTCACCGATGTGTCGCCCGCACTCCTCTCCTTTGCCTCGCGCCCTTGGCACAACATCCAGGAAAGCGTGCTTCTCATCCAGCAGCATTGGGTGGATGCGCTGAAGGCGGGCGCCGAGACTTCGACATCTGGCGCCGATAACCTGAAGACCTTTGCTCTGGTCGAGGCCGCTTATCAAAGTGCAGCCTCCGGTCAGACCGTTGCCATCGGGCCGCTTCTCACATGACGGCGCAGGAGACAGACGATCGCGCCTTCCGGCTTTTTGGCACGCGCCTTCAAGAACCCGTGTCTCGGCTTCTGCGGGCCGGACGAATGACGGCACGGTTTGTGGCCGGCGGGCTGCGGGCGATTTCCTATGACGGCGTCGAGGTTTTGCGCGCCATCGCTTTTGTGGTGCGCGACCGCGACTGGGGTACCTATAGTCCTGACATCACCGATCTGACGGTGGAGGAGGGAGAGACGGAAACCGTCGTCACCTACCGCGCCCTTTGCGAGGGGCCGGGTCAAAGCCGGCTTTTTCTCCGTGCGGCAATCACCCTGTCGGCCACGGGCAGCCTGGTCTTCAGGGCAGAGGCCGAGACGGACACCGGGTTTGAAACCAATCGCTGCGGTTTCTGCGTTCTGCATCCGATTGTCGGTGTCGCCGGCACACCGGTCAAGGTGGAGCATGTGGATGGGTCGGTGGAGGATGCCGTCTTTCCCGACCGCATCGCGCCATGGCAGCCGTTTCAAGACATTCGCACGCTTACCCATCAGGTCATGCCAGGCGTTGACGCTGAATGCCGCATGGAAGGCGACACGTTCGAGATGGAGGACCAGCGAAACTGGTCGGATGCCTCCTACAAGACCTATGTACGACCGCTGGCTTTGCCGTGGCCTTATGAGATCGGTTCTGGGGAAGGCGTGGCGCAGACAATTTCGCTCACCGTGTCCGATCGTCGGGCGCAAAAACCGCCTGTTCAACACGAAGGCGACAAGCCCGTCACCCTCACCTGGGGCGAGGATCTGGGCCGCCTGCCGGATATCGGTCTCGTCGTGACGCCGGAAGAGGCGCGCGCGACCAGAACGGCACTTTCGGCAATCGGCCATTTCGGCGCCTCGGCACTCATTTTGCATTTTGATCCGGGTGCAGGGCACGGGCGTGCGGCATTGCAGGATTTTGCAGCGCTTGCCGCGTCGTTTTCCGGCACCACCAGCCTGGAGATCGCGCTCCCCTGCCAGCGTCCGGTAGCGGAGGAGCTGGCGGAGATTGCAAGCCTTGTCGGCGAGGCCGGGCTGCGGCTCGATGCGATCATCGTCTCCCCCTCCGTTGACCGGCAGTCGACGCCGCCGGGCAGTCGCTGGCCGGATTGCCCGCCGCTTGCGGATGTCTATGCGGCGGCAGCGGCTGCGTTCCCCACCGTTCGCCTCGGCGGCGGCATGCTGAGCTATTTCACCGAAATCAATCGCAAGCGCGTGCCCGCGGACAGGCTGGATTTCGTCAGCCACGCCACCAATCCGATTGTCCATGCGGCCGATGATGCAAGCGTCATGGAAACGCTGGAGGCGCTGCCCTTCATCGGCAGATCCCTGCGCGCCATCTATGGCGACAGGCCTTACCGCGTCGGGCCATCCACGCTTGCCATGCGCCAGAACCCCTATGGCAGCCGCACCATGGACAATCCGGACGGGCGGCGGATTGCCATGGCCAACCGCGATCCGCGCCACAACGGACTGTTCGGTGCAGCCTTTGCGGCCGGATATGCGGCGGCCTTTGCCTCTGCAAGACTGGAGCAGTTGACGCTTTCGGCATTGACCGGACATTTCGGCCTGCTCGCTGGGGAGGGGGAGCCGGTGCCGCCTGGAACGGTGCGGCCGGTCGGTCGCAGCGTGGAAATGCTGGCCGGCATGGCGGGCTGGAGCGCGCAGGCCGTTGATACAGGCTCGTCCCGCGCCGTGTTTGGCCTTGCAGCCAAAGAGAGGATCGGTCACGCCGCCTTGCTGCTGGTCAACGTGACGCCGGGCGCGGTGTCGGTGGATCTTGGCAAGCTTGGTCTTCCGCGCGCGGTGCAGCTTTCCATGCTGGACGAGAACACCATGAACAACGCGGCCGCTCACGGCCTTTCGCCCACGCCGTTTGCCGGTGGGGTGCTCGTTCTCGCCCCCTATGCCGTTGCGCAACTGCGCTGGCTTTCGCCGTGAGGCCAGCGCCTATTTGCGGTTCTTCAGGGCATAAAGCGCGCGCGAGCGTTCCAGGTGCTTGATCATCGCCTGTTCGGCAAGCTCGGAATCGCCGGACTCGATCGCCCGAATGATTTCCTCATGCTCGGTCAGGGTGAAATTCTCACGCCCCGTCCAGATCAGCATTTCGGAATGATAGGCTTTCAGCCAGCCGAGCATGGCACCGCTGACAGCGACATAGATCGGATTGCCGGAAATCTTTGCGATGCACTGGTGAAAATCCATGTCCGCTTCGATGAAGGCATCGGCATTGCCCAGGTTCTGCACCTGCCGCTCGAGCACCGCCTCCAGCTCAGAGATCTGCTCGGGGGTCGCCCGTGCTGCGGCCTCGCGCACCATGCCGCGCTCGAAAAAGATACGGGCGCTTTTCAGGTGCTCCAGCGAATCTTCCGAACCCGACAGCATCAGCTTTGCCGGAAGATCGACCTGCCGGATGATGGATTCGGCGGTGATGCGCAACACCTTGGCCCGCTCGCCTTGCGAGATTTCCACCAGCCCCTTGCTCGCCAGCGCCTGCATGGCTTCGCGAATGGCCGGGCGGCCCACGCCGTAACGCTCCATCAGCTCGCGCTCGGAGGGCATTTCATCGCCAGCGCGCAGCTCGCCGTTTTCGATCAGAAACTTGAGCCTGGCAAAGACTTCGTCAGCGATCTTGCGGCGCAGGATGGGTTCGGAAACGATGCTCATGGATCACCTGATTTCAACGCTTCTGAATAACATCTGAGCCTTTATGCGCAACGGCTTTCTGGCGCACGCGCTTGCAATAACATAAATACTCATTATACCAGTTGAGCCAATATGACAAGCGCGCTGCCCCGGCAGTGGAGGAGGATGACGTGATCCGTTTGACCTATCGCATCGAAACATCAGGCTCGGTGGAGGCCATGGGCGCGAAGATTGCCAGCGACCAGTCGACGGGCACGTTTGTGGCCCTTCCCGGGGAAACCGAGGAGCTGAAAGCCCGCGTCGCAGCCCGCGTCACTGCCATCCGCCCCTTGGCGCCAAGCCGCCATGCCTCGTTTCCGAGTGAAGCGGCGGGCGCGACGCATTTCAACCGCGCCGATGTCGATATCGAGTTTCCGCTCGATGCGGTGGGCACTGATTTGTCCGCGCTGATGACGATTGCGATTGGCGGCGTGTTTTCGATCAAGGGGATGACCGGCATCCGCATTGTCGACATGCAGCTGCCGCCGGAATTTGCCGCAGCCCATTTGGGACCACAGTTCGGCGTGTCTGGAAGCCTTGCTCTGACGGGCGTCACCGGCCGGCCGATCATCGGCACCATCGTCAAGCCGGCGCTTGGCCTTCGCCCGCACGAAACGGCGGAGATGGTGGGCGAACTGATCGAGGCGGACGTCGATTTCATCAAGGACGATGAAAAGCTGATGAGCCCGGCCTATTCGCCGCTGAAGGACCGGATCGCAGCGATCATGCCGCGTATTCTCGATCACGAGCAGAAGACCGGCAAAAAGGTCATGTATGCCTTCGGGATCAGCCATGCCGATCCCGACGAGATGATGCGCAACCACGATATGGTGCTTGAAGCCGGCGGCAATTGCGCCGTCATCAACATCCATTCGATCGGTTTTGGAGGCCTTGCCTTCCTGCGCAAACGCTCCGGCCTTGTGCTGCATGCCCATCGCAACGGCTGGGATGTTTTGACACGCCATGAAGGCTTAGGCTTCGAGTTTTCCGTCTATCAGCAGTTCTGGCGCCTGCTCGGCGTTGATCAGTTTCAGATCAATGGCATCCGCGTCAAATACTGGGAGCCGGACGAAAGTTTCGCGCGCTCCTACCAGGCGGTTACGACGCCGCTGTTTTCACAAAAGGATGTCGTGCTGCCCGTCATTGGGTCGGGCCAATGGGGTGGGCAGGCGCCCGATACGATTGCCGTCAGCGGCGGCTCGACGGATCTTCTCTATCTCTGCGGCGGCGGCATCGTTAGCCATCCCGGTGGCCCCGGCGCCGGTGTGCGCGCCGTGCGGCAGGCGTGGGAGGCCGCGGTGGCGGGGATTCCGCTGCCGGTCTACGCAAAAGACCATCCCGAACTTGCCCAATCCATCGAAAAATTCTCCGACGGCAAGGCGGCCTGAGCCGATGGCGCGACCGCTGATTTCCTATTATGGCGATGATTTTACCGGCTCCACCGATGTCATGGAGGCGCTCGCCTCCAACGGCGTTGAAACGGTTCTCTTCCTGACGCAGCCGGATGACGCCCTGATGCAGCGCTTTTCAGGCGCGCGGGCCTTTGGCCTTGCCGGCACCAGCCGCAGCCAGACGCCGGACTGGATGGACACGCATCTGCGCGCCGCATTTCAATGGCTGAAGACGCTGGACGCCGAGCTTTGCCACTACAAGGTCTGCTCGACCTTCGATTCCGCCGCCCATATCGGCAATATCGGCCGGGCCATCGAGATCGGTAGATCGGTGTTCGGTGTCGAGACCGTGCCGCTTGTGGTGGGCGCCCCACAGATCCGCCGCTACACGGCCTTTGGCGAACTCTTTGCCGCCTATCAGGGCCGCAATTATCGCATCGACCGGCATCCGGTCATGTCCCGCCATCCGGTAACGCCAATGGACGAGGCCAATCTTCTGCGGCATCTGGCGCGCCAGACGACGCTTTCGGCGGCCCATCTGGATAATGTGGCACTGCTGGCGGGCGATGCGCCGGAAAAGGCAGATATGCTGCTGATCGATGTGTTCGATGCGGCAACGCAGGCCGCCGCCGGCCGCCTGTTGTGGAACGATTTTCGCGCGACCTCCCCATTTGTCTGTGGTTCGTCGGGGGTGGAATATGCGCTGGTGAAGGCGTGGGTTGAGGCGGGAGAGATTGGCGAAAAACCGGTCTTTGCCGCCCCCGGTGCTGTCGATCGGCTGGCGGTTGTTTCCGGCAGCGTATCGCCAACCACCGAGCGGCAGATCCGTCACGCGCTGTCGAACGGATTTGACGGCGTCTCGCTCGATCCGCTTGCTCTGTCCGGTGAGGAAAGTGAGATCGAGATCGGCAAGGCTGTGGCAGCCGGGCTGTCATCGCTGCAGCAAGGCAGAAGCGTCGTGGTTTACACAGCCCTTGGCCCCTCGGCCGACAAGGGGGCAGAGCTGGATCACGCTACGGAGGCGCGCCATCGCCTTGGCCGGGCGCTGGGGCGCATCCAGGTGGAACTGGTTACCCGCGCCGGGCTTTCCCGCGCGGTTGTCGCCGGTGGTGATACGTCAAGCCATGCGCTCGGCGAGATGGGCATTGCGGCACTGACCCTGAAACTGCCTCTGCCGCAGACGCCCGGTTCGCCGCTTTGCGTGGCGCATGGCGGTCCGGTGGACGGACTGGAGATTGCCCTGAAGGGCGGACAGGTGGGGAATGACGACTATTTTTCCATGATCCGCGCCGGCGGACGATCCGCCATCTGACGGGCAGGACGACAGAAACCCCAATGCGGGGTTTCGATGCGACCGACGGTCATTTCAAGCCTGCCGGATTTCGCCCACATGGTCCGCAAGCGATCTGGCGATAAGGGCCAGCGACGTTGCGCCGGGATCCGCATGGCCGATGCTGCGCTCGGCCAATGGGCGGGCGCGGCCAAGGCGGGGGCGCATCGCAGCGGTGGCTGTTGCCGCTGTCTCTGCGGCAGCCGTGGCATTCTGCCAGGCTAAGGGCAGCGCGCCCGTTGCGGCATACTCTCGTTCCAGCGTTTCGACGAAGGGCGCCAGTGCATCGACCAGTGTCTTGTCGCCGGGTTTTGCACCGCCCAACTGCATCACGTCATCCAGCGCCAGACGCGCACCGCGCACCACCATGTCCGGCGATATCGCTAAATCGTTGGAAAATGCCTGGCTCCACGATCTGAGCAGAAGACCCCAGATGACACCCGATGTGCCACCGGCACGATCTGCCCAGGCATCGGCGGCAGCGGCAAGGGCAGAGGCTGATCCGGCGCCGGCCTTGACGGCTGCGCGAAGGGCCTCGTGCCCCGCCGTTGCGCCGCGCCGCATGCCTTGCCCATGGTCGCCGTCGCCGGCTTTTGCATCGAGCGCGCCAAGATCCGCCTCGGCGTCGATCACGGTCTGCAGCAGGCGCTCGAAGGCGCGTTCAAGGCAGGCGGCACTGGCCTGAGAGGCGGGCGTGGCAGGCTCCACCAGGGATGTGGGCGTATCTTCCATGGCAATCGCCGGCGTTGCCTCACCGGCTGCGATCACTCCACGGCGAAAGGCCGGGGTATCGCAGGGCGAAAGCCAAAACCGTTCCAGCTCCTCGTCCAGCCACATCAGCGTCAGCGAGCAACCCTGCATGTCCAGACTGGTAACCAGCTCGCCCACGTCTTCACCGACAACCGTAATGCCGGCCGCGTCCAGCTGTTCGGCAACGACGTTCCAGAGAACGAAAAGCTCTTCATATTTGGTGGCGCCAAGGCCGTTCAGGAGCACGGCGGCGCGCGTGGCACCCGGCGGCTTTTCCGTGAGAAGCGTCTCCACCATGAGAGCGCCAAGCTCGGAGGCAGAAGCAAGCGGGCGCTCCTCGATTCCGGGCTCGCCATGGATGCCAAGGCCGAGCGCCATCTGCCCCTTCGGCACGGTAAACAACGGTTCTTTTGCGCCGGGAAGCGTGCAGCCGCCAAAGGCAACACCGAAGGAAAATGTGTGAGCATTGGCCTTTCGCGCCAGCCGCTCCACCTCATCGAGCGAAAGGCCCGCCTCGGCGGCGGCCCCAGCGATCTTGAAGACGGTGACATCGCCTGCAATGCCGCGGCGCTTTTCGATACTGTCTGATGGAGCGCTTGCGACATCATCGGTCACCTCGACGATGCGCACGTCGATGCCTTCCGCCCGCAGCCGGGCAGCGGCCACGCCAAAATTCAAAACGTCGCCGGCGTAATTGCCAAAGCCGAGCAGAATGCCGCCGCCAAAGTGGGCGGCGCGGCAGACGCGCGTGATACCCGCGGTCGAGGGGGAGGCAAAGATTTCGCCGGCCACCGCCGCATCGGCAAGGCCCGGCCCGACATATCCCGCAAAGGCCGGATAATGGCCGGAGCCGCCACCGACGATGACGGAAACCTTGCCGTCCGGAACGGCTGTTGCACGCACCACACCGCCGCGCACCAGATGAACATAACGCCGGTAGACCTTGGCAAAACCTGCAAGTGCCGTGCTGGCAAAACCTTCAGCCTGATCAAGGATTTTCGTCATGGTGTTTTTCTCCCAATATCCACCCGGCCCGCAATTGTCTCTTCATCCGTCGCTGCGGCTGCGGTGTCAATATTGGCGAGGAACTGCGGCAATGATTGCAGCAGGGATCGCAGGAGTGATCGCAGGTGGAGGAAGTTTGCAGGCATGCGCGCCAGCGTAAGCCATAAGATCAGAACGCCATACTGGCCGTCATGGTGGACCACCCTCGTGACAAGCGAGATCATGCGGTCAAGCTGCGGAAGACCGAAGGGGAGGCGCTGTTGCGCCTCCCGGTCGTTCAATTCGAGTGGTACTTGGCGTCCACGTCGTTGATCGCCTGCACGTTGGAGGCGGAGCGGCCGTTTTCGTCAAAGGTCTGCGCCAGATAAGCGTCGGCGATGGCTTTTGCCAGTTCCGAGCCGATGACGCGGGCGCCCATGGTGATGATCTGCGCATTGTTGGAAAGCGCTGCCCGCTCGGCCGAATAGGTGTCATGCGTCAGTGCTGCGCGGATGCCCGGCACCTTGTTGGCGGAAATGCACACGCCGATGCCGGTGCCGCAGACGAGGATGGCGCGCTCGTATTTTCCCGCCAGAACCTCGTTTGCCACGCGGTCAGACAGGGTGGCGTAGAACGCATCGGCGCCGGCATCGGTGCGCGATATCTCCGACACCTCGTGGGTGCCCTTCAGGTGATCGGCCAAAATCTTGGCAAGGCCTTCTCCGGCGCTGTCGCCTGCAACTGCAATCTTCATGATGTTTCTCCCTGGTTAAAGTTTGGCGGCGCAGCGCGAGAGAATGTCGAGATAACCTTCGACATTCCAGGCGGAACGCCCGATGAACAGCCCGTCGATATGCGGGCAGGTGATAAGCTCTTCGCAATTGTCCGGATTGACGGAGCCGCCATAGAGGCAGGGCACCTTGCGGCCCAACACCTCTTCTGCGACTGCAATGATTTCGGCCTGTCGGGCATCGGCATAATCGGAGGTGGCCGGAATGCCATTGACGCCGATCGCCCAGACCGGTTCATAGGCAAAGAGGATTTCGGCCTCCGTTTCTGACCCGGCAAGCTTGCCGAGTGCGCCGCGAACCTGCGTTTCGAGAACCGTGCGCGCCGCACCGGCTTCACGCTCGGCCAGCGTTTCGCCGATGCAGATGAGCGGGATGAGGCCGTGTCGCACCGCGGCTTGTGTCTTCAGGCCCACCGTCTCGTCGGTTTCGCCAAAATGCTCGCGTCGCTCGGAATGGCCAAGCTCGACGATGTCGAGGTTGCAATCCTTCAGCATCGGGGCTGAGACCTCGCCGGTCCAGGCGCCGTCATCGGCCCAGTGCATGTTCTGCGCGCCGACCTTCACGGAGGTCTCGGCAAGCATGGCCTTCACTTCGCGAACGGCGGTAAACGGCGGAATGACAAAACGCTGGATGCGCGGATCACGCACCGCATCGGCCGTCTTCAGTCCCTCGGCAAAGGTTTTCGCCTCTGCCAGCGTCTTGTTCATCTTCCAGCTGGTGCCGATCCACACATGCGGCTTGGTCATTTTTGTCATTCCGGTTGTTCGGTTGCTATCTTCAGGGGTGCCGGTGTCGCCTCTTGTCAGCTCACCAGTGCGCGGGCGGTCGGTTCGTCGGTAATCAGGCCCTTGAGGCGGCGGCTGCGCAGGACAGCGCGGATCGAGGCGAGCTTCTGCAAGCCGCCGGCAATCGCCACGATGCGGGTGTGCTCAGGCGTTTCGAGATCGACCGACAGCGTGCGGGCGCTGAGCGTCGTTTCCAGCACGCGGCCATCGCCATCGAAGAAGTGGCCGAGCATTTCGCCGACCGCGCCGACGGCGGTGATTTCGGCGATTTCGCGCCGCTCGATCATGCCGGAGGCGACAAGCTGGGCGCTGGCGTCGGCCGTTCCGATGCCGACGATTTTGAGGCCTGCACTGTTCGACATGTCAAAGATTTCCCGCACGCCGCGCTGGGCGAGCAGGATTTCGCGATCCTCGGCGGAATTGGCGAAAAAGGGCACCGGCATCACATAGGATTGCGATCCCGTCTTTTCAGCCAGATTATACATCACGTCATGCGGGTTTGCGGCGTAGTTGCGGGTGAGCCCGCCAAGCAGCGACACGAAACGGACACCGGTTGCCTCAAAGCGCGGCATCTGGCGCACGGCTGCCGCCAGCGTGCGGCCGTGGCCAAGGCCGATGACATTATAATCGCCACCCTCGATCGTACGGCGCAGAAAGCTCGAGCCGGCAAGGCCAAGCGCGCGAAGCGGAAGACCGTCCTCGCCCAGATCCGGCGCCACCTCGCAGAAATCAAGGCCATAGCGGTCGCAAAGTGCCGCTTCCAGTTCGACGCATTCGACGATGGCGCCATCGATCGAAACCTTGACGACGCCATCGGCCACCGCGCGTGCAATCAGCCGGTGCGCCTTGACCGAGGGTACGCCGAGGCGTTTGGCAACGGCGGCCTGCGTCAGTCCGCCGGCGTAATGCAGCCAGGCGGCGCGGATCGCGAGGCTTTCTTCGGGATCGCTGTCACTGCGGCGGGCCATTGCGCTTCCTTCTGCTGCTGTCTGTCGTCATGCATGTCCGGTCAAAAAAGATTCCCTGCAATGCGCCCTCTGCGCCGTGTCATGCAAGAGCCCCTGTCTGACCAGATTGGATCAGATATGCAGGTCCTCAATGCCGCTATTGATATGGGGTGCCCAGAAGGCAATGCTTTCGGCAATCTGGGAAATCACCTGCCGGTCGTTCGGATCGCGTTCCTTGAAGGAAAGTTCAAGGCAGATTTCGTTGTCCTTTGCCCCGCCTTGCGCAAAGGCTTCGAGCAGCGGCTCGGGGTGAATGCGGCCTTTGGCATTGAACTCGGCGGTGAACGGCCGGTGGCCGCCCTTGTCCATCAGGCTCTGCTTGATGTGGATGATCGGCGAGACTTTTGGCACAGCACGCGCCCAGGCGTAAGGATCGAAATCATCGGGGTTCGATGAGGTGACATCGCCGTGGTCGATATCGGCCATCATCCACATGGGGATCGCCATATCGGCTGCCGTCAGCCGATCTTGCAATTGAAGACAGCCGGCAATCGTTTCGCCAAATTCGCGCCCGACGCTCATTGGTTCCCAGAACAGGAAGGAGAGGCCGGCACCCTTGGCATGCTCTGCGACCTCGGCCCAGCAGTCGATGGCGATGTTTATCAGCTCTTCGCGGCGGGCCGGATCATCGAAATCCCTGTAGGTGAAGATCGCAAACTGCGTGCCGACGGACGTGCCGCCGAGATCGGCGGTGATATCGGCAAAGGTCTTGAACCAGTCGACATAATAGCGCCGCACATCCGCATCCGGATGGCCGAAATGGTTGAGGCGGCCATAGGGGCCGGTCATGCCGCTGGTGACGCGCACGCCGGTGCGTTTGAGGGCAGCATTCATCTCCCGCGTCAGGCGGCGGATGACAGGCGCCGGCCAGCTCGGGTTGATGAACTCATGCGTCAACTGCAGGTCGCGGATTTTAAGGTCACGCGCCACGGTCTCGATGAGATCGGCGGGCTCGGCAAACCGGTTCACCAGTGGGTTGGTGTTGAGCGAAAGGGTCAGCGGCATCTTAGAACTCCAGTCTCTCAGGCGGCGCTTGCCAGGTTTGCGTCGTCAAACCAGGCGGTAAAGGCGGCCTGTTCGGCCTCAGTCAAGTGCAGGTAATGTTTCGTGCGGCGGAAGAGCACGTCCTTGGCGGTGCGGGCCCATTCGGACTGGACGAGATAACGCACCTCCGCCTCGTAAAGCTGGCCGCCGAAATGGCGGCCCAAGGCGGCAAGACTGTCTGCCGTGCCGGCGATCTGGCGCGTACGCGTGCCGTAAAGGCGGCCGTAATGCTGAAGCAGCGCGCGCGGCATCCACGGATAGAGATCACGCAAGCTATTGGCAAATGTCTCGTAATCGGCATTCGGCATGTCGCCGCCGGGAAGCGGTGCCGTTTCCGTCCAGTTGCCCCCCATGGTGGGAAACACCTGGGTCAGCTTCTGCATGCCGCGCTCGGCAAGCTCGCGGAACGTGGTGATCTTGCCGCCGAAGACATTAAGAAGCGGCGCGCCGCCCGTCTCGTCGAGATCGAAGACATAATCGCGGGTGACGGCGGACGGATTGCCCTTGCCATCGTCAAACAGCGGACGCACGCCGGAAAACGTGTGCAGCACATCGCTACGGCGGAGCTTTTCCTTGAAGTAGCGGTTCACGGCAGACAGGAGATATTCGATTTCCCGCTCGTCGGCACTTACCTCTTCGGCGCGGCCCTCATAGGCAATGTCGGTGGTGCCGATCAGCGCCTTGTCGCCCTCGTAAGGGTTGATGAAGATCACCCGCTTGTCGTGGTTCTGCACCAGATAGGCCTGCGGCCCCACCCACCACTTCGGCACGATGATATGGCTGCCCTTGACGAGCCGCACATTGCGCGACGAATTGGAGCCGGCGACCCGGCCGATAATGTCTGACACCCAGGGGCCGGCGCAATTGGCGATGCAGCGGGCGCGGAACTGGCGGATCTCGCCGGTCACGACATTTTTCGTGGTGATGGACCAGGCGCCGTCTTCGCGTCGTGCGGTGACGGCTGCCGTGCGGGTCAGCACCTCGCAGCCCTTTTCGGCGGCATCGACGGCGTTCAGCACCACAAGGCGCGCATCGTCCACCCAGCAGTCGGAATATTCAAACCCCTTGGTGTAGGTGTCGAGGATCGGCGCGCCTTCCGGATCGCGGGCAAGATCCAGCGTGCGAGTGCCCGGCAGTTTCTTGCGGCCGCCGAGATGATCGTAGAGAAAGAGGCCAAGCCGCACCAGCCAGGCCGGGCGGTCTTCAGGACTATGCGGCAGAACGAAGCGCATCGGCCAGATGATGTGCGGGGCAGCCTTCAGCAGCACCTCGCGCTCGATCAGCGCCTCGCGCACAAGACGAAATTCGTAATATTCGAGATAACGCAGGCCGCCATGCACCAGCTTGCCGGAGCGCGAGGACGTGCCTTCGGCCAGATCGTCCTTCTCGCACAGCACCACTTTCAGACCCCGGCCGGCCGCATCGCGCGCCATGCCGGCGCCATTGATGCCGCCGCCGATGACGAACAGGTCGATCGTCTGTGTTTGCGTGCTCATGTCTTTTTCCTCTGAAATGTCGCATCGCGGGCCGCCGCCAGTTTCGTCCAGGCGGGAACCAGCGCCTGACGCGCGGATTGGAAAGCGGGAAACAGCCGGTCGTAGGTGGCGGAAAGGTCTGCGTTCGGGGCCTCCGGTGCAGCAAGCAGCGGCGTCACCCATTCGCCAACGCAGGCGTCCATGTCGGGATAGGCGCCGATGGCGACGGCTGCCATCATGGCTGCACCCGCAGCGCCCGCCTCTTCACGATCGGAGACGCGGACCGGGGCATTGATCGCGGCTGAGAGAACGGCGCGCAAGCCCCTTGAGCGCGCAGCACCGCCGCTGAGGCGCAGTTCGGAAGGCAAACCGCCCATCGCCGCATAACAATCACGCATCGCCATGCCGAGACCCTCGACCACGGCGCGCACCAGATCCGGATAACGATGACCGACTGACAAGCCGATGAAACCGGCGCGGGCCTGCGCATTCACGAAAGGCCCGCGCTCGCCGGCCTCGGAAATATAGGGATGGTAGGCGATCTGGCCGGGCGTGGACTTTTCAAGCCAGCCTTCGATACGCCCCATCAGGTCGCGTGGCGTCATCTCCTGTCCCATCTCGCGCAGCAGATCGGCGCCAAGGCTCAAAACCCAGTCGAGATTGAGGGTGGCCGCCATATTGGTTTGGGCCTGCACGACCATATCCGGTACGGGGAGCGCCATGACATAGCCGGTGCCTTCGGCGTTCAGGTGTACGCCATCGATATGGGTTGCGCGCATGTGGACGCCGGTTGAACCGACGATGGAGCAGGCGGTATCGCCGGTTCCACCATAAACGCCGGCGCCAAGAGCCGTCATCACCATGTCCACGTAACCCAGGCACACCGGCGTGCCCTCCAGCAGGCCCGACTGTTCTGCAGCAGACGCGGTCAGCGGATTGAGCGTCTGCGTGCCCTCGACGATCTCAGGCAGAAGATGGCGGCGGTGACCAAGACCCAGCGCGTCAAACACCTGGTCCTCATAACGCCGCGTGCGGAAATTCCCGAAGGTAAAACTTGCCTCCGACGGATCGGTAGCGCGCACGCCCGTGAGATTGAGATAAAGCCAATCCTTGCAATGGAGGGCCACATCGGCAGTATCGAGAAGCTCTGGGAAAAACCGGTCCATATGCGCCATCTGCGCACCCTGCTGGCAGGTGTTGAGCCCGGTGCCCGTCAGTTCGAAACGCGCCCGGTTCTCAGCCTTTGCGGCAAGCATACCAACGGTCGGGGCCGCGCGGGCATCAAGCCACAGCCAGGCATCGCCAACGGGCCGCTTATCGCGGCCGACAAGCCATGTGCCGTCACCCTGTGCGGTCACGGCAATCGCTGCCGTCCGACGGGCAAGATCGGCAACCTGCTCGCCAAGACCGCGCAGCGCCCGTGTGCAATCGGCCCAGGTCCTGTCGAGCGGCTGCGTCGCGGATCCATCGGAACTGGACAGATAGCTGTTGGGCACGCTGGAGGACGAGATCTGCCGACCCGCCAGATCAAAGGCCACCGCCTTGATGACCGAGGTGCCGGCATCGATGCCGATGATGACATCACGCATGGCGCACACCATGAACCTTCGCATGGATGCGGGCGGACGACGGCGTCTTGGCGATAGTCTTCATGCAGCTTCCTCCTCCGCGCGATGCCGGCGCACCCTTTCAGGACATGCCTGACCCTCCGGATCCGGATCGCTCGCAAGCCAATAATACATATCACAATGATAACAATCAAAATGATTTTTTTTGCAGACAGGGAAATTTTTTTCAGCTATGTTGAGAACTTGAAGGCCAAGACCGGCTTGGTGTTGTCTTGCGACGCGCGGCAGTCTTCTGCGCCGGAATTCTCGCTCACCAGTACCCGAAGATTGTGGTGCGGAGCTAGGATTATTTCCATATTGTGCTTTAAAAGCAATATA
This sequence comes from Neorhizobium sp. PAMB6716, assembly GCF_058242805.1. Taxonomy (NCBI): domain Bacteria; kingdom Pseudomonadati; phylum Pseudomonadota; class Alphaproteobacteria; order Hyphomicrobiales; family Rhizobiaceae; genus Neorhizobium; species Neorhizobium sp. PAMB6716. The sequence goes on from NZ_JBZAYW010000002.1 coordinate 1,287,633, forward strand.
TTGATTCAGGTGCGGTTGGTAAGGCCAGTCTAGCGGGTTGCTTTGTGAAAGAGCCCGTCCGGCTTGTGCAGGAATGCTGAAACTCGCCCGGAACGCCACCTGGGGCGGAAAATTTCCAATCGATCCTGTGGAGAATCTCACCTCTGCGTGAGCGGTGACCTAAAAAGAACTCATCTTCAACATAACACACTTGACGGGCGATATAACGCGAATATAGCGTAGTGATATGGAGCGATCGCGGGGCCTGGAGGATGGTGCTGCTGCGATCAGGAATGGGAGGAGACCATGCTGCTATACGCCGTGCGCTGCACGCGTTTGCCGCCGATCGGGGAGACCCGGTTTCGGGCTGCTATCCCGTTCCTTTCCACTCCCATTGAACATCGTGCGAAAAGCGAGGCCGCCTCATGAGCACCCTCCAATCTTCATCCGCCGCCCTGCGTGCGCGCAAAGCAAAGCAAAAGTCGAAGCGCACAGGTGTTGTCCTCGTGGGTGCCGGCCTGCTGGTTCTGTGCGCCATCGTGCTCGACACGACGGTTGTCCATGTCGGATCGGAAGCGGATGTGCGCCAGCAGGCGTTTTCACCCGATACGTTTGGCGCCAAGGAATTTCCGCGCGTCCAGTCCGTGGTGCTGCAAAAGGCCGTCGACGCCGTGACGATCGCGCCGGAAGTGCTTGCCGACAAGGCCGCTGCCGGCAAAAAATACGGCACGGCTTCCACCACCGGCACGGTGATGATGGTCAAATTTTCGGGCGTCGTCGGCGAAGGCAAGTCCGGCATCTATGATGTCAGCGTTGCCGGCATGCCCACCGATATCAAGCTACGCATGCAGACCGGACCCGCCATCAACGGCACGGACCTGCGCGATGCGCCGGGCGATATCGCTTTCGGCTCGTTCAAGAACCAGATCGAATACCAGGATGCCGGCTCGGCCATCAACCGCGCCATGAAAGCCTCGGTCCTCGACCCGATCGATACCTCCGCGCTTACGGGCAAGACGGTTGATGTCGTCGGCGCCTTTCGCCTCGTCAATCCGAAGAACTGGATGGTCACGCCGGTGAAGGTGGATGTGAAATGAGCGCGCCAGAGACGCAAGGCCCCCGCCGCGGCGATGTCGTGCTGTCGGCGCACAACATCGCCAAATCCTATGGCAGCATCCATGCCCTGAAGGGCGTGAATTTCGATATCCGTTATGGCCAGGTCACCACGCTGTTCGGCGAAAATGGTGCGGGCAAGTCGACGCTGATGAAGATCCTGTCTGGCGTCGTTCAGCCGACATCAGGTGAAATCGTGCTGGATGGCGAGGGGATGAACTTTATCTCGTCGACCGATGCGCGTGACCACGGCATTTCGATCATCCACCAGGAACTCAGCCTGGCCCCCAATTTGTCCGTGCGCGACAATGTGTTCATGGGCCGCGAGATCCCGGGCGCCACCGGCGTCGATTTTGTCGAGGAAGAGCGCCAGGTGCGGCTTCTGCTCGAAGAGCTGGAAGAAGACATCGATCCGCTGACGCCCGTCGAAGACCTGCGTCTTGGCCAGCAGCAGATCGTCGAAATTGCCCGCGCGCTTTCCATCGACAGCCGCATCCTGATCATGGACGAACCGACCTCGGCACTTTCTGCCGCCGAAGTCGAGGTTCTGTTCAAGGTTATTCGGGATCTGACCGCCAAGGGCGTATCGATCGTTTATATCTCGCATCATCTCGAAGAAGCGCTCGAAATCACCGATCATGCCGTGGTTTTGCGCGATGGCACCATGACCGCTTATGCGCCGCGCGCCGACATCGATCTGGAATGGATCGTGCGCAACATGGTGGGCGAACATTATGATCTCGGCTCCCCTCCATCAGGTTATGCCTTCGGCGAAACCGCGCTTTCGGTGGTGGACCTGACGGTTGCCGATCCCAATGCCGGCTTCAATCTGGTGGACCGCCTGTCGCTCGATGTGAAGGCTGGCGAGATCGTCTGCATCTACGGGCTGATGGGGGCCGGGCGCACCGAGCTTCTGGAAACGCTTGCCGGCCGCCTCAAGCCAAAATCGGGCCGGATCTTTCTGGAGGGCGAGGAAATCTCGTCGCTATCGATTGCCGATCGCATTGCCTGCGGTCTGGCGCTCGTGCCGGAAGACCGCCAGCGTGATGGCCTGGTGCAGACCATGAGCGTCGGGGAAAACATGTCGCTTGCCTCGATCATGAATTTCACCCGCGGCCTCTTTACCAGCCGGCGGATCGAGCAGTCGCTGATTGCCGATACCATCCGCAAGGTGACCGTGAAGACGTCTGGCGGTAGCGCGCCCATCGGCTCGCTGTCGGGTGGCAACCAGCAGAAGGTGGTCATCGGCAAGATGCTGGCGACCGATCCGACCGTGCTCCTGCTCGACGAGCCATCGCGCGGCATCGATATCGGCGCCAAGGCGGAAGTGTTCAAGCTTCTGGCGGAGCGTGCGCGCACCGGCCTGGCGGTGGTGTTTTCCACCTCCGAAGTCAGCGAGTGCCTGTCGGTCGCACACCGCATCATCGTCATGCACAAGGGCCGCATCTCGGCCGAGTTCGATTCGAGCGTCACCAAGGAAAAGATCATGGCCGCCTCCGGCGAGTCCGTGGCTGCCTGATGCCGTCAATTGGGGAATTCCAGACCATGAACCAAACCACCGCACCCAAGGCCGCATCCGCCAAAACCGACAAAGTGAGCCGCGTCAACATTGGCCAACTCCTTTTGGAGGGGCGTGCCTTTTTCGCCCTGATCATCATCATTGCGGTGTTTTCCTACCTGTCGCCGAACTATTTCACCGTCGCCAATTTTCTCATCATGGCCTCGCATGTGGCCATTTACGGCATTCTGGCCATCGGCATGTTGCTGGTGATCCTGAACGGCGGCATTGACCTGTCGGTGGGATCGATCCTGGCGCTGTGCGGGGTCGTGGCCGGTGCCCTGATGCAGGGCGTGGAACTGTCGCCCTTCGGTGTGATCCTCTATCCGCCGGTCTGGGCCGTGGTGGTGCTGACCTGCGTGTTCGGGGCTTTTGTCGGTGCGATCAACGGCATACTGGTCGCCTGGTTCCGCGTGCCGGCCTTTGTTGCAACGCTTGGCGTCATGTATGTGGCGCGCGGTATCGCGCTTCTGCAGACCAATGGCCTCACCTACAACAACCTGTCGGGCCGTCCCGAGCTTGGCAATACCGGTTTCGACTGGCTGGGCTTCAACCGTTTGGCCGGCGTGCCGATCTCCGTCATCGTTCTAACCGTGATCGCCCTCTTGGCCGGCCTGATGCTTGCACGCTCGGCCTTTGGTCGCTGGCTTTATGCATCCGGCGGCAACGAGCGGGCGGCAGACCTCTCCGGCGTGCCGGTCAAGCGCGTCAAGATCACTGTCTATACGCTCTCCGGCATCCTGTCGGCCGTGGCCGGGCTCGTGCTGTCGTCACAGCTGACGTCTGCTGGCCCGACGGCTGGCAGCACCTACGAGCTGACGGCGATTGCTGCGGTCGTGGTTGGCGGGGCCGCGCTTACCGGCGGTCGTGGCACGGTGCGCGGCACCATGCTCGGCGCCTTCGTCATCGGTTTCCTCTCCGATGGCCTCGTCATCATCGGCGTCTCGTCCTACTGGCAAACGGTCTTTACCGGGTCGGTTATCGTGCTCGCCGTCCTCATGAACACAATTCAGTACGGCTCTCGCTCCGCCAAGAGCTGACGTCCAAGAACTTGTCCGCCAAGGCCTATCTGGGAGGGTACCGCGGAAAGGATGCCTGAAGAGGCGAAAACTGCAACATTCCAATGGGAGTAGACGATGTTGAAATCCTTTCAGAAATTCATGCTTGCCGCCGTGGCGACAGGCCTTATGACGACAGCTGCGATGGCAGATGGCCTCATCTCCATCATCGTGACGGATCCGGCCAACCCCTACTGGCGCACCGAAGGCGAAGTCGCCAAGAAGACGGCCGAAGGCCTTGGTTACAAGGCCAATGTCGCTGCACACAAGGGTGACACCAACACCGAATCGACGCTCATCGATACGGCGATCACCAACAAGTCGGCGGCCATCATCCTCGATCCGGCCAATGCCGATGGTTCCGTCGGCGCAGTGAAGAAGGCCGTTGCTGCCGGTATTCCGGTCATTCTCGTCAATGCCGAGATCAACCAGGAAGGCCTTGCCAAGGCACAGCTCGTTTCCAACAACGCGCAAGGGGCAGCACTCGGCGCCGAAACCTGGATTTCTATGGTCGGTGACAAGGGCACCTATGTCGAACTGTTCGGCAACCCGGCAGACAACAATGCCGCCACCCGCTCCAACGGTTATGAAACCGTCATCACCCAGTATCCTGATATGAAGAAGGTCGGCAAGGAAGTGGCCAACTGGGATCGTACCCAGGGCTACCAGAAGATGCAGTCCCTGCTTCAGGCCAATCCGAACATCAACGGCGTGATTGCCGGCAATGACGAAATGGCGCTGGGTGCGATTGCTGCGCTGAAGGAAGCCGGCAAGCTCGACAAGGTCAAGGTCGGCGGCTTCGACGGTTCGCCGGATGCTGTTGCCGCCATCAAGTCCGGCGAGATGCAGTATACGGTCCTCCAGCCGGTTGCCGTCTTCTCGGCAGAAGCCGTCAAGCAGGCCGATTCCTTCATCAAGACGGGCAAGACCGGCGCTGCCACCGAAAAGCAGCTGTTCGATTGCCTGCTGATCACCAAGGATAACGTTGCCAAGTACACCGGTCCGTTCACCCTGTCGCAGTAATCCGTTACCATCCATCGGGGCCGCACTTTGCTGCGGCCCCGACCTTTTGCGATTTAAGGTTCTTTCTTTGCGTGGAAGACCACGCCAACCGGTGGCGCCCGGCTGAAGACGTGCTAGATGTCGATTGCACCAGCGGCGCGCATGGCATGCCGATGTTCGCCACGGGCGAGCGGTGGTGCAACAGACCGGAGCCATGGGGATGTGCGTTCATCAGGGCGCGCGGTTCTCCGGGAGATGTGGGCAATGAGCATGCGCGACCAACAGGAACGTCCTCTCGAGCGCCTGATGGGCGAGGAGATTTCCAGCGACAGCCGCCAGGCCCGCCAGATCGCTCGAAGGCAGTTGATGGCCGAAGCCGTGATGGCTGAAGGCACGATGCGCATCGAGGATCTGACCGAACGCTTCGGCATCAGCCTGATGACCGCCCACCGCGATCTCGATGAACTGGTCAGCCGCGGCCTGCTGCGCAAGACACGCGGCATCGTCTCGGCTGCACCGACAAGCCTCATCGAATCCAGCGACGTCTATCGCTCCACGAGGCAGGCCGCCGAAAAGCGCGCCATTGCGGCTGCTGCCGCCGAATTCGTCCAGCCGGGGCAGGCGATCTTCTTTGATGATTCCACCACTGTGCTGCAGATGGTGCCGCATCTCTCAGCCCGCGTGCCGCTGACGGCCATTACCAATTCCATCACGATGATCAATGCGCTGCGCGAAGTGCGCGATCTGACGCTGCTCTGTCTTGGCGGGCAGTTCCAGAACTGGTGTAATGCCTTCATGGGGCCCGTGACCACCAACGAGATCCGGCGCCTGCGCCCCGATCAGGTGTTTCTCTCCGTATCCGCCATCAGCGAGGACATGCTGTTTCACCAGTCACCCGACATGGTGGATATCAAGCGGGCCATGTTCGAATGTGCCTCGCGCCGTATCCTGCTGGTCGACCATACCAAGTTCGAGCGGCGCGCTCTGCATGCCATGGGATCGCTGGATGAATTCGACGTCGTCATCGTCGATAGCGCCACGCCGCCGCGCACCATCGAGCGGCTGCGCGCGCGCGGCATCAATCTCGTCGTTGCCGCACCAAATGGCAGCGCGATTGATACAAATAGTGATTTGTAACGCTCAATGATGTGAAGTTAACAGTAATTCGCTCGCTTGCACAAAGCGAGCCGTCTGCCCTTGAGGGGACGCCTGGTAATTTCACGCATCGCGCCGTCCGATACCTCCAGGGGTCTTCGACGCGCGGTGTGCTCTTGCGGAGCTTCCGATGCCTTGCCTGCTTGGGATCGACAATGGCCTTACCGTCACCAAGGCGGTTGTCTTCGATGAGACGGGTGCCGTCCTGTCGGTGGCGCGGCGACGTATTCCCCAGATCATGGCGCACGCCCATCATGTGGAACGCGATATGGCCGGCCTCTGGACGGCAACCGCCGAGGCGATTGCGGAAGCCGTTGCGCGCTCAGGCCGGCCGGCATCCGAGATCGCAGCGGTTTCTGCCACCGCCCATGGCGATGGACTTTACCTTCTGGACCGCGACGGCCACCCGCTCGGTCACGGCATCCTGTCGCTCGACAGCCGCGCCGGCGACATCGTTGCCCGCTGGGATGGTGATGGAACGGCGGAGGCGGCACTCGCATTGAGCGGCCAGCGGCCCCATGCATCCGCGCCGGCATCACTTCTGGCCTATATCCGGAAGCATGAACCGGAGCGGTTTGGCGCCATCGGGACGGCGTTTGCCTGCAAGGACTGGCTGCGTTACTGCCTCACCGGCACAATCGGCACAGACCTGACGGAAGCCAGCACCTCCTTCACCGCAGTGGCGTCGCAGGCCTATGCGCCTGACATCCTCGAGCTTTACGGTCTGGGAGCACTTTTTCCCGCCCTGCCGGAAGTGGCGCTGCCGGATGCGGTGATCGGTGGCGTGACGCCGCAGGCAGCGGCTTTGACCGGGCTTGTCGCGGGAACGCCTGTTGTTGCCGGCCTGCATGATGTCACGGCCTCTTCGCTTGGCATCGGCGGTTATGGCGTGGGACAGGTGGCGGTGGTGGCCGGCACCTATTCCATCAACGAGACCGTCTCGACGCATCCTGCAGTCGATGCCCGCTGGTTCTGCCGCAACGGGTTGAGGTTCGGGGAGTGGAACAATATGGCGATTTCGCCGGCGTCTGCGGCCAATTACGACTGGTTCCTCGACCAATTGTGTGCGGCCGACCAGAAGGCGGCAGAGGCAGAAGGTGCATCTATCCATGAGCGTCTTGGCCGCGAAATCGGCGAAGCACTGCAGTACCCTTCGACGGTTCTGTTTCACCCTTACCTGTTCGGCTCGCCACATGGCTCGACGGCCAGCGCCGGATTTCTGGGCCTACGCGGTTGGCACGGTCGGGCAGAGATGCTGCGGGCGGTGATCGAGGGTATTGCGTTCAACCATCGGGTCCATGTGGACGATCTGCGCCAGGGTTTTGAGATGAAGACGGCAAAGCTGACGGGTGGCATTTCGCGCAATCCGCTCTTTGCGCAATTGTTTGCCGATGTGCTCGGGATGACAGTGACGGTAACAGACACCGAAGAGGCCGCCGCCTGGGGTGCTGCCCTCTGCGCCGGCTCCGGTATCGGGCTTTTTGCCTCGCCGACCGATGATCCGCGTGACCTCACAGCCATCGGCCATGATTACCATCCAGACCCCGCCCGGCAAAAGGCGCTTGAAGAGCGGTTTGACCTGCATTGCGATCTGGCGAAGGCTCTTGCGCCGCTCTGGCCCCGTATCGAAGCCTTGGGATCGGAGGGCGCGGAATGACCGCCGATACCCGCCGTGAGGCCATCGCCGCCTATGTGATTGAACGCGGCGAAGCCCGCATCGATGATCTCGTCACCGAATTCGGCGTCTCGCGCATGACGATCCATCGGCATGTGGAGGATCTGGCGCGCCAGGGCGTGTTGCGCAAGCTGCATGGTGCCGTCAGCGCCCAGCCGTCGGGCGTTTACGAAAGCCTGTTCAGCTTTCGCAAGACCCGCGCGCTTGCCGCCAAGGCCGCACTCGCAAAGGCTGCCGTGGCTGAAATCGAGCCCGGCAGCGTCATCCTCATCGATGATTCCACCACGGCCAATGCGCTTGCCCCCCATATCGCGGAGGTAACGCCGCTCACCGTCGTCACCAACAGTCTTGATCTGGCGGAACGGCTGAGTGCGCTCGATGAGGTGAAACTGATCTGCCTCGGCGGCGAATATCACCCGACCTATCACGCCTTTATCGGCCATCTCTGCGAAAGCGCGCTATCGCGCCTGCGCGTCAATCTCTTGATCTGCTCGGCGTCCGCCATCAGCGGAACGTCGGCGATGATCCAGGATCCGCTCGTCGTGCGCGTCAAGCAGGCGATGATGGCATCCGCCGTGCGCAAGGTTCTGCTGGTGGATTCTGAGAAATTCGACCGGGTGGCGCTGCATCTCTTTGCCGATCTCAAGGAATTCGACGCTGTTTACGTCGATGATCGCCTGCCCGCAAAAACGGCCGATGCCTTGCGGGCGGCCGGAGTGAGCCTCAAGCTGGTGACAGACAATGACTGATATTCAAGACGTGGACGTGCTCATCCTCGGTGCCGGCATCAATGGAGCCGGGGTGTTTCGCGATCTCTGCGAGCAGGGGCTGACCTGCGTCATCTCCGACAAGGCCGATTTTGGCTCCGGCACGTCGGCTGCCCCCTCGCGCCTCATCCATGGCGGCATCAAATATCTTGAGACAGGCGAGTTTCGCCTCGTCGCGCAGTCGACGCTGGAGCGCAATCTTCTCTTGAAGAACGCGCCCCATTGCGTGAACCGCCTGCCGACGGTGATCCCCATCTTCTCCTGGTTCAAAGGAATTCCGGCCGCACTTCGCACGCTGTTCGGCTCTACCACGGCGCCGCGAAGCCGCGGGGCGGTGCTGATGAAGATCGGTCTTGCGCTCTACGATTTCTACGGTTCGCGCCACCGCATGATGCCGCGCCATTCGCTGTGGAGCAAGGCGCGGGCGCTTGCCGCCATTCCGGCGCTGACGCCGCGCATCGTGGCGGCCGGCCTCTATTATGACGCCAAGATCAGTCATCCGGAACGGCTGGTGCTGGAACTTGTCGAGGATGGCCTGCGGGCCAGCCCTTTGTCGCGTGCGTACAACTATACGCGGATCGGCGGCACGGATGGGCAGGCCGTTGTATTGGTCGATGAGGACGGGAACGAGCAGCGCATTCGCCCACGCCTCGTCATCAACGCCGCCGGCCCCTGGATCGACCGGGTGAATGAAGATCTCGGCGTAACCTCCCGTCTGATCGGCGGCACCAAGGGCTCACACATTCTCCTCGATCATCCCGATCTCATCGCAACGCTTGGCGGGCGGATGATCTATTTCGAGGCGGATGACGGACGCATCTGCCTTGTCTTCGATTATCTCGGCAAGGCGCTGGTCGGCTCGACGGATATTCGCGACGATGACCCGGATCAGGTCACCTGCAGCGATACGGAAATCGATTACCTGCTGCAGAGCCTCAGCGGCCTGTTGCCGGGTCTTACCTTCGACAGGAGCCAGATCGTTTATACCTATGCCGGCATCCGCCCGCTTCCCGCCTCCGACAGCACGGCCCCCGGCCTCATCAGCCGCGATCATTCGGCGCCGGTCATCGAGCCGGAGGGCGAGAGGCCCTGGCCGATCGTCTCGCTCGTTGGCGGCAAGTGGACAACATTTCGCGGCTTTGCCGAGGAAGTGACCGAGATGGTTCTGGCGCGGCTTCAGCAGAAACGCCGCATCAGCACGCAAAGCTTGGCCATCGGTGGCGGTCTTGGTTTTCCGCGCGAGAACGAGCGGGTCAAGTGGCTGGACATGGCCTGCGCAAGAACCGGTGCGGATAAGGCGCGGGCCGATACGCTGTTATCGCGTTATGGCACGACGGCGCTTGCCATTCTGGAAGCCGAAGGCCCACATCCCCGCGGTCTTGCCGATGCGCCGGATTATTCGTTCGAGGAACTGGCGTGGATTGCAGCGCATGAACAGGTGGAGCATCTGGAAGATCTCGTGCTGCGCCGTACCGCGCTTGCCATTACCGGCCGGCTGACCGCGCGTGATCTGGATGACATTGCGCAAGCCCTCGCCGTATCCCGGGGCTGGGAGCAAGAGCGCCTGCAATCGGAACTGCGCGCCACGAAAACACGGCTTGCGGCAAGACACGGAGTTCAACTGGGACACGATCAATAGCAGCGGCCGGCACGTCGTTGATCCCTGCTGGAATCTTTGCGACACGCTCCGCTGTGTGTTCAAAACTTGCCAAACACGTCAACAAGCGTCTGCACGATCGTGCGCTCGGCCTCCGATAAGGAGCGGTCGGCGGAAAAGATGATGGACAAGGCGCCAGGCACCTCATTGCGGCTGATGGGAATGGTGACAAGCAAACCGGCCTCGACATCCTTTTGAACCGATGATGCCGGCAGGATCGTGCAGAGCGGTGCGCTTCGAACAATGGCAATGGCCAGTGCGAGCGAGCCGACTTCGATGACGGGTTTCAACGGAAGATGGCGCGCCTTGGCTGCGTCGGCAAAGTTCTGGTGGATGCTCAACTGCCGTGCCCCGAGCACCAGAGGCAGCTTGCAGGCATCCTCCAGGGATATTTCGCTCATATCTGGAAGCCGGAGTTGCGGATTGGCGACAACCGAAAGCGGCTCGCTGGCGCCCAATGGAATGCGCGCCACCTGTGGCTGGGCAGCGCCAACGACAGCGAGATTGAGCAAACCAGCCTTCACACGCTCATGCAGCACGGCATTGGAGCCTTCGCTGATCTGGAGTTTCCAGCTCGGTTGACCGGAATGGACGGCCGTGATTGCCCGAGCGATTTTTTCCGTCATCGCACTGTCATGGCCTGAACTGGGAAGTGTGCCAATCCGCACGTTCGCCTGGCTATGGGCTGCCACATCGCGGGATTTGCGCATCAGCCAGGCCTGCCGCTCTTCGATGGCCATCGTGAAGGGCAACAAGTTGGCGCCTGCCTGCGAAAGTCCTGCACCTTCGCTGCGTCTCGCGAGAAGTTTTACCCCCATGGCCGTCTCCATTTTGTGGATCTGGGCCGAAATCGAGGATTGCGCAACGTTTGCAACGCGGGCTGCGGCCGACAATCCGCCACTGCGGGAGGTGAGATTGAAATAATGGATCTGGCGTGTCGTCAGCCGGGGCTCGAATGCGGGAGACTGGTCCTCCCGCGCAAGGCTGTTTTTCAGGATCTCCAGGAACGTTGCGCCTTTCCCCGTGGATCCGGTTTGCGTTTTTGCAAACAACGGTGAAACAAGGGCTGGCGTCAGAGCCCGCCATTCCAGACGCGATAGCCCCATTCTGCCCGCCAGCATGCTGGCCGGCATCAGAAAGCGCAGGTGAGGCCATTCGAGAATAAGGCGGGCAAGCTGGGTGGGGTCGTCATCCACGAATTTCAGTCGTCCGCCAAGTCCATGGCGCTCGCCATAGGCAGAGATTGCCGACATCAGGCGTGGCCGCATTTTCATCACAACAACCGGTCCGGCAGAAGCCGAAAGATCAAGGTCCGCGCCGGATTGGCCAACGAGGATCCAGGGATCGTCGCCGAGATGCACTGTCTGCGGTTCATCATGGCCGCTCTCGTCGTAGAATATGCCGAGCGTTTCCGTTCTGGCCCCAAACAGCGCCTCCAGCGCAGGTGTGAGCAGCGGCTCCTCGCTCCCGTCATGGGAATTGGCAAACCGCCATTCCACGAATGTTTCCGGAGCGTGATGAAGCATTTCCTGGGTGGCGCGGATAAGGGCCTTGGAAAACCGGCCGATCGCAAGGCTGAGATCGAGGCACACGACGATCCGGTCCAGCCTTTCCCGCGGCAATGAAAATGCGCCGCGGGCATATTCCTCCAGATACAGCAATTGATATCCGTGACGAAAAAGCCAGAAGGCTGCCGGCCGCAACCCGAGATGACCGCCCTGTCGCAGGAACAGGCTGAGCCCCAGCCTTTCCTCAAGGGTATGCAGGCTTGTGCTCAGAGCCGAGGATGTGTGGCCGAGGCTCGCGGCTGTCTCGGAAATGCGTGTGTTCTGACAGGCCACAACGAAGTTTGCGAGCGGTCGAAGTTCAAGGCTGATCTTGTCCATGGACGGCAGACTATGCGGCGGCACGCAAAGCCTCAAGGGTATACGCATTCTGCCGGCAAGGTGCGCTGACGGCGGCAACAATGCGTTGCGCCGTCAGCCAGATTACAATCAACGCAGCGCGCCGACGGCTTTTTCGACGACATCGAGAACCTTGCCTTCTGTCACCATGGCAAAGGCCGGCTTGATCTGCTTTTGCATGTAACTGTCGCCGTCCTGCAGCGGAATGACAGCGGACAAGGCGTCGTAGAGCGGTTGCGTGCCGCGGCCGAGCTTGAAATTTCCGAGCGCATCACGGGTCAGGAAAATCGCCTTGGTTGCCAGCAGGCATTCCACGCCAACGATTTTCGGCAGGTTGTCCAGCACCTGCTGCGCCTTGCGGCAGGACCAGGCGGCCATGGAGACGTGATCTTCCTGGCTGCTCTTGGTCGGGATCGTATCGGCAACCGACGGGAAGGCGAGTGTCTTGTTTTCAGAGGCGACGGCGGCGGCGGCGGTGGAGATGATGCCGTAGCCGTAGTTGAGGCCGATGGGCTTGCCGGCAAGGTTTGGCGGCAGACCGTAGTTCAGCGTCGTATCGCAGAGCGCAAACAGGCGGCGTTCCGAGATATTGCCGATTTCGATCAGCGCAATCGTCAGGATATCCATCGCAAACGCGATGGGTTCGCAGTGGAAATTGCCGCCGGAGAGGAATTCCAGCGCGCCATTTTCGTTCCAGAACACCAGCGGGTTGTCGGTGGCCGCGTTCAGTTCGCGGGTGATGATTGCCTTGGCATGATCCAGCTGGTCGCGGCAGCTGCCATGCACCTGCGGCAGGCAGCGGAAGGAATACTGGTCCTGCACGCGCGGATGATAGGTCGGGTGCAGGATATCGTCTTCCAGATGCACGGCGCGCGCTGATTCCGAAGCCCGGCGCGAACCTTCCACAAGACGGCGGATGTTTTCGGCTGTGGCGATCTGGCCCGGCTGCTTGCGCACCTCGTGGATGCGCGCGTCAAACGCGGCCTGCTCGCCGCGCACGGCTTCGAGGCTGAGCGCCCCGATGGCATCGGCGGTCTTCATCAGCCGTTCGGCGTCATAGAGCGTGAGGGCGCCCATGCCGGCGCAGAGGCTGTTGCCGTTGATGAGGGCGAGGCAATCCTTGGCCTTCAGCTCGAAGGTGACCGGGCTGATGCCGGCAAGCTCCAGCGCCTTCGGCGCCGACATGCGTTCGCCCTTGTAGAAGGCTTCCGCATCCTCGTAGCCGATCAGAACGGAGACCATGTGGGCAAGCGGCGCCAGATCGCCGGACGCGCCGACCGACCCTTGTATCGGCACGACTGGATGCACGCCGCGGTTCAGCATGGCGACCAGACGATCCACGACCTCCATGCGCAGGCCCGAAACGCCAACGCAGAAGGCATTGATGCGCACGGCCATCATGGCACGGACGATTTCTTCGGACGCCGGTTCGCCGATGCCCGAGCAGTGCGACAGGACGATGTTGAGCTGGAACTGCTCGTTGTCGGCCTGGTTGATCTTGTAGTCCTTCAGCTTGCCGACGCCGGTGTTGAAGCCGTAGGTGGCCGGTGCGTTTTCAGTCAGCCAGTTTTCTTCGATATAGGCACGCTTCTTGACGATTTCGGCCCTTGCTGCAGGCGCGATCTCGACCTGCACGTGTTCGCGCGCAATCCGCACGGTCTGTTCAATCGTCAGGCTGTCGCCGTCGAAGATGATGGTGGTCATGGAGTTTTTCCTTAAGGTCATTGGTCTGGCGCAGGCGCCTGGCGTGTTCAGGGATGGCGGGGTGTTTCGGGGTTTTGGTCCAGGCGCACCAGCATGCGGGTGAGAAGGTCTGCGGCGAGCGCCAGTGCCTCGGTATCGGTCCATTCCTCGGGCGTATGGCTTTTGCCATCGCGCGAGGGCACGAAGATCATCGCGGCCGGTGCGATCTGCGCCACGAAGGCGGCGTCATGCCCGGCACCGGAGGCGAGCGGCAGGGTTTGAAGGCTCAGTTCGCCTGCACTGTCTGCAATGGCCGCGCGCAGTGAAGGGTCGCAGGCCACGGCGAAGGTGCGGCTCAGTTTTTCCAGCACGGCGACGCGGCAGTTTTCCTTCGCGGCCGCCTGGCGTGCCAGATCTTCGGCGAGCGTAAGAAAATCGTCCATCGCCCGGTCGTCTTCGGCGCGGATGTCGACAATCACCTCGGCGGCGCCGGGGACGACATTGGCTCCGCCCGGCTCGAAGCGGATGATGCCGACCGTTGCCGTAAAATGCCCCTGTCCCTCCACGGCGCGGGCGGCGTCGCGCAGCGCAATGACGAGGGAGGCCATGGCGACGCCGGCATCGGCGCGCATGGTCATCGGTGCCGTGCCGGCATGGGCTGCCTCGCCCTCGATGCGGATGCGCAGGCGCGCGATGCCGGCAATGGCCGTGACGATGCCGACGGGGATGCCGAGACGTTCGAGAACCGGACCCTGTTCAATATGGATCTCGACGAAACCGCCGATATCGGAGCGCCTGTGCTGGCGGATCTTTTCCGGCGCGCCGCCGACACGGCGGATAGCATCTGCAAGCGCCTCGTTGTCGGGACCTTTCATCGCCAGATGTTCTGGCCCCAGCGCGCCAGCCATGCCGCGGCTGCCGATACAGGAAAGTCCCCATTCGCTGGGTTCCTCGGCGAGAAAGTCCACCAGTTCGATGGTATGGCGCGGACGATAGCCTGCCGCGCGGAGCGCCCCGATGGCGGCAAGCCCGCAGACAATGCCGGCAATCCCGTCAAAACGGCCGCCGCTCGGCACAGTGTCGCTGTGCGATCCCGTCATCAGCACCGGCAGGGACGGATCCTCGCCCTGCCAGCGGCCGATCAGATTGCCGGATGCGTCGATTTCGGTCGACAGGCCTTCTGCGCGAAAGCGTCCCTCCAGATGGCGACGTCCCTCAAGGAACATCGGCGTGAACGAACGACGGGTCCAGGGAATGCCGGGCTCTGTGATGGCCGAGAGCGCATCGAGATCCTGCTGCAGTCGGTTGCGGTCGGTTGTTGGCAGGGACATCATCTGCTCTCACGCAACCGGGGTGAGCGCGTTGACGCTGGGGCGCACGAACCGTCCGGCGCCGGGTTCTGCCAGAACATTGGTCCCATCGAAGATCAGGCCGCCGCGCTGAAAAGTGGCAATCGGTGCATGACGGATGCGGCGGCCCTCATAGGGGCTCCAGCCGACGACGTTATGGCCGCTGGCGGATGGATCGTAGAGGCGCGGGCGCTCGGCAAAAACGGCGATGTCGGCGTCGAGCCCGAGTGCCAGCGAACCCTTCTGGTCGCTGAGGCGAAACAGTCGGGCAGGGTTGCTAGCAAGCAGCCGCGGCGCATGGGCGAGGGGAAGTCCGCGGTCGGTCAGCCCGTCGAGCAGCAGGCTTGGCAGCACTTCCAAACCCGGCATGCCGGAGGAATTTTCCAGCATCACGGGCGAGGATTTGGCCGCAAGGCTCCAGGCGACATGATCGGTCGAGACGATGGTGACGCGCCCGGCGGCCAGATGCTGCCAGATCTTTTCCCGCTCCTTGGCCGAGCGGATCGGCGGATTGCACTTGGCCCGCCCGATGAGCCGCGAGACGTCTTCTTCCTCGCTGCACACGAGGTAATGGATGCAGGCCTCGATGGTGGCGTCGACTCCCTGCCGGCGGTAAGCCTCCGCCATCTCGTAACCGCGCCCGACCGAGCAATGCACGATATGCGCCGGGCACCCGGTCGCCTCGGCGATCTCATAGACCTCCGCGATGGCGAGCGTTTCGGCAATCGGCGGCCGACTGTCGCCATGGGTACGATAGTCGGTGCGGCCGGTTGCCTTCACCGCCTCGCTCCAGACCTTCACGCATTCGTCGTTTTCGTTGTGGACGCCGGCAATCAGCCCGGTTCTGGCAACCGCCTCGAAGCAGGCATGCAGAAGGGGCGTCGGGATGCGCGGGAAGCGGTTGGGATCGGTATCGAAAGTGGAGAACTTGAAGCCGATGGCGCCAGCCCTTGCCATGGCCTCGATATGCTGCGGCCCTTCGGAGGGGCGGATGGTGCCGTAGAGGGCGAAATCGACGCGGGCCTGCTCGGCGGCACTCGTCGCCTTCTCGGTCAGAAGGTCGGCGGTGGAGATCAGCGTACCGGCATCGTAGGGCATGTCGACGATGGTGGTGACGCCGCCGGCGGCTGCCGAGCGAGTGGACCAGACAAAGTCCTCCTGATCCTTCTGCGAGCGGGAATGCACCTGGCCGTCAATCGTCCCGGGCAGTACCAGTGCGCTGCCGAAGTCGAGGGTTTCCGCCGCTGCAGGCGGTGTGCCTTGGCCGAGCCGGGCGATCCGGCCGTCGCGGATGGCAACGAACCCGTTTTCCGTAACGCCGTCCTCATTGACCAGCGTGCCGCGGATGACTGTATCGAAATCGCTCATGATGAAATCGTCTTTCCTGCTGGTCTCAAGGGTGGTGCGGTGTGATCGATGTCGGCGCGGCCGCTTGCTGTTCCCACGCGTCGTCAAACAGCGACAGGCTCGCTGCCCGTCTTTCCGGAGAAAGGTGGCACTTTGCCAGATAGACGTCGGCGAGCGCGTGTATGCCGCCTGTGTCTGCGGGCAGGGCTTTGGTCAGGCGCGCGACATGCAGTTTTTCCGCCTGCAACTCGGTGCGCTTGATGTCTTCACGAAGCGCTAATTCCGCATCGCTGGCGCAGACCTGCTTCATCGCCTGGCGGACTGCCCGCAAGGGACGCACGACCGTCTCGCGCCAGAGGGCGGCATCGGCCAGAAAGCGCTCGAACGCCTCGGGCATGCAGGTGATGCCGTTGCGGTCGGCCAGCACCAGCACGAGGAGAAGCGGAATGTCCGTATCGAACTCTTCCTGCAGGGAAAGGCAGAGCGGCGGAATGCGGCTGTCGGCGTAAAGGCTGAGCATGGCGGGCCATGCACTTTCGGCAAATTCAGGGCTCTGCATCACCGGTGTCATGCCTGCCTCGCGGTTAAGAACGGGGCCGGTTCATCATGGGGAAAATGACAGGCGACCATCTGGCCGCGCGGCGCCGGCGTAAGGATCGGTTCCTCCTCGCCGCAGCGGGCGACTGCGCGGGGGCAACGCGTGCGAAAGGCACAGCCGGACGGGGGCCGGATTCGCGAGGGTATGGCCTGCTGATCTGCATCCGGGCGCAGTTTGCGACTGGCATCCACGACAGGCACAGCTTCCAGAAGCTTTCGTGTATAGGGATGCGCCGGGCGATCGTAGATCTGCTCGCCCGAGCCCATTTCCACCACCTTGCCCATATAAAGCACCGCCACCCGGTCGCTGACGTTTTTCACCACCGCCAGATCATGCGAGATGAAGATCATCGCCAGACGGCGCGCCTCGCGGATATCCTGAAGCAGGTTGATCACATGCGCCTGCACCGATACGTCGAGCGAGGCGACGGGTTCGTCGCAGACGATCAGGTCCGGCTGCACCGCAAGCGCGCGTGCAATGGCGATGCGCTGGCACTGGCCGCCGGAAAACTGGTGCGGTTTGCGCCCTGCCACGTCGGCCAGCGCAAAACCGACATCGGCAAGGGCTGCTTCCACCCGTGTGCGACGCTCGGCCTTCGGCACACCCTGGATCACAAGGCCTTCGGCCACGATATCCTCGATCCTGCGGCGCGGATTAAACGAGGAGACCGGGTCCTGGAAAATCATCTGCATGCGTCCGCGCATGCCCCGCATGCCGGCCCGCGACAGGCTGGCAAGATCGGTGCCCTGATAACGGATCGACCCCTGCCACTGCGTATTGGCCTCCGGCAGAAGGCGCAGAAGCGCACGTCCGATCGTGGTTTTTCCGCTGCCGCTTTCGCCGACGAGGCCTAAGGTTTCGCCCGCCGCGACATGCAGCGAAACGCCATCCACCGCGCGCATCAGCTTGCCGGAGCGGCTGAAATGCACGGCCAGATTTTCGATCTCGAGCAGGCGCGATGGCGATGGGCCGGTGACGGGGAGACGTGTGTTGGTCATTATGCCCGGGCTCCCCGATCTGTCGCGCCGGAAACCACTGCCAGGCCGACGGTCTGTTCCAGCGGGAAATGGCAGGCAAAGCGGTGGCGGTTATCCGTTCCGGTGCGCATATCAGGCATGGTCGTGTGGCAGGGGCCTTCGGCTGCACCGCAGCGCGGGGCAAAGGGACATCCCGCCGGCTGGTTGGCAAGGCTCGGCGGCTGGCCGGCAATGGTGCGCAGGCGGGTATGGGCCGGCTGATCCATCTGCGGCATGGCAGACAAAAGTGCCTCGGTATACCGATGGCGCGGATTGCGAAAAACCTCCGACGTCGGGCCGTATTCCACGACATGGCCGCCGTAGAGAACGAGGATCTCATCGGTCCGTCCTGCCACGACGCCGAGATTGTGCGACACCAGGATCATCGACATCTGCCGCTGTTCCTGAATGGTTTGCAGCAGGTCCAGCACTTCCTTCTGCACGGTGACGTCGAGCGCAGTGGTTGCCTCGTCGGCGATCAGCAGGTCCGGATGACAGATCAGGCTGGCGGCAATCATGATGCGTTGCTTCATGCCGCCGGAAAAATGGTGCGGATAATAATCGTAGCAATCTTCCGGGTCGGCGATGCCGACGGTGCGCAGAAGCTCGATTGCCCGCTGGCGTGCTTCGTCCCGCGGCACATCGAAATGCTGCCGGCAGGCTTCCGCAATCTGGCGCCCGACGGGAACATATGGATTAAGCGAGGTCATCGGGTTCTGGAACACGATGCCGACCTTGCGACCGATGAAACGGGCGCGGTCCCTTGGCTTCATGGCAAAGAGATCCTGGCCGTCGAGCATGATCTGGCCGTTGACCCTGACGCTTTGCGGCGCGATGCCCATGATCGACTTCACCAGCATCGACTTGCCCGCGCCGGACTCCCCGACGATGCCGAGCGCCGTGCGCCGCGCCACGGTGAAATCGATGTTTTGCAGCACGTCGAGCGGCTTCGGGCGCGCAGAAATCTGGCAGGACATGTCCCGGCAGGCGAGGATGGGGAGGTCTTCACTCATCTCAGTTCCCCCGTTCGCGGCTGTTGAGGCGGTGGGCGAGATAGTCGCCAACCGTGTTCAGCGCATAGACGGTGAGCACGATCGCCATGGTGGGGCCGACGATCAGCACCGGAAAACGACTGAGCAGGTCGGTGGAGCTGGCGATCATGCCGCCCCAGGAGGGAGCCGGTGCCGGAATGCCGTAACCAAGGAAACTCAGCGACCCCTCGGTGATGATGAGGCCCGCCATCAGCGTCGGCATGACGGCGGTCAGCGCCGGTATCAGGTTTGGCAGGATTTCCTTCATGAGGATGCGCACATCCGTTGCCCCCATGGCGCGGGCTGCCAGCACGTAATCCCGGTTGTTCTGCGAGATGACGCCGGCCTTTGCGACACGCGCATAGGTGCCGATATCGAGAATGCCGAGAATGAGGATGATGGCGCCGACGGAGGTGCCGGTGGCCGTCACAAAGGCCAGAACGACCAGCACCGAAGGCAGCGCCGACATGGTGTTGGCGTAGAGATCGACCATGCGCTCCAGCATGCCGCGATAATAGCCGGCCAGCATGCCGAGAAGCAGCCCGATCGACACCGACAGGCAGGTTGCGACAAATACGATCGTCAGCGATGCGCGGGCGCCGTAGAGGACGCGCGAGAGGATGCTGCGTCCGATATCGTCGGTGCCGAGCAGTCCGTTCAGCGTCAGGTCCGGCATTTGTGAGAAATCGCCATAGGGAAATTTCGGGCTGACAAGGCCGGGGATGAAATCCACGAACAGGGCGATCAGCACCAGAAGGATGAGGAAGGCTGCGGCCAGCATTTCAAACAGCGTGCCGCCGGGAAGTTTCAGCATGCTGGTGGCCGGCATGGCGGCGCGGGCGATATCGCCAAGCCGCGTGCCCTGCACAAGAGGGGTGCCTGGGGAACTCATGATACGATGACCCTCGGATCGATAATGGCGTAACCGATGTCAACAAGCATGAAGACGATGACGAAGATGACGACGGTGAGCGACAGGATGGCCTGGACGAGGGGAATGTCATGGCTCTTGACCGCGGTCAGCACTGTCCAACCGATGCCGGGCACAGCAAAATAACTTTCGACAACGAAGGAGCCGGCCAGCATATAGGTGAGCGACAGGCCCATGACAGTGAGGATCTGCGGCATGGACGGCCGCAGCACATGCCGCAGCATGATGTAGGACAGTGACAGGCCACGTGCCCGGGCCACCTGAACAAAGTCCTCCTGCAGCACGGTGATCATCTCATTGCGCGCGACGCGGTAAAGGTAGGCCGTCTGGTGGAGACTGAGACAGATGACCGGCAGGGCCACGTACCAGAGATTGGCGATGGGATCGTCGGTGAAATTGGCCCAGCCGGTGGCCGGCAGCCAGCGCAGAACGATGGCAAAGACATAGGACAACAGGACAACGATGACGAAGGTCGGCACGGCCAGCAGGAGGGAGGACAGCGAGCGCAAAAACCTGTCGGCGATCCCGCCGGGATGGCTTGCCGTGTACATGGCGGCGGGAATGCCAATGAGCGACAGGGCCATGGCGAGAAAGGCAATCTCGAAGGTGACGGCTGCACGATCAAACACCACGTCAAGCACCGGCTGCTGGCTGAACAGCGTCTGGCCGAGATCACCCTGGAGGAGGTTGCCAAGCCATTTCAGATAACGCTCCCACAGCGGCAGATCATAGCCGTAAGCGCTGTTCAGCGCCGCCACCTGCTCGACTGTTGCATTGTCGCCGAGGATCAGCTGCGCGGCGGAACCGGGCGCCAGGCTCGACAGGGCCGTGGCGCCGAAGGTGACGAGAAGGAAAACGGGGATCCCGGCAAGGATCCGCGTCGAGACCGCCTTCACATAAGGCTTCAACCCGGTCATCAAGCGCCATTCTCCCTGTTCGGTTTCTCTTGTCGGATGGTCGGTGCGGCCGGGACCTTGCGGTGCCGGCCGGCGGGGCTCAGATCTTCTTCCACTCGTCTTCTGCCGCCATCCAGCCGATGTCGCGTTCCAGCAACTCGCGCTGCTCGGCCTTGGTGAGGCCGCCCATCGTGTGCTCGTCGGCATAACGGGTGCTCTGGTCCTTGAAGACGCGGTGGCCGTAATCCATCATGCCCCACATCGAACCCTTTTCGAGATAATGCATGGTGACGAGGTTGAAGCCGAGAGCGGCAATATCCTCCAGCTCGACGAAAGCCTTGCCGTTCTGGGTGGCGACATCGCCGAACATCTTCCAGCCGGGCAGAACCTTGGCCACCTTCTGGCATTCCTCAAGCGTGCGAAGGCCGTGGACATAGGTCATCTCGCAGCCCAGTTCCGCCGCGCGGATACAGCGCTCAATGGCGTCGTCCAGGCCCAGTTCCAGCTTCGATTCAGTGCGCGCGATCACCACGCAATCGGTGCCTTCGCAGGCATCGAGGGCCGCCTTGATCTTGGCCAGCCAGAGCTCCTTGGAGATGACGGGGTGGTCGATATTGCCGTCGAGCTTACCGGCAAGGGTCGCGGCCTCCATGGCGCGGCCGAAGCGGGCATAACCGCGCTCGTTGGGTGTATCCTCAAGCAGGATGGCGGCCGCACCGGCCTTGGCGAGACGGCGGCAGGTTCTGTAGGCCTGTGCCACGTCACCAAAACAATCGTCGGCGTCGATGATCAGCGGCAGCGGCGAATAATCCGAAATGCGGTCTGTCGCCCAGACCAGTTCTTCCTGGTTGTGCAGGCCCATGTCGGGAACACCCGACATGCTGAAGCCGAGCGACGCGCCGCTGAGAAGGATGGCCTTGAAGCCGGCCATCTCGGCAGCCTTGGCCGAATAACAGTCCCAGACGCACGGTGTGAACACCTGTCCAGCCGACATGAGTTCGCGAAATGTGGTTCTGGGCCGTTTGTCAAACATCGGATTTTACCTTCAAGAGGGGTTGTCAGGGCAGTCGCCCGGAAGTGACCGGACGTCTCGCGGCTGAAAAGGCGCCGCTGATCGTGGCTCGGCCCCGCGCGTTCGCGGGCAGGGGCCGGCCGTGGCGCTTGGTTATTTCGTCGTGCAGGCTTCCTTGCAGACGAACAGGAACTGCTTTTGCAGGATGCCGCCGTTTGACGGCACGATGCCGCCGGTATTGTTGCGGATCAGCAGGTGGCGGGTTTCAGAGCCGAAGATGTAGAGGGGCAGATCCTCCGCCACGATCTTCTGAACCTCGCCATAGGCTGCCTTCACCGCTGCCGGGTCCATCGTCGCGTTGGCGCTGGCCAAAGCCTTGTCCATGGCGGGGCTGTTGTATTTGCCCCAGTTATCGTTGCCCTTGGAACTCAGGAGGTTGCTGATGATCGGCTCGGCACCGTTGGAGACGAGCACGCCGCCATCCACGCAGAGGTCGAAATTGCCCTGCGCCTTGCAGGTCGGCGTCAACATTGCCTGATCGACCAGTTCCAGCTTCACCGAGACATTCTCATACGCGCCGAGCGCCTGCTGGAGATAGGAGCCGAGGCGCTTCAGGTCGGAGTTGGAATAGGTGACGATCTTGATGTCGAACGGCTTGCCATCCTTGGCAAGCGCGTTGAACAGCTCCTGGGCATGCTGAGGATTGTAGTCCGGCAGCTTGTAGGTCGCGTCGTAGAACGGCGAATCCTTGGTGAAATAGTTCGTCGGCGCAACATAACCTTCGACCTGCGTATAGGCCTTCATAAGGCGCGGACGCTGCAGCGCTTCGTAGAACGCTTCGCGGGCGCGGCGATCCGTGAACGTGCCCTTCGTCTGGTTGAAATAGGCGCGGTAAAGGCCGGGGAGCGGGATTTCATGGGTGGTGACACCAGCCGCCTCGGCATTGGAGCCGAACTGGTAGGGGTAACCCGCCATCATCGTCGCGCCGCCCTGGACGACGGTGGAGATGCGGCTGTTGGTTTCGGGGATGACGACGAACTTCAGCGTATCGAGATAGGGACGCGGCTGGTCCCAGTAACCGGGATTGCGCTTCATCGTCATCGAGACGCCCTGGTTCCAGCTGTCGAGCAGGAAGGCGCCGGCGCCGACCGGCTTGATGTCGGTCTTCTTTTCCGCAGCCTTCAGGGCTGCCGGCGACGCGATAAAGGGAGCAAGCTGCGCCAGCGTCGATCCGAAATTGCGGTCGGGATTGGCAAGCGTGATCTCGATGGTCGTCGGATCGACAATCTTGATGCTCTTGTTCCAGGAGGCGACGAAGGCCTGTGCGGGCGCAAGTGTTGCCGGATCTGCGGCGCGGTCCCAGTTGAATTTTACAGCTTCGGCGTCATAGGCCGTGCCGTCGGTGAATTTCACGCCCGGACGCAGTTTCAGCGTCCAGACCTTGGCGTCTGGGCTCGTCAGGCTCTCGGCCATGCCGCCCTGCACCTTGCCGTTGACGTCGGTGTAGACGATGAAGCCGTAGATGGCATCGAGCATGTCCATCGGGCCGCCCGGAAAGGTGCCGCTGGTCACGGCCGGATCCCAGCTCTTGATGTCAGAACCGTTGACGATGGTGATCTCGCCACCCTTGACGGGTTCGGCCTGGGTTGCGGCATAGGCCGCTGCGGCAGTCGATGCGCAAAGCATGGCGAGGGCGACCGCCGCAGCGCGGGCGGTTCGTCCTGCCCGCATGGCGGAGGTTGCAGTAGTATTGACGTCGAATGCATCAGTCATGGATTTTTCTCCAGTTTGCCGTCACTGTTTGCAGCGATCGGCGTTCCCCTTTTTGGTCCGTCAGCGGTTTTTGTTCCGCTGCCGGCAGGCATGCATGTGGTTGTTAGGACGCGTCCTCCTTTTTCCACCGGCGCACGCGCGGGTGGTCGATGTCGAACAGGTCGAGGGCGCGTCCGACGGTCTGGCTGACCAGATCGTCAATGGTTTTCGGCTGGGTATAAAATCCCGGAACCGGCGGCATGATGATGGCACCGCTGCGGGTTGCCTGATCCATCAACGCGATATGACCGGCATGAAGCGGCGTCTCGCGCACCATCAGCACCAGCCGGCGGCGCTCCTTCAGGCAGACATCGGCGGCCCGTGTAATCAGGTCGTTGCTGTAACAGTGGGCGATGCCGCTCAGCGTCTTCACCGAACACGGCGCAACCAGCATGCCGTCGCACCGGAACGAGCCGGAGGCGATCGAGGCGCCGATATCCTTGTGGCTGTGACAGACGTCGGCCAGGGCGCGGATCTCGTCCACCTCATAGCCGACCCCTTCCTCGACAGCCGTTCGAAGGCCGGCCGGCGAGATGACCAGATGGGTCTCGAAGCCGCCGAGTTCGCGCAGCATTTCCAGTGCCCGTACGCCGTAGCAGGTGCCCGACGCCCCGGTGATGGCAACGATCAGCCGACGCATGACGATGTCCCCGGCGTCATCCGGTCGAGAAGGCTGCGCATCCGCGCATAGGCCTCGGCCGGCGGTTGCGCCTTGCCATAACCTTCCTTGCGGTCGCCCGGCTTGCAGGTCGCGTCGTAGCCAAGCTTGGTGACGAGAAAACCGTCTTCCTGCGGTTCCGATCGGTCGGCAGTCATGTCCTTCACGATGAGAATGTCGCGCTCGGCGCGCATGCGGGTGGATTTTGCCAGTTCGACGGCGGCGAGATCCCACGGATCGACATCCGTATCGACGATGGTGACGGTCTTGACGATGCTGACGGCGCCCCAGCAGACGGCCATGGCGCGGCGGGCCTGTCCAGGGCGGGGCTTGTCGATCTGGATGACGACGTTGGTGCGGCCGCACCCCGATTCCGTGACCGCCACTTCGCCGACGTTCAAAATGACGCGCGACAGTTGCGCCTTGAGGCTGGCGGCAATGGGCACGGCGGCGAGATAGATATGTTCGGCATGGTAACCGGGCTCGATGACCTGGAACATCGCATCGGAACGGGTGGTCATGCAGTCGAAGGTCGCCAGCACGCCGCTGCCGTAATTTTCGTACATGCCGTGGTATTCCGACACCAGCCCCTCGACAATCGGCTTGTCGGCATGGATATGCCCTTCGATGACGATCTCGGCTTCTGCGGGAACGAGAATGTCGCTGGTGCGGCAGCGTGTCATGCGCACCGGCTCGCCGAACAGCGAGCCCGCACAATGCATCTCGTCGTCGCCGAGGCCGAGATAGAGGCAGGCGGCAAGCTGGATGATCGGATGGGCGCCGAGCACGACGGCAAACGGCAGCGTCTCGCCCTTGTCGGCGGCCTTGCGGGCCATGATCGCCAGATGATGGTTCGGCGCGATGCCGATCAGCGCCTCGCTCGGTCCAAGGATCTTAAGCCGCGCATAGGAGGCATTGCCGAGCCCGGTTTCCGGATCAACGGCCACCATCAGGCCCGCACTGATATAAGGACCGGTCTCCTGCGAAAAGAAGGTCGGGACGGGCAGATGCGCCAGAACGCCACCTTCAAAGATCTTTTCCTGCACAGGCGCATTGTCGACCAGAACAGGTGCAATGGGTGCCTTGATCGACTCGAGCAGCGATGTCTGGATTTTCGCCCTGGGCACGCCAAGCGCAAGCGCGATGCGATCGAGGCTCGACAGGAGATTGCCGAAGACCGGCATGTCAAAACCCCGGATGCGGTTTGCCCGCACCGCAAACGTATCATGGGTGAGCGAGAGAAGGGCCGAGAGATCGAACAGCGGATTGACCTCGTCATCCACGACCAGAAGCTCTCCCTTGGCGGCAAGCGCTGCAAGCATGCTGCGACAGGACTGGTCCTGCCGCTGTGTCACGGGGGCATTTTGGGCTGCTGCATGGCCGGCGATGGGCAGGACGTCAGAGGTCACTCACGGTTCCTTTGAGCATTTTCAAGTGCCCGATCATGCGAGTGACGCCGGTGCTTGTATACCCGCGTTCGATCCAACTGGCCTATCGGAAAAATTGAACACCTCTTGGAGGGCCCCGGTGCGGAACTCGCCATTTATCCCATGGCACCTCGATGAGGTCGTCATCGGCATTGGCGGCGAGACCCACTGGCTGTGGCGGGCTGTCGATCAGGATAGCTTCGTTTCCGACGTGCTGGTTCAGAGCCGCCGCAATACCAAAGCCGCCAAACGTCTGATGCGAAAACGTCTGAAACGACAGGGCGTAACGGGTTTTAGAATTTGACAGTCTCCACCGCCTCAGGTTGAACGGGTGACCGTGATAACAGAGTCGCCCGAATGCGTTTTCAGCCTCAGTACCGCGTCTATGTCGCCTTTTTCCTGTTTGCTATGTCGACAGGTTCGCTGTTTTCCCGCCTGCCTGACCTGCAGGCGCATCTTGCGATCAATAAGGCCGAACTTGGCACGACGCTGATTGGCATGGCGATAGGCTCGCTGATTTCACTGACGGTCTCTTCGCCCTTGATTGCCCGGCTTGGTTCACGGGCCACGCTTGCCGTGACCCTGCTCGGGATCATGGCGCTGCTGAGCGTTATCCCGCTTCTGCCGTCGGCGCCGCTCGTTTTCGTAACGCTATTTGCCACCGGACTCCTCGCGGGCGCTCTGGAGATCTGCCTCAATGTGGAGATTGGAAGGATCGAGGCGCAAGCAGGCTTCGGCATCATGAACCGAGCGCATGGCTGCTGGAGCCTTGGTTTCTTCGTGACGGCGGTTACCGCATCGTTGGTAAGGCAGGCGGGCATCAGCATGCAAGTGCATATGCATCTGCTGCTCGGCGTGATGTTCGTGCTTGGCGCGCTGAACCTGGCAGGCATGAAGAACGCGGCCCCTCTCGACGATGCCGGCCCGACTGAGAAGCAGCCACACTTTGCGCTGCCGACTTTGGCATTGCTGCCACTTTGCATCATCGGGACCTCGGCCTTCCTGATCGAAGGAGCGGGAATCGATTGGTCAACCATCTACATGGAAGAGGTATTTGACGTTTCGCCTTTCATTTCCGGTTCGGGCCTGACGCTGTTTGCCTTCTTCATGGCCCTTGCCCGCCTCACCGTCGATCCGGTCGTCGATCGATATGGGGCACGGCTCGTCGGGCGGGTGCTTCTTTTGATTGCCGCAGCAGGCATTGCCTTGGCCTGGCTTGCGCCACATCCTTATCTCGCGCTCTTCGGCTTTGCGCTGATGGGGGCAGGCTGCAGCGCCGTTTATCCGATGGCCGTCTCGGCAGCCGCCCAGCGGACGGACCGTCCGGCCATAATCAACGTTGCCGCAATCGCTCAAATGGCTTTCGTCATCTTTTTCCTTGGTCCGCCGCTGCTCGGCTTCGTGGCCGAAGCCTTTGGCATCCGCAACGCCTATCTCGTGTGCCTCCCATTGGTGGTCGGCTCAATTCTTGCCAGTCGTGCGCTGCCGGCTGGGCCGGCACAACGGGAGAAACTGCGGGCTTAAACAGGTTTGGTGCTGTTATTGCCACTCTGTCCTTGCCGAGCGATGGTCAATCCAGGCGCGAACGCCAGCCTGCGTCCTAGCTCAGTCGCAGATGACCGCCGGCGCTGCGGGGCGCTCTCCGGCGCTAAACGGATGTAACGGTATCCTTCAGTTCATCCAGTGGTCCCTCCAGAGCCGTGCGCGGCAGCACAAGCTGAGGTTCTATCAGGACAATGCGGGGCGCATCTTCTTCCAGGTCTAACAGTTCAAAACCTTTTTTCAGCATTCCCTCAATGTCTGGTCTGATCATGTAGACGGGGAAGGGAAGGAACGAGCCGAAGGGATCATAATCGAAGCAACCGACGACGATGTCGCCAAAGGCTTCCCCGTCGTGTTTTCCCATGAAGCGAAGCAGACCTTCGAAGTTGATCGATGAATTGATGAAGAAGCACCGGGGCAGCCTGCCGTGGCGCTCATAGAAGCGTTCGAAGGCAAGGGCCGTCATGCTGGGCGAATAGCCAGTGCTTTCCATGTCGTCGCCCCTGCAGGTTCCGAAGATCTCCGCCTTGGCAGCGTGAAAGCCGATGGTGCGTTCGCGACTGGCGTGATCGTCGCGACCGCCGAACATATAAACATCGTCTGGCGTCAGCGGACCGCCTTGCTGGGCATGCCGAATAATCGCAAGGGTAAGCGCCCTGGCACCTTGCCTGTTGTCGGAAATGACCGAAGACGCCAGTGTTCCCGGCAGGTCGATATTGACATGCGGCAGCCGCGCCCGAGCACACACCTTGTGGACGCCATCGGGGTCGGTCGCGCCCGCGATGAACAGCAGATCAATGGAATAGGCGACGAGCGACTCCACCGTCCGGCGCTCTTCTTCCGGATCACGGCGTCCCGCGACCACCACTGGCAGGAAGCCGCGTTTGCGCGCCTGCGCTTCAAATGTCTGGGCCATGGAGGAGAAAAAGCGCGTATCGTAGATGGGCAGCAGCAATCCCGCCAATCCCGACCGTGAACTCCGAAGCGCCCTGGCTTGCTGGTTGGCCGTATATTTATGCTCCTGCGCCAGCAAAATTATTTTGTTCGCGGTCTCCTCCGAGATCCGCCGTTTGCGCCAGGTGCCGTTCAGGACAGCGCTCACCGTCGATGCCGATGCGCCCGATTTGACCGAGAGATCGTAAATCGTTGCTTTCCTCTGTTCCTTTTCCGTCATCCTGGAATCACCCCTTCACGTCTTTCACGTTGTAGATGGCAGCCCCTCTTGACGAAAGGCCGCTTGGTGATAATGTGCTTGCACCATCGATTGTGCAACTTAGAAATATCGATTGTGCAGATGGTTCGCTTGAGGAGCGACGCGGGAGGAGCCTGTAACGGGTATCGGAAATACGACAGCAGGGCGCGAGCCCTTGCAGGCGCGCCTTTCTGCGTCAGAGGGATATTCAGAGGAGGAGGACCCCATGAACAGACTTATTTCAGTTGCGCTTGGCATTTCGCTGGCGCTCCTTACATCCACCGTCTCATTTGCTGCCGAAACCAAAATCGGCGTTGTGGTAAAAATTGGCGGTATTCCATGGTTCAACGCCATGGAGGCAGGCATCAAGGAACGGAGCGCAAAGCTCGGCGTCAATGGTTTTATGGTGGGCCCCACCAGTGCCGACCCGGCGCTCCAGGTTCGCGCCATCGAAGACCTGATCGCTCAGAAGGTCGACTTTATCGGCGTGGTTCCGAACGACGCCAAGGTGCTTGAGCCGGTTCTGAAGAAGGCCCAGGCGGCTGGCATCAAGGTCATCACGCACGAATCGCCAAAGCAGGCGGGTGCGGACTGGGACTTCGAACTTGCCTCCGCCAAGGGATTTGGTGAAGCGCACGGCAAGCTTCTTGCAGAAAAGATGGGCGGCAAGGGCTCCTATGCCGTTTTCGTCGGCTCGCTGACGGTGCCTTTGCACAATGCCTGGGCCGATGCGGCGATCGCCTATATCAAGGCCAATTATCCGAACATGAAGCTCGTCGGTGACCGCTACGGCGTTGCCGAAGATCTCGACAAGAGCCGCTCCACCGCACTCGACCTGATGTCGGCCAATCCCGATCTTGCCGGTTTCATGGCGTTCGGGTCTCAGGGTCCGATCGGCGCTGGCCGCGCCGTGGAAGAACGCCGCAAGGATGGCAAGATCTTCGTTGTCGGGCCGTTCTCACCTGGACAGGGCGCCAAGCTGATCAAGAGCGGCGCATTGACGGGTGGCTTCATGTGGAACCCCAAGCAGGCCGGCGAAGTCTTCGTGACCCTTGCCGACCGAATTGCCAAGGGGCAGACACCGAAAGCCGGTGAAACCATCGAAGGTCTCGGCACCATCACGCCAGAGGGTAACACCATCGTCGTCGATCAGCTTTTGAAGATCGACAAGGAAAGCATCGATAAGCTGGTTTCCATGGGGCTCTGATCCTCCCGGAGCCTGAGGGCTGCGCGGGCGGCAACGTTCGCGTGGCCCCCTTCTTTCAAAAAATGCAAGTCAGTCGAATGGTCACGGCAAGCGTGGCCAGACGGAGTACACGTTCATGACGGCCTCACACCCGCTTCTTTCCCTCAAAAACATCAAGGTTACGTTCGGCGGCGTCCGTGCCCTGAAAGGCGTATCCTTCGAGGTCAATCCAGGGGAAGTCCATTGCCTGGCGGGGGAAAATGGTTGCGGCAAAAGCACGCTTATCAAGGTCATTACCGGGGTTTATACGCCCGAAGATGGCGCAGAATTCCTATTCGATGGCAAGCCGATTGCCGCGATGACGCCGACACTTGCCCAGTCTCTCGGTATTCAGGTGATCTGGCAGGATCTGGCGCTTTTCGGTGAAATGTCGGTCGCTGAAAACATTGGTTTCCAGCTGGCGGTCAAGGGCAAATACGGCTTGATCGACAAGAGCGCCATCGATGCTGCAGCCAAAAAGGCACTGGCGCGCCTTGGCATCGCACTCGATATTCATATGCCGCTCAAGGAGCTGGCTATAGCCCAGCGCCAGATCGTGGCAATCGCGCGCGCCCTTGTCGGCGAAGCGCGCCTTGTCTTCATGGACGAGCCGACCGCATCGCTGACGCAATCGGAAACCGATTATCTGATCGAGATTGTGCGCAATCTCCAAGCGTCGGGCGTCGCCGTGGTTTTCGTTTCCCATCGTTTGGCGGAAGTGCTGGAAATCTCCGACCGCATCACGGTGCTGCGCGATGGTGCGCTCGTTGGCGTTTATCCTGTTGAGGGGATGACCCAGTCCCGTGTGACCGAATTGATGACGGGCCGCAATTTCGACAGCGCCGTGATCGCCGCCGATCATGATGATGCGCCGGTGGTTCTGTCGGTCAAAAACCTCACCCGCCATGGCGAATTCAGCAACGTCTCCTTTGATCTGCGACGCGGTGAGACGCTGGGTATTACCGGCCTTCTGGGGGCCGGGCGCACCGAATTGGCGCTGACCCTGTTTGGCATGCGGCAACCGCATTCCGGCGAGATCCTCCTTGCGGGAGAGAAGGTCCGTTTCGGTTCAAACCGGGACGCGATCCGCGCAGGTGTCGCCTATCTCTCCGAGGACCGGTTGTCACTCGGGCTGAACCAGCCGCAATCCATCGCCGACAATCTCGTCATGGCCTCTCTCGATAGGATATTGTCGGGCGGTCTTATTTCCTCCTCCAGAAAAGCGAATGTCGTTGCGCACTGGATCTCGGAACTCGGCGTCAAGATCGGTACGCCCGATGATCCGATCCGCACACTGTCCGGCGGCAACCAGCAGCGCGTGGCGATTGCCAAATGGCTGGCGATCGGACCCAGGATCCTGATCCTCGATGCTCCCACTGTGGGGGTCGATGTCGGGGCGAGGGCCGGCATCTTCGACATTGTCCGAAAGCTTGCTGCTGAAGGATTGTCGATCATCCTCATCTCCGACGAACCGCCGGAAGTCTATTTTAACGCCGACCGCGTCATCCACATGGTGGAGGGGCGTTTTCAGGCAGTCTACGACCCGCGGCAAACGTCACTTACAGAATTGGAGTCCGCCGTCTATGCGTAGGCTCGTCTTGGATCATACGACCGAAACTACTCTTATTGCGGTCACGGTTCTTCTCTGCATCGGCCTGTCTTTCGGGACTGACCGTTTCCTCACCGTCGCAAACGCCTTCGACGTGCTGAACATCTCCGCCGTCAACATCATCTTCGCGGTCGGGCTTCTCGTCGTGTTGATCTCGGGTGGTATCGACATTTCCTTCGCGGTCGCCGCTTCTGTCGTGCAGTATGTGACGGTGCTGGCGCTTGGGGCTCTGGGCGGCGGCAATTGGGCCGAGGGTTTTCTGATTGCCGGCGTCGTTGGCACCGGCCTTGGGGCGATCAATGCCTTTCTGGTCTACCGGCTGCAGATCATTTCGATCGTCGCGACCATATCGACCTTCAACATCTTCTTCGGCCTGTTGATGTTCTTCACCAAGGGCGTGTCGATCTACAATCTGCCGGATTGGCTTTCCAATCGTGTCGTCTTTTACGAACACGAGATGGCGGACGGGTCCTGGGTGGAACTTACCCTGCCGGTCGTGGTGATGATCCTCTGCTGCATCGCCACGTCCTTCATGATCTCGCGCACGACAACCGGTCGCAAGCTTTACGCCTTTGGCGACAACCCGGAAGGTGCGCGCCGTTTCGGCATCAATATCGGTGCCATGCATTACATCTCCTTCGGCTGGCTTGGCCTCATGGCGGGTATCGCCGGGCTCATGCAGGCGCATTACGCGCAGGAGGTGGTGCCGAACGCGCTTTATGGCCGAGAGCTTGATGTGCTGGCCGCGACGGTGCTGGGCGGTGCGCGCCTCGGTGGCGGCAAGGGATCGGTGCTTGGCTGCGTGCTGGGCGTCCTCCTGGTTTCCATCACCCAGAACGGGCTCAATCTGATGGGCGTTTCCCCCTTTGCCTTCAAGATGATTGTCGGTGCGATCATCCTCACCGCCATCACGCTTTCGTCCGCAAGGCTCGACAAGCTTTTGCCTGAGGCCCTGAAGAGTTCCTCCCGAAAAGGCAGCCAGCGCTCATGAAGACCTTTGTGCAGAAGTTCAACGCGACCTTCGGTGCGGACATGGGCGGTCCCGTTATCGCCTTCGTATCCGTCATGCTGATTTTTGGACTTGCAGCGGATAATTTCCTGTCGCTTGCCACGTTCGGCTCGGTTGCCTTTCAGCTTCCGGAACTCGGCCTGCTGACGCTGGCCATGCTGCTGCCGCTCCTGACCGGCGGCATCAACCTGTCGATCACCTTTACCGCCAATCTTGCCGGCCTTGCGGCCGCCTGGGTGCTGCAGGCGCATGGCGGGGCGGATGCTCCGGTCAGCGCCTTTTTGCTGGCCTGCCTTGCCGCCCTTGCGACCGGTGCCGCAGCCGGCGCCCTGACGGGCGTTGCCATCGCCTATACCCGCGCGCACCCCATCCTGGTCACGCTTTCGATGATGATCTTTCTGCGCGGGCTCGGGGAGTTTCTGACGCGCGGCGGTGATGTCTCGGGCTTTCCGGCCTATGTGGCGCCGCTTGGCCATGGGTCGCTTTTCGGCCTTCCCATCCCGCTCCTGATCTTCGTCCTCTGCGTGGCCGCCTGGCATGTGTTGTTGACGCGCAGCAAGCTCGGCTTCGGTTTGCTGATGATCGGTTCCAACATGGAGGCGGCCGATTATTCGGGCCTCAACACGCGCAAGATCGTTGTCCTCGTCTACACGCTCTCAGGGGTCATGTGTGCGGTCGCCGGCATCATCATGCTCGCCCGGTTCAATTCGGTGCGCGTTGGTCATGGCGAATCCTATCTTCTGATCACTGTGCTCGCGGCATTCCTCGGGGGCGTTAATCCGTTCGGCGGGTTTGGTCGGGTGCTGCCGGTCTTTGTTGCCTTGGTCGTCCTGCAACTCCTGTCGTCGGGCCTCAACCTCATGGGCGCGAACCAGCATCTGGCGACCGCACTCTGGGGTGTGTTGATGATCGTGGTCATGACGGCACGCACCCTTGCATCCAACTATCGTATTTTCATGAGAAAGAAGGCCTGACGTGCAGGGACTTGGCATTCACGCAATGATGTGGACCACCGTGTGGGATCACGTAGGAGCAGAACGGGCAATCGCGGGTGCGGCCCGCTACAAACAGGATTTTATCGAGATACCGCTCATCGATATTCCGTCTGTCGATGCTAAGCATAGCCGCTCTCTGCTGGAAAAACATGCGCTTCGCGCCGCCTGTTCCCTTGTTCTTCCGGAGCATGCATGGGCCTCGGTGCGCCCCGATGCAGCGATCGAGCACCTCAAATCTGCACTGAACACGGCCGCCGAAATGGGCGCCGAGGCGCTGACCGGCGTCACCTATGGCGGCACCAACGAGCGAACCGGCTTTCCCCCCACCGAAGCGGAATACGACAATCTGACGCGCGCACTTTCAGCTGCAGCAAAACACGCCAAAAGCCTCGGGCTTCAGTTCGGGATTGAAGCCGTCAATCGTTATGAGAACCATCTCGTCAATTCCGCCGCCCAGGCCGTTGCACTGGTCGAACGCATCGGTCTCGACAATGTCTTCGTTCATCTCGACACCTTCCATATGAATATGGAGGAAAAGGGCGTGGCGAACGGCATCATCGATGCCCGCGACCATCTGAAATACATGCATATGTCCGAGAGCGACCGCGGTACGCCGGGCTATGGAAACGTGCCGTGGGATGCGATCTTCGCAGCACTCGCCGCCATCGGTTTCAAGGGCGCGCTGACGCTGGAGAGCTTCGCGGCGATGCCAGCTGAGATGGCCGGCGCCATCTCCACATGGCGCCCCGTTGCCCGCGATGCCGAAGAGGTCTTCGAAAACGGCCTGTCCTTCCTGCGCAACAAAGCGGTTCAGTATGGGCTGGCGTGAGCCGGTTCGGGCAGACAGGGAGACGGCATCAAATGGCTGATACGAGATCATCGGGGGTCGAGGCGACGGCAAAGATCATCGCCTCGGCGTCTGTCGAACGCTTCAATGCGCGAGGTCGCCGGCGCGTTCTCATCGCCATTGCCGGCGCGCCGGGTTCCGGCAAGTCGACGCTGGCGGAACAGGTCGTCGATCTGCTGGAGTCACACTATGAGCTTCAAGCCGCGCTTTTTCCGATGGATGGTTATCATTATGATGATGCCGTGCTGAACGAGATGGGAAGGCGGGCCTTCAAGGGCGCCATCGATACCTTTGATGCGCACGGTCTGCGGCACATGCTGCAACGCCTGAAGGCGAATGAAGACGATGTCATCGCCGTTCCCGTGTTCGACCGGTCGATCGAGATTGCCCGCGCCGGCGGCCGGCTGATTGCGCAATCGACTGAGATCATCGTCTGCGAAGGCAATTATCTGCTGGCCCAACAGGCGCACTGGGATCGGCTTAAATCCATCTTCGACCTCACGATTTTCGTCGACGTTCACGTGGACGAATTGCGCCGTCGCCTTCAGGACCGGTGGCAGGGTTTCGGCTTGTCGCCCGAGGAGATCACCCGGAAGGTCGAGGAAAACGACCTGCCGAACGGCCTCTTCATCATGTCGAACAGCGCCGAGCCCGATCTGCGCGTGAAGAACAACACGTGAGCCAGCCGAAAATATCCGGCAGCCTCTAATGCGTCACTATCAAAGGGAGACATCCATGAAACACGGAATTTATTACTCGTATTGGGAGCATGAATGGAGCGCGAAATTCGGTCCCTATATCGAGAAGGTCGCCAAGCTCGGCTTCGACGTGATCGAGGTGGCTGCGCACCATATCAACGAGTATAGCGACGCCGAACTTGCTGCCATCAAACAGAGCGCCATCGACAACAACATTATCCTGACCGCCGGCATTGGCCCGTCGAAGGCCAAGAACCTGGCGTCGGCGGATGCATCTGTGCGTGCGGCGGGCAAGACCTTTTTCGAAAAGACGCTGACCAATGTCGCCAAGCTCGACATCAAGACCATCGGCGGCGCGTTGCATTCCTACTGGCCGGTCGATTATTCGCAGCCGGTCGACAAGGAGGGCGATCGGGCGCGCGGCGTTGAAGGCATTCACGGTGTTGCAGACTTCGCCAACAATCTCGGCATCAACCTGTGCATCGAGGTGCTGAACCGCTTCGAGAACCACGTTCTCAACACAGCTGCCGAAGGTGTCGCCTTCGTGAAGGAGGTCGGCAAGCCGAACGTCAAGGTGATGCTCGATACCTTCCATATGAATATCGAGGAAGACAGTTTTGGCGATGCCATCCGCACCGCAGGTCCGCTTCTCGGCCACTTCCATACCGGCGAAAGCAATCGCCGCGTTCCAGGCAAAGGCCGGATGCCCTGGCATGAGATTGGTGCTGCGTTGCGCGAGATCAACTACACCGGTGCCGTGGTCATGGAACCCTTCGTCAAGACCGGCGGAACCATCGGCTCGGACATTCGCGTCTGGCGCGACCTGACGGATGGTGCCGATGAAGCCAAGCTGGATGACGATGCGCGCAATTCGCTGGCGTTTTCGAGGTTTGTCCTCGGCGGCTGACGTTCCGTCCTCAGATATCTCCATGCGAGGTTGGTTCTTCGGTTGAAGAGCGAACCTCGCGTATTGAGATAAGCCGGTCTTGCGGGCGCTCCATCACAGGCCCTCATCACGCAGCGCACTGATGCGCTTGAGATCCTGGAAGACATTGCTGTTTCCTGCCCATATCTCTCCTGGCTCTGACAGGCTGCCGGCAAATTCCGCCAGGCCGCCTGCTTCGCGGATCAGCACCATGCCGGCCATGCAGTCCCAGCAGAACAAGGTGGGATCGTAGTAGCCGGCAAGCCGGTTGGCCGCCACATAGGCGAGCATCAGCGCGCCGGAGCCAACGCGAAAGATCACGCCACCTTCCTGATAAAGCCGCGTGACGAAGCCCCCGACATGGCGCGGGTTGGCTCTTTCGGTGCCGCCAAAACCGACGGTCGTCGAGCGGATCGTCCAACCGGGATTGATGGCAAGAGGCCGGCCGTTGAGTGTTGCACCTCCTCCAGACCGGCCAACATAGATCTCGTCGAACATGGGGGCGGCAACGACACCGATCACCGGTTCGCCGTTGTGCAGCACTGCGACCGAAACCGTCCAGTTCGGCTGTCCCACCAGAAATGCCATGGTGCCATCAATGGGATCGATGACCCAATCGAAGCCTGAACTGCCTGTCGTCGATCCTTCTTCTTCCCCCACGATGCCATCTGCCGGGAAGTGCTGCTGGATCATCTCGCGCAGAAAGGCCTCCGTCGCCTCATCAGCGGCACTGACGATATCCTGCGAAGAAGCCTTCTCCGTCCAGCCCAACTTGTCCGGATGCGCCAGGAACGAACGGGCTTTCGCGCCCGCCTCTCGCGCCATCCGTTCAGCAAGCGCAGAGCGTGCAACCATGTCAATAGAGTCGCGGTGCTGATCGTTCAAAGTGACCTCCCTCACTAATGGTGAACGCACCTTAAATCGACGGATAATGCTATTGCAAATCTAAAAATACAGATGTATCGATACTGCGTCCCGCTGAGAGGAACGGCGAACCTAAATTACTGACATTGCTATCGAAACGCATATTTCATGCGGCTGGCGAAGCTTTGCGCTTTCCTGGGTTTGAGGGGATGGAAAGCAGTTCTGGGTGTCCTGGATGGAGGCGATATCCCGCCTTGAACCGTCTCGGATGCCCTTGTCTGAAATTCGAACGAGGCTGCCGGGGAGGCTGCCTTCACCGTAAGGAGGAGTGGAATGAAACGTTTGTTGAAAATCTGCGCAAGCGTGCTGGCATTGACGGCCGCGACTGCGAGCATGCCGCTGTCTGCCCATGCCGACTGGCTTGAAGATGCGGCCAAGCCCCTTAAGGGCACGCAAATCAGCGGCATCTTCCTGGATCGCCCCGGTTACCGCGCCATCATCAAGCTTTTGCCGGAGTTCGAAAAGAAGACCGGCATCAAGGTCAACTACGAGATCGTGCCCTACGAGAACACCCGTGAGAAGGAAGTGCTCAACTTCACCTCGCAGGGCGACCTGACGATGGCGCTGGTGGATCTGGTCTGGATCGGCGAGTTCGCTGAAAACGGATGGATCGATCCGATCGAGAAATTCACCAAGGACAAGTCGATCACCGACCCCAACCTGAAGCTCGATGGCTTTTTCCCGCTTCTGCTGGACGCCTTCGGTTCCTGGGGCGGCAAGACCTACGGCCTTCCCTTCGATAACTATTCCGGCCTGCTGTTCTACAATTCCTGCAAGCTGAAGGAAGCCGGTTTCGACAAGCCGCCGGCCACCTGGGACGAGTTGATGAAGGTCTACGCGCCCAAGCTGACGGACGCTTCCAAGAACCAGTACGCTTATGCCCTGCAGTCGCTGCGCGGCGAAACCCAGTCTGCCGATAGTTTTATGCGCTTCCTGTGGCCGTTCGGCGGCTCGCTGCTCGACAAGCAGTTCAAGTCCAACCTGATGAGCAAGGAAAGCCAGACCGGCCTCAACTTCCGTCAGGATCTGATGAAGTACATGCCGCCGGGTATCGTCAGCTTCGACCATGCGGAAGCCGTGAATGCGCTTGCGCAAGGGCAGGTTGCGATGATCACCGAATGGTCGGCGTTCTACGGAACGCTGGTTGATCCGGCAACCTCCAAGCTCGGCGATTGCCTGGCTGTGGGTCCAGAACCGGCCGGTCCCGCCGGTCGTCTGCCGGCACTCGGCGGTTTCTCGCTGGCCGTCGCCGCACAAGCAACCGAGGAACAGAAGAAGGCCACCTGGCTCTTTATCCAGTGGGCAACATCGGAAGACATTGCCAAATCCTATGTGGAAGCCGGCGGCGTCTCGGGCCGCATGTCGGTCTACAACGATCCGGCGATCAAGGCGAAGTACAAGTTCGTGGAGCCCATGGTTGCCTCCTGGCAGAAGGGCGTGCCGGAATTCCGTCCGCGCTTCCCCGCATGGCCGGCGATTTCGGAAGTCGTTGCCGAATGGGGCTCCAAGATGATGCTGGGGCAGGTCTCCGTCGAGGCCGGCTCCAAGGAGATCGGCACCCGCATGGAAGATATCCTGCAGAAGGAAGGTTATTACGACGGCAAGAAGAAGCTGTTGCAGTAAGCCTCTGACAACCTCCAACACCTCCCAGGGTGTTTCTAAAGGTCGGTGGTGGTGCATCGTCGCCACCACCGACCGCCTCTCTTTATCCTGCGGAACCACACCATGCTTCATCTTCATGAACGGGCGCTGGCAGAACTTGGCCACTGCCTCTCCGGTATCGATGGCGATCAATTCGAGGCAGCGGTCAGCGAAATCTGCAACGCGAAGCGCATCGCGCTTTACGGCGTCGGTCGCGAAGGACTTCAGATCAAGGGTCTGGCCATGCGCCTGTTCCACCTTGGCCTGAAATCTGCCGTTGTGGGCGATATGACCACGCCCCCGGTTGAAAAGGGTGATCTGCTGATTGTCTCGGCAGGGCCCGGCGACTTCTCCACCGTGTCGGCGCTGATCGGGGTGGCAAAGGCTGCAGAGGCCCGTGTTCTTGTGGTGACGGCACAGCCTTCGGGTATGGCCGCGGCCAAAGCGGATGTGGTGCTGCATGTTCCAGCGCAAACCATGGCAAACGACCAGGGTGAAACAACCTCCGTGCTTCCCATGGGATCGCTGTACGAGGGCGCGCTCTATGTCGCTTTTGAACTGCTGGTGCTTGCCGTGCGCGACAAGCTCGGCGTGAGGCCCGCTGCCATGCGCGCCAACCATACCAATCTGGAATGATGCCAAGCCGGCATTGCCGCCGCATCAAGAGGAAGACCTGATGCCTGGACCTGTTTCTAAACCCCACATCAGACCCAATCGCGGTTATGGTCGCTGGACGCCGTTCTGGTTCCTGGCGCCGGCCGTGCTGACCCTGTTTATCATCGGCATTTATCCCACCATCTTTGCGGTGGTCACATCGTTCCGGCGCTACAATATTGCGCGCCCCCGCGATGGATTTCCCTTTATCGGTCTGGAAAACTACACGTCCGTGCTGACCGATAGCACGTTCTGGGCCTCGCTGTTCCTGACAGCGAAATTCTATGTCACCGTGCTGCCGATCGAGGTCGCACTTGGGCTGATGATCGCGCTTCTTCTGCACAAGACCGGAATGGGTTTTCTGAAGTCGCTTGCCCGCGTCACTCTGGTCGTGCCGCTCGCCACCACATATGCCGTGGTCGGTTTGATCGGCCGCCTGATTTTCAACCGTGATTTTGGCGTCGCCAACTGGTTCCTGGATCGTCTCGGGATTGGCGCGCTCGATTGGCTGGGCTCCCAGACCGGCGCATTTGCCGCAATCGTCATCATGGATATCTGGCAGTGGACGCCATTTTGCGCGCTGATCTTTCTCGCAGGTCTTTCCATGGTGCCGGGCGAAATCGAGGAGGCCGCGCGGTTGGAAACCTCATCCAAGTGGGCGATGCTGAAACATGTCCAGCTTCCCTATCTGATGCCCGGCCTGACGGCGCTCCTCATCCTGCGCTCGGCCGACGTGCTGAAGCTGTTCGACATGGTGTTCGTGATGACGCGGGGAGGGCCGGGTTCGGCCACCGATCTCGTATCGATCTACATCCAGCGTGTCGGCTTCCGTATTTTCGATCTCGGCACGGCCTCGGCGCAGGCCATCCTGCTTCTCATCATCACCATCCTGATCAGCCGCCTTTACATCCGCGTACTCTACAAGGAGGTCAACTGATGCGTCTCTCGTCGGGCAAGATCCTGCATGCCATCGGGCTGACAGCTGTTATCCTGTTCACGCTGTTTCCGTTCTATTGGATGGTATCCGCCAGCTTCAAGACGCAGTCCGATATTCTCGCCTCGCCGCCAGTCTGGCTGTTTGCGCCGACGCTTGATCACTACCGGGAAATCTTTGCGGATTCGAAGGTTTTGGGCGCCGTCGGCAATTCGCTGATCATCGCAACCGCCACCACCGCACTTGCTGTAATGCTCGGCGCCCCGGCCGCCTTTGCGCTTGCCCGTTATGAGTTTCGTGGCAAATCCGACCTGTGGTTCTGGTTCATCTCTAACCGCATGACGAGCCCGATCGTGCTGGCCCTGCCGGTCTATATTCTGGCGCTGCAGCTGAAGATGCTGGATACGCATCTTGTCCTCATCCTCATCTACCTCACCTTCAACCTGCCGATCGTGGTGTGGATCTGCACCGACCAGTTCAAGTCCATTCCGCCGGATCTGGAACAGGCAGCACGTCTGGATGGTGCCGACCAGTTCACGATCTTCCGCAAGATCTATCTGCCGCTCGGCGCGCCGGGCATTGCGGTCTCGGCCATCTTCTCGTTCATCTTTTCCTGGAACGAACTGCTCTATGCGCTGGTGCTGACCCGGCGCGATGTGCAGACCGCCCCTGTCGTCGCGACCAGCTTCATGTCCGGCTACGAACTGCCCTGGGGCAAGATCATGGCCACCGGCACGGTCATCGTTCTCCCCGTCACCATCTTTGCGCTCATTGTGTCGCGCCACATGGTGCGCGGCCTGACCATGGGAGCGACCAAATGAGCAGCGCAAACCCGCTCGGCATCAATCTGTCCTTCTGTGTCAAACGCTGGGTGACACCCAACCTTTGGGCGCCCGTCGTGCGCGACCAACTGGGTCTCGATCTCATCCAGTTCTCGTTCGATCTGGTTGATCCCATGTGGCCGTCAGCACTCGTCTCCCGCCATGCGCGGGATGTGCGAAAGGCGGCGGACGATCACGGGATCACCATTCATAGCGCCTTCATTGGCCTTGCTCACTACACTTTCAACCAGTTGCTGCATCCGGATCCGGATGTTCGAGCCTATGCGGAGCAATGGCTGGAGCGAGCTTATGGCTTTGCGGCAGAAGCCGGGATTACACGGGTTGGCGGACCGCTGGGAGCGATCGCCTCTCGCGTGGATGGCAGCGAGGCGGACAGCCTCGAGGCTGCGGACTATGCAAGTCTTGTCGAATGTATGCTCCGGCTGGGTGAAAAGGCGAAGGCTGCGGGGCTGAGTGAGCTTTACGTCGAGCCGACGCCGATGCGCCGCGAGTGGCCCTCAACGATCGGTCAGGCGCGCCAGATGATGAGCGATGTGGCGGCAAGTGCCACCCCGTGGAACCTCTGCGTCGATTGGGGCCACGGCACCTTCCTGCCGCTGTACGGGCCAGAGGCCGACACGATGGAACCGTGGTTCGCCGCGCTGAACGATGTGATCACCGCCGTGCATATTCAGCAGACGGACT
Organism: Neorhizobium sp. PAMB6716; assembly: GCF_058242805.1. NCBI lineage: Bacteria > Pseudomonadati > Pseudomonadota > Alphaproteobacteria > Hyphomicrobiales > Rhizobiaceae > Neorhizobium > Neorhizobium sp. PAMB6716. Next base: position 1,328,982 of record NZ_JBZAYW010000002.1, read on the forward strand.
ATCTGTTTGATCGCCATTGGGATTTTACCGAGGCGGGCAGGGTGGATCCGGTTGACGCCCGCAACCTGCTTGCCAGCACGGGGCTTGCACAATCTCCGGTATTCCTTGAAGTGTTCTATCCTTTCGAACGGGATAGCAAATCCATACTGGACGCACTGAAGGCTTCGGTCCTGTCTCTCAAGCAGGCCTTTGCCTGATCTAAGGAGACGCATGAACATGGCAACCAAGGGACCAGACAACGGAAATCCCGTCATTGAGGATATGGACGCGCAACAGATCCGCGCCCGCGTTGCCTGGCTGTATTTCATCGGCGGTCTGACCCAACAGGAGATAGCCGACCAGCTGGGATTGACGCGGCTGCGGGTCAACAAGACGCTCGGCCAGCTGAGAAACGATGGCTCCGTGGTTGTCGATATTCGTCTGCCCTTGGCCGGGTGCATTGAGCTTGAGCACAAGGTGCGGGAGCACTATCAGCTGGAAGACGTTTGCGTCATCCCCACCCTGCCGGATGATCTGGAAAATCAGCGGGCTGTCGGTGATGCGGCGGGCGGCATGCTCGACAGGCTTCTGGAAGATGGCATGGGTCTGGGTGTTGGCTGGGGAAAAACGCTGACGGCCGGCCTGAAAAGGCTCACATCGCGCCCGCTGCCGGACAGCTGGGTGACCTCCCTTATGGGAGGGCTTACGCGCGGATCGGGCTCCAGCACGTTCGAGGTCGCGACAGGTTATGCGCGGGCGATTTCGGCGGAATGCTATTATCTGACAGCGCCGCTTTATTTCCCCTCTGTCGAGAGCCGCGAAGCGCTGCTGTCCCATCACGGCATTCGCGAAACCATGCGCCGCGCCCGCTCCGTGGATGTCGCCTTGGTGTCCTGCGGCGATATGACAGCCCGTTCACTTCTGGTGCAGACACCAACGGTGTCTGAGAACCTGAAGGATATTCTGGCGGCTGGAGCCGTCGGAGATTTGCTGGGCGTTTTCCTCGACAGCGACGGAAAGCCGGTGAACCATCCTCTCAATGAACGCGTGCTGTCCGTTTCACCGGAACAGCTGAAATCCGTTCGCCATTCCATTCTGGCCTCCGGCGGCTGGTACAAGGTGAACATCATCCGCGCCATCCTGCGCGGCGGTTACGTCAAGCGTCTGGTGACGGACGAAAAATGCGCCGCTGCCCTGCTGGATGGGGCGCACAGCCCTCCAAACAATAGCCAATAGAACAGAACACGTGCCGCATCTTAATGCGGTGCGAGGTGATCGGGAGTAGAAGAGCATGACCTTCCTGCAGTTGGACACCATCAAGAAGACGTTTGGAGAGATGAGCGTCATCAAGGGTGTGAACATATCCGCCTCCAAGGGGGAATTCGTCGTGTTCGTGGGGCCTTCCGGCTGCGGCAAGTCAACCTTGCTGCGTATGATTGCAGGCCTTGAAGACGTATCCTCCGGCACGCTCTCCATCGATGGCAAGGATGTGACCTATGAGGAGCCCGCCAAGCGCGAGGTTTCGATGGTCTTCCAGTCTTATGCGCTTTACCCCCATATGAGCGTCTTCGAGAACATGGCTTTCGGTCTTCGCATGGCCAAACTTCCGGAAGACGAGATCAAGCGCCGGGTGGGGGAGGCCGCACGGATTCTCCAGATCGAGGCGCTTCTGGAACGCAAGCCGCGCGCACTTTCCGGTGGCCAGCGCCAGCGTGTGGCGATTGGCCGTTCCATCGTGCGCAATCCGAAGATCTTCCTGTTCGATGAGCCGCTTTCCAATCTTGATGCGGAACTGCGTAGCCAGATGCGCGTGGAAATTGCCAAGCTGCACCGCAAACTGGGGGCGACCATGGTGTATGTGACGCATGACCAGGTGGAAGCGATGACACTTGCGGATCGTATCGTCGTCCTGCGCGCCGGACTTGTCGAACAGATCGGCTCACCGACGCAACTCTACGATCACCCCGCCAATACCTTTGTGGCCGGCTTCATCGGTTCGCCCAGGATGAATTTCCTGACGGCAAAGGTTACAAGTGCCGATGCATCGGGGTTGCGGCTGGAACATCCCGGTTTCGAAGGCGGCACCCTTTCCCTCGCCCATGGCTCGGCCTCAAAGGTTCGCCCCGGTGACACGCTCACGGTTGGCCTTCGTCCCGAGCATCTGGATGTGGCTGCCACGAACCCGCTTCTGCGTTTGACTGCAGATTTTACCGAGAACCTCGGCGGCTCGACGCAGATTTACGCCCGAACCGGCGATGAGACCGTCATCATCCTTGCAAATGGCAGACCGGATCTGCCGCCCGGCGGCGCGATCACGGCTGGAATAGATCCCCGCCACATCTATCTCTTTACGCCGGATGGACTGGCACTCTGACTTGAGGAACGAAAAACATGCAAGCTCTGGTTCTGGAACGTAAAGGCGAACTGGCAATCCGCGACATCGATCTGCCGCGCGATGTTGGTCCCAATGATGTGAGAATTGCCATTCATACCGTCGGCGTCTGCGGCAGCGACGTGCATTATTATACCCATGGTGCGATCGGTTCCTTCGTGGTGCGTGACCCCATGGTGCTGGGGCATGAAGCGGCGGGCACGGTGACCGAGATCGGTGCCGAGGTGAAGACGCTGAAGGTGGGCGACCGTGTCTGCATGGAGCCCGGTGTCCCGAACATGGCCTCGCGCGCTTCCAAGCTTGGCATCTACAACGTTGACCCGGATGTGCGCTTTTGGGCAACGCCGCCGATCCATGGCGTGCTGACAGCGGAAGTGGTGCATCCGGCAGCCTTTACCTACAAGCTTCCCGATAACGTCTCCTTTGCCGAAGGCGCGATGATCGAGCCTTTCGCCGTCGGCATGCAGGCGGCAACCCGCGCCGGCATTACGCCCGGAGACGTGGCTGTGGTGATCGGCTGCGGCCCAATCGGCATCATGACGGCCATTGCGGCATTGGCCGGCGGCTGTTCACGGGTCATCATTTCCGATCTCAGTGCCCCCAAGCTTGCCATTGCAGGCCAATATGCCGGCATTACGCCTGTCAACATCACCGAGGCTTCGCTGGCGGAAACCGTCGCCAAGGCGACGGATGGATGGGGTGCCGATATCGTGTTAGAGGCGAGCGGCAGCTCGAGAGCCTATCAAGGGATTTTCGATCTCCTGCGTCCCGGCGGAACTCTGGTGCTCGTTGGTCTGCCGGTTGAGCCGGTGGCCTTTGATATTCCGGCCGCGATCTTCAAGGAAGCGCATATCGAAACCGTGTTTCGTTACGCCAATAATTTTGATCGCGCAGTCAACCTCATAGCCTCCGGCAAGGTGGATCTGAAGCCCCTGATCACAGACACTTATGCATTTGCCGACAGTATCGCAGCCTTCGAGCGAGCGGCGAAAGGCTTGGCCGAAGATGTGAAGCTGCAAATTCGGCTTGGCGATTGAATGCGGACAATTCCGACGGGAGTTTCATCATGACGAAGAGTTTGAACGGCAAGGTCGCGGCCATAACGGGCGCAGCTTCCGGGATCGGGCTTGCCTGCGCGCGCAAGCTCATTGATGAGGGCGCGACAGTCGTGCTGATCGACAGGGCGCAAGATAAGCTTCACTCGTTGTGTGCCGAACTTGGCGAGCGCAGCCGCATGCTGGTGGTCGATCTTCTGGATGGCCCGCAGGTCTCCGGCCTTTTGCCGCGGATTCTGGAGGTTGCCGGCGGGCTTGATATTTTCCACGCGAATGCGGGTGCCTATGTGGGCGGCGCGGTGGCAGACGGCGATCCCGACAGCTGGGACCGCATGTTGAACCTCAACATAAATGCCGCCTTTCGCAGCGTGCATGCGGTGTTGCCACACATGATCGCCCAGAAGAGCGGCGATATCCTATTTACGAGTTCGGTTGCAGGTGTCGTGCCGGTCGTCTGGGAGCCGATTTACACCGCCTCCAAGTTTGCCGTGCAGGCCTTTGTGCATGCCACGCGCCGCCAGGTTTCGCAGCATGGAGTTCGCGTCGGTGCCGTTCTTCCGGGCCCTGTAGTCACGGCTCTTCTCGATGACTGGCCGAAAGAAAAGATGGACGAGGCTCTTGCAAACGGCAGTCTGATGCAGCCGCAGGAAGTCGCCGAAGCGGTTTATTTCATGTTGTCTCGTCCCCGCAATGTGGTCATCCGGGATCTTGTGATCTTGCCCAATAGCGTCGATCTATAGGCTTGACCGAATCTGCATCAAGTTGCCGGAGGAGTAAGGCATGAATGGTTCCAGGTATTTTATCGGGGTCGATGTTGGCACGGGCAGCGCGCGCGCCGGTGTCTTCGATGAAGAAGGCCAATGCCTTGGAACCGGAAAGAGTGACATCGAGATCTTTCGCGATCAGGCACATATGGTCGAGCAATCGAGCGCCAATATCTGGCAGTCCGTTTGCCTTTCCGTCCGGACTGCCGTGCAAGCGGCCGGGGTCTCCCCGCAAAAGGTCGTCGGCATCGGCTTTGATGCCACTTGCTCTCTCGTCGTGGCCGGTGAAGGCGGCAAATCTCTTGCTGTCGGGCCCTCGGAGCGGCCGGAACGCGATATCATCGTGTGGATGGACCACAGGGCCATTGGGCAGGCGGAGCGGATCAATGCGCAGGGTCACGATGTGCTGCGTTATGTCGGAGGCCGCATTTCTCCCGAAATGCAAACGCCGAAGCTCCTGTGGTTGAAGGAACACCGGCCGGACACCTTTGGCCGCGCCTGGCAGTTCTTTGATCTGGCGGATTTCCTCACCTGGCGTGCGACGGGAAGCCTTGCCCGCTCCACCTGCACGGTGACCTGCAAATGGACCTACCTCGCGCATGAACACCGCTGGGATCCGGATTATTTCCGGCAGATCGGTCTTGGCGAACTGGCGGACGAGGGGTTTTCCCGGATCGGACAGGAGATCGTTGAGCCCGGCACGCCGGTGGGGCAGGGCCTCACCGATGAGGCGGCGCGCGATCTTGGTCTAGAGGCTGGAACGGCGGTGTCTGCCGGCATGATCGACGCGCATGCCGGCGGCATCGGCACGGTCGGCATTGGCGGTACGCCCGAACTCAACATGGGTTACGTCTTTGGCACTTCCTCCTGTACCTTGACCTCGACCACCGATCCGAAATTTGTGCCGGGTGTGTGGGGGCCGTATTTCTCGGCCATGGTTCCCGGCCTGTGGTTGAACGAAGGCGGACAAAGCGCTGCGGGTGCGGCCATCGATCAGCTGGTGAGTTTCCATCAGGCATTCCCGGACGCCAGCAATCGGGCGCGCACACTTGGTGTGCCGCTTCCGGTGATGCTGGCGGATCTGGCGGTTGCAAAGCAGGCCTCTGCCTCCGATGCCGTGTCACTCGCCAAGGGGCTTCATGTCGTGCCGGAATTTCTCGGCAATCGCGCGCCTTTTGCCGATCCCGCCGCGCGTGCCGCGATTGCCGGCCTCGGCATGGAACGGGATCTGGACAGCCTGATCGCGCTCTATGTCGCCGGATTGTGCGGCATCGGCTATGGCCTGCGCCAGATTATCGAAGCGCAGGCGCAAGCTGGCGCCGACGTACAGCAGATCATTATCAGTGGCGGCGCCGGGCAGCATGATCTCACGCGGCAGATCCTGGCGGATGCCAGTGGCAAGCCGGTGATCGCGCCTCAGACCTCCGAGCCCGTTCTGCTGGGGGCCGCCTTGCTGGGTGCGACGGCGGCGAGGAGTTTTGCCGATCTGAAGCAGGCGATGCAGGCGTTGAGCAGGCCTGGCCGTGTCTACCAGCCCGCTCCTGGAGATATCCTGCAGACGCACGAAAACCGGTATTCCGTGTTCTGCAATCTACAGCTCGAACTGCGAAAAATGAGGGATTTTTAGCTTGGCGTCATGGACGTCGCGAGGCCAGAACAAGCGCGATGAAGCACGAACGTTGCTGCAGGTGTGCCAGTCCCCGTGCGTTCAGGCTCCCCCCTCAACCACTTCATGCACAAATCGCTCATTGCGAAAATATAACAACCATTTAACCGCCAAGTTATTCTAACCGCACTCGTTCTCGGCCTCCCTCGGCACCTTCTTCAGTCGCAATGTGCGGCGATAGGGGCCTTGACTCATGAAAATGTTATCGATACCAAATCATGTTAACGATAACCTTGTGTTGAGGTTTACGCAACGAGACTTCGGGAGGGGGATCTTATGCGACGCATTGCCCAGCGGTTCTGGTCGGTCATCGACTTGATAATGGCAATCCTTTTGGCTGCGATGATCGCGCTTGTGTTCGTCAATGTCGTGATGCGCTACGGCTTTTCGTCCGGCATTCGCCAGTCGGTCGAACTGGCAAGACTGTGGTTCGTGTGGATCGTCATGCTCGGAGCAGCGGTCGTTCTGCGCCGGGGCGAGCACCTGGCCGTTGCCGAATTCTCCGAAGCGCTGTTTCCACGCGCCGTTCCGACGCTTCGCCGCATCTGCTGGATCATTGTGATCGTGGCCGTTGGCATGCTGTTCGTCGGCGCATTGAACCAGACCATGGCCAACTGGAAGAATATCTCACAGCTCACCGGCTTGCCCTCGGGCCTGTTCTACCTTGCAGGCGTCGTATCGGCGATCTTGATGGCCGGCATTGCCGTCGTCCGGTTGATCGATCCGATGAATGTCCCAAACAATAGTGACGAAGGGACTGTCTGATGACCCTGATCCTTTTTCTCGGCGTTCTGTTCATCGCGATCGTGCTGGGCTTGCCGGTCGCTTTTGCTCTGCTGCTCGCCGCAATGGTGCTGATGGTTCATCTGGGCACGTTCAGCCCGGATATCCTGGCGCAAGGCCTCATCAACGGCGTCGATAACTTTCCGCTTCTTGCCATTCCCTTCTTTCTGGTCGCCGGCGAGGTGATGTCGAGGGGTGGGTTGTCGGAGCGGATCGTGCGGCTTGCCATGACACTTGTCGGGCACAAGCGCGGCGGCCTCGGTTACGTTGCCGTCATGACTGCCATCGTCCTTGCTGGCCTCTCGGGTTCTGCCGTCGCCGATGCCGCAGCCCTGGTTGCCATCCTCTACCCGATGATGCGCAAGGCCGGGTATCCGGAAGGGCGCAGCCTCGGCCTCTTGGCCTCGGGCGGCATTATCGCACCGATCATTCCGCCATCGCTGCCGTTGATCCTCATTGGTGTGGCCGGAAATATCTCGATTGCCAAACTGTTCATGGCGGGCATCGCGCCCGGCTTGATGATGGGGCTGACGCTCATGGTCGTCTGGTCCTTCATCATGCGCAACGAACAGATCGAAACCCTGCCGAAAGCAACGGGGGCCGAGCGGATGAAGGCCCTCAGAGAGGGCATATGGGCGCTGTTTCTGCCCATCATCATCATTGGCGGCATCAGGTCCGGCGCCTTTACGCCGACGGAAGCAGCCGTTGTCGCAGCCGTCTATGCAATCGTGGTGTCATCGCTTGTCTATCGGGCGCTCACATGGAAGATCCTGCTCGAAGTGCTGATCACCGCGGGACGCTCCACGGCCATGGTGATGCTTCTTGTGGGCGCTGCGATGGTTGCCGCCTGGCTGATCACTGTCGCCCAGCTGCCGCAGCAACTGGCTGAAACGCTTTCGCCGCTGATCGACAGCCCACGCCTGCTGATGCTCGTCATCATGCTGATCGTGCTTGCCGTGGGCATGGTGATGGATCTGTCGCCCACCGTGCTGATCCTGGTGCCGCTGTTGATGCCGGTGGTGAAGCTTGCGGGCATCGATCCGGTCTATTTCGGCCTGATGTTCATCCTGAACTGCTCGATTGGCCTGCTCACGCCGCCGGTCGGCACTGTCCTCAATGTCATCTGCGGTGTTGGCCGGGTGCAGATGAGCGTTGCGGTGAGGGGCGTTGTTCCCTTCCTGCTCGCCTACGCGGCTCTGCTCGGTCTCTTTATCCTATTTCCGCAGCTCATCATCGTTCCCGCCAAGTTTCTTGGTGGCTAAAGACGACAACCAGGGAGGAACCTGAAATGAAGCTCTTGAAAGTCCTCGGTCTTGCATCGATCCTTGCCATGACCGGCTATTCTGCCCAGGCAGAAACACAACTGAAGCTTGCCCATGCGGCGCCTGATACCGATCTGCAGCAGACGATGTCGCTGTTCTTCAAGCAGCAGGTTGAGGCCCGCAGCAAAGGAACGGTAAAGGTCACGATCTTCCCGCAAGGGCAGCTCGGCAACGACCAGGCGATGATCGACGGCGCACGCTCCGGCATCATCGACATCGTCATGACCGGCCTCAACAATCTGACCGGTCTGGTGCCGGCGGCCGGCGCCTTCGAACTGCCCTTCATGTTTCCGAACCGTGACCTCGCCTACAAGGTTCTGGACGGCGAAGTCGGGCAGGGCGTCTCGGCCCAATTCACCCAGCATGGCCTGAAAATGCTGGGTTATCCGGAAAACGGCTACCGCAACATGACCAATAATCGCGGTCCTATTCGAGTGCCGGCCGATGTTTCGGGCCTCAACATGCGCGTCAACAATTCCAAGGCGCTGAACGACATGTTTGCAAAGCTTGGGGCCAATCCGACGCAGTTGCCGGTGGCCGAGCTTTATACCGCGCTGGAAACCGGTGTCGTGGATGCACAGGACCACCCGATCGGCATCGTCTTGTCCTTCAAGTTCAACGAGGTCCAAAAGTATCTCAGCCTGACGCAGCATGCCTATTCCGCGCTGGCGCTGGCCATCAACGATGCCAAGTTCAAAGGCATGACGGCTGAAGAGCAGAAGATCATCACGGATGTTGCCGCCGAAGCCATCACCATGCAGCGCAAGCTTGCTCAGGAGAAGGAAGCGTCGATGATTGCGGAGCTGACGGCTGCCGGCATGAAGGTGAACAGCGATGTGGACGCGGCGGCCTTCCAGGCAGCTGTCAAGCCGGTCTGGGACGCTTACGTCGCGCAGAACGGCGATGCCGTCGTCAACGCCATCGTCGCCACACAGAAATAAACTGTCGGCAACGGCTTGCTCGGGGGCGCAGTCATCTGCGCCCCCGATGCTTTACCGGCTGGAGTGCCGGCGCATCAATTCAGGTGCGACAATGATGGTCGCCGGTTCCGTCTGATGGCCATCCAGAACGTCTAAAATAAGCTTGGCGGCACGGGTGCCGATCTCTCGCGGGAACGGATTGAGGGTCGTGAGGGACGGTACGCAGATATTGGCAATCTCGTAGTCGCCAAAACCGGCCACGGAAATCTGGCCGGGCACATCCACGCCCCGCCGTTGACATTCGGTCAAGGCGCCAAAGGCCGAAAGGTCGGAGACGCAGATCACGGCCTGCGTGTCCGGCAGATCATTCAGAAGCCGCCCCATGGCGGCGGCACCCTCGCGCATCGAAATCGGCGGCGCGCCTGCTGCAATCAGGCGATCCGCCTGAAGGCCATGCTCCGTCATGGCGGCGATGAAGCCCGCGCGGCGGTCGGTGCCACGGGTGTCGCGATCGGCATCACCGCCGATAAAGGCGATGCGCGTAATCCCTTTGGAGACGAAATGGTCCACCATCGTGCGAACCGCAGCGGCATTTGAAAAGCCGACGACGTGGCCGACCGGCGTTTCGGGAAGATCCCAGGTCTCGATCACCGGGATGCTGGCGTTTTCGAGCAGTCGTCGCGCACGCGACGTGTGGCGCCCGCCGGTTAACACAATGGCTTCCGGCCGCCGCCGCAACAGCTGTTCGATCAGCCGCTCTTCTTCGTTGATGTCGTAATCGGTATAACCGAGAAGGATCTGCAGGCCGCGTCCCTTCAGACCTTCCGACAAGCCGCGCACGGTATCGGCGAAGTTCGCATTGTTGATGGATGGGATAGTGACGGCGACAAAATCGGTTCGCTGCGAGCGCAGGTTGGATGCTGTGCTGTCGAAAACATAACCGAGGCGATCGGCTGCCTCGAGAATGGCACTGCGCGTGTTTTCACTCACCGACGCGTCTTGCTTAAACGCCCGGCTCACCGTCATGGGTGAGACGCCCGCAAGGCGGGCGACATCAGCCATGGTCGGGGTTTTGCGCGGTGGAATCATCCTTTTGTGGTATCGTTATAGTGGTGCAAAATCCAGTCCCACCCCATGCGTCTTAGACGGGTTCAAACTCGTGTGCGGTCGTGACGTGGTGATGGATGCGACCGGTGAAAAATCGCGCGAGAACCGATTCCGTCGCAGCCCGCGCTTCGCTGCGCACCGGGCTTGCAAGTGCTGTCTCCACGGCCTTCAGGTCGCCATAGCTGATGGCGAGGATCATCGGATATTCCGGCGCGCCCTCATCCCGCTCTTCGGCAAAGGTAACACGCACAGACAATGCGCCGGGAAAGGCGCGCCATTTCGGCAGGATCTCTGTCAGCACAGCCTCACGGAATGCCGCATTCTGGCCTTCGTGAACCTTCCCCTCGAAAAGGGCATAACGGGTAATCATTCTGAAATCTCCTTGTTCGGCCCCTTGAAGAACTCCATCAGGGCTGCCTGATCCTCGCCACCCAGCCCGGCTGCGGTGAGCATGCGATGTATTTCCGCGCAGATTGCCGTCAGCGGCATGGCGGTGTGTGTCAGCCGTGCCAGATCCTGGGCGGCGCTGAGGTCCTTGACCATGTTGTCGATCCGGCCCGTGCGACGGTAATCGCGCGCGGCATAACGCGGCATGTATTCCTGCAGCAGCGCGCTGTCAGCGCGGCCACCTTTCAGGGCCTGCGGGATTTTGAGCACATCGACACCGGCCGCTTCTGCCAGTGCCGTTGCCTCGGCGACCGCCAGGAAACCAAGGCCGCAGAGAACCTGGTTGATCATCTTTGTGGTTTGCCCGGCGCCGGAAGCGCCCATATGGGTCTGGTTTCCAGCAAGATTTGCAAGGATCTGCTGGGCCTCAATCACGTCAGGCTCGGCGCCGCCCTGCATCAGGGTGAGCTGCCCGATCGCAACCTTGGGAATACCGCCGGAGAGGGGACTATCCACCCAGCGCAATCCCCTGGCAGCGCCATCCGCCGCCATGGCCTTGGTCATTTCCGGATCGATCGAGGACATGTCGATGATCAGGGTGCCCTCTGATGCGCCTTCCGCTACGCCTTGCGGGCCAAAGACAGCCGCCCGCACGATCGCTGCCGAATTCAGCGACAGGATGACCGCCTTTGCCTTGGATGCAGCCTCGGCTGCGGAGGCTGCACCGATGGCGCCTAAGGCCACAAGAGCGGCCACCTTGTCCGGATCCCGATCATAAACATAAAGACGCGTTCCCGTTTCCACGAGGCGGGCGCCTATGGCGCCTCCCATGGCGCCTGCACCGATCAGGGCAATGGTGTCGGTCATGATCGCGTTCCTTCCAGATAGGGCAAGGTTTTGGCCAGAAAGGGCAAGATATTGGCGACGATGTCATTCGTCGGCTGGTCGATGTCCACGTTGATTGCCTCGTCCGGGCCGGGTGCTTCCAAAGTGGCGAACTGGCTGTCGAGAAGCGATAGCGGCATGTAATGCCCATCGCGGGTGGCCATGCGGCTGGCGATCAGGGCGCGGCTTCCCACCAGATGGACGAAGGTGACCGGGCCACCCGCAACGGAGCGGATGGTATCGCGATAGATCCGCCGAAGGGCAGAGCAACCGACAATGAGGGGTGCGCTGTGGTTCAGCGTGTCCGCAATACGTTCCAGCCAGGGCCAGCGATCCTCGTCCGTCAGCGGGATGCCGCAACGCATCTTCTCCACCGCCTCTGATGTGTGGAGGTCGTCGCCATCGCGATAGCTGATGCTGATACGGCGCGACAGGGCCTCGCCGACGGTCGACTTGCCGCAACCGGCAACGCCCATGATGACCAGACGCAATGTCATAGCGATGCCGTGATCCCGCCATCGACGTAGAGGATGTGACCGTTGACGAAGCTTGCGGCATCCGAGGCGAGGAAGATGCAGGCACCCTGCAATTCCTCGACCTTGCCCCAGCGCCCGGCCGGTGTGCGCTTTTCAAGCCAGCCGGAAAAATCCGCATCAGCGACCAGGGCGGCATTGAGCGGCGTATCGAAATAACCGGGGGCGATGGCGTTGCAGTTCAGCCCATGTTTGGCCCAGTCCGTCGCCATGCCCTTGGTGAGGTTGCCGACAGCGCCTTTTGTCGCCGTATAGGGCGCAATGGAGGGACGGGCGAGCGCCGTCTGGACGCTGGCGATATTGATGATCTTGCCCCGACCGCGAGCGATCATGTGGCGGGCAACGGCCTGACCAACATGAAAGACGCTGGCGATGTTCGTCTGCAGCAGCCGCTCGAAGGCGTCGGCCGGAAAGTCTTCCAGGGGCGCGCGATGCTGCATGCCGGCATTGTTGACGAGGATGTCGATCGGCTTTCCGGATGCCTCGAACGCATCGACGGCGGTGCGCACCGCGTCATGGTCGGTGGCATCGAAAGCCAGCATCTCGGCGCCTTTTATGCGTGCCGCAGCCGCCGCAAGCTTGGTCTCGTCACGCCCATTGAGCACGACGTCAGCCCCTGCCGCAGACAGCCCCTCTGCCAAGGCAAATCCGATGCCCTGGGACGAGCCGGTGATCAGGGCACGACGCCCCTTCAGGTCAAACAGGTTGAGTGTCATGGCGTCCTCCTCTCGATTTCTCTCTCGACAAGCGTCGATAGGCCTGTATATGTTATCGATAACAAACGAATGTCAAGCATCGAGATCGGAGACATCATGACAAAACCCGACATCCTGCAGGTGGGCCCTTATCCGGAATGGGATCAGGTTCCGCTGGACGCGCAGTTCCAGATGCATCGCTATTTCGAGGCCTCGGACAAGGCGGCGTTTCTGGCCGAAGTGGGTTCCAAGATCCGTGGCATTGCCACACGCGGCGAGCTTGGCGCCAACGCGGCGATGATCGCGGCCTGCCCCAATCTGGAAGTCATCAGTGTTTATGGCGTCGGTTATGATGCGGTAGACCTCGAGGCATGCCGCGCCCGCGGCATTCGTGTCACCAATACGCCTGACGTGCTGACGAACGATGTGGCGGATCTCGGGGTCGCGATGATGCTGGTGCAGTCGCGCGGCATGATCGGCGCCGAAACCTGGGTGCGCGACGGGTCCTGGGCGCAGAAGGGTCTTTACCCGTTGAAGCGCCGTGTCTGGGGGCGCAGGGCAGGGGTGCTGGGGCTTGGCCGCATTGGCTTCGAAGTCGCCAAGCGGCTGGCCGGCTTCGATCTCGATATTGCCTATAGCGACGTTTCCGCCAAGGACTTTACCAAGGATTGGGAATTCATCGCAGATCCGGTCGCCCTTGCCGCTCGCTCCGACTTCCTGTTCGTGACGCTTGCCGCGTCTGCAGCCACGCGCCACATCGTCGGCAGGCAGGTCATCGAAGCGCTGGGGCCGGAAGGCATGCTGATCAATATCAGCCGCGCCTCCAATATTGATGAGGAGGCTTTGCTGACCGCGCTTGAGACCGGCGCCCTCGGATCCGCTGCCCTTGACGTTTTTGAAGGTGAGCCCAATCTCAACCCGCGCTTCCTCACCTTGCCCAACGTTCTCTTGCAGCCACACCATGCCAGCGGGACGCGAGAGACCCGCATGGCCATGGGCAAACTCGTTCGCGATAACCTGATCGCCCATTTTTCCGGCGCAACCCTTCTCACTCCGGTGCTCTGATGAAAGCTATTGTCATTCATGCCGCCCGCGACCTCCGGATCGAGGAGCGCCCCGACGAGGTGCCGGCAGCCGGCCAGTTGCGGTTGCGGCTGGCGACCGGGGGGATCTGCGGATCGGACCTTCATTATTATAATCATGGCGGGTTCGGCACTGTTCGCCTGCGTGAACCGATGATCCTTGGCCATGAGGTTTCGGCTTTCGTTGATGCCATCGGCCCCGGCGTCAGCGGCTTTGAGATCGGTCAGTTGGTGGCGGTCTCTCCCTCGCGGCCCTGCGGCCATTGCCGATATTGCCTGGAGGGCTTGCCCAACCAGTGCCTCAACATGCGCTTTTACGGCAGCGCCATGCCCTTTCCGCACGTTCAGGGCGCCTTTCGCGAAAGCCTCGTCGCCGACGCCATCCAATGCGTCGATGCGACCGGTCTTTCCGCCGGAGAGGCGGCGATGGCCGAACCGTTGGCCGTTACCCTGCACGCCACGACACGGGCCGGCAGCATGTTCGGCAAACGCGTTCTGGTGACCGGCTGCGGCCCGATTGGCGTTCTGTCGATCCTTTCCGCGCGCCGGGCAGGGGCTGCCGAGATCGTCGCGACAGATCTTTCGGATTTCACCCTGTCGCTGGCGGCAAAGGTCGGGGCGGATCGTGTGATCGATACGGCAAACGAGCCGGATGCCCTCTCAAAGTATGCCGCTGATAAAGGCACGTTCGACGTTCTCTATGAATGCACGGGCGTTGCAGCGGCCCTGGCTGGCGCCATTCCTGCGATGCGGCCACGCGGCGTCATTCTCCAGCTGGGCCTCGGCGGTGACATGAGCCTGCCGATGATGGCGATCACCGCCAAGGAACTCGACCTGCGTGGTTCTTTCCGCTTTCACTCCGAATTCGCGATCGGCGTGGAACTGATGCGCAAGGGGCTGATCGACGTCAAGCCGCTGATCACCCATACCGTGGCGCTTTCAGATTCGGAAACGGCATTCCAGCTGGCGTCCGACCGCAGCCAGGCCATGAAGGCACAGATCGTTTTCTCCGCCTGATCATTTGTTTAAAAATCTGGCCGGCATGGACGAAAGTTGATGCCGGCCACAATTGCGATTTCCCCCGCCACGGGTCAGCGTCAGACATGTCGCTTTTCGAGATCATAGATCCGGACTGTGCCCGCAATGTGCATGTGAGGAGCCAACCGCAAGGCCGAGACAAGGCGACATGATTCAGATCTTTGTGGATTTCGGCTTTCGCCGTTTCTGCACGGGGATAGAGGCGCGCGCCAGCAGGTGGTGGACTTTTTCTGGTGCATAGAGGTCGTCCAGCAGAAGATAGGCGGCGCCGTAGAGGGCTGTGTCGTCGTGGACCGAGGACAAGGTGATGGTCAAATCGCGCGTGGCAAGCGGCAGGCAACGTTGATAGACCAGTTCACGGATACCGGAAAGCAGCGTTTCTCCGGCGCGCGCCAGTGTTCCCCCGATAACGATAACGCCGGGATTGAGGATGCTGACAGCATCGGCAATCACCTCACCAATCGTGCGCCCGGCTTCGCGCAGCAGCATCAGCGCCTCCGGCTTGCGCTGCTCGACGAGATCGAGCACATCGCGTGCCGTCTCGGTGGCAATGCCGCGCTGGGTGAGATCACGGGCAATGGCCCAGCCGGCCGCCCGGGCTTCGACGCAGCCAAATTTTCCGCAGCGGCACAGCGGCGCGTCATTCGAGACGAACTGGATATGCCCGATGTCGCCCGCCGCACCCTGCGCGCCGCGAAAAAGACGTCCGCCAGCAATCATGCCGCTGCCAATGCCGGTGCCGACCTTGACGAACAGCATGTCGTCTTCTGCCGGAAGCCGGTGCTTCTGCTCGAAAATCGTCATCAGGTTTACGTCGTTTTCGACAACGACCGGCACTGAAAAGCGCGCGTTCAGCCATCCGATAATATCGAATTCGTCCCACCCTTGCAGAACCGACGGGCCGACGACGCGGCCGCGCTTGAAGTCGACCGGTGTCGGTAGGCTGAGGCTGATACCGAAGAGGAGGCCACGTTCTGTGCCAGCCTCTGCCAGTAGCGCTGAAAAGCCCTCGCTGATCGCGTCGAGCGTTGCCTCAGGCCTGCTTGGCAGGGCAAACGGCAGGGTCGCCTGGGCAAAGATTGCCGGAGAAAGGTCCAGGGCTGCCAGATGGATATGGGTTTCGCCGATATTGGCGGCCAGCACGAACCCGCTTGATGGGTTGATCTCGAGGATCCGGGTGGGCCTGCCGCCACTGCGCAGCGTTTCCTCGGTCTCCCGCACAAGGCCATGGGCCAGCAAGGCCGCCAGCCGCTGGGTGACCGTTACCCGTGAAAGGCCTGATGCCTGCAGCAGTTCGGCCCGCGAAGACGCGCGTCTTGAGGCGATCAGCGACAGGATGGCGCCTGCGCCTTCCAGCGACGGCAGGTCACGCCGACCTTCATGCACTTTCATTGCAACCTCCCATGACAGAAAGGCTGTAGCGCGAAGCCTCTCAAAGATAAAGCTTGGCATGTGAAAATCAGGCGTTATGTAAAGAAAAATACATAAGGTACTGGCAGTCGCTGTTGTTTCCTGTACCCTTTGTTCATTATCGGGAGGCACCATGGCGACCTATCTTATCGGACTGGATTTCGGCTCTGAGTCGGCACGGGGAGTGCTGATCGATTGCGCAACAGGCTTGCAGGTGGCAGACCATGTCCATCCGTACAGCCACGGAATCCTGACAGAGGCATTGCCCGATGGCCGGATCCTGCCGCCGGGATTTGCCCTGCAGGTGGCGGATGATTACCTGGAGGCGGCGCATGCCATCCTCTCGACCATCGGTCGCGGCCGCGTGATCGAAGGGATCGGTATCGGCTTTACCGCCAGTTCACCGCTTCCCGCGCGCGCTGACGCAACGCCGCTGTCGCGCCTTTATCCGCAGTCTCCCCATAGTTACGTCAAACTCTGGAAACACAACGCTCAGGCCTATGCCGATCGGATCACCGCCGCCCATGCGCTGTCCTTCAAAAACTTCGGCGGAAAGGTTTCCGGCGAGTGGTTGATGGCAAAGGCGGCGCAGATTGCCACAGAAGCCCCCGAGATCTGGGCGCAAACCGACCGCTTCATCGAAAGCGGAGACTGGCTGGTTTGGCAATTGACGCAGGAGGAGTGTCGTGGCCTCGGCTTTGCCGCCTACAAAGCGCAATACGCCGCCGAGACCGGTTACATCAAGGACGTCGTGCAGGGTCTCGAAACGCGTCTTTCCGTCCCGCTGCCGGTCGGTTCTGTTGCCGGTACTCTGTCACCGTCCTGGCGACAGCGTACCGGCATCAACGGGCAGGCAGTCATTGCCGTTGCTGTCATCGACAGCCATGTCGTGCTGCCCGCGATCGGTGCCGTTTCGCCCGGCTGTTTCGTGGGTGCTCTGGGGACATCGGCCGCCTATCTCTACCTCTCCGATGTAGAGCGCCCCTTGCCGCCGGGCATAGAAGGCGTGGCCTTTGACGGCTCGATGCGCGGACTTTGGTGTTACGAGGCTGGCCAGCCGAGCTTTGGCGACATACTGGCCTGGTTCGTCAGGACATTTCCGCGTGGCGAGACCCCGGACGACAGTTTCCGCGCCTATAATGCTGGGGCAGAAAGGCTTGCGCCCATGGCAGGACGGCTTATTGCGCTGGACTGGTGGGGCGGCAACCGTGTGCCTTATGCCGATGGAAACCTCTCGGGCTTGATCGCCGGTTTGACGCGACAGACGACGGCTGCTGAAATCTACCTCTGCCTGATGGAGGCGATCTGTTTTGGTGCGCGGGCTATTTTTGATCTTTTTCAGCAAAACGGTCTGCCGCCCGAGCGCGTGCTGATGGCAAGCGGGCTCGCCCGCGCCAACCCGCTGCTCATCCAGATCCTCGCGGATGTCTTGAACAGGCCGATCGAATTGCCCGACATTGCCAACGCAACCGCTGTCGGTGCGGCCATCCACGGGGCGGTGGCTGCGGGAACGGTTGCGACCTATGCCGAAGGTGCCGCTCGCTTCGGTGCGCGGGATATCGACCAGGTGCTGCCGCGCGCTGACGCCGCATCCCTTTATGACAAGGGTTATGCCGTCTATCGCAGCCTCGCGGGAGAGGGAGGGGTTCATCGTGCCCTGCATGCATTGCGCGACATGCCGAAGCCAACAAATTCTTTTTTGAAAGAAAATATACAAAAGATGTGAAATGATGTTTGACATTAGACCTATCTGGTGTCCTAATTCCTTCAGCCTTTGAGGAGAGGCGGCCGTATCGATGCTGGGAGGCTCGGCGGCGTTCTGGAGCTTTGGGAGGAATTCATGTCGCAGAATTGCAGTCGCACCTTCGTGCGCGCCAATGGGCTGAAGGCAGGCGCCGCAGCGCTCGGTCTTGTCGTCGCCGCCTCGTTTGGTGCCGGACAGGCCGCAGCCGAGGATGTCATCGTCGGCCTCGTCACCAAGACAGAGGTGAATCCGTTTTTTGCCAAGATGCGCCAGGCCGCAGAGGCCCGCGCCAAGGAAAAGAAGGTCAAGCTCATCGCCCGCGCCGGCAAGTTCGATGGCGACAATGAGGGCCAGGTCGCCGCGATCGAGGATCTGATCAGCGCCGGCGCCAAGGGCATTCTGGTGACGCCCAACAATTCATCCGGCATGCTCGACATCATCAAGAAGGCCCGTGCGGCTGGCGTTCTGGTCATTGCCCTCGATACGGCAACCGATCCCGCCGATGCGGTGGATTCCACCTTTGCGACGGATAATTTCGAGGCAGGCGTTCAGCAGGGCGCCTATGCCCGCAAGGCCATGGGCGACAAGAAGGCCGTGGTCGCCATGCTGGATGGCACACCGGGCGGCACGGTCGATACATTCCGCCACGACGGATACCTCAAGGGCTTCGGCATTGCGGCAGGTGATCCCTCCATCGCGGGCGCTGCGATTACCAATGGAGCGCAAGACAAGGGACAGATCGGCATGGAGAACCTGCTCTCCAAGAACGGTGACATCAACGCCGTCTATACGATCAACGAACCAGCCGCTGCCGGCGCCTATGCGGCGCTCAAATCCTTCGGCAAGGAAAAGGATGTCATGCTGACCTCGATCGACGGCGGCTGCGCCGGCGTGCGCGACGTCAAGGATGGCAAGATCGCCGCCACCGTCATGCAGTTCCCGTACAAGATGGCTGCAATGGGTGTTGATGCGGTGGTGGAATATGCGGCAACCGGCAAGAAGCCCAGCGGTTTCGTCAACACGGGCTCGTTCCTGATCACCGACAAGCCGGTCAAGGGGCTCGACTCCAAGGATACGGCCTGGGGCCTCAAGAACTGCTGGGGCGACTGAACGCTTCCTCCCGGCGGGATCACGCCCCGCGACTGCCGGCGACCGTCGATTGATGGTGATGCTTGGGCGGTCGCGGTCGTGATCCCTGCTGGCGGCGTTTGCCGCCGGCGCCCTCGGCCGTAAGCCTTGTGCACCTTTTGAGAGGCGCTGGGCGCGGCGTTCTGAAGCACGAGGTATTCATGAGCACCGTCATTCCCTCTTCGCCCGAGACGAAAGCGAGCCTTATGGCGCGCATCTTCGCAAAGCCCTCCGCAGGACCGTTTCTGGTTCTTATTGCTTTCGGCGTGATCTTCGCGCTGACAAATCCGCGTTTTCTGGCAACCCACAACCTGTCGATCATCCTGCAGCAGACCGTCATCATCGGTGTTCTCGCCATCGGTCAGACGCTGGTCATCCTGACGGCGGGGATCGATCTTGCCGTCGGTGCCATCTGCGTGCTCGGCACGATCATTGCCGGTAAGATGGTCAATCTCGGCTATGATCCCGTGCTGTCGATGGGATTTGCCATTCTGGTCTGCACGGCAGCGGGACTTGCCGCCGGCGGTCTGATCAGCGCGCTCAGACTGCCGCCCTTCATCGTCACGCTTGGCATTCTGGGCATCCTGACAGCGGCGCTGCGGCTGATTTCCGCCGGCGGCGCCTTTGCCGTGCGCGATCCGTTCCTCGCCTGGACAGGCAATACGATGAAGCTTGGCGGTTTCGTGCTGACCTATGGCGTGCTGATCATGTTTTTGCTCTACGGCGTGGTCTGGTATCTGCTGAACGAAACCAAGTGGGGTCGCCACGTCTATGCGATCGGCAACAATCCGGAGGCTGCGCGCCTTGTCGGCATTCCGGTGCGCCGACACCTCCTGTCGGTTTATCTCGCTGCCGGCCTCATCTACGGAATTGGCGCCTGGCTGGCGCTTGGCCGCATCCCGAATGCCGATCCCAACGCCATGCAGACTGCCAATCTGGATTCCATCACGGCCGTCGTCATCGGCGGAACGAGCCTGTTTGGCGGACGCGGCGGCCTGATCGGCACATTGATCGGTGCGCTCATCGTCGGTGTATTGCGAAACGGGCTGACGCTCGCCGGCATCGATCCGCTCTGGCAGGATCTCGTGACCGGCATCCTCGTCATCATCGCTGTCGCCGTTGACCAGATGTCGCGGAGGAGGAACTGATGCCGGATGTAAACAACCCTATTATGGTCCAAGGTGCCCCGACCGCGTCCGTTGTGCTGGAAGCCCGCAACGTTATCAAGACCTATGGCCATGTCACAGCACTTGCCGGCGTGGATTTCGAACTGCGCGCCGGCGAGATCCTTGCCGTCGTCGGTGACAATGGCGCGGGAAAAAGCACGCTGATCAAGGCCTTGACCGGTGCTCTGCATCCAACCAGTGGCGAAATCCTCCTCGACGGGAAGGCGGTGCATTTCAAGGGTCCCCTTGATGCGCGCCATGCCGGCATCGAAACCGTCTATCAGGATCTTGCCATGGCGCCGGCACTGGATATCGCCTCCAACCTGTTTCTAGGGCGTGAACTGCGCGCGCCAGGCATTCTCGGAAGCGTGTTTCGTCGCCTCGACAAGAAACGCATGCGCCAGGAAGCCCAGCGCGCCATGAGCGAGCTGAAATTTCGCCTCCCCTCCATCGACAATGCCGTCGAAGCGCTCTCTGGCGGCCAGAGGCAGGGTGTGGCCGTTGCCCGCGCCGCGCTTTTTGCCCGCAAGCTTGTGATCATGGACGAGCCGACGGCAGCGCTTGGCGTGCGCGAAACCGGACAGGTTCTGGAACTGATCCGGTCCATTCGGGAGCGCGGGCTGGCCGTCGTTCTGATCAGCCACAACATGCCCAATGTCTTCGATATCGCTGACCGCATTCACATCATGCGGCTTGGCCGGCGCGCCGCTGTCGTCACCCCGAAGACCCATTCCATGAACGATGTCGTCGCCATCATGACCGGCGCCGCCTCTGCCTGAAACGCCTTTACGGGTCTGCGAATGGCGGACCACAACGAACGGAGCCTTAATCGATGTATCGTCTCGATCAGAAACTTGCCCGCATCCGTGCCGGACAGTACACCCGCGCAGACTTCATCATCGCCGATGCCAAGGATGGCGACATGGGGCCGAGCATGACCTCTTGCGGCCCCAAGCGCGAGAAGGATGGAAGTTTTACCCGCCATTACACGCGTCCGGAGTTTCTCGACAATATACGGGCGGTGATCAGGCAGGACATCGTCGACATCATGCTGACCTCTGCCTCCAACATGGAAGCACTGATTGACAGCGGCGCCTATCGCGACAGCGCGGTCAAACCCGCCATTCGCGCCAATGATACGACCGATGTCTGGGTGTGCCGCGGTGCGACTTATGCAAAACAGGCGTCGCGTCCATTTCGCACGGCATCCCTCTCACGCGTCAAAACGGGGACAATCGACCCGGCACCGGGTGCGCCGGTCACCGGCACCGACCTTGGCCTCTACTCGATCACCTTTAACAATGATCTGAGCCAGGATTACGCCGCACTTGAAGCCTTCCACGCCTTCCGCGACGATGCCGCCCGCAACGGCTTCAAGTATTTTCTCGAAGTGTTCAACCCGAATGTCGACAGCGGCGTGCCGGCTGATATCCTTCCGCATTACGTCAACGACGTGATGATGCGCTGCCTTGCGGGCGTGATGAAGGCCGACCGGCCGCAGTTCCTGAAAATCCCCTTTAACGGCGCCAAGGCCATGGAGGAACTGGCGTCTTATGATCCGTCGGTGATCGTCGGCGTGCTTGGCGGTGGTGCCGGCACCACGCGCGACTGCTTCGAACTGCTGTCACAGGCCGAACGCTTTGGCGCCCGCGTGGCGTTGTTTGGCCGCAAGATCAATCTCGCGGAAGATCCGCTCGCCATGGTGCGTTTCATGCGCGAGGTGGCATCCGGCACGATCTTACCGGCCGAGGCCGTCAAGGCCTATCACGATGCACTTGCCAAGGCAGGCATCACGCCCACCCGCAAGCTCGATGACGATAACGAGGTGACCGAGGCCGTGTTGAAGCCGGAGCAGACCAGATGACGGGTGAACGGCGCGGATTTATGACCGGTGGCACCTGGTGCGTGGATTATAACCGCAGCCTCAGCCATTGGCCCGAGGAGGACGGCATTGCCGAGATGTTCGAGGAGGAACGCCACGGCGGCGGCCCCAGCTGCAATCTGGCGCTCGACCTGAAACATCTCGACCCGACAATTCCCGTGGAAACCGTCGGTCTCCTCGGGAACGACGATAACGGGCGCTATCTGAAAAGCGTTGCGGAAGAAGCCGGGATCGACACACGGCAAATGGTCGTCTCCGCAACGGGCGCCACGCAGTATTGCGATGCTTTCGTTTCCCGCAGATCCCACCGGCGTACCCATATCTTTCACGGCGGCACAGGCGCCTTGCTGACGCCGGACCATTTCGATTTTTCCACGACACGCATGCGTTTCCTGCATCTGGGCCTTCCGGGTGTGCACAAGATACTCGACAGTCCCTGGCGGGATGAACCGAACGGCTGGGTGGCCATCCTGAAGAAGGCCCGTGCTTCAGGACTTCAGACCAATCTTGAACTTGCCAGCATCGACAGCGCGCTGATGGCGGCACTTGTCACGCCCTGCCTCGCCCATCTCGACTTCCTGATCGTCAACGACACCGAGATCGGAGCCCTTGCGGGTATTGCGACCGTATCTGCGAGAGGAACGGATAGGGCCGCTTGCGAGAAAGCCGCCCGCGCGGTGCTTGAGCGCGGCTCCATGACTATGGTTGCCGTTCATTGCCCGGCCTTTGCGCTTGCGGTTGTTCGCGGCGAGGAAACGTGCGTCATGCCGCCGGTTGCTATTCCCGCAGCGGACATAAAGGGCGCCAATGGTGCCGGTGACGCCTTTGCCGCCGGCCTTCTCTACGGCATTCATGAAGGATGGGCTGTTTCCGAGTGCCTTCGTCTGGCTCACGCGACCGCTGCGGCATCGCTGCGCAGCATGTCGACAACGGGATCCGTGGTGCGCTGGACCGAGTGCCTGTCGCTGGCGAAAGGGTGGGGGGATGCAAATCTGGTGAGCGTATAGAGCTGGCACAAATCAAATGTCAGCCTCGTGTGAATAATGTCAGCACAGCGTGTTGACAATTGTCATTGCTGATGTGACATTTGTTTCCAGACGGCGGAGGAACGGCTGTCTGGGAGGACAGCCATGGATACGCTTCTCAAGGTCGAGGGGCTGCGAAAGTCGTTTGGCGGCGTTGCAGCCCTGCGCGATGGCCAGTTTGCGCTGGAAGCCGGTTCGGTTCATGCCCTGTGCGGCGGCAACGGCGCCGGGAAATCGACGTTTCTTTCGATCATCATGGGTATCCACAAGCGCGACGACGGATTGATTTGGCGGCGTGGGCGCGCCGTCGAGTTTGCCAGGCCGGCCCAAGCCCTCGCGTCCGGTATTGCCATCATCGAGCAGGAGCTGTCGCCCGTTCCCCACATGACGGTTGCCGAAAATATCTATCTTGGCCGCGAGTCGGCAGGACGTTTCGGCGGCATTGATTTCAGGACCATGAACCGCAATGCGCAGGCGCTGCTCGATCGTCTGGAATTTTCGATCTCTGCGACGCGAACGATGGCCACGTTGTCTGTTGCAGAAATGCAGTTGGTCGAAATTGCCAAGGCGCTGTCGCACGATGCCGAAGTCATTTTCATGGACGAACCGACGTCTGCGATCGGAGAAAAAGAAGCCCAGCAGTTGTTTGCTGCGATCTTGCGACTGAAGGCCGAAGGCAAGGGCATCGTTTATGTTTCGCACCGGCTGTCGGAGATTTTCCAGATCGCAGACAGCTACACGGTCTTTCGCGATGGCGGATATGTCGGGTCCGGCCGGCTTGCCGATATCGACCGGCGCGGCCTGATCCGCATGATTGTCGGGCGCGAACTGGAAGATGAATACATCAAGACCAATGCGCCCACGGATGTGACCGGCCTTGAGGTTGCCTCGCTGACGTCCCCGGGACAAGTTGAGGACGTGTCTTTTTCCGTGCGCAAGGGTGAGATCTTCGGCATATACGGGCTGATGGGCTCGGGGCGGACCGAGATTTTCGATTGCCTTTTCGGGCTCGATCCGAAGGCCAGGGGTAAGGTTTTGCTCGACGGCCAAGACCTGTCCGTCAAGGGGCCAGCGGAGGCCATGGCGGCGGGCATTGCCTATGTAACGGAAGATCGGAAAGTGTCCGGCCTCAATCTCAGCGACAGCGTGCGCAACAATATCTGCCTTGCAAGCCTGCCGGAGATGAGCCCCGCCTTCGTCATGAAGCAGCGTCAGGAGCAGGCAGCAGCGCGCGACATGATGGGCCGCTTCTCCATCAAGGCTGCCCGCGACACGATGCCGGTTACGGGTCTGTCAGGCGGGAACCAGCAGAAGGTTGTGCTCGCCAAGTGGTTCCTGCGCCAGCCGAAACTCTTGCTGCTCGATGAGCCGACGCGGGGCGTCGATGTGGGTGCCAAGCGCGAAATCTACCGGATCATCTGCGAATTTGCGGCAAACGGAGGGACGGTGGCGATGATCTCCTCGGAAATCGATGAGGTTCTGGGCATGTCGGACCGGATCATGGTGATGCGGCGTGGGCGATCTGTCGGCATCCTGGAACGACGCGATGCCAGCGCCCAGACCCTCGTCCATCTCTCGAGCTGACGCGACGTCCGAGACAACAAGGATAGACATTGTGCCCGCCACTGAAAAAAGCCCCATGACCGGCATTCTGAATAGAGAGCGCAGACGGGTGATCCTGCAGGAATACGGCATCTTCTTTGCCTTCCTGCTGCTCGCAATCATCCTCTCATTGTCTAACGAATACTTCCTCACTGCCGGAAATATATCCAACATTCTGCTGCAAACCTCCATCAACGGGGTTTTGGCGATCGGCATGACTTTCGTCATCCTCACGCGCGGGATCGATCTCTCCGTCGGATCGGTGGCAGCACTTGCCGGCATCGTCAGCGCGAGCTTTGTCACAAGTTCGGCAACGGCCGGCCTTCCGGGCGGTCCCTATCCCGTCGGCCTTGCGCTTGGAGCAGGCATTCTGGTTGGTGTCGCCTGCGGCGCACTCGTCGGTATCATCGTCTCGCGCTTCAACGTGCAGGCGTTTGTCGCCACGCTTGGCATGCTGTCTGCGGCGCGTGGCCTCACGCTCATTTATGGCGGCGGAAAGCCGGTGCCCGGTCTGTCGCCATCGTTTCGCTGGATCGGGACCGGCAATCTCTTTGGCATCCCCATGCCGGTCATTCTGCTGATCATCGTCTTTGCGGTTTCCTGGTGGATCCTCGCACGCACCCGGTTCGGCCGCTATGTCTATGCCGTTGGGGGCAATCCTCATGCGTCCAAGACATCAGGGATCAACGTCACCCGCATCCGTTTCCTCGTTTATGTCATATCCGGCGGCTTGTCGGGGCTTGCCGGCATGATGCTGTCGGCCCGAACCGGCTCTGCTTTGCCGCAGGCCGGCATCGCCTACGAACTCGATGCGATTGCGGCCGTGGTGATCGGCGGAACAAGCCTTTCCGGCGGCGTCGGCCGGGTCACGGGAACACTGATCGGGGCGCTCATCATTGGTGTGATGAACAATGGCCTCGATCTGATGGGGATCCAGTCCTACTACCAGCAGGTCCTCAAAGGCGCGCTCATCGTCGGCGCCGTCATGCTCGACCAGAAACGCAATCACGGCGCCTGACTTTAAACGCGCCCACCAATCCGGAAGCCGACATGGCGGCCGCGAGACTGCCCGATCGACCAGGAGGCGACGGGACCATTCCCTTGGAGGAGGAGACTGACATGAAACGACTTCTGATCGCAATTGCCGCGACGACGGCATTGCTTGCTGCACCCGCTCTTGCGCAAGACAAAAAGCTCAAGATCGGTGCGGCACCCTATGGCCTTAACGCCGAGTTCATGCAGATCTGGTCGGCAGCGCTTGAGGAGCACCCGGCCGTCAAGAGCGGCGAGGTCGAGTTGACCGTGTTCGACGGCCGTTATGACGCGCTTGTCCAGCAGGAACAGTTCAACACCATGGTAACCCAGAAATTCGACGCGATCATCTTCGTGCCGATCGACGTGGAAGCCGGCGCAACTGCGGTCCAGACCGCCCATGCGGCCGGCATCCCGGTCATCGGTTCCAACACCCGCGTCAACTCGGATTTGCTGACGTCCTATGTCGGCTCCGACGATACGATTTCCGGCTATATGGAAGCCAAGACTGTGTTGGACAAGATTGGCTGCAAGGGCAATGTCGTCATCCTTGAGGGGCCTATCGGCCAATCGGCGCAGATTTCACGCCTGGAGGGCAACAAGAAAGCGCTGGCGGAGTGCCCCAATGTCAAGGTTCTCGAAGACCAGACGGCCAACTGGTCGCGTGCTGAAGCGCAGACGCTGATGGAAAACTGGCTGACCTCCCATGCCGGCCAGATCAATGGCGTGATCGGGCAGAACGATGAAATGGCACTCGGCGCCATCGAAGCCATCAAGTCGGCGGGCCTCAAGACCAGCGATTTCGCCATCGCCGGCATCGACGGCATCACGGACGCCCTGCATGCGGTCAAGGCCGGCACGATGACCACCATTCTGCAGGATGCCCGCGCCCAGGCGCAAGGCGCGCTTGATCTTGCCATCGCCAGTGCGCGCAAGGGCGACGCCAAGCCGCAATCCGATATCTGGACCCAGTATCCCGACATGCCGTTCAATGGCGGCAAGGAAAAGGAATACAACGTTCCGTGGACACCGGTGACGTCGGCGAATGTCGACAAGCTGCTGGCGACCCGCAAATAACATTAGGATCCGATCTCAGGGGCGGCGGCTCGCGCCGTCCCGTCTTTCCCTGGAGCTTGCAGGACGTCATGACCGATACGTTTTTGAAGATTGACCTGAATTTCCCGCTCGATGGCAAGGTGGCGCTGGTGACCGGCGGCGCATCCGGTATTGGTGCCGCCGTCGTTGCAGCCTTTGCCGAAAAAGGCGCAACCGTTGCCGTGCTCGATATCAACATGGAACTGGCCAGCGAAAAGGCCGCGATGACCGGCCAAGGTGCCAAGCCTTTTCAATGCGATGTCTCCAAGGCCGCTTCTGTCGAAAAGGCCGTGAGCGACGTCCTGGCTGCCTTCGGGCGTATCGACATTGCCGTCAATTCCGCAGGCGTTGCCTATCTGGCCCCCGCCGAGGACCTGACGCTTGAGCATTGGGACCGCACCATAGACATCAATCTCAAGGGCAGTTTTCTGGTAACGCAGGCTGTTGGCAAGGTGATGATTGCGCAGGGCACCGGGGGGCGGATCATCAACCTTGCCTCCCAGGCGGGATCGGTCGCCATCGAGGAGCACGTCGCCTACTGCGCCTCGAAATTCGGCGTCATCGGCATGTCGAAAACCTTTGCGGCCGAATGGGGCAGGCACGGCATTCGCGTCAATACGCTATCGCCGACGATCGTGCTGACCGAACTGGGGAAGAAGGCCTGGAGCGGGGAGAAGGGGGATGCCGCCAAAAAGCGTATTCCGGCCGGACGCTTTGCTTTCCCGGAAGAAATCGCCGCGGCCGCCGTGTTTCTCGCCTCGGCCGGCGCCGACATGATCAACGGCGCCGACCTGCTGATCGATGGTGGTTACACCATCCTCTAGAGCTTTGATCGACAGATCCTATCGTGACAGTCGCACAGTCTCCCCTCTGTAAATCATCGAGAGGGCCGTGCCGGACAAGGAGCCGCCATGCAACGATTTATCAACAATCCGGACGAAGTGGTCGAGGATACCCTGAAGGGTTTCGTCAAGGCGCACGCGGATCTGGTCCGACTGGCAGAAAATCCCCGCGTCGTCGTTTCGCGGCATGCGCCGAAAGCCCGCAAGGTCGGCGTGATCACGGGCGGCGGATCGGGACATGAGCCTGCCTTTATCGGTTATGCCGGCCAGAACATGCTGGATGCCGTTGCCGTTGGTGAACTCTTCTCCTCGCCGACGGCCAAAAGTTTTTATGACGCAATCAAGGAAGCCGATGGAGGTGAAGGCGTCGTCTGCCTCTACGGCAACTATGCCGGCGATAACATGAACGTGAAGATGGCGATCCGGCTTGCGGCCAAGGATGGCATTGAGGTGCAGACCGTGGTTGCCAACGACGATGTCTGCTCGGCCCCGATGGCGGAGCGGTCCAAGCGGCGCGGCGTTGCCGGCGAAATCTTCATGTGGAAGGTCGGCGGCGCCCGCGCGGCGGAAGGCGCAAGCCTGTCGCAGGTGCGCGACGCTGCCCAGAAAGCCATCGACAACTGCCGATCCATCGGCGTGGGGCTTGGACCCTGCACCCTGCCTGCCGTCGGTCATCCGAATTTCGAGATCAAAGCCGGTACGATGGAAATCGGTATCGGTCACCATGGCGAGCCAGGCGTTCGTGTGGAACCCCTGAAGACCGCAGCCGAAGTTGCAAGGGACATGGTGGAGGTCGTGCTCGACGATCATGGTCTGGCATCAGGTACAGAAGTCGCCGTCCTCGTTTCCGGTCTTGGAGCGACGCCGCTGAACGAGCTTTACATTTTGAATGACACGATTGAAGCCGAGATCACGGCGCGGGGCCTGAAGATCTTCCGCACCTATGTCGGTAATTATTTCACGTCGCTGGAAATGGTCGGCGCGACACTGACCGTCATGGCGCTGGACGACGAGTTGAAGCGGCTGCTGGCGTTGGAAACCCGCACCACCATGTTGCTCTGACAGGAGATCGAACGATGACCACTTTCCCTAATGCCGGCTCCGGCGACATCGTGCTTCAACTTGCCGATCGCATCATCGAGAACCGCGCCTACCTCAGCGAAATCGATGGCAAGATCGGCGATGGCGACCATGGCGTCAACATGGCCAAAGGTTTTTCGATGGCAGCCGCGCGCCTGCGTGAAACCTCAGCGACACTCTCAGAAGCGCTGGAGACGCTCGGCAACGTTCTGATGACCGAAATCGGTGGGTCCATGGGCCCCCTCTACGGTGTGATGTTCGAAGAGTTTTCCGAGACGATCCACAACCGCGATGAAATCGATCCTGCAACATTCAGCGCCATGCTCCATGCAGGACTTGCCGGCATCCAGTCCATCGGTGACGCAAAGGTTGGCGACAAGACGCTGCTTGATACGCTGGTTCCCGCCATCGAGGCTTTCGACGCGGCTATGGGGACCGGCGCTTCCTTTGCGCAGGCGCTTGACGCCCTTGTGGAGGCCGCGGATGCGGGGCGGGATTCGACTATCGATCTTGTCGCCAGGATCGGCCGGGCAAGCCGGCTTGGCGAGCGCTCGCGCGGCGTCCTCGATGCCGGCGCCACCTCTTGTGCTATCATCCTGCGTGCGCTTGCCCATGGCGCGAAAACACGGCTGCACTGACGCATTGGCTGAAACCGATCATTGAAAAGTGTATCACTTGCTTGCATGGTCTGGAAAACGCCGAGCCATTGGCAGCCCTGCGGGTCGCAGCGGCCGGAACAGCAAGTAGGCATGACATGACGGAAAGGCAGAGCATCGCGCGCAAGGCGGCACAGGGCCGGATTGACGGACCTGATGCGATTCCCTTGCGATATGGCGAGGATGCCCATGTCTGGGCCTGCTGGCTTTATTACGAAGACGGTATGACACAAGGAGAAATCGCCGATTCCATGGGCGTGTCCCGGGCGACGGTGAATGGCTATCTCGCGGAAGCGCGGGAGAGAGGTATTGTCAACATAGCCCTGGAGCCCTCGCGGCTTGCCTCGCTGACGATTGCCCAGGAATTGAAGCGTCATTTCGGCCTGGCGGATTGTCTGGTCGTGCCGAGCGAGGATAATGACCGGTCGCTGATCGACCGGCTCGGCTCGGCTGGCGCTCAGGCACTGTCGCGGCTTGCAAAGTCGGGCGATACGCTGGCGGTCGCCTGGGGCAGGACGGTCCTTGCCGTGGGGGAGCATGCCAGAGTTCGAAACCTCCAGGACGTCACGGTGGTACAGGCGACCGGCGGCACGGCTGCCTCGTTCTCCTACACGCCTGAACTTTCTGCCGCCGCCGTCGCGCGGGCGCTGGAGGCACGGTGCGTGACCATCACCGCGCCAGCCATCGTCGCCTCGGCAGACATGCATCGGCTGCTTCTCGAGGAGCCCGTCATCCGGGACCAGTTTGCGACGCTGGAACGGGCCAACCGGATCCTCTTTGGCATTTCTTCCCTGAGGCCAAATTCCACGATCCAGACCAGCGGCTTCTTCGAGTCCGTTTCTCTGCAGCAATATCTCGCAAACGGTGCGGTTGGCGCCGTGGCGGGACGCTTTATCGATGAGGCGGGAAAACCGGTGCGTGGCCCGCTGGATGACCGAACCGTCGGCATCTCGCTCGAGACGCTACGCGGGATCGGGACACGCATTGCCGTGGCTGGCGGCTTTGACAAGGTGCCGGCGCTGCTTGCAGCCCTTCGCGGGGGGTATATCAGTGTCCTCATCACCGACGCCGCCACGGGGCGCGGGATCTTGCGCGCCGACGGCGTCAAGACGATTGAAGCGCGCCAGACCTCGCTTCGTCCGAAGTCCTCGCTCTCGCCCGCTCCCTACCGCACCCACGTCAAGAAATTCCTGAACGCGCCGAACGAGGCCGTCGAGGAGATGATGGAAGGCGCCCTGCGGGCGCATGCATCCCTGCTTGCACCGATTTCGGGGTCAAACCGCGCGCTCGTGGCAAAAAACGGCCCCCGTGCCGGGAAGGTCGGGCTTGTCGTTGGAGGCGGCGCCGGCCATGAACCCTGCTTCATGGGGTATGTCGGCAAGGGGCTGGCGGACGCGGTGGCCATCGGCAACATCTTCTCGTCTCCGCCACCCGATCCGATTGTCGCGTGTGCGCAGGCTGCATCGGGCGGAGAAGGCGTGCTCTTCGTTTATGGCAACTATGCCGGCGACGTCATGAATTTCGAGATGGCGGCGGAAATGGCCGAAGCACGGGGTATCCCCGTGCGCACGGTGCTGACAACCGACGACGTTGCATCCTCGCCGGTGGAGGACCGGGAAGGTCGTCGCGGTGTTGCCGGCAACGTGTTCATCTTCAAGATTGCCGGTGCGGCCTGTGATCGCGGCCTTTCGCTTGCCGCCTGCGAAGCCATTACTCGAAAGACGAACCTGCGCACTTATACCGTTGGGCTTGCGCTGGAGCCCGGCTCCATGCCGCAGACCCGCCGGCACAATTTCGAAATCGGGCCTGACGACATGGAAGTGGGTATCGGCATCCACGGCGAGCCCGGCGTCAGCCGCGAGCCGCTTCGCACAGCCGACGAGATTACCGACCGGGTCATGGACACGATTTTCAAGGAAATGAAAGCTCTCCCTGGAGAACGCGTTGCCGTCCTTGTCAATTCCTTCGGGGCAACACCGCTGATGGAGCTTTACATTCTCTACCGCCGGGTGGAGCAACGGTTGGCGGCCAAGAAACTGATCGTCGATTTCAAGCTGGTCGGCCATTACTGCACCTCTCTGGATATGGTCGGTGCATCCATCACGCTCCTGCATCTCGATCCGGAATTGCAGGATCTCCTCCATCATCCGTGCGAAACCGCAGCGCTCACCGTGTCTTGAAGAAAAAGGACGCCCGCGCAAGCGGCGACAGGAAGACCATGACGGAACAGTCCAGCCGCCAATTGATCGCCATGTTCGAAGCCATCGGCCGTTTGATGGATTCTGAGCGCGACTACCTGTCCGAACTGGATGGCGCCATCGGCGATGGTGATCACGGTTTTACGATGGCGCTGGGCTTCAAGGCCGTCAATGCATGCCTGTCGCGGCTCGATCCGTCCACAGTCCATCCGTCAGACATCATGGCACTTGCGGCGAAGGCCTTCCTGAATGCCGTTGGCGCCTCCACGGGCCCGCTCTATTCTGCCGCCTTCTCGCAGGCTGCAACCGTCCTTGCCGATGCCACGACCTTGGACGCCGAGACCACGGCCCGGCTTCTGCGCGGCTTTGCGGTTGGCATTGCACAACGCGGAAAAGGGCAACGCGGCGACAAGACGATGCTCGACGTCTGGTTTCCCGCAGCAGATGCTGCGCTGGCTGCAGCAAAATCGCAAAAGACCACACGCGCCTTCTGGACGGAAGTCATGGCGGCCGCAGAAAGCGGTGCAAACGCCACACGCTCTATGATCGCCATCAAGGGGCGGGCCGCAAAGCTCGGGGAACGATCTCTTGGCCACATCGACCCCGGTGCTGCCTCCGCCCTCATGATGATATCCGCCATGTCCATGACGCTCGCGACTGGACATGAGGGTGCGCTGTAACGTTGATCGGCATCAGGTCAAGGCGCAATACCCTGCGTCCGGCGACGGATGGAGCAGGGTCGCGGCATGCCTCGCGTCGCTGTCGCCCTCAGCCAGCCCTCAACGATATGCGCTAGATGGCGCTTGCCAGCCGATCCTCGATATAGTGGTGCCGCAAGGTTTCAGACACAGGCCCCGGCGTGCCGGCGCCCACCGGTTGGCCGTCTATCCGGACAACCGGCATGACGAAATTGGTGGCAGAGGTAATAAAGACCTCGGCTGCATCCTTTGCCTCTGCCGGCGTAAAACCACGCTCTTCGACAGCCATACCGGCGCGGCGCGCCAGATCCAGCACCGAACTGCGGGTAATCCCGTGCAGCAGGGCATTGGACAGGTCGCGGGTGACAAGCGTCCCGGCTTTGGTGACGATATGCGCATTCGAGGATGAGGCCTCGGTGACGAAGCCGTCTTCGACAAAAAAGGCATCATCGGCGCCCTGCTTGCGGGCCTCCATCTTGGCCAGCGACGAATAGAGCAATTGTACCGTCTTGATCTGGCGTTGGACCCAACGGCCTTCCGGCATGGTGATGACGGAAATGCCCGTCTGCCATTTCGGATTTGCAAGCACCGGCCGGCTCTGCGTGAACATCACGAAGGTCGGCGTCAGGTCATCGGAAAACAGGAAATCGCGATCCTCGGCGCCGCGTGAAACCTGCAGATAGATCAGCCCGTCGGTCATGCCGTTTCGCTTCAGAATTTCCCGGTGCAGGCTGAGCATGTCGTCGTCGGACACTGGGGCTGCAATGCCAAGGGCTGCGAGAGAGCGTTTCAGGCGGCCGGAATGGCCGGCATAGTCGATCAGCTTTCCACCAATCACGGCTGTCACCTCGTAAATGGCATCGGCAAACACGAAGCCGCGGTCGAAGACGGAAATCCGGGCCTCGGTTTCCGGTAACCATTGGCCGTTGAGATAGACGATGCGGGACATGACGGGCAGTTCTCCTCAAGGGGTGGCATGCGGCGCCGAGGCAGCCTTTGCGCTTATCGTGCCGATGGATCCATGGCGTCAACTTATAGAATGATAAGAGCCCGTTACCGGCCGAGGTCTGCCGCATGATGGACGACTGTGCCCGCAAGGCGCTGGATGCAGCCCTTGGCGAGATCCGGACGGGCGCACCTTGCGCCGCGCCACATGAGGCCGGCCAGACGGTGATCGACCGGGCAGGCGATGCCGCCGCCTTTCGCAAGCGCATCGACTAGTCTATGGGTTTGGCGTTCGCGCCCGACTGGGGCGAAGGCGGCATCCTCAGTCCGTTCCCCGGCGACGCTGCGGGCTTTCGGGCGCTTTACCGTCGGCGCCTCCGAAACCGTGATCGTCACCGAACGCGGCTGTGACATCCTCTCCACTCTTGCCCGCGGCATCGCCGTATCCTGAAGTCAAAAAACCGCAAGGAGCTTTTATGCGTTCTCTTTTCCATCTCGCCTATCACGTCACCGATCTCGATGAAGCGCGCAAATTTTATGGCGACGTGCTCGGCTGTGCCGAAGGCCGTTCGACCGACACCTGGGTGGATTTCGATTTCTTCGGTCACCAGATTTCGCTGCATCTGGGAAAACCGTTTGAAGTGACGCGCACCGGCAAGGTTGGCGATCACATGGTGATGATGCCGCATCTGGGCGTCGTGCTGCCGCTCGAGGACTGGCTGGCGCTGTCGGACCGGCTCGTCAAGGCAGGTATTGCCTTCGACATCCCGCCGGTCATCCGCTTTGCCGGCGAGCCGGGCGAGCAGCGGACGATGTTCTTCTTCGACCCCTCGGGCAACCCGATCGAGGTCAAAGGCTTCAAGGACTTCGACAGCGTTTTTGCGCATTGACCCGCAAGGCCTGAGAATAGACCCGCCGGCCGCAGCTCAATGTCCTGCGGCCGGGCGACCGCCAGATCTGGTGGTCAACTATAATCCAGACGTATAATTCAACTCGAATTATCATAATCAATTATATTGCACTGCGGCATGAGCCGTGGAACTATCCTTCGATAAAGAGGCCGCAAGAGCCGAGATAACCACCAGCAGGAGAACATCATGAACCGCTTTTTCAAGTCCGGCTTTGCCGGGCTGGCGCTTTGTTGCGCCCTTTCGCCAGCGCTTGCTGCCGGAACAATCAAGACCGCACTCGACGGTACCTTTGCCCCGCATGCCATGCCGACGCTCGACGGCAAGGTCGAAGGTTTTAACGTCGATCTCGTCAACCTGATCGGCGAGCGCCTCGGCAAGACCGTGGACCTCACCTCGGCGCAGTTTTCCGGGCTGATCCCGGCGCTGCAGGCGAAAACCTATGATTTCCTCGCAGCCCCCGTCACCGTCAATGCCGAACGCTCGGCGAACCTGCTCTTCACCGAAGGCTTCATGGATACCAATTTCGGTTTCGTCGTGCCGGCCGGCGCACCAGACTACACCTCGCTTGACGGCCTGAAGGGCAAGACGATCGCCGTCAACAAGGGATCCGCCTATGACAGCTTCCTGCGGGAAAAGGCGGGTGAATACGGCTGGAAGGTCGAAAGCTACGGCACCAATACCGATGCGGTGGCAGCCGTTCTGGCCGGCCGCGCCGACGCAAACCTTGCCGGTGCAACCGTTGCCGCCTGGGCCGTCAAGCAGAACCCCAGACTGAAACTGTCCTACGAATATCCGACCGGCCTCGTCTGGGGTCTGGCCTTCCGCAAGGATGATGTCGAGGGCCGCAATCTCGTCGACAAGGCGATCGAATGCCTGAAGATCGACGGCTCGATGGCCAAGCTTTCGGAAAAATGGTTCGGCGTGACGCCGGCTGCCGGCACGACCATCGTCACCCCCACCAAGGGTTATGGCGTTCCGGGCTTCGACGGTTATGTCGATGATAGTCACGCACCGTCCTGCGCGCTGAAATGACCTTGTATCCGGTTCGGCGCGGCACGTGCCGCGTCGGACCGACTGACGCCTGCCCGGAGTTCGTGCTCATGACAAACCGCCCCATGCTTGAGATCGTTGCGCTGGAGAAGCGCTTCGGCACGAACACGATTCTCAAAGGTATCGATCTCAAGGTTTCCGAAGGTGAACTGGTCTTCGTGATCGGCCCTTCCGGCTCCGGCAAAAGCACCATGCTGCGCTGTTGCAACCGGCTGGAAGAGCCGTCCGGCGGCGACATCATCGTCAACGGCCGCAATATCATGAGCGGCACGACGGCCGATCTCAACCGCATGCGGCTGCAGGTCGGCATGGTCTTTCAAGGGTTTCACCTCTATCCGCACATGACGGTGCTGGACAATGTGACACTTGCCCAGCGCAAGGCGCTGAAACGCTACCGCCCGGAGGCGGACGCGCGCGCCATGGACATGCTGGAGAATGTCGGCCTTGCACACAAGGCAAAGGCCTATCCGTCCGAACTCTCCGGCGGCCAGCAGCAGCGCGTGGCGATTGCCCGCGCACTGGCGCTCGATCCGAAGGTCATGCTGTTCGACGAACCGACATCCGCGCTCGATCCGGAACTGGTGGGATCGGTGCTGAAGGTGATGAAGGACCTGCGCGACAAGGGCATGACCATGCTGGTCGTCAGCCACGAAATGGGGTTCGCGCGCGAGACCGCCGACCGCGTCGTCTTCATGGATGGCGGCGTCATTGTCGAGGAAGGCACGCCCGACGAGATTTTTGGCGCGCCGAAGGCCGAACGTACGCGGGCCTTCCTGTCCCGCGTGAAGAACTGAGGCCGTGGCGATGGAGGGTCTTCACCGCTTCCTTGCGACATTCTTCGACCCGGCGATGATAGCGGCCCATACGCCGGCGGTTCTCGCCGGTGTCTGGATCACCCTTGAGATCGGTCTCGCCGTCATCGTTGCCGGCATCGGTCTGGGGCTGCTGCTTGCATGCCTTCGCACCTATGGCCGGCGGTTTTTCAATTTTTTCATCGTCTGTTTTGCGGATATCTTCCGGGCGCTGCCGCCACTGGTGCTGATCCTCATCCTCTATTTCGGCCTGCCGTCGGCGGGCATCCTCCTATCGGGGCCGATGGTGCTGTTTCTTGTGCTCAGCCTGACGCTGGCCGCCTTTGCCGAGGAGATCTTCTGGGCCGGGTTTTCCGCCATCGACAAGGGACAGTGGGAGGCCGGCATCGCAAC
This sequence comes from Neorhizobium sp. PAMB6716, assembly GCF_058242805.1. Taxonomy (NCBI): domain Bacteria; kingdom Pseudomonadati; phylum Pseudomonadota; class Alphaproteobacteria; order Hyphomicrobiales; family Rhizobiaceae; genus Neorhizobium; species Neorhizobium sp. PAMB6716. Next base: position 1,365,259 of record NZ_JBZAYW010000002.1, read on the forward strand.
CGGCCTTGGCTTTACCGGCACGCTTGTTCATGTGGCACTGCCGCAGGCAATGCGCCTTGCCACGCCGCCGCTGGTCAACCGGGTTCTCGCCATTACCAAGATGACGGCGCTCGGCTCGGTGATCGGTGTCGAGGAAGTGCTTTCGGCGGCAACCACGGCGCAAAGTTTTTCCGGCAGTGCCACGCCGCTGTCGCTGGCGGCGATTGCCTATCTGATCATCTTCCTGCCGGTCGTCTTCCTGGCGCGCTTCCTGGAGACCCGGCAGCGCTGGGGCAGGGCTTGAGAGGAGAGACACGATGCAGACGCTTCTCGACCAGTTTTTCAATATCTCCATCATGATCAAGACCATGCCCCTGATGCTGAAGGGGCTCGTCATGACCCTGAAGCTCTGCGCGGCCGTCATCCTGCTTGGGCTTGTCGGCGGGCTTCTGGTGGCGCTCGGCAATCTGAGCCCGCGAAAATGGCTACGCCTGCCCTCTATCGTCTTTACCGATATCTTCCGCGCCCTGCCGCCGCTGGTGCTCTTGATCTTCATCTATTCCGGCCTGCCGTTTGCCGGTGTCGAGATTTCGCCCTTCACTGCGGTGGTGCTCGCCTTTTTCCTCAACAATTCCTCCTATTATGCCGAGGTTTATCGCGCCGGCATCCTCTCTGTGCCGAAAGGCCAGCTTGAGGCGGCGCGTTCCACGGGGCTGTCGAAGGCGCAGGCGCTGATCCACGTCGTTCTGCCGCAGGCCGTGCGCAACGTTCTGCCAGACCTCCTGTCCAACACGATCGAGGTGGTCAAACTCACCTCGCTTGCGTCCGCCGTCTCCTTTGCCGAACTGCTCTACAGCGCCAATATGGCGCGTTCCGTCACCTACAATGCTTCGCCGCTGGTTCTGGCGGCGCTCATCTATCTCGTCCTGCTCTGGCCTCTGGTGCGGCTCGTCAGCCGCTTCCAGCGACGGCTGGCGGCCTGACGTTTCCCATGACTTGAAAGGACATTTTCCATGACCCGCATGATGATCGCAGGCGCCCAGCTCGGTGCCATCCAGAAGAGTGACAGCCGCCAGGTGGTGGTTGCGCGGATGATCGAACTTCTGAACGAGGCTGCCGCCAAGGGCGCGCATATGGTGGTTTATCCGGAACTGGCACTGACGACCTTTTTTCCGCGCTGGTACATGCCCGATCAGGCCGAAGTCGATACCTGGTTCGAGACCGAAATGCCGAACGCTGCGACCCTGCCTCTCTTCGAGCGGGCGCGGGAACTGAGTGTTGCGATCACCTTCGGATACGCGGAACTGACACCGGAGGGCGAGCACTACAACACTTCGATCCTCACCAACCGCCGCGGCGAGATCATCGGCAAATACCGCAAGGTGCATCTGCCGGGCCATGTCGAATACGATACGGAGCGCGCCTTCCAGCATATGGAAAAGCGCTATTTCCTGCCCGGCGATCTCGGCTTCAACGTCTGGCGCAACGAGGGTGTGGTGATGGGCATGGCGATCTGCAACGACCGGCGCTGGCCGGAAACCTACCGGTGCCTTGGCCTGCAGGGGGTGGAACTGGTGACGATCGGCTACAACACGCCCTCGGTGAACAGTCAGATGAGCGCAGAGGGACTGGAAAAGCGACTGTTTCATTCGGAACTGTCGCTGCAGGCCGGCGCCTACCAGAACGCCACCTTTGTGGCCGGCATTGCCAAGGCCGGCCTCGAGGATGGCCACCCGCTGATGGGCGGCTCGGTGATCGTCGATCCCGATGGTTTCATCATGGTGCGCGCCGAAACGGAAGAAGACGAACTGATTTTTGCTGATTGCGATTTTTCCAAGTGCGCCTTCGGCAAATCGACGATCTTCGATTTTGAACGTCACCGCCGCATCGAACATTATGGCCGCATCACCAGCCAGACCGGCGTGATTGTAGAAGTTTGAGGGGGCAGGCCATGACCACGTTCGACACCGTCATCCACGGGGGCCGGGTGGTCACCGCCTCCGACGTGTTTTATGCCGATATCGGCATTCGCGACGGGCGCATTGCAGCCATTGCCGAAACGATCGAGGGCGGCGAGCGCCGCATCGATGCAACCGGCAGGTTGGTTATGCCCGGCGGCATCGAGGGCCACTGCCATATCGCGCAGGAAAGCTCGTCGGGCGTGATGACCGCCGACGACTATTATTCCGGCTCGGTATCGGCCGCGTTCGGCGGCAATTCCTCTTTCATTCCATTCGCCGCCCAGCATCGCGGCCAGTCGATTGCCGAGGTGATCTCCACCTACGATGGCCGCGCGGCGCCCCAGTCGGTGCTCGACTATTCCTACCACCTGATCATTTCCGATCCCTCGGCCGACGTGCTTGCCGAACTGCCTGATGTGTTTGCCCGTGGCATCACCTCGTTCAAGGTGTTCATGACCTATGACCTGATGAATATCGGCGACGGCGGCATGCTCGACATTTTGACGATTGCCAAGGCGCATGGCGCGCTGACCATGGTCCATGCGGAAAACAACGACATGGTGAAATGGATGAACCGGCGTCTGGCGGGCGTCGGCCTCACCGCGCCAAAATACCATGCCATCAGCCGGCCGGAACTTGCCGAGGAAGAGGCGATCAACCGCGCGGTGTCGCTTGCCAAGCTCGTCGATGCGGCTTTGTTCATCGTGCATGTCTCCACGGTCGGCGGTGCCGAAATCGTGCGGCGCGAAAAGCTTGCCGGCGCAAAACTCTTTGCCGAAACCTGTCCGCAATATCTGGCGCTGACCCGCGCCGATCTCGACCGGCCGGGAATGGAAGGCGCCAAATATATCTGCTCGCCGCCGTTGCGCGATGCAAAGACGCAAGCGGCCCTTTGGCGTCATATCCAGACCGGTACGTTTGAAAGCGTCTCATCCGACCACGCGCCCTACCGTGCCGATGCCACCGGAAAATTCCTGAACGGCGCTGACGTGCCTTATCCCAAAATCGCCAATGGCATGCCGGGCATCGCCATGCGGCTGCCCTATCTGTTTTCGGAGGGTGTCGTGAAGGGCCGCATCACCTTGCCGCAATTCGTGCAACTATCTTCCGCCAACGCGGCAAAAACCTTTGGGCTGGAAAAGAAGGGGGCCATCGCGCCCGGTTATGATGCTGATATCGCCATCTGGAACCCGACCGAGACCCGTACCGTTTCGCAAGCCGACCAGCACGACAACATGGATTACACGCCCTTCGAGGGCATGGAGATCACCGGCTGGCCGGAACTGGTGATGAACCGCGGGGATATCGTGGTCGAGCACGGCACACTGAAAGCCGCGCGTGGCAGGGGACGGTTCGTTGCCCGAAAGCCGGTCGACCTGACCGGCATTCCCGGCCATCGCGCCGCCGAACTGGATCCTGCCCGCAATTTCGGCGCGGAGATTGCACCATGAGCGGACCGATTGTCGTCATCAACCCCAACAGTTCGGAAAGCGTCACCGAGGGGCTGCGCACTGCTCTGGCAGGCTTCCGCTTTCCCGGTGGCCCCGCCATCGAGTGCCTGACCATTGCTGAGGGCCCGCCCGGCGTCGTGACGCAACGCGATGTCGATGAGGCGGCACTCAATGCGGCAAAAATCATCGAAGCGCGGTCCGATGCCGGCGCCTTCGTGCTGGCCTGTTATTCGCAGCCCGGACTTGATCTCGCCCGCTCGCTCACACCGGTGCCCGTCTACGGCATTCAGGATGCGGGTGTTCTCACCGCATTGGCGCGCGCCGACCTCTTTGGCGTGATTGCGGTGGCAGAAGCCTCTATTCCCCGTCATCTGCGCAATCTGCGCCGGCTTGGCGTCGACAACCGGCTGGCCGGTGAAGTGGCATTGCAGGGCGATATCAGTGTTGCCGACAGCGGCCACGGCGAGGACAGCTATGCTGCCCTGGTTGTTGCGGGCAGAAGGTTGAAAGCCATGGGGGCCGGTGCCGTGGTTCTGGGTTGTGCCGGCATGGCCGGCCACCGCGCAAGGCTTGAGGCGGAACTGGGCCTTGCCGTTATCGACCCGACCCAGGCAGCGGTTGCCATGGCCTTTGGCCATCTGGTAACGGGCAGCCGATGAACATGCCAGAGAACGAACCACCTCCCAACGAACCCGTCGCCCCACCGGATATCTCGCTACGCCTGCTGGAAATTTTCGGCGCCATGATGCGCTGCGCAACAACAGTCGAGGCGGCCGAGCAGCTCGGCATCTCACAACCTGCCGTGTCGAACGGCATCCGCCAGCTGGAAAGCCAGTTGGGCGTCACCCTCTTCGAGCGCCTGCATCGCCGCCTGCAGCCGACGGAAGAGGCACTTCTGCTCTATGAGGAAGTACGCCCGGTCTTTGGCCTGCTGCGCGGTTTTTCAGCGCGCGCAAGGGACATGCGACAGGGCCTGTCGGGACGGCTGCGGATCATCACCACGCCGCCGCTTGGCCATACCGTTGCGCCGGCAGCCCTGCGCACCTTCCTGAAGGAGCGGCCGGACGTCTCGGTGTCCTACGATGTGCGGCGCCTCGAACACGTGCTGGAGGCGGTGCAGAGCGGGGCAGCCGATATCGGGCTGGCGCTTGGCCTCGACCGCCACCCGGCCGTCAACATCGAGGTGCTCGCACGCACGCATATGGTGGCGCTGGTGCCGCTCGATGGACTGCTTGCGGCAAAGAACATCGTCTCGGCCGGCGATCTGGCCTCCGGCAGTTTTATCGGCCTGGAGGCGGAATCGCGCATGGGGCAGATCCTGCGCCACGCTTTCGAGCGCCATGGCGCGCATTACGACCCGCGTGTCGAGGTGCGTTACTGCTCGACGGCGGCGGTTCTCGCCGATACCGGCATCGGGGCTGCCGTCATCGACCCCTATAGCGCAGCCTTCCAGCGCAAGACCCATATGGTGGCACGCCCCTTCCAGCCACCGAGCGAGATCTGTGCCGTGATGCTGACCCGCAAGGGTGTGCCGCGCTCCCGGCTGCTGCATGCCTTTATCTCCGACCTCAAACAGGCCGTTTCCAGTTTTGATGTGGAAGCGGTTTAAATTCAGCACTGCTGGAAAGACGCGCGACAGCTAAGGGATACAAGGCCGGCTTGCCGTTTGTATCTCCGCTTCTGACTTAAACTGGAACTACACAAAGAGGGCTTGCGATGGCCACGATCGACGTGAATTGCGATATGGGAGAAGCCTTCGGCGCCTATTCCATGGGCGATGACAAGGCGATGCTCGATCTGGTGACCACCGCCAATGTGGCCTGTGGTTTTCACGCCGGTGATCCGGTGGTCATGCGCAACACGATTTTGATGGCGCGGGAGCGCGGCGTTGCGGTCGGCGCGCATCCCTCCTTCATGGATCTCTACGGTTTCGGCCGCCGGCGCATATCGGGCGAAAAGCCGGAAGACATCGAAGCGCAACTGATCTACCAGATAGCGGCGATTTCGGGCATGGCCAAAGCTCTCGGCTGGCCGATCACCCACGTGAAGACCCATGGCGCGATTGGCAATATGGCCGCCGAGGATGCGGTCCTCGCCGATGTCTGCGTGCGCGCCGTCCAGGCGGTGGATCCCAACCTGATCTTTATCACCTTGCCCTATTCGCAAACCATGAAGGCTGCGGAACGCATCGGCCTGAAGACCGCCAGCGAGATTTACGCCGACCGCACCTATGCCGATGAAGGCATGCTGACATCCCGGGCCATGGAAGGTTCTGTCATCCATGATCCCGCACAAAGCGTCGACCAGGTGCTGAGCATGGTCCGCGACGGTTTCATCCCGACGATCGGCGGCCAGAAACTGCCCGTCGAGGCGGAGACGCTCTGCGTGCATGGCGACACGCCGGGTGCTGCCACGATCACGCGGGCGCTGAAGGAAGCACTGATCGCCGAAGGCGTGACCATTGCACCCTTTGCCCGGCCGATGTGAATTCGGACACGGTGATAAGCCTCGGGCTCGATCTTGCCGTCGCCAGGCTCCGCCATGAGACCTTGATCGAGCGGCACCCAATCGATCGCGCGTGAAAGCGGACCCGATTTCGAACCGCCCTTGCTCCTTGGTGTTCCATGCCCCTGTTCCACTTCTCTCGGCACACGTGCCGGGACGGGCGGGAAAGCGACACGATCACTGCGCTTTGGCAAGTTCTGTCGCAATCCGGGCAGTTAAGGAACTTCATGAAGGTCTAAGCGCGTTTCGACATCTCGGCCGCGTGGCGGCGGGCGAGGTTGAGAAACTCCCTGACGCCGACGGGGAGGTTTCGGCGGCCGGGATAATAGAGGCAAAGGCCCGGAAAAGCCGGCGTCCAGTCATCGAGGATCCGGATCAGACGGCCTGACCTGATGTCGTCGATGACATTCTGCTCCATGAAATATCCGATGCCGACATTCTCCATCACGGCTGTGCGGGCAAGGTTTGCCTCGTCCAGAATGATGGGGCCTTCAACGTCGAGCTGGACCGTCTGCCCGTCCTTTTCAAAACGCCACCTGAACAGGGCGCCGTCCGGAAGGCGGACCCTGATGCAGTGATGCTTGAGGAGATCGGGAGGCGCCATCGGCATCGGGTGTGTGGCAAAGTAGGCGGGAGAGGCGACGACGGCGTATCTCTGCGGCTGGCCGAGCGACACGGAAATCATGTCGCTCGGAACCAGTCCCGCCACGCGGACACCCAGATCGAAACCGTCAGCCACGATGTCCACCAAGCGCCCTTCGGTGACCAGATCCACGGTCATGTCTGGAAAGCGGCGAAGATAGTCGATCACGAGCGGCGTCATGATGGCCTGTGCGGCAAAAGGCGCGGCGTTGATACGCAACGTGCCGGAGGGCGTGTCACGTTCGGACCTGACCGCATCGAGCGCACCACGAATATCTTGCAGCGCAGGGCCTACCTGTTCAACGAAGATCTTGCCGGCGCCGGTCAGGGAAAGGCTGCGGGTCGTTCGGTTGAACAGGCGCACCCCGAGGTTTGCCTCAAGCTTTGCGATCGCATGGCTGAGGGCCGTCGTCGACATGTTCAGCTCAACCGCTGCTGCGCGAAACGTGCCCTTGCGCGCAATGGCCAGAACCGCGTGTAGATCCTCCAGCGCGCCCCGTTCCATTATCCCGATTTCCTCAATTCCTCATCCCGGTTTGTCCTGATTATCTTCACAATCGTCAAGTGCTAATCTTCGACCATCATAGTGAACAAGGATAACTCAGATGGTTTTGCCTCAGGCCTTAGAGACCTACTTCGATGCCGACCGGACAGGTGACGAGAATGCGCTAATCGGCGCATTCTGCGACACGGCCGTCGTTAAGGACGAGGGAGCCACCCACAGAGGTCCCCCCGCAATCCGCAGCTGGTGGCGTGATGCCAAGGAAAAGTACCAGCACGCCGCACAGCCGATCAGCGCGGACACGAATGGCGAGGCCATCTCGGTGCTCGCGAGCGTCAGTGGAAACTTCCCCAATAGCCCCGCTGAACTGCATTTCCGCTTCGTCCTCGAGACAGGCAAAATCCGTGAACTGGAGATCGGCGCATGACCAGCTTTCTTGCACTGGAAGGAAAACGTGCCCTCATCACCGCAGGAACCAAGGGTGCGGGCGGGGCAACGACAGACCTCTTTCGAAGCCTTGGTGCGCGCGTTCTTGCAACTGCTCGCTCCCGGCCGGATGCCTTGCCAGAGGATCTCTTTGTTGCAGCTGACCTCAAAACGGCGGAAGGCTGCGCCACCGTGGCGCAAGCGGTGCGCGAACGGTTGGGCGGGGTCGATATCATCGTCCATATGCTGGGCGGTTCGTCGGCCCCAGGCGGTGGTTTTGCAGCGCTCGGTGAGGACGATTGGCAAGAGGAGCTGAACGCAAACCTGTTTCCAGCCGTCCGCCTGGACAAGCTGCTTGTGCCTCAGATGGTGGCGGAGGGGCGAGGGGTCGTGATTCACGTCACCTCCATCCAGCGCATTCTGCCTCTGCCCCAATCGACAACGGCCTATGCCGCCGCAAAGGCTGCATTGTCGACCTATAGCAAGGCGCTGTCGAAAGAGGTGGCACCGCATGGCGTCCGTGTCGTGCGCGTCTCGCCGGGCTGGATCGAAACCGAAGCCTCGGTGCGCCTTGCCGAACGGCTGGCCGCCGAGGCCAAGACCGATTACGAAGGCGGCAAGAAGATCATCATGGACAGTCTCGGCGGCATACCGCTCGGCCGGCCGAGCAGGCCCGAAGAGGTCGCCAATCTGATTGCTTTTCTGGCATCAGATCGCGCTGCCTCGATCACCGGAACTGAACATGTCATCGACGGCGGCACGGTGCCGACGGTTTAAGGGCTTCGGACGGTTCTGGACGGCACGATGTTTTGCAGAGTTCGACCTAGGCCGCTCCGACAAAAGGGCGGCGTAGGTTCAAGCTGTTGGGAGATCGCTTACCGTTTCCCCTATTCACGCCCGAGATCGCTGATGGCCTGGTGGATGGCATCGATCAAGACTTGGCCCTGGAACGGCTTTTGCAGCAAGATCAAGCCACCACATTCCTTGACCTTGCGTGGCAATGTCGGATCGGTCTGGGCCGAGACAAAGATCACGGCGACGGTTGAACCTTCTGCGTTCAGCCGTTGTTTCAGTTCAATTCCGGTCATTCCGGGCATCTGGATGTCTGAAATAATGCAGTCGGGATCCCAAACCGGGCGTGTATCCAGGAACGATTCTGCAGAGGCATGGCCCGACACGTCATATCCGAGCGACCTGATCAGGCCTTCCGTTGCGGTGCGGAAGGAATCATCGTCATCGATCACTGCGATATGCACATTCCGGGACGCGGGCATCGAATTAGGCCTTTTTGGCAAAGAGACTTCAAGCGCCTCTCAATCGCACACTTCGCCGGCCGCGGAAATCATACGGTAGTGTTACCTGCTTCTTTTATATCCCTCAGTTTGAGGGCATCCGCCATGCGCACAAGGTCTGGAAGGGTTCGCGCACCCATCTTTTTCATCGCGGAACCCCGGTGGATCTTCACGGTGACTTCGCTGATGCCGAGATCGCCGGCCACCTGCTTGTTGAGAAGGCCTCTGGTCACCAGCAGCATGACCTGCTGCTCACGAAGGGTAAGAGATTGATATCGTTCCTCGATGCTGGCGAATGCTTCCTGATTGACGCGCCGTGCGCGGTCCAGCTTGAGTGCAGCAGCCACCGCGTCGAGCATATCCTGATCGCGAAAGGGTTTTGTCAGGAAATCGACGGCGCCGGCCTTCATCCCGCGCACGGACATCGGGATATCCCCATGCCCCGTCATCAGGACCACAGGGATTTCAATGCCGGACTGCGCAAGCTGCTGTTGGAAATCCAGGCCGCTCGTTCCCTGAAGGCGGATATCGAGCACGAGGCAAGCTTCTGCATCGGGGCGCTCGACTGCCAGGAATTCCTGGGTCGAAACAAAGGTGTGCGTGGCAAAGCCAACCGAGCGGAAAAGGCTGTCGAGAGAGGACCGAATGGATTCATCATCATCGATTATGTAGATGAACGGTGCGTTTTTCTTCACCTGTGGCCTCTTCCCCGGACGATGGACTCTTGAACTTCAAGTCCAAGGTCATGCCAAGAAAACAATTCGATGGAAAGCGTTTTGATCGCAACGCTGTCTGTGGAAACCCGAAGTGCCGGCGCGGCCTTGGTTTGCTGCCTTGCACACGTTTAAGAAGAGACATCCGTTCGGCTTTGATCGCTGACAAAGTCGTGATTGGGCAAGATCTACAACCTGGCTTGCATTAGGCTAGTAATGCTTCATCAAGCTTTTGCGGCGCATTGGCGCGCTTACTGCGACAGCTTCACCCCGATTTTTTTGGTCTTCGAATACGCTGCAGTCCTTTCAGGAGAGAGATGCCGTCATGAGTTCCGGTCGAGATTGCAGCGAGATCATCGATCTTCTGGATGATTGCATCATCATTCGAGAGCTTGGCGGTCGCGTAACGGGCTGGAACCGTGCAGCAGAAAAGCTTTATGGCATCTCGCGCGAGCAAGCGCTCGGCGCTCCCATGGAGGCACTGTTCGAACCCGCGGCAGACGAGGCCCAACAGCAGGCTCACGACCGCCTTGCGGTTGTCTCCGACTGGTCCGGCACGGTCAATCGCGTGACGAGAGGGACGCTGAAATCTGTTCTGGTTTCCGTGATGGTGAAGGTTCAGCGAGATGACGCCGGACAACCGGTCGCTCTTTTCGAGACGTCGCATCCTGTCGTCTGCGCTAGAGGTCCGGTTCAAAACGACGGCTTGGCGCGGCTGCTGGATGCCGCGGGCGTTGTCGTTGTGCCGATCGACGTCACAGCGGTGGCAAAGAGCCTTGCAGCTCTCGGCGCGGACCAGAGGATGAACTTGCGTGATTGTCTGAAAACCGAGCCACAGCTGGTTCGGCAGATGATGCGGTCTGCAAGGGTTGCGGCGATGGAACCATCAGGGCAGGCGCTTTCGCCTGCAGCCGAGGCGGCATTCGGTCCTGTGGGTCGGGAATTGTCCTCCTTCTGGCCTGAGGAGAATGCAGAGACCTTCATCGATACCATCCAGTCGGTCCTTGCAGGTGCCGGCCATGCACGTGGTTCCTGTCAGCTGGTGCGTCGCGACGGCGAGACCTTTGACGCCGAAGTGACGGTCGTTCCGGCGTCTCCAGACGCAGATCATGCTTTTGTACTCTTGTCCATCCGCGACGTTTCGGTTGAGCGGCAGGCCTTTGCTGAACTCAAGTCCAGCGAGCTGCGTTACAAGCACGTCTTCGACCACTTGCCGATCGCTCTGGCCGAGATTGACGCCAGCGGACTTGCCGACATGTTTCGCGAGCTGCGCCAGCAGGGTGTCACCGACCTGTCACCGTATCTCGACGAGCATCCCGAGTTCCTGGATGCGGCATTGCGCGCCATGAAGGTTGTTCAGTCCAATCCGACGCATGTTCATATGATGGCCGGTGAAAGGGAGGAGGATATTCTTGGTGATCTCACCCCCTATTGGGATCTCGGCATGCCGGTGCTGCGAAAATCCTTCGAGGCCCGTTATCGGGGAGAGGAATTTTTCCAGTCCGAGGTTACCTTGAGGTGTCTCGATGGCAGCACCGTTCAGGTCCTGTTTGCGACGGCAAGGCACGGTTACCTTCAGGATCGCGCGGTCTGCAGCTTCATTGATTTCACCGAGCGCAATATAGCCGAGCAGGCACTACGCCGCAGCGAACGACGTTATCAGGACCTGTTTCAGGCGATGACCGTATCGTTCTGGGAACTCGACCTCACGATCATCAATGATCTTCTCGAAGAAAATGGCCTTTCAACAGACGGCAATATCGTTGATTACCTTCGCAATTATCCCGATTGTGTTGCACGGATCCTCAGCGCGACGACGATCGTCGATGTCAACGATCAGACGCTGATCTTGTTTGGCGGGCGCCAAAAGTCCGACCTTCTCGGCACGCTCGACCATTTCTGGTCACCGGATCGCTGGCTGGACGGTGCCGCGGCTGTCCTCAACGTCCTGGTCCATGATGCCAGCGTGACGATCGAGACCCGCCTCAGGCGTCTTGATGGGTCCGAATTTGATGCGCAGTTCACGCTCTGGTTTTCAGCAGACGATCGCCGCCGCGGGCTTGCCGCAGTTACCGATATCAGTGAGCGTGTAAACGCCTTCAACGCGCTTGAACAGAGCGAGCAGCGGTTTCGCGACCTGTTCCAGCATTTGCCTCTTCCTGTTTTTCAGATCAGGTCCGCCAGACTTCTGGGGGCTCTCCAGGACCTCAAGGATGAAGGTGTTCCCGATCTCAACGCACATCTTGCCGAACACCCGGATTTCCTCTGGCACGCGATGGAAGATACTGTTGTCGAGCAGGCGAATGATGCCGCGCTCAAACTGCTGGGTGCAACACATCACGATGAGCTGAAAGGGGGATCTGTCGCCCCGTTCTTCGGCAACCACCCCGAGATTTATGCGCGACTATTGCAAAACCGGTACCAAAGCCTGGAGACCTATGACGAGGAGATCTCTCTGACCACACTCGATGGCCGGGTGCGCGAGGGGACACTGACGGTGACCTTCCCTCCCGCCATGGCAAAGCTTGGAGTGACCATCAGCGCGTTCATCGATACGACGGAGAAAAAGCAGGCGGAGCGCAGGCTGCGGCATATCGAGGCGGAATATGCCCATGCAGCCCGGATCTCGATGCTCGGGGAGCTGACGGCATCCATTGCCCACGAGGTCAACCAGCCGCTTGCCGCAATCACCACCTATGGCGAAGCCGGCCTGCGTTGGTTGAACCGCCCTAATCCCGAGCTTTCGGAAGTCCGGGATATCGTCACGCGTATCGTTGCAGATGCGCAGCGCGCCGCCAGCGTCATCGCGCGTGTCCGCAACATGGCAAGCCATCGCATGCAGGACGAAGAAATCGTCTCGCTGGACGAACTTGTCGCCGAAGCCGTGCTTTTCCTGCGGCACGAGTTCCAGGCGCACAAAGTCAATGTCGTTCATCTGCCCTCGTCCGGCCCGGCATGTGTCACCGTCGACCGCATTCAACTTCAGCAAGTCATCGTGAACATGGCGGTCAACGCCATCCAGGCGATCTCCACGACCCAGTGCGAGCGGCGCGAGGTTGTCTTGCGCACCACGGAGGAGGGGGCTCAGGTATGTTGTTCGGTAGAGGATTCCGGGCCGGGAATTCCCGTGGAGGGAACAGCTCGGATCTTCGAGAGCTTCTTCACCACGAAGAATGGTGGCATGGGGATGGGTCTGCCGATTTCGCGCTCCATCATCGAGGCGCATGGCGGAAAAATGAGCGCCGACAATGGCAGCCGTCTCGGCGGTGCACGGTTTTCCTTTGTCCTGCCCGCCGTGTAATGAGATCGAGCGCGGGTAAGCTTAGGTCCTGGCCCGAAGGAGAGGCCTTTGGCTTCGTTTCATCCGTAAGCAGTTTTTGTTTCCCTGAAATGCCGGTGCGTCATGCATCATGGATAACTGTGTCCAGTTCAATGGCACCAGCCGAGGTCATCGGCCGAAGGTGCGTCATGAAGGACGGTGACACAGATGTTTGGAAATCTGCGACAATTGCTCGTGCGGCCAGCCGTGTGCTCGCATGAAGCCAAGCCCATGGAAAATCTCTATCGGCGCTTTCGACGCTGGCAAGAGCGGCGCAAGGGCATCGAGACGCTGCGAAACATGCCGGACTTCCTGCTGAAGGATATCGGTCTGACCAGGTCCCATCTCGATTATCCCATCACGGCTGCAGAATCGAAGCCGCGGGATGCGTGAGGCCACCCGCCGTTTTCCGTCCGTGCGTTTCGCGCCATGTAAGTAATATCTAACGTTAATGCGCGCGTTCAGGCGATCACGTGCCTGCGTGTGCAGCCTTAATGAACGTGACGTCTAGTCAGATCATACCAAGGCATGCCCTGGCGAGACGGATGGCCGATAGGCCCGGTGGGGCATGTCTGCAATTCTACAGGTGCTGATCGACGGCCTCATGTCCCCTCCAGGCGGGTCTGTTCAGCAACCTCCAGCCGGGCAACGTTTCCCAGTCCGTTGCCCGGCGCGGAGGTGGGTTTCAACGCCTCACACGCAAACTCCAAAGAAGGAACATGACAATGGAAATGACCCAGCTCACCCTCAGCCTGGCTAGCGCGGCGACCCTTGCGCTCGCGATGTTTGCTCCGGCTGTGGCCAATGCCGCGCCAGTGAAGAACGTCGTTCTCGTTCACGGTGCTTTTGCCGATGGAGCCGGATGGCGCGGTGTTTACGATGAACTGACGAAACGCGGCTATCACGTCCAGATCGTCCAAAATCCCCTGACATCGCTTGAAGACGATGTCGCCTCCACCAACAGGCTGCTCGACCAGCAAAACGGCCCGACGATCCTCGTCGGTCACTCCTGGGGCGGCACCGTGATCACGGAAGCCGGTATCCATCCCAAAGTGGCGGGCCTGGTCTTTGTCTCGGCCCTGTCGCCGGATGCCGGTGAAACGACGGCCCAGCAATATGAAGGCTTTGCTCCGACGCCGGATTTCGTCATCGAGGTCGGTGCCGACGGGTTTGGTTTCGTGAAGCCGGCAATGTTCAAGCAGGGTTTTGCCCATGACGTCAGCGATGCGCAGGCGGCATTCATGCGGGATTCCCAGGTGCCGATCAACATGTCATCCTTCGGTACGAAGCTGAAGAATGCCGCCTGGCGTAGCAAGCCGAGCTGGGCCGTGATTGCAACGGAAGACAAGGCCTTCGATCAGGCAATGCTGGTGCATATGGCAGAGCGCATGAAGGCCAAGATCACCAGGGTCTCGGGCAGCCACGCCCTGTTCATCACCCGCGCCAAGGAGATTGCAGACACGATCGACGAGGCTGCAAAAACGACGGCGGCCATGTGATCACCCGATAGAAGCGGGACCGTCTGAAGCGATCCCGCTTCCGCCTCGACGATTCACCTCCGGCGCAGTGGTTTCTAGGCCTCTGTCCTGGAGGTGTACTCGTGTGCGTATTTTCCGCTTCTTGCAAATTTTCTAGTTTTCACTACGTTTCTCCCCATAGAAGTGGGTTGAAATGATGAAAGATATTCTGACGACGGCAAAAGCCGCGGAACTGCTTGGCGTTTCGGTGCGTACGGCGCAGCTATGGGTCGAGAGCGGGCAACTTCCCTCCTGGAAAACGCCGGGTGGGCATCGTCGCATCCCGCGCCAGGCCGTGCTGGATCTGATCGAGGATTCCACGCAGGAACCTGTTGATCTTTCAGCCCATGCCGTGATCTTTGCAGGCAAAGGTAGGGGCGCTGCGTGGACCCGGGCTGGTCTTCCCGGCTCCGGCCTGTTGATCGACGTTGCAGAAGATTTTGACACGCTGCAAAAGCTGCTCGAACCTGCCCCGCCGACCTTGCTCATCGTCGAACACGCCGAAGACGGGGAGCGCAAGAAGCTTGCAGCTACGCTCGGCAACGATGCCCGCTACAGGCAAACCGTCATTTTCACGATGACCGACAAGGGCGCGGCGTCGCCGGTCGGCCGCAGCGCCAAACGCATCCACTTGCAGATGTTGCCGGATGTGTCGGCTGCGAGCGCCATGGTGATGGATTACCTGCGCTCCAGCCTTCAGGACAAGACCGATCTTGCGGCCTTCGATCTGCCGTGGAACGAGAAGGCCCGGCTTGATGCCGTCAAAAGATCGGCCCTCCTCGGCTCCGGTGCGGACGGTCGGTTTGACCGCCTCGTGCGTCTGGCTGCCTATGCCCTGCGGGCGCCGATCGCGATGTTCACGCTGATCACGCAGGACCAGCAATGGTTCAAGTCCAGGGTTGGTTTCGATGGCGAGAGCACGTCACGAGATTGGGCCTTTTGCAACGAGACACTTGTTGCCAACGACTTCACCGTCATCGAAGATCTCACCCGAAGCGCAGCATTCACGGAAAACCCGACCCTGAACGAGCCTTTCGGTTTCCGGTTTTATGCGGGCGCGCCGGTGCGCGATCCACTTGGTTTTGCTCTTGGGTCCATCTGCGTCATTGATGTGGTGCCGCGATCGCTGGAGCGTGAGGAGCGCGATGCGCTTGCAACGATTGCCGAAGCCATCTCGAACCTGATCCGCCTGACGATGTTTGACGGCGGGCATGATCGCGCCCTGCCTCCCGCCATGGAGCTTTCGTCGGTTTAAAGTCGCTCCCAATCCTCGTCCCATCAGCCGGCACCTGCGCTTAAAGGCGTTTCGGTGCCGGCGTTTTTGTTGCGGCCTTCACCGGGGCCGGTACTGAACATGTGCGCGCAGTCAAAGGTCATCGTCCGGCCCGATGCCTGTCTCCGTTTTATCTGCAACGGAGAGCCGCAGCTTTGAAATCCGAGAGCGATTTGAACGCGATAGCAGAGGGAAGTCACCCATAAGCCCAAGGTTTTCAATATGACATTTACCCCTGCGCCTGCACTTGCCGACATTCCGTTGCCCGCTTCACCTCGCCAGCGCCTGTTCGGCCATCTCATCCACACGTCGGCCATCGGTGCGGCGGTGATGTATTTCGCCTTTGGAGCCATCGCCGCCCATGCAGCCGAGATCGGCACGACGTTTGAAAAGCCTTGCCCATTTGGCGTTTGCAAGGCTGGCGAGCCGTAAACGGACCTGCTTTTATCCGGGAAGGCAGCAACCTGATCTGTTGCGGCCTTTCCGACATCGAGCAACGGGTCTTTAGGCTTGTGGCCGCGGTGACAGGACGGAATAGATGTCATCAAAAGGGGGAGGTCCGACAATCGTCGAGCCATCACTTTCGGCTGTCTCTGAAATCGCGGCCAGATCCCCGCCTTTCATCAAGCCGATGCGCCTGAATGTTTTCTCCATATTGCCGGGAGTGAAAACGATCAGAAACCGCGCACTGTTTTCCGAGATATTGCACCACGCGTGCGGCGTTCCCCTCTTGACGGTCGCCACGTCACCCGCCGACAAGTTCAGCCTCTGGTCGCCGTTGACAAGATAAAGGCTGCCTTCGAGAACGATGAAGCATTCCTCTTCGTTGGCGTGAACATGCATCGGCACACCGTTACGAGGATCGGCAATGATCTCCAGGGTCATATAGATGCCATCCGTCTCTGTGGCGGATGTCCGGAGCTTGAACCTTTCGCCGGGTGTAATCTCCAGCCATTCGCTCGACGCGCTTTGGTCGAAGGGATTTTTCGCCTTTACCATATTCATTCAAAATTTCCTCTTGCACTCCCTGACACTGCGTCAGGCCACATCTCGTCTGAAGGGCTGGTGCTGCAACGCCGTTTCAAATGCCGGCAAATTTCGTTGCAATCGAAATTTGTCTGGCGGCAGCAAGGGATGCGACAGCACGGCATCGCCGCGTGGAGCGGCGATGCACGACGTCTCCCGATCCTGTTTCAAACGCAATCGTTCTCGGGCCTTGCGCAATTTGGGGGAAACACCGGCCCGGCACCATGATCGGGATCCAATAGGTGCGATGACGACAGGGGGGCGAAAACGATGGATTGCGAAGACGAGGTCTCCATGAAGGGTTTGTGGCGCGCGGGTGAAAGGCTGTCACCTGAAGGCGTTGTCGTGTCTCTCTATGCGCACCGGTTATGGCGATCCGTCCATCATCCACTCTGCGACGATGATGCTCCCTATGAGTACGCCCCTGTCACTGACGAGGGGGAGATGCCGGCGCCTGCGCAACCCGCGCCGATCAAGGAGCCGGGCTTCTGGCTGCCGGCCCTCATCGCCTTGATTTCGTGCGCCTCTCTTATCGGCATCTATTGGGGTCTGCTGGCCATGATCAAGGCAGTCGTTCGCCTTCCCGCGTGATCTTTCCTCGCGACTGCCGGGGATCGTGGATTTGACAAGGTGAATTTAAAAATGATAAATATGATATTTATGATAAATAGATTACGGTGGCGAGTTACCCCTAAGGGGTCTAAACGCCTCCATCCCTAACCGGGAACAGGCTTTCGGAGAGCGGCACCTGATGAGCACGAGGCGATGCGCGGTAGCAGCGATTGGCTATAGTCTCGGCCTTGCCGCGTCGGTTCTGGCTGTTTCGGGGATTGTCGCTCTTGGCGGTACCGTGGCGGTGACGGGAGAGAACACACCTCTCAACTCAGTTCAGCCGAATGCCCTGTCTCCGCTGCCGCCGCCCGCCAGCCTGAATGCCGGCAAGGTCCTGCTTGGCGAGCGGCTTTTCCATGATCCGGTTTTATCGGGCGAGGGCAGGCTTTCGTGCAGTACCTGCCACAACCTGAAGACGGGCGGAACGGTTCGGGTGCCAAGAACTATTGGCTACAAAGGCAAGGTTCACGCCTTCAATGCCCCCACCATTTTCAATGTCGGCACCAATTATCGGCTGGGATGGCGGGGACGTTTTACCTCGCTCAGAGTCCAGAACGAAGCGGTGCTGGATGATCCCAACCTTATGGCTGCCGATTGGAGCACTGTGCTGTCCCGCCTGACGCAGGACGAGACTTATCTATCTGCATTCAGGCTGCGATACGGAGCGCTGCCCAGCCGCGAGAATGTTCTGGATGCGCTGGTGACATTCCAGATGTCGCTTGCAACACCGAATGCGCCCTTTGACCGCTTCCTGAACGGCGATCAAGCAGCACTTGCTCCCGCCGCCAGGCACGGTCTCAAGCTGTTCATGGATTATGGCTGTGTCTCCTGCCACCAGGGGGCAAATGTCGGCGGCAACATGTTCCAGATTTTTGGTGTGTTTGGTCCGCCCGATGCAGAAGTTTTGCAGACACGGTCGGATCTCGACAAACGGCTGTCGGTCCCGGATGGGGATGCGGATGTGTTTCGCGTCCCCAGCCTGCGCAATGTCGAAGTGACCGCCCCCTATTTTCACGACGGAAGTGTTGCGACGCTTGGCGAGGCGATTGCGGTAATGGGCAGAAGCCAGCTCGGCCGCCAGCTCTCGCAGAACGATATTGCCGATCTCGAAGCCTTCCTGAAAAGTCTGACCGGGGAATATGATGGGAAACGTCTTACGACGGTTGTCACTGAGCCGGCTCGCTGAAACCCTGCCGCTGTCGATCCTGATTGTCACTGTTATCGTTGTGGCTGTGGTGGCTGCGGGCAAGCATCCCGATAGATCGGTTCATGAAGCCATCATGATGAACCTGCGGGCGGTCGATGTGAACCACGCTGCCTTGCAGCGAGACGTGCTGAGGGCAAGGGCAGGGCAGTTGCCGTCCTATGACGGCCTCGTGACGTCGGTCGTCAATCTGCGACGTGCCGTCGATGGCTTGCGGGATCTCTTCGGTAGCCCCCAGTTCGCCGCCGAAGAGAAGCCCAACAGCCTCGTCTCCGATCTCACGCAGGATATCGATCGTGACGAGATCCAGGTGGAAGGCTTCAAGACGCGCAATGCCCTGCTGCAAAACTCGCTCGGGGTCTTTGGCCAGACACTGACATCGCTCAACGAGACCGAGGATAAAGGTATAGCTTGGGTTCTGGCGCGCGTCGGCGACCTCAGCAACCTGATGATGCGGTTTTCAACTAGCCACAACGACGACCTCAAACAACGCATCGTCTACAAGCTTGCACAACTCGAACGATATGACACGCAGGCCCCGCGGTTTGAAAATTTCGCGACAGTCATCGTGCACGCGAAGATGATACTGGCCGTCATGCCAAGGGTCGACGCGAAGATTGCCGCAATCCAGGCGTCAGCGACGCCGATCCGGGCCGGTGAGCTGCAGACCGAATATTTGAGAATTGCAGCCGATGCTGCCTCCCTTGCCCATATCAGCCGCATCGTCCTCGGTATCACGGCGGCACTGCTTTCCCTCTATATCTGCATCCTGATCTATCGCCTTCGCGAACAGACGCGGCAATTGAAGCGGAGGCTGCATTACGAGCAGGTGGTGGCAGACATCAAGGCGGATCTCATCCAATCCGGGCACGACAATTTCCCGATCTTCATGGGCAAGGCCCTGCAGACCATGTCCTGCTTCTTCGGCGCCCGAGGCAGTGGCTACGTCGTTTATGATCCTGACCGGGGGGAGGTGAAGGACGCCTATCAGTTCGAAGATGGGCTGCAAATCCACCAACACCTGATGGCATTTGCCCAGGATCTGGATCGTGACAGGGAGATGCCGTCGATCCGCCTGCAGAACAAGTCGGGCTGCTGCCCGGTGATCCGTCTCTGTAACATGATGCAGGCAGATGGCATTTCTCCCAGCCTGCTGGTCGGCGCCGGATTGCCGGACAAGGATGTCGCCGCTCTTGTCTTTCTGTTCGAACGCGGAAAGCCCCGTTTGACCCTCGACGAAAGGCAACTGTTTCACTCCACGCTGAAGACATTCATGGAGTTCATCGATGCCGATAAAAGCCGGCAGGAAAAGCAGGGGCTTGAACATCGGCTGGAACATGCCCAGCGCCTCGAGGCCATCGGAACCCTGGCCGGTGGTATCGCGCACGAGTTCAACAATGTGCTTGGTGCGATCCTCGGTTATGGCGAAATGGCGGTCCAAATGCTTCGAAAGCCATCATCGACGCGCCATTATGTCGAGGAAATCCTGAAGAGCGGCGCGCGGGCCAAACATATCGTCGACCAGATCCTGACCTTCAGCCGCAAGCGCGAACGGATCGTCAAGCCGTTTGATGTCGCGGATGCCGTTGCCGACATCCTCCCGCTGCTGCAGGTCACACTGGGTAACCACGTGGTCATCCATTCCACTCTGAGCAAAGAGCCGGCGGTCATTGAGGGCAATCCGGTCGAGGTGCATCAGCTGGCGATGAACCTGTGCAAGAACGCAAGCCAGGCTTCGGCACGGGGAAAAACGGTGACCATCGATGTTCAGCCTGTCCAGGTGCAGCGCAGGCGGGTCCTGACGCATGGCGATATTTCGCC
Organism: Neorhizobium sp. PAMB6716; assembly: GCF_058242805.1. NCBI lineage: Bacteria > Pseudomonadati > Pseudomonadota > Alphaproteobacteria > Hyphomicrobiales > Rhizobiaceae > Neorhizobium > Neorhizobium sp. PAMB6716. The sequence goes on from NZ_JBZAYW010000002.1 coordinate 1,385,502, forward strand.
CGGATCCTACGTGCGTCTGGCGGTTACCGATGAAGGGCCCGGCATTGCGCCTCACGTCATGCCCCATATCTTCGAGCCGTTCTTTACCACCAATGCCCAGTCCGGCGGTTCGGGGCTCGGCCTCTCGGCCGTGCATGGCATCGTCTCTTCGCTCTGCGGCGGCATTCATGTCAGAGCCACAGCTGGCATGGGAACCACGTTCGAACTTTTCCTTCCGGCCACCAATCTCGCACCCTTGCCGATCGACAGTTTCTTCAACGAACGCGCCGTGCCCACAGGCAATGGCGAATGCATCATGATTGTCGAGAACGACAAGACTTTGCGCGATCTTTACGAGGAAAAGACAGCGGCGCTCGGCTACGAGCCGATCGGCTGCGGAAGCATCGGATGCCTTCAGGAACTGCTGGGCTCGGGGATTGCCGCCGACATGGTGATCCTCAACCAGACGTGCCTCACATCGACAACCGACCTAACCGTGGTGGAGACGGCGTTCGGCTCCGGGAAAATACTCCTTCTCACGGACCGGACGTCTGAACTGCGCCCTGGGTTGCAGCCGTCACAGGCGCGGATTTTAAGAACGCCGTTCAGTTCCGCTGCTCTGGCGAATGCAATTTTCGACACGCTGGCGCGATCCGGAGAGGCCGCCTGAGTTTTATTCCGCGCGCGGTGCCGCCACAAGATCGGCAGTTGACAATGCCGCTGTGTCCATCGGTGACCTGAACCCTTCCGCCACTCAAAGCTTCCCTCCAGACTTTCCGGTGCAATCACCGCGGGCGCGCGCTTTCGTTGCCTGCGTCACAGTAAGATCACGCTCAAGTTACATTTGAAAAATGATAAATTTGATAAAAACGTTGAAAAACGAAACATGAGGCAGTATGGAGGATCACCCAATACATTGGTCAACGAGGTGATCTCCCATGCTCCCCACTGCGCAAGAACCAGAGAACTGCGAAGAAGAAATGCCCTCAGGCTACGAAGGCGAAGCCTTTGATTTTATCGTTTGCGGCGCTGGCTCCAGCGGCTCGGTTGTCGCTGCACGCCTTGCCGAATGTGGCGGCCCAAGCGTCCTGCTTCTGGAAGCCGGCGGCGATGATCGTGCCGACAGCGTGCGCGAACCCGCCCAGTGGCCGCTTAATCTCGGCTCGTCACGCGATTGGGGTTTTGTCGGCCAGCCAACGCCCGGCCTTGAAGGGCGCCAGCTTCCCTTGAGCATGGGCAAGGGACTCGGCGGCGGATCGAGCATCAATGTCATGGTCTGGTCGCGAGGTCATAAGGCGGACTGGAACCACTTTGCCGCAGAATCTGGTGATGACGCCTGGGGTTACGAATCCGCCCTCAGCTATTACCGCCGCATCGAAGACTGGCGCGGCGCGCCCGATCCGGTGCGTCGTGGTACCGGCGGCCCTGCCTATGTGGCGCAACCCGATGCTCCGCAGCCAGTTGCCCATGCCCTCCTGCAATCTGCCGAGGCGCTCGGAATTCCTGTCTTCGACACACCGAACGGGGCGATGATGGAGAGCGAGGGAGGCGCGTCGATCGCGGAGCTGCGTATCCGGGACGGCAAGCGTCAATCCGTCTACCAGTCCTATGTCGCGCCGCACTCGGCCAAGAAAAACCTGACGGTCATCACCGGGGCACTGGTGTCGCGCCTGCTGTTTGACGGCAAGAGGGTGGTTGGTGTCGAGGTAATCTTGAACGGCCAGCGCCGGCGCTTCAAGGCGCATTACGAAACGATATTGTCGCTCGGTGCCGTCAACACGCCAAAGGTCCTGATGCAATCCGGTATCGGACCGCGGGATGAGCTGGCAGCCCATGGTATTCCCGTCGTTCAGGCGCTGCCGGGCGTGGGGCAAAATCATCAGGACCATATCGCGTTTGGATGTACCTGGGCCTATCGCAAGCCCGAGGGTGTCGGCGGGGGCGGATGCGAGGCAACGCTCTACTGGAAGAGCGATTCCCGCCTGACGCAGCCTGATCTCCTGCAATGCCAGCTGGAGTTTCCCGTGCCGTCCCCGACGGAAACGGGACTGGAAACGCCTGAACATGGTTGGACCATGTTTGCCGGGCTGGCACAGCCGAAAAGCCGCGGCTGGCTGCGGCTCTCCGGTGCCGGCGTCAACGATCCCATGCTGATCGAACCCAATTGCCTGAGTGAACCGGAGGACATGGCCGCGGCGATGTCTGCTGTCGAACTCTGCCGGGAGCTTGGAAATGGCGCCGCCTTTCAGCCGCTGGTGAAGGGCGAGACAGCTCCGGGCGCCCGTGACCGGAAAGGCCTCGTTGACTTCATCCGCCAGTCGGCGGTCACCTACTGGCACCAGTCCTGCACGGCCAAAATGGGTCGCGACAGCATGTCGGTGGTTGACCACCAGTTGAAGGTCTACGGCATCAATGGTCTGCGCATCGCGGATGCCTCGATCATGCCGCGCATCATGACGGGCAACATCATGGCGCCCTGCGTGGTGATCGGCGAAAGGGCAGCGGATCTCATCCGCACCCAGCACGAGCTGTAAGACACACGAACTGTAAGGCTGTTGGAGGTCGGCGCGCCCGCGCGCCGACCCACCATGTGTCGCTCACTGAAGGTTTCGGCTGCGTTGCCTCGTCAAGTCGCGCCCGCCCAGTGCCCGCCGGTCTTGACGTCCCCCATTTCACTTTCATCGATTTCGCGATCTCAAAAGGCAGTAAAACATCATGTTGGATACTACCCGCACCGTTCCTGTCGTCGCATCGTCAGATCTGGAAACGGACATTCACGGCACGTTTGCCAGATACCGCCCGGACTATCCGTTTATTGCGCTCGATACCGGCGGCTACGTGATCCTGCGGCATGACGATGTCAGCCGTCTTCTGCTGGACCCAAGGTTGCAGGCAACGGGAACGGCCATGCTCGCCCAAGCCGGGATCAGCGAAGGCGCGCTATTCGACATCTTCGAGCACGGCATGCTGACGGCCAATGCCGATGTGCACACCCGCCGGCGTTCTGGGCTATCAAGAACGCTTGCACACCAGGTGTCGGAAGAGTTTCGCCAGCATGTCCGTCGTGCGGCGGCAGCGTTGATCGATGAATGTGACGACAGCGCGAGCCTCGATCTTGCCGCCGGTTATGCGGCAAAGCTTCCAATCCTTGCCCTTGCCGGTCTTCTTGGCGTTCCCGATCCGGACGTGCCCACGTTCATGCAGGATATCCACGCCATGAACGAGTTCTTTCGACCGCATCCTACCGAGCATGCTGTCACGGAAGCCGAGCAGGCGGCACTTCGGCTGCGCGACTATCTCGATGACCTTCTCCGAGGGGCTGAAACCAATCCGTCGGAGAGTTTTCTGTCCCGCTATCTCAAGCTTTCGCAGGACGATGACGTGACGCGGCTGGAACTGCTTGTCCAGATCGTCCAGCTGATCATTGGAGGCACAGAGTCCGTGCGAACCGGGCTCGTTGCGCAAGCCGTCCACCTGCTGTCGGAGCCGGAGCAATGGCAAGCGGTCTGCGACGACCTCACGCTGGTGCCGAACGCTGTTGCAGAAGGCCTGCGCTTTGAGCCGGGTATCGCGGGTGTCGTGCGGGTGTCCGTCGAAGACATCGAGATCGACGGCTGGGTTCTGCCGGCCGGGCAGCTGGTGCTGCTGTCGTTCATTTCCGCCCTACGGGACGAGCGTGTTTTTGATCAGCCTGACGCATTCGATATCTCACGGCCCAACCTGAAACTGGCACGGCTGGCCTTCGGCGGCGGAGCCCACAAATGCGTTGCCGATGCGCTGGGGCGGGCAGAGCTGGAAGAGGGGTTGTCTGCGCTTGTCGAAGGGCTGCCAAGCCTCCGGCTTGAGGGGAGGCCGGCATTTCAGGGGCACATGTTTGTGCGCAAGACGACGGAGTGCCGGGTCAGCTGGCAGCGTCAACACGCGATCCGATGCGCTTCTCCTGCAATCCGTTGAAAAATACCGCCTGAAACCGTGGCTCGTCCTACAGATGAAACGACAATGCCCGATCCTGAAAACATCGGGCATTGTGAAGGGTCGAGAACGAGGTCAGTCAACAAAAGAGGACTCCGTTCCCGATGTCACTCTCGTCCCAGATCACCGTCTCCCCACCTATCCTAAGTTTTGCCGCTCTCAATTCGGCACCGCACGAATTCTTCAAGGAATTGCGGCCGGTTTTTCCCTTCGTGCAGCGGGAGGACGGTGCCTTCCTCGTTCTGCGCGCCCATGATGTCGAAAAGCTGGTGAGCGATCCCCGCACACGGCAGATCGAGACCGAGCTTCTGAGGGCAAGGGGCATTGCGGACGGCCCGGTCATGGACCTAGTGTCCAACAGCCTGCTATTTTCGAACGGCGATGCGCACCACCGCCGCCGGCGCCCGCTTTCGCGCAGCTTTGCCTTTCGGATGATGGAGGGACTTCGCCCCAATGTCCGACTTTTGGCCGAGGAACTTGTCGCCTCAAAGCGAAGCGCTGGCAAAATGTGCCTGCGCGAGGATTATGCCGCAGTTATCCCCGCCGTGACGATTGCCGCGATCCTTGGCATTCCGCGCGATGATGTTCCTCTCTTCACCTCCATGGCCTACCGGGTATCGAAGATCCTGACGACGTCCTGGACGCAGGATGACCTGCCCGACATCGAAGCGGCCACACGCGATCTCTCCGCCTATGTCTCCGCGTTGATCGATGATCGCCGCAAGTGGCCACAAGGTGATTTTCTCTCGGACTATGTCGCAAGCGTCGATCAGGCCGCCGAGATGTCGCCCGTCGAGGCTGTCATGCAGATCGTCTCTGTTGTTCTGGGCGGCTCCGATACGACGCGGGCGGCGATCGTCATCATGGTCGGGCTGCTTCTCGAGCGGCAGGATGGGCTGTGGAAGGCTTTGCGGTATCGACCGGCGATGGTGGCGGCTGCGGTCTCGGAAGCATTGCGGTTCGAGCCGGCCGTCGCATCGATCCCGCGCCTTGCAATCGAAGACATCAGCCTCGACGGACATGTGATCCCGAGGGGTGGTCCGGTCCTGTTGTCCACCATGTCCGGTCTTCGCGATCCTGCTGTCTTCATCGATCCCGATCGGTTCAACCTCACGCGGCCTCTCGGCAAATGGCACCCCGTTTTCGGCGGCGGAGAACACAGGTGCCTGGGGGAAGCGCTGGCGCGGATCGAGATGGAAGAAGCGCTTCATGCACTCCTCAATGCACATCTCGACTTCGATATCGGTGACCAGAGCGTGTGCATCCACGGACATGCGGGCATCCGTCAGGTGGACGATCTTGTTGTCCGCTGGCGTTAGACCGCCCGCAGAGGAGACGCCAGCGCCCTGATCAGAGGACGCCAAGCGCCCGCGAGTGCGCAGGGCACCTCCCCATCCATCTTTCTCGAATGACGGAGGTCATGCATGTTTCTGTCACTGACTGTGGCCTGCCGCTTTCCAGGCCTGATCTGTGAAAGAGCAAGAGGGATCGATTACCGACGTACAGCTCTCGTCCTTCTCGAGGCATTCGGATCTGCGGCGGCTGCGTCCATTTACGGAGTACCTTCCTGTCCCCGCCCGGACCATCTCCTTGAGGTGGAGCCAGAAAATGTGAGGGAAGAGGCCTGCAAGGACCGGCCAGCGGTTGAACGCACCCATACCCGCCGCCATAAGAGATCGTTCACAAATGATAAGTGCACAAAAATGATTGAATTGATAGAAATGATATTGCGATAACGGCTGCTTACGCTTATTGTGAGCCTTCCTCAGTAAACGAAGGAATGGCGTGATGAGCGATATGCTCGAGGAGCCGGCTTGCAGACGCTGCATCAATTCGCAGCCCATCGGGCAGCACGGTGACCGGATGAACAGGAGACGAAAACCCGGCAGTGAACGGTCCACGGTCTCCAAAGGCGGCGGACGTCTGGTTCACCTGAAGCCGGCGCCTTCCCTTGACGGCCATCTCGGAGAGCCGTCGTGAAGCACGTTCTGGTCATTGATGATGATCTCGCCATCCGAAGTTTACTGACGGATTATCTGTCCCAACACGCCCTCCGTGTCACCGGGTTGAGTGGCAGCCAGGATCTGCAGAGGGTCCTCAGCACGGATGAGGTGGACCTGCTGATCGTGGATCTCAACCTCGGGCGCGAAGACGGTCTGGATATCGTTCGGAAGTTTTCAAGCACGTCGGATTGCCCGATCATCATCATCAGCGGCGACCGGCTGGAAGAGGCTGACAAGGTTGTCGGGCTGGAACTCGGCGCTGTCGATTACATCACCAAACCCTTCGGCACCCGGGAATTGCTGGCGCGCGTGCGCTCGTCCTTGCGGGAGCGTCCTGTCGTCGGCTCCAAAAAGGACAGGACCATCTACGAATTTAACGGCTGGGAACTGAACATCAAGCTGCGCAGGCTGACCCATGAGGGTGAGGAGGTGAAGCTGACCGCCGGCGAATTCAATCTGTTGACGGCATTCCTGCGGTCTCCACGCCAGATCCTGTCACGAGAGCAACTGCTGTCTGCAAGCCGCGTCCACAATGAGGAGGTTTTCGATCGCAGCATCGATGTGCTGATCCTGCGACTGCGCCGAAAGCTTGAGGTCGACCCCTCGAAACCGGGCCTGATCAAGACGGAAAGGGGCGCCGGTTACCTCTTCGATGCCGAGGTGAAGACGATCCATCGAAACAAGGGGTGAAACTGGCGGCAACCGGTGACGGTGGCGTGACGAGGGGCTTTCGGCGCCTCATCGGGGCGCCCGCTATTCGGTTGCAGCCTGGAAGACCATTTCAAACGCAATCCAATCGGCCCCGTTCGAAATACGCGCAAAAGACGCCGGCTCTACCTCAAGGCAGTAGCTATCGGTCCTGCTACCCTCTTGGAGATCCGCTTTGGCAAAACTTGTCGCGACACTCGCATCCACGCATCATCCCTTTTATCTCAAGGCAACCACCGCTGCTCCCGAAGACCAGATGCCGCAAGCTGCGCAATGGAAGCGGAAGATCGAAGCCTACCGGGAAACGCTGACACGTGCCGAGCCGGATATAATGGTGATGATCGGCTCGGATCACTTCCATCAGATCTTTCTGGATAACTATCCGCAGTTTCTGATCGGGAAGGCACCGGCCTATGACGCGACCTTCTATAACGAGGAACGCGAGTTCGGCCTACCCAGCTACAGGCTTCGCGGCGATGAAGAGATGTCGCGGTTCCTGCACCAATCCCTGCTGCAGCAGAATTTCGACTTTGCGTTTTCCAACGAACTGAAGATCGATCACTCGATCGTCTGCCCGATCATCACCTTGCGTCCGCAAAACGATCTGCCGATCGTGCCCATCTATACCAATATTTTCGCGCCCCCGCTGCACACGCCGCGCCGTTTCTTCGAGCTCGGCCGGGCCATCCGCCAAGCAATCGAAGCCTATCCCTCCGACAAGAAGATTGCCGCCATCGGCACCGGCCATCTCTCGCTGGAACTCGGAGGCCCGCGGCAGTTCATGGAGACCGGGCCGGATCCGACCTTCGACCGGCAAGCCATCGAATGGCTGCGGACGGGGGATGCAAACGCCATTCTGGAAAGCGTGACCCATGAAAGCCTGGAACGGAGCGGGAATGCCACCCACGGCTTCCTGAACTTCATTCTGATGCTTGGCGTGGCCGGCCCCGGTGAGGCTGACTACGCCGACTATCTCGACCTCTTTCATACGATGGAGGCCTATTTCACCTGGTATCCCAAGGATTTGCAGCAATGAGCAAATATTATGTGAACAAGTTCCTGTTTTCAGTCGATCGTGATCCCAAGCTTCTCCAGCGCTATATCGAAAACCCCGAGGCCTTCGTGTCCGCCTGGGAGCAATCGATCGGCCCCAGGCTGCTGAACAGCGAGGTGGAGCTGTCTTCGGTGCATCACCTGACCGATGACGAGCGCAGAGCGCTTGTCGATCATGACTTCGTTGCACTGTTCGAACTGGGCGCGCATTTCTTCCTCAACCTCACGATCTTTGTCGGCATCTACGACGAACCCTACGCGGCAAAACTAGGTCCGCTGACATTTCAACGCCTGTTTGCAGACAGACTGCAGCATTGGCGCGGCAGCGATTACCCCTCCGTCGAGACATAGATCTTGAAGAGTAGCGCCCTCCAGCCGGGTCCGTCCTCACAGACCAAGCCCTCTCCCATTTTTGTTTAACCGGTGATTGTATCATGACCGTATCACTTCCGATTTTTAAGCAGCCTGATGACGTCAGGAAACGCCCACGCCTGTTGGCGCAGTGGACGTTTTTGGCCGCGCTGGCTTTCAGCATCGGGTCCGGATGCGCTTCACCGGGCGGCCCGCGCACCGGTCAGGTGGAGGGCCACAATTTCAAGACCAGGATCGATTGTGCGCGGACAGGAAGCGCAGACACAGTCGACAGGCGCTGCGACATTCCTGTTCTGGGTTATCGCGGCTTTAACGGCCTCTGAGCACGTTTTTAGGTTCTTGCCCGAGCTGAGAAAGACGATTTTGCGCGCCCATGATGTGCGCCAGCGGTGTTGTCTATCGTCGCCGTGCGCGGACACGCGCATTGCGCGAAACGGGTTCAGCAGATCTGCTTTGTCTTCATCCGCATTGGATGGATCGACGTGACAAGACAAATGTCCAAAAAATCAGCCTAGCCGACAAGATTGAGTGGGGCTCAGGTTCTAGGGTTTGTTCATCCAAACAGTGAGAACCAAGCCAATGGATGAAAAATACGAAATCCTGTTGTCCCGCAGGCAGGCCATGCTGGCGGGAGCCACTCTTTCGCTGGCAATGACGGTCCCGGTCTTTGCCTCGGAAACCTCAACCCAACTCCAAATGGAAGGAATGATACGAATGACCGAGAACTTCATTACCACCAAGGACGGCGTCGAGATCTTTTACAAGGACTGGGGTCCGAAGGATGCGCAGCCGATCGTTTTCCATCACGGCTGGCCGCTCTCCTCGGACGACTGGGATGCGCAGATGCTGTTCTTCGTCCTGAAGGGCTTCCGCGTTATCGCGCATGACCGCCGTGGACACGGCCGGTCCCAGCAGGTGAGCGACGGCCACGACATCGATCATTACGCCGCAGACGCCGCTGCCGTTTTCGAAAAGCTTGATCTGCGCAATGCGGTTCACATCGGTCACTCCACCGGTGGCGGCGAAGTCGCACGATATGTCGCCAATTTCGGCGAACCGCAGGGCCGTGTTGCCAAGGCCGTTCTGGTGAGCGCCATTCCGCCGATCATGCTGAAGACGGCCGCTTATCCCGGTGGTCTGCCGATCGAGGTGTTCGATGGTTTCCGCTCTGCGCTGGCGGCCAACCGCGCCCAGTTCTTCCGCGACGTGCCCGCCGGCCCGTTCTACGGTTTCAACCGTAAGGGTGCGACCGTGCATGAAGGCGTGATCCAGAATTGGTGGCGCCAGGGCATGATGGGCGGCGCCAAGGCCCATTACGACGGCATCAAGGCTTTTTCGGAAACCGACCAGACCGAAGATCTGAAAAAGATCACCGTGCCGACGCTTGTGATGCACGGCGCCGACGACCAGATCGTTCCGATCGCAGCGTCCGCAGAACTTTCGGTGAAGCTGCTCAAGAACGGAACGCTCAAGGTATACGAGGGCTTTTCGCATGGCATGCTGACCGTCAACGCCGATGTCCTCAACCCCGACCTGCTGGCCTTCGTGAAGAGCTGAGGCAAGAGCACGCCAAACAGGCCGCCGCGTCACCCGCGGCGGCCTTTTTTTGTTTGTTTTTCCCTGCAAATAACCGCTTCTTCTGCTGCCGCGACCGTCCGAAAATCCCGGCCGGACAGGACACCCTATACGGATGTATGGGTGGCTAGCACTGCTGTCTGACGCCGATTGATGTATGTATAATTTCTTTCACCCACCGTTCAATGGAAGATTTGTTCCATCAGGTCACACCAGATGGGGGGCGTCATGTCTGCACTTTTCACTCCAGCCAATGAGAGCAGCCACCGAATGCCCCAAGGCATGGTGCCGGTTGCAGTTGAGCACGATCAGGTGACGAGATTGCTGGCGCATGCCATGTCCCTCGTCCAGCGCGACCAGGAAGGTGCACTGGAATTTGTGCGGCGGGCCTCTGCGCTTGCAGGCCATGCCGACAGTGTCGGGGGAAATTCGCAACCATCGACCCGCGGCGGCCTGGCTCCCTGGCAGGTCGAACGTCTGAAGCGACACATCGATAAAGCCTATCCGGATCGCATCAACATCGACGATCTCGCGCAGATGACGCGGCTCAGCAGCAGCTATTTCTCGGCGGCGTTCCGGGTGAGTTTCGGCACCTCTCCCCATGACTACATCTGCCGGCGTCGCCTTCATCAGGCCGAGCATTTAATGGCAACGACCGACATCCCGCTTTCCGAGATCGCCCTCGATTGCGGCTTTGCCGACCAATCTCACCTCTCCCGTGTCTTCCGGCGCCTGAAGGGCACAACACCCGCCGCATGGCGCCGTATAAAAAGGGTTTCCTGATTAACCTGTTCTGCCGATCTAAAGGCGCGCTCAGGGGCGCCCTTGCGGATCTCATCCTGAGCGGGTTCGGCAAATTTGAACGGCGTGGATAGGTGGAATTTCTACCGGACTTCGGCCAGGGTGCCGGGAGCAGGAGATACGATGACAAGACGACTGTGCCGGGAACCACACACCGGCTTTCAAGGCGATGCGTTGGCGATGGGCTGAACCGCCCCGGTTCGGAGACCGCCGCGCCACATAACACTGCGTCCGGCCATCCCGAGCAAAGGCGATTGGCTGCTCAGGGCCAGACGGGACCATGGCTTGGGGAGGACGTGAATGACCGTGATTGGGTCGGATCCGGCCGGTCGGCAATGCATCGTCATTTCGGCTGCAGCCGGCGTGCTGTGTACGGCTGGAAGACGGACCTCTCTGCATCTCAGCCCAATGGCAAACCCGGGCCACCGGGAGCTTTGATCTACCCGACGACCCGCTCCACGAAGTCTGCGAACGCCCGCGCCTTGGCGCTTGCAAGGCGCCCGGTGGGAAAGACCGCCCAGAGGTCAATGTTTGGAAGCTCCCAGTCTTCAAGCACGCGGATCACCGCGCCGCTCATGAGTTCCGGCCAGAACATCCAATCGGAGGTAACGGCAAGCCCCATGTCGGCCTTAACCGCGGCACGAATGCCTTCGGCAGCGGTGAACTGAACCCGTCCGGAGACGGCGACGGACGCTTCGGTTCCATCCTTGCGAAAAGTCCAGTTCCTGCCGAGTTGGGTATAAACCACCGCCTGATGCGCGGCGATATCTGCGGGCACCCGTGGTATGCCATGCCTTTCAAGATAGGCTGGGGTCGCGACCACGGACCGTCGACCGGTGGCAAGTCGGCGGGCTACGGCCGAAGAGTCGGCGAGATCACCCATGCGCAGCGCGATGTCGATGCCTTCGGACACGAGATCGATCACCCGATCGTCGAGAACGATATCCACGTCCAGATCGGGATGCATCGCCATGAACTCCGGCAGGCGCGGAATGACCATAAGCCTCGCAAACGTCGTGGCTGCGCATAGGCGAAGTCGGCCCGACAGCCCAGCGCCGGCCCCCTTGGCTTGCAGCTCCGCCTCGTCCGCTTCATGGATCGCCGCTTTCGCTCGTTCATAGAAACGAACGCCGGCGTCGGTTGGCGAGAGGCCGTGCGTCGACCGGATGATCAGGCGAACCTGAAGTCGGTCCTCCAATTGCGCAATCATCTTTGAGATGGCGGGCTGGCCGACACCAATCTGGCGGGCGGCCTGTGAGAACGATCCCGTTTCCACAACCCGCACGAATGCGGTCATCGCCTGCAATCTGTCCATCGCTCATTCTCCGTTGGAATAAGCGTTATCGCCTGAAGACGTCTGCCGCAAGTATACGGGAATGGTCATAACGTTCTCCAGCGAACAGGAACCGATGGAGACAAGCATGATTGACGTCTACGCCTTTGCTACCCCGAACAGCGTCAAGGTGTTGATCGCGCTTGAGGAACTCGGCCTCGATTACGAACTGAAGGCCGTCAATGTCCGCAAGGGCGAACAGAAAGACGCAGCATTTCTCTCGCTCAACGCCAACGGCAAAGTGCCGGTCCTGGTGGACGACGGCTTCGTTCTCACGGAAAGTGCGGCGATCCTCGTTCATCTGGCGGAAAATACCGGCAAGCTGCTCCCTGAAAATGCAAATGACCGCGCTCGTGTCTTCGAACAGCTCTTTTTCCACGCCTCCGCTCTAAGCCCGGCCTTCGGCAATGCCGGTTTCTTCAAGCGCTCCTCGCGGGAGCCACAGCCGATCGCCGAAGCGCGCTTCAGCACCGAAGCTGAACGCATCCTCGGCCTTCTCGATGTCCAGCTTGCCGATCAGGCATTCATCGCCGGCGACGCCTTCACCATTGCCGACATCGCCCATTTCGGCTGGCTGTGGCGCCGGCAATTCCCCGGCCTGACGCTCGACGAGCGCCCGAACCTTTCCCGCTGGTACGAGACCGTGGCCGCCCGTCCCGCCGTCCAGCGTGCCATCGCTCGCGTCGAGGCGCTGCTTGAAGCTCCGAATTCCGCGGCCTGACCCCATGCGTTTCCTGTCCCGCTTCCTCTTCAACCCCGAACGCAAGACCCCAACACAAAAGAGTGTTCCCATGTCCCGTTTCGATACCTACAAAAACAGTTTCCCGAATGCCCGCTTGACGCGTTCACCAAGCGGCGTCCTCGAAATCACCTTCCATACCGAGGGCGGCAAGCTCGTCTTCAACGGTCACACCCATGAGCAGTTCGTCGAACTCTTCCATCAGGTCGGTTCCGACGCGGACAACCGGGTGGTCATCCTGACCGGCTCGGGCGATGCCTTCATGGATGCCATCAATCCCGATGGCTTCGATTTCTTCTCGCCGCGCGGCTACGACAAGATCCTGCGTGAAGGCAAGAAGGTCCTCATGAACATCCTCGACATCGAGGTGCCGATGATCACCGCACTGAACGGTCCCGTCCTTCTGCATTCGGAATATGCGCTGCTGACCGACATCATCCTCGCCACGCCGGAAACCGTTTTCCAGGACAAGCCGCATTTCGACTTCGGCATCGTGCCGGGCGATGGCGTCAACCTGCTCTGGCCGGAAGTGATCGGCTCAATCCGCGGCCGTTACTTCATCCTGACCCGGCAGATACTGGATGCGCAAACGGCCAAAGAATGGGGTGTCGTCAACGAGATCGTGACGGCCGACAAACTGCTCGCCCGTGCTCATGAGATTGCCGAGGGCCTTGCCGCCCTTCCGCCGCTGACGAGCCGCTATACCCGCATTGCGCTGACGCAGAAGCTGCGCCGGATCATCGACGAAGGTGCAGGCTATGGCCTGGCTCTCGAAGGCATCAGCGCCGCGGAAGTCGCCCGTTCGATGGCCTCCCACGGCTGACAACTCCGCAATAATCACCGAGCTTCAGAGGGAGTTCTGAGGCTCGCGCGCAAAAATTTGAGAACTCAAGGAGCAAGATCATGACACTGCAGTCCAAGCTCGATGCCTTCAAGGCCGATTTCGAAGCCGGCAAGCCGCCCTATAACGTACCCTCGTCGGTCATCGAAACCATGCGCCGCGCCACCGCCGAACTGATCGCCTCCGGCGCGGCCGAGAAGGCCCTGAAAGCGGGCGACACATTGCCGGCCTTCAGCCTTGCAGATCCCGACGGCAAGACGGTTTCATCTGCCGATCTTCTGGCGCACGGCCCGCTGGTGGTCAGTTTCTACCGGGGTGTCTGGTGCCCCTATTGCAACATGGAACTGCAGGCACTCCAGGAAACGCTGCCACAGTTCGAGGCGCTCGGCGCGAAACTTGTTGCCATCTCGCCGCAGAATACGGTCAACAGCCGCAAGTCGGTGCGTCAGAACAACCTGACCTTCCCGATCCTGTCGGACCCGCACAATGACGTGGCCGCCGCCTTCGGCCTGCGCTTCGAAATGCAGGATTACCTGGTCGAGCTTTACAAGTCGCTGAAGAATGACCTTCCGGCCTTCAACGGCGATCCGAGCTGGACGTTGCCCATGCCGGCCCGTTACGTCGTCGGCCCAGATGGCGTGATCCTCTACGCGGAGGTGAACCCGGACTATACCCGCCGTCCGGAACCGGAAGACATGCTGCCGGCGCTCCGCCTCGCAGCTAGCCGCACCGCCGTCTGATCCATCATTCACCCCATAAGGCCCTGCTGCCTTGAGGCAGGGCCAGAGGATTTTCCCGATGAAGAGAACCTTTCTGATCACCGGCGCCAGCAAGGGCATAGGCCTCGCCCTGGCCCATCGCCTTGCCACCCGCGACCATACCGTCATCGGCGTTGCCCGCAAGCCGACAGACGCCTTTCCAGGTTTGCTGCATACTCTCGATCTTTCCGAGCGCAGTGCCAACGACGAACTGGCCAGGATCGTCAAGGAAAGCAACGTCGATGGCGTGGTCAACAATGTCGGGCTGGTCAGGGCTGCGCCGCTTGGCGACATCGCCCTTGAAACCCTTGAAACCCTTGAAGAGGTGATGCGCGTCAATCTGCATCCTGCTCTCGTGGCCGTACAGGCCGCATTGTCCGGCATGCGCACCCGCGGCTGGGGCCGCATTGTCAATATTTCCAGTCTCACCGTTCTCGGCAGCGTACAGCGGACAAGCTATGCTGCTGCCAAGGCCGCACTGGTCAGCTCCACGCGAAGCTGGGCGCTCGAACTCGCCCAGACCGGCATCACGGTCAACGCCGTTTCGCCCGGGCCAACCGAAACGGAACTGTTCCGGGCGAACAATCCGATCGGCAATGAAGGTGAGGCGCGTTACCTCTCCGGTGTTCCCATGGGACGGTTCGGCCAACCGGACGAGCTTGCCGCGGCGATTGAATTTCTGCTGTCGGACGATGCCGCGTTCATCACCGGGCAGACGCTGCACGTCGATGGCGGAGCCTCGATCGGGAAGTCTGCCCTATAGGGCGCTTGCTGCCGGTGCTCTACTTGCGCCGGCCGGGCTCCGGAGATCGGCATGCGCCCGCCAGATGACCGTTCACGTGTTCCAAACTCCGGAAGCGGCGTGTCTTCTCCCGGACCCAAACGCACCATCGTGAAACCGAACCAATTGGCGTGTTGAATGGTGCAGTTTCAGAAGGCGGACGGGGTGGCGACGTAGCTGGATCACATCCCATCAAGGCAAAGACCTGGTGCTGTTTCCCAAATAGGTCGCGGTCCAGCGTCCCTGTTCGATATTGTCTCTTGCGGCGGCGTGGAGCATGTCGATGAAGTGGCGGGCGGCGAGCGTGCGTTCTGTATTGTCGAGTGTGGCGATGAGCCAGGTGACCCAAAGCCCCTCGATTGGCGCCCAGGCAAACTGGGTCAGCGGTGAGTTGACCATGCCGCAGTAAGGCATGATGGCGTATCCCACCTTGCGGCGGATGAGATCGTCCATCGGCGCATATTCGGTCTCGATGGCGATCCTGGCGCGGCGGCCGATGCGGGCGAATTCGCCTTCGATCAGGGTGCGCAGGCCATCCGGACGCGGTGTGAGGATCAGCGGGCAATCGGCCACCCGGTCGATGGAAATCGGCTGGTCTACGGAAAGTCCGCTATCGGTCGGACCGACGAGATAGAGCTGTTCCTTCAGCAGCGGTTCCGTATGCAGGTCCGGTTCAGTCAACGGCGCGACAAGAATGCCGATATCGATATCCCGGAAGAAGATCGCCTCGCGCAGCTGAAAAGAATGCGCGCCGCGCACGCGAAGCCGCACATGTGGATAGGTCTCGACATAGGTCGCGACCAGTTCCCCCGTCAAGACGCGCCCCATGAAAGGCGGTGCGCCAAAGGCAAGCCGGCCGGAGGGGGTGTTGGCGGCATGGGTCACCTCTCCTGGGACGCGTGCGATTTCCTCAAGGATCGCCTCCGCTCGGGCGCGAAACACCTCGCCGGCGGGTGTAAGCGTCAGGCCACGGCCGGTGCGATGGAAGAGGGAGGTTCCGATTTCCTGCTCCAGAGCGGCAATCTGCCGGCTCAGCGCGGGCTGCGAAATGTCGAGTTTTTCCGCCACGCGTGACAGATTGCCGAATTCGGCGGCCTTTAGAAAATACTCCCATTTGCGCAGGTTCATGAGAGGCTCCGGACCCTCGGCAGATATGCATTCAAGGTTATAGCTGAACTGCTGTTCTGTCTATTGATGAAAGTCAGGCGCCCTGGGATAGTGCTGTCCAAGGGTTGAGGAGCCCGCATTCGAGGAGGAAACCATGTTGAAACGCGCCATCATGATCGCGAGCACGCTCGCCGTTGCCACCATTCCGGCTTTTGCTGACACGAAGATCGCCATCGGCACGCCGCCAATCGCCGAAGTCGAAGCGGCTTTCGTCGCCAAGGATGAAGGCCTGTTCGACAGACAGGGCCTTCAGGTCGAGTTTCTGCCCACAGGATCGAACCAGACGCTGGTGGCCTCTTTGGTCGCGGGCTCTCACCAGATCGTCGCCATATCTCCAACCGTGCTGCTGCAGGCGGTGGAGAGTGGCATCGATCTTGTCGTCGTCGCCAATTGCGGCGTCACTGCACCACGCACCGCCAAGAATGTCGGGCTTGCCGTGCGTGAGGGCGTTGCCGTCGACAAACCGGAGGATCTCGTGGGGAAGAAGGTGGGAACGCCCAGCATTGGCGGCACGCTTGATATTCTGTTTCGGCAGTGGCTGAAACAGAAGAACATTGCGGAAAAGAGCGTCACCTTCATCGAGGTGCCGATCCCCAACACTGCCGATGTTTTGAAGGGCGGCACGATTGACGCCATCATCGCCGGGCAGCCCTCGCTGGGACGCGCTGTCAGCCAGTCCAGTGGCAAGGTGGCCTTCCACTTTATGTCGGATCTTCCCGCAGACATTCCCTACACAACCTTTGTCGCCACGCGCGAATGGGCCAAGGCGAATGCTGCTGCCATCACATCCTTTCGCGCAGCCTTCGGTCAGTCAGCGGATTTCATTGGCAAGAATCAGGAAAAGACCCGCGAAATCGTCTCGAAATACACACGTCTGCCCATCGAGGTTCTGGCCAAGATCGAGTTGCCGGAATGCAAGCCCGTGCCCACGGTTGCAGCACTCGACTACCTCCAGGATGCGATGCGCGAAGGCGGACTGCTGAGCGGCAGGATCGATACCGCAGGGCTGATCGCACCCTGACCGCACGCGCGCCGGCGGGCGCAGATCCGTTCAACGACCGCCTTTTTGACACGTTACAGGTGACATCATGATCCAGATGACCGGCGCAGAAGCGCTGACCCGTTTGCTCGTTCTCGAAGCCGTGCCCTTCGTGTTCGGCATTGCCGGGGGCAAGCTTAACCCTCTGCTCCATGCCATTTCTGAGGAACCTTCCATCCGTTATCTGGGGGTTCGGCATGAGGCAGCCGGCCCGCTGATGGGCGCGGCCATTGCGGCAGCCAGCGGGCGGATCTGCGTCGCCCTTGGCGAAATGGGGCCGGGTTCCGCCAATCTGGTCGGCGGCCTCGGAACGGCTTTCAACAACAACCTGCCGCTCCTGCTCATCACCTCCAACAATCATCTTGCGGCCTCCTATCCAAACCGCGGCATGTTCATGGATCTCGATACGCACGCACTCCTGAAGCCTCTCACCAAATGGAGTGCCGTTGTTCATGATGGACGCAGGCTCCCCGATCTCGTGCGCGACGCCTTCCGCCATGCCCTGACCGGGCGAAAGGGGCCGGTGCATCTCGATGTGCCGCAGGAGATCCTCGGCGGTCGCTTCGAGTTCGATGAGGCGGTGTTTTCCCTCTTGCCCGAACAGTATCGCTCGGTCGAAGGGCCGCGTGCGCCGGCCGGGCAGATTGCAAGGGCCGCCGACGTGTTGGCTGCGGCGCAACGGCCGCTTCTGGTCGCCGGCGGCGGCGTGGTGTCGGCAAATGGCGGCGATCTGTTCCGCAAGCTTCTTGCCCATATCAAGGCTCCGGCACTTGCGACCCAGATGGGCATCGGCACGGTGCCGTCGAATTCGCCTTATTTCATCGGACATGGCGGCATCATCGGCGGCGATGCTGTCCAGACGGCATTCAAGCAGGCGGATGTGATCCTTGCGGTCGGCTGCCGGTTTTCATCCTGGTTATGGGATGACGGTGGGGCGCTCACCAAAGGTGATGCGCAACTCATCAACATCAACATTGACCCCATGAGCCTTGGCGCCAATACGCCCCATGCGCTGGGTATATGGGCCGATGCGGCCAGCGCGCTCAAGGATCTGATTGACGCAATCGCAAGCCGCACGATGGCGGATACCTCCGGCTGGCTCACGCATCTGCGGGGTATCCATGCGGGATACCAGTCAAAGCTTGCAGACATGAGCAAGGACGAGGGTGCCATCATGCACCCGGCGCGCCTGGGAACGGCCCTCGGTCGGTTGCTGCCGCAGGATGCGTTGATTGCCTATGACGGCGGTCACACGTCTTTCTGGAGCAATGACTTGACGCCGGCAACCATGGAGCGGACCCGCTTTCATGAGCCCGGCATGTGCCAGCTCGGCTTTGGAACGCCCTATGCGGTTGCCCTGAAGCTGCTGCATCCCGACCGTCCGGTCTTTAATATCTGCGGCGATGGTGCCTTCGGCTTTACACTGTCAGAACTTGATACGGCCCGTCGTTATGGTCTGCCGATCATCACCGTCATTCACAACAATGCATCCTGGGGCGTCATCAAGATGGGCCAGCGCAAGAGTTTCGATTTCTCGTTCGGGGCGGATCTGGAGGGTACGGATTACGCCGAGATCGCCCGTGGTTTTGGTTGCCATGGCGAGGTTGTGACGAAAGAAGAGGAGATCGGTCCAGCCCTTGAAAGAGCGATAACCTCTGGTCTTCCGGCTGTTCTCGATTGCCGTGTTCGCTTTGAGGCGCATCCCAGCATGCCGTATTTTGCCAGGATGAATGCCTATGGTTATCCGAAGGGTGCCAGTGCCGGCCCGCATGCTGCTCTCGTGAAAGGAGCCTGACATGGCCGCAACGCAAGCCCCTTTCCATGCCGGAGAGTTTGATAGGGCGGACCCGGTGCCACTGAGCGTGCAACCACGCATCCGCATTCGCGATGTGACGCTCTCCTATGGCGCCCTGCAAATCATAGGCGGTATCAGTGTCGACATTGCTCCGGGCGAAACCATTTCAGTCATCGGCCCGTCCGGTTGCGGCAAGACGACATTGCTGAGGATGCTGGCAGGCCTTGCAAAACCCACCTCCGGCAGCGTTGAGCTTGACGGATCGGTTCTGGCCGGTCCGAACCGTTCCGTCGCCATCGTCTTCCAGGATTACGGCAAGGCGCTTTTGCCCTGGCGCACGGCAGCTGGAAATGTGTCGCTGGCGCTCGAGGCACGCGGTTGCCCTGCACGGGAACGCCCGGAGATCATCCGCGACCTTCTGGACAAGATCGGCCTTGGTCGCCATGCGGACAAATATCCGTCGGAAATGTCCGGGGGCATGCAGCAACGTCTTCAGATTGCCCGCTGTCTTGCGCAGGAACCGAAGGTGCTTCTGATGGACGAACCCTTCGGCGCGCTGGATGCCATGACCCGGCAGGCGCTTCAGGATGAAGTTCTGTCGCTCGTCGCAATGACGGGCGCGACCATGGTGTTTGTCACCCACGATCTGGAGGAGGCGATCTATCTGGGGGATCGTATCGTCTGCCTGCAGCCCAATCCGGGTCGTGTTGGCCGCATGGTGGATGTTCGGCTGGCCCGGCCGCGCGATCAGCTGATGACCCGCGAGGATCCTGAATTCCTGCGCCTGCGGCGTGAGCTTTACGATCTGATCAAGGACGATCACCAATGAGATCCGTGCTCAAGACCAGCTGGCGCGCGGCCCTTCTGCCCGCTGTCGTCATCGTGGTGGCGCAGATTGCCGCGACCGCCACACAATTGGAAAGCGACAGTCTTGCAAGCCCCCTGGACATCGTTGCAGCCTTCTTCGCTGTCCTCACGGATGGATCGCTGCTGCGGGCAACGGCCGATACGCTGATGGCTGCCTTCTGCGGCTGCGTTCTGGGTGTCGGCGCCGGGTCGCTTATCGGCGTCGTGCTGGGGCTCTTTCGTCTGGCCGATGACAGTCTCGACCTGACCATCGAGCTGTTGCGACCGGTGCCGGTTGTTGCCCTGATCCCTGTGGTCATGATGTTGCTGGGATTTGGCGCGCGCATGGAGATTGTCATCATCGCGCTCGGGCTTTTGTGGCCTTCGGTCGTGCTGGCGCGCGCAGCCGTTCGGGACGTCGAACCGCGGCTGATGGAAGTGTCGGCCGTGCTCATGCTTGGCTTTTCTGCAAGGCTCACCAAGATCGTTCTTCCGGCCATCGTGCCGCAATTGTTCATGTCGCTCAAGCTTGCCGCAGGCTACGCTCTAGTGGTCGCGGTGACAGTGGAAATCACCGCCAATCCCTTTGGTCTTGGCTATGGGATCATGATGGCGCAGCAGGCGCTGCGGCCGGCGGAAATGTTTGCTTATCTGCTCTGGATCGGTGCCATCGGCTGGTTGATCAGCCTCCTGCTCAACGCGGCGCAACGCCGTGTCCTGCCGGCCTTTGAAAAGGGAGACGCACGATGAGAACGAGGTCTTTGCGCAAGCTCCTTCTTGGGCTCCTGGGCCTTGCGGTGTTCATCCTTGTCTGGAAGCTGATCACCGACGCCAAACTCGTCTCGCCGATCTTCTTTCCAAGCCCGGAGCGCACCCTGGCGTCGCTCATCAAGGGGCTTTCCGGCGGTACTCTTCTGGGGCAGACGCTTGAGACAGTTCAGCGCATGCTGCTTGGCTGGCTGCTTGCGTCGCTCGTTGGCATCATGCTCGGTGCTCTGATCGGTGTTTCCCGCCGGACCCGTGCCTTCATTGCCCCGACGCTCGAGCTTCTGCGGCCGCTGCCTGCCTCTGCCATGATCCCGATTGCGATTGCCTTTCTCGGCTTTTCGGATCCGATGGTGCTGGTGGTCATCGCCTTTGGCGCGCTATGGCCGATGCTGCTTGCCACCATTCACGGTTTTGCCGCCATGGAGCCGCGACTTTACGAGGTAAGTGCCGTGCTGGGTCTCACCCGCCTGCAAACCATCTGGAAACTCGCCTTGCCAAACGCCATGCCGATGATTCTGGCCAGCTTGCGGCTCGGCCTCACCATCTCGTTGATCCTTGCCATCGTCGGTGAAATGCTGGCAAGCCGCGATGGCCTTGGCCAAAGCATCTTGCTTGCCAGCCGCAGTTTCCGGTCGGCGGATCTCTTCGCCGGCATTGTGATCCTGGGCGCGATCGGCCTTGTCGGCAGCCGTCTCCTGTCTCTTGCCGAAGCACGTCTCCTGCGGTGGCAGGCCACTCGATAATCTTTAATCCCCAACTGGATATGACCATGTTCAAGCTCTCCGACGCCACAATCATCATCGATGCGGCACTTGCCGAAGCGCGGTCCCGCTCACTCGCGCCGCTTGCGGTGGCCGTGCTGGATGCCGGCGGGCATCTCATTGCCTATCAGCGGGAAGACGGTGCGGGCATCGTCCGCTTCGATATCGCCTACGGCAAAGCCTGGGGATCTCTGGGCATGGGTTTTGGCACCCGCGAACTGACGGAGCGTGCGGCGAAGAACCCTGCGTTCATCACGGTTCTGGCCACAGTCAGCGGCGGGCGCATGGTGCCGTCGCCGGGCGGCGTTCTCGTTGTCAACAAGGAGGGCATCGTGATCGGCGCCGTCGGCATTTCCGGAGATATCGGCGACAATGACGAGATCTGCGCTATCGTCGGCATTGAAAAGGCCGGCTTGCGGGCTGCTCCGAAAACCGTCGCCTGATTGCAACAGGCCGGGTTCCCGGCCAACATGGTTCCGCGCAGTGCCAGATCGCAAGGCCGCCAGAGGACGAAGCGGCGTTGACCGCCCGTATCACGGGAATGGTTCATCAGACCGGTTGCTTTGTCTAGCTTTTGACAGGGTCCTTGAGACTGCTGTGGCGGGCGATGAAGGAGGGCGTGCTGGTGAGCGCCAGTGGCGCCTTTCGTCCATGGATGCGCGACAGCAGGGTTTCGGTGGCGAGTACGCCGAGCGCACGGCCGGACTGATCGATGCTGGAAAGGTTGATGAGACTGAGTGCGGCCACGGGGGAATTGTCGTAGCCAATAACAGCCAGGTCCTCCGGCACACGGACGTCCATTTCGGCCGCCAGGTTAAGCAGGGTGACGGCGTCGAGATCGCTCCAGCAGAAGACGGCTTCGGGGCGATCGGGGCGGCGTAGAAAGGTGCGGATGCTGTCTTCCCGATCCGGCGAAAAGACCGGTATGCTCTGTATATCGATTTCTGCGGCAAGGCCTGCCGTTTCCATGGCCTGACGATAGCCGATTTCGCGCTGATGCACGACAGACACCCGGTGACCCTCGATAGAGCCGAGCGTCAGCATTGAGATCCTGCGATAGCCGCGCTCGATAAAGGCCTGTACCGCGAGCGCTGCGCCCTGTTGGTCGTCGCAATTGACCGTGTCGAAATTCTCGGCTGCCGGGTCGTGATAGCCGACGGCAACGATCGGTATCTGTTCTGCAAAACGCGAGATCGTCTCGGAGGGCAGGCGAGGTGCGACCAGGATGAGGCCGTCCATCTTGTAGTCTATCATCGATTCGATCAGTGACGTTTCAAGCTGAATTTTGGCCTCACTGACGCCAATCATTGCGCTGTAATTGGACGGCGCGAGAATGCCGTTCACGCCATCGATGATTTCCGGCAGGAACGGGTTGCGGATATCCACGAGCAGAAGCCCGATGGTGAAGGTGCTGCCGCGCAAGCCTCGCGCCGTGCGCGAAGGCCGATAGCCAAGCGTGTCTATCGAGGTTTCGACCCGACCGCGCAACGCCTCGCTGACCCCGTAGGCGTTACGCAAGACCTTTGAGACCGCGGCGACCGATACCCCTGCATGAGCGGCCACCGTTCGGATCGTCACCCGTTCCCTGGTGGTGGCCGTTTCGTCTCTTGCGGTCATAATTTTTTCCGTCTTTTCAACTGCTGCGATCACCATGGCAGATGGCGCAGCAAATATCTATTGCATCTCGGAAGAAAATGTAGAACGTTACACATAGAACGTTCTACAAGACGTCAGGGAGGACATCATGAACATTCACGCGCCCGCCAGCCGTAAGGGCTTGACGCAACGCCGCTGGGCCGCGGAAATGATCGCGCCGTTGTCGGATGAGGGCGTCGGTCGTCCTGCAAGTTTCGTTTCAAAGACATTTGCGCTGGAGGCCATTCCGGCTGCTGTCGATCTCTTCATTTCCGCGCAGGGGCTCTATCGCTGCTTCATCAACGGCAAGCGTGTCGGCGAAGACCTGCTGACGCCCGGCTGGACCAATTACGACCATCGCATCGCCTTTCAGCGTTATGATGTTGCGCCGCTTCTGTTCGCTGGCGAGAACCGTATCGAGATCTGGCTGGCGGACGGCTGGTATCGTTCGCCGATCATGTGGGGCGAAAACGCCATTGCCAATTGCTGGGGTGATCGGATCGCTGTTATCGCCGAGCTGGTCGCTGGTAACCGTACGCTGCTTTTGACTGATGCCAGCTGGAAGAGCGGCGTTCTTCCCTTATCAAAGTCGGGCATCTATTTCGGCGAGGTTTATGACGCACGCATCGCGCCGGCTGAGACGCATGGCACGGGCACCATTGCCTTTGACACGGGCCTGCTCGTTGCCCATGAGACGGCGCCCGTACGTGAGCTTTCGGCACTTGCTCCTCTTGAACAGTGGCGTGATGCCGAGGGATGCCTGGTCTATGATTTCGGTCAGAATGTCGGCGGTTATGTCCGTTATACGGTCCGGGGCAAAGCGGGTGCGCAGGTGCGTGTCGAGCATTCGGAAGTGCTTGGGCCGGATCGCTATTTCGACAATCGCAACTACCGCACTGCGGTGGCTGAAACGCATTATACGCTGGCAGGCGAGGGGAATGAGACCTACGCGCCTTACTTCACCTTCCAGGGGTATCGGTATGCCCGCGTAACGATCACCGGCGAGGCTGAAATCGTCTCCATCGCCTCAGTGCCGATCTCCTCGGTCCCAGATATCAAGGGCGGTTTTGAGAGCGGCTCCAAGCTCGTCAATCGGTTAGTTCTCAACACCGTCTGGTCGCAGCGCGGCAATTTCATCGAAGTGCCGACGGATTGCCCGCAGCGCGACGAGCGTCTTGGCTGGACCGGCGATGCGCAGGTCTTTGCGCCGACAGCTTGCTGGCTGGCCGACAGCGAGGATTTTCTGCGCAAATATTTGCGCGACGTGATGGCCGATCAACGCCCGGACGGCGCAATCCCGCATGTGTCACCCGATCCGACGCGGCTGCATCCCGAGCATTTTCCGGGTTATGCCGGCTCCACCGGCTGGGGCGATGCCATCGTCATCATTCCCTGGGTTCTTTATACACACTACGGTGACCGCGCCCTGCTCGACGAGTGTTTCGATGCCATGGTGCGTTGGGTTGATTTCCTGTGGTCGATCTCGGATGGCCCGATCGTTCATCCGCCGCCGCACTGGGGCGATCGTGGTTTCACCTTCGGCGACTGGCTGCAACCGGTAGGCGACAACCGTAAGCCGCGACCAACCATAGCCGACGATTGCGCCGCGACCCTCTACCACTTCATCTCGACCGATCTTCTGGCACGTATTGCCGGTGTTCTCGGGCATGACGGTGTGCGTCAGGCGATGGCACGCCGCGCGGGCGATATCCGCGAGGCTTTTGCTTTCGAGTTCATCGCGCCTTCGGGCCGTCTCGCCCATAACGACCAGACATCCTACGCGCTCGCCTTTTTGAACGACCTTATTCCGGCCAGGCATTTCGAGGCGGCCAAGGGGCATTTCCGTCGTGTTGTCGAAGATGCGGACTACAAGATCGGCACCGGCTTTATCGGTACGCCCGCCCTTCTGCCGTCGCTGACCAAGCTTGGCATGGACGATCTCGCCGAAAAGGTCTTCCTGCAGGAGGAGGTGCCGGGCTGGCTCTATCAGGTGAAGCAGGGGGCGACGACGATATGGGAGCGCTGGGATTCCATGGCGCCGGACGGGACGATCTACGATCCCGACATGAACAGCTACAACCACTATTCCTATGGTGCCGTATGCCAATGGCTGTTTGAAAGCGTGGCCGGTATTTCACCCGATCCGGAGCATCCCGGTTTCAAGCGGGTCAAAATTTCGCCGGTGCCGCTTGAAAGGCTGAACCCGGTTTCCGCCTGGCATGAGATCGCCAAGGGTCGGATCGAGGCGTCGTGGACGATGGCTGATGGCAAGGTCGAATACAGCATCAGCCTTCCCGAAGGCTGCGAGGGACTGTTCGTGCCGACGGCGCGGCACGTCAATCCGGTTGTGGATGGCAAGCCCGTTTCCGGCGATACCCTGCTGGCGGCCGGGCGTCATCTGATCACCTTCGACAGTCCGAAAAGCAACTAAAGTACGTCCAGCAAAAGTGCGTCAGCGGTTTTGCGTCCGGACTGCATGAAAGCAAATCGATAGAGCATTGAAGGTGATCCCGTTTTCACCGGAACGGCTCTAGTGCATTCCATCGTGTCGTCTTACTGTTCGGAGGAGGAACATCATGACACTGCGTATGAAGTCAAGACTGACGGCTGTAACGGCCCTGACAGCGCTTCTGTTGTCGGGAACGGCCTTTGCCGATACCACGCTCACCTTTCTGGTCGACAATAACGCCGACTCGGTCGCGGCTGCCGAGGCGCTCGCCACGGCCTATTCGCAGAAGAACCCCGAGGTGACCGTTGAAATCGAACAGCGCCCGGGCGGCGGCGAGGGCGACAACATCGTCAAGACCCGGCTTGCGACCGGCGAGATGACCGATGTGTTCCTCTACAATTCCGGCTCGCTGCTGCAGGCGCTGAAGCCCGAGACATCGTTGCTGGATCTGAGCGACCTGCCGTCGCAGGGAAAGGTTGCCGATGGTTTCAAATCCGTCGTTTCGTCCGGTGGCAAGGTCTACGGTGTGCCTTATGGTACGACGATGGCCGGCGGTATCTTCTACAACAAGAAGATTTATTCCGAACTTGGTCTGACGCCTCCCAAGACCTGGGCCGAGTTCATGGCCAACAACGAAAAGGTCAAGGCGGCCGGCAAGGTCGCCGTCGCCCAGACCTATCGCGACACCTGGACGTCGCAGCTTTTCGTGCTGGCCGATTATTACAATCTGCAGGCACAGGCACCCAATTTCGCGGCTGATTACACGGCCAACAAGGCGAAATATGCAACGACGCCTGCCGCGGTCAAAGGTTTTGAGCGGCTGCAGGACGTTCACGACAAGGGCCTGCTCAACAAGGACTTCGGGGCTGGCACCTATGACGATGGCCTGCGCATGGTGGCGACCGGAGAAGCGGCGCATTATCCGATGCTGTCCTTTGCCATCGGCGCGCTGAAGCAGAACTATCCCGATGACATGGCCGATGTCGGCTTTTTCGCCCAGCCGGGAGATGATGCCGCCAACAATGGCCTGACGATCTGGATGCCGCCAGCGGTTTATATTCCAAAGACAACGGCCAATGCCGAGGAAGCGAAGAATTTCGCTGATTTTGTCGGCAGTGTCGATGGTTGCAAGGCGATGATGGCCGTCAACACCGTGCAGGGGCCGCCGCTGATCGATGGCTGCGAGCTGCCGGCAGACGTCCCCGCTGCAATCGTCGACATGTTGCCATACTTCAAGGACGGTAAGACGGCGCCAGCGCTTGAATTCCTGTCGCCGATCAAGGGGCCGGCACTGGAGCAGATCACTGTCGAAGTGGGTTCCGGCATGCGACCGGCTAAAGAGGCGGCTGCCCTTTACGACGAGGATGTGCGCAAGCAGGCCAAGCAGCTCGGTATTGCGAACTGGTAAGCGCCGCTCCAGAAGAGCAAACCGCCCGCGAGAGCGGGTGGTTCCCCAAGCCGTGGAAGGAGGACCCATGGTCGAGGCCACGAAACGCACTTCGCCTTATCCGCTCTGGTTTTTTCTGCCGGCAGCGGTGATCTATGGCGTCTTTTTCCTTCTGCCGACGGCGACGTCCTTCTGGTACAGCCTGACGCGCTGGGACCTGATGACGGCGCAGTTCATCGGTCTGGAAAACTTTCGCCAGTTTTTCTCCGAGCCGTTTCTGGTGCAGGGTGTGATCAATACGCTGATCTATGCCGTCATGACCTGCGGGCTGAAAACAATCTTCGGCCTGCTGCTTGCCGTTCTGCTCACCAGCAATCTGATTGCTCGCGGCTTTCTGCGCGCCGTGGTCTTCTTTCCTGTTCTGGTCTCGACTATCGGTATCGGCATTACCTTCACGGTGATGATGCATCCGACACGCGGCATCATCAATGTGGCTCTGGAAGTGGTTGGCATTGATGGGCCGGGCTGGCTGACCAATCCGGCACTTGCGCTGTTTTCCGTGGCGCTTGTCGATCTGTGGAAGGGTGTCGGGCTGGCAACGCTGATCTTCATTGCCGGTCTTGCCGCCATCAGCCCGGATTATTACGAGGCGTCCCGAATTGATGGCGCGACAAGAATGCAGCAGTTCCGCCGCATCACCCTGCCGCTGGTCCGGCCGGCAACGATAACGGTTGTTACCTTGTCGCTGATCGGTGGCCTGCGGTCATTCGATCTGATCTGGGCGATGACGCGCGGTGGGCCGGGCTTCTCTTCCGATGTCGTCGCCTCCGTCATCTACAAGCAGTATCAGGCCGGGTTCTATGGCCTCTCGACGGCGGGCAATGTCATCCTGTTTGCCCTGATCGCGGTCATCATGGTGCCGTTGACCATCATGTTCAACCGACGGGAGATCGAACAATGATGCGCTATCGCCCGGTCGTCATCGGCAGCATTTCGCTTGCCGTCGCCGCCGTCGTTTTCATCGTCCCGTTCCTGTTTATAGCCTTGCAGGCTGCCAAGTCCCGCGCGGAGGCATCGCGTCTCAACTTTGCATTGCCGAAGGAATGGCTGCTCTGGGACAACCTGGTCGCGGTCATAGAGGCGCGTAACTATCAACTGCTGCTCGCCTATTTCAATTCCACCGTCATCACCGTGTTTTCGGTCACGATCCTCGTCGTGCTTTCAGCGATGGTGGGCTATGTCATGCAGCGTCGCCGCTCCCGCTGGAATGGTGTGGCGCAGACTGCGCTGCTGATCGGGCTGATGATGCCGCCCGCCGTAGTGCCGACCATCGGGCTTCTTCAGTCGATCGGCCTGTTCAAGACCATGACCGGCATGGTGCTGATTCAGGTTGCCTATAATCTCTCGTTCTCGACGCTGCTTTATCGCTCGTTCATAGGCACCATTCCGCGCGATCTCGATGAAGCGGCACTGATCGATGGCGCAAAGCCGTGGCAGATCTTCTTTCGGGTGGTGATGCCGCTTCTAAAGCCGGTGACGGTCACCAATATCGTCGTGCAGTCGATTGCCATCTTCAACGATTTCACCAACCCGCTCTATTATCTGCCGGGCAAGGAAAACGTGACGGTGCAGCTGACGCTCTATAATTTCCAGAGCATGTACACGAGCCAGTACAATCTCTTGTTCATGAACATCCTCCTGGTGACGATCCCCCCGCTCATTGTCTTTATCTTCTTCAATCGACAGATCGTTGCCGGCATGACGGCCGGCGGCGTGAAAGGCTAAGTGTATGTCAGGTGTAGAACTCAAGGACATTCGCAAGAGTTTCGGTGCGCTCGAAATCATCAAGGGCATCAATCTCGACATCAAGTCTGGCGAATTCGTCGTTTTTGTCGGCCCCTCCGGATGCGGAAAATCCACGCTGCTGCGCATGATCGCCGGGCTTGAGGATGTGACATCCGGCAAGCTGACGATCGGTGGAAACGACGTGACCTATGCGGACCCGTCCAAGCGCGGCATCGCAATGGTGTTTCAGTCCTACGCGCTTTATCCCCATATGACGGTTGCGGAAAATATCGGCTTCGGCCTGTCGTTGGCGGGTCGTCCCAAGGCGGTGATCGAGGCGAAGGTGCGGGAGGCGGCGGATGCGCTCCAACTGACCCATCTGCTCGATCGCAAACCGAAGGCGCTATCAGGCGGCCAGCGTCAGCGAGTCGCGATCGGCCGCGCCATCGTGCGCAATCCGGAAGTCTTTCTGTTCGACGAGCCCCTCTCGAACCTCGATGCATCCTTGCGTGCACAGATGCGGCTCGAAATCACCGACCTGCACAAGAAACTGGGGGCAACGATGATCTATGTGACCCACGATCAGGTCGAAGCAATGACGATGGCAGACAAGATCGTGGTTCTGAATGCCGGGCAGATCGAGCAGGTCGGCAGCCCCATGGATCTCTACAACAGACCGGCAACACCGTTTGTGGCCGGTTTTATCGGCAGTCCGAAAATGAACCTCTACTCGGGTGCTGCTGCCGAGAGCCTTGGCTGCCAGACCTACGGAATCCGGCCGGAAGACCTGACGCTCACATCCGCAAGCGGCCGATGGACTGGCAGGATCCGTCACGTCGAGCGGCTTGGGGCCGACGCACTGGTCTACTTCAAGGTCGAAGGGTTGGGCGACATGGTAGCCCGTACCACCGGCAATGCGGGTTTCCAGCCGGGCGAAACGGTATGGGCGACGCCGACACCTGGCGCTGAACACCGTTTCGATCGCTAATGCCATTCTGCCGGTTTTTAGGCCTTGGCCGGGCGACATCAACCTGAGGGGCTGGGCTCCAGCCAAAAGTGGCTTGATTGTCGGTCAGTCGCTTCCCGTGCTGCAAGCTCCGGGGTAGGGACCGGAGGAGCACAGTGCTGCAAGCCTTTACTGGACTTCGTTGACATATCGATGATTGGCGGTGGTTGCACGGTGTGCTGAAATCAGCACCGGAACGGCCATCTGGTCGTAGGCCACTTCATCGATCGTCAGCACTGCGGCGGGAAGCGTCAGCTCGAGCCACCGGGCATCGGCGTCCGTTGCGAGGTCAGCTCCGATCTGCTCGCGAATTGCCGAAATGCGGATGCCGTATTTGTCCAGCAGATGCAGGTAGAAGAGGGGCGGCACCTGCGCCGGGTTGTCGGGGAAGTCGGGAACGCGTTCGCGGGGCAGTGTCAATGTTTCATGCATGATGGGGCGGTCATCGACGTGGCGCACGCGATGAAACGTGACGACGGGGGTGCCTTCCTCGATCTGTAATTTGGCACCCTGCACGGAAGTCGCTTGAGCGCTGGCAATGGCGGTCACGGTGGTCACGGACTTGCTCAGCGTGCCGTCCAGCCCATGCAGACGAAAATACTGGAAGAACAGGCGCAGGCTGTGTTGCGGCTTTCGACCCGTCACCACCGTCCCTGTCTTGCGGCGGCGGCTCAGCAATCCGTCATTGGTGAGATCCATCAGAGCGCGCCGGATAGTGCCGACTGCGACACCATAAGTTTGCGCCAGCGCCACTTCGCTAGGCAACACGGCACCCGGCTCCAGTTTTCCCAGCATGATGGCTTCGGTGATCTGCCGCTTCACGACTTCATAGAGGGGCAGGGACAATTCGCTCAATCGCATGGGTTCTGATGAATTATTGGGCAATTCCGGCAATGATTTGCCTCTTCTTTGGAGTTGACTTGGTGCTTCGAGCTGAGCACTATTACTATATAGTTTATATGAAAGCGCAAGCTGAGGCGGCGGCGCTGGATGCCTTGAGGATCTGCCATGACCGAGCAGCGACCTGACCTGAGCCGAGAGCCTTTGACCACTGCCATGGCAGCGATTGAAAGCGATGTCGAGCGGTCCGTTTCGGATTTGGCGCGGATGATTGCCGTCGATACCTCCTTTCCGCCGGGCCTCGGTTATGGCGCCTTTGCCGATCTGATGACCGAACTTCTCACGCCGCTGGGATATGATTTTGAACGCGTGACGGTGCCGCATGCGCTTTGGTATGTCGAAGGCGGGCCAGCCGCTGGCGAGCGGATCAACCTGATTGCCAGCCGCGACACCGGCCGGCCGACCTGCGGTCTCTATTACCACGTCGATACGGTTCCTGTTGTGCCGGGCTGGCAGCGCGACCCACTGACGCTGGCCGTCGAGGGTGATGCGCTCTTCGGACTTGGCGCAGCCGACATGAAAGGCACGATCGCGGCAACTCTGCTGGCCTTGCGTGCAGCTGCGGCAACCGGCCTCAAGTTGGCCTATGATCCGATGCTGCTCCTGTGCACCGACGAGGAAGGCGGGCTTTATCCCGGCATTCGTTATCTGGCGGAGCAGGGGCATCTGAAGGGACATATCGTCAATTTCAACGGTTCGGCCGCGCCGCGGATCTGGGCCGGATGTTTTGGCATCTTCAATCTTCAACTGACCATCAAGGGTCATGCCGTACATGCCGGCGAAGGCAACCGCACGGGCGCGGGCGTGAATGCCATCGAAGCGGCTCTTCCGGTCACGGCGGCCCTGATGGCGCTGAAGCCGAAGGTGGCAGACCGTGTTTCGGCGCTCACGCCGCCACCGCATGCGACTGGGCCCCTTCGGCCGCAGCTGACGATCTCTGCGATCCATGGTGGAACTGCCGGCGGGCAGGTGCCAGCCGAGGTGAAAATCCTCGTCAGCCGACGTTATGCGCCGGAAGAGAACTACGACGCGGCGCGCCGGGAAATCGAAGCGGCTGTGCGCGACGCCCTGCCGACCATCGAACACCTGCAAATGGACATCGATGTCGTGGGACATCTCATCCCGACCGCAGACCCTTACGGGCCGCATTGGCCCCGCTGGCAAAAGGCGCTTTCGGCCGGTTTCGGTTATGCGCCTTCTGATTTCAGCCGCTGGGGTGCGGCAAGCTGCTCCGACTTTGGTTATGTGCAGCAAAGCGGCTTTGGGCAGGAGGTTCTGCTCGGCGGGCTTGGTCGCCCGCAAAGCTGCATCCACAGCGCCGATGAACACACGACGAAACAGGACATCATCGCGCTCGCCAAGAGCATCCTTGCCTATCTCGCGCAGGATTTTGCCTCCGATGACATTCCTGAACAGAACACCACAACAACGATAGAAGGGAACTGATCATGCTTGCAATGAAACGACGCCTTTTCCTCGCCGGCACGGCGGCGGTCCTCACGGCCCCATCGCTGGGATTTGCGCAGACTGCTGCACCGACCAAGGGAGGCACCTTGCGCGTGTCGATCGACCAGGCGGCCAGCGTCATTCATCCCCTGCTGACGCGGGTCAATCCCGAATATCTGATCACCGAACTGCTCTACAGCAACCTGACGCGGCTGAAGGTCGACATGTCGGTGGAGCCGGATCTGGCAGAAAGCTGGAGCGCCAACGAGGCCCTGACCGAGTGGACATTCAAGCTGCGCAGCGGCGTGAAGTTTCATGACGGTTCGCCCTGTGCGGCTGAGGATGTGGTCGCGACATTCAAGGCAATTCTTGATCCCGCCAATGCCTCGCCGGGGCGCAACAATGTCGGGCCGATTGCCGACGTGTCAGCGCCTGATGCGACGACTGTGGTGTTCAAGCTGGCGACCGCTTATGCCGACTTCCCGGTCTCCGTTGCCTATACCACGGCCCGCATCATCCCCGCCAGGATCGCCACGGGCGATTTCAAGAGCCTGTCCACCAAGGCCGTCGGGACCGGGCCGTTCAAGCTGGTTTCCTACGAGCCGGACCGCCTGATCGTCGTCGAGCGCAACCCCAATTATTATGATCCCGCCCGCCCTTATCTTGACCGGATCGAGATCCAGGTCTTCCCGGACACCTCTGCTGAAGGCTCGGCCATGATTGCCGGCGATGTCGACATCATCTCGACGCTGCAGCCGACGGAATATCTGCGGCTTGACGGCAGTCGTGGCGTCGATGTGCTGCGCGTTGCCTCCGGCCAATTCTGCAACGTCAACTTCGGCTGCGACACGCCGCCGTTCAATGATCCACGCGTGCGCCGCGCGCTGGCTCTTACCGTCGACCGCAAGGCCATGGTGGATTTCGTCACCGAAGGTTTTGGCACACCAGGCAATGACACGCCGCTCAATGCTTCCTACCGCTTCTTCAAGAGCGTGGCCCAGCGCAAGGCCGACATTGCCGAGGCGAAGAAATTGCTGGTCGAGGCCGGCCATCCCAATGGTTTCGAAGCAACCCTGATCGCCTCCGACCGACCCGCCGTGCGCACGCAATTGGCCGTGGCGCTGAAGGAAATGGCCAAGGAAGCCGGCATTACCATCAACGTCCAGACCATGCCGCATGCCACCTATCTGGAACAGGTCTGGAAGAAGGGCAGCTTTTATGTCGGCTTCTACAACATGCAGCCGACGCCGGACGGTATCTTCAAGCTGCTTTACACCTCGGATGCGGCCTGGAATGAAACCCGCTGGAACAACAAGGCCTTCGATGCGCTGATTGCCGAGGCACGCGGCACCACCGACGAAGCCAAGCGCACGGACCTCTACACCAAGGCGCAGGCCCTGATGAACGAAGAGGTTCCCTCGATCATCCCCGCCTTCTTCGACGTTCTGGGCGCCAAGCGCGAATGGGTCGAAAACTATCAGGTGCATCCTCGCGCCTCCGTCTTCCGTCTCGACCACGTGTCGTTGTCGGCAAAGGCCCCCAAGCGCGGCTGACGGTCGCGCGCGTTGCGCCGGATGCCGGCCCGGTGGGCCGCATCCGGCGTCTTTTTCGAGAGGGGAGGCCTGAATGTCTGCAAGTTACATTCTCAAGCGGCTGATGATGATCGTCTACACGCTGCTTGTCGTGTCGCTGATCGTTTTTGCCATCACGCAGATCCTGCCGGCCGATGCGGCGGTGATGATGCTGGGTGAAAATGCCACCGACGAGGCGCTGGAGGCGCTGCGCCAGTCGATGGGGCTGAACGCGCCGATCTGGATGCAATATGGCCAGTGGCTTGGCCACCTGCTGCAGGGCGATTTCGGACACTCGCTGCGCACCGACCAGGCCATCGGCCCGGTCATGTTCGAGGCGCTGGGTCGCTCGATGCTGCTGGCCGTGCTGTCGATCGGCCTCATGCTGGTCATCGCCGTGCCGCTGGGCATCATCGCCGCCATCCGCCGCGGGCGTATCGCCGACATGCTCGTCAGCCTCGTCTCCTATATCGGTGTCTCGCTTCCCGAATTTGTCACCGCGACAATTGCGGTGCTGGTGTTTGCCGACCTGATGGCGTGGCTGCCACCTACCGGCTATGTGCCGCTCACCGAAAATTTTGCCGATGGCCTCGCCCATCTTGTCCTGCCGGTCTGCGTCATCTCCATCATCCTGATTGCGCATGTCTCGCGCATGGTGCGCTCCGAACTGGTCGATGTGCTGCACTCCGACTATATCCGCGCCGCGCGCATGAAAGGGCTTTCGAGCGGTGCGGTTCTACGTCGCCACGCATTGCGCAACGCGCTGCTGCCGACCATCACCATCGTTGCACTGGATGTCGGTTATCTGCTCGGCGGCGTCATCGTCGTCGAGGAAATCTTTGCCATCCCCGGCATCGGCCGGCAGTTGATCGTCGCCATCCAGGCGCGCGACCTGCCGTCCATCCAGGCCGGGGTGCTGATCATGGCCGCCACCTATTCCATCGTCAATTTTGTAGCCGACATCCTCTATGCGTGGCTCGACAAGCGGATCCAATATGACTGAGTTCCTGAAGCGCCTCCTGCGCACGCCCCAGGGCGCAATCGGACTTGTTCTTGTCCTCCTGGTCCTGATCGTCGTCATCTTCGGACCGTCGCTTGCGCCCCATGATCCCGAAAGCCTGAAACCGCTTGCCCGCTACAAGGGCATGAGCGCCGCCTATTGGCTCGGAACCGATCAATATGGACGCGATATCTTCAGCCGTCTGCTGATCGGTGCCCGCGCCACCGTTACCATGGCGGTGCTTGCGACGGTTGTCGGCACATTGGTGGGCGCCGTGATCGGCACCACGAGCGCCTTTCTCGGCGGACGCGCCGACGAGGTTATCATGCGCACCATCGATGCCGTCATGTCCATCCCGAGCCTCCTGTTTGCGCTGCTGATCGTCAATCTGCTGGGGTCCAGCACTGCCAATGCACTGGTGGCCGTCGCAATCGCCTTTGCTCCCGGCATGGCGCGCATTACCCGCAGCGTTGCCCTTTCCGTTCGCAAGCAGGATTATGTCAGTGCCGCCATCGCGCGCGGGGAAAGCGCGTCCTACATCGTGATGCGCGAGATGCTGCCCAATGTGATTGCGCCGATCATCGTCGAGATGACGATCCGTGTGTCCTTTGCCGTCATGCTGTTTGCAACGCTCAGCTTTCTCGGCCTCGGTGCCCAGCCGCCGGCGGCGGAATGGGGGCTGATGGTTTCGGAAGCGCGCCGCTACATGCATCTGAGCGCCGGCATTCTTGTCTGGCCCAGCATCGCCATCGCCCTTGTTGCCATCGGTTTCAACCTGCTTGGCGACGGGCTGCGCGATGCGCTCAACCCCCGCACCTGAGGACATCATCATGGCCGATCTCCAACAGCCGCCCGTCCTCGATATCCGTGGCTACAGCCTGGACTACGAGACACCGAACGGCACCTTCCATGCCTTGAAGGACATCAATCTGTCGGTGCCACGGGGTGAGATTCTCGGGCTGGTCGGCGAGTCCGGATCAGGCAAGACGTCGCTTGCCTGGTCGATCATGCGCTATCTGCCGAAGAATGCACGCGAGACCGCCGGCACGATCCTGCTTTCCGGCGAGGATCTGATGAAGAAGTCCGTATCCGAGATCGAGACAATGCGCGGCAAGCGCATCAGCATGGTGTTTCAGGATCCCAGCACCTCGCTTAATCCGACGCTGTCGCTTGGAACGCAGCTCAGCGAAGTCCTGACGCGCCATCGCGGCCTGACGCGGCGACAGGCCTGGCGCGAGGGCGAGGCGATGCTGGCGCGCGTTGGTCTGAAGACGCCGGCCGCCATGATGCAACGCATGCCGCACGAGGCGTCCGGTGGCGAAAAGCAACGGGTGGTGATTGCCGCCGCCTTCGCCTGCAATCCGGAATGCATCCTCTTCGACGAGCCGACCACGGCACTCGATGTCATCACCGCACGGCAGATCCTTGACCTGTTCGTCGAATTGCAGGCCGAAACCGGTGTCGCCTCGCTTTATATCTCGCACGATCTGGCGCTTGTTGCGCGCACCGCCCAGCGTGTGGCGGTCATCCGTCGCGGCGAGATTGTTGAGCAGGGTCCGGTCAATGCGATCTTCGCCCAGGCACAACAGGCCTACACGCGGGAACTGATCGCCGCGGTGCCGGATCCGCGCCGGCGTCTGGTTGAGACCAGGCCGGATGTCTCTGGCGAGGCGCTGGTCAAGGTGGAAGAGGTCAGCGTCCACTATGGCCGTACTGGCTTTTTCTCCAGCCTGGCGGGCACGCGCGAGCGGGTGACCGGCAACCGCGCCGTGAGCCTTGATATCCGTCGCGGAGAGATACTTGGCATTGTCGGCGAATCCGGCTCCGGCAAATCGACTCTTGCCAAGGCGATGACCGGGCTCAACCGGTTCGAGGGCCGCATCTGGTTCGACGGGCGGCCGATCACCGGGCTGAAGGACATGGACACGTCCTATCGCAAGGACGTCCAGATCATCTTCCAGCATCCGGACGCCTCGCTCAATCCACGACAGAAGATCCGCGAGATCCTGTCGCGGCCGTTGAAGCTTTATGGCAGCGCTGCGCAATTGGACCAGCAGATCGGCGACATGCTGGAGCGCGTGCGTCTGCCCCGAACCCATGCCGATCGTTATCCTCACCAGCTCTCGGGCGGCGAAAAACAGCGTGTTGCGATTGCGCGGGCCTTTGCCTCGCGCCCTTGTCTCGTCATCTGCGACGAAATCACCTCGGCCCTTGATGTCTCCGTCCAGGCTTCGGTGATTGAACTGCTT
>NZ_JBZAYW010000003.1:0-100000 GCF_058242805.1 Neorhizobium sp. PAMB6716
CACCAACACCAACTGGAAGAACGTCGCCTACATGGTGATCCTCATCCTCATCGTCGTCTTTATCTTCGATGCGATCTCCAACGCGCTCCGCTCACGCCTCATCGGCAAGCGCAACCACTGATTTTTTGATCGGCGCGCCTGCGCCACCTGCATCTGGAAAAACCGACATGCCCGAACTTATTCTCTCCAACGCCCGCATCGTTCTCGAAGACCGCATCCTCGAGGGCAGTGTCCGGATCGCCGACGGCAAGATTGCCGATATCACGGAAGGGCCGAGCACGCTGGGGGAGGATTTCGGCGGCGATTACCTGATTGCCGGCTTGGTGGAGCTGCATACGGACCATCTGGAAGCCCATTATTCGCCGCGTCCCGGCGTGCGATGGAACAAGATTTCCGCCATCCAGTCGCATGATGCGCAGGTGGTCACGTCAGGCATCACCACCGTGTTCGATTGCCTGCGCATGGGCTCGGACGAGGACGGCGGTTTCAAGGCCGGCGAAATGCGCGACATGGCCGATGCGATCCATCTGGCCCAACAGGAAGACCGGCTGCGCGCTGACCATCTGCTGCACCTGCGTTGCGAGGTATCTTCAGCCGATGTGCTGGAGCATATCGCCGATTTCGAGGAAGATCCGGCCGTCAGGCTTGTGTCGCTGATGGACCATGCGCCGGGCCAGCGCCAGTTCCAGACGATGGAGCACTATACGCTCTATTACAAAAGCAAGCGCGGCCTCTCGGACGAGGAATTCCAGCGGTTCGTCGCGCGTCGGCAGGAATCCTCGGCGCGCCATTCCGGCCCGCACCGCGACCATCTGGCCGCCCTTTGCCATCGTCGTGGTATCACGATTGCAAGCCATGACGATGCCACGCTCGACCATGTCGATGAGGCTGTGGCTTACGGCGTCAAGCTGGCCGAATTCCCGACGAGCCTCGATGCGGCCGATGCCTCGCACAAGGCCGGCATGAGCGTCTTGATGGGCGCGCCGAACGTGGTGCGCGGAAAATCGCATTCCGGCAATATTGCTGCGCGCGATCTTGCCGAACGCGGCGTTCTCGATGTTTTGTCTTCCGATTACGTGCCGTTCAGCCTGCTCCACGCCCCCTTCGTTCTCGCAGACGAGATCGAGACCCTGTCGCTGCCGCAGGCGCTTGCCATGGTGACGGCAACGCCCGCCCGCACAGTCGGGCTTGATGATCGCGGCCGTATCGCAACCGGGCTTCGGGCCGATCTGGTGCGGGTCCGGCGCGCGGATGGCGTGCCTGTGGTGCGCAGCGTCTGGCGCGAAGGTCAGCGTGTGGCCTGAGCCAGCCCCGGTTACTGTGATGCACGAAGGCGGCTTTCGACGAGAAGGCCGCTTTCGTCGAGGATCGGGTGGGCAACCGATACGATATGCGCGTTGATGCGCTTCAGATCGCGCAAGAGGTCGAGATGGAGCGAGCTGGTCTGCAGGCTTTCCAGCCGCCCGTCCTGCAGGCGTTTGAGGTGGCGCTCGGACGATTCCTTTTCCATGCGCCGCACCTCCACCTTCACCTCCATCATATGGCGGGCAAGGTCGAAATCGCGGGTGACGAAAATGGTCTGGGCAACGCGCAGGTTGTCGATGGTCAGCGTCATCAGCCGCATCAACTCGTCATAGCCGTCGTCTGAAAATTTCAAACCCAGCGAGATCTTCTTGACCACCTGCGGCAACAGGCCCTTTTCGATGATGTCGCCGATATGTTCGAGGTTGATCGCATAATCGATGATGTGGATCGAGCGCCGGCTGTTTTCGTCGCTCAGGCCCACCCGCGCCAGCATGGAGAGATAGACCTTCACCTCCTGCTGCAGCGTATCCACCCGATGCTCAAGCTGTGCTACCTCGGTCAGAGGGGACAGATCGTTCTGGGTGAAGGCATCCGAGGTTTTCATCAGCATGCGCTCAATGAGATCGCCAACGCCAAGCACTTCACGCGTCGCGCTGGTCAGCGCCACAACGGGGCTCGACAATTCTTCGCGATCAAGAAATTTCGGCGCAAGGTCCGGCCGCACCTCTTCCGGGATCAGCCGTGCCATCCAGGCAGAAAGCAGCGTCGAGAACGGCCAGGCGACCAGCGCAAGGACAAGGTTGAAGGCCAGATGTGCATCGACCGGCAGCATTGCGGCAGGCGTCGGCAGCATTTCGAGAAGCATGGCACCGTAGCCGGCAAGCGGCAACACCAGCAAACAACCGATGCCGCGCACGATGAGATTGCCGAGCGTAACACGGCGCGCCGATGAGGCCGCCGAGAGCGAGGCCATATAGGGCGGAATGGCGCCGCCAAAATTTGCCCCTAGCACCAGGACGAGAATGAGCGCTGTCGGAACCGCACCGGTTGCGGCAACCGACAGGATCAGAATGACGGCGGCAAGGCTGGAGGAGGAGAGAAAGGCAATCGAGGCAGACAGCGCAAAGGCCACCGGCCAGGCATTGTCCAGAAGCCCGATAAAGGCGACCAACGCCTGCGATTCCCGCAAAGGTTCGGTGGCGGCGCTCATCAGATGCAGCGACAGAAGCATGATGCCGATGCCAATCAGGGCGGCGCCAAACCCCTGCCGGTTGGTGGCTTTGCTGCGATGGAAAAAAATGCCCACCAGGATGAGCAGCGGCGACAGCCAGCCGATGCCGAAACCGACGATCCAGGCCGTGACCGCAGTTCCGACATTGGCGCCGAGCAGCACGATCTGCGCCATGCGCGGCCGGATCAACTCACGCTCCACAAACGAGGCGGTCATCAGCGCAGTTGCCGTCGAGCTTTGCAGCGCAATGGTGGCGAAAAGGCCGGAGACGAAGGAGCGAAACCCGTTGCGCGTTCCCGTGGAAAGCCCCGTGCGCAGCTGCGCGCCGAACGCTCGCGACACGCCGTCCTTGACCTGCGACAGACCGAACAGCAGCAGGGCTACGGCTCCGAACAGGTTGATCATGACGGCGGTTGAACTCATGTCTCCGGTCTTTCGTATTCCCTCCGCCAATTCCCGCAGCGGCATCACGGATCTGCGGGAAAGGCAGGTGCAAAAATTGACTATAGGCAGGTTAGCCCACCCTGCCGAGCATTGATTTCACCAAACCGTCACCGACGGGTGATCTGGCGACAGAACTGCCACCAGATCGGGGCCTCAATGGCCAGCAAGGCGTCGTCCATCGGCGCCGAAGAGATGAATGTCGGTGGCGGCTGCTGCAATCGTCATCTTCGCACCGGTCTCGATCTGCGAGCGGCCGGACACGCGAAAGGCGATATCCTGGCCGGACGAAAGCTTGGCGTAGACATAACTTTCCGCGCCGACCAGTTCGACGGCACCGACGGTCACATCCGCGCGGAGCGCAGACCCCACGCCTTGACCTTCGGTGACCACCTTCAGGTCTTCCGGGCGGATGCCGATGGTTGCCGCATCCGCAACACCGGAAAGGTCAAAGCCGCCACGGGCACGGTCGAGCAGGTTCATCGATGGCGAACCGATGAAGGTGGCAACGAAGGTGGTTGCCGGCTTCTCGTAAAGCTCGATCGGCGTGCCCACCTGCTCGATATGCCCACCGTTCAGCACCACCAGCCGGTCAGCGAGCGTCATCGCTTCCATCTGGTCGTGGGTCACATAGACGCTTGTGGTGGCGAGCGCCCGCTGCAGGCGCTTGATCTCAACGCGCATCTGCACGCGAAGTTTCGCATCCAGGTTCGACAGCGGCTCGTCAAACAGGAAGGCCGAGGGTTCGCGCACAATGGCGCGGCCCATGGCGACACGCTGGCGCTGGCCGCCCGAGAGCTGGCGCGGCTTGCGCTCCAGATACTGTTCGATTTCGAGCGTCGTCGCCGCCTTCTTGATGCGATCCGCGATCACATCGGCCGGCGTGTTGCGGTTTTTCAGGCCATAGGCGA
Source organism: Neorhizobium sp. PAMB6716 (assembly GCF_058242805.1). Lineage (NCBI taxonomy): Bacteria > Pseudomonadati > Pseudomonadota > Alphaproteobacteria > Hyphomicrobiales > Rhizobiaceae > Neorhizobium > Neorhizobium sp. PAMB6716. The sequence goes on from NZ_JBZAYW010000003.1 coordinate 3,889, forward strand.
GGTTCTGATAGACCGTCATATGCGGATAGAGCGCATAGTTCTGGAACACCATGGCGATATCGCGCTCGGAGGGCTCCAGCGTGTTGACCACACGGTCTCCGATGGAGATTTCGCCAGACGTGATGCTTTCGAGCCCGGCAATCATGCGCAGAAGGGTGGACTTGCCGCAGCCGGACGGGCCGACCAGCACCAGCAGCTCGCCATCGGCGATATCGAGCGAGACGCCCTTGATGGTTTCCACCGTGCCGGCATAGGTCTTGCGGACATTGTTGAGGGTGATTTTGGCCATTACTTTTCAGTCTCCACAAGGCCTTTCACGAACCAGCGCTGCATCAGAACCACCACCAGAATGGGCGGGATGATGGCGAGGATCGCCGTGACCATGACATAATTCCAGGGGGTAGAGGCGTCGGCGAAATCCACCATCTTGCGAAGGCCGATGATGATCGTCGACATCTGCGCATCGTTGGTCACCAGAAGCGGCCACAGATACTGCGTCCAGCCGTAGATAAAGAGGATGACGAACAGCGCTGCGATATTGGTGCGCGACAGGGGCAGCAGGATATCCTTCATGAAGCGGAAGGGTCCGGCATTGTCGATGCGGGCCGCCTCCACCAGTTCTCCGGGGATCGTCAGGAAGAACTGGCGAAACAGGAAGGTGGCGGTGGCAGATGCCATCAGCGGCAGGGTGAGCCCGGTATAGGTATCGATGAGCCCGAGATCGACGATCACCTTGTAGGTGGGCAGGATGCGCACCTCCACAGGCAGCATCAGCGTCACGAAAATCATCCAGAAGAAGGCCATGCGGAAGGGGAACCGGAAGAAGACGATGGCATAGGCCGAGATGAAGGAGATGAGGATCTTGCCGATGGCAATCGCCATGGCCACCACGAATGTGTTCCACAGCATCCGCTCGAGGCTGACGCCAGCGACCCGCTCCACGCCGCCATTGATGGCTGTCGTGTAGTTCTCAACGAGGTGGCTGCCGGGCAGAAGCGAGATCGGCGGCCGCAGGATTTCACCCGACGACAGGGTGGACGCAACGAAGGTGTAATAGATCGGGAAGGCCACGATGATGATGCCGATGATCAGCATGAAGTGCCCGATGAGGCCGGCGATGGGACGTCTTTCAATCATGATCTGGCCTCACGCATAATGCACCCGCTTCTCGACGAAGCGGAACTGGAAGGCGGTCAGGGCAATGACGATGATCATCAGGATGACCGATTGCGCCGCCGAGGAACCGAGGTCGAGATTGACGAAACCATCGTTATAAACCTTGTACACCAGCGTTTCCGTCGCCTTGGCAGGCCCGCCGCCGGTCACGGCATGGATGATGCCGAACGTGTCGAAGAAGGCGTAGACCGTGTTGACGACCAGCAGGAAGAACGTGGTCGGCGCCAGAAGCGGAAACACGATCGTCCAGAATCGGCGCGCACCGCGGGCACCATCGATGGCGGCGGCCTCGATCAGCGATTTTGGAATAGCCTGCAGGCCGGCAACGAAGAACAGGAAATTATAGCTGATCTGCTTCCAGGCGGCCGCGACCACGACGAGACCCATGGCCTGATCGCCGTTCAGGAGCGGATCCCAGTCCACCCCGTTGCGGCGCAGGATATAGGCAAACGTGCCCATGGACGGGTTGAACATGAAGAGCCACAACATGCCGGCAACGGCGGGTGCCACGGCATAAGGCCAGATCAGCATGGTGCGATAAAAGCCCTTGCCCCGCACCACCCGGTCGGCGGCTGTGGCCAGCATCAGGGCCACCACCATTGCAAGGATCGCCGTTGCGGCACTGAAGACGGCTGTCACCTGCAGGGAGTGCAGGTAGTTCTCGTCCGACAGCACGAATCGGAAATTATCGAGACCAACAAACGCGGTCGCAAGGCCGAACGGGTCCTCGCGCTGCATCGATTGATACAGCGCCTGACTGGCCGGCCAGAAAAAGAAAATCACCGTCAGGATGATTTGCGGCGCCACCAGAAAATAGGGGAGCACCTTGTTTGGAAACACAACGCGTTGCACGGCGATTGTCCTGTTCTGACGTCAGCCCGCGACCGCAAGATCCCGGGCTGACGAGGAGGGTGGATTAACGCTGGGCCTGCTTGATGGCGGCATTGCCGCGCTCGACGATCTTGTTCATCGTCGTCTTGGCATCCTGCTTGCCGGCCAGAAGCGCCTCATATTCCTCGTTCATGATGTCGCGAACCTGCGGCAGGTTGACGAGACGTACACCCTTGGAATTTTCGGTCGGCGCCTTGCCCATCATCTGCAGGATCGGCGTTTCGCGGGCCGGGTTCTTCTCGTAGAAGCCGGACTTCTTGGTATCCTCGTAAGCTGCCATGGTCACCGGCAGGTAACCGGACACCTGGTGCAGGCGGGCCTGGATCGGCGTCTGCGAGAGGAAGTTGAAGAACTGCGCAATGCCCTTGTATTCCGCATCCGACTTGCCGCCGAAGACCCAGAGGCTGGCGCCGCCCGGAATGGTGTTCTGCGGACGGCCTTCGCCCGGATAATAGGGCAACTGGCCAATGCCGTAGTTCATGCCGGACTTGATGATGTCGCCCAGGCCGCCGGAGGATTCCGTCAGGATGGCGCATTCACCTGATGTGAACAACTGCTTGGCTTCCGAGGTGCGCCCGCCGTAGCGGAACGTGCCGTCCTTGGCGAGATCGGCCAGCTTCTGGAAATGCTCGACAAACAGCGGCGCATTGACCTTCAGCTCCACCTTGGTACCGGCAAGGCCGTTTTCATTCGTGCCGTAGGACACGTTGTTCCAGGCTGCAAAATTCTCAGTCTGGATCCAGGTGAGCCAGGTCGAGGTCATGCCGCAGGCGCTGGCGCCGCTTGCCTTGATCTTCTTGGCAGCTTCGAACACGTCGGGCCATGTCTTCGGCGCTTCGTCCGGGTTAAGGCCGGCCTTCTTGAAGGCGTCCTTGTTGTAATACATCACCGGCGAGGACGAATTGTAGGGGAAGGACAGCATGGAGCCGTCGGGCTTTGAATAATAGGCGGCGATGCCGGCGAGGTAATTGGCCTTGTCGAAGGTAAAGCCACCCTTCTTCAAAACGTCGGCAACCGGCATGACGGCGCCTTCGGCACCCATCATCACGCCGCTGCCGGCGTCGAACACCTGCAGGATGGCGGGCGCCTGTTTGGCGCGGAAGGCGGCGATGCCGGCATTCAGCGTTTCCGGATAGCTGCCCTTGAACACGGGAACGATCTTGTATTCGCTCTGGCTGGCGTTGAATTCCTTGGCGAGGTTGTCGACAACCTCGTTATTGGCACCCGACATGGCGTGCCACCATTGCAGTTCCGTTGCCGCCAGCGCCTGGGACGCAGACATCATCAGAACGACGGATGCGGTGGTGCTCGCAAGAATTTTGCCGAAAGACATGATTTCCTCCCGTTTATTGTTGGTCGATAGTCAGTGGCGACATCGCGCCGCGGCTGCGGTCCTCCCTGACCATGCTTCCCTTTTAGAAGGCAATTGCTGCCAAGAGAAGAGCGAGAATGCACAGCTGTGCATTTTATTGCGCGCAACATGTTGGCAGATCACGCTTTTCCACAAGTGAGCGCAGTCGACCCCTCCCGTCATGCGGCACTTGCGAGTGTATCGCGCATCTAAAGGCATGCAACCGCCACCATTGCTTTGCACGGGCGAAAAAAACCTCCTGCTGCAGCAGATGGAAAATGGTTCCGTCAATCGCCGGTTGTTTTTTTAAGGAACCGGCGCTCTACATTCGCATTCTGTTCCGACCTTAAAAATTCGGAGCATAGCCATGAAGAGCGCCTTCGCCCTCTTTGCAACCCTTGGATTGTCCTTGATGATCTTCATCGGCGGCCTTGCCGCTGCGACTTTCCTTTTGCATGCGGGTGAGACGCCAAGCCGTCTGGGCGGCTCGAATGTGGCAAGCCTGTGGACCAATGAACCGGTCCGCATCGATCCGGCGCGCAACACGTTCGAGCGCCTGCCCGCCATAGAGATGGCCTCCGAAGTCCCCGCGTCCGGCCCGGACGGACAGGCGATCGCGGCTCTTTCCTCCAGCCGAGACGGCAAGGACGGTGAGGATGCGATGGTTGATGACGTGGCTCTGGCCGCAACGGACGCGAGTAGCGCGGATGCCCAGTCGGCACCCGCCATGAATGAGGCGCATCTGGAATGGTGCTCCAATCGCTACCGCTCCTACCGCCCCCGCGATAACAGCTATACGGCCTATAGCGGTGGCCGGCGTGAATGCGCCTCACCCTTCCCCACCCATGCCGCAGAGGCCGTTGCAGCCACCGTGGCAACCAATGACACGATCTCCCCGATGCCCGACCGCCACGACAGCTTCGCCGAAGACAATTTTCCGGAAACCAGCACGCAGGCTGAGCTTGAGCCACAGGTGGAGCAGGCAAGCCTCGAAGGTGCAACTGGCTTCGTCACAGCCGACCACGCCCAGTCCTGCTCGGCCCGCTACCGCTCCTATTCGGCCGAAGATAATACCTACCAGCCGTATGGCGGGGGTCCGCGCTTGCAGTGCGAATAGTCCGAAACGCCGAACCGTCCAGCCGTTCGAGATTTTTTAGCGATCACCGCCTCGTCATGCCGACGATGATCAACAATGCCGACGCTCTTCGCCGATAATCTTGAAGTAATCTGCGTGTCTCAGGCGCTGCAGGAGCGTGAGAATCTCACGCAGCAGAAATTGCCCGAAGACTTCGGGCGCAGAGCCTGACAACGCGGCGAACGGCTTTACGCGTTCCGCAACGTTTGCAGAACGGCACATTTGGTGACTTCACAGTGATTTTGCCGCAGTGCTGCGTTTTCGGGATGGCGAACGGCCTGCCGGCTGCATCAGCCATGGCTGGCACGTTAATAAAAAAAGCCCGGTCTTGCCGAGCCTTCTGACTGGTCGGAGTGAGAGGATTCGAACCTCCGACCCCCACGTCCCGAACGTGGTGCGCTACCAGACTGCGCTACACTCCGTGACCAGTGGCGCCGATATAGACGAGGGGATTTTATTACACAAGCACCCACGGCAAATTTTTATCGGATTTATCGGAGTGGTACGCGGGCGCGGTAATTGATCCGTCTTAACCAGAGTTTCAGCTGTCGCATTGCAATGCAACATCAAGTCTTCCCATGGTCATGAGAAAGAAATATGTTTCGTTCATAGGAGTTCGCAAACCTCAACGGATTGCGTTGCCAATTGATTGAAAGTGTTTCCCTCTGAGGAACATGTTGTAGCCCTCGCATTTTTGGATATGACAAGCGCCGTGCTCGAAAAACTTGCTAAAGCCCAGGATAAACTCGAACACTGGCTTCATGCCGATGCCTTGCCGCTTTGGCGCGCAGAAGGATTTCAGGGAGAAGCCGGAGGGTTTGTCGAGACCATCGATCTTTCAGGGGTGGCCACGGCCGTTCCGCGGCGCTCGCGCGTGCAGCCACGTCAGGTCTATTGTTTTGCCGAAGCAGGCTGCCGGGGCTGGGACGGCGATTGGCAGACGCCGGCGCGGCAGGGGCTCTCCTTCTTCGATCGCATCTATCTGCTTGATAACGGCTTCTACGGCGCCGTCGCCACCGCTCAAGGGGAGATGACCGACGAGAGCTTTGATCTCTATAATCAGGCCTTTGCCATTCTCTCCTTCGTCTACACCGCCAAGGCATTTCCGGAGACGACAACGGCAATGGCCGCGCGCGCCTCTACCATGCTCGCACGGCTGAAGGCCGGTTATGCCCATCCGGAGGCAGGTTTCGAAGAGGCCGTCCCTCGCCGGGTGCCGCTTTGCTCCAACCCGCACATGCATCTTTTCGAGGCAAGTCTTGCCTGCGAGGCGCAGGTCGGTTTCGATCAGGCTGCCTGGCAGGCACTGTCAGACGAAATTGCCGGTCTTTGCATGCGCCGCTTCATCGATGCCAATAGCGGCGGCCTGCGGGAATTCTTCAATGCAGACTGGACGCCATTCGATGGCGCCAAGGGCCGTATCATGGAACCCGGCCACCAGTTCGAATGGGCCTGGCTGCTGGCCCGTTGGGGCGAGCGACGCGGCAACATGGATGCCATCGCAAAGGCTGAGCGACTGTTCGACATCGGCGAACAGCATGGCATCTGCGCGACACGCAAAGTGGCGATCATGGCCCTCAACGACGATTTCTCGGTGGCCGATCCGCTGGCGCGGCTGTGGCCACAGACGGAATGGATCAAGAGCGCTGCAAAGCTTGCAGTGCTGTCGAGCGGCGCGCAGCAGGATCGCTACCTGCAATCGGTCCTCACCGCCTGTGCAGCATTTGATGTTTTCCTGAATGTGCCGGTGGCCGGTCTCTGGCGCGACAAGCTTTCGGCAGACGGTACGTTTGTGGACGAAGCCGCCCCGGCCAGTTCCTTCTACCACATCCTTTGCGCGATTTACGAACTGCGGGACTGCCTGCAGGCGCTTGCAGCGCAATCGTCCAAGGCGGCATGACTATCGCTGCCGGACCAGATTGCGGGCCGGCAGATCTATCCCCATCCCCCTGTTTGGCGTCAGGCCCCAAGACCTCAGTGCCAATGTTCACGCCCAGGGCCAGAACCCTTTATTGAAGGATCGACCATGAAGTTTGGAACCAGTGGCCTGCGCGGCCTCGTGACGGAACTGGAAGGGCGTGCATCGGCGCTTTATGCTACAGCCTATGCGCAGTATCTGCTGGAAAGCGGCAAGGCAAAACCCGGCGACCGAATTTTTGTCGCCGGCGATTTTCGCCCCTCGACGCCGGATATCATGGCGACATGCATCGGCGCACTGGCGCGTGCCGGCCTTGCCCCCATCGATTGCGGCGCGATCCCGACGCCAGCGCTTGCACTTTACGCCATGACGCAAGGTGCAGCCTCGCTGATGATCACCGGCTCGCACATTCCGGCAGACCGTAACGGCATCAAGTTTTATCGTCCCGATGGCGAGATCGACAAGCGCGACGAACTGGCCATCACGGCGCTGGCTGACCGGATGGCGGATGCCAATCTGGAGTTGACGCCCGGAACGGCTGCAAGCGAGGCCGCTGAGGCCGAGGCGATGTTTCGGGTTCGCAACGAACATATTCTGCCCGAGGGCGCGCTTTCCGGCCTCACCATCGGCGTCTACCAGCACAGCACGGTGGCGCGCGACGGGTTGGTGTCGATCCTCGAATTTTATGGTGCCACGGTTCTGCCGCTTGGCCGCTCGGATCACTTCATTCCCGTCGATACGGAAGCGGTGTCGGAAGATTCCATCGGCTTCTTCAAGACCTGGACTGGCGAACACAAGCTTGACGCCGTGGTGTCTGCCGATGGCGATGGCGACCGTCCGCTGGTGACCGATGAGACAGGCCTGCCGCTGCGTGGCGATCTTCTCGGCCTCATCGCCGCCGGTTTCCTCGGCGCAAAGGTCGTGGTCACCCCGGTGACCTCCAATTCGGGCATCGAAGCCACGGGTGATTTCCGCGTCATCCGCACCCGGGTCGGCTCCCCCTTCGTCATCGAGGGCATGCAGCAGGCGCTGGATGCCGGCGATACCGATATCATGGGGTTCGAGGCCAATGGCGGGCTCCTCACTGCCTCGCCTTTCGTGAAAGGCGGCGCCACGCTGACAGCACTTCCGACGCGCGACAGTTTTCTTCCGGTTCTGGCAACGCTTTATCTCGCAAAAAGCCGGGCAAAGCCACTTTCAGCCATCGCTGCCGATTTCCGCCTGCCGGTTGCCGCAGCCGACCGGCTGGAAAACTTTCCCGTCGAGACGAGTGCTGCCCTGATGGCACGGCTTCGCGCTTCGCCGGAAAACCTTGCGCTCTTCCTGAAACCTCTTGGCGGCGTGCGCTCGGTCAGCGATGTCGATGGCCTGAGGGTGACGCTGGACGATGGCCGCATCATCCACCTTCGCCCCTCCGGCAATGCCCCGGAAATGCGCTGCTACGTGGAAGCAGAAAACGAGGAGGCGGCTCAGAACCTCTTGCGCCAGGGGCTTTCACTGATCCGCGCCGCCTGATCGGCAGGTCTGCTTTCGGGACCGGTTTTTCTCCCCGCGAAGGAACCAACGGCGTCGAAACCCGTTTGGTCCCCTCGCGTGGATTTGAGTGAAAACGTCTCCTATGACCGTAAGTGACAGTTCAAAAAGGGACGCCCGGGATGCAGGCAATCGCCTGCTTGCAGAGCACCTGTCGGAAGACCCTTTCGCGGCCGCCTTCAAGGCGACGCGGATGCCGATGATCATCACCGATCCGCGGCAGCCGGATAATCCCATCATCTTTTCCAACTCCGCGTTTTCAGATCTTACCGGTTATTCGCGCGAAGAGCTGATCGGCCGTAACTGCCGGCTTTTGCAGGGGCCAGAAACAGACAAGGCCGTTATTCGGGACATCAGCGAGGCCGTCCGGCAGCAAAAGAGTATTGCAGTCGATATCCTGAACTACCGCAAGGACGGAACATGGTTCTGGAACGCGCTCTTCATCAGCCCGGTGCGCAGCCACGAGGGAGAGGTGATCTATTTCTTCGCCTCGCAGCTGGATTTCACGCATGTGAAGGAAAGACAGGCGGAGCTTGCCGCCGCCCGTAGCGCTGCCGAAAAGGAGGTCGTGCGGCGCACGAAGGATCTGCGCGACGCGCTGGAAGCCAAGACCCTCCTGGTTCACGAGGTGGATCACCGGGTCAAGAACAACCTCTTGACCATCGCCTCCATCCTGAAGCTGCAGGCGCGGCTGACGAGCGACGAGACGGTGCGGCGCACCCTGCGCTCGGTGCTCGACCGGGTCGAGGCGCTGAGCACGGTGCAGCGCAAGCTCTTTACCACCGCCGACGTGGAACGCTTCGACGTTGCCGATTTTGCCCGCGATCTCGCCACCGATGTTGTCGGAGCGCTGAAGCGTGATGATATCGAACTGTCCTTCCACATCTCGCCGGTTCTTGTTCCAGCCATCAAGGCATCGCCGCTGGCACTGATCCTCAATGAACTGGTGGGAGATGCGGTGCGCCGCGGCCTGCGAGACGGCGGGGGAAAGCTGCATCTTTGCGTCGAGCGGCTGAACGGTCATTTTCATATCGAGGTGCGCGACACCATGCAGCAGCAGGATGTCAGTCGAGAAGAACAGGAGTTCAGCCGGATGATCCTGGAGACCTGTGCCCGCCAAGTCAGCGCCATCATCACACGCGCGCAGAATGGCTGCGAGACGGTGGTGGATGTGGAACTGCCGGTGGAAAGCATTGAGGAGGACTGGAAATCTTGAACATACTGATCGTGGAAGACGAGGCACTTTTGGCGCTTGAACTGGAAAGCGAGCTGGAAGCGGCCGGCCATACCGTCGTCGGGCAGGCGATGTCGAGCGCACAGGCAAAGGCGCTGGCCGACAGCGAACCGATGGATTTCGCTTTTGTCGATATCCAGTTGCTGGATGGGCCGAGCGGCATCGAGGTCGGATATCACCTGCGCGAAAAGGGCGTGCCTTACGTGTTCGTCACCGGCAATCTGAAGCGCATCCCGTCGGACTTTGCCGGGGCGCTCGGCGCCATCGAAAAACCCTATACGATGAACGGGCTTGAGAACGCGCTGGCCTTTATCGAGCGGTTTGTCGGCGGTGAAAGACGCGATAGTGTTCCGCCAAGTCTTGTGCCGGCCCCCTGGCTTGAGGCGACGCTCTAATGTAGAGCAACATTGTATAGAAGCAGCCGCCGCATATGCTTATGTTGTCTTGAGATGAGTCGCGCAACCGACGATACATGACGGGAGCCATCGATTGTCGGGGCGGGTTGGCAAGAGCATGGAAGAAGAATGGCAGCGGACGGACTGGTAACGGTTGACATTCCCTTCCCGGCCGGCGGCGGCCAGCTGGGCGAGCTTATCCGCGCCTTCGACTGGTCCAAGACCCGGCTAGGCCCGCTCGACGAGTGGCCACAGAGCCTCAAATCCGTCACCAGCATGCTGCTTCGCTCGTCGGTGCCCATGGTGCTGCTGTGGGGCGAAGATGGGGTGATGATCTATAACGATGCCTATTCCGTCTTTGCCGGCAATCGCCACCCGCAGCTTCTCGGCTCCAAGGTGCGCGAAGGCTGGGCGGAAATCGCCGAGTTCAACGATCATGTGATGCGGGTTGGCCTTTCGGGATCGACGCTTGCCTATCGCGATCAGGAGTTGACCCTGGTGCGCAACGGCGTGCCCGAACCGGTTTGGATGAACCTTGATTATTCGCCGGTGCTCGATGAAAGCGGCAAGCCGGCCGGCGTCATCGCCATTGTCGTGGAAACGACGCAGGCCGTTCTTGGCCAAAGGCGGTTGCGCGAGAGTGAGGAGCAGTTCCGCGCGCTGACGCTTGCAACCTCCGACGCCATTTACCGTGTCAGCCCCGACTGGATCGAAATGCGTCAGCTAGACGGGCGCGGCTTTCTACAAAATCTCGATCGCCCTAGCGCAAGATGGATCGAGGATTACCTGCCGGCGGAAGACCAGCCGGCGATCGGTGCTGCTATCGGCCGGGCAATCCGCACCAAGCGACCGTTCCAGATGGAACACCGCATTCGCAAGGCCGACCGCTCCATCGGCTGGGTGTTTTCGCGCGCCGTGCCGGTTCTGGATGCCGATGGCGAGATCACCGAATGGTTCGGCGCTGCAAGCGACGTGACCGAACGCCGCCGCTCCGATGCCAGGCGCGATGCGCTGGTGCGCCTGACGCGCGAGATCCAGTCTCTGCGTGACAGCGATACGATCGCGCTTGCCGCCTCACGCATCATCGGGGAAACGCTGGAAGTGCAGCGTGTCGGCTATGGCGTCGTGGAAAAGGATCTGGCGGCGTTCGAAATCCTGCAGGCCTGGAACGCACGCGGTGTGGTGGATATCCGCACCAAGATGGATCTGACCCGCCTTCCCGATCTGGTCACCGACGTTCTGCGTGACAAAGTGGTAGCCGTCTCCGACGTGATGCTTGATCCCCGCGTCAGCCGGGCCGCCGACAGCCTCATTGCCCGCAGCGCGCGCTCCTTCGTGAATGTCGGCGTGGTCGAGATGGATGAGATCGTCGCGGTCTTCTTCGTCAATAGCGCTGAGGTTCGCCAATGGGCTCAGGAAGACATCGACTTCGTTCGGGAAATTGCGTCGCGCGCGCACACAGCCATAGAGCGCATCAAGGCTGAACAGGCCCTGCAGCAATTGGCGAGTTCGCTGGAAATGGAAGTGGAGCAGCGCACGCGCGAGCGCGACCACATCTGGCGCAACACGCAGGACATCAACGTCGTCATCGATGACACGGGCACATTTCGTGCGGTCAACCCGGCCATCACCAAGATTCTTGGCTGGCGGGAGGAGGACATGCTCCATCGCCCGGTCCTGGATTTCATCGTGGATGAGGACATCCCTGCCACCAAAGCCATTTTTGCCCAGAACCTTCGCGGCGCATTTCCGCCCTTCGAGAACCGCTATCGCTGCTTGAATGGCGGGTTCCGATGGATTTCCTGGGTAGCGGCCGCCGAAGGTGACCTGATCTATGGCAGCGGGCGTGATATCACGGCGGAAAAGGAGGCCGCGGCAGCCCTTGCCGCCTCCGAGGAGGCCCTGCGCCAGGCGCAGAAGATGGAGGCCGTGGGGCAGCTCACCGGCGGGCTGGCGCATGATTTCAACAATATCCTTGCCGGCATCAGCGGCAGCCTGGAACTGATCAACCTGCGTCTTGGACAAGGGCGAATTTCGGATGCCGAAAAATATGTCGGTGCTGCGCAAGGGGCAACAAAACGGGCGGCCGCACTGACCCACCGCCTGCTTGCCTTTTCCCGCCGGCAAACGCTCGATCCGCGCCCGATCGATCCCAATGCTCTCGTGCTTGGGATGGAAGAGCTGATCCGCCGTTCCGTGGGCCCGGAAATTTCCATCGAAACGGCGCTGGAACCAAATCTCTGGCCGACGCTCGTCGATCCGGGCCAGCTGGAAAACGCCCTGCTGAACCTCAGCATCAATGCACGCGACGCCATGGTGAACGGCGGACGACTGACGATCCGCACCCGCAAACAGCCGCTTGCGGGACCTCTCGCGGCCGAGAAAAATTTAAGCCCCGGCGATTACGTGGTGGTGTCGGTTCACGATACCGGAACCGGCATGAGCCCTGACATTGCCAGCCGGGCGTTTGACCCCTTCTTTACCACCAAGCCTATCGGCCAGGGCACCGGCCTTGGCCTGTCGATGATCTATGGTTTCGCCCGCCAGTCGGGTGGACAGGCCGTGATCGTGACGGCGCCCGGCGCGGGAACGGAGGTCTTTCTTTACCTGCCGCGCCACAAGGGGCAGGTAGAGCCCGCAGACCCCCTGCCCGCTGCCGAAAACGCGCTGGTTCACGGTGCCGGCGAAACCGTTCTCGTCGTGGATGACGAGCCGCTGGTTCGTGTGCTGATCGTCGAGATCCTGGAGGAACTGGGCTACCGTGCGCTGGAGGCCGAGGACGCGGCAAGTGCCCTGCCCTTCCTCGAATCCGCTGAGCGCATAGACCTGATGGTGACTGATGTCGGGCTGCCGAACGGCATCAATGGGCGCCAGCTTGCCGATGCCGCAAGGACCAAGCGCCCCGGGCTGAAGATCCTGTTCATCACCGGTTACGCGGAAAATGCCGTGCTGAACCAGAACAATCTGGAACCCGGCATGTATGTGATGACCAAGCCCTTTGCCATGGAGGCCATGGCAAACCGCATCCGCCAGCTCATCGCTGAAGCGTGACGGCCAAAGGCGTGTTCAACTGCGCCCGGCAAATTCGCCACGCACGATGCCGTGACGCTGCAGCTTGTCGTAAAAGGTTTTTCGGGGAATACCGAGGGCCTCGATGGTCTGGCGCACATCACCACCGTTCTGCACCAGCGTGTCGCGGATGATTTCGGCTTCCAGTCGGGCAAGCCGCTCGGGCAGGGACTGGCCGTTTTCGAGTACCGGCGCGGGATCACCGATGGCGTCCGGCTGCTGCGACGGTTCAAGGCCCAGCACGAAACGTTCGGCATAATGGGTGAGTTCACGCACATTGCCCGGCCAGTCATGCTCTGAGAGATGGCGCGAGACGGCGGGCGTCAGGTCCGGCAGAGGGCGGGAAAAGCGTTCGCCGGCGCGCTGCGTGAAATAGCGAAACAGAAGCGGCACATCCGCCCGGCGCTCGCGAAGCGGCGGAATGGAAAGCGTCACCACGTTCAGGCGATAATACAGGTCCTCACGAAAATCGCGGCGCTCAGTGGGATCACCGAGATCCACCTTGGCGGCGGCCACGACGCGGATATCGACCGGGCGCACTTCGTTCGTGCCAAGCGGCGTGACCTCGCGCATTTCCAGCACGCGCAGCATCTGCACCTGCGTACCAGCAGGCATGCTTTCGATCTCATCGAGAAAAAGTGTGCCGCCGCTCGAATGTTCGATGCGCCCAACACGGCGTTTCTGCGCACCGGTAAACGCCCCCTGCTCGTGACCGAACAGCTCGCTCTCCATGATCTGCTCCGGCAGGGCGCCGCAATTCAGCGCGACAAAATTGCCCCGGCTGCGCCGGCTCCAGCGGTGCAGAAGGCTTGCGACCACTTCCTTGCCGGTGCCGGTTTCCCCTGTCAGCAGCACATCGACATCCGTATCGGCAATCTGGCGCAACGTGTGGCGAAGGCGCTGCATCACTGGTGTCTGGCCAATCAGCGGCAGGCCGTCGTCATCGCCGGCGCGAACCTCGCGCAGCGCCCGATTTTCCAGAATAAGCCCGCGTTTTTCGCCTGCCCGCTGCACGCATTGCACCAGCCGGTCTGCAGCAAAGGGTTTTGCAATAAAATCATAAGCGCCGTCCTTGATCGCCGTCACCGCCATCGGAATATCGCCATGGCCGGTCACCAGAATGACGGGAATATCCGCATCGATGGCCCGCACGCGAGAGAAAAACTCAAGCCCATCGACGCGCGGCATGCGGATATCCGACACCACGACGCCGGCAAAATCCGCCGTGATCACCGGCAAGGCTTCCATGGCCGACGAAAACGCTTCAACGGAAAAACCGGCGAGATCGAGCGTCTGGGCTGTTGCCCGCAACAGGTCGCGGTCGTCGTCGACGAGGATGACGGGAAGCGGACGGCTCATGATTCTGCTCTTTTCAGTTCGATCGTGAAACGGGTGCCCTCAGTGCTGCTCTCCACCGTGATCCCACCGCCATAATCGCTGGCAATGTCCTTGGCGATGACGAGGCCAAGACCGAGGCCTGCTTCCTTGGAGGTGTTGAAGGGCGTGAAAAGCTGGTCGAGAATGGGTTGTGCAATGCCCGGCCCGTTATCCGCGACATGAATGAGCACCGTGGAAGGCCTCTCGTCCACATCCACACGCACCGCGCCATCCTGCTGATGCTCGACGGCCTCGAGCGCGTTCTGCAGCAGGTTGATCATGATCTGCTCCAGCCGCAACCGTGTGCCGGATACACGCAGACCATCGTCCGGCAACGTGATCTTCAGCACGTCGAGACGGCCCGAAAACCGCGTTTTGAGCAGCATCACGGCGCCGTTCAGCACGTCCTTCAGGCTGACCGGTTCGGCAGCGGAACGCCCTTTGCGCGACAGCGCCTTCAGATCCTCGGTGATGGCCCCGATGCGGTCCGTGAGGCCGGCGATTTCCAAAAGGTTGTCCTCGGCAGGACCGACCTGACTGCGCGACAGATAGGTGCGGGCATTATCGGCATAGGCCCGGATGGTGGCGACGGGCTGGTTGATCTCATGGGCAACGCCGGCTGCCACCTGGCCGAGGATTGCCAGACGGTTTGCCTGGACCAGTTCCTGCTGCACGCCCTGCAGCCGCGCCTCCGTCATGCGGTGGTCGTTGATTTCCGCCTCCAGCCGGTCTCGCGCGCGGGTCAGATCGAGCGTGCGCTCAGCGACCCGCCGTTCCAGCTCCATGCGCGCTGCCTGCTCCTCGGCAATGCGGGCAAGGACCGCCTGTCGCCGCCAGATCCAGAGGGCAGCAAGCGCCAGAAGGGGAATGAGGAGGGCCAGCGCCGACAGTTGCGCCTGGCGCACCGCAGCAGACAGCGCCGGTTCCACCGGCGACAGATAATGCAGGCGCCAGGCCGTGGTGCCCACGGGCACCGCCACCTCGATATACCGCGCCTGCCGTTCCCCCGGCAGCACTGTTTCGATAAGCCGTGTATCGGTCTCCGGTGCGTCCAGCACCTTCATCGGCAAAGGCAGCAGCGGCGTATCGCCAAATTGCAGGCTGTCGCGCACTGATTTCAGCACCTCTGGCGCCATGGCACCCAGCGTCATGAAACGCCAGGAGGGTATGCTTGTTATCAGCACGACGCCGTTACGGCCGGTGACGAACGAAGGCCGGATGGCCTTTCGCCAGTCCTCCTCCATCTGATCGAACTCGGCCTTCACCACCACAACGCCTTGCGGGTTCTCTGCATCGCCGACCCTTTGAGAGATATAGAGCCCGGGCCGACGGCTGACGTTACCCAGCGCGAAATGTTCCGCTGCGCCATCGGCAATGGCCCGGGAAAAATAGGCGCGAAACGCATAATCGCTGCCGACGAAACTCGATGGCTCCCGCCAATTGCTCGATGAGATGGCAACACCATTTCGGTCGATGACATAGAGAACCGAGGCATTGGTGCCGGCAACCAGGTCCTCCAGCTTGCGGTTGAGCGCATCGACGCGTGCCGGCGCCGGGTTAGACAGCGCCTCCTCAACATCCCTGTCGCGCGCTAGAATGAGTGGCAGCGAACGCGGGCGCTCCAGCACCGCCCGAAGCAGCGCCACCTTCAGCCCCGCATCCACTCTGCCCTGCCGCTGCAGATCCGCAAGCACGGTGGCGGACACGAAAGACTGGACGCTCAAAAGCACGGCGGCGAGAGCAGCAGCCGCTACGGAAGTGAAGATCAGCCAAGGCCGGCGGGAGGCGTAAGGGCGGCGCGGACGATCCGGTATGTCAGATGGCGGGGTTCCCATCCTCAGCATTGTGCATAAAACCGCCCGGACCACAAGAATTTCCATGCGAAAATCCGCACAGTTTGCCTAAGCTAAAGCGCACGACAACAGAAAT
This sequence comes from Neorhizobium sp. PAMB6716, assembly GCF_058242805.1. Classification (NCBI taxonomy): domain Bacteria; kingdom Pseudomonadati; phylum Pseudomonadota; class Alphaproteobacteria; order Hyphomicrobiales; family Rhizobiaceae; genus Neorhizobium; species Neorhizobium sp. PAMB6716. The sequence continues at coordinate 19,897 of NZ_JBZAYW010000003.1, forward strand.
CCATTTATTTTCAATCGGTTGCAAATCAACCGCGAACTGGCATGGGCATTGCTACTCGAAGGACATCGTTAAAAGACCGCCCCGGGAGAGCCGTTTCGGTTGGGGCGCGATGGAGGATCTATCGCATGGACATGAATCTTGAGGCCGCCACGCCGCGCGGCAAAATTCCGCTGTACCGGCAATTGTATGTGCAGGTTCTGGTGGCCATCGCTGCCGGCATCACGCTCGGCCATTTCTACCCTGAAGTTGGCGCTTCGCTGAAGCCGCTCGGGGACGCATTCATTCGCCTGGTCAAGATGATCATCGCACCGGTGATTTTTCTGACCGTTGCCACCGGCATTGCCGGCATGTCCGACCTCAAAAAGGTTGGCCGCGTGGCTGGCAAGGCCATGCTCTACTTCCTGACCTTCTCGACGCTGGCGCTTGCCATCGGCATGCTTGTCGCAAACGTCGTGCAGCCGGGCAGCGGCATGCATATCGATCCGGCATCGCTCGATGCGTCTGCCGTTTCGACCTATGCCACCAAGGCGCATGAAACCTCGATCACCGGCTTCCTGATGAACATCATCCCGACGACCATCGTCGGGGCTTTTGCGGAAGGTGATATTCTGCAGGTGCTGTTCTTCTCCGTGCTGTTTGGTATCTCGCTTGGCATGGTGGGTGAGCGCGGCCGGCCGGTCACCGATTTCCTGAACGCGGTGACAGCGCCGATCTTCAAGCTGGTGGCCATCCTGATGAAGGCGGCGCCCATCGGTGCCTTCGGCGCCATGGCCTTTACCATCGGCAAATACGGCATCGGTTCGATTGCCAATCTCGCCTTCCTGATCGGCACCTTCTACCTCACCTCGCTGCTCTTCGTGTTCGTGGTGCTCGGTGCGGTCGCCCGTTATAACGGCTTCTCGATCGTTGCGCTTATTCGCTACATCAAGGAAGAACTGCTGCTGGTTCTCGGCACGTCCTCGTCGGAAGCAGCGCTTCCCGGCCTGATGCAGAAGATGGAACGCGCCGGCTGCAAGCGCTCGGTCGTCGGTCTCGTCATCCCGACAGGTTATTCGTTCAACCTCGACGGCACCAATATCTACATGACGCTGGCAGCGCTGTTCATCGCGCAGGCAACCGACATCCACCTGTCATTCGGCGAGCAGATCCTGCTGCTGCTGGTGGCGATGCTCAGCTCCAAGGGTGCCGCCGGCATCACCGGCGCCGGCTTCATCACGCTCGCCGCCACGCTGTCTGTCGTTCCCTCCGTGCCGGTTGCCGGCATGGCGCTGATCCTCGGCATCGACCGTTTCATGTCGGAATGCCGGGCGCTGACCAACTTCGTCGGCAATGCGGTGGCCACCATCGTTGTTGCCCGCTGGGAAAACGAGCTGGACACGGCAAAGCTTGCCGAAGCCATGGCCGGCCGCCTGCCTGCGGAACCGGCCATTCCGGCGAACCTGCAGCCGGCGGAATAAGTTTCCTCCCAAGGAAAGGGCCCGAAATGGCTCATCAGAAAGCCCGCCGGCACCCCTCGGCGGGCTTTCTCTTTGTGGGCGTCAAATATCAGGGGCCGTTGACCAGCGACAGGATCAATTGATGCACGTTGCCGCCGGGGTTTAGCTCCACTCGGTCGAACTCCACGTTTTTTGCCCGCTCCGCCTTCGACAGCTCACCCAGGCGCGCCGTCAGCACCTGCCGGATCTTCTGGCAGCCGGGGTCGTTGTCCACGCGAAGACCAAGGCTGAAATCCTGGATCTGCTGAACCAACTCCTTGATGAACCCGCCATGCACCCGCTCATGTTTTTCCACGCCCCGGATGAAGCGCCCCCAGCTGTCCGCCACATCAGGCGAAAGCCGGCCCGACGGCTTTGGCAGCATATAGGTGATGATGACCTTGGGTTTTGCAACGGTGATAGCGCAGGCCGAACCTTGCGGTTCATAGATGCGTGTCCAGGTCAGCTTGAAACTGGTATGGGCGATGGCAAGGCCGCCGCCGGCCTCCGGTGCCCGCGCGCCGATCGCCTCATAAAGAGCTGCCCCCGTCGTGCCCGAGATCGAATAGGTCTTGATCTGCTCGACCGCCTGCCAATCGGCAGCGACGGACGCCGTCGGCGCAAGACACAAAAGCAGCCCGAAAACTGCGGTGCCATGAAACCCGTTATTCCAGCCCTGCACGCCTGTTTCCTGTCCGAATAAAAAGCCGCCGATCCATACGACCGACGGCCTATCATAGAAGTTGGCTGTGCGCGGGCAAGCCTCAGCCGATCGACATCAGGCTGGCATTGCCGCCGGCGGCTGCGGTATTGATCGAGGTCGATACCTCTTCCAGCAGCCAGTTGAGGCAATAGGCGTCCGGCCGGCCGACATCTGCCGACGAAGCCGCCTGCGCCAGAAGCAGCGGGCCCGGAAGCTCGGCAATACGCTGCAGGACTTCCGTCACCGCCGCGCCCTCTCCTTCGATCAGCGCGCCGGAGAGCAGGCCGGCCGATGCCCAGTCGTCGGCAAACCTGATCCGCGCCGAAAGGCTTGCCGGCAAAGGCTCAAGCTGCGAGCCAAGGCCGCCTGCCCTATCGACGACGGCGCTGTTGCCGGTGGCAAGCACGGCAGCAATCTGTGTCAGCAGCCCGTCTTCAGTCTGTGCGACGAGAAGAATCTGGCCACGCGGATGAAGCGCATACAGATTGCGCTCGCCAACCGGACCTGCCAGCTGCAATTCCAGCCCGAGCGCCGACTGGCTGCCGATGGCGCGCGCCCGTTCCGCCACCTCCGGCTTCTGGCGATCGTCGAGGAAACGGGCAAGATCCGTCAGCGCCGGATCGAGATGCACGGAACTCAATTGCGGCGGCTCCGGCGGTGTTTCCACCAGACGGCCAAGATACAGCGGGCCACCGGCTTTGGGTCCGGTGCCGGAAAGGCCGCGCCCGCCAAACGGCTGCACGCCAACGACGGCACCGATGACGTTGCGGTTGATATAGCGGTTGCCGGTGCGGATACGGCCCATCACATGGGCGATGGTTTCATCAAGGCGGGTATGCAGACCGAAGGTCAGGCCGTAGCCGGTGGCGTTGATATCGTCGATCAGCCGGTCGAGATCGGCCCGGCGATAACGGATGACATGCAGGACAGGCCCAAAAACCTCACGCTGAAGCTCTCTCAGCGACGACAGTTCGATGATGGCGGGTGCGACGAACGTGCCGGCCGCCGTTTCTTGCGGCAGGCTTGCGCGGTGGATGGAGCATCTGAGCGATGCCATCTGGCGCACATGCGCCTCAATGGTCTCTTTGGCCTCCTCAGTGATGACGGGGCCGATATCGACGCTCAGCCGATCGGTCCGGCCGATGGAAAGCTCGGCCAGCGCGCCCTTGAGCATCACCAGCACACGGTCTGCCACCTCTTCCTGCAGGCACAGAACCCGCAGCGCCGAACAGCGCTGGCCGGCGCTATCAAAGGCGGAAGCAATGACATCGCCCACCACCTGTTCGGCCAGCGCCGAGCTATCGACGATCATGGCATTCTGCCCGCCGGTTTCGGCAATGAGCGGGATCGGTTTTCCGAGTGACGACAGCCGGCCGGCAAGCTGCTTCTGGATGAGCCGCGCCACCTCCGTCGAGCCGGTAAACATCACGGCAGAAACGCCGGGCGCAGCAACGAGGGCCGCCCCGATACGTCCATCGCCCGGCAGCATTTGCAGGGCGGCGGCGGGAATGCCGGCCTCATGCAGGATACGCACAGCCTCTGCGGCAATGAGCGGCGTTTCCTCGGCGGGTTTTGCAAGCACTGGGTTGCCCGCCACAAGCGCTGCGGCCACCTGGCCGGTAAAGATTGCGAGCGGAAAATTCCACGGGCTGATGCAGACCACAGGGCCAAGCGGTTTATGGGCAGGGCCCAGGGTGCGCTTTGCCTGCTCGGCATAATAGCGCAGAAAATCCACAGCCTCGCGCACTTCGGCAATAGCGTTGAAGACGGATTTTCCGGCTTCGCGCATGATGAGGCCGAGAAGCTGCGGCATGCGCTCCTCAAGACGATCTGCGGCGCGCTCCAGGCAGGCGGCACGCTCGGTGGGGGCAACAGCACCCCAGGCCATACAGTCCGTTGCGGCAATCTCCACGGCACGGCGCGCCATCTCTTCGCTGCAGGCCGTCACGTGGCCGACGACATCACCGTGATCGGCAGGGTTGAGCACGGGCTCTGCCGCCATCGCTGGAGCCTCGAAGGCAATCAGCGGCACCGCCTGCCAGTTGATGGCAGCGCTTGCCGACAGGTCGCCTGAGAGATCGGCCAGCACCGTCTCGCTCGACAGATCAAGGCCTACCGAATTGCGCCGAGCCTTGCCAAACAGGTCTTTCGGCAGGTCGATCCGGTCGTGACGGGCGCCGGGCTCGGCCATGGCCCTCACCACATCGACCGGATCGGCGATCATCTCATCGACCGAGACCTTTTCATCGGCAATGCGATTGACGAAGGAGGAATTGGCGCCGTTTTCCAGAAGGCGGCGCACGAGATAGGCGAGCAGCGTTTCATGCGTGCCCACAGGCGCATAGATGCGGCACGGTCGCGCCAGTTTATCCTTGCCCACCACCTCTTCGTAGAGCGGTTCGCCCATGCCGTGCAGGCACTGGAACTCGTAGGAGCCGACAGAAAAGTCCGGCCCTGCCATGTGATAAACGGCGGCGAGCGTCTGGGCATTGTGGGTGGCAAATTGCGGGAAAACGGCATCACGTGCGTCGAGCAGTTTTTTCGCGCAGGCGAGGTAGGAAACGTCCGTGTGGACCTTGCGGGTATAGACGGGGAAATCGCTCAAACCATCCAGCTGGGCACGCTTGATTTCCGCATCCCAATAGGCGCCCTTGACGAGGCGCAGCATGATGCGGTGGCCGGAGCGGCGTGCGAGATCAATGATGAAATCGAGCACGAAGGGGCAGCGCTTGCCATAGGCCTGCACGACAAAGCCGATGCCGTTCCAGCCCGCCAGATCCGCATCGAGGCAGAGACTTTCCAGAAGATCGAGGGAAAGCTCCAGCCGGTCTGCTTCTTCCGCATCGATGTTGAGGCCGATGTCATAGGTTTTGGCGAGAAGCGCCAAGGCCTTTACCCGCGGCAGAAGCTCGTCCATCACGCGCGAGACTTGGGTTCGCTGATAACGTGGATGAAGCGCCGAAAGCTTGATCGAAATGCCGGGGCCGGCATAAACGCCACGCCCGGCGGCAGCCTTGCCGATGGCATGAATGGCGGTTTCATAATCGCGGTAATAACGCTCGGCGTCGGCCATAGTGGTCGCGGCTTCGCCGAGCATGTCATAGGAATAACCAAAACCCTTGTCTTCCATCGTGCGGGCACGGCGCAGCGCCTCATCGATGGTTTCGCCGGTCACGAACTGCTCGCCCATCATGCGCATGGCCATATCCACGCCGCGCCGGATGACCGGCTCACCGCAGCGGGCGATGAGCCGGGTGAGTGCTGCCGAAAGGCTGCGGTCATTGACGGTGGCCGTCAGCTTGCCCGTCACCACCAGCCCCCAGGTGGCGGCATTGACGAAGAGCGAGCGCCCGCCCCCCATATGCGACTTCCAATCGCCGGCCGAGATCTTGTCGCGGATCAGCGCATCACGGGTGGCGGTATCGGGGATGCGCAAAAGCGCCTCGGCAAGGCACATCAGCGCCACGCCTTCCTGGCTGGAGAGTGAATATTCATGCACCAGACCCTCGACGCCGCTGCCGCGATGTTTGGCGCGAAGCGCCGTTACCAGCGCGCGGGCGGTCTCGCGGATCTCGCGCTTATCCGCTTCCGGCAGTGTTGCCGCCTGCAGCAGCGGCTGAAGGCATTCGGCCTCCGGGCGGCGATAAGCGGCGGTAATCGCTTGCCGCAGTGGTGTCTGCGGCCGGATCGGCGGTGCGAAATCGGCAAAGGGCTGGCGGGAGAGTGTGGAGGGGGCGCCGGAAAGGGTCATCGGAAGGTCTCGATCACGAGGGCTGACGGTGGCCACAGATTACACCAAAGACACGTCCATCCAGCGTCTTTAATAATGGCATTTAATAGAGAATTTCGTTATTAATTATGAAAATCTACGGAGGATTTCTCTATGGACTTGCCAAAAACAGACGAACTGGACATTTTCGATCTGAAGATCATCGAGGCGGTGTCGGACAATGGGCGGATTTCGGTGACGGATCTCGCGGCCAAAATCGGCCTGTCCAAAACGCCGTGTAATGCACGCCTGAAGCGCCTGGTGGACCACGGCTATATCCTGGGCTTTCGTGCCGTGATCAATCCACAAAAGCTCGGCCTCGATCACGTGGCCTTTGCCGAGGTGAAGCTTTCGGACACGCGGGAAAAGGCACTGACCGAATTCAATCAGGCCGTGCGGCGGATCAAGGAAGTGGAAGAGTGCCACATGATCGCCGGCCGCTTCGACTATCTGCTGAAGGTGCGGACCCAAAACATCCGCCGTTATCGGGAGGTTCTGGGCGAGAAGATCTCAAGTCTTCCCCATGTGGCAAGCACGTCCACATCGGTTGCGATGCAGTCCGTCAAGGAAAGCTGACCGGACAAAAAACAGGCAAGAATGCTGTCGTTTTTTTGACAGGGAGTACCGTTTTTGGGCAAGTCGCCCTCGCCGTTAACAGGGAACTCCGGCTAGATAAGACGCTCGCAAACCGAAAGGCCTTGCGAGTTTTCCCCCAGATTTGCCCTGCCGCTTGGCAGGGCTTTTTTCTCTCGGGGACGTCATCGCCCATAGGCGACCATTGTCATCCTTCGTGACGTCTAGAACACCACGCTTCCGGCCATGAAGGCGAGGACGACGAAAACCAGGAACACGATGATGGCGATGAAGAACAGGACACGCGCAATCGTCGCGGTCGCAGCCGATACGCCGGAAAAACCGAGGAAGCCGGAAATCAGAGAGATAACGAGAAAAATAAGAGCCCACTTCAGCATGATCGTTCCTTAAGCGTCGTTTGCTGCCTTAAACGCAGCAGCCTCAACCGGGTTCCATGGCCTTTCCGCTGTTGGTGCCGCGGCTGTGGCCCCTTGAGACCCGTGCGACAATGCGCCATGATCGGCCCATTGCCGCAGGCTGCAGAGCCGACCAAGAATGCGCGGCGAGTCGGGGTTTTCCGCTTGATCCCATCGGTCGATGCCGGCAAGGACGCTGGCCAGGAAGGAGGGTCCCTTGACATATCAGCATTCGATGATCTGCCACACGGAGGGCATCCAGGCGCTCGGTCCGGCAAAGTGGCGCGGCCATGACGGGTCCGTCAGCGTGTTCTGGGATGCCCGGGGCGAGGCAGGCGCCAAGGGTTATTATCTCTCGCCTGACCCGAAAATCATGCTGTTCTTCAACGACGTGTCCGAGCAGATCTCCATCACCAACCGCGCGGTGGAGACTGAGGGGCAGTTTCGACCGATGACACGCGCCCTCTATGTGCCGGCTGGCGTTCCGATGTGGAGCCGCTTCACGTCCATGCACCGGTTCTCCCATCTCGATCTTCACCTGCATCGGGATCGTCTGGTGAAGCTGCTGGCGCCATCGATCGGTCGGTCTGCGGCGCTTGCGGCCTTGCAAAAGCCGGTGGAAACACAGGAGACCCTTGCCGTTGAAAAGCTGGCGAGCCTGCTGGTCGAGGAAGTCTCGGCACCCTCCCGGCATACGGCCTTTTCGGAAAGCCTGATCGCCGGCATCGTGACGGGGCTTCTGGATCTGTCAGGGGCCGAGGAGAAACCTTGCGGGCGCCTGACGCAGGCGCAGATGAACAAGCTCGAGGGTTTTCTCGCGTCGCGGACGGATTTCCGTGCGTCGGTTGCGGAAATGGCGGCGGTGGTGGGGCTCTCGGAAAGCTGGTTTGCCAGCGCCTTCAAGCAGACAACAGGCGTGACGCCGCTGCGCTGGCAACTCTCAAAGCGTATCGCCATGGCGCAAAGGCTTCTGCTCGGCAGCGGGCTGACCGTGGCCGATATCGCCCTCCAGCTGGGCTTTTCAGATCAGGCGCACCTCACCAAGGCATTTCGCGATACGGTCGGGGAAACCCCGGCCGCCTGGCGCCGCTCGCAGCAGAGGCAGCACGTCTAGAGGGTGCCGTCCGAAACGCCGGACGGCACCGATAGCTTTACCAGGTCTGGCGAAGCGTTGCCGAGATCGCCCGGCCGGGATTGTAGAAATCCGCGCCGAAGCCGCCATAGGCCACATGCTTTTCATCGAAGATATTGCTGGCATGGAATTCCAGTGAGGTGTTTTTTGCCACCTTGTAGGTGATTGCCGCATCGAAAACGACACTGCTGCTGGTCTTCTGGGTATTGGCATCATCGAAATAATAGGCGCTTGAATAACGGCCGCCGACCCCGAACGTCATGTCCCCGCGGCGTCCGTTGCCTTCCAGCGCGTAATTCACCCAGACCGAGGCGATATGATGCGGCACGAAGGAAAGCTCGTTGCCCTCATTCCCCTGCGTTCCGTTCTTCACGATCTCGGAGGAGAGATAGGAATAGGCAGCCGTCAGGCTCCACGCATTGGTCAGTTCCGCCTTCGCCTCCAGATCGAGACCGCGCACGCGCGCTTCGCCGATGGTGGATTGAAGGTTGGTGGCCGGGTTGGTGCGGGTGATGTTGTTCTTGGTGAGGTCATAGACGGCAGCCGTAAAGAGCGCCGGGAAGGCCTCCGGGCTGTATTTCACGCCCACTTCATACTGTTCGCCGCGCTCCGGCTCCACGGAAACCGAGGCCGGCACCACCGATTGCGCGTAGCTCGCATAGGTCGCGATCTCCTCCGTCCACCGGTAGGTCAGGCCGAAGCGGCTGGTGAATTCGCTGAAATCGCCTTCCTCTACCGCGCCCGAGAGGCGGTTGGACTGCTTCATGTCAATCCAGTCATTGCGCAGGCCGACAGAGGCAATCAGCTTTTCGGAAAAGGTGAGGTCCTGCTGCACGTAAAGCGCCTTGGTATCCTGGTCCGTCTTGGTGCTGGCATAAAGCGGCACGGAGGATGGAGCGCCGGTATAAACCGGGTTCAGCCAGTCGATGCCGGGTGCTGCCCCGTAATAGGAGCGGCTTGAATTGCCGGAGCGGTTATATTCCATGCCGACAAGGCTGCGGCTTTCGATCGTTTCGAAGCTTGCATCATATTGCAAGTGTGCATCGATAATGAAGGCGTCCAGCGCCGTGTCATTGCCGAAATAGGAGCGGTTGGCGATGGTGCCGCTCGCCGGTGTCGAGGAAATATAGGCGTAACCGAAATCGCTGTTGGTCTTGGAATAACGAGCGTTCGAGTTGAAGGTCAGGCCCGATCCAAAATCATGGTCGACCATGACGCTGACCGAATTCCGGTTCGTGCCGCGGTAATTGTAGTCGGGTTCGCCGAAGAAGCGGCTCCGGTCGAAATCCGTGCCGACCGGATGGCCGCCGCTGCCGGGAACGCCGTCGCGGTTCAGGTGGTCGTAGATGACGCTGAGGCTGGTGACGTCAGTCGGGCGCCAGGTGAGGCCACCCATGAAAAACTTCTCGTCGTTCTGCGAAAAATCATATTCCTCGTCGGCTTTGCGGACCTTGCCGGTGAGGCGGTAGGACAGCGTATCGTCCTCGGTAATGTTGTCGCCGAAGTCAAAGCCCGCCTCGGCGCTGTCGAAGGAGCCGCCTGTGGTATAGACCTCACCAAAGCGCTCCGTTTTCGGCCGCTTGGTGACAAAGTTAACCGAGCCGCCCGGATCCGACACGCCAGATGTGGTGGAGTTGGCACCCTTCAGAACCTCGACCCGCTCGAACGCATAGGCTTCTTCGCGAATGCCGCCGAAGGGGCGCCCGATCAGCAAACCATCGCGATAGGTATGGGCATCAAAGCCGCGGATCTTGAAATAATCGAAGCGGTCGTCCGAGCCGTAGAAATCGGTGGCAACGCCTGCGCTATATTGCAGGACCTCTTCCACCGTCTGCGCATTGCGCTGCTGGATTTCCTTGGCGGTGATTACCGAAACGGAGGCGGGCGTATCGAGGATATCGGTTGCCATCTTGCTGCCGGCCGTCGACGTGCGGGCGACGATGGAGCGCGCATCATCATCGGCCGCCGTGCCGGCAATGGTGATCCGCTCCAGAACCGTCGTACCTTCTGCGTCCTGCGCCTGCGCAAATGACGGTGCCAGAAGAGCCAGCGCCGTGCAGCCAAGCAGAACGGCTTTCCGTGACGCGATGCGAACCCTTTGCCCCTGAACGCATGGTGATGTGCTGTGCATGTGTAAAATCCGATACAATGATGCCCGCCCGCACCATTGCCGGTGCAAAGCCCCCAAATCTCGCGGGAATCCCTAACTTGAGTATCAGTGTCCGGTATTGTAGAAATCCCCGTTTTAGAACAAAACCCCGGAAACTTCTCAAGCTATCTCCGGGCTTTGCCGGGATCACGGTTGACGCCGCGGCGTGAACCTGAAAGTGAGGCTCAACTTAACGAACGGGAGACGTATCCGTGCTGCTTTGGTTGAAGGCATCCTTGCGCCCGGCCGTTCTCGGCCTTTTGCTCGCACTCGTGCAGGCCGAAAGTGCGGCCGCGCAGGAGACGGTTTTCCCCGTCACCATCGAGCATGCCTTCGGCAAGACGGTCATCCCCGCCAAGCCGCAGCGTGTCGCCACTGTGTCCTGGGCTAATCATGAAGTTCCGCTGGCGCTCGGCATCGTGCCGGTCGGGTTTGCTGCGGCCAATTTTGGCGACGACGATGGCGACGGCCTTCTGCCCTGGGTGGCGGAAAAGCTTGCGGAACTGAAAGCGGAAAAACCTGTCCTGTTCGATGAAGGAGATGGCATCGACTTTGAAGCCGTCGCAGCCACCCGGCCGGATGTCATCCTTGCCGCCTATTCCGGCCTCTCAAAAGCCGATTACGATACGCTGAGCCAGATTGCGCCCGTCATTGCCTATCCTCAATCGCCCTGGTCGACGGATTGGCGCGACATGATCCGCTTAAACAGCGCAGGCCTTGGCATGACGGAGGAAGGCGAAGCGCTGATCCGCGCCACTGAGAGGCAGATTGCCGAGACCGTCGCGCGCCATCCGGAACTTTCCGGCAAACGCGCGATGTTCATCACGCATCTGGCTGAAAACGATCTGAGCACCGTCAATTTCTACACCACCAGCGATACCCGCGTGCGGTTCTTTGCGGATCTTGGTTTGTCGGCACCGTCGAGTGTTGTCGAAGCCTCCAAGGGCAACCGCTTTTCCGGCTCGATTAGCGCCGAGCGGGTGGATGCCTTCGATGACGTCGACATCATCGTGACCTATGGCGACAAGAGCCTGATCGAGGCCCTGAAAGCCAATCCGCTGCTGGCACGCATGCCGGCCGTCGCCCATGACGCTGTTGTTCTTCTGGGCCGCAACCCGCTTGGAACGGCGGCAAATCCGACGCCGCTCTCCATCTCCTGGTTGCTTGAGGATTATGTTGCGCTTCTGGCGGAAGCGGCCAAGACATCGAAATGAATCCTGAGCGCCACAGAGCCGGGCAGAACCGCGCAAGGAGCATCGCCCTTCTCTCGGCGTTTCTCTTCATGCTGGCACTGTCTGCGCTCTCGGTTGCCATCGGCACGCGCGTCGTCGGGTGGAGCGATATCGTCTCGGCACTGGGCGGACGCGTTGAAACCATAGGCGAGGCCGCCGTTGCCGTGCGCATTCCGCGCACGCTGCTCGCCGCACTGGGCGGTGCGGCCCTTGGCCTTTCCGGCGCCATCATGCAGGGCATTACCCGCAATCCGCTCGCCGATCCCGGCATTCTCGGGGTCAACATGGGCGCATCGCTTGCCGTTGTTATCGGTGTCGCCTGGTTCGACATGGCATCGGCGAGCGCCTATATCTGGACAGCCATCGCCGGCGCCGGCGCGGCCGCCATCTTCGTCTACACGATCGGATCGATCGGCCGCGGCGGGCCAAGCCCGTTGAAGCTCTCTCTGGCGGGGGCGGCGACATCGATTGCGTTTTCTTCCCTCGTCATCGCCGTCATCCTGCCGCGAAACGACATTGCCGGCGGGATCCGCTCCTGGCAGATCGGCGGCGTCGGCGGCGCAACCTTCGACCGGCTTTCCAACGTGCTGCCATTTCTCGCCGTCGGTTTCCTCGTGGCACTCCTCTCGGCCCGCAAGCTGAATTCTCTGGCACTGGGGGATGAACTGGCGGCAGGCCTTGGCGAGCGCGTGGCGCTTGCCCGAGGTGTGGCCGCCTTTGGTGCCGTTCTTCTCTGCGGGGCCACCACTGCCGTCTGCGGGCCGATCGGCTTTGTCGGTCTCGTCGTGCCGCATGTCGTGCGGCTCCTGGCCGGCGTCGATCACCGCTGGCTGCTGCCGTTTTCGGCGCTGGGTGGCGCCTGCCTTCTGCTCACCGCCGATGTGTTCGGCCGCATCATCGCCCGACCGGGGGAAATAGACGTCGGCATTATCACGGCTTTGATCGGCGCTCCGTTTTTCATCTGGATCGTCCGCCGGCAGAAGGTTCGCGACCTGTGACACCGCTCAACGCCACCCTCCAGTCCCTCCGCACGAACCGCCGCCGCAGCGCACGGCGCAGGGTGGCCCTGATCGCGCTGATGCTGGCGGTGGTCGTCGCCCTTTTCCTGCTGACCCTTCTGCTCGGTCAATCCTTCACCCCGCCGCAAGACATTTTTCGGTATCTGCTGGGTGAACCCGTGCCGGGTGTGGCCTTCACCGTTGGCCAGTTGCGGCTGCCGCGTGCCATCCTCTCGGTTCTTGCCGGCGCAAGTTTTGGGCTCGGCGGCGTCGCGTTCCAGACCATGCTGCGCAATCCGCTGGCAAGCCCTGATATTATCGGCATCAGTTACGCCGCCAGTGGCGCTGCCGTCTTTGCCATTGTCGTCCTGTCGCTGAAAGGGCCTGTCGTTTCGGTTCTCGCCGTAACCGCTGCTCTGTCGATCGCGCTTCTGGTCTATGCCCTCTCCTTCCGCAATGGCGTGGCTGGCGCGCGCCTGATCCTTGTCGGCATCGGGGTATCTGCCATGCTGGAGAGCATCATTTCCTATATCCTCTCCGGCGCGTCGGCCTGGAACCTGCAGGAGGCGATGCGCTGGCTGACCGGCAGCGTTAACGGCGTGCCGCTCGATCAGACGCTGCCGCTGCTCGTCGCCTTCATCGTCTTCGGCGGGCTGCTGCTGATCCGAGGGCGAGATCTTGAAACGCTGCGGCTGGGGGATGAGACGGCAGCGGCCTTGGGCGTATCCGTGACGCGCCTGCGCATGATCGTCATCGTCAGTGCCGTCGGCATGATTTCCTTTGCAACGGCCGTGGCAGGCCCCATCGCCTTCGTCGCCTTTCTCTCCGGCCCCATCGCAGCGCGTCTGGTAAAAGAGGGCGGATCGCTGCTGGTGCCCTCGGCGCTGGTCGGTGCCATTCTGGTGCTGGCGGGCGATTATTGCGGGCAGTTCCTGTTTCCGAGCCGCTATCCGGTTGGTGTCGTCACCGGCGCGCTGGGTGCGCCTTATCTCATTTACCTCATCATTCGCGTCAACCGCAGCGGAGGCGCGCCATGACCGACCATCAACTCACCGCAACCGCCCTTCAGGCCGGCTACGGCGATACCCTGATCCTTGACGGTCTCGATCTTGCGGTCGCGGCCGGGCGGATCACCGTCATCGTTGGTGCCAATGCCTGTGGAAAGTCCACGCTTCTGCGCACCCTGTCACGGCTCATCACTCCCCGCTCCGGCCAGGTGGTGCTGGATGGGAAATCGATCCACAAAACCCCGCCGCGTGAGCTTGCGAAAACCCTTGGCCTGCTGCCGCAATCACCCATAGCGCCGGAAGGCATTACGGTCACGGATCTGGTCAGCCGGGGGCGCCATCCGCACCAGGGGCTTTTCTCGCGCTGGACGCTGGAGGATGAGGAGGCCGTCGCCTCGGCCCTTGTGGCAACGGGAACGCAGGATCTGGCCGAGCGCCCGGTGGATGAGCTTTCCGGCGGCCAGCGCCAGCGCGTGTGGATTGCCATGGCGCTTGCCCAGAAGACCGATCTTCTTCTGCTGGACGAGCCGACGACCTTCCTCGACATCAGCCACCAGATCGAGGTACTGGACCTGTTGACGGATCTTAACCACGCGCGTGGCACCACCATCGTCATGGTGTTGCATGATCTCAATCTGGCGGCACGTTATGCAGATTTTCTGGTGGCGATGCTTCACGGAAAGATCCATGCGCTCGGTCCGCCGCGGGAGGTGCTGACGGAAAAAACCGTTCGCGACGTTTTTGGCCTTCAAAGCCGCATCATCGAGGATCCAACCTCCGGCACGCCCATCATGCTTCCCATCGGCCGTCACCGCATGGCCTCGCACCACCCCTTGCACAAGGAAGACCAGCCATGAATGTTTCCCAGGAATTCAAGCTTTCCGGCATCGCTCTGCCGAAGGACGCAAGCGTCTTGCTCGACGAGATCTGCGAGCATTTCGTTGAACATGCCGAGGTGTCCCGTAACGGCAATCTCGTCTTCATGAAGAGCGAAAAGGCACGGGTGGATATCCGGCTGGAGGCGCCGCACCTCCTCATCGAGCTTGCCTGCTCAAGCGAAGAGGACCTGGAGGAAAACCGCACCATGCTTGCGGAGCACCTGTTTTACTTCAACGGCGACGATCCGATGGAACTGACGTGGTCGCAGGCCATGCCGGAAGGTGCCCGCCCGCATGTGCTGGAACTCACCGTCGTTTCTGCGGAAAACGTTACACCGCACATGCGCCGGGTGAAGTTTGCCTGTGCGGACGTGACGCCGTTCGTCAACGACGACATGCATATACGGCTTCTGGTTCCGCCCCGGGGGAGAACGCCGGTCTGGCCGGGGTTTCAGGAAAATGGTCGCATCGCCTGGCCGGAGGGCGAGGATGCGCTTCTGGTGCGCGTCTATACCATCCGCGCCGTGGACGAGGAAAAGCAGGAGTTGTGGATCGATTTCTTCCAGCATCCCGAACCGGGCGTCGCCACGCCGAGGGCTGATTTTGCCCGTGATGCGCTGCCGGGCGACAAGGCTGCCCTGCTCGGCCCCGGCGGCGGACACCGGCCGGAAGCGGCCCGCATGCTGCTGATCGGGGATGAAACCGCGCTGCCGGCGATCGCGCGCATCGCCGCTGAAGTGCCCGAAGGCACGGTCATCGAGGCGATCATCGAGGTTCTCGACGGTATGGAAGAACAGCCGCTGCCGAGTGCCGGCAATCTGCGGGTGGAATGGCTGCACCGCGGGGCAGAGGCCGAACAGGGCGAGAAGCTGGTTGCCGCAGCAAAAGCCGCGATTGCGGTCGTCGATCCGGAAACCTTCATCTGGATCGCCTGCGAAAAGCGCGATCTGCGTCTTCTGCGCTCGCTCCTCAAGGCGCGCCAGCATGACAAGGCGAAAACCTATGCCGCATGGTTCTGGGATCGCAACGCCGCGCAATAATTATCGGACAATTGCTTACTTTTATCATTCGCGAAGCGTCTGGGCTTTGGCCGGCGCTTCGCACTGACGAAGGGCTATCACGTCGTATCTAAGCACTGCGATTTCGGCTGTGCGCAAGACGATGATACCGGCTGCGGAACCGGTGGAGATATACTCCATCCGTCGCCACTACGCGCGCCCTATTGGATATCCTCCCGCAGCGCACCATTTTAGCGAGAACTGAATTTCCAGATGAACCGTAGGATGGTGGCGCTGCAGCGCGGGCTGTGGAAAAGCTTTTTGCTAACTTATCATAAACAAATGTTCCGATAAGACATAGCAAGATATTAAAATTCGAATATTGATTGGCCTGATATGAAATCAACGCCGGACTACCAGATGATTGGTATTGCAGTTCTCGCAGGTATTGGCGTCGCCTACCTCTTCTTGACGGGAGCCTTCCTGTAGCCATTACTGCAGCGGCAGCCGGATTTCCTGTCGTGAATGAGCGCTGAGCCGGCCACCCCGACGGGATAGGGCGGCGACACCGGTTGGCAATCCATTCCCAATGTCCCTGCCCCCTTGGACGATACCGGGCGTCAGCCGCCCCGGTCGTTCATCATTGAGCGAATTTCTTCCGCGCCACGGATGGCGTCCTTGTTGCCGGTTTCCGCCAGAACCTCGAAGATCTGGCGCGCGCCTGCGGGACTGCCCAGTTCCTGATAAGCATAGGCACGAAGCACCATGAGATCCGTCGTCTCCGTTTTCAGTGCAGCGCGCTGATCGAGATAGACCAGTGCTTCGCGGTATCGGCCGGCCTGAAACGCCGCCAGCGCACGATTGCCGAGGATGGACACTTGCAACTCGACGGCACGGGCCGGACGCTGAGGCGCCTTGGTGGCGGCAACGGCGGCATTGTCTGTGAGGCCGAGGCGCAGATAGGCGAGTGACTGCCCATAGGCGGCATCTTCCCGAATGTCGGCGGAGGGGCTGTCCAGCGCGGCCTCAAACGCCTTGACCGCTTCCAGCGGACGGTTGAGATCCATCAGGCACCAGCCGTTCATCAGGGTATTGTCGGCAGCCGTTGCCGACGAGACGCCCGCCCGGGCGCCGCAGGCGGGGCGACGGCCTGCGGGTCGCACTGTCGTCGTCCGCGGCAAGACGACAGCTTCCTCGCGTCTTGCCGATGGTTGGCGCTCCTGCGCCACCGTTTCGACCACCCGTTGGCGCGGCGCCTCCGTCGTGACTACGGGCGGGACCTGCGCCAATGCCTGCGGCGTTGTCGCCTCGCCGGCATCCGCGATGCGCTGGGAGCGGCCGGCCCATTCCTTCTGGATGGCAACGACACCCGCGCGGTCGTTGAGGCTTTGCCGAACGATCAGCAGGCCATAGGCCGAAGGTTCGTCGTCCGGTTTCCATTGCAGGGCCGTCTCGAACCACTGTATGGCCGTCTGCGGCTGGCGAAGCGTTTGCGCATACCAGCCCAGCTGCTGGGCGGCCGGCACGTATTTGGCAGCAATCACTTCCATTGCGATGCGCCGAAGAACCGGTTCGGCAATGACGGGCGCCGGGTTGAGGGCGAGCAGATTGGCAGCCGCGGCAAGATAGGTCGCCTTGGCATCGTCCGAACTGTCGCGCCACTCGAACATGATGTCCTCGGCCTCCATGGGCAGGCCCCGGGCGATCAGCACCAATGCAAGCCCCTGTGACGCGGAAGCGGATGGCTCCTTTTCTCTGGAGGCGCGAAACCACTTTTCGGCATTGACCATATCGCCGCGGCGCTGGAACAGCCATCCCAGCAGCAGGCTGTCGGCCGGCAACTTGTCGCGCTCGGCAATGGTTTCCAGCCTCTGCACATCCTCCGGCGCCACGTCCATCCTGTTGTTCTTGTTGGCATCGGCCACGAAACGGCGTGCCAGAACGTCCCTCAGTGCATCAAATTCCGGCTTGCCATCGGGCAAGGGGCGCTCGAACGCCAGCAGCGGGCGCAGATCCGCCGGCGACAGCAACTCGGCTGCTTTCTGGACCGTCGCGGCGCGTTCCTGGACGTTTTCGCATTGCTTCAAAATATAGGTATAGGCGTCGACGCCGCGCTGCGGACGGTCGGTGCGCACAAAAGCCTCCGCGATGCGCCAGAGCACATCGACATCGCTGCAATTGAGCAAGTTGGGATTGTTTGCCCCCAGTTCGATGACGGTGGCATATTGCTTAAGGTTGGAGGCGTTCACCAGACGACCGCGGGCCTCCGCCATCGCAAGGCGATTGAGCAGATCCGCCGGCGGCGTCCAGCCCGGTTCTGCCGCCTGCCGCTCGATGATGGCCTGGCGAATTTCCGGATACCGGGCCTCGGCATAAAGCTTCCACATCGCTTCCAGCTGCGGATCGCCGTTGCGCGGCACGGCAAGCGGATCGTCCGGCGGGGACCAGTCCGGATAAAGACTGCGCAGACGGGCGATTTCCACCTTCAGCCGTGCCGTGTCGCCGCGGCTTGCGAAATAACGCAGGGCGCTGAGATCGGGTTCGCTGGCAGCGTTCTGCACCGGCGAAACGGGGCGCTCCCTCTCCGTACGGCCGTCCGATGGGGAAACGGCCCGCCCATCCGTTGCGGTCGCGTTCGGAGCCTGCGCCAATCGCGGCCCCGTCTCGACGCCAAGCGCTTCTTTGGCCATGCGCAGCCGACCCTGCCGCTCCACCGGAACCAGCGATTGCTGGGCGCTGTCCAACGGGGTGGGCGAGGCAAGGCATGCGGTTGCGGGAACAAGAACGCCGATGGCCAGGATCAAGGCGGGAAAGGACCGTTGCGCAGGTTTCAGAGACATGCGGGCTGTTCCTCCCGGAGAAATGCAAGTGACAGAAGCTGGAGTGTCGAGGGATAATACAGCTCCGGCTGAAAGGCCTGTACATCTGCCGGAACCTTTGTGCCGTTCGCCACGCAATCCAGCAGGTTCACGATGATCCTGTAGCCATTGTCGGAGAGCAGATCCACGGGCTGTCCGGTGGCCAGATTGATCGTTGCCATCGGCCGACCGGAGGGGGCAATGGCGCCCATCAGATGGCGCAAATAGGCAGCATCGCCGAGACCGGCCCGCGCGACATAGAGCGGAATGCGAATGGCGTTATACGAAAATTCAGGCGTAAAGCCGGCCGCCGGCTGCGGCACTCTTTTCAGGCTGACCCATTCGGCCGGGAGCCTTGCCGACCCGAACGCCAGGGACCGCAGGAGTTCGATACCGTCATCGCTCAGGTCCTGCCATTTTGGCGAGGGCGCCAGTGCATTCATCACCGGAAAGGCCTCAAAGATCCAGTAGGACGGATTGATGACGGGACCGTCTGCCCGCTCCCTGGCGGAAAAGCCGATGGAGCCGGGCATCAGCAGGGTGCGCCCGCCCTGCACAACCACGGCATTCTGAAGCAGGGCCTGCGCCATGCGCGTGGCCGTGGCGATATAGGTGGAATTGCCCCAGGCGGCGCCCGCCAGCGCCAGCGAATAGGCAATCAGAAGGTCGCCATCCGTGGCATTGTTGGCATCGGTCACATGCGGAGTGGCCGAAGGATCCCATTTCCACACCGCCAGCCCGTCGTCGCGCAACAACATTTCGGAACTGGTAAAGCGCCAGATCAGCTCGAAATCAGCCCGGTTGCCGGCCAGATAGGACAAAAGCAGGCCATAACCCTGCCCTTCGCTGTGGCTGATGCCGCCATTGCCGTTATCCACGATGCGGCCGCCGCGATCGAGGAAACGCGCTTTGTAAAGGCTCCATTCCGCCGCGTTCACAGGTGCTTGCTGCGCGGCCGCCACCTGGGCAAGCACGAGATACAGCATTGCAACAGCCACAGAAAACCAGTGTTTCATGATCGTCTGCCCATTCTCGAGAGCATCAGCATTGTCGCCAGCCCCAGAAGCGAGCACAGGACCACCACAACGGCTGAATAAAATAGAATATTGGTCGAGAGCCAGTTCGCCGCAACCAGCCGGTAATTGCTGAAAGATGGAGCAACCGTCTGGACGAAAACGATATCATGCGTCGGCCGATTGGTTACCTCATCGATCTTTGCCCGATAGGACGTCATCCGGCCGTTCAGCAACTGCCATTTGTCCTGTTGTGCCAGGCCGACTGCCCCCTCGAGCAGTTCAGCCGGCGTCGGGGCAACAAGCGCCGTCCAGCGTGCCGTCTGTTCGGGGCTCTGACCCTGTCCAATCAGCAGCGTATCGTTGGATGAGGGCTGGAAAACCTCGTCCTGCTCGGGGAGCAGGCTGAGAGATTCCAGCGATATGTCGAAGCGCCGGCCAATCCAACCGCGAAGGCGACCCAGAGCATCGGTGATCTCCCCGCCGCTCACCTGCTGGCGCCATTTATCCATTGCATCGGTCGTACCGACATTCTGGGTGGAAGGTCCGCCCATCTGCGGTCGCCAGCTGTTGACCGCCGATGGCGAAACTCCGATCTGCGTGAGAAGCTTCGGCGGCATCTGGGCGATCGTGCCGACAAACAGTGCCGGCCGCTCGCCAAGCGCCTGGGCCGCCGAGACCATTTCAATCTGCGACAACCGCCCGGCCGACAAGGCCAGCTTGCCGATGAAGGTTGCCGCCGCACCCAGCGTGTCGGCCTCCAGATGATCGATCGACAGCAGAAGGGGGATTTTGGGATCGGGGGAATAACGCCCGACGCTTGCAATGCCTGCAAGGGTCGGGCTTTGCCCGAGCCGCGCAAATTGCGGCATCACCCATTGCGAACTGTCGAACAGGGCAAAGCGCGGGTTCTGCCCCGCCGGTGTGCCCGGCATGCAGGCGACATCCGCGTCGGTTTCCAACGCCACTTCGATCCAGATCTCGTTCACCCCGGCGCGGATGTGCCGCAGCGGGATCTTCACGGGCAGCTTGCTGAAGACACCGCCGGTTGTCGTCTTGATCGGCAGGGTCGATGCGATGTTGCCGTTGATGTAGATGTCGATATGGCTGCCCGGCTTGACCTCCGGGGTGAAGGCCGCATCCAGCAGAAGCGTTGCCTCGCCATAGGCGCTTGCGTAAAAATCCGGGGGAATGGCGATATTGAAGCTCGTGCGCAGCCGGCGTCCGCTGAATTCCACCGTCTGCACACCCAATTGCGACAGCGGCAGCGTCTCGCCGCCCACGAGAATGGGGGCAGCAGGATCCTTCCAGCGTTGGGTGTCGATCACGTCGCGCGGAACGGTAACCGGCCGATCGACGGAGGCAATGAGGGTTTCTATGGCTGAGCCGATGGCTTCCCATGAAGGCCCGGAAATCAGCAGCAGACGACCGCGATCCTCGCTTGCCGGTAGAACCGTTGCAATCGCTGCGGCACGCGCCGTCTCCGGCAGATCCGGAACCAACGGCTGCAACTCGCTCCACGTGCCGATGATCATTCCCAACTGGCCGGGCGCCGCCGTCAGGTCTGCCCCGGTGGTGAACTGGAAGGACTGGTTGGGCATCGAGCCGAACAAGGACACGCCCTGAACCAGCCGCATTGCGTGGGAGGTCGCATTGGTCTGGCTAAGCCCCGGCATCCAGATCTTGAACTGGGTCCGTCCCGTCTCGTCGACGCCGACCGCGCGGATGGCCTCGGCCACAGACAGCGGCGTCATCGTGTTGCCGGCAAACGACAGGTAGGTCTCCTTCGGATCGATTTCCGTCCAGAGATCATAGGTGGAGCGGATATCGCAGTCGGTGCGGTGGCGCTGCGAGGCGATCAGTTCAATGCGGTTGACGCCGGCCTGAAGGATACCGGGCGCGATATCCAGGAGCAGAGAGGTCGGCGCATCGGCAGCCGCGATCCTCTCTTGCGCAAGCGGATGGCCGTTGATGAGGACCTGCAACTCCGACACTTCCGGTGCGATAACGACCGCGTTGCGAAAGGTGAGCTTGAGCTTTGCCGGCGTGCTCACCTCCGCGTCCATCAGATAGACGCTCCAGCCGCGCTGATCGTATTCGCCTTCCAGGACGAGGCTCGCGCTTGGCACGAGATAATGGCGCGAGACAGTCTCGGCTGGCGCAGGCGCTGCAGAAAGCGGAGCCTCCACCGGCGCGGCTGGCGCAACCGGGACCGCCGGTGCCGGCATCTGGGGGACAGACGGTTCAGGCACCACTGCCGGCCGTGGCCGCGACTGCAGCGGTGGAATGACGGGAGCGGCAGGAGCAGCCGGCCGCTCCGGCGACATGTCGAACAAAGCAGGTTGTGCGCGCGCACCGGCCGTCAGCGCCAGAAGGCAGCCCAGCATCGTCAGAAGCAATTTTGGATGCCTGGTCATTGCGCCGTCCCCCTCAGGCCGCGGAACAGATAAAGCAAACCGCGGCTCATCTGATACATGGCCAGGCCGAGAAACCAGATCGTTCCCCGGATGAGCCCCGGATTGCGGCGCCGGCCGCGCTGGAATTCTTCCCACTGCGCCGAGTTGGCAAAGAGCAGATCGGCAATCGAGCTTCGGTCCAGCGCATTTTGCGGCTGATACTGACAGCCAAGAGTTGCGATATCACCACTGGTCTCGATGCTTCGGACCTTGATTGGCAAATGCACGAGATCAGTTCCGCCGCCATGCGGCTGAAACCGGATTTCCGCATTGGTGTCCTGTCGCAGCGCGCTGAGGTCGCGGCCAAAGGCCTGCAGGCGAAGGCCGCCGACGGATACGTCCTCGATGGAGGCCGGATACCAGTTGTCGTCAAAGCCGAGTTCGCAGCGCCGGCGCACCCGGAAACGCCGTGAAGATGCCCGGTCTTTCCGTTCGGACACGACACCGAGCGCACAGCCGGCAATGATCAGGTTCAGGAGGTTCCAGCCTCCGACCACCAGCAGAACATCGGCGTTATAGGGCTCGGTATAGATCCGATAACCGGCAATTCCGAGCGCGATCAACAGCCCGGCGAAGATGATGAAGAAAGGCCGGCTGAGTTCGGACAGGCGGTCGGAGGACACGTTCTCGTCCTTGGCCGTGACCTTGAACGTCGGTCTGGTCGGGTTCAGCATGACCGAAATGACCGCCGGAAGCAGATGGACCGTCTGGATGTATTCGTAAAGCTCGGAGATCCACGGCCAACGAAACGCACCGTAGAGGTAGTTCTGCAGCATCAGGTTCACCACCATATAGGCGCTGGTATAGGCCAGAAACTCGCCGCCGGATGCGGTGAAGATCTCCAGGTCGAACAGGATGTAGAACAAGGGCGCAAAGAGGAAGGTCACGCGGGTGAACGGAAACAGCCAGAACAGCGTGGACGACATGTAGCAGAGCCGCTGCGGAAACGACAATCCGCGCTTCAGCAGCGGAAAACGGAAACGCAGGATCTGCATCATGCCCTGCGCCCAGCGGCTGCGCTGACCGATAAAGCTGGCGAATGTCGCCGGTTGCAGGCCCGCGATCAGCGGCTTGTCGACATAGATGCTGTTCCAGCCGGTGCTGTGCAACGCAAGCGCCGTCTCGCAGTCTTCGGTGATGCTGAGACCGCTGAAGCCATCGGACTGCTTGAGCGCCTCGCGCCTGAGAACGGCAGCCGAGCCACAGAAGAAAGCCGCATTCCATTTGTCGAGCCCGCGCTGGATGATGCCATAGAACATCTCGTTTTCGCTCGGCATCGTCTCGAAGGTCTGCAGATTGCGCTCCAGCGGATCCGGGTTGATGAAGAAATGCGGCGTCTGCACGAGGAAAAGCTTCGGGTCCTTGTCGAAATAACCGACGGTTTCGCGCAGGAAGTCACGGGCCGGCGCATGGTCGGCGTCAAAGACGGCAACCAGTTCGCCCTGCGAATGCAAAAGGCCATTGTTGAGATTGCCGGCCTTGGCGTGTTCGTTGCGCTCGCGGCTGAGATAGTTGATGCCAAGGTCGGCACAGAGTGTCACGAGCAACTGGTGCCGGGAAATGGCGGTTTCTGCCTCGCGCACGTCGGTCGCATGTTGCTTCTGTTGCGTGCTGCCATCGTCAAGCAGCCAGATCTGCAGCTTGTCTGCCGGGTAGTCCATGGCCTTGGCGGCCGCCAGCGTATTGGACAGGAGATCCGCCCCTTCGTTGTAGCTGGGCACGAAGACATCGATCGTCGGCAGATAGTCGGGATCGACTTCGGGCGAAGGCCGTGGCGGCAAGGGCATGGCGACGATGAACAGGCTGAGACCCAGCATGACCACGCTGTACATTTCGGCGAGGTAAACCAGGATGCCGGGAATGAAGTTTTCGAGCTGGCTGATCGGCGGAATGGTTTCAGTCGTGCGCCAGAAGACGTAGCGCAGCACGATCGAGGTTCCGAGTGCCAGCGTGATCAACCGCCAACGGCCGCCGGCTGCCGTGACCTTCAGGATGCCGAGCATGACCACGACAGTAAGGCTCAGCACCAGCTGCGTCTGCATGCTGACCGGCAGGGTGACGACGGCAATGGTGAGCGCCGAAATCAGCGCCCAGGGGATGATGCTGGAGGCCATGCCCTTTGTGTCCCTTCCGGATGAAGTGTTCATGGACTGCAACTTTACTTGTTATTGGCGGCGCAGGCGGCGGCGGTGGCGGGATCAAGGCAATGCGGCGAAGGGACGTGGGCGGCAGGCGCTGCCACCGCGGCGGCAGGGGGGGCTGCCACCGTGGCGGTGGGGGTTGTTCTTGTGGCGGCCGCGGCTGGCGCCATCTGCGGCTGCAGGGCCGGGCCAGCGCCAAGTGCCGGGCCGGGCCCGGGCACGATGGGTCCGGGTACGATGACCGTGACAGGGCGCAGCTCCGGCGCTGCCGGGGCAACCACGGGCGCCAGAGGTTCCCGGCGGACAGGTGTGCGCGTGACGACGGGCACTTGCGGGCGATAGCCGAAGGAATAGGAGGCCGGAACGACGTCTGCTGGTGGCAGAACCTGCTGCCCGACATACGCAAAGCTGTCAGGCACCGGCGCGGGCGCCCCATATGGGTTCCATATCTGGCCCTGGAATGTGCCGGTAATGGTGTAGCCATACATGAAATTGAGAAGTTCGCGTTCGCTGGCCGTGCGATCGCAAAGCCGCGCCCTCACCTGGATCATGCCGAAGTCACGCCCCATGCCGCTGCCCGTCGGGCGCGACCGAATCTGCTGCCATCCGAACAGGCAGGTGTCGCCGGCGGCACTTTTGCCGGAGGCGTAGCCGATCGGTCCATAGGCGTTGCGCAGGAAGTTGTTGGAGACCGTCAGGCGAACGCCCGGGATGGCACTGATGCGTTCGCTGCGCAGGCTGCTTTCTGTGATCGTCTTGTAGCCGAGGCTCCCGGTCTCTGCCGCGCTGCCGCCGTTATAGCGAATCTTGAGGTAATTCTGCCCGATGACGGATGAAGACGTGGCCAGCCACACCGTCTGCTCAACGCCATTGCCATAGGCGTTCGCAACCACGCCAACCATGGCAAGCCCGCCGGGCGGCGGCATGATCAGGGCCTTTTCGGGCGCGACGAGTTCTGTCGCCGCCGGCGTCTTGACAGCAGCCGTCGTCTGGCAACCGGCAAGGGTTGCACACAGGAACACGCTCTCCATAGCGCGACGAAAAAAGACCGCCCTCATCACATAGTTATCCCGAACCAGCATCCACGGGCACTTCGAATCATGAAGCAATTACCAACCAAGCCACGTAGAGTACTGTTTGGTTAACAAAGCCTAAATTAAGGACTCTGTGATGATGATGCATATGTTTTATCGTATGTCGATGCGCCAAAATGAGCACATCGCAAGTCTATAATGTCGGGTCGCTATGATTAAATATGGTGCATGCCACCAGGCACCGATCTGTCCAAGACAGGCCCTTTCCATTGCGACCGCTGCCATGATTGGCGCCTTGCGCAGGCCGAGCGCCCCTCGATCAAAGCTGAAGGACATGTTTCAATTCATGTCACCCGATTTATCTGAGGGATGACTGCAATGTTCAACCGGACATGACGAGGTGACGACGAACGGATGGCTACTGGCCGGCACTTATGCCGCCTGCCGTTGTGATGGCCGGCTGTGGCCATCGCAACAGGGCTTCACGCCCGGCATCCGACAAGCCGTAGACGCCGCGGCCCATGCGCTCGAACCAGCCGTAAACATTATCGAGCAGGATTTTTCCGGCATCGGGCAGATGGGCGCGCACGTCGCGCACCCGCATCGGCCCTGCCGCAAGGGCGGCGGCGCATCCGAGCGCCTGCTGGCGGTAGGCGGTCATGACCGGCCTGCGTGTGCTGCCGCCGAGCACAGGATCTCCGCGACGCTTTTGATGCTCGCGCACGATCCTTGATCGCCGTTTGGGATCGGTGCGCGGCATCGGGGTGACGGAAGCGACGATGATGCTGACATCGCCCGTATCAGACACGCCGAGCATGCCGATGCCGAGCCGGCGGCAAAGATCCCTGTAGCGCTTGTCCGCCTCGCGGCCTCGTCCTTTGGCCGAGATCCTGGCTGCGATCCAGACCTCGTCCGACACGGCCGCCCGGTCCACCGCCTGCAGGATAAGCTCCAGATTGAAGCTCATCTTCAGTTCGCACACGACAACGACAGGCGGATCTTCAGCGCTGAGGCCGACGAGATCGCAACCGGCAACCTCTCCTTTGACGACATAACCGGCCGCCTCCAGAAAGGTTTTGACTGGCAGATACAGCGAGGTTTCCATCAATGGGCTTCAACTCCGGCAATGCCCATGCTCATTACAGCGAGCGGCGCCGCAGCGATACCCTGCTGCGGCGCGTATGCTTCATGCGGTCATGGGGCTCATGGTCCGTGACCGCCTCGCCAGCCGTTCGCACTATTCTCCGGCGGCAAGCGCATGATGTTCCTCAGCATTGTGCTGGGTCAGCGGACGGTTGCCGGCCAGTTTGCGCACCAGAACATAAAAAACCGGTGTCATGAAGATGCCGAAGAAGGTGACCCCGATCATGCCGGCAAAAACGGCGATGCCCATGGCAGAGCGCATTTCCGACCCGGCACCGGTGGACACGACCAGCGGTACCACACCCATGATGAAAGCCATCGACGTCATCAAGATCGGGCGAAGGCGCAGGCGGCTGGCCTCGATGGCGGCCTTGACCGGTGACTGGCCCTCGAATTCCAGCTCGCGGGCAAACTCCACGATCAGGATGGCGTTCTTGGCCGAGAGCCCGACAAGCACGACGAGACCGATCTGCGTGAAGATATTGTTGTCACCCCCTGTCAGCCAGACGCCCGTCAGGGCTGCCAGAATACCCATGGGCACGATGAGGATGATGGCAATCGGCAGCGTCAGGCTTTCATATTGCGCCGCAAGCACGAGGAAGACGAGGAGCAACGCCAGCGGGAAGATGATCACGCCGGAATTGCCCGCAAGGATTTGCTGATAGGTAAGATCCGTCCATTCGAAGGTGATACCGGGCGGCAGGGTTTCTGCCGCAATGCGTTCAACCGCTGCCTGTGCCTGGCCGGAAGAATAACCGGGCGCCGGCGCACCGTTGATATCGGCTGCGAGGAAACCGTTATAACGCGTCGTGCGCTCCGGCCCTGCCGTCGTTTCCACCTTAAGGAGCGCCGAAAGCGGGATCATCTGGCCCGACTGCGAGCGCACCTTCAACTGGCCAATATCTTCCGGCTGCGAACGGAATTTCGCATCCGCCTGCACCCGCACACTAAAGGTTCGCCCGAATGCGTTGAAATCGTTCACATAAAGCGAGCCAAGATAGATCTGCAGCGTATCGAACACGTCCGTCACGGAAACGCCGAGCTGCTGTGCCTTCACCCGGTCGAGATCGGCATAAAGCTGCGGCACGTTGATCTGGAAGCTGGAAAACTGCCCCGTCAGTTCCGGTGCCTGATAGGCCTTTGCCAGAAAGGCCTGCGTTGCTTCATTCAGCGCCGGATAACCGAAGCCGGCGCGATCCTCGATCTGCAGCTTGAAGCCGCCGGTGGAGCCGAGGCCGTTGACCGGCGGCGGCGGGAACATGGCAATAAAGGCATCCTGAATGCCGGCGAACTTCTGGTTCAGCTGCATGGCGATGGCATTGCCGGAAAGTTCCGGCGTCTTGCGCTTCTCAAAATCGTCCAGCACGGCGAAAACGATGCCGGAATTGGAGCCGATGGTGAAGCCGTTGATCGACAGACCCGGAAACGCCAGCGCATTCTTGACGCCCGGCTGTTGAAGCGCAATCTCGCTCATCCGCTTGATGACGTCTTCGGTGCGGTCGAGCGAGGCGCCATCGGGAAGCTGCGCAAAGCCGATGAGATACTGCTTGTCCTGCGCCGGCACGAAGCCGCCGGGCACCGTGGTGAAGACGCTGTAGGTGGCACCGACAAGCGCGAGATAGACGATCATCACGAGGCTCTTGCGCGACAGCAACCCGCCGACGCTGCGGCCATAACCGTTGGATGCGGCACCGAAGACACGGTTGAAGCCGCGGAAGAACCATCCCAGCACCCGGTCCATGCCGCGCGTCAGCCAATCCTTTGGCGCATGGTGGTCCTTCAGCAGAAGAGCCGCAAGGGCCGGTGACAGCGTCAGCGAGTTGATGGCGGAGATGACGGTCGAAATCGCGATCGTCAGGGCAAACTGCCGGTAGAACTGGCCGGAAAGGCCGGAGATGAAGGCGAGCGGGACGAAGACGGCAACCAGCACCAGCGCAATGGCGATGATCGGCCCGGACACTTCACGCATCGCCTTGTAGGTGGCATCGCGCGGAGAAAGGCCGCTTTCGATGTTTCGCTCGACATTTTCCACAACGACGATGGCATCGTCGACGACGATACCGATCGCCAGCACAAGGCCGAAGAGAGACAGTGCATTGATGGAAAAGCCGAAGAGATACATGACGGCAAATGTGCCGACGATCGAGACAGGAACGGCAATCAGCGGAATGATCGAGGCCCGCCAGGTCTGCAGGAAGAGAATGACGACGAGCACGACCAGCGCGACGGCTTCCAGAAGCGTATCCAGCACCTTGTCGATGGAGGAGCGCACGAACTCCGTCGTGTCATAAACGATCTCATAGGAAATGCCTTCCGGCATCGCCTGCTTCATATCCTGCATGGCAGCCTGCACCGCATCGGAAATGGCGATCGCATTGGAGCCCGGCGACTGGAAGACGGGAATGGCAACCGCCGGGCTGCCATCGAGCAGCGAGCGCAGCGTATAATCGGCAGCCCCCAGTTCGACGCGCGCGACATCCTTCAGGCGGGTGATCGCGCCGTCAGTGCCGGTCTTGACGACGATTTCGCCAAATTCTTCCGGCGTGCTGAGGCGGCCTTGCGCATTGACGTTCAGCTGCAGCTGCGTACCGGCGGGGCTTGGCGAACCACCGATGATACCGGCAGCCGCCTGGACGTTCTGCTGGCGAATGGCATCTGGAACGTCGGTTGCGGCCAGCCCGTATTCGGCTGCCTTCTGCGGATCGACCCAGACACGCATGGAATAATCGCCGGCGCCAAAGATCTGCACCTGACCGACACCATCAATACGGGCCAACCGGTCCTTGATGTTGAGCGTTGCATAGTTGCGCAGATAAGTGAGGTCGTAGCGGCCATCCTTGGAAACGAGATGCACGACCATCATGAGGTCAGGCGAGCTTTTGATCGTGGTAACGCCGAGCGCGCGCACTTCTGCCGGAAGGCGGGGTTCCGCCTGCGACACCCGGTTCTGCACCAGCTGCTGTGCCTTGTCCGGATCGGTGCCGAGCTTGAACGTCACCGTCAGCGTCAGCACACCATCTGATGTGGCCTGGCTGTTCATGTAGAGCATGTCTTCGACGCCGTTGATCTGCTCTTCCAGCGGCGTTGCCACCGTCTGGGAAATCACGACGGGATTTGCACCGGGATAACTGGCGCGCACGACGATCGATGGCGGCACGACTTCGGGATATTCCGAAATCGGCAGGGCGCGCATGCCAAGAAGGCCTGCAACGACGGTGAGGACCGACAGGACGGCTGCAAAGACGGGCCTGTCGATAAAGAAGCGGGAGATATTCATGGGTTTTCCCCTCGGAAATTTGGCACAGGCCGAGCGTGCAACCGGCCCAGGGGGCCGGTCGCGCCGGTGATCTCAGATGATTGAAACTGTTATTGCTTGGCGAGCTGAGCCTTTTCCTGCGGCACGACCACGGCGCCGGGACGCAGACGCTGCAGGCCGCTGACCACGATCCGGTCGCCCGCTGCAAGCCCGGCTTCGACGAGGCGTCCGCCATCGATCCCGACGCCAAGTTTCACTTCGCGGTACGTCGCGACATTGGCCTGATCGACGAGGAACACAAATTTCTTGTCCTGATCCGTGCCGATGGCAAGTTCGCTGACGGCAAGTCTTGGCTCGCTCTTCGGTTCGCCAAGGCGAATGCGCACGAACTGGCCGGGTAACAACCGCCCGTCCGGATTATCGAACACGGCCCGCACGCGCACGGTGCCACTTGCCTGATCCACTTCGTTGTCGATCAGTTGCAGCTTGCCGCGAAGGGGAGCGTCCGGCGCCTGCGCCGTGCGGATCTCAACCGGAACCTCGTCCAGCGAGGGAACGCCGTTCACCACCGGCAGGGCGGCCAAGGTGCGGCCGATCATTTCCTCGCCGACGCTGAAGCTTGCATAGATCGGATCGACCGAGACGATGGTGGTGAGAACCGGGGAACCCGCCCCCGCCGCCACCAGATTGCCGACCGTCAGTTCCAGCCGGCCGGCGCGTCCGGAAACCGGGGCGCGGATCTTCGTGTGGTCGAGATCGATCTG
This sequence comes from Neorhizobium sp. PAMB6716, assembly GCF_058242805.1. Classification (NCBI taxonomy): domain Bacteria; kingdom Pseudomonadati; phylum Pseudomonadota; class Alphaproteobacteria; order Hyphomicrobiales; family Rhizobiaceae; genus Neorhizobium; species Neorhizobium sp. PAMB6716. The sequence continues at coordinate 49,892 of NZ_JBZAYW010000003.1, forward strand.
CGCTGCCGCCAGTTGCGCTTGTGCCGATTGCAGATCGGCAACGGCCTGGGCATGTGTGCTGAGGCGCTGGGCATAATCACTCTGCGAAATCGTCCGGGATGCCGACAAAGCCTTGCCGCGCTCCATTTCCGCCACGGCAAGATCAAGCCTTGCGCTTGCGGACGCCACCTGCCCCGCCGCCTGGGCGCGCACGGCCTCGAACGGTGCGGGATCAATGGTGACCAGCAGATCGCCGGCCTTCACCAGCCCGCCTTCACGGAAATGAACCGACTGGATGGCGCCGGCAACACGCGAGCGCAGTTGCACCCGCTCCACCGATTCCAGCCGGCCGGAAAACTCCTGCCAGATGGCGACCGTGCGGGGCTGCACGGTTTCCACGGTGACCGGAACGGCCGGAGGTGCTGCCGCCTGTTCGGTGGCGCGCGCAGGCGTCGTCTGCAACAGGTCAAGATGCGTCAATCCCACGAATGCGGGCACGACGAGGCTCATGCCGGCAACCCAGAGGGTCCGGCTCTTCAAGATCGATGTCATCATTGTTCTCCTGGATAGGCGCTAGCGGTGCGCCAGACCGAAATTTTCCTGCACTGTGTTCATAGGAGTTCCGCAACAAATGCTGCGAAAGCCTGGGTTACGTCTTCTCCCCAGCGGCCGGCTTGTCCTGAATAGATGCCGGTCCAATCACGTCCCGGGCCAAGGATATGCTGGCGCAAAAAGACACCCGCATCCCCAAGCCGTTTGGCGTAAGCCAGAATTTCATCCCGCAGCGGATCGTCCTCGGCGCTCACGATGAGAGCGGGCGCAAGACCCGAAAGGCGCGAACAGAGACAGGGCGCTGCATAGGGATGCGTGTGGCCGAAAGCGCACTGCAGATACCGGCTCCAGCCATCCGCCCAGCGCTGCCGCATGCCGATTTCGTCGGCGCGCCGGATGGAAGCGCTTGTCATCTGCGGATCAATCATCGGCGACAACAGCACCTGACCGGAAAGCCCGCCCGGCATATGGTCGCGCGCCTTCAGCGCAATGCCTGCGGCGATATTGCCGCCGGCCTCGTCTCCGGCCACAAACAGTTTCGAGCGGGCGCCGGCAAAATCCTTCTTGCGAAGAGACAGTCGCAGCAAGACCTGCAGGCCACGCTCTATCGCCTGTGGGAAAATGACAGGCCTGTCCCGCGCATAGGCGACTTCGACGACCACCGCACCGCTGTCGGCCAAGGCACGGGCGCCCGGTCGCTCCACATCGCTGGGTGTCGTCTGTTCAAACGAATCGCCCGCGAAATAGAGCACCAGGGGCGCTGACTTTACTGCCACGGCGCAAGGGTAGACGCGCACGGGAAGGCTCTCCTCCCCTTGCGTGATCTCCATCTCTGTCCACGGCGTCGCCATCGCACGGCCTGCTTGCTGTTTCTTGTGTGAGTTGATATTATTATCTTCTCATTGGCGCACAAGCAGGCCAGAATGGGCAACACTATTCCATATTTGCGGACAATACTGCGCTGCACCTAAGGAGGCAGAACTGGATCAGCTCTCTGCAATGCGGGTTTTCCTGCGCGTCGTCGAAACCGGCAACTTTACCCGGGCGGCGGCGGCCCTCGACATGCCGAAAACCAGTGTCACCAATCAGGTGCAGGCGCTGGAGGCGCATCTGCGCACCAAGCTTCTCAACCGCACGACCCGCCGTGTCGTTCTGACCACCGATGGCGCGCTGTATTATGAGCGCGCCCTGCAGATTGTCTCCGAGCTGGAAGAACTGGACGGCAGCCTTTCCAATTCGGACGCTCAACCCTCCGGCCGCCTGCGGGTGGAAATGGCGGGTGCGTTTGCCGATTGCGTGGTGATCCCGGCGCTCTGCGACTTTGCCAAACAATATCCGCAAATCAGGCTGGATATCGGTGTCGGAGACCGGCTGGTCGATTACATCGCGGAAAACGTCGATTGTGCACTGCGTGCGGGAACGCCGACCGACCAGTCCCTGATTGCCCGCAAGGTGGGCCAGATCAAGCTGTTCAGTTATGCCGCGCCGCTTTATCTCGAACGGCACGGCACGCCCACGCATCCCCGTGATCTCGAGACAACGCATATGAGTGTCGGCTACCTGAATGCCCAGACCAGCCGGGTTCTCACCATGGATTTCCGCAAGGGAGAGGAACTCCTGGAAATCTCGCCGCGCTATATCCTCTCTGTCAGCGACAGCCGCAGTTATGTCACTGCGGCCATCGCCGGCCTGGGCATTGCCCAGTCGCCGCCTTTCCTCGTCAAGACTGCGCTCGACACGGGTCAGCTTGTGCCTGTTCTGACCGATTGGGAGTGCGAGACGATGCCGCTCTACATCGTGTATCCGCAGACGCGCCACATGAGCAACAAGCTCCGGAGTTTCGTGGACTGGCTGAGCAGGCTCGTTCAGACCTTGTGATGCGCGCAAGCCTGACGCCGCTTCTGCAGGAATGGAGCCGAATGCAATTGTCAGGCGGGCCTCTTTGCGTCAGATGTTAGCATCTATGCAGGGGGGGAACGCTAGATGACGCTGACATTGCGCCAGATCGAGGTCGTTCGAGCGGTGATGGTTGCCGGCTCCATCGTCGGGGCGGCCAGGCTTTTGAATATTGCGCAACCCGGCGTCAGCCGCACGATGAAATATATCGAGGCGTCCCTCGGCATAAGGCTGTTTACGCGCAAGGGCGGGCGATACGTGCCGACCGAAGAAGCGCGCGATATTTTTGCCCAGTTGCAGGATGTGCACCGCAAGCTAAATGACCTGCATTTTTCGATTTCAAGGCTTGAACGAGGCGGTGGCGTGGAGCTGGCGATCGGATCGGTTCCCAGCATCGCGAACGCCATGGTTCCGGGCGCCATCGCAAGGCTGATGGGACATTATCCTGACATTCGCGTCAATTTCGACATCCTGAAGATCGAGGAAGCCATCGACTATCTGCTGCTCGGAAAGGGCGAGCTGGTAGCGATGAGCTACAAGCTTGACCATCCGTCCCTGACATTCGAGCCGCTATCGAAGGGCTATCTTGTCTGTGTCGCCTCGAAGGATCATCCGGTTGCGGCATATCGACGGATTTCAGCCCGGGAAATCGTCTCCCATCCGCTGATCGGCATCGATCCCCGCGACCCTTACGGGGCGATCATGGCCAGCATCTTCGAGCGTGAGGGGCTGGAATACAAGATCCCGATCCGCGCCCGTTTCGGCACCGCCGTCTGTGCGCTCGTCAAGCGCAACCTCGGCATCGCCGTCATTGACGCCTTTACCGTGGGTGAGATGTCGGATCCGGACCTGCGCGTCATCCCGATCGAAGAGGACACCATCTTCCAGACCTATGTGGCGTATCGATCCGACATCCACCTCTCCAGTTATGCGGAGCGGCTGGTGCATTTCCTGCGCCAGGACATGAACGCATTGATCGCAGGCGGCGTCTCCAATTATACATAACCTGATGGTATGCCGACTGATAAAAACGGTATTTGCGTTATAGCGATAGATTGACAATTATCAGAGCGTACGTTGATCACAGTGACAAGACCGCGCAAGAGGAGTGCGGTTGCTGTGTTTTAAACGACTTGATTCCAAGGGAGGAATGTTAATGAATGGCTTCAAGAAAGCGCTTGTTGCGCTGACGCTTCTGTCCGGTCCGGCCATGGCTGCGGACTTTCCCGAAAAAGACCTTCAGGGCGTGATCCAGTGGGGCGCTGGCGGCAGCACCGATCTGGTGATGCGGTCCGTTGCGCCGCATGTCGAAAAAGTGCTCGGCCGCAGCATCGTGATGACCAACAAGACCGGCGGCGTCGGCGTCATTGCCACGCAGTTCGTGTCCACCCAGCCGTCCGACGGTTACACGCTGCTGATGAGCGCGGAAAACCCGCAGCTCTATAAGGTCATGGGCCTGTCGAACCTCGACTATTCGAATTTCTATGCCGTCAACGTGCTGGCACGCGGCATTCCGGTGCTGGTGGCCAACAAGGATGCGCCCTTCAACACCATCAAGGAACTGGTCGATTATGTGCAGGCCAATCCCGGCAAGGTGAAGATGGGATCGACCGGCCCGGGCGGCCTTCCGTCCGTCGTGGGTGGCATGCTGTCCAGCGAACTTGATTTCAAGGTCACCTCCGTTCCCTTCGATGGCGATGGCCCGGCGCTGACCGCTATGCAGGGCGGCGCGGTGCAGTTTATGCCAGCCGTTCTGGGGGCTGCTGTCGAGCATGTGAAGGCTGGACGCATCAAGATGCTCGGCATCTTCGACAGCCAGTCGAGCCCGGTCCTGCCGGATGCCAAGCCGATCACCGCCGACTTCCCGCAGTTTGAAAAGCTGATGCCCTGGGGTCCCTTCTTCGGCGTCTTCGTCAAGCAGGATACGCCCGATGACGTGAAGGCAAAGCTCGTTGCCGCCTTCAAGGCGGGTGCCGAAGCCCCGGAATTCCAGAAGCTGCTGACAGATCGCGGTTATGTCTCGATGAATATTTCGGGCAGCGAAGCGGATGCCTTCCTGAAGAAGTGGCAGTCGACCACGGCCTGGGTTGCCCACAGTGCCGGCATGACCAAGAAGTCGCCGGAAGAGTTCGGCATTCCCAAGCCCTGATCATTCATTCAGCCTCCGCCGGTTTGCCATGGCACACCGGCGGCGCGCTGCCGCCAGCGGCAGCTTGAGGAGACACGTCCATGCAAAACGATATGCCGGCACGTCGGCCTGGCGAACTGATCTTCAATATCATCCTTCTCGCCTTCAGCCTGTTCATGCTCTGGCAGGCCACCTTGATTTCCGGCTTCAGCTCGGTCAGTTCCGCCGGTGCCTTTCCGATGGCAATGGCCGCCATCATGGCAACGACCAGTGCGATCTCGATTGTTGCGAACCTGAAACGAAGGGCCGACCCCGACGCCTTCAAGCGATTCCGCAAGGATATCCTGCCACCTGCGGTTATCGTTTTTGCAGCACTGATCCTCGTCTATTCGCTGCTTCTCGAATCTCTCGGCTTCATCCTTGCCTCCTTTGCCTTCCTGCTCACGGCATCGAGCTTCCTGCAGGGCGGCAATATCAAGCGCGCGCTTTTGCTTTCCACGCTGTCGATCGTCGGCGTCTATATCGTTTTCAGGCTGATCTTCCAGGTTGTGCTGCCCGAAGGTATCATTCCCGAACGCGCCATCATGGCCGCGATCAGCGACTTCTTTTCCGGGGCCCGTTGAGACATGACCGACGCTTTAGCCTATCTGTTTTCGTCGTGGCTACAGCCCGAACTGCTGATGCTCACCGCCCTCGGCACATTCGCCGGCATCTATATCGGCGCCATCCCCGGCCTTTCGGTCACCATGGCGGTGTCCATCCTGATCTCGTTCACCTTCTCGTGGGAGGTTAATCCGGCGCTGGCGCTGATGAACGGCATCTTCATGGGCGGCGTCTATGGCGGATCGCGCACGGCGATCCTTCTGAATATTCCCGGTGCGCCTGCCGCCATCGCCACGGCGCTCGACGGCTACCCGCTTGCCCAGAAAGGCGAGGCCGGAGCCGCCATCGGTCTTTCCACCGTCATGTCCTTCATTGGCGGGTTCATCGGCATTTTCGTGCTGGCGGTTGCAGCACCGACGGTCAGCGAATTTGCCATCACATTCCAGCCGCGCGACTACATGCTGCTGGCCGTGATGGGCATTCTGCTGGTTGGCTCCCTCTCGGGCGAAAGCCTCTCCAAGGGCCTTTTCGCCGGAGCGCTCGGCATGCTGCTCGGCACTGTCGGCCTTGACCCGATGACTGCCGAACAGCGTTTCACCTTCGGTTCTGTGCAGTTGATGAACGGGATTTCCCCGATTGCCCTGATGATCGGCCTGTTCGGCGTTTCCGAAGCATTGCTCCAGCTGCACAATCTCAACGCCGCGGCAATCAAGCAGAAGGTCGACAAGATCGTGCCATCGCTTGCCGATGTGCGCAAATACCTGCCGCTCAGCCTGCAGACCTCGTCGATCGGTGTCATCATCGGCGCGCTGCCGGGAACGGGCGGCGATATTGCAGCCCTCATGGCCTATGACCACGCCAAGCGCGTGACGAAAAACCCTGAAGTACCCTTTGGCCAAGGCGCCAAGGAAGGCCTTGTCGGCCCTGAAACAGCCAACAATGCAGCCGTCGGAGGCGCTTATATCCCGATGCTGACGCTTGGCATACCGGGTGATGCGGTCACCGCCATCATCATCGGCGCACTCTTCATTCACGGCCTCAACCCCGGCCCGCTACTGATGATCGAGAAGCCGGATATCTTCTGGTTCACCGTTGGCAACCTGATGCTGGCCAATATTTTCATGCTGATCTTCGGCCTCACCGGCATCAAGATCTTCACCCGTATCGTCGAATGCCCCAAGGCAATCCTGTTCCCGCTGATCCTGCTTTTGAGCGTCGTCGGTGCCTTCTCGATCAACAATGCCGTGTCGGATGTCTGGTGGATGCTGGGTTTTGGTGTCTTCGGTTATTTCCTGAAACTCTATGGTTATCAGGTCGGTCCGGTCGTGCTCGGCATTATCCTCAGCCGTCTGATGGATGACAACTGGCGCCGCGCGGTGATTTCCGAGCAGGATAATGTTCCAGCCGTGTTCCATGGCATTCTGACAAGCCCGCTTTCGCTGACACTGTTCCTGATCATCGTCTTCGTGCTGGTGAAGCAGACGCCCCTATGGCGTGGCGTAACACGGCTTCTGCGACGGGAGGCGTGAAAATGGGTGAGCGCAGCTTCCGTCTCGGCCTGATCGGCGACAATATCGCGGCCTCGCAGTCACCCCGTCTGCATGTGCTTGCAGGCAGGCTCTGTGGGCTTGACGTCAGCTATGAACGGTTGGTGCCTGCGCAGATGGGCCGCTCCTTCGAGGAGATCTTTGCCTGGTGCGGCACGGAAGGTTTTGCCGGGATCAACGTGACCTATCCGTATAAGGAAAAGGTGACGACATTCGTTCATGTCGAAGATCCGGCGGTCGCCGCCATCGGCGCCTGTAACACGGTGATCTTCGGCAAACCGGTTCCACTTGGCGCCAATACCGATCATTCCGGCTTCATGCGCGCCTTCGAGGCATCGTTCGGCACAGAAAAGCCCGGACATGTCGCCATGGCCGGGGCCGGCGGCGTCGGCAAGGCGATTGCCTTTGCACTTGCCGGCCTTGGATGCACGCAACTGACCATATTCGACACGGACCGCAGCCGTGCCGAGCCACTGGTGAGTGAATTGAAGGCGTCGTTCTCCATGCCGGTTCAGATTGCGGGGACGATCGAAGAGGCGATGGCGGGAGCCGACGGCCTCGTCAACTGCACACCGCTCGGCATGGTCGGATATGGCGGAAGCGCCTTTCCGGCCAGCCTGATCAGAAAGCCGCGCTGGGCTTTCGATGCCGTTTATACGCCGGTGGACACCGAATTCCTTATCGCCTGCCGCAGCGCCGGTGCTGTTATCCTCAGCGGCTACGAATTGTTCTTTTTCCAGGGCGTCGATGCCTTCAGGCTGTTTACCGGCGCCGAGGTCGACACGCAGGCGCTGCGCCGTGACCTTCTTCAACCGATCAAAGCCGGAGACATTTTCTGATGAAAAGCTCGATCGCCACCGTCTCCATCAGCGGCGAATTCCAGGACAAGCTGGCAGCCATTGCCAAAGCCGGGTTCGATGCGATCGAGATCTTCGAAAATGACTTCCTAGCTTTTGACCGCTCACCGCGCGAGGTGGGGCAGATGGTACGCGATCATGGGCTTGCGATCAGTCTCTACCAGCCCTTTCGCGATTTCGAAGGCATGCCGGAACCGTTTCGCGCCCGCAATTTCGACCGTGCGGAACGCAAGTTCGATGTCATGGCGGAACTGGGCACGGATCTCATGCTGGTCTGCTCGAATGTCTCCACCGTTTCGCTCGGCGGCATCGATCGGGCAGCGGCCGATTTTCATGAACTGGGCGAACGCGCGGCAAAACGCGGGCTTCGCGTTGGCTACGAGGCGCTCGCCTGGGGCCGCCATATCAACGATCACCGCGACGCCTGGGAAATCGTGCGCCGCGCCGACCACACCAATATCGGCCTGATCCTCGACAGTTTTCACACGCTGTCCCGAAAGATCGACGTGCAGTCGATCCGCGCCATCCCCGGCGACAAGATCTTTATCGTGCAACTGGCCGACGCACCGATGATCGAGATGGATCTGCTGTACTGGTCACGGCATTTTCGCAATATGCCCGGCGAAGGCGATCTGGCCGTCACCGATTTCATGCGCGCGGTCGCGGCCACGGGCTATGATGGCTATGTCTCTCTCGAGATCTTCAACGACCAGTTCCGCGGCGGTGCATCCGCTGCCATCTCGGCCGATGGCAAGCGGTCGATCACGCACCTGTTGGATGAGGTCCATCGCCGCGAGCCGGCGGCTCTTCCAGGCCTGCCTGCCATTCCGGCAAAGGCGGATGTGGAGGATGTTGCCTTCATCGAATTTGCCGTTGGTGATAACGAAGGACAGCAGCTGGAGGCGCTTCTGGCAACGCTTGGTTTTCGCCAGGTCGCGCAGCATCGCAGCAAAGCTGTCAGCCTGTTTCGCCAGGGCGGCGTCAATCTGATTCTGAACCGGGAAGAGCGCGGCTTTGCCAGCGCCTCCTATCTGGTGCACGGTGCCAATGCCTATGCGATGGCGCTGATGGTGGATGATGCGAGGCAAGCGCGCGCGCGTGCCATAGCACTGGGTGCAGAACCCTTCGATCAAGCGGTCGAAACGGGCGAAGTAGCAATTCCCGCAATCCGCGGGGTCGGCGGCGGGCTTGTCTATTTCCTCGATCGAAAGACGGATCTTGGCCGTATCTTCGAGATCGATTTCAGTTCCGTCGGCGATTCGACAGCTGGTAATGCCGGCATTGGTCTCACCCGGATCGACCACATCGCCCAGACGGTTCGCTACGATGAAATGCCGACCTGGCTCCTGTTCTACACGTCGCTGCTCAACGTCCACAAGACGCCGATGGTCGACATCGTCGACCCCGCAGGCCTGGTGCGCAGCCAGGTGGTGGAGAATGACACGGGCCACCTTCGCATCACGCTGAACGGGGCGGAAAACCGCAACACCCTCGCCGGCCATTTCCTGTCGGAAAATTTCGGCTCCGGTATCCAGCATCTGGCCTTCGAGACACAGGATATCCTCAAGACCGCACAGATGTTGTCGGAGCGAGGCTTCATTTCCCTGTCCATCTCGCCGAACTATTACGACGATCTGGAAGCGCGTTTCGGGCTCGACCCTGAACTTGTCGACAGACTTCGCGCGTTCAACATTCTCTATGATCGCGACGAAACGGGCGAATATTTCCAGCTCTACAGCCCGACCTATGGCGAAGGCTTTTTCTTCGAGATTGTCGAGCGGCGCGGCTATCGAGGTTATGGCGCGGCCAATGCCATCTTCCGCATTGCAGCCCTTCGCAAGTTCCTGCGCCCGGCAGGCATGCCGACCGGGATCTAGAGCGTTTCCGCGCTTTACTGAATCGGTTTGATTCACAAAATCCGCCCGACGCTCTAACGAGCGACCGACTGGCGCGCAACGCTGTGGATGTCAGCACGATCGATACCCAGGTCCTGCAGTTCGCGCGAACTCATGCGGCCGAGTTCGGTAACGGTCTGACGGTACTTGCGCCGGTTGTTGAAAGAGCGTGCTAGGTTCATGATGATCCCCTTTCGTGAGGTCTTTTGGCGCCAGCAACCTTGCCTTGGTTCCAACGTCGTTTCGATGATTGGAATATAGGCTCTCAGTGGACATCAACACCCGCACCTCTGCCGGTGGTGGCGGTCAATGTCACGGCGCCTAACGGTTGCGCAGGGCCGCGGTACGAAAACCGACGGGGGAGTTGCCCGAAAAAGTCCTGAAGGCGCGTGAAAAGTGGCTGGCGCTGGAAAAGCCGGTGGCGAAGGCGATCTCTGCGATCGACAGAGGACTCTGTTCCAGCAGACGGCGGGCATGGTCGAGGCGGATCTTGCGATAGGTTTCGAGGAAACCCGTGCGGAGATTTTCCGTAAACAGCCGGTCGAGATGGCGGCTGCTGATGCCGGCAAGCTTTGCCATCTCGCCGCGGCCGAGCGGCTGCTCGATGGTCGTCTCCATTTTTTCGAGAACGGTGAGCAGCGCCGGATGGTGGGTGCCGAAGCGTTCGGCCGCAGAACCACGCTGCGGCGCGCCGGGCTCGGCCACCGCCGCATGCAGATACCAGTCACTGACGCGGCGGGCGAAATGCGACCCCATGCGCTCCGATATCATCGCGTGCATCAGGTCGAGGGGAGCGACGCCCCCGGCGCAAGTCACCCGGTCGCCGTCGATCACGTAACGCGCCTGACGCGGCGAAAGATGCGCAAACGCCTCCTGCAGCACCGCCGCATGTTCCCAGTGGATGGTGAAATCCCTGTTGTCGAGCAGGCCGGCAGCCGCAAGAACATAGGCCCCGCTTGATATGCCGCCGATGCGCACGCCCTGGCGCGCAAGCCGTCGCAGCGTGCCATGAACCTCCCCCATCGCCGCCCAATCCTTCGGGCCGCCACCGGCGCAGACGAAGATTGTGTGGCAACCGCCACCCGCCACGGACAGTTCGGCGCAATCGACAGCAACGCCCGACGAACTGCGAACCGCCTCGCCTCGACCGGAGAGCGCGACGATATCGTATAGATCGACGCCGGCAATCAGGTTTGCAGCGCGCAGCGGCTCCACGGCCGAGGCGTAGGACATCAGCGCGAAATTCGGAACCAGCAGAAAACCGATCCTTCGCGTATTTTTCGTATCAAAAGACTTCATGTCTCCTTTCTATCGCAAAAGGTCTTATCTGTGCAATTTTCCGCTTTGCAAACGCGGTAGCATCCGGCCAGATATTTTCGAGGCTTTGCGATGCGCTATTCCGCTCTTTCGATCTTCCTGAAAGGCCTGACGGGCAACAAGAGCTGGGCGCCCGCATGGCGCGATCCGCAGCCGAAGCAGCACTATGACGTGATCATCGTGGGTGGCGGCGGGCATGGGCTGGCGACGGCCTATTATCTTGCCAAGGAATTCGGCATCACCAATGTCGCGGTTCTCGAAAAGACCTATATCGGCTCCGGCAATGTCGGGCGCAACACGACAATCATCCGCTCCAACTATCTGCTGGAAGGCAATAATCCGTTCTACGAGCTTTCGATGAAGCTCTGGGAAGGGCTGGAACAGGACTTCAACTTCAACGCCATGGTTTCCCAGCGTGGCGTGCTCAATCTCTACCACTCCGACGCCCAGCGTGACGCCTACACCCGGCGCGGCAATGCGATGCGGCTGCACGGCGTTGATGCCGAGCTTCTGGATCGCGCGGCGGTGATGGCCAGGCTGCCCTTCCTCGATTACGACAATGCCCGCTTTCCGATCCAGGGCGGGCTTCTCCAGCAGCGCGGCGGCACCGTGCGCCATGACGGCGTAGCCTGGGGCTATGCCCGCGGCGCAGACAGCCGCGGCGTCGATATCATCCAGAATTGCGAAGTCACTGGCATTCGCCGCCAAAACGGCCGCGTGGTCGGGGTGGAGACATCGAGAGGTTTCATCGGCTGCGGCAAGCTCGGCCTTGCAGCCGCGGGCAACTCCTCGCGCGTTGCCGAGATGGCCGGCATGAAGCTGCCGATCGAAAGCCACGTGCTGCAGGCCTTCGTCTCGGAAGGTCTCAAACCCTTTATCGATTGCGTCGTCACCTTTGGCGCCGGGCATTTTTACGTGTCCCAATCCGACAAGGGCGGCCTTGTCTTCGGTGGCGATATCGACGGCTACAATTCCTATGCCCAGCGCGGCAATCTCGCGACCGTCGAGCATGTCGCGGAGGCCGGCAAGGCGATGATCCCGGCGCTGTCGCGCGTGCGCGTGCTGCGCTCATGGGGCGGCATCATGGATATGTCGATGGACGGCTCGCCGATCATCGACAAGACCGCCGTGGAAAACCTCTATCTCAATGCCGGCTGGTGTTACGGCGGCTTCAAGGCGACACCAGCCTCGGGCTTCTGTTTTGCGCACCTGATCGCCAGGGACATGCCGCACGACACGACGCGGCAGATGCGGCTCGATCGCTTCGAGCGCGGTTATCTGCTCGACGAAAAGGGCCAGGGCGCCCAACCCAACCTGCACTGATCCGCCGGACCAAGGAACAAGACATGGCCAGCCTCGTCACCTGCCCGCATTGCGGCGCAAGACCCAAGGAAGAATTCACCGTCAAGGGTGCCGCCCTGCCCCGCCCGGCGCCAGAAGCACTGCAGGCGACATGGTTCGACTACGTCTATCTGCGAGATAACCCGCGCGGCGCGTACCAGGAATACTGGCATCACACCTCCGGCTGCCGGCGTTGGCTGGTTGTGAGCCGCGATACGGCAACACATGAAATTTTCGATAGCAGAGACGCCGCCGACCGGCGCGAGGTAACTGCATGACCCCCTATCGCCTTGCCTCCGGCGGCCTTGTCGATCGCAGCAAGTCCCTCTCCTTCTCCTTCGATGGCAAGGCCATGCAGGGTCTGGAGGGTGACAGCCTTGCCTCCGCGCTTTTGGCCAATGGCCGGCTGCTTGTCGGCCGCAGCTTCAAATACCATCGCCCGCGCGGCGTGCTGACATCCGGCGCTGCCGAGCCCAACGCACTCGTGACCATCGGAGACGGCGGCCGCACCGAGCCGAACACCCGCGCCACCATGCAGGAACTTTATCAGGGTCTGACGGCGACAAGCCAGAACCGCTGGCCGTCGCTCGAACTCGACATCGGCGCGTTGAACAGCCTCCTCTCGCCCTTCCTGGGAGCGGGCTTCTACTACAAGACCTTCATGTGGCCGGCAGCGCTCTGGGAAAAGCTTTACGAACCCTTCATTCGCCGCGCCGCGGGCCTCGGCCGCGCCACCTACGAGACAGATCCGGACACCTACGAAAAGAGCTGGGCGCATTGCGACCTGCTGGTCGTCGGGGCCGGCGCTGCCGGCCTTGCTGCGGCCCTTGCCGCGGCTCGCGCCGGGGCGCGTGTCATTCTGGCCGACGAACAATCCCGGGGCGGCGGCGGTCTCCTGTCCGAGACGGCGACAATCGGCGCAACGGCGGCGCAGGCCTTCGCAGCCGAAACGCTGGCGGAACTGGCCTCCCTGCCGAATGTCACGGTGATGCCGCGCACCACCGTCTTCGGCTGGTATGATGGCAATGTCTTCGGCGCTGTCGAGCGCGTGCAAAAGCACGTCTGCGTGCCGGCGGCCAATCTCCCTGTCGAACGCCTGTGGCGCATCGTCGCCAGGCACGCGCTGCTGGCCACGGGAGCCGAGGAGCGTCCGCTGGTCTTCGGCGGCAACGACATTCCGGGCGTCATGATGGCGGGCGCGATGCGCACCTATCTCAACCGCTACAGCGTGGCGCCCGGCAGGCAGGTGGCGATCTTCACCACAAATGACAGCGGCTATGCGCTGGCCGCCGATCTCGAGGCTGCCGGCATTCCCGCGGCTGTGATCGTCGACAGCCGTCCGGGGTCCGCACCCTCCTCTTACACGGGTAAAACCCGGATCATCTGCGAGGCCGTCGTCAGCGACGCTACCGGCGGCAAGACGCTGTCCGGCATCACCGTGCGCACGCGAAACGGCAGTGAAACGATCATGGTTGACGCGCTTGCCATGTCGGGCGGCTTCAACCCGGTGATCAACCTCGCCTGCCATCGCGGCGGCAGGCCGCAATGGTCGGATGCGAGGGCGACGTTCCTTGCACCCTCGGGCCTGAAGGGATTGTCGTTTGCCGGTGCTGCCGATGCGATAGACGGTCTCGGTGCCTGCCTCGAAGACGGTGCTGCAAAGGGTGCGGCCATTGCCGAAGCCCTCGGTTATGGCAGTTCCAAATCATCTTTCGGCGCAATCGAAGGAGAAATCGTTCCGGTCCCGGCAAAGCCGCTCTGGACCATCAAGGGCGTGCGTGGAAAGGCTTTCGTCGATTACCAGAACGACGTGCATCGCAAGGACCTGGGGCTTGCCGTTCAGGAAGGCTACGGCCATGTGGAGCTTGCAAAGCGCTACACCACCAATGGCATGGCGACCGACCAGGGCAAGCTTTCCAACGTCAACGCCATCGCGTTACTGGCAGAAGCCCGCGGCGTCTCACCGGCCGACGTGGGCACGACGACCTTCCGGCCGTTCTACACGCCCGTTTCGTTCGGCGCGCTGGCAGGCACCTCCCATGGCCACGATTTCCAGCCGGTGCGCAAATCGCCGCTCCATGCCTGGGCCAAGAAGAACGGTGCGGTCTTTGTCGAAACAGGCCTCTGGTACCGCTCGTCATGGTTTCCGCGCACCGGCGAAACCGGCTGGCGCGAGAGCGTCGATCGCGAGGTCTTGAACACCCGCAATAATGCCGGGCTCTGCGATGTCTCCATGCTCGGCAAGATCGAGATCACCGGCGCGGATGCCGCCGAGTTCCTGAACCGAGTCTATTGCAACGCCTTTCTCAAGCTGCCGGTCGGCAAGGCTCGCTACGGCCTGATGCTGCGCGAAGACGGCCATATCTACGACGACGGCACCACCAGCCGCCTTGCCGACGACCGTTATTTCATGACGACGACCACCGCCTATGCCGCGGGCGTCATGAACCATCTGGAATTTTGCTCGCAGGCGCTGTGGCCGGACCTTGATGTCCGCCTGGCATCCGTCACCGACCAATGGGCGCAGATGGCGATCGTCGGCCCGAAATCACGCGCCATCCTCGAACGCATCGGCGATGCCGACCTGTCGAACGAATCTTTCCCATTCCTTGGCGCGGCCGAGGTCTCGCTGTTCGAAGGGGCTGTTCACGGCCGCCTGTTCCGCATCTCGTTTTCAGGCGAACTTGCCTATGAACTGGCGGTACCCGCCGGCTACGGCGAGGCTGTCGCCGATGCGATCATGGAGGCAGGCAAAGAAGACGGCATTCAGCCCTACGGTGTCGAGGCGCTCGCCGTGCTGCGCATCGAAAAGGGCCACGTGACCCACAACGAGATCAACGGAACGGTGGTGCCTGGCGATCTCGGCTTCGGCCGTATGGTTTCCGCCACCAAGCCGGATTTCATCGGCAAGCATATGCTGGCCCGCGAGGGGCTGAACGCGCCAGAGCGGCCGCAGCTGGTCGGCGTCGTACCGCTCGATCCGGCGACGAGCTTCAGTACCGGCGCGCATATCCTCGAAAAGGGCGCGGCGGCTACGTTGGAGAACGATCAGGGCTATGTGTCGTCGAGCTGCTACTCACCGCATATCGGCTCGACCATCGGTCTGGCGCTGGTGCGCCGTGGCTCCAGCCGTCATGGTGAGGAAGTGATGATCTGGAACGGCCTGCGCGGCGAATATACCCCGGGACGGCTTTGCGCGCCCGTCTTCTTCGATCCTGCCAATGAAAAGCTGCATGTCTGATCAGGGGAGATCCATGATGTCGAAATACCGCGTCACCCTTCGCTCCGCGCTTGAGGACAAGCAGCCGGTCCAGCGCAACGGCGTCAGGCTGGAGCCACGCCCGGAAGGCACACTTCTGCATCTGCTCGCCCGCGCATCTGCAAGCGAACTGCCGGGGTTTTCCGGCCACGCCACCGGACTGTCGCTGCGCCCGGTTTCGCCCGGCCAATGGTTTGCCGTGGGCGACACGGCCTTGACCCATGCCAGTCTTCAGGCGCTTGCATCTTTGTTAAAGCCAGAGGTCGATGTCGTCGACCAGAGCCATGGACGCATTCGCATTCTGGTGCTGGGCGCCATGGCGATGCGTGTGCTCGCCAAGGGCACGGCCGTCGATCTGGCAGCCCTTCCCGTCGGCCGGTCAGTGACGACGCTGATCGGGCACATCACGGCCCATGTGACGCGGGTCGATGATGACGCATTCGAACTCATCGTCTTGCGCGGCTTTGCCGAAAGCCTGTGGGACGAACTGGTGCAGATGAGCCTGGAATTCAGTTGAGACTGACCGGGGAGATCCCAATGCCTGCCGCAACTTATCGCCCTCCCGACCGATTTCTCGACTGATCTCATTTCTGGCGCAACCGGGTGCAACCTCTGCACCCCGGGCATACGAAAAAGGCGCGGGCCGAAACCCGCGCCTTTTTCTGTCCGTCAAGCCCTCAAGCAGGGAGCTGGAACACGTAATTGGCAATCAGGACGATGGCCAATCCGACAAGAAGTGCCACATAAGGCAACACGCCAGCCTTCTTCACGCCGAGATCCTGGCCGGTGAGACCAAGATCCTCCATGGCGCCTGCCGGAAACTTGCCGCCGTCACGCACATAATGGCGATAGGCAAAGACGGGCAAGATGAGCGCGGCGAAGATGAAGCCGACCCAGAGTGCGTTGGAAAACCCCCAGACCTTGGCGCCGGCGCCGAGGAACAGGGCATTGACGAAGGCAAGCACGGTGTTGACGCCGATCAGCCAGGTCGGGGCCTTCCAGGGCCGTGGGATGTGGCCGGAATCCATCCGGTGGATCCAGCCGGAGTTGAGGTTCAGGAAGTTGAAGATGATGTAGCCGACGTTGGACACGGCGAGAACGAAGAAGTATCCGCTCGCATCGGAGGCGATCGCCAGAAGGATCAGGTTGAAGGCGAAGTCGGTCCACATGGCGCGGGTCGGTGCGCCGTTCTCGTTGACGTGATCGAGGTACTTCGGCAGCCAACCATCCTTGGAGCCCTGATAGAGCGTGCGGGAAGAGCCGGCCATCGCGGTCATGATCGCCAGCATCAGTGCCAGGATCATCAGGATGACCAGCAGCTGCGTGACAATGCGCCCCGCCCCGATCAGCCCGCCGAGCGCTTCGCCAACGCCGGTGCCATCGACGATGCCCGGTGCCAGCATGCCGGCATGGCCGAGAACGCCCTGGAACGCGAAAGGCACGAGGAAGAAGAACAGGCAGCAGACAAGGCCCGAATAGAAGATTGCCTTGAAGGTGTCCGTTTTTGGGTTCTTCAGTTCGCGGGTGTAGCAGACGGCAGTCTCGAAACCGTAAGTCGACCACGCCGCGATGTAGAGCCCCCCGAGGAAGAGCGTCCATCCGCCGATGCTCCAGGTGCCGTCGACACCGGAATAGGCAGCCGTCGGCGGCACGAGACCGGTGACGTTTGACCAGACGATCTGGCCGCTGAGGATCGGGTAGACACCGATCAGCAACAACGGCACCAGCACGATGATCGCCAGCCACTTCTGGACGCTGGCGGTCTCGGATATGCCGCGATGCTGGATCGAAAAGATGATCAGCATCAGCGCGGCGCCGATGAAGAAGGTCGCGTTGATGTTGGCCGTCGCCAGGAAGGGGATTTTGAAGCTGACAAGCGACCAGCTGCGGATGGCAGGGGTCAGGGCAGCGACACCATCGGAGGTAAGCAGAGCCGTGATGGCATCAGTAGGAGCCGTGCCGGCATGGGCGGCGATGTATTCGGCCACGCGCGGGCTCTCGGCCGTCAGCGATGCGGCGTTGGCGGCGATCCAGTCGAGTACGGGTTGCGCATCGCCCGCGGGTATAGGGAATAAGGCGTTGAGAATGTAACCGGCGGCGATGGCGCAGCCCAGCGACAGAACCGGCGACCATGCGAACCAGTTGCACCACACCGAAAGCGGCGCGATGAATTTTGAATAACGCAGCCACGCTGTCGCGCCGTAGATCGACGCGCCGCCGGATTTGTTGCCGAACATGCCGGCGATCTCGGCATAGGTGAAGGACTGCAGGAAGCCCATCACCATGGAGATGATCCACACCAGGAAGGCCAGCTTGCCGGTCACGCCGGAAATGCCGCCAATCGAGAAAAGAACGAGTGGCGGCACGCCGGCAGCCACCCAGAAAGCGCCCTTCCAGTCGAGCGCGCGTATCAGTTTGCTTTCTACACCGGGCGCTGTCAGCCCGGTCTCCACTGCATCGGTCATGCTGGTTCCCCATTTATTGTGTTCGGATGTGTCTTCCGTCCGATCCAAAGCGCGACGCGATTTTCCCTTTCGCTCCGCCCTTCAGGGCCTTGTTTCCCGGATGCCCTTGCCGCAAAGCTTCTTGAATGCTCTTGCGCGACATGCCGTTTTAAACGCGCCTCCCAATCTGTTCCGCCCGCATTTTTCTATTTTTTACGCGGTTCTCGGAAAGGCAGATTGTTTATGGATAGTGAAGATATTTTCTTTTTAGTCAACGGACCTTTACTTTTTTTTGGTATTTCGTAGGCTGTTCCCGCACGCTGATCGCGTGTCGGCCCTTGCGAGAATTGTGATGCACGAACTTCATTCGACGGCAGGCGCGGTTCGGAACGCGTCACCTAGCCTCATCCGCTATCCCGGCTTTCCAGGCATGCCCCCCGGCACCGAACGATACCGCGTCAAAGGCGGCGGCTCGGTCGTGCTCAAGGTCGCGCCGGGCGACCATCTCACCGTGACGGATATGGAGGGCGGGCAGGCTTGCGAGCTTTCCTTCGTCGATGAGACCGGCCATTTCGTCTCTGCCGGACTGGGCACAACCTTTACGAATGGGGCGGAAGGCCTGAAGGCCATTCTGGCTTGCGACGACGAAAGCGTTCGCCGTACGCGGGCGGCTTTTGCACGCCGAAACGTCGATCTTGCGAAGGCGGGCGCTGTGCGTCTTTTCGGTGAGGCATCGATGCCTGGAAGCCGGGCGGAATTCACCATCGCGGCGAAGGGTCTGCTGATTGCCGCCGCCCCCGCATCCGCCATGTCGCCGGAGGCGCAGGATACGGCAACGCCGATCGAACTCCTTGTCCGCCGCAGCACGCTGATCCGCGATTATTCCTCGGCTCTTCCCGAGCCGATGGCAGATCCGATCGAGGATATCCGGATCAAGGCGGCAACGGCGTCCGCCTATTTCGTGCGCGCCGGCGAGTTCATCCAGATCATCGACGTCTACGGGCGGCAATGCACGGATTTCCAGGCGTTTTCCGCCCGCAAGGTCGACAAGGGCCTCGATCTCGCTCTCGACGCGACCGTGACCCGCACCCTGCTTGGCCGCAGCTATCCGGCACCCGGCCTGCCATCAAAAGCCTTCGACCGCGATTTCGAGCCGCTGGTCGAGATCGTCCAGGATACGGTCGGCCGGCACGATGCCTTCGCCACCGCCTGCAACGCGCGCTACTATGACGACATGGGTTATCCCGGCCACGTCAACTGCACGGACAATTTCAACGCGGCGCTATCGCCCTATGGCATTGCCTCGCGCAAGGGCTGGGAAGCGCTCAACTATTTCTACAACACCCATGTCGATCACAATAATCAGCTCTATCTCGACGAGCCCTGGTCGCGGCCGGGCGATTACGTGCTGATGCGGGCGCTGACCGATCTGGTCTGCGTCTCGTCGTCCTGCCCCGACGACATTGATGCGGCGAACGGCTGGGATCCGACGGATATCCACGTTCGCACCTTTTCCGGAAAAGAGAAATTCTCACGAGCGGTTGCCTATCGTATGACCCCTGATGCCGACGTAGAACTGACGCGGGAAACCGCCTTCCATCCTCGCCTTTCGCAGATGACGCGGGATTTCACAGAATATCGTGGCTATTGGCTGCCAAACCGCTTCGCGTCAGCAGGTCCGGTCGAGGAATACTGGGCCTGCCGCGAAAACGCTGCCGTGATCGACCTGTCGCCGCTCAGAAAATTCGAGGTGACAGGCCCGGACGCCGAAGCGCTCCTGCAGTATTGCCTGACCCGGGACGTGCGCAAATTGTCGAATGGCCAAGTGGTCTATTCGGCCATGTGCTACGAAAACGGCGGCATGATCGACGACGGCACGCTTTTTCGCCTCGGCGACATGAATTTCCGCTGGATCGGCGGCGACGACTACAGCGGCATCTGGCTGCGCGAGCAGGCGCAGAAGAAGGGCTTCAAGGCCTGGGTACGATCCTCCACGGACCAGATGCACAACATCGCCGTTCAGGGGCCGAAGAGCCGCGACATCCTCAAGGACATCGTCTGGACCGGCCCGCGCCAGCAGACCGTCGCCGAGCTTGAATGGTTCCGGTTCACCGTCGGCCGGATCGGCGGCTTCGAGGGCGCGCCGGTCGTCGTCTCGCGCACGGGTTATACCGGCGAGCTTGGCTACGAGATCTTCTGTCACCCCAAGGATACGCTCACCGTGTTCGACGCCGTCTGGGAGGCAGGCCAGCCCCAGGGCATGAAGCCGATGGGGCTCGAAGCGCTGGACATGGTGCGCATCGAGGCGGGGCTGATCTTCGCCCACCACGAGTTCACCGACCAGACCGATCCCTTTGAGGCCGGCATCGGCTTTACCGTGCCGCTGAAATCCAAGCCGGACGACTTCATCGGCCGCGACGCGCTGATCCGCCGCAAGGAACATCCGCGCCATCTGCTCGTGGGCCTCGATATCCAGGCAAACGATACGATCGGCCACGGCGATGGCATCCATGTCGGTCGCGCCCAAGTCGGCGTCATCACCAGCGCCACCCGCTCGCCGATCCTCGGCAAGACCATCGCACTCGCGCGCATCGATGTGGCCCATGCGGCGGTTGGCACAGAGGTGGAAATCGGCAAGCTCGACGGCCACCAGAAGCGCGTTCCGGCCGTGATCGTGCCGCTGTCGCACTACGATCCGCAGAAGACACGGCCGCGGTCTTGAGCGCGCCGTCTGATCTCTCAAGTAGTGTTGTCGTCTTCCTCGATGCCGGGAAAATCTATCGTCCCCTGCTCCCGCCTGCGGGGGGAACGTGAGGTTGAAGGGCAAACCTTCATCCTCAACGTGTGGACGCTTTTGCCCCATCCGCCTTTCGGGCCCCTTCTTGCCACCTATGGGGAAGGACGAGGCCCCAGCCTCTCCTTCGTTTCGCCCGATGAAAAGGCCGCTCGGCGCGACCCTTTCCCTTTCATGACGACCGCACCAGCCATCAGTTCCGCAGATACGTCTCCATCGTATCGTCCAGAGCCTCCAGCCACGGTGTGTGGTGCTTGGGCGCCATCGTGCCTGTCATCAGCGAGCGGTAGCCGTTGTCGCGAAAGCCCATGATGCTTTCGGCCTTGTGGTGTTCCCACTCCATAAAGGTCTTGTTGGTTCCCTCGATGTCGAACTTCGGATAATCCGTCTCTGCCAGCAGCTCCAGCACGTAATCGCCCTGAAACCAGATCATCTGCTCGGCATTCACAAGGTTTTCCTCGCGGGCACGCCATCTGTCGAAATGCGCCTTGCGCTCCACCGCATCCGGTATCGAGATCCGGCCGAGCATGATATCGCGGGCGTACCATGCCTGCGCATCGAACATGTTGAACGTATAGAACTGGTCCTGCATGCCGATGTAGAACAGCTGCGGATTGTCCTCGTAGACGATCCCCTTGTAGAGATTATCGGTCCAGAGGCGGTTTGCCGTCTTCAGGCGAAGATCGTCGGGCAGGAACGGAAAGTGGTGCTGATAGCCGGTGCAGAGGATCAGCGCATCGACGTCCTTCGTTGAACCATCGGCAAAATGAGCCGTCTTGTTGACGAGCTTCTGCAGCAGCGGCCGCTCCTCGAAACGCTCCGGCCATTTAAAGCCCATTGGCTTCGAGCGGTAGCTGGTGGTGACCGAGCGCGCACCGTATTTCCAGCACTGCGAGCCAATATCCTCAGCTGAATAGCTGCGGCCGACGATCAGCACGTCCTTGTCCTTGAACTCCAGCGCATCGCGGAAATCATGAGCGTGGAGAACGCGGCCGCCGAAGGTCGGAACGCCTTCGAAGAACGGCACGTTCGGCGTGGAGAAATGCCCGGAGGCGACAACGACGTAATCGAAGATTTCGTCATACATGCGGTCCTCGACGCGATCATGCGCCGTCACCGTGAATTTTTTCGTCGCCTCATCGAAGGTCACCATGCGGACCGGCGTGTTGAACCGCACCCAGCTGCGCACATCTGCCTTCTCGACACGACCCTTGATGTAATCCCAAAGCACGGCGCGTGGCGGATAGGAGGCGATCGGCTTGCCGAAGTGCTCCTCGAAGGAATAATCGGCGAATTCCAGGCATTCCTTCGGCCCGTTCGACCAGAGATAACGATACATGCTGCCGTGAACGGGCTCGCCATGTTCGTCGAGCCCCGTGCGCCAGGTGTAGTTCCACAGGCCGCCCCAGTCGGCCTGTTTTTCAAAGCAGACGACTTCCGGGATTTCGGCACCGTTTTTCGCAGCGGACTGGAAGGCTCTCAATTGTGCAAGACCGGATGGCCCCGCGCCGATGACGGCTACTCTGGTCATGTCTGTTCCCTTTTATATCGTTGTCAGTTTTTTCGGTCGTTGCCGATTCTTGTTTCAAAGGTTGCTCATCACCTAACCTTCTCCCCCGCACGCGGGGAGAAGGTGGCCGACAGGCCGGACGAGGAGCCGCTACTCAATCTCAATCCGGAAAAATCCCGGCACTCGTCGGCGCCCCGTCGTCGTATTTCGCCAGCCAGTCGATCATGATCGGACGGTTGCGTGTCAGGCCCTTGTAATCGACGATCTCCGGCGGCAGGCTGTTGAGCACACGCGGCAGGCGGCGGGCCCATTTGGGCACGGTCACCAGCTCGTTGAGGCTGATCAGGTAGCAGCGGATGACGAAGAGGATGGCGTTGGAGCGCGGCAGGCGCCAGAGGCTCTGCAACTCGACGCGCAGATGCATCTTTTCGCCGACATTCTCCGGCGTCACCGTCATACGGTCAGGTCCCCATTTGGGGTAGTTTTCGGGTGAGGTGTCGAGCCGCGGATTGACGGTCATCGTCCAGTTCAGGCGGCGGGTCGGCTTGCCCTGCTGCAGGTTGAGCAGGAATTTGAGCGCCCGCTCGAACACACCGATCTGGTGGGCGAGCGGCACGGGACCGTGCCATTCCATGAAGTTCATGCCGATGTCGAAATCGAGCGACCAGTCGGCCTGGGTGGTGACCATGCCGGCATCCATCCAGAGATTGTTGTCGCGCTGGTCAACGATGCAGAAATCGCCCTGCGCCTGCCGGGTGATGTATTCCATCGGCGGGTAGGGAAGCGTGGATGGATCGCCGAAGGTGAAAGTGTCGTCGATACCCATAGGCCGGTTGATCCAGCGCCAGCGGTCGCCCTTCTTTTCCAGGGTGAAGTGTTCGGGATAGTCCTGCGCCTGATGCTCCATCAGGAGCTCGAGCACATCCCATTGCGCCGCCATCATATGCGGCAGGGCCTGGCAGCGCAGCGGGTCTTCCTTGAGCACCATCGCCCGGTCCTGCATCTCCGCGACATAGTGCTCGTCGACGTCGATCAGGTTTTCGAAAACGCTGTCCGCCTTGCCGCGCACATGCGGCTCCATGTTGACCGAATACATGTACTCGTCGCGATCGAACGGGAACGGGAAGCGCCGGATGTTATAGAGGCTGTTGCGGAAGCTGAAGTCGTCACGGAACGTTTCGGTCCTGAACGTGATGGTCATCTGTCCGGCTCCCTTGAGCTACAGTTGAAGAACGAGTTGCTGGCCCTTGAACCGCGAGACGCAGATCATGACCTTCTTGCCCGACGCCTTTTCCTCGTCGGACAGGTAGATATCGTTGTGTTCCAGCGCGCCATCGCAGGAAGAGACCGCGGTTTCGCACTGGCCGCAGGCGCCGCCGCGACACATGTAGGGCGCTTCGCAGCCATGGGCCTCGGCGGCCTCCAGAATGCTCTGGTGCTCGCCGACGGTCATGTGGATGTTGGATTTTTCGAGGAAAACCTGGAACGGCAGGCCGGCAGGCGGCGCGAGGAAACGTTCCGAATGAAGGCTTTCCCTAGGCCACCCGGACTTCAGCGCCGTCATCAGCACGCCGTCGATCATCCCGGCCGGACCGCAGACATAGAGATGCGTGCCGAGCGGTTGATTGTCAGCGATCTCGGCGACGGGAATATAGGTCTTTTCCTCGTCAATATAGATCTTGATCCGGCGCGGGCCGTAACAGTCGAGCAACTCCTGCCAATAGGCCCCGTGCGAGCGGGAGCGGATGGCGTAGTGCAGTTCGAAGGCGATGTTGTCGCGGCTGAACTGTTCCATCATGGCGATGAACGGGGTGATGCCGATGCCGCCGGCAAACAGGATGTGCTTGCGGCCGCGATGATCAGGCGCAAACAGATTGACCGGCTGGCTGACGGTCAGTTGATCGCCGGGCTTCACCTGTTCGTGCATGAAGATCGAACCGCCTCGGGAATTGGGAACCCGCAGCACGCTGATTTCATAGGCGCTGTTGTCGTCAGGGTTGGACATTAGCGAATAGGGGTTGCGGCGCAGGAGGCCGTTGTCGTTCATCGAGACGACGACATGGGCTCCGCCTGAGAAGAACGGCATGGGATGGCCGTCCAGCCGTTCGAAACGGAAACGCTTGATCAGGTCGGTCACCTTCGTTACCGCCGCGACCCGGACAGGCATATCGGTATTGAGGCTCACGGGAACATCTCCTCAGGCGCTGGGGCAGTCCCCGGTTCTTCCGCGTCGATGTTGACGCCCTGGAATGCACCGAGACGACGGGAATAGTGATCGCGCACCAGCAAGGGCAGTCCGCAATGGGTGCAGGCAAAGGGGCTGGTGGTCACGTTGTCGGTGATGCCCTTGCAGTGAACGCATTGCACCCGGCGCGCTGTCGAGCCGCGATGTTCAGTATGGATCGAGTTGAAATCGATACCGAACTCCAGCGCCATCTGCATGATCTGGCCAATGAAGCCTTCGGTGCCGGCGATATAGAGCCGCGTTCCCATCCGGGCCTGTTCAAGACAGGCCCGCAGGCGAAACAGCAGTGGCTGAAGCGTTGGCGCCTGCCAGAAGATATCGGGCGACAAAGCCGAGAGCGTGACGTCGTATGCCTTTGGCGCGGCACCCGCGGCCAGATAGAGAATTTCCGATTTTGCGAGGAAATCCCTGCCCTTCTTCTCCACCTGATCGGTGAGGGCTGCCGCCCCTTCGCCCTCGAGGACGAAGAGGTGGCGCTTCGCGTGGGGATCGATGCTGAGCCCCTTGTATTCCGGCCTGCTTTTGATCCCTTGTACGAGCATGTTGTCAGCCCTGCGCCGTCCGTTTCGTTTTCTTCGGATCGTCGAAGGTGATCGTATGGGCGATGGCCTTGGCGGTCAGCGACTTGCCACGCACCTCCAGCGGTGTGCCCTGCACGGCCTTGTCCACCTCCAGACGGGCAATCGCCATCGAACGATTGGTAAGCTTCGAATAGCTCGGGCAGGTGATGACGCCAACCTTCTTGCCATCGGCAAAAACCTCGTCCCCGAGATCGGCGGGGCCGTCGGCCTCGATCAGCAGACCGAAGATCTTGAAGCGTTCCTGGCCCTTGAGGCGCGCATGTTCCTCGGCACCGCGAAAACCGGTCTTGCCGGGGCTGACGGTGAAATCAAGGCCGAGTTCCCACAGGCTGTCGCCGGGCTGCTCGTTGGCGAACGGATACATCTGCGAATTGTCGTAGGGGTAGAACAAGAGGTAGCTTTCGACGCGCAGCATGTCGAGAACGCTGAAGCAGACGGGGATGATGCCCATCTCCTTGCCCTCATCGACGATCCGGTCCCAGACCATGCCGGCATCCTGACCGCGCACGAAGATTTCGTAACCACGCTCCCCGGTATAGCCGGTACGCGAGATCATCACCGGCGCACCGAACAGCGTCGTCTGCATGTGATGGAAATATTTGAGATCGCGGATGCCCGGCACGTGCTTGTCGAGATAATCGACCGCCAGCGGCCCCTGCAGCGAGAGATCGTGCAGGTCGTCGTCGAAGAGCACGGCACAGTTTCGGCCGGCGGCCTGCTTGACGATTTCCTCATGGCCCGAACCGGAGCCATGGACCAGCATCCAGCTGTTCGGGCCGGTGCGGTAGATGATGCAGTCATCGGTGAAATGGCCGCGGTCGTTGAGCATGCAGGCATAAACGGACTTGCCGGGATAGATCTTGGTCACGTCGCGCGTGGTAATGTAGTCGAGCACCGCAATCGCATGCGGTCCGACGAGGTGGACCTTCTTCAGGCCCGATACATCCATGATGCCGGCCTTGGTGCGCACGGCAATATGTTCTTCGTAGATATCCTTGTCGTAAGTCCAGGCGGTTCCCATACCGCTCCAGTCTTCCAATTTCGATCCCAGCGCCCTGTGGCGGTCCGCGAGGGATGAAAAACGCCATGAAGAAGTCATAATATCCCGTCCCCGTTTTTACTGTATGGAATATTTGTTTCCTGACTATAATGCCGTTTTTACGGCTGGCAAGCGAGGCGAACAAATTTTATAGGCTGTCTGTAAGCCTCCGCTTTCAGAATTCAGGTGGCACCTCGCCGCACGCACGACAGGCCGCAATCGCGGTATTTGCCATCAGCATGGCGATGGTCATCGGCCCTACGCCGCCGGGCACCGGCGTGATGACGGCCGCGACATCAGCGCATTCCGCAAAGGCGACATCGCCCACCAGCCGGGACTTTCCCTCACCCCGTTCGGGTGCGGCAACCCGGTTGATGCCGACATCGATCACGGTCGCGCCAGGCTTCACCCAGCTGTCCCTGACCATCTCCGGGCGGCCGACGGCGGCGACAAGGATATCCGCCGTCCGGCAGATGCCGGGCAGATCCCCGGTGCGCGAATGAGCGATAGTCACGGTCGCATTGGCATGGAGCAGAAGCTGCGCCATCGGCTTGCCGAACAGGTTCGAGCGGCCGATTACCACGGCGTTCAGGCCGGAAAGATCGTCGCCGTGGATGCGCCGCACGAAGAGCATCGCACCGGCCGGTGTGCAGGAGACCAGCCCGGTCGAAAGATCGCCAGTGGCGAGCTTGCCGGCATTGACGACATGCAGCCCGTCCACATCCTTTTCCGGGAGGATGGACTGGATGATCGCCTCGGAATTCAGATGTTTCGGCAACGGCAGCTGCACGAGGATCCCATGGATCGCGGCATCTGCATTAAGCCTGCCGATCAGCGCCGCAAGCTCGTCCTGCGTTGTCTCTGCGGGAAGCGTGTGCTGAACGGAATTGAAGCCGCATTCCTTGGCCGTGCGGCTTTTCGCGCCGACGTAAGTGTGGCTTGCCGGATCGTCTCCGACGATCACCACCGCCAGCCCCGTCTTCGTGCCGGTCTTCGCCGCCAGATTAGCAACCACTGCCGTCACGGCCGCAATCACTGAGGCAGCGACCGCCTTGCCATCGATCACCTCAGCCATTGTGGTTCACCCCATCCGCTCGGAGGCGTAGCTGCCCGGGCTTGCGGGGAAGACGACGGTGCGGTTGCCGTTGATGAAGGTACGGTGATGGATATGGGCGTGGATGGCGCGGGCCAGCACCTGGCTTTCGACATCGCGGCCCATCGACACGTAATCTTCCGCCGATTGCGCATGGGTGACGCGCGCCGTGTCCTGCTCAATGATCGGGCCTTCGTCGAGATCGGCCGTGACATAATGCGCCGTCGCGCCGATCAGTTTTACCCCGCGCTCGTAGGCCTGCTTGTAGGGATTGGCGCCCTTGAAGCTCGGCAGGAAGGAATGGTGGATGTTGATGATCCGACCTGACATCTTCTTGCACATGGCATCGGACAGGACCTGCATGTAGCGGGCGAGTACGATCAGCTCCGCGCCCGACTGTTCCGCCAGATCGAGCAGCCGCGCTTCCGCCTGCGGCTTGTTTTCCTTGGTCACCTTGATGTGGTGGAAGGGAATGTCGTGGTTGACCACAACCTTCTGATAGTCGAAATGGTTGGAAACGACACCGACGATATCGATGGGCAAAGCGCCGATCTTCCAGCGGTAGAGCAGGTCGTTGAGGCAATGTCCGAAACGGGAGACCATCAGCAGCACCTTCATGCGGTGCTCGCTGTCATGGAAGCTGTAGTCCATGCCGAAGGGTGCAGCCACAGCCGCAAAGTCGGTAGCGATATCCTCTCCCGAGGCCCCCTCTTCCGAGACAAAACTGACGCGCATGAAGAACTTGCCGGTATCCAGATCGTCGAACTGCGAACTATCGACGATGTTGCAGTCCTTGGTAGCCAGATAGCCTGAAATGGCAGCAACAATCCCGCGTGTGGATGTGCAGGAAACGGTCAGGATGTGTTTCGTCATAGAGCGGCCCTCCTCGAAGGCGAGACTGTCAGCATAAGACGTGCAAGAGCACATCCCTGCGCAACAGCGCAGGGAACAATGGTGCATTTCAATGGTAATAGGCCGTCAGACGTCGAGCGTCGTCTGGTGTTCCCAAGCGATGAACTGCGAGCAATAGCTGTTCCACTCGCCGTGCTTGAGCTTGAGATAGGCGGACGAAAACTCCGTTCCGAGCGCCTGCTGCAGGACCGTATCCTTCTCGTATTCCCTCAGCGCATCGAGCAGGTTGAGCGGCAGCTTCGGCGCATCGGTAACGGTGTGGCCTTCACGATACATGTCGATATCGTAATGACGGCCCGGATCGGCCTTCGTGCGGATACCCGAAAGGCCGGCCGCGACGATGATCGCCTGCAGCAGATAGGGATTGACCGCGCCATCCGGCAGACGAAGCTCGAAGCGGCCGGGGCCGGGCACGCGCACCATATGCGTGCGGTTATTGCCGGTCCAGGTCACCGTATTCGGCGCCCAGGTGGCACCGGACACGGTGCGCGGGGCGTTGATTCGCTTGTAGGAATTGACGGTGGGGTTGGTAATTGCAGCCAATGCCGAGGCATGTTTCATGATGCCGCCGAGGAAGGTGCGCCCCTGAGCAGAGAGGCCGAAATCCATAGACTTGTCGGCAAAGGCATTGACCTTGCCGTCCAGATCCCAGACCGAGATATGGGCGTGGCAGCCATTGCCGGTCAGCCCCTTAAAGGGCTTTGGCATGAAGGTGGCGCGAAGGCCGTGCTTTTCGGCGACCGACTTCACCATGAACTTGAAGAAGGAATGCTTGTCTGCGGTCTGCAGCACGTCGTCATATTCCCAGTTCATCTCGAACTGGCCGTTCGCGTCCTCATGGTCGTTCTGGTAGGGCTTCCAGCCCAGTTCCAGCATGTAGTCGCAGATCTCCGCGATCACATCATAACGACGCATCAGGGCTTGCTGGTCATAGCAGGGCTTTTCAGCCGTATCGAATTCGTCCGAGATCTTTCCGCCATCCGCCGAGATGAGAAAGAACTCCGGCTCGACGCCGGTCTTGACGCGAAGCCCGAGGCTCGCCGCTTCCTCGACCAGCTTCTTCAGCACGACGCGCGGAGCCTGCTCCACCGGCCTGTCGTCCATGACGCAATCGGCAGCAACCCAAGCCACATCCTTTTTCCAGGGCAACTGGATGACGGATGAGGCATCCGGCAGGGCAAAGAGATCGGGATGAGCGGGCGTAAGGTCCAGCCATGTGGCAAAACCCGCAAAGCCCGCACCATCCTTCTGCATATCGGCAATGGCCTCAGCCGGCACCAGCTTGGCGCGCTGGGCACCGAACAGGTCCGTGTAGCTGATCATGAAATATTTTATACCGCGTTCTCTGGCAAATTGGGCAAGATCCTGTGTCACGTCGTTCCCCTGTTTTTATGGATTGAGACACATATTGGACAAAAAGAGACCATCGCCGGCGGGAGGACCGGCGACGATCATAGGCGTCAGAAGCCGGCTTTACCGGGATACCAGCTCGTGCCGGCCAGCGGCACCTGCGCCATAGCCGCGGCTTCCATGGTGAGCGCGCAGAGGTCTTCCGGCTCCAGATTTTGCAGGCGGTTATGGCCGCAGGCACGCGCAATGGTCTGGGCTTCGAGCGTCATGACCTTGAGGTAATTGGCAAGGCGGCGCCCGGCGAGAGCCGGATCAAGTCGCGCGGCCAGCACCGGATCCTGGGTGGTGATGCCGGCCGGGTCCTTGCCTTCGTGCCAGTCGTCATAGGCGCCAGCGGTGGAGCCAAGTTGTCTGTATTCCTCTTCCCAATGCGGGTCATTGTCACCAATCGCAACCAGCGCAGCCGTGCCAATGGACACCGCATCGGCACCCAGCGCCAAGGCCTTGGCCACATCTGCACCGGAGCGAATGCCGCCGGAGACAATCAGTTGAACCTTTCGGTGCATGCCGAGATCCTGAAGGGCCTGAACCGCGGGGCGTAGGCAGGCAAGCGTCGGCATTCCGACATTCTCGATGAAGACGTCCTGCGTGGCAGCGGTTCCGCCCTGCATACCATCCAGCACCACCACATCGGCGCCGGCTTTGACCGCAAGCGCGGTATCATAATAGGGACGCGCGCCGCCAATCTTCACATAGATCGGCTTCTCCCAGTCGGTAATTTCGCGCAGTTCAAGGATCTTGATTTCCAGGTCGTCCGGGCCGGTCCAGTCCGGGTGCCGGCAGGCCGACCGCTGGTCGATACCCTTGGGCAGGTTTCGCATCGTGGCGACGCGATCGGATATCTTCTGGCCGAGCAGCATGCCGCCGCCGCCGGGCTTGGCACCTTGCCCAACAACGACCTCAATCGCATCCGCCCGGCGCAGGTCCTTGGGGTTCATGCCGTAGCGGGATGGCAGATACTGGTACACCAGCATCTGGCTATGGCCGCGTTCCTCATCAGTCATGCCGCCATCCCCCGTGGTCGTGGAGGTGCCGGCGAGCGTCGCCCCACGGCCAAGGGCTTCCTTGGCATTGCCGGAGAGCGCGCCAAAGCTCATGCCGGCAATGGTGATCGGGATTTTCAGCTCGATCGGTTTTTTGGCAAAGCGAGTGCCGAGTACCACGGAAGTGTCGCACTTTTCGCGGTAGCCTTCGAGCGGATAGCGGGAAATGGACGCGCCGAGAAACAGCAGGTCATCGAAATGCGGCACCTTGCGCTTGGTGCCGCCACCGCGAATATCATAAATGCCGGTAGCAGCAGCGCGACGGATTTCCGCCATCGTATAGTCGTCGAAGGTCGCGGATTTGCGCGGTGGCGTGTTGGGGTTGTGATAGCTCATCGGTCTCTCCACTCAATACGCTTCGGCATTGTCGATGTTGAAGTTGTAGAGCTTGCGGGCAGAGCCATAGCGCTTGAATTCTTCCGGCCCGACACCCGTCACGCCCGCCTTCTCCAGCAGTTCGGCAACCTTTGCCAGATGCTTGGGCTTCATCTGCTTTTCGATGCAGTCGGCACCCAGGCTTTTCACCGAACCGCGCACGAAGAGCTTGGCCTCGTAGAGGCTGTCCCCCAGAGCGTCGCCGGCATCACCCAGCACCACCAGATGACCGGACTGACCCATGAAGGCCGACATGTGGCCGATGGAGCCGTGCACGACGATATCGATACCCTTCATGGAAATGCCACAGCGCGAGGCTGCATTACCCTTGATGACCAGCAGGCCGCCGCGGCCGGTGGCACCGGCATACTGGCTGGCGTCACCTTCGATAATGACGGTGCCCGACATCATGTTTTCGGCAACGCCCGGACCGGCCGAGCCATGGACCGTAACAGTACCGCCATCGTTCATGCCGGCGCAGTAATAGCCCACGGAGCCATGGACATCGACCGTGACAGGCCCATCGATGCCGACAGCGACCGAATGGCTACCGCGGGGATTGATAACCTCGAAATTCATATCGTTGGTGCCAGCGGCAATATTGTGCAAGGCGCTGTTCAATTCACGCAACGGCGTGATCGACAGGTCGAAAACGGACATGGTTCTTGAGCTTTCTTTCTGGGCGGCTGCATCCATGGATCAGGCCGCCTTCTCGTGGTCCCAGAAATAGACGGTCGCCGGTTCCGGCTCCCAGACGCGGGCAGTTTCGATGCCTGGCAGATTGACCAGGGCGCGATACTCCGAGCCGAAAGCCACATATTGATCGGTCTCGGCCATCACGGCGGGCTTGCAGGCAATCGGGTCGCGCAAGACGCCGAAGCCGGACTTGGTACCGACGACAAAGGTGAAGAAACCGTCGAGATCGTCAAGCGCGCCGGTCAGTGCTTCGCCGAGATCCTTGCCCTTGGCCATCTGCGCGGTGAGATAGGCGGCGGCGACTTCCGAGTCGTTCTGGGTCTCGAAGGTCATGCCTGCGCGAACAAGTTCGCGGCGGATATTGTTGTGGTTCGAAAGCGAGCCGTTGTGGACGAGGCACTGGTCGTCGCCGGTCGAGAAAGGATGCGCGCCAAGCGTGGTGACGGCCGATTCCGTGGCCATGCGGGTATGGCCGATACCATGGGTCCCGGCCATCGAACGCACGTCGAAGAACGACACGACATCTTTCGGCAGGCCGGTTTCCTTATAGATCTCGACGCTGTCGCCGGAGCCCATGACACGCACGTCGGGGCGAACCGAGGACAACAGCGCCCGGATTTCCCCGGTCTTGTCAGCCGGAAT
Source organism: Neorhizobium sp. PAMB6716 (assembly GCF_058242805.1). NCBI lineage: Bacteria > Pseudomonadati > Pseudomonadota > Alphaproteobacteria > Hyphomicrobiales > Rhizobiaceae > Neorhizobium > Neorhizobium sp. PAMB6716. The sequence goes on from NZ_JBZAYW010000003.1 coordinate 82,050, forward strand.
ATCAAGCACCGCGTGGGTGGACTTCACAACGACGGAGGCATTGAGCCCCTTTGCTTTCAGCGCATCCGAAAGGCCAGCGAAATCGGTGTCTGGGTTCGCGGACTGGATGGTGACCTTTGCCCGGCCATCGGCTGCGCGGCCATAAATGGCGATCCCGGCGCTATCCGGCCCGCGGTCGGTCATGGTGATCAACATATCGGAGAGCAGCGTACCCAGCTGCGGCTCCAGACTCCGGTCTTTCAGGAATAATCCAACAATACCGCACATGACTTGCACCTCCATTCGTTACCGACTGAAGAGCTAACATGCGTCCAAATCGAAATCAATTAGAAAGAATAGTTTTTTCTTTAGGAGAAAAATCAATCCGTCTGTGCGTGCCGCTGCGGGTAGCTGATGATCGACAGGTAGCGGGCTGGCAGATGCACTAGCTCCTGAGGGCCATGTGGGGCATCGGCATCGAAGAACAGACTGTCTCCGGCCTGCATGGTGTAGAGTTGTTCGCCGTGGCGGTACACGACTTCGCCCTCGAGCATGTAGAGGAACTCCATGCCTTCATGCTGAAACGTCGGGAAGACGTCGGAATCGGTCGTCAGCGTGATGAGGTAAGGCTCGACGGTGACACCGCTGGTGTTGTTGTCGATATGGCCGAGCAGGCTGTACTGGTGACCGGCACGCGTGCCGCGCCGCTCGATGTTGACGCCCTGCCCCGCCTTGACGAAGGTGGCGTTGCGCGTTTCTTCGAAACGGCGGAAGAAGGCGGTCAGCGGAACGCCGAGCGCCCGCGACAGGGATTGCAGGGTGGTGAGGGATGGCGAGATATTGCCGTTCTCGATCTTCGACAGCATGCCGACCGACATGCCGGTGGCGGTGGCGAGATCGGTAACAGTTATGCCGAGCGTCTTGCGGTAGGTGCGAACTTCGTGACCGATCGCCATTTCGAGATTGTTTTCGCGCGGCTCGCGAACCGCATGCGGATCCTGCGAAAGGGCTGCGGGTACGATCTTCTCACTTTTCGCTGGCATCAATGACCTCGTGCTGGAGCCAAGATTATTCCTCTACAGGAAAATTCGTCAGTTTGCGGTTTAATTGTTCACCCTGCCCTCAATACGGGAAAAAACCGGGGCCACAAGCAAAAACCCTTCAACGCAGATCTATGGCGCCCGGACTAAGAAGAATGGCACCGAAATTCGAAAATTACTTGTTTCCCGAGCAAGTCTGAAGTCGACTGTGAAAACTTACTTCATGGACGGTTCTCCCCATTGGGGCTCCTAATAGCCGCATCATGGCACGTCACGCGCGGTGCAGGCGGCTGTCCACCTCAGCAAGCCCCAAAACACAAAGCTTGACGATGCGTTGCCGCACAGAGCGATCTCACGTGCGATAGCCGCATCAGCATTAATACCAACCGTCATTGATCAGAACCCTTGCGTCCATTTGCGTCTTCCGATTGACATGATCTTCCATGGTCGGTCCTGCAGGGTTCTCCAAGCGTAGCAGCAATGGTCGACGATATCCTCGTAGGTCTTGAAGATGCGGTTCGAGAGCCAGTTGTCCCTCATGAACTGCCAGATGTTTTCGACAGGGTTCAATTCAGGCGACTTGGGCGGTAGTGGCAGGATGGTGATGTTTTCAGGAACGATGAGATTGTTGGACATGTGCCATGCGGCCTGATCCATGATGAGGATGGCATGGCCATCGTCCGCGACGTTGCGGGATATCTCGATCAAATGCTGGTTCATGGCATGGGTGTCGCACCACGGCATGACGAGAGCGGCGGCCTTGCCAAGCTTGGGGCAGATGGCACCGAAGATATAGGCCGAACGGGTTCGCTGGTCGTGCGGCGCGGACGGCCTCGATCCCCGCCTGGCCCAGCGGCGGGTAATCTTGTTCTTCTGGCCTATCCGAGCTTCGTCCTGGAACCAGATTTCGATCACTTTGCCCTTGGCGGGGCCGGCGGTGATTTCTGCCACAGCGGCGGGGAAGTTTTTTTAAATGCCTCGGCCGCCTCCGGATCCTGCGCATGATGTCTTGGGCGAGCCGAGAGCTTGCGATACCCCATGGCACGCACTTCGCGCCCCAGGGTCTCCTCGCTCACCGAGATGCGGAACTCTTCCCAAATCCATTGAGCCAGATCACACAGACGCCATCGGACGACGCCATCAAGATAAGATGTCGGTCCGCGCTCGATGGCTTGCGCCAAGGCCGTTCGCTGTTCGTCGTTCAGGAGAGAAGGTTTTCCCGGAGCCTTGCCGTTGATCAGTCCGTCGGGACCGCGAGCATTGAAGCGGACCACCCAGTCGCGCACGATCTGAACGGTCACGCTGCCGAGCCGAGCGGCATCGGCCCGTGAACCGCCGTCATAGATCGATGCGAGCGCCAGAAGCCGCCGCGCCTGATCGGCATCGCGCGTCTGCCGGGCCAGTCGCCGTAGCATGGACCCGTCGAAATCCGACCGTAAAGAAAGCGCTGAACCCATCGCAAACCTCCTGTTTGAGCTAGAGATTCAGATTCGTCGGCTTTTGGGAATCCCAAGAGTCAGTCTCAGCGACGATTGGTATAATTTTGAGCATCATTGACACGTGCAGATTCATTGGGCAGCCTGCTTGCGCACCTCCTATCTTCGTGCTTGTATAGACAACCAAAGGGGCATCGGGATGCTGGCCAAATTCGATGCCTTACAAAAGGGAACTGCGCCATGATAACATTCGATCACGTCAGCAAGCATTATCGAGGCGCGACTACCGCTGTCGACAACCTGTCGCTGACAGCACCCAGCGGCAAGCTGACGATCTTCGTCGGACCCTCGGGTTGCGGCAAGACGACGTCGCTACGCATGGTCAACCGGCTGATTGCCCCCTCGTCGGGCAGAATTCTTCTCGATGGAGAGCCGACAGATGCGATGGATGTCGCCCTGCTGCGCCGCAAGATCGGTTACGTCATTCAAAATGCCGGGCTCTTTCCCCATCGTACAGTCGTGCAAAACATCGCGACGACGGCTCGCCTGAACGGCGCACCCAAAGAACAGGCACTTCGAGTGGCGCATGATCTCCTGGAGCGCGTCGGGCTTTCATCAGCCTTTGCCGATCGCTATCCATGGCAGCTATCCGGTGGCCAGCAGCAGCGTGTAGGTGTTGCCCGCGCACTGGCATCCGATCCGAAGTTCATGCTGATGGATGAACCTTTCAGCGCCGTGGATCCTGTTGTCCGCGGCCAGTTGCAGGACGAGTTCCTTCGGCTGCAGCGTGAAATCGGCAAGACCATCATCATGGTCACGCATGACATTGACGAGGCCCTCAAGCTTGGAGACCAGGTTGTTGTTTTGCGCACCGGCGGCACTCTGGCGCAGATCGCCACCCCGCAGGAACTGCTGGCGAGACCAGCAGACGACTTTGTCGCCGACTTCATCGGGCGTGACCGCGGTTATCGAATCCTCGGCTTTGCCGAATTCAACAAAAGCGGCGTGCCGATGGGCAAGGAGCCGACAGCCGCACTTGGCGACGTCCCCGACACCCTTCGTCAGATTGCCACCGACAGATGGGTCCTCGTCGCGGATGCACAGAACCGGCCTCTCGGCTGGGTAGATGTCGAAAGTGTCAAAAGCCCTTTGCGGGATGGCGACCTCAACCTCAGCGGGACGCTCGCCGTCGAAGGCAGCAGCTTGCGTCATGTTCTGGATGCGGCACTAAGCTCTCCGTCCGGCCGCGGCGTGATTGTCGGACAGTCCGGCGAATTGATGGGCACCGTGACATTGTCTAATGTCGCAGCAGCCATCGAAGCAGCGCGTAACGGCCGCTTGGGGGCGCATCCATGAGGTTCGACTGGCTGTACCGCGAGTCCGGCCGCATAGCCGAACTCTTTATCTGGCACCTCGGACTTTCAGTGCTACCCGTGGTTATAGGGTTGGTCCTCGCATTGCCGCTCGGCTGGCTTGCGCAACGTGCCGGGTTTTTCCGCTCAGCAATGCTAGGCGCAGCCGGTTTGCTCTATACCATCCCGTCTCTGGCGCTCTTCGTGCTTCTTCCGCTTGTTCTGGGAACGCGAATTCTCGATCCTATGAATGTCGTCGTTGCGCTGACAATCTACGCTCTTGCGCTTCTGGTGCGCACCGTCAATGACGGCCTGGAGTCTGTGCCGCCAGATGTCATTCAAGCGGCGAATGCCATGGGCTACCGTACGCTGCCGCGACTCCTTCTCATCGAACTTCCCCTTGCTATTCCGGTAATTGCTGCGGGACTGCGCGTCGCGGTGGTCTCCAATGTCAGCATCGTCTCCGTCGCAGCACTTGTCGGCACACCGCAGCTCGGACTTCTTTTCACTCAAGGGCTCCAACTCCGGTTTTTGACGCCAATCGTCGCCGGCATCGTCCTTTGCGTGCTCCTCGCCGCGCTGCTTGACGGGATCGTGCTCTTTGCCGCGCAGCGCATGACACCCTGGCAGCCTGGAGGTACCGAGCGATGATTGCATGGTTTTCAGATCCGACACATTGGACAGGTACGGATGGAGTCTTCGCCCTCGTCTTCCAACATCTCATCTATAGTGGGGTCGCGCTCTTCTTTGCCTGCCTTATCGGCTTGCCGATCGGTCTCTATGTCGGGCACACAGGCCGCGGCGTTGTTCTCATTGCCGGACTGGCCAATGCGTTGCGCGCCCTGCCCAGCCTCGGCCTCATCGTTCTTCTGGTCATCCTGTTCGGGCCGGTGTTTGCGTCCGACATGGCATTCATCGTTCCGAGCATAATCGTTCTCGTATTGCTTGCCGTGCCGCCCATCATGAGCGGAGCCTATGCCGGCGTTGCGGCGGTGGACCCTGCCGCAGTGGATGCGGCGCGCGGAATGGGCAAACGTCCGCTCAACATTCTCTTCGATGTCGAACTTCCCTGCGCCTTGCCTCTCATTTTCTCTGGTCTCCGCAGCGCGACGCTGCAGATCATCTCCACGGCAACCATCGCCGCTTACGTCTCGCTTGGCGGGCTCGGACGGCTCATCATCGATGGCCGCGCGCAGAACGATTATTACCAGATGGCGGCGGGCGCCGTCCTGGTTGGTACTCTGGCCCTAATGGTCGACCTGGCGATCGGTATCGCATCTAGGCTGACGGTCTCGCCGGGCCTGACCCGCCGTCTATAGGCGGGACGCCCATCACCAAAACCGTAATTCATTCTAACGACGTTGAACCTAAAGGAGTAGATTGCATGGCATTCAGGATCTTAAAAGCCGCCGGCGCCTTTGCGCTGATCGCGCTTTCAGCCACCACGACGCTTGCCCAGACCGATCCCCTCGGGGCTGCCCCGGCGGCACGCTCGGACAAGACCACTCTCATCGTCGGTTCAGCCGACTTCCCCGAGAGCCAGCTTCTGGCGACCATCTACGCCAAGGCGCTTGCTGCGAAGGGCATTAAGACTGACACAAAACTCAACATCGGCAGCCGTGAGGTGTACATGCCGGCGCTTCTCGACGGATCGATCGACCTCCTGCCGGAATATGCCGGTGCAACGCTAAGCTACCTCGATAAGAACGCAACAGCTCACTCGCCGGAAGACGTCGCCAAGGCTCTGACAAAGGCTTTACCGCAGGGCGTTTTGATGCTGAAACCGTCGCAAGCTCAGGATTCCGATGGCGTTGCCGTCACGCGCGCGACTGCCGAGAAATACAAGCTCAAAACGATTTCCGATCTTGCGCCGATTGCGTCTGAACTGGTGCTGGGCGGTCCTCCTGAATGGAAAACTCGCAAGGAAGGCATCATCGGGTTGAAGGATCTTTACGGCCTTCAGTTCAAGTCCTTCAAGTCCCTTGATGTCGGCGGTCCGCTGACGCTATCGGCACTGATAAACGATCAGGTCCAGGCAGCAAACCTGTTCTCGACCGACCCCGCAATTGCTGACAACGATCTTGTCATTCTTGAAGACGTTAAGAACCTTTTTCCGGCCCAGAACATCGTGCCCGTCATTGCAAAGGCCAAGGTCAGCGACGTCGTGACGAAAACGCTCGATGCCGTATCGACCGCTTTGACGACCCAGGACCTGATCCTCATGAACGGTCGTCTGGCCAATCATGACAGCTTCGATGTGGTGGCCGAGGAGTGGCTGACGCAACACAAGTTGAACTGACCACTGTTCGCGGGTATGGCACTGACCATACCCGCACCCGCGGTTAAGAAGTGTCAGATGCCGAACCGTTGTCGTTCGCTTTTTGGAGCCTCATGCAAACGGTACACAAACAGGTCGAAAAGACGCAGGACGAGCCGTCATCCGAAAAGCCGCTTTACGTCACGCTCAAGGATTATGTCCGAAGCCGTGTAGAAACTGGCGAGTGGTCAGTCGGGCAAAGGGTGCCATCGGAAAATGAACTGGTCGAATTGCTTGGCGTCAGCCGCATGACCGCCAATCGTGCATTGCGCGAACTGGCAGATGAAGGGTTCGTCGTTCGTGTGCAAGGCAAGGGTTCCTTTGTTGCCAGCAAAAAGCGGACATCCCAGTTTCAGAGCGTCCCTAACATTGCCGACGAGATCGCACGCAACGGCGGCGTCCATACGGCAAACGTAATCGCGCTGCGCATGGAAGCCTCCGATGCGGAGCTGGCAGAGGCGCTATCTATTGAGATCGGCAGCCCGGTTTCCCATTCGATCATGGTGCATGCAGAAAATTCCATTCCGATGCAGGTCGAGGACCGTTTCGTCAACCATGCGATTGTCCCGCAATATATAAGCCAGGACTTCACAAAGACGACGCCAAACGGATATCTCACATCCGTCGCGCCAATCGTCAGGGCTGAGCAGCATATCGAGGCAGTGACGGCGCAGCCATGGGAATGCAAGCTGCTCGCAATCTCCAGAACGGAACCCTGCCTTCTGGTTCGTCGCCGAACCTGGGCGGAGGCCGGCGTCATTTCCTCAGTTCGTCTGCTCTACCCCGGAAGTCGCTATCGCCTGTACAGCACCTGATCATGCGTTCGGATAGCAACCGCCTGACCATGAACGAACGCTGTCTCACCGCCCCCCGAATGGAAATCAGGAAATTCCCGTGACCGTGTTACTCGATGACAGGCTGACTTGGCAGGATGTGGCACGGCTCAGCAAGAAGGATGGGCTTGCCCTTTCGGAAGCCGCCTATCGCCGAATTGAAAAAGCCCATCAGATCGTGGAAAGTATCGTCGAGCGCGGTATCCGTGCATATGGCATCAACACCGGTGTTGGCGCATTGTCGGACACGGTGGTCGATCGCAGCGCGCACGGCAAGCTGTCGCGCAGCATCATTCTGAGCCACGCCTGCGGAGTGGGTCCGCTTCTCCCACGCCGTGAGGTACGCGCGATCATAGCGTCACAGATTGCCAATTTCGCCCATGGATATTCCGGCGTTCGCAGGCAGATTGTCGCCCATCTGACAACCTTTCTCGAACGCGACTGCATTCCTGATGTACCCTCCCGTGGATCGGCCGGTTATCTGACCCACAATGCCCACACAGCACTCGTCCTGATTGGGGAAGGCTCTGCCCATGTCCGCGGCCGTCCCTTCAACGGGCGGGATGTCCTGGCTGAGATCGGGCTTGAACCGCTGGTCCTGGGCGCTAAAGAAGGCTTGAGCCTCGTCAACGGAACGGCCTGTGCGACGGGTCTTTCCTGCGTGGCCATGGACCGGGCCGCCCAACTGCTTGAATGGGCGGATGCCATTGCCGCACTAACGCTCGAAGCCGCTGGCTGTCAGATGCCTGCCTTCAGCAACGCCGTGCTTTCGCTGCGCATTTCTGACGGCATCGCCACCGTGGGAACGGCCTTGCGCGCGCGCCTTGAAGGCAGCGGCCTGATCGAAGCAGCGCAAGGCAAGCGCACACAGGACGCGCTGAGCCTGCGCTCTATTCCGCATGTTCATGGTGCTGCACGCGATCTGTTCGAAAACTGTTCCGCGGTCGTCAACCGTGAACTGGCCTCAGTAACGGACAATCCGGCGATCTCCGGCACGCCCGAAGAACCAATCGTCTGGTCGGAGGCTCACGCTGTCGCTCCGGCACTGGGCCAGGCAGCCGATAGTCTTGCTGTTGCAATTGCGCAGATCGCGGCCATGAGCGAGCGACGGATCGACAGGCTCGTCAACCCCTTGGTGAGCGGGCTGCCCCCCTTCCTCGCCTCAGATCCCGGAAGCCATGCCGGTTTCATGATTGCGCAATACACGGCAGCCGCTCTTTCGAACGAAAACCGGCGGCTGGCGGCCCCAGCCTCTATGGATGGCGGCCTCACCTCGGGCCTGCAGGAGGATTTTCTCGCACATCCGACCGCGGCCGCGAACAAGCTTCTCGCCGTGCTCGACAATGCCGAATATATTCTGGCGATTGAATGGATGGCAGCCACACAGGCCCATGATTTTCTCGACACTGTCGCTCAACGTGCGCCAGGCACAGATGCGCTTTACCGCCTTCTTCGCTCGCAGGTTAGCCATTATTCGGATGACCGGCCGATTTCGTCCGATATGGAAAAGGTCCGGTTGCTTCTGTCGCAGACCACCCCACCCCACTGATCTGGTCGAGGTGACGCAATGGCTACATCAGAAAGCCGAGATCGATCCCCCTCGCGCGAATGAAGGGCAGGCCCCTTCGCCGCGACGTCCAGCCCACAACGTGCAGATCCTTTGCCGCAGGTTCATGTCGTTCAGCCAGCATCCATGATTTGCAGTCGATCGCAGCAACGTCCGCCTCACCCTCTGCCACGGCAATGACCGAAGCGCGATGCGCACCCGTTTCGATCAACTCGGCAAACAGGCCAAGGCTTTGGCCAATGGCCTCCAGATCGTGCTTCAGGGCGAGGTAACCTGACATCGACCGGTGTTCATTAAAGGCCAGCTTCTTCTCGCGGAACACGCTGAGCGGCAATATCGCCTCGCCAGCCTCCGGCACAGCGGCGCTTGCACCTTCACCCTTGCGGGCCAAGATGGCGCTGGAATAAAGCGAGCCCGCGCCACCAGCGACGCCATCGTAGTTGCTGTGCCCGATAACCTGAACATGATGTTGCAAGCCGAGTTCCATCGGCCCCCAGCAGGTTCCGGCGATAAGCAGTGCCGGATGGCGCCACAAGACATCCAGATCGAGGGCGTCAGGGGAAAGCGTCGCTGGATCCGGCGCGATGATCGATCCATCTTCACCAGGAATACCGCCGAGAACCGGTGGCATGTCGCCATTACGTCGAACGAGATGGTGAGGAGCATCGATACCCTGTTCGATAAAACGTGCGCGCATCCTGGCCCAGGCGGCATCGGTTTCGTCGCGCAGTTCCGGCCAGTCATACATCGGTAGAGCTGCTATCCACCTCACGTCGGCAGGTCCGACATGACTGCGTTTCCGGGCATCAGATATTCCACGAGATCGACCTGCTCATTGGCAACGGGATTGGTTGTGACGACGTGTTCGTCACGTCGCCAGACAGGATGCAACACGGGCTCCTTTGCCCTGAACGCGAAGGCCCGGAAAACCTCAAAATAGTTGGCGAAGACATAGCCCTCATTCATCCTTTGCCATTCGGCGCGGCTGGCACGATAGATCGACGGCAGCTTGTACCACGCCGCGGTTGGCAGCTTATGATGCACGAAGTGCAGATTGTTGTAGAGAAAGAGTGGCGCAAGCAGTGAACCCTCGACAATGATCGTTCGTCCGTCCGGCTGCTCCGACCATTGGTGCTCGCAGTAGGAGCGGATGGCGATGATGGAAACCCCAAGATAGGCGGAAACGCCGATGTAAAGCCAGACTGGGATAGCAAACAATTGGGAGACCACCAGCAGTGTCGGGATGAGCCCGGCAAGATGGAGAATCCAGGCAACCATGACCTTCCGATTACCCTTCATCATCCTGCGCCATTCCGACGCCGTAAACCCCACCACCATCAACGGCGGGCCGATCAGCAAGCGCCCGATCAGTGTGTTGTTCCAGGCGAGCAGGCATTTCAGGATGGCTGGCATCCTCTCCCAGTCCTTCCCGGCGCGATAGTAGCTTTCAGGATCATCAAAGGGGTCTGTCAGACGCTCATCCGCGTGGTGCTGGAGGTGGGTTCGCTTGTAGCTGCGATAGGGATAGAAGACGCCCAGAGGCGCGAATACCAATGCCTCATTCAGCCGTGCGCTTCTTGTGGGATGTCCATGCAAAATCTCATGCTGGAGTGATGAGTGCAACGCAATGGCCACACCCATCAGCACCAGCGCCACGATCGGATATGCGGAATAAAGGTGATATCCGGCCAGACCCCAGAGGCAGTAGCAAGCGAGAAGAAGTGCGATTGTCGGCCATTCGATCCTGAGAGCGCGTAATCGGCGATGTATGAAATGATGGCTGGTTCTTTGGGAAGAAACGTCGCTCATGGTGTCCCCTGGTGTTCGTCGCGCTCAGCGTTTCACCAAGGGACGAGGCGGACAATGAGACTATGGTGACCTACTGTTGATTCTGATAATCAAAAGCTCATTTCGTTTACAATTGTTAACAATGAGATACTTTATGGACAAACGCGCGCTATCGGGCCTGTTTCGCATTCGATTGATGGAGCTTGTGACGCGTGCTGGCGCCAGCCATTCCGCCTTCGCAGAAGGAATCGGCATCGACAGGTCTGCCCTTTCGCAGCTTTTGTCAGGCGATTCGGCGCGCCTCCCGCGTGTGGAAACCCTGCTTAGGATCGCCGAGCATCATTCGGTGTCGCTGGACTGGCTTCTCGGTATCTCACACGATCCGGGGCTGACGGGCGAGTTGAGGCCAAGCTTCGAAATCGAGGAAGGCGGCGAAGATTATACCGACACGCTGTTAATGAAATGGCATGCCGAGGCGACCGGCTCCAAGATACGATATGTCCCGGCACGTATTCCGGATTTGCTTCGTACGCCGGAAATCATCGCTTTTGAGGCGGATGCGGCGCATCAAAGTGTGAAGGCGCAAGCGAGCGAAACAGCGTTCCGTCTTGATTATAATCGTCAGCCCGGCACGGATATGGAAGTGTGCATGCCTCAAGAGACACTGGAAGCGTTCGCGCAGGGGCGGGGCATGTGGAGTGGTTTGAAACGAGAGGTCCGCGCCGCGCAGTTGCAATACATGGCCAGACTGATCAGCGAGCTTTACCCCTCATTTCGCCTCTTCCTGTTTGACGAAAAGGAACGATTTTCGGTACCCTATACGATTTTCGGATCTCAGCGGGCAGCTATCTTCGTGGGCGGAATGTATCTTGTGCTCAATAACGCCGAATCTATCCGTAAGATGCAGCGACACTTCGATGAATTGATTAGGTTTACACGCATTCACGCCCATCAAAGCGGCGAGTTTGTGAAAGGCCTGAAAGCGGCATAGACCGCACGAAGATTGAAGCCGCCTTGAAGGGGCGGTAATCCCCCCGCAAACTAAACGGGCTTAAAAGTAGAATTTTCTCACAAGATTTTGGAGAAGATTCCGATGAAGATATCACGATTCAGCGACGCGCAAATCATGGCAATCCTGAAGCAGGCAGAGGACGGCATTCCGGTTGCACAGCTTTGCCGGGAGCATGGCATGAGCGATGCGAGTTTTTACAAGTGGCGGGCCCGGTTAGGCGGCATGGATGCGTCCATGGTCAGCCAAATGAGGAGCATGGAAGAGGAGAACCGGCGCCTGAAGAAGATGTATGCGGAACTGAGCATGCAGAACGATCTTTTGAAGGAAGCTCTCGGAAAAAAGCGCTGAGGCCGTCTCAACGCAAGGAGATGGCCATGCAAGCGGTCCAGAAGCATAATATCAAAGTGGCCCTCGCGTGCCGGACGTTCTCGATCAGCGAGACATGCTATCGATATGGACGCAAGCTCGACAACGAGAACGAAGGCATTGCCGACTGGTTGCTGCGTCTGACGACAGCCAGGAAGACATGGGGTTTCGGCCTTTGTTTCCTTTATCTTCGTAACATCAAGGGCTTCACCTGGAATCACAAGCGGGTTTACCGCATCTATCGCGAACTGGAATTGAACCTTCGGATCAAGCCCAGGAAGCGTTTGGTTCGAGAGTGTCCCGAACCGCTGGCCGTGCCGGAACACCCGAACCGGACCTGGTCGATGGATTTCATGGCCGATCAGCTTGCCGACGGCCGCTCGTTCCGGACCTTGAATGTCATCGATGACTTCAACCGTGAGGGGCTTGGCATCGAGGTCGATTTCTCGTTGCCAGCCGAGCGGGTCGTTCGATCCCTCAACCGGATCATCGAGTGGCGTGGCAAGCCGGATATAATTCGTGTCGATAACGGCCCGGAATATATCAGCGGCACGCTTTTGGCGTGGGCCGAGAAGCGAAACATCACCATCGCCCATATCCAGCCGGGCAAGCCGCAGCAAAACGCCTACATCGAGCGCTACAACCGCACGGTTCGGCATGAATGGCTGGGATGCTTGATATTCGATACCATCAAGGAGGTGCAGGATCACGCCACACGCTGGCTCTGGACATACAACAATGACCGACCCAATATGGCTATCGGCGGCATCACGCCGAGGCAGAAACTGAAAATGGCAGCGTAAATTCTACTGATCGGACCCGTTAAAAACGGGGGGATTACCAGATCGCCTCGATGCCCATCTTCTTCATCAGCGTGGCGACATGCAGCCGCCCAGTCTCCAGCCCTTCTCCTCTCAAGAGCCCTTGCAACATCCGACTTCCGGCAAAGGGGTAGTCGAGATGCAACTCGTCAATCCGCCGCATCAGGGCAAGATCGACGTCTGGGACTGGACGAGGCAGATAATAGACACTGCCACGGCTGAAGCCGAGAAGCTTCGCCTGGCGTGCGACCGACAGTTCGTGCTCGCGGTCGATCATTTTTTTCCGCCCAGCAAGCCCGCTTTGCCGAGCGCTCCGGCTAAAAAATCGTTTTCCAGCGTCAGCTCCCCGATTTTAGCGTGCAGCGTTTTGACATCAACGGTTGGACCCGCCGGTTCCGCTTTGGCTTCATCGCCGAAAACGCCTGTCGCCCCCTCAAGGAGTTGGTCTTTCCACTGTTTGATCTGGTTGGCGTGCACGTCGAACTGTTGGGATAATTCCACCAGCGTCTGCTCGCCTCGGATGGCGGCGAGCGCCACCTTTGCCTTGAAAGCCGGGCTGTGGTTCCGGCGCGGTCGTCTCGTCATGGTATCTCCTGTTCCCGGCATCTAAGCCGAAGTCAGGCCGAAATTCCACTTATCCCGCCTGTGCAGATTTTCCGAGCCAGCTCTGTCATGGATCTGATGGAACAGCAGTTCATCGCAGCAGCGCAGAACGATTTCGTTGCCAAGATCGCTTCCGGCGAGATCGATACGGAGCACAAACGCAAAAAGCTCCTCGAGCGTTATGGCGAGGAGCTTAAAAGCAAATATCTGGAATGGTCTAATTTACAATTTTCGTTGGTTGCGGGGGCAGGATTTGAACCTGCGGCCTTCAGGTTATGAGCCTGACGAGCTACCGGGCTGCTCCACCCCGCGTTGTCAAAGTTTTGCCGTCAGGCAAAATCTCGTTACCGGGTTTTTGCCGTTAGGCAAAATACCCACAGAGTTTTGCCGTCAGGCAAATCTCGTTACATGCGTAAATCCGTTTTGGATTTATCGCGCCTGCGTCACAGCGCAGCTGTGATGCATACTGCCGGAGCAAATTGCCGAATGCAATTTGTCTCCTGTAAGGGTCGCACCATTGTCTATTCGGTACGCCAATCTTTCCTGTATCCCAAACGACGAAAGGCCGCTTTGAGCGACCCTTTTGTTATCGGCTGGGCCGTTAGTGTTTGTGACGAGAAGATTGGCGGATTTGCAAAGTTCAAACCGCGAGGTATTTGCGAGTGCAAAACCTGGGTATTTGCTTTCGCAAAACCCGACGGATTTGCAAGTGCAAACCGTGACAACATTGCCTTTAGCAGACCTGGCAGCGACCTACTCTCCCGCGTCTTGAGACGAAGTACCATTGGCGCAGGGGCGTTTCACGGCCGTGTTCGGAATGGGAACGGGTGCAGCCGCCCCGCCATGACCACCAGGTCAGCTAAGGGCAATGTGTTGAGAAGCTGGTAACTAGGGCTTAGCCAATAGGCAGTAGCCAATAGTTTTTTTTGAACACGTCTTTTTTCTTTCATGCGGCCGTATGAGCAGGTCACCCATACAGGCCTTTGGCCGTCGCCAATCGTTTGGCGCGCCGTCTGCAGCGTAGCATCCGAAGGATGCGACAGCGTGAAGACTGAAAGAGATGGCTCATCTTCGATGAGCATTATCAATGAGAACGATCAAGCCAATCGAGCTATTAGTAACGGTAAGCTTCATGCATTACTGCACGTCCACACCCGTCCTATCAACGTGGTCGTCTTCCACGGCTCTGATAGGGAATACTCGTTTTCAGGTGGGTTTCCCGCTTAGATGCCTTCAGCGGTTATCCCTTCCATATATAGCTACCCTGCTATGCCCTTGGCAGGACAACAGGTCCACCAGAGATATGTCCATCCCGGTCCTCTCGTACTAGGGACAGATCCTGTCAATATTCCTACACCCACGGCAGATAGGGACCGAACTGTCTCACGACGTTCTGAACCCAGCTCACGTACCGCTTTAATTGGCGAACAGCCAAACCCTTGGGACCTGCTCCAGCCCCAGGATGCGATGAGCCGACATCGAGGTGCCAAACAACCCCGTCGATATGGACTCTTGGGGGTCATCAGCCTGTTATCCCCGGCGTACCTTTTATCCGTTGAGCGATGGCCCTTCCACACGGGACCACCGGATCACTATGACCGACTTTCGTCTCTGCTCGACTTGTCAGTCTCGCAGTCAGGCGGGCTTATGCCATTGCACTCGACGACCGATTTCCGACCGGTCTGAGCCCACCATCGCGCGCCTCCGTTACTCTTTCGGAGGCGACCGCCCCAGTCAAACTACCCACCATACACTGTCCCGGATCCGGATGACGGACCGCGGTTAGACATCCATGACGATAAGGGTGGTATTTCAAGGATGGCTCCACGAGAACTGGCGTCCCCGCTTCAAAGCCTACCACCTATCCTACACATGCCGACACGAATGCCAGTGTAAAGCTATAGTAAAGGTGCACGGGGTCTTTCCGTCTGACCGCAGGAACCCCGCATCTTCACGGGGAATTCAATTTCACTGAGTCTATGTTGGAGACAGCGGGGAAGTCGTTACGCCATTCGTGCAGGTCGGAACTTACCCGACAAGGAATTTCGCTACCTTAGGACCGTTATAGTTACGGCCGCCGTTTACTGGGGCTTCGATTCAAAGCTTGCACCTCTCCTCTTAACCTTCCAGCACCGGGCAGGCGTCAGACCCTATACGTCGTCTTGCGACTTCGCAGAGCCCTGTGTTTTTGATAAACAGTCGCTACCCCCTGGTCTGTGCCACCCTGACATACTTGCGTACAGCAGGGTCACGCTTCTTCCGAAGTTACGCGTGCAATTTGCCGAGTTCCTTCAACATAGTTCTCTCAAGCGCCTTGGTATACTCTACCTGACCACCTGTGTCGGTTTCGGGTACGGTCTATAATGATGGAGCTATTTCCTGGAACCGCTTCCTCGCCCATCCAATCCAATAAGAATGAACAAGTTACGCAATCCGTCACTACCACCAGGCCCACGAATATTAACGTGGTTCCCATCGACTACGCATTTCTGCCTCGCCTTAGGGGCCGGCTAACCCTGCTCAGATTAACTTTAAGCAGGAACCCTTGGTCTTTCGGCGAGGGGGTCTCTCACCCCCTTTATCGTTACTCATGTCAACATTCGCACTTCCGATACCTCCAGAGGCCCTCACGGGTCCTCCTTCGCAGGCTTACGGAACGCTCCGCTACCACGTGCAGTAAACTGCACATCCTCAGCTTCGGTGCATGGCTTTAGCCCCGTTACATTTTCGGCGCAAAGACCCTTATTTAGACCAGTGAGCTGTTACGCTTTCTTTAAATGATGGCTGCTTCTAAGCCAACATCCTGGTTGTTTTGGGATCCTCACATCCTTTCCCACTTAGCCATGACTTGGGGACCTTAGCTGGAGGTCAGGGTTGTTGCCCTCTTCACGACGGACGTTAGCACCCGCCGTGTGTCTGCCGATTAGTACTCCCGGGTATTCGGAGTTTGGTTAGGATCAGTAAGACGGTGAGTCCCCATAGCCCATCCAGTGCTCTACCCCCCGGGGTATTCGATCGACGCACTACCTAAATAGTTTTCGCGGAGAACCAGCTATTTCCGAGTTTGATTGGCCTTTCACCCCTAGCCACAAGTCATCCCAATCTATTGCAACAGATGCGGGTTCGGCCCTCCAGTTGGTGTTACCCAACCTTCAGCCTGCTCATGGCTAGATCACTCGGTTTCGGGTCTAATGCATCTAACTGAACGCGCTATTAACACTCGCTTTCGCTGCGCCTACACCTACCGGCTTAAGCTTGCTAGATACACTAAGTCGTTGACCCATTATACAAAAGGTACGCAGTCAGGCTTTCGCCCTCCTACTGTTTGTAGGCATCCGGTTTCAGGTTCTATTTCACTCCCCTTGTCGGGGTGCTTTTCACCTTTCCCTCACGGTACTTGTTCGCTATCGGTCATGCACGAGTACTTAGGCTTGGAGAGTGGTCTCCCCATGTTCAGACAGGATTTCTCGTGTCCCGCCCTACTCTAGGACAATGCGTATTTTACGTGTACGGGGCTATCACCCGCTACGGCCGAACTTTCCAGATCGTTCCACTTTAGCTCACATTGCCACTGGCCTGGTCCGCGTTCGCTCGCCACTACTTACGGAGTCTCGGTTGATGTCCTTTCCTGCAGGTACTTAGATGTTTCAGTTCCCTGCGTTCGCTTCTAACCCCTATGTATTCAGAGTTAGATACCTTATCACAATGCTTGGAAACCTGGAGCGTCTTCGACGCAGGCAATAGCCAATAGGCAGTAGCCAATAGGATCTAAACCCTACTGCCTATTGCCTAATTCCTACTGCCTTGTGCGCCATCGGCGCACCAGATTTCCCAAGCATTTAAGGTGGGTTGCCCCATTCGGAGATCCATGGATCAAAGCTCATTCGCAGCTCCCCACGGCTTTTCGCAGCGTATCACGTCCTTCTTCGCCTGTGCATGCCAAGGCATCCACCAAATGCCCTTACGACACTTAATCGTTCTCATTGCCAATGCTCATCCATATGGAAAGCCAATAGCCAATAGGCATTAGCCAATAGGATCTAAACCCCACTGCCTACTGCCCAATTCCTACTGCCTCACCAAACCCAGTTACCTTTTACAACCGGGCTATTTCAGATGCCATCGACGTGTTCGACAAGTCTGCTTTATTGGAGCTACGCCGAGCAGCTCGCTTGCAGCTTGTCTTAAGACCAGCTTCTCGAGATTAAATCCGGGATCGCGCGGTCAGGCAACGATCATCAGTGATCCATCAGAGGTGACTTGCGTCACCAACAACAGACGACCAGAGTGACAAGCTTCCTACCTTCTCCGATCCCTCTTTCGTATCCGGCCGGCTAGGCCATCAACGACATCATTGGAACCGGCATCGGACATCTCGGGTCAAAAACCCAAAACACCTGGAAGCCTCCAGATCAATCTTCTCTTCACAATATAGGCAGAACAGGCACATCTGCTCAAAAGCAGCGTGCAAACACGTTTTTCTTCAAAGGATATTGCCGTCCAGACGCTCGTCTCGACACCAAATTGAGATTGGTGGAGCTGAGCGGGATCGAACCGCTGACCCCCTGCTTGCAAAGCAGGTGCTCTCCCAGCTGAGCTACAGCCCCAACCATCGCAAACACCTGACGAACTTGCCGCCAGGATCAGGTAAACCATCAAACCAACGCCCTAAAGCCAAAGCCTCAGGACCAAAATTGGTGGGCCCGGGTAGACTCGAACTACCGACCCCACGCTTATCAAGCGTGTGCTCTAACCAACTGAGCTACGGGCCCATCTCAATGCACCAGCACAAAAACCCCAAGACCCGAAAGCCTAAAGATCAGATTGCCAGTACAGG
>NZ_JBZAYW010000003.1:102500-281067 GCF_058242805.1 Neorhizobium sp. PAMB6716
TTTGCAAGTAGGCGGATGGTCTTCTTAAGTCAGGCGGCAATCAGGCCGGCGTCGCGGGGGATCTCAACATCGATCTCCAGGATCGAAACGTGCTCGTCGCGGTCTACCTTCACGCGCACCTTGTCGCTGTCGACTTGGACGTGTTTTGCGATCACGGCAAGGATTTCCTCGCGCAGGATCGCCACAAGATCCGAGCCGGCCGAGGCGCGTTCATGTGCGAGGAGCAGTTGCAGTCGCTCACGCGCCATCGGCGCCGACACCTGCTTGCGGAAAAGCTTAAAAATGCTCATGCGGCCCTCCGTGCGAAAATCTTGCTGAGGATGCCTCGCTTTTCTCCCGGCATGGTGACCGGCACGTCTTCGCCGGCCAGGCGACGGGCGGCCTCGAAATAGGCCATGGCAGGGGCCGAGCGGGCATCCGCCAGCGTGACCGGGGCACCGATATTGGAGGCGCGCAACACATCCATGCTCTCAGGGATGATGCCGAGAAGCGGAATGGAGAGGATTTCCAAGACGTCCTCGACCTTCAGCATGTCGCCACGCTCGGCGCGGTTGGCGTCGTAACGGGTGAGCAGCAGGTGCTTTTCCATCCGTTCGCCGCGTTCGGCCTTCAGCGTCTTGGAATCGAGGAGACCGATGATGCGATCGCTGTCGCGCACGGACGAGACTTCCGGATTGGTGACGACCACGGCGACATCCGCATGGCGCATGGCAAGTGTGGCGCCGCGTTCGATACCGGCTGGGCTGTCGCAGATGACCCAGTCGAAATAACGCTTCAGCTCGGCAATCACCTGCTCGACGCCTTCGGCCGTCAGGTTATCCTTGTCGCGGGTCTGGGAAGCCGGCAGCAGAAAGAGGGTTTCCAGCCGCTTGTCGCGGATCAGCGCCTGCGGCAGCTTGGCATCGCCCTGGATGACATTGACGAGATCGTAGACGACCCGGCGTTCTGCCCCCATGACGAGATCGAGATTGCGAAGCCCGACGTCGAAATCCACGACGACGACCTTTTCGTTGCGCTGCGCAAGCGCGGCCCCAAGGGCTGCTGTCGAAGTGGTCTTGCCAACCCCGCCCTTGCCTGACGTGACGACGATTACCTTGCCCATCTTGCTCTCCTGTTCTTGCCGCATGCGGCTCACATCAGTTTTTCGGCGATGATCGCGTCACCCTCGAGCCATAACTGGACCGGTTGTCCATGAAGCTCGGGGGCCAGATCCTCGGCCATTTTGTAAACACCGTCGATTGCCACCAGCTCGGCTTCGAGCTTGCGGCAGAAGATGCGGGCCGATGCATTGCCGACCGATCCCGCCATGGCCCGCCCGCGCAGCGCGCCGTAGATATGCACAGACCCCCCCGCGATGATTTCCGCGCCCGAGGCCACGGAACCGACGACGGTTACGTCTCCCTCGGTAAAGATGATCGATTGCCCGGACCTGACCGGTTCGCGGATCACCAGCGATTGCAGCGTCTGCCGGGGCTCTGCAATCTGGGGCCGGTTATCGACTTTCGATGGTTCGACGGGGGCTTCATTTTCCGGCACCTCGACGTCGGCCGCCGGGCGGCCGCCCTTCAGCGCCGGCGGCATGCCGGGGCCGATAGCGGAATGGCGCGCCCCTTCGATGCCCATGATGCTGACATTGCGCTCGCCAAGGGCTGCGATCAATTCCTTCATCTGCGCCCGGTCGAGGCCCAGGTCGGTGACATCGAGCACCACCGGCCGGCCGAGGAAAAACCCGGCAGACCGCTGCGCCAGATCGTCCAGGCGCGTCAGCCAGTCGTCGAGTGGCATGTCCGGAGACAGTACCACCGCCAGGAATGAGCGGCCTTTGATGCGGATGGAGCGGGCGTCTGTTAGCACTTTGGTCATCTACGTAAACAAATCGTTGATCATGCCTAGCGCCGGCATGGTTAACAAAGGGTTAACGATGGAGCATGGGTGAAGCTTGCGCGGCAGTGCCATTGCCGGGCGCCCGTTGATTTCATGAGGATTTTTTTAGCTGCCTTTGCGTTAACGGAATGGACCGGAAAGGCCTTGCGGCGGTTAACCCCTTGGCATGCAAGGGTTCCGGCAAGGCCTGTGTCATCGCCACAACAGAGGGACCGGAATATCTGTTGGGAGCGGTTCATAACGATCTGGCTTTGCGTCCTTCACCCGTTTTCACTGTTGGTGCGCAAGGACGCATCACCTACGGCGACAGAAATGACTTATTAACCGCATGCGCGCGGGCGCGCGCGAGATCGCATGCCCGCAATGCGAGGGCGATTCGCCTGTCGCCGATGACCGAAGAGGGCTTGGAGATAGGGGAATGGATTTTTCGCGTATTGGTCAGACAATTTCCGCCGTTTTCTCGATATTCCATTGAGTTTTGCTAGAATTCATCATACCTATTTGAGACAAACTGCCTGTCATCGCCGTTCCTGCGAACGCCAGGCGGGCAGACACGGGGGAACGGATGTGACGGTTGAGGTGAAATCGCGCGGCAAGGGCAGCGGGTCGCTGGTGGCGAAGGTGGAGGAGGCCCTGCGCGGGGCCATCGTCTCTGGAACCTATCAGCCGGGCGAGCGACTTCCGAGCGAAATAGAGCTGACGGAGGCGCATGGTGTGAGCCGCACGGTGATCCGCGAGGCGGTGACGGCGCTGCGCTGCGACGGGCTGGTGGAGGTGCGCCAGGGCGCCGGCATTTTCGTGCTGAAGGCGGAGGTCGCGGCTCCTGCCCCACCGAAACTGGATCGGGCGCGCCTCTCGTCGGATCTCGAAATTCTCGAAATCCGCACGCCTTTGGAAATCGAGGCGGCCGGCCTTGCCGCGCAGCGTCGCTCGCCGGCGCAGGAAGAAGCCATCTTCGACTGTCACGCGCGACTGCTGGAACTGATCGAGGCAAACCAGTCGATCCGCGAGGCCGATCTGGCGCTGCACCTGGCTATTGCCGATGCCACCAACAATCCGCTCTTCACGCAGTTTCTCGAAATGCACGGTCCGGCGGTCATTCCGCAGTCGCGGGTGGTCTCCGACAATCGCGGCGCCGATCAGACGGCCTATCGCCGGCTGATCCACAAGGAGCACGAGGCGCTGGTGCTGGCGATTTCCGACGGTGACGAAAAGGCCGCCCGCGCCGCCATGCAGGTGCATCTGCGCGGCAGCCAGTCGCGCTACCGCGACCTGCTGAGAGATATGCGCGGCCTCACCGCCGGATAGGGCGGCTGACGGCACACATCAGGCTTCGGTTCCCCAGACCTCGATCTGCGTCAGCGCCGGATAGGGCGAGGGATCTTCGGCCTTGATCAGGCTGTGCAGGCGCACCCACTCTACGATACGGGGCGGGATGGCAAAACGCTGCCCAGCCGCGGATTTGCGCAGATCCACCCTCATCGTTTCGCCATCGGAGAAGGTGAGGCTTGCCTTTTCCCACCAGGCATCATGGGGAAAATCGGCGCGCAGATAAAGTACGAGTTCATCGACCAGAACCGGGCGGCCGAAATCCACGGTGAGGGCCGCCTCCGGATCGCGATTGATGCCCCAGCTGGTATAGGGCCAGCTGCCGTGGTCATTGTTGGCCTTTTCGCCATCGATGGCGTTGCGGGCCGCAAAGGCGGCTTCGCCGCGCGTTTCAACATTGGCGGACGCATGCGGGAAAAGCGTTGAATTGCTGTGGTCGTCAAGCGGATTAAAGGCGAGATTGCGCCGCAGCGCCACTTCGGCCGCCGTTGCCTTGCGTACATGAAGCCGATGCAGCGCACCTGAAAATGCCTGCGGTGCATAGGGCACGCGCCGATCACCGAAAGGAACCGGCAGACTGAAACGGGGCTCGCGCAGATAGACCAGGGCGGGTGCCAGG
Organism: Neorhizobium sp. PAMB6716; assembly: GCF_058242805.1. Classification (NCBI taxonomy): domain Bacteria; kingdom Pseudomonadati; phylum Pseudomonadota; class Alphaproteobacteria; order Hyphomicrobiales; family Rhizobiaceae; genus Neorhizobium; species Neorhizobium sp. PAMB6716. Next base: position 106,333 of record NZ_JBZAYW010000003.1, read on the forward strand.
GCCGCATCGAAGGAGACGACGACATAGCCGGATTCTGAGGCTTCAAGCACCAGCCGGTCTCCTGGCTGATAGGCGGCGCGGTGGACCAGAAACACCTCGTCCTCTGCCTCCGCCCTTGCCACAACGGCACCTGCGCCATTGGCGATCGCGAGAATCAGGTTCATGGGTCGTCCTCTCATGTTTTCTTGGTTCCGTTTCAACGCTCTCAAGCCTGAAGGCCGATCGCGCGGTCACGGGCGCTAGACGATGTCAATCTGCAGGCGCGTGCCGGTAAAGGGCACCAGCACCCGATAAAGGCGCGCCGGCCAGGATTGCCTCAGCCGCGCATCATCAATGGGGATGGGTTCAATGGTGGGCGTGCCGCCGCCGGCAAGGTGGATCTCGGCGAGACCAGGCAGAACGAGGCGTCCCGCCTCCACCACCGGCTCGATCCCCGTCATCAGCGACAGCACTGCCGGCAGGTCGCCGTCGTGATCATCGACAATCTCGACGCCAGTGGCGTGGTGAAGGCGAACGCTGCGCCGGTAGCTTCGCAAACCGGCCTCCGGCGGATAGACGCCGCCAAGCTCCAGGGAGATGCGCGCCTCCTCGGCCAGAAACTCCGCTTTCACATCGCGGGCGTAAAAATTCTCGCCATCGGCCTGCATCACGCCCCCGAAGGTCGCGAGATTGTGGAAGGCCGATTGCATGGTCCAGATTTCGTAGCGGCGGGGCGAAAAGGTTTTTGCCGTGTAGGTTTCCACACCGATATCGATGAGAAGAGGCCGGCCGTTCTTGTAGAGCGTGACGCTACCGACATCGTTGTGATTGTGGCTTTCGCCGTTGCTGCCCCCCTTCACCGCCAGTGCATACGGCCCCTTGCGGGCAATGAAGAGGCCAATGCCGGGGTAAAAGATATCAGGTGCGGGTACGACAACAGGTGTCAGGGCACGGATAGAGCCTGCCGAAAGCACCGCCTGTACGCGGTACCAGAGGTTCCATTCGCGGCTCATCAACGGATCGGGCGACCGCTGGAAATCCGCTGCGGCAAAATTCTGAAGAACACCGGAGCCGACCGCGGTTCCGGACAGATATTCGCGCGCGCCGCAGGGCTCGACCACGGCAGCGCTGTCGGCGAAATTGAAATAATGGTCGTCAGCCACGTGCATGTGGACGATATAGTCGGCCATGGCGCGGATTTTTGGCGCCTGCCAGAGGTCGGCAAAACAGCCGGGCGCCACCGCATCGAGTACGGTCATTGCGCCGAACAGGCAGAGCGCTGCATGGCGGTAATAAACGACGCCTTCCTCGCAGGCGCCATCCTCGGCATAATCCTTCAGGAAGGCATCGAGGCTTTTGAGCGCCTTTTGCAGAACCGCGCTGCGGGTCTCCTGCGATGTCGGCAGGCTGAAGGTGGCGATGAGAACGTTCTGGGTAATCCAGGCCGTCCAGTTGTTCATCCGCTCATCACCGTTGCCCATCCACCAGAAATGCCGGGAGTGATAAGGCTGAAGGATGCGCCGGTCGATGTCCTGCTCGATGCGGCGGCAAACGGCCGGATCGACGGCATCAAGGCTCTCGCGCAGAAGCGAAAGCGTGGTTGCCAGGATGGCTGCGGTTTCAGCGGCAAACAAATCGATGACCGGATCGAACGCGTCCGGCAGCGGCAGGCGCGGCCCGCCGCGCTGATAGGAATTGTGGGCCGGCAACTGCCAGCCGCTTTCCTCGCAGAGGAGAAAGATGCCATCGATGATGGCGCCGAGAAAGCGCCCCTGCCCCTCGACTTTTTCGGCCAGAACCAGATCGTTCAGCATCAGGCGGCGCTCGAAATACAGCGCTTCAAAGCGCGAGCGATTACCGTTTTCGCCGTATTCCCGGTAGTGCGAGGCGAGAAGCACAGGCCAGCTCTTGTCCAGCGCTGCAACACCTCTGGCAATCAGCGTTGCCGCATCCGCTCGCGACACGGCCTCCCAGGCGCCAGCGCCTGCCACGCAGAAATCGGGCCTGAAATCGGCCAGATCTTTCGGCAGAGTGTTCACCCGTTCGAAAAACAAAGATAGCGCTCCCGTTGGCGGCACACCTCCTGCCGCAGGCAATGCCTATCATACCTATTTTGCAGTTTCCAGCATATTTGTCTGACTGCATAGCAAGTTGTTTGACCAATGCAAAAATTGTGTTATGCAGGGTCCGGGAGGCGGGATGCACCACGAATGCAAACCCGCGCGAAACGTGCAAATCAAGGCGTGAGACAGCGAACCCTCAAGGAGCGCGTCACACGGGGAGGAAGCTGGTGAGCATTACGAGTCCGGCCATGTCTGACAGCCCGGCGGGGTTTGCGCCCAAGAAAAAGGTGCGTGTCGTTTCCAAGCGCCGCCGGCGCGTCGAAAATGCGCTGACCGCCTATTCCTTCATTGCGCCGAACTTTCTGGGCTTTGCGGTCTTCACGCTCGGGCCGATCCTGTTTGCCTTTGCGCTGGCCTTCATGCACTGGGATGGCTCCAACCCGATCACCTTTGCAGGCCTTGATAATTTCTGGCGCCTGTTCGAGGACAAGGCGTTCATCGACGCCTTGTGGAACACGATCGTGTTCACCGTCGTCTCGGTGCCCGCAACGCTTGCCTGCGCGCTGGGGCTTGCGGTCCTGCTCAACCAGAAAATCTTTGGCCGCGACTTTTTCCGCACCGCGATGTTTTTTCCTTACGTCGCCTCGCTGGTGGCGGTCGCCGTGGTCTGGAACATGATTTTCAATCCGGAAATGGGTCCGGTGAACATGATCCTCTATACGCTGGGGATCGCGCCGGAAAACCTGCCCGGCTGGGCGGCAGACCGCCACTGGGCCATGGTCACCGTCATCCTCTTCGGCATCTGGAAGAGCATGGGTTATTACATGGTGATCTATCTCGCCGGCCTGCAGGGCATCAATTCCGAGCTTTACGAGGCAGCCGGCCTCGACGGCGCCAATGCCTGGCAAAAGTTTCGCCATGTGACCCTGCCGCAGCTCGCGCCTACCACCTTCTTCGTCACCGTGATGCTGACCATCCAGTCCTTCAAGGTCTTCGATCAGGTCTACATGATCACGCAAGGCGGCCCCGGCACCTCGACGCTGGTTCTCGTCTACCACATCTATAACGAGGCCTTCATCTCCTGGGATCTCGGCTATTCCAGCATGATCGCGCTCGTCCTTTTCTTCCTGGTTCTGGCTGTCACCGTCGTCCAATTCCGCCGCCAGAGGGAGGATTGAGCCATGCGCATTGCCGGAAAGAAGGTCTCCGCGGGCACGATTGCCGTCTATCTGACCGTGATTGTCGTCACCATCATCATGCTCCTGCCGTTTGCCTGGATGCTGTCGGCCTCGCTGAAGCTCAGCCGCGACGTGTTTGCCTTCCCGATCGAGTGGATCCCCTCGCAGCCGAGATGGGAAAACTACGTTGATATCTGGACAAAGATCCCGCTGGCGCTGTTCATCTACAACACGTCGAAGCTGACGATCATCGTCACGGTCCTGCAGCTGCTGACCTCGAGTTTTGCCGCTTACGCCTTCGCCAAGCTGCATTTCCCTTACAAGAACACGCTGTTTCTCGGCTATATCGCCACCATCGCCATGCCTTGGCAGGTCTACATGGTGCCGCAGTTCCTGCTGATGCGCGAGTTCGGCCTCAACAACACCCATCTGGCACTGATCTGCCTGCAGGCCTTCACCGCGTTTGGCGTCTTCCTGATGCGCCAGTTCTACATGTCGATCCCCACCGAACTTTGTGAGGCGGCCCGCATCGACGGCATGAACGAATACCAGATCTGGGCGAAGATCATGCTGCCGCTGTCAAAGCCGGCGCTGTCGACGCTCACCATCTTCACCTTCGTCACCACCTGGAACGATTTCCTGGGGCCGATGATCTATCTCACCCGCACGGAACTGAAGACGATCCAGATCGGCCTTCGCATGTTCATCTCGCAATATTCGGCCGAATACGGGCTGATCATGGCCGCCTCCGTGGTGGCGCTCATCCCCGTGCTGATCGTTTTCCTCGCGCTGCAACGTTTCTTCGTCGAAGGCGTCGCCTCATCAGGGATCAAGGGCTGACCTTATGAATGCACTCTCCCCCACCTCCCCCGCAGCCATCACGGATGACGAAGTGCGGGCCGCACTTGATCAGGCGGTTGCCCAGGTGCGCCGCAACCTGCCCGCCTTCACCTATACCGCCCAGAACCATTCAAGCGTCGGCAATGTCTATCCGCCGGTTGCCAACGACCAGTGGACGGCGGGTTTCTGGCCGGGCGAGATCTGGCTTGCCTTCGAGCATACCGGCGACAAGGTCTTTCAATATGCGGCACAGATCCAGGTGCAGAGCTTTCTCCACCGCATCGAAAACCGCATCGAGACCGACCATCACGACATGGGCTTTCTCTATTCGCCCTCCTGCATTGCCGCCTGGAAACTGGTGGGCGACAAAGACGGCCGCAAAGCAGCGCTGCTTGCCGCAGATCAGCTGATCGAGCGTTTCCAGCCCATCGGAAAGTTCATCCAGGCCTGGGGCCGGCGCGATAACCCGAACGAATACCGCTACATCATCGACTGCCTGCTGAACCTGCCGCTGCTCTACTGGGCAAGTGCGGAGACGGGGGATGTGAAATACCGCGACATCGCGCTCACCCATGCGCGCACAACGCTTGCCCATTCGGTCCGCCCGGACAACTCCACCTATCACACCTTCTACATGGACCCGGTCACCGGCGAGCCGGTGCGCGGCGTGACGAAGCAGGGTTATGCCGACGACAGTTTCTGGGCGCGCGGACAGGCCTGGGGCATTGCCGGCATGGCCTTCTCTTATCGCTACGAGCCTTTGGAGCAATACCGCGACACGTTCGAGAAGCTTTTGTCTTTTTATCTGGAGCGGCTGCCGGCCGATCTCGTGCCCTATTGGGACCTGATCTTCACAGAAGGATCGAGCGAACCTCGCGACAGTTCTTCGGCCTCGATCGTTGCCTGCGGACTGCTGGAAATGGCGGATCTGGTCGAAGGCGACGATGCCGTGCGTTACCGCGACCTTGCCCGGCGCATGATGAAAAGCCTGGTCGACCATTACGCCGTGACGGATCCCAGCCTTTCCAACGGGCTTGTGCTGCACGGCACCTATTCGAAAAAAACCCCGCACAACACCTGCCGCGGCGAAGGCGTCGATGAGTGCGTGTCCTGGGGGGATTATTATTACATGGAAGCTTTGACGCGCCTTGCGCGCAGCTGGTCTTCCTACTGGTGAGCGCGTGAGGGATTGATGGCAAGCATTTCGCTGAAGAAGCTGAACAAGACGTTTGGTGCGCTGACCGTGGTGCACGATATCGATCTTGAAATCGCCGACAAGGAATTCATCATCCTCGTCGGCCCCTCCGGCTGCGGCAAATCCACGACACTGCGCATGATTGCGGGCCTTGAGGAAATCTCCGGCGGCGAGCTTCTGATCGGCACGGACCTGATGAATGACGTGCCGTCCAAGGATCGCGACATCGCCATGGTGTTCCAGAACTATGCGCTCTATCCGCATATGACGGTCTACAAGAACATGGCGTTTGGCCTGGAACTGCGCAAAGCCCCGCGCGACGTGATCGACCGGAAAGTGCAGGAAGCCGCAAAAATTCTCGACATTACCCATCTTCTGAACCGCAAGCCGAAGGCGCTTTCCGGCGGCCAGCGGCAGCGCGTGGCGCTGGGGCGCGCCATGGTGCGCAATCCGGAAGTGTTTCTGCTCGATGAGCCACTCTCCAACCTCGACGCCAAGCTGCGCGGCACCATGCGCGCCGAAATCACCAAGCTGCACAAAAGGCTGGATGCCACCTTCATCTATGTGACGCATGACCAGGTGGAGGCCATGACCATGGCCGACCGCATCGTTGTGATGAAGGACGGCCATATCCAGCAGGTGGATACGCCGCAGAACCTCTATGACCGCCCGGTCAACATGTTCGTCGCTGGCTTCATCGGCGCCCCGCAGATGAACCTGTTACCGGCAACGATCCGGCGCGAGGCGGGGCGGTTCAGCGCAACGGTTGACGGGCAGGTGCTGCCGCTGCCGCACGCTTTCGATGAAGCCCGCATCGCGCCTTACGAGGGTCGCGAGGTCATGCTCGGCATCCGGCCTGAGAATTTCCATGAGCTGGCCCCGGCCGATATCGATCCGCACAACACGGGCCCCTTTGCCGCGGTCGTGGAACTGACCGAACCAATGGGCTCGGAAGTGCATCTCAACATGCTGGCCGGCGGGCGCCAGCTGATCGCGCGCGTTTCGCCGCGCTTCAAATCGAAAATCGGCGATGCGGTGACGCTGACTGCCGACATGACCAATGCGCAGCTGTTCGACCCGCAAACCGAACGGTCGATCCTGTACTGATCCAAAGGGAAGAGACAACAGATGCAGTGGCTGGAAGCCATGTGGACGAAGGAGGGCAAGGGCATCGACAAGGATGCCCCGAAGCGGACCGGTCTTGCCCTCTTCGTCCAGATTTTTGCGCGCGAATGGTGGGAGCTGGTGAAGCTGAACCTGCTCTTCATCCTCGCCAGCCTGCCGCTCGTCACCCTGCCCGCCGCCTGCTTTGCCACGGCCAGCATCTGCCGGGCGATGGTGGACGATCGCAACGTCTACCTGCTGCGCGATTTCTCAGAAGCCTTCCGCCGCCATGCGCTTGTCGCCACCGTCTGGGGCATCATTACAGGCGCGGTTGTGGCGCTTGGCATCTACGCCATTGCGATCTATGGCGCCGCGGCCCGCGAAAACCTTATCTATGCAGCACCGCTAACGGTGAGCCTTGTGGCCACGGTTTTTGCCGGTCTTTGGGCCATGCATTTCATGGTGCTGAGCGTGACCGCAGAGGCGCGCCGCTTGCGCGATCTGCTGCAGCTTTCGGCGCTCGCCACGCTCTGGCGGCCCCTGCCGCTTCTCGCCTCGCTTGCCTTCGTGGCAGCGCTCTGGCTCGCACATATCCTGTTTTACCCCGTCTCCGTCTTCATGCCGGCGACGTTCAATTTCTCTCTTGGACTGTTCGCCGTGATGTTCGGCGCGCAGCGGGCCGCGACACTGGTTCTGTCGCGACCCGCAGAGGCATCCGGAGAGAAGGAACCATTCTAAAGGCGCCGCAGAAGCGGCGCTTCAACCAGGCACAATCAGGGAAGGAGACTTGAGGATGTATCTGGAGATTTTCGGGAGAACAATGAAGGCGGCGGTTGCCGGTTTCACCATGGCAGCAGCGCTGGGAGGCACGGCGCTGGCGCAAGGGGCAACACCCGTCACACTCAAATGGGCGCTGTGGGACTGGGACAAGGTGGCCTTTTACAAGCCGCTGATCGAGGCCTATACGGCAAAACACCCCAATGTGAAATTCGAGCATATCGACCTTGGCTCGCAAGACTACACGCAGATGATCTCGACGCAGCTGACCGGCGGCTCGACGGATATCGACATCGTCACCATCAAGGACGTGCCGGGTTACGCCAACCTCGTGCGCGCCGGCAATATCGCCCCGCTCAACGAATTCATGACGTCGCAGAAGATCGAATCCGCGCCTTACGGTGGCCTGATCGAGGCATTGACGGTGGACAGCAAGGTCTATGCCCTGCCCTTCCGCTCGGATTTCTGGGTTGTCTATTACAACAAGGATATTTTCGACAAGGCGGGCGTGAAATACCCCACCAATGACATGACCTGGAAGCAGTTCGACGAAACCGCCGAAAAGCTGAAGGGCGGTTTTGGTGCCAACAAGACCTATGGTGCGCTTCTGCACACCTGGCGCTCAGCCGTGCAGCTTCCCGGCATTCAGGACGGCAAGCAGACGCTGGTCGACGGCGATTATGCCTTCCTGAAGCCATGGTACGAGCGGGCGCTGGCACTGCAGAAGAGCGGCGCGATCCCCTCCTATGCCTCGCTGAAAACATCGAACACGCATTATTCGGCGCTGTTCTTCAACGGCACGATCGGCATGCTGCCGATGGGTACATGGTTCATCGGCACGCAGATCGCCAAGGTGAAATCGGGTGAATCCAAGAGCGTGAACTGGGGCATCGTGAAGTTTCCGCATCCGGACGGCGTTGCGGCCGGCACGACCGCGGCGCAGATTTCAGGCCTGTCGGTCAACACCAATTCCAAGCAGAAGGAAGCGGCGCTCGACTTCATCAAGTTTGCGAGCGGCCCGGAAGGGGCGGAAATCGTGGCAGCCACCGGCACCCTGCCGGCCATTCGTTCGGCAGACGTGGCAGACAAGATCACGGCGCTGCCTGGCTTCCCGACGGATGCCAACAGCAAGGCAGCACTTCAGGCCGGCAAGTCCTATCTGGAAATGGCCGTCAACCCGAATGCCGCCAAGATCGAGGTGGTGCTGAACCGTGTCCATGATGCCATCATGACCGACAATATCGCTGTCGATGCGGGCCTGAAGGAAATGACCGATGGCGTAAAGGCCATCAAGTAAAGCAACAGAGGCGGCCGTAGGCATAACGCCCGCGGCCGCCACTGATCTTCAATGTCCAGCATCCGGATACAAGCTCGTGATCTATGATCCTGCCAAGGCAAACCCGCTCTCTGGAAATCCGCTGAAGACCCGTGCCGATCTGGCCAAAGCGGTCACCGACCTGTTCGAGCCGCTTCTTCCCTATTTTTCAGAAGGCGGCGCACGCGTGCGCCTCAGTGCCGCCGGCGCGATCTTCGATCATGCGGCAGCCGATCTCGAAGGCTTTGCCCGTCCGCTCTGGGGCATCGTGCCGCTTGTGGCCGGCGGCGGCTTTTTTGCCTATTGGGATCTTTATCGCCGCGGCCTCGACAACGGCACTAACCCTGAACATCCTGAGTATTGGGGCGATGTGGCAGACCGCAACCAGCGTCTGGTGGAACTCGCCGCCATCGGCTTTGCACTGGCGCTTGTGCCGCAGCATCTCTGGGAACCGCAATCATCAGAGGCGAAAGAGCGCATCGGCGCCTATCTGAAGGCAGCGCGCGAACGCGACTATGTCGACAACAACTGGAAATTCTTTCGCGTGCTGGTCGATCTCGGGCTGGAACGCGTCGGCGTCACGGTAGATGCTGCAAAGACCGTTGCCTATCTCGATGAGCTGGAAGCATTCGATATCGGCGACGGCTGGTATCGCGATGGACCGGTGCGGCGCGTCGACCATTACATTCCCTTTGCCATGCATTTTTATGGCCTGATCTATTCGGTGGTGGCCAAGGATGATGAGGCCCGCAAGTCCCGCATGCGGACGCGGGCCGAAAAATTTGCCGGCGATATCCGCCACTGGTTCGGGCCGGATGGGGCAGCGCTGGCCTTCGGGCGCAGCCAGACCTACCGCTTTGCCGCCGGCGGCATCTGGGCCTCGCTTGCGCTGGCCGATCTGGAGGCCCTGCCCTGGGGGGAGATCAAGGGCTATTACCTGCGCCACATCCGCTGGTGGTCAGACCTTCCGATTGCCGATCGTGATGGCGTGTTGTCGGTGGGGTATGGCTATCCGAACCTTCTGATGAGCGAGAGCTACAATTCCGCCGGCTCGCCTTACTGGGCCTTCAAGTTCTTTTTGGCCCTTGCCCTGCCGGAGGATCACCCGTTCTGGCAGGCGGAAGAGACCGAACAGCCGGCATTTGCCGATCCGGTCCCGCTCGAAAAGCCGGGCATGGTGGCCATGCACACGCCGGGCAATGTCGTTGTCCTGTCCTCAGGGCAGGAGCACGACAAGATGCGCGGCTCCAACGAAAAATACGCGAAATTTGCCTATTCGACGCGTTATGCCTTCAATATCGAGGCCAATGACCGGCATTTCGATGCGGCAAGTTTTGACAATATGCTGGGCCTGTCCGATGACGGCGTGCATTTTCGCATGCGCGAGACGCTGGACGAGGCACTGATTGCTGACAACATGCTCTATTCCCGCTGGAAACCGTGGGGCGACGTCACCGTCGAAACCTGGCTCATTCCCGCCAATCCCTGGCATATCCGCCTGCACAAGATCGTCACGCCGCGCGTGCTCCACTCAACCGAAGGCGGGTTTGCCATTTCTCGCGCCGATTTTGCCCGTGACCGGAGCGAAGAAGGCGAAGGCCGCGCCGTCTGGCATGGGCAGACGGATGTGAGCGCCATCGTTGATCTGGGCTTGGTCAAGCGCCAGGGCCGCGCCCATCTGCCCATTGCCAATACCAACCTCATCCACGCCAAGACCAACCTGCCGCAATTGCGCGGTGACATTGCAGCAGGCGACACATGGCTTGCCACAGCCGTCTTTGCGCTGCCGCTTGGCGATGCGGCAAACACTGCACTCGACAAGCCCCCGTCTGTGCCGAACCGGGCCGAGATCGAAAAAATCTTTGCGGAAAAAGGCCGGCGGGTGGCAGCCTTCGATATCTGAGGCAGTTTTGCGGGAATGGGGATGGCTGCGCGTGAGCGGTTAATTTCGCACGCGCAGGTCCGGTTCCGCGCTGCCTGCCATGATGGCGATGCCGTTCGGCAGGTCATTGCCGTCGACCTTCAGCCGGACGACTGTTTCATCGAAACCGAGGCTTTGCCAGCGCGCCTGCAGGCGCCGGCGCAGTTCCTCGATCTCGACATCGACCAGCACCGAGAGATCAAACAGCGGCTTCAGCCGGTCCCAGGGCGACTGGCGCATCAGGAGGTAATTGCCCTCGCAGACGATGATGCCGGTTTCCCTCGGAATCAGCCGTCCGCCGGCGCGGGCAATCTCGATTTCCCGGTCGAACACCGGCACGGCCACCACGTCATCCACGTTCGCCTTGAGGCGCGCCAGGGTGTGGCGCAGGCCATGCACGTCAAAGGTATCGATCGCCCCCTTGTTTGCCAGCCGCCCCATGTCGGTGAGAACAGCATCGTCGAAATGAAACCCGTCCATCGGGAAGACGGCGGATAGGCCGGGCTGGCGGCGGTTGATCTCCTCCACCACCGCATCGGCCACCGTCGACTTGCCGGATCCCGGAGCCCCGGCAATGCCCAGCATCAGGCGTTTGCCGCGATAAAGGTCCATCATGCGATCGGCGAGATCCCGGGCGGTTTCTTGAAGACGTGTCACTGGCATTCCCGTTGTTTGACATGGCAGGGCGACGCGCTTTTGCGGGCGACGCCTTCGACAGACAAAGCCTCAGCTTCGCACGCAGATCAAGCGGCAAAACGCAACCCCACCCGCACGCAATGGCCGATGTCTCACCTGCCAGCAATTGAAGGCAGACACCGGATGTTAACCTTCCCGTCATTCGACAACGCTAATTTAGGCGAAGTCCATTGGCGTTTGGAAACAATGGGTCATATTCAACCTCGGCAGCTATCGCGATAGCTCTTGGCATGACGCCTGGCCAAACGGGATTCCCGGAATGAACCGCCTTTAGCGCGGCGGGACCCTGAGCAATGGTCCGCCGGATTTTTCTCTAGACACACCACACCGCGCGGCCTTGCGCCTGCATCCAGCAGGCCACCGTGTGAGGATATCCGCCATCATGCATGCCTCCGACGAACTGGCGCGGCTGAGCAGCCTGCGCAACCTGCGGCTTCTCGACACCCTGCCCAGCGAAAGCTTTGACCGCATCACGCGGCTTGTCGCCTCCTATTTCAACCTGCCGATCGCAGCGGTGTCGTTGACCGATGTCGATCGCCAGTGGTTCAAGTCCAAGGTGGGCGTCGAGCATGACGGCATTCCGCGCTACAAGGCGCCCTGCGCGGAAGTGGCGGAAACCGGGCGCATGCTGGTCATCCCCGATTTCGAAAAGGACGATCATTACGCTGACAGTACGCTTGGCAATGCCGGCATCCGTTTTTACGCGGGCGCGCCGCTCCTGACGCCGGACGGGCATGGGCTGGGCGCGCTGTGCGTTCTCGGCGCCGAGCCGCGCACCATCACCGATGATGAAATGGCGACATTGACGGATCTTGCCGCGATGGTCATGGACCAGATCGAACTGCAGCATGCCGTCGGCCGCATCGACGCCTCCAGCGGATTGCCGAACCGTTTCCAGCTGCTGAACGACCTGTCCGACCTTCAAAAGAACCATGGCGAGCAGCGCATCATCAGCCTTCTCGACCTTGCCCAGACGGCGCAGTTCGACCGGCTGTCGCGCGTCATGGGCCCGTCTTATCTCGACGGGCTGATCCGAACCGTCGCCCGCATCCTCAAGGCTCATGTCGGCGAGCAATCGACGCCCTATCATGTCGGGCCGACGCAATTTGCCTTCTTCGCGCCTGAGACAGCCGACCGGGACACCTATTCCGAGTTGCTTGCCGAAACGCTGCGGGACATCGAAAAACACGGCGATTTTCACATGAGCATGACGCCCTCTATCGGTGTCATGTCGTTTGATCCTGCACAAATGCTGCCGGAGGACGTGCTGCGATCCCTGCAGAGCGCCGTGCAGGACGCGCGCGACAGCGATACCGGCGTCGGTTCTTTCTCGTTTGCAACCGATATGCGCCATCGCCGCAATTTCCGTCTGCTGCAGGATTTCCCGATCGCGCTCGATGCGGACGATCAGCTTTTCCTCGTCTTCCAGCCGCGCATGGATCTTGCAACCGGCGAGGTGGAGATCGCCGAGGCGCTGCTGCGGTGGAACCATCCGGTTCTCGGGCCGATTTCGCCCGCTGAATTCATCCCCATCGTCGAGGCCTCCACTTACGCGCGGGCACTCAGCGCCTGGGTGATCGAAGAGGCCTTGCGCAACATTGCAGCCTGGGAGGCGCTGGGGCTGAAATTCAAGCTGTCCATCAATCTGTCGGCGCTCAACCTGGAAGAACACGATTTCTTCGAGCGCATGATGGAGAAGCTGAAAGAGCACTGCGTCTCTCCCGACCGCATCGAGCTGGAACTGACGGAAACCGCGATGATGAAGGAGACGGACCGGGCGCTCGACCTCCTGCAAAGACTGACCGCCACCGGCATCCGTCTTGCCATCGATGATTTCGGCACCGGTTATTCGAGCCTTGCCTATATGCAAAAGCTGCCGGCCAGTGTGGTGAAGATCGACCGATCCTTCATCGCAGACATGGCAAACGGCAACCGAGAGCGTGTCCTTGTGCGCTCGATGATCAACCTGTCGCACAGTCTTGGCTACCGGGTGGTGGCCGAAGGCGTCGAATCGGCAGAAGCTTCTGATCTTTTGCAGGCGATGGGCTGCGACGAGATCCAGGGCTTCTGGCTGTCACGCCCGATGCGCGGCGATGCGCTTCTGGACTGGCTGGCCCACCAGATACCGCGTAAGCTCGCAGTCGCCTGACAAGCGCACCCGCGTCCGGTCAGATCGGCCGGACGCGAGTGACATAATCCTCGAAGAAATTCGAAAAGGCGGCGATGCGGGCGGAAAGCCGCTCATAGGGCGGATAATAAAGGGTAAGCCACAGCTGCGGCATCTGCCAATCGCTGAGCACCTGAACCAGCCGGCCGGCCTTCAGCGCATCCTCCACAATGAACAGCGGCAGCAGCGCCACCCCCTGGCCGTTTTCGGCCAACCGTGCCATCACCTCACCATTGTTGGTGGCAAGCGCCTGCCCGGCGCGGATGCGGCGGTTCTGCCCGTTGCGAGACAGCTCCCAGTTCTCTCCCAGCGCCTCGGCATCGTAGGCAAGGCACCATGGTGGCTGCAGATCGTCCGGACTGTCGATATTGCCATGGGAGGCCAGAAATCCCGGCGAGGCGACCAGCATGCGCGTGACCGGGCAGATCTTGCGCCAGATCGTGGACTTGTCGCGCGGCGCTTCCGAAATGCGGATGGCGACATCGCAGGCGCCCGAGAGAATGTCGATGAACTGGTCGGTCAATTGCAGGGACACCGAAACGGCACGGTGTTCGCTGCGAAAACCGGAAATCATGTCCGGCAGGATCTGCTGGCCAAGGGATAACGGCGCATTAACCCGGATCAGGCCGCCGGTCTCACCCTGGCTCTCGCGCAATTCTTCGGCGGCCCGGTCGAACTCCTCGATGACAGGGCCGATCCGCGCCGCATAACTTGCGCCGGCAGAGGTCAGCGAGACCTGACGTGTGGTGCGCAACAGCAATTGTACGCCAAGGCTTTCCTCAAGTGCGCCCACCGCCCGCGTTACCGTGGGCGGTGTGAGCGACAACTGGCGGGCAGCCGCCACAAAGCTGCGCTGGCGCGCCACTTCGAGAAAGATACGGATATCGGTCAGATCCTGCATGGGTCATTATTACCATAAGAGAAATAATATAGTCAATATTATTGCTATTCAGCATTTCCTCGATCTGCCGCACTTTGTGCTCACGGCGCCAGACAGTGGCGCGCAACCGCCAAAGGATCACTTCCATGCTGAACCAGATCAAGGGCCTGCACCACGTTACCTCGATGGCCGCCGACGCCCAGCAAAACAACAGTTTCTTCACCGGCACGCTCGGCCTGCGGCGCGTCAAGAAAACCGTCAACTTCGATGCACCGGAAGTCTATCACCTCTATTACGGTGACGATGCCGGCACGCCGGGGTCGGTCATGACCTACTTTCCCTTCCCCGACATCGACAGGGGGCGGGGCGGCGCCGGCGAAGTGGGCGAGACTTATTTTGCCGTTCCCAAGGGGTCGATGGCCTATTGGAAGGAACGCTTGGCCGAAAGGGACGTGCCGCTGATCGGTGAGGAAGAACGCTTCGGCCAAAGCTACCTGCGTTTTGCCGGTCCCGACCGGGATGGCTTCTCGCTTGTGGAAACCGACGCCGATCCACGCCTTGGCTGGTCGAAGGCCGGCATCGGCACGGCCGAAGCGGTGAAGGGGTTCCAGGGCGCAAGCCTCCGGCTGAAGGATGCCGGCGCCACAGCCGAGCTTTTGACCTTCATGGGTTATCAGCAGGCCGACACGCAGAAGGAATGGACCCGCTTCGTCATGCCCGGCGGCAATGGCGCCGATATCATCGACCTTCAGACGCTGCCGCAGGCAGGTTCCGCAGCACTTGGCGCCGGCTCGGTGCATCATATCGCCTTTGCCGTCGATGATCGGGCAGCCCAGCTTGAGGTGCGCAGAGCGCTGATGGACACCGGTTACCAGGTGACGCCGGTCATCGACCGCGATTATTTCTACGCGATCTACTTCCGCACGCCGGGCGGTGTGCTGTTTGAAATCGCCACCAACGAACCCGGTTTCGACCGGGATGAAGATACGGCCCATCTCGGGCAAGCCCTGAAACTGCCTGCCCGCTACGAACCGTTCCGCGAGCAGATCAAAGATCTCCTGCCGCCGATCAACGATTAACGGGCGCTCCGGCGCCCCCATCAACCCGAACAATGGAGGCTGACAATGACCCTCATTCACGAAAGCATGAACCGCGGCCATACCGATACGGGCTGGCTGAACAGCTATCACACCTTCTCCTTCGGCGGCTTTCAGGATCCGACCCGCATGGGTTATGGCGCCTTGCGCGTCATCAATGAGGACTGGATTGCCCCCGGCTCCGGCTTTTCCGAGCATGGCCATGCGGACATGGACATCCTGACGCTGGTTCTCTCAGGCAAGCTGAAGCACAAGGATACGCTGGGCAATCTCGTCACCATTACGCCGGGCGAGGCACAGTTGATGTATGCCGGAAGCGGTGTGCGCCACTCGGAAATGAACGCATCCGGCGAAAAGCCGGCGCATTTTCTGCAGATCTGGCTCATCCCCAATCTCGTGGGTGGCACGCCGATGTATCAGCAGGCATCGCTGCCCACAGGCCGGGATGACGGCGGCTGGTCGTTGCTGGCAAGCGGTACTGCCGGTGATGCCCCGCTACAGCTGCAGTCCGATACGCAGCTTTTCATCGCAAATGCCCGCGACGGCGACCGCACACCGCTTCCCGCCCGCTCGGGTCGTCTTGCCTTCCTGCATATCATCGAAGGCGTTGCGATGCTGGAAGGGGAACGGCTGGCCACGGGTGATGCCGTGGAAATCGGCGCCGACCAGTTCGAGGATCTCGTCTGGACAACCGACGGACGCGCGCTGCTGTTTGACATGGCGCGCTGACGCATTCTTGATCCTGCCGCCTGAAAGACCTTGTTTCAGGCGGCAGATGTCACAACGAGTAGGTCAGGCAACAGTTGCCGTCTGCAGATAATCCTCAAGCGCTGCGACCTCATCGGGCGTCAGGAACAGACCCTGTTTCGTGCGCCGCCAAAGGATATCCTCCGCCGAAACCGCCCATTCCTTGTCGAGCAGCCAGCGCACTTCCGCCTCATAGAGCGTGCCGCCGAAATGGCGGCCGAGATCTTCCACCGTCTTGGCAGAGGAAAGCATGGTGCTGGCATCCGTGCCATAACAGCGGATCAGGCGCTCGGCATGGCCACGGTTCAGGAACGGCGCCTTCGACATCAACTGGTCCACGGCCCTGGCAGCGCCGGTTACCGGAAAATCACCGCCCGGCAGGTGGCTGCCGGCCGTCCACGGTTTGCCCTTGGCCCCGATTGTCTCGGCGATCTTTTCAAGCGCGTGCTCGGCAAGGCGCCGGTAGGTGGTGAGCTTTCCGCCAAACACGTTCAAGAGCGGCGCGCCACTCTGAGGCGTTTCCACTTTCAGCACGTAATCGCGCGTGGCCTCCTGGGCCTTCGAGGCACCGTCATCAAACAGCGGCCGCACCGCCGAATAGCTCCAGACGATATCGCCGGGCACGATGGGTTGCTTGAAATATTCGCTGGCGGCATTGCAGAGGTAATGCACCTCCTCGTCGCTGATGCGCACGGTCTTCGGGTCTTCCTTGAAATCCCGGTCGGTGGTGCCGATCAGCGTGAAATCGCCCTCATAGGGAATGGCGAAGATGATGCGGTTATCCGGGTTCTGGAAGAAGTAAGCGCGGTCATGGTTGAATTTCTTGCGCACGATGATGTGGCTGCCCTGCACGAGGCGCACATTGCGGGCGTTGTTGTGGCCCATCGCGCCGGCCAATACCTGGTCCACCCAGGGGCCGGCGGCATTGACCACCATGCGGGCGCGATGCGTCAGCGTTGCCCCGTCGCGCGTCGATTTCGTCGTGATCACCCAGTGATCGGCTTCGCGCTGCGCCGACACAACCTTGGCGCGGCTGAGAATGGTCGCACCCCGGTTTTGTGCATCGCGGGCATTCAGCACCACCATGCGGGCATCATCCACCCAGCCGTCGGAATATTCAAACGCCCGGCGGAACTCCGGCTTCAGGGACCTGCCGGCCTCGTCGCGGGAAAGGTTGAGCGTCCTGGTTGCCGGCAGCAGCTTTCGGCCGCCCAGATGATCGTAGAGAAACAGGCCGAGCCGCACCAGCCAGGCGGGCCGAACGCCGCCCTTCTGGATCGGCAGCACGAAACGCAGCGGCCAGATGACATGCGGCGCCATGGCCCACAGCACCTCGCGCTCCATCAACGCCTCGCGCACAAGGCGAAATTCGTAATGTTCGAGATAACGCAATCCGCCATGGATGAGCTTGGTGGCGCCGGACGAGGTGCCGGAGGCGAAATCGTTCATTTCGGCCAGGGCCACCGAATACCCGCGGCCGGCGGCGTCGCGGGCGATGCCACAGCCATTGATACCGCCACCGATGACGAAAATATCGAATACGGGCGCGCCCGTCATCTGCCGTCTCCTGTTCGCAGTACAGCGATTTTTTAAATTCCGAAATCCAATTCATCTAAATCGAAATACAAACGAATGTCAAACGAAGTCATCACTCCGGCCGGATCGCATCCGTCTGGGGCGCGGTTTCGATCAGGCGCACATCGTTGTCGGTGCACACGGTGCGCAGGCCGGGCAAGGGGCAGTGATCGGTGATGAAGGTGTGGACCTGCGACAGGTGGCCAATGCGCACCGGCGCCGTGCGCTCGAACTTGGAGGCGTCCGAGACAAGGATCACATGGCGGGCATTGGCAATAATGGCCTGCGCCACCTTGACTTCGCGAAAGTCAAAATCAAGAAGCGCACCGTCCTCATCGATCGCCGAGGCGCCGATGACGGCGAAATCCACCTTGAATTGCCGGATGAAATCCACCGCCGCCTCGCCGACGATACCGCCGTCCGTTCCACGCACGACGCCGCCGGCAATGACGACCTCGATCGAGGGAAACACCCGCAAACGGTTGGCAACATTGATATTGTTGGTGATCACCATCAGTTCGCGATGCTCGGTCAATGCATCGCCCACCGCCTCGGTCGTTGTTCCGATATTGATGAACAGCGACGAATTGTCGGGGATGAGGGCCGCCGCCGCGCGCCCGATCGCCTGCTTTTCCGCAGCCGCCATCGAACGGCGAGCCTCGTATTTGACGTTTTCGTTGCCGCTCGGGAAGACCGCACCACCATGGATGCGGGTGAGCGCCCGCTCGTCGCAGAGGTCGTTCAGGTCCTTGCGGATCGTCTGTGGCGTGACAGAAAAGCGCGCCGCCAGTTCATCCACCAGCACCCGCCCCTCTTCGCGCGCAAGGGCCATGATTTCCATCTGGCGTGTTGATAGCTGCATGACGGCTCCTTTTCGTTTGGCTTCAGATTAGACCAAAACGAAAGGCGATCAACAGGCGACGCAACAGGCTGTCCGGCACAAAATCTACCTTGAAGCGTGTCATGTTTAATGCAATTCTACCAATGCGGGTATTTTACTCGGCATTCTATTGCTGACTGTATTTTCCTCAGGGGCTTGGAGGCGGGAATGGGCAGGTATTTTGGGCAGATGGGACTGTGGATGGAGAGGATCCGTCGGCCACGCCGGACGGCAGGCGCGGGAACGAGGAGCTTATGGGCAGGCCTCGTCATGGCCTGCCTTGGATGGGCAACGACAGCGGTTGCCTCTGACCATGCCGATCCGAGCAACCTGATGGGGCCGGAAAGCAATATTACCGACCTCATCTTCTTTCCAGACGGCGACCGGCTGATCCTGATCTTCAATGTGCGCCGCGCCTTGAGCACAAAGCCACCTTACGATCTTTCCCCTTATGTCTACGAGGTGAACCTTGATCTCACCACGCCGGTCACCTTCGACAATGCCGGCGATGTCGCCCGCTACGGCGGAACGGTGGCTGAGCCGGCAAAACTTCATGCCGATGCCAAGGTTCGCATCCGGCTGAACAATGAGGCGGGCCTTGAGCGCATCGAATACGAGGGACTGCAGAACATCAACGATATCCGCACGAATTTCGGCGTGCGGGACGATCCGTTCAACTTCCCCCGCTTTTACGGCGTCAACGCCATCACCATGGCGTTTAGCATTCCACGCAATGCTTTTCCCGCGGGCCAGAAGGACTTTATCCTCTGGGGCACGACGGCAAAGGACGGCAAGCAGATCGACCATGTCGGCCGCTCCATCCGCACACAGTTGCCGCGCTTCGGCTTTCTCAACACGGTGGCCGCAAACGAACAGGTGCCGGCGCTGATGGAGCATTCCACCCGCACCAACGACATCTACAATTTTCTGAGGGGCAACACGCAGTGGTGGTCAAACGCGCTGGCCGAACTGATGGAAACGACGTTTCTCCTGCGCACATACGACAACCAGCCAGACGTGATGATCTACAGCGACCGGTTTGCGGCCGGTTATCCGAACGGAAGGTTGATTGGCGATGACGTCGTGGCGCAGACCTGCGCTGCCGGCGACTGCCTGCTGATGGATATTTCCTTCATCGAAGGCGGCTTTCCCCGTTCGACCAAAAACGACAAGGCGTTTCTGCCGGAGTTTCCGTATCTCGCCGAACCCTGGCCGGAAAAGCCGCCGGCACCGGCTCCCACCCGCTCGCTGACACCCTATATCGTGGCCGGCATCATCCTGCTGCTTCTGGTGTCCTGGGCCATTGTGCAGGGGTTGCGCGTCATCCTGCGCCATCTCTGGCGGGCGATCCGGAACGTTTATGCGCTGGCGACGACCTGAGCGGGTGAAAGGGCGCTGGCCTGCATCCTGGCCAGCGCTTAAACTTGCAGCGGCGCTCCTTGTTGCAGGTCCAGCCCCGGCGCATGATTTCTGGATCGAGCCGTCGCGCTTTACCCCCGGCGCCGGCGCTGCCGTCGCCATTGATCTGAAGGTCGGCGAGGACTTCATCGGAGATTCCGTACCCCGGCGCGCCAGAGCCACCGATCTCTTTGTACTGCAGATCGCAGATGGCGCACCGCGCCCGATCTCCGGCGCAGACGGCCTGTCGCCGGCGGGCATGATCGCAGCAGAGAGCGGGCGCACCGCGCTCATTGCCTATAGCGGCGCCGGCGGCACCGTCACCCTGGCCCCCGATCGCTTCGAACGTTATCTCGAAAGCCATGGCCTGGAATGGGTGATCCGCGAGCGCGCAACACGCCATGAAAGCCTGGAGCCTGGACGGGAAAATTTCTATCGCCATGCAAAGACGCTGCTCGGCGGGGCAGTGGCTGATCGTTTTCTGGGCGGCGAGCCGCTTGGACAGAGGCTGGAAATCCTTGTCGATGGCGATCCCACACAGGATCGCACACCAGGCGTCAGTGGCCGGGTTCTCTGGCAAGGAGATCCGCTTGCCGGCGGCCTCCTCATTGCAAGAGCAAAGGACGATCCGCGCCACCCGCAGAGCGTCCGCACCGGCACCGACGGCCGGTTTTCCCTGCCACTTGCGCGCGGCGGCATCTGGCTGCTGCAGATCGTCTGGATGGAACGGGCCAGCTGGTTCCGTAGCGAAGACTGGCAAAGCCATTGGTCGTCCCTCACATTCCAGAAGCCGCAGCCATGATGAAAGACTGCATCCGCCCGTTCGCGCAGTTTCTTCTGCTGCTCTTCTCGGTGTTGCTGGGTCAGACCTCGGCCGCCCATGAAATCGGCGAAAGCCGGGTGATCATCGCGCGTGAGGCTGCATCCTGGACCGCCCTTTTCACCACGGCCCCGACAGCGCTCATCAACCGGCTGGAACTTCAGGCGGGGCTGCCGCCCAGCCGTCATCTCGATGAGGCACAGGCGCTTGCCCTTCTCAAGCGGTTCGAAGTCGAACTGCCCGCGTATTTCCATGTCACCATCGATGCGACACCGTCGCCCGTCACAGTGGAGATCGAGCGCCTTGAACTCCCGGCGGATATCTCGCGCCCGGCGCTGCTCGTGCTGAAGGTGGCGGGCGCCATGCCGGACAATGCCAAAGCGATGATCTGGCAGTTCGATCTCCTCAAAAGCCGCTATGCGCTGCAACTATCCGAGCGAACCGTCTGGGTGGAGGGTGACGAACCGAGCCCGTCCATGCCGTTTTCCCCCGGCCCGGCCGAAACACTGCCGCGGCTTGTTGCGCAGTATCTGCTGCTTGGCTTTACCCACATCGTGCCCGGCGGACCGGATCATATGCTGTTCGTGCTGGGGCTCGTTCTGCTGACGACCCGCGTGCGGCCGCTCATCACACAGATCACCGCCTTCACGGTGGCCCATTGCCTGACGCTGCTGCTGGCGCTTCAGGGCGTCATCGCGCTGCCGGCCTCGATCGTCGAGCCGCTGATCGCGCTCTCCATCAGCTCTATCGCCATCGAAAACATTCTAGTGCGGCAGATGACGCCGTGGCGGCCGCTGCTGGTTTTCGGCTTCGGGCTGATGCACGGTCTGGGCTTTGCCGGCGTGCTGACGGAACTGGGGCTTCCCGCACAGGATCGCCTTGCCGCCGTTCTCGCCTTTAATCTCGGCGTCGAGGCAGGCCAGCTTGCCGTGGTCGGGCTTGCCTTCGGGCTGGTTCTCTTCTGGTGGAAAGACCGGCCGTGGTATCGCACCCGCCTTGTTCATCCCGCATCGGCGGCCATCGCGCTCACCGGCCTCTATTGGACGGCCGAACGGGTGATCGGTTTCTGACGGCAAAGCTTATTCGGCAGCGGCTGCATCAACCCTTGCCGGGCAAAGCGGCACGACCTTTTTCGGGATCTGCTCCGTACGCGACAGCGCGATCAGGATAGCTTCCAGATCTCCGCCCGGCACAGTCTGGCTGATGCCGGAGAAGAGTTCGTCAACGATCTCGAAACCCAGCGAGCGATAACTTTCGAACTGGGATTCGTCGAACCACTGGTCGGCGGTCGGATCATGCGGAAAGCTTTCATCCTCGTTGGCATAGGCGCGGATTCCGGCCTCTTCCGTGCCGTGATAGCTTGGTTTGATGTAGAGGATATAACCATCCTCACCCGCCCCGTCGGCATCGGCGTAATGGATGCGCCCGACGGTGCAGTATGGCGCAACGCTTGGTTTGTCTCCCGAGCGAATGCGGGCCTGCAACTGGTCGAGATGGGCAAAGGACACCGACACGCCGAGATCGATCTGGATCTTGCGCACGGCATTGCCGAGATCGGCGAAGGTGAAATCGGGATCGCAGCCGGCATCCGACAGCACGATCAGCCGGCAACGCCGCCGCACCATTTCGTAAAGGCCGAGGTTTTCGAAATGCCCGCCATCGGAAAGATTGATATAGGCGCGGTCGGACGTGGTGCGCCCGAAAGCTTCATCGAACCAGGGAACGATGGCCTGACGGGGACCGCTGAGCTGCCAGGTGTTTTTGCCGGGCTGTCCCGGATTGCCAAGCCACCAGCCGAGCCGGATGTTGAAAAGCGCAAAGAGCAGTGTCACCGAAGGCGCTGAGTTATAGCCCATATTCGGATTGGCCGCAGCGCCGGAGATGGCCATCGCCGTGCCGAGCGAAATCCCCTGCTTGCCGCCATAGCTGTCCGCGGGCCGGTAGGCGCCGGCATAACGGCCGGTATAACCTGCCCAGCGCGGGCACGGGTCGAGAGAAGCGGCACCGGCGTGGCGCGGTGTCACGACAAACGAGATCGCCTTGCGCTGTTGCCAGGCCTTGTTGCTTGTGGACACGACGTTCAGCGTGCAGTTGACCACGTGGAAGAGGCGCGAGACGCGGGGCTCATGCGTCGCGTTGGCCTGCGGCCAGATTTGAGACATGGGCGGATTGTCATCCATATCAAAGCCGGTGAACGGGTTCGGCTTTCGCGTCTTGTGGGTGGCCCCGAGATAGGCCCGAACCAGCCGGTTGCGATAGAGATCGTGAAGAGAGAAGCGGTTGATGTTGACGCTGCGCGAAACGACATATGCAAGCGCCCCGAGCACGGCTCCGCCCAGAAGAAGCCTCCCCAGCACTTCGACTTCTGCGACCGGCGGCTCCAGATTCCGACCAAACAGCAGCGTATCGAGTTGCGTGCCCTCGACACTGACCGTGGCAGGCGCCTTGGTGGCATTGGCGAGAAGCAGATCCAGCAGCGATCCCCCCAACAGAACGTAATCAAGCACACCGGAGAGAACGATCAGCAGCAGGGCGAGAAACACCTGGCCACCGGCGACCTGGAGAAATTTGCGCAATCGCGCCAGCGATCCGGCCACCACGCCGCGCTCGCCGCCACCCCCATCGCCGCCGCTGCTGGCAAGTGCAACACCTGCGGTTGCCGCAAGACCGCCACCGGTCAGCGACTGGTAGACATAGCTCGTATCGTTCAGCAAGGCGTCCATCAGGCGCGAGCCGAGCACACCCAGCACGACGGCTGCCGTCCAGCAGACACCGGCCGCCACAAAAAGGCCTGCGGCGCGCGCAAGCCATTCCCGCTGTGCGTCGGAGCGGGTTTCGCTGCTGGTGGCGGCGACATAGATGGTCTCGGCAGTGATCTGCGCCATCAGCAGCCAGGGCGGGCCAAAGACGACAAGTGCCAGAAGTCTGGCCGGCGCATAGGCAATATCCACCACCAGCATCAGGCCGACGGACACGACGCCCCCCCAGACGAGGCCCGCCACCATCCAGCGGGCAAGCCTAAGCCAGGGATTGTGCGGCTGGCCGATATACGAAGGAAAGGACAGGACGAAGCTTGCGGAAAACATGGTGACCCCAAAAACAAGGACAATCGGGGTCGAGGGTGCCGCTGCATCCCAGCCGATGGGAAGGATGGCCCAGGTGGTCACGAAAGCGCCACCAAACGCGGCGGCCAGCAAATCGAACCTCACGAAGTGGACCTGATCGCCACCGCCGCCATCGCTGCGGGAATAATTGGTCAGCGTATAGCGCTGGCCGATCAGCAGCAGCAGCAAGCCGCCGCCGAACAATATCCATCGGGCGGCCGGCATATCGGCCAAAGGGCCTGTAGCTCCAACCGAGGAAATGCCCACCAGCACGATTTTCAACACCAGAAGTGCTGCCGCCAGGGCCGAAATGACCAGAAGCCAGATCAATACAAGGTTGCGCACCACGATGGAGGCCGCCGTCCAGGTATCGACGGACGTCAGCCCCACCTGCGGTGTCAGATAATTGCTGTCGCGGCGCAGGTCGCGGATGGCCCCGGGCTCCGCGTCCGGCCCTTCCGGCCGCTCGGTCAGCTGGCGCTGTACCTCGGCAAAACTTTCGCGGCTGAGCCAGGCGGAAAGCCAGCTGCCGATATAACCCCCGCCCGACACCGTGGAGAGATAGCGAAAACGGCCGAGCAGGGCATCCTGCGGCTCTGCCGGCTCGTGTCCCGGTCTTCGCGGATGGGTGGCGAGCGCCTGGATGACGCCCAGCGCAAAGGTTGCACTGCGGATACCGCCGCCGGAGATGCAAAGGGCCGAGCGGTTCAGCTCGTTCAGTCGGCGGTTCAATTCGACGCCGCCGACACTATGGGCAATGACCTCGCCCTCGATCTCGAATGCCTCCTGCCGCAGCAGGGTTTCGGTATCGAGCGGCATCGCCGTCTGGTTCTTGTGCATCACATCCCCTCCATCTAGGCTGGCGTCCACTTTCAGGCGCGGCCGGATTGCTGCAGGATCACATCGGCAGCCTTTTCGCCGATCATGTAGACGGCGCTGACGATGAAGAAGCCGGGAATGCGGGGAAAGACGCTGGCATCCACCACCCGCAGTCCCCGCACGCCGTGCACGGTAAAATCGCTCGCCAGCACGCCAAAACGGTCACGCGGGCCGATCGGGCAGGTGCAGGAGGCGTGGTGGCCCCAGGCATTGTCGCGCACGAATTGCGCCAGCGCCTCGTCGCTTTGCACCTGTTCCCCCGGCAGATGCTCCTTGACGATCAGGCCGAGCTTCTTCAGCGGCGCCGTCATGGTGCGCACGAACTTGATGCCGGCGACGACGGATTCCAGATCGGCGCCGTTTTGGTCATTGCCTTCCTCGAAATAACGGAACTCGATCTGCGGCCGGTCGCGCGGATCGGCCGTACGCAGCGTGACGGAGCCAGCCGTATTGACCGTATGCGCCTTCAGAATTGCCCAGGTGAGATAGTTGAGATGAGCGGGAAACAGCGCCGAATAGCCGGGAAAATAACCGCGAAACAGGCCCAGCAGGCCAAAGCAGAAGAGATCCGGCAGCGGCCGCTCCGGCAGCGAGCGCTTGATGACGGCAATGACGGCGCCGTTTGTCGTATAGACGCCGTTGCGCCGGTTTTTCCATTCCTGATACTGCGGATCGCCGGCGGCAAACTTTGCGCCTTTCAGAACTTCCCAGTCGGTATTCATCTCGTTGACGACGCCGACCTCGTAACGGTCCTGCATGTTGCGGCCGACGCCCGGCAGATCGACGCGCACGGGGATCCCGTGTTCTTCCAGATGCGCCTTCGGCCCGATACCCGACAGCATCAGAAGCTGCGGCGTGTTGAAGGCGCCGCCCGACAGGATTACCTCACGCGAGCACAGGATGTCCTGGCGAGCAGGCGCAGTCGCTGCTGGATTATAGGCGGCGCGGTAAAGCCGCGCGCCCTGCATCACCTCGACGCCGATGGCGCGGTTGCGCTCATCGAAGAGGACGCGGGTAACAAGCGTATCGAGAAGCACCGTCAACCGGTCGGGATAACGCTCCTGCACCTCCAGCACCCGCTCGCGCGTTCCGAGCCGCTGGTGGTTGCGGTTGGAAAGCGGCGGATAACGGATGCCGGTGGCGTTCTTGGAAACAAGACGCCAGTCATTGGGGTCCCCCTGCCCCTGCACAGTCCATTCGAGCCCTTCCTCCCGGTTGGGCTGGGCCTTGCCCGCCTTGACGGCGCTGTCGAGAATGGTGGTGACGAGCCCTTTATCGCCGAGCGCCTGGAGCGGAATGGCCTTTTCGGTCCGCAACCAGCCTTTCCACCCGTGTCGCGTCGGGTTGATGCCGAGCTTTGCCAGCCAGCGATAGAGAAAGAAACGGTGATGGCAGTTTTCCATGCGCTCGAAAATCTTGCGCATGTTGTGGTGGTTCCAGCTGTCGTCACCGGTCAGTTCGGCAATGCCGTCCCAATCGGCATTGTGCGGATAGACCATGATCTGCGCATTGTGCGCGGTACAGCCGCCGAGCGTTCCGGCGCGTGGATAAAGCACGCCGTCTTCTTCGGGCACGAATTTCGGATCGCGCTCCTGCAGCTTGGAGCTGGAATAATGCCGGACGAAGAAATCCCAGCGCATGCCGGTGTTTTCGGAGGCGAAGGGATGCAGGACCGGCACGTCATAGTCATCGGGCAGACGGTTTTCACCCGGATAAGCGGGATCACCCCCTTTCAGCGTGCGCGGATCGCCGCCCGCTTCGATGAGGAGAACCGTTGCACCGGCTTCCGCCAGACGAGCCGCAAGCGTTCCCCCCCCGGCACCGGACCCCACGACGATATATTCGAAATCTTTGCCCTCACGGCTGGCGACATTGTCCATGGCCATCGACCCATCCCCCAAAAATTTGCCCGGATAAGGAAAAAGGGCGGGGCTGTTACACCCCGCCCCCGTTCAGAAGGTCTTCAGGAAGGCGATCAGCGCTTCCTTGTCGGCATTGCTGAGACCTTGCGGTGCTGGCACGCCGCCAATGCTCGGCACGCGGTCACTGCCGAAATAATGGCCACGGTTGACCTCGAAATCCGCGCATTTGCTCAGCGCCAGAAGCGGATCCTTGAGGTTTGCAAACACCTTGATGGCATCGGCATCGCTGGCATTGGCGCCAAGCTCCTTGAGGTCCTTCTTGATCTTGAGGAGAAGCGAAACCAGCTTCACGTCCTGGTCGAGATTCTGGATCTTGTTTGCCTCATCGAGGCGCAGTTCGAGGTTCGACAGGATATTGACCGGCGTTCCCTTCGGAATTGGCCCGATCTTGACGCCACCCTCGCCGAACAGCCACGGCAGGAAGCGTTCCAGGGGACCAACGACCTTGGCAAGACCATCAGGCAGATAACCGGCCGGCACTTCCAGGTAAGAGGTTGCATCCGTGCGGTAGATCTCGCCGACGCCCTTTGCACCGAGGACCAAATCCTTCTTGCGCGTTTCGGGCCACAACATCTGGCGGATACCCGCCTCGAACGCCTTGACGCGATAGTCGGCGCTTGGGTTGGGGCTGTCATAACCCATGTCATCGCCGACACTGTTGTTGAGGAGGTAAGGCGCCGTCGACCAGAGGCTGGCAAGGTTTGCCGGGCGCGTGTAACCGCGACCGCCGGCCGGCATGGCATAATCCCTCGGCTCGCCAGTAAACGGATCCTTGATCTTGATCGTGCCGACCGAGGGCAGGTCCTTGTAGGACTGCGAGGTGAAATTATCCCAGATATTGCCGGCAATGCCGTTTGTGGCGAGCGGCGAGCAGGCATTCGTCTCCAGAAGCGTCACCGGCACGCGCATTTCCGTGGAGAGATAATTTCCGTCGAGGAAATCCGGGCGAAGCGCGATGTCGACCATCGCCTTCTTGTAATCAGGGGTCTGGACATAGGCCCAATAGGCGTTCCAGCGCTTGATATAATCAGGCCCGGCACTGTCGCGCGGATCGACGCCGGCCGGAAACTCCGGCTGCTTGGCCGAGTGGCAGGCGGCACAGGTTTCACCAAACACCGTCTTGCCACGGGCAAGCGTCGCCTCGTCGGTCGTCAGGAACTGCTGGCCCGAAGGTGCATCCTTCAACCGATGCGGCGCACCAATGGACTTGTTGAGGAAGAACTGCGCCACCAGCGGCGTCTGCTCTTCCGTTGCCTGCCAGTAAACGGAGTTCTTGCGGCCGTCCTGGATGCGGATGGGCGAAACGTCCTTGCCGCCGACAAGCGGGTTGAAGTGTAAAAGCCATTCTTCGCTGAACAGGCCGATATTGATATAGACGCGGTTGAGCGCACCGAGCACGCCGACGGAATCGGCACCGTCCTTCAGCACATGCGGCGTCCAGACCGTGTCCGGTGCCTTGTAGGTGGCGCCATAGGCCTCATAACCCGGAAAATCCTTGAACTGCTTGTTGTCGAGACCGCCGCCGCCAAGCTTTTCCTTGCCGAGCCGAAGCCCAAGCTCCACCCGCTCCTTGGTCTGGTAGACCGCATTCATGGTGCGCGGATTGTTGATATAGTCGGTGGAAACGAGCGATGTATCCAGCGTGCCGGGCTTTGCCGTATGCACCAGCTGGAAGATGAAGTTCTTCTGGTTGGCATCCCAGGAGAAGATGCGGTCGATCCAGAAGAACTGGGCGCCAACGACCGAGGAGAGATTTTCCCATTTGGGATTGTTCGGATCAGCCGGCGAATTGGTCGGGTCGGGACCGACGTGACAGAAACCGCAGCCCATGCCAACCCGGTAGGGCCGCACGAGATCCTTGCGGTTGTAATAACTCGGATCCTTGTAATACCGTTCGGCATCCCAGTCCTTGGCGGCCTTTTCGTCAAAGGCCGGATTGGGAAACAGGCGCAGGCCGACAATGCCCGTCGGCTCGCCGTAATAGGAACCGACAGGCAGCACCTTGCCGGTCTTCGGATCTTTCGTCTTGCCGCGCCCGCCAAGGGCCACGCCCTTGTATTTATCGGCATTGTCAAAGGGATCGGCGGCGCATTTTTGATCGCGTACATCAAGCCAAAGGCCAAAATGCTCCGGATCGGGCGCCGTCGGCTTGGTAAAGCAGGGTTCGTTGACGAGCCCGAGATAACCCCAGCGGTTGTCGCGCGTGGCCTTGAGGCCGGGATGGCTGGAAATGGTCTTCAGGAGATCAAAGCTGCCGAAGGAAGAATTGGTCAGCCCGTCCCACAACCGGTCATTGCCGCCGGTCCAGACGATCCAGTTGTTGCGCCCCTTAACCTCGGCGTCCGAGAGCTTGACGCCCTTATAGCCTCCGTCCATGTCGGCAAAGAAATCCTCATCTGCTGCGGGGAAGGATTTGAGGTCGCGGCCGGCGAGCATCGCCTCATCCTTGACCTGCCCCGGCTTTGGCCCTGCCCCGCCCGTCAAAAGCGACACCGCCACGGCCACACCCGCCACGACCACGACCGCGCCAGCGGTCCACCACACAAACCTGTGCTTCGCCATTCCGCCCCCTTAACACCTAAAGGTGTATTTTTACATTAAATCACCAATAGGTAGAGTTAATGCTCGTTCAGGTGGATTGGCAACTAAAATTATTCTTCCTCTAGTAGTATTTTAAAATAACGCGCGCAAAAAGAGCAAACCTCCAAGAAGCGAGGCACGGTGAAGAGGCGGAAAAACGGGAAAAGCAAATAAAACTGCGGCTTCCGGCAACGACGCATATCCTGGTCTTCATCGGATACGGCCGAGATGGTGGGGAAACCGGATGGCGGCACTTGGCAATGGCTGGCCAAGTTGCGCCGGCGGCACGCAATCAGAAGCATACAGGCAGGCGCAGCCACCTGTTTATCAGGCGGCTGCGTCGAAACGTGCAGGCGGGGTTTGGCGCGGACGTCAGATGCGGATGTTGCGGGCCCGCAGCATCGACTGGATGTTGACCAGCGAGCCGCTTTCAATCGAGGCATTGGCGGCAATGCCGGTAAGGATCGACCAGGCGCCCGCCACGTGATCGGATGCGCGACCGTATCTGTCGGGCTCCATGCCCTCGGGGTTGAAGATATAACCCAGCATCACCGGATCTGCGCCGCCATGCGAGCCTTGCGCCTTCGGCACGTCGAGCATTTTTGGCCGCTCGCCGGCAAGATGCAGTTCAGTGGTGATCGCGTCATCATCGGCATGATCGCGCACGCCGCCGAACACACCATGCACTTCCACATGCCGGTGGGTGATCTCGCCCTTGGTGCCCTGGAACTTGATCTCCAGCCCTTCCCACGGCGAATAGGCCGTCAGCGTATAATTGGCGGTGACGCCAGAGGCATAACGGATATGGGCCTGCATCGTGTCTTCGATGCCGATCTCCTCATCGAACACGCAAAGGTCGCGGAAATAACCGTCCTCGTGCTCGGCCTCCAGATAGAGCGCGCGCAGCTTCTCGTCGGCTGCCAGATCCAGGCGAACCGGACAGGCCTCGGCGACCGGACAGATGGCGCAGCGCGGGCCACGGTTTTGTAAGCCCATTTCGACGGCCGTTTCCGGCCGATAGAATACGCGCCGGCCCGACGCCAGAACCTCCGTCGGCACCGTGCCCAGCCACCAGTTCAACAGATCGAAATGGTGGGTGGATTTATGCACCAGAAGTCCGCCCGAGTTTTCCTTCTGGCGGTGCCAGCGGCGGAAATAATCGGCGCCATGCACCCGGTCGAGATGCCAGCGGAAATCCACCGCCGTCACCGTGCCGATGGCGCCCGACGAGATCAGCTCCTTGATCTGGGTGCGGGCGGGCGAATAACGATAGTTGAAGGTAACCTTCACCTGACGCCCGGTGCGCGCCTGCGCATCGACGATCATTTTGAGCCGCGACAGATCAATCGTCAGCGGCTTTTCGCAGATCACGTCGCAGCCCGCCTCGAAGGCCCGCACGATATAATCCGCATGCAGGAAATCGGGCGTTGCCACCACAACGGTATCCGGCCTCTGCTCGGTTATCAGCCGGTCGAAATCATCGGCCAGATAGGTGGCGACCCCGTTCGTGCCGGGTTTCGACACAAGTTTTGCCGCTTCGCTCAACCGATGTGGATTGCTGTCGCAGAGCGCGACGATTTCGTGCCGGTCGGCATAATCTTCGGTGACGGCGTCACGGAACATCTGGTGGCGGGAGCCGCACCCAACAATGGCAATTTTCAACGTCTTCTACCTCGTCTCATGAGCGTGCGCGTCCGGGAGGAGGACGCCCGCTCTTCCTGCAATCGGTTCAGTTCGCGCCGGATGCGCCCTGGTGCGCAAAAGCCGCGGCCGGCGGCTCGACCCGCTCTCCGCTCGCATCGAAATAATGGAGATCGGCCAGATCAAAGCCGATCGGAACGGTCTGCCCGGCGCGGTAGGCGGCCTGACCGCCCGCCGTTGCCAGCAGGATCTGCCCGGTGGACAGCGCGATATGCAACAGCGTCTCGTTGCCGAGATATTCGACAAGCCGGATCACCCCCTCGCCCACCACATCGCCGCTCCCGATGCGCAAGGCGCCTGGCCGCACGCAGAGCGTCAATGTGCTGTCTGTGGTCGGAAGCGGTGGCAGGGCGAAATCCGGCAGTCCCTCGACGCTTGCCATGCGCCCGCCCGCCGTCACCTTTGCCTCCAGCTTGTTGATTTTCGGCGAGCCGATGAAACCGGCAACGAACAGATTCTGCGGGCGCGTATAAAGCTCCTGCGGGGTTCCGACCTGCTCGACCTTTCCCGACCGCAAGACGACGATGCGGCTCGCCATCGTCATGGCCTCCACCTGGTCATGCGTCACGTAAATCATCGTCGTGCCGAGGCGGGCGTAAAGCGAGGCCAATTCGGCGCGCATCTGCACGCGCAGTTCCGCATCGAGATTGGACAGCGGCTCGTCGAACAGGAAGAGTTTTGGCTCGCGCACGATGGCCCGGCCGATGGCCACACGCTGTTTCTGTCCGCCCGAGAGCTGGCGGGGCTTGCGATCCATCAGCGGCTCGATCTGCAGAATGCGCGCGGCATCGGCGACCCGGCGCTCCACCTCGGCGCGCGGCATGCGGAAATTCTGCAGGCCGAAAGCAAGGTTCTTTCGCACACTCATATGCGGGTAGAGCGCATAACTCTGGAACACCATCGAAAGCTCGCGCTTGGAGGCCGGCAGGTCGTTCACCACCTTGCCGCCGATGGAGACGATACCGTCGGTGATATCCTCAAGCCCGGCAATCATGCGCAAAAGCGTCGACTTGCCGCAGCCGGAGGGGCCGACGAGCACCAGAAACTCTCCATCATGGATATCGAGGTTGAGGCCCTTGATGATCTGCAGTGCGCCGTAGCTCTTGCCGACATTGCGAAGTGTCAAACCAGCCATTTTGATTTCCCTATGTTCTGCGACGGCGCTTATTTCATTCCGGACGTGGCAATGCCGCGCACGATGAATTTCTGGAAAAGGAGGAAGAAGAGGACGACAGGCACCAATGAGAGCACCGACATGGCAAACATCTGGCCATAGGCGGACTGGCCCTCCTGATCGAGGAACAGGCGAAGGGCGAGCGGCACCGTGTAGCTCTTGATGTCGTTCAAATAGATGAGCGGCGCCAGAAAATCCTCCCAGACCCAGATCATCGAGAAGATGGCAGCCGTGCCCATCGCCGGCAGCGACAGCGGCAGGATGATCGCCCAATAGATCTTGAAGGGTGAGCAGCCATCGATCATCGCGGCCTCATCCAGCTCGCGCGGCAATTGGCGGAAGAACTGCACCATCAGGAAGATGAAGAAGGTATCGGAGGCCAGAAACCGCGGCACGACCAGCGGCAGATAGGTATCGACCCAGCCCAGCTGCAGGAACTGCACATATTGCGGGATGAGCACCACATGGTAGGGGATCATCAACGTCATCATCATCAGCGCGAAGAAGAAGTTGCGTCCGGTAAATCGCAGCCGCGCAAAGGCATAGGCCGCAAATGAACACGAGATGAGGTTGCCGATGACCGACAGGATCGTGACGATGGCCGAGTTGACATAAAACACGCTGAAGGACTGTGGCAGCGCATGCCAGCCGGCGGTGTAATTGTCGAACTTGAAGGTCGAGGGCCAGAGGTCGAGATTGCCGAAAATCTCGTTTTCCGGCTTCAGCGACGCCGATAGCAGCCAGAACAGCGGATAAAGCATGATGAAGGACACGCCGAGCAGGAAGGCGTGTTTCAACAGCCGGCCATTGCGCTCGCGTTTTTTGCGCTGGAGCATGAAGACGTGGGCGACACGGGTCGCCTCGTCCAGCTGGATGGCGGCCTCGAGATCAGTCACGCTCGTTTTCATAATGCACCCAATATTTCGAGGTGAAGAAGGCGATTGCCGTGAAGATCGCGATGATGATCAGCAGCACCCAGGCAAGCGCCGAGGCATAGCCCATGCGGAAGAACTTGAAGGCCTCGTTGAACAGGTAGACCGTGTAGAACAGCAGGCTGTCGGCCGGTGCGCCGCTGCCGTTGGAAATGATGAAGGCGCTCGAAAACGTCTTGAAGGCCTCGATGGTCTGGAGCACCAGGTTGAAGAAGATAACGGGAGCCAGAAGCGGCAGCGTGATGCGGGTAAACTGGCGCCAGCGCGGTGTGCCATCGATTTCGGCCGCCTCGTAGAGATCGCGGGGTATGCCGCGAAGGCCGGCGAGAAAGATCAGCATCGGCGAGCCGAACTGCCACATGGCAAGGATCACCAGCGTGTAGAGCGAGGTTTCCGGGTTGGTCAGCCAGTCCGGGCCGGCAATGCCGAAATAACCGAGGGTCTGGTTGACGACCCCGTTTGCATCGAAAAGCTGGCGCCAGAGAATGGCAATCGCAATCGAGGCGCCCAGCAGCGACGGTAGGTAGAAGATCGCACGGTAGACGCCGATGCTGCGCAGGCCTTTGTCAAGCAGCATGGCAACGCCGAGCGCCATGATCAGCCGCGCCGGCACCGACAGCGCCACGTAATGAAACGTCACCTCCAGCGCCGTCCAGAACCGGCGGTCGCGGGTGAACATGTAGGTATAGTTGTCAAAGCCGATCCAGCGCGGCGCATTCACCATGTCGTACCGGGTAAACGACAGGTAGAGCGAGGCAAGGATCGGCCCCAGCGCCAAAAGGAAGAACCCGAGGAACCAGGGCAGCAGAAACAGGTAACCGGGGGCATTGCGGGCAATGAAACGTTTCATGGCAGGGCCTTTGCGAGCGTTCCGGGCTTTCCCACAATGAAAGAGGTTCATTGTGGGAAAGCTGGTCAGTATCAGCGGGCGCGCTCGATAATGGACGCGGCCTCTTCGATGAACATGGATGCGGCATCGGCCGGCTTCGTGCGGTCGAGGACCACATCCGTCCCGATGCGCATGAAGGCGTCGCGAACCTCGCCGGCCCCCTTGGGCGGCGGTGGCGGCACGGGCGCAACCTTGCCCTGGATGGCATCGAAGAAATTGACCGACAGCACTTCCACCGGCTTGAGGTTCGGCTTCAGCGCCTCGCGCACGCGCGGTGAACAGGGAATGCCGCGCTCAATGCCCAAAATTGCCGTGATCTGCGGGTCGGTCACCCAGTCGTTCATGTAAAGCATTGCCGCCTCCACATCACGGCTGTCGCGCGATAGCGACAGGAACATCGATGGCTTGATGAACTGGCCGGGCCGGCCGTTGGCCATTTTCGGCACCATGCCGGCACCGATCTCGTCCTTCATCAGCGCCTGGATGCCAACAAGCTGGTTCGACCAATGCTGGCCCATGGCGGTGTCGCCGGTCACGATGCCCGTGTCCGACAAGGGCGGGCTCAAAACGATGGTCTTGCCCTTGTCACGCACGACACCTGCCTTGCGCAGATCGGCCCAGTATTGCCAGAACGCGGTCGCATCCTCCACCGTCGCCTGGACATTGCCCTCGGCATCGTAAAATTCCCGGCCGTTCTGGCGCACGAAGGATTCCAGCATGTCGATGGTGAGCGAGAGATCGTCAGACCCCTTCATCTTGCCGCCGGATTTGGCGGTGATCTTTTCGCAGACCTGAGCGAACTGCTCATAGGTCCAGTCCAGCACATCCACATCGATGCCGGCCTCCTGGAAGATGCGGCTGTTATAGACCATCACCTGGCTGTTGGAGCCGATGTTGAGCGCATAAAGCTTGCCATCCACCATGCCGCCCTCAAGCGGCGCCTTGTCGAAATCGCCAATCATCAAGCTCTTGCCGATGAAGCCGTCCAGCGGTTGAAGCGCGCCGCGGCGCACATATTCGAACAGGTAGCGGTAATCCATCTGCACGAGATCGGGCATGTTGCGCCCGGCCGTCTGCGTGGCGACCTTCGTCCAGTAATCACCCCAGCCGATCGTCTCGCCGGACACCTCGATGTCGGCATGACGCGCCTGAAATGCCTTGATGACCTCGAAGGTACGCCGGTCGCGCTCGGGATTGCCCCACCAGAAATGCCGGATCGTGCGCGCGGATGCCCGGGCAGGCCGACTTGCCAGCCCCGACAGAGCAGCCGTTGCCGCCGCGCCATGCAGAAAATTCCTTCGTGTGAAACATGCCATGACACCCTCCTCCTTCGTGCTGGCAATTCTTCAACCGGAAGGCCTCCACTCCCCCGGTTGCCGCAAGGCCCTGAGGCCAAACGGCAGGCTTGTCCTTTTCACCCGACCTCCACCGGGTGCGCCTGCAAGCCCTGGAAAGAGCTGAAGCGACAGACATCGTCAGGCTTTGCCCATCGCCTTCGTTCGATCCGTCGATCGACGGGACAGGGTCATTCCATGACGCCAACAAGTCATATAGTCATCATATGACTTGCGCAAGCCTTCAGACGAAACGCGACGGTTTACGGCGTTCCTGCGGTTTTTGGCCGCAGCGCCCGGGCAATGGCGCGGTAACGCTCCTGCGAGCCCTCCAGGTGCCGGCGCATGGCAGCGCGGGCGGCATCGGGGTCCTGCGCGGAAATGGCATCGGCAATGCGGCCATGTTCCTCCACCACCTGCCCGAGATAGGCTTCGCTGTGCGAGGAGGCGAGGTTGGGCAGGTTGGCGCGCGGAATAGCGTTCAAACCGAAGCGGACAAGGGCATTGACGTAGAAGCTGTTATGGGTCGCGCGGGCAATGGCGAGGTGAAAATCGTAATCCGCCTGCGAGGCGGATGCCTTTTCCGCCACGAGGTCGGCCATCTCGTCATTGCAGGCGCGGATCTCGAATTCCTGCGCAGATGAACGTCGCACAGCGGCAAGAGCTGCACATTCGGTCTCGATGCCGACACGAAGCTCCAGCATTTCCAGCGTTTTTGGAATGGAGCCCTGATCTTCGGCGCTGAGATAAGGCTCGTTACCCGGCGGCATGTCGCAGACGAAGACGCCGCGTCCCTGCTCTGCCTTGACGAGGCCTGCCGCCCGCAGTTCCGCCAAAGCCTCGCGGATCACCGTGCGGCTGACACCGAAGCGTTCGATCAATCCCGGCTCCGTCGGCAATTGCGCGCCTGCAACCAGGCGGCCATCGGTAATGTCGAGACGCAGCTGCGCAATCACCCCTTCCGCAAGCCTCGGCTTGCGCGGCTCCTCTTTCAACGATGGCATCTTGCGCATGGCTGCCTCCAGAGACACCGCCTGAGTTAGACGATGAAATTCATAATATGAATTTATTTTCACCTTTAACCACGCCGAGTCCTGAACGCAAGGCCTGTCGTTGCAGCCAGGAGAAACTGACCGGCAACAAGCGGCCGGCAGGCGGAGACATGGACATATGGGCATGGGCAAAATTGACGCATTGCCGTCATTAGGGGCCGCGTGTAATCATCATCGCGTGATGAAGCGATAAACGGGCAGACTTGCAACCGAGATGACGAGGCCGGAGAGATCCATGACCGGGATGGTGCGCATCTTGTGTGCGATCGCCCTGTTGTGCCTCGGATTTGCCCACAAGGCCCCGGTCCTTGCAGCCCCGGGCGGAATTCCGCTGAACGAAATCGCAGCCTTAGTGCTGCCGGATGGCACGCTGCCCGTCCTTTGCATCACCAGCCACGATACCGGCAAGTCGCATCCCCATGAGGATGGTCGCGGCACCGGGTGCGAGGCCTGCCGTCTCAATGCCTCCGTGATCCTGCCCGCGCCGCCCGCTGTGGCGCCGGCTGTTGTCGTCCGGGTTCGCAACACCGTTCTGCCAAAACGTTTCGAGGCGTATCATCGCCAGCTTTATCCCCCAAACACCGGCCCCCGCGCGCCCCCATCCGGCCTGATTGCCTGAAACCCCTGCCGCCTCTTTAAGGCTGCCGGATCCTTCAGCCTGCGCCGGTCCTGACCCTGCCTGATGTGGCACGCTGGCGCGCAAGCCGGATTTTTTAAAATGTTGCCGTTTTCCATGTCTCCAGCCGTGGCGCAGTCTTCACCGCTGCCCTCCCTGCGTTGTCTTTCCCCCGCATGCCTCTTCAGGATATCCGCCCGATGAGCACCGTTGCGCAGGATATCGAAGCAAAACCCGCCGCCGGCTTTCAGCGCCGGTTCTATATCACCGCCTGGCGCTGGCATTTTTATGCCGGGCTTTATGTGGCGCCGTTTCTGGCGATGCTGGCCGTGACCGGCCTCATCATGCTGTGGTCGTCGGTGCTCTCCGGCCGCGATGGCGAAAACCTCTATTCAGTGACGCCCGCAGCGCAGACGGTCGCAGTCTCGCAGCAGGCAGATGCCGCGCTTGCCGCGGTGCCTGATGGCGTCCTGAAACAATATATCGCGCCGCGCACCGACGATCAGGCCGCCCTCTTTCGCGTCAACTCCGAGACGCAATCGATCATGGTGGCGGTCGATCCCTATCGCGGCGCGGTGCTTGGTCAATGGGAGCGCCGCACCGCTCTCTACGATCTCGCCGACACCATCCACGGCACGCTGTTGATCGGCACCGTCGGCGACCGGTTGATCGAGATTGCCGCCGGTTTTGCGGTGATGCTTGTCATCACCGGCCTTTATCTCTGGTGGCCGCGCGATACGGGCTGGCGCAGCGTTCTCGTGCCGCAGTTTTCGTCTGAGGGCCGGCAATGGTGGAAATCGCTGCACCGGACGGTCGGGTTTTACGTCAGCCTCATCCTTCTCACCTTTCTGCTGTCGGGCCTCACCTGGGCTGGCATCTGGGGTGAAAAGTTCACCCAGGCCTGGAGCACGTTCCCGGCCGAAAAATGGGACAATGTGCCGCTTTCCGATGAAACCCATGCCAGCATGAACCATGACGGCGTGAAGAACGTGCCGTGGACGCTGGAGCAGACGCCGATGCCGGCCTCCGGTTCCAGCGCCGGCATCACTGGCATTGCCGAAGGCCAGCCGGTCGATCTGGATAGCGTGGTGGCACTTGCCCGTGCGCTCGGCTTCGATCACCGGTTCCAGCTGTCGTTTCCGGGCGGCGAAACAGGCGTCTGGACGATGGCCCGCGACACCATGAGCAATGACAGCAGCAACCCGCTGTCGGACCGCACGGTGCATGTCGACCGCTACACCGGCCGGATCCTGGCAGACGTCGCCTTTGCCGATTACGGCGTGGCCGGCAAGGCCATGGCCGTCGGCGTTGCCTTCCATGAAGGCGACATGGGGGTCTGGAATATCGCGCTCAACACGCTGTTTTGCCTCTCCATCCTCTTCCTCTCGGCAAGCGGCGTGGTGATGTGGTGGAAAAGACGGCCGAAGCGGGCGGGCCTTCGCCTGATGGCGCCGACCGTGACCGAGCCGGGGCCGCTCTGGAAAGGCGGCGCACTGGTGATGCTGGTGCTTTCTGTTCTGTTTCCGCTCTCCGGCGCGGTGCTTCTGACCGTCATCGCAGCCGACCTTCTGATCTTCAGGCATCTGAAACCGCTGAAGCGGGCCATCGGCTGAAAAGCCTGCGTCAAAAAGCCTTCGGGCAGCCGGGCGGATAAACACCCGACTGCCCTACCCGAACACCGTCAAACCCTCTATTTGAAACCCACGAGAAAACAGGAACAGAATGATGAAAAGACAGATTGCAGCGGCCTGCACCGCCTTGTTTCTCCTCCTCGCGCAGGGCGTTTCTGCCCACGGCTTCAAGGTCGGCGCGCTCGAAATCGGCCATCCCTATTCCCGCGCCATGCTGCCGGGCGCCAAGGTTGGCGGCGGTTACTTCAAGATCGTCAATACCGGCGACACCGCCGACCGGCTGGTCAGCGTCACCTCGGATCGCTCACCCGACGTTCAGATCCACGAGATGAAAATGGACGGCGCCATCATGGAAATGCGCCCGCTGCCCAACGGCCTGGATGTACCCGCCCATGAAACGGTGGAGCTGAAGCCCGCCAGCTATCACGTGATGTTCACGAACGTCACCCAGCCCTTCAAGGAAGGCGAGATGATCAAGGCGACGCTCAACTTCGAAAAGGCAGGTCCGGTCGAGGTCGAATTCGTCGTTGGGCCAGCCGGTGGCGATAAGGCGGGCGGCCATGACGCGCACAAGGACCATGGAAAATGACCCGCGCGCCGCTTTCACTGGCAGCTTTTGGCCTTGCCGGCATTCTCGTCACGGTTCTGGTTGCCATCATGGTGTGGGTGTCGGCTGATAGTGCCCGCGCCCGCCCCGGCCCGTTCCATGCCGCATTTTCGCTGGTCGACGACCGGGGCAACCCGGTCGACGAGACCCTGTTCAAACGTGGACCGGCGCTTGTCTATTTCGGTTACACCCATTGCCCGGAAGTCTGCCCGACCACTCTGTTCGAAGTCTCCGGCTGGCTGAAGCAGCTGGGGCCGGAAGGCAAAAAGCTCGGGGCCTATTTCTTCACCATCGATCCCGCGCGCGATACGCCTGAGGTCATGCATGAATACGTCACCTCGATCACCGACCGCATCACCGGGATCACCGGCACCGATGCCGAGATGAAAAAGGTGACGGAGGGCTGGATGATCCACGCGGCACGCACCTATGGCGATGACAGCGACTATCACATGAGCCACACGACATCGCTGCTGATGGTGGGCGCCGACGGGCGGCTGAAGGGGATGATCCCCTATGGCTCCGATGACGAGGCTGCGCTCCAAAAGATCCGCTCGACGCTGCTGCGCTGACGCGCTTTAGAGAAGCGCAGGGGCAAGGCGATGGATGCCGCGCGGCCTGAAAGACAGAACGTGCGACAGGCCGAGACAGTCCGCAGCAAGCCAGATCACCGAGAGCCACATTTCCGTGCCCTGCAGGCTCGGGCCCTGGCCTTCGGCAAAAGCAAAACCGCCACCCGCCATCCAGCGCCCGCAGATCCTGTCGAGGATGGAGCGGGCGATCTGCCTTGCCTCCTCGCGCCGGTGATCGGTCTGTTTCAGGCAGAGCATCAGCGGATGGATCGTGTCGAGCAGGTTGCAGGCGTTAAAACCGCCCCCCGAAAATCCCTCATGCTGGCGATAGTTGAGGAGAACCGTGTTTATGGCTGCTTCCGGATAAGGCACCGGCAACCCGAACTGCGCATAAGAGCCGCGCGTCAGGCGATAAAAGCCGTTGACCGGCTGCAGAAAACCTTCGGCCTCTGTCGAGCGCCCCCAGAGGCCGGTGGTACGATCGGCATTCAGCGCCAGCCAGCCGAACAGCGTAGGGCGGTGGCGACCGCCGCCAAAATAGCGGGCATTGAGATAAAGCGCCGTGGCAATGGCATCAACGGTGGCGCCGCTGTGCCAGGCGCGTGTAGCCCAAGGCAGGCCTTCCAGCCATTCGACAAGCTGGAAACTGTCCATCTTCTCGACGAGTTCGACCGGCCGCAGAGGGGCAGCACTCAAACATTCCAGCGCATAACCAACCGCCAGCACATTATAGAGTGCTGTCGGATCATCACGCAGCAGCCCTTCACGGCGATGGTTCGGATCGGGAAACAGCCCGGTTTCCTCATCCTGACAGGATTGCAGCCGGGCGATCGTGGCAGCCTTGTCGAACCGCTCAGATTCAGCACCGAAGGCTGACGCAATTTCGATGGCATCGCAGAGATGGCGGATCCGGGGCGCAACCGTGCCGCCGGCATCGGCGGAGAGGTATTGACCGTCTTTGCCGTAGTGATCGAGCGCGGCCCGCCAGCCTTCCTGTGCAGTGAGGTTGAAAGCCGATAACTGTCTTTCCGTCACAGCCTGCGGGCTTTCCACCGGAGACGCCGCCTTGCCGCGCATGCGCACGACCCGCGCCGGCACGCCGCCGACAATGGCATAATCAGGCACATCCTTTGCCACCACCGCACCGGCCGCGATGATGGCACCACGCCCGACCGTCACGCCATCCAGAAGCACGGCATTGGCGCCGATCCAGACATCATCGCAGATCACGATGCCGAGCGAAGTCAGCGGCTGGCGATAGATCGGCGTCTCCAGATCGTCAAAGCCGTGATTAAAGCCGATCATGCTGACATGCGAGGCAATGCGCACGCCGTTTCCGATGCGAAGCCGGCCGGAGAGGCAGGCATACGGATTGACCGAAACGTTGTCGCCAATCTCCACATCGCCTCGCACCAGCGCGTGGCCGGCAATCCAGGATGCCGCCCCCATCACCAGCCGGTCGGTGTGGATATTGGCGTTTTCGGCAATGAACACGCCCTCTGCAAAACGGGCGCCCGCATAGGCTTCGAGATCGCGCAGGCGTTTGCTGTGGGTCTCGTCCTCAATATCCGAGGGGCGTCTTTCCCAGGTGAGGAAATCGAGGCGATGCCTACCCGGCCCCGCGACAGCCTCGGCATCCGGCATTGTCACCGGCTGCGGCGAACTTTCACGCTCACGATCCATAAGAGCCTCCGATCCCTGCCGGATAGCTGTATGACCAATGTGCGAAATAATCAATCAAGACGCATCATAGATCAGACCAATTTAGCAGCCTGTATGATGTGAAGGATCAGTTCTCCTCGTTGTTTCCCTTGACCACCTCGACGTCCTTCAGGTCATGCTGGTGTTTTTCCGGCACGTTGCCGTTGTTTTCCGCCCGGTCGCGGTGAAGGGCTGCGCGTGCCAGCAGCATGAAGGTAATCGGCGTCGTCACCGTCACGAAAAGGCCGATGAGGATTTCATGCAGGACGGGGCGCGAGGAGGCGACGGAAAAATAGACCATCGAGGCCAACATGACGCCGCCGACACCCCAGCTGGTGCCAAGTGTCGGCGCGTGCAGGCGCTCGTAGAAGGTCGGCAGGCGTAAAAAGCCGATGGCTCCGATCAGCGCCAGCAGCGATCCGCCGATCAGGAAGACCGCGACAACGATGGCCGCCCACAGCGGCAGGTCGGAAACCGGCTGTATCATTCGATCACCTCGCCGCGCATGAGGAATTTCGCAAGCGCCACGGTTGCCACGAAGCCGAGCATGCCGATGACGAGGGCGGCCTCGAAATAGATGGTGCGCCCGGTTCCGATGCCGAAGGTGACGAGCATCAGCATGGCGTTGATGTAGAGGGTATCAAGCCCGATGATGCGATCCTGCGCGCGCGGGCCGCGAAACATGCGCACCGAGGCGATCGCCATGGCAAGCGCAATCAGCAGCTGGGCAATGGAAATGGCGGTGAGAAGGATCACGGCGCTCATGCAAAAATCTCCAGCAACAGGGCCTCGTAGCGATGCTTGATCGTGGCGATCCACTGCTCTTCGTCGATGAGGTCGAGCACGTGGAGAAGCACCGTCCCGTCGCGGCTGTCATATTCCAGCCAGGCCGAGCCCGGCGTGCTCGTGAGGATGATCGCCATCAGGGCCAGTGCCGTGCTGTCGCGGATCTCCAGCGGCAGCAGCAGGAAGCCCGACGTGTGCGGGCGGCGCTTGCCCTTGAGAATGAGAGCCGCAACGGCAAGGTTCGAGCGCAGGATATCCACGAACACCACGGCAAAGAGTTTGGGCACAAGCCACCACTTGCGCAGTTTCGGCTTGTCCGGGCGAAGCGAAGCAAGCGCCCAGGAGGCAAAGATGGCAACCAGGGTTCCAAGCACCAGATGGCCCCAGCTGAAGCCGTTGAGCAGCAGCCACATCAGAAGCAGGCAGACGGCAAGAACGGGATAAGGCAGCATCATTCAACCTCCCCGCTCTTGGCGTTGCGTTCCTTCCAGCCCTCCACGGTCGCAGCATTGCGCACCGCATCGATATAGACGGCCGGGTTTGCCAGCGTGCGGATGGTGGTATCCATATATTGCATGGCCGGCCCCGCCTGCACCGACAGCGCAAGCGTCAGCGACAACAGGAACATCACGGGCACCAGCTCGATCACCAGCACGCGCGGCACCACGTTTTCGAGCGAACTCCAGAAGGTGCGGATGCCGACGCGGGTCATGGCGATGAGCGCGGCAACGCCCGACAGGATGACCAGCACGCAGAGCAGCCAGACGGCCGGCGTCGGCGGCACGCCGATGGCACCGGTGCCCATCATGGCCGAGAGCATGGCAAACTTGGCAATGAAACCCGAGAGTGGCGGCAGGCCGGCGAGAAGAATACCGCAGGCGGCAAAACAGGTGCCGAGGATCGCCATCGTGCCCGGCATGGTCACACCTTCACCGTCTTCCGGCCGGTCCTCGTCGCCATCGCCATAAGCCTCCATGGTGACGGCGAGAACGTTGGCGCCAGCATCCTGCCCACGCTCCACCAGTTCGATCAGCATGAAGAAGGCGCTGATGGTGAAGGTAGAACTGACGAGATAAAGCAGCGCCCCGGACGAGATCGCGCCATCATTGATGCCGAGCACCATCAGCATCGTACCGGAGGAAACAAGCACGCTATAGCCGGCCATGCGTCCGAGCGCCTGCGACGCCAGCACGCCGATCGTGCCGAAGATGAGGGTCGCCGTGCCGCCCCAGAGCAGAACGGTGGCACCGAAGCCGGCGGACGGTCCCTCGCCGAACAGCAGCATGGTCAGCCGCAGAATGACGTAGATGCCGAGCTTGCTCAGAATGGCAAAGATGCCGGCGACCGGTGCAGAGGCTGCACTATAGGCTGTCGGCAGCCAGAAGCAGAGCGGCCACATGCCGGCCTTGATGAGGAAGGCAACGCCCAGCACGCCGGCGCCTGCTTCCATCAGCATCCGCCGGTCCGGCTCGATCTGGGGAATGCGCGCGGCAAGATCGGCCATGTTGAGCGTGCCGGCCGTGCCGTAAATGAGGCTGACGCCGATGAGGAAGAACAGCGCCGCCACCAGGTTGACGGCGATGTAATGCATGCCGGCCTTAACGCGCAGCGGTCCCGAACCATGCAGCAGGAGACCGTAGGAGGCCGCCAGCATCACCTCGAAAAAGACGAAGAGGTTAAACAGATCGCCGGTGAGGAAGGCACCGTTCAGCCCCATCAGCAGCAGCTGGAACATGCTGTGGAAATGCGCGCCCACGCCATGCCAGCGCGCCAGCGAAAAGACCAACGTTGCGATGGCAAGAAGTGCTGCCAGCAAAAGCATCAGCGCCGAAAGACCATCCAGCACCAGAACGATGCCGAAAGGTGCTGCCCAGTTGCCGAGGAGGTAGACGCCTTCGAAACTGTTCGGCCCGCTTTCGATGCGAAACAGGATGATGGCGATCATGCAGAGAATGATCGTCGAGGCGAGGCTGATCATGGCCTTCGTCACGCGTTTGCGCTCGTCGAAGAACAGCAGCAGTGCGGCCGCGATCATGGGAACCAGGATCGGCGCGATAATGAGGTGGTGCTCCCAGCCATTCATTTGCGCTCGTTCCTCCCGTCCACATGGTCGTTGCCCGTCAGGCCGCGCGAGGCCAAGAGCACGACAAGGAAAAGCGCCGTCGTGGCAAAGCCGATGACGATGGCCGTCAGCACCAGCGCCTGCGGCACCGGATCGGAGAGCGTGGAGGAGACGACGCCATCCTCCAGGATTGGCGGCAGGTTGCTCTTTACCCCGCCGACGCCGAAGATGAACAGGTTGACGGCATAAGACAGAAGC
The DNA here is from genome assembly GCF_058242805.1 of Neorhizobium sp. PAMB6716. NCBI lineage: Bacteria > Pseudomonadati > Pseudomonadota > Alphaproteobacteria > Hyphomicrobiales > Rhizobiaceae > Neorhizobium > Neorhizobium sp. PAMB6716. Next base: position 150,765 of record NZ_JBZAYW010000003.1, read on the forward strand.
GCAAGCCCGACGATGACCTGATAGGTGCGCGGGCGAAGGATCAGCCACACCCCGCAGCCGGTCATCACGCCGATGGCTATGGACAACACGAGTTCCATGTCAGGCCTCCTCCGCCTTTGCCGCCGCATCGTTGCTGCGTACCCGCCGGATGCGCACGGACTGGTGGGCAAGGGCGACCATGATCAGCACCGTGGCACCGACGACGAGAGAGAACACACCGAGATCAAACAGAAGCGCGGTTGCCGCCGGCATCTTGCCGATCAGCGGCAGCTCGATATAGCGGAAATGCGAGGTGAGGAAGGGATAACCGAGGAACCAGGCACCGATGCCGGTCGCCAGCGCGGTCAGCAGCCCGCCGCCCATCCAGCGCAGCGGCAGGATCCGCAACCGGTCTTCCGCCCAGCGTGTGCCGCCGGCTAGATACTGCACCAGGAAGGCAATCGACATGGTGAGTCCCGCCGAAAAGCCGCCGCCCGGCATGTCGTGACCGCGCATGAAGATATAGACGGCAAAGGTGATGATGACAGGAAACAGCCACTGCATGATGAGCGAGGGCACCAGAAGGTAATCGCGCACCGTATCGCCGGGCGCCCGCTCCGGCTGCTCCTCGTCAAAACGGTTCTGGATGCGCTGCTGCTCCGGCATCTCGATACTGTCGGACGCGGGCCGGAAACGGCGCAGCAGGGCAAAGACGGTGAGCGACACGACGCCGAGGACAGCGATTTCGCCCAGCGTATCGAAGCCGCGGAAATCCACCAGGATGACGTTGACGACATTGCGGCCGCCGCCCTGCGCATAGGCGTTTTCGAGAAAGTAGGTGGCAATCGCATCCGGCACCGGCATGGTCATCACGGCAAAGGCGATGAAGGACATGCCGACACCGCAGGCAATTGCCAGAACCAGATCGCGGAAGCGGCGAAAGCGGCCGCGCAGCGAAATGAAGGCGCCCATGTCAGGATTGCGCTTCGGCAGCCAGCGCAGGCCGAGAAGAATAAGAACCGTGGTGACGATCTCGACCAGCAACTGGGTAATGGCGAGATCCGGCGCCGAGAGCCAGACAAAGGTGATGCAGACGATGAGCCCGACGCCACCCAGCATGACGAGAGCCGCCAGCCGGTGGTATTTCGCCATATAGGCCGCCCCGAGCGACAGCGCGATGCCAATGGCCCAGAGCGCCGCAAAGGCCGGATCAATGCCGGTGAAACGAAAAAGGCGTGGCTCGAAACCCGAGACGTAAAGCGGCAACAGACCCGCCAGGAAACCGCAGGCAACAACCCAGCGCAGTTGCGGCTGGAGATTGCGCGTGCCCATGCGGCTTTCGGCAAGGCGCGCCCAGCGCCAGGAAACGGTAACGAGAACACGCTCGAAAATGCGCTGTCCACGCAGGTTGCGCAGGAAAGGCGGCCCATCGGCACAGCGGGCAAAATATCCGCGCAAGAGGACATAAAGCAGCGCGCCGCCGACAAGCGCGATCACGCTCATCAGCAAAGGCAGGTTAAAGCCATGCCAGATGGACAGGCTATATTCCGGCGTCTGGCTGCCCAGCACGCTTTCCACTGCCATATGCAGGAAAGGCCCGATGGAATAGGCCGGCACAATGCCGACGACGAGGCAGACGATGACCAGGAATTCGATCGGAAAGCGCATCCAGTGCGGCGGCTCATGCGGCTTTTCAACCGGCAGGTCTGTGGGTTTTGGCCCGAAGAACACCGTATGGATGAAGCGCAGCGAATAGGTGACGCTGAACGCGCCGGCAAGGGTTGCGATATAGGGTAGCGCCTTGTCGAGGATGGAATCGGCATGCGTTTCCACCGCTTCGGCAAAGAACATCTCCTTCGACAGGAAACCGTTCAGGAGCGGCACACCCGCCATCGAGGCGCTCGCCACCATCGCAAGCGTGGCCGTAATCGGTAAAAACCGGAACAGCCCGCTTAATCGTCGCATGTCGCGCGTGCCGGTCTCATGGTCGATGATGCCGGCGGCCATGAACAGCGAGGCCTTGAAGGTCGCATGGTTCAGCATGTGGAAGATGGCCGCCACCGTCGCCAGCGGACTGCCAAGGCTCAAGAGCGTGGTGATGAGGCCGAGATGGCTGATGGTGGAATAGGCGAGCAGCCCCTTCAGATCCTGCTGGAACATGGCGAAATAGGCGCCGAGCAGAAGCGTGAGAACGCCAGCAAGTCCGACCAGCCAGAACCATTCATAGGTGCCGGACAGAACCGGCCAGAGCCTCACCAGCAGAAAGACGCCGGCCTTTACCAGCGTTGCGGAATGCAGGAAGGCCGAAACAGGTGTTGGCGCCGCCATGGCATTGGGCAGCCAGAAATGGAACGGAAACTGCGCGCTCTTGGTGAGCGCCCCGAGCAGGATGAAAATCAGCGCCGGCAGGTAAAGGGCGTGATTGCGAATGACATCGCCTGAAGCCAGCACCTTGTCGAGATCGTAGCTGCCGACGATGTTGCCGAGGAGCAGCATGCCGATCAGCAGGCAGAAACCGCCGATGCCGGTGATCGTCAGCGCCATGCGCGCGCCGTCGCGGGCGGTGGAATTGTTGTGCCAGTAGCTGATCAGCAGGAAGGAGAAGATGCTGGTCAGTTCCCAGAACACCGAGATGAGGATGATATTGCCGGAAATGACAATGCCGAGCATGGCGCCCATGAAGGCGAGCAGGAAGGCAAAGAAGCGGGGGATCGGATCGTCTTCCGACATATAATAGCGGGCGTAAAGCACGACGAGAAAGGCAATCGCAGTGATCAGCATGGCAAAGATCCATGCAAAACCATCCATGCGCAGCGTAAAATTCAGCCCGAACTGGGGAAGCCATTGCGCCTCGAAGCGCAGCACATTGCCATTGGCAAGCGCCGGATAGAAGCTCGCCGTCAAGAGCGCCGCAAGCAGCGTGACGGCACCGGCCACGAAAACGGGAAGATCACGCGAGGTGGTGTTGAGGATAAGACCTGTTGCCAGGCTACCCAGAAACGGCAGAGCCAGAAGGACGACCAGAAGAAATGGCTCAAACGTTATCCCAATGCCCCAGATCCTTCCGTCTTCATACGATGCAGGTTGAAAAGGGCTGCTGGACCCATCTAGCAATCTGCACGTAAACGCCATATATGATTGATATCGACCAATATGGGCAACGTGCTGCAATGGGTCAACCCAAAGCGACCATAATATTAAGTCCGTCTCTCTGTCGGGCTGCCCGCGGGCTTCTCGATTGGACGCAAACCGATCTTGCAGAACGGTCCGGCGTGTCTCGCAGCACCATTCGTGACTATGAGGGCAGCCGCCACGAGGCCCACCGCGCCACCGAAGCCCAGCTTCGCCTTGCGTTCGAACAGGGCGGGATTGCCTTCATCCAGGTCAGCGACGAAACGATCGGCATCTGTGCCGGCACGGCCGAGAGATAACCATCGGCACTCGATGGCGCCGATGGTTCAGATCGCTGTTTCCAACTGTTACCCACCCGGCGATCAGGTCCGGGCGCCAGCCTCGATTGCCTGTTCAGCCGCCGCCTTGCGCCGGGTGCGCCAGTCGCCGAGGAAGAGCAGGATCGGTGCTGCGATGAACACCGAAGACGATGCGGCGATGAAGATGCCGAACACCATCGGGATGGCGAAGCTTTCCACCGCACTGCCGCCCCAGATTGCCATCGGCACCATGGCAAGGAAAGCCGTGGCTGATGTATAGAGGCTTCTGGCCAGCGTTTCGTTGATCGACAGGTTGATCAGGTCGCGGAAGGGCATGGCCTTGTAGAGGCGCATGTTTTCCCGCATTCGGTCATAGACCACCACCTTATCGTTGACGGAATAACCGACAAGCGTCAGCAGGGCCGCAATTGCCGTCAGGTTGAAATCGAGCCCGGTCAGCGCGAAGAAACCGACCGTTTTCGTAACATCGAGGATCAACGTGACAATCGCCCCGACGGCAAACGGCCATTCGAAGCGCACCCAGATATAGATGAGCATTGCAAGGCTTGCGAGCACCACCGAGGTGATGCCGGCCGTTGCCAACTCGCCGCTGACCTTCGGTCCCACCACTTCCGTGCGCTCGATCTTGGCGGAGGGATCGATCCGGACGATCTCGCTGCGCAGTTTCTCGATGGCTTCGGTCTGGGCGGTTTCAGGCCCCGGCTGGCGCTCAAGCCTCAGCAGAATGTGGTTGCGGTCGCCGAATTTCTGCAGCGCCACTTCGCCAAGCCCCAGCCCTTCGATGCCGGAACGGAAGGCCGACAGATCCGCCGGCGCGCCAGTCGAGACCTCCACCTGAATGCCACCCTTGAAATCGACGCCGTAATTGAGGCCCGGCGTGATGAACAGGATGATCGAGGAGATGGAGAGAAAGGCGGAGATGCCGATGCCCACCATGCGCGCCTTCATGAAGTCGATCCTGGTGCCGTCGCGGATGAGGCCGAGCGGCAGAAGCGGGCGGATATTGATTGTCTTGAGCCTGGCGCGGGCGGCAATGGCAATCATCGCGACACGCACGACCGAGACGGCCGTGAACATCGAGATGGCAATGCCAAGCCCCATCGTGACGGCAAAACCGCGCACCGGCCCGGAGCCGAACCAGAACAACAACACGGTTGCGATCAACGCCGTGACATTGCTGTCGATGATGGTGGAATAGGCCTTGTTGAAGCCGAGATCGATGGCGGCAAACGCCCCCCTTCCCTTGCGGCTTTCCTCGCGGATACGCTCGTTGATCAGCACGTTGGCGTCGACCGCAAGGCCGATGCCCAGCACGATGCCGGCAATGCCCGGAAGCGTCAGCGTTGCCCCGATGATACTGAGACCGGCAAAGGTGAGGATGACGTTCAGCGTCAGCGCCACGACGGCCAGAATGCCCCAGCCCCCATAAAGAGCGAGGATGAAGACGACAACGAGGGCAAAACCGATGAGGCCGGAGGTGATGCCCCGCTCGATCGCATCGCCGCCGAGATCGGCGCCGACCGTGCGCTCCTCGATGACAGTGAGCTTCGCCGGAAGCGCGCCGGCGCGCAGAAGCGCTGCCAGCGTATTGGCGTTCGAGACAGAAAACGCGCCGGAAATCTGTCCCGCACCGCCGGTGATCGGTTCGCGGATGACGGGCGCGCTCAAGACCTTGTCGTCGAGCACGATGGCAAAGGGCCGGCCGACATTCTGGCGGGTGATATCGGCAAAACGGGTGGCACCCGTCTGGTCGAAGCGGAAGCTGACCACAGGCTGGTTGTTGTTGGGATCGAAGGCGACGCGCGCATCCGTCAGCCGGTCACCGGAAAGCAGCACCCGGTCCTCAACGGGATAATTCTGGCCTTCCTCGTCGGCGCGCATGGTCACGCCACGGTCGCCTTCACGCCCCAGGAGGTGAAAGCTCATCTTGGCGGTGGAACCGAGAAGGGCGCGAAGGTTGGAGGGATCCTGCTCACCGGGCAGCTGCACCAGCACCCGGTCGCTGCCGACGCGCTGAATTGCGGGCTCGGCGACACCCACCTGGTCAACGCGCTGGCGAATGATTTCCAGGCTCTGCTCGACGGCGCTGCTCATGCGGTGGGTGATGCCCGCGTCCGATGGCCGGATCGTCAGTGCGTCCGTGCCCCGGTCGGCAATGGTCAGATCCTGGCTTGTGCTAAGCCCTGTGGCAACCGGATTGGAAAGGCCTGACAGCGCCGTGCGGGCCGCCTCACGCTTTTGCGCATCGGCAAGCGTGACGGCGACGGCCGTTTTCTCCCGTTGCACGGACCGTATCTCGACACCGGCTTCGCGCAGGGCAACGCGCGCCTCCTGCGTCAGGGTCTGCAGCCATTCGTCCCCAAGTGCGGGGCGGTCCACTTCGAGCACAAGATGCGATCCGCCGCGCAGGTCAAGCCCCAGCGATACCTTCTGGTTCGGCAGGAAGGACGGCCAGCTTTCAAGGGTTTTGTCCGACAAGACATTCGGCAGGGCGACAAGCAGCCCGACCAGGATGATGACCAGATAGGTCACCACCTTCCATGTTGAGTTTTTCACTAGCGATATCCAGCATAGAATGCAGCACGCAACGGCCCTTGGGCTTTTGGCGCGCGCATATGGTGATCGTGATGACGAAGAGTTTCTTCGTCCCGTGGGATCAGGCCAATGCGGATGGCGGAGCGCGAGGCTGGAAGGCGGTAAAGGCAGCCGAAGCCAAACCACGGCGCGGAAGATCGAGAGCGGCAGCCTGCGTGCGAAGCGGCAGAAGCAGTGCCGGGGAATTCGGCACAATAGCATCCGGCGGGTCCGATGCACGGACCTTGCCAGACACCCGCTGATCGGCGGACAGGATGATCCGGACTGCATCCCGCTTGCCGAGAAAAGCCATGTGCTGTGGCAGCGGAGCGGACGAAACAGCAAGGGAAGGGTTGGCGTCTTCGGCAGGATGCGGCCCCGACAGCACCAGAAGCACCACCAGCAGAAAACTCTGCACCACGGATGTCGCAAGCGCGACGCCGGTTCGGCCAGAGGGTTTCAGCGTGGAAAAGAGCGTTCGGATGATCGGATCTGCCTTGTGTATTTGTATCCGTCCCATCGCATATACGCCCTGAAAACTCCACCCCTTGTGCCTGAAACACCTCTCGAACTCATCAAAAGCGGCCCGTTGACCAAGGGACAAGGCGCGGGCGTCAGGGGGATGCCAGCGGTGGCAGCCGCCGCACGTCTTGCGGGTATTCTGGCCGGCCTGTCATCGATCCGCATCAAAAACTTCATCAACCCGTCACGGAACGTTGCTCGATCCATCACAAATGGCCGGTAAACCGCCCCTCGATTTCCGGGGGGACAGACGCCGGAAACATAGTCCTGAAACGAGGCACTCGCGATGAAGATTTTTGCTTTGAAGACCGTTCTGGCCGGCCTGATGGCCGCCACGACGCTGGGGGCAGCACCGGCCTTTGCTGAAAAAACCAAGTTCGAATTCTGGTACGGCCTTTCCGGCGATCTGGGCGAACGCGTGCAGGATGCCTGCAAGAAGTTCAACGACACGCAGACCGATTTCGAGATCGTCTGCACCTCGCAGAACGCTTATGATGCGACGCTGCAGAACACCATTGCCGCTTACCGCGCCAAGAAGCAGCCGGCCATCACCCAGATCTATGATGCCGGCACGCTGGACCTGATGCTGTCGGGCGCCTTCATCCCGGCCAAGAAGCTGATGGCCGACAACGGCTACAAGATCGACTGGAACAACTATTTCGGCGGCATTGCCAACTATTACGCAACGGCCGGCGGCGAACTGCAGTCCTTCCCGTTCAACTCCTCGACGGCGATGTTCTATTACAACGAGACCGCCTTCGAAAAGGCCGGCATCACCTTCAAGCCGGAGACCTGGGAACAGGTTGAAGAAGCCGCCCGCAAGCTGAAGGCCGCAGGCTACGAGTGCCCGCTCGGCTTCAACTTCGACACCTGGGCGATCATGGAGCAGTTTTCTGCCATCCATAACCAGCCGATCGCCACCAAGGCAAACGGCTATCAGGGTCTTGATGCCGAAGTCGTCTTCAACAAGACGAAGTTCGTCGATCACGTCAAATTCTTCAAGAAGATGCAGGACGAGAAGCTGTTCGTCGTCAAGACCAAGCAGCTTGGCATGGATATCGTGCCCGCCTTCACCTCGCAGACCTGCCAGATGATGCAGACCTCGATTGCCGACCACGGCACCGTCGGCAAGACGCTTCCGGAAGGTGTGAAGTGGCAGGCCGCCATGCTGCCCGTCTGGAAGGGCACCGAGCGCAAGAACTCGCTCGTCGGCGGTGCATCGCTGTGGGTTATGGCCGGCCGTCCGGACCCTGAATACAAGGGCGCTGCCGCTTTCCTCAACTTCCTCGGCCAGCCGGAGATGGTTCAGTGGTGGTCGACGGTCACCGGTTACATCCCGGTCACCAAGACCGGCTTTGATGCCATGAAGGCCAACGGCTTCTACGACAAGGCACCCTACAAGGGTCGTGAACTGGCCATCGCCAGCCTCACCTACACGCCGACGTCTGAAAATACTCGTGGTATCCGCCTCGGCGGCTTCACGCAGATCCGCAAGGAAGTCGCGACCTCGCTCGAAGCCATCTTCATGCAGAACGCCGATGTTCAGAAGGAACTGGACCAGGCGGCAGAGCGCTCCAACGTCGTGCTGCGTCGCTTCGAAAAGACCTATGCCGGCCAGAAGCTGAACTGATCCTCTTCTGCCTGATGTCATCGGGGGAGCCTGCCGCATACGGCCGGCTCCCCCTCTCCTGCTGATCGTCTTGCATTGGTCCACTCATGGAAAAACGCGCCGTATTCAAGAGCTGGTGGCTACCTGTTCTGTTTGCCCTGCCGCAGCTCGTCCTGATCCTCCTGTTCTTCTACTGGCCTGTTGCGGCTGTGGTGAACTGGGCCTTCACGCTGGAGCCACCGTTTGGTGGTGCTGCGGAATTTGTCGGCTTTGCCAATTTCACGGAAGCGCTGTCTGACCCGTTCTACTGGAATTCGGTCGTCGTCAGCCTGATCTTTGCAACCGTCGGACCGTTTTTCTGCATTTTCATCGGATTGACACTGGCGCTTGCGGTCGATCGCCAGCTGCCCGGGTCCGGTTTCTTCCGCTTTTTCTACATTCTACCGTTTGCCATCGCGGGTCCTGCCGCCGGCATGGCCTTTCGCTTCATCCTGTCGCCCGAGCGCGGGCTTGCCGCCTCCATCAATGCGCTGTCGCCGGATCTGTGGAACCCGGCCAAATATGGCAGCCATGCGCTGGCGCTTGTGATCATCATCTTCATCTGGAAGTGGTCGGGTTATACGTTCATCTTCCTGCTGGCCGGCCTGCAATCGGTGCCCCGCGCACTTGGAGAAGCTGCTGCCATGGATGGCGCCGGGCCTTTCCGCCGGGCCATCGACGTGCAGGTGCCGCTTCTCGCACCCACCCTGTTCTTCCTGCTTGTGACCATGATGACCGAAGGTTTTGTCGGCGCCGATACGTTCGGCATCGTGCACTCCGTCACCGGCGGTGGTCCGAACCACGGCACAGAGGTGATGGTCTATCGCATCGTCGACGAAGCCTTCCAGGGTCTCAATTATTCCGGCGCATCCGCACAGAGCATCATCCTGATCGGGCTCATCATGGTCTTCACCTTCATCCAGTTCCGCTTCATCGAGAAGCGGGTGCATTACAAGTGAGGCCGGAATGATCCAGCGCACCCCTTATGCCGATGCCTTCACCTATGCCATCATGGTGATCGGCTTCCTCCTGCTGCTCGGCCCCTTCCTCGTCGTCCTCGCCGGCGCCAGCCAAACCATGCCGCAGGTGAATGCAGTCCCCTTCAGCTTCCTGCCGCAGGGCGAATTCATGACGAATGCCAGCGCCGCCTGGACGCGGGCGGATCTCGGCACCGCCATGACCAACAGCTTGATCATGGCGGCTCTGGTCACGGCCGGCAAGGTCGCGCTGTCGGCCTGCACCGCCTTCGCCATCGTGTTCTTCCGCACCCCGCTGAAGCATGTGTTCTTCTGGAGCGTGTTCATCACGCTGATGCTGCCGCTCGAAGTACGCGTCGTGCCGACCTATGCCGTAGCCGCCGACCTCTTCCAGCCGATCAAATCCATCCTTGGGTTTTTCGGCCTCGACATCTCCATCGAGTGGAATCTGCTTAATTCCTATGCCGGCCTGACGCTGCCGCTGATTGCGACGGCCACCGGCACCTTCCTCTACCGGCAGTTCTTCATGACGCTGCCGGACGAACTGGCGGAAGCCGCCCGCATGGATGGCTCGGGCTCGGTGCGTTTCTTCTTTGACATGCTGCTTCCGCTGTCGCGCACCAACATGCTGGCGCTCACCACCATCATGTTCGTTTATGGCTGGAACCAGTATCTCTGGCCGCTGCTGATGGTGACCGACCCGTCCTACAAGACGGTGATGATGTCGCTGCGCGCCCTTCTGCCCTCCGACAACGGCATTCCCGACTGGAACGTGACGCTGGCCGGTTCGCTGATCATCATGGCCCCGCCGGTCATCGTCGTCGCAGTCCTACAGCGCTGGTTCGTCCGCGGCCTGGTCTCCTCCGAAAAGTGACCGCCCGCGCGTCGTCTCAAGAAAACAAGGTTTGACTAAAATGGCTGATATCCAGATCCGCGCCGTGCGCAAGAGCTACGGCAAGACCCCGACGCTGCACGGCATCGACCTGTCGTTCGATTCCGGCGAATTCGTCGTCATCCTCGGCCCCTCCGGCTGCGGCAAGTCCACGCTGTTGCGCATGATTGCCGGCCTCGAAGACATCACCGCCGGCGAGATCGCCATCGACGGGCGTGTCGTCAACAAGCTGGAACCGCGTGAACGTGGCTGCGCCATGGTGTTCCAGAACTATGCGCTCTACCCGCACATGACGGTTGCCGGCAATATCGGTTATGCGCTGAAGGTTGCGGGCGTTTCCAAGGCCGAGCGCGAGCGGCGCATTGCCGAAACCGCCAAAATCGTCGGCCTGCAGGATTACCTCGAGCGACGGCCGGCAGCGCTCTCCGGCGGTCAGCGCCAGCGTGTTGCCATGGCGCGCGCCATCATCCGCGAGCCAAAAGTGTTCCTGTTCGACGAACCGCTGTCGAACCTTGACGCAAAACTGCGCGTCACCATGCGCGCTGAAATCCGCAAGCTGCACCAGCGGCTGTCGGCGACATCAGTTTTCGTCACGCATGACCAGGTGGAGGCCATGACGCTTGCCGACCGGCTGGTGGTGATGAACCGCGGCCATGTCGAGCAGGTCGGCCGGCCGCTCGATATCTATCACCGCCCGGCCAGCACGTTTGTCGCCTCCTTCATCGGGGCGCCGGCAATGAACCTGTTTACGACGCGCATCGAGGTGGAAACCGCAACCGTGCGCCTCGACGGCGCTGCCATCGCCATCGATCCGCTGGTGGCGCATGCGCTGCGCGGCCGTGAGGTGATCGTCGGCATTCGCCCCGAGCAATGCCGTCTCACAACCGAGAGCAAGGGCCTTCCGGCGCGCATCGATTTCGTCGAGGAACTCGGCGTTGGACGCGTCATCCATTGCGAGATCGCCGGCGAAGCCTTTGCCGCAGCCGTGGCGGAGGATGCCGACGTTTCCGCCGGCGACACCGTCTGGCTGTCGCTCCCCCCGGAACAATTGCACTTCTTCGACGCCGAGACCGGCCGTCGCATCGAATTCCCCCTCCCGGGCACCGACATCGCTGCTGCACGCGGCAGCGCATCCACGACACAGCACACCGGAGTTCTCTCATGACCGACATCATTTCCGCCATCGGCTTCTGCAACCGTACCGGCCGCGGCGACCTCACCACGCTTGACGCATCGCTGCGCGAAATCGCCGACACCGGCGCAGACGCCTGCGAAATCGGCATCTATGGCGAGGAAATCGTCTCGGGCGGCCGCATCATCGAAGATCGCATGAGCCGCGTCATCGAGATCGTTGGCCAGTATGCGTTCAAGAAGCTGTCGCTGCATGGCCAGATCAGTTCCAACTTCATGGACCGCGAGCACCTCGTCCTGCAAAAGCAGGTCGTGCGCGCCATGCTGGAAATGGCAAACCGCCTCGGCGCCGGCATCCTTGTTCACCACTCCGGCTCGGCCCAGCTGGCACCCGGCGAAAATGGCGCTGACCTTGATCAGATGGAGCGCGAGGCACTGTCCGAAATGGCCGATGTCGCCAAGGGTTATGGCGTGCGGATCGTGCTCGAAAACATCTTCACCACCGAAAGCGGCCAGTATCGCCAGACGCCGAGCCAGGTGGCTGAAACGGTCCGCGCCATCGGTCACGACAATGTCGTTGCCCTCATCGACTTCAGCCATGCCTATATCGAATCCACCTTCAAGGGTCTCGATTTCCGCGACCAGTTGCGCGCCATGGCACCGGTCACCGGCCACCTGCACGTCCATGACAGCTTTGGCCGTCCCTACACGATGACAAAATTCTTCCACCCGGCAGAAGCAACCGCCCTTGGCATTGGCGACCTGCACCTGCCGATCGGCTGGGGCGATATTGCCTGGGACGAGATCTTTTCCGAACTGAGCTTCCTGCCGGACACGACGCTGATCATGGAAATCGGCGCCGAGCGCTTTATCGACCAGCAGCCCGCCTGCCTCGCCCGCGCCCGTGCGCTGGCGCAGATGGTCAACGCACGCTGACGTTCGCCGCATGAAAAAGGGGTTTCGGTCATCCGGAACCCCATTACACTCGAGCTTTCCGCAGGCGACGGCAGAGCAGACAAATTATCGGCGGGTGCGAAGCCCGTCCATCAAAAGCCCGATCAGGCGGTGGCAACGGTCACGCCAGTCGGGAAGGTCCGGCATCGAGTAAATGCCCGACAGCGCATGCAGAAGGTCGCTCGTTTCCATGTCGTCGCGGATCAGCCCCTCGGCGGCCGCCTTGGCACGAAGACTTTCCAGCGCCTCGCGAATGCGGCTTGCGCCATCGGCAAACAGGCCTGAATTGGAACTCATCAACACTTTGAGGCTTGCGGCCATGCCACGCTTGGCGGCAATATAGCTGACGAAGCGACGCATCCATTCCTCAAGTGCTATATCGGCCGGATGGCGTGCGGCAAGGGTTTCGGCCGCCGCCGCCAGACTTTCCAGTTCGCGACGATAGACAGCCTCAACCAGATGCTCGCGGCTTGGAAAATGCCGGTAGAGCGTACCGATCCCGACACCCGCCTGCTTTGCGATATCATCCAGCGACGCCTCGACGCCATGGGCCGAAAAAGCGCCAGCAGCCACTTCCAGAAGTTTCTCGCGGTTGCGCAGCGCATCGGCGCGCGGTCTGGGAGAAGGTTTTATCGGTTCTGCTGCAGACAAAAAACGGGTCCTGGCAAGGCGGGGACTTGACGACAGTCCATACACCCCTAAGTTAATCGGAGGCGCCTCCGTTTATGACGTAGAGCGCTCTCACTGTTTACCGCATCCGGCAACCGGATGTCATGGATAATGTTTCCGCGCATCCCGCGGCCGACCTTTACGGGCCGCCCGCCAACTGCCCCCCACGCATTTCCTCTTCGTTCCCATCAGGAGCCGTCATGACCCAAACCATTCCCCTGACGCTGGACATCAATGGAACACCGCATGCCCTTGCGGTGGAGCCACGCGTAACGCTTCTCGATGCGCTGCGCGAACAGCTTCACCTCACAGGCACCAAAAAGGGCTGCGATCAGGGCCAGTGCGGCGCCTGCACTGTGCTGGTCGATGGCCGCCGCGTTCTCTCCTGCCTGACACTTGCCGTCCAGGCGGAAGGCTGCGAGATCACCACGATCGAAGGCATCGCCGGCGAGAACGGCGAACTGCACCCGGTTCAGGCCGCATTCCTCGAACACGACGCCTTCCAGTGCGGTTATTGCACGCCGGGCCAAATCCTGTCGGCCGTTGCCTGCATCCGCGAAGGCCATGCCGGCTCCGACGCCGAAATCCGCGAATACATGTCCGGCAATCTCTGTCGGTGCGGAGCCTATAACACCATCGTTGACGCGGTGCGTCAGGCAGCGGAGGCAGCCCGATGAAAGATTTTACTTACTTGCGCGCGACTTCGCTGGACGATGCAAGCCTCAGGGCAAAGGAAGCTGGCGTTCTGCTGATGGCCGGCGGCACCACGCTTCTGGATCTGGCCAAATGCGGCGTAACAGAGCCGGATGCGGTGGTGGATATCGGGCGCCTTTCGGGCCTTGATGATATCCGCGTAACAGACGACGGTCTTCACATCGGCGCGCTCGCCCGCATGAGCGACGTGGCGGATCATCAGGGCATCAAGGCCGCTTTTCCCGCGATTGCCCAGTCGCTGTCGCTTGCCGCCTCGCCGCAGCTGCGCAACATGGCAACCATCGGTGGTAACCTTCTGCAACGCACGCGCTGCGCCTATTTCCGCGATCCCGGCGCATTTCCCGCCTGCAACAAACGCCAGCCCGGCAGCGGCTGTTCAGCCCTTGGCGGCGTCACCCGCAACCACGCGGTTCTCGGCACGAGCCCACACTGCATCGCAAGCTATCCCGGCGATCTTGCCGCAGCCCTCATCGCGTTCGATGCGGTGGTCGAACTGCAGGATCGTCAAATTGCGATTGCCGACTTCTTCCTTGAACCGGGCGACACGCCGCATGTCGAAACCGTGCTGCAGCCCGGCGAGATCGTCACCGGACTTTTTGTCCCCGCCTCCCCGGCAGCGCACTGTTCCACCTATCTGAAGGTGCGAGACCGTGCGAGTTACGAGTTTGCCGCAGCCAGCGCCGCCGTTGCGCTCGAACTGGACGAAGACGGACGCACGATCCGCGATCTGCGCGTGGCGCTTGGCGGCGTTGCCACCACACCCTGGCGCGCCCGTTCTATCGAACAGGCCCTGATCGGCAAGACGCTCGACGAAGACACCGTTGCTCAGGCAAGCCGGCTTGCCACGGAGGGCGCCGTTTCCCACGGCGACAACCATTACAAGATTGACCTTGTGCCGCGTGTCGTCACGCGCGCCATCCTGACGCTTGGAGGCCTTGCATGACCCTCATCGAACCCAGAAAGCATGGCGATGCCTCCGACGGCAGCCTCGGCCGCCACGTCGCCCGTCTCGATGGCCGCCGCAAGATTACCGGTGCTGCGACCTATGCGCTCGAACAGCCGGTCGAAAACCTCGTCCACGCCGTTCTTGTCCAGTCCACCATCGCATCCGGCCGCGTCGTGTCGGTCGACAAGGTGGCCGCCGAAGCCTCTTCCGGCGTGCTGATGGTGCTGACGCCGGACAAGGTGTTCAACATGATGGTTGCCTCCGACTGGAACGGCAACCGTGTGGACAAGGTGCCCTACCTGCCGCTGCCCGCCGAGGTGAACTACAACGGCCAGGCGGTGGCCGCCGTCATCGCCGAAACGTTCGAGCAGGCCCGGGAAGCCGCACGCCTGATCACGGTGAAGTACAAGGAAACGCCGGCGACCACGACCATCGCAGAGGCAGGCACCGGCAAGGTCACCGACCCGATGACCGTGGAGTGGGGCGATCCGGAGGCAGCCTTTGCCGCCGCCGACATCACCATCGAGGCCGAATACCGTACACCGCGCGAATATCACGTGCCCATCGAGCCGCATGGCCTGATTGCCAGCTGGCAGGACGACCAGCTGACGATCTGGGAGCCCAGCCAGTGGACGCATGGCATGGCGCGCACCTATGCCGAATGGTTCGAAATCCCGTTCGAGAATGTCCGCATCATCTCACCCTTCATCGGCGGCGGCTTCGGCTCCAAGGGCGGCGCCTATTTTTATGGCGCGGTGGCAGCACTTGCGGCACGGGAACTCGGCCGGCCGGTGAAGCTTGCCGTCACCCGGTCGCAAGGGTTTACCGCCTATGGCGGACGCGCGTCGACGCGCCAGACGCTGAAGCTCGGCGCTTCCGCAGATGGCGTACTGCAGGCGGTCATTCACCGCGGTGCCAACGAAACCTCGACCTATGCGGAGTTTCACGAGTCAACCGGGGCTGCAACGCCCATCATGTACGCGGTGAACAACTTTAGTTCGCAGCAGAGCCTGATCAAGGTGAACACCGTCACCCCCGGCGCCTTGCGCGCACCCGGCAAGAACCCGAGCGCCTATGGCATCGAATGCGCCATCGACGAGCTGTCCTATGCCGTCGGCATCGACCCGCTGGAGATCCGGCTGCGCAATTATGCCGATCACGATTACCAGTCCGGTAAACCGTGGTCGACGCGAAAGCTCAGGGAAGCCCTGATGGCCGGCGCCGAGCGTTTCGGGTGGTCGGATCGAACCGCTGCCCCGCGCTCCATGCGCGACGGCCGCACCCTGATCGGCTGGGGCATCGGCTGCGGCACGTTTCCAAACCTCACCAACAGCAGCGAGGCGATGATCCGCATCCTCTTAGACGGTAGTGTCGAGGTGGAAAGTGCTGGCATCGACATGGGCCAGGGCACCTATACGATCGTGGCCCAGACGGCAGCCGACGCGCTCGGTGTCGGCGTCGAGCAGGTCGACGTGAAGCTCGGCGATTCCCTGTCTGCCGGTGCGCCGGTTGCCGGCGGCTCCATGCTGGCGGGCTCCATCACCGGCGCCGTCCACAAGGCGGCACAGGCCGCCCGCGAGGAACTGATCGGGCTTGCGCTCAACGAGCCGAACTCGCCCTTTGCCACGTCCGGCGCCAACACGCTGATCATCGAGAACGGCCACATCAAAACATCGCGCGAAGACGGCCCATCGATGAGCATCGGCGAACTGATGGCCATGCTTGGCCGCGAGAGCCTGGAAGTGAAGCGCAACACCCTGCCCGAAGGCACGACAACTGAGGAAAAACAGAAAGCCTGGACGCATATGGCCAAGGTGCGCGGACCGACCGCCGGCGACTTTTCCATCCACAGCTGGGGCGCGCATTTCATCGAAGTGCGCGTCGATGAGGACTTTGGCACGGTGCGCGTCTCGCGCATCGTCTCCGCCTTCGATTGCGGCCGGCTGTACAACCCAAAACTTGCCGAAAGCCAGCTGCGCGGCGGCATCATCATGGGCATCGGCCAGGCACTGCTCGAGGAAGGGCTGGTCGATCCGCGCAACGGCCGTGTCGTCAACAACAATCTCGGCGATTACCTCGTGCCGACCAATGCCGACGTGCCGCTGATCGAGATCCTGTCGGTCGGAGAGCCGGATTTCGAAGCCTCCGTGCTCGGCGGCAAGGGCGTTGGCGAAGTGGGCATTGTCGGCGTGGCGCCGGCCATTGCAAACGCCGTCTTCCATGCCACCGGAAAACGGGTCCGCGACCTGCCGATCACGCTGGAAAAACTGCTCTGACAAACGCGGGCGACGCCTCAAGGCGTCGCCTTCCCGTCCTTAGGGAGCGCCGGGCGCTGATACATTCTCCACGGCATTCAATGCCGGGACCAGGTCTTGGAACGAGCGGGCCGCATAATCGGTGGTCAGTGCAGCAGGGAATGGCCCTGACGTCAGCAGCGTAAAATCGAACGAGCCCCTCCTGTCGGCGTTCAGCACATATTGCCGGTGAACGCGCAAAAAATCGCGCTTGATGCGCGCGTAACGCTCCGGCGACAAGAGGTGCTTGACGCGGATGGTGACAAGCGCTGCCTGCGGAGCCGATGGATGGCCGGTGATGGCGACGACCCGCGACTTGTAGAAATTGATCGGATCAGTCAGGCACTGCACCTCAAGCCATGAGACTTCCGGTGTCCGCGCAATAAGGCCGACGCGCCGACGCAAGTCCGTTGCGGAGCGCAGGAGCGCACATTGCAGAATGGCACCGCCGAGCGTGACGAACACAACGCGCTTGCCGGCAAGCGCATCCGGCTGCCGTTCCAGCAGCATGCCCAGCACCTGCACGGCAAGGCTTGAGCCCATGCTGTGCGAACTGATGACATATTCGTCCGCCTCTACCTCGAGCGCACGCCGCAGCGTCTCCACACGATCTTCAAGATACCGTTCCACGCTCGACGCCTTGCCACTGGCAACCGCGACGGCCATTTCCCAATCCGAAAACAGATGCAGCGTGTAAAACCGCTCCGCAAACGGCAGCAGGCCATAGCGGAAGAAGGCGCCTGCCAGCGGCAGGCTCCAGAGGTAATGCCAGTACACGAGGGAGAGCCAGTGCGGCAGAGCGGCCAGACCGAGACTGATGCCGATGCCTGATAGCATCAGGAGGAATGGAAAAAAGAAAAACAGCGCGAACCGCCAGCCATGGCGGAAATAACCGGCAAGCCCGCCTTGAACAACGACCTGTGCGGCGCTCCTGAAACCGGTCAGCAGGCGGTTTACCAGCGGGCGTTCGGCGAGTTCATCGACAAGGGTATCATGGTCGCAGATGTGGATCCGGCTGGTCGTCTGCCAAGTGTCCGATCCGGCAACGACGGTAAAACCTGCGCCCGAGGCATCGGCAGCAAGCGGTCCTATATCGGCGGAAAATCCCCAAACTTTTGCCATCTGCGCAGCTGTGCGCAGGAAGCGGCCATGATGGCCGGCCGTGGTCATTTTCTCAAAGCCGGGAAAGTGCAACACCACCCGCTTGCCTATTGCGACAGTCATTTTGGCCCGCACGTTCATGTCTTTACTATAATACACCAAGCAGTTCCCGCCGGTTTCGGCTCCGATGCCGGATTTTCCGGATCTTTTGGAACAACAGGCCTTTCGTGGGGCACTGCATCAATCGCGTGGCTAAAGCAAGGCATGATTTTTGTCTTGACCTGCATTTCCCTTGTCACGGCGCTACCGGTTCTCCCTGATGGCGGATCGGAAGCTGGCGGTCGTTTGTCGGCGCTCCTTGCCATCGCGGAACGCCTTTGACAAAAGAGCGGTGAGAGTTCGGGAGGAACACGCGCGCAATAACCGGCCTTCCCCGAAAGAAGAGGACCGGCAATAGGAGAGACTGCCACATGACGGTAAGCTGGACGGATGCAGCAATCCTGGGCCTGATACAGGGCCTGACGGAATTCCTGCCGGTATCATCGAGCGCACATCTGCGCATCGCCGGCGAATTTTTGCCCTCCGGGGCCGATCCCGGGGCAGCCTTCACCGCCATCACGCAAATCGGCACGGAAGCGGCGGTTCTCGTTTATTTCTGGTCGGATATCATGCGCATCGCCACCGCATGGTTGCGCCAGACCGTCCTGCGCGCACCCCATGATGCTAAGGACGCCCGCATGGGTTGGCTGATCATCCTTGGCTCGCTGCCCATCGTCGTGCTCGGCCTGCTGTTCAAGGACCAGATCGAGCATGGCCTGCGCAACCTCTATATCACCGCAACCGCGCTCATCGTGTTCGGCATCATCCTTGGCCTTGCCGACCGGATCGGCACCAAGGCGCGCACGCTGGATCACCTCACCTGGCGCGACGGCATCATTTTCGGGTTTGCCCAGGCCATGGCGCTTATTCCTGGCGTCTCCCGCTCGGGCGGCACGATCAGCGCCGGCCTTCTGATGGGTTATACGCGCGAAGCGGCGGCACGGTATTCGTTCCTGCTCGCAGTGCCCGCCGTTTTCGGTTCCGGTTTTTACCAGTTGTTCAAAAGCATCGGGCAGGACAACCCGGTGGGTGCCGGCCAGACGGCGCTTGCGACGCTCATTTCCTTCGTGGTCGGCTACGCGGTGATCGTCTTTTTTCTGAAGCTGGTCTCCACCCGCAACTATCTGCCCTTCGTCTATTACCGCGTTGTCATCGGCCTTGCCATCATCGCTCTCCTCGCCACCGGCAAGCTTTCCGCTCTCTGAGGACGCGTCAACCGGGGTCAGCCGTCGATGCGCAGCACGACGCGGCCCCGGATACGGCCATCCACAATATCCGCTGCCAGCTGCGGCAGCGCCGACATCGGCTCGATGCGCATCAACTCTTTCAGATGTAGCTTGCCCGCTCAGGCGCACTGCACCACGCGCTTGGTGACAGCGGGCACGAAACCGTCAGAACCGGACGTCAAACCGCGCCTTTATCTGGTTCTGCCAGTCCCCCTCTCCTGCTTGAGCTGCATAAGACAGACCAAAGCTTGCGCCATCGGAGACGGGCAGAGAAACAGCCGCACCGACAAGGGCAACGTCGCGGGCAATCGGGGTGCCGGAAACGGAGAATGTTTCGCCCGTCGCGAAGCGATTGATTGACCCCGGCGTCTCATCACCAAAGGCGTGGCGCCAGGCAAGTTGACCGTGCACAGTGGCTGCCATGCCAGCAAACTCAAGCGGTGTTTGAGCACGCAAGCCCATGGTGGCATAGGTGACGGCGTCGTGGTTGTCTGCGACGGACAGTGCGGCATCCCCGCCTGTTTCATCAAAACCGTCCGTATGCGTGCGCACATGGGCCAGCCCGGCGAACGGGGAAAATTCGACACCGCCTGCGTCGAGCGAAACACTTGCCTCAGCAAATATCTGTGCCGTGCCACCGTCATAGTCGGCGCTCAGCCTGTTGCTCAGACCGTTGAAGTCCACGGTTCGGTCCGTATTGATCTGATGCATCGTATAGCTGCCGCCAAGCCGCAGATCGACACCTCCCACAGCACCGCCGCCATAGATCCCGAGCGAATAATTGTCGGCGGTCGCATGGCTTGAGCGGCCATCCACATCAACGCTGGTGCGGCTGTAAGCGGTGGCCAAGCCAAGGCGCCAGCCATCCGTCAGGTCACCGTCGAGGCCCGTAACGAAGCCGCCGGTGTTTCGGCGAATATCGGCCGCGTTGCCGTCCCCTCCCCCGTCACGCCAACCGCCGAAGGCCGACATCCAGAAGCCGCGGCCGCCAGTGCCGTCGCCCTGTGAAAGACGGTCCATGAGCCCGTCGCGCAGAAATGCGCTATCCTCCAAAAGGACGCCGCGAAGCGATGCATGGCTTTCACCCGAGAGCTGATCATAGGCGCCGGGCACTGCCGCATCGGTCAATGTTGCAACGGCATTCCAAAGAGATCCACCGGTCGCCATCACATCGAAGGCTGCGCCGACGGCGCGCTGGTTGCCGGTTCTGCCGAGGCTTGCAAAGTTCACGCCGTTGCGGGCAAGCGTCAGGTAAACATTGTTGGCATCGTAAGCGAGGACCCCGTCGAGGAAGGCAAAGCTGTCCGTCAGCGAACCGAAGGTGCCGTTGATGCCGCCATCCGCCGTGATAATCGTATAGCGGGTGCCGATCGTGTAAGCGCTGCCATCATCCGTGCCATTTTCTGGCTCAAAATGCACCAGCGCCCCGGAACTGATCGAGGCGATCCCCGTCGCGTGCAGAAGATCGCTCGCACCGGTCTGATCGATCTCCACGGAATAGGTCGAACCGGAGGCGAAGTTGATATCGGCCACCGTCAGCGTGCCGATGGAATTGCCGGGAGCAACCGTGGCGCCACTGGCAACACTGACATTGCCCATCGTTCCCGAACCGCCAAGCGTTGCACCAGCCTCAACATCCGTCACGACAGAAAGCGTCGCGGTATCCACAGATACGAAACCGCCCGATATCTGCAGGCTGCCGGTAAAATCCGTGTAATCGCCCGTCAGATAGGTCGAGCCGGAATCAAATTCCAGGGTGCCATTACCGTCGACATCGGCCGCAAACGTGTAGTGGTTGTCGCTGTGATCAAAAACGATCTTGCCGGTGCCATCGCCGAAGGACACGCTGTTGGTGTTGATGGCGCCTGCTGCTGCGCCAATGGTCAAGGTACCCTCGGAAGCGGCATCGCCGGCGATGACGATCCGGTCAGCCTGGATGACAGCACCGTTGCTGATAACCAGCGATCCATCTCCTTCAAGGCCGACAGACAATTGATTGGTGACATTGATGCTGGAGCCTGCACCCGTCAGTGTCACCTGCCCGAAGGACCCTGCTTCGTTGCCGATATGAAGCATGCGGCCGGATACCGAACCGCCGCTTGCGATCGTGAGGTATCCTTCCCCAAAACGGCCGACGTTCAGATCGCCGGAATACTGAATGTTCGGATCGACGTGCGCACTCCAGGTGGAGCCGGTTCCGGTCACCGTCATACGCCCCTCAGAGCCGGAGAGATCGCCGAGTGTTCCCTGCAATCCGTCGATCACACCCCCTGCAGAAATGGTCACGACGCCTTCGGTGGCCGATTGGTAACCGACAATGAAAGTACTGCTCATGTCCCAGCGCGAGCCGGCGCCTGTTACGGTGATCTGTCCGGTTGAACCTGTGACGGTGCCCACATAACCGGCTGTACTGGTGACGACACCGCCGGCTGATACGGTAAGCGACCCAGACCCCTCATTGCCGACATAGAGTTCGGCCGTATTATCAAAGCGGCTACCGGCACCATCGACCGTCGCTTCACCTGTACTGCCCGCATACCAGCCGATGATTGCGCCTGCCGCATCGACGGTGCCCGTGTTGGTGATCTCAAGCTTGCCTTCTCCCTCCTGGCCGACAAAAACACGGCCGGTAACGTCAAGGTCTGAATCATTAACGATGAGACTGCCATCCCCTGATGTGGTGATACCGAGCTTGACCGCTCCCACGGTTGCCGAAGCACCGTTTTTCAGCTCAAGTTCTGCATCCGTTGCGCTTGCAATGTTGACGTCACCGGTAACGGTGAGGCTGCTCGTTGCTCCGTCAATCGTCACCTTGCTGCCGGATGCCGTCGCAAGGCTGCCGATGGAGAGGCTCCCCGTTTCGACAGCACCGCCATCCGTCACAGTCAGCAACCCAAGGCCGCCGCCGCCAACCACCATTGTCCCGGAATTGTCAAAGAGAGACCCGGTACCATCAACCACGACCGTACCTTGGGTATTGTTCCCGTCCGCGATGTTTGCGCTGGCACTGGTGACAGTGGAACCGGAATAGATGTGCAGATATCCCGTGCCGCCATGGGTTGCGTCCCCGCCATAGCCAACATAGATCGCGCCCGTCGCGGTGAGTTCTGCGCCATCTTGCAGCCGCACCGTGCCGACACCATCTGCCGCCGAGCCCAGATAGACATCAACAGATGAAACGGCAGAGCCGTCCAGAATATCAACCTCACCTGTTCCACCATGGCCCACATAGATGGCAGAACTGTTGGCCCACAGGCTTGCAGTCCCACCGGACACCGTAAGGGTGCCGGAAGAGCCGGCATTGTAACCGAGTGTGACACTGTTAGAGGTCAGATCATCCTCCAAAGTCAGGTCGGCCACACCGCTTACACCAATGAGCAGGTCCTTCACCGCTCCTGCCGTGCCGACCACGACACCTGGAGCATCAATCCGGGCATCATCCGCAGATGTGGGCGCATGGCCGTCCCATACCCAGTTGCTGTCGGTGAACCAGTCGCTTGTGCCGGCTCCCCCGGACCACGAAACACTGCCGGCATGGGCGTGACCAACATCCAGAGACTGAACTGCAAGAAGTCCAAGAGCGGTCGAGATCAACAATCTCCGGCGCCGGTGGAGCCCAGGAAAATTCAAAACCGGAAACATTGTTTACCCTCCCACAGGCACTCAATAAAGTTGTTTGGGACTTATTAACGTGCAGAAAAGGCTGTTACAATCATTTTCACCTGATTTTTTGAAACCGGATAGGAGAATTGGCGGCCATTGCTTCAACCCTGCAAGCATCTATGTCACTCTTGATCGCAGTATAACCGCGACCTGAAGAAGATGGAGACAGGCTCGCTTTTCTGTGCTGGACAGTCATCAGGCGCATCCGCGCGTTTTTATTGATCTCAGCGGTCTGGAGCAAAGCCAGTTCCGAGGCGAGAGCCTGGGCAAAACTCGCTTTCCAATCGACCAGACCAAGGGCTATGCGCGGTATCAGGTGATAATTTACAAGAAAGCGCACGCCCTTTGTTTTCTGAACAATGCGCGATAAAATTCCAAGCCATCTTTTGACTGCTCCGCCCCAAAGGCCACAGGCGCACCTGTGACCGGATACCGCCACATCTTGCCTTTCTCGTAACCTGACCTAATGCCCGTCCGCCTGAAAAGCCGCACCGGAAAACGATGAGGTGCCAGATCCTTGCCTGAACTCATCATAAAAATCGCCGCTCCCGTACCGGTACAACTGGATGCGCCTAGGCAAGATAGCCGCCTCCCCTCACCCGGTTTTCCGTTCACTTCCGCCGTTCTGTCTCATCAGCGCCATGACCATGGGCGCAAGCGAGAACTCGCCGCGTTCGGCCTTTCGCGTCAGATCGCGCAGGTAACCGCCGGCGGAATTGATCTGCCCGGCCCGTTCCAGAATGCAGGCCATGACGATGGCCGCATTTTCAGCCCCGAGGATTTCGCAGGCGTTCTGGTAGGCCGACGGGCTGACGCCGAGCATTGAGCGGGTGACGACGGCGGCGACCAGAAGATCGCGCCAGCTGCGGATATCACCGTCCGGGCCGTAATCGAGGATCTGCGGGCAGGCTTTCAGCACCATCGGCAAGGGCAGTGGTTTTAACCGCTCGGCAAGTTTTTCGCGCAATTGCCTATTACGCCCGCCGGCTGGGTCAGCGGCGGAACCGGAACCGGAACCGGAACCAGAAATGGAAACACCATCGTTTGCAGCATCGGTTTCAGAGGCTGGCCCTTTTGCCCACTCCTCCCCTGTCGTCCCGGCTTGCCGTGTCTTATTGGCATTCGGGTTTTCGCCCTGCTTTTTTTCTAAAGCGGGTTCAAGTTCATTAAAGGATTCGGGTTTTGAATTCTGTATGTGATAGCCAGAATGGATAGCACTGGCGTCTGTTTTTTGGCTTTTAAGCTGTATTTCCAGAATGTTGAGCACTTCATCGCGCAACATCTGCATGTCTTCCAGGATTGCGGTCACCGATGCGAGATCCGCACGGCGCGGAAGGCGGGCCACAAGTGCGATATAATGGCTCTCGACCACATCCCAATTGCCGGACGCGCCCTCTTCGATGGCCGCCGTAATCAGCTTGCGGATATCGCGACGGCAGATCGTCAGCGCTTCACGTGCCTGCGACAGCGCTCGCCGTTCGGCAGCGACCGATTGTGCCAGATGGGCAAACTCTTCCGAGCGCAACAGAAGCGGTGCCAGGCTAAAACCAAAGGCCTGCTCGATCTCGCCACCGGCCTGACGGCGCACATAACGTTTGCCGTTGGGGCTATCGCGGCGATGGAGAAGTCCTGCGTCGACCAGGGCTGCCAGATGCCGGCGTAGCGTCGTTCCCGCAATGCCGTGGGCGCGAAGGCTCAGTTGCTCGTTGGAGGGAAACACCACGAGCCCCTTTTCCTGGCAAAGGTCGGTTTCTGGGTAAAAGCTCAGAAGCGCGTTCAGCACCGCAAGGCTTCGATCCTGCAGTCCAAGCTTTTCGCGCGCTTCCGCGACATCGCGAAACAGCTTCCATTTGTCCACCACCTTGCCGGCGCGGATGTCCTCCGCCTGCATTTGCCCTTTCACGAGCGCAAGCGAAACCCCACGCCGCCCAAAGGGCGTCGTCACTCCATGCGTCTGCATTGTCCTTCACCTTCAAACAGGCAAAAGATCCCGGCCCGTCAAAACAGACGGCTGTAAAAGCTTGACAGCGATTCGGGGAAATGCGATTCTCAACTTGCTACAGATCGAGAAGGGCTTCCACGACGTCAGTCGCTTGGGGGCCTTTTTCTTTTGCGGTTCAAATCTCCTGTTTCATTGTGGCCTGTGATCAATCCGTTCGTGGTGAGCGGACTGAACCTGTGATTTGTCATTCCGGCTTGCCTCGTTACCAGGCTGCCATTGTCAGCTGACAATCAGGCTAGTCGCCCGATGTCTGCGCGTCCTGTTCTTCGAACTCCGCCACCAGCTGCGGCATGCGTTCCGCCATGAAAACGGCAAAGGCCTGCGAGCGAATGGCAAGTTTTGCCCCCCTGCCCGAGCGGGACAGCGTCGCGAGAACGGCACCCTTGCGGGTCTTGACCGGCTCATCGGAAAGCCTGCTCTTCTGCTCTGGTGCTGCCTCGTTCAGCGCGGCCCAGAGGCTGGCAAACCGGTCATTGCTGTCTGCCGCGCCAAATTCCTCTGCCGATGTCAGCGTCATGGCCTTGCGCGCCAATGGCGCTGTCTTCAGTCGGTCTGCAAGCGCCAGCCAGCGCGGCCGGCCGATCTTGGGTGCCGGGCCGATAGCCAGGATAATATCGTCCGGAACCGCCTGCGCCACCTGCAACAGGCGGGACACTTCCGGTTTGTCGACGGACAGCGCCTGCGCGATCGTTTCACGATCAAAGCCATGCTCGTCCATCCGCCGGGCAAAAAGCGACCGCTCGATAAAGCTCAAATCGACGCGCTGACCATTTTCCTGGCCCTGCGCAAGGATCAGCTCCTCATCCGTCAGCTGGCGGATGACCGCCTTCACCTTCAGCCCAAGCTCGCTTGCCGCGCGCAGACGCCGGTGACCATAGGCGGCCTGGTAAAGTTTTGGTTTGTCCGGATGCGGACGAACAAGGATCGGTACCTGCTGACCGTTCTCGCGTATGGATGCCTTCAGCGCCTCCAGCGTCACGTCAAGACGTACGGGAATGCGGTCCTGGATGAAGGCCGCTTCCACCTGCGCCGGATCAAGTTCCACCACCCGGTCGCCCTGGGCAATGGTTTCGCGCAACACCTTGGCGGCCGCCGCTTCCTCGTTGAGACGTCCGAGAGACATGTTCATCGCCCGCACGGCACCTGCCGGGCGGTGAGCCTGTTGCGGGCTCTGATCGAGCTTCTTCGGGTCGGTGGAGCCCACCATGCCCTTCAGGATGTCGCGTCCCTTCATGCTCGTCCCCATGCACTGCGAATCAACTGCTCGACCTCACCATTGACACCGTCCATCGCCTCGACAGCACGGTCGTAGGTCTGGCGGTGCATGGTTTCGCGACCAGCCTCATAGATCGTCTGCTTTGACAGCCCCGCATCCGAGACTGCGGTGGATTTGACCATCATCGAGGTCAGCACCCGCTCATTAAACAGGCTGCGCAGGAAGGCCACGATCTGCGCCTGCGGGCCATCATTGGCCTCATAGCGTGTCACCAGGTAGCGCATCCAGTCGTATTGCAGATTGCCGCCAGCTTCCTTGACGACGGCGAGAAGATCGGACGTCATCGCGAGAAACTGGTTCATCGATGCGACATCCAGCATCTGCGGATGTACGGTGATGAGAACCGAGGTTGCCGCACACAAAGCCGAAAGCGTCAGAAAACCGAGCGTCGGCGGGCAGTCGATCACCACCACATCATAACGATCGTCAAGCGAGGCAAGCGCATTGCCCACCCGCATGAAGAACATGTCGGTATCGGTGCGGTCATTATCGGCGAGCGCGCGCGGTGTATCGTGCTCGAACTCGTGCAGTTCCAGATTTCCGGGGATCAGATCGAGGCCGGGGAAATAGGTTTCCCGCACCACCTCGTCCACGGCGCGCCGATGTTCGTCATAGCGGATTGCGCCGTACAGCGTCTCGTTGTCGTTGACGTCAAACTCTGGCTGGAACCCAAGCATCGCCGACATGGAAGCCTGCGGATCGAGATCAACGGCAAGCACCCGGTAACCGCGGAGCGCCAGATACTGGGCCACATGAATGGCGGTGGTCGTCTTGCCGGACCCGCCCTTGAAATTGGTGACGGCAATGACCTGCAGATGGTCGCCAGGGCGACGGCCTGGCAGATAGGCGGGCTTGGTCTTGCCGAGATGCCGGCGGATGGCATTGATCTCTTCCAGCGAAAACGTACGCCGGCCGGACGCCGTCTTTTCGGAAGAGACCGTTTCTTCCTGCGCTGCCAGATGGCGCACATAACTGTCGGTGACGCCGAGAAGGCGTGCGACTTCGGTACTGCTGAACCGGCGCAGCTCCTTGCGGGCGTTGGGCGAGAACAGCTTTTCGAAAAGGATCTGCAACTGCCCGCTCAAAATCGCGGAATCATTACCGATCGTCTCATCGATCGAACGCGTTTCTGGCTTTCTCATTTTGTCGGCAATTGCGTTCTTGTTCGGCATTCACGGAAAACCCGGTAAATTGGTAAGGTTATCGCAAATAGGGGCCGAGTCTGTGTTGGCGTCAAGCAGTTTTTGGTCAACCGTCCGGATGCAGGAATTTTATACAGGGTTTTCAGGGATTTGATTCAATTGTCAGCTGACAATCGCGCCAAAAACACGCCCGATCGCGGGGCCAAAGTTCTTCTAGCGAAGAATCGGAGGAGGGGGAAGGCCGTGATTCTAGGGGTCGCCATGGCTTGTCCCGGCCCGATTCTCATCCAAGCATCGCCCCATCTGTCGGCGAGCATCGTCATCACAGGGCAGGCCCGCAACAGCATAAGGCCCGCAAGACCGGTTTGACGCAAGATGCTTTGGCGCGAAGGCAGGGCATCAGGCCGCGGCATGGGAAAGGGACGCGCTGTCGGGCCCATGCTCGCCGTCCGAAAAAGGCCTCGTCATCTGGTGCCACGTCCACCGACGTCACGCTGCGCACCGTTCTACGACATCAGAGGCGAAAGGGGAGGGGAGGGGAGGCCGACGCGGCCACCCCGTGTTGTTCACACCGTGGCCGTCGCGGCAAGGCCGAGGAGGGCTGCGCCGATCAGCCCCGGCTCGATCTGGCATTCCGCCTTCACCACAAGAGGACGGTCGAACTTGCGCAGGATGCGGGCTCGCACCGCGCGGTCGATCTCGCCCAGCAGTTCCAGCGAATTGGACAGCCCCCCGCCAACCGGCATGATCGTCGCCCCGGTGACATTGGCAACCAGCGCCAGCGGCGAGGCCAGCACATCGACATAGACATCGATGGTGCGGGAGGCATCCGCCTCCTGTCGCTGCCAGGCCCTGATGATCTCTTCGCTGGTCAACGTCGTCCCGTGCAGATGGGCGTGCAGCTTTTCCATGCCACGCGCGCTGCACACCGCATCGATACATCCGTCGAGGCCGCAGCCGCAGCGGAAACGCGGCAACTGGGCCGGCGGGTTTCCGGCCTGCGTTGCCGCAACCGGCGCATGGCCCCATTCCCCGGCAAAGCCACCCTCGCTGTTGATAAGCCTGCCATCGATCACCAGGCCACCCCCGACGCCAGTGCCGAGAATGACCCCGAATACAACGCGATGTCCCCGGCCAGCACCAATACCCGCTTCCGCCAGCACAAAGCTGTCGGCATCATTGGCAATCTTCACCGGAAGGCCGAGTGCTGCCTGCAGATCCTCCTGCAACAGTCGCCCGTGGATGCAGGGCACGTTGGCCACGACCGCGCGCCGGCTGTCAGGATCGATGATGCCGGCAATCGACAGCGCCACGCAATCAGGTTTTTCCGGCGAAAGATCGATGACGGAGCGCATAGTGGCAACGAAGGCATCGAAATCATGCAGCGGCGTCGGCTGGCGCGGCACCGGGCGGATATCCTGTGGCGACCAGGCCATCGCTCCCTTGATGGCCGTGCCACCGATGTCGAAACAGACGATCATGACCGGGCAATCTCTTGGCGTGCGGTGTAAACGCACTGTCCGCCGATCCAGGTGGAAAGCAAACCGAGCTTGTTGTCCAGCATGATGAAATCTGCATCCCTGCCCGCCATCAACTGTCCCTTCGTGTCTGCGCCAATGGCTTCTGCCGGATAAAGAGAGGCCATGTTGAGCGCATCGGCAAGCGGAAGGTTCAGCCTCTCATGCACGAAACGCACGCAGGACAGCATGTCAATATCAGCGCCTGCAAGCGTGCCATCGGCAAGCGTCAGGCGTCCGTCGCGGCGGTAGACTTGGCGCCCGTTCAGCTCAAAGCCCGTCTCGTCCGTCCCGATTGTCGACATGGCGTCCGTCACGAGGAAAATCCGGGCGGGCCCCTGCTTGGCGCGCAGCGCAATCGCCATCGACAGCGGATCAACATGAAATCCATCGGCAATCAGGCCGCAGGAGAACCGCCCGTCGCCCAGCGCTGCCCCGACAACGCCCGGCTCACGATTGCCGAGCTGGCTCATCGCATTGAACAGGTGGGTCACCATCGATGCTCCCGCATCGGCATAGGCAATGGCTGTTGCCGCATCGACATCGGTATGGCCAAGGCTCACCACATAACCGGCAGCTTTCAACCTGTTCACCTGCTGCGGCGTGACGTTTTCCGGCGCAATGGTGATCAGCGCCTTGCCGAACGCGCCCGCTGCTTCGATGAGAACGGCAAGATCAGCCTGCGTCATCGGGCGGATCAGGGCGGGATCATGCGTGCCCTTGCGCGCGATGGAAAGATGCGGGCCTTCCAGATGCAGGCCAAGAAAGCCGGGAATGCGGTTTTCGTGCGCCGTGCAGCCGGCGGAAAGGACAGCCGTTCGCAGGTCCACGGTGTCAGTGATCAATGTTGCCATCAATGCCGTCGTCCCAAAACGCGCATGGGCCGCGCAAATCGTGGCGATGCCCTCGAGGGTGGGCTGATTGTTGAGCAGCACTCCGCCACCGCCGTTCACCTGCAGGTCGATGAAACCGGCCGCAATCAGTGCGCCCTGTGCATCGATGCGGGGGAGGGGGGGCAAAGCGACATCTTCAGGCAGGATGGCGACGATCTTGCCGGCCGCCACCAGAAGCACATGCCTTTCCAGAAAGCGGTGACCATCGAAGATCCGGCCGCCTGTCACCATCATGTCGGTGGGCTGCATGTCGGCAGGCTGGAACGGCGTGCTCATCGCGTCTCCGTCACTTTCTTCAAGGCCGCCGGCTTGTCGGGGTTGAACCCGCGCCGAAGCGAGAGCGCCTCCACCATGCCGTAATAGGGAATGATGAGGCAGAGCGCATCGGTCAGCGGGTGCCCGGTTTCCACCACCGGCAGGACCGCAGGTCCGTTGCCGCGGCTGGACGTGAGGTAGATCGCGGCATTCTTTTCCACCAGCCGCGAGGCGGTCTCGGCAACGGACGCTTCGGCCTTGTCGCGGGCGGCAAAGGCGATGATCGGAAAATTCGCCGCAACCAGCGAGACCGGGCCGTGCAGAACCTCGGCGGAGGAATAGGCCTCCGCATGCAGTTCGCAGGTTTCCTTGCATTTCAGCGCCGCCTCCGAGGCAATCGCCAGGGAAGGGCCGCGGCCCAGCATGTAAAGCGAATCGCACGTGGCGAGCGGCTCCACCAGTTCGCTCCAGTCAAGCGACAGTGCCTTTTCAAAATGCGCCGGCAGATCGGCCACCGCCTTTGCCAGCACCGCATCGCCCTTCCAGGCTGCCAGAATGGCAAGACCGGTGACGATGGAATTCACGAAGGATTTCGTCGCGGCAACGGCAATTTCCGGGCCGGCCTTGATGTCGATGGCCATGGTTGCCGCATCGGCAAGCGGGGAGGGGACCGTGTTGGCCAGCGCAATCGTCAGCGCCCCGCCGGCCTTTGCGGTTTTTGCCAGGGATACGATGTCAGGGCTTGCGCCCGACTGCGAGACCGCAATGGCGGCTGCCCGCTCCAGCCGCAGCGGCGCCTCGTAGATGGAACTTAGCGATGGCCCGAGCGAGGCGACCGGGATGCCAAGCTCCAGTTCGATGGCATATTTCAAAAAATGCGCCGCATGATCGGAAGAGCCGCGCGCGATTGTGACGACGACAGCGGGATCACGTTCGCGCAGAGCCTTGCCTGCCGCCTCGATGGCTGCATGGCTGGTGGCAAGAAGGTTTGCGGCGACGGCCGGGATCTGGTCGATCTCCTGGCGCATGATGGAAGTCATGAAAAAGCCTTTCGGGAATTGGGCGTGGCGTCAGGCGCCGATGGTGAGTTCTGCGACGAGATCATAGGCGTCGCTGCGATAAAGGGCGGTCGAAACTTCCATCACGCGCCCGCCCTCAAGATAGGCGATCCGCTGGACGGAAAGCGCAGCCGAACCCGGCGGAACGCCCAGAAGCTCGGTCTCCTCGTCCTTCAGCAGCACCGCGCAGATACGCTGGTTTGCGCGCACCGGCTGGATGTTGCGCTGCGCAAGCGCCTGATAGAGCGAGTTTTCCACGAGATCGGGATCGGGCAACATGTCGTCGGCAAGGCTTGTCCGCTCCAGCGCAATCGGCATGTCGTTTGCCGTACGCAGGCGCGTCAGCCGGGCCACCCGCGCCGAACCGGCAAGCCCGAGCGTCATGGTTTCCTCGGAGGTCGGTTCGAAAATGCCACGATCCAGCCAACGCGAGCCGGGCACCATGCCACGACGGCGCATGTCTTCGGAAAAGGAGGTCAGCCGCGTCAGCGCCTGCTGCATGCGCGGCACCGGTTTCACCACGAACGTGCCGGAACCGCGACGGCGTACCAGAAGCCCCTGATCGACGAGATCATCGATGGCCTTGCGCACCGTCACGCGCGAAATCGCCGCCTCATCGGCAATGTCGCGCTCGGCCGGCAGGGCATCGCCGTGCTTCAGACGACCGGACACCACAGCGTCTTCGATCATGTTCTTCAGCTTGAGATAAAGCGGACCGCCGCGCACAGCCTGGAGCTGCGCCAGCGGCAGAACCTCCTCCATTGCCATGCCGATCCCCCTTTCGCGCTCGAAGAGCGAGATCGCGGCTGTCTGCCGTCCCCTGCAATTCGCGCTGCTCACCTGCCGTTTCGTAAGGCTGGACAATACCAACGCGATACCAAATCCGCAAATGGTTTTATTCCAGTCGTCAACTTCATGCGCAATCACTGATTTATTTCGCCCACTCGGGCAAAAACAACCGGTTTCGAATTTTTATGCTGGAACCGGTAGACGATTGGCATTTTTTTGGTATTGTCTCTGCAACGACTGGACAGAATGACGGGCAGCAACAACGACCAAAGATCTGCAAGGCCTTTTCAAGAGGCGAGACGCGCAACACGCGCCGAGCCATGAAAAGGAATTTCAGGAAATTTGCCCACGGGCGTTTTTTGGTTGACGAAATCCGGCATCTGCCACAGGCTAAGAAAAATAATTACGAAAACAGGGAACAGGCCACTATGAAGGTCGCCATTATCGGGCTCGGATTCCGACTGGGCTATCTCGGATGCGCATTCAAGGATATCGATCCGGATTTCGAGATCGTCGGTTATGTCGATCCGGCGCCGGCAGGTCTGCCGCGCCTGACGGAGGCTGGCATCTCGCCCGGCAATGCCTATTCCACCCCTCAGGAACTGATCGCCGCTGAAACGTTCGATCTCCTGATGATCGGCTCACCCAATCACCTGCATCTGGAGCATATCCGCATCGGGCTCGAAGCCGGTCTTACCGTCTTCACCGAAAAGCCGATCGTGGTGTCGATCGAGGAAAGTTATGCGCTGGCCTCGCTCCTCAATACCTATGGCCATGACCGGCTGCTGGTTGGTCTCGTGCTGCGCTATTCGCCGCTTTATCGCGACCTCCGGGAAGCCCAGTCCAAGGGACTTCTCGGCGATGTCGTGTCTATCGAAGCGTCCGAGCACATCGCGCCTTATCACGGCGCCTTCTTCATGCGCGACTGGCGCCGCTACGGCCATTATGCCGGCGGCTTCATGCTGGAAAAATGCTGCCACGACCTCGACCTCTATAACGGTGTCGTCGGCCAGCGTCCGCGTTTTGTCGCAAGCTTTGGCGGCCGCAAGAGCTTTGTGCCGGGCAATGCGCCACAAAATTCCGGCGTCAACGATCTCGAAATCTACCACAAGAAGCCGAGCGGCTGGATGGGCTCCGACAAGGTGTTCGACAGCGACGGCGACATCATCGATTACCAGACTGCCATCGTCGAATACGAAGGTGGGGCGTCGATGACCTTCCACACCAATCTCAACGTACCCGACGAATTCCGCCGCTTCTGCGTGATCGGCTCCAAGGGCATGGCCGAAGGCGATTTCGTCCGCGGCTTCCTCGACGTGCATGATGCCCATACCAGCGAAAAGCGGGTTGGAAACAAATATCAGGCGCCGTCGGCCACCTCGCATCACTACGGCGCCGATGAACAGATGGCGGCCGACGTGTTTGCCCATGTGACGACCGGTGCCGCCCTGCCGGTTTCGGCGCTGGACGCCATCGAGGCCGGCATTCTGGCGCTTGCCATGGATGAGGCGAGGGCAGGCCGCAAGGTGGTCGATCTCGCCCCCGTCTGGGAGCGCTACGACACCTGCCTCCACGGGCATTCCCTCAAGACGAAAACCGCGTGAGGGGAGAAGCTCCATGCATGCCAGACGAAGCGCTGTCATCTTTGCCTGGTTGCTACTGGCGCCGGCCCTTCTTTATGTCTTGACCATCGTTGCCTATCCGCTGGTCGATACGTTTATCCTCTCCTTCACAGACGCCTCGCTGAAGAAGGTGACGAACTGGGTCGGCTGGGATAATTACGACAAGATCTTCAACGCCACCTTTGCCGAAGTCATCACCCGGACCTTCGTGTGGACCTTCTTCTCGGTGTCGATCAAGATGATCATCGGCACTTTTGGCGCCTCCATGCTGAATGCAGCCGTGCCGGGCCGCGCGCTGTTTCGCGTGCTCACCATGCCGCCGTGGATCGTGCCCATGGCCATCGGCATCTTCATGTGGGGCTGGATGTATAACGGCCAGTTCGGCATGATTTCCGGCCTGCTGCAGCGCGCCGGCGTTGTCGATGGACCGGTTGCCTTCCTCGCGCAGGGCTCGACCGCTTTCTGGGCAACCGTCATCACCGATGTGTGGATCGGCGTGCCGATGGTAACGCTTTACATGCTGGCCGCCATGCAGTCGATCCCGCAGGATCTCTATGAAGCTGCCTGGACCGATGGGGCAGGGCGCTTCTACCGCTTCCGCCGCATCACGCTGCCGCTTCTCGTGCCGGCCATGATCACCATGTCAATGCTGTCGCTGATTTCGACGTTCAATTCCTTCGACATCATCTGGATCCTGACGCAGGGTGGTCCGAACGGCGAAACCACGACGATGATCATCGATACCTATCGCACCGCCATCGGCTCGAAGAAATACGGGGAAGGGGCAGCGCGCGCGGTGATGATCTGCATCTTCCTGTCGATCTTCTGCCTTTGTTATTTCCGCGTCACCAGCCGCCTGTCTGCCGGAGAGAAATGATGAAAGAGCCCCAGCAGCTGATCAATCGCTACAAGTGGTACGAGATCGTCGGCATCTATTGCGGCATCTTCGTTTTCCTGTCCTTCGTGCTGTCGCCCTTTGTCGAAGGGTTCCTGGTGTCGCTGAAACCGCTTTCCCAGCTGTTTTCGTCGCCCTACCGCTTCATTCCGGAAAACGGCTCGTTTGCCGCCTACCGCACCATGTGGGAAAGCGTGCCTGGTTTCGGCCGTTACATCTTCAACTCCTTCTTCATCTCTTCGATTGTCACCATCGTGGTGCTGCTGATGGTGGTGCCGGCGGCTTATGCCTTTGCCCGCTTCGAGTTCAAGGGACGCGGCATGCTGCTCGGTGCCTTCCTCGCGGTCAACATGTTCTCCGGCGCCGTGCTGCTGATCCCGCTGTTTCGCCTGATGCGCACATTGGGCGTGCTCAACACCTATTTCGCCATGATCGTGCCCGGCGTCGCCTTTCTCATCCCGTCCGCCATCTGGCTGTTGCGCACCTATATCATGCGTATTCCGCGCGAGCTGGACGAGGCGGCCTATGTGGATGGGGCAAGCCATTTTTATACGCTGCGCCGCGTGATCCTGCCGATTGCCATGCCCGGCATCACGGTGGTCGCCATCACCACCTTCATCGGGTCCTATGCACAGCAGTTCATCTTCGCGCTGACCTTTAATGCCAAGAGCGAATACATGCCTTTGCCGGTTGGGCTTTACGCCTATTTCGGCCGCCAGGAAGTGATCTGGAACGAGTTGATGGCGGCGAGCTTCGTCGGCATCACGCCGGCCATGATCGTGATCTTCTTCCTGCAACGCTATCTCGTCAGCGGTCTCACCGCCGGCGCGGTGAAACAATAAAACAACAACCACAGAGAATGGGAGCATGACCGTGAACATTTCAATCAAGACTGGGATCTATGCCATAGCGCTGGCCGGCACCACGATGCTGAGCGCCATGGCGGCACATGCCGCCGACAAGGAAATCTCCTGGATCTATTGCGGCGACAAGATCGACCCGATCCATGAAAAATACATCAAGGAATGGGAAGGCAAGAACGCCGGCTGGAAGGTCACGCCAGAAGTTGTCGGCTGGGCGCAGTGCCAGGACAAGGCAACAACGCTTGCTGCCGCCGGCACGCCTGTTGCCATGGCCTATGTCGGTTCGCGCACCCTGAAGGAGTTCGCCCAGAACGACCTCATCGTGCCGGTGCCGATGACGGAAGACGAAAAGAAGAGCTATTACCCGAACATCGTCGATACCGTGACCTTCGATGGCAACCAGTGGGGCGTGCCGGTCGCTTTCTCCACCAAGGCGCTCTACTGGAACAAGGACCTCTTCAAGCAGGCAGGCCTTGACCCGGAAAAGGCCCCGAAGACCTGGGCTGAAGAAATCGCCTTTGCCAAGCAGATCAAGGAAAAGACCGGCATTGCCGGTTACGGCCTGCCGGCCAAGACCTTCGACAACACCATGCACCAGTTCATGCACTGGGTTTATACCAACAATGGCAAGCTGATCGATGGCGACAAGATCGTTGCCGACAGCCCGGAAGTGCTGGCAGCACTGCAGGCCTACAAGGACATCACGCCCTATTCCGTCGAAGGCGCCACCGCCTACGAACAGAACGAAATCCGCGCCATCTTCCTCGATGGCAAGGTCGGCATGATCCAGGCAGGCTCCGGCGCTGCCACCCGTCTCCAGGCGACGAAGATCAACTGGGGCATCGCACCGCTGCCGCTCGGCCCCTCGGCCAAAGGTGAAGGCACGCTTCTCATCACCGACAGCTTGGCCGTGTTCAAGGGATCGGGCGTCGAGGAAAAGGCAATCGAATTTGCCAAATACATCACCTCGCCCGGTCCGCAGGGTGAATACGAGTTGCAGGGAGGTGCCGGCCTTACCCCGCTTCGTCCGTCCGCCAAGGTCGATGAATTCGTCGCCAAGGACCCCTTCTGGAAGCCGCTCATCGACGGCATCAAGTTCGGTGGACCTGAGCCGCTGTTTACCGACTACAAGGGCTTCCAGAACGTCATCATCGAGATGGTTCAGTCGGTCGTGACCGGCAAGGTCGAACCTGCTGCCGCGCTGAAGAAGGCGGCTGCCGACCTCGAGCAGTACAAGTAATATCCGTTTTCCATCGGGGATCGCGGCCATGCCGGTCGCGATCCTCATCCGCTTACCTTACCGCCGCGGCCGCTCGTTCCGGCGAACGGAGACTGAGAACCTTGGGACAGCTTTATCTCAACAACGTGCAGAAGTTCTACGGTGACTTCGAGGTGCTGAAAAGCATCAAGCTTGAAGTCAGGGACGGCGAATTCGTCGTCTTCGTTGGCCCCTCCGGCTGCGGAAAATCGACGCTGCTGCGCATGATCGCCGGTCTCGATTCCACCTCGTCGGGCGATATCGTCATCGATGGCGAACGGGTCAACGACAAGCCGCCCGTGGAGCGCGGCATTGCCATGGTGTTCCAGTCCTATGCGCTTTATCCGCATATGACCGTGTTTGAAAACATTGCCTTTCCGCTGCGCGTGGAAGGCCTGCCAGAAGCAACCATCAAGGAAAAGGTCGGCGCGGTCGCAAAGATCCTCCAGCTGGAACAGCGCCTGCAGCAGAAGCCGGGCATGCTGTCCGGCGGCCAGCGCCAGCGTGTCGCCATCGGCCGCGCCATCGTGCGCGAACCAAAGATCTTCCTGTTTGACGAACCGCTGTCGAACCTCGACGCCGCTTTGCGCTCGGACATGCGCATCGAGCTTTCCAAGCTGCATGGGGACCTGAAGGCCACCATGATCTACGTGACCCACGATCAGGTGGAAGCCATGACCATGGCAGACCGCATCGTGGTGCTGAACGCCGGCACCATTGCCCAGGTCGGTGCGCCGCTGGAACTTTACCACAAGCCGCAGAACATTTTTGTTGCGGGCTTCATCGGCAATCCGAAGATGAACTTTTTGCCCGTGCACTGCGAGGCGGCCGGGGAGGAGGGGATCACCGTGTCCTACGAAGGACAGACCGTCACCCTCCCGGTCGAGCCACGCGCCGATATCGTAGGGCGCACGCTGACGCTCG
This sequence comes from Neorhizobium sp. PAMB6716, assembly GCF_058242805.1. Taxonomy (NCBI): domain Bacteria; kingdom Pseudomonadati; phylum Pseudomonadota; class Alphaproteobacteria; order Hyphomicrobiales; family Rhizobiaceae; genus Neorhizobium; species Neorhizobium sp. PAMB6716. Next base: position 188,100 of record NZ_JBZAYW010000003.1, read on the forward strand.
GCATCCGGCCGGAACATACGACGCTTATAGGCGGCGACCTGAAGGTCACCGTCACCCCGTCGGTCATCGAGCGCCTCGGCATCAACACGGTTGCCTATGCAAGCCTGCCAACCGGCGAGCCTTATTGCGCGCTTCTTTCCGGCTCCGCACCGATCCAGGTCGACACCCCCGTCACGACCGGTATCCGTATCGCCGATTGCCATCTCTTCGACGCGGACGGCCAGGCCTTTGAGCGCCGCATCGACTGGCGCACCGTCGATATGCCGCAGGCTGTCACCGCGGCATAAGAGGGATCACGACACCAGCGCCGCAGGTTACCCTGCGGCCATCCCTGTCAGCGAAAGCGATGACGGCGCAGACGGTGGTCGAGACGATCAGACGATCAGCATCGCTCTGAAATCGTTCACATTGGTGCCGGTCGGTCCGGTTTGGAACAGATCGCCGATCGCGTTGAAACCCGAATAGCTGTCATTGCCATCGAGCAGCCGGCGCGGATCGAGACCGGCCGCACGAAGACGCTTGATGGTCGCGCCATCGAAATAGGCGCCTGCATTGTTTTCCGAGCCATCAATGCCGTCGGTGTCGGCCGCCAGCCCATGGATGCCGTCAACGCCGTCAATGGCAAGCGCCAGGGCAAGCGCAAATTCACTGTTGCGTCCACCCCGGCCACCCCTGGTGCGCAGCGTCACCGTCGTCTCGCCACCGGAGAGAATGACAACCGGCTTTGCAAACGGCCGGTTGCGGCTTGCGATCTCACGGGCGATTGCCGCATGCACCAGCGCCACATCGCGTGCCTCACCTTCGATCGAATCCGACAGGATCGCCGGCGTGATGCCGTAAGAGCGGGCAAGTTCCGCAGCAGCTTCAAGCGAGACGGCCGCCGATGCGATGACATGATGTTCGTGTCGCGCAAAGATAGGATCGTCGGGCCGTGGGGCATCGGCAGCCGGAGAATTCAGATGATCGACCGCTGCCTGTGGCAGCTTCAGATCATATTGTGCGATGACATCGAGAGCATCGTGTCGGGTGGAGGCGTCCGGCACGGTCGGACCTGACGCAACATGGGCGGGGTTGTCGCCCGGAATGTCCGAAACGATCAGGCTGACGACACGCGCCCTGGTTTGCGCGGCCAGCCGCCCGCCCTTGATCGTCGACAGATGCTTTCGCACCACGTTCATCGCTGCAATCGGCGCTCCGGAGGCCAGTAGCACTTCGTTGACGTCAATCTCGTCCTGAAGGGTCAACCCTTTGGGTGGAGCCGGCAGCAGTGCCGACCCGCCGCCGCAGATGAGGGCAATGACCAGATCGTCTGGGCCAAGACTGCTGATCGTTTCGACCAGTTGACTTGCCGCGGCAAGGCCCGCAGCGTCCGGCACCGGATGGGCGGCTTCGATGATCCTGACATGGGCGGTCTCACAGCCATAACCGTAGCGCGTCACCACCACGCCATCGAGCGGCCCTTTCCAGACGCTCTCCAAGGCGCGCGCCATCTGCGCTGCTCCCTTGCCGGCTCCGATGACGACTGTCCGTCCCTTCGGCCTTTCCGGCAGATGACGGATGATGCCGGACAAGGGGTCGGCGGCACGCACCGCCGCAGAAAACAGGCCGGCCAGAAAATCGCGGGGGAGGGCAGGGGGCACGGCAATTTCTCCTGTGTCGGCTGGGGACCCCCAACCCGTTTTGGAACTCTGAGAGCAGCGCAGGCACCGCCATACCCATTGTTGATCTAACCCGCGGGAACACCGGCCACGCAGCTTGCAAAACCTTGCGTTCAGAGAGCTTTACAGCCGCCTTCCGAAGGCCCCATGTCCAGCCGATATCGGCAGACGTTGATACCGCCGGAACAATGCGCCTAGAAAGCAGCGAGGCGCTCGCATCCCATGCGGCAAAAGCGATCACAAGGGGAGGATTATTATTCTCTTCGATCCGATTCATCAATTGCCAGAGACCGGTTCGCGCCATTGTCGCCCTTTCGCACGCAGGTTGCGGCACGGTTTGGCCGGCGTCTCCGATGCCGGCCGCCTTTGCGCATGGCAACGGGAGCCGCGAACCTAGACCGATGTATAGGTTCGGCTAGACCTCCATTGACTGTGCGTCAAACGCCCCCGGACCTAAACTGTGCCTCGATCACAATAGCCAAGGGAACCGAGGCAATGGATATCACAGCACCGAACATAAAGGCCGCAGCACCCGTTATCGACAACAGAGGGATCGGGCAGGCGGCATTGCTGGCCATGGCCGTCGCCGGTGGCATTGCTGTTGCCAATATCTATTACAATCAACCGATGATCGGCATTATCGAGGCCGAGTTGCACCATCAGCCGATCACCGGCATGGTGCCGACAGCAACACAACTGGGTTATGCACTGGGGCTGTTCCTTCTGCTGCCGCTGGGTGATCTCGTCAATCGGCGGCGCATGATCATCGGCCAGTTCGTGGTCCTGGCCGCAGCCCTGGCACTGGCTGCGCTGGCGCCGACGGCTTGGATGCTGGTCGCAGCCTCGGTTGTCGTCGGGGCCTGTTCGACGGTTGCCCAGCAGATCGTCCCCTTTGCCGCATCGCTGGCCCCGCCGGAAAAACGCGGCGCTACGATCGGCACCGTCATGGCTGGCGTGTTGTCGGGCATTCTCTTCAGCCGCACCCTGTCGGGCTTTGTCGGTGAACATGCCGGCTGGCGTGACATGTTCTGGATCGGCGTGCCGCTGGCCCTCATTGCCGCCGGCCTGATGTTTGCGGTCCTGCCGCAGCATCGCCCGGCTTCGACCCTTCGTTACCACGAAGCGATCCGCTCGCTTGGCCATCTCTGGACACGCCATCCGGCGCTGAGGGCCGCAACCATCATTCAGGCATTCCTGTTTGCCTCCTTCACCGCCTTCTGGACGATCCTGGCGCTTTATCTCGCGGGGCCAAAGTTCCAGCTCGGTGCGGATATTGCCGGCCTGTTCGGCATTGTCGGTGCGGTGGGCATATTTGCAGCACCGCTTGCCGGCCGGGTTGCGGATAAAAAGGGCCCGCACTTCGTTGTCTGGCTCGGCGCCGGCCTGACGATTGCCGCCTGGCTGATCTTCGGCGCATGGAGTTCGATCTTTGCCCTGGTCGCCGGTGTCATCGTGCTGGATTTCGGCATCCAGAGCGCGCTGATCTCCAACCAGCACATCGTCTATGCGCTCGACGCCGATGCGCGCAGCCGTCTCAATACGATTTTCATGACGGGCATGTTCCTCGGCGGTGCGGCAGGCTCGGCGATGGCAACATTTGCCTGGGGCGAGGGCGGCTGGTTGATGGTGAGTGTGCTGGGTGCAGCCCTTGGCATCGCAGCCTTTGCAGTCAAATTCACGCATCATCGGCGCCGCAAGCCCGCTGTGGCCGGGCAGTGAGGAACGACACATGGAAAAGCTGCGTATCGCAATCGTCGGCGGTTCTCTCGCCGGTCTCTTCGCCGGCATCATGCTCCAGGAGGCCGGTCATGATGTACAAATCTACGAGCGCTCGAAAAGCGGCCTCGCCGGCCGGGGCGCAGGTCTGGTCGGCCAGAGTGACCTTCTGCACATTCTGACGCTGATCGGATGCGCGCATGTTACCCGGACTGGCGTGGTGGCCAAGGAGCGCATCTATCTCGATCGAGACGGACACATTGCGCAAACCGTCCGCACGCCGCAGACGCAGATCTCCTGGGATGTGCTGTTTGAAACAGTCGCCGCGCAGATTGCGCCGGCAACCTATCATCTTGGACGGGCCGTCGTTGATGTGCTCGACGGCGAGCGTGGTGCCGAACTGGTTTTCGCAGATGGTACGCGCGACACTGCCGATCTGGTCATTGGTGCGGATGGCCTGAGTTCCGTGGTACGCCGCGCCGTTAATCCGAGGGATAGCGAAAACCACTATGCGGGTTATGTCGCCTGGCGCGGGCTGATCCCGGAGACGCAGCTTCCCGCAGGCGCCGCACTGCTCCTCGAGCGGTTTTCCTTCTTCATCCGGCCGGGGAACCATGTGCTGGGCTATCTGGTGCCGGGATCGAAGGGCGAAATGAACAGCGGCAGCCGCCGCTATAACTGGGTCTGGTACCGCAAGGTGCCTGAGAGCGAATTGGCTGCGACCTTCACGGATCCCGATGGGCGGGCGCATGCCTTCTCGTTGCCGCGGGGCGGCTTGCCGCAAGACCGGCTCAAGGCCTTGCGGGCAGATGCCATGCAGCTGCTTGCCGCGCAATTTGCGCTGGCGGTCGAGGCAGAGCCAAGCCCGTCAATCCAGGGTATCTTCGACTACGAAGCACCACGGATGATCGGCCGGTCGATCGCGCTGGTCGGTGATGCAGCCTTTGTAGCACGCCCGCACACTGCCATGGGCGTGTCGAAGGCGGCAGGCGATGTGATGGCGCTGGTTGCAAGCCTGTCGTCGCAAAGCGATTTGCTGAGCGCCTTGCAGCGTTATGAGGCCAACCGTATCGGTGTCGGCCGGGATATCGTAGCCTATGGTCGGCAGCTCGGCGCATCCGCACTGTGAGCACGATCGAACGATTTGCATGACAGCATGAACTTCAGGCATCAGGCTTTCGCCCCGCCGGCAGAGACCGGCGGGGCGAAATTTTTGTGGGCATCGTCCCGGTTCAACCCCGGCTGTTCATCAAGCTCAGGGCGGCGTGGATCTGGGAGACGACGGCAGCCCCTTCTCCGACCGCTGCGGCAACCCGCTTGGTCGAACCGGCTCGGACATCACCAATGGCAAACACGTTCGGCAGGCTGGTTTCCAGCGGCATCGGCGTGCGGGCAATGCTGCACTGCGTATCGAAGGACTGGCCGGTGACGATAAAGCCCTTGCCATCGGTGTGGACGCGGTCGCTGATCCAGCCCGCATTGGGATCGGCTCCGATAAAGAGAAACAGGTGATGGAGTGCCAGCTGTTGCCGGCTCCCATCCCCGCGATTGCGTAAGGTCGCAGACGTCAGGCCTGCAGCAGGATCGCCATTGATCGCTTCCACTTCGCAATGCATGTGCAGGTCCACATTGGGCAGGGCTTTGATGCGGTCGATCAGATAGTGTGACATCGTTTCTTCCAGAGCGCGCCGCACGATGAGATGCAGCTTTCTCACCTGCGGTGCAAGAAAGACGATGGCTTGGCCGGCCGAGTTGCCGCCGCCGACCAATGCGACCTCTTCGCCGGCGCACAGTTTCGCCTCTATGGGCGAGGCCCAATAGGAAATGCCATTGCCTTCGAAGGTCGCGATATCGGCAATGTCGGGCCGCCGGTAGCGGGCGCCGGATGCAATGACCACGCTGCGGGCATGCACGGATTTGCCACCGGCAAGTTGCAGCGTCAGCGCGCCTGCGTCATCGCCGGGGGCGATCAGGCTTTCGACTTCGACCGGCAGCACCACTTCGGCGCCAAATTTCAGCGCCTGATTATAGGCGCGGCCGGCAAGCGCCTGACCGGATATGCCGGTGGGGAAGCCCAGGTAATTCTCGATCCGTGAAGATGCACCTGCCTGTCCGCCGACCGACCGCTCGTCGATGACGATGACGTCGAGACCCTCGGATGCGGCATAAACGGCGGCGGCCAGCCCGGCCGGGCCGGCACCGACGATGGCGACATCATAGAGTTTGCCAGGCGTGAGTTCCGGCGTCAGGCCGAGGCACGCGGCGGCCTCGTGGTCGGTCGGGTTCTTCAGCACGGTGCCATTGGGGCAGACCATCAACGGCAGGTCGGAGCCGTGAATGCCGAGACGTTCGATCAGGGCGCGGCCTTCCTCATCGGTGGAAGCTTCGAGCACAACGTAAGGGAAGGCGTTGCGGGCGAGAAAACCCTGCAGGCGCGACAGCGCGGCATTGCCCGCAGCGCCGATCAGGACCGTGCCGGCGCCGGCATCGATCAGCCCGACACGGCGCAGGATAAAGGCGCGCATGAGGATCTCTCCGACATCGGCCGATCCGATGAGCAGAGCGCGCAGGTGCGCTGCATCAAAGGGCAGGGCCACGCAGCCGTCGGCGCCGGCACGCGCTCCGGCAAGCGTCGGCCTGCCGGACAACTGGTTGACCTCGCCGGACAGTTGGCCGACCCCATGGGTGGTGATTGGCGCCTCGCCGGAGAGCCCCTCATGGCGGAACACGTCCATCGAGCCTTCAAGCACAAGCCAGGCGGGCGCGGCGTGATCGCCAATTTTATAGACGAACTCTCCGGCCCTGAAATGCTGCGGCTCGGCACTGGCGAAGCGTCTGGCCGTCTGCACCTGATGGGGATTAAGCACCGGAAACATCTGGTACTGGCGTGCGCTGAGGTCTGCCATAAACGTCTCCGGGGTCAGATAGGATATAAACTGCCATGTTAGAATGGCGTGCGGTCAGTAATATCGGGGGATCGGGCCGCGCTGCGGCGTCTGGTCGGGCAAGTCCACCTGGATGTTATCGACATAACACCAGCCCCAGCCTTCCGGCGGGTCATAACCTTCAATGATCGGATGGCCGGTGGCGTGGAAATGCGCCGTCGCATGGCGCCCGGGCGACTGGTCGCAGCAGCCGACATGGCCGCATTCGCGACAGAGCCTCAAGTGCAGCCAGGCTTGCCCGGTCTTCAGGCATTCCTCGCAGCCGAGGCTTTGCGGATAAACCGCGCGGATGGTGGAATGATGAGAGCAGAAATCGGTCATGCGTTTTGCTCCTGAAAAGGGGTACTGCCTCCGCGGTTCAGTGCCTGTTCCAGGCACTGAACCAGTTGATCGAAATCGACCGGCTTGCCGAGAAAGGCAAAAGCGCCGCCGTCCATCGCCGCTGCCCGCGTTCGTTCGTCCCGATAGGACGTCATGAAGATCATCGGTGGCCTGGGTGCCTGCTGACTGTTGAGCACCGCCTGCAGTTCTATGCCGCTGAGGCCTGGCATTTTGACATCGACGAGCATGCAGGCGATGCCCGCACGATCGTCCTCCGCGAGAAACGCTTCCGCCGAACTGAACAGCCGGCTGCGATAGCCACAGGACAAGACGAGATCGTCAAGGGCTTCGCGGATCGAACGGTCGTCGTCGACAATGGCTATTACAGGTGTGGACAATTCTCTGGCCTTGGCACGTTCATTGAACTGCCCATCCTATGCGCCGTTCAGCCCGGGCGTTCTATCATACATGGGTCTAGGTTCTGACGCCTAGAGGCCGAGCAGTTCGGCCTTGCGGACCAGATCGGCCACGGACCGCGCGTCCATCTTACGCATGACATTGCCGCGATGCAGCTTGACGGTGATCTCGCTGATGCCGAGGTTGAAGGCAATCTGTTTGTTCATCAGGCCCTGCACCACGGCCGCCATGACCTCGTGTTCGCGGCGCGTCAGGGTTTTTGCCAAATCCGCGACAGCGCCATTGGCTTCAGATTGCTCCCGGATGTCACGGTCCTTACTGAAGGCCAAGGCGACGGCATCCAGGATGTCCTGGTCCCGAAACGGCTTGGAAAGAAAATCGACGGCACCGGCCTTCATGGCACGCACGCTCATCGGAATGTCGCCATGGCCGGTCATGAAGATGATCGGCATCCGGTTGCCAAGCTTTTCCAGATGAAGATGGAAATCCAGGCCATTGGCGCCGGGCAGGCGCACATCGAGCAGGATACAGCCCGGCCGCGTGAGATCGGCATTGTCCAAGAGGTCCTGCGCGCTTTCGAAGGATTTCGCCTGCGTGCGCGTCGACAGGAAGAGATCGGTCAGCGCTTCGCGGATCGCGGGATCGTCATCGACGATGTGAACGACCGGTATATCGCTTGCCGGGGCTTTGGCAGATTTTCGGGCATCAGTCATCAAGTGCCTCGATCGGTACGATCATTTCGAACAGCGCGCCCCCTTCGGGGTGATTGCTGGCGGTGAGGGAACCGCCACGAGCTTCCAGCATGCTGCGGCAGATCGCAAGTCCCATGCCGAGGCCGGTCTCCTTGGTGGAGTGAAATGGTTTGAACAAGTTTGTAAGGACGTCTTCACCAAGGCCGGGGCCGCTGTCGTGAACGCGGACCGCCATGCTGCCTGCGCCCGCCGGTTCGATCGAAACGACGATCCGCCTCAACTCGTCCGGTGTCTCGGCCATGGCCTGGATGGCGTTGGTGATCAAGTTGATCAGAACCTGCTGCAGCTCGATGCGCACGGCATGGACGGGCAATATACCGGATCCAGCGCGCGTTTCGAACGCGATCCTGTGCCGGGCAAGTTCGGCTTCCATCAAGGCATGGGTTTCTCCGACGAGGTCGACCAAAAACACCGGCTCGCGCAACGGTGTCCGCTTGTCGAGCATGGACCGCGTGCTCTGGATGATATCGCTTGCGCGCTGGCTGTCGCGCACGATGCGCTCGGCTGAACGGGCAACGGCCTGGAGATCCGGCGGATCACGGTCGAGCCAGCGCAGCAGGGTCTGCGCGTTCACCACCAGCGCACCAAGCGGCTGGTTGAGTTCGTGGGCAAGCGATGCCGACAGCGCGCCGACGGTTGCCGCTCGCGATGCCAAGGCCAGTTCCGCCTGCGCTTCGAACAGCGCCTTCTGGGCCAATTCGCGGTCGGTAATGTCGAACATGCCGACGATGACACGGTTAAAATTGGCCGGGTCCTTCGGAAAGCCGACGGTCAGCAGCACACATTTGGTAGCGCAATCGTTGGAGATAATGCTGCCTTTGCCCTCAAAATGCGTTTCATTGCGATAGATCGCGGCGAGAAGGTCCAGAAAGGTCGCATCATTCTGCGCAATGAAACGGCGCATCGAGCCGGCATTTTCACTGCTGACATTCCCGAGCAGTTCAAGGGCTGCCGCGTTGGCGGCCACCGTCGGGATGCGGGTGATGCATTGCTCAACAAAGTCCGGGTTATCCCGGGCATGAGCGTGGAGATCTAAAACCCCATCGTCTCTCAGCGCCATCAACATGGCGCGGACCTGCGAATAATCGCGCTCCCACAGCGCAACGCGGCTTTGCTCGAAAATCGTCCGGTAACGTTCCTCGCTGCTCTGCAGGGCGGCATTGAACTTAAGCAGGTCGAGGCGGGCACGCTGATTGCGGATGATCAACGCGCAGGTGATCGCCATCGCCGCCACCGCCACTGCCAGGCGCAATGTCGCGGCAAGATCGGCCTGCATGCCATGGGCAATCCCATAGGAAAACACGGCAAGACCGATGCAGACCGCGCTCAGCAGCAGCGTTCCCTTTTCCGTCAGCGTTTCTGCCGACAGAAGCAGGGTGATGACATAGAGGGTTGCCAGCGCACTGTGGATGTCCGTGAATGTATCGAGGTAAAAAACCGTTGCCGCAAGCAGCACCGCACAGCCAAGCACGCCCATTTCAAAGCGCGCGGGCAGGCGCCGCTTCGGATTGACAAGGACCAGCGAACGCAAAACCATTTCCCATGACCATATCGATGCCGTCATCAAGCCATCCCGGTTGATAAAACGCAAATGCGAATTCGAGCATTGCGTGCAAATTCAAGCCTCCTGTCGCGCAAATGCGAAAGGCCATCCCATGGGCGGCTGGGATGGCCTTGAATGGGTGGCGACATCCACACCTGCGCAAATGGGGGCAACCCGAACCTCCAGGACTATTGGCACGAGGCAGGTTTTGCGCGCAGGGGCGTCAAGACAGGACTGTCTAAGCGCCGTGTCGGCGGCGTGGAACTATACTTAGGTGTGGGTTCAACTAACCAAGCATTGGATACAGCGCCGCCACCTCCTCGGCTACAACCGTCTCGTCAACCAGACGATGTGGCCAAGGAGGTGAACATGAAACCGATGAGAACATGCCCCGCCGCGCTCCTCCACCTGCGCTGCCACTCCATGACCTCCGCCTGCTTGCCGGAGATCACCGCCGCATTTGGCCTGGTCGAGCATGATCTTTTGCCCTCTCCAGCCGCCATCGACGATCCGCATCTCGTCGCAAGGTTTTGAAATTCTGTCCCTCGCACCCAACTCAGGGAGACCATCATGGACCGCACAATCGCTGAAAAACATCGCAAGGCGCCGCTTGCCACGCCGACCACCCTTGCGCCAAACGCAACGACCGACATTGCCGGTGCGCTGACGGCTCTTCTGGCCGATGTCTTCGTGCTTTATCTCAAGACCAAGAACTTCCATTGGCATATGAGCGGCCCCCATTTCCGCGATTATCACCTGATGCTCGACGAGCAGGGTGAGCAGATCTTCGCAATGACCGACGACATTGCCGAGCGCGCCCGCAAGATCGGCGGCACGACGATCCGTTCGATTGGACACATTGCAAGGGTACAGCGCCTGCTCGACAACGATGCGCCCTTCGTCACGCCAAGCGACATGCTGGCCGAGCTTCGCGACGACAATCTCACGCTGATCTCGCTGATGAAGGAGACCCATGCGCTTTGCGACGAACATGGCGATATTGCCACGGCCAGCCTGATCGAAAACTGGGTCGACGAGACCGAGCGGCGCGCCTGGTTCCTGTTCGAGAGCACCCGCGACAGCCAATGAGCCGCGTCGAAACCTATCGGAGCGACCGATGATCAACCAGCTTCCTCTTTCCCGCCGGCAGGTCCTGCTGACCGGCACCACCATTTCCCTGGCCCTGGCCATGCCGGCCCTGGCTTCCGAAAGCAAGATTTTTTCCCACCCAGAAGGAATTGAACCGATGACCCATAATTTCGTGACCACCAAGGACGGCGTTGAAATCTTCTACAAGGATTGGGGTCCGAAGGATGCCCAGCCGATCGTCTTCCACCACGGCTGGCCGCTGTCGTCCGACGACTGGGACGCCCAGATGCTGTTCTTCGTCAGCCAGGGTTTTCGTGTTGTCGCCCATGACCGCCGTGGTCACGGCCGCTCGGCCCAGGTGAGCGACGGTCACGACATGGACCACTACGCTGCCGATGCAGCCGCCGTCTTCGAACATCTCGACCTTCGCAATGCCGTGCATATCGGCCATTCCACCGGTGGTGGCGAAGTCGCCCGTTATGTCGCAAGGCATGGCCAGCCGCAGGGCCGTGTTGCCAAGGCGGTGCTGGTCAGTGCCGTCCCGCCGCTGATGGTCAAGACGTCTGCCAATCCTGAGGGCACACCGATCGAGGTGTTTGATGGTTTCCGCGCAGCACTGGCCGCGAACCGCGCGCAGTTCTACATCGACGTCGCCGCCGGCCCGTTCTACGGCTTCAACCGCGAAGGCGCCAAGATCTCGCAAGGGGTGATCGACAATTGGTGGCGCCAGGGAATGATGGGCAGCGCCAAGGCGCATTACGAAGGTATCAAGGCCTTCTCCGAAACCGACCAGACCGAAGACCTGAAGGCGATCACCGTGCCCACGCTGGTCACCCAGGGCGATGACGATCAGGTCGTGCCGTACAAGGACGCTGCGGAAGTCCAAGCAAAACTGCTCAAGAACAGCAGCCTGAAAATCTACAAGGGTTTCCCGCACGGCATGCTGACCACCCATGCCGATGTGATCAACCCGGACCTGCTGGCCTTCATCAAGGGCTGAGTTGCATTTCCTCGACCCAAGCTCGAATGTGGCGGCCCCTAACGGCCGCCACACCGGCGAAAGGGTACAATCGGCCTTAGAGACAGCAGAAGACTACTGCGTCATTTTATTCCATAATACATATTACGCCGCAAACCTGTATAGCGGGGGTACATTCTATTTCCAAGTGCGACATGCCAGCAATTTCAATGGCTTCATTTTAGAGTTTTTGGCATGTCTCGATGTTCTACGCAGATCACCCTTGCCAATCGCCGACCCCTGCATCACCTCTTGGCGGCAAACGTTTCCATCAATGAGATGGCACATCTTCGGCTTGGCCTTGAGACGGTTCGATCGTCCACTCACTCCGCGGCTTTTTGCCTCGACCATGCTTTCGCCCGCCGCGTGGTCTCTTGTGGTCGCATCACTGAGCGCCATGTCGAACATCTTCCGGCCTGACTGGACACGGCAAGGCCCCCTAGCCGGGTCGCCACTGTCTGATCTGGAGACTTTTGCCGTGGGACAGACAAATTCTTTCGCATGACGACAGGCCTCAACTGCTATAACGGCGGTGAAAACTGTCCGATGCAGAGCAAGGAAAACGCACCATGGCAAGCCCGCCCCGCCGACCGGTTAATCCGAAGGATGCCGCAGAAGCCTTGTTCAAGCCGGTGAAGAAGCCGGTGGCGCCGGCTGTCGAGCGGCCGCGCGTACCGAACGCCAAGGAATTGGTGTCGCTGAAGATCGACAGCGACATCATTGCTTTTTATCAGGACGGCGGACCCGGTTGGCAGGATCGCATCAATGATGCCCTGAGAGCCGCCATGATCGGCCAAAGCTGACGCCGGACCGCGTCAGCCTGCAGCGCCGACCTCTTCTGGGACCATACCTTTCGAAACGGCCGTGGACAAAGCCTCCGTCACCGCAAGGCCGGCCATGGCAAGGGCCGCCTCGCGTGTCTTCGCCGCCGCGATGAAGCGGGCGTTGTGGCAAAAGCTTGCGCCCGTCACGCCGCAGGCGGCTTCCAGATCACTTCCGGTCAGCCCCGCCCAGGCGGCAGGAAGGTCGGCGCGCAGTTCAAAGCCCTCGTCGGCGCGACGGATGCCGGTCACGCACCAGTCCTTGTCGCGCGGATGCACCACGAACAGCAGATGATCGGCGCCGGCCTTCACCACAGCCGGGCGAAACGGCATGCCGGCCGGCAGTTCCAGGATGTGGCCCTGCCCCGCCTGTTCGATGGCGACCTGCACGATGGCCTCGGCCCGAAGCTTTGCGGCCTGGCGCCCGATGGCCGCCTCGACGAAACTGCGTGCAATGGCAAGCGCCCCCTGAAAGGCGCGGTCTTCCGCCTGCGGGTCCTTGTCGTCGAACACCGGCTTCAGGGTTTCCAGAAGAACCGGCAAGGTGAGGCCGGCAAGCGGACCGGCCGTCGACGGGTCAATCGCGCCATTGTCCAGAAGATCGACCGGCAGCACGAAACTCTTGTCGAAGGACGCATGCACCGTGTCCAGGTTCTGGTCGGCAATGCCGCAGGCGACGAGATAGTCGCGGCCAAAATGCTTCCAGATCAGTCCGAAGGAACTGTAAGGCTTGCCATCCTCGCGCAGCGGCGCACCGCGCTGGTGATGGTCGAAAATGCCGGCACCGGCATCATAGGCGCCGCCGACATCGTAGATGATGCGGTCATCTGCGGGAGTGATCCACTCAGGCGCACGGCTGCGCACCAGGCGTGCATCGGGAAAAAGCCTTGTGAGGATGACGCTCGACAGCAGTTCGTCGGCATGGAAGCCACCGGAATGGGTGACAAGAAATTCAGGGCGCATGCCGCTTGGACCTTTGGTTTGCAACACAAATAGGATGGACGCGACCCGATAGCCATTGTTGGCGGTGATCTCAACCCGTCTGCGCCATTTTGCAGGGCCAACAGCATCCCGGATCAGATGATGCGGATAATTTCCAGTTCCTGCTCGCCCAGCATCGCCACATCGCCCACCTGCTTGCCGAGAAGCAGCCTTGCGACCGGCGAGACATAAGACATCGATCCCGCCTTCGGATCGGCCTCGTCTTCGCCGACGATACGATAGGTCTGGGCGCGACCGTCGTCGCGCCGGAAGCTGACGGTGCTGCCAAAGGCAACCGTATCGCAAGAGGCAGGATCCGGCATGACCTGCGCGGTGTGGACCCGCTCAGCAAGATAGCGCAGATCGCGCGCCGGGCCCGCCATCTGGCGCCGCCGCTCGTTGACGTCCTCGATCAGGCTTGCCGCATCATGGGCGGAGCGCGCCTCCTGCAACTGGCGCTCCAGCGCCTGCAACCCGCTCAACGTCACAAGGTTCAAGTGGGTCGAGACCACGCGGTCCGGCAGCTGCGTTTCGGCCGCTGTTTCCGCACTCTCTTCCTTGACGAAGGCAACACTCACACTTCAACTCCCGTTCCACAAGGCCGCAGACGCAGCGACTTGGGCCGCGACCACGAGGCCGATCCCGCTCATATAGAGTGTGAGCGGCAAAGATGCACGGATTTACCCTTGAAACGCGAAGCGGGCCGCTACCACACCAGGCCGCGGGCAGCGACCTCTTCCACGCGCGTCACCACGCCGTTGCGATGGAAGGTCATGGTATCGAAGAGGTTGGAGATGACGCAGGTGTGGTTCGGCACGATGCGCACCTTTTCGCCGATCTCCGGTCGTATGCCTTCGACGCGCGACAGATCCACCACGCCATGTTCCTCCGAAAGGCCTGTGATCACCGCCTCCGGGTAGTCGACGATGAGGCCATAGTCGGAAAAGCCGAGCAGATCCGACGTCAGCGCCTTGGAGCCGGCGTCGAGCACGGCGCGATCCGGCGTCGGGCGCGACACGACGGTTGCCAGCACATGCATGGCGCAGTCATCCAGCGTGCAATGGCCTGATCGCACCATCGAGCGGTCGTTATAGACATAGGTGCCGGCGCGGTGTTCCGTGGCGGAGGGCACCAGATGGGCGGAAAACAGGCTCGGCGTGCCGCCATTGGAGCGGATGGCGCAATCGATACCGTCGACCGCCAGATAGGCCATGGTGGCGATGAAAAAATACTCGACCGCCTCTTCACCATTGGCCTTTGGATAGGTCATCAGGCCGCCGAAACGCAGCCCCTTGGCTGCCCGGATGCCGCGGGCAAGGGCGGCCGCCTCATCGGGCGTCTGCACGCCGCAGCGGCCGGCGCCCGTATCGCATTCGACAAGAACGGTCAGCGGCTTGCGGTCGGTGAAATAGGCCGAAAGGCCTGTCACCGTCACGATGCTGTCTGCGACGACCTTCAGGCCGGAGATCTTTTCGTTGAGGGCCGCCAGCCGGGACAGCTTTTCAGGGCCCAGAATGTTGAAGGTGATGAGGATATCCTCAAAGCCCGCCTCGGCAAAGATTTCCGCCTCGGTGATCTTCTGGCAGTTGATGCCGGTTGCGCCAGCCTCGACCTGCTGGCGCGCAATCGCCGGGATCTTGTGCGTCTTGATATGCGGGCGAAATTTCAGCGCATGGCTGTCCATGTAGGACTGCACGCGCAAGATATTGGCGGCAAGCCTGTCCTCATCGATGACCGGCAGCGGCGTGGAGAGAGACGACAGCACATCGCCGGGCTTGGGGCGCGGAAGTTCGAGCGGAAAGGTGCTGTCCATGTCAGGCGGCCTCCGTGCCATGCGGGTCGGCCATGATCGGCCAGATATCGCGGCGCGCCCGCCGGTAGGGGTTGGTCGCCGGGTTGTTGGGATAGGGCGATCCGGCCGAGCAGTAAAGGATCTCGGTGGCGATGCGCGAGAAGGCTGCGTAAAAATGGTTGGTGGATTTGATCACCAGCAGCTGTTTCTGTGTCGGATCGATACCAAGCGCCGTATAGAGCGACGGATCATAGCTCTGGACACGCACCGAGCTTAAGATAACGTCGATGCCATCGAGATGAATATGGGCGGCATCGCCAAACGGGGCGATACTGTCGCCGAAGCGCATTTCGGCATTGCGCACCAGTTTCACCACCTTCACCAGTCCGTCGATGGGTTTGCCCGTGCCGGGCGCCGATTTCGCCCCGAAACGCAGCGGAATTTCCGCCCCCTCTCCGGCTGCCATGCAGATCTGCACGGCAATCGGGTCCCAGATCATGCCGACGGCGACATTGGTGACGCTGCGTACCAGAAGCTCACCGAGCAGCACGGTCGCATCGCCAGCCGTGCCGCCGCCGGGATTGTCCCACATGTCGGCAATGACAACAGGGCCTTTTTCGATTGCCAGCGCCTGCGTCACCGCCTGTTTTTCATCCATCGAGGGCATCATGAAGGTGCCGCGTTTGGAAAACAGCTCAAGCCCCAGCGTGCGGGCAAGGTGCGCGCCCTTTTCCGGTTTTCCATCGGTGATCGAGATGGTTTTCGTGCCCATTTCCGGCACGTCGCCGGCCATGAAGCCGTGAATCACAGAGAGCGACAGGACGTCGGCGTCGTCAGCCTCGATCTGCTTCATCTTGTCGACAAAGGCCCGCATCGGCTCGCGCGACGTCGGGAAGACGTCAATCATCCGGCAGTCGAACACCGACATGACGGGCTTTACCCGGCCCTCCAACGTATCGACCGCAATCCGCCAGAGATCTTCGGCGCGATCGACGAAATCGGTGTGCGGAAATTCCTTGAAGACCACGAAGAAATCGGCTGCCGCCACGCGCTTTTCCGTGAGATGGCTGTGGGGATCCAACTCGGCGCAGACGAGGATATCGGGACCGACAAGCGCGCGGACGCGGGACAGAAAATCGCCTTCGCAATCGAGATAACCATCCGCCACCATCGCGCCATGGAGGCCAAGCACCACCGCATCGACCGGCATCGCCGCCTGCAATTGGCCAAGAATTTCGTCGCGCAGGCTCTCATAGGCCTGCCGGTTGAGAAGGCCAGCCGGATCGGCCCAGGCCGCCGTTCCCTCGATCAGCGTCCAGCCCTTTTGCGCGCAGACCTTTCGCCCAACGGTAATCGGCGCGGTGCAGAGCGTCGGCGTGTCCGGATGCTCACCCGGAGGCGCATAAAGCGATTCCTCAAACGCCCGCCGGTCAACGCAGATCGGGGAAAAGGTATTGGTTTCCGTGGCAAGAGCGGCGGTGAAGATGCGCAATGGCTCGGCTTTCTCATTGGCGGGAACAGGGACCGAAGGGATAACTCGACGATGAACCGTCAGCCCATCGGGTTGGGCAGATAACCGGTAAAGCCGGAAATCTTCCAGCGCCCCTCATGCAGGCGGCAGTAATAAAGCGTCTGCCAGCGCATCACGTCGAGCGTGCCGTCCGCCTTGTGGATACCGCCGTCGAACTTCTTGCGCACCAGTGCGGTCTCGCCGGAAATCTCGATTTCCTCGAGCGTGGTGGTGGTGAAGATGGCGACACGCGGATCTTCGCCATAGGATTGGGCGGCAAAGTCGGCGGCCTGTTTCAACCATTCGTCGCGATAGGCGGCAAGGTTCGGAAACGCCAGACGCCAGTTGTCGGGGTTGGCATCCTTGTTCCCGGAAATGCCGATAAAACCCTCCTCGACAAAATCGTGCGCCACCATGGACCAGTCGGCGGCCAGGAAGGCATCGATATCGCGCGGCACCAGCATCTCCCAGATGGCGTGGCGGGCAGTGTCGCTGGATGGGAACGGATTCTGGAAGGGATCGCGCACTATAGACCTCTTGTCTAAATTCTTTTCATGATCTGCGAAAAACTCTGGTCAAAATCCGTCCATTATGGTCCAGTGTCAACAATTGAAGAAAATAATTTGCATGAGGTCTTCATGACGATCACCCGTTATGGTGCGGAAAAAGCCGGTGCCGGCGGCCAGAGATTGCCCTTTGCGCGCGCCGTGGAAGCCGATGGCTGGCTGCACGTGTCCGGCCAGGTGGCCATGCAGGATGGCGAGATCATCTCGGGCGGCATTGTCGAGCAGAGCCACAAGGCCATCCAGAACCTCATCGCCATTCTGCACGAAGCGGGTTACGGCGTCGAGCATGTGGTGCGTTGCGGCGTGTGGATCGATGATCCCCGCGATTTCTGGAGTTTCAACAAGATCTACCAGGGATATTTCGGCGAGCATCCTCCGGCGCGTGCCTGCGTACAGGCCTCCATGATGGTCGATTGCAAGGTCGAGATCGACTGCATAGCCTACAAGCCGAAAAGCTGAATTCGGATCTGGGGAGGTCGCATGGATATTTTCGAGACGATACAGGAAGACCGCGAGCAGTTTTCGCCCTCCGAACAGCGTATCGCCGATATCCTGCTCGATCACTTCGATTTTGCGGTCAACGCCTCGATCATCGAACTTGCCGAACGCGCCGAAGTCTCGCCGCCAACGGTCACGCGCTTCTGCCGGCGTCTCGGCTGCCAGAGCTTTTCCGATTTCAAGGTGAGGCTCGCAAAAACCGCCTTTGTCGGCGTGCGTTATCTGAACCCGGCAGCCAAGAGCACCGAACCGGCGGACGTGGCCTCGGATGTGATCACCAAGGCGCAGAACGCATTGTTCGGCGTGCATCGTGCGCTTGACCCGGCCGTGCTCGACAAGGCGGCGGAGCGCCTGTCCAATGCCGGCATGATCTATGCCTTCGGCTCCGGCGGCAATTCCTCGATGATCGCGACCGAATTTCAGAACCGCCTGTTTCGGCTGGGCTCGCGCGTGACCGCCAGCAACGACCATAATATGCAGCTGATGATGACGGCCGCCGCCCAGCCGCAGGATGTGATCATCGGCTCGTCCTTTTCCGGCCGAAACCAGGAACTCGTGCGGTGTTTTACACTGGCGCGCGACAATGGCATCGGCACCATCGCGCTCACCCAAAGCCGCAGCCCGGTTGCGGACGCGGCCGAACTGGTTGTTGGCATCGACCTGCCGGAAGGCGACAACATCTTTCGCCCAACCTCCACCCGTTTTGCCTTTCTCGCCATGGTCGATGTGATCGCAAGTCTCGTTGCCTATCGCAACCGCAAGCGGTCCACCCCCACCCTTCGCCATATCAAGCAGCAACTGGTCGAACACCGCGACGGTGACGACCGGCAGATCCTCGGAGACTAGCCCCATGCCCGCATCCGTTGCCGTCGTCACCGGGGCCGCAGGCGATATCGGCCGGGCCATTGCCAAACGCCTTTCGGGCAGCCACGACGTGGTGGCGCTGGTCGATATCGATACGCAAGCGCTGGCGGCCGCCGTGGCGGAGCTTGGCGGCGCACCGCGTTTCATCGGCATCACCTGCGATGTGACGAACGAGGAGAGCGTGCGCCAGATGGCAGCGAAGGTCAAAGACCTCGGTCTTGCCACCACGCTCGTCAACAATGCCGGTGCCGCGCGCGCTGTTTCCCTGCATGATACGGATGGCGATATCTGGCGAAAGGACAGCGCGCTCAATCTTGAGGCTGCGTTCCTGACATTTCGCGCGCTGGAAGACGGGTTGAAGGCTTCGCAAGGCTCGCTCATCAATATCGCCTCGGTCAACGGCATGGCGGTGTTCGGCCACCCCGCCTATAGCGCGGCAAAAGCCGGCCTTATCCATTTTACCAAGCTGGTCGCCGTCGAATACGGAAAGTTCGGCATTCGCGCCAATGCGGTGGCACCCGGCACGGTACGCACGCAGGCCTGGGAGGCACGCGCTGCCGCCAACCCGCAGGTGTTTGAGGAAGCCAAGCGATGGTATGCGCTGCGCCGCATCGCCAGTGCCGAAGACGTCGCCAATGCCGTTCATTTTCTCGCCAGCGACCAGGCATCCGCCATTACCGGCGTCTGCCTTCCCGTTGATTGCGGCCTGACCGCCGGCCAGGCGGAACTCGCCCGCACCTTTTCGCAGTCAGACAATTACTGACCCGTTCGATCACCATAAGCCATAAGGGGAACCATCATGGCCAATGCCAAATTTCGTCTTGAAAACAGCTGGGCGCCGATCGAAGGCGACGAGAGCGGCGGTTTTGTCTTCACCCTCGTCAACCTCTCGGATGCTCCGATTTCCGGCTTTACGCTCGCCTATACCTCCCTCACCCGCGTCAAGGATAATCCGGCCTGCGAAAATGCCCGCTTCCTCCGGCGCAACGCCAATTTCCATCAGTTTTCGCCGCCGGATGGCTTTGTGCTGCAACCGGGTGCTTCCTGGCAGTTTTCCGTCAAGGGCCTCTGGCGCCCTGCCCGCCACCGCACGGATGGCGCAAAATCCGCCTATCTGACGCTTGCCGATGGCGCCCATGTGGATGTGGCCGTGGATGACCTGATGCTGTCGGGCCGTCACAGCGAACCAGCACCAAGACTTCTGCCTGACGGAGAGGCGAAGGAACCCTTCGCGCTCCTCCCCTTCCCCGCCGATGCTCGCCTTGAGGCGGCTGAAACCTATCCCGTTGCGCTCTATCCGGCAGAAGGCACCAGCCTTGAGGATTTGAAGGCGATGCAGGCGATCGGTGGGCTCTATCGCCGGCTGTTTTCGGTCGCCCACGCGCCGTTTGCGCTGGGTGCCGTACATGAAGGCAAGGCACTAAAATTTGCGTCCGACACATCGCTGGGCAAGGAAGCCTATAATCTCGACTTCGGCTCCGACATCACGCTGACCTATGGCGATGCGGCCGGGCGTGCCTATGGCCTGACCGCACTGGCGCAGCTTCTGCACGGCGCGCGGCTGGAGCCCAAAAAGTTTTCGTTTCCGGCATCGGGCCATATCAAGGATGCGCCGCGTTATGGCTGGCGCGGTTGCCATCTGGATGTCTCCAGGCAGTTCTATCCGGTGGCCGACGTCACCCGCCTCATCGACATCATGGCCTGGCTGCGGCTCAACATTTTCCATTGGCACCTCACCGATGACGAGGCCTGGCGCCTGGAGATCAAGGCCTATCCGACGCTGACGACGCTTGGCGTGCTGCGCGGGCCGGACGAGCCGATGCTGCCGCAGCTTGGCAATGGCGCCGAACCGGTTGGCGGTTTTTATACGCAGGACGATGTGAAGGCGATCGTTGCCCATGCGGGCACGCTTCATGTGGAAGTCGTGCCGGAAATCGATATTCCCGGCCACAGCACGGCAACGCTCACCGCCCTTCCGCACCTTATCGACGGACAGGAAGCACCCGACAGCTATCGCTCCGTTCAGGGTTTTCCGAACAATGCGCTGAACCCGGCCATCGAGGAAACCTACGTCTTCCTCGGCAAGGTGTTTGACGAGATGGTGGAGCTTTTCCCGTCAAAGCTTCTGCATATCGGCGGCGACGAAGTGGCGGCCAACACATGGATGGCCTCGCCGCTTGCGAAAAAGCTGATGGAAAAGGAAGGCATCGAGGGCACATTCGGCCTGCAGAGCCATTTCATGAAGCGCGTCCAGAGCATGCTTGCCGAGCGCGGCCGCAAGCTTGCCGGCTGGGACGAAGTGTCCCATGGCGGCGGCGTCGATCCCGCCGGCACGCTGCTCATGGCCTGGCAGAAGCCGGAGGTCGGCATCGAGCTTGCAAAACAGGGCTATGACGTGGTGATGACGCCGGGACAGGCCTATTACCTCGACATGGTGCAGGCAACAGAATGGCAGGAACCGGGCGCCAGCTGGGCCGGCACCGTGCCGCCGCACCATACCTATACCTACGAGGCCGTCGGCGAGTTTCCAGACGAGCTGAAGCCGCGCATGCGCGGCGTGCAGGCCTGCATCTGGTCGGAGCATTTCCTCAACCGGGATTACTTCAACCATATGGTCTTCCCCCGCCTCGGCGCCATCGCGGAAGCCGCCTGGACACCGAAGGACAAGAAGGACTGGCTGCGTTTTGCCGCCATCGCACCGCTGGTGCCGAAGCTTTAAATTGACGCAAGGATTGTTTCGATGACCTATCGCATTGCCTTTGGCGGCATTCACACCGAATGCTCCACCTCCTCGCCCGTCCTGATGCAGCCGGAGGATTTTCGCGTGTTGCGCGGGGATGAGCTTCTGGGCGCCGACTATTTCAGCTTCCTGAAGGCCGACGACATCCAGCATCTGCCGCTGCTGCATGCTCGGGCCGTGCCGGGCGGCCCCGTTGCCCGCCACACCTATGAGGCATTCAAGGCGGAATTTCTCGACCTCCTCAAGCAAAGCCTGCCGCTCGACGGGCTTTATCTTGCCATGCATGGCGCGATGAATGTCGAGGGCATGGACGACGCGGAAGGCGATTGGATTTCAGCCGCCCGCGCCGTTGTGGGTCCCGATATCCCGGTTGCGGCCAGTTATGACCTGCACGGCAATGTCACCCAGAAGATCATCGACCAGCTGGACATCTTTGCCGGTTATCGCACTGCCCCGCATATCGATGTGCGCGAAACCATGGTTCGCGCCTGGTCGATGCTGGCAAAAACGCTGAGAACAGGCGAAAAACCCGGCGTCGTCTGGGCGCCGGTTCCGGTTCTGCTCCCCGGCGAGCGCACCTCGACGGAAGACGAACCGGCGAAAAGCCTCTACCTGAAACTGCCCGAACACGATGCCCGCCCCGGCATCTGGGACGCAAATCTCATGGTCGGTTATGTCTGGGCCGACGAGCCCCGCGGCACGGCCTGTGCCGTGGTGACGGCAACCGATGCGGCCGAAGCGCAGCGCGTGGCAGCAGAGATTGCAAAGAGCTATTGGGATGCCCGGACAGATTTCCAGTTCGGCCCCGTCACCGGTCCTCTCGAAGACATGCTGGAGATTGTCGAAAAGACGCAGACGCGTCCGGTGATCCTTGCCGATTCCGGCGACAACCCGACCGGCGGCGGCGTGGGTGATCGCGCCGACGTGCTGAAGGCGCTGATCGAGCGGAATTTTGACGGTGCCGTCATCGGCGGCATCACCGACCGTCCGGCCGTCGAGGCCTGCTTTGCCGCAGGCGTTGGCTCGGTCCTCACCTTGAAGATCGGCGGCTCGCTCGATCCGGCAAGTCCCTCGGTCGAAACGCAGGTCACGGTCGTTCGGTTGGATGACACGGGCGTCGAAAGCGAGCGGCAGGCGGTGGTTACCATCGGCGGCATCACGCTGATCCTCGCCGCCAAGCGCCGGCCTTACCACAATCTGGCCGATTTCGCCCGCCATGGCATCGATCCGCAGGCTGTGCGGCTGCTGGTGGTCAAATCCGGCTATCTGTCGCCGGAACTTGCGCCGATTGCCAACCCCAACCTGATGGCGCTGACCGATGGCGTGATCAATCAGGATATCGAACGCATCCGCAACACCCGCCGCACCATGCCGAGCTATCCCTTCGTCAAGGATTTTGACTATTCCCCTACTCCGCGGCTTTCGGCACGGTTTGCCGGAAAGCCACCTGAAAAACCGTAAGGCTTACCCGATCATGCCTCCATCCGCTTTTGTCCGTATGGGTGCCGCGTGAGCGCGGCCCTTCGGGCAACCTTCAAAAACCCGTCATTGCGCGTGAGCGCACTTGCCATTTTCTTCTTCGGCACGACGGGGGCCGCGGTTTCCCCCTATCAGTCGATCATCGGCATCCAGGAACTGGGGTTGAGCGATAGCGGGTATGCCCTGCTGATGCTGGCGGCGGCCGTGATCAACGTCACGGCCAGCGTCATGATGGGCATCTTTTCCGACAGGCTCGGCGACTACCGCACCTCGATCATTTATGTGACGCTGTTTGGCATCGCCGGTTTCGGCATTGTCTATGTCTTTGCGAGCGCCCCCGCCTTCGTTGTCTCAAAACTCATGTTGCTGCCGGTATTCGGAGCGTTGAACTCGCTGATCTTTGCCAATGTGCGGGCAAGTTCGGCAGGCCTCACGCCCTCGGCGCTGATTGCCGTCAACTCCACCATGCGGGCAACGATCTCGCTCTCCTGGGTGTTGATGCCGGGGCTTGTCGGCCTGATGCTGATCAAGGCGCCGACCATGCTGCCGGCCTATCTGGTTGCCACGGCCTCCGCCATCGTCTGTTTCGTGCTCGCTGTCGGTTTCCTGCCGCGCACGCAAAAACCTGCCGAACGCCATCATGAAGACCGCTACAAGGTGTTCGCCTCGCTTGGCGAGGTCATGGCACCGCGTGTCCTCCTGCGTGTCCTTGCCATCTCGCTGATCTGTTCGATGCTCTATGTCAGCGACACCGTGCGCCCGCTGATCGTCACCGGCAAGGCCGGCGGAACGGTGGCCGATCTCGGCATCATCGTCGGCATCGTCGCCTTTCTCGAAATCATCTTCATCATCGTTTGGGGAAAAGCCGAACGCTACATGCGCGCCGTGACCGCCCTTGCGCTCGGAGCAAGTCTCTACACCGTCTACATGGTGCTGCAGGGGCTTTCCAGCGCCACCTGGCATGTCTATGCCCAGACCATTCTCAGCGGCATCGCGGCAGCGGCCATCATCAGCCTGCCGATCACCTATCTGCAGGACCTGATTGCCGATCGGCCCGGCCTTGGCAGCTCGCTGATCGCCGTCAACATGTTCCTGAGCGCGGGCCTCAGTGCTGCGGTATTCGCCATCGGCACCCGAATCGGTGAATATGGTGCCACATCCGTCTTAAGCGCTGCGGTCGGGGCCGCCGGCGTGGTGCTGCTGATCGTTCTCGATGGCGGCCGGAAACGGGTGGCATGAGCGTTGAAACAGGAGTGCCGGGCACCGTGCAGCCGATCCTTGAAATCTGCGTCGACAATACCGACGGGCTTTTCGCCGCCATCGAAGGCGGCGCCGGCCGCATCGAATTGTGTTCGGCGCTGTCCGTCGGCGGACTCACGCCCTCGCGCGGCTTCATGGATCTCGCCGGCCGCCAGGATATCGCCGTTTCCGTGATGATCCGCCCGCGCGCCGGAAGTTTCACCTTCTCCGCTGCCGAAATGTCCGTGATGAAGGCCGATATCGATGCCGCCCGCGCCGCCGGCCTCTCCGGTGTCGTTCTGGGCGCCAGCCTTTCCGATGGCCGGCTCGACACAAAAGCCCTTGAAGACCTCTGCCGTCATGCCGAAGGGCTGGACCTCACGCTGCACCGCGCCTTCGACCTCACCCCCGACAAGCCGCATGCGCTGGAAGAGGCGGTCAAGCTCGGGTTCTCGCGCATCCTCACGTCAGGCGGCAAACAGACGGCGCTTGAGGGCATCGAAACGCTGGCAGCCCTCGTCGAACAGGCCGGCAATCGCATCACCATCATGCCTGGTGCTGGCGTCCGCCCGCAGACAGCGGGCCCGCTGCTCGAGCGCATGACGATCAGCGAACTGCACGCCTCCTGCTCGGCCCGCTTCATCGAAGGCGACAGCCAGCTGGTCGAACTGAGCTTTGCGTCCCGCGAGATGCTGCGCACCGATGCCGCAATCGTGCGCGAACTGAGGGCGATGCTGTTTCACGCCGCAGCCGAGCGGCGGCCGGGCGCACGCGCCGCCGGCTGACGCCCTTTACGCCCGCTTGCCGCGCGCCAAAGCATTGCGGATCGAAAAGCTTGAATGGATGCGCGTGACGCCTGGAAGTTTTGACAGGATATCGGTGTGGATCGCCTCGAATTCTCTCGGGCTTTCCACCTCGACGCGCAAAAAATAGTCCCAGTCGCCGGTCATCAGGTAACATTCACGAATTTCCGGGCGCTTGCGCACGGCATCCTCGAAGCGGTTGAGATAATCCTCGGTCTGGCGGTCGAGCGTGATGTTGATCATCACGGCGAGCGTGCTCCCCTCTTCGCCAGAGCCGATCAGCGCCGTATAACCGCGGATGATGCCGGCCTCTTCCATCAGCTTGATGCGACGCAGGCAGGCGGACGGCGAGAGCCCGACAACCTCGGCCATTTTCGAGCTGCTCATGCGCGCATCCAGCCGCAACAGGCGGATGATGTTGCGGTCGATGGCATCGAGTGTCGCGGCCATGCGCGTTTCCCCTGAAAATCTGCGGTTTCCGTGCTCGAATTGAGCATGATTGCGCTTTTCACGCAAGATCTGCTCAAAACACGCGAAAATTCTCCGCTACACTTTTTCCCATCACTTGCGAGGGGTTGCCATGGACATGTCGCATTCCACCACCTGGGAAAAGGCCGGCGCGCCCGGCGTCCTCACCATCGATCTCTCGGCCCTTGCGCGCAATTACCAGCGCGTGGCGACAACCGTCGCCCCGGCAAGGGCCGCCGCCGTCGTCAAGGCGGATGCCTATGGATTGGGCGCGCAGACGGTCGCCCCGACACTGTACGCCGAGGGATGCCGCGATTTCTTCGTGGCACAATATGCCGAAGCCGTCACACTTCGCCCGCTCCTGCCGCGCGATGCCGCGCTTTACGTGCTGAACGGCCTGCAGCCGGGCACCGAAGGTGATTGCGCCGCACGCGACATCATCCCCGTCCTGAATTCGCTGGAGCAGGTGGTGCGCTGGCGCACGACGGCTGAACTTTTGGGCCGCACGCTGAAGGCGCTGCTGCAATTTGATACCGGCATGTCGCGTCTCGGCATGGCGACGGAAGAGGCCGAAGCGCTTGCCTCCGATCCGACGCTGCTTTCCGGCATCGAAATCCTCTATATCATGAGCCACCTCGCCTGCGCCGACGAGGCGGAAGATCCACATAACGCGGCTCAGGCCGAGATGATGCGCCGCTTTTCCAGCAGCTTTCCCGGCATTCCCGTCTGTTTCGGCAATTCCGCCGGCGCTTTTCTGGGTGAAGGTTTTCGCGGTGCGCTGGTGCGTCCCGGCATTGCCCTTTACGGCGCACGTCCAACCGATATCCTCGAGCGGCCGATGGAGCCGGTGGTGAAGATCGAGGCACGCGTCATCCAGACCCGCACCGTGCCATCAGGCACCGCCATCGGCTATTCGGCCACCCACGTAACCGACAGCGAACGGCAGCTGGCAACCGTGGCGCTCGGTTATGCGGACGGGTTGCCGCGGACGCTCAGCAATCGCGGCGCGCTCTATTTTAGCGGCCATCGCCTTCCCATCGTCGGGCGCGTCTCGATGGACAGCACGATCATCGACATCAGCGACCTTGAGCCGGGGACGCTTTCGCTTGGCAGCCTTGTCGAATTCATCGGGGAACACCAGACGCTGGAAGACGTGGCGGAAACCGCCGGCACTATCTCCTGGGAGATCCTCACCGGCATCGGCCATCGCTACTTTCGCCAGTATCGCTGACGGCATAATTCAAGAATAAAAAGGGGAAAGACCATGAAGATCACCATTCTCGGAGCCGGCGTCATCGGCGTCACCTCGGCTTATTATCTCGCAAAAGCTGGTCATGAGGTGACGGTCCTCGACCGACAGGCCGGGCCGGCGCTGGAAACCAGCTTTGCCAATGCCGGCGAAGTATCCTTTGGATATTGCTCCCCCTGGGCCGCCCCCGGCATTCCCCAGAAGGCGCTCAAATGGATCTTCATGGAGCATGCACCGCTGATCCTGCGCCCAAAGCTCGATGTGGCGATGCTGTCCTGGATGTTCCGCATGCTCTCCAACTGCACCTCGGAGCGGTATGCCCTCAACAAGAGCCGCATGCTGCGTCTTGCCGATTATAGCCGGCTGGCGCTTGCCGAAGTGCGCGCCGACACCGCCATCGCCTATGACGAGCGCATGCAGGGCACGTTGCAGCTGTTTCGAACCGAAGCACAGCTGGAAGCCTCGGCCAAAGACGTCAAGGCGCTCGCCGCCGATGGTATTCCTTACGAAGTTCTCGATCCCGCCGGCTGCATCCGCGCCGAGCCGGCGCTCGCCCATGTGCGCGAAAAGATCGTCGGCGGCCTTTTGACCCCGAAGGACGAGACGGGTGACTGCTTCAAGTTCACCAATGCGCTGGCGAAAAAGGCCGAAGAACTCGGCGTTACCTTCCAATGGGGCGTCGATATCAAGGCGCTCGAAGTGTCCGGCGGCACGGTGAAGAGCGTGATCACGGGTCGTGGCCGCATGACGAGCGATGCCGTGGTCGTGGCGCTCGGCAGTTATTCGCCGATGCTGGTCAAGCCGCACGGCATCGGCCTGCCGGTCTATCCGGTGAAAGGTTATTCGCTGACCATCCCGATCACCGATGCCAGCCGCGCGCCGGAATCCACCGTGATGGACGAGACCTACAAGATTGCCATCACGCGCCTCGGAGACCGCATTCGCGTCGGCGGCATGGCGGAAATTTCGGGCTATACCAATGATCTCGGCTTGGCCCGCCGCCGCACGCTCGAACATTCCGTGACGGATCTTTTCCCCGGCGGCGATGTGACGAAGGCGGATTTCTGGTCGGGCCTTCGCCCGATGACGCCGGATGGCACGCCTGTGATCGGCGCGACCAAAGTACGCAACCTCCTCCTCAACACCGGCCATGGTACGCTCGGCTGGACGATGAGCTGCGGTTCGGCCAAGGTGCTCGCCGATATCGTCAGCGGTCGCACGGCCGATATTGAAACGAAGGATCTCGCCGTGTCGCGTTACGCCGCCTGAGGTTTCGGTTGAGACACAGACCTTCAGATGCCGCCGTTGACAGGCGGCATCGGGCTCAGCGCATCAGGCCGGCAGAGCGCAGGGCACTTTCGATAATACCCTGAATGCTGTGGGGCGAATGCTGCGGCTGGCTGTCATGGGCCTCTTCCGGCTTTGCGGCTTTGCGGCTGCCCTTTTCCGCCTTGATGCTGTCGGGCATCAGGCCCCAGATCTGCGCCATCATGCGGGTGGAGGATAGGCCGACATCAAGAAAATACGATCCCGGTTTTTCAGTGTCGCTGGCGCCATCGACCGGTGTCCCGTGCCCCATGCCCTCGATCCGGTAGGATTGAAGAACATTGCGGTTGCGCGCGTCCTTCCAGACCGTGCGGGTATGGCCGGAAATGACATCCTGCTGGGCCGGTTCATCGCTGACGCCATGCACGCCACGCCATTGGGCGATGATGGCCTTTGCGTTGTTGTCGGCCACCGTATTGTCGGCGGTGCCATGCCAGACGGCAACCGTTGGCCAGCGCCCTTCGTGGTCGGAGGCATCCTCAAGCCGGCGTTGCAATTCCGCCTCGCTTGGCAGACCGTGGCCTCGCATGCGGTCAAAGGCTTCCGGCACAGATGCAGCTGTCGCAAAGGGCAGTCCCGCCATGATCGCGCCGCCAGCAAACACTTCCGGATAGGTCGCCAGCATTGTGTTGGCCATGGCACCGCCGGCAGAAAGGCCGGTGATGTAGACCCTCGCCGGATCCGCATCGTAGCGCGAAATGGCCGTCTGGATCATCTGGTGGATGGATTGAGGTTCTCCCGATCCACGACGGCTGTCTTCCGGTGCGAACCAGTTGAAACACATATTGCCGTTGTTGGCCCGCGTCTGCTCGGGAAAGAGCACGATAAAACCCTGCTCGTCGGCAAGTTTTGACCAGCCCGAACCCTGATCATAGGCCTCCGCCGTCTGGGTGCAGCCATGCAGAACCACGACGAGCGGCGGCTTGCCCACCATCAGGTCAGGCACATGCACCTTTGCGGAGAGCGCACCGGGGTTCGAGCCGAAATCCGAAAACGCCACCAGCGCGCTGCCGGAAGCGGGGGTGTCGTGATGGCGTGAAAACTGGCCGGTGCGGGCGCGCATGCGTTCAAGCCGCTGCAAAGTATCCGAAAGAGAGCGCATCTGATGTCCTAGTCGCCGCACCGAAATGGCGAGGCCCTAATATCCAAACGCTCTTCTACAGGATTTGTTGCTGCATTGCACAATTTAGATGAAGCACATGATCGAAAATGATCAGGCGCCCACCAAACGCATCTCCGTTTTCGCGTCGAACAGGTGGAGATGCGCCGCATCGAAGGTGATCGGAACGCTGTCTGCGGGAGAAAGTGGAATCCGGCCGTTCAGCACGAGAGTGAGTTCCGGCGTGGTGGCCGTCGTCACATGCGTGGCCGCGCCGGTATTTTCCACCGAGGCCACCGGCAGGTGCAGCAGCGCCTTGCCGGGTTCCGCGGGCAAAAGATGTTCCGGGCGAAGACCAAGGATCACGTCGAGGCCGGGCTGAAGAGGGCGCGCCATGCGGATCGTCTGCGGGCCGCCAAGATCGACCACCAGCGTTTCGCCATCCGCGCCGACCTTTGCGGGCACGAAATTCATCGCGGGCGAGCCGATGAAGCCGGCGACGAAACGGTTGACCGGGCGGTCGTAAAGGTCGAGCGGTGCGCCCTGCTGCTCGATGAGACCGTTGCGCATCACCACGACATGGTCTGCCATGGTCATCGCCTCCACCTGATCGTGTGTGACGTAGACGGACGTGGCGCCCAGCCGGTCATGCAGCATGCGGATTTCCTTGCGCATATGGACGCGCAGCGCCGCATCAAGGTTCGACAAGGGCTCGTCGAACAGGAAGGCCTTCGGGTTGCGGATGATCGCCCGGCTCATCGCCACGCGCTGGCGCTGGCCGCCGGAGAGTTCGCGCGGATAACGGTGCAGCAGGTTGGAAAGGCCTGTGGTTGCCGCTACCTCGTCGGCTGCCTTTTTCGCCTCGGCCTTTTTCACGCCGCGAATGCGCAGCGAATAGGTGAGGTTCTGCTCCACCGTCATATGCGGATAAAGCGCATAGGACTGGAACACCATGGCAAGATCGCGCTTGCGCGGCGGCACGCCGTTCATCTTCTCGCCGGCAATGATGAGATCGCCGGACGATATGCTTTCAAGCCCCGCCAGCGACCGCAAAAGCGTCGACTTGCCGCAGCCGGACGGGCCAACCAGGGCCACGAACGCGCCCTTGCGGATGCTGAGATCAATGTTTCGAAGCGCATGGTAGGCGCCGTAATATTTGTTGACGCCGGAGAGTTCGATCTGCTGGGTCATTTGAGGGCTCCAGACGTGAGGCCGGAGACGATCCGGCGTTGCAAGAGAACGAAGACGGCAAGGATCGGCGTCACGTAGATGGTGGCAAACGCCATGATGTTGTTCCACTCGTTGGTGTTCGGGCCCATGAAGGAATTGAGCCCGACGCTTGCCGGCTGGTATTCCACCGCCTGGATGATCGACTTCGAATAGACGAATTCGCCAAACGCCTGCATGAAGATGAGGATGGCCGAGACGAGGATGCCGTTGCGCGCGAGCGGCAGGACAATGTGGAAGAAGGCACCGACCCGCGAATTGCCATCCACAAGCGCTGCCTCCTCCAGTTCCATCGGCACGCTCATGAAGGTGGCGCGCACCAGCACCACGAAGAATGGCATGGCTTTGGCGGCAATGGCGATGATGACGGCAAGGCGCGGATAATCGAGAAGTCCGATCTGCGAGAAACCGACAAAGATCGGCGTGATCATCAGTGAAGCCGGCAGAACCTGCAGCATCAGGATCAGGAACAGCCCGACATCCACCCAGCCATTACGATAGCGCGCCAGCACATAGGCGCATCCGGTACCGAGCAGCGTGATGACGGTGACGGCCCCAACCGC
The DNA here is from genome assembly GCF_058242805.1 of Neorhizobium sp. PAMB6716. Classification (NCBI taxonomy): domain Bacteria; kingdom Pseudomonadati; phylum Pseudomonadota; class Alphaproteobacteria; order Hyphomicrobiales; family Rhizobiaceae; genus Neorhizobium; species Neorhizobium sp. PAMB6716. The sequence goes on from NZ_JBZAYW010000003.1 coordinate 218,784, forward strand.
GATGATGAGCGAATTGCCCATGTAGCGCGCCAGATTGCGGCTTTCCCAGACATAGGCATAGGTGCTCCACTGCGGATCGCCTGGCCAAAAACTCGGCGGCGTTGCAAACATCGCCGAGCCGCTTTTCAGCGTGGTGATGTACATCCAGTAAAGCGGAAAGAGGTAGATGGCGGCAAGGACCAGCGCGATGGCCAGCATCAGCCGGTTGCGGGTGGTTTCACTCATCCGCGAACCTCCTGTTTGGTGGAGAGCACATAAACGACCGAGGCGAACATCACGAAGACGATCATGATCACCGAGATCGTCGCGCCGCGTGCAAAATCATATTGCCGGAAGGAGAGATCCCAGGCCCAGTATTGCGCCACGTTGGAGGCATTGTTCGGCCCGCCGGAGGTGATGGCGGCAAAGAGATCGAACTGCTGCAGCGTGAAGATCAGGCCGAGCGAGACAATGGCGCCGATGGAGGAGCGCATCATCGGCAGGGTGATGGTGTAGAAGCGCTGCCAGACGTTGGCGCCATCCAGTTCGGCAGCCTCGAACAGATCGTCCGGAATGGAGGAGAGCCCGACCGAAAGCAGGATCATGTTGAAGGACGCGCCAAGCCAGATATTGGCAAGGATGACCGCCCAGAGCGCATAAGACGGGTCCGAGCGCCAGAAGATGTTGCCGGAGATGATGCCGCTTTCCCGCAACAGGAAATTGATGACGCCGAAATCACCCGACAGCATCCAGTTCCATACCGCGCCCACAACCAGCCCCGGCATGACCCAGGAGACGAGGAAAAGCCCGCGCAGCCAGGAGGCGCCGGGAAAATTGACCCAGAAGAACAAAGCAAGCCCGAAGCCCAGCGCAAATTGCCCGGCAATCGAGGCGGTGACGAAAATGGCGGTATTGGCAAAGATCGGCCAGGTCTCCGGCTCGGAAAACAGCGCGACATAATTGCTGAAGCCGACGAAGGGACGCACGAAACTGCCGAGCGAAAACATGTCGACTTCCTGAAAGCTCATCAACACGTTGTAGAGGAGCGGCAGGCCGGACATGAGGAAAAGAAAGCCGAGCGGCAGGGCAACGAGGCTGATATCGAAGCCGCGCCCATCCGTCAGGCTGGAAATGATCTTGCGCATCAATGGTCTCCGCAACGGCGCTCGCGTCGTCCGGCTCAGGCCGCCCCTTCTTAAGAAGTTGAAGGGAGAAAGGGGCGGCCTGCCCGGGAGGGTTCCTGCCGGAGCGCCTTTTGGGCGCATCCGGACCGATCCTTGATGGACTGCGTCAGCCCAGGACGGCGTTGATCTTCTTTGCCGCCTGATCCAGCGCATCCTTCGGCGACATCTGGCCGGTCAATGCGGCCTGAATGGCATCCTGAATGGCCTTGGAGATCTTTGGCCATTGCGGATGGGGGCCACGGGCCTTGGCGTATTTCAGCTGCTCCTGGAACACTTTGAGCGCCGCATCCTTCTTTGCGTCACCCGTTGCCGGCAGGGTGATGTCGGAGCGGGCAGGAAGCTGGCCGTATTTGGCAAACATCTTGTCGTCCTGCGAGGCGAAATATTCGAGCGCCTTGAAGGCTTCCGCCGGATGCTTGGTCGAGGAAAAGATCGCCCAGTTGAAATCACCCATGGCAGACGAACGCTCAGCACCCTGTTGCGGCACCGGCAAAAGGGTAGCGCGCCAGTCGAACTTTGCTTCCTGCGTCATGCGGTTCAGCTCCCACGGACCGGAAATCGCCATGGCGGCATTGCCGGAATTGAAGGTGCCCGTGGAATCCCACTGCCCGCGCGTCAGACTGTCCGGCGAGGCAAGTTTTTCGTCCATGATGGTCTTCCACGCCGTCAGCGCCTTGACCGCGCCTTCGGAATTGATGGTCTTGTAGCTGCCGCCGGCCATCTGCACCCAGGGAAGGAACTGGAAGGTGCCCTCCTCGCTTGCCTTGGCCGAGAAGGCCAGCCCGTAGACGTTCTTTGACGGATCGTTCAACGTGCGGGCGGCCGCCAGCAACTCATCCCAGGTCTGCGGCGGCTTGTCGGGATCGAGCCCCTTGGCCTTGAACATGTCGGCGTTATAGTAGAGCGCGATGGTGTTGGTTGCCTTCGGAACGCCATAGAGCTTGTCCTTCCAGGTGACGGAATTCAACGGGCCCTGAAAGTAGTTTTCCTTCTTGATCACAGTCGATTTTGCAATCATGTCGGTGAGATCGAGAAAGGCGCCACGCGAGGCAAAGACCGAGTGATCGGGGTTGTCGATCGCGATGATGTCAGGCGCCTGGCCGGTGGAAAAGGCGCGCATCGCCTCGCTGACGACGTCATCGAACTGGATCAGCCGGTATTCCACCTTGATGCCCGGCTCCTTCTCGTCGAATTCGCGGGCGAGGTTCCAGGCCGGCTGCTCCGGCTTGTCGAGGCTCCAGATGCGGATCGTCACCTCATCGGCCGCCTGTGCGTTAACCGTGAGAGCGGAAGTGGACGCAAGCGCAAGCGCGCCTGCGATCAGAAACTTTCGAATAGACATTCTCTCCTCCTAGAGTTGAACCATTCATGTCCACCGGCCTCCTCCAAGCCGGTGGTCAGTCTCGCAGTCTGTCCCAGAATTCCCTGCGGCGGTCTGCAAAGGGCAATTTCTGCGCTTCCGGTGCTCACGTACCAAACGTACGCTCCGCTCCGGTTCTCGAAATTACCCTTTTCGCCGCGCCACAGGGAATTCTTGAACAGACTGTCACTGCGGGTCGTGAACGAAGTCGCCGCCCCGGCAATTCTTCAGATATTTCAGTGCATGCACCTGCCCGGTCATTTCCAGCGCATCGCGATAGACCGGGTCATGCCATCCTTCGATGTCGATGGAGCCGGACCAGCCGGCAAGCCGCAGTTCAGAAATCACGTCCGTCCAGTTGCTGTCGCCAAAGCCCGGCGTGCGCATGAAAACGAAGGGGTGTTTGCCGAATATGCCGTGCTCGCGGATCACGTCCCAGCGAATGGTGGCATCCTTGCCGTGGACATGGAAAATGCGGGCAGCCCATTTGCGGATCTGCGGCAGCGGATCGATGAGATAGACCATCTGGTGGCAGGGCTCCCATTCGAGCCCGAAATGTTCGTCCGGCGTCTCGTTGAAGATCAGTTCCCAGGCATCGGGATTGTGGGCGATGTTCCAGTCGCCGCTCTGCCAGTTGCCATCCATGGCGCAGTTCTCAAACGCGATTTTTACGCCCTTATCGGCAGCGCGCCGGCCAAGCTCGCTCCAGATTTCGCGGTAGCGGGAAAGGCTGTCGGTCAGCGGTTTGCCACGCACGCGCCCGGTAAAACCGGCGACGCAGGTGGCGCCGAAATGATGGGCATTGTCGATGCAATCCTTCCAGCCTTGCAGCGTATCCCGGTCGATATCGGTTTCCTCCAGCGGATTGCCGAACATGCCGATGGTCGTCATGGTGATGTCACGCTCACCGATGGCGTCGACGCAACGCTTGCCAAGCTCGGCCAGGTCCTGGCCGTTGGTGGTCTGCCAGAAAAACGGCTGAAAACTTTCAAACCCCATATCCGCGATATCTGCGATGCGGGTGGCGGCCTTGCCGGCGCTGGCACTGATCATGGTGCCGATGCGGATGGACTGGTCGGGATTACTCATGGGGATCGGTTCCCTATCGTTAAGCGTTAGAAATGGACGGGCAAGCCGGTGCGGGCGCTTTCGATGGCGCCGAACACCATGGCGAGGCTCTTGATATTGTCGGCGCTTGCGGTTTCCGGCGCGCGCCCGTCGCGGATGGCGGTGAGAAAATCGGCAAGCACGCTGGCATGGCCGTGGGTCTGCGCCTCGCTTGGCACGTCCGGCACGGCAACCGTTGCAAAGCCTGAAAGAAGGCCCGGCTCGCTGCCGGCAATGGTTGCCTCGAACGCCTCTTCGCCGTCCCAGGTCAGCATACCCTTGGAGCCCACAAGCCGCCAGGCGCTTTCCCAGCTGGTGCGGCGGCCTTCTGCGCACCAGGAGCCGCGATAGGTAAACAGTGCATCGCCCGAGAGGCGGAAGATGGCGCTTGCCGCCGCCCCATGCGCATACCAGGAGCCGGAGGGGTTGGTTTCAACACAATAGACCGAAAGCGGCGCTTTGCCCGAGACGAAGCGGGCCGCATCGAAAGTGTGGATCGCCATATCGAGCAAAAGCACATTCTGCATGGCGTCGCGAAAACCGCCGAAATGGGGCCCGAGAAAGAAATCGCAGTGAATGGCGGTCAATTCGCCGATCAGCCCCTCTTCCACGGCACGGCGCAGCCGCCGGACACCGGAGATGAAACGACGGTTCTGCACCACGGCGTGAATTTTTCCGGCCTTTTCGGCAAGTGCCACCAGATGTTTTGCCTCGTCCATGGAGGCCGCGAGCGGCTTTTCGCTCAGCACATGGCATCCGTGCGAAAGCCCGGTTTCCACCACGCCCGCACGCGCTGCCGGCACCACCACGTCAAACAGGATATCGGGACGGACATCTGCCAGCATGGCATCAAGGTCGGTTCCGATGGCGATGTCGTGCAACCCGAACTCATCGGCCAGCGCCCGAGCGGTTCCGATGTCGAGATCGACGAGGCCTACGAGACGCACCGCGTCCTTCAGCTCCGGCGTTGCGTCAAGCGCCCGCAGCCAGCCTTTGGCCATGGCTCCGCACCCGCATAAAACGGCATTATATGTCACTGCAATCCTCCCGGCGGCTGTTGCGAAACTCCTCTTCCACAACACTCCGTAAACGTTTACGATCCTAGTAACAGGCCTTGTCCTGTGTCAATAGATTTTTCGTAAACGATCACGGAACCGGGAGATCACCGTTCATGAAAGGCATCCGCCAGCTGGCAGACCATCTCGACATTTCCATCGGGACGGTTTCGCGGGCGCTGAATGGCAAGCCTGATGTGAACGAGGAAACGCGCCGGCGCGTGCTGGAAGCAGCCGAAGCCCTCGGTTATGTGGCAAACCAGGCGGGACGATCGCTACGCAAGGGCGCAACCGGCATTATCGGCTTCATGATGCAGACCGGCCATGAAATCACTGGACAGGGTGATGCCTTCTTCATGACCGTGTTCGATGGCGTGCAGACGGTCCTTGCGCGCCACAAGCTCGATCTTGTCGCCCTCCTCTGCTCATCGGAGGAAGATCCGGATGCCTATATGAAGCGCATCGTGGCACGTGGCTTTGCCGATGGCATCATGCTGTCGGCAACCCGCATCAAGGATCATCGCTTCGGCACGCTCTCAAAGGCGAAAATTCCTTTCATCACACTTGGCCGAAGCCAGAGCGACGTCGGCCAGCCCTGGTATGACCTCGATTTCGAAGGCATGGCCGATACCGCCATCGATCGTCTGGTGGCGCGCGGACACCGGAAAATCGCAATCAGCCGTCCCCATGGCGATATCAATCTCGGGCCGATTTTCGAAGATCGCTGCCGCGCTCGTCTGAAGCACCACGGCCTGTTTCTCGATCAGGCGCATGTGTTCCGCTCCAGCCCGAACGAAACCGGCGGTTACCAGTTGGCGCGGTCCCTGATCGAGAGCGCCGACCGCCCTTCCGCCATGGTGCTGGTGAACGAGGCAACGGTGATCGGGTTTTATCGCGGACTTGAGGAGGCTGGCCTGAAACCCGGTCGGGATGTGGCGGTGATCGGCCAGTACAGCCCGCTCGCACAGTTCCTGACACCCCGCCTCACCTGCTTCAAGCCGGCGCTGCGCGAACTGGGCATTGCAATGGCCGAAAGCCTGCTCGCCACCATGCCGGCCTTTGCGCAGCATTATCCCGATGCGGTGAGGCGCCAGCTTTGGCCGATGACACTGATCGAGGGCGAAAGCGACGGCGGCGTTCTGCCGGCGTAAGGCCAAAGCCGAGACCAGCCGCCGCCGCACATCGTCTCAGTTTTCATCCTCGGCATTCGGGGCCGGCGGCCATTGCTGGGCGGCGTGCAGGACGCGCAGGATGGTCACGGCCCGATCATCCTCGGCGTAGATCACGATGTAATTGGAGCGCACCACCATTTCGCGGGTGCCGGTCACACGACCCGCACGGCATGCTTTCGGGTGCGCCAGCAGGTGAAGTGCTTTCGTCTCGATCTCGTCCATCAGCAACTGTGCCGCATCCGGGTTGTGGTCAGAGATGTAATCGATGAGGGAAAAGAGGTCGTCGCGGGCAGTCTGGCGCCATTCAAGAACGGGCACGGCGCTTCCTGTCGATGAGGGCCTGCATGTCGTCCATCACGTCCTGATGCGCAACGGCAGGGCGGCTGTCGTCCAGCGCTTCCTGCACCTTGGCGCGGAACCAGCGGTCATAGGCTTCCGGATCAGCCGTCAGCCCGGCCGGAAGCCCGCCTTCCTTCGCCACCCGCGTCAGAAGAATGCGCACGGCGTCCGACACCGTCAGGCCAAAGCTTGCAAGCTTTTCGGCAGCCTCGGCCTTCAGCGTTTCATCCACGCGGATATGCAACATCGCCGTCTTGCTCATCGGGCCTCTCCACTCTCGGGAAGGGTCAATATGTCTCTCAATTGAGAGACAATCAAGCCCTGCCCGTTCAGTGAACGGCCAAGAAGAAGCCTTCAAGCCTGTTCAAGAATTCCCTCTGGCGCGGCGAAAATGGTGATTTCGAGAACCGGAGCGGAGCGTACTTAGAAGTACGTGAGCACCGGACAAGCAGAAATCGCCATTTGCAGCCCGCCAGAGGGAATTATCGGACAGGCTGTCAGGGGTTGTCGCGTTTGAAAATCCAGTCATGGTCCGGATGGTTTGCAAAGCGCCACTTGCGCATCGGGCCGGCCATGACGTTCAGGTAATACATCTCATAGCCATAAGGCGCGCCGCAGGGGTGATGCCCCTTCGGCACCAGCACCACATCACCGGAAGACACCGCCATCGTCTCATCCAGCGAGCCGTCCTCGGTGAAGACGCGCTGAAACCCAAAGCCCTGGTCGGGGTTGAGGCGGTGATAATAGGTCTCTTCCAGATAAGTCATGTCGGGGAAATTGTCCTCGTCATGCCGATGCGGCGGATAGGACGACCAGTTGCCGGAGGGGGTAAAGACTTCCGTCACGAGCAGGCTGTCGGCGACATCGCGCTCTTCCATGGCAATCGGAAAGATGTGGCGGATGTTGGCGCCCTTGCCGCGTTCGGTGAGCGTGATGCCGGCTGGCCCGATGATGGCGGCTTCGCGACCGGGCTTTGCCGGGGCCGTGCAGATGGCAAGCGTGCAATCGGTCTTGGCGGTCGCCGACCAGTCGGCGCCGGCCGGTATATAGACGCAATGCGGCGGCTTCTTCTCGAACACGTTCATGCGATCGCCAAGCTCACCAAACGCCTTGCCGGCGCTGGAAATCTCGGCCTTGCCTTCGACAAGAACGAGGATCACCTCCGTCTCGCCGGTTGGTTCGGCAGCGCTTTCGCCGGGCTTCAGGTGATAGAGACCAAAACCGACATAACCCCAGTTGGCGCTTTCCGGTGTGATGTCATGTACCTTGCCGGTTTTCCCCGTGGGCTTGCGCAGCAGATCACTCATTCCTCATCTCCCTTTGTGGCGTCCCGGGCGGCGTCCCTGGCTGCCTGTTCGGCGGCGGCGTTCGCCATGGTCCGGTCATACATGATCAGCAGCTCGTAAGCCGCATAGGCGCCGGCTGCGAGAAACAGCATGCCCCAGCCGGTTGAGCCGTTGTAAAGCTCGACCCCACCCCAGGCTATCGGCAGCGCAGCCGTGAGGATACGCCGCCAGAGAGGCTTGAAAAACGGATGGTGGGGATCGAGAAATTTCAAAAGGTCGTTCCTTTAGGTCAAGACGCGGGTTCAGGCGGAGATCAGGCCCGCATCCTTGGCCATAGCCTTCAGCGATTTCAACCCCAGGCTCTGGTATTCAAAGGGATTGCGCACATCCGGATCCTGCTCGGCTTCAATGACCACCCAACCGTCATAGCCATGCTCTGCGGCAATCTTGAGAACCGGCGGGAAATTGACGCCGCCTTCGGCATCGCCGGGAACGGTGAACACGCCACGGCGCACACCTTCGAGGAACGACAGCTTTTCATTGCGCACCTGATTGGCAATCACAGGGCGCACGTTCTTGGCGTGGATATGACCGACGCGGTGCATATACTTTTGGGCCACTGCTTCCGGGTTGCCGCCGCCGAAATAACAATGTCCGGTATCGAGCAGCAGCTTGGCATGCGGGCCGGTGTGCTGCATCAGCAGATCGATTTCCGCTTCGCTCTCAACCACCGTTCCCATGTGGTGGTGGTAGACCAGCGAGATGCCCTGTGATGCCGAATATTCAGCCAGCGCCTCGACGCCTGCGCCGAACTTTTCCCAGTCTGCCGGGCTAAGCTTCGGACGGTCGACAAGTGCAGTATCATCGGCGCCATGGATGGCGTTGGAGGTTTCGCAGACGATGATGACCTTGCAGCCCATGGCCTTCAGCACATCGAGGAAAGGCTGCATGGCGGCCTTTTCGTCCTCGACAGAATTGGTCAAAAGGTTGAGCGAATGCCAGCCGGAGACGAATTTGAGGCCACGCGGTTCCAGAACCGAGGTGAGGCCTGCCGCATCGGTCGGCAGCTTGTGGCCCTTTTCGATGCCGTCGAAACCGATCTTGGCGGTCTCGTCCAGGCACTGCTCCAGGCTGATATGGGCGCCGAGCGTGCGGTCGTCATCATTCGACCAGGCAATGGGATTGGTGCCAAACAGAACCATCTTACTGTCTTTCCTTGAGCGCGGCTTCATAAGCGGCGCGGGCGTTTGTGACTTCTTGTCTTTCCGAAACTTCGGGCACCGCGACATCCCACCAGTAACCGCCGGCATCCGGCGTCGGATAGGGATCGGTATCGATGACGATCACGGTCGTCTCGGTGGCCGCGCGGGCGGCATTGAGCGCGGTTTCAAGCTCGGCAATCGAGGAGACCTTGTGCGATTTCGCACCCATCGATGCTGCATGAGCGGCAAAATCAATGCCGATGGGGCTGACATTCGAATGGGCGTAGAGATTGTTGAACTCGGCCCCACCGGTGCCCATCTGCAGCCGGTTGATGCAGCCATAACCCCTGTTATCGGTGATCACGAGCGTGATCTTCACGCCCATGCCGACCGCGGTCGCCAGCTCCGAATTCATCATCATGTAGGAACCGTCGCCGACCATGACGATCACGTCGCGCTCGGGCTCGGCCATCTTGATGCCGAGGCCACCGGCGATCTCATAACCCATGCAGGAGAAGCCGTATTCCATATGGTAGGACAGCGGCAGTTTTGCTTTCCACAGCTGGTGCAATTCGCCCGGCATGGTGCCGGCGGCACACATGATGACCGTATTGTCGCGCGAGGCGCGCTGCACGGCGCCGATCACCTGCATGTCGGTCGGCAGCGTATTGGCATCCGTGGGTGCTGCCGTGACAGCATCGGCCTTGGCAAACCAGCTGGCTTTGAGGCTCGCATCCGGCTCGCCAAAGGCATGATCGCCCAGCGCTGCCGAGAGCTTTTCAAGCCCGACCCTGGCATCGGCCACCAGCGGAATGGCATCATGCTTGGCGCTGTCGTAAGCCTGCACGTTGAGCGCCAGAATCTTGCGGTTCGGGTTCTTGAACAGCGCCCAGGAACCGGTGGTGAAATCCTGGAAGCGCGTGCCGATGCCCAGCACCAGATCGGCCTTTTCCGAGACGATATTGGCGCTTTCGCAACCGGTCACACCGACCGGGCCGAAATTTAAGGCGTGATCCCAGGCAAGCGCCGACTTGCCGGCCTGCGTTTCGACAACCGGAATTTTGTGTTTTTCGACAAAGGCTTTCAGCGTGTCCGTCGCACCGGAAAAATGCACACCGCCGCCGGCAACAATGACCGGGTTTTTCGCGGCCTTCAGCGCGGCAACCGCCGCTTCGAATTCCGCCATATCCGGCTCGGGGCGTCTGAAGCGCCAGGTTTTTGTCTCGAAAAAACTTTCCGGGTAGTCATAGGCTTCCGCCTGCACATCCTGGCAGAAGGCCAGCGTCACAGGGCCGCAATCGGCGGGGTCGGTCAGCGTACGCATGGCGCGGGGCAGTGCCGTCAAAAGCTGCTCGGGGCGCATGATGCGGTCAAAATACCGGCTGACCGGCTTGAAGCAATCGTTTGCCGAAACCGTGCCGTCGCCAAAATCCTCGATCTGCTGGAGAACCGGATCGGGTCCGCGATTGGCAAACACGTCGCCGGGAATGAAGAGAACCGGCAGGCGGTTGACATGCGCGAGCGCTGCCGCCGTGACCATATTGAGGGCGCCGGGGCCGATGGACGATGTCACGGCCATGGCGCGGCGACGGCCAAGCTGCTTGGCATAGGCAATCGCCGCATGGGCCATCGACTGCTCGTTCTGGCCGCGAAAGGTCTGCAATTCCTCACGAATGCCGTAAAGCGCCTCGCCGATGCCGGCGACATTGCCGTGGCCAAAAATCGCCCAGACGCCGGCGATATAGGGCACGCCATCCTCGTTCAGCTGGTTGGCGAGGTAACGCACCATCGCCTGTGCTGCCGTCAAACGGATCGTTTTCATGCCTGTCCTCCCTGAACGGCCTTTGCACGCGCTCCATCCCAGATCGCGCAGAGGCTCTTGTATCGGGCCACCATATCATCGATGGCGTCCGCGTCACTGATCTTGCCGGCCAGCCATTTGCGGGCTGCATCGCCGAAGATCGTGCGGCCAACGGCAAAACCTTTGACCAGATCAAAACCGGCCGCAAGCGCAAAGCTTTCCTCAAGCTCTACCTGCGGTGCATCGAGACCGAGCACCACGATACCGCGCGTATAGGCGTCATGACGCTCTACAGCGGCGCAGGCATTGGCCCAGGCGGCCGTCGTCTTCATCGGCTCCAGTTTCCACCAGTCGGGATAAACACCGATCTCGTAGAAACGGTCGATGATTGCAGCCGTCGTGTCGTCATCCACCGGGCCGACCTTCGAGGGGATCACTTCAAGAAGGAATTCCAGCCTGTTACGGCGGGCTGCCTCAAACAGGCGTTTTACGGTATCTTCATGGTCCTTCTTCATCTCGGCGGTATCATCTGGATGATAGAAGCACAAAACCTTCACCACATGCTCGGCAGCCCATTCGCCAAGGCCACCGCAATCAAGGCCCAGTTCCGGCTCCAGCGTCAGCGGGCGCGAGCCCGGCCATTCGGCGGGACGGCCGATCCATAGACCGGTGCCGGCAGCGGCATAAAGCGCTTCTTTTCCAAGGCGGCTATCGCAGAGAATGCCATAACCTTTTTGGCCATCCGCAACGGTGGTTGCGGCCTGAAGGCAGAGTTTCTTGAAGGCGCCGATGCGGTCTGTGGCCACGCCCGCCTCTTCCGCCATCGCTTCCAGCTGCATGCGGTGGTCGAAGGCAAAAACGCGCATGGTCGACCAGTCACCCTTGCGGTTGGTGGACCAATGCACCTGCTCCAGTGCCGCATCCTTGCGCAGCGCCTTGTTCTGGATGCCCGTCCTGAAGAAATACTGCAGCTCTTCCCAGCTTGGATAAGCTGGCGTGCAGCCGTGGCGGGAGACGGCGAAAGCACCGCAGGCATTGGCAAACTTCAGCGTCGTCGGCCAGTCCTCACCCGTCAGCCAGCCTTTCAAAAGGCCTGCCATGAAACCATCGCCGGCGCCGAGCACGTTGAACACTTCGATCGGAAAACCCGGACCCGTCTGGCCCTTGTCGAGACTGTCGGGGATCTCGCCTTCGAAAACGGCAGCCCCCATCGGCCCGCGCTTGCAGACCAGAGCGGCCTTGGAAACCTTGCGCACGGCGCGAAGCGCCTCCAGCGTGTCGGTGGAGCCGCCGGCGATGTGGAATTCCTCTTCGGTGCCGACGATGAGGTCGAACAGATGCAGCGTGCCCTGCAGCTTTTCCGTCACCTTGGCGGATTCGATAAAGCGGCTTTCGCCCGCCTCATGGCCGGCAAGACCCCAGAGATTGGGGCGATAATCGATGTCGAGCGCCGTCTGCGCGCCGTTTTCCCGCGCCAGCTTCAGCGCCTTCATCACGGCCGCTTCCGTGCGCGGATGCGACAGATGGGTGCCTGTGACGGTGACGCAGCGCGCCTCTGCCACGAAGGTCGGATCGATGTCGTCTTCGCAGAGCGCCATGTCGGCGCAGTTTTCGCGGTAAAAGATCAGCGGAAACTGGTTTTCGTCGCGGATACCGAGAAGCACCAGCGCCGTCAGCCGTTCGGGATCGGTCACCACGCCGCGCACGTCGACACCTTCGCGCACCAGTTGTTCGCGGATGAAGCGGCCCATATGCTCGGCCCCGACGCGGGTGATGAGCGCGCTCTTCAAGCCAAGACGCGCAGCGCCAGCCGCTATATTCGTCGGCGATCCGCCGATATATTTGTTGAAGGAGGACATATCCTCCAGACGGCCGCCCACCTGCGCGCCATAAAGGTCTACGGACGAACGTCCGATGGTGATCAGATCGAGTGGCTTCACGTTATCCTCCTCAAACCGCACCCGAGGGGCGCGGCAACTGGCTCGGTCTCTCCCGGACCGGATCTCATTTTTGGACCATAAATTCTATTTTTTGAGATTTCAATACGAATATTCAGACTGAGCGCTGCGTGCCGACGGCAACCGAAAGCGCAATGGCAAGACAGAGCGTGGCAGACAGCGAGCGGAAGGCGCCGAAATCCACCTCCGACACGGTGAGCAGCGTCGTGCCAAGCTTGCGCAGGGGATTGACCACCGTATCGGTGAGCGCCACCACCGGCACGCCGCGCCCGCGCACCGCCTCGACAAGGTCGAGTGTTTCGCTGGAATAGGGCGCGAACGTGACCGCCAGAAGCGCATCACCCGGCCGGATGGCGCTCGAACTGTCCAGCCGGCCAGCCACGCTGTGCAGCATGGCAGGCACCTGCATCTTTTCAAACGCATAGGCGATGTAGCTTGCAACCGGAAACGAGCGGCGAAGGCCGACGATATGGATGAGGTTGGCGCCTGAGAGAACGCGGACCGCCTCCTCAAGCGCCTGCGGATCCACGGTTTTGAGCAGATTTTCGAGCGACGACCGGCCCGCCTCGACAAACTCCGCCAGAAGCAGCGAGGCGCTGCCCTCACCCTTTTCGCGCAAGTGATCGAGCCGCGTCGAATAATCCGGCCAGCCTCCGACATAACTCTCGCGAAACAGTTTTTGCATTTCCGAATAGCCGGAAAAACCCATGATCTGGGCAAAGCGCATGAAGGCCGACGGCTGGACACCCGCACCGTCGGCCATTTCGGCGACCGTTGAGACGGCAATCCGGTCGATATTGGCCGCCACATAGTCGGCGCACTGCTTTAACCGCTTGGGCAGGGTGACGGAAACGTCCAGCAGCCTCTCCTCGAATTCCTTCACGCTTGCCGGCGCACCTGCCTCTGTCATGCAATCGTCCTTTTTCTACGCTTGACACGAATATGACCGCACTCTAGCAAAATGGAACAGATATTCCAAATCGAGCGTCGGCTTTGCAGTCCGAGCCGGAAAACCATTCAGTGGAGGAGAAACCCATGGTGACGAGATTGGCCCTGCTTGGGGCAGGACGTATCGGCAAGGTGCATGCAAAGGCCATCGCGTCGGATCCGCGTGCAAAACTGGTGGCCGTGGTGGATGCCATGGAAGCCGCCGCAAAGGCGATTGCCGACGAGGCCGGCTGCGCGGTCAGCACCATCGATGCGGTTCTGGCCAACCCCGAAATCGACGCGGTCATCATCTGCACGCCGACCAACACCCATGCGGACCTCATCGAAAAGTTCGCCCGCGCCGGCAAGGCGATCTTCTGCGAAAAGCCGATTGATCTCGACGTCGCGCGCGCCCAGGCCTGCATCGATGTGGTCAAGGAAACCGGCGCCAAGGTGATGCTCGGCTTCAACCGCCGTTTCGATCCGCATTTCCAGGCGGTTCGCGCCGAAATCGACAAGGGCACCATCGGCAAGGTCGAGATGGTAACGATCACCAGCCGTGATCCCGGCGCTCCCCCGGTCGAATATATCAAGGTCTCCGGCGGCATTTTTCGCGACATGACGATCCATGACTTTGACATGGCGCGTTATCTGCTCGGCGAAGAGATCAAGACAGTAATGGCATCCGCTGCCGTTCTGGTCGATCCGAAGATTGGCGAAGCCGGCGATTTCGATAGTGCGAGCCTGATCCTGACGACCGCCAGCGGCCGTCAGGCGGTCATCTCCAACTCGCGCCGCGCCACCTATGGCTACGACCAGCGCATCGAAGTGCATGGCTCGCTGGGTTCGGTTGCCGCTGAAAACCAGCGCCCCGTCTCCATCGAAGTGGCGACGAAGGACGGTTATACCCGCCCGCCGCTGCACGACTTCTTCATGACGCGTTATATTGCGGCCTATGCCGCCGAAATCTCGGCTTTCATCGATTGCCTCGACAAGGGCACGGCGCCGTCTCCGTCTGCCGAAGATGGTCTTCTGGCGCTGAAGCTTGCCGATGCGGCGCTGAAATCCGCCACATCAGGCACCGTCGTCACGCTGGCCTGAGACCGCCTCACCAATAAAAAGAGCGGCGCCAGCTCCTGTTGCTGGCGCCGCTCTCTTCAGGAGGACCAAAACCTCCAACCCGCCCGTCCCTTGACGGGGAAGCCTCAGCCCTCTTTTTCGGCCATCGCCCGCACCAGAAGCAGCATCACGAGTGCCTGCCCGTAAGGCGCCGGCACGTTGGGGATCTGGCGATAGAAGTCCAGCGTATGGCCCATCGGCGTGCCATCGGAAACTTCCAGCACGATGCCCGTGTCGTCGATGCGCTGCATCACCGCATCGAGCGCCTTTGCCGCAACCGGCTTCAGATCCTTCTCCAAGAGGCCGAGATCGATGCCGCGCAGGATGCCGTAAGCGATGGCCGCCGTGGCAGACGTTTCCTCCGGCGACTGCGGATCGCAGACCAGCGTGCAGAACATGCCGTTGTCGCGCTGGTGGGCGGCAAGCGTCTTCACCTGGGCTCGGAGCACATGGGTGAAATGCATCCGCAGATGGTGCGGAATGTGATCGACCAGCCCGAACAGTTCGGGAATGGCAACAGTGATCCACGAATTGCCGCGTGCCCAGAAGGCATTGGCAAAGTTGTGGCGGCCGTTAAAGGTCCAGCCGTGATACCACAGCCCAGTGACAGGATCGGCGAGATACCGCTCATGCACGAGGAACTGGTAAAACGCTTCCTCGATCCAGTCCTGACGGCCGAAACGCTGTCCGGCGCGGGCCAGAAACAGGCACGTCATGAACAGCGTGTCGTCCCACAGCTCGCCATCGTTCATGCGTTCCTTCACCACATGCTGGAAACCGCCGTCTGCGGTGCGGGCAAGTTTGGTCACCAGCCAGTCGGCCCAATCCTCCACAAGCGCCTCCCAGTCCGGCCGGTCGACATGGTCGATCAGGATCGACAGCGCCAGCATCGGCGAGGAGGAGTTGACCTGGCGCGGCGGCAGGCCCCGACCGATCTGCCAGTCATACCAGCGGGCAATCGCCTCGATCAGCGAGCGGTCACCCACCGCTTCCGCATGGCGGATGAGCCCGTAAATACCAACGCCGACTTCCCAGTCCCATTCATCGAACTGCAGATCGTAGGTTCCGTCGGGTGCGGCGACCGTCTCGTTGATCCCCTTCAGCCGGGCAAGGCCGACAGCGACACGGGAAAGCGTTTCGGAAAGAAGTTCGGGCTGCATCAGCATCGGAATGTCCTGTCTTGGCAATGGCGTCGAGGGGTCAGAAGGACACGGCATCGAAATGCCGGATCTGCGGTACAAGCGTGCGGTTGGGGAAGGTGTAGGGTGCGCCCTCCACCAAAAGACCGTCGTTCCAGTCGAGGGTAAGCGCGGGTGTATCAGGGGCGTGCAGCGCCAGTTGAAGCGCCTCTCCTTCGCCGGCAAGCGTCAGGGACACGGCCGAAAGGTACTGCCGGAAGGCTGATAATGCGGCCTCCCCCTTGCCTTCCGCAACCAGCGTCAGCCAGCCGCAGCGGTTGCCAGGGGCGCGAAATTCGATGCCGGCGCCCGGTCCCGTGGTGACGGCCTCGATGGCATTGGTCGCCGTCAGCGCGGCAAAGCCTTTTCCGCTGCGCAGCACGATCCAGTTGTCCAGTCGTTCCACCAGATCGAAGGCATCGGCCTCCACATAGGCATGGGTAAAGGCGATGCGCGGCTCCTCGCCGAGATCGTAGAGGAGCAATGCCGCGTTCTCATATTGCGCCGCGCGCGGCATAGAGCCGTTGCCGGCCCAGTAGGATGGACGCTGGTGCCCCCACGGATCGTCTTCGCCGGGATGGTTGATCCAGGCGCGGGCGAAGGGAGAACCGGCAAGGCGCACATCCACCACATGCTGCTGATGGCCGCGCCCGCCGGGCTTTCCATCCATCATGGAGGACAGCTGCACATGGGCGCTCTTGTAGAGCACCAGCCGCGCCGCCTCGTCATGGCCCTGCACGTAATGGGCGCTGAGCGCCTGGCTGGGGGCCGGCGAGACCACGGCGGCAGCCTCTTCCGGCGGCACGTAACCGCCTGCGGCAAACATGGTAAGGGACGCCACGCCATCGTTGAACCAGCCTTTTCCAAAACCGACGGTGGCAAAGGGGGCAAGTTCCGTCAGCGGGCCGGCGCGTAATTCCTTGTCATAGGCGCGGCCCATGGTGCCGGCGGGAACGCCGTCCAGCGTGTGCAGGCCGATCATCAGGAACAGGCGATCGATGAGGGTTTTCGCCCGCGTCTTCACCTGGCCTTCGCCAAGATGTTCGAGCGCAAACAGGCCGATGAAATCGACGGGGTAATAGGCCGCGGAATTCCATTCGGCGAGACCATGCTGCTCGACGCTGTCGAACCACTTCATCAGCCGCTCGAGGGCGAGCGTTTCCTGTTCGGCCCCGATCCGGCCGGAACATGGGAAGCCGGCACGCGAAAACAGCCGTCCCGCCAGATATTGCGACACATGGAAGCACAGAACGTGGTTCTCGCTCCAGAACCACATCACATCATTGCCCGGCTCATCCACCCAATAGCGGTAGTTGAGAATGGTCTGGCGGATCTTTTCCTGCATCTCCTCCGGCAGGCGGTCGCGATAGTCGGCGTAGAGCCAGAGAAGCGGCACGAGCACGAAATCCGAGCAATCGCGACGTTCATCGATGGCATCAAGCGTGTTATCGATGATCTCGCGAAACACTGCATCAACCGGCCGTCCGGCCGCCATCATGGCAATTGCCTTGCCGGCACGCTGCTCGCCGTGATCGGCCAGATAATCGAGAACCGCTGCCTTGCGGTCAGCGAGCGACAGGCCGGAAAGATCGCGCATCGGTTCGGCAAGCGTTGCAAAATCGATGTGGCGCTCGATGCGGGTATCGCCAATGGAAAAGGTCAGCCACAGCGGATGGTAGCCATCGGGCAGATTTTCGGCACCGGGAAGGCTCACCGTCGTTGAACCTGCCTTCAGCACACCCGTCACGTCCAGAAGCGGCGGCTTGGTCCGCATATGCACGCTCGGCAGGATCTTTGCGTGGACGGCGACATCAATGGCGGCCGGACGCTCCACCTTCAGCGTCAGGCGACCGTCGCGCACATGGAGCGGCATCGGCCGCACTTCGACGGCGAGATCCTTGAGGAGCGCAAGCGTGGCATCGGAAACATCGATGGGCAGTTCGGCAGAAAGGCCCGCCGGATCGAGAAGGCTGAGTTCAAAATACCAGAGCGCATCGCGTTCGGCGAGTTCCTCGGTCAGCACCACCACGTCGCTGCCGCCGGCTTTTAGCGACAGCGTGATCTCCGTCTCGCTCTCGCGGTTGCGGCGGAATGGCTCGAATACCACCTGCTCGGCGCCATCCACCCAGATCCGTACACCGCCGCAGGTGGCCAGACGAAAGCGGTAATCGCCGCCGCGCTCAGGCACCAATCGCGTCTTCAGCCAGCGCGACAACCGCGTCGGTCGATGCCAGAAACCGGAAAATTCCACCCGACGGTTAAAACCCGGCAGGTACAGGCCCTCGACCGGAAAATCGGCTTCGAGGCTGACCGTGCGGGTTTTTATCTCAGCCCAAAGGGCAACCCGGCAGGGCAAATCGCCGACATCGACAAAACCGTTGATGAAGCGATAGTTCACCCGGTCCTCGGCGAGCGCCGGTTCCCCCGGATAATAGACCGCATGGACCGCAGACATCGCCCAGGCGGTGACCGACTGGCCGGGCGTTATGGCAAAGCCGCCATTATCTGGCGCGTCCTCGGATTTCAGGTTGGTTTTCATGCGTCGATCTCCGTCTTGCCGGCGGGCATCGGCAGGCAAAGCTCGATGCGCTCCAGAAGGTCCGGCAATTGCCAGATATGGGACAGGGTGAGCCGCGGCCGCTCGCGGCGCAGGCGGTGCTTGTGGCTGCGCCGCTTCGACCAGGCGAGAAACACACTGATGAGGCCAAAGCGGTTGGCGCCGAGAATATCGCGCTCGAGATTGTTGCCGACCATGACGGTGCGGGCGCGATCCTCCGGGCCAAGCCGAAGGGCTTCGCAAGCCGCCGCAAACATCTTTTTCGACGGCTTCAGCTCGCCGATATCGCCGGAGATGATATGCGCCTCGAAACAATCCCAGAGACCATGGGCGCCCAGAATGTTTTCGAATGTGGCGCGCGGCCCATCGGCCACCAGCGCCAGCCGGTATCCGCTCTGCACGAGGCGATGCACCACCTCGCCGGCGGCCGGGATCAGCTCTGCCTTCACCACCACCTCGGTGCCGGAAATTTTTTCCTCGGTTACCTCGTCGGCCAGCGTATCGCCGCAATCGAGGAAAACGGCGACCAGATGCGGCACCTCTGCCGGCAGCGCCTTCACAAGCCGCGCCACACGCGACGGTATCCAGGCCTCCAGCACCGGCCATGGCACAAGCGTCATCCCCTGCCCTTCGTCTCCCGTGCGCTCGAAGGTGAAGGAGGGCGAAAACGCCGCCCGCTTCATCTTCAGCCGCGCCAGCCGGATTTCGAGCGGCGTGGCGCAGATCAGGCCGCGGTCGGAAAAGCGGTTCGAGAGGTGAATGCCTTCACTCCCGGCAAAAGCCCCGCACATGGCCGAGACCAGTGTGCCGGATTTCGCCTGCATCTCCTTGCCATCCGCCCAATGGGCATGTTTGCCGGGCTCGACATAAAGCATCGGTCGGCCTTCTTCCACCGGCAGTGACCGGTCCGGCCGCAGCATGACACGGCGGGCGCCGTGGCGGGAGGCCTCCACCTTCACCACACGCCCGTTTTCGTCCAGATGCACCCAGACATGTTCGAGATCGTAGAGATGCTGGATGTCCCAATCGTACCAGAGGGCATATTCGATGACGCAGGCGGCAACCGGCCGGATGCGAAATTTCGACGAGACCGACTGCGCCTCCTGCCGATAGACGGCATAACCGGCAGCCAGCGGCAGGAAGGGTTCACGCGCGTCGAGGCGCAGTAGCGGGTGATGGCGCGTGGCAAGGTGCAGATCGGCATCCGCGACCGCAACAGCCAGCGCCGACAGTTCTCCAGACTGTACAGGCATGCTGTTCATTGCGCCGCCACTCCCACCAGATCGAGCGTTTCGGCATAGTGGCAGCGCACCTGCCGGCCGTTGTCGAGGGCGCGCAGCGCCGGCACTTCGGCCCGGCATTTTTCGTCCGCATAGGGGCAGCGCGGGTGGAAGGGGCAGCCGGTCGGGATGTTCATCGCATCGGCAATCTCGCCCTTCAGGGGCACGCGCTTGCGGGTGCGGCTTCCGCGGGGATCGGGCTGCGGCACGGCGGCCAGCAGCGCTTCCGTGTAGGGATGCAGCGGCTTCCTGAACAGGACATCGGTTGGCCCGACTTCCATCAACCGCCCGAGATACATCACACCGACGCGGTCGGAGATATGCTCGACCATGCCCAGATCATGCGTGATGAAGAGATAGGTGAGGCCGAGCTTTTCCTGCAGATCCTGCATCAGGTTGATGTTCTGGGCCGCCACCGACACATCGAGCGCCGACACCGCCTCGTCTGCGGCAATGAAACTCGGATTAAGCGCCAGTGCCCGGGCAATGCCGATACGCTGGCGCTGGCCGCCGGAAAAGGCATGCGGATAACGCGTGACATATTCGGGCCTCAAGCCCACCAGGCCTAAAAGCTCCGCCACCCGGTCGCGGATTTCGCCTGCCGACCCGACGCCGTGGATCACCATGGGCTCGCCGACGAGATCCAGCAGCGTCATGCGCGGATTGAGCGAGGAATAGGGATCCTGAAAGATCATCTGCATTTCGCGGCGCAGGTCGCGCATCTCGCGGTCGCCGAGTGTGGTGATATCGATCACCTCGCCGCTTGCCCGGCGAAACAGGATTTCGCCGCCCGTCAGGTCATAGGCGCGCAGGATCAGCCTGGCGATGGAGGATTTGCCCGATCCGCTTTCGCCGACCAGCCCGAAGGTTTCGCCCTTCTTGATATCGAAGGTGATGTCATCCACCGCCTTGATGGTGGCGACCTGCCGGTTGAACCAGCCTTCGGTCACGGGGAAATATTTTTTGGCGCCGCGCACCGAAATCAGCGTGTCGTCGTGCATCGTCTTGGTCGGTGCAGTGCTCATTGGGCCGCCTCCGCAATTGCAATGTCGCCGGCATAATGACAGCGCGCCCTCTGGCCACTTAGAAACACCACGTCCTCAGGCGTCGTGACGTTACACACGCCACCGACGGCCTTCAGACAGCGCGGATGGAAGGAGCAGCCGGGCGGCACGTTGTAGGGATCCGGCACCATGCCGGAGATCGTGCGCAGCCTGCGACCATGGCTCTTGCCGAGACGCGGAATGGATTGCAGCAGCGCCTGTGTATAGGGGTGTTTTGGCTCATAAAAAATTTCGTCCACGGTGCCGGTTTCCACCACGCGGCCGAGATACATCACGGCGACGCGGTCGGCGATATCAGCCACCACGCCAAAATTATGGGTGATGAACACGATCGCCATGTTCAGCTCCTGCTGGAGCGATTTCAACAGTTCGAGGATCTGCGCCTCTGTGGTCACATCGAGCGCCGTCGTCGGTTCGTCAGCAATCAGCAGCACCGGATCGCAGGCGAGCGCGAGCGCGATCATCGCCCGCTGCCGCATGCCGCCGGAGAGATGGTGCGGATAACGATCGACGATATCGTTGGGGCGCGGCATCTGCACGCGGGTCAGAAGCGCAATGGCCTGAGCGCGGGCTTCCGCCTTCGACACTTTCCGGTGCAGCATGACGGTTCGGGCGATCTGCGTGCCGATGGTGTGGACGGGCGACAGCGCCGTCATCGGCTCCTGAAACACCATGCCGATCTCGCCGCCGCGCAATTGGCGCATGGTGCGCGACTGGCGGTCTTCGGAGGAAATCAGCACTTCTGCGCCGCTTTGGCGGCGAAAGCGGATCGTGCCGGAGGCATCGAGTGCGTTTTTCGCCTGCAGGCGCATGATGGAGCGGGCCGTGACCGACTTGCCCGAGCCGCTTTCGCCGACGATGCCAAGCACCTCGCCGCGGTTAACATGATAGGAAACGCCGTTCACCGCCTTCACCAACCCTTCGCGGGTGGGAAAATGCACGCCGACATTATCGAGTTCGAGCAGGCGTTCGGGCGGCATCGGAGTAAGCGCCGGGTTTTGCTGTTTCATGAGTTTTCTCCCCTCACTGGCCGTAGGGATCGGCTGCGTCGCGCAATCCGTCACCGATGAAGTTGAAGGCAAGGACGACGAGCACGACGGCAACGCCGGGGGCGAGAAGCCAGGGCGCAAGCGAGATGCTGCGCAGGTTCTGCGCGTCCTGCAACAGCACACCCCAGCTGACAACAGGCGGGCGAAGGCCAAGACCGAGGAAACTGAGCGCCGTTTCGCCAAGGATCATTTCCGGCACCGCAAGTGTCAGCGCCGCAATGATATAGCTCGTCATCGCCGGCAGCATGTGTTTGGTCACGATGCGATATTCGGAGGCGCCGGCAAGGCGGGCGGCCAGCACGTAATCCTCGGTCTTCAGCGAAAAGAAGCGGCCGCGCACGACACGGGCGAGATGCGTCCAGCCGATGAGCGACAGGATGATGGTGATGAGCACGTAGACGAAAAGCGGATCCCAGGCGATGGGAAGCGCTGCGGCAAGCCCCATCCAGAGCGGGATTGTCGGGATGGAGCGGATGAACTCCATCAGCCGCTGGATGCCGGCATCGAGCCAGCCGCCGTAATAACCGGAGATTGCCCCGAGCGTCAGGCCGAGCACGAAGGAGAAGGCAACTCCGATCAGGCCGGCAGACAGCGTAACGCGCGCGCCATGCAGAAGACGGGTGAAGAGATCGCGACCGAGCGAATCCGTGCCGAGAAGGTTGATCTGCTGGCGCTTGTCATCCACGCCGAAGATATGCGTCTTCGTCTCAACGAGGCCGAGCAGGCGATAGCTTTCCCCCTCCACAAAAAAGCGGATCGGCAGCACCTTGGCGCGATCTTCCACGTAAACGACGCGGGCGGTATCGAGATCGCGGGTGCGTTTTATGGCGTAGATGAAGGGCCGCTGCACCTGGCCGTCATGGATGATGCGCACGACGCTTGGCGGCGCAAACGTGTTCAGCTTGTTGAAGCTGAAGGGCAGATAGGGCGAAACGAAATCGGCAAAGATGGCAAGCACCGTCAGCACGATCATGAAGCCGAGCGAAACCACCGCCAGCCGATGTTTGCGAAACCGCCACCAGATCAGCGTCCAGGGTTTTGCGGTGTAGAGGTTTTCCTCCCGCGCCATTTCCTTCGGTGCAAGCGGCGGTGAAGGGGCAAGGGTGGCGGCACTTTCGAAGGTCTGGATATCGGTCATGGGTGCCTCACGAGAACCGGATGCGCGGGTCAGACAGCGCAAGGAGGATGTCGGACAACACCGTGCCGATGACGGTGAAGACGCTGAGAATGAGAATGAAGCTGCCGGCAAGATACATGTCCTGCATCTTCAGCGCCTGCAGCAGAAGCGGCCCTGTCGTTGGCAGGTTCAAAACGACGGCGGTGATGACATCGCCGGAAAACAGCGCCGGCAGCGCCCAGCCGACCGTGGAAATGAACGGGTTGAGCGCCACGCGCACCGGATAACGCCACACCACTGTGCGCTCCCCAAACCCTTGCGCATAGGCGGTTTCCACGTAAGGCTTGCGCAACTCGTCCAGCATGTTCGCCCGCATCACACGGATGAGGCCCGCCGCACCGCCGGTTGCCAGCACCACGAGCGGGATCCACACATGCGACAGCATGTTGATCGTCTTGGCGACGCCCCAGGGCTGACCCTCGAACTGCGGCGAGATCAACCCGCCGACATCAAGGTTCATCCAGATGAAGGCGACCCACATCAGGATCAGCGCCAGAAGGAAATCCGGCACGCCTTTTCCGAGAAAGCCGAAGACCGTGAAAATGTAGTCGAAGGCCGAATACTGCCGGGTGGCGGAATAGACGCCGACGGGAATGGCGATGATCCAGGTGAAGACGAGGCTAACGGAAGACAGGATGAGGGTGAGCCCCAGCCGTTCCCAGATGAGGGAACTCACCGGCGCGTTCCATTCCAGCGAGCGGCCAAAATCCCCGTAGAAGACGATGTTGGAAATCCACCGCCAGTATTGCACCAGCAAGGGGTCGTTCAGACCATATTGCTCGCGCATCAGCGCTTCCTGCACATCCGTGATGTATTCACCGCCATTGCGCAGCTGCGCCACATAGGCGGTGACGAAATCGCCCGGCGGCAGCTGGATGATCAGGAAGGAGATGAACGAGACGAAGGCGAGCGTGGGAATGGCCCACATCGAACGCCGGATAATGTAACCTAGCATGGTGTCTCCTCCGCTTTGTCAGCGGCACAGTTCTACCTCTGCAAAGGCAAGATGCCTTTGCCGTCACGCGCGATGCCGGAAGGAACCGGCTCTGGAGTTGGAAGTTGACCCGGCCCCAGCGCGTCTCCGGCAGGAGACGGACGGGAGCCGGGTGCAAAAAACTACTGCTTCATCCACATCTGCTGCGTCTGGCCGATGCCGATGCCGCGGGTGATGTCATCCTCGATGAGGCCTTCGCGGAAGTTCATGAAACTGGTCTTCACCACCGAAATCGCCGGCATTTCCCCGACAACGCCGATCACCCAGCCTTGCGTGACGAAGGTCTTGATGAGATCGGTCAGCGCCGTATCGGCAGCTTCCCGGTTGGTGGCCTTGGCAGCCTTGTCCCAATCGGCAAACACGCGGCGGATGGGGTGATCGGCCGGCGGCTCGATGCCGGAAGCACCGCCTGTGGAGTACCAGATGTAATACTGGTTGGCGTAGCTGTCATTGCCCATCATGATGCGCGGATCGGCGGCGACCACCGAAAGACGGTCAAAGGGATACCACTGCATCTGGAAATCATTGTTGTCGCGGCTTGCATCCCACTGGGTGCGGTCGATCAGACGCGGCAGAAGTTCGATGCCGACCTGCTTGTAGCCATCAGCAACGATTTCCATGGTCTTTGGACCATTGGCATGCTGCATTTCAACGACGATGGAGAGCCGCTTGCCATCGGGGCGAAGCCGGAAGCCGGCGCTGTCGCGCTTGTCGAGCCCGATCCCATCCAGCAACTGGTTGGCCTTGTCAGGATCGAACTCTGCCCAATGGGTTTCCAGTTCCGGATCGAAGTTCGGCGAACCGGTGACGGGTGAGGCCTGACGCGCTTCAGCAAGGCCCGAAAACACCAGCTCGTTCACCGTCTCGCGGTCCACGGCAATGCTCAGCGCCTGGCGGAATTCCGCCTTCTCGTAGAGGCCGCGCAGCACCTCGTCCTTGACGTTGAGGTTCGGCACCAGCGACCAGGTCTGCGCCTGCGTCCACCGCTTGACCTTGTAGTGACCCTTTTCCTCGTTTTCCTTGTAGAAGGTAAAATCCTGCGGTTCGACATAACGCATCTGCATGTCGATCTGGCCCTGCACGATCATCAGGTTGAAGGCCTCCTGCTCGCTGAACAGGCGGTGCGAGATGCGGTCGATATAGGGCAGCTGGTTGCCGGCCTGATCCACGGCGTAATAATAGGGATTGCGCACCATGGTGACGACATCGGCCGGTGCCGGCTTTTCGATCTTCCAGGCGGTTACGACAGGCAGATCCGGGTTTTGCCACCAGGCGGTTGCCGCGCCCTTGGAACCCCAGAGATCCTGCCATTTGGCAACGCCGAACTTGGCAGTGGCCGCCTGCAGCTGTTCCGGCGTCGCATAATGGTTGTTGAACTGCTTCAGGTAATGTTTTGGAAAAATGAAGCTGGGGCGATCAAGGCTCGGCTCGCCGGTGGAATCCTTGGCAAGGATTTCGAGGAAATAGACGTAAGGTTCGTCGAATTTCACCTTGAACGTCTGTTTGTCGACCACTTCCAGCTTCATCGGCTTGCCGCCGGGTGCCAGCGTCTGGTCGACAGCCTTCAGGAGATCGCGGTTGAGGAAGACGTCATTGTACCAGAACTCGACATCTTCAGTCGTCACCGGCTCGCCGTCAGACCATTTCAGGCCCTTCAGAAGCGTGAAGGTGAATTCGCGCGAATCTTCGCTCACCGAATAGGACGAGATGAAACCCGGTACCAGATCGAGCTTGCCTTCGGCATTTTGTGACCATTTCAGCACGCGCTCTTCCATGAGCTTGGTCGGGCCCCAGCGGTCACCCGGGCCCTTGAAGGCGCGCTGCCAGGTTCCGCCATACTGGCCAACCTCGACAGCCTTGATAACGGTTGGCTTTTCCGGCAGGCGCTGCTCCACGGGCGGCAGCTTTCCGGCCTTCACCTGCTCAGTGAGCATCGGTGATTCCTGGAATGCAAAAGCCGAACCGGCAAGACACGTTGCCAGAAGTGCTGCGGCATATTTAGTGAAAATATTTTTATGAAGCATTGTGCTATCCTCCCAGATTAGCAAAAATGAAGCGCCATCCCCTCCATAATCCCCGGATTAAGCGCGTGAAGGGACGATCTTGTATCAAGAGCCAAAAATCAAGTTAAAAAATATTTTCACGCCCTATCGTGAAATGCGGATATTCCCGCCGCTTTCCCGCTCGATCAGCTGGCAGCCCAGCTCGATGCGGCAGGCGGGGTGGGTCACGCCCATCACGGACAAGCGGTTCTCAAGGATCTGGATCGTGGAGGAGGCGAGCGCATCGAGCGGCACCCTGACCGTCGTCAGCGTCGGCATGGTCAACTCGCCGGGCGCCACGCCGTCGAAGCCCACCACGGCAATATCCTTCGGTATGGCAAAGCCTTGCGCCTGCAATTCCATCAATGCGCCAATCGCCAGATTATCGGCCGCACAGAAGACGGCGGTAAACCCATCGAGCCCGCCCCGCTCCGTGACAAAATTGCGCAGGGCCTCGCGGGCCTGATCGGGCTCATAGCCGCGGGCATAGAGCACCTCGCCCAGGTCGCGCGGCAGGTCGCGCTCGGCATAGGCATCATAAAAGCCATCGACACGGCGCATGATGGTGGAGCGCCCGCGCCAGGTGAGATGCAGGATACGGCGATGGCCGTGCGACAGAAGCCATTCGGTGGCAAGGCGGGCACCATAACGGTTGGCCGGGGCGACCGTATCCACGCTCATCGTCGGGTCTTCACCGTTCAAAAGCACAACGGCAAGATCAGCCGCCGCAAGGGCGCGCAAAAGTTTTGGATTGTCGTCAAAGACCAGCGCCACGCCTTCCGCCGCCACGGCCCGCGCACCGGCGATAATCTCGGCGGCATTCAGTTCCGGCGAACCGTTATGCGCCACCACCCGGATGCCGCGCCGCTCGCATTCGCGCGACAGTGCCGTCAGCAGCGTCCAGGAGACGAGATTGATATCATTGTGCGGCAGGTTGCCGGGGGGCACGGCGAGATAAAGCGTGGTGAGCGACGCAATCGCCCCCTTCTGCTGGCGTTTGGCTAGATAGCCCAGCCGCCGGGCAACCTCCAGAACGCGGCTGCGGACCTCCTGCGAAATCGGAGCAGTGCCGTTCAGCACATGCGAGACGGTGCTGAGCGCAACGCCTGCTTCGCGGGAAATATCCTTGATGCCGATTTTGCGCTCCGGCCGCCTGTCCAGGGTCAAGATCTGCTACTCCGCGTAAAATGGATTGGTGAAAAGCCGTGGCTCACGACCATGCCAGATTTCGTAGCGGATGAAACGCCCGGAAAAGGGTCGCTCCACCGTCATGGCGGCTTCGGTCGCCGCGATGGTTTCCACCGTGCCGGCCTCCGTCACCCGGCGGATCTCGTCGCCTGTCACGAGCCCCGAAAAGGTAACGCCGGTTGCAGCACCCGCCGGCACCTGCGTGCCAAACATCGGCAGTTCATCCGCACTCGGCACAGCCATGGTTTCATCCGGGGAAAAGCTGACGACGTTGCGCCCCGCGCGCACTGCTTTCAGGATATCGCGGATGGAGGCGCTGTCTGAAAAGAGCCGGTTTGCCGGGCGCCCGTGACGGCGCCGGTTCTTCAGGTGAAAATCGCTGCCGCCGGTTGCCGGAATGCGGCGCCCGGACGCCAGCAATTCCTGCCAGAAAGCCAGCCCCTCCTCGTTCATCACCGACCAGTTGCCGTTCCAGATCTCATAGGCATCGAAGGCGACATCAAAGCCGGATTGCCAACGCCCGCCGGCCGAATTCTGGAAGGGATGGTTGATGACGATGGTGGCACCCTTGGCCCGCGCTTCCGCCATCTTGTCGGCGACATCCTGCGGTGAGCGGCAGCGCCAGTCTTCGACCGGACGCGCGAGGCCGAGAAAATTGGTGTGGCCGTAAAAGGATGTCAGCTCCATCGCCGGGATTACGAGAATATCCGGATCATCCGGCCGGATGATGTTTTGCGAGACCGTGTTGTGATCGGTAATCGCCATGAAATCCAGCCGCGATGCGCGCGCCCGGTGGATGGCATCGAGCACCGTCACCCCACCGTCTGAATGTTCCGAATGGCTGTGCAGCTCGCCGGCAAGCCAGCGCGGGCGCTTGGCAATCAGCCGGATCTGCAGGTCCACCTTGCAGGCCGGGCCGATTTTCACGATACCGAGCACCACATGCCAGGCGCCTTCCAGCGGCCCCAGATCATAACCCGGCGTGGCGCGATCTTCCTCGAGCGTGATATGGCCGCGCTCGGAGCCCGTCCAGCCACGCATGCGCCCGTTGTGGGCAACACCGAGATCGATGACGCTGCCACCCCCGCCAAAGGGAAAGTGATAACTCACCTCGATGCGCTCGATATCAGGCCCCACCGCAAAAGGGATCTCGATGAAGGACTTTTCGCCCTCGGGGAAACTGTCGATGACGTGGGTGAAGGTCTGGTTGCCATAGCTCATAAGGTCAGCCCTTCAGCTTGAGCGTGATGATTTCGAACGGCTTGAACGCCAGTTCGAGGTGGTGGCCGTCAAGGGCAAGTGGCGTTGCCCCCTCCTCCATGAGATCAACGAGTTCCACGGAGCGAATCGACGGATCAAGCGCGATGCGGCCAAGGCAGCGGATGCCTGAGACTTCAAACAGACGCACGATCATGCCATCGCCCGCCTCGGCGCGCTTGATGGCTTCCACCGCAAGGCCCGGTGTCTCCACGGCAAGAAGGGAACCGGCCGTTTTGCCGGCACCGGCAGAACCGGACAGGATGCGCAGCGGCAGATTGAAGTCCTCGGCCGCCACGTGAACGGCGCGCTTGTCTGCGTCATGCAGGAAAATCGCGTAACGCAACCGGTGCTCGCCCTGATCGGCCTCTGCCCACGGATAGGTCGGCGAGCGCAGCAGCGTCAGGCGAAGATCAGAACCCTTGGCGTCATAGCCATATTTGCAATCGTTCAGCAGCGCGACGCCGAAATCGGCTTCGCTCACATCCACCCAGCGCTGCATGGAGCATTCGAACCGGGCGCGATCCCAGGATGTGTTGCGGTGACTTGCCCGGCGCACATGGCCGAACTGGATTTCCGCATCCACATGCGCGGTGTTGAGCGCCAGCGGAAAAGCAGTTTTTACCAGCGTATTGTGTTCGTGCCAGTCGATGAAGCAATCGACCTCCATCTGCCGGGCACCCGCTTCCAGCGACACGACCTGCACGATGCTTGACGCCTCGTAACGCCATTCAAAGCGGATCGCGGCGCGCAGCGGCCCCGTCTCCACCACTTCGGCCCGCACCAGATCGTCGATCTCGAAGAACTGGTCCTCGAAATCGGCATCGATATCCCAGGCATCATATTGCGCCGGCATGTCGCGAAACGCCTGCACGCGGTTGCCAAGCCCGCCGTCTGCGAGGATCTCCCGGCCGGAGTGGCGATCGAGCAGCGAAATGATGCGGCCGGCCTCGTCAAAACGCACCGAAAGCGCCTCGTTTTCCAGATGGTGCTCCGATACCGAAAGTGTAGAAACCGCAGCACTTCTTCGGCAGTCGCCGAGATCGCTGAAGGCAAGTGGCTTCACATCGGCAACAGCCACGGCAAAACTGCTCGTGCCGTCGGCGCGAAGAAGCTTCTGGCTATCAGCCGTTTCAATGCCCGGCGCGTTAAGCGCCAGACCGGCGCGAGGCCGACCGGTGGCGTTGAAGATCGTTGCGCCGCCTTCAGAGAGCAGCTTTTTCAGGAGATCCGTCTTCAAACCTTCTGCTTGCGCAAAGAAGGCCGCATAATCTCGGTCACTGTCCTCATAGACCGCCCCGATAGACGAGCCCGGCAGAATATCGTGGAACTGGTTCAGCATGACGATATCCCAGAGCCTGCGGATTTCGTCCGCCGGATAGGCTTGGCCACCCTGCCGTTCGGCAAGCACCGAAAGCATCTCGATCTCGCGCAGGGCAAGCTCGGCCAGCCGGTTTGCGCGCTTGTTCTTGGCAACCGAGGTCAGCGTGCCCCGGTGAAATTCCGCGTAAAGCTCGCCCACCCAGACGGGATAATTTTGCGGCTCCGCCCGCATGCGCCCGATCAGCCGTTCGAAGAACGGCCGCATCGTTTCGTGGCTCACCTTCGGGCAGCCGGGAATACCGCGTTCCATGCGGCGGATGTTCTGCAGCATCTCGCGCGTCGGCCCGCCGCCGCCATCGCCGTGGCCATAGACGAGAAACAGTTCGGAATTCAGCGCTTGCTGGCCATGGCGGCGCCATGTGCCCATCACATGCGTGGGCTTCAGGTTCGGGCAATAGGTCGTGCCAAGGCTGGTGGAATCATAGGGCTGGGTCGTCAGGAAATAGGCGACGACCTTCGTGCCATCGATGCCCTGCCAGAACATCGTCTCATCCGGCATGCGGTTGGTGTCGTTCCAGGAGAGTTTGTGCGTCACAAAGCTGTCGAGCCCGGATTTTTCCATCAACTGCGGCAGAGATGCGGAATACCCAAACGTATCCGGCAGCCAGATCATGCGCGGGCGCACGCCAAAAGTTTTGACGTGGTAATCGACGCCATAGAGAATGTGGCGCACCAGCGCCTCGCCGCCGGCAATATTGACATCCGGCTCCAGCCACAGCGCGCCCTCGATCTCGAAACGCCCGGTTTTCACCTCGGCCTCGATACGCTGGAAAAGCTCCGGATAATCCTCGTTCAGATAGTCCAGCAGCACGCATTGATTATACATGAAGCGGTAATCGGGAAAATCTTCCATCAGCGACAGTGCCGTTGCCATGGAACGCGCCATCTTCTGGCGTGTCTCGCGCACCCGCCACAGCCAGGCGACATCGATATGGGTGTGGCCAGTGGCAACGACGGTCGGCTTTTCCTCGAAATCCTGCGCATCGTAGATCGGCTGTGCCGCCATCCGCGCCTTTTCGAGCGAGGCGCGGAAGCGGACCTCGTTGCCCGGCCGCAGGTCGATCAGATCGACAGCTTTTTCCACATGGTTCAGAATGAAGTGCCGGCGCGGATCATCCACCGCCAGAAGCCTGGCCACATCGAGCGGCACGCGCAGGTCGTAATAGAGGTCGTCCACCTCCAGGTCATGGACCTGCAGCGCGCAGCCGAACCCCAGCTGGCGCCGGTCCTCGATGGTGCCGGCTTCGATCAGGATATCAAAGCTGTCGCCGGCCTTTGCCTCATGCGTCAGCAGGAATTGCCGGTGGTTGCCATCGACGCCCTGGCGGATTGCACCATTGACGCGCACCAGGCATTGCGGATCGCTGCGGCCCATGACGCTGCCGAAGGCGGCCTCGACATGAACGACGACGCGCAACCCTTCCACCTCTGCCGGCAGTGTAATGCGCCCGCCAAACCAGTAATAGCCATCCGGTTCGCCCCAGACGAGATCACGGTTCACCGGCGTCCAGCCTTTGCGGTCGCTCGCCACCATCGCGGCGCGGTCATCCGCTGCCGCCGGCGCATAAACCAGCGGCACGTCCACACCGAGCGGCAGGAAAATCCGCTCCTGCAGGCGCGAAAGCAGATGATCAAGCTTGCGGATACGTTTCATCGGCATAGCCCCTCCTCAAAGGCCAGGATGGATGGTCTTCGGGGGACGTCAGGACCAGATGCGCGGCTCGCCGTCGCGCACGTCGATTGCCTCTTCATTCCATCCATCCGGCAGCGGCGACGGGCGCGAAAACTGGACATCATCAAGGGTAAGGGCTTCGACATTCATCGAAAACAGCGCCGGCATGCCGCCCGGATAAGGCACAAGCCCGATCACATCGCCGTTCTCATCCTTGATCCAGGCATTGGCCCGGCCCGCCGCGTCCGGCGATGGGGCCAGATCGAAATGCGTCGGGCGCACATCGTATTTGCGCCCGTGATATGGCCCGGCGACCTGCTTGATGGCCATGCGCGTGAAGCTGATATCGCTGATGCCGGCGCCACCATCGGCCACAAGATTGACCGCCCCCTCCATCGTGCCCTCGATATCCTCGAACACGATGTTTTCGACGCGCCCGGCCGGTTTTTCCGCCCGCCGATCCACGATGTTGACGGTGATAGCCTCGCCCGAGCCCCAGAACCCGTCCGGCGTCTCATGCGCATCCAGCCGGATGCGCTGGCTGACGATATTGCGAATGCGGCCGCCATCGCGTGAAAACAGGCCAATGGCGCGGTTGGAGTGCCGGATCTCGCAATCGCGGAAGGTAACGTTTTCCACGTCGCCATGGGTTTCCGTGCCGATCTTCAGGGCGCAGCTGCGGCTTTCCACCCGGCACTGTTCCACCAGAATATCGCGGCAGACGCCGACCGCCTTGCCATCCGGCCCGGCGCTGGTTTTCAACACCACGCCGTCATCTGCGGTCGCAATATCGCAGTCGCGAATGGTGACGCCCTGGCAGCTATCGATGACGATGCCGTCGGTGTTCGGCATCTCGCGGTCGTTGTCAATTGACAATCGCTCCACGCGCACCTGCCGGCAGGCGATCAGGTGGATCGTCCACATCGGCGAAGACCGGACGGAAAAGCCCTCGAGCACAATGTCGTCGCAACCCTCCAGCACCAGCACGCGCGGACGGATTGCCGCTGGAATATGCGTCCCCATATCCTCCAGTCGTCCGACGATGAAATCGGCGCCCGGCGCCTCGATCGAGCCTTCGCCGGAAAGGCGGATGCCGGAGGCGTTTTTGGCCACCATCATCGCAATATCGGAGGATTCCGCGATCACATCGACGCGGTTTTGCGCATAGGCTGCGACATCGCTGGAAAAGCGCAGGATGGCGCCGGCTTTCAGGTGCAGATCAAGTCCCGCCGGCAGCCGAAGAGCGGCACAATGATAGATGCCGGGACCCAGCACAAGCTGCGTTCGAGAGGCGGCAGAAACCTCCATCGCACCCTGCAAAGCCTGCGTGCAATCATCGCCCCCATTAGGGAAAATATTTTCATGAATAGTCAAGGTGAACGCCTCCCGCCTTCGCTCTTTTCCATTAAGGGGGAGTTTTAGCGTGATATTTTCAGCTGACAAGCACAAACAGACGGAAACGGGATGGATTTTTCCCAATATCGCGAAAAGAAAGGAATGAAATAGTTTTCACATTTTTCCTATTTCCGGCAAGCAAGACAGAAATGGAGCGTTTTCACATCTGTGCCGGCCGTACAATCTCAGCCGCCGGGCGGACAAAGCTGCGGCGGCCGGCCTTGAAGCCCATGAGCGGGGTGGCAAGACCGCCAAAGGCCTCCGTCTCCTCATCGGCATCGAGCACCACGAGATCCGCCCAGCTACCCGGCAAAAGGCCGTAATCCGCAATGCCCATCAGGCGTGCCGCGGACGTGGTGATGAGATCGAGACAGGCGGCAAACCCCTCCGGCCCGATTTGCAAAATATTGGCGTAGAGATTGGCCATGCGCAAAAGCGAGGCATCGCCATAGGGGGTAAACGGGTTCAGCACATTGTTGGTGGCGACGGAACATGTGATGCCGCGCGCCGCCAGCACATGCACGGGTGCAACGCCGCGCATCGCCCGGCGCCCAGCATCGCGGCCATTCAGGTAAAGGTCGGTGGAGGGAAGCGCCGTTACAGCAACGCCGCAGGAAGACAGCAAGGCCACGTGGCGCTCGAACGCCGCCTCGTCCATCGCTGCAAGTTTTGTGGCATGGCCAACCGCCACGCGTCCCTGCCAGCCGGCCTTTTCCGTGCGCCGGCAGATTTCCTCCAGATGCGACCAGGAGGGATCAAGGTCGAAATCGAGGTGAAAATCGAGATCGATATTGTGGGCCACCGCCATGGCAAACAGCGTTTCCATCTGCGCCGAAGGGATCGTGTCGGTATAGGGGCAACCGCCGAGAAGATCGGCGCCATCAGACAGCGCCTCTTCCAGCAGGTCTTGGCAGCCGGGATCATTGGTAAGCCCCTCCTGCGGAAAAACGCAGATGGAAAGATCGAGCGCAAAGGCATAATCGCGCTTCAGCCGTTTCATGGCCTCAAAACTGCGCAGGCCCGCGCGCGGATCGACCTCCACATGGGTGCGCATGTGCATGGTGCCCGCAGTGATCGCCTTTTCGATGACGCGGGCGCCGCGTGCATAAACATCTTCGACGGTAAAATCCCGCTTGAGGTGGGATACCGCTGCAATCGCCCCCTTCAAGCCATCGCCGACATCCAGGCAGCGACAGATGAGGCAGGCCTTGTCGAGATGAATATGTGTATCGACAAAACCCGGCAGGAGAAGCCGCCCACCGAGATCTTCCTCCTCGCCCCCCGTCTCGCCGGGTTGCAGCCCGATGCAGGCAATCCGGCCTTTGACGATGCCGATATCCACCGGTGCGCTGCCACCACGCAAAAGGGCATTGCGCAGCACGAGGTCATAACCCGGCCTTTCCTTGCCGCTGCGAGACGTGTCGTCAAAATGAGAGGTCACCACGCTTGCAACTCCCGGCGCGTTTTGCTTAAGCTCAAACTGTATGCACTTTTAACCAGAACTGACAACAGGGAGCCCCGCCATGCATCAGAAGACCGAACGCGATCTGCAGGCGGTGAAGGATTATCTGGAGGCCTCGATGGCGCCCGATCCGGTGCGCGCGGCCACCTTCGTGGCGCCGGAATTTCTCTGCCGCTTCACCGGCAACCGTGTTTTCCGCACGCCGTCAGGCCCGACTGGCTTCAATGCTGCCCGTTACGCCTGGGTGAAGAAGCGCATCGAGCGTTATGACGTGGTGCCGGGTGAAACGGAGACAATCGTCTACAGCCTCGGCTTTCTTTACGGCGCCTGGCCGGATGGCACGGAATTCGATCACAACCGTTACGTTGACCGGTTTGTCGTGCGCGACGGCCTGATCATCGAAACCGATGTGTGGAACGACAGCGCCGAATGGATCCTTGATCCGGGCGTTGCCCGTCAGCCGGGCTCGCCCGCATAAGGCGCCAGGATATTCATGAGGTCACGGCCGCGCGCATCGGACGCCTGAAGCAGCGCGCGCGACGCCACCGCCTCCAGATGCGCCTCCATCATGTCCGCCGCCTTGTCCGCCGGGCCGGTGCGGATCGCCTCGATCAGGTCGAGATGCTCGCTCACGGCGCAATCGGAGGAGTGTGGCCGGCTGAAGGCCGAGAGTGCAAGGCCGGCGCGATAGCAGATTTCGGTGACATAACGGATGAGGATCGGTTTTCCGGTCATCTCGGCCAGCGCCACGTGGAATTCGGTCGCAAGGCGAATGGCCGTACCGTCAGCGCCATGGCGGGCCGCATGTTCGGCTTCGACGATCCCCTGCAGGTGTTTTATCTCGCGATCGCTGAGCTTTCCCGCCAGATGCCGCACAACCTGCCGCTCCAGAACGATGCGAAGATCAAAGATGTCGCGCGCATCGGCAAAGGACGGGACGGCAACGGTTGCCATGCGGTTTCGCCGCAGGTCCACCAGCCCTTCGGCCGCCAGCTGGCCAAGAGCGTAGCGGGCAATCGTGCGGCTGGCGCCAAACCGTTCGCCCAGCGCATCCTCCGGAAGCCGGTCTCCCGGCAAAAGCGCGCGCTCCAGGATCGCCCGGCGGATTGCCTTGCAGATGAGGGAGAGCCGATCTGCCTCGCCGCGTGCCGGAGTTTTTTTCGCTGCCATGCCGTGTCCTGCTTTGCCTGTTCTGCATACGGAAAACGAGACGAAAATTCAACGTGCGGGGCGCCTTGCGAAATGCCGCTTTGACGGGCAGATTGCCCAGATAAAGTGCATGCACTTTACTGGCAATCGTTCCGCCCGCCCGACATCATCCTCCAGCGGATGGCATGGCGATTGCGTTGCCCTGGAAAACGAGAACCAACGAGAACCAAGACAGATGACGACAGAGCGTTTGCACCCAAAAGCTGCCGGGGGCATGGTCACCAGCCCGCATCCTCTGGCAAGTGCTGCGGGTGCGGCCGTGCTCAAGGCCGGCGGCAATGCCATCGAAGCCGCCGTTGCAACGGCTGCCGTTCTTGCCGTGACGATGCCGCATTTCTGCGGGCTCGGCGGCGATGCCGTGTGGCTGGTGGCCGACCGCGAAGGTCGCAAGGCCTCGTTTCTCGGCATCGGGGCTGCCGCGCAAACCCTTCCCCGCTATGATCAGCCGATCCCGTTGCGGGGGCCGGGCTCTGCCATCACGTCGGCGGCAGCGGTCGATAGCTGGCAACATGCACTCGACTACAGTGCCGGTCACTGGGGTGGACATGCCGACTTTTCGACGTTGATCGCGCCCGCCATCGAGCTTGCCGAAGAAGGCTATGTGCCGACGGCTTCACAAGGCTTCTGGCTTGATTTCCGCGCGGCGGAGATTGCCCAGTGGCCGGGCTTTTCCGCAATCTTCGATCACCGGGGCAAGGCCGGGCCGTTTCGCCAGCCGCAATTGGCTGAAAGCCTCAGGCTTCTCGCCCGAGACGGTGCCCGCTCGTTCTATGAAGGCGAATTGGCGGGGCGGATCGCAGAAAGGCTTTCCGCTGCCGGATCGCCGCTGACACTTCTGGATCTCGCAGAAACTCGCACCCGCACGGCGGAACCGGCGACGCTTGCCTATCGCGGCCTCACTCTTCTGGCTCCACCGCCGCCGACGCAAGGCATCTCGACGCTCGCCATTCTGGGCATCCTCTCCCGCTTTGATCTTGGCAGCGTTTCGGCAGACGGCAGCGAGCGGTATCACCTGATCGTGGAGGCCGTGAAACAGGCGTTTCTCGACCGCGGACTGATTGCCGATGGCAACGACATCGACGGCATCACCGCCCACTGTCTCGACCCGGCCCGCCTTGACGCCAAAGCGAGGGTCGTCGATCCCGAAAGGGCGCTCTCCTGGCCGAATGACTATCGCCACGGCGATACGGTGTTTTTCGGTGTGGTGGATGGCAAGGGGCAAAGCGCCAGCGTGCTGCAAAGCACCTATTTCGACTGGGGAAGCGGCGTCGTG
The DNA here is from genome assembly GCF_058242805.1 of Neorhizobium sp. PAMB6716. NCBI lineage: Bacteria > Pseudomonadati > Pseudomonadota > Alphaproteobacteria > Hyphomicrobiales > Rhizobiaceae > Neorhizobium > Neorhizobium sp. PAMB6716. The sequence goes on from NZ_JBZAYW010000003.1 coordinate 255,453, forward strand.
GTGGGCGATACCGGCATTCTCTGGCAAAATCGCGGGGCGGCTTTTTCCACCGATCCCACCCACCCGAATGCCGTCGCACCGGGCAAGCGCCCGTTTTATACGCTGAACCCGGGCATAGCGCTGAAAGACGGCAAACCGCACCTGATCTATGGCACGCAAGGCGCAGACGGCCAGCCGCAGACGCTTGCCGTACTGCTGACCGGCCTGATCGACCACGCGATGAGCCCGCGCCAAGCGCTGGCGCAACCGCGCTTCCTGCTCGGCAAAACCTTTTCCGACAGCCGCGACAGCCTGAAACTCGAGGCATCGCTGGAAGATACGGTGTTTGAGGAGATGGCAGCGCGTGGCCATATCGTGGCGCCGCTTCCCGCCCTTTCGCCGCTGTTTGGCCAGGCGGGCGTGATCCGCATCGAGGAAAGCGGCGATGTCTGCGGCGCGCACGATCCGCGCGGAGAAGGCTTGGCTGTTGCCGCGCAAAATAGGCCCGGCTGACGCGTTTCGAGAAAAAATCATCTCCCGATACCACCGTCTCGGCACAAGCATTTCTTCCGCCCCCATTGTCCGGCTGCTAGCAAAGAGGACATTGGGAACGGAGAAAATGTCTGATGACTGGTGGATGCGAGATCGCCTGGTTTTCTGCCCTGTGCGATGACGATTATGAATTTCTGGGCGTTCCCGATCCGCGCCTGCAGTCGAGCTTTGAACACTGTCGCGATATCGTACTGCAGGCCGAAAGCAGCGGTTTCGACAATATCCTGCTGCCATCCGGCTATGCGCTCGGCATCGATACGACGGCATTCGCCTCTGCCCTGGCGGTTCTCACAAAGCGCATCAAGCTTTTAATGGCGGTGCGCATGGGCGAAAGCTGGCCGCCGCAGCTCGCCCGCCAGATTGCCACCATCGACCGCATCACCGGCGGACGGCTTGCCGTGAACATCATTTCGAGCGACCTGCCGGGGGAAACGCTGGACAGCGGACCGCGGTATCAGCGCACCATTGAAGCCATGGCGATCCTGCGCGATCTGCTGAATGGCAAACCGGTCGACCACGATGGCACGTTCTGGAAGCTGAAGGTCGATCCGCCGCGCATCACCACCCTCTCTGGTCGCTCGCCGCAGTTCTATTTTGGTGGCCTTTCGCCGGATGCGCGCGAGGCGGCAGCCGCCGGCGCCGATATTTATCTCATGTGGCCCGACCGGCTGGAAGCCGTGCGCGAAACGATTGCCGACCTGAAGGCGCGTGCTGAAAAACGTGGCCGCAGCCTGCGCTTCGGTTACCGCGTGCATGTGGTGGTGCGCGAAACGGAAGCGGAAGCGCGGCTTGCCGCTGATCGCCTTCTGTCGAAGCTCGATGATGCAGCCGGCGCTGCCATAAGGGCAAAATCGCTCGACAGCCAGTCGGTTGGCGTGCGCCGGCAGGCGCAATTGCGCGTGGAAGCCGGCAATGAAGGTTATGTGGAGGATAATCTCTGGACCGGTATCGGCCGCGCCCGCTCCGGCTGCGGCGCTGCCATCGTTGGCGATCCCGATCAGGTTCTCAAAAAACTGCAGGCCTATCGCCGCGAAGGCATCGAGGCCTTCATCCTCTCCGGTTACCCGCACGCAACGGAAGCCGATCTTTTTGCCCGTTACGTGCTGCCACGCATCGACCACGGCCCTCTCTGATCATAAGTTTTCGCGGTCATCCGCCGGCAGGAGGTGGATCGCCACGGTCTCCTCAAACCGCGCGCCGGGCTCAATCAGGGCAATATCCTGCGCCGTCAGCCCACGCTCCGAAACATTGAAAATGCCGGCCCGATGCGAGGCGGGCTCAAGGCAGAGATAACCCGGCATCCGGTGACAGACGAGGTGAGAAAGCCCCGACGTTGCCGTGATCGCAACCCGCGCCCCTCCCCGCGTCTGTGCCTCGGCAAACGTCCAGCCTTGAAGATGGAGGGTGAACGGTTCTGCCGGAAGCCGAACTTGCGTTCGCTCCACGCGAAGATCCGATGGCACGCCGGTCTCATCCACCGGCCAGTCGAACGCCGCGTCGCTCGAGGCCGGCGCATCCATCGCCACATCGAGAAAGGGATGCCAGCCCATGCCGCCGGGCATCACACTTGGGCCGGTGTTTTGCAGCGCAAGGCTGATCGTCAGGCAATTCTCCCCGATCATGATGTGCTGTTCGGCGCGAAAGGCAAACGGCCAGTCCGCGTTGGGCCGGTAATCGAGCGCCATGTCGATCCGGTCGCTTGCCCGTTCCGTCACCTGCCACACCCTTCGATGGGCGGGGCCATGCAGCGCATCGGGCGCCACCGCCGGATGCGGAGCCAGACGATGGGTTTTGCCGAGATGATGCAGCAGCCCACCGACCACCCGGTTGTGAAACGGAAACAGCGGATAGGCGCCGACCTTTGGCCAGTACAGCGGATCGAACGTATCCGCCGTCATCGGCACCAGAATATCGCCGAAATCGCGGTGGAAAAGGCGCGACATGCGCCCGCCAGCCGAGGGCCGGAAGGACGCGACAAGCGCGCTCTTGCCAATCTCGATGTCCCCTTGGCCCTCAGGCAAAGGCATAGGAGCCGTCGGGCCGTTTGGGCACGCGGCGCTGCCAGTGGACATAGCCATCCTCGGTCATGGCCTTTTCGTCCATCTCGACGCCCCAGCCGGGACGGTCTGGCCGCAGTTCCAGATAACCGTCCTTGGGCAGATAGGGATCGACCACATAACGGGTCTCATCCTCGCGGCTTTCGATTTCAGTTCCCCCATAGACGTAGCACTGGCCCTTCGGCAGGCGGTATTCCAGAATGCGGAAGCTTTGCGTGGCGGCAGCGAAATGCACGTTGACCGCTGTTGCCAACGGCCCCATCGGGTTGTGCGGCGCAATCGGCACGAAGAAGGCTTCGGCAATGGTGGCGATCTTGCGCATTTCGGTGATGCCGCCAACGACGCAGATATCCGGTTGGATGAGATCGGCGCCCTTCACCTGCAGGAGCCGCAGGAATTCAAACCGATTGTAGAGGGATTCGCCCGTCGCCAGCGTGCAGTTCAGTCCCTGTTTCAGATCCCCCCAGGCCTCAATATTTTCAGGGCGCAGCGGTTCCTCGAAGAACAGCGGATCATAGGGGGCGAGCGCATTGCCGAGCTGGCGGGCAGCGGCCGGCTCGAAAATCTTGGCATGGGCATCAAACGCAATCTCGTAATCATCCCGCACGGTTTCGCGCAGCGAGCGGAAATAGTCGGCCGAAGCCTTCACCACCTCACCCCAGCGGTTGGAATGCAGATCGATCCGCCAGGGCGAAAGCTTGAAGGCTTTAAAGCCGTATCCTTCGTTCAGCCGGTCGAATTCGTCCTTGGCTGCCGGGGCATCGGGCGCCGTATAGACGCCCGCATACACCTTGATCCGGTCGCGCACGGCACCGCCGAGCAGCTTGTAGACGGGTACGCCGAGTGCCTTGGCCGAGAGATCCCAGAGGCAATGATCGAGCGCCGAAATGGCAGACAGACCCATGGCGCCGGGCGGAAACCGGCTTTGCTGGATGAGCAGGTTGACCAGATATTCCACCCGCGACGGGTCTTGCCCCGCGATGAAGCCATAGATGTAATCGAGCAGCGGCGGCAGCGCCAGATCCGGGCCGTGATTGTAACATTCGCCCCAACCGGTCAGGCCGTCATCGGTATCCAAGGCCACGATCACCCGTGGCCGGTCCTTGTCGCGCGTGACGAACACGCGCATGCGATCAATTTTCACGAGCTATACCTCACGGCTTGAAATAGCTGCGGCGCGCAAGCCGCGTCTGCACATAAAGCCGTTCGCCATAGGTGCCGGGATTGTAGGAATTGGCGCTTTCCTGCACCGGAACCGAAAGGTTGCCTTCGCTGGGGAAACGGGCGACGAAATCCTCGTCGATATCGCAGCCGAGGCCCGGTGCATCCGGCACGGTGAGGAACCCATCCACCTGCACCGGATGCGGCACGATGGTGTGGGCGCGGCCCTCCCAGTCGTCATCGATCCGCTCCAGCATCAGGGCGTTGGGGATGGAAGCGAGGAGATGCAGCGCTGCATATTCGGCCACAGGCCCCAGCGACCCGGAATGCGGCGCCACCTGGATGTGATGGGCTTCCGCCATCGCCGCAATCTTCTTCATCTGCGTGATGCCACCGGCACGACCGGTATCGGGCTGGATGATATCGACCAGTTCCTGTTCGATTAGCTGGCGCTCGCCAAAGATGGTGGCGGTGCGCTCGCCGGAGGCCAGCGGCAGATGGGCCGCATCACGGATACGGCGGTAACCGTCGATATTGTCGGGCGCAATCGGATCTTCCACCCAGAGCATTTCGTAAGGCTCGAGCGCGCGCACCAGGCGGCAGGCATCGGCGGGCGTCATCCACGGCGGACCATGCAGGTCGATGGCGATATCGATGTCATCGCCGACCGCATCGCGAAGACCGGCGACCTTGCGCACCGGATCGGACACGCCGCCGCATTTGATCGCCTTGATGCCGCGCGCCTTGACGGCCAGCGCCCGCTCCGGCGTGTTGGCATGGGAATAGATCTGCACCTTGTCGCGCACCTTGCCGCCGAGCAGCATCCAGACGGGAACGCCGAGCGCCTTGCCCTTGATATCCCAGAGCGCCATGTCGATACCGGTCATGGCGCCGGCGCCGACGGTGCCGAGCATGCCGTGGCCCATCATGGCGATGGCCATCTTCTGCCACAGCTTTTCGATATGTGCCGGGTCTTCACCGATCAAAATCGGCGCCATGTCCTTGATCGCCGTTTCGATGACACGCGGCCAGCCGGAGCATTCGCCGATGCCAGTAATGCCCTCATCGGTTTCGATCTTCAGAAACAGCCAGTTGCGGGTGCCTTCCAGCTTATGCTGCGTCACATGTGAGGCGTGGCCGTCCGAGGCCCATTTGGACGGGTCCGGCTGGCCGGCATGCATGAGGAAGGTGCGGATCGCGGTAATCTTCATCGGGCAGAGCTTCCATTTTTAACAAGGGTGGACTGGATGAGAGGTGTGGCGGGTTCGACGTAGCGAAAGCGCCGCGAACGATCGCGGTCGCGCGGGTCCGGCCGGGGAATGGCAGAAAGAAGTGCCTGAGTGTAGGGATGATCGGGAGCGTTGCAGACCTTTTCGGCCTCGCCGACTTCCACGAGCTTGCCGCGATACATGACGCCGACGCGGTCGCACATGTAACGGATGACGCCGATATCGTGGCTGATGAAGATATAGGCGAGCTGCAACTCGTCCTGCAGCTTCATCAGGAGATCGAGCACCTGGAAGCGTACGGAGACATCGAGCGCCGATGTCGCCTCATCCGCCACGATGATACGTGGTTTCAGCGTGATGGCGCGGGCAATGCCGATGCGCTGGCGCTGGCCGCCGGAAAAGGCGTGCGGATACCGTTCGCGGCCTCTGGGATCGAGCCCCACCTGCTCCATCAGCTGGCAGACGCGTTCGTCAAGTTCCTTGCCGCGCATGATGCCGTTGACCAGCAGCGGTTCGCCGATCACCTGCGCCACCGTCATGCGCGGGTTGAGGGAGCCGAACGGGTCCTGGAAAACCATACGCAACTCGCGCCGCGCTTCCTTCAGCGCCGTACCTTCGATTTTCGCGAGATCGACCACCGCGCCATCAGCCTTGCGATAGTGCATTTCGCCGCCGGTCGGATCGTAGAGCCGCATGATGGCGCGGCCCATTGTGGTCTTTCCCGATCCGCTTTCACCGACGATACCAAGCGTTTCTCCGGGGAGCAGCGAGATCGACACATCATCCAGCGCCTTCAGCGTACCGAAATGCTGCGAGAGATTGCGCACCTCGAGGATGGGTTTGGCGCTCGTATCGAGCGGCGGACGGGCAAGGCGGATTTCCGCCTTCTGCTCCAGCTTCAGCACCGAGCCGATCAGCATTTTCGTATAAGGGTCCTGCGGCGCGTGAAAAATCTGCTCGACGGGGCCGTATTCCTTGGCAACGCCGTGATGCATGACGAGCACGTCATCGGCAATCTGCGCCACCACGCCCATGTCATGGGTGATGAACAGCACCGCCATGCCGAAGGATTTTTGCAGGCGCGCGATGAGATCGAGGATTTCCGCCTGTGTGGTGACATCGAGTGCCGTCGTCGGCTCGTCGGCGATCAGAAGCTGCGGCTTGCAGGCAAGCGCCATGGCAATCATGGCGCGCTGGCGCATGCCACCGGAATACTGGAAGGCGTAGCGGTCGATGGCCTGTTCGGGATTGGGAATTTCCACCTGCCGCAACAGGTTGATCGCCTCGTCGCGCGCCTGCTGCTTGGTCATCTTCATGTGCAGCCGCAGCACTTCGGTGATCTGGTCTCCCACCGTATGCACCGGCGAGAGCGACGACATCGGCTCCTGAAAGATCATTGCGATGTCGCGACCACGAATATCGCGGATCGCCTTGGAGCGCGGATGCAGTTTTGCCAGATCCACCGACTTTCCATCGGCGGTGTTGAGGATGATCGAACCGGAGGCGATTTCGCCGGGGCTGTCGACGATCTGCAAAATCGAGCGGGCGGTGACGGACTTTCCCGAGCCGCTTTCGCCGACGACGCAGAGCGTCTTGCCCTGTTCGATGGAAAAGGAAAGGTCGTTCACCGCCTTGAAGAGGCCGGTGCGCAGCGGAAACTGCGTCACCAGATTGCGCACCTCAAGCAGCGGTTTGCGCGGAGAGATCGTGTGGATGTCGCTCATCGTGCCGACCTCACTTGTTATAGGGATCGGCTGCATCGCGCAGGCCGTCGCCGAGGAGGTTGAGCGCCATGACGGCAATGACGACGGCGATACCGGGCAGGAAAAGCCAGGGGGCGGTCGCAATCGAGCGAATATTCTGCGCCTCGCGCAACAGCACGCCCCAGGAGATCGTCGGCGGCTGCAGACCAAGGCCGAGGAAGGAGAGCGAGGTTTCCGCAAGGATCATCGCGGGAACCGCAAGCGTCACCGAAGCAATGATGTGGCTCGAAAAACTCGGCAGCATATGCCGGAAGATGATGCGCCCCTCCGACACCCCATCGAGCCGGGCAGCGGCGACGAATTCCTCCGTACGCAGCGAAAGGAAGCGGCCGCGCACCACGCGGGCAAGCTGCGCCCAGCCGGTGAGCGACAGGATCACCGTGATCATCATATATTGCATCGTCGCCGGCCAGCCCTGCGGCAGGGCAGCCGCCATCGCAAGCCAGATCGGAATGGTCGGCAGCGACAGAACGAAATCGATCACCCGCTGCATGACGAAATCGATGCGCCCGCCGTAATAACCGGAAATGCCACCCAAAACGACACCGAGCAGCAGCGAGATGAACACGCCGACGAGGCCAATGGAGAGCGAAATCTGCGCACCCTGCACGACACGGCTGAACACGTCACGGCCGAGCCTGTCAGCGCCGAAGAGGAACAGCGGGCGGCTGGGATCCGTGGAGGCAACAAGGTGGATTGTCGTGTTGAACAGCCCGAAGACCGAATATTCGTAACCCCGGCCGAACAGTGCAATCGGGATCTTGCGGCTGGTATCCTCGGTAAAGATCGCCGCCAGTGTTTCCGGGTCGCGCGTCAGCTTCAGCGGATAATAATGCAGGCCGAGCGAAAAGCCGTTGGTGGTATCGATCAGATGCACGCGCTGCGGCGGATGAAAGGTGGCGCGCGCGTTCTGCAGCGTCGGGTCGTTGATGGCAAAAAAGCCGGGGATCAGCGCCACCAGATAAAGGGCGATGGTGACGAAAAGCGAGATCATTGCAAGGCGGTGGCGCTTGAAGGCCCACCAGATCAGCTGCCATTGCGAGGCAACGGCGGCCCGGTCCGGCTGAACATTGGTGATGGCGATATCGACCATGTCAAAAACCCTCCTATTCGAGACGGATGCGCGGATCGACAAGCGCCAGCAGAATGTCGCTGATCAAGGATCCGATGAGGGTAAGCGCGCAGATGAGGAGCACGAAGGCGCCGGCGAGATACATGTCCTGCGCCATCAGCGACTGCAGAAGAAGCGGAGCGGCCGTCGGCAGGTTGAGGACGATGGCCACCACCACCGACCCGGAAATGAGGTTCGGCAACAGCCAGGCAATGGTGGAAATGAAAGGATTGAGCGCGATGCGCATCGGGTATTTTGTGAGAAGCCGGAACTCGGAAAGTCCCTTGGCGCGTGCCGTCGTCACATAGGGTTTCGGCAGCTCGTCCAGCATGTTGGCGCGCATGACGCGGATGAGGCTTGCGGTGGAGGACACCGCAAGAATGGCAACTGGCAGCCACAGATGCCCGAGAAGATCGAGCATCTTGGCGATGCTCCAGGAGGCGGTCTCGTATTCCGGTGAAAACAGCCCGCCGACATCCTGCCCGAACTCGACGGCTGCGACATACATCAGCAACAACGCCAGCAGGAACGAGGGGACGGAAAGCCCGAAGAAGCTGAAGGCGGTAAAGAGGTAGTCACCGACCGAATATTTGCGCACGGCGGAATAAACGCCGATCGGCAGTGCAATGGCCCAGGTGGCAAGAAGGCTCGCGACAGCCAGCACCAGCGTCAGCGCCATGCGTTCCCAGATGAGGCCGGAGACCGGTTGCTGCCACTCGAACGAGATGCCGAAATCGCCGCGGGAGAGAATGCCCCACATCCATTTGACATATTGCACCAGCATCGGATCGCCGAGGCCAAAACGTTCGCGAAGGCTGGCGGCCGTGTTCTGGTCGATCACCTCGTTGGAGGCGGCAAGCGTTGCAATATAGGTGGTGACATAATCACCCGGCGGCAGCTGGATCAGCACGAAGGCCAGAAAGCTGACGGCAAACAGCGAGGGGATCATCCAGAGCAGGCGTTTGGCAATGAATTTCAACATGGCATGCACTCGCAGACAGGACCCAGCCGGAATGGCTTGCCGAAGCGGTGCATCGGCGGTCGTTCAGGATCTGGCGGTTGACGGGGCGCCGCCTTGAGAGGCGGCGCCAGTTCATCATTCTCAGCTCGTAAAGGTAAATTGCTGCGGCAGTGCCGGACCCGGGTTCGGCCATGTCCAGCTGTCCGGCTGCTTTTCCGGCACATTGCGCAGGTTGTTGCGGATAATGCCGAAACCGCCGACGGCAAGGCAGACGCCGATGGTCTCGAACTCTTCCGCCGTAATGTCGAAGAGTTGCTTCATCACTGCACCACGTTTTTCGAGATCGGCGGTGGAACGCGCCTCATCGAACAGCTTGAAACGCTTCTTCTGGCTTTCCGGGGGCTCCTCGCCCTTGGCGCCATTGGACGTATACCAGAGCGTCCACGGAATGGCGTAACGCGAGCCTTGCGGATGGAAGGCAAAGAAATCGCGCGGGTCAAGCATCGGATCGAGCCCGCCCGGTCCCGGCCAGACGGCGGCATCATGGGCATTGTCGTCGCCGCGGGTGTAATAGAGCGCCCGCTCGATGGTGTTGACCTTGATATCGATGCCGATGCCCGCCCACTGCGCCTTCACCAGTTCCAGCGTATCGACCAGATCCGGATAAAGCGTCGGGATCACGTCGATGGAGAAGAACAGCGGCTGGCCATCCGGACGCAGGCGAACGCCATTGGCGTTCTTCTTGTCGAGGCCGGCCTTGTCGAGGAGCGCATTGGCCTTGTCAGCGCTGTATTCGGTAAACTGGCGGGCGAGCTTCTCGTGATACCAGGGATGGCCGGGGCGCGGGCCTGTCTGGTAAAGCTCGCTCTGGCCGAAATAGACGATGTCGATGATTTCCTGCCGGTTCATGCCGAGTGACAGCGCCTGCCGGAACGACTTGTCGGCAAAAATCTTGCGCAGCACCGGATCCTTGTGGGTGATGTTGAGGTAGATCTGGCACTGCTGGGCGGCAGACGGCACCAGCGTCAGAAGCCGGTAATCACCCTTTTTCATGTTCTGCGACAGCGTCGGCTTGTTGGCGAGAACGCTGATATGGCGCTCCTGAATGTCGATCTTGCCGGAGATGACGTTCAGCATCAGCGATTCCACATCCTGCGAAATGCCGAAATTGACTTCATCGATGTAAGGCAACTGGTTGCCCTCGGTATCCACCTGCCAAAAGTAGGGATTGCGGGTCATGACAACGCGCGTTGCACCGCCGGAATAAGGCTCCTTCACCACCCAGGGATCGAGCGTCGGCTTGTCGACATTGGCCCAGCGCGAGGGAATTTCGATATCGCCGCATTTGGCGCGGAAAAGTTCTGTCCAGCTGGAAACGCCGGCGGCCTTCACTTCGGCATCGAGGCCAGCATTGTATTTCGGAAGGAATTTGCTGCAATAGTGCTTGGCAAACAGCGTCGGATGCTGGCCAAGCGGCGTCGCAAGGTTTTCGAGGTAAAGCGCGTTGGACGCGGCAAAGGTGAATTTCACCGTGGTGTCATCGATCTTCTCGACAACGACCGCCTTGCCGGCCACGGAAAGCTGGGCAGGCGTTGCGCTGTAAAGCTCCTTGTTTTTAACAACGTCTTCGATGGCAAAAACCACATCATCGGCGGTGAACGGGTGACCGTCCGACCAGCGCACGCCGGGGATGAGATGGAAGGTAAACTGCGTGGCGTCGGCATTCACATCCCAGCGTTCGGCAAGGTTCGGCAGAACGGCGGTGAAATCCATATTCCAGCGCACGAGGCCCTGATTGCCCACCATACGCAAAATGCCGTTATGGTCGGATGAGCCGCGCAGGCCCCGGCGCAGCGAGCCACCGTAGGACCCGATTTTTTCGACCGGTGTCACCACCATCGGCTTTGGCGGCAGGCGGTCGGCAAGTGCCGGCAGCTTGCCATCCTTGGCAAGCGCCGCCAGCTGCGGCGCCTCCTTGGTGCCGGCGGCCAATGCGCCCCGCGGCGCAAGAGACATGGCGGCCGCAGCACCCATTCCAGTCAGAACCGTACGGCGCAAAATGCCGCGTGCTCCCTTATCCCCGTCTTGCATCAGATGTCTCCTCCCAGACCATGAATGCCCCGGCTGCCCGCCGGACGACCCGGCTCTCCCAAGCCTGTGGGTCGATGCGAACCCCTCCAAAGGCCAGCGAGGCGGACCATAGACTCGTTTTCAGATGATGACAAGTATTGACAGATTTTTACAGCTTTTATAAGTCTGGCAGCCAATCGGGAGCCTCAGGCCCCCTCTTCGGGAGGAAGACCATGCATCTATCGGACGAGACGCGCGACAAGCTGAAGGCTGTTTCCACCGCGACATTAACGACGGTTCTTTTGAAGCGCGGCCTGCGCAACGTGTTCATTCGGGGCATCCACAAGATCAACCCCGATGCACCGCGCCTTGTCGGCCCTGCCTTTACGCTGCGCTATATTCCGGCCCGTGAGGATCTCGATCACGTCGGCGCCTTCAACGATCGCGGCCATCCGCAGCGCCGCGCCATCGAGGAATGCCCGGAAGGTGCGGTTTTGGTGATGGACAGCCGCAAGGATGCCAGTGCGGCCTCTGCCGGCGGTATTCTCGTGACGCGCCTCTGGAAGCGCGGCGTTGCCGGCGTCGTCACCGATGGCGGTTTTCGCGATACGCCTGATATTGCCAAGTTGCCGTTCGCCGCCTATCACGCGGCACCGTCGGCCCCCACCAACCTCATCCGCCACCACGCGCTCGACATCAACCAGCCCATCGGCTGCGGCGACGTTGCGGTTTATCCCGGCGACATCCTGGTCGGGGACGACGAAGGCGTGGTGGTGATCCCCGCAGACATTGCAACCGACGTCGCCGACGAGGCGTTCGAGCAGACGGTGTTTGAGGATTTCGTCGAGGAAAAGGTGAAAGCCGGCCGCACCATTTTTGGCATCTATCCGCCAAACGCCGAGGCCGAGGCGGAATTTGCCGCCTGGCGCAAGGAAAAGGGACGCTGATTGATGAGACCGGAGCTTGCCGCCGCAGCGCGCACTGAAACGCGCTACAGCGACATCATCTACGAGAAGATTGTCGGCATGATCGCTGACGGGCGTTTTCCCGTCAACGAACGCCTGCCATCGGAAACCAGTCTTTCGACGCTGCTCGGCGCATCCCGCCCGGTGGTGCGCGAGGCGCTGGAACGGTTGCGCACGGATCAGCTGATCGTTTCTCGTAAGGGCTCCGGTTCTTATGTCCGCCAGCGGCCGGACTCTTCCATGCTGAAGGAGGTGCCTGTGGGGTCGCTGGCAGACGTGCAGCGCTTTTTCGAATTTCGTGCAGGTCTTGAGGCCTCGGCCGCCGAACTTGCCGCACGCAACTGGCAGCCGGCCGACAAGCAGCGCATCGCCGACACGTTCGAAGCTCTGGAACTCTGTCTCGAGCGCAATGATCTCGGCGCACAGGAAGACCAGGATTTTCACGATGCCGTGGCGCTTGCCACCGGTAACCAGTATCACACGCTGGTGCGCGAATGGTTCAAGCCGCATATCGCCATCGGCATGTCGGTGACGCGCACGCTCAGCCTCAAGCGCACGCCCGCCCATGTGCGCGCCGTGCAGGACGAGCACAAGGCGATCGTCGAGGCGATTTTCGCCCGCCGGGAGGCCGATGCCTTTGCTGCCATGCGCGACCATATCCTGAACGCGCGGGCCCGCATGTTCCAGGGCGTCTGACGAGGACCAAAGACAAGAGCAGCCGTAGCGGCGACGGCGGGAGGCAGGGAGAGCCAACCGGAGAGCCGCAACCCTTGGGGAGGATGAGTTTCATGCCACGCATATGCCACCCGACGATCCGGCGCGTCATCGACACACCGCTTCGCGTCGGCGAATCCCCCACTTGGGACGCGCGGACCGGCGATCTCTGGTTTGTCGATATCCTGGCGCCTGCCGTGCTCTGCCTGCGCCACGATGGCCGCGTGGACCGCTTTGACATGCCGGCCCTGATCGGCAGCCTTGCGCTCTGCGACAGCGGACACATTCTGGTGGCGCTGCAGACCGGCGTTCATCTGTTTGATCCGCAAACGCAAACCCTTTCGCTACTCTGCGATCCCGATGGTGGGCGCGCCGACAGCCGGCTGAACGACGGGAAAGTCGGTCCCGACGGTCATTTCTGGGTCGGCACGCGCGACGAGGCGGTGCCGCAGACAGGCAATGGCCGCCTCTACCGCGTTTCCCCCGATGGCACGTTCACGGAAGTGCTGCGCGGCCTCAACACCTCGAACGGCCTTGCCTGGAGCGCCGACGGGCGCACGCTGTTTCATTCCGACAGCAGCCAGCAATTCCTGCAAAGCTTCGATTTCGATCCTGCAACCGGCAATATCGGTCCGGCGCGGCGGCTCACCGATTTCACCAATGCCGAGGGGCGACCGGATGGTGCGGCCACCGATCTCGACGGCTTTTACTGGAGTGCCGGCGTCATCGGCGGAAAGCTGAACCGCATTGCGCCGGATGGGACGATCACAGAGGTCTATCAACTGCCACTCAGCGGCCCGACCATGCCCTGCTTCGGCGGCCCGGACTTGAAGACGCTGTTCATCACCACGCTTTACCGCGCCGAAGAGGGCACGGTGGAAGACGGAACCATCATTGCCTTCGATGTCGACGTAGCAGGCGTTCCCGTCGCACGTTTCCCCCTCTGACACTTTTTCATTCCCCGAAAGGAATTTTGACATGTCGATGGAGCTTATCCGCCAGGCGCTGACCGGCGTCTCCGGCGTTCCCGTCACCGCCTATGACAGTGATGGCGAGGTGGATGCGGCCGTGACCGCAAAGGTTTATGCCCGCGTGGCTGAAGCAGGCATCCAGAACATTGTCGCTGCCGGCAATACCGGCGAATTTTATGCGCTGACACCGGCTGAAATTGCCAGGGTCCATGAAGCAGCTATTGCCGGTGTCGAAGGGCGCGCGCCGGTGACGGCTGCCATCGGGCGCTCTTTGCGGGAAGCGGCGGGCATGGCCAGAGATGCGGCCTCGATGGGCGCAACGGCTGTCATGTCGCACCAGCCCGTCGATCCGTTTGCGGCTCCTGCCGCGCAGATCGATTATTTTTGTGGCCTTGCCGATGCCTCGGCCCTGCCCTTGGTGGCCTATGTGCGAGCAGATGGATTTTCGGTCGAGGATCTGGTGCGGCTGGCGGGGCATAAAAACATTGCCGGCATCAAGTTTGCCACCAGCGACATCCTCCTCCTGTCACGCGCCATCGAGGCGGCGGACCCTGCGGGTGCCATCTTCGTCTGCGGCCTTGCGGAAAGCTGGGCACCGGCCTTTGCCGCCGTCGGCGCCCGCGGTTTTACCTCCGGCCTCGTTAATGTGGCGCCAGCCTTTTCGCTTGCCGTCCTCGATGCGCTGAACCGGAGCGATTTCGCTGCGGCGCGAAACATCGTCGCGCGCATCGAACCGTTCGAGCGGATGCGGACGAAATTTCGCAACGGCGCCAATGTGACCGTGGTGAAAGAGGCGGTGACGATGAGCGGGCTTGCCGTTGGCCCCGTGCGGGCCCCGGGTCTAGCCCGCCTCGATGACGCCGACCGCAAGGCGCTGAAGGCAATGCTGGACGATTGGCAGGCGGCCTGAGAGTCAGCCTGCCCAAAAGCCCACCTCAATCCTTCCAGTCGGCCAGCTTTGCGGCAATTTCCGCCACCACGCCGTCGAGGCTCTGGTCGATATCGACGGTGATCGCGTGCTCGTCGTCCGCCGGCGGTTCAAGCGCTGCAAACTGGCTGTCGAGCAACGTCGTCGGCATGAAATGGCCGGTGCGGGCGCCCATGCGGGCGGAAATCACCGCGCGTGAGCCGGAGAGGTGGACGAAGATCACCGGACCTTCCGCCTTCAACCGGATATGATCGCGATACATGCGCTTCAGCGCCGAGCAGCCGATGATCAGCGTGCCGTCAGCCTTGGCCAGCGCTTCGCCCACCAGCGTCAGCCACGGCCAGCGGTCGTCGTCGGTCAGTGCTTCGCCGCGGCTCATCTTGTCGATATTGGCCTTCGGATGCAGGTCGTCGCCATCGAAATAACGGGCGCCGATTTTTGCCGCCAGCCCTTCGCCGACGGAGGATTTGCCGGACCCGGCGACCCCCATCAGCACGAGGCGTAGGGTTGCATTGGAAAGAGGCTGCGATTCCGCCATCGACATAAAGCATGTATCCATTCAAAACGAGTGAAGGCCTGAGCCCCGAACGAGGCAGCTGGTCCGCCTGTCTCCGCCTGCCGTTCCGGTCCAATTGCGGCCCACAGTGCATGCCTGTCAAGGCAGCCCAGGGCCGGCCAAACGGGAAACTGGGGCGCGCCGGCCGATAATCCAGTCCGGATATCAGCCCCCCTCACCGCGTCATCAATTGCGGATGGTGAACTGCACACGGTCGGCGGGAAAGCGGGTGATGGCATACTGGATCGGCACGCCCTCCAGATCGGTATTGAGCGCCTTGGTGACCAAAACGATGGCGCCCGGCGTCAGACCAAGATCGGCCACGTCATCCGGTTCGGCATGCACGGCGGAAATTTCGGTGACGTCGCGCAGGTAATCGGCGACATCGAAGGTGGCGAGCGACCGGGTGATCGAGCCGGACTTTCGAAACACCGCATCGATGCCGGAAAACCGCTCGGCCGGGAACCAGCTGGTGGAGCGTGACAGCGCACGCCCATCCGCCTTGCGCACCGTTTCCAGCCGGATCAAGCGGGTGCCGAGGGCAACGTTCAGCCAGCGGGACAGGTCTGAGGTCGCCGCCTCGTCCCGCGCCGACAGGAGAACGCCCTGCAGGTCGCGGGCCTGCTGGCCAATGCCTTGCGTGAAGCGGGTGCGCCGGCCGATGGGGAAATCAAACTTGTCGCGCTGGGCAATCAGCGTGCCGCGTCCCTGCTCTGCCTTCACGATGCCCTCCTGAGCCAGCGCTGCAAGGGCTGCCCGCACCGTGTGGCGGTTGACGGCGAATTCCTCAGCCAGTGCGGTTTCAGCCGGCACGCGGCCGGTCAGGTCATAGTCGCCGGCAGCAATATTGGCGCGGATGCGGTCGGCGATCTGGCGCCACAGCGCTACGCCTTTTTGTCTCTGGATCATTTTGCTCCTTGTCATATCCCCGTCACGGCTTCAGGGTATTTCTACACTAAATTGTATGGTTGTCTATATTATTAGACAATATGAGGCTGACGATGAACAAAGCTCTGCAAAGCCCCCCCGAGACCGGCCGCAAGCGCGGCATGGATCTTCTTTCCCGCGCCACGCGCCCCGAACTCGAAGCCGCCTGGCAGGCGCTGAATGAAAAGCCTGCCCATGAAATGCTGCGTGGGCCTGAAACCGGGCTCGTTATGGTGCGCGGTCGCATCGGCGGCGGCGGCGCGCCGTTCAATCTCGGCGAAACCACCGTCAGCCGTGCCACGGTGCGCGTTGCCGATGGGGCGATTGGCCATGGCTACCGGCTCGGCACCGACCGGCGGGCGGCGGAACTGGCGGCATTGTTCGATGCCCTTGCCCAGAGCGAGCAACACCAGACTTTCGTGGAGCAGGCCCTCTTGGGGCCCATCGAGAAACGACAGGCGGAAGACGCCACCCAGCGCGAAAATGAGACAGCGGCCACGAAGGTGGATTTCTTCACCATGGTGCGAGGAGAAGACTGATGGAAAACAGGAATGAAGGGTTTACCGGCGGTTTTCCGGATGCCGTCTACAACAGCCAGACGGTGTTTCGCACGCTGATGGATTGCATGGCGCGGCCCGGTAGTCTTGGGCTCGTAACGCCCGAGCTTCTGCCGCCGGCACCGCTCGGAATCGCGGCCGGCGCCCTGATGCTCACGCTTTGCGACCACGATACGCCGGTGTGGCTGTCGCCCAAACTTGCCCAGTCGAATGTTGCCGCCTGGCTCGCCTTCCATTGCGGCGCGCCGCTGACGCGCGAAAAAAGCGAGGCACGTTTCGCCTTTCTGGAAGCCGGCGCACATCTGCCCGGCATCGGGCTTTTCGCGCTTGGCACCCAGGAATACCCGGATCGCTCCACAACGCTGGTCATCGAGATCGAGGCGATGGAAGGGGGCCGGCCGCTGAACCTGACGGGACCCGGCATCCGTGACGTCACTCCCATCACGCCACGTGGGCTTCCCGCCGATTTCCTGCACCAGTGGACGGATAACCGGGCGCTCTTTCCCCGCGGTCTCGACGTGGTGCTGACGACAGGGCGGCAGATGATCGGCCTGCCGCGCACCTGCAAGATTACCGCACTGGAGGTGTAAGCCATGTATGTTGCCGTCAAAGGTGGCGAAACCGCCATCGCTAATGCCCACCGCTTGCTGGCCGACCGTCGTCGCGGCGACCGCGCCATCCCCAGCCTCACCATCGGCCAGATCATCGAACAGCTCGGCCTTGCCGTCGACCGGGTGATGGCGGAAGCCTCGCTTTATGACCGGTCGCTCGCAGCCCTTGCGCTGAAACAGGCGCGCGGCGACATGATCGAGGCGATCTTTCTGCTGCGTGCCTATCGCACGACGCTGCCACGTTTCGGCACCTCGCAGCCGATCGAGACGGGCCGGATGCAGGTGGAGCGACGCGTCTCTGCCACCTACAAGGACCTGCCGGGCGGCCAGCTTCTTGGCCCCACCTTCGATTATACGCACCGCCTGCTCGATCCAGCGCTTCTGGATGACGAGGCCGTGGAAGAGCCAGCCCTTCGCGAAAGCGACGGCACGCCCATCATGCGCGTCTCCGACATTCTCGACGGCGAAGGCCTGATCGAGCCGGATGGAAACATGCCGGAGGATCATCTGGCCGGCGACATCACCCGCGAGCCGATGGAATTTCCGATGCCGCGCGACCTGCGTCTGCAGACGCTTGCCCGCGGCGACGAGGGTTTTCTGCTGGCGCTCGCCTATTCCACGCAGCGCGGTTACGGGCGCACGCACCCCTTCGTCGGCGAAATCCGCATGGGGATGGTCGAGGTGGAGTTCGAGGTGCCGGAGCTTGGTTTTGCCGTGTCGCTCGGCGAAATCCGCGTCACCGAATGCCAGATGGTCAACCAGTTCAAGGGTTCGGCCAAGGCGCCGCCGCAGTTTACCCGCGGTTACGGCTTGGCCTTTGGCCAGAGCGAACGCAAGGCCATGTCGATGTCGCTGGTCGACCGGGCGCTGCGCACGGATGAATTCGGAGAAGACGTGGTGGCGCCGGCGCAGGACGAGGAATTCGTCATGTCCCATTGCGACAACGTGCAGGCGACCGGCTTCGTCGAGCACCTGAAGCTGCCGCATTACGTGGATTTCCAGGCCGAACTCGATCTTGTCAGGCGCATGCGCGCAAAACACGCGGCCGATCAGACCCCGGATACAGACCAGCAGGAGGCTGCCGAATGAGCATGCCAGCAACCGAACTTGCCGCCTACAATTTTGCCTATCTGGATGAACAGACCAAGCGGATGATCCGCCGCGCCATCCTGAAAGCCATTGCCATTCCCGGCTATCAGGTGCCGTTTGCCTCGCGCGAAATGCCGATGCCCTATGGCTGGGGCACCGGCGGCGTGCAGGTGACGGCCGCCATCCTCGGCCCGCAGGATGTGCTGAAGGTCATCGACCAGGGTGCCGACGACACCACCAATGCGGTCTCCATCCGCGCCTTTTTCCAGAAGGTCGCCGATGTCGCCGTCACCACCCATACGGGCGAGGCAACCGTCATCCAGACCCGCCACCGTATCCCTGAAGACACGCTGCGGGAGGGCCAGGTGCTCGTCTACCAGGTACCGATCCCCGAACCGCTGCGCTTTCTGGAACCGCGCGAGACCGAAACGCGAAAGATGCATGCGCTGGAAGAATACGGCCTGATGCATGTGAAGCTCTACGAGGACATTGCCCGCCACGGCCGCATCGCCACCACCTATGCCTATCCGGTGAAAGTTGCCGGCCGTTACGTGATGGACCCCTCGCCGACGCCGAAATTCGACAATCCAAAAATGCACCGCTCGGAAGCCCTGCAGCTCTTCGGCGCCGGCCGCGAAAAGCGCATCTATGCGGTGCCGCCGTTTACCGATGTCGTCAGCCTCGATTTCGAGGACCATCCTTTCGAGGTGCAGAGCTTTGACAAGCCATGCGCGCTCTGCGGCGCCCGCCATGTCTATCTGGACGAGGTGGTGCTGGATGACCGGGGTGGACGCATGTTTGTCTGCTCCGACACCGATTATTGCGAAACACGGCGCGCCGATGGCCATGTTGGCGAGATGCTGGGCCAGAGCCAGGAGGCTGCGGAATGAGCGCGAACCCGCTTCTGAAGGTCAGCGACCTCTCCAAATTCTACGGCAGCCGCATCGGCTGCAGCGCAGTGTCGTTTGATCTGTGGCCGGGCGAAGTGCTGGCGGTGGTCGGCGAATCCGGTTCCGGCAAGACGACGCTGCTCAACTGCCTGTCCACGCGGCTGATGCCCTCCACCGGCTGCGTGCAATATCACATGCGCGACGGTGAATACCGCGATCTCTACCGCATGAGCGAGGCGGAACGACGTTTCCTCATGCGCACCGACTGGGGTTTCGTCCACCAGAACCCGGCCGACGGCCTGCGCATGACTGTTTCGGCCGGCGCCAATGTCGGCGAGCGGCTGATGGCGGTCGGCGACCGGCATTACGGACGCATCCGCCAGACGGCAACGGAATGGCTGGAGCGGGTGGAAATCTCGCAGGATCGTATCGATGACCAGCCGCGCGCCTTTTCCGGCGGCATGCGCCAGCGCCTGCAGATTGCCCGCAATCTCGTGACTTCGCCGCGCCTGGTCTTCATGGATGAGCCCACGGGCGGGCTGGATGTCTCGGTGCAGGCGCGCCTTCTCGATCTCGTGCGCGGCCTCGTCAATGATCTCGGCCTGTCCGCCATCGTCGTCACGCATGATCTGGCGGTCGCCCGTCTTCTCTCGCACCGGATGATGGTGATGAAGGACGGCCATGTCATCGAACAGGGTCTGACCGACCGTGTCCTCGACGATCCGCGCGAGCCTTATACGCAGCTGCTCGTCTCCTCGATCCTGCAAGTGTGACGGAGAAATTCCATGCCCACGCCTCTTATCGTTTCTGAAGTCGCCAAGAGCTTTACCATGCACCTTCGCGGCGGGCTGAAGCTGCCCATCGTTGCCAACGTCTCCTTCTCGGTTGCGAGCGGCGAATGCGTCGTGCTCGGCGGCCCCTCCGGCATCGGCAAAAGCTCCATCCTCAAAATGCTCTACGGCAATTATGCCGTGGATTCAGGTCAGATCCTCATCACCCATGCGGATAAAACCATCGATATCGCCAGCGCTGATCCGCGCGTGGTGCTGGATGTCCGCCGCTCGGCACTCGGCTACGTCAGCCAGTTCCTGCGCACCGTGCCGCGTGTCTCGGCGCTCGATGTGGTCGCAGAGCCGCTTGTTGCCCGCGGCGTTGCAGCAGAAGACGCGCGCGAACGGGCCGCAGACCTGCTTGGCAGGCTGAACCTTCCCCGCGATCTCTGGCAATTGCCGCCGGCCACCTTTTCCGGCGGCGAACAGCAGCGTGTGAACATCGCCCGCGGTTTCATCACCGACCACGCGATCCTGCTGCTGGACGAGCCGACAGCCTCGCTGGATGCGGCCAACCGCAAGGTGGTGGTCTCGATGATCGAAGCCAAGAAGGCGGCTGGTGTCGCACTTCTTGGCATTTTCCATGATGAGGAAGTGCGCGAAGCCGTGGCCGACCGCATCCTCGACGTCACCGCATTTTCTCCGCGAAAGGCTGCCGCATGAGCAAGAAACTTAGCCTTCAACCCCTGATCCACGACGGCGCCACCATCAGCGACACCACGCTTGGCCGCTATACGGAAGTCGGCGAACGCTGCCGTCTCTCCGAAGTGGAGATGGGCGACTATTCCTATATCGAACGGGACGGCGCCGTCTGGTGCGCTACCATCGGCAAGTTCGTCAATATCGCCGCTGCCGTGCGCATCAACGCCACCAACCACCCGATGTGGCGGGCAACGCTGCACCACTTCACCTATCGGGCCGCGAGCTACTTCGAAGGTGCCGAAGACGATCATGACTTCTTCACCTGGCGTCGCGACAACCGGATCATCATCGGCCACGACGTGTGGATCGGACATGGCGCCACCGTTCTGCCCGGCGTCACCATCGGCAATGGCGCGGTCATCGGTGCCGGCGCGGTCGTTTCCAAGGATGTCGCACCCTACACCATCGTCGGCGGCGTGCCGGCAAAGCTCATCCGCGAACGCTTTCCCGCACCCGTTGCAGATGGGATGACTGCCCTTGCCTGGTGGGACTGGGACCATGACCGGCTTTTTGCCGCTCTAGAAGATTTTCGCGGCCTGACGGCTGAAGAATTCTTGCAGAAATACGCATGATTATCGTTTTCTGCCAATAACTTGGAAGGCTTCACAGAACCTACATAAAACCGACATTCGCGCTTAACACAGCTGCGCTAGCGATGACGGAGAGCATGATGCGACAAGGGAACTGTAATGGACTTCAGGCTGGTAAACGTCACGCGAAAGTTCGGCAGCAATACAGCAGTCGATTCCGTGTCGCTCGACATTCCCTCCGGTCAGATGGTCGGCATCATCGGCCGCTCCGGCGCCGGCAAGTCGACGCTGCTGCGCATGATCAATCGGCTGGCGGACCCGACCTCGGGCAACATCCTGTTCGGTGGCACGGATGTCTCGAAACTCAAGGGCAAGCCACTGCGCGATTGGCAGCGCGACTGTGCGATGATCTTCCAGCAGTTCAATCTCGTGCCGCGCCTCGACGTTCTCACAAACGTGCTGCTCGGACGCCTCAACCATCGCTCCACGACGCTCAGCATCCTCAACATCTTTACACGCGAGGAGAGGCTGATGGCGATTGCAGCGCTGGAGCGCCTCGGCATCGAGCAGACCGCATTGCAGCCGGCCGGCACGCTGTCCGGTGGCCAGCAGCAGCGCGTGGCCATTGCCCGTGCGCTGATGCAATCGCCGAAAATGGTTCTGGCGGACGAGCCGATCGCCTCGCTCGATCCGCTGAACGCCAAGATCGTCATGGATGCCCTGCGCAATATCAACGAAAGCGAAGGCATCACCGTCATCACCAACCTGCACACGCTTGATACGGCGCGCAGCTATTGCGAGCGCATCATCGGCATGGCGCGCGGGCGCGTGGTGTTTGACGGCACGCCGTCAGAACTGACGGCCGCGGCCGTGCAGGAAATCTACGGCTCCGACAAGGACGGCGCCGGCATCGACGAAAGCATGACGTCGACCAGCATCAATATTCCCGCTGTGACGCCCAGCGCCGCAGCCACGACATCCCCGGAAATCCGGCCGCTGGCACAAGCCGGCGCCTAGTTCCGTCCCGATCGCCAGCCCGCGTCAAGGGCAAGACGTTCTTAAAAGCATTCACGCATTCCGCTCTCACAGGAGATGAACTCATGTTGAAGAAGACCCTTCTTGCCGCCGTAGCGCTTCTGTCGCTCGCCGGCGCTTCCCATGCCCAGGACGTCAAGGAATTCCGCATCGGCCTGATCGGCGGCGAAAACGAAGCCGACCGCCTGCGCAACAACCAGTGCCTGGTCGATCACCTGAAGAAGGAATTCGGCTTCGAAAAGGTCTCGCTGTTCCCGGCTGCCGATTATGACGGCGTCATTCAGGGCCTGCTGGGCGGCACGCTCGATTACGCCGAACTCGGCGCCTCCGGTTATGCCAAGGCCTACCTGTCGAACCCGAAGGCTGTCGAGCCGATCCTGACGACCGTCCAGACCGACGGCTCGATGGGCTATTATTCGATCATGGTTGCCCGCAAGGATTCCGGCATGACCAAGGTCACCGACATCAAGGGCAAGAAGCTCGGTTTTGCCGATCCGGACTCCACCTCCGGCTACCTAATCCCGACGGTCACGCTTCCGGCAGCTCTCGGCGGCAAGCCGGTCAAGGAATATGTCGGCTCGACCGGTTTTGGCGGCGGCCATGAAAACCTCGTTCTCGAAGTCTTGAAGGGCACGTTCGATGCCGGCACGACCTTCGGTTCGGGCGTTGGCAATTTCAAGGACGGCTACACCTCGGGCAACCTGAAGAAGATGGCCGACAAGGGCCTCGTCAACATGGACGACCTCGTCGAACTGTGGAAGTCGCCGCTCATCCCGAACGGCCCGGTCGTCGTTCGCTCCTCGCTCTCGGCTGACATGAAGAAGAAGCTAACCGCCTATATGATGGCGCTGCCGAAGACCGATCCGGCCTGCTTCTCGGCCATCGAAGGCGGCGAGTTCAAGGGCTTCGCCGAAGTCAATGAGAGCTTCTACAAGCCGATCATCGACGCCCGCAAGGCCACCATCGGCGGCTGATCGGCAACGATCGCTCAATGCTTTCCAGTCGCCGGAGCACCATGCTCCGGCGGCTGATCCGCTGCGACAGACCAGCACATCCCCTTCAGCCAATGGTAGTTCCCGCAATGCAGACCAGCCCGAACCATGCCCCTCTGGGAGAACGTGGCGCCCAGATCGAGGCCCATTGGCAGGTTCTGGCGCGCGGGCGTCGCCGTTACACCATCCTCAGCCTTGCTGTGCTGTTTGTGGCGCTGACCGGATCGCTGTGGTTTGCCAATGACAGCAATTCCGGCAAGTTCATCGACCGGTTGCCGCACCTGTTTGATTTTGTCGAAATGCTCGTTCCGCGTGACGGCATGGAAATCTGGCGGGCGCTGTTTGATCTGCCCTCGCCCTATTTCGACGGCAGCCTGCAATATGATTACCCGGACGGGCGCTACTACATCACGCAGAGCCTCTACATTCCGGAATATTTCTACAAGATGGCCGAGACACTGAACATTGCGCTCGCCTCCACCATTATCGGGTTCTTCTTCGGCTCCATCCTGTCCTTCCTTGCCGCCCGCAACATGATGAAGAACGTGTGGATCCGCGGCCCCGTGCGGCGCTTTATGGAAATTCTGCGCGCCTTTCCCGAAATCGTGCTGGCCGGCTTTTTTCTCGCCATCCTCTCGCTCGGGCCGATCCCGGCGATGATTGCCGTCTCCATCCACACCATCGGCGCGCTCGGCAAACTGTTCTTCGAGGTCATCGAAAACGCCGACATGCGTCCCGACGAGGGTTTGAAGGCAGCCGGAGCAAGCTGGATCGAGCGCGTCTGGTTTGCCATGGTGCCGCAGGTCATGCCGAATTTCGTCAGCTATTTCCTGCTGCGGCTGGAGATCAACGTGCGCGCCTCCACCATTATTGGTGCCGTCGGCGGCGGCGGTATCGGCGAGCAGCTGCGCCTGTCGATTACCCGCGGCCACGAGGCAAAGACGCTGGCGATCGTCTTCCTGCTTCTGATGACCATCATTGCCGTTGACCAATTGTCCGCCTGGCTGCGCCGCAAACTGGTGGGCGATCAGGCCTTCCGGCCCGTCGTGTGAGGATTTGACCATGCAGAGCCTCTCCGCCACCGACCTCAACGCCGTTGCCGCCCGCCATCCGCATCTGCTGACGCCGTCCTTCTGGAGCCGGTTCCGCATTCCGGTGATCCTCACCAGCGGTATTCTTTACCTCGCCTTCTGCTCCTGGCTGTTTTCCGTCCCCCAGGTGATGTCCTCGGCCAACTGGAACATTGCCGGCAGCTATCTCGCCGACTGGGTCTCCTACGAGGAGCGCCCGACCATCGCAATCCGCGACGATGCGACGATGAAGGTGGAATTTTCCCGCTTCGATCCGATCGGTCCCAATCCGAACCCGGACTGGCTGCAGGCGAAACGCGAGACACTCACCCGCACCGTCACCACGCCGGCACCGGCCACTGCTGCCGGCGCTGCGGCCTCCACCTTCTCCTTCATGGCCCCGGCCCCCTCCTCTGCGACAGCAACTGCCACGGCCGCCACCACCGAGACGGTGAGCGAAGAGGTCGTGACGCATGCCGTGGTGCAGATGAACCCGGAGGCTACCATCGAGGTTGCCCCGCCCGGCGTCACCGTCACCCGCTCCGGCGAAACGCTTGCCATTTCGCTTGGCCAAGACAGGGTGCAGGCCTCCGGCCCGCTTCCCGCGTGGGCAACGCAGCGCGCGCCGGGCGAAAAGATCGTGGTCGCTTTCGGCTTTTCCGGCTGGGCGGAGGTGCGCAGCGATGCGGTTATCGTCCACAAACGTTATCTCGGCTGGCCAGGTTTTCTGTTCGACATCGACTCGCCTTATTTCGGCAAGCCGCTGAGCGAAGTCCTCACGCTCATCCGCTCCGGCGAGCGGCTGGATCCGGCCCAGAGCAATTTGTCGCTTGCCATCAATAATATTCTCTACAATCCGTCCTGGCAGCATCTGGATGTGTGGACAAAACTGTTCCAGACCATCGTGATGGCCTTTGTCGGCACGCTGTTTGCCTCGATCATCGCCTTTCCGCTGTCCTTCATCGCCGCGCGCAACATTACGCTCAACCGCCCGGTCAACCAGCTGACCAAGCGTTTCTTCGACTTCCTGCGCTCGGTCGACATGCTCATCTGGGCGCTGTTCTTCACCCGCGCCTTCGGCCCCGGACCGCTTGCCGGCATTTCGGCGATTTTCTTCACCGACACCGGCACGCTTGGAAAGCTTTATTCGGAAGCCTTGGAAAACATCGACGACAAGCAGCGCGAGGGCATCAAGTCGGTCGGCGCACCGCCGCTTGCGGTGCAGCGTTTCGGCGTGCTGCCGCAGGTACTGCCGGTGTTTGCAAGCCAGGCGCTCTACTTCTGGGAAAGCAACACCCGCTCGGCCACCATTATCGGTGCGGTCGGCGCCGGCGGCATCGGGCTGAAGCTCTGGGAAGCCATGCG
>NZ_JBZAYW010000004.1:0-102030 GCF_058242805.1 Neorhizobium sp. PAMB6716
GCAGCGATCTCGTCAGCCTTTCCCGGCAGCCCGAAGAGCCCCAGGCGCCCGGCTCGCCCCATCATCACGATGTCAAGGCAACGATGCTGATCTCCGCCACCTTGTGACTGCGGTACATAACCGACAACGGCAGGCATCGTTCGGGTGCCTTCACTCAGCTCCAGGGATCCTAGCAAGGTGCGCAGAAGCGTGGTTTTACCGCGGCCATTACAGCCCAGGATCGCCAACACCTCACCATGCGGCAGATCAAAGCTGACATCGCGAAAAATCCAGCGCTGACCCCGCCTCATTCCTGCATTTGAGAGTGCGATCATTGGGTCGCCCCAATCCGCGCCTGCCTTGTGCAGAGGAGGTAGATGAAGACCGGTGCACCAATGACAGCCGTAAGAATGCCAAGCGGCAGCTCGGCGCTGATAATTGCTCGTGCAAGCGTGTCGATCACCACCATAAAACTCGCCCCAAGCAATGCGGCCGTGCCATGAAAGCGCCGATGCCCTTCCCCGACAAGGAGGCGCGCCGCGTGCGGAATGACGAGCCCCACCCAACCGATGACACCGGCCACGGCTACAGAACCGCCAATGATCACCGAGATTACGGAAAAGACGAGCCAACGCGAAAAGCCGACATTCACACCGAATGAACGCGCTTCTTCGTCACCCATCGACAGGACCGCAATCCGAAAGCGCAAACGATAAAGAATGATGATGGCAAGCAGGATCACCGGGCCATGTTCGCCGACCTTCCTCCAGCTTGCCGATGAGAAACTGCCCATCAGCCAGAAGACGATCGCAGGAAGCGAAGTTTCCGGATCAGCCACGTATTGCGTCAGCGAGATCATCGCTGAAAACAACGCATCAATGACGATACCTGCCAGCACGATCGAAAGGATCGTGCGCCCTGCTACACGTGAGATGACCGCAACCAGCACAAGCGCGAAAAGAGCCGAGCTGAAGGTAGCGGCAAACAACACGGTAGCGCCACCGCCGACCAGCAGCGTCAGCGCCCCACCGAGCGCCGCCCCCGATGAAACACCTAGCACACGCGGCGACACGAGTGGATTGCGGAACAGAGCCTGAAGTGCTGCACCGCATAGAGCAAGTCCTGCACCAACGATCGCCGCCAGCAAGATGCGTGGCACACGAACGTTGATGAGAATGCGCTCCTCCATAGTTTCTGGCGCAAGCGCGCCAGAAAGCCAACGAGCCGCGATGTTCAGGACATCAGCAAGCGGTATGCTGAACCGGCCAACTGATGCCGAGACAACGATCGCCACTACAAGAAGCAAGAGCAATGCCGACCAATGTATGACCGCGCGTGCGGTCGACTGATCCGGATGATCGGTTCCGGCAGGGGCCAGTGTCATTTGCGAGCGAACTGTTGATAGTTCGAAGCGCTGGCGTTGAGATCGAGCTTCAAGACAGCGTCGATTTCGTCTTCCGTAGGAGAATAGTTGTAGAGCCGTTCAAATCCCTTTTTCACCTCGGCGCGCAGATCGAAATGGAAGAGGTTCGGATGAGCAAGGTTTGCAAGCCACATCCAGGTAAACGGGCTTTCGTGGCTGGCGCTATCCCATACATATCCACCATTCGGTGTCTTGTAGACACGCCCGGTCTTGGCGGCGGTAGTCTGCGACAAAACTTCGTTCTCGAGTATCGTTTCGCGTCCGGCGTCAGTTTCCGCAGCTGTCAGCATGATAAGGTCGGGGTTCCACGCTGCAATTTGTTCTGCGTTGACTTCTGCCTGAACACCCAGGCCCTTGCCAACATTGTCGCCGTCAACCAGCGTGATGAAGAAGTTCTGGTAGCTCTTTTCCCCCGTCGCAGTGAATTTGCCTTTGGAGGAGCGCAGGTGAAGGATCTTCGGCTTGCGTTCCGCTGGGTGTGCCGCAAGCGTGGATTTGACGTCTGCAATGACTTCGTCACGCCACGCAAACAGAGCCCTCGCCTTTTCCGGTTTGCCAAGAATGTTTGCCACGAGGCTGATGTTTTCGCGGGCGAGCTCTTCCGTACCGCCATTGCCGCCTCCGACCATCAGCGCGACCGGAATACCGGCGTTCCGCAGTGGCGCCACGAGTTCGTCTCCTCGACCGCCCCATTGGATGACGAGATCGGGCCTGAGCGCCGCGATTGCTTCGACATTCGGCATCCAGCCATTGCCGCCCTCCGCGACGATACCGCTTTCAATGGACGCGGCATCTGGAAACATCTTCTTGAGTAGGCCGGTTTCGAATGCTTTGCGTGAGCCGGGGTTCATGCCGACGAGATGTTCCGACGTCCCATCAACCGCGATCACTGTCGCAGCACCCGGCTGCGGCAACGTTACGATACGCGTCGCGGGCTTCGGAAGAGTGACTTCAGCGCCAGTCACATCCTTGAATGTGATGGGGTCCGCAAGCAAGGGCGCCGGCGCCAGAGCCAGAATCATTGCTGCGGAGGAGAGAAGAAACTTCGAAAACATCAGGCACCTCAGAATATGAGTGTTGCAGTCATGTTTTTCGTATATAGGGAGAAGCGTCTTATCAAGTCGAACAAATCGGACAATGCGAGAAGAAATATCGAACAGACTTGCCTCCCTTTCCATCCGTGATCTGATGTTGGTTTTGGCCGTGCATCGGTGCGGAGGTTTTCGCGCGGCTGCCGAGGAGATGGGTATCAGCGCCTCAGGGCTATCGCATCAAGTGCGCAAAGCCGAGACAGTGTTGGGCACAACTGTATTCGAGCGCGGCGCCCGCAAGGTCACTCCGACTGACGCCGGTGGCGACATCCTTCGGCGTATCGGCATGCTCCTCCAGCAAGTTGCTGCGCTGGGTCATGAGACCAGCCGAAGGACGGGGGCATTCGGCGGGCGCCTCCGCGTCGGGATGATCTCGACAGTCGGCCCATTCCTCATTCCTCAAACGGTCGGGTTCGTTCACAAGCGCTATCCGCGTCTTGAACTCGCGTTCATGGAAGGGAAGCACGAAGGCCTCAGCCGGCGACTTAAAGAAGGCGAGATCGATCTCGTGATCACGGCGTGCCCTGTACTCGATGAGGCGTTCCAACAGGTCGAGCTTCTCAACGAGCCGTTTCACCTCCTCACCAGCGTGGACAATCCGGTCATCCAACGTGATCAGATCGAACCAGCTGATCTCGCCAAACTCGATCTATTGCCCTTGAGCGAAGACGACTTTCCCATGAGCACGGAGGATTCCACTCTACGGTTTGCCGACCGCTCGAATGGACCGATCTTGCGCTCTTACGGGCTTAGCATCGAAACCCGAATACGCCTCGTCAGGGAGCAGGGATACTCTTGCCTAGTTCCGTCCATCGCGTGTGGGCAATCCATCAACGGGACGCAATTTGCGTTGGCAGAAATTAAGGGAAAGCCCGTTCGTAGGCAAATCTTCGCTCTTTGGCGGCGTAGTTCGCCATATCCGGTAGATCTTGAGAGCTTTGCTAAGGAGCTTGCCATCCTTCTAAAGGAAGGCCAGCGATCCGTCAGGTCTTGAACCAATTCGAACCCATGTGAAGCCATCCAGTCACGCAATATTGAACTTAAACAACTTCACTATAAGCAAGTTGGTTCATCGAGCGACCAAAGGACGCTCGCCGGCGACCATTTGGCGAACGCCTTGTCCCGACGGTCAATGCAGAACAGTATTCAGGCGAAGCTTACAAATTTTGACTGCAGCTCTTCACACCCGATATGTTGGATCTTCGGTCAGGTCTGGATCAAAGGATCCCGACGCCATACACTTCATGTGCAGGGATAGGCAGCAGGCGGTAAGCCATTTCCGCCTTCAGCTCTTCATGGCGGGCGATCTCATCTGGCGTCTTGTCCTTCTTGGCGCCCAGCGTGACGAACTCCTCCTTCACATGTCCCGGCTTGATCACCGCTTCGGCGGTGCGGCCGCGATAGCTGAAGCGGAATACGTAAGGTCCGGGCGGATCGGTGATGATGTCCTTGCCGCCGATCGACTTGTCGACAGTCAGCTGTCCCTCGGTCAGCGCCCGGGTCACCATTTCCAGCGCGTCGCGGCCGCCAGGTCCGGAAAAGGCGGTCACGATCGTCACCTCGCGCCGTTCCAGCGGTGTGTCGGACAGCAGCGGAAACGCCGCCTGCATGGCTTTGAGCGCATGCGCGACGCCGCCGGGAAAACCGCCGCCGTGATAGGCGTTGATGCCGTCGAAGGTGAAGCTGATCGGGTGGCCGTTGTCGAGCACGGTAATGGCATTAGACATCTGCGAAGGCTTTCAGGTTGGGAACGAAGCGGTCGAGGAAAAGGGTCGTGGCCGGCATGAAGTGGGAGCCGTGGTGGAACATCGGATCGAGCGAGGAGAGGATCATCGTCCCGGGCGTCGAGACCCTGTCCTCGTAGAGGATCGCCCGGCCTTCGCCGTCACGGGCCAGCACCGTGGCCCCGTCCGGCGGGACGAACCAGCCGTGCAGGTGCCAGGTCGCCTGCCTGTCGCCGATGCCGGCCATCAGCGGATGGCGGGCCGCGGCCTTGGTCACGCGCACGCCGAGATCGGCGGACGGGTCGAGCCACCACCACCAGTTCGTCGGCGTGCCGGTGAACTCGACATGCGGCAACCAGAGGTCGGAGCGGCTCTCGCCGAGCGCCACCACAGTCCCGCCGGCCGCAAGATGGCGGGCAACCGCTTCCTTCTGGGCGATCATGCGTTGCGCCGGCGTGCGGCACGGAACCCACAGAATGTCGCTGGGACGCAGGATCCCGGCAAGCTGTTCGGGCGTGCAGATGACGTCGAAGATCGAAGTATAGCGCGGTCCTTCAAGACTGCGGATGTGGTAATAGGTCCCGGACGATGGCGCAACGATACGCCGTTCCTGCCGGCTCGACAGGCGCATGCCGCCATAGGCTTCGGATATGGCGAGCGGCAGATCAGCGGCCGGCGACGACGGCGCTGAGGGCCACGGGTCAAAGCACGGGCTGCCGAGCGTCCATTCGATGATGCGCCGCGTCAGTTCGCCTGAAAGGTTCCATTCTAGCCCCAGCGAGCCGAGATCATTGCCCGCATGTGAAAATATCCGCCCGCCCCTTGGTCGCACCCAGACCCAGTCGACCGGCACCTGCGCCGGACCCAGACCATTGACCGCCACAGCACCTTCGGGCAGCGGATTGCAGCCCCGGCCGTAAAAGCCCGCCACGCCCTTGTTTGTCTCAAGCTTTAAAAGGTCGATGCCGGAGAACAACGGATGGGGATTGACCGAGGACAAATCCAAATCGGTGCGTTTTGGCGCCTCGATCGGCCGGTACTGGGCCATGCCGGCGACCAGTGGCCGCACCATGTGGCCATTGAAGAACCAGCGGCCGCCGGCGTCGAGGAAGGCAGCGAGCGCCTCGCGCATCAGCACCATGGCGTTCTGGTCGAGCTGGTTGTCGGTGATCAGGCCCTTGTGAGCCAGAAGCATGTCGGCATTAAGCGCCGACTGCTCGATGATCGTCACAGTTCCCTTGGCCGCCGCCGCCTTCACCACCTCGGACGGGGCCTCATAGGTCGATTTCAGATAGATCGCACTCATGCGGCCTCTATTCCGGCGAAGGCCGGCAGGATCGCCCGGCGTGTCTCGCCCGTCGGTCCGGTCACCTCGACCCAGCGCATCGACACGCCGTAGAGTTCGGAGAGAAGTTCGGGCTGGATCATCTCGGCGACGGTGCCGTGCGTTTCACGGCCGCCGGGCATCATCAGCAACACATCATCGGCCGCCGCCAGCGCATGATTGGGGTCGTGGGTGGTGAACAGGATCGCCTTGTCGCGGCGAAGCCTGAGCGTGTTCAGGAGCTCCAGGGTGCGCGACTGGTTGCCGAGGTCGAGCGCCGATGTCGGCTCGTCGAAGACGAGAGCTGGTGATCCGGTGGCGATGGCGCGCGCGATCAGCACCATCTGCCTCTGGCCGCCGGACATGCGGTCGTAGCGAAACTCAGCCAGATGGCCGGCGCCGACCTCGTCCAGAGCCGCCTCGGCCGCCGCGCGATCGTCTCCCGAGGGCTGGCCGAACAGGCCGAGCCTGGCTGCGCGGCCCATGATCACCACGTCCAAGCCGGAGAGCTTGGCCTGGGAGGCGCCGTGCTGCGGCACGTAGCCTGCAATTTTCGGCGCGGTGCGGCGGCCTTTCGCCAGCGGCTGGAAGCCGAGCAGGGCGCGCAGCAGCGTGGTCTTGCCGCGGCCATTGGGGCCAAGCACCGCCATCGACCGACCGATCGGCACGGTGAAGCTGATACCGGAAAACAGCGTGCGCGTGCCGAAGGACACGGAAGCGTCGTCAAGCCCGATCATGTGCGATTGGTCTCCCTGAAGTGGCGACGCAGCAGGTAGGCGAAGACCGGGGCGCCGACCAGCGCGGTCAGGACGCCGAGCGGAATTTCAGCTGCCGTCAGTGTCCGCGCCATCGTGTCGATGAAGGTGAGATAGGCCGCGCCCAGAAGCGCCGAGGCCGGGATCAGTGCGCGATGGTCCTCGCCAACGAAAATGCGCGCGGCGTGCGGCACGACAAGGCCGATCCAGCCGACAATGCCGGCCACTGCCACCGAAGTCCCGGTCATCAGCGAAATCGCGATGAAGATGTACCAGCGCTCGCGGTCGGGATTGACGCCGAGCGACCGTGCTTCCTGCTCCTCTAGCGCCAAGAGGTTGAGCCGGTAACGCAACAGCCAGACGGAGAAGAGGCCGAGGCCCATGCCCGGCACGGCAAGCCACAGCCGCGACCAGGTGGCAGTCGAGAACGAGCCCATAAGCCAGTAGACGATGGCGGGCAGGGAGGTATTGGGATCGGCGACGAACTGTACGACGGATACCAGGGCAGCAAACAGCGCCCCGACGATCATACCCGCCAGAATCACCGTGATCACCTCGGTGCGGCCGTTGATGCGGGCGAGCAGGCCGACCAGCACCAGTGCCGACAGGCCGAGGGTAAAGGCCATGCCGAGCAGGACGACGCCGGAATAGCCGAACAGGATGGCAAGCGCCCCGCCAAAGGCCGCGCCCTGGCTGATGCCGAGCACTTGCGGCGAGACCAGCGGGTTGCGGAACACGCCTTGCAGCGCCGCCCCGCCGACGGCAAGGGCCGCACCCGACAGCGCCGCAAGCAATACGCGCGGCAGACGCACGAGCAGCACAATGCGCTCGTCCATCTGCGTCGGCGCGGCATTCGGGTTGAGGGCCGTCGCGAGCAGGATCTCGCCGATCCGCGCCACGTCGACGGAAAAGCGCCCCGCACCGATCGCAAACAGCATGGCCGCGATCAGCGCCAGCACCATGAGCCCAAACGCGCCGATGCGGAAGCCGATCAGGCTTCGGCGCTCGCGCTCAGTCGCCGCCATCGCCATCTTACTTCGCCCTGAACTGGGCGTAGTTGGTCGCCTCGCCCTGCATGCCGATCCACAGGATGCCGTCGATGTCCTCGTCGGTCAGATCGTAATCGTAAAGTGTCTTGTATGCCTTTTTCATCTCGCCGCGCAGGTCGTACTGGAAGATGTCGGGGTGCAGGAGATTGGCGAGCCACATCCAGGTCAGCGGGCTTTCCTGGTTCGGCGGATCCCAGCGATAGCCGCCAAGCGGCATCTTGTAGACGCGCTTTTCCTGGGCGGCCTTGGTCAGCGACAGGATCGGGTCGTTATAGATCCGCTCAAGGCCGAGCTTGGCCTCGAAGCTGTTCAAGAGAATGATGTCCGGGTTCCACTCGGCAATCTGCTCGGGGCTGATCGTCGTGCCCTGGCCCTGGACATCGGCCGAGGCGGAGGTTGCGCCGGCCAGATTGATGTAGAAGGCGTTGTAATTGCCCTTGTCGCCGGAGGCGGTCAGGCCTTCGAGCGCACGGCCGAGATAGAGGATTCTCGGCTTCTTCTCGGCCGGAATGTCCTTCGATTTGGCGGCCATTTCGGCGGCCACCTGGTCGCGCCAGCCGTTGATCATCTCCGCCCGCTCGGGCTTGCCCATCGCGGTCGCCACCATGGCCTGGTACTGTTTGGTCTTTTCTTCCGTGCCGTAGGAAATCAGAAGCGCGGTCAGGCCGGCATTGACGATCGGGTCGACCAAGTCCGGGCCGCGATCGGCCCATTGGATGACCAGTTCGGGATTGGTGGCCGCCAGTTCCTCGACGTTGGGAATGAAGTTCGGCGCGGTGATGTCGGACGGGATGTCCTTGGCCTCGGGAAAGATCTTGCCCAGCACGCCTTCAACGATGGCCGACTTGGCCGTCGGGTTCATGCCGACCAGTTTCGAGGTTCCGCCGTCCATCGCGATGATCGTCGAGGCCATCGGGATCGGGATAGAGGCGATCCGCTCGACGGGCTTTGCCAACGTGACGGTGCGGTTTTCATGATCGATGATGGTGATCGGATCGGCGATTGCGGCTAGAGGCTGAGTGAAAACCAATGCGACTGTGATCGCGAGCTCTCTCGGTCTGAAAAGCATGAAAAAACCCTCAAAATATTCAGTGACGCACATCAAATCGTAAATATGATTTATTTTGTCAAGATAAATGCGCCGCTCGTGGGCGGCCGAGGGGCCGGCGATTACGCAGGGATGTTTCACGTCACCACAGTCGCGTTGTTACTGTGTCCGGAGAGGAAGCTTCGCTTACGTGGTTGGGCTCGCCTTGAACGGATTCGAACCTAAAACCCTCTCCTCGCGAGAGGCAGTAGTAATGTTTCTTTTCAGACACTTGACCAATTCAACGGCAATTATGAGCTGATTCTGTTCGACAAATGAATGCTGCCGAAGTGTCTCTATGGCTGCTATTCTGTCATTTGAAGCACGTTTCCTCCGAGCCTTTGAAAAGCCCGCTGGCGACAGGAGAAGACGATAATCTGCTGGTCCCGAGACTGCCTGTGCAAAGCGTCGAACATCTTCTCGATGCGGTCGTCGTCCGAATAGACCAGCGCATCATCAAGTATGACGGGCGCTGGCCGGCCGTCGCGCGCAAGCAGCCTCGCAAATGCCAGCCGCGTTAGCACGGACAGTTGCTCCCGCATGCCGCCACTCAGGCGATCGACGTCCTCCTCCTGTCCGTTTCGCAGAATGGTCTGGGGTAGAAGCGTCTTGTCATCGAAGGTGATCGAAACGTCGTCGAAGAGCAGCCTGAGGAGCGGCCCTAGTTCAGCCATGACGGGCTTGAGATATAGCTCGCGGGCCTCAGATCTCGCTGTCTCCAATGCTGTTGTCACACGCTGCAGGACGGCCACCTCTCTCACGAAAGCCTCCACCCTTGCGGTCGCCGCAGTGAGTGCCTCCACGGTCTCTCGCCATTTCTCTTCTACCGCCTCTTCGGATTGCGCCCGGATCTCTGCATTCAGTCCCGCCATGGTCTCCCGCAGCGCATTCATCTCCTTTTCGACCGCTGCTTCGATCGAGCGAGCACGCGTCAACGCCGCCTCGATTGACGCGAGATCACCAGCGTCTGCACCTAGTCTCAGCACTTGTGCCTCCGCCTCCGAAAGCGATTGGTCGAGATCGGTCAGCGTGGCAGACAACGTGCACTCGCGCTCTGCACGCGTTTCTTCCGGCCCCAGTATCGCTACCAACTGTACCTGATCGGACATGAGAGACGCCAATGTGGTCTCGGCCGCGACGAAGGCTTCGTCGGCACGGGACTGGTTTGGCTCAACCTCGCGCAGGGCCAGGCGCGCCTGATTGCGGCGCTCTTCGGCCTCAGTAAGCGCTGTCCGGAGCAACGTCGGATCCTCTTTCGGGTCGAGAACCTCGAGGCTGATCGTGTCACCCGCAGCGACATCCTCTCTCAGTTTCGGCAAGCCCTCTGGAGCGATAAAGGACAGCCGGCCGCGTAACTCACGCAGGTCAGCGTCAACCAGCTGCGCCTTCTCCTGCCGATCCCGCGCCGCAGAGAGGCTGTCTACGCCCATTGACGCAAGGAGCGCGCTTCGTGCCGCTTCTGCCTGCACTAATTGATCGTCATTCCGACCGGGGCGGTTCGATCGCAGCGTGATTGTTCCAAACCCTGGAACGGCAAGCCGAGCCTGCCCCTCATAGGTTCGGTCTTCTCCGTCTTTCAGAGGCTTGCCGTCCAGGGTCACGGTTCCGGCCGCATCTGCCTCGTAATGGATCGAAAGTGAGGGGCGAGCGGCCTCATCTATGGCGCGGAGCTTGGCAATCTCGACTTCGCGGGCTTGCAGCTCATCGATAGCCTTTCCCGGAATTTTCAGGAGGGCGAGTTGCGCCTCACCCTCTTCGATGCCCTGGCGGACCTTCTCCGCCTCGGCTAAGCGTTCCTTCAAGTCAGCCAAGCGCTCGAACGCCTCGCGTGCCTTTGTTGCAGCGTCGAAGCGGGCAAGCCGCTCCCGGAGCTCCTGCTCCTGAGCTTCCGCGAGCTCTACGTTCTTACGCGCCATTTCAATGGCGTCAGCCGCCTCCCGGCGATTCATCACTGCTTCGGTCCGGTTAGCCTCTGCAGAGGTTAGGCTCTTCTGCAGCACTATTGCCTTCTCACGAGCCGCGGTGAACGCTTTGAATTCTCGCTCCGCGCCGTTCCGCCTTTCGCGAACAAGCTTCAGTTCCGCTTCCGCCGTCTTCAATTTCTCGTTCTGCGCCTTTGCGGCATCAAAGCTGATCTGAGCTTTTTCGACGGCCGTTCTGCGCTCTGCCCTATCCAGAGCACTATCGATTTCGGCGAGTCTCGCTGCTGCGTTCGCACGCCTGCTCAGCGCGTCGCGCAGACGGGCGACCTCGCTTGCCAGCCGCGCCTCATCCTCGGCGAGCCTATCCCGTTCCTCGATTGCAGCCGCGTAACGGCCACCAGCCTTCGGTCTGCCGGTAGTCGTGACCATATCCGACAGAGCCTCTTTCACCGCCGTCATGATCTCGGCCATACGGCGCCCGCCGGTTACTGCTTCAACCTCGCCCTGCACCGATTCAAGCAGGCTTTGTCGGACTTGCTTTTCCCCCTCTTCCTCGGGCCGACTTCGCTTTTCCATGCCGGTGACCCCTTGGCGTACCCAGAGGAGGCCAGCAGGTCCCGCAGTCCCTCCCCTGATCAGACCGGAGATGAAGTTTTCCGCCTCGTCCGCCTGAGCGACCAGCCGACCGGATCCAAGATTGATCACACGAGCTGAACGACCGCCATAATATTGCTTGGTAATCCGGAAGGTGCCTTCCCCTGTTGCGATATCGGCTTCGACCAATGGATTGCCGCCGCTGTAGGGCCGCAATCTTTGAACGTCGCCGGGGGTGCCGGAATACGGCTGAAAGAAGAGTGCATGCAGGGCTTCAAAGCTTGTCGACTTGCCGAACTCGTTGGCGGCGCAAAGCACATTGACTCCATCACCGATACCCTCGATGGCGACCCCGCGGCCGGCGAAACGTTTGACATTGAACAGGCGCAGTGCCGAGATCTTCATGGCGCGATCGCCTGTGTGTGGGAGTAGAGGCGCACCAAGGCTGCCCGCGCGATCTCACGCTCGGATGATGCCCGACGCTCGTCGGTCGCCTCAAGAAGCAATGCATTTGCGGCTTCACGAAGGGCGCCGCTGCGATCTATCCGGTCAAGGTCCTCCACCTCGCACTCCGTCGCAAGACCTGTCTGGTCTAACTCCAGGAATGCGAAATCTGGAACGGCCTTTTCGATTGCAGCCCCAAGCTCCGCGCGCGCCACCAGGCGACTGTGCCCCGTTGCCACCACACGGATCAGCGAATTCCTTCGTTCCCTTGAGCTTGGCAGCAGGGAGTTGAGAGCAGGCTCGGGAGCCTCGCCTTCGAGAAGATGGAGATCCAGGCTGCGCCAGACGAAGCTCGCCGTTGGCAAGACCTGTATTTCGGGCTCGATAAAGGAGCCGGCAAGACTGACCAGAAGTGCTGTGCCTGGTGCATCATGCTTGAAGCGGTCAGGCTCAGGCGTCCCGCAATAATGGGTTCGCTGGTCCACACTGACTGTGCCGTGCCAGTCGCCGAGCGCGAGATAGTCCAGACCCGCGCGTCTTGCCCGGTCTGGTGCAATGACCTCGGCGGCAGCTCCCTCTTCCGAGAAACTGCGAATGGCACCATGGGCAAGCCCGATGCGCAGCGTCCCATCGGGCGTGGCTTGACCGTCCATCCATTCGGTCAGGTCTCGACCAGGGCGACGTGTGGTGCAAGGTGCAGGCAACAGGACGACACCGCTCGCCATTTCGATCGGCGCGGGCTCGACCGCGAGCACGACATTATCGGGCACTTCTGCATTCAACGTTGCCCAGAGTTGAGTGGCCTTCAGGGAATCATGATTGCCCGGCAAGATCACCCACTTGATCGCGGCGTGATGCGCCATCTCGGAGAAAGCCTGTCGTCTCACGTGAGGCGCGGGGGTCTCGGTATCGAAGGTATCACCTGCGAGCAGCACCGTCGTGGCGTTTTGCTCACGGGCGTGCTGTGCAAGCCGTGCGATGACGTCGTGTCTTGCTTCACGTAAACGGCCGGGCAAGTCGCCCGCGAAATTGCCAAAACGCTTTCCGAGATGAAGATCGCTGGAATGGATGAACCGGAACATGGCTACTCGAATGGTTGGGTGGTTGACACATGCGACCGCGCCAGAGCGAGTGCTTCGTCCAGCCGCGAGCGGGAAACAGCAGCAAGGCGTTCGACACCAAGCAGCCGCGCCAGATCACGCGCCGGATCTGGCTGATCCAGCAGATCTGGATTGTCGGAGACGACGGAGGCGAGTTCCGCAAGCGGTATATCGGCGATCGACCTGCGCGCTTCCTCGCTGGTCGGCTGCCGATAGGGCATGATCTTTAAAACGGTGCCCACCTTCCAGATGAATTCGCCGCTCGACTCCTTTGTCGTGTCATAACCACGGAGGTGGAGATCTATCCGCTCCCGGATCCGCCCGCCCGTGCGCAACCAACCATGCGCCCGGGATATACGCTGGGCAAGAATGTCTGCGCGCAACGGGCTTTCGGTTTCGATGACTGCCTCGATCATCCTGCGCAGGGTATCGCGATAGCCAAATTCAAAAAACTGATCTGGCTCGGCTCGGAAACTGGAAAGATCGGTGACCTTGTATCCCCGCTTGTTCGAAGTTTTGTCGCCGGCCAAGGTGGGAGTGGGTGGCATTTCCAGAGTTTGAGGCTGGCTGGACAGTGGCCGCGCCTCTGCAGAAACGCGTTCGGTCTCGAAGGCGACCGGCGGCAACTCGATCGGCTCAACGGACGTTGTAGTATCGTTGATACGATTTTCTTCGGTCCCTTCAACCTCGTGTCCCATATCCCAACGGGTCACAGCGCTTTCTGTTTCTGCAGCACGACGTGCCCGGCTCTCCTCCAATAGAGCCTCCAGGCTGCCATGAAGCCGCTCGGCGCAACCTGTGGCATCGAACCACCAATCGGTCGACCAGACGCGGAGTATGTTCCAGCCGAGACCTCTCAACACCTGTTCACGGACCTTGTCGCGGTCTCTGGCGGTGGCCGATCGGTGATACGTCGCCCCGTCGCATTCGATCCCTGCCAGGAAAGTGCCCGCTAGGTCCGGGTGACGGATACCGAAATCGATCCGGAATCCGGAGATGCCCACCTGCGGCACAATACGCCAGCCACGCCGTTCCAGCTGCGCTGCCACGGCCTCTTCAAAAGGAGACTCGAAACCGCCGACAGAGCCGATATCGGCAGCCGGCAGGGCGACCGGTCCGCGCTCAGCATAGTCGAGGAAGGTCTTCAGGTGATGCACGGCCAGTGCCTTGGTGCGTGTCGGGTCGATCTGGTCGGCCGTGAATCCCGAGAACACGACAAGTTCCTGCCGGGCACGCGTGACGGCGACATTCAGACGACGTTCGCCACCATCCCGATTGAGCGCACCGAAGTCCATCGTGAGCTTGCCTGCGGCATCCTTCCAGAAGGTGATCGAAAAGAGAATGACGTCTCGCTCATCGCCTTGAACATTCTCCAGATTCTTGACGATCGTAGGCTCGACCCGCTCTTCGGCAAAAAACCACTCGAGTTCCGGCTCGTCACGGCGCGCGGCATCAAGAAGATCGAGGATCAGCGATTGTTGCTGCGCGTTGAAAGTGATCACCCCCAGCGTCGGGCGATCGGTTTCGGGCAGTTTCAGCCATGCCTTCATTCGGGAAACGGCTTCTCTCGCGACAGCATCCGCTTCTGGTCGATTGGTCCGGCTTTTACCGCGATCATAGACACCCGCTGGTACCTTTCGCAGGTGCACGGCACGGTCTTCGACGACCGGCGACGGAAAAGTCACGAGACGGTTCTGATAGTAATGATGATTGGAGAAGGCGATCAGGGACTCGCTTCGGCTCCGATAGTGCCATCGCAGATCGCGCGTTGGGATACCGGCCGCCTTCGCCTCGTCGAGAATGCTTTCCAAGTCCTTCTCGTGATCAGCGACGTCCTCCTCTTCCTCGTTGCGTCCGAAGAAGTTCGTCGGCGGCAACTGCTTGGGATCGCCGACGATGATCGTCTGGCGGGCCCGCGCGATGGCGCCCACAGCGTCCCAGGTCGTAATTTGCGACGCCTCATCGAAAATCACAACATCGAACAACGCCTGGTTCGGTGGCAGATACTGAGCGATCGACAAGGGTGACATCAGCATGCAGGGGGCGAGCTTGGAAAAGCTCTGCGGCATCTTGCTGATCATATCCCGTATGGACTGACTCGGTCGCTGCAACTCCATCTGATAGCGAAGCAGCCCGAGCTCTGAATTGCGGGGAACGCTCTGCACGGGCGGCAATCCGTGGGCGATCGCACTGATGACGCGCGATGTCGCGTGTGAGCGTACGAGATCGTCGATGTCGCGAAATTCACTGATCGCGTTCTCGTGCTGGAAACGCCTAAAGTTTCGCAAGACTGGGTCGGCATCGAGAACCTTTGGAAGCCACCACCTGGCATAGCCCAGGCGAAACGCAGCCCGTGTTTCATCAGGTCGGATCGCGCCTGTTTCGATCTGTTCGACCAGCGATGGCAGATTCGCCTGCATTGCCCGATTTCTGATCCGGCACCAGGCTGACCAATCACGAAGCAGATGCCTTGCGCCGATAAGAGCATCGAGTTTGTCCCTCAGCGTCGCGAGGTCGACGACATCCTTCTCAAAAAGACTGTCGCGCCCGGCGATTGTGCTGAAGCGCCTTTGCGCCTCCTTCATGCCGTCGACCGCCGCCAGCAACCTGTCGCCTGCATGTCGGACCACATCATCTTGAACGACCGCGCGAAGACACGGCGCAAGAATGCGGAGCGTCGTCCGCGTCTCTTCCTGATCGCGGCCCGGTAGCGGGATTGTCGCACGAAGCTCCCGCGCAATTTCCAGCACTGCCGCAACGGCTCCAACATCTGTCGCCAGACCACCGACCGGTAGAGGCTTGCCGTTCAAGAGATTCTGATCAATCTCTGAAAGGCAATCCTTCATGCGCCGCAAAAGTGGAAGATCCCGTTCCGGATCCACGGAGCCCTGCTCGGCATGGCTCTGGAGGAGTTTCTGAACCTTGCGCTTGCCCAGCATCGCATTCGGCCAGAATGAAGCGCTGGCCTCACGCCACTGGCGATCCAGGACGTCAGCCTCGAGGTCGCGGACGGCGGCGGCACTGTAGGAAGCAGCAGCCCCGCGCTCTGCTTCTCGATAGGCATTGATGGAGCTTGCGAGACTTTCCAGCGCTTCCGCGCTTCGGGGAAAATCTCGATCAAAGACGATCGATACGTCATGGCCCCGCGATTTCTGCAGCACCCCTGCCAAGCTTAACAGTGCCTGCAGCTCAATTCGCGACAGCCGCTCCTGCGGTTTGAGGCCAAGGCGGGCGACAAGTCCATTCGCCGAGTCAACCAGCAGTTCGATCGCATTCAGCAGCGACTGTGCTGCCGCCATCACGCCATCCTGCCAGCCGGAACTCCATTCGTTGACATTGATGAGGTCGAGTGCCGGCTGACGTTCGACCGAACCGAAGACGAGACCGAGTTCGCTGGCGAGATCTTCGAGCTCCCGTAACGTCTGTGAGTCATGTGCGTCACGTTCCAACCACGACAAGCCTGGTGCCGGCGCCTCCGCAGCTTTGAGAGCGATGCCCAACGCGAGATACGGAGTCCATCCGTTTGAGTAGCGTTTGTGCAGTGCCCCGACATAGGCGTTTAGCTCGTCGCGACGCAACCGAAGGCGCTCGTTGATCGCGATCCATTCGGACGCATCATTCCGTCCGCCATGCTCCCAGGCCGCTTTCAGCTGACCCAGGAAATGGCGGCGGTCCGCCTTGTTCGAGTGCAGTTCGACGCAATGATCTCCCAGACCATGTGTACGCAAGCGGCGATATACGACGTCGAGCGCGGCGGTCTTTTCAGCGACGAACAGCACCGTCTTTCCAACGGCAAGACAATTGGCAATCATGTTGGCGATCGTCTGGCTCTTGCCCGTGCCGGGCGGACCGACGATGACAAAATCCCGCCCTTCGGCTGCGGCCAAGCTTGCTGCTGTCTGCGACGAGTCTAATGGAAGAAGACAGATGATGTCCGCTGGCGCATAAGCCTGATCGAGCTCACGCTCGTCGCGGAACGTCGTTTCTCCGCTTCCTTCATGAAAGGCCTGCTCAGGCGTGTCGATCAAGTGCCGAACGACCCTGTTCTCACGCAAGGCGTCGGTGCGTTCAACGAGATCCTTCCACATGAGAAATTTTGCGAAGGAGAAGGTCGACAGGGCCGTTTCGTCCACAACCTCCATCCCCGGAACATCGCGGATTGCCTGGCGCATCAATGCGAGTACGCGCGGCACGTCTATCCCATTGTCGTCGAGCGGCAGGTCGCCGTTGAATTGTGGGAGGGACAGGTCAAAATCCCGTTCCAGAAACTGAAGAAGAGTCGCATTGAAACGCGGCTCATCTTCATGGAAGCGGATGGTGAAGCGTGAACTGGCGCTGCGGCGCTCAAGTTTGACGGGGACAAGTAGAACCGGCGCACGATAGCTGCGCTCGTCTTCCGGCTTCTTCTTCCACCTGAGGAATCCGACCGCAAGAAAAAGAGTGTTGGCGCCACCCTCGGCAAAATCGTTGCGAACCTGCCGATAGAGATCGATCAACCGAGCTTCGAGCTGGCGCACGTCGAGTGGCGAGGGCAACTCGTCCCGAAGCAATGCTTCCGCCGCGAAGCCACGCTGGAGATCCCGGCCATGGACATCCCGGTAAAGTGCTGCATCCCGTTCGCCGAGCGGGTTCTGCTCAGGCAAGGATATGATGCGTATTGCTGCGCCGTTCGCCAGCCGATCTTCGAGATAGGCCACGTCCGTGCAAAGAAAGGGGATCGTTTTCTTGGAATCCGGGAAATTGAGAAGTCGATTGCGAAGCGTCAGATCGAGCAGCTTTTTCTGCCATCTGTCGATGCGACCGGCAGCGTTGGTTGGTTTTACCTCAACGGTTTCAGCCGGCATCTCAGCAAAACTGGGGGCGGAGGGGAGCGGCAAGTCGGCCACAGGGGCCGAGTCATCCTCCTGAACATTGCGGCGGATAGGCTCATGTGAGGCAAGCGGCATGATACCACCGCTACGCGAACGCCTGACATCAATGGCGGCCACAAAAGCATGGGCCTCGTCCACTCCAAGCCGGTCGTCCAGCGCTCGAAGCGCGCTTTCAAACGTCATGGCAGGCCGATGTGTCACGCCAGTCGTTTCAAAGACGATCAACTCGCGCGATGCCAGGGCCTTGCGGACCTCCATCTGGTCCGGCTCTACGGCATGTGCGAAGGTTCTCTTTGCAAGCCAAACACCAACGGCAGCATGCCCCTCGAACATCAAGATCACGGGGTTCAACCCAGCGGCTTCCAAGCCGGCGGCGAAAAGAAGCGTGGTATCGAGGCAGGTGGCGAGCCGCTCCTCGGTGACGTTACTCGGACGCCGGATCTTCTGGCCGCGATTCTCGAAGCTTGCAGGCGGCTCTGCATAGTGCAACCCGATCCCTGCAATCGCTGAGTAGACTGCCGCAGCCAGCATATAGGCGCGCTGGGGATTGTTTGACTGGTACCCATCCAGTCCACCTGAATGGCCATGAGCATTGAGCCTTTCCGCAGCCATTCGCAGAACGGCGGCCACACCGGGATCATTGGGCATGACAAAGGCCGGGAGCAACTGCACCATGTCAGCAACGCCTCCCCATTCGTCGCGTGCAAGCAGTCTGACGGGAAGGCGCCGCTCGTCCAGAGTTTGTCCGCCAGACGACATGCGGAGAGTGATCTCACCGCGCTCTGCTTCATTTAGTCCTGAAAGATATCCTGGATCGAACTCCACTTTTCTATCGGCGAGCATAACCCGGTCACCCGGCACCAGGCGATCAAGTGTCCATGTCTTCTGCCTAAGAAAAGCGGGCGACGCCGTCAGCTCGATGCGGCAGTTTTCGAATTGCCTATCCGTATTGTTCTCGACCGAGATCGACCGGATGACCGGGATTGCGTTCTGGTAGGACGCATAGGTGAAGCACGCGGCAATATCGGCAACAATAGCAGGATTGTCCGTGTTACTGTTAGCTTGGTCCACCGTTCCGGTCGTTTCTGAAAGCTGCATTGCCTTTTCCCCCTGGCGGGAGACTAAACGTGTTTTTCAACTTTAAGAAGACTAATACTAGAGCCAACGCGGAATTTTGGATCGGTTTTCCCATTCTCCGCGGCGATATGATCACCCGGGCCTACTTAATTGCTCCATCGATGCGCGCAGGCTTGGATTAGCAGCGGCGTCTGACAAGCATGAAAAATCCACTTCCGCACAATCGCCGAGCGAGAAAAATCAGATTACTCTCGTTAATATACTGCATCCGATTCGCTTTTTTGATCGGATGGGGTTCCGCTTTACTCTGCGCCGAACGATGAGTGAATGTTAAATGACAAGCGACGGCTACCAAGACGATCCTGATCTACAACCGCTAACCTTGGCGCAAGACGATGGAAAACAGCTGTACAGGCCGGCCGAGTTGGTCGACGAGCTCAGGGAGCTACTACGAAAACCTCGTGGTGGGCTCGCCAAAGCGAAGGCGAACATTTCGAGCGCCGCTTTGGTCTATATCATGCGCAACTTGCGGCCTAATCGCGAAGAACCTTGGTATTTCGAACTTTGGAAAGAGCTTGTGAGCCGAACGAAGGGCCTCGCGTTTAGACGA
The DNA here is from genome assembly GCF_058242805.1 of Neorhizobium sp. PAMB6716. NCBI lineage: Bacteria > Pseudomonadati > Pseudomonadota > Alphaproteobacteria > Hyphomicrobiales > Rhizobiaceae > Neorhizobium > Neorhizobium sp. PAMB6716. The sequence goes on from NZ_JBZAYW010000004.1 coordinate 19,051, forward strand.
GCCTCGGGCTTGTCGAAACAACAGGCAAACGACGTGGCGCAAGAGGTATGCGACTGGCTCCACGAGCTTGTCTTTTCCGGGTCCAATAAAGCCGATGCGCTGGAAGCTTTTTTCGGAACTTCTGTATTCCGGAAGAGCGTCGACTTGGTCAGAAAAGTAAAGCTTCGGGAAAGTGTCGAACGTAACGAAACGGACTTCGAAGTGGGAGAGCGGTCAGCGCGGGATTGGATCGACGCCGTTGGACACAAAAACGCCGGGCATTCCATGCCACGCGCCGAAGCGGCGGCGCAGGTGGCTGCCGTGATGGCAAGGTTGACCGAGCGGGAGCGAGCTGCTGTCAATGCGGTCCACGTTGAAGGCCTTCAGCAGAAATCGAACGATCCGAACGAGATGACCGCCGCCAAGAAACTCAACGTCAGCCCCCGAAGGATAGGTGAGCTCTTGGCAAACGCCCGGAAAAGAGCCTCGGGAGACGAGGAATAGATATGAGCGATAAATCCCAACAACTGGAAGACATCCTGATCGCACTGATGGACAAGGAGGACTTGGTCGACGACGATATCGTGGCCATCATCGAGCTCCATCCGGAGCACCGGCAAGACATTCTGCACTTCTACGAAGATTGGCTTACGGCGGACGACGGCCGTGATTGCCCACGCCACGACAGCGGTTACGTACCCGACATATCTCATTTGTGGACGCCAACGGGCGCGAGCCGAATTGAGAATCCATTTGAGCATCTGTCTCCCGCGGACCTCAAGGGGATTGTGAACCGGTGCGGACTCTCTCTTTCGCTGATGACCGCATTAGAGGAGCGGGCAATCCGGGCATCAACGATACCTCTCCTGTTGGTTCGCCAGCTTGCTAAGGAGGCCAAGTCTACCGTGAGGGAAATACTGCGGTTTCTCGACCAAGACCAAACGACGCTCGCTTCGGATTTCCGTTCGGACCATGCGCTCGTCAAGCGGGACAAGATCAGCTTCTCGGAGGCTGTCGAATCGTCGTCCTTGTCCGAAGACTCCAAACGCCATTGGCGGAACCTTTCGGGATGACGCTATGGAGAATATCAATTCCGTCCGACGCGCCGCGAACGAATTAAGACGCAAAGTCGACCCGGGGCTTAAGCAGCTCGCCGCAAGCGAGGTCATACAGCTCGGGCTTGAAGACCAAAATCTGACGGTCGAGAAGGTCGGGTCAAGCGACCCGAACCTCATGGGTGGCATCGGCGTTCTCAAGCGTCGCTATCTGGCTATATACGTGGCAAACGATCTCGACCCAAGCTTCGAGGCCGAGGTAATAGCCCACGAGATTGCGCATTTCGTCATACACCTCGAGGCCGAGATCAAAATGGAGCGCGGCTACAGCGCGCCAGGCGCCGGCGATCCGTTGCAACGTGTCGAAGCCTACAGCAAAAAAGAACGGCGCGAAGCGCAGGCAAATGCCTTCGCACGCGAGTTCCTTCTACCGCGTGCGCTTGCGAGACGGCTTTTCCAAGAAGGGAAACGCGCGAGGGATATCGCAACGAGCCTCGGGATAAGACTGGAGACCGTCTATCAACAACTGGCGGATTCCCTACTGTTGCCGGAGGCCATCGAGAAGCCAACAATAGCGACCCCACCTCCCGAACCGCTTGACCCCTCCCAGGAGGAGGCGGCACATCACCTGGGATCACCGTTTCTCCTCGAGGCCGGCCCCGGAACTGGGAAAACCAAAACCATGGTCGAGCGCATCGTATGGTTGCTTGCCCAGGAACACGCCAAGCCCGATGACATACTGGCACTGACATTTTCCAACAAAGCGGCCGAGGAGCTTGCCGAGCGGGTCGAGCGTGCTGTAGGAGCCGGTGCCGTCAACATCTGGAGCGGAACGTTTCATTCATTCGGGCTTGAACTCCTGCGCAAACACCACGCCCGCTTCAATCTTCCGCCCGATCCGAAGTTGGTCGACACGAGCGAGGCGATAAACCTGCTTGAAGAGACACTTCCGGCCCTGCCGATCGTCCACATGCAGAACCTGTTCGACCCTGCATCGGCGCTGAGAGATATCCTGCGCTCGATTTCAAGGGCGAAGGACGAGCTGATCGGGCCAGAGGAATACGAAGTCCTTGCCCAAAACATGATGCGCGATGCGGACCGCGCCGATGCCGATACCGTCAAGGCGGCCGCCAAGTGCTGCGAAGTCGCCCTTGTTTATCAGCACTACCAAGCAACCCTCGATTCGATGCAGGCGGTTGACTACGGTGATCTCATCCGACTCCCCGCCGTTAGAATGAGGACAGACGAAGATTTCCGTCGTCAGCTCTCGGACAACTATAAGTGGGTTCACGTCGACGAATACCAGGATATCAACCGAGCAAGCGCCATGATGGTTAAGGGCATCGTCGGCGACGGAAACCGGCTCTGGGTCGTCGGAGACGCCAGGCAGTCGATCTACAGGTTTCGCGGAGCGTCGAGCCGCAACATGGCGCGCTTCCGTAAGGACTATCCCAGCGGCGAACTGGGGCAGTTGAAGGTAAATTACCGATCCACCGATCCGATCCTTTCCCATTTCAAAGCTTTCGGAAACCGGATGATGGTGTCTTCCTACTCCCTTCCGCTCGACATAAGCGCCAAGAGAACCGAAGTCGGTGGAACGCCGGAGATATTCGTCGGAACCGATCCCCAGGACGAGATCAACTTGCTCGCCGGCAACATACGCGAACTCGAAAAGGCGGGCGTTTCCCTCAGGAGCCAGGCCGTAATCGCGCGTACCAACGGCCTACTCGCTGAGGTGGCAGCGGAACTCGAGGCACGAGAGGTGCCCGTGCTGTATCTGGGGCCGCTTTTTGAGCGACCTGAAGTGCGGGACATGCTGTCATTGCTGTCGCTGATCGTCCAAGACGGCTCGACGTTGTTCAGGGTGGGTACCTTCCCCGAGTACGACGTCGCGCCTCTCGAGCTGTCGCGGGTTATCGAGGAAGCCAAGTCCCGCCAGGTCACGGTCAAGGTGCTCCTCGACCAGATATCGACTCTTGCTGGTGTCACCCCCGATACCATCCGTCGCCTTGCCCTTCTGGCAAGCCATCTGGACGGGTTCGGCCGCGGCACGACGCCCTGGCTGGCTTTGATGGAATACCTGTTCGACCGAAGCAACTACGTCAGGACGGTTCTCGCGGGCCAAAACCCGTCTGACGATCTTCGCCGCGTTGCGGTCCGCCAGCTGATCGAGGCCCTTAGGACTATGCCGCTCGTGGGTGGTAAGTTGCCGATCGTCCGCGGCCTCGAACGTGTCAGGCATCTCGTGCTGCTATCGGACGATCGCGAACTGCGGCGTCTACCGGACGAAATGCAGGACGTGGATGGCGTCCAGTTGATGACGATCCACGCAAGCAAAGGTCTGGAATTCGAGGCCGTGCACCTGCCCAGGCTCAAGCGAGGGTCTATTCCCGCACCCAACCGTGCCGACGCATGCCCGCCGCCCGTCGGCATGATCACGGAAAACCCAGAAGCGAATGCCCACGAAGCCGAAGAGGAGTGTCTGTTTTTCGTGGCGATGTCGCGCGCGAAGACACACCTCAAGCTCTACCGACCATCAAGGTCGGGAGGCAAAACTTCAAATCCCTCGATATTCGTCGAGGGACTATCAATACGGAGCGGCAGGCAAGCCGCGCCGATAGCCCGCCTCTTCCCGGCTCCTACGCTGGAACCCATCATCGACTTCGGCTTTCCCGAGGGGTTAGATGCCACAGACGTCGAGTCTTTCGACCAGTGCGGAAGGCGCTTCTTCTATGACAAGGTCGCCAAGCTCGGCGGCTCGGCCGACAGGTCCACCTATTTTCAAGCTCATGGATGTATACTCTCTGTCGTCGCAGCTGCCCGATCCGCCGAAATTCCATTGACGACCGATGCCATGCGCGGAGTCTTCGAAACCGCCTGGAATTCGACGAAACTCGTAGGTCACCCGTTCGAGGCACCGTACCGAGCCCTTGTCGACAGGATGATGGGCAATCTTCTTCCCGTTCTTGCCTCCGTCTCGAAGGCGACGCCGTTCGGGCTCGTGTTGGCCAACCGTCAGATCGCTGTCGCTCCGGATTTCGTAAGGGGAGACGCGGGTTCGCGCGAGTTCTTGACAGTCCGGTCAGGCAAACGTTCCACGACGGAGCAAGACAAGATCGCACACACGCTACTGCTCGAAGCGGCGCGCATCAAATTCGGCCACGACTTCTCGTTCGAGACATTCCACGTGATGGATGGAAACGCAGGACAAATCGAGCAGACAGCGGCCAAGCGTGCGAACCGTATCGCGACGGCGCAAGACGCGATCCGGTCCATCGAAGAGGGCCTTTTCCCGGCCAAGAGAAATGACTTTCTGTGCCCCCGCTGCAGGCACTTCTTCATCTGTCCAGCTCCCCAGGCAAGTTCTTAAAAAAAGTTTACGACAAGGGTTCCTCTTTTCGCGGGCCCCTTCGATTGACCCTGTGAGACCGACGCAATCAGGCCAAGGTCCACAGGAAACAACAAACTATGTCTCTTATCGAAAACCCCGACATCGACGATGTCGCACTCGCCGTGCAGGAAGATCGCCCCCTGCGCCCCGGTCGCTACCGCGTTTCTCTCGCCGTCGACAGCGTCGATTTCCATCCGCTCATCCTCGATGATCCGGTTCCGCTCGGCCGTCAGATTCTCAAAAAGGCCGGCATCAACGACATCGATGATCACTCACTGTTTGTGATCACCACTGAAGGCGACTTCGAAGACGTCCGGGCGGATGAGGAGGTCGATCTGCGCGATCGTTCCGCCTTCCGCTTCATCGCTTTCAGCACCGATCCGCTCTACCGCGCCAAGCTCAACGAGGCGCGCATCGTCTGGGGCCGTTCTCTCATCCCTGAGGCGGTGCTGCGTGCGCTCGCTGGTGTCAACGCCGATGAAGCGGTCTTCCTGGAGGTGCGTGGCGGCAAGGACAAGCTAATTGAACCTGGCACCGACGTGGATCTCACCGCAGACGGAGTTGAGAGATTCATCACGGCGCCCAATAAGGTCACCTACACTTTCTTCGTCAATGGCAACCCTTACGAGACCGATAAGAAGAAGTTGACCGGCGCGCAGATCAAGTCGATGGTGCCCGACTGGGATCCGCAGCATGACCTTTCTCTGGAGGGTGAGGGCGACGATCCGGACCGCATCATTGCCGATGACGAGGTAGTTAGCCTCGTCCCGAAGCATGGTGTCCGCCGCTTCTCGTCAGTCCCGAAAGCGAACTTCGGCTGATGCCCGGCGTTCTCGAAATGCAGCTGGACCAGCTGCGGGAGCGCTTCGGCGACGTTCAGACCCGGCAGCTGCCGAGCGGCACCACGCTCGTCACAGTGCCTGGCGTCCGCCTGCCGGAGGGGTGGTCGAGGCCGTCGACCACCATCCGCTTCATCGTCCCGTCCGGATATCCCTTTGCGCAGCTCGACTGCTTCTGGGCGGATTCTGATCTTCTTCTCGCCCATGGAGGTCCGCCGCAGAACTCCGCACCAACTCCCGTCCCGGAGACCGTCGAACCGGCACTGTGGTTCTCGTGGCATCTCACAGGACCGTGGAACCCTAATCGCGACACGCTGTCGACTTGGATGAACGTAATTATTGATCGTGTGAGGCAGGTCCAATGAGTCGTGTTCGCTTTCCTTCGCCTCTTTATTCCAACCTGGCGTCGACGTTGCTCAACGCCAATGGTCGGGAGAGCTGCGCAATCGCGTACGCCCATCATGATGCGCGTAGCGACACGTGGGTTGTCGCCGGCGCCAGCATTGTGCCGGAAGACGCATATGAGCGCCGCACCTGCGTATCTGCTGTCCTGAAATCGTCTTTCCTCATCGAGGTTGCAAATCGCAGCCGGGTCACCGGCCTAGCCGTCATCTCGATCCATACGCATCCCGCCAGCTCCGACCCTCCGCATTTCTCGCCTATCGACGATGCGGGCGAAACCGAACTGCATTCGTATTTTGTTCGGCGAGCGGCACCAGTACCACATGTCTCACTGGTGATCGGGCCGCAGGGCTGCCGTGCGCGCCTTCTCGGAAAGGACGACGCGATCGATGTATGGGAAGTGGGAGAGAAGCTCATGCTCCATTCGCCCATGCAAGGCGTTTCCGATCAGGAACGCGATGATCGGCAGATCAGGGCATTCGGAGCCCCAGGGCAACGGATGCTGCGCCGCCTCCACTTTGGAGTGATCGGTGCGGGTGGAACTGGATCGCTCGGGTGCCAGCAACTCGCCCACCTCGGGGCCACTCAGGTCACGGTGATCGATCCCGACCTAGTCGAGGAGACCAATCTGAACCGTCTCGTTGGCTCCGTTCCCTCGGACGTTGGCCAGCCGAAGGTCGAGGTCGCGGCCAGAATGATCCACGCCATTAACCCTGATGCCACGGTGGTCCCGCTTCAAGCCGACATTGTCGACGAGGAGGTTGCGAAGCTCATCAGCACCTTCGATTTCGTCCTGTTGTGCACCGACTCTCACGCAAGCCGGGCGGTCGTCAATCAGGCCGCCTATCAGTATTTGGTGCCCGTGATCGATATGGGCGTCAGCATCACTGCCTCGAACGGAACCGTCAGCCACATCACTGGACGCGTGCAGATGCTCGCCCCAGGCCTTCCCTGCTTGACTTGCTCAGGCGCGCTCGACGGCGAAGCAATCCGGCGTGAAATGCTGTCACCAGAACAACGCGCGGCGGACCCATATATCCAAGGCATCCACGAACCCCAACCCGCGGTGCTGTCCATCAATTCGACAGTCAGCTCACTGGCAATCACCATGTTGCTTGGAGCCGTCACACCGGTTCCGATCAAGCCTCGATATCAGGTCTATGATGGAATTCGAGGCCGGGTAAAGGAGATGGCAGTCGCCGTGCAACCGAACTGTGTTGTTTGCTCACCTATGGGAGCCTTTGCCAAGGGCAAGACATGGCATTTGCCGGTCCGGCCAAAACGTCAAGACGGGAGCGAAAAATGACAGACCCGGCACGAATGGTTAGGATGGTCGGAAATGCCGAGTATAGAGATCAGGCTGAGGCAACACTTCTCGCTCCCGGTGATACATCCATGGTGTTTCGCGCACGGCCCAGATCGATCCTGATGGCGTGCCCTGATGGGTGCGGCGAGACCCTGGTAATCAATCTCGACAGCCGCGCCGACAAGGCATGGCGCTTCGACATACGCGGTGAAGGACTTACCCTATTTCCCTCGGTTTGGCGCGACGGAGGATGCGAAAGCCACTTTATCGTGTGGCGTGGGCACATCCTGTGGTGTGATCAGTTTGAAGAAGGAAATACTGAACCGGCCTACAATCCGGAGATCGAGGACGCTGTTCTGAGCGCGATGGATGAGGTTCAGCCGCGCAACGCCGTGGAACTCGCCGATGCAATTGATGAACTCGTATGGGACGTCAATCGCGCCGCGGGCAGGCTTGTAGATCGTGGTCTTGCGCGCTCATGGAAGACCAAAGGGGGATGGGTCTTCGCGCGAGCAAAATGAGGTCTCCTGCTATCTCGAACTTGGTGATGTGTTGGTGAGCGACTGGCAACCTGCTCGCTTGCAATGCTCTCGTGTCGCGCAATGAACGGACAGGAAGCGCGAAAAGCGCAATTGGAGTCTTCAAGGCATGGCGCTTGGTCGAGCGCCATGTCGTTTTGCTTCTGATCGCCAGAATACGTAACATCTTCCGTAACGGGCGCCATCTCAGAATTAAATGCTCGACGACACCTTTCTGATCGCTTCTTGCGTAGGCTGAATTCAATCGACTCTAACTAATTACGGTGATCGAGCGAGACGGCGTGAATATTTTTTCTCAAAATTGAAAAGGGCCCCAATGGGCCCTTAAGAATTTTCAATCGTCAGCTGAGCTATAGGATGCAGGTCCCAGCGAGAAGCGATCTCGAAAATCTTGTATCGCATCATTATAAGCGTGCTCATTTTTTTGCACCAATGATTCAAGTCGATCCAACAGAGGCTTCTTCTGTTGAGTACTTAACGCTGCCTTCTTCTCCACAGGAGGTTGCATTGTCTTCCCCAATTTTCAGTGTAATCGTGACACCAAGTTTCACTACGAATCATTAACAAACGAATACGATCATGGCCAACGAAACGTTCCCAAAACTTGACAAAAATCTTCCCGAAATAATCATCGGAATCGTCTCGCCAGTCGGTACGGGGCTTAAAAGCACATTAGACTCTCTAAGGAAAGAGTTTAACGAAAAAGGCTACGACGTACATCACATAAAAATTTCTGAGCAGTTTCCTTCGATCGCCGACGCCTTCGGTTACGCAGGTCTAAGCGTGAAGACGCGGTTTGACAGAGCCGATACTTACATCACATTTGGTAACTACCTCAGAGACAACATGGGCGGGAAGGCGCTCTCCGCCTTTGCGATATCAGCGGTTGCAGAACGTCGGTCTGCTGACAAATCACGTGGAAATGTGTTTGTGATCGATCAGCTGAAGACCGAGCAAGAACTTAACCTGCTTCGCGAGGTTTACGGCGCGTCTTTTTTTCAAATCTCCGTCTACTCCGCTCGAGATGTTCGTGTTGATAATCTCGCGAATGGGATGGCGCACGACAACAAAAAGCGCGATGCAAACTACTTCCGGGGAGACGCGGAAAAGTTGGTTGCCCGGGATGAGGATGAGTTCAATGAACCAAATGGCCAAAAAGTCGGCAAAATTTTTCAGTTTGCAGATGTTGTGATAAACGCCGATCGTGCAGAAGAGCAAAACAATGTTTCTGACCAGGTTAAGCGTTTCGTAGATCTCCTTTTCGGCCATAATGGATATTCGCCCAACCGGCTCGAGTATGGGATGTATCTTGCCCACTCCGCAGCACTGAGGAGCCTTGATCTTTCCCGCCAAGTCGGCGCAGCCATATTTCGCAAATCCGGGGAAATCGCTGCCTTAGGAGCAAACGAAGTTCCCAAGGCTGGTGGGGGCACTTACTGGGCAGACGATCACTTCGACGCCCGCGAGTATAAGCTCGGATCAGACAGCAACGACAAGAGAAAACAAGAGCTTCTCGATGAGGTGCTGGAAATAGCCGTCGGAAACACGATAAATTTGACTTCAGAGCAACTCAAGCAGCTCGATAAATCTCAGTTTATGGAGGCACTTGAGTATGGCCGAATTGTCCATGCAGAAATGTCAGCACTGAGCGATGCCGCAAGACTCGGCATAAGCGTTCAGGATGCAACCATATATTGCACTACCTTTCCATGCCATATGTGTTCGAAACACATCGTTGCAAGCGGTATATCTAAGGTTGTTTTTCTGGAGCCCTATCCTAAAAGCTTAACTTCAGATCTTCATTCGGACTCCGTAAAGATTGAAGGGATGTCACGCGGTGTGTACGGCAAGTTTCCAGCAGTTGAGTTTGCCCCATTTTTCGGAATAACCCCGCGTCGATACAGAGAATTTTTCACCCGGACCAAGCGAAAGAAAAACGGCGAATTCCAAACTTACCGCGATGGGGCAGCGTACCCCATGATAAGACAACAAACGGCTGCATACCTTGCACTGGAAGGCGCGGCGATGGAGGGTCTTGCTGAGAGTATCAACGCTTTTATGGCCAAGCTTCCAACCACGAATTCCGAATAAAATCTGATGATGGACAACGATGATCTGAGTTGCAATGTAGGTTGCAACTCAGATCACGCCCCACGCCCGAAACCTCCCCCTCCCGGTCATCTCCCTGAGCCCCAGCTCCAAAACAATCCGCCGCGCCGCCTGCGGCGTCACCTCGAGCGTCTTCGCCACCATCTCGGCCGACACCAGCGGCTTTGCCATCACCAGCTCGACCAGCTCCGGCAATCTTGAAGACGTTCGCCGTCCTTCAAGTTTTCGGTCCATCATCGTCTTCGCGAGCGTCAGCCGGTCATGCTCTTTCATGCCGGTCTCGGCGGTCGCCAAAAATCCGTGGGCGATGGCCAGCAACCGGGTTTCCCGATCGCGATGCCGGCGGCGATCAACGGGAATGGTTTTGAGGCCAAGATTGATGGCTGCGAGATGCGCGCCCGAGGTGACGCCGGCCTGGCGCAGGATCGACGCGGCCAACAATCGGCCGAGCCAGGGCGCGTGCTGCAGCACGGACAATTCATTCCAGGCATCGAGGGCGACGATCGCCTGCAGCACCGCCGGCAAGTTCTCGGCCTGGCGCAGGACGCCGCGCCATTCATCCAGCCGCGCATCCTCGTCCCAGTCGAGATCATAGACCAGTGCGTCTCTGTCTGCCGCGCTGGCGCGGCCGGGCCGCGTTGCGTTTTCGATCGCCGCTTGCGAACGGGCCAGCACCGCATCGATAGCGGCGTAGTCAACGCCGGGGAGATTTTCGACGTCATCACCATCCTCCCCCTCCCCTTCCGGATCGATGGCGACCGCTGGCCGAACGACGCTGGCCTGCTCCCCCGCCTCAGCGCCGACTGGATTGATGTCCGACGTCTGTCGCAAAGTTCGGATACCCTCTGCCGATAACGCCCAGCCGGGGAGTTGGCCGGCGATCCGCCGGCGGGTGCGCAAGACGTCGCGGGCGATTGTCAGTTCGTGGGTGGGTGTGCGAATATCCTTTGTGGCGTCGTGGAGGACGAGGTCCTCGAGATGGACCAGTTCGCCGTCGATCCACAGCGAGGCACAGGCGTCGGTGAATTGGGATCGTTCGAGGAAGCCTGCGCCAACCGGTGAACGGGCGATACGCTCGTCCAGACGCGTGAGGGCGAGACCGGCCCGAAACGCCGGCTCTATCAAGGTCATCATGCTGATTTTCGCGAGATCGTAAGTCATTGAAATCATGGTAAATGATTTCTTATAAGAACTCTATACCAATATTACTATTCCTCACATGGTACGGTTGCTAGTTGATCGTCTAACCATCGATAAGTAACCCTTATCGTCGGTGATCGGATCTGTTAAGTTGACCAACCTCAAGGCAGCGCCTAGGATGTGGAAATCCGAGCTGGAGAAAGATCCCGATGAGCACAACCGTCAAGATTTCAGAAGCCAAGGCGCATCTGTCGGAGTTGTTGGCGCGTGTCGAGGCCGGCGAGGACGTCATTATCGCGCGGGGCAACGATCCGATTGTACGGCTCTCGCGCATTCGAAAGGAGACCGATCGGCAAATTCTGCTCGAAGAGGTGCGAGCCGCGCGCACCAAGATGCATCCCGTGACGCATGAGGAAATCATGACGTGGCGCGACGAGGGGCGCCGGTGACGGATTTTGTGATCGATGCCTCGATGGCAATCGCCTGGTTGATTCCGGAAGAATTCACAGATTCCGCCGATGCCCTAGTCGCGACGATATCGGATGGCTGCATCGCCCCGTCTCTGTTCTGGTTCGAAGTCCGCAACATCCTTGCTATGTCCGAACGCCGAGGCCGGCTCGGAACGGGTGGTGCATTGATCTCCATGGAACGGCTGCGCAGATTGCCGATTGACGATGCCGGGATTGGCAGCGACAGCGCGATCCTGCTCTTGGCCTCAAGCCATGTCATCAGCGCGTACGACGCAGCCTATCTCTCCCTGGCACTCAACAGGAATTTGCCTTTGGCAACTCTGGACCGGAAGCTCGCCAATGCGGCTCGCAAGGAAGGTCTGACCGTCCTCGGGCCATTTGCGCATGGTGACTGAACAGGTTCCATTGGCCAGGCGCGCCGCCGAACTCGACACCATTGCCGCAGTCCTGCCGATGGAGCGACGCGACGAACTGGCGGAACTTCTGACCGACCAGGATGTCGAGACGCTGCGTCACCTCGTCAATGAGGGCATGGGGACCAATACGCTGCGGGCACTCACCTCCGACTTGACGTATTTGCAGGCTTGGTCGCTAGCAGCGACCGGCCGATCGCTCCCCTGGCCAGCACCTGAAGCATTGCTTCTCAAGTTTGTCGCGCACCATCTCTGGGATGCGCAAAAGCGCCTGACGGGTCCGGATCACGGCATGCCAGCTGACGTCGAGGACAAGCTCCGCATCCAAGGATTGCTACGATCACCGGGGCCGCATGCGCCTGACACCGTGCGCCGGCGCCTTGCCACCTGGTCGACGCTGACGAAATGGCGCGGCCTCGATGGCTTTTTCGGTTCTCCTGCCCTCAAGTCCGCAATCCGACTGGCCGTGCGTGCGACGCCGCGGCCAAGGAAGCGGAAAAGCGCCAAGGCCGTCACAGGGGATATTCTGTCCAGACTGCTCGCAACCTGCACGACGGGAAACCTGCGTGATGTTAGAGACCGTGCAATCTTAATGGTCGCCTTTGCCTCGGGCGGCCGTCGCCGTAGCGAAATCGCGGGCCTCAGGATCGAGCAGCTGCAGCAGGAAGAGCCGATCCAGATTGACGGGGCCCCTCCCCTGCTCTCTCTTTCCATTCATCTCGGTCGCACCAAGACCAGCGGCGCCGACAGTGATGAAGTTGTCTACCTCAGTGGGCGACCGGTCGATGCGTTGAACGCCTGGCTTGCGGCGGCGAAAATCGACAAGGGCAGTGTCTTCAGGGCGATTGATCGCTGGGGGAATGTTTCGTGCCGGCCGCTAGACCCGAAGGCGATCAATGACATGGTCAAGCATCGGGCCGAACTGGCCGGGTTTGATCCTGCTGATTTCTCCGCCCATGGGCTCCGCTCTGGCTATTTGACCGAGGCGGCCAATCGGGGCATACCACTCGCCGAAGCCATGGAGCAGTCGCGGCATCGATCCGTTCAGCAAGCGTCGGAATACTACAACAACGCCACCAGACGCAGCGGCAGGGCGGCTCATATTCTGTGAAGATAGAGGTTTCCCGACCGGGCCATTGCGTGATCGAGATGGGCATGAGTAAAGCTATTCGGAATATTGCGCACCTGCGTGATAACCACATGAAGTCTAGTGGCCGAATGCAGCCTTTCGCTTCGCGCCAATAGGAGACATTGAAGCCGCATCATCTGGGTGACCTAGAATATCTCCGCGACGACTGGCTTTCAATAATTGGCCAGGACTCGGGGCGCGGTCTCAGGCCCAAATCGTGGCTGCACTCCCAGAAGCGACGCCGTTCTTGCAATGATCGCTTTTGCCATGGGGGCTGCAGTCGATGCTGCTGTTCGACCGCCATTTTCTCCAGTTTGTGGCGCGTCTATGATGGTCAGGAGTGTGTAGCGTGGCTTGTCCATGGGGAAAGCGGCAACGAACGCGTTGAAGTTCTGATCGCTAGCATATCGACCATTGATGACCTTGTCCGCGGTTCCCGTCTTTCCGCCGACATAGAAACCCTCGACCTGGGCTGATCGACCCGAGCCTTTCAGCCCATTCCAGTTGTAGAGAAAGCGCATGTCGGCGCTGGTCTGTTCGCCGATGACCTTGCGGGCAATGGTGGCAGCATCGTCCTTGGAACGCGGAAGGAAGGTCGGTGCGATGAGATTGCCGCCATTCATCAGTGCGGACGCTGCGACAGCAGTCTGCAAGGGTGTCGTTGCGACACCGTGCCCAAACGAGATTGTTACGGAGTTGATCTTCTTCCACTCTCGCGGTTGCGTGGGCAGCGCCACTCCTGGCATCTCTGTCTCTACCTTCGAGAGCAGACCCAGCCGGGTAAGGAATTCCCTGTGTCTCTCGATGCCGACCATGTCAGCTACAGCTGCGGTGCCGATGTTTGAAGAGTATTGAAACACCTCCGGGATGGTCAGTGGTCGGTTCTTTCCTTTAAAGTCCTTGATGGTGAAGCCGCCCATCCGGATGGGGCGAGAAGCGTCGACCACTGAATTCAGGGTGATCTTGCTCTCATCCAGACCCATCGCAAGAGTGAAGCTTTTGAAGGTGGATCCCATTTCGAAGGTGGCGTTGCTGATCCGATTGAACCAGCCTTTCTCATAGTCCTTATCCACGCTGCCATCGGGGAGCGTCCGAGATGGCTCGTTAGGATCGTAGTCCGGCACCGAAGCCAGCGCGACAACTTCTCCTGTCTCGACATCAAGAATCACGGCTCCGGCAGCCTCGGCCTTGTAGTTCACCATCGCTGCGGCGACGATCTCCCGCACGATGTGCTGAACCCTTATGTCGATCGACAGAGTGACTGGCTCGAGTGGCGTTTCGCTCGTCATCCCTATTGCGCGCAGATCAGCCAGTCCTTGCTGATCGAGATAGCGCTCCATGCCTGCCAGACCTTGGTTATCGACGTTTACGTGGCCAAGGATGTGGGAGGCTGTGCGACCTCCTGGATAGAAGCGCCGCTTTTCGGGCCGGAACCCTATTCCCGGAATTCCGAGCCTGAGGATGTCTGCCTGCTGCCGGGGAGTGATCTGCCTCTTTAGCCATTGAAAACCTGTGCCCGACCTTAGGCGGCGATCCCCCTCCGGTTTAGCGCTTGTCCCCCTCTCTCCAGCTGTTCCGCACGAGCTCGGGAGCAGGAGCGGGGCTCCTGCCCTCCCTTCGATTTCGGGAGGTCAAGGAGTGATCGCTTGCGCTTGTGGAGAGGGAAAGATGACAGAAGAGCTTGAGCTGCAACCCAACGAGCCATTGTCCGTGAAGGTCGAACGCCACCGAGCCGTCTACGCCTGAGCGCAACGAATGGCGCTTCGAAAACCCGTTGGGCTTTCAGGTTTATGACTACCGCCGTGATCAGGAAACGGTGACCTCGGGAGGCCAGCAGTGAAATATGGCTTGCCTCTGGCGGCGTCGATCGCCGCTCTCACGATGGTCCAAGCCTATGCGGCGCAACAGCCCCGCCCTGGCAGTCTGGATGCGCGTGTGACCAGTGTCGTCTATCAGCCGAACAACGTCGTGAAGGTGTCTGCGACCTACGGCATCTCAACGATGATCATCTTCGACGAAGATGAGAAGTTTGAGACGATCTCGCTTGGCGACACCGACAGTTGGCAGGTTGCCCCGTCCGAAAAGGGCAACATCCTTTTCGTCAAGCCGATAGCCAAGGACGTTTCCACAAACATGAACGTGGTGACCTCAAAGAGGATCTACTTCCTTGAGCTGAACGACTATGCACCGGAAGCAGGGAAAAAGGTCTTCGGCATTCGCTTCGTGTACGGTAGCGACTCCAGCTCCGGAAACGATGACACTGAGCGAGGTGCTGAATTGGCGCGAGAAACGATCGCGCAGACCTTCAGCGACATGGCGAACACGGTCCTTGCCGAAAACCTGAGGATCCCGCCAACGATCAGCGTACCGCAAGGCGAGCGGATCTTTGTCTATGTTCGCGAGGACCTCGATTTCAGCGCCATGTACGACGATCCTGTCACGGAAGCGATGAAGGAGATCAAACGTGAACGTTATGGTAGGTAACACGACCGCTCATGATCCTCATTATTTCCTGAACCGGTCTCTGGAGCCCATCAGGCAATTTCTCGATGATTCGAAGGTGGTTGAGATTGCAGTGAATCGGCCAGGCCAAGTCTATGTTGAGCGCTTCGGTGCTGATCACATGGAGCATCATGAAATCGATGCTCTGACGGCACGCGAGATCGAGAACATTGGCGAGCGGGTTGCCGCAGCGACAAAGCAGTTCCTCAACGCCGCTAATCCGATCCTTAGCGCAGCACTGCCGACCGGCGAACGTATCCAGGTCGTCTTGCCGCCCGCGGCACCTGATGGTGGGTCGATCACGATCCGTAAGCAGGTTGTGCAGAATTTCTCTCTGCAGGACTACCGTGACAACGGCTCTCTCGACAAAGTCTCGGTTGCTGTCGGAGGCCTAAGCGACGTGGATCGGGAGCTGATCGCCTATCTACGCGCGGAGAAGATCTACGACTTCATCCATACGGCCATCACGAAGCGGGTTTCGATCCTGATCAGTGGCGGCACGTCGTCGGGCAAAACCACCTTTCTGAACGCGTGCCTGAACTCTGTAGACCTGAATGAGCGGATCCTGACGCTTGAAGACACTCGTGAGCTATTCCCACCACAGAAGAACGCGGTCCACCTGATCGCCTCCAAGGGTGGGCAAGGCACTGCAAACGTGACGATTCAAAACCTTCTTGAATCGGCGCTTCGAATGCGGCCGGATCGCCTCTTTGTTGGCGAGATTCGTGGAGCTGAGGCCTTTTCATTCCTTCGCGCCATCAACACAGGCCACCCGGGCAGCATGTCGACGGTACACGCCGATACGCCGCTCGGCGCTTATGAACAGCTTGCCATGATGATGCAGCAGTCCGGCATGTCCGCCGGCTACTCCAAGCAAGACCTGATGTCCTACATCCAAATGGTCATTCCGATCGTGATCCAGCTCAGGCGGGAAGGCGGCAAGCGCGGGGTTTCCGAAATCTACTTCGCACGGGATGCATCATGAGTAAGGGGCTACAGGCCTTCTATCTGTTTTTCTGCCTGTTGATTGCATTTGCAGTCTGGATGCTGGCATACGGGGCGGGGCTTCAGCTCTTCTACGGTGACGGTAGGATCCTCGAGGCGACAATCACGTCAAACCCATTCGCGCCAATTCAGCAGTTCTGGGCCTATAGCTCCTCCCCTTCCCTTCGAAAAGTCGCGCTCGGCTCCGTAGTGCCCGCGCTGCTCGTATCAGGCCTCATTGCTTACCTTGGGCTCAAACCTACCAGCAATCCATTGGGGGATGCGGCCTTTCAGGATCTTGCAACACTTCGGCGCGGGAAGTGGTTTGGCAGACGAGGTCACATATTCGGCCGCATCGGGAGCAACGTCCTTCGCGCGTATGACGATCGCCACCACCTCATTATTGGCCCGACGCGATCCGGTAAGGGCGCGGGCTACGTCATCCCCAACGCTCTCATGCACGAAGGGTCAATGATCGTCACGGATCTGAAGGGCGAGGTCTACAAGGCAACCGCCGGCTATCGGAAGCGCAACGGCAGCCAGGTCTTCTTGTTCGCGCCGGGTTCTGAGACGACCAACAGCTATAATCCCTTGGATTTCGTTCGTCCGGAGCGAGGCAATCGCACGACTGACATTCAAAATATCGCCAGCATACTTGTACCGGAAAACACCGAATCCGAGAATTCCGTTTGGCAGGCCACGGCTCAACAGGTTCTCGCCGGCGCCATCAGCTATGTTCTCGAAAGCCCCTTCTACAAAGGGCGCAGGAACCTCGGCGAGATCAACTCCTTCTTCAACAGCGGGACCGATCTGCAGGCCTTGATGAAGTACATCAAGGAGAAGGAGCCGTACCTGTCGAAGTTCACGATGGAGAGCTTCAACTCATACCTGTCTCTCTCGGATCGGGCCGCGGCCTCGGCACTGCTTGATATCCAGAAGGCGATGAGACCGTTCAAGAACGAACGCGTTGTGGCCGCAACGAACGTGACCGACATGGACCTTCGATCCATGAAGCGTCGCCCCATCACGATCTACCTTGCCCCGAACATCACCGACATCACGCTTCTTAGGCCGCTGCTGACGCTATTCGTTCAACAGGTGATGGACATACTCACCCTTGAGCATGATCCCAACTCCGAGCCGGTCTATTTCCTGCTGGATGAGTTTCGCCAGCTGAAGCGCATGGACGAGATCATGACGAAGCTGCCCTATGTGGCCGGCTATAAGATCAAGCTCGCCTTCATCATCCAGGACCTGAAGAACCTGGATGAGATCTATGGTGAGACGTCCCGACATTCGCTCCTTGGCAACTGCGGCTATCAGCTCATCCTTGGTGCCAATGACCAGGCCACGGCAGAGTATGCCTCCCGGGCGCTTGGCAAGAGAACCATTCGGTATCAGTCTGAATCACGAACGATCGAGCTTATGGGATTGCCGCGCCGAACAAAGGTCGAGCAAATTCGCGATCGGGACCTGATGATGCCGCAGGAAGTGCGCCAGATGCCCGAGAACAAGATGATCTTGCTGGTGGAGGGTCAGCGGCCAATCTTTGGAGACAAGCTGCGCTTCTTTAAGACCCAGCCCTTCAAGGAGGCGGAGGCCTATTCTCAGACGCACATACCGACCGTTCCAACTGTCGATTACCTGCCACCTAAACCTGTTCCAGCGACCACGCCAGCCTATGCCAATGCAGGCCAGGAACAGGCTGATGAAGCGGAAGCGATAAAGCCTGCGACTGAGGCGAAAGCGAAGGAGCCGCGGGCGCCTGTCCAGGAGGAGGCTCCGAAAGAGCCAGCGCCCTCCACCTCGCCCGCTCGCGTCGTGAATCCATCCGCCTTGGCCAAAAAGAAAGTCAGCGCCGGGGGGACTCCGGAACCTTCAAAGGCAGCTGTGCCCGCCCCCGAAAAGCGCACGACACCTGTCTCAGAGAACGACATCGAAAAAGCGCACAATGATCGGGTTAGCCGCCTTAAGGAGGTCGTCGAACGGGAAGCCGAAGGCAAATCACCGCGCAAGAGGAAGAGCTTGGAAGAGCTATTCGCAGCGACCGTTCCTGATCCAATCATGGAACAGGCCGACCGCTAATTCAGGTTCAGAAGGGCCAGAAGCTCGCTGCGTACTGACCCGCTTCTGTTAGCCAAGCCACAGAAGCATGATACCAGCCGATCACGGTCCCGTAGACCTTGATCAAGATCGCCAGGATCCCAACGCAGACCATGCCCCACACCATCATCTTGCCGACGATGTCGGCAGACTTGGGGTCGTTTACTTCCACCAGGTAGGTGTTCTGATTACCGTCCTGCATGACACTTTAGCGATCACGGTCGTCCCGATTACGCTCCCTCTGTTCAACCTGTTCACGCTCCAACTCATCGAGACGAGGAATGTGCTGTTGCGCGGGATCAGTCCGAGTGGTCTCGCCGCCCCGCTGGGCCGCTTCCCAATCTCTATTTACACTTTTCTGCTGCCTATGAGTAGCGTCCACCGTCTCAGCGGGCTGGTGAGCCTCACGCTCCGCTTGCCCGATCGGACGTTCCTCTTCCAGATCCACCCTGAGATCGCGTTGGCGATCGTCGGCAGTATCCGCAGTTATCGGCTGCTTGTTTGACTTGTTTTCGTCCCCACGCTCTTCATTGCGCTCAATGGTCTCGATCTCCGCGCGCAGTTCCGGATCCTCGTTGGCAACATCCCGCAGATAGCCGTTTCCGGAAGCAGCGAGTTGAGCTGCATGATGAAGCGAAGCCTCAAGGCCCTTCTCATACTGCTCTCGGTTTTCGTCTCCGAGCTCGCCGGCTTCGATATGGGCGAGGCCGGAGCGATAGTGTTCCACATTTGCCATCGCATCGTTACCGGCCTCAACGACAGCCTCTCCATGCTTGGCAACAGCTGCCTCCCTCTGGAGGTTAGCATTCGTCTGCTCTTGCACCTCGGATGCCGTTCTTTCCGGCGCGGCACCACTTTCTCTGGAGACGTCGCCAGCAGCGTTTCGTCCATCCTGCTCATCAAGCCCACGCTCCTTCATTTCGAGCATCTGCCTGCGCAGATCGACAATCTCGCGAGCGAGGGAGGAAACTTCTTCGAAGCCTGACCGGTCCTCTGAACCAGCGCTGCGCTGAAGGTTGAACAGAGCCGTTTCAACCGTCTTTTCGTACGCTTCGAACTCTGGGCGTGTCTGCTCGCGCATGTCCTTTGCCTCCGACAACATGTCTCTGATTGCTACCATGTTGGAGCGGTAATCACCGCCAAAATCCGCATGAATGACCGAACCAGCAGGCGCTTGATCCACTTGGGCAAGGCCGTTTTCCAGATAGGAGCGATGCTGAGCGGCGTAGGCCGCAACCACTGTGTCGCCGGCGTTGACTGCAATCTTCTGCCAGGTCTCCTGCGCTTTTAGGATGTACTGGCGGCTCCTCTGGCTCGTCGCCACCACGCGTCGACCAGCTCGCTTTGCGTCATATCGCGCCTGTGCCGGATCGCTGGTGCCTACATGCTCGGTTCGACCGTCATGCCTGACGGCGCGAACCTGATTTCGCGTGAAGGCTGGCGGCGTAGCGAACTCGCGCCGATCGGTCATTTCCATATTGATGCCGTGGTCACGCGCCTTCTCGGCCATGACCTCACGCCATTGCCGGAAGGTGGCCGGAGTCGTCTCGATCCGATCGCCCGATTCCGAACGCATGGTAACGATTGCATGGGCATGAACATGCGGCCGCTTGCCCCCCTCCCCTGCTTCTTTCGGATCGTTCTCCGGATCGTGCATAGCGAATACGTACCGATGGCCCGCAAACTGCTCAGCCAGGAAGTCGCGAACAGCTCCTTCGAACGCGACAGCATCCGTGCCGGCACGCGCCGACATGATCACGTGCATCACGTCACGGCTCTTGCGGCTGTGCAGCTCATCCCGCCATTCCTTTTGCACCAGGTCGCCCGCAGCCTTGTCATCGGCAATCGAACGCCCCTGATCGTCTCGAACGTCGTTCCGCTGCGCGATCAGGTCTCGCAACTTGGCAGCGCCAAATTCCACGCCGTTGCCATAGCCTGTGAACGAGAAAGCCGCGGGGGCCTCTTTCGCAACGGCGCTGGCGTGGAAACGCTCCTGAACGATGGCGGCCGCCTTCGCGTCAGCCGTCAGCCGCTCGCCCTGCCCGCTGCGCAACACAACATAGCCCTCGACCTTCAGCGATCCATCGTTTCGGGTTTCGACAGAGTAAGCGTACCGTCGATCACCAAAGCCACTGCTGAGAATGTCCCGCACCTGCTCATGCGGGTTCGAGCCGCCGGAAACGCTCACCTCGACGCTAAACGCGCCGATATCGCGGCTCTCGGTCCTGTTTTGGAAAAGGTGATCCCAATCGCCACGGAGACGCGCCAGCTCCTCACGGCCACGCAACGTCTCGCCGTTCTCGTTCTCAACCTTCAGCTCCCCCCCTCTGGAAACATAGTTGAGCATCGAGCCGACGCGGGCGCCACCACCGTAAGAAGCCAGTTTGACCACGGCGGGCTGGCTCCCTTTGGCAACGCTCGCAAGACGAACGTCCATTGATCGCATAGCACCCGAACCGGCAGTCATCGTCCTCGAAGGCGATGACATGTTGAATGCCGAAGTCCTTACCCCTCCCCTAGATCCCGACCCGCCCTTAGACATCCCAACCTGGTGCTGCAGATTCTTCAGTCTCTTCTCAAGCTCTTCCTCGACAGCGCTCCCACGGCCGCCGAGCGTCATTTCATGCAATAGCGCCGCGCGCCTTTGCTCCCATTCGCTTGTGAAAGTGCCGAAAAAGAACTCCACGGCCTACACCTCGCCTCGGCGCTCATGCCCGGCACGGCGCGAAAGTGTCCGCAGCTCACTCATTACGGCCGCCTGAATCCGCTGGACGTTGCCAAGGTTGATGTCCAGCTCTGAGGGATGGACACCCTTTCCTGCATTCAGGGAGCGGGCGACCTGATTCAAATTGATGCCGATCATCCGCATGTCTTCGAGCAATGCGGCCATGATCAACCTGTCTTCCGCAGTCAGAATAGGTCGAACGCCAGCACCCTCGAGGAGCAGAGAACGGAAAAAAGCAGACACACTCATACCGGCCGACTTGGCCGCTTCTTCGATAGCCGAATGCTCTGCATCGCTGACGCGGACGTTGATGAGACGCCCCTTGAGTTGCTTGGCTGTCGGCACTTCGATCGTGTCTTTACTCGTCAATCAATTAAGCCTTCCCGGAGCCTTGCGACCGTCATCGTGGGCTTGTCCCACGATCGTGATGCAAAATGTAAAACATTTTTGCGTATCCTGCCACTCTTTACCTAAAGCGATACTCCATAATTTCAACCAATTTCCACCTCTTGACTGGCTCCGCTTCGCTTCGCACCCTTTCCGTTGGAACGCTCACCAGGGTTCACCGCCAAAACCGCTTCTGAAGGCCTTTGTCTGTCCCTCGTACTCAGGCGAAAGGGACGCTTCGCTCTTCGCCCTTGCGCCCTCCGTGCGAGCGCCAAGTGAGGCCTCACGCGGCTCCGGGGTTCACCACTCGACCCAGACCTTGTAAAAACCACACGACTAACTCGTGTGGTTTAATCGATGTCCTAAAACGTGCGTTCACACGCATGTTTTGATCTTAACGTGCGTGTGAACGCATGTTAGGTTTGCTTCGATGTGAAGATGTTAACGACGATACTGATGTGCCGATTGAACCCACGTCGGATCGCTAGAGGGCGGGGGAACCGTTAGACTGAGAGGATCGCGCAATGACAATCTGCATATCGCTGGTAAGCGGCAAGGGTGGAGCGGGCAAGACAACCGCCGTAATCCTGGTCGCTGGAGAATATGCGCTTCATGGTAAGCAAGTGCTCTTGGTCGATGCCGATGGCCGGCAAAACCTGAATGAGTGGTGGTCGCGTTCCGAGGCTAAAGACAACAGGCCAGACGGCATTGAGCTTCGCACGGCGGTAACCAACGCATCACTTCAGCATATTCTGGAGAACGAAACCGCCGGGTTTGACGTCGTGTTGATCGACTCGCCCGGTCAAGACACCGTGCTACGGGACACGATCATCGCCGGCTCGCAGATCGTTATGACGCCGATCCAGCCAAACCAAGACGAGATCCTTGCTGCTGGCCAGGCAGCAATGGACGTGGCTGACGCCTGCGATCGTACCGGGCGAAACATTCCACATCTCAACTTAAGAACCCGGATTACTCTCCCGGGGCGTTCACTGGAAGCCTACCGCCTGATCCGCCCCTTCATCGCAAACTTGCAGGAACAGGGATATGATTCATACCTCCTGGACACTGAGCTTTATGAGCGAAACCCATACCGCGACATCAGACTTGGATATGGGACGCTGCAAATGCTGGAGCTAAGCGACTCAGTCAAAAAGGCCCGGAGCGAGGTCATGGCCTTGATGCAAGAAATTGAACGTTTCCTGCCGAACGAGCAGAAGAGGTCGTAAGATGGCTAAAGGAACTTCCAGCATATCTGATTTCCCCGTTGCACCGCGACGGTCCCGGGGGAATGTACCCAATCCAATGTCGCAGCCGGCTATAGACAACGAAGCAGAAAACGCGGTCGCCAGCCATCAACCGGACGAGGTCGCTGTCGAAGAAGCTCCCGCTCAGGTACCAGCCGTTCACGTGCCCCCAAGATCAAGTTTGATTTTGCCCTCACCGGAGGCTCGCCGGGAGAGAGCGACGAACAAGTCGTTGGAGCGTGAGGCGTCCAGAATACGACTGCAGGAGCTCAAGCAGAACAAGGCGCGCGAGAGCAAGCACTTCGTCAATTGCCCTCTTGATTACGACACCAAGAAACGCTTGGAGCGCGCAGCCTCTGAGAACGACTTAAAAATGACGGTGATCGTCAAGGCCGCAATCGACCAGTTCCTGAAGGATAATGGTTATTGATCCTCGACCTTCGATTTCTGGCCGGGGTGGCCGTGGGCAGCGTCCTCGGACTGATGATCGCCCCCGACCGATTAGAAACGGCGGGGTTCTACCTTCCGACGATCACGGGAAATATCCCCGGAATTAGCTCATCTGCACCAGAGTCGTTTAAACAGCCTGATTGGCCAACCAACGAACACGCGAAACGGGAGCTGTTCCGGTTCGCGATGTGGGACTTTGAGACATTTGGGCCGAAGTCTCATATTTCGATGACTAGATGCATCAGCATCGACCAGCTTTCCTTGGCTTGTGAAATGCGCGTGAAGCTGAGCTGGATCTCCGAAGAAAGAACGGTCGAAGGCGTCTTTGAATCCAGCGCCCACAGCTGGAACCTGATCGCTGCGAAAGCCGTGAACAGGAATGCTCCCGCTGGATCTTGAGGTGATGGACAACGCGCCCTGGTTTGCGGATTTTATATCGAGGAGATCAGCATCCTGGCATTCATTCCCCCCACTTTTGTTAGGGCTTTGTAACTGGCGCGCAGGATGACAGTGCCTTAATGGCACGTTATGGTGCGTGATATCTGCCACAGGCGGATTTGGGGACTGAGGGAATACCGACTGTGCGGAATCTATCCGACTATATCAAATCAAGGGAACTGGTTGAGACTACAGATCCAGATTTCCAGAGACCCTTGTACCGCAAGGAGGGATTCGACGGCATAGTCAGCTTCGGCGAGATCGACGCAAAACTTTCCGCATTCCTACTCGATGAACGCGCGAAAACTGGTCTGACCCAGAGTGATTTCGCGACCCTGGCTGGTCTCGCTCGAGTGGTCTACAGCCGCTACGAACTGAACATTTCGCGACTGACCGTCTCTCGAATGATTCACCTTTCCGAGCTCCTTGGGTTCCTGCCGATGCAGATGATTCATGCCGCTGCACCTCATCTCTACGGTAAAAATCCTGAAGAGGCCGATGATCGTGTTGAACTCTTCAGACTCATTCATGACCTCCCGCATGACACCATACGCAGTTTGATCGGTATAGTTGGCCAACTGACGCCTAAGGATGTTCTTGAAGCTCGGCAAAAAGCGGAAGCGGAGGCCGAAGCACAAGCTGAGGCCGAACGCCAACGACTGACTAGAAAAGCGGCGAGAGTCAGCAGGAAAGGCCGTCCCCCTGGCCGGCCACCAGGTCGAAAATCATCCAAGGTCGATACCCCGACAGACGATTGAAGAACGCAAAGGGCCGTCAAGTGATGGCCATTTAGGAACGCGTCGTCCCTCACCCCGTTTTCCGATCGCTGTTCGCATTTGCACGCATCAGCGACATCAGCATCGGTCCCAGTCCGAACTCCCCTCCCCTCGCCCGGCGCGTGAGATCGCGGAGATATCCACCTGCCGAATTGATATGCCCTGCCCTCTCCAAGATTGCAGCCATGGCAACCGCCGCGTTCTCCGGCCCCATCACCTCGCAAGCCTCCTGGTAAGCCGACGGGCTAACACCAAGCATTGATCGTACCACCACCGCGGCGCCCATCAGCTCGCGCCAATGGGAGATCGTGCCGCCGGGCCCGTAGTCCGAAATCTGCGGGCAGGCTTTCAGGACCATCGACAGCGGGAACGCCTTCATCTGTTCCGGCTTTGCCAACGGCTGAGCAACCGCTTTGGGTGCTACTTCCAGCTCGACGGCTCCGCCCTGCTCTTTTCCAGAGCTAGGTTCAAGTTCATAGATGGATTCGGGTTTTGAATTCTGTATGTGGCAGCCATTTTGAACAGCATTGCCGTCCATATTTTGAGAATCTAACTGATTTTCCAGAAGGTTGAGGATTTCGGTGCGCAAAAGCTGCATCTCGTCGAGGATTGCCTCCACCTGGCGACGGTCAGGATTGCGGGGAAGTCGGCTGATAATGCCGACATACATGTCTTCGATGGCTTCCCAGTCGCCGTCAGCCCCCTCCTCCATCGCGGCGGAAATTAGCTTGCGTACATCACGCCGGCAGATAGTCAGCGCCTCTTTAGTTCGTCTGAACTGCAGGCGCTCAGCAGCGACTTCCTGTGCCAGTGCTGCAAGTTCCGCAGCGCGAGCCAAAAGTGGAGAAAGATCGAATCCAAAGGCCTGCTCGATATCGCCACCCTTGTCACGGTGAGCGTAGCGCTTGCCGTTCGGACTATCCTTGCGCTGGATGAGCCCGGCTTCGACCAAGGCAGCCAAATGCCGCCGCAAGGTCGTTCCGGTAATGCCGTGCGCTCTGACAGACAGCTGGGCATTGGATGGAAAGACCACCAATCCACTATCGCAGTTGAGCTCGCTCTCTGGATAAAACGTCAGCAATGCGTCCAGCACAGTCAGCGCCCTGTCCTGGAGGCCAAGGCGTTCACGGGCCTCACAGGCGTCGCGAAACACTTTCCATTTTTCGACCGGGCGGTTTGGTTTCGTCTCGGACGTCTGGAGCTGCCTCTTTACAAGAGCAAGCACAGCCGGCCGCCGCCCAAAGGGCGTCGTCACATTTCCCGTCTGCATATTCCTTCACCTTTCTTCAGGCAAAAGAAATCCGCTCACCAAAACGATGCCAAAGACTCTTGACTGGGATTCATGGAAATGCGATTCTCGATCTTGCTAGGAATTGAGAGAGGCTTCCATGACGGAAACGTTTTGGGGGCCTTTTTCTTTTGTCGCGGTCTCTCCTCTTGACCAATTAACGAGTGTCTCGATCACACCTCTTGGTGAGTTGGATCGGAATGATTGTTGTATTCGTTTAGAAGATCAGGCATTCGGTCCGCCAGCCAGCGCGCGAAAGCGCGTTCCTGCTTCGGGATTGAGACCGTAGTTCCAGCCGAATTACTCTTCATGCGGCCAAAAACTCGGTCACCCACGGCGAAGTCAACAATCTCTTCAGTTGGTTCCGCAGTCACTTTGTCGGCTGCAGCACTTGCAGCTCGTATCGCTTGGGCAATACGGCTGGAGCTGTCAGCGCCTCGAAACTCGACCGTGTTGATTATCTTGCGAACACGTGCTGCGCTGCTCGGATCTTTCAGCAACTCGGCAAATGCGGTCCATTTCGGTCGACCAACTCCTTTTGCTCTACCGATCGCAAGAATGATGTCTTCGGGAACCGCCTCCGTCACTCGAAACAGATGCGATATTGCCGCTTCTGAAGTTCCCAAGATTGGGCACATGGCGCGATGGGAAAGGCCAGCACTTTTGAGCTGTACTGCCCACATTGCCTGCTCGATCCAGGTCAGGTTTTCCCGAACACCATTCTCAAGCGATTGCTCTTCAATCAATTGCCGATCGGAAAGCTCTCGAACATACGCTCGAATCTTTATGGTCTCCGGTCGATCCGCTTCTGTCATTATGGCCTTGATCGCCGCCCATCGACGGTACCCGTAGGCAAGCTGATAATGATCCGATTTCGTCGGATGCGGCCGAACGAGAACCGGAATTTTTTGGCCTTCGCTTGCGATAGAAACCTTAAGCGCCTCGAGCTCTTTGGCCGCATCTTCGTCGTTGCCAAAGCGATCTCTATAGGGGGAGCGGTCGATACGGTCAGGATCGAGTGAAATGACACTATCTTCGGTGAGCTGTGTCAGTGCTCGGCCCACATTGGAAATGACAGGTGAAGAGTGCCGCCGCGCCAGCGAGTGCTTGTCAGACGCGTCCGACACCACAGTAGATTCTGTCCGGTTTTCGGCGGCCGCCATTCGCTGAAGGATGCTTTTCTTCATGTGCTACGCCCCCAAACTTTGTGAACGAGGTCGAGGATTTCGGAGTTAACTCGATCAGCGCTCTCAATTGCACGCTTCAACGCTTCACGACCGACCTCGCCCGACTCAAGCTCGTATAGGGTCTTCTTCGCTACCGCTGCACCGGCGATTGCCGTCGATTCGAGCGCCTCCGCAACGAGTACATCATCACCAAACAACCGGCGCATGACTCCAGACATGTACTTCTGGGGCCCGTCATTCGGGTTCACGCGAGTGAGCAGGAAACGGAAAAAGTCATGCTCAAATTTAGCTCCAAACTGCCCCAGAACTTCCGATAGATCGGAGATCATGATCAGGAACTGATTGCACGATGCAACGTCGAGCATCGCCGGATGAACGGTAATGATTAAGGACGTGGCTGCGTAAAGAGCGGCGAGCGTCGAGTATCCAAGGGACGGTGGGGTGTCGATGATCACGATATCGTATCGATCATCGACACGGGCCAGGGCGCTGCTTAACCGCTCGAAAAACAAACCCAAGTCATCTCTGGTTTTCGAGGTCAGATAGGATGGGGTATCAAACTCAAAATCCATTAGCTCCAGATTTCCAGGAACTAGATCGACACCCGGGAAATAGGTTGGCCGGATCACTTCAGCGAGCGGCCGCCTCTCATTGTCATATCGAATGGCTGCATAGGCTGTCTGGTTCTCGCCGAGATCGAACTCGGGCTGAATACCAAATAGCGCAGTCATCGATGCTTGCGGATCAAGATCCAGACACAGGACCCGATAACCCTGAAGCCCTAGAAAATGTGCGAGATGGATAGAAGTGGTTGTCTTGGAACTACCACCTTTAAAATTGGCCGTAGCAATTACCTGAAGCTTTTCTCCTTTGCGACGATGCGGGAGCAGTTCGCCAGCTTCGTCCGGACGAAGTTCGGCCAAGAATGCCCTCAGTTCCTTGACCTGTTCTATCGTGTAGGTTCGCCTATTGTTTTCTGCACGCTCGGGCAAAGGCCCCTTCCCTTCCAGCGTCAACTGGCGAAGAGTACTTTCCGGAACCTTGAGTAACCGCACCAGGTCCAGGGTTGAGAATGTCCGGCCAAATGTTTTCTGCGCAGAGGGTGGATAGACAGCCTCACGCATATCGTTCAGCTCCGCAGAGAGTTTCGAGGTGTAGACCCCGATCTTCGACGCAGTGTCTCTGACGCTCTGAGAAGTTGGCTGCAACATTCAATCCTCTTGACGGTTCTGACCACTTTACGAGATCATTTCCGTCAGAGATGCCAGACTGACTCCGATTCTTCAAGGCGTTTTTCGCTAACAAGAAGTTAACGCATCGAGGTGCCCGACTTTACAGTTGTAAAGTTTTTGGTCGATACGCATCAAGGATGCCCGACTTTACAATTGTAAAGTTTTGGGTCGATGCGCATGAGGCCCGACAGTTATGCCAGGGGCCCTACCCTGTAGAAGAGCTGAACTGTCGCAGATAGTCAGCGACTGCCTGAGCCTTTGCGGCGGCAGTGATGACTGCACGTGAATCCTGCTTGAGCACCTTGAGCCAGTTTTCAACGTAAGTCGCGGTGTTGTCTCGCGGATCATGCTCGATGCCAAGATCGGCGCAGACGAACGCGGCTGAGATCTCGGCAACAAGCTCCTCCATGGCGTAGGCCTCACTGCCGAACCGCCCACTCAGGTCACGGCCCAAACGTGCCTTTGCACCACTCCAATGAGAAATTTCATGAAGAACAGTGCTGTAAAGGTGAACCTCGCTGAGGAACCGCCCCCGATCCGGAATCAGAATGTCATCGAGACCAGGGCGATAACAAGCCTGCTTGCCGCCGTAGGTGATCTTCGCGCCAGTGCGATCTATGAAGGATTCGACGTTTTCGAGAACTGGAACGGCATCCATTGGCACATCATCGGCCGGGCTCTTGAAGCGGTCAGGCAGGTTGTCGATCTGCTCGACGTTGAAGACGGTGTAGCCCTTGAGATAGGAGACTGCGCGATCGTCCGCCTCCTGCTCCTTCGGCGTGAAGGTGCCGTACTTGACGACGAGGGTTCCTTGTTCGCCCTTGCGGACCTGAGCGCCAAGCTCCTGAGCCTGCCGGTAAGTCATCCATGTGTTTTCGTCGTAGCCGGCGAGTTGCCCGGAGAGCCACAGCATGACCACGTTGATGCCGCGATAGGCTTCGCCGGAGGCACGCAGCGGCGTAGCCGACCTGCGAACATTTCCGTGCCATGGCCGAATCCAGGGCTTGGTGCCGGCCTCGAGCTGCTGGATGATGGTGTCGGTGATCCGCTGGTAGGTGTCCTTTACGCTCTGCATTGCCGTCTCCTGTTCGTTGGTTGACGGCAAAGATCCGAAGATAGCGAAACGAGCCCATGCACCCGTAGGGCCGCAACGGAGTGTAGGACCGCGCAAGCGGTTGAATGGGTGAGGGGCTATCGTAGTTTGTCCGTCAAACCATCCAACGGACAGGAGAGGGCGCTGAGCGTAGGCACCCCGGCCGACGATACGGGCCCTCACTGCAGCGACAGGGCCGCAGATCAGCGCTCTCGGTCGTCTTGGTCGCGGTTTCGCTGGCGATCGGCAAGCTGCTGCGCTTCGATAGCCTTAAGCTCGGCATTGATGTGCTGCGACTGAGGCTCTTGGGCCTTTTGCTGACCTGGCTGCGAATGGGCATCTTGGACCTGTTCCGGCCGACCCAGAGTCTTGAAATCAGATCTTGCGGTGAACCTAACTTCCTCGTCGTCAGCAGGTATTTGCTCGGGGAGATCAGCACGATCTACGGCCACAATCCCCTTTTCGGTCACGAGGCTCGCTACTCGATTGTCATGGCCGAGAACCTGGCCTTCGATCACTTCGCCCTGGCGGGCCGTGCGGATATTGTGCTCGAACGGTTTCTCGCCAGCCTGCTCAAGATCGGACATGGCACTGTGGATCGCCTCGCGGCGGTTAGGATCCATTGCATCCTGGATGAGGTGCTTCATCGCCGGACTGGACGGATCATTCGTGGTGTCAATGGATGCCTCGATCATGCGAGGTTTGGTGATGACGGTCAGATCGATATCATGCCCATAGGTGCGGCCCAATGAGACCACCAGAGCTTCGTTTGCCCTTCCATTGCCTTCGCGAAAGGCATGAACATAGTTCAACTCAGATAGGACGTGAGCGGCCTTCTCGGCGAATTGCTCGGGTGTGGCGGCTCGCAAGCCCTGAACGTCTCTAGCAGGCCTCAGCGCCTCGTTGAGACCCATTTCGATGCGCGAGCCGGGGAGGAAAGTCGTATCGCCCTTCGAAAGCCCGCCTACCGGCTCTACCCGATGCCCATCGACGACAGGACTTTCATTGCGCGTGTGTCCTGCCCATTCATAGATATCTTGAAAGATGTAGCCGTGCAGAGCCTTCAGATGCGCTGCGTCGTGATTACCGGTAGGGCCTTTTCCCTCGGCCAGCTCCGTAATCCTTGAGTCCGTAATCGCGTACTCGGCTTCGCGCAGTTCTGAATAGCTCCTGATATTGAGCTTGTTCTTCAGAACATCCTTGTAATCCTCATCCCCTGACGTGTTGGGATAGGTGTAGGAGCCTTTGGCTTCATCATCGCGGGCCAAGCGAAACCTCATGCAAAAAGGCCGCCTGAGTTCACAGGCGGCCGCTATAAATGTCTAGGTGATGATCAAGGCCGCTTGAATCGGGCCAGCATCTCTTGGCGCATTTCCTCGGAAGTGATGTCCCCAGCGACGTAGCGGGCCTTCGCTTCTTCCAAGACCGGGTCACCGGTGTAACCCTGCCGCATATTCGCAGCGCGTGCCTGATCTGAAGCCTTCTTCCGTGCTGCAACAGCTTCCGGAGAGCGATCGGGGCGAGGGGCATGAACGTTCATTGGCAGAGCCTCCAGTTACTGTTCAACTTAGCACAAAAAGAGCCGAATATCCAGCGAATGCGGACCAAGCGGCTCTTTTATGGTGGGAGCCCGATCGGAGATCGGGCCTCCGAGAGCGATCAATCGCGGGGTTCCCATTCGATGATGGCCTGCAGTGCCACGTCATCTTGGCCGGGGTAGCGGCCCAAGTTGGCGTTGAAGCCGAGGCGCTTGATGGAGAGGGTGTAGTACGGCTTCCCTTCTCCGCTGGTCTTCTTCCAGATGCCGCCAACTTCGATGTCGTGGCCGCGAGGTGACTTGGCATAGACGCGATGCGTCGGAGCCTTTTCGTTGGTGGAGTCGAAAGGTGTAACCTTGATGTCCAGGTCCCGGTCGATGGTGGAGATGAGGCCGGTTCCTTTGGCATTGTCGATGTCGTCTTTGTCGAACTGGATGAAGTTGGTCATGCTCATGTTAATCACTCCTCTATGGTGGTTGCGATGATCGTTCATAAGGCACGGCGAAAAGCGGTGCGCACCGTAGGCCGGAGCGCAGCGAAGGAGGCTGGACGGGGACAAATTTTGTTTCGCGAGGAAGCCGAAGGCGGGGAAAATTTGGAGACGAACGGCTTTGCGCCAACCGCGTCGCCGTGCGAACGGGCATCAAGAGCAACCACTTTGGAGGTGTGGGGCCTGAGCGCTTGCAGCAATACGTCACCTCGACAAATGGGACATCGGCACAGGTCAAGGGCGGGATTGTGCTGAATGCAGCCGAACCAGCAGCCTGAAACAAGAGGCTGGGGTAGGTCCAAGCGCTGCGGGTAAACCCGGGCCATCTGATAGATGTTATCCGGCTGCTGAGCGCACCACTCGACCCATTTCCAGCCTTCGGCCTTCACGGCTTCCGCCTCGACCTCCAACTTCTCGGCAACCAGCTTTTCCAGCAAGCCGCTATCGCATGCAAACCCGCCTCCCTGCTCGGCAAACAGGTCGCGGCGCACTGGACCGCCAGCCGCCTCATAAACCTCTAAACCGCCGATCAGCGCGAGCCGCTTGTCGCTTGCAGGGACTTCATCCACGGCGAGACGGCGCTTGATTGTGTTGGCGCTGCGATCCCATGAGGGGAGGGCATTCCAAACCTCTTCCTGTCGAGCGTGATCGTCGGTGATGGTGAAGGCGGCAAGCTGCTCAAAGGTCATATCCTCGGCGCGGAACGCCGCGAACAGGACAGGTGAAACCTTCGCCAGCGCAAGACGGCGATTGACGATGATTTCGGTTGTCCCGAACCGGGCGGCGATCTCCTTGATGGACTTGCCCCCATCGAACAACGCTCTGAATGCCTCGAACTGGTCGGCGGGGTGCATTGCTTCCCGCATCACGTTCTCGGTCAGGCTTAATTCCGTGGCGTCACCCGCCTCCCGGACAATGACATTTACAGCGTAGTCAGCCGTGATCTCGCCCCGTTCGGCCAGAAGATTGAGGGCTGCAAGGCGGCGGCCGCCAGCGGTTACGAGGTATCTCCCCTTGGATGCCTTGCGCACCACAAGGTTTTGAATGACGCCATTGGCGAGGATCGAGGCCGACAGGCTCTCGATGCTCTCCTTGGTGTAAGTCTTCCGGACGTTCTTCGGGTCTGCGTCCAGCTTGTTCAATGCTATCGCGATGATGTCGCTCATGGTCTCTTGCTCCAGTTTTTCCCGTTTCCCTTGGGAGCAAGCCCCGCTAGTGGGCGAAGCCTCTGCCTTCGTTTTCGAAGGATGTGCCCCCACATCCGGCGGAACGAAGGGGGAGGGCTTGAGCCCGCTCCCGTTAGGACGCGGATCGGGTCATGGGGCGGGAGGAAGGAAAAACGGAAGGTTTGCCGGCCTGACGGCGAAAGCCGTTTTTCCTGACGAGCGACAGCGCTTGCGCGCTTGCCCATTGGCGCGATCGGCGACCTATCGTAAGAGCGGTACAGGGCAGGGTAGATGGGCGGCCGACCCTGGCCGCTCCTTTCGGATGCGAACCGGCGACGCCGGTTCTCCGTCTTCTGATACAGGTTATAACACGACGGATCTGCCCGCTGCGCTCCGAGTGATGAGCGCTCCGCTCCTCGAGCAGCTCTCCATTTCAACTTGATTCAACATGTCGATAGCGGCCGCTATCCCAGTCCCTGACGAAGATAGAGAGACAGAGCGACAGGCAAGTCTTGGGCGCGATGCTGGCTACGAGCTTTTGCAGGGATATCTGACCGGCTGGCGTTTCGCTAGAACTCCGAAGGCTGGACAAGGCATCCCAGTGCGGACGCAGCAGTACGGTGTACGGCATAGACGCGCTTGGCTTTTTTTTGGGCGTTTGCCCACGCTTCGTGCAAAAGAAACCACGAAATTAGCGAAGCGTAAACAAGTGGCCCTTAAATATCGCATTCGGTGACTGTGCTCCGTCCGAAGTCGTTAAAAACGCTTCTTCGATGGGCCTCACCTCAAATGCGGCTTGCCGCATTTGAAATGTCGACGGGGACATTCGTTGGGAAGGGATCATTATGACCATCAGGGTCAAGCTTCTTGCATGCATTTCGTTGCTCACCGCAGCATTGATAACCATCACGGGTTTCAGCTTTTACGCCCTTAAAAAGGAAGCGGAAATCGCCAACTCGATCGTTGCCGACAGGGTGTTGCCAATGGAGCAACTGAAGCGGATCGGCGATGGCTATGCCGTCAATATTGTTGATAGCGCTCACAAGGTGAGATCTGGCGCGCTCTCTCCTCAAGATGGCTTGAGTAATATAGACGCGGCGCTGGCCTCCATCGATGCGCACTGGAAGGAGTACACATCGACGGTGCTGACCGCAGAAGAGAAGCAAATTGCCGATCACTTCGTGCAGGTCAAGGGAGAGGCAAACGAAGGAGTGCAGTTGCTGAGACAGATTCTGGTTTCCCGCGACAGTGCTGCGCTCTCAGAATTCGTTGAGCAGAGGCTCTACCCGACTATTGATCCCCTCGGCACCGATATCTCGAAACTGATCGATCTGCAGATCGAGGTCTCAAAGCAGGACCTCGCTAAAGGCAATGAGCTGGCATCGCTTTTGACAGCCGGCATGACGATACTCACGGTCTTCGGGGCCGCTGTTGCCGCATTCTCCACTTGGACCGTATTGAGAGGCGTAATTCGCCCCGTGAACTCCATCACCGCGGCGATGTCCGATCTCGCGAATGGAAACCTTCAAGTCCAAATCTACGGCCAGGGCCGTCGGGACGAAATCGGCAAGATGGCCTCCACCGTTGCCATATTCCGAGACAATGCCCAAGAACGTGTGCGCCTTGAACAGGAAGCTGAGGCAAATCGTTCACTCAGCGAGCAGGAGCGTCTCGAGCGTGAGCAGCAGCAGGCTCGCGAAGCCGCAGAAGTGCGGTTCGCCGTTGAGAGCATCGGCCACGCCCTCAACGAGCTCTCAAATGGCAAACTGAATTACCGGATAGATGCCGTCTTTTCAGAGCGACTGGATCAGGTTCGCTTAGACTTCAACGAAGCCGTTGCTAAGCTCGAGGATGCGATGCGCCGGGTCGGCCAAAATGCGCAAGCCATCGCGGCCGGCTCCAATCAGATCCGCGCGGCGGCCGACGACCTTTCAAAGCGAACGGAACAGCAAGCGGCATCTGTAGAGGAAACTGCAGCAGCGCTTGAGCAGATCACCACAACGGTCTCCGATTCCAGTCGCCGCGCCGAAGAAGCTGGAAAGCAGGTCCAAGAAACACGGCAGTCTGCCGAGCGCTCCGGAGAGATCGTCAATCGTGCTGTTCATGCAATGCAGGAGATTGAATCCTCGTCGCGCGAAATCTCAAGCATTATCGGTGTAATCGACGAGATCGCCTTCCAGACGAACCTGCTGGCGCTCAACGCTGGGGTCGAGGCGGCGCGCGCTGGTGAGGCTGGCAAGGGCTTTGCTGTCGTCGCCCAGGAGGTGCGAGAACTTGCTCAGCGATCCGCCTCCGCGGCAAAAGAAATCAAGACTTTGATCTCGAAGTCTGGCGAGCAGGTGGAGAACGGCGTACATCTCGTCACAGAAACGGGCAGGGCGCTTGAGCATATCGTGTCTCAGGTTCAGGCGGTCAGCGTCAATGTTACCGCAATCGTCGAGGGCGCCAAGGAGCAAGCGACGGGGCTGAAGGAAATCAATACAGCCGTCAATACAATGGACCAAGGCACGCAGCAGAATGCTGCGATGGTCGAGGAATCGACTGCAGCCAGCCATTCGTTGGCCAAGGAAGCAGAAGCTTTATTCCAGCTCATCGGACTTTTCGAAATCGGAAACTCGCAAAACAAGTCCATGCCAGCGGAACGTTCCTCGATGCCCCCGGCAAACACATCACCTGCACGCCGACTAATGAATCGTGTTGCCACCGCCGTCAGAGGGAATGCTGCAGTGAAATCCGAGGCGTGGGAGGATTTTTAAAGTCCTCCGTTCATAATAGTCGCGGGCCAGCTCGATCTGGTCCGCGTCCGCATTCCGGCAATGAAGGTTGCAGTCATGGAAGTTGATACCGAGCTGATCACAGGACGCATTCTTGGTCGTGGCTTGAACAGCCTACGCGTACGGTTCACCCTGATGATTGGGACTTTTTGCTCGATTGTTGCAGCACTCGTGTTCTACTTGCTGGAAGCCGGAAGCGATTTCACCCACACGTTGACGACTTTGGGCTACATTAAGCTGGTAGCTTCGATCGCTGCCGCTTCGGGGTTTACATATTATATGACTGGTCGGCTCACTCGGCCAATTCAGAACCTGAAAGCCAGTACGGAGGCTATTGCCTCAGGCGACTATAGCGCTGTTGTCACTGTGGACTGCAACTGTGAAGTCGGCGGCTTGGCCGAGAGCTTTCGCAAGATGGTGGCGCGCCTCAATGATAATGTGTCCAAGATCAACACATTGGCCTATGAAGACGGTGTTACCGGTCTTCCCAACCGCGCAGTACTGAGCGAGATCATCGACCGGAATCCTGATCTCAAGGGTCATGTGCTGTTCATCGACCTCGACCGGTTCAAACAAGTCAATGACCTCTATGGTCATCAGGTCGGTGACACTTTGCTTCAGATGGCTGCGACCAGAATGATGGTGGACGGCCTTGAAATCACTCTGGATGGGATGAACCGATGTCTCACTCCAGAGAGTGTCAATTTGGAATCGGCCGGATGTCGACTTCTGTTTCGATTTGCCGGTGACGAATTCGTTGTGCTGGTGACAGGTAGCGCAGGGGACAAAGACGTTACGGACATAGCTCAGCAGATCATTCGATCAATCGCTGAGCCGTTTGTGATCGGCGAACGACAAGTTCAGATTGGCGCGAGTGTTGGTATTGCCGTGCTTGGCGACGAAGCCGTTGATGCTGCTGACACCCTCAAGTACGCCGACATGGCTATGTACGAGGCGAAGAGCCGCGGTCGAGGAACCTACGCGTTTTTTGATGATCAAATGCGAGATAGGGCGACTGATCGCTGCGAGCTTGAACGTGACTTCCTCCATGCGATCGCCAACGACGAAATCATTGTCCACTATCAACCCAAGATCAATCTCGCCTCAAATAGTGTCGAAGGTTATGAAGCGCTGGTGAGGTGGGCGCATCCAACGCGGGGCCTGTTGTATCCCGGAAGCTTCCTTGATGTCGTAGGGACGGGTGATGGGCTGGAGCGCATTGGACGCAAGGTGATGTCGATTGTCGCGACCGATATCCCAAAACTTCGTGCATCGGGAATTTCGTGCCGCGTTGCAGTCAACGTGTGTCCAACTCAATTCGCGGATGATGAGTTTGCCGATCGGCTCACCGACTATGTGAAGTCGCTCGGTGTCGCGCCTAGTAATTTCGAGCTGGAGGTCACGGAAGCTGTCGCGATGTTAGATGTTGAGAAGGCGAGAAAACATCTGCTCGCTCTGAAACGCGCCGGTTTCAAACTGTCCATCGATGACTTCGGGATGGGATTTTCCAACCTGGCCCAGCTGTCCAAGCTCCCCTATGACAGCCTCAAGATCGATCGTTCGCTCATCTCTGACATTGTGACGAATCACGATAGCCGGATCATTGTGTCGGCGATAGTTTCGATGGCTCACGGCCTTGGGCACACCGTTGTTGCCGAAGGCGTCGAGACCGCAACGCAGCTAGAGATCTTGCGGCTGCTCGGCTGCGATACGTTGCAGGGATACTATTTGGGAATCCCAGTGCCGTTTATTGACCTAATTGCCGAGGCCAGCAGGCCTACAGAGCCTGCAGCGGCCGTCGGTTTCTGAGGGGATTCCATCTCTGGTGGGGCTGAGCATGAAGTGGCGAACCGTCTTTTTGTGGGGATTGTCGGTAGTTTGCTGTATTCAGCTGCTCAAACTCGGTTTGGTTGTGTTTGATGAGCCCGATGCAGACGTAAAGATTGTCGAGGACACCTCTCACATCACCGCCGGACACAACTAGCACGAGGTAAGGCTCGCAGCGCCTTACCCCGGGATCACGGCAACAGTGGACTTGCTGGCCATCTGGTTCTTCCTCAGCAAGCGTACTAGCCTTAATAGCCGCGAGCATCCAACAACTGCTGCGGAATATCGCCACCCCTGCCAGTACCTTGCTCTTGGACGATCCATTGTATTTGAGCATTGCATCAAGCAGCCTGCTCGCTATGGTGTGTCTGGCCATGCCAAGCTTTGGGAGGCAGAGGCGAGCCGAGCTTGGACCGAAACTGATGCAGCCCCCGCCGCTTGGGACTCCCAGGAGCGGCTTTTGACCCGCCACTTACGGCGGGTCTTTTTTGGGGATCAGACCGCAGACCCGGCTTTCGGACCATTACGCCTGCCCAGAGGCAGATCCTCGACACCGGACATAAAGGCCTCATAGCGCAATATCGGAACTCCTGCCACTCGTCCTGCTTGAGCGCTGCACTTCCATGCGTCTGCGCCGGGCGTTCTATTCCATGATAGGCCGTACCCTGCGGGGCAGGGTGCGGCCGTACCTCACTGAGGCTTGTTGTCGTTTCCGGCCTTGCCGTTGAACTCGACTTGATAGCTGAACTCGACCTTGGCGAGGAGCGGAAGCATCACGGCGATGGAGAACCGAAGTTGGCCCTTATGGGACAACTTCGCGATTTGCCGGTTGATAAACTGGCGAAGGCGACGGCCGGTTTTCTGGCAGAAGGTTACGAGCGTTTTCATCAGAGGTTCCTCCTTAGTGGTTGTGCGTAATCGCGAAGCTCGAATACGGCTGGAACCGCCGAGTGCATCGCGTAGCGATCGCAACAGAGCGAAGCGGAGGGGAGAACCCTTTAGGGTTGCACGCTAAGGCGGGGCCTGCCGTATCGTGCGCAGGATTAGATTGCGTACGGCCACTAAGGAGCGGCCTGAAAACGCGGCCTTCGTAGCCCCGGCCGTCGCCTTCGCCTTCAACCGGCAAATCGCCATCCGGCCGCCAGGTCGGATCTCCATCGCCGTGATGCTGCAGCGGTGGGGAGCTGACATCGACGCTCTGGCTGGAAACGACAACAAGTCTCAGGGAGCCGCCCAGCTTGCGGGGCGCTTCCGTCGTGAGGGGGAAGGGAAGTTTGAGGGGAGGGGCCGAAGGGGGCTCCCCTCATTGCGGTTGGGTGCCGCTCGATGCGGCGCTCAATCGCTCCTAAGCCTGAGTGGCGCCGCGCTTGCGTAACAGAAACCGCTTCAAGCTCCATCCGGCTCGCAAGATGTAGGGTGGCCGCCCAAGAGAGTAGTGCCCGCAATTCAGCCGCAGCACGCTCACTCTGGCTCCGGCGTTCTCCAGCCTTCCAAGCAGCCGTTCGGACAGGTCCGGCAGAACAACCGAATCCCTCGACGCCAGAATCACCAGAAGTTCGAGGCCTGGCCGCGCCAGCCTGTCTGGCTGGTTTTCGAGATTGAGCGGTGCCCACGCTCTTTGCAGTTGGGCAAGCGTAAGATGCGGCTCGAGGCTTGTCCGGATCGAGCGGGTTGCGCGCCCGGTCCATACCATTTCAGCAAGGCTCCCTGCCGTGAGGAACATAGACGCCCGCGAGACGGCGGGTTCATACGCCGCGACCAATCCTGCAACCCAAGATCCAAGGCTCATCCCGAGAACGGAAACATCCCGATAGCCTTGGCGCTTTAGCCAGCCGATAAGCTTACGCCCGTCCCATACCGCCTGTTTGACGGCTTGCATCGTGCGGCCGAGATTGGCGCTGAGCATGTAATCGGCATAGAG
Source organism: Neorhizobium sp. PAMB6716 (assembly GCF_058242805.1). NCBI lineage: Bacteria > Pseudomonadati > Pseudomonadota > Alphaproteobacteria > Hyphomicrobiales > Rhizobiaceae > Neorhizobium > Neorhizobium sp. PAMB6716. The sequence continues at coordinate 57,951 of NZ_JBZAYW010000004.1, forward strand.
CGATCCGGGCCGCTTGCGTTCCAAGTGGTAGGGCATGGCGATGTCAATAACCGTGATCCCCTGCCAGGAAAGGAACCCGGCGATCTGCCGGTTCCGACTGGTCGCGTTCCAGTGATGGAAGATCACGACTGCCTGATCGCGTTTTCCGCTCTCGGTGATCCTGGCCCACACGATGTTGTTTTCAGCAACATCGGTTGAAACGTCCGAAGGGAATGTCAGCCAGCCATTCCGCAGCTCGAAGCTATGATCGCTCGCATCAGGCGGCTCAAAAAAGTCCGGGTCAGCGGCGGCCGTTTCCGCGAGAACGCAAAACTCCTCTACCGTTTCAGCCGCCCCCATGCCGGGAAATGCACGATCGGCGTCCAGAATGAAGTCCGTGATCTTCTTGGCCTCTTCGCCGCGCTGTGCGCGACCCTCGTCCCAACGATCCAGCCAATTATGAAACACGGCTGTCGCCTCTTATCTCACGGGCACGCCAAGCTGGCTCAAACGCCGGATCAAATAGACCATAGGTCGCAATGAGTGCGGTAACGATTAGCAAAACAGAGAAACCATCGAACGCGTCGATCAACATGTATGAGACGAAAAGCAAACCGATCACCGCAGACATCTTCCACAGGGGGGAACGAAGCCGCCTATCATCCCCCAAGCGGATTGCTCCATACACAAAGACGCTGCAGGTCGAAAGCACGACGAGCAAGCTGCTGTAGTGTGTGGGCATGATGTAATCGAAGGTCCTATCTCCATCGTCGTAATCTGCCAGCGCAGCCCAGACATCGCGGACCAGCCATGTCACGAAATCCGGGCCCTGCGATGCAAGATAGGCACTTTGTGCCTTCATGCAGATGGCAGCAAGGACGACGAGCACGGAACATCTGAAGACCCCGCGCATGATCCGCAGACCGATTTCACTGGTGTCCGGCCAGGCTCTCTGCTCGCCAAGGAGTTCAGTTCCGCGTTTAAGCTTCCATAGATCATGGATGATCGTATGCAGCAGGATCAGGCCAGCGAACAGCAGGTAGAAGCTTGTGGACATGTAGAGATAGGCAAGGGCGGTAAATACGATTGCCGCCGGCGTCGATAGGATATCCGGCCTGATGATACCGATCGTCCCCCAGCTTGGGGCAAAATCCTGCGCTTGCTCAAGCAGAGGGATAAGCTGCACGCCGATCCATTGCACCACGCCCGCGAATAATATGCAGATCAGGAAAACTGCCCAATAGGTCTGTGAGTTGGCCTGCAAATGTAGCGTCCAGGCGTCGCCGCTTCTAACACGATCAGCCTCCGCCAGTAGCCTGAGCCGGCCATCATGCTTCCAGAAACCCAGAAGCTCGATGACGACGGCGAAAAACAGTGGCAACAGCACCATGAACAGGAAGGTCCAGTTCGGTGCCCAAAGGAAGCCAACCTGCTTCTCGATACCATCCGCGCGTACATAGGTGATGCTGTGGATCCCCAAAATGTAAGAGAGGAATCCGAGGGCGGACGAACCGGCGAAAATCCAGGCCGGCAAGTTCAGATGTGATCCGTGCGAGAAAATCGCCTCGGTCTTGATTGCCAATCCCCTTGGCCGCACCGCTGGCATGGTTTGAAGGTCCACCGAGACGACGGGCGTTAGCGGAACCTGGTTTTTTTCTGGCGCTGACGTGTCAGGCACACGAAGGGCAGTCGCAGTCGAGCCACCGGTCTTCTTTTGATCCCGCCGCCTGGCGGTCAGGCGCGCTTGGGCCGAGCTGAGCTCATTCAGCCAATCATTCGTCGCCTCGCGATCGTCGCAACCGAAGATGCGTGCCAGCCAGCGAATGTTGGCCGGGCTGATGCCTTTGTCATTCTCCTGAAACCAGAGCTGGACGGTGCGAAGATCCACTCCGACACGGTTGGCGTCGATCTTTGAGATGGCATCCGCCAGCAGCTCCGGCGTCCACGGGCCTTGGGGAAAACCGTCTTCACCCAACAGGCGTCCGGCACCCGCAGCAGCCATTTTCTTGAACAGTTCCTTGAAATCGCTTCCATCCGCCGGCGGTGGAACAAAAATCTTACCGTTTTTTTCCAATGACTTACAGCCCAAGATTTCGTCTTGTTTCGTATCCTATCGTGCGTTGTGGACGATTTGATGGTCTGAGACGATCCTCAATGCAACTAGATCGGTGAGGCATCCGCCATGCTACTGTCGTCATCCAGTTCGCGTTCGTCCCGTGAAGCAATTGCCGCTCGATGCACCAAAACGGCTCCGGCATTGTCCACGTCCAGGAGAGTGGTAACGGAGATCGCAGCTGGTGCGACAAGAGAAAAACCCTCGCTTCGTGAGCTGATCGATCAGCATTCAGCGGCAGTTCAAGGGGGGAAAAAGGCGAAGGCGAGCCGCCTGGCAATCATCAATTATGAGCCAAAAGGCGACGGTGAAGCACATCTGAAGCTGACCTATCTGGCCGGTTATCTGATCGCGACCAGGAGCTCATTATCTATCCAAGAGCTGAAGTCGATTTCTGAGAACTCTGGCGCTCGTGGACGCCCCTGACGTTCCGATCCCGGCCTCGCTTCAGCGGCAGCAATCGGGCGGGAGGGGAGCCGAGGGGAGGGGCATGGGCTCCCTTCGGGCGGACCGCAGCCCGCTCGATGCGGCCAGGTTCGCAACTGCCAAAATGGCTACGGGGCCAGTTCTTCCGAACCAGCCCCGCAAAAATGCATCCAACAATTGTCAGCATACCAGCCCTAACCGCTCGCCAAGGCTTGGCGGCGGCGGCGTTCCTGCTTCCTTTGTCATGGCGACGATGGCATCCTGTGACAGCCCTTCGATCTCATAGCCAAACCGGCGCGCGCTCCCGATGATCGATTCAAGGCTTGGGTGCTGCTCAAGAAGCGTCCCGAACCACAGTGCATATTCGTCGGTTTCCTCGTCGGGAAATGCCTGCAGAAAGAAGGTGCGCAACGGCGGATCATAGCCGATTACGGCGTTCTCGTCGGTCTCTTCGTCGGTTTTCACGGTCACGGTGTAGCGGCTCAATGGTGTCCTCCTGATGTCGGGCCGCATCGAAATGCGGCCCAGGTCCTATTTGAACAGCGGCATTGACCGCTTGTTGGTGAGGCTGGCGCGGTTGGTCTCAAAGCTGTAGCCGTCCCAATCCTTCCACGCTTCCCAGCCTGTCGCGATGGCGCGTCCATACCAGACGCGCACCCTGACCTTATTGTTTCCAAGGTCCTCGACAACCTCAACCGTGTGGCTCCCTCCTAAACCGGAGGGCGTGTCGAAGACCTCAACGCTTCGGCGCTGGCCGTTGCTTTTCATGCTTCGCCTCCTACAGCCGGAAATGGGCAACCAAGCCCTGATTGGCTCGGTGGCTTGCCAGTGCGTAGGCGCACGCCTGCGCCAGAAGGTCGGGATTCTCTGTCATGCCCGACTTCGCGCGTCCCTTGATGTCGGCTTTCAAGTCGTCATCGCTGGTCCCAACGTGCATGTTTCCGACAATCCAGCGCAATTGCGCATAGGGGATCTCGTCAACGGGCCGAACAGGCAAGGCCGAAATCAGGCCCTTGCGCTGACTGGCTACCTCTCCGGCCTCACTTGCCTCCTTCTTGGTCGGGAAATAGGCTTTCACCAGCTGGCGGCGCTGCGCGTCGGCTTCACTCATGAAAGCGTTTGAGCCGTCTTCTTGGGTATATAGGCTCCAGTCGGCGGCACTGCCGCCGAACATGGCGTCGCCTTGGTCGGAAAACTCCAAGACCGTAAAAATCTGCTCATTCATGGGGGAATCCTCTGCTTTCCGGGCTGATCAAGCGGCGCTGTCGCCGCTGATCGATTTCAAGACGCACTTGGCCGCATAGCGCCCGGCCTCGTTCAGGTTGCGCTGCCAAGCCCCCTGCGACGGCGACCATCGGAACCCGTGAGATTTCAGGGTGCGTCGCGTCTGCTCGTCCGGCTTGCCGGGAAAGAGCAACTGAATGCGGGCCATGTCAGTGTTTTCCTTGACCGTGACGGCTCCTGCCTCCGTCTCGACGTCCTCCGCGCGGTCGCCGCGCTTCTTCATCGCAGCAAGCGAAGCGAGGCGGGATTGCATGCGGCGCAGTTCGGCGCGGGTGTTGGTGGTGAAAAAACCGCGTCGGTTCTGCCATGGGGCAAGGGTAACGCCACGCGATGCCCTCTCCTCGTCCATGCCGGTTTCTGCCACCACACGGGCCAGAATGTCGGCTTCGCTCGCCTGATCCTTCTCCATCCGACGAATGATGACATTCGCCCGTTTCATCCGGTCGATGGACAGTGCCAGGTCTTCGATCCGCGAGGCGATGCGCTGCATGGCGGCCGGATCACTGGCCCGGATCGGCTCGTCATCGGTCCCGTGGGGAAACGCCTTGCGCTTCACTGCCTTTTTCGCAGTCGCGATATGGGCTGAGATGTCAGCACGGCGGGCGTCTGAAACTCGCATCCGCTTTTCATTGCGGGCGACGGGAAAGCGGGCAGGTCCGGTGATAAACCAGTTCATGCAACGGCCTTCCGCTGCCCAATACTTGGCGGTGATCTCGACATGACGGCGGGCAAACGCCTCTAGTTCAGCGTCCGACAGGGGCAGTTTTGCTTGCTCCCACAGCTCCACCATGTAGGCGGCGAAGCCGTTCAGGCGCTCTGCCAGCCCTTCCAGTTCGAAAAGGGTGCGCCGCTCCGGAAAATGAGTAAAGGCATGGAAGCTATGTTCGATGTCCTTCGCCGCGATGGTCGCGACAAAGGTTCCGGCGAGAATGGACAGGGTGCGGTCCTCGACAACAGCGATGATCATCGGACTACCCCCGCCATGACGGTTGGGTGAGTGCGGGTGATGCGGGTCTGGAACCCGATCAAAGCGCCGCCCAGAATGACCCCATTGGGGGAATGCTCGTCTGCCTTGGCAAAGACCGGATCAAGAACCGGCTTGCAGACGTTCAGGCGGGCCGCTGCTTCCTCGATACTGATCTGCGGCGGTAGGACATGCGAGCCGTCCAAGCTGGCAAGAACGATCTTTCCGGCCAATGGCTGGGGGTAGCCGTCAAAGACGGTGAAGGCGGTCAAGCCGTCACGCAAACCCTCCTCATCGACGATAAGAACGTGGTTCGTGTCGAATGGCACCACCTCGACAAGCTGGCATCCAATTAGCCCGTAGGTCTGAGAGAACGCGCTAGGTGCTGCGACCTGTGCGGCTTGAATGGTCCCGGCTTCCGGGTCCAGGAGGTAAACGGTTGCGGTTGTGGTCATAGTTCTCACCCTTTCTCCAACTCCGCGAAGCGGTCTTCTCGTGCCCCTCGTGGGCAGGAGCCCCGCTCCTGTTCCCGAGTTCGCGCGGAGCAGCGGGGGAGAGGGTGGCAAGGGGATAAAACGGAGGGGTTTCGCCCGCCCGAGGCAAAGCCGAAGGGGCGTCGCGTCAGTGGCGATCCTGCACGAAAGCGCGGCCGTAAGGCTGCGCGAAGGAAGGACGGGGAGACCGTTTTTTCCCCTTGTGAGGGAGAGGGGGCGGCGCTCCTCTTTCCCTCATCGAGAAGACAGACAGGACGCCTCCGGCGTCACTGCTTCATCGTGACGTAAACCGGACAAATCATCCTGATGCTGATGACTGTGAAGAGCTTTGGGAGAGTGGAGAGGCCGCCCCGATCAGGCGGGACGGCCTCCGTAGGCACATGACAGATAAGGGCTAGAGATCTGCCATGACCTGACCTGATCAGCCGGCAATATGGGTCGATCGCGCGAGGCTGTAAATGTTCCGAACCGATTTTTGCCCAAGAGGCATGTGATGGAAGGCGAAGCCGCAGCGCAACCGATCGTAACCCGAATGGGCGGAGACGGCGCCTGCTGGCTCCGTGCCGAAGGCATAGAGCGGGGTCGCAAAGCGATGTGCTAAAGCAGCTATCCAGGGTAGACTTTCGAGGCCCCATCTTTAATTGTCCCGGAGGAATAACGATGAATTTCCAGTGTGGTTGGTGGCAATGGCAGGTTTCGGACTCGAGCAGTGGGTAAGCTATCTCGGACTTGAACGCGTTGTAGACCCAGACAAAGATCATCCGGTTTACCGCAAACGGCTCGACGGAAAGATCATCGATCTCAGGCAACTGGATCTGCTTGTCGCGCAAAGGCTGCGTGACCTGCGAACCGATCGACAACTTGCGCAAGCCAAAGTCGCCATGCTGTTAGGGGTGAAGGAGGCTACCTACGCCCGCTACGAAAACGCCTCCTCCTTGATGACAGTCGGACGCCTGCTCCACGTTTTCGAAGTCCTGGATATCACTCCGGAAGAGTTCTTCGATCCTTTCGTCAAAGAACGGCCCCCTCAATCCGAAGGCAACTCACAGGAAGCAGAGAGAAACAAGCTGATGGAAGAAACGGTCGGCCACCTGCAGAAGCTCGACGAAACGGCCTTGAAGATGGTGCATGACCTTGTGCTTGCTATGGAGCCCCGGACGATCGAGAAGCAGAAAGGGAATGGCGCGGCGAAAGCCGCGCCATAACTTGCACTCAATGGGTTGGCTCTGGTTTCCGCCGCGCGCCGGCCGCCATTGGCGAATAGCCGGCGCTCATGCGGCGTCCTTCCCCCCCATCTGGCGAAGACACCGCTCGGATCGATCGGCGCCAGTCCGAGATCCGAGGAAGACAATGAAGAACATCGGAGCTTTCAGCATAGCGCCGCCCCTCCTTCAGGGGCGGGAAAGCGGGAATTCTCGACACGGTTTTGACGGATAAAGGGAAGCCGCAGGAGGCTTAGCATAGCGCCGCGAAGCGGAAGCCGGAACCGACTTCCCCCGCCAAAACCGTTCCGTTAGATTCGACAGTGACAGGAAAGGTGATCCCATGACCAATGCTTTTGACCAGGCACTGCAAAAGGCAACCGGCGGCTACCCAGTCGATACGCTGATCGTCACCAGAAACGAGGATGGCGAACCCGAAGTGTCGATGTTCGTGCTCGATGCCGACAATCAGCTGCTTCAGGTCGCATATGACCCGGAGGGCGGTATCATATTCAAAACCGCTCAACAGGACGACTTGCTTTTCTCACGCCATCTCCTTGAGCGGATCGCGAAGATGCAGGTTTCGGCGGACCGAAGATGGAAAGAGCTTCAGCGTCATTGGGTGGACGACAAGGCGACCTGGGAGGGCTTTGAACATCTTCTCGATACACCAAGTATTTAGTGAAGCGAGCGCGTCGGCTCCGGCAGCAGCTTTACCATCTGCTTCACGACCGTTCGCAATTTTCTCCAGTCTTGTAGATCGCCTTCGTTCACGCGCTCCTGGATCGCTGTCAGGATCCATCCAACGCAGGCTATATCGTCTGCAGCGCGGTACTCGTCCGACCGATGGAAGCAAGCGACGATGCGAGGCCGTGCGCCTTCCTCGGTCTTCGGAATCTGCGAAACCAGATCCTGCGCTTCTCGATAGGCCTTTGCCACACGTTTAAGGTCATCTGGCCCGGCTTGAGTGATCATGCCGACGGTCCACATCAGCGTACTTGACAGGTGTTCCACTTCGTCAGTCATGGCGATCATCATTCCTCTCCATTGTGACAACGCCTCAAAAAGTTAACACCACGCAGACACTCGCGTCAGGTGCAAATCTGCAGATTAGGATCGCGTAATCTTCTATCTTGATTTTTGGCGTCCTTTGTGTTCCCTGTTTGTTCCTTTCGCTATCAGTCGTGAAAGGATCGAATTGAATGCTCGCCGGCCTGAAAATCGAGGCAGAAGTCTATGTGCCTCTCATGCTCCACGGGTTATGCGCCGGCTTTCCGTCACCCGCAGATGACTACATCGAAGAATCGATTGACCTCACAAAGCTCCTGATCCGGAACCCGCCGGCGACGTTCTTGTGGAAGGTCGACGGCAATTCGATGCGAGACGCCGGAATCTTCCACGGGGATTTGATCGTGGTCGACCGCAGCCTGCGCCCGGTCGACGGCGATATTGTCGTAGCGACCGTACATGGCGAGCGGTCGTTGAAGCGGCTACGCATGACGGGCGGCCGGCCGCGGCTGATGTTCGAGAATTCGGACATGCCTCTGTTCGACCTTCCGGAGATTGCGGAAGTCGAGATTTGGGGCGTGGCACTCTGCAACGTTCATTGGCTGCGACCAAGGAGGAAGGTATGACCTCCTTCGCGCTGATTGACGGCAACGCATTCTATTGCTCCTGCGAGCGCGTCTTCGACCCGTCGATAGCCAAGCGCCCGGTGATTGTCCTATCCAACAATGACGGTTGTGCAGTTGCCAGGACGGCGGAGGCCAAGGCGCTCGGCATTGGCATGGGAGAACCCTATTTCAAGATCCGTGACCTCTGTCGCGATAACGGCGTGGCGGTGTACTCAAGCAATTACACCCTTTATGGCGACATGAGCGCCAGGCTGAATGCGATCTATCGGCAATGGTCTCCGGATGTTGAGGTCTATTCGATCGATGAAAGCTTTCTGGATATGACCGACATCAGGCCCGCCGATCGCGTTACTTTCGGCCGCGATCTTCGGTCCACGGTTCAGCAATGGACCGGGATCCCGACATGTGTCGGCATTGGCCCGAGCAAGACACTGGCGAAGTTCGCAAACCACGTTGCAAAGAAGAACCCGGAGCTTGGCGGCGTCTGCGATCTGACAGATGCAGCCGTTCGGCAAAGCTGGCTCGATCGCGTCGAGGTGGGGGAGGTTTGGGGCGTTGGATCGGCATCAGAGCGAAAACTATTCGGCCTGGGCATTGAGACAGCCGGCGACCTGGCCCGCGTTGATGCGCGGCTTGCTCGCAATCTCCTGAGCGTGGTGGGCGAAAGGACGGTTCTGGAGCTGCAGGGCATTTCATGCCTGCCGCTTGAAGACATGCCGCCACAACGGAAGGGCTGCGCCGTAACCCGATCCTTTGGAGCGCCTGTCACGGATCTTGCCGGAATGCTCGAGGCAGTGGCGGCCTATGCGATGAGGGCAGGGGAGAAGCTGCGTCGGCATCGCCTTGAGGCGACGCATATGGCGGTCTTCATGCACACATCGCGCTTCAACCAAAAGGACCATCCGCATTCGGCGCAAACGACGGTGCATTTTGCCGAAGCATCGAATGACACATTCGACCTGATCCGGGCAGCGCAAAGCGGAGCGCAAAAAATTTTCAGGGACGGCCATCGCTATGCGAAGGCCGGCATCATCATGAATGATCTGGTGCCGGCGCAATCACAGCCGCGCCCTCTCTTCGAGGCACGTGATCGCAATCAATCAGAACGGCTTATGACAGCACTCGATGCGGTCAACGGCAAATTCGGACGCGGATCGCTCATCCCTGCCTCGGTCGGAATCAAGCGTGACTGGCAAGCGAAGTTTGACCGCCGATCGCCCCGCTACACCACGAATATCAAAGAACTGCCCGTAGCCGTGGCGCGCTGAAAAAACGAGAAAGAAGCGAGGGATTTGCATGAGCCTGCCTCGGCTGAAGGATTACCGGGCGGAAAAGATCGACGTTGAATGCCGGCGCTGCGACCGGTACGCCGTGCTCGATCGGAAGGAATTGGTCAAGAAACACGGCGCCAGCTGTCAGTTCGTCGACCTGAAGCTCGCCCTCGCGATTGGGTGCGACCGGAGGGGGTCAGATCAGTGTGAGGCGCGGTTTCCCTGTCTCCTGCGGATCGGCGATCTGATAGAACGTGGTTAGTCTCTGAAACGGCGGCTCGCCAGGATAAATACCAAGCCTAAGACTAAGAACGACAGAGAGTAGGCGAGGGCATTGGTATACTTCCATGGCAACGGGGAAGGTTGCTACATCCGCCCGCGCCGTCCAGACCACAACTGAGGCTCGCTACAAAGTACCAGAAGCCGATTGCAAACAGGAAGACGGGAATTCCTGAGAATAGAATGACGCGCTTGACCATAGCGCGACAACACCCAAGGCACCGGCATTGGAAAGAGCCGCCTTAGTGGGGTGGCTCGGCGCTGACCAGCGCATCGAATGCGGCCTCTTCTTCGGCAAGCTTCGCTTCGGCCGCCGCCAGCTCGGCTGCGATCTGCTGGCGCTCGGCCTGGTCGATGGACGCTGCAAGCTCGGCGCGCAGTTCGTTGATGTGGTCGTAGGTGGTCATCGTCAGCTCCTTTGAATGAAAACAAAGCTGCGGGACTGACAAGGGAGGGTTTGGGTCAATGATCGCCGGAGGCGACCTTCGGGGCGTGGGGGAGCCGATTTCGTTGCGCAGCGGCGAAATTGGGGGAACCGCGCATCATTGACGCGGACCCTCCCTTGTCGGTGCAATTGGCTGATGTTGAGAGAGAATATACCTCTCCGTATCTCGCCATCTTATGTTCCTTCGGAACAGCCCGCCTTGGGGGGCGTTACGGGCACTCGGAAGGAACCGAGTATGGCTGACCATCCAGCGATTTTCAGGAATCTCGCCTGCAGCGACATGGTTCGCAAGGCCCTGCAAAACCTTGCGAAGCATCAACCGATCGCCAATGACGATCAGATCGACAGTCTATTGTAACGGCTGGCTGAGGCGGAAGCGACGGCGAAGCGCGATGAAGACTTTGGCGGCACAAAGTGAGTGACTTGCAGATAGCGGCCTGAGAACCCATATCGGACTTAGCTGACGTAAGCACATACCTCCCAGTCCTTACGTCAGCTGTTCCCCTCTGAAGGCTTAGACCTTCACACCTCAAGGGCCGCGGCTAACGCTGGCCCTTTTTCTTTGGCGACAGATTAATCAGCCGCAGGTTGCCCGGGTGACCAGACCCGTCGCTGGATCAGTCTCGATCGTCACCCGATCCTCTCTGAAGTCCTGGGTTACCATATCGCCGGGTTGGATCTTGCGAACAGTCTTCGCGCCGGTCAGCTGCATGGCTTCTCCGTCGGCCGGCTTGGTCTTTCCCACGAGAGCTTGAGCGGCTTCAGCGTTGCATGGTGCTACTGCCGTGGAGGTGGTGCTTCCGTCTGCGCTGCAGGCGGATAAGGCCAAAGCTACGCCGGCGACGATCAATGGCGCGGAATAGGGCAGTGACTTCATTGGGGTTCTCCTTGCTATCAAGTCCTACAAGGAGTTCAGAATTGGCTTTTTCGTGTCACTGCCGTCATAGCGAGATGAATTCACCTCGCGGCCGACACGGTAAAACTCGAGCTGGCTGTCGATCTGTTTTTCAAGAAGGAAGGATTTCGCTTCAGCACCCTGAACAGAGGCATCCAACCAAGTCTCACAGGCAGATGGATCCAACATGACGGGCATTCGCGTATGAATGTGAGCGATGTGATCGACGGCTGGCGCTGTGATGATCGTGCAGCTGGTGACGCCTAGCTTGTCGTTATACGCCCATAGCCCGGCGAAGGAGAAAGGCTTTCCCCCAGGGAGCTGCAACAGCCAGGGGTCTTTCTTTTCGTCCTCTTCGCTTGTGGTCCATTCAAAATAACCGTCAGCCGGAATGAGGCAGCGCTTCGATTTGAAAGGCTCTCGGAATGCCCCTGACGTGTCGACTGTCTCAATCCTGGCATTGAACATTGCCGCTTTCGGCAGCTCTTTCGCGAAGAAGGGGACGAGCCACCAGCGCCCGTAGTCAATTTCGAGGTCGCCGGCTTTGTCCATGTGAGCGAAGTAGACGCTCTGCGTCGGCGCGATGTTGTACCGCGGCGGCATATTCGACGGAGGCGGAGCCTCAGCGTTTACATTATAGAGGGCGTGGATCTCGGCCCAAGTCATCGTGTTGGTAAACCGACCGCACATTATGTGCCCCTGTCTCCTGGATCTGAAACCTCCGGCCGCAAGCGCACGCACCAGGAAGCCTTGTCACGACAATTACGGTGATGGACCAAAGTTTCAACGGCAGGGCGTTCTCACTCGGAGCAAAAAACGAAACCTGATCAGGGTCGGGTGCGAGTGGGGCAGGGGCAACGTTCAAGCCCAAAACGCTCCAATTTTCCTCTATCGTGCATTTATATCAATAGGTTAGCAAAAATCAGATAAGCATATTTATGGAACATAGTTCCTCCTGACTGAAGTATCCCACTGTTAAAAGAATCCTCAAATTTCCCACGGCAATAACAACAACCAAAATAGAGGTCGAAAATTCCCATCCGAAAAGATGTTGGCTCTCAGGCCACCGCGCTAAGTAGCTCGTCTGGCAGTTCGACAGGCACTGCTCTCGTCTTCGCCTTCCATCGGCGTCCTACAACGGCCCGCACGTCGAGCGCGACACGTCTGATGATCAACCCGGAATTCTCCAGCGCCTGAAACAACATGCGTCGCGCGCCGCTTTGACGGTGATTGGGCGACCACCCCTCCCAAAAGACAAGCCGATCTCGTGTCAACGTGCTCACCCGAAATTTCTGGCGGTCCAGCTGGCGCGCCAATTAGGCTTTCGGCCTGACCGCTTGGTAGAGCTTGTTCGCACCGTCCTTTCCCACGGCCAGGACGTCATACGATGCGCGGGGATCGTCTCCCATGCCCAATGACCCGGCGGGCATACCCGGCACGGCGAGCCCCGCAATTTCGGGTTTCTCTGACAACAGCCTCATCACCGCGTCCAGGGGAACGTGTCCCTCGAGATAGTATCCCGCGACCACCGCGGTGTGGCAGCCCCGCATATTGGTGGGGACGGCGAAGCGGTCCTTTACGGCGTCGAGGTCGTCCACGTTTTCCGCCTGCACGGAAAACCCGGCATTTTTCATCGCGTCCGCCCAAACGTGGCAACATCCGCAGTGCGGGTCCTTGTAGACGACCATGCGTTCGCCGGCTGCCAGCGCCGCTCCGGCTACGGGCAACGCTCCGATGGCAGCCAGGGTGCAAAGGAATTCTCTTCTTTTCATCGCGCTTCTCCTTATCAAACTTAATGTGCGGCCAAGGATGCGGGGACTTGCTTTTCCGTGCGCGCCGCCTTGAATCCATAACCCTTGACCAGCCCGTAGACTGCCGGGATTACGACCAGCGTCAGCAGTGTCGATGATACCATGCCGCCGATCATCGGCACGGCGATCCGCTGCATGATCTCCGAGCCGGCACCCGTACTCCAGAGAATTGGTACCAAGCCCGCCATGATCGCGACAACAGTCATCATCTTCGGACGCACCCGCTCGACGGCTCCGAACATGATAGCCCTGTTGAGGTCTTCACGTCCGAATACCCTGCCTTCGGCCTCGCATTTCGCCTTCTCGTCCCTTAGCGCGTGATCGAGGTAGATCAGCATGATCACCCCGGTCTCTGCCGCCACGCCAGCGAGAGCGATGAAGCCGACAGCGACGGCGACAGAGGCGTTGAAGCCCAGCCACCACATCATCCAGATGCCGCCGACCAGAGCGAACGGGAGGGACAGCATGACGATCATCGTCTCTGTCAGCGCCTTGAAGTTCAGGTAGAGTAATAGGAAGATCAGGGCGAGCGTCAGCGGGACGACAATCATCAGTCGGGCCTTGGCCCGCTCAAGATATTCGAACTGGCCGCTCCATGCGACGGAATAGCCAGCTGGCATCTCGACGCTTTCCGCCACAGCTTCTTGCGCTTCGGCAACGTAGCCACCAAGGTCGCGGTTGGCAATGTCAACGAAGATGTAGACGGCGAGTTGGCCGTTCTCCGTCCTGATGGTCGTGGCACCCCGCGTGAGCTTGACCTCTGCGACTTCCCCGAGCGGGACCGTACCGCCTCCAGGCAATGACACCTGGACGTCACGGGCGATCGATTGCAGATCGCTTCGGAACGCCCTTGGGTAACGGATGGCGACACCGTACCGCTCCCGCCCCTCGACCGTTGACGTCACGACCTCCGAGCCGAGAGCCATCCCGATGACGTCCTGGACGTCGTCGATGGAGAGTCCGTAGCGCCCCAGAGCCATGCGGTCGGAAATGATGTCGAGATAGTATCCGCCGATGACCCGTTCGGCATAGGCGCTCGACGTTCCAGGCACCGCCTTGAGGACGGTCTCGATCTTGCGCGCGACCTTCTCCATCTCGTCGAGGTCGGTGCCATAGACCTTGACGCCGACGGGCGTCCTGATCCCCGTCGACAGCATGTCGATGCGGGCGCGGATGGGCATGGTCCAGGCATTGGATACGCCGGGAAACTGAAGTGCCGCGTCCATCTCCTGTTTCAGGCTGTCGGAGGTAACCCCGGGCCGCCATTCGGACTTGGGCTTCAGGGTAATGATCGTCTCGAACATCTCGGTCGGCGCCGGATCAGTTGCCGTCAACGCCCTGCCCGCTTTGCCGAACACAGTCTCGACTTCCGGGAATGATTTGATGATGCGGTCCTGCGTCTGCATCAGCTCGGCGGCCTTGGTCACCGACAGGCCAGGCAGCGTCGTGGGCATGTACATCAGCGTGCCTTCGTCGAGGCTCGGCATGAACTCGCTGCCAATATGCTGCACGGGCCAGACGGTCACAACAAGGATCACGATGGCGGCCATGATCGTCAGGCTCTTGGCCTTCAGCACGCCAGCGATGACCGGACGGTAAATCCAGATCAGCAATCGGTTGAGTGGGTTCTTGTGTTCGGGAACGATACGCCCCCGGACGAACAGGATCATCAGCGCCGGAACGAGCGTGATTGACAGCAGCGCGGCCGCAGCCATCGCGAAGGTTTTGGTGAAGGCGAGCGGCCCGAACAGACGGCCCTCCTGCGATTCCAGCGTGAATATCGGCAGGAACGACACGGTGATGATCAGCAGGCTGAAGAACAGCGCCGGACCAACCTCGCTTGCTGCTTCGATCAGGACTTCGGTTCGAGGTTTGTCCGGAGGCGCGCGTTCGAGATGCTTGTGGGCGTTCTCGATCATAACGATGGCGGCGTCAATCATCGCACCAATGGCGATGGCAATGCCGCCGAGGCTCATAATGTTGGAGCCGAGGCCGAGCGCCCGCATCGCCATGAATGCGATCAGTATGCCGATCGGCAGCATGATGATCGCCACAAGCGCGCTACGCACATGTAGGAGGAACGCGATGGTTACCAGCGCAACGACGATCGATTCCTCGATCAGCGTAGCCTTGAGGGTCTCGATCGCCGCATTGATGAGTTTTGAACGATCATAGACGGGCAAGATTTCGGTGCCAGCCGGGAGACTGTTCTGCACCGCTGCAAGGCTTTCCTTCGCATTCTCGATGACGGTCAGCGCGTTGGCGCCGTCGCGCTGGAGAACGATGCCGCTGGCGACCTCGCCTTCACCGTTCAACTCGGTGATGCCGCGCCGCTCGTCCGGCACCAGTTCGACCCTTGCGACGTCCGAGAGACGCAGCGGGACGCCAGCATTCGTTTTCAGTACGATGCTCTCGATGTCATTGATGCCCTGCAGATAGCCCTTGCCCCGAACCATGAACTCGAACTCGGAAAGCTCGATCGTTCGTCCGCCGACGTCGCGGTTGCTGGAGCGCACGGCATCGGCGATATCCGACAGCGACACGTTCTGAGCCTTCAGGCGGGCGGGATCGACGACAATGGAATACTGCTTAACGAAGCCGCCGACGCTGGCCACCTCGGCGACGCCCTCGGATTTGGAGATGGCAAAGCGCACGACCCAGTCCTGAAGCGACCGAAGTTCGGCCAGCGACAGTTCCTTGGCGACGACGGCATATTGGTAGACCCAGCCCACGCCCGTAGCATCCGGCCCGAGGCTCGGCGACACGCCGTCCGGCAGACGGCTAGCTGCGGCATTCAAGTATTCGAGTACTCGACTGCGCGCCCAGTAGAGATCGGTCCCGTCCTCGAAAATCACGTAGATGAACGAAACGCCGAAGAACGAGAAACCACGCACAACCTTCGACTTCGGCACGGTCAGCATGGAGGTCGTTAGCGGATAGGTGACCTGGTCCTCGACCACTTGCGGAGCCTGACCCGGATAGTCGGTGAACACGATGACCTGAACGTCGGAGAGATCGGGGATCGCATCAAGGGGCAGCGTGCGCAGCGCGTAGACGCCGCCCGCGATAGAAAGAGCAGCGCCGACAAGGATCAGGACGAGGTTGCGGGCCGACCATGCGATGACGTTGGCAATCATGGATTTGCCTCGTCCTGCGTGAGGGCACTCAGTGCCGCGTTGAGGTTGCTTTCGGCGTCCAGCAGGAAGTTGGCGGAAACAACGACGCGGTCGCCTGCTGCGATGCCTTTGATGATCTCCGTCATGTCTTCGCCTCGGACACCCAGCGCGACGTCCATCGGTTCGAACCTGCCCTCGCCCTTGTCGAGAAAGACAATCTGGCGGTCGCCCGTGTCGATGATCGAACTGTTGGGAACGGCGACGACCGGATTTCCGGCTCCGGCTTCGATCTCGACCTCTGCGTACATGTTGGACATTAGCAGACCGTCCGGATTCGGAAGCTCTATCCTGACCTTCGTGGTCCGGGTTTGCACCTGGACCTCCGGATAAATGAGGTCGACCGTTCCCTTGAACGTCGTGCTGGGCAGATTACGAATGATGACGGCGACTGCGGCTCCCTCGCGGACGGCGCTAAGCTCGTATTCGGGGACGTCGGCGATCACCCAGACCTTCGACACGTCAGCAATACGGAACAGAACATCGCCAGCCTCGGCCATCATGCCGCTCACGGCCATGCGCTCCAATACGACACCGTCTCGCGGCGATGTGTAGGCGATGCTCTGCGGCACCTTCCGCTCTGTAGCGATGCTGGTGATCGTTGTCGTGGGCACACCCAGATTCTTCAGCCGCAGAGCCGACCCCGTATCTGGACCCGCCTTGCCGCCGTTGCGCATCTCGGTCGCGTATTCGGCCCCAGCGGTGGCGATCTCCTTCGAATAGAAGTGAAAGAGGTCTTCTCCCTTAGTGATCCGGTCACCGGTGGTGACATCAGCGACGTCCTCGACGAAGGCGTCCGCCCGCATCGAGACGATGCTGACCATGCGCTCGTCGAGCGTCACGGTTCCGGGCACCCGGATTTTCCGGGTGACCGTGGTCATTTCCGCCAGCGCAGTCTTCACCCCCGTCCGCTGGAGTTTGCCAAGTGAGACCTTGACGGTGGAGCTGTCACTAACCTCGCCGTCATAGACAGGGAGATAGTCCATCCCCATTGAATCCTTCTTCGGGACCTTGGAGGTGTCGGGAAGCCCCATGGGGTTGCGGTAGTACAAGATTTTACGCTCGAGTGAGACGGATGCCGTGTCGGGTGACGGTGCGACCGCGCCGGCCGCGCTGAGGCTGACATCCTCGCTTGCACGGACGGTCGCGAACGGCCGCCCGTCGTCGGTGCTTTTCGGCTTTGCGGAATACTCGGCCAGCCCGTCCGGGTGGCGGTAGTAGATCACCGCTCCCGTTCCTTCGCGTCGCGGCTCCGCCTCTGTGGCCATACCGCTATCATCGACGTACCGCCGCAGGCGTGCACCGACATCGTTTTTCCCGGCCCGATAGCCTGCCCAACCGACAATCGCGGCGAGGGAAAGCGTGGCAATGATGCGTGAGACGCTCACGGGATTGCCTTCAAGACGACTTCGCCTTTGACTGTCTCAGGCTCGCCTTGAACCTTGGCGGCGACCTGGAAACGCCATCCGCCTTCCATGGAAAGGTTCGTCGTGAAAGCGTATACGCCCGGCTCCGCGGAAGTAGTTGACTCCACCGTCGTGGTCATCGTCTCCATGCCATCGGGAGCCATGTCCATCCGCGTCGTGAAGATGACGGCATCGGGGACAGTCTTGCCCGTCCGCTTATCGACCAGCCGTACCGACAGGGTCGAACCTGGCCCCTGCTTGATCTCGGTCTGGACGGCCTGGAATTCGTAGTCTTGCGCTCCGGCGAAGGAAGCCGTGGCGGTGATGAACAGCAGTGCGCTGGCGAGGAGCGCGATCCTCGCGTCGAAGGTGATCTGTTTCATGATTGAATGTCTCGTCCGGACGGGTCTGCAACCTCGTCCTCAGTCAATATGGATCGCCATCGGTACTGCACGAACGCAGACCTGCGACCGTGCCGAATCGACAACGTGCTCAATGACGTGGGATCAGAGTCTTGGGGGACGTACTGGCGGATCGACCAGTGAGGAGGCAAGCTCCGCGTGAAGGGGAACAAGGAACCGATGGGCGGTCCAGCCGACATTCAACGACCACGAATGCGGGGTCGCCAGCTGACCGACGATCGCCGTCGTACAGAGCACGGCCAGGGGGCAGGACTTGCTCCCGCAGTCTGGTTTTCTCGGTTGTTCATCGGGACAGCATGGCATTTCGTCAGGCATGTCCATCTCAGCCAGACTATCCATCGCGGCGGGCCCCGAGGCGGCCATGGCACTGTCAGCCGCCCCGATGCCAATGGGACCGACGATGATCCCGAGCATGGCGGTCACGAACAGCAGTCGACGGATGACTTTCATGAACCTCATGGTGTTAATTTGGCACGGAGCCATCTTCATTGGAATGACATCTCACGAAAATGTGCAGTCAACTCCTTCCAGGCACCAGGAAAGGTCGCAAGCGGTTAATATCCCTTCGCGTGTACCGAAAATACAAAAAACGTTACATCCGGACTGGAGGCCCTTGACCCTCCCACCGTTGGAAGCCCCACATTGCATCAGTAACATGAATCGGAGACTTCCAATGTACCATCTCAACATACCCGACATGACCTGCGGTCACTGCGTCAGCACCGTAGAAAAGGCTGTAAAGACGGTCGATCCGAACGCTTCGGTGGCTGTCGATCTAGGCACCAAGACCGTATCCATCGAGTCGCAAATGGCGTCCGAGGCATTTATCGCGTCGATCGCGAGTGCTGGATACGGAGCGTCATTTAAGAAATCCTGCTGCAGCCACGTCGCCTAGAATTATCGGGCTCAGCACAAACAAACACGCGCCGTCTCGACGGCGCGTGTAATTGACGGGGTTCAGATAGAGAGCTCACGAGCAGATCGTATCAAACGAGCCATGTTTCGAAAAGAGGTCTTCGGGTTATGTTTCGATTCAGCTGGATCGCACCCTGCAACCGATCAGGGAGAATATCCGCGCAGGTCATTGTACAGCTTGACCTGCTCCTCCTTCAGAACACCCATCATTTCCAAGTGGGCCGCGAGATGGATGAAACGCAGATTTGAGCGGCTTGTTTCGACCTCGCGAATTCGTTCCTGGAGACTTTTCGGGGAAATAGAGCGCTTGCGAAATCCGGCCTCCAGCGCCGTTTCCCGAGTGATAAAGTTTCTTCCCTCCGCGATGGCGTCTTCTCGCATCCTGTTGAAAATTCGCACTGTCGAAGCTTCCTGGTCCGCCGTCAGTCCTAACTCATGCTTCATTTTCAAAACATGCGAAGGTCCTGGCATGCCGTTCAACTCGGCGGCCTTCGCTAGCCCCCACCCTCCTCCTTCTTCCAATTCCGCGATGTCTTCTGCCGACAGGCTTTTAATTTCGCGCATCTGCTGCCCAGCATAAGGCGAGGAATGCGTGTGCTTTTCCTGCGCCAACGCGGAAAAAGGCAGAAGCAAGAAAAGGAGCGCGACCAATAGAGATTTCATGGTTCCTCGGTAGGCTTGTTTCGATAACAGGACCTTGCCAATTAATGACTGGCGGAGACATGATAGCTGTCATGTCGGAAAAAATTGTCAGCTACCTGACGGCCAAAGCCGTTGCTCAAAAGTCCTTTGTAAAGGGCGAGCATCTATTCCACCGGGACGATCCGGTACACATGCTCTTTCTTATCGCGGGAGGGTGTGTGAACCTCGTCCGTTTTCAGGCAGATGGAAACCAGGCGCTTTTGCAGCGCTCGACGGCAGGCACCGTACTGGCTGAAGCTTCGCTGTTTTCAGAGCGGTATCATTGCGACGCTGTTGCGGCGGCAGCAACCGAGGCTTTACTGGTGCCCGTTCCTGCGGTCAGAAAAATGCTGGAACATGACCTGATTTTTGCAAGGGAATGGATGGCACATCTCTCGCGCGAACTGGTGAGCGCCAGAAAGCGGTCAGAAATTGCTGCGCTCAGAACGGTCAGTGCCCGCCTGGATGCTTGGATAGCCTGGAACGATGGTGCCTTGCCAGCAAGAGGCGACTGGCGAGGTTTGGCAGACGAAATTGGTGTCTCGCCGGAAGCGCTCTACAGGGAGATATCCCGACGCCGAGGTAGCTCTACACGGGATCATTGAATCTCTGTCGCCCGCCCAGCGAACTCACGGATTGAGAATCGTGCCGAGGCTGGGATCGCCATTCACTGGCCAGGGGTTGCCTTGTCACTTCAGCGGGGCACCTCGTAGGTCCGCGGCGATCGCCGATATGCTTCCTCACAACGCGGCGAACAAAACCACGGTCCATCCGGCGCGGCCCGCCTGTAGGATGAGTATGGCGCGTGCATCTTACACACGGGATCGATCCAGGCCGGGTCAGCCGACGGAGCAAGCTCGATCTCGTAGAAAGGGACTTCCCCGGTTACCGATCTAAGTGCCACCATGCCGAGGTCTCGTACCGCGATACCCCTTGTGACAGCCGCCTCGGCAATGGGCTGAGTTGCAAGCAATTGCCCAGGCGATGCGAGCGCGGTGATTCGTGCTGCAATGTTAACGGTCGATCCAAATAGATCACCAGCTCTGTGGATGACGGGCCCATGGTTCAGCCCCGCCCGAGTGAGAGGTAGCCGGGATTCTTTACGACATGCCTGCAACAGCGTTCCGAGCACCTGGATCGCTGTATCTGGCTCGGGAAACGAGAGCATCGCCTCATCGCCGATCCATTTTATTGGGGGTTCATAGCCGCTGAGGGCGTCGCGGACCATGCCCTCGAATACTTCAAGTATGACTAGTGCAGCCCCGTCACCATAAACGTCCGCAATAGCACTGAATCCCGCGATATCTACGAACGCAACTGTGGCCGCTGGTGTCGCCGAATCCTCTCGCTGCCTCATATCGCCCTCCAAGGTTCGAAGATTTGATCCCTTGCGACACCCTCATTCTCGCCCGCATTCGCGCCCTGTGCAACGTTCATCCACGCGCTTGCAAAACATCGCTTGACCTTACCATGCTGGGAAGGTTTATCTATCTATGCAGTTAAGGAAAAGGACACCCATCCGATGACTGCAATATCGAAGATCACACCAGCGTTTCCAGTGCCCATCGCGACCGATTTTGGCATCGAGGGAATGACATGCGCTTCCTGCGTCGTGCGCGTGGAAAAAGCCATTGCTGCCGTCCCCGGCGTGGCCTCGGCCAATGTTAACTTGGCTACGGAACGTGCAACCGTTCACTTTACCGGAACGCCGGACCCCAACGGGGTACTCCGCGCAATCGAAAAGGCCGGGTACGAGCCCAAGATTGTCACCCAAGAACTTAGCATCGAAGGTATGACCTGCGCCTCGTGCGTTTCTCGTGTGGAAAAGGCGCTGAAGGCAGTCCCCGGTGTCATCGACGCGGCTGTGAACCTTGCTACGGAGAAGGCGACCGTTCGTCTGATTTCCGGATCGACTGAGATCACGGCGCTTGAGGCCGCCGTCCGGGGTGCCGGATATGACGTCCGCAAGGTGGTTGCTGATGCCGGCGATGAAGGTGAGGACCGTCGCACCGTCGAAATGCGCACCCTGAAAAGTATGCTGGTATTCTCGGCGTTGCTGACACTGCCGCTCTTCGTGCTAGAAATGGGCTCTCACTTCATTCCCGGCGTCCATGAACTGATCATGGACACCATTGGGATGCGTAACAATCTGTATCTCCAGTTCGTGCTGGCAACCTTGGTTCTGTTTGGTCCGGGTCTGAGGTTCTTCCAGAAGGGTGTGCCAAACCTGTTGCGCTGGACGCCTGATATGAATTCGCTTGTCGTCCTTGGTACGTCTGCGGCCTGGGGTTATTCGGTCGTTGCAACCTTTTTGTCTGGCCTTCTGCCTCTAGGAACCGCGAATGTCTATTACGAGGCTGCGGCCGTCATCGTCACGCTGATCCTGCTCGGTCGATACCTCGAAGCTCGCGCCAAGGGCCGGACCAGCCAGGCCATCAAGCGGCTCGTCGGACTGCAACCCAAGACGGCCTTCGTCTCGCATGGAGGTGAATTCGTCGAAATTCAGATCAGCGACGTTGTCGTCGGCGACGTCATCCGGATCAGACCCGGTGAGAAAATCCCGGTCGACGGCACTGTGGTGGACGGCAGCTCGTACGTCGACGAATCCATGATCACCGGAGAGCCTGTACCCGTCCAGAAGTCTTCGGATAGCGAGGTTGTCGGCGGCACCATCAACAAGACAGGGTCTTTCACCTTCAAGGCCACCAAGGTCGGCAGCGACACGCTGCTTGCCCAGATCATCAAGATGGTCGAGGCGGCGCAGGGTTCAAAGCTGCCGATCCAGGCGCTCGTCGATAAGGTGACCGGCTGGTTCGTCCCGGCGGTGATCCTCGCGGCTGTCCTCACGTTCGTTGCCTGGTACGTCTTTGGCCCCTCTCCTGCGCTGACCTTTGCGCTGGTCAACGCGGTCGCGGTTCTCATCATCGCCTGCCCCTGTGCGATGGGTCTGGCAACGCCGACCTCGATCATGGTCGGCACTGGTCGTGCGGCTGAACTCGGCATCCTGTTCCGCAAGGGTGAGGCTTTGCAAAACCTGCGTGAGACAGATGTCGTCGCTCTCGACAAGACCGGAACGCTGACCAAGGGACGCCCGGAGCTGACAGACTTCATCATTGCCGACGGTTTCGATGCAGACCGGGTTCTGGCTCTGGTTGCCAGCCTGGAGTCTTTGTCCGAGCATCCGATTGCCGAAGCCATCGTATCGGCAGCGAAGGCGAAAGGCGTCGGTTTGGCCCCTGTGACGAATTTCGTGGCGACACCTGGATTTGGTGTGCGCGGGACAGTGGACGGATCGGACATCCTTGTTGGTGCGGACCGCGCCCTGCAGCTCCACAAGATCGATGTTTCGAGGTTCGCCCGCGAAGCCGAGCGGCTCGGCGACAGCGGCAAGTCTCCGCTCTATGCAGCAATCGACGGACGTCTGGCGGTCATCATCGCCGTTTCCGATCCGATCAAGGAAACGACACCTCAGGCGATCAAAGCCTTGCATAACCTCGGCCTTAAGGTGGCGATGATCACCGGAGACAACCGTCGTACGGCCGAGGCGATTGCCAGCCAACTTGGCATCGACGAGGTGATTGCCGAGGTCTTGCCGGAGGGCAAGGTCGAGGCGGTCAAGAGACTTCGGCACGGCAACCGAAAGGTGGCCTTCATCGGTGACGGCATCAACGATGCTCCTGCCCTGACAGAGGCCGACGTAGGCCTGGCGGTAGGGACCGGAACCGATATCGCAATTGAAAGTGCCGATGTCGTGCTGATGTCCGGAGACCTGAACGGTGTGCCGAAAGCCATCGCTCTCAGCAAGGCCACGATCCTGAACATCAAGCAGAACTTGTTTTGGGCATTCGCCTACAACGTCCTGCTGATTCCGGTCGCAGCTGGCGTATTGTACCCCGTGAACGGCACCCTTATGTCGCCGATATTCGCGGCGGCAGCGATGGCAATGTCAAGTGTGTTTGTACTCGGCAATGCGCTCCGGCTTCGTCGGGCAACTCCGGCTTGAAAACTGGGCGTCCGGTTCTCGCCGGACGCCCGTCTACTCCTGGAAGGATATCAAAATGAATATCGGACAAGCCTCAAAAGCGAGCGGCGTTTCGACTAAAATGATCCGCTACTACGAGCAGATCAAGCTGATAAGCCCCGCGCACCGGACGGAGGCGAGCTATCGCACTTACAGCGATAACGACATTCATACATTGCGGTTTGTCCGAGGAGCCCGTGACCTCGGTTTTTCAGTGGAGCAGATGAAAACGCTTCTGACCTTATGGCGTGACCGATCCAGAGCGAGTGCGGACGTCAAGGCGATTGCTCTTGAGCATATCGCCGAACTGGAACGCAAGGCGGCTGCAATACAAGCCATGACCAAGACCCTGAAGCACCTGGCGAACCATTGCCAAGGCAACGATAGACCGGATTGCCCGATCATTGAAGAGATTGCGAACGCGACGGAAAAGGACACCCCGGAAATCAATGCCCGGTTTGGGGTTAACGCTATGAAGTGAGGGCTTATCCTTCCTGCCTTCATCTCCACTTCTGACGAAAGCTGTTGCAAACACCGTAAAAAAAGAAGCCAGCCCCCCGGTCGCTCGGGATACCTGGAGAACGGGTGGCAGTTGAACGAAATTCCAAAGCCAACAGCCTCGACCCGATCACACTTGGAGGCATCCATTGGGATTTCGCTACTTCCCCTCGATCCGGAACTTCGCGTGGCAAGAGGTGCATGTTTGAAGCATCAGATGAAAGGCATGTTCGGCGGGCATTGATTCCGCTTCTCGTGCGGCATCCATCTTCTTTGCCAGGGGTCCGCCCATCATGGCCTCGCCCCCCTTCATCCGCGTTCCTGGGCCAAGCGTGTCGGGATTTCGGTTAGCTGCGATAGACAGCGCGGACGCGTAGATGCCAAGATCGTCAGCCAACTTGTCGAACTGTTGACGGTCGGTTTCGATGCTTGCGCTGGCTTTCGAGCCAGCCGTGTTGGCGGAACCGTCGAACAACGCCGACAGGCTATCTCCCGAGTGAGCCCGAATAGTCTCGGCGGCCGCTTTGAACGCTTTCGCGTCGTAGGGTGACGTGTCCTTGAACATCGAGTTGATGATCTTGGCGGCGTTTGCCATCGCCTTCATGCCGTCCTGTCTTTTGACTACGTTGCCGGGCGCGGCGGTTTGAGCGGTTGCTACGGAGACGGCCGTGGCGAAAACGACTATTGGAAGCACAAGAGTGGCCAGTTTCGTCGCGCTCGCATTCATCCCCATGCTACACTCCATTTTCCCGGAGGCTCTTCCTCCCAGTTTTGACCATCCGAGCATATGGAGGCTCGACCTTCGGGGCTCGAAACCTCCTCGCGTTTGATCAAGATCAACGCAACTCCTGCAACGGCATGGTATCGTGCTTGAATATGACAATTGGGTCCCAGCGAAAACATGTTCGCCGCAAACCAAACCATTCGAAGATGCGCGAGACAATTGCTGGCCGTTTTGGTCGCAATTATGTTCCTCGTCGCGCCGATGGCCGAGGCCGCTCCCACTCTTTGCAATAACGACTTATCCCCAGTTGAACATATCGAAACATCCAAACGCGACGTAGCTGGACAAGGTGATCACCACCCTGTCGAGCAGAAGGCTTGCTGCAAAAGCGTATGCAGCCTGTGCAACGTCATTCTTCCGGTTTGGAACCCTGTCGTTCTTCACCTGGATTCCGGCTCTCAGCAATACCTTGATCCGCAGGCGTCCTTCATTGGCTCCACCTGTCGCCCCCCTTTCACGCCTCCTCGATCCCTTGTTTGATCGCTCCCCGCCCCATGGCGGATGATCGTCGGTGCCCGTGATCTCCACGCGGCGCCGTTTCGTCGGCAAGGCCGACACGAGAAAATGAGGCAAAGAGATGAATCGTCGTGAATTCTTAGGAAGACTAGTGACGGGTGTAGCGGTCGCTGGTTCGGCTTCCGCATTGTTTCCCACGAGCGCCTGGCCGCAAGTGACAACCAATAAATTCCAACCGTTGTCGAACATTAGAACCCGTTCGCTTTCCATTGCGAAGCGAATAATCGAAGTGAATGGGAAGGCCGCTAGCGTCTTCGGGCTCGTTCAACCTGACGGCACAGCGGGCATCACGTTGGAAGCGAATAGTCAATTTGACGTCACCCTTTCCAATAATATCGACGATCCTACGCTCATCCATTGGCACGGTCTGACGCCCCCCTGGGAAATGGATGGCGTGCCGGACAATCCGGCTGCACTTTTAAGTCCGGCGGAAGCCCGCCGCTATATGTTCCCCGTTGGTGCCGGGGGGACACACTGGATGCATGCCCACACGTTGCAGGAACAAAACTTGCTGGCCGCCCCCTTAATTGTCAGGACTGCCGATGACGCGAGGCGTGATGAGCAAGAAGTCGTCATTCTCCTGCACGACTTTTCGTTCACACCCGCCGAGGAATTGCTCGCCAGGCTCAAAGGCTCTCGTTCCAAGGGCGGCCTGGCCATGAACCATGCTGCCATGATGCAGGGCATGGCAGCCGGAATGCACGGAGGACATATGTCCGGTATGGCGATGCCAGGAATGGCAGCCATGGACCTGAATGACATCGAGTACGATGCGTATCTCGCTAATGATCGAACGCTCGACGACCCACAGGTCGTTCCGACGGAGAAAGGCGGTCTGGTCCGCCTACGCATCATCAACGGCGCGACGGCAACGGCGTTCACCATCGACACAGGGGGCCTTGCAGGGCGTCTTGTTGCGGTCGACGGACAGTTTGTCCACCCGATTTCTGGAAATCAGTTTCCGATCTCAATGGGCCAGCGCCTAGATATACGGCTGGAACTTCCCAAATCTGGGGGAGCCCATTCTATCCTCGCCTTACGCGAAGGCTCACTTGAGCGGACCGGGATCATCCTCGCCTCGCCTAGGGCCGATATTGCCAAGATTGCTTCGCGTGGACCGGCGAATGGACCTGTTCTCGGACTGGGACTGGAACAGCAGCTGAGGGCCGTCGAGCCCCTTCCAACGCGTCCCGCAGATCATCGTTTCGCTCTCACCCTGACTGGCGACATGGCGGGCTACACCTGGCAAATCCACGGAGGCGATGGTCTCACTGTGAGGCACGGCGACAGGGTCGAGGTTGCCATGCAGAACATGTCAATGATGGCGCATCCGATGCATCTGCACGGTCATCATTTCCAGGTAATCGGTATAAACGGCAACACGATTCAGGGCGCGGTGCGGGACACCGTTCTGGTTCCGCCAATGGCAAGTGTAGTCACAGCCTTCGATGCGAACAATCCCGGCCGTTGGCCCCTCCACTGTCACCACCTCTACCACATGGCATCCGGAATGATGTCGTTCGTCGCCTATCGGGACGGAAGCTAAGCATTTGCCGTCGAAGTCGAGCGTCGCCGCGCAGAGTCTAAGCCGCGTCGCGCTCCCCACGACATCTTGGACGAGCCAAGGCAACTTTTGCTTCCCAATAGAGACGTACCCAAGGAGTTTTTTCCAATGGATGAACACAAAGATCATCATCACCATCATGCAACTGAGGGTCACGCGGCGGGGAATGGTGCAGCAAGTTCGATGACCACACAAACCGAAGGCGTGATTTACACTTGCCCTATGCATCCGCAGGTAAGGCAAATAGGACCCGGGAACTGCCCCATTTGCGGGATGACACTTGAACCGGAAGTGGTCACAGCCGAAACGGGGCCTAGCGCCGAGTATCTCGACATGAGACGCCGTTTCTGGGTGGGGCTCGTTCTGTCCGTGCCTGTGCTCATGCTGGAGATGGGTGGCCACCTCACCAATCTTCACATGGTGCTTGGTGCCCAGACCTCGAATTGGATTCAGCTGGTTCTTGCTACACCTGTTGTCCTATGGGCAGGCTTTCCATTCTTCGAGCGAGCATGGAAGTCGCTCGTCACTATACGCCTGAACATGTTCACCTTGATAGCCATGGGGACCGGGGTCGCGTGGATTTATAGCGTCGTTGCAACCCTTACACCTGGTCTGTTTCCCGCCACGTTCCGCTCCGCAGATGGTTCCGTAGCCATTTATTTCGAAGCTGCAGCCGTCATCACGGTACTGGTACTGCTTGGACAGGTGCTGGAGTTACAAGCTCGTGAACAGACCGGTGGTGCCATCCGCGCACTTCTTGACCTTGCCCCGAAGACGGCACGCCGCGTCCGCGATGGTGTGGACGAGGACATCGACCTGGAAATGGTTGTTGTCGGGGATCGGCTTCGAGTTCGCCCAGGTGAAAAGGTCCCGGTCGATGGCAGCCTTATAGAAGGCCGCAGCTCGGTTGATGAATCAATGATCACAGGTGAGTCAATGCCTGTCACCAAAGAGGTCGGTGCAAAGCTGATAGGCGGCACGATGAACCAAACCGGTGGCTTCGTTATGGAGGCAGGAAAGGTCGGCCGCGACACTATGCTGGCGCAGATCGTCCGCATGGTTGCAGACTCCCAGCGCTCGCGAGCGCCCATCCAGCGCCTAGCTGACCAAGTTTCCGGTTGGTTTGTCCCCGTGGTGATCGGGATTGCCATCGTCGCATTCGCCGCATGGATGATATGGGGTCCAGAACCGCGCTTTGCTCACGGCCTTGTAGCCGCAGTCGCGGTGCTTATCATCGCATGCCCCTGCGCATTGGGCCTTGCGACCCCAATGTCGATCATGGTTGGCGTCGGCCGGGGTGCGGGCCTTGGTGTCCTGATCAAGAATGCCGAAGCCCTGGAGCGTTTCGAGAAAGTCGACACCCTGGTCGTTGACAAGACCGGAACCCTGACCGAGGGCAAACCAAAGGTGACCTCGATGGCCGCGATAAACGGGTTGACGGAAATCGAACTGCTGCGCCTGGCGGCAACACTGGAACGG
This sequence comes from Neorhizobium sp. PAMB6716, assembly GCF_058242805.1. Taxonomy (NCBI): domain Bacteria; kingdom Pseudomonadati; phylum Pseudomonadota; class Alphaproteobacteria; order Hyphomicrobiales; family Rhizobiaceae; genus Neorhizobium; species Neorhizobium sp. PAMB6716. Next base: position 86,207 of record NZ_JBZAYW010000004.1, read on the forward strand.
GCGAGCGAGCATCCTCTGGCAACTGCCATTGTCAACGCAGCGACGGAACGGCAGCTGGTTTTCGGCGTCGCGGAAGATTTCGACAGTCCGGTCGGCAAAGGGGTCACGGGCAGTGTCGATGGACGAAAGCTCATTATAGGCAGCCACCGCATCATGGAGGAAGCTCATATCGATGTCTCCTCTCTCACCAGCCAGGCGGAGACGCTGAGGGGAGAAGGCGCAACCGTCATCTTCGTCGCGGTAGACGGCGACGTGGCGGGCCTTTTGGCGATTGCCGACCCGATCAAGACGACGACACCGGACGCCGTCCAAGCGTTGCTCAAGGCAGGGGTCCGCGTCGTCATGCTGACGGGCGACAACAAGACGACGGCCGACGCGGTCGCCCGCAGGCTCGGTATCACCGAGGTCGAGGCCGAAATCCTGCCGGAAGATAAAAGTAAGATCGTCAAGCGTTTGCGGGAAGAAGGCCGGGTGGTCGCAATGGCCGGGGATGGCGTGAACGACGCCCCTGCCCTGGCTGCGGCGGATGTCGGAATTGCCATGGGGACAGGCACGGATGTCGCGATCGAGAGTGCAGGCGTAACACTGCTGAAGGGCGACCTTCAGGGGATCGTGCGGGCTCGAGAACTCAGCCACGCGACAATGAGCAATATCCGCCAGAACCTGTTCTTCGCCTTCATATACAATGCGGCTGGAGTACCCATAGCCGCCGGGGTGCTCTACCCCTCGTTCGGACTTTTGCTGTCCCCGATCATAGCGGCCGCCGCTATGGCGCTTTCGTCGGTAAGCGTGATTGGCAATGCCCTGAGATTGAGGAGCGTGCGGATATGAAATGGGATCGAAAATGGATGCTGCTTGCGGCGTCGCTCGGGGTTATCTTCGCCTTTTTCCTTCTGCGCGAGCACTGGGCGCATCCATTGGGTCTTGCGCCCCACATTCTCCTGTTCGCTTGCCCTCTCCTGCACCTGTTCCATGGCCACGGTGGTCATGGCCATGGTGGTCACGGCGAGGACCTCGTGGGCAAGGATGAAACACGTTGATCCACGCACAGGCTGATGTTGAGGTAACCACGTCGGCTGAACGACAGTTTGAATGATTGTTGGGGGAGAAAACGGATGAAAGTGCTCTCCCCCATTTCTTTCAAGCCGCCATTTTTGTGCAGCTCTCCGCACAGCGGCGGCAAGCCGCTACACACGACTCCATGTCTCCGACCCGTTCGCAATCCTCAGCGCACTGAGCGCAGATTTCCGCGCACTCTCGGCAGACGTGCTTGTGATGCTCGGAACCAATGAGCATGAAATGGGCCGACGTTCGGCAGATTTCCGCGCAGGCCATCATGAGCTTGAAATGCTTCAGCTCGGTATGTTCGCCGCCCATTTCCAGGCAGTGCCCCATGGCCATCGACAAGCACTCACGATAGCAGGCGAGACAATTGTCGATGCAGGCTTTCATGTCGTCTGAAAGGTGATGCATGTTCGTTCTCCCTTCCTACTTCGCTTCCTTGTCGAGCCACTCAGTCATCTCGGCGATTTCTTTGGTCTGCGCGTCGATGATCTTCTGGGCGGTCTTTCTGGCCCATTCGTTGTCACCATATTTCAGCTCCACCTCGGACATGCTGATCGCACCCATGTGATGGGCGATCATCCCGCAGACAAAGGCAACGTCTGCGTCCTTCTTCATCATGCCCTGCATCATGTTCATGTGCATAGACTTCATGCCTTCCATCGATGCCTTCTGATAGTCAGTCATCATTTCGCCCATGCCCATGTCACCGGACATCATATCCATCTTTGACATGTCCATCTCGGACTTGCACTTTTCCGGATAGGCCATCTCCGCAAAAGAGGCGGCCGGCATGATGGCGAGTAATGACAAGGCACCCGCAGCGGCGAGCGAAATTCGTACGAGCGTTTTCATTTCAGTTCTCCTGATTGGATTCGTTTTCGTAAATCGGAACTCAGTTCAGAAGCTTTGGAGGGGGATAGTCCGGTTGCAGAGAGAGGGATCTGACGGGTTGTTCGACAGCAACGGACAACGCAATCTTTTGTCTATCCGGAGCGACAAACACGTCTCCAAGCGTTACGACGGGACAGCAGGCCATGCTGGAACAGCAAGCGCGTCCTATAGCAGCTTCAGAAGTGTGACTAGACGACGACGAAACTGAGGGGCAGTGATCGTCAGATGCGCGCGCCGCCACCGCCATCCCGTGGATATTGGACAGGATGAAAAGTATCGCAAGAACTCGACACGTTAGGTCTGTTATGTTGCGAACGCACATCGACATGTTTCCCTCGGCTTGCGAGCGTGATCGCCACTGGTGCCCGGTGAATCACCCTGTGTAACACCTGAACTCTGAAACGGTTCCGCCTTAGCCCATCGGGGAACGGCCAGATATCCAGATTTAATGTCGGAGCAATCGGCTGCGGCCCTTGACCTTACAAGCGTTGGAACCTTTAAAGTCAAATAATGGAAAAACTCGTCGCCACATAAACGACGTGAATCTCCTGACATATTTCTTTTATTGAAATTTGGCTGCGCTGAAGGTAGCTGTTGAATGATGGGCGCGATGTATCGAATCACATGCAAGAAATTGCTGATTCTGATCAGACTGGTGATTATTGTATCACTGGCAGGGTACTCGCTGTCCACTGCTACAGCCGCCATGCACGGCGGGGCGCTCAATGGTACGACAGTAGTGTCGGACACCATGGAGCACGCCGACGCTCAAATCGGCGAACACGATCACCATGCTAGTGTTTCTGCGGACGACGCAGAGTCGAAAGTCGGAAAGCAAAACTGTTGCAACGACTTTTGCATAAGTTTCGCAATTGTCGCAACTACGGACACTTTAGACGGCCCCGTGGTTGCGTCGATCCACAGACTCATTGACGATCAGCGCTCGTTCGGTGAAATCCCGACCCTCCATCGTCCACCGAATATCTGAATAGGATCAACCCGTCCCTGCGGGTCTGAACGTGCGTCGACGAGCATGATTGGCTCGTTCCGCCGATGACATCTCCTATTCGGATTACACCATGAACCTCAAAATTCTGGTGGCTGCCTTGCCGCTCTTTGCAAGCGGATGTGCTGCCACGTTGCCTCCTGAAGTCATTGCTTCGGGCGACCTCGCCGACCTCCCGGTCGACGTTCGTCCCGTTCACTATTATAGCCCCGTTGCGGGCTACACGCACCGCGTTCCGGTCGATCCCAAACCGTGGCGGAACCAGAATGACGCGCAAGCTCCGGACGGAGGTGCGTCATGAGCCTTTTCACTCTCAAATGTGCCGTGACTGTCGCACTTCCTCTCGTTCTCGGAGGATGCGTATCCTCTGCGGAATACTCCGCGGCGACGGCCGGGTTTTCCAATGTTGCGAACAAGACAGCCGAGGCGACCGGAAAAGACACCGTCTGGGTGCAGAACCGCCAAGACGCTCAGGTTGTCTCGGGCCGGGTGAAGACCTTGCTGGCGAAAAAGACCGTGGACGTCGAAACGGCAGTTCAGGTCGCGCTTCTGAACAACAAGGGCCTGCAGGCGGCCTACGCCGATCTTGGAGACTCTTCGGCGGATGCCTGGCAGTCAACCATGCTTGTGAACCCGACCGTTGGCATCGGTCTGACGGGGATCGGTACGCCCGGCCTCGAAGCTTACAAGGCAATCGAAGGTGTGATCGCCACCAACATCCTCGCGCTCGCTACCCAGAAGCGGAACGTCGAGATCGCCGACGGTGGGTTCCGAAAGGCGCAGCTCAATGCGGCCCTGCGGACCTTACAGCTCGCCGCCGAAACGCGTCGCGCATGGATCACCGCCGTCGCCTCATGGGAAACGGTAGCCCAGCTCAACCAGGCGCAGGCGGCCGCAGATGCGGCTTCGGAACTCGCACAGAAAATCGGCGAAGCTGGCTCTCTCACCAAGGGCGGACAGGCTCGCGAGCACGTCTTCTACGCCGAACTCACCGGACAGACCGCCAAGGCACGGCTTGAAGCCCGTCTCGCGAAAGAAGAACTCACGCGGCTCATGGGACTTTGGGGATCGGACATAGACTATCAGATTGCGAACCGTCTGCCTCAGCTTCCCAAGGGTCTGGTCAAGCGCGATCTGATCGAAGCAGAAGCGCTTGAGCGTCGGGTCGACCTCCAGATAGCGAAGCTCGACCTCGCGACGACAGCCAAGTCCTACAAGCTGACGGAAGCCACGCGCTACGTCACCGATCTCGAAATTCTCTCCGGCTTCGAGACCGAGCGAGAACTCGAGGATGGCGAGAAGCACAAGCAGACGACCGGAAATGTAGAGCTGGAATTCGTGATCCCGATCTTCGACAGCGGCAAGGCCCGGATGCGGAAATCGGAACTGGCTTACATGCGGGCGGCAAACGTTCTCGCGGAAAAGGCGGTTAACGTCCGTTCGGAAGCTCGCTCCGCCTATCAAGCCTACCGCGCGAACTACGACATCGCACGGCACTATCGCAACAGCGTGGTGCCGCTGCGCACCAAGATCGAGGAAGAGTCTCTCCTCACATATAATGGCATGATCACCAACACATTCGAATTGCTCGCCGACAGCCGGGAGAAGGTCAATTCGATCCTCCTCGCCGTCAATGCAAAACGTGACTTCTGGTTGGCCGAAGCCAATCTCGCGCCTGCCATCTACGGCGGCGGCGCGGGTTCGGCCGGTGGTGAAACGGAAGTCGCAGCGGCTGCCGAAAGCGGCGGCGGCGGTCACTGAGAAAGGACAAAGACATGTTTAACAGAAGACAGATGCTTGGCGCAGGGGCTGCCCTCGTTTCGACTGCCGCATGGGCGAAGACCTCCAACATGGGCCTGCCTGAAGCGGCCATCATGGAAACCGCCGAAACCCAGACGCCAGTTCGTCCTTCTTCGGGGCCCGACTACACCCCGGTCGTCACCCTCAACGGCTGGACCCTGCCCCATCGCATGAACAACGGTGTCAAGGAATTCCACCTGGTCGCCGAACCCGTCGAGCGCGAGATGGCCGAAGGCATGACCGCCCATCTTTGGGGCTACAACGGCCAGTCCCCGGGTCCGACGATCGAGGCGGTCGAGGGTGACCGTGTTCGTATCTTTGTGACCAACAAGCTGCCGGAACATACGACCATCCACTGGCACGGCATGATCCTGCCGTCCGGCATGGACGGCGTCGGCGGGCTGTCGCAACCGCACATCCCGGTCGGCAAGACCTTTGTCTACGAGTTCGATCTCGTGAAGTCCGGTACCTTCATGTACCACCCGCATTCGGACGAGATGGTCCAGATGGCGATGGGCATGATGGGCTTTTTCGTCATCCACCCGAAGGACGAGAAGTTCATGCCCGTCGACCGGGACTTCGTGTTTCTGCTCAGCGGCTACGACATCGATCCGGGCACCTATGTTCCGCGCGTCATGGAGATGACAGACTTCAACCTCTGGGCCTGGAACAGCCGCATCTTTCCGGGGATCAGTCCGCTGGTCGTGTCAAAGGACGACAGGGTGCGCGTCCGTGTCGGCAATCTGACGATGACCAACCATCCGATCCACATGCACGGCTATGACTTTGAGGTGACCTGTACCGATGGCGGCTGGGTGCGACCAGAAGCCCGCTGGCCGGAGGTCAGCATCGACATCCCGGTTGGTGCGATGCGTGCCTACGAGTTCGACGCCAAGTATCCGGGCGACTGGGCGATCCATTGCCACAAGTCGCACCACACGATGAACGCAATGGGCCATGACGTGCCCACCTTCATTGGCGTCGACAAGAAATCCGTCACCGAAAAGATCAGGAAAATCCAGCCCGAATACATGCCCATGGGAACCGCCGGTATGGCGGACATGGGCGAGATGGAAATGGAAATTCCGGAGAACACCGTTCCGATGATGACCGGATGGGGTCCGCACGGTCCCATCGAGATGGGCGGCATGTTCTCCGTCGTCAAGGTCCGCGAGGGCATCGCGGCGGACGATTACACCGATCCTGGCTGGTATGAAAACCCACCCGGAACGCAGGCCTGGGAGTGGACGGGCGAGCTGCCCGACGCAACCAAGGCCAAGGACGCAAAGACCCAAATCACGCCCAAGCCTATGAAGCACGGCTGATCTTCTCTCCCAACCAACTAAAGGACAAGACTATGAAAACTGCAATGATCGCAATGTTTCTCGCGGCGCTCGCCACACCCGTCCTCGCCTCCGGCACACACGAAGGCGGCCATGACGCTGCCATGGCGGTCGGTGAGCCCGGCAAGAAGGCGGAGGCTACACAGACCATCCGGGTCTCCATGAAGGAAACGGACGACGGCAAGATGATCTTCACGCCAAACACCTTCAAGGTCCGCAAGGGCCAGACGGTCGTGTTCGCTATCAAAAACGCGGGCGAGTTGGATCACGAGTTTGTCCTCGACCAAGAAGACAAGGTTATGGAGCACAAGGCTGTCATGGAGAAATTCCCGGAAATGGAACACGACGATCCGAACGCGATCCGCCTGGCTGCGGGAAAGTCCGGCGAGATCATCTGGAAGTTCACCAATGACGGCACCTTCAAGATCGCCTGCCTCGTTCCCGGCCACTACGACGCCGGAATGCACGGCGACGTGACCGTGGCCAAGAAATAACTAGAAGCAAGGAGAGATGACATGAAATCCATCATCAAATTCGCCTCGACAGCCCTTCTCGCAGTTGCCCTCGCCTCCGGCGCGATCGCCGCCGAATTCACCAAGGGTACCGTCAAGAAGGTCGATGCCAAAGCGAAGAAAGTCACGATTATCCACGAGGAACTCAAATCCCTCGAGATGCCCGCCATGACCATGGTGTTCCGCGTCAAAGACGACGCCATGCTCGAAAAACTGAAGGAAGGCGCCAACATTGAGTTCGTCGCCGAGCGCGTCGAGGGCAAAATCACGGTCACGGACGTCAAGTAACGGGACCGGGCCGGGCCTTCCAAGGCTCGGCCCTTTCGACCTCAACTTCTTAGATCGGCATATGCCGATCGTACAGACCTGGATCAATGGAACAGAAATCATCGCCTTTCAGCAATAGCGCTTCCACCCGGGAACTACGGTCGGCCTCGCTGCGGTTCGTCGTCCTTTCGATCCTGTTCGCCAACCTCCTGTTCGGAGACGGGCTCGCCAGTTTTACGACCCATGCCATCGTCAGCTTGGTCTATTTGATCGTCAGCGTGGCATCCGTCGCGGTGGCTGCCTTTTTCCCGGCACACAAACACCTCGGCGCACTGTTCGTGGCGCTCGATGCGGCCTTGGTCGTGGTGATCCTTTATGAACACATTCTGGCTAGTCCGATCACGGAAGATCACGCCCTTACGACGTCGAGCTTGGTCGTCTCGTTCATCCTTCTGAACCACGTAGCCTTGAAGCTGGAACGCAGGCTAATCGTTTTGTTTTCGACGATCGTGGTCTTGGCATGGGTGCTTATGCTTGCCCTCATGGCGTTCCGTCATCACGCCAGCTCGCCCGGAACACTACTGGCCAACTTCTTCAATCAGGACCTCGGCCTGACCATGAGTTTCGCCTTCACTGCGATGGCTGTGTATCTGTTGGCGCGCGATCACGAACGCACCATCAGGCAGGCGTTAAGGATCGAGGAAAAGCGCATGAACCTGTCACGCTTCTTCTCGCCAACAGTCGTCGCCGATCTTCAGACTGCCAGTGCCAACCTTGACCTAGAGCGGCGGGACGCGGCGATCATGTTTATCGATATCCGCGACTTCACGTCATATGCGGAAACGGCTTCCGCACGCGAGCTTGCCCGTGTCCTCGGTGAGTATCGGCACATCGTCGCCGGCACGGTGTTCGCCTATGGCGGAACGGTTGACAAGTTCATCGGCGATGGCGTGATGGCGGTGTTCGGGCAGCCGAAGCCCAAGGCGGACGATGCTCGGCGGGCATTAGCCTGCGCGTTGTCTTTGACTGCTGCACTCGACGAGTGGCGCAACGACAACATTGGCAGGGGCGGCCCCTGTCTGAACGCGGGGATCGGCCTTCATTATGGTACCGTTCTCGGCGGAGTCATTGAAAGCGGCTTCCACGACGAGTTCACCGTGATCGGGGACGCCGTCAATGTCGCTCAACGCCTGGAGGCTCTAGCCAGCCTTTTGAAATCGCCACTCGTAGTCTCGGACCGCATAATCGAAGAAGTCCCGGGTATGTTTGGGGCCAATGATTGGGTGTACACCAATGGCGTCAGTATTTCCGGCAGGAGGGCGTCGGTCAACATTGCCTATATCCGTCGCGCTGCAAATCTTGCATCGCCTGTCAGCTATGAAACCGGGGAGGTGCAGACCGATTTCCACAGGTCTTCTTTCCAGTCACTTCCGGCGACACCCCTCGTTGGAACGTAAACCGCCCCACCGACGAAGACCTTGCCCGCGCCGTCACATTTTACGCGGACGTCGTGGCTTCCCTGGTCGATGTACCTGATCGAACCCCCGCTATCGAATTCCGTTAGGCCGATGGTCACATCGAAGTCGTAGTCCTGGACGGGTGATGTTTGCAGCGATGTTACTGTCAGATTGACGGTAACATCGTCCTGGAAATGCGAGACATGAAATGGCAGCCGTTCTGCCGACCGGGCCTGAATGACAGAAGCGGCTATCGCGAACGGAAGTATCAAAATCTTGCGGCTCCACATTGACCCCCTCCCAAGGCATGAGAGATCTATAATATAGCACTAAATGCCTCGACATACAGGGTCTTTAATACGGCGCAGGCCTACTTCCACGAAAGCATGCGATCCCGAAGATGCAGGAATGTTCGCTCTACGCAAAACCAGAGAACGGCCGCGACGGCTAAGCTTGCAAGCAGATAGACGACAAAGCCGAAGCTTCCCTGCAGGTTCTCCTCTCCGAGCACAAGGCGCGTGACGTGAAAGACGGACTTGTGCGTCAGGTAAAGGCTGTAGGACAGCGTTGCGACGAGAGCCGCCCCCGGTACAGGCCACCGGCTCAAAAAGTGCTCAAGATCGAGCATAGCGCAGAACAAAAGCGCAATACCGATCGAGATCAGCGGAAAGCCCGCGACCGCGCCGAGTTGCGCCTGAAACACCGGAAAGATGCCTTGTCCTGCAAGCGGTCCACGATCAACGAAGCAGATGAGCGCCGCGATCACAAAGATCAGACCTGAGGGAATCGTGACCTTTGGCGGCAGATATTGCCTGCAAAGCTCAGGCTTGAAAAAGCGGGAGGCCGCAAGCACTACGCCGAACAACAGACCGTCGAGACGGGTATATGTCGGGTAGTAGACATCTCGGAGGTATGTCGCAAAGGCGGGGCGGAACTGGCCCTCTGCGACAAGGGTGCCAACCTGTATATCCCAGATCGTGTAACGCAGCACGACGCCGGCGAACATCAGCAGCCCTGCGAGGGCAAGCACCCGTCCCGTGCCGATGCGTCTGTAGAGGAGAAGAACTAGCAAAGGCAGGACGAGATAGAACTGCTCTTCGACAGCAAGCGTCCATGCCTGAGAAAACGCGTTCCCTTCCCTCGGATCGAACCCGAGATTGACGGTAAAGGTGGCGAACCTCCAGAGAGGCTGCATCGCCGGATTGTCGCGAAGGACCGGAACCAGGGCATAAAGGCCAAGGACCACGAAGAACGCTGGAAAGATGCGGAAGGCACGCCGGAGGTAAAACGATTTGAAATCGACTGCTCCCGTGCGCGTCACTTCCTTGAACAGTTGCGTGCCGATCAGGTAGCCGCTCAGTACGAAGAAGATATCGACGCCGAGCCAGCCATATTCGCGCACGGTCACCAATACTCCGGGCGTGGCATTCAATGGCAAATGGACGAGCATCACCAGCAAGATCGCCAGCGAGCGCAGAATATCGGGGCCTAGCATCCGAGTACCCGTAACCACGACGCTCTTATGCGAGAGCGAAGCTAAATTGCCTGCATGTGAGTTATTCGTGGTGGCAAGCATAGTCATGCGCAACGCTCCGGCAGTTTCATTGAAAAAGCTGATGCCAATCAACTTACCGATCTGCGCTTGCGATGGAACAGGTTACAATGGAAACCGTCAATTAACCTAAATTTTTCGTAAAATTATCAATGATGCAGTACCTCAGGTGCTGAGTTAATGATGATATCGACCGCAGGGTCGGGACGCATTTGACGCCGCACGCGCGGTGGTGCGCGGCAGTTGGTCTGTTGATTTTCGATAGTAATCGGCCCTGGGACCAGGTCAGTCACCAGTGGCAATCAACATCTAGCGGGTACGTTGAAGCCGTTCACCCTAGAGAAATCGGTCAAATGAATCGCCGCATTATATTTAGCGCCGCGACGGCAACGCCGGAAACCGGGACCGATATGCCGCGCCGCGTGGCAAACTAAATAAGGCCGCGCTGTGGATGTCCACAGATACTTCGAACGCCTTGAAGGGTATCGAACCCTTGACGCGTAGTTTTCGAACCGCAACCTACAGAAACTTCAGCGCCCCAACTCTCAACGTGTCGATGCGCAAGATCCCTAATTGTATCGGGCCCGCTCCCCAATTGCCGGAAATCAGGCTAATCCGTCGAAAACTCACAAGACATGCCTGATCAATCAAGGACAACCAGTGTTTCTGCCCCTGCTGTAGAGGAGCTTGCCTTATGGACCCCAAGCAATATTGCGGAGCCACCATCAGCCAACGCCGATAGAACCGACCAAACGACAGGGTGCAGTGCTTCATCCAGCGCGGAGAATGGCTCGTCGAGCAAAATTAGTTTTGGCTTGCGAAGGGCAGCGAGCGCTATGTTCAGGCGCTGTTTCTCGCCGCCAGACCATGAAGACACCGGCAGGGTCCAGAGTCGTTGCGGCAAGGCCAATCGATCCAACAGCTCGGTGATATCGGCCGAACTTGTTTCTGCGCAAGCAGCTTCATTTGCGAGGTCTGCTGCCAATTTTCCGGGGATCGCCGGCAAAAATTGGGTACAGTAACCAATGGCCACGCTTCGAATTGAAACGAGTTCCGCGACCGATATGTCGAAGAGATCTCGCTGCCCGTCACCAACACACAAGAAGGCACTTCCTCGGCTCGCTCTTTTTGTCCCATACAGCACATCGAGCACCGTCGATTTTCCCGACCCTGAACCGCCGACGATCAATCCTATTTCACCGGCCCTCAATCTAAAGCTCACCGGACCGACGGCTCGTGCTTCGTAGTCCTTTTCCAGGTTCTCGACACGCAAGATGTCCATAGCCGTCCTCAAATCATTGCCGCGACGAGGTCGCGGGCCGCAGGATGACAAGGATCAGCGATGAGCCGGTCTGGTGGAGCCTCCTCGACGATCCTGCCTTCGTCGAGCACGATCACGCGGTGGGCGATCAGCCGGGCAATCCGGAGATCATGTGTCACAAGCAACATGGCGACGCCCGTTTGGCGCTGAAGCCCCGAAAGCAATGAAAGAAGACGGACCTGCACCGAGGTATCCAAACCAGTCGTCGGCTCGTCCAGACAGAGAACCTTCGGTCCGTGGACCAGCGCTCGCGCAATCTGCAAGCGCTGCTGCATGCCACCGGAAAACAAACTCGGCAGGTCGCCCATCCTTGCGACATCGAGATCGAGTGCAGCGAACCAGTGCTGCGCTGACGCCATCGCTCGGCCAAAATTGCGCTCGCCATTGTCGAACAGAGGCTGAACGATGTTCGCGGCGGCACTTTGTGCCATATCGAGGGTGTCACGAGCATTCTGAGCGACTATCCCGACGTTCCGACGTCGCTGTGAAACCAAAGCCTGCTCGGGAAGCTCATAGATCGAGATCGGGCCATCGGCGGATTGGTGTAGCACCCTCCCCTCGTGCGGACGCAAAAGCCCGCCCGCCATGCGCAGCAGCGTCGACTTTCCCGCTCCGGATTTCCCGACGAGACAAAGCACCTCTCCAGGATAGAGGACGAACGACGTGTCCGGCGCAATCCGCCTATCATATGAAACGCGACCAAGCGTCAGGACGGGAGAAGGTAGCCTAAGCACCGGCAACCTCCTTTGATCTTTGTTCGCAACATTCGGTATCGGAGCATACCCATTCGCTTGTCCCATCATCCTTCTGGAGAAGGTGGTCGAGATGACTGGTTGCGCATCCGCAAATGACACACTGCCGTCCGTCATCAGGATAGCCGGGGTCAAAAGGTATATCGTCGAATGCAAGGCTTTCGACATGGGTGTAGGGTGGCAATGCATAGAGCCGACGCTCTCGCGCCGCGCCGAATATCTGAATTGCCGGCGAACGGTGGAGACTAGCGTTATCTCGCTTCGGTATCGGTGACGGAGACATCAAATATCGCCCTTCGACCATAACCGGGTAGTCATACCCTGGCTGGACTGCACCACGACTACCGGTTCTTTCCTCGAACAGCCGAGCGTACACACGGCCGTAATCCGCGTGTGCGTGCATGCGAGAGGCCTCCTTGGCCGAGTTGACGAAGGCGCGCAAAGGGTCTGGTCTCGGCACCTGATAAACGACGATCTGCCCCTCCTGGAGCTTTGCCTCGGGGACACGCTGGCGGACCTGTATGAGTGTTGCCTCAGGCGTGCGGGTCGTGGTGGTTACGAAAGCCGTCCTCGTGAAGAAGGACCGAATGTTGACCGCATTCACCGTGTCGTCTGAGCCATGGTCGGTAACCTTCAGCAAGTCCTCCTCATTGATCAGGCTTGCCGTGACCACCATGCCCCCTACCCCCCAACCGTAGGCTATCGGCATTTCCGGTGCGACGAACGGCACCTGATAGCCCGGGATGGCCAGGGCCTTCAGGATTGTTCGTCTCACAGATCTTTTGCTGTCCTCATCGAGGTAGCCGAACGTTTCATTCATGCGTAGACCTCGCACGCCGGATCAGCTCCAGATCGGATTGAAAGTCGGAATAGTGAGGCAATTTAAGGTGCGATACGTAGCCGGCTGCTTCCACGCCGTCGCTATGGGAAAGCACCAGCTCAGGATCAAGCCCTGCTTTCAGTGCCTGATCCACGGTGGCCATAGCGACAGCTTTCCTCTCGTTCGTCCCGAACGCAACACCGAAGCCTGGCGAGAGATGGGATTGCTTGCCGTCCAGAACCGGCGCCACCATACGGCAGATAGTGATGTCTATATCCCCGATCGAAACGGTAAGCCCCAGATCCTCCAGCTCGACCAGGATCTCAACCTGACCTGCCGACAGCTCTTCCACATAGGGATGGGACGCGCCGGCAGTGCGCAGCCGTGTGTAGGCAAGACCAGTCAGAAACCCCTCTTCTCCACGAACCAGATGGCCGAGCGTCTCGGATGGTCCGTAAGGCGGGCGGACCGGGACACGAGTGATATCGACTGGTTCATAATCCCGGTTCCCGCTCGGCTCGCAGTCTGGGGAAACAAGCAAGTCCTGATAGGGTGATGTATGCAGTGCTAGCGCGGCAGAATCTTGGACGAAACCTCTTTCATCCTGCAACTCATCGTCAACCACCGCGCGATCAGCGCAGGAGCGCGCCTCTAGCAAGGAAAAATCGAGAAGCCTATGGGTGTAGTCGTAGGTCGCTCCAAGGATCTGGCCGCCGGCGAGCTCTTTCGTGGTCGCGGAGATATGCCGATCGAGGCAAATATCCGTGAATTCTATGGGCTCGCAATGGCCCATGCGCCGAAGCGTGGCGCGGTGAGCCCGCAATAGGAAGGTCGCCTCCGACAGATCGCCTTGCGCCTGCTTCAGAGCGAGAGCCGCGAGGTCTCGATCGTAAAGGGCGCCTTCCGTCATCACCCGGTCCACTGCACCCCGCATCTGCTCCCTTATCTGGGCGACGGTCAATTCCGGCACATCGGGATCGCCACGCCGGGCACGCGCTAAGGCTTCGAGGCTCCTGGCAATGGCAACTTCTCCCCCCTTAGCCGGCACATACATCGGCGATCTCCAATCTGACGCTTCGGGGGAGACATGCGCACAGTTCACCCGCCGTAAAGATCACATCGATTCCGAGCGGGTAGAGCGCGTTATTCTGCGCCCATGCGGCAGGAAACATTTTCGGCAATCCAATCGGCGCCAGGCTAGCGCCGTTTGGCCCTACTCCCGGGCCAGCAAGCCGCCATGGCTCACCACCGGTGAGTGAAACGACTTCTATGAGCATGGTCGTGGAAAGGTGCGGGTCGACAAGCGTTCCGACGGGAAAGCCATCGAAGCCGTTAAAGCGTTCTCCGCTACAGAGTGCGAAAACACAGTTTACCCGACTCGCACTCGGCAACTGTGCCTTGGTCGCATTCGCCTTGATTTCGGCGAAGCCTTCATCAATCCAGACCGGCGTCGTCGTATCCGCGAGTGTCATGAGGATAGCGGCATGGGCGAGGTGTCCTCCGCGCACACTCATCATCTTGCCCGGATAGGCGAATGCCTGAAGGAGGTTTCGATAGGCCTTTCGGTCCTCGTAAGCTTTCTGGGGTCCACGCTGATCGATCGCAATTTTCACGGCGTTTTACCCCCTCGCGCGGCAGTGAAAAAATGTGCCGCTGTCGCTTGAGCCGTATTTGCCCGGCGCTGCCGGCTCACCGAGATGGCGGACTCGGCCGGCTGCAGCAATTTCGGCCTGAGTTCGCCATACATCTGAGGATCCTGGAGCAGCGCATCGAAAACCGCCACAAGCTCAGCCCTTTCAAGATCGCTGCCCAGGACCACGCCATAACCACGCCGACCGGCCAGCTCTACAACGCAGCGCGATACGGTCGCTTCGCCGAGATGAAATGCGGTTTTCGTCACGGGTGTTTTCGCACGCAGCTGGATCAGACCAATCTCTGGCCCCACAAGCCGACGTACATCAGCGCACTGCGGACAGTCTTCAAAAGATGCCCGCAGCAGATCAATGGGCGCGCGGGCGAGCACAGCCATCCAATGGCGACGCTCGCTCTGGACGCAATCGGGATCAGGCGCGGCTGACTTTGGCGTCATAAACATCTTCCGGAGCGAGCGGAACGAGGCGATCGCCCATTTCGCGCTTCAGTGCGGCAAGGCGCACTTCATCGTCGGCGGTGCGATTTTCCTTGCGAGCAAGCTCAAGGAATTCGGGCCGCACATGACCTGGGCGGATCGTAACCTCGACTACCGTACCGCGGTATGTAAAACGGAAATAATACCGTCCCTTCGGGCTTTCCTCGATGCCGTCCCAACCCAGCGAACGGTCGACCACGTACCGACCGTCGGTCAGCCCTCTGGTAACAAATTCGAAGGCATCACGTCCACCAGGACCCGGAAACGCCGTATCGATACGGATTTCACGCCGTTCGACGGGACGTCCTTCATCCAGTAGCGGAAACGCCCGCTGCATGACCTTGAGGCCGTGCGCAACGCCACCGGGAAAACCGGGACCATGGTATTTGAGGAGTTCGGCAAAGCTCACGGTGAAGGCTTCGCCATTCTCAAGATAGGTAATCGTGTCCAATGTAGGCTCCTGTTCTTGGTTTAGGATGAAAAGACGGTTGCCCCAAAGATCGGGGAAACGATATCAGGTCGGCCAACAGCGCCGGTGTGCCGCACGAAAGGCACCCCGTAGAGGCGGGCGAGCTCGCCATCCGTCATCATGTCGGCCGTGGGGCCATAGAGAACCTCGTCTCCGGCATGCATCATCAAAGCCCGATCGGCGAGGATCAAACCATGCTGTGGATGATGGGTGGTGAAAACGATCGTGTGGCTGCGAGCCTGCCTCAGCCGCATCAGGACACCGAGCAGCAGGTTTTGATTGGCAAGATCAAGGGAAGCTGCGGGTTCATCGAGCACGAGAACTTTGGCCTCTGTCGCCAATGCCCGCGCAAGCAGGACGATCTGTCGCTCGCCGCCGGAAAGGTGACCGAAAGAGCGTCCTGCAAATTGAGAGGCGCCGACTGTGGCCAACGCGGACAAG
>NZ_JBZAYW010000005.1:0-54703 GCF_058242805.1 Neorhizobium sp. PAMB6716
CGTGTTCTTGCCATCGACCTCGACCCGCAGGCCTCTCTGTCCTCCATGTTCGGCTATCAGCCGGAATTCGACGTGGCTGAAAACACCACGCTCTATGGCGCGATCCGCTATGACGACCAGCGCGTGGCGATGCGCGACATCATCCGGCCAACCTATTTTACCGGCATCAGCATCGTCCCCGGCAATCTGGAACTGATGGAGTTCGAGCACCAGACGCCGCGCTTCATGCTGCAGAACCGGGGTCGCCCGCAGGACCTGTTTTTCCGGCGCGTTGCCGGTGCCATCGAAGAGGTCGAGCAGGATTTCGATGTTGTGGTGGTCGATTGTCCGCCGCAGTTGGGTTTCCTCACCATGGGCGCGCTGAACGCAGCCACCGGCATGATCGTCACGGTTCACCCGCAGATGGTGGATGTGGCCTCGATGAGCCAGTTCCTACTGATGACCTCGGACCTCGTTTCTGTGATCGAAGAGGCCGGCGGCACGCTAGATTATGATTTTCTGCGCTTCCTCATCACCCGCCACGATCCCCGCGACGTGCCAGAGCAGGAGGTTGTGGCGCTGCTGCGCGACGTCTTTGGAACCGATGTCATGGCAGCATCTGCCTGGAAGTCGACCGGGATCGCCAATGCGGGCCTCACCAAGCAATCGCTTTACGAGCTGTCGCGGGGAGCAGTGGGCCGGACGACCTATGACCGGGCGATGGAATCGATCAACGCGGTCAACCTGGAAGTGATCGATCAGATCAATGGCGTCTGGGGCAGGTGACGATATGACATCTTATAGAAATCAAAAGCTTGAGCTGTTGTCTGCGGACAACCCCTGCCCTGCCTTGCAGGAGGAACGGCCATGAGCAAGCGCACGCAATCGATCCGCTCGCTATTTGCGGCGGGCAATGACGAAAGCCAGGCGTCGGAAACGCGCGCCCCGACCCAGCGGGTTGCTTCCGGCGCGGTGCGCTCGTTGCAGGATACGTTTTCGGAAGTCGAGCGGGATTATGAGGCGCTGAAACAAAGGATCGCTGAAGGCGCCCTGCCCGTCGAACTCGAAAGCGCGCTCATCGATCCGTCACCGTTTTCCGACCGGTTCCTCGATCAGGATGCAGCCGCCATGGAGGCGCTGCGGGCATCGATTAGGGAACATGGGCAGGAAATGCCGATCCTGGTGCGCCCTCACCCGTCGGTTCCGGGCCGATACCAGGTGGCCTATGGGCACAGGCGCCTGCGCGCCACCCGTGATCTCGGCCTTCCGGTCAAAGCCTATGTGCGCGATCTCGACGATGACCGGCTGGTTGTCGCCCAGGGCATTGAAAACTCTGCGCGCGAAGACCTGAGCTTTATCGAGCGGGCGGCATTTGCCCTGAAGCTGGAGGCCGCTGGTTTCCAGCGCAGTCTCATCCAGTCGGCGCTGTCGGTCGATCGCGCCGAGGTTTCAAAGCTTGTTGCGGTGGCGCAGGGCGTGCCGGACTGGCTCGTTGACGCCATTGGCCGTGCGCCAAAAATCGGCCGCGGCCGCTGGCAGGAGATGGTCGAGCTGTTGAAGACATCGCGGGCCGAACCGAAGGCCCGCAAGGCCATGGAAGACCGCGCATTCAGCCACAAGCAATCCGATGACCGCTTTACCGCAATTTTTGCCGCCTTGAAAAAGGCCGAGAAAAGCGATGCCGCAGCAAGCCCGGTTCAGGCGGTTGCGCGCTCTGTTGAAGGCGCCGAGATCGCCAAGCTCTCGGTTGCCGGCAAACATTGCAAAATTCAGATCAGCAGGGAACGGGATGAGGACTTTGCGCTCTTCGTGATGGCGCAGCTGCCCGGCCTCTACGAGAGCTTCAAGAAAGACAACTGAGGATACAAGAACACAAAAGAAAAAGGCCCCCCAACGTTGCCGTCGTGGAAGCCTCTCTCATTGGTCTAAGCAGCCTGAGAATCGCATTTCCATGAATCGCAGTCAAGAGTCTTTGGCACCGTTTTGGTGAGCGGATTTCTTTTGCCGAAAAAAGGTGAAAGACAATGCAGAGTGGATATGTGACGACGCCCGTCGGGCGGCGGCCGATGACCCTTTCCCTGGTGCAGCGCCAGTTGGCAACAACGGACATCGCAACGGGCAAGCGCGCCGAAAAATGGAAAGTGTTTCGTGATGCTTCGGAGGCTCGGGAACGCCTTTGCCTGCAGGATCGCAGCCTTGCGGTGCTTGATGCGCTTCTCAGCTTTTATCCCGAAAACGCACTTCGCGCCGATGCGCAGATGATCGTGTTTCCCTCCAACATGCAGCTAGCCCTTCGTGCGCACGGTATTGCGGGCGCGACGCTGCGGCGTCACATCGCGCTTCTGGTCGATGCCGGGCTGATCCTGCGCAAGGATAGCGCCAACGGAAAACGTTACGCCCGCAAGGATAAAGCGGGTGAGGTGGAAAGAGCGTTCGGCTTCGATCTGTCGCCGCTTCTTTTGCGCGCCGAAGAACTTGCCGTACTGGCGCAGGATGTCGTTGCCGAACGCACCGCCCATCGCCGGGCCAAGGAAGATCTCACCATCTGCCGCCGGGATGTCCGCAAGCTCATTTCTGCGGCAATTGAGGAAGGCGCTGCCGGCGACTGGGAGATGATCGAGGCGATGTACGTGGCGCTTGTCGCGAGGATTCCGCGTTCACCGAGCCGGCACGACCTCGCTTCGCTCCTGGATGAAATGACGCTTTTGCGCGATGAGGTGATTAACCGGCTGGAAGCACGGGATTTTACTCAGAATAATAGCACCAATGATGCTCAAACTGAGCGTCACATACAGAATTCAAATCCCGAATCCTGCAATGAACTTGAACCAAGCTCTCGAGAAGAGCAGGGCGGAACGGCAGCGGTCCAACGGCAAAAACTGCCCGAGACATTGAAGGCGTTTCCGTTAGGCCTTGTGCTTCGGGCCTGCCCGGAGATTGCAAGCTATGGTCCTCAAGGGGCAATTGCCAGCTGGCGGGACCTGATGGCGGCAGCGGTTGTCGTTCGCTCCGTGCTGGGCGTCAGTCCATCGGCGTATCAGGATGCCTGCGAGGCCATGGGGCCGGAAAACGCCGCCGTTGCGATTGCCTGCATCTTGGAGAGGGCAGGGCACATCAACTCGGCCGGCGGCTATCTGCGCGACCTGACATCACGCACGGCCCGCGGCGAATTTTCGCTTGGACCAATGCTGATGGCTCTGCTGCGACATCAGGGCGGTGAAATCCGAAGTGCCTGACCGTGGCGGATTTTATCGCGATAGTTGTCGCAAAGTGCCCGTTGTCTGCGGACAACAACTCAACCCACTGACTTTGTAAGAGAAAAATTGGAAAGCGTAGTCTGTCCGATTAGGGGAAGGGGCGACGGACGGATATCACGGGCCTTTATCGGTTCAGTTTGAATTGGTGGCGGCGGCGGTGAGGCAGCCGATCGACGGGACGCTCGATGCGTCTGAGGGGACGGAGCAAGAACTGCTCCAAATCCTAGGCCAAAGTCTCGCGGAGCGTGAATTTTTGCCGCGAGCCCGCTGAAGCGATCAGCCCGGCATCGCCTCAGCCGGACCGGTGAGCGAACGATCGACGATCGTTCAGGCCCGCCAGGGATCGATCAGGATAACGCCCGTGCCTTCGAAATCCTGTACATTGCGCGTCACCACGCTGAGGCCATGAATTAGCGCCGTAGCAGCGATCAGCGCATCGGCCTCATTGCGGCGGTCCGGGATATGCAGATGGGCACACCGGGTTGCAACCGCATCATCGACAGGCAGGATACGATCGATGAATTCGGGGCGGACGCGGCTGTCCATCCACTCCCGCAGGCGCGATCCCTGGGCGGGGTCGCGACGGTGAAGGCTGAGAATGCCGCGCTCGATTTCGAGGATGGAGATCGCAGACAGGAACATGTCACTGGAGACGCGCGCGCGGATCCACTGCGTCACGTTCACATCGGCTTTGCCGTCTCCGACCTTTCGCAGCTCCGAGACGACGTTTGTGTCGAGGAGGTATTTCAAGACAGATCCAGTTCGCGCGGGGCAATGCGGGCACGCGCGGATTCGAACTCGATGGCCGACAAGCCCGGCATGGCGAGTGCCTCCAGAAGGTTGCCGGGTTTGCCCGTCAGCCGTTCAAAGTCGCTATAGGTCATCAGCACATGCGAGGGCTTGCCGCGATCCGTAATCACCACAGGCCCTTTCTGGGCGGCCTTCTTGGCGCGGCCGACATCGTGGTTCAACTCCCGGCTGGACAGGCTGGTCATGCTCATCAGAAACCTCCGTGTAGCAACGTGCCTACATATAGCGCAATCCTGACCGCGGCGCAACGCGCTGGGTACCGCGCGGGAGGACATTGGCCTTGGTCCGTAACATGGGACGTTCCAGCGTGCCTTCGCTTGGTGGAGGGCACACCACGCGATGGCGGCGCTGTTGTCAGAGCGCAATGTCGATTCCCTTGCCGTGTCTTTCGGCCAATGCGAAAATGGCATCCAGATGCGCTTGGGGGCGCGGTCCATGCCGCAGGGGTGGGCAATCGACGCCTGACCTGGCCTATGTCGCAGGTGGGCCAAAGACATTGAACGCTGCATCGCCTTGGTCGAAGCGCGTTGATTGGTCGTGGCGGTCTGTCCGCCTCGGATTTCCATCAGCTGGTTTCCGCTATGGTGTCGGCAGCAGTCTGGTGATCGGAGGCGTCGAACCGGAGCACCTGTCCGGACGGCCAAGTTCCCAGTTCCGAAATGCCGCAGCGATAGGCTGCTCTTTCTATGTGATGCACAAGCGCGCTGCACGCCACCTCGATCTTGCCGGTCTCCAGAGCGGCCACCACCTGCATGTGTTCCAGTGCCGTATCCGTCATCATTTCCACGATCACCATCGGCACCCATTGGCTTCCCTGGATCGCGGCCTCCAACCGATTGTGCATTTCCTGTAAAAGCCGGTTGCCACACTGGTCATAGATCATCGTATGGAAAACCGTGTCCTGTTCGGCCGCCTTCAGGGAGTTGCGCTCGCGCGCAGCCTCTGCCAGCGCCTCGGCCGATTTCCGAAGCGCTGCGATGTGCTGGTGCGTGAACCGACGTGCCGCCATGGAGAGTGCCGCCGGTTCGACAGCGCGACGATATTCGTAGATCTCCTTCAGCGAATAGGCTGCGTTGAAGCGCCAGCGGTCCTGTGGCGCAAACGTCGCCGGTTCGGACACGAACGCGCCACGCCCGACCTCGACCTGCAGGAGCCCCAGTGTCTCGAGCATCGACACGGCCTCGCGGACGGAGGTGCGCGAGGCATTCAGCGAGGCGGCAAGACTGCGTTCGGAGGGGATCTTGTCGCCCGCCTTCAGCCCGTTCTCCACGATGACCCTCTGGATCGCCTCGGCGACACGAACGGGAACGGACGGCTTTATGTGCCTTTCGGAAGCAATCTGCATCGATTCAAGCGCCCTTTTTCCGTATTTGCCTATTTTTTGGCGTTGCTCAATTAAAGAGCGATCAGTACACTGGTTGGACCGGTTGGACCGACGTTCCCACTCAGGCAATGGCTCTGTCAATGATGGGAAAAAGGGATTTTCGGGGAAGAATTTCGAAAGGGCGTCAGCTTCCAAGAGCGCCTCGGGGGAATGCAAAGCAATTGGCGTGCCGAACAAAAAGGGGAACTACTGAAATGTTGAAAAAAGCGCTCCGACAGGCGAGTTTTGCCGTCGCATTACCGTTTGCGCTCATGCTGGGCGCCACAGGTCACGCCTATGCCGGTGGTACATTGCGGATCGGTATGACGGCTGCGGATATTCCGTTGACCACCGGCCAGACCGACCAGGGCGGCGAAGGTCAGCGCATCATGGGCTACACGGTCTATGACTCGCTGGTGGAATGGGATCTGACCAGCGCCGACAAGCCCTCCGGACTGGTACCGGGGCTGGCGACCGAATGGAAGGTGGACGACACCGACAAGACCAAATGGGTCTTCAAGCTGCGCAACGACGTGACCTTCCATGACGGCGCAAAATTCACCGCAGCAGATGTTGTGTGGAACCTCGACAAGCTGCTGAAATCGGATTCGGAGCAGTTCGATCAGCGGCAGGCCGCGCAGGGCAAGTCGCGCATTCCGGCCGTTGCCTCCTACAAGGCCATCGATGACTATTCGGTAGAAGTCACGACAAAGGTTCCGGATGCGACGTTACCCTACCAGTTGTCCTGGATCCTGATGTCGTCGCGAGCCAATTGGGAAGCCAAGGGCAAGAGCTGGGACGAGGTCGCCAAGTCTCCTTCCGGCACTGGCCCCTGGAAGCTGACGGCGTTTGTTCCGCGAGAACGCGCCGAAATGGTTCCGAACACCGCCTATTGGGATAAGGCACGCGTGCCAAAGCTCGACAAGATGGTCCTTATTCCTCTGCCGGAACCGAATGCACGGTCCGCAGCCCTGATGTCCGGTCAGGTCGACTGGATTGAGGCACCGGCGCCGGATACGATTCCTGCCATCACGGGCGCCGGCTATAAAATCGTCTCCAATGCCTATCCGCACAACTGGACCTGGCATCTGTCGCGTCTTCCCGGCAGCCCGTGGAACGATATTCGCGTGCGCAAGGCTGCCAATCTCGCGATTGACCGAGAGGGCATGAAGGAACTGCTGGGCGGCCTGATGATCCCGGCCAAGGGCTTTTTCCCGCCCTCCAGCCAGTGGTTCGGCAAGCCGACCTTCGACGTCAAGTATGATCTCGATGCTGCCAAGGCCCTGATGCAGGAAGCCGGCTATGGTCCAGACAAGCACATGAAGGTGAAAGCCCTCATCTCACCCTCGGGTTCGGGCCAGATGCTGCCGCTTCCGATGAACGAGTATATCCAGCAGAGCTTGGCTGAAATCTGGATCGACGTCGATTTCGTTGTCGTGGAGTGGAACCAGATGATCAACCTGTGGCGTGCCGGTGCAACCGATCCCGGTGTGCAGGGTGCCATGTCGATCAACTTCACCTACTTCATCCAGGATCCGTTTACCGGTCTCATCCGACACCTGGCCAGCGAACTCAAGGCCCCGAACGGCACCAACTGGGGTCACTACAGCGATCCCGAAATGGACAAGCTGTTTGCCGAGATCAAGAACACGTTTGATCCGGAAAAGCAGGACGAGGTTATGCGTCGCACCCATGAGAAGTTCGTCAACGACGCGCTGTTCCTCATGGTGACGCATGATGTGGCCCCGCGTGCGATAAGCCCGAAGGTGAAGGGTTATGTCCAGGCGCAGAACTGGTTCCAGAACTTCTCCAGCATCACCATGGAATAATGGTTCGGTTGGGCCGCTCCTCGCGGGCGGCCCAGTCCGCCAGGAAGGCATTCATTTGTCTTTTTCTCCACCGGCCACCCACGACGGCTTTGCGCTGACGTGAATTGTCACCCGTATCAAAAGGCGCGCCGATGCTGGTCTATTTCCTACGACGTTTGCTTTATGTCTGCCCCGTCGCGCTCGGGGTGAGCATCATCTGTTTCATGCTCGTACACATCGCTCCCGGTGATCCGCTGACCTCCGTCATGGCGGTTGATGCCACGGCCCAGGAGCAGGCCGCCATGCGGGCCGCCTACGGTCTCGACAAGCCCTTGCCGACGCAATACGTGATCTGGCTCGGCAAGGCGGTCCAAGGCGATCTCGGCAAGTCGATTGCAAGCGGTCGACCGGTTGCAGACGAGGTGGGACGTGCGGTCAAGAACTCGCTGATGCTGGCCTTTGCCGCCAGCCTGCTGGCCTTTCCGATCGGCACGTCGCTCGGCTTTCTCGCCGGCTATTTCCGCGACAGCTGGGTCGACCGGCTGGTGATGAGCATTGCCATTGCCGGCGTCTCGCTTCCCAATTACTGGCTTGGCATTGTTCTGGTGATCATCTTTTCCGTCACCCTCGGCTGGCTTCCGGCCATGGGCGCCGGTGCGGGCGACTGGGCCTGGGACCTGACGCACCTCAGCCATCTGGTGCTTCCGGCCGTGACGCTGGCCGTGGTGCCGATCGGTATCGTCGCACGCACCATGCGCGCACTGGTCGGCGAGATCTACTCGATGGATTTCGTTCAGGCTCTTTATGCCAAGGGGCTGGAGCCCCTCGACGTGCTGCGCCACGTCATCCGCAATGTCGCACCGACGGGGCTGTCGGTCATGGGCATCCAGCTCGGTTATCTGCTCGGCGGTTCAATCCTCATCGAAACGGTCTTCAACTGGCCGGGGACCGGATTTTTGTTGTCCAGCGCCATCTTCCAGCGCGACCTGCCACTTCTCCAGGGCACGATCCTTGTGCTGGCGCTGTTCTTCGTCGTGCTGAACCTCGCTGTCGATGTGGCGCAGGCGGCCATCGATCCGCGTATTAAAAGGAGCTGATCCATGGCGAACATTTCCCTTGGCGCCGAGGCTGTCATGCCAGTTGAACAACGGCGGGGTTACTGGAGCAGTGTCCTCCGTCGCTTCCTGCGCAACCCTGTTGCAGTCGGTTGTGCCGTTGTTCTGCTGGCGTTGATCCTTGCTGCCATTTTCGCGCCTTATCTTCATCTGGCCGATCCCTACAAGGGCAGCATGATCAAGCGCTTGCGCCCGCTCGGCACGGAAGGTTTTCCGCTCGGCACAGACGAGCAGGGCCGTGACATGCTGGCAAGGCTCATCTACGGCGGACGCCTGACCTTGTATATCGGGCTGGTGCCGGTGGTCCTCGCCTTCTTTATCGGCACGGCGCTGGGTGTGACCGCAGGCTATGCGGGCGGTTTCGTCAATACGCTCATCATGCGCGTGGTCGATATCTTTTTCGCCTTTCCGTCGGTGCTACTGGCGATCGCGATCTCCGGTGCGCTGGGGGCGGGCATCATCAATTCCTTGGTGTCGCTGACCATCGTCTTCATTCCACCGATCACCCGCGTCGCCGAAAGCGTCACGTCCAGCGTGCGCGCGCTTGATTATGTCGATGCGGCGCGGGCCTCGGGTGCCGGCGCGTTCACGATCGTGCGGGTCCACGTGCTTGGCAACGTTCTCGGGCCGGTCTTCGTGTATGCCACCAGCCTGACCAGCGTCTGCATGATCCTTGCGGCTGGCCTTTCCTTTCTGGGCATCGGCGTGAAACCTCCGGAACCGGAATGGGGGCTCATGCTCAATACGCTGCGCACCGCCATCTACATCAACCCGATGATCGCGGCGCTGCCGGGTATCATGATTTTCATCACCTCGCTCTGCCTGAACCTGCTGAGCGATGGCCTGAGGAGTGCCATGAATGTCAAGGATTGACCAACAGCTTGACGGGCGTGACCGTGGTGGTCCGGCGCAGCCGCTCATCCTGGCGCAGGATCTGAAAAAACATTTTCCCATCCGCTCCGGACTGTTGAACCGCCAAACAGCCACCGTTCATGCCGTGGATGGCATCTCGTTTGAGGTTCGCAAGGGGGAAACCCTTGGCATCGTCGGAGAGTCCGGCTGTGGCAAATCCACCACGGCCCGGTTGCTCATCGGATTGATCGGGCTGGACGACGGAACGATCGTCTTCGATGGCGATGCAGTGGGCGCCGATCTTTCTCTCAAAGAGATGAGGAAATCGGTGCAGATGGTGTTTCAGGACAGTTATGCATCACTCAACCCGCGCCTGACCATCGAGGAATCCGTGGCTTTCGGTCCAGGTGTTCAGGGACTGTCTGACCCTGCCAAAAGGGCGCGCGATCTTCTGGCAAGAGTTGGACTTGATCCCGATCGTTTTGGTCAGCGTTATCCGCACGAACTGTCCGGTGGGCAGCGCCAACGCGTCAACATCGCTCGTGCGCTTGCCATGTCGCCCCGGCTCGTCATCCTGGACGAGGCGGTTTCGGCCCTCGACAAGTCGGTCGAGGCGCAGGTGCTCAATCTTCTGGCCGACCTCAAGGAAGAGTTCGGCCTGACCTACATCTTCATCTCGCACGACCTCAACGTTGTCCGGTTCGTCTCGGACCGGGTTATGGTGATGTATCTGGGCGAAGTCGTGGAGGTCGGACCCGTTGAGGCGATCTATGCCCGCCAGGCGCATCCCTATACCGCCTCGCTGTTTTCCGCCATGCCATCGATGGACCCGGATAACCGCACGCTGGAGCCGCCCCTTGCGGGAGATCCGCCGAACCCGGTCAATCCTCCCTCCGGCTGTCGCTTCCACACCCGCTGTCGTTTTGCCGAGGACATCTGTTCGACCGCAAAGCCGCGCCTCGACGTGTTCGGCAGCAATCGCGATCACCTGGCGGCCTGCCACCTGCGCGTTCCCTTTTCCGGCCACAGCCTTGCCGACGTGGAGACATCCCCATGACATCATCTCCGCTTCTTCAGATCCGCGATCTGAATGTGCGCTTCCATGGCGAACGTACCGTACATGCCATCAACGGCCTCAACCTGTCTCTTGGCCATGGCGAGATGCTCGGGCTGCTCGGCGAATCAGGCTCCGGCAAAAGCGTGACCCTGAAAACGCTCCTGAGGCTGCTGCCGCCAAAGAGGACCATGATCGACGGCTCCATCGAGGTGAATGGAACCGACATCATGACGCTGAGCGGCAAGCGCCTGTCGCGTTATCGTGGCGGTGATGTCTCGATGGTGTTTCAGGAGCCGGCGCTTGCGCTCGATCCGGTCTATACGGTGGGTGAGCAGATTGCCGAAACCGTCATGCGCCACCGCGGGATCGGTCGACGGGAGGCGATGGAGGTTGCTCTCGACATGCTGGTGAAGGTGCGTATCCCATCACCGGAGCGGCGTCTGAAGAACTATCCGCACGAGATGTCGGGTGGCATGCGGCAACGCGCGATGATCGCTCTCGCGCTGTCCTGCCGGCCAAAACTGCTGCTGGCCGATGAACCGACGACCGCGCTCGATGCCACCGTCCAGATCCAGATCCTTCTCCTGCTGCGCGAACTGCAGAAGGAATTCGGCATGAGCATCATCTTTGTCACGCATGACATTGGCGTGGCCGTGGAAATCGCCGACCGAGTCGCCGTCATGTATGCCGGCAATATCGTGGAGGAGGGGTCTATCCACGACATCATCCGCGATCCGCGCCATCCCTATACGCGCGGGCTTCTGTCGGCCAACCTGCATGACGTGGCCCGCGGTACACGGCTGGAAGCCATTCCCGGCGCGCCGCCCGCCTTGAATATCAAGCCGGCGTCATGCCAGTTCGCACCGCGCTGCGCCCATGTCATGCCCGCCTGCACCTCAGCCTTGCCACCCTTCGTTTCGCCGGGGGAGGGGAGGCGGGTCGCCTGCCTGCTTGAACGCGGTCGAGAACTGGCGTGAGATTCCCCTATGCTGCTTCACAATGATCCCGTTCGTGCCTTCATGCCCTATCCACCGGTTCCGGTGGCCCATGCGGCGGAAGGCGAGCCTTACAGCGTTTTGCTCATCGGACCGAGAGGCTTTGATCTGTCTCTGATCGCGCTTGCTGGCGGATAACCGGAGAGATGGCATGAGGCGGGCTCAGCCCCGGGCCGCAATGCGCGCAGCCATCAGCCGTGCTGCGGCCGGCAGTGGTTTTATGATGGCAAGGGTCCTGTTTCCGACAAGTTCCGATGCTGCTTTCGCCAAGGGCCCGCCGCCGATGATGACGGCCTCGGCGCCGGCTTCTTCGGCGGCACGCACCGTCTCGGCCAGAAGCTCGACAAGTCGGAGAGGGTCTTTGACGGCCTCGAAGGGGTCGGCCCTCGTGAAGAAACTGCCAAGAAACTGTCGGCTCATGCCTGATGCGGCCACCGCCGAGGCGATTGCGCCTTCGAGCGCCGGCGTCGTGGTGGCAACGGCAAAACGACGGCCGTTCGCTCCCGCCTCGAGAAAGCTTGCCTCTCCAATGCCGCACACGGGAATTTCATGCCGACGGATAGCGGGATTGTCGCGCACCCGCGCCAATCCCGGATCGCCGAAGGCGGCAATGATGATGCCGTGGATGGGCGCCTGCGCAACCAGGAGTTCGTCAAGCATGGCAACGACCGCGTCTGCGCCACGTGCAAGAGAACCCGGTTCCACAATCATCGGCGCACCGAACGGCGCGGTCTTGCCTATGAGGCGAAGGCCTTCTGCCGAAGCCAGTTCCGTCATGGCGGAAGTCGTTGCAGCACTTGTATTGGGATTAAACAGGAAGATCGACATACGCTGTCTGTCCCGCGCGAATGGTTGGCCAAAAGCAGGAGTTCGCTAGCATGACCCCTTCAGGTGATCAAGTTGAACAGAGGCTGGCGAGCCTCGGACTGGAATTGCCCCAGTCATCACCGTCGCGGGCCAATTTCCTGCCCTACAAGCAAAGCGGAAATTTGCTGTTTCTGGCGGGCCAGATCTGTGAATGGAACGGCGTGCCGCGTTACTTCGGCCCGGTGCACGAAAATTTCAACCTGGAAGAGGCAAAGGCTGCCGCGCAGATGTGCGCGCTGAACCTGCTCTTCAACATCAAGGCTGCTGCCGGATCTCTTGGGCGTGTCTCCAGTGTCTTGCGGCTCGGAGCATTCGTGTCCGCCCCTGCGGGGTTCCCGGACGGACCGAAGGTCGCCAATGGCGCCTCCGAACTGTTCATCGCCCTCTATGGTGATGCAGGCCGCCATGCCCGAACGGCCGTGTGCGTCTCCAGTCTGCCGGCAAATGCATTGGTTGAGGTGGATGCCATCGTCGAACTGGTCTGAGGTTCGCTTGACGACGAACAACTTGCCGTTCGGCGGGTTATCATGATGGTCGTGCCTGATCACGCGGCTGTCCGGACCGTGCATATTGCAGCGCAAGCCGCATGCCGCCGGCATCGACCACCTCGACGGGGAAACCGTAGATCGCCTCCAGAACCTCGGTGCGCATGATCTTCTCCGGTGTACCGTCAGCCGCGATGCGGCCGTCCTTCATGGCGATGATCCTGTCAGCACTTGCCGCCGCATGGTTGATGTCGTGCAGCACGATGACGATGGTGCGGCCCGTTTCGTCGGCAAGGCGCCTGAGTTCGATCATCAGTTTGCGGGCGTGATACATGTCAAGATTGTTCAAGGGTTCGTCGAGCAGGATATAGTCGGAGCCTTGCGCATAGGTCATCGCCACCATCACCCGCTGCCTCTGGCCGCCTGAGAGCCGGTCAAGCGAGCGGGATGCAAGATCCGTCAGCTCGAAGCGGTCGAGGGCTTCAGCAACCAGAGCCCGGTCCTCGGCCGTCATGCGCCCGCCACTATGGGGAAACCGGCCGAAGCCGACCATTTCGCGCACGCTGACCCGCGGCGGAGGGCCGGGTTCTTGTCGCAGGATCGCAAGCTTTCTGGCCAGCACCTTTCCAGGTGTTGAAGAGACGGGGAGGCCGTCGATGGTGATCGAGCCCGCCTGCAGCGGTAGCAGGCGGGCAGCGAGCGACAACAGGGTGGATTTGCCAGCGCCGTTCGGGCCAACCAGTGCGGTGATGCCGCCTTTCGGCAGTGACAGGTCGATCGTGTCAAGCACACGCTGACCCTCCCGGACAAGACTGACGGATTTGATCTCGATCATCGAAAACGCCTTCTAAAGAGAAGCAGGATGAAGACGAGGCCGCCGACGAAATCGACGACGACCGAGAGTGTGGAGGCCTGGCCGAGCCCATGCTGCAACAGCGTCTGCCCGCCAACCAGAACGATCACGCCGAGCAGCATGGCAGTCACGAAAACGCGGCCGTGCCGGCGCGACGGCGTCAACCGCTCGGCAAGAGCTGCGATCAGCAGGCCGAAAAAGGTGACGGGGCCAACCAGCGCGGTCGAGACGGAGACGAGGAGCGAGACGACGAGCAGGTGGATCAGCACGACGCGGTTCCACTCGACGCCAAGCCCGATGGCCGTGTCACGACCGAGCGCTATGATGTCCAGCAGGTTGCGCCGGGCAAAGACATAGCCTCCGGCAACAAGGGTGACGAATATCGCTATGGCGAGCAATTCGGTGTTCGGCGAGGAGAAATTGGCAACCATCGTCCGCTGTGCGACAGCAAATTCCTGCGGATCGATCAGCCGCGCCACAAGGCCTGTCAGGCTGCGGAAAAGCCCGCCGATCACCACGCCGGCCAGCAGCATCAGGGTGAGGTCCATCCGGCTTTTCAGCGCCGGCCAGAGGATGAAGATGGCAAGCAGCATCAGGGCTGCCGCCTCAAGGCCGAATTTCAGATGCGGTGAGAGCGAGACAAAACCAAGCCCGCCGAGCGCAAACACCAGCGCCACCTGACCGAACTGATAGAGCGCGTCGAGCCCCATGATCGAGGGTGTGAGAATACGATTGCCGGTGATCGTCTGGAAGACCACGGTGGAGAGCGCGATGGCGACCGCCACCGTGACCAGAGCCGCGAGCCGGAGGCCACGCAGTTCCAGCGCGAAGGCAAGATTGCCGCGAAGGTTCGCCGTCATGAAGGTGGTAACGGCCACAAGCGCCAGACAGAGGAGAGCGGCAAAGAGCAGGCGGTCACGCATCGCGCCGCTCGCGCAAAATGAACCAGAGAAAGATGCCGGGGCCAGTGACGCCCATCACCGTTCCTACAGGGATTTCATAGGGAAAACGGATCACGCGCCCTAAAATGTCGCAGGCGGTGACGAGGATTGCGCCGCCGAGCGCCACCTGCGGCAGCGTGCCGCGCAGATTGTCGCCAGACAGCCGCGAGACGAGGTTCGGCACGACCAGGCCGACAAAGGGGATGAGGCCGACCACCACAACCGACAGCGCCGACATGACCGAGACCAGCACGAGCCCGATCTGTGTCATCCGGCGATAATCGAGCCCAAGGCTTGTCGCCTGCGCTTCGCCGAGCGCCATGATCGTCAGCCGGTCGGCGAAAAAGATTGCTGCGGCAACGACGAGGACGGCAATCCACAGCAGTTCGTAACGGCCCTTGAGGATGCCGGAAAACTCGCCGTTCATCCAGATGTCGAGATATTGCAGGAGATCGTTCTGCCAGGCGACATAGGTGACGGCTGCCCCCACAACACCGCCATAAACGAGGCCGAACAGCGGCACCAGATAGGGTTGTTCGGGCGGTAAGCGGTGGGCGGTGGCGAGGAAAACGGCGGTGCCTGCAAGGGCACAGCCGCTTGCCACCAGTGCTTTCAGGCCAAGATCGGCTGACGGCAGGAACAGCGTCACGAGGAGGATGCCAAGCGCTGCACTCTGGGCGGTGCCGGCGGTCGATGGTTCGACAAACCGGTTGCGCGTCAAGGTCTGCATGATCTGCCCGGCGACCGCCAGGCCTGCCCCGGCAAGCACGGCGGCAAGCGTGCGCGGCAGACGGCTGATCGAGAGCAGGTCGGCAAGCGGCATCGCGCCATCCGCACCGCTGAGAGACAGGTCCTCGACGCCAATTCCAAGGCTCAAAACGACCAAAAGCACCAGGCAGAGCCCGGCGCTTGCGATCACGCGGCGATGTGCAGTTGTTGCGATTTCAGGCATCACGGGTTGGCGGAAAAGCCGGTCTCGATTGCCGCCAGCACCCGTTGCGTCGCCTTCAGCCCTCCGGCTGCGATGTAAAAATCCGCCGAGGGCAGGTAGATCACGTGGCCTTCCTTCCAGGCTTTGGTCTCGGCGACCAGCGGATTAGAAAGCGTTGCCTTGGCGCTCTGGTCGTTTGCGCCGATGGCGGCCGCCCGGTCCAGCACCAGCAACCAGTCCGGATCGGCTTTGCGGATGAATTCGAACGACACGGGCTCGCCGTGCGTCGCGGCCTGCACGTCGGAGACCGCCGGCGGCAGGTCGAGTGCCTTGTGAACCCAGCCGAAGCGGGACTCGATGCCATAGGCGGTGATCTTTGGCCCGTTGGTCATCAGGATCAGGCCTTTGCCCTTGCCCGCCACGGCAGATTTTGCCCGTTCGAGCGCGCTATCGAAATCGGCGATTGCCTTGTCGGCCTGCGCTTGCCGGCCAAAAATCCGGCCATAGGTTTTTGCCCGGTCGCGGGCCTCTTCGACCACGTTTGCACCGTTCATCGTCATATCGAGCGAGGGGGCGACCTTTGCCGTCTGCTTCTCCTTGCCGGAGGAACGGCCGCCGACGATGATGAGTTCAGGCGAAAGGGCACTCAGCGCCTCGAGATCGGGCTCAAAGATGTCGCCGACCACCTCGGCCTTGCCCTTGAGGCCATCGAGTTCCGGCAGATAGAGGTTTTGCGGAATACCGGCCGGCGTCACGCCGATGGCCAGCAGCGTATCGAGGGCCGCGATATCGAAGACGGCGACCGTTTTCGGTGTACCCTCGACCGTGACCTTGCCGGCATAGGTTTCGACATCGAGCGCAAGGGCCGGGAATGCGGCAAGGCAGAGGCTGGCGGCAAGAACCGCGCGTCGGGTGAAGGCAGACATGGTCATGAGGATTTCTCCTTTGATATCAGTATGGTAGATCAGGCACGGGCCAGTTTGCGGGGCGTATCGGATGCTTTGGGAAGACCCTCGCGCCAGGCATAAAACGCTGTGGCAAGCCCGGCCTTGATGGAAAACTCCAGCGCATCTGCCCGGTCGATCCGTCGGCTGACATCCTCGATCAGCCGCCGGTCGCCGGTCTGGGCCAGCTTCATTGCGGCAAAATGGATGTTTTTTAATTCCTGGTGCAAGGCTTCGATCTCGACGCACCAGTGCTCGAATTCGCTGTTTGGCAGGCGGGCTGCGCGCCAGATGAAGGCAAAACCGTGCTCGTAAGCATATTTGCGGATGGCAAGCACCGGCAGTTCGCGAAGCCCGGAGGTGAGGTCTTCAAGCGTCAGCCCGCCGCGCCCGTCCGCGTGGGCGGCGAGGATCGCCCGCAGCGCGTCGATCAGCGGATTGCGGTCGCGGATCAGGCAGGTGTCGAGATAGTTCGCGACATCGATGTCTTCAGCCGGCTGAAAGTCTGCGCTGTCGAAGCGATAACCCCCGGCCACGGTTGGCTGCGCGATGGCATTCAGCACCAGATCCCGGGCAATCGGCCCTTCCCAGCGGAAATCGGGATCGCGGACGAAGAAGACCTCTGGGTCTTCCGTCATTTCCGGCATCAGGTAATGCGGAAAAGGGTTCTGGTTGAACTTGTTCTCGCGCTCCGGCAGGTGGAAGAGATCAAGCATCACCATGACGCCTTCGGTCTCGCTCCGTTTGCGCAGAAGATCGAGGAAGGTCGCGATATTCTCCTGCTTGCTGCGGCCGTGGTCGTACCAGGGTGTGACCGGCGCCTGGAACAGCTGCTCGAACCACAGGCGAAACGGCTCATGGCTGACGCTTGCGTCGTGATAGAGCAATTCGTGCCTTGGCCCCATCCCAAAGGGTGCATCCCATATGCCGAAATAGAAGGGCCGGTGGTCGATGCCGCGCCGCTTCAGCCCGTCGCAGAGGCAGCTGACGAAGCAATGCACCTTGACGTCGAAATAGTCTTCGCCATGGACCCCGCCCTCGTATTCGGGCATCGGTTCTGCCGCTTCGGCAGGCTCGGGCAGTGCCGCCTCTTCACCTTCCACGAAGAGATCGGCAAGATCGCCGACGGTGACAATGTTCTTGGCGCTGATCACCGCATCATCCGCCATCAGCCCGTGTTCGAGTTCCAGATTGAGGAAGACCTGCAGGATCAGGATGGAATCCAGATAGAGGTCCTCGTTCAACCTTGCCGTTTCGGAAAAATCCTCCATGCGGCGGTGCTGCATGGGGCCGGCAAGCACTTGGCGGATGGCGTCGATGACGTCGCTTCGGGTCACGAGGCATACTCCTTCTGATGGTCGAATTCTCCAGCGAGAAAGCGGTGTGCAATCCCCCGGCGGCTGATCTTGCCGTTTGCCTGGCGCGGCACCTCATCCACTTGCACAAGATGCATCGGCACCTGATGCGGCTGCAAAACAGCGATCAGCCGTTCCCGCAACGCGGCTGGCGGGACAAGCCGGTTCGCCGAATAAACCAGCGCCACCCGTTCCCCGGCAAAGGGATCCGGCACGCGAAAGGCAACGGCGTCGGTCACGGCATCTGCGGCCATCGCCGCGTCCTCGACATCGCCTGGATAGACGTTGAGGCCGGAGACGTTCACCGTATCATCGAGCCTTGAGACGAAGACCAGCATGCCATCGGCACGGCGATAACCGAGATCCTTCGTCTCGATGCGCGCCTGCCCGTTCAACACGATCTCGACGGGGCGGGTGGGGGTGCCGTCTTCCGCCAGCGAAAAACGTGGCAGGATGCGGCCCATGTCGGCGGCATGGGCGAGGTTGTCGTTGATTGCCACGCAGCCCGCTTCCGAGCAGCCATATTGCTGGTAAAAACGCTCCGTGCGGCTGCGGATGGTGGCAAACCAGCTTTCCGGCAACAGCGTGCCCGAGGTCATGATCGCATGCACCTTTTCATCCGCAGGCATCAGGCGCGCCAGCGTGTGCAGCATGGCGGGCGAGGAATAAAGGATCGGTCGCTCGGTCTCCCGCAGCACCTTGATCAGGTGTTTGGGATTGGTCGTGTTGACCACATGCGGCACGCGCCCGCGCTTCAGGCCGACAAGCAGCCCGCAGATCAGGCCATAGGAATGGGTGGTCGGGCAGGCGATCACCGGCGTCATCTCCTGCGGTTCGCGGAAGAAGGAGACGTAGTCGGCAAGCTCCAGGTCGATATCCGCCCAGCTGCGCGCAACGCATTTCGCAGCCCCCGTCGTGCCGGAGCTCATCTGAAGCAGATGTCCGGTCCGGCTTTGTGCATCCGGTTCAGAGAGCCGCTCGCCGGTCGTTCCGCCGTGATAGAGCCGGTGGCAGCCGGCCTCCAGGGCGAGCTTTCGCGCCGTGGCAAGCGGCGTGCCCGGAAGAAGCGGCAGGATGCTCGCGCCGAGCCGCCGGATCGCGAAGAAGGCGGCGAGCCAGTCGATCGTGTCCGAGAGGCAGACGGCCACGCTGAGGCGCGGATCGGTTATGCCTGAAGCGGCAAGGAAAGCCTCTCCTCTGGCCTCGATTTCGGCACGGTCATGGAAGGTTCCGTCTATGCGGATCATGTCTGGTCACTCCTTTGGCTGGCGCCGAGCGGATTGGGCACGCGGTGGCGAAACAGGCTGCGGTCGCGGAAGAGCTTGCGCGACAACAGCGATTCCGTCGAAATTTCCGGGTGATCATGGGCAAAAAGCGCGAGCCGCGCCGCCTCGGG
The DNA here is from genome assembly GCF_058242805.1 of Neorhizobium sp. PAMB6716. Classification (NCBI taxonomy): domain Bacteria; kingdom Pseudomonadati; phylum Pseudomonadota; class Alphaproteobacteria; order Hyphomicrobiales; family Rhizobiaceae; genus Neorhizobium; species Neorhizobium sp. PAMB6716. The sequence goes on from NZ_JBZAYW010000005.1 coordinate 19,009, forward strand.
ATAGGCGGCGGCATAGGTGTCGAGGCAGTCTGTGACGAGATCCCAGAAAGCCTGTTCGGGAAAGCCATAGGCTGTCTCGATCAGCAGCGAGACCTCCGTCAGGCAATAGATGAACAGGCAGTCCATCACCAGTTCACGCAACTCGTTCGGATGGTCGGTCCAGTAATAGGCGTCCGAGGGTGCGCCGACATAGACAGGGTCTATGCCGGCAAAATCCGGCAGGTCCTCCGGATGGCGCAGAAGTGCGGGGCAGAATTCGACGCTTTCGTGGAAATCGCGCAGGATCAGCCGCTCCGGCCAGCCGTTGCGCAGAACGAGGATCATGTTCTGGCCGTGGGCTTCGAGCGCCACGCCGTGATGTACCATCAGATGCCAGACGGGCAGGACCGTCACCTCCAGCATCCGGCCGAGCCAGGGGATCAGGCCATGGCGTTCAATCCACGGCGCGATGAAGGGTTTTCCGTCTGCCTCGATCATCATCAGCGCGTTGAAGGGCACCGCCTGTTCGCCCGCCTTGACCTTCGGGCTTTCGCGCAGCATCAGCCCGAGTTTTCCATCGAGCGCCCCATGCGGATCGACCCGGATGCCGGCATATTCCTGAAGGATCGTCAGCGGATAGCGTTCATCAAAGGCGGCATCGCCCGAAACCAGCCGCGCAAGCCAGGCCGAGAGATGCGGGGCAGTCACGATCGAATGCGGCTCCAGAACCCGCAGCGAGGACGTGTTGATGATGTTGAGCGGCAGTTTCACATGGGCGTGGCCCGGGTCAGCATGGTTGACCAGCGTGCGGATCGATTGTGTTGCGCGGTAGGGCGCGCCGTGTTCGCCAAGCGAGACGATACGTGCATCGGCCAGCCATTCCGCCAGCAGCCGGTTTTTCAGGTGCCGCCACTGCCAGGGATGGACCGGTAGCAGTTCATGGGTATCGAGGCAGACGCCCTGTTGCTTCATCCGCGACAACAGCCCGGAAAACCCGGCCTCGCCAAGTTCTTCCGTCCAGAACACGTGGGCATCGGCAGGCAGCGCCTCGCGCACATCCGCCCGCTTCACCGCGATCCAGTGCAGCTGAAACGGCCGGCCGGCCTCGGGGCCAAAGAGGGCGTTGTCCTCAAGGCTGAAGCCCGAGCGCGACTTGAAACAGGGGTGATAGGGATGCGCCTCGGCCAGAGCACAATCGAGCCTGTCGAAGGGCAGTGCGCGGCGGTCGGCAGGTACGGGAAGATCGCGGTCCTGTTCGAGGAACGTGATCGTGCCTTGAAGCTCGGCCAGAAGCTTTTCTCGCGCGGCTTCCGGCACTGGGAGAAGGCGCACGAGATCGTCGAGTTCAGCCTTCATCCAGTCCCCGGTTTCGGAGTGCCGCAAGGCGAGCGAACCGGGCTTTATGCGTGGCCGGCCAAAAGGGCCTTTCTGTACGTGCGCGCGCATCTCCGCCGCGCCGATGGCAAGGAGGGTTGCTCCGTCCGGCGCGTCGGTCTTCAACGGGCAGATAACCCCTTCGAACAGCAAGGCGGAAACCAGCTGCCGCAGAACCCGTCCCTCCGGTCGGTCGCAGAGATCAAGAGGCAAGGGCATCGTGAGCTCTCGCTGCACCGGTAAAGGCGGGATGCAGGGGATTTGGCATTTCGCAATAAAGCGAGGCCCCGGCGCCACCCTCCAGCTCGTCGATGCCTGCAACTCTTGCGCCGAGATTGGCCTTGGTCGTCAGCGTTCGGCTGTCGAGGAGGTGGCGGACGAAATCAAGACCGGAGCCGCGCAAGGTCTTCATCTCGGATCGCAGATGCGCGCGCAGGCGCTGAAGCAGCGTCTCCTCATCCGCAAGTCTCTCGGCGCCGAGCCGGTGGATCACGGCAAAGATCTGGTTGACCACGAGGTAATAACCGAAGCGGCTGCGGATCTCTGTCTCGGGGTAAAACAGATCGGCAATGGTGCGAAGGTTGGGCAGGGCCGCGCAGAGGGACGCTTCATGCCGTTTTGACAGATAAAAGCCCTGGCTGTCGCGGTAAATGACCTTTGTCGGCCAGCCTTGCGAGACATCGATCAGCATGTTCTGCTGGTGGGCTTCAAGCGCAATGCCTGTCTCGTCGTAAAGCCGGACCAGCGATGACAGGGCGCAGTCCAGATAGCGGTCGAACCAGCGGAGAGCGGCATCTTCGCGGGAAAGACCGGCCTCGCGGGCGGCGCGTTCCACCACGGCGCGAAGCCGCGAAATCTCTCCGGGCAGGGCGGGGGCGGTCAGCGCCGCAAGGCTCACCACACCATGGCCGGCCTCGCCGCGATAGGGGTTTTCCCGAAAAATCACCTCGAAGCCGCTTTCGGTGCCATCGCCGAGATCAAGCGTCCGATAGGCGGGGTCGCGCAGAAAACCGAGTTTTGGCAGCCTCGTCTCGAGATCGAGGAGTTCGACAAGGCGGGCCATGGCAACGCCCGCCTGCAGCTCATGCAGCCGGTTGAGGCGTCGCGAATTGGTGATCTTCACCGGCAGCGAGAATTTCAGCATCCAGTCGCTGTGATCGGAGGCCACGGTGCGCACCGATGAGGTCGCCGTAAATTCGATGCCTGCGCGGCCCAGGTGGCGCAGAACGCCGCGCTCCATTGCCGTCTTGATCCGCGGATCCAGCAGCAGCGCCTGCGCCTGCAACGGATGCATCGGCAGCAGAACTTCATCCGGCTGAAGCGACGCCATGTCCAAGAGATCGCCGGCAAGTTCGCGCAGGATAAAATCCAGATCGCCCGCCACCGAGCAATCCCGCACCAGCGCACGCGTGGCTGCAAAATATTCCAGCTGAAACTGGCCGCCGCCTTCCGGCGCATAGGTGGGCGTCTGCCAGTCGCTCATGCCGGCAAGGCTTTTGGGCGTGGGATGCATCCAGTGGCCGAAAACCAGCGACTGTTCGCTTTCGATAAAGGCCTGCGGCTGGTTGTCGAATGTCTCGACCCGTGCGCCCAGAAGCCCGGCCATCCGCTCGCAGCTTTGCAATGTCCGCAGCATCAGTTCCAGCCCTGCGCCGGGGCGGGCCTCGCATTGCGTTTTCTGCGTCAGATCGTGGACAAGGCACTGCACCGCCCAGAGGGGATCGGTCGACCGCCAGACGCTTTCGCTGGCGTGACGGCTGAAAAGGGGGCCGAAAGATTTGGGGCCAACGCGGCTATCGCGGCCAAGCACCGCCCTCAGATGAAGGTGTTGTGCAGAAAGATACCAGTCGAGGCAGGGGCAATCGTTCCCGTCGATCGTCATCAAGGCGCACCGGCCCTGATCGATCTCGCGGATATAGCAGTTGGCAAAACTCTGGAACGTGGCCGCGGCCGCAATCTCCCGAGATTTGACCGCTGCCCGCTCTTGGACGCAGCCGGTCATGACCACGGGTCCCGGCAGGCAGGCTCTGGCGCCTGCGGTGCGCAAGGGTGCCGCCACCCGTTACCGATTTCCATGATGGCGCTCTCCTCGTCACGCTTCATTCGATAGGTTTCACCCGACATGCAAAGATCCTTCGCCGGCTGCCCGGCGAAGGATGGTCTTCGGTGGTCAGAAGGTCGCCTTCATCGAGACCAGGAAAGCGCGGCCCTGTTCGTAAAGGGGCGTCACATTGGTGAATTCCTGCCCGTAGGTGGCGCGGCTGGCATAGGTCTCGTCAAACAGATTCTGCACCTCGGCCCGGAAGGTCATGTGCGGCATGCTCTCCGGCTTCCACTCGGTGTAGATGTTGACGACATTGTAAGAGGCATAGGTGGTATCGCCGTCCTCGTAGGACGGTGCGATTTCCACGTCGCCACCGAGGGTCAGACCCCAGTCGGCAAAGGTGTGGCCCGCCGAGACGGTGATGATGTCGCCGACCGGCGTCGTCAGGTAGTTGCCCGTATCGGAATCGGCCGGCTTGCCGTCGATCTCGGCTTCGATATGGGCGTATTTGACCTTGATGAAACCATCGGTCCAGTCATAACCGACGCCGAGTTCGAAGCCCTTCGTGTCCACGTCGTAATTCTGGTTGGCAAGGGCGACCGCCCACTTGGCGACACGCGCATCGCGAATGTTGCTGCGAAACACGCTCGCCTCAGCGCTATAGCCGTTATGGTGGAGTTCAAGTCCGGCCATTATGTTGTTGGCGGTCGTCACGTCCGGGCCATCGGCGCCGTAGTTCCAGCCCGGGTTCATGATGAAGCTCTCGGCCATCGGAATGCCGGCCCAGACATGCGAGGCGCCGGCCTTGGCCGTCAGGAAGCTGGTGAGGTCATATTCGACCGAGCCGTTGCCGCTGACGCCGGCATGGTCCCATTTCTGGCCGGTGGTGCCTTCGAACCACTGCTTGTCGACGCGCCCGCCGAAGGACAGCCGCATTGCATCCATCGGCTCCAGTCGTGCCTGGGTGTAGATGCCGATATTGCGCGCCTTTTCGGTGGCATCCTCACTATCGATTTCGGTGTCGAGTTCGATCTTGTCGCTGTAGAAATCGACGCCGGCAACGATATTACCATTGTCGAGCGCAAACTTGTTTTCGAACTTGCCGTTGACGCTGCCGCTCTCGCCCTGACCGCCATACGAGGTGTAGTCAGTGCTGGCGTCCATATCGTCGTAGAAGATCGGCGTCTTGACGGAGCTGTGGCTGTAGGCAAGGCGAATGGTTGGGTCCCACCAGCCTTCCGGTGTGGTGTCCGTATAGGTGAAAACCGTGTTTTCCCGCTCCAGCAGATAGTTGCGGTAACCCGGCTCCCACGTGCGGGGCCGGACGGGCTTGACGATGCTGGCATTGGCGCGGTAGGGCCGCTCGGCATCGTCGCGCACGCGTTCATGGCTGATCTCGAAACGGTCGCCGCTGTCGGCCTCGTAGGCAAACTTTCCGATGCCGCTCAACAGGTTGGTTTCGGTGCCGCGCACCTCGTCGCCGTTGCCGGCCTCGTAATTGTCGCCCTTGCCGTAGTTGAGGAAACCCAGGAACTCGAAGCCGTCCTTCATGCCCCAGCCGCCAAGGCCGGTGGTAAAGGTCTGGCTGTTGGAATTGTAGGTTTCAGACACCATGCCGCCAAAGCCGTCTGCAGAGAGCATGTCCCCGGCATCCTTGGTCTCGTAGGCGATGGAGCCGGCAAGCGCGCCGGGGCCTGCATCGGCCGGCGCGATGCCGGCGTCGACATCGACCGCCTTCAACAGCGACGGATCGATGAGCGTGGTGGCATTGTGGTGGAAGACACGGTTGTTCTGCCGGCTGCCATCGATGCTGACGGCAAGGTTGGTTTCCTCGACGCCGTTGACATAGACCTTCTGCGAGGTCGGCATGGAACTGCCGACACTGACGCCCGGTTCATCGCGAAAGACATCGGCAATACTCGAGGGATTGCGCGCCTCAAGTTGCTGGGCGCCGATATTGACCGAGTTCACAGCGGTTGCCGCGCGCTCGCCGGTCACGTGGATCTTGTCGAGGGTAACCGAACCATCGGCCGCCGGCGCAGCGGTTGCCCCAGCCGCCGATGACGACTGGTCACCGACCACGACGACGCCGCCGCTGATGCGATAGGAAATGCCGGTGCCCGACAGCAGTTTTTCAAGCCCGGCCTCGGCAGTGAAGCGGCCGCTGAGGGCCACCGACGTGACCCCGCGGGCAGCCTCGGCGGCCAGCGAAATCTGCAGGCCGGACTGGCGGCCGAAGGCTTTCAGCGCATTGGCCAGCGGCTGGGCCGGAATGTCGTAAGTGCGCGTTGCCGCGGTTGCCGTTGCGTCCTGCGCCCGGACCGTCAGGCTGCCCGGTCCCGCGAGCAGCGCAAAGGCACAGGCCGTTGTGGCCAGCAACCGGCGCGAAGGGTTTCGGGCCGCTGCATCGCGGCCTACGGAAAATCGTGTCAGTCTCATACTCGTCCCCACAGAAGAAACCGGCATTGCCGTGTTCAAGGGTAAATACGAGTGAGAGAGACAAGTTTTTCAGGTGCCGTTCTGCTTTTTGCGAACGGTTCGCGAATAAGAAGGTAATATCCTGAAATAATTCGATCTTTTTTCAATATGCCGAGATCACCCGCAGAAACGGCGAGACCGCCCGCACCTTCAGGCCAAAGGGAGCGGCCAGTGCTGAAAGAGCTTTGTCGGGATCCGAAAGATCGTAAAGGCCCGTCACCCGGCGCGTCGAAACCTCGCTTTGCGTGAGGACGATCCATGCGGAGTGCTGGCGCTGAATGAGAGAAACGACATCCACAAAAGCCTGATCCGTGACCGAGAGCCTGCCCTCGCGCCATAAGGCAATGTCGGCGGGATCGATATGCGAGCGCTCTATGGTGTGCGCTGCCCGCTCCACGGTCACGACGTCACCGGGGGCAAGCGTCAGCTCATCGCCGGCAGGCGCACCCTCCATGTGCAAGGCAACCGCGCCATGCGCCAGTTCGACCCGTGTTGCACTTCCCGTATCGCGGACACTGAAAGCGGTTCCCAGCACCCTGACCGCTGCGTCCCGGGTGGTTAGGACAAAGGGGTGGGCCGGGTCTCGCACCACCTCGAAATAGGCTTCCCCCGACAGCAGCCGCACATGGCGTGCGTTCCCGTCGAAATCGTCCGCCAGCGCCGTTTCCGGGGCAAGCGTCACCTGCGATCCGTCGGCAAGCGTCACATGTCGAATTTCTCCAGCCGCCGTCATGACATCCGCCTGGAGCCGCAGCTGCAGGGCAGGGCCGAAAACGGCTGCCATGAGGGTGCCGCAAAACATGAGAGCAGCAGCATATGCAAGACGGCGCGGCGCCAGAACACCAGCGCGCTGCCGGCGTTGCCGCGCCCCGCGTGGCATGGCAGGCGTGGCCTCTGGCGACCTCTCGCCGAGCACCGTCCAGGTGAGACAGATGCGATCCCAGGCCGCGGCGTGCCGATCGGACGTCGCCCGCCAGCCTTGCCAGACGGCCAGAAGATCGGGCCCGGCCGGCTCGTTGCGCAGGCGCATGAGCCAGTCCATCGCCTCTTCGAGGAGCTGTTCGTCAAGCTGTTCTGGCTGATCTGTGACGCTCACTGACGCTCTGTTCCCCTGGTGCGAGTGTGGCCGGCTGCCCTTTCAGCAAAAAGCCCGGCCCGGGCAGCCGCAGGCCGGAATCGGTTCCGCAACCGATTGTCGATGTCGTCAGCGTTGCCCGATGAAGATACGATTGGCGAGAGGCTTTTTTTCACGATGCGCACACGATTTTTCAATGGCTCGCCCGGTCGAGCGACAGGGCTATTTTCACCATGCCGTTGCGGATCAATCGATGGGCCGTTGCAATGGAGATCTGAAGATCCGCGGCAATCGCCTCCAGCGTCAGGCCTTCGATACGGTAGAGCTCGATGGCCCGGCGCATATCCTTCGGCAGGCCGTCCAGCGTCTCGGACGCGACACGGGCCTGATCGGCCAGCAGCACCGTTTGCTCCGGCGTGCCCGGATCCTGCGGCAGGATCCAGAACGGCGGGTCGGTGTCGCGTCCGCGTGTTTCGACATTCCGCCGTTTTGCGGCATCGAATGCCAGATTGCGCACGATGTTGTAGAAATAGGAAACTGTCTGTCCTGGCGAATATTGCCCGGTCTCATCCGGCTTCAACCGTAAAAAAGCGTCCTGAACGATGTCTTCGGCCTGGTCGCGCGATCCCGTCAGCCGGGCGGCATAATCCACCAGAGCCGTTCTGTTTTTCAGAAAGATGTCCAGATGGCCGTTGATCTCTGCCGCCATGGCTTTTGGCATCGTCTTAAGTTGATTATTTGATACATGTTTTGCTCTAGCGGAATAATCGTAAGGTGGCAATCGACCTGGAGCCCGATGCGCCCCGGCAAATTCGGGCTCCGGGAAGGGGGCTGGCCGCTATCCGAGCGATTGGCCGTGGCGCTCGAAGGCCTGTGCGAGCGGTGTGGTGCTGGCGCCTGGTTGTTGGGGCCTCAGGAAGACGCCGCTGTCCACATTTGCCGGTTCGTGGAAATGATCCTTGATCCAGGGGATATATTCGAGGATCGTCGAGGCCGGGTGCCAGTAGCTGAGGTGAACATGCACCTGGCTCATTTCACCGGCATGCGGCACGACGGGCAGGCGGTTTGCCAGCGCAAGGTCTGCCACCTGGATATATTCGGTGATGCCGGCAAGGCGGGTGACATCCGGCTGGACGTAATGCACGGCCCCGGCGTTGATGAAGCTGCGGAAGGCATCGAGCGTATAAAGCTGCTCGCCGAGTGCAACCGGGATAGAGGTCGCTCGGGCAAGTGCGGCATGGCTTGCAATATCGTCATACCACATCGGTTCTTCGAACCAGTAGATATCAAGGTCGCGGGCGCGGGCGCAAAAACGCTGGCAGGTGGGCAGGTCCCATTTGCCATTGGCATCGATGGCGACGCGCACGGCGCTGCCGACACGGTCGCGCACGGCTTCGAGACGGGCGATATCGATGTTCGGATCATCATGCCCGACCTTGATCTTGATGCGCGTGAAGCCTTCTTCCTCGACGGCACGGGCGGAGCCGGCGACAAGCGTTTCCCTGGAAAACGACAGCCAGCCGATATCGGTATTATAGGCCTCGAGCTTTTCGGTGCGCGCGCCGCCAAGCAGCGACCAGAGCGGCACGCCGGCCTTTTTGCCCGCCAGATCCCACAGCGCGACATCGACGGCGGCGAGCGCCAGCTGGGTGATGCCGGCGCGTCCGACCCATTGCAGGGCTGGATGGCGCGATAGCTTCGTCCACAGGCGCTGATGATCGCACGCCTCTTCGCCGATGAGCAGCGGGGCGTAACAATCGCGGATGCAGGCCGTGATCAGCCGGTCGGATGCCAGATGGGCATGCGTTCCGGTAAAGCCATACCCCTCCAGCCCGTCGGTTGTGGTAATCTTTGCACCCACGACACCCCAATGGGTGATGCTGTGGGTGGAATCGGAAATGCTGTCTGCCGTCAGCGGCAGGTGCAGAATGAACGGTTCAACCTTTGCAATCTTCATGACAGGGCCTCCTCCCCGGTGCGGATCCGTTTGGCTGATGGGCGGACCGCAAACCCATGCGTCGAAAATGGGCGCCTAAAGCCGTTCGAGATACGGCAGGTCCGCTGGCGCTGTGGTTTGTGCGACGGCGCGGATGCGTCGCATGGCGCGTTCGCGCGACACTTTCAGGTGATCGACCAGCGCCTCGCAAGCGCCGGCCACATCCTGTTCCTGCAGAAGCGCGATGATCTTCAGGTGCTCGGGCAGGAAGGGTTCGCTCTCGAACAGGTCGCTAGTGCGCCGATAGAGAAAGTGGTGCGCGACGAGCAGCGCCTGCGGCAGGCTGACGGCGCGCAGCAGTGGCTGATTGCCACATCGTCCGATGAGATCCACATGCAGGTCCTGCTCGAGCGCATCCAGTTGCTCGCTGCTGACCTGGGCCGTATTCATGGCCGTCTCGATTTTTGCCCGCACTGTCGCAAGAAACCCGTCGGGCAGATGGGCTGCCGCCTTTTGCAGGGCAAGCGGCTCCAGAACCCAGCGGAGTTCGTAGAGTTCGTTGATCAGCGTTTCCGAGAGTGCCGGTGCGTGCCATCGGGCGCTGGCATCCTTGCGGATGATACCGCGCTCCTGCAGCCGGGCCACCACATCGCGGGCAACCGTCCGGCTTACGCCGTAATGCCGCGCCAGCATGACCTCGTTGATACGCCAGCTGGCCAGCGCCGTGCGCGAGACGACCTCGATCTCGACATCTGGATAGATCGCTTCCCAGGCGGACCGGGATTTGAGGTCCGGCTCCATATCCAGTGCGCCGGTCGGCCATGGGTCGGACGGCTGGAGGGGAGCAACCACGTCGTAACCGCGCCCGGCGGCCTTTTTCAGAAACCCGCCGTGTTCGAGTTCGGCCAGTGCCTGGCGCGCCGGCGCCCGGCTGATGCCGAAGCGTTGCGCAATGGCGGTTTCTGTCAGGCGTCTGCCGTCCTGCAGCACGCCGCTGCGGATTTCAAAGAGAAGCGCGTCGCTCGTGCGGCGGTAGAGTTTGGAGGCAATTGAACCGGTGACAACTGGCATGGCTGGGCTCTTCGAGCTGTATCTGTCGCCAAGGGATTGCACGTTCCGGATAAAACGTCTAGTGTATGCACAAGACAATTTCAGTTGTGTTCTCGGCGCGACGGCAGCATCAGCCGCCCCGCTTGACAGCATCCGAAAAATCCTCATAGTTGAAATTGGTCAGACAATCTGGCCAAATGCGCATCAGGGGAGTGATGCGCCCGGGAGGATATCGATGTTCGTGGCTTTGGAGCCGCGCCGGCTTTATCGCCAGGTGGCGGATCAGATCCGTGTGTTGATCGAGACGGGAGAGTTGAAGCCGGGTTCGCGGCTTCCGCCCGAGCGCGAGCTTGCCGAACGGTTTTCGGTGTCGAGACCAACGGTGCGCGAGGCACTGATCGTGCTCGAGGTCGAGGGTTATATCCAGATCCGCATGGGCTCGGGCGTTTATATCGGCAGCCGGCCCAGGCCGGTCGAGGGGGAATTGCGCGGTGAGGCGGGCGAGGGCCCGCTGGAAATCCTGCAGGCGCGCTGCCTGATCGAAAGCGGCATTGCGGAAGAGGCGGCAAGACTTGTCACGCCGGTAAACCTTGCGCAGATCGATGCAATTTTGGGACGCATGGAAAAAGCGCTGGACGATGCGCATGTTGCGCTTGCCTGCGACCGGGATTTTCATACGGCCATCGCCAATATCATCGGCAATTCTGCTCTCAAGCATTTTACCGGACTGATCTACGACACGCGGATGTCGCCCTATTTCACCAAGCTCGCGAGCTATTTCGAAGGGCCGCACACCTGGAAGCTGGCGCTTGAGGAACATCGTATCATTCGCGATGCCCTTGCAGCCCGTGATCCTGCCGCCGCTCGCGAGGCCATGCGGCGTCATCTGACGCTTGCGCAAAAGAGATTCTCGGAAAGCTTCGGGGAGGAGCCGACCAGAGAAGACTGACCGTCCGTCATTCGGGCGGTCTGCCCTGCAGTTCTGTTTCAATTGGGAGGAACACATGAAACTGACACTGAAAACGCTTCTTGCCGCTGCGGCGGTCATCGTCGCATCCGGCGTCTCGGCGCACGCTGAGACAGCCCTGAAATGGGCCCATGTCTACGAAACATCCGAGCCCTTCCACACCGATTCGGTTTGGGCGGCAGGCGAGATCGCCAAGCGCACCAACGGCCGTTACAAGATCGATGTCTTCCCGGCTTCGCAGCTTGGCAAGGAAGCCGACATCAACCAGGGCCTCAAGCTCGGCACGGTGGATATCATCATCTCCGGCTCCAGCTTTGCCGCCCGTGATCACAAGCCGATCGGCGTCACCTATTATCCGTACATCTTCCGCGATCCGAGCCATCTGCTCGCCTACACGAAAAGCGATGTCTTCAAGAAGCTTACCGCGGGTTATGAGGAAAAAACCGGCAACCATATCGTGGCCGTCAGCTATTACGGAACGCGTCACACCACATCCAACCGCCCGATTGCCAAATGCGCCGACATGGCGGGGTTGAAGATCCGCGTGCCGGATGTGCCGGCCTATCTTGCCATGCCGCGGGCCTGCGGCGCCAACACGACGCCGATCGCCTTTGCGGAAGTCTATCTGGCGCTGCAGAACGGCACGGTCGAGGCGCAGGAAAATCCGCTGACGACGATCGAGGCGAAGAAGTTCTACGAGGTTCAGAAGAACATCGTCCTCACCGGCCATATCGTCGACCACCTGAACACGATCGTGTCCAAGACCCGTTGGGCAAGCCTTTCGGATGAAGACAAGAAGATCTTCACCGATGTGATGCTGGAAGCCGCAGCCCGCACGACCAAGACCATCGAAGCGCGCGAAAAGGCGCTGGTCGAGGAATTCAAGAAAAAGGGTATCACGGTGACCGAGGTCGACAAGGCCGATTTCGAGAAGACCGTTCTCGCAAAGGCCAAGTTCGAGGACTTCGGTTACGACAAGGCCGATTGGGAAGCCATCCGCGCCATCAAGTGAATGATGCCGCCCCGGCGCATGGAGCGCGCCGGGGCCCTTTCCTGACATTGTGATGACTGGAGCCGATCCATGACGGAGCACAAGCACGCGCCGATCAGTGTGGAAGAGATGGCGCATGCCTTCGAGGAAGATGCAGCGCCGATCGACCTTTCCTCTCATGCCATTGAAGACTGGGTGACGCTCATCGTCTTCTGGAGCATGGGACTGTCTGTCTTCCTGCAGTTTTTCACACGTTATGTGCTGAACGACAGCCTCGCCTGGACGGAGGAAATCGCCGCCAACTGCCTGGTCGTCGTGGTGTTTCTCGGCTCGGTCATGTGCGTGCGCACCATGCGTCACATCCAGGTCGACCTGCTGTATCGCTTCCTGCCCGACCGGGTCGTGAAGGTGCTTGAACTTCTCGTCGACACGATCGGCATCGCCTTTTTTGCCTATATCACCTGGCTGATGTGGCGTTACCTTGAGATCGTCGGCGAGGAGCGGATGGTGACGGTGGATCTTCCCCGCGGCATCGTTTTTTATGCGGTTTTTGCAGCTTTCGCGCTGATGTTCGTTCGCTCCGTCCATAACCTATTCAAGGACCTGACCGGGAACAAGACCGTGCGTCAACAGGCGCAGGACGATATCCACGCGGGAGGAATTTGATCCATGCTGCTTCTCATCGGTTCCTTTCTCGTCCTCCTGATCATCGGCACGCCGGTTGCCGTCTCCATGGCTGTGGCCTCGCTTGCCTATCTCATCCTCTACGGTGTCGCGCCCGACATCATCGCGGCCCAGCGCATGATCGCTGGCGTCGAAAGTTTTCCGCTTATTGCGGTGCCCTTCTTCATCCTCGCCGGCAATCTGATGAACATTGCCGGTGTGACGGGCCGTATCTACAAATTCGCGCTGGCCCTCGTCGGCTGGATGAAGGGCGGTCTCGCGCAGGTCAATATCATCGGCTCCGTGGTGTTTTCCGGCATGTCGGGCACGGCCCTTGCCGATGCCGCCGGCATCGGCACGATCGAAATCAAGGCGATGAAGGATCACGGTTATCCGGTCGAGGCCGCTGTCGGCGTCACCGCCGCCTCGGCAACGCTCGGGCCGATCTTTCCGCCTTCGCTGCCCTTCGTCATCTACGGCATGATGGCCAATGCCTCCATCGGTGCGCTGTTCATGGCCGGCATTATTCCGGGCGTGGTGATGACCGTGCTGATGATGCTGACGGTCTACATCTTTGCCAAGCGCAAGGGATGGGGCTCCGATACGCCCTTCGAGCTGAAGCAGCTGCTCGGCGCCTCATTGGAAGTGGCCATCGTGCTGGCCTTTCCCGTTGCCATCTACCTGATGATTCTGGCGGGATTGCCGGTCAATGTCGCCGTTCTGATCGGACTTGCGCTTCTGGTTGCGCTTGACTGGTATTTTGATTTTTCCGCCGTGATGGCGCTGATGACCCCGGTGCTTCTGATCGGCGGCATGACCATGGGCTGGTTCACGCCGACCGAAGCTGCGGTCGCGGCTGTTCTCTGGTCGCTGTTTCTCGGCCTTGTGCGCTATCGCACCATGACATTGAAGACGCTGGCCAAGGCATCCTTTGACACGATCGAGACCACGGCCTCCGTTCTCTTCATCGTCACGGCCGCCTCCATCTTCGCGTGGCTCTTGACCGTCAGCCAGGCAGCGCAGCTGTTTTCCGACTTCATGTTCGGCCTCACCGACAATTGGTGGACCTTCCTGATCATCGTCAACATCCTGCTGCTCGTCGTCGGTGCCTTTCTCGATACGATTGCGGCGATCAGCATCCTCGTGCCGATCCTGATGCCGGTTGCCGCCCGATACGGCATCGACCCCGTACATCTTGGCCTTATCATCACCTTGAACCTGATGATCGGACTTCTGACGCCGCCGGTCGGCATGGTGCTCTTTGTCCTGTCGCGCATTTCCAAGCTGTCGGTGGAGAAAACGACGTTGGCCATCCTGCCCTGGATGATTCCGCTGTTCATCGCACTCGGGCTGATCACCTTCATTCCCGCCATCACCCTCTGGCTGCCGACGCAGCTGGGTCTGATCCGATAACCGTTTGGCGCATGGTCGCTCACAAACTTGAGATGAAAGGGATCATGACAATGCAGACGCGTGTTGCACGCCTCCATGCCCGGCGTGACCTCAGGGTAGAGACGCTGGATTATGCGACGCCTGGGCCGGGCGAGGTTCTCTTGGGCATGGCATCGGGCGGCATCTGCGGCTCGGACCTGCATTATTACCAGGACGGCGGTTTCGGCCCGGTTCAGGTTCGAGAGCCCATTATCGCCGGTCATGAGGCATCCGGTTATGTCGAAGCCCTTGGAGAGGGCGTTTCGGGGCTGGCTCTAGGACAGCTTGTTGCGATCAACCCGTCGCGGCCCTGCGGTGAGTGCCAATATTGCCGCATCGGCCAGCCGATCCACTGCCTCCACATGCGGTTCATGGGATCTGCCATGCGCCTGCCGCACGAAAACGGCATGTTCCGCGAAAAGCTGGTCGTGCCGGCGATCCAGTGCCATCCGGTCGGTGCAGGTGTGACGCCGGCAGAGGCCGCCTGCGCGGAACCGCTCGCCGTCTGCCTGCATGCGGTTGCCCAGGCGGGCGATCTCTCGGCCAAGGCCGTTCTCGTCACGGGGGCAGGGCCGATCGGACTGCTGACGGTGGCCGCCGCCCGCCATGCCGGTGCCGCCCGCATCGTGGTGACGGATCTGATGGACGCGGCGTTGTCGCGCGCGCCGTCGATGGGCGCCACGGACACGATCAATGTCGCCAGCAACCCGGACGCGCTTTTGCCTTTCCAGGACAACAAAGGCAGTTTTGACGTGATTTTCGATTGCTCGGCAGCGGCACCGGCCCTGCGGTCCGCTTTTGCAGCGATCAAACCACGCGGCACAATCGTCCAGGTGGGTGTGACCGGGGACGTGACGATCCCGCTCAATGCGCTGGTGGCCAAGGAAATTGTCTGGCGCGGTTCGCAGCGTTTCCACGGCGAATTTGCACAGGCCGTCGATTTGATTTCGACACGGCAGATCGACGTCAAGCCGATCATTTCCCACACCTTCCCGCTTGAACGGGCGGTCGAGGCGTTCGAGCAGGCTGGCGACCGCTCAGCGGCCTGCAAGGTGCAGATCACGTTTTAAACGAACCAACCGGATACGAAGGACAGACGATGAGACACACATGGCGATGGTTCGGGCCGATCGACAAAGTCAGCGTGCGTGATGCGGCACAGGCAGGGGCCGAAGGCATCGTGTCCGCGCTCCATCATATCGCAACCGGCGAGGTCTGGCCGGTTGACGAGATTGCGCGGCGGCATGAGGAGATCAAGGCTGGCGGCCTTGTCTGGGACGTTGTTGAAAGCATTCCGATGTCGGAAGACATCAAGACGCAGACCGGCGACTGGAAACGTCATATCGCCAACTGGCAGGAAACGCTGCGGCGTCTTTCGGCCTCCGGCATCCGCACCGTCTGTTATAATTTCATGCCGATTCTCGACTGGACACGCACGGATCTGCGCTGGGAGACCAGCCATGGCGCCAAGGCCATGCGTTTTGATCTCGTGGATTTTGCCGCCTTCGACATCCACATCCTGAAACGTCCGGAGGCTGCTGCGGATTATCCGGACTGGTTGCAGGAGGAAGCAGCAAGACGCTTCTCCGGCATGACGGATGTAAAGATCGCTGCGCTGGGTAAGAATATCGGCGCCGGCCTGCCGGGGTCTGCCGATGGCTATACGCTCGACCAGCTGCTCGAAAAGCTGCGCTCCTATCAGGGCGTCAACCGCGCGCGGTTGCAGCAGAATCTCGTCGATTTCCTCAGCGAAGTGGCGCCGGTGGCAGCAGATGTCGGCATCAACATCTGCGCCCATGGCGATGATCCGCCGTGGTCACTGCTCGGCCTGCCGCGCATCCTGTCAACCGAGGCCGATTATGCCCACATGCTGGATCAGGTGAACATCCGCGCCAATGGTGTAACACTCTGCACCGGTTCGCTTGGTGCAAGGCCGGACAATGACCTGCCTTTTATTGCCACACGTTTTGCCGATCGCATCCATTTCGTGCATCTGCGCAATGTCACGCGTGACAGCGACACGGTTCCCTGCTCGTTTTTCGAGGACGAGCACCTTGAGGGCGCGACAGACATGGTTGCCGTCATCGCAGCCCTTGTATCGGAAGAGGCGCGTCGGCGCGAAGAGGGGCGCGAGGATCACCGCATCCCCATGCGACCGGATCATGGACAGGAAATTCTTGATGACCTCACGCGCGGTGCCCAGCCCGGTTATCCCGCCATCGGCCGGCTGAAGGGACTGGCGGAACTGCGCGGTATCGAGCGGACGTTGTCGCATGCCCGTTATGGCCTGGGAGCCTGATCATGACACACCTCTCCAGCGCAAGCCGATTGCCCGCCAGCGTGCGCCTGCCCGCTTATGACAGGGCAAAACTGAAACCCGGTATCGTCCATATCGGGCTTGGCGCCTTTCACCGCGCACATCAGGCGGTGTTCACCCAGCGCGCTCTGGAGGCTGAATTCGGGCCCTGGGGGATTGTTGCGGTCAACCTGCGCTCAGCGGATCCGGTGGAGGCGCTTGAGGCACAGGATGGGCTTTATTGCGTCATCACCCGCAGCGAAAAGGGCGACCAGTGCGAACTGATCGGTGCGACCGTCGGCTGGATCTGCGCGGCCACGGATAAGGCACGCGTGCTGGCAGCCCTTGCCGATCCCGCAACCTGCGTGGTGACGATGACCGTTTCGGAAAAGGCCTATGGTCTTGATCCGGCAACCGGCGGGCTGGACGAGAACCACCCGGCCGTGGCTGGCGATATGAAGACGCCGCATGCGCCGACCGGCGTGCTGGGTTTTCTCGTCGAAGGGCTTGCCCTGCGGCGGGCAGCCGGTGTGCCGCCGTTTACGGTGCTCTGCTGCGACAATCTTCCGTCGAACGGCAAGGTCGTGCGCCGTCTCGTGCTGGAACTGGCGCAGCGCCGCGACAGCACGCTTGCCAGCTGGATTGCCGAAGAGGGGGCTTTCCCCTGCTCCATGGTGGACAGGATCGTGCCCGCCGCAACGGACGCGACGAGTGCGCGGGGTGAGATGCTGCTCGGCACGCGGGACGCGCTGGCGCTCGATACCGAGCCCTTCCTGCAATGGGTGATCGAAGATCACTTTGTGGCGGGTCGGCCGCGCTGGGAGGCCGGCGGCGCAATCCTTGCCGACACTGTCGAGCCTTACGAAAAGATGAAGCTCAGGCTGCTCAATGGCACCCACACGCTGCTGGCGCATCTCGGCATCCTGTCAGGGCTCGACTATATCCGCGAGGTGATGGCGGTGCCGGACCTTTCGGCCAAGGCGCGCGCGCATATGGAAGAGGTGGTGTCGACGCTCGATCCGGTGCCGGGGATTGATCTTTCCGATTACATCGCGGCGCTGCTTTTGCGGTTTTCCAACCCGACGATCGACCACCGCAACCTCCAGATCGCGCTCGACACCACCCAGAAACTGCCGCAACGGCTGCTCTCGCCGGCCGTGGATGCCCTGCAAAAAGGCGAGGACGCGGCGGCGACTGCCTATGCGGTCGGCGTCTGGATGGCGGCGGTGAAGAAACGCGGCGACTGCGAGGATCCGCGCCGCGAAGAAATCCTGGATGCCGCCACCGCGATGAATGCCACCGATCCGTCTGCCGCCTTCTTTGCGATCCCCGGCCTTTTCCCTCCTGAACTGGTGGCAGCCCGCCGGTGGCGCGATCGCATCAATGACGCGATCGGCGCTTTCTAGTCTAATTGCAACAAACCCGAGCGTTTCTCGTAGTGGTGCGCGAACTTTCCAGGCAGTCTGCGCCTCACGCTGAAAGAAAATAGCACTCAGCCTGCCTCTTGGCAGCGGGATACGACGGGCAGATCGGGCTACCAGCGCAAATAACGTCTGCCGGCGAAATATCCGGCCGCCACGACGATCAGCGTGGCAAGAGGATACCAGGTGACGACAAACAGCGGGCTGTCGTCGAAGCAATTGGAAGCATAAAGCGTTGCTGCGATGCTGGCCGAGACAAGGCCTGCCAGCGCACCTGCAAGCCCCGGATTTTCAGGAGCGCCCTGGCGCATGGCGAAAAAAAGAAAAAAGCCCGGGAAGACGGAGAGCGCTGGAATCATCGTCAGGCAATGCAACGCGTTGCGGCCCGTCAGTTTGCCGAGCCAGAGATCAGACGGTATCACGATCAGTTCCACAACGGTCGCCGCGACAAGAAGGGTTGGCGCCAGTGCCAGGAGCCACCGGCGCGCGCCAGGTCTACTCCCGGGGCGCAGGGCAGGGCCCAGCAATGATGTGGCCGCCGCCAGCAATGACAGCGTCACGATGAACTTGAAGACGAACCGAACCGTCTCGATGGCATACGCGATATCCTGCCGAAACCCGATCGTCAGGAAGAATGCAACGGCTGCAAGTGCGACTCCGGCTGCAACGGCGCCTGATAACGCCATTCCCAGCTTGACCGGTCGCCGCGTATCCTCAGCCAGCAGGGTAATCAGTTGATCTGTTTTCACGCGGCAAGCTCCTGGCCTTGGGATTTCATTCGTCGATCGTCTCGGTCTCAACCCACGGCGTTTGCCTGCATATCCAAACCGGGGAGAAATCGTCAATCAAGACAGCGATAGCGTGGTGCATTGCATTTCTCATCTAAAGTCACGACGAGGACGTTTGATATGGGTTGCGCGCACCACGATGGAAAGTGCGTCGATCGTTTCGCTTTGCCCTGCTGAAATATCGAATTGACATTGCAGCGGGGGAGGCCTCCTGGACCGGGAGTGCAACGAGACGGCGTGTCGTCATTTGAATTGCCCGGAATAGCGGGCAGACAATGCCTTGAGGGCCCGATGAAGCGCCACACGCACCGCCACTTCCGTCATCTTCAAACGCGCGGCCGTCTCGCGCACGCTTGACCCCTCGATGGAGATCGCCTGAACAATCGTGCGCTGCGGGTCTCCCAGGCGACCCAGGATCTGTTCGATGGACATGCGATCCGACACGTCCAGCCCTGCATCGCTTTCGAGTGTCGAGATCACGTCCTCCAAGGGGACGTTGACGCGCCTGCCTCTGCGCCGAAGGCTGTCGATCAGCTTGTTGCGAACGAGGGCTGCCATCCACGGACCCAGGGGTCTGGAAAAATCCCAGGTGCCCCGTTTGAGATGGATAGCCAAAAGCACTTCCTGAACCACGTCTTCTGCCTCACTTGACGGCACGCCCCACTGTTCGCATCGTTTGCGGGCCATCACACGCAGATGGGGTGTGATGGCTGTCAGCAAGTTATGATATGCGCGTGTATCGCCTGCGATTGCGGATCTCATCCACAAAGCCCATTCTTCTTCGCGGGCCAGAGTCTTCATCCGATCAATCCAAGTTCGCAAAAGCCGGTGCCATCGTTACAGGGCACACCGCAAGTTTTTGTCCAAAACCTCAAAAGACACCCCATGTCACTGAATCTCACGCATTAGACGGTCCCGCCTGCATGGCTGCATCGGGTTCAAGGAGGGCAAAAACAGGCTTTATCAGTCCGTCCAGCAAGTGCCTTTCCGGACGTGTGCGTGCAAGGACGCGGATCCCGAGCAAGATCCCAAGCAGTGTCCGGGCAAGGTCCGCTGCCGTGTGGTGACGACCGATTGTTTCGTCTTTTTGACCTTGCTCCACACAACGCGCGAAAAATTTCTCGACCTGAACAAGAACGCCGGCCACGACACGCTGAAATTCTTCGTCATGGGGCGCAACCTCGAGGGCCGAATTGACCAGCATGCAGCCCTTCCGCCTCGTATCGCCGAGAGATCTTTCGATGATTTCGTTGAAGAAGGCGATTAAGGCCTGACGCGGAGGCTTCGATTCAAACCGCCCGACGCGGTCGTGGAAACTTCGATCCACGTAAAGATCCAGGGCACGTCGATACAATGCCCGCTTGTCGCCAAACGCATTGTAGACGCTGGCAGTCGTCAGTCCCATTGCCTGGGCGAGATCCCGGATCGATGTTGCTTTGTATCCGCGTTCCCAGAACTGTTGCACGGCCAATTCCAGCACCCGTTCCTCATCGAATTCTCTTGGCCGGGCCATGGGATCTGTCTCTTGGAAATTGATCGCGCCTCCCGCAGAGGTGAGAACAGCGCAAGACTGGTTTTATAACGGTCGATTTAAAATGCAATCACGGCCCGATCACCGTTGCGCGTCTTCACTTCCGCATCGATCGGGCAGGGAGCATGGAGACGGCAGCTGCCACGTCAATCTAGAACGGCTTCACGACGGCAAGCCATGCAATGGCTGCGAAGACGGTAAGGATTGCAAACGCCGCCGCCCCGAACAGCGGGTGGATCGGTCGGCCGTGCCGCAGCAGCCTCTTCAGCACCAGGGCTTCCAGGCTGTGCAGAGCGCTGAGGACGATGGCCGGGATCATCTTCACCAGCAGCCAGAGCGAACTGTCCCAGCCCGCACCGAAGGCCATCGTGAAACCCGCCATCCAGACGATGGCAAGCGCCGGTGTCGTGACCAGTCCGTCCCAGCGTAAAACGGTTTCGCAGAAGCGGCGAACGTCGGTTGCCTCTGGCGACGCAATCGCGGACCGCAACACCAATGCCATCGCCAGCATGCCCCCGATCAGAGTGACGACGGCAAACACGTGGATCGCCTTGACGTAGAGGTACATCATGGGTCACGCCGCGCCACAAAACCGGCGGCGGTGGCTGCCCCCGCGCGGTGTCGATGACGACCGGCCCGTTTTGCTGGCGCTGCGATCATGGCGTCCCGTCCTTCCAGCCCAGAGGCCAACATTGGCTACTCGCAGGCACATTCGCAGGTCTGCATGCGTTCGTTACAGAGGGCCTCAAGATTTCTCCGGCGCCGAGCGTCGGAAGAGCCCGCCCTGCCGCGACATCGAAAATCTCCCGACCGCTGTAACGAATGCTGTGCCGCAGCCGTAAACGCCATTGTGGACGGTGATGACGGATCCTGATGGCCCGCTAATACGTCCCCAAGGAGCAAACGTATGAAACGTGATGCATATGGTCTCGTGACCAGTAGTGACAGCTGCGAAGCGCAACGGGCATTCGAGAATGCAGTCTTCGGTTTGGCGGCTCATCGCCCGAGCACCGGTTCGGCGCTTCAGGCGACGATTGCGGCCGATGGCCATCACGTCGCGGGCCACGTGCTGAAGGGGTTTGCCAACCTCATTCTGGCGCGCTCGGAACTTGCGGTGCCCGCCGTCGATGCCTTGAAGGACGCCCGCACCGCACTGGCTGCAAGGGACGGGGGAACAGGTGACGAGCGTCTGCTGGTCAAGGCGCTTGAAGCGGCTGCCACCGGCTCCTTTGCGCAAGCAGCCGACCTGCTGGATGACGGTTTTGAGGACCGGCCGCCCGTCTTTCTGCCGTTCAAGATTTCGCAAGCCCTGCGTTTCATGCTGGGTGATGCCGCTGGCATGCTGAGCGCCAGCACGAAGGCGGTCGGCGCACTGGATCTGGCAAGCAATTCGGCCGGCTTTATACTCGGCTGCCACGCCTTTTCGCTTGAAGAACATGGGCGATATCAGGAAGCCCTGGTGGTTGGCCAACGCGCGGTCCTGCTGCAGCCGGATGACGCCTGGGGGCTTCACGCCGTCTCCCATGTCTTTGAAATGCGGGGGGACACGGTCGAAGGCATCGCGTGGCTCGAAGGCAGCCGCAAGGCCTGGTCCCGCTGTAACAACTTCTCCTTCCACATGGCCTGGCATCTTGCCCTTTTGCATCTGGAACGAGGCGATCACGAACGCGTCTTGCAGATCTACGACGACGAAGTCCGCCCGCAGCAGACGGACGATTTCCGCGACATGGCCAATGCTGTCTCGCTTCTCTGGCGTATGCAACAGTCGGGCATCCAGGTGGGTGACCGGTGGCTGGACGCCGCCGAAATCGCCTATCGCCGGCGCACCGACACGACCTTGATCTTTGCCGCCCTTCATAACCTGGCGGCGATGGTGGCGGTCGGTGATCGCAACGGCATGGCCGAACTCGTGGCGCAGATCGAAGCCAAGGCCCTCGGTGTTGATGATCAGGCGCGGGTCGCTGCCGAAATCGGCGTTCCGATGGCGCGTGTGCTGGCGGGCCTCGATACACCGGCCGATCAGCGCGTGATCGATCGCATGGTGGCAAACCTCCCGAAGATCGGCGGCAGCAATGCCCAAAGAGACTTCTTCGTTCTTGCTTTGGCCAGAGCGGTCGGACACGGCGGCGACAAGGCTGCGGTGTCGCGGATCGGCGAGATCCGACAACGCCTCAAGGCGGATGACCGCCTCTTCCAGTCCATCCAGTCCATCAAGCGGTCAGCCGGCAGAAGCCTCTCTGCCTGATGTTATCCGCAACCAAGGAGAAAGTTGATGTCTATGATGGAAATACAGAAATCGCCGATCTTTCCGGATATTCAGCCGGGCCTGGCGCGGACCATCGTCCTGTCGGGCCTTGCCGCAGACATCACGTGGGAGATCTGGGCTCGGGTATTCACCCCGCTCTGGGTCGGTGGCCCGCTGGAACCTGCCGGTCTTGTGCAGTCCGTCTTCGGCTTCAGCAATCCGCTGGCCGCTGAAGCCATTCACGCCATTGTCGGCATCATCTTTTATCCGATAGGTTATCTTTTCATTGCCCGGCCGCTTCAGCGCCTGATCTTGCCGAAGTTGCCCCTGTTGTTGACCGGCATCGGTTTCGGTACCGGCCTCTGGATCTTTGCGCTTTATGTCATGGCGCATCTGTTTGCGGGCCTGCCGCCATTCCTCGGCTTTATCACGCTGACCTGGGCGTCCCTCATCGGCCACATCCTGTTCGGCATCGTCGTCGCATTCGTCGTGCGTGCCCTGGAGCGTTAGGACGTATCAAGAAGAAAGCCTGCCCGGCCCCATCGGCTGGGCAGGCTGCGCTGTGCGGAATAACTCTCACTGAAGTGGCTTGCCTGAATGTCTCAATCCCAAAGCCGGGCCCAAAGCCTCGCCCGAAGTCTGAACCGCGTTGCCGACATCGTTGCAAAGACCCTCCACGCACACGATGTGCGTCATGCCTTTGGTGTGCCGGGCGGAGAGGTGGTGACACTGATCGACGCCCTGCAAACGGCCGGAATAACGTTCCATCTCGCGCGTCATGAAACGTCTGCGGCCATCATGGCAGCGGGTGCCAGTGCCATGACTGCTCATCCCGAACTGCTGGTGACAACCGTCGGTCCGGGTCTTGCAAATGCCGTCAACGGCATTGCCGATGCCGTGCAGGAACGGGTTCCGCTGGTGGTCATTTCTGGTGTCGTCGACCGTGCCACGCGCGCACGCTACACGCACCAGGTGATCGACCACGCTCAGCTGGTGCGACCGCTCGTCAAGGCATCGTTCGAAATCGAGCCTGAAAGTGCCGCCTCTACTGTCGCGCGAGCCCTTGCGATTGCCATGACAGACCCGATGGGGCCTGTGCATCTGGATCTTTCACCGGCAATTGCTGCAGCATCCAGCATGGAAATGTCTATTCCGGCGCCCCCGAAACGCTTCGCGGCCACCGTTTCCGGGGCAGATCCTGCTGTTCGTTTTCTGTTGGAGCGTATCCAGGGTGCCGATCGGCCGTTGCTTATCGCCGGCCTTGAAGCGGCCCGCAGTCATGCCGGCCCCGCGCTGCAGCATCTGGCAGAGACCATCGGCGCCCCTGTGATCACCACCTACAAGGCCAAGGGCGTCATCCCGGAAGACCATCCGCTGGCGCTTGGCGCCGCGGGCCTGTCGCCGCTGGCAGATGCTGTTCTCCTCCCGTTGGCACGGCAAGCGGATCTGGTGCTTCTCGTCGGTTACGATCCGATAGAAATGCGTCTCGGCTGGCTGGATTTCGTCGCCGATCCGGCAAAGCTGGTGGATATGTCGAGCATCCCTCCCGATCACGCCATGCATCACGCCGGCACTTGGATCGATGGCGCGCCGTCACGCATCCTGCAGGCCCTCAACGGCGCGCTTGCGCAGCGCAGAACATGGGCGGATGGCGAGCCTGGGGCGGCCAAAGCAGAGCTTCGGCGGATCTTTTCAACAGAACAGCCGTGGGGACCCCATGCAATCATCGATCATTTGAACCGCGTTGCCGGTCCGGGCGGCCTCGTGACGGTCGATAGCGGCGCCCATCGTATCCTCGTGTCGCAAAAATGGGTTGCGACCCAGCCGCTCACCCTTCTCCAGTCCGCCGGTTTCTGCACCATGAATGCGGCCTTGCCGTTGGCGATCGGCGCGAAGGTTGCCGATCCGTCGCGGCGGGTTTTTGCCGTGATGGGTGACGGCGGCCTCGAAATGGGCATCGGCGAGCTTGCAACCCTTCGCGATCTCGGCCTGCCGGTAACCGTCGTTCTGTTCCAGGATCGCAGCCTTGCGCTGATCGCCCTGAAGCAGGCATCTGCCGGGCTGCCTTCGGTCGGTGTCACTCTTGGGGAAACGGATTTTGCGGCCGTCGCGCAA
Source organism: Neorhizobium sp. PAMB6716 (assembly GCF_058242805.1). Taxonomy (NCBI): domain Bacteria; kingdom Pseudomonadati; phylum Pseudomonadota; class Alphaproteobacteria; order Hyphomicrobiales; family Rhizobiaceae; genus Neorhizobium; species Neorhizobium sp. PAMB6716. The sequence goes on from NZ_JBZAYW010000005.1 coordinate 43,393, forward strand.
GGATTTGGCGGCCATGGTGTGAATGTGGAGACAATCGATGACTTCCGTAACGCGCTTGAGGACGCCGGAAGACGTCCGGGCTTCAGCCTTATCGCCTGCAGGTTCGATGCCAGAGCCTATGACGGCGCCTTCTGATACACAGGCGAAACAGGCGTCGGCTGCCCAGAAGACAAAACGTCCCCGCGATCTGCGCCTCGATTTCTTTCGCGGCATTGGCATGCTCATCATTCTGCTGGCGCATATCCCCGATGATGGCTGGGCGCTCTGGATACCGGCACGCTTCGGCTTTTCGGACGCGACGGAAATGTTCGTCTTTCAATCCGGCATGGCATCGGCGATTGCCTTTGGCTCGACCTATGATCGCCAGGGCGCAACTGCGCTGATTGCGCGTGTCGGACACCGCATCTGGCAGATCTTCTGGGCTCACATTGCCGTCTTTGTCGTGGTTGTTGCCATCATGGTCCTGGCGGGAACACGCTATGACGGCGTCACCTATGTCGAAAGCCTCAACCTCGTGCGCTTCATGAAGGATCCGGGCGGCCTGCTGGTCGGTTTGCTGACGCTGACCTACGTGCCGAACTATTTCGACATCCTTCCGATGTACATCGTCATCCTGGCTCTGATGCCATTGATGATCTTTGCCTCGAACGTGCATCGTTACCTGCCTCTCGCCCTGATGGTTGCTTTATGGTGTGCAACCCAGTTCGGACTGACACGCCTGCCGGCCGAGCCCTGGTCGGATCGCCCATGGTTTTTCGATCCGTTCGGCTGGCAACTTCTGTTCTACAGCGGTTTTTTCCTCATGCGTGGCACGCTTCCGTCCCCGGGCTATGACCGTCGTCTGATGGTGCTTGCCGTTGCGATCGTGATCGTCACGGTGCCCTTCGCATGGGTCCATTTCCAAGCGGTCCATCCCTTCTTCCAGATGGCGGCGGAGCAGATCGCTCCGCTGACCGACAAGACCGATTTCGGCCTGCTCCGCTTCGTTCATTTCCTGGCCCTCTGTTACATCGCTGTCCACCTTGTCGGCGAAAAGGGTGCGCGCCTGCGCGGGCGGGTCGTGCGTGTGCTGACCGTCGTTGGACAACAATCGCTGGCCGTCTTCATCACCGGCATCGTCATCGCTCAGCCGATCGGCATCGCTCTTGATCATGCCGGCCGTACGACTTCTGCCGAAGTGATCGGCAACCTCATTGGCTTTGCCACCCTGATTGCGGCTGCCTATCTCGTTCGCTGGTTCAAAATGTCCCCCTGGAAATCGTGAGGTGTCGATGTCCGACCACCAGAAGCCCCAAAGCCTTGAGGGGCTGCGTATCCTTGACCTCTCTCGCATCCTGGCCGGGCCGACGGCGGCTCAGCTTCTCGCCGATCTGGGCGCGGATGTCATCAAGGTTGAGCGGCCGGGAGCCGGGGATGATACGCGCAGCTGGGGGCCGCCCTTTGTTGCCAATGCCGATGGAAGCGACAGTGACTTGAGCGCATATTTCCTCTCGGCCAACCGCAACAAGCGATCGATCGCAATCGATCTTGCGACCGAGGACGGGGTCGCGCTGGTCAAACGACTGGCGGCGATGTGCGATGTCGTCATCGAAAACTACAAACCGGGCGACCTCGCACGCCGCGGCCTTGGATATGACGACCTATGCAGGGTCAAACCGGATATCGTCTGGTGTTCGATTTCAGGCTTTGGCCAGACAGGGCCTTACGCTGACCGCACCGGCTATGATTTCCTGATCCAGGCCATGGGTGGCATCATGAGCATTACCGGCGACAGTGACGCGGATGGGGGGCGGCCAGTCAAGGTCGGCCTCGGCATTGCAGACGTCATGTGCGGCATGTACGCGACGGTCGGCATCCTCGCCGCCCTTCGCCACCGGGATCGGACAGGCGAGGGCCAATATATCGATCTGGCGCTTTACGACGCCCAGGTGGCCTGGCTGATCAACGCGGCGACAAACCATCTGGTCTCCGGCAGGATACCGGCACGCATCGGCAACCGGCATCCCAACATCGCACCCTATCAGACCTTCAGGACGGCGGACGGTGACATCGCGATCGCCGTTGGCAACGACCAGCAGTTTGCTCGTTTTTGTGCAGCCATGGGCACGCCGGAACTTGTCCACGATGCACGTTTCGCCCGCAACCGCGACCGGGTGGTAAACATCGATGCGCTGGACGATCTTGTCACCGAGGCCTTGAAAACGCAGACGGCGGAACAATGGGAGCGACGTCTCATCCTGGCCGAAATCCCCGCCGGGCGGGTGGCAACCATCGATCAGGTCGTCTCCAATCCGCACACGCTGGCGCGGGAGATGGTGGTGGACATGCAGACGCCGGAGGGGCAGCCTCTGCGCCTTCTCGGCAATCCTCTGAAAATGTCGGCAACGCCCGTTCGCCTTCATCGCTCTCCACCGCATCTTGATCAGGATCGCGAGGATGTATTTCAGATGCTCCGCGACTTCGAAGAAAAGAGCGCGCCGTAGACGAAGGCACGCCGCCGCACCGCAGTTCCGGCGCCCCTTTGACGCGCGCTCGCCTAGCTCACGGCGCCGGTTGCGCCCTCACGGTGTCCCAGTTGGCATCTGCCTTCTTGATGTAGCGGCCCCGATCGGATTTCCAGGTGCGGGCGATATCGTCGCTGTAATTGAGATAGAGCTTGTTATCGACAACAGTGAAGGCTTGCGGCTCTGTCGTTGCCTTATAGCCACGGGCCGTTCCGTAGGCGCAATATCCGTCATATTGGGGCGCGTAGCGCTCCGGCTCCCTTGCAAAGGCGTCACGATGGAGCGCCGAGGCAAAATGAAAGACGGCGCCTTTGTACGTGCTGGTGAAATCTGCGGACCCCTTTACCGGCCGCTGCTCCGTGAAATAGGCAACCGGGTCATAACCGTTTATGGCAATGCCACGGGTGCTGTAGATCTCATCGGAAAAAGCCGGAAAAGCCGCCGACAAAACGAGAACTGCGGTCGCTGTAATGGTCAGAAGACGCATCGTTGAAAGGTTCATGATCTTTTCTCCGGCATTGGTTTTCTCTGGACTGTTTCTTTGGCACTGGAATGACGTTCGGAGGGCGGTTACTGTGCGGACATGGCAAGCGCCACACGCCGGCGAAGGTGCTGGATTTCGAGATCCTTTTCCGCAGATTGGCGCATTAGCGCGTAAAGCCCGGCCTCACACCCCGGTGAAACCTCCCAGAACTCCAGTCTGAAGATCAGAGGCACGGTGTCTGCAGCATCGCAGTCACCGCAGGCCTTCCCATCGATGGCCGTCTGCGCAGCAGAGATGAAACCCCAGAGCTTCAACACCTGCTTGCCGTCGATATCGCATTGAGCCGTTGCCCTGATGGTCGTTTGCGACGAACCAACGGCCTGATGGAGATCTGCCGCTGGCGTCAGAAGCCGAAACATCAAGCTATCGGCAACGGGCGATAGTTTGCCCAGCGAACTGGCGGATCTTATGGCTTGCCCGGGGCGCTCGACAGCGTAGGCGATGGACACGTCAAGATCAGATTGGGCCAGCTGAGCAAGGGCTGGTGTTATTGCCTGCCCCCAGGTGGCGGCTGCTTTCACCATGCGCTCGGCAGCCCGGTCGCAGGTGGCGGGACAGGTTATGGCATCGAGCATGGCGGCATTCCTCGTTTGAACCGGAAGGTGCGGGGGGAGGAGGGCCGCTTGGGCGTGCGCCTCACCATTCACCAGTTCGCAAACGATCGGTCAGCCGTTACATCGATGGCCAAATTTTGCCGCGATCAGCGCGGAAAGCCGATGGCGGTCAGGCCGGCATCGAGCATGTCGGCGCGTGCTTCATGGCCGCCATCGTGGATGCACATGAGGCTGTCGCCCCGCAGGCAGCCCTCCACCCGTTCGCACAGGATGCCGTCAAGGGTGATCGGCGCAGCATGTTCGCGATCACATCCGGCTCTTGCGCGCAGGATGGCCATGCTCTCATAGGCGTTTCCCTGATGAAGGTTTTCGCCAAGGGCGCGCCCTGCAAGCGGAAAGGTCCTGTCCGCTGTCCCGTGGAAATGAACGACTGGGGGAATATCGGCAACGCAGTCTTCCGGCTTCGGAAGCGGATCCCAAAAGACACCGGAAAACGTCAAAACGGCAACAGCTTTGCCGCCCTGCTGGCAGGCGGTGTACCAGGCCATGGAGGCGCCGAGCGAGAAGCCGCCAATAATCGTCTGGTCAGGCGTAAAGCCGTAACGTTGATTGAGATCTTCAAAAACACCGGCGATAAACTGCTTCTCATCCCGCCCGTGTCGCGCACTCTGCACAAACGACCAGCTTCCCCCGAGACCGTCGACTGCGACATAGGCAAGATGATGCGCAAGAGTTGTTTCCACGAGGCTGCGTTGCTGCATCTGCGTGGTGGCCGATCCCTTGTAGCCATGAAAATAAACGTAGACACCACGAACGTCGCCATCTGCCGGCATTGCGATCAGATAGCTGCCGTCCTTGATCCGACAGGCTGTGCCACCGCCGCAGGCAAGAGCGACTTGGCTCGGCAACACTGCGCAAGCAAGAACAACGAGAGAGGCGAGGCAAAGGCGCATCCGAGGTTTCCTGACGAACGAGTTCGATCCGGCTATGCTTGTGATGCACGATCAATACAGGCGGAAATCAACTTGACGCGATCTGTTCCGACGCGAGATCGATCGTCCGGCCGCTCCCTTCCTTGCCTTGCCTTGCCTGCTCGGATCGGGTGCTGCATTGCCATGGACTTACAACAGACAGAACAAGCGCTGCCGAATTTGCCACCCTGGTGCGGTAACCGCTCCGGCATCTGGTTCGGACATCGGTGGCGGAGCTTGTCGTCACATCATGCGCAGGCCCGCATATGAGCACGCTGCCTTTGGAGGAGGAAAACATCCGACGAGAAAACGGCATCGTTCCTAGGCACTGGCATTTGGCGAAAATCGTCAAAGCCTTGCGGGCAGGGAGTTGCGCTCAGCCCTGGCGACCGCCATCTCGGATGTCGCCATGTCCGGTTTATAGAATCCATTAATTCCATAAGCTATATTATCACACAAAACCCTGTAGCGGGGGCAGATTCCATTTTCAAATGCAACGAGGAGAATAATGGCCGTGGTTTCAGGAGGATGGAATGGCCTGCTCGTTTGTGCAGTTGAGTTTGGTCGAACGTCGCATCATTGCGCGTAGAGGAGAAGCTACCCCTCTGCCCTTTGCTCGCGACAAGCAGACGAAGCAATACCGCACAGCCTCAATCAGGGGAAGTATTCCCAAGGATCATGATGTCTCAAGCCCCCCGCACCCGCGAAAAAGATGACTTATTAACTCTTGTTTATGGCCGAGTTTGATGGTTATAGGGCGGCTGTTATTGCGGCCGGGCGGAATGCCGCCAGAGAGGATTGAGCCATGAGACGAATACTTGCCACTGCGGCAATCTGCGCAGCCATCGGTCTGACCGCCATGCCGACCTATGCGGCCTCCACGAACTATCCGCTGACGATCGAAAACTGCGGTGTCAGCGTCACCTTCAACAAGGCTCCCGAGCGGGCGATTGGCCTCGGCCAGAACAGCGCGGAAATCATGCTGCTGCTCGGCCTTGAGGACAAGATGGTCGGCACCGCCTTCTGGCCGAACAAGGTTCTTCCGCAGGTGGCTGAGGCCAATGCGAAGGTTAAGGTGCTGACGGTAGAGTTTCCGACCTTCGAAGCGATCCTGGCGCAGAACCCGGATTTTGTCGCTGCGGCCCTGCCCAGCCTGCTCGGCCCTTCCAGCAAGGTGGCCAAGCGCGAGGACTTCGAGAAGCTCGGTGTTCCCACCTATATCTCTCCCAGCACATGTGTTGCGGAAGGAACGGCCAAGGACAAGTTCGGTTATGGTGATCGCGCCAAATTGTGGAACATGGAGACGCTGTATCAGGAAATCGACGAGCTTTCCCAGATATTTGACGTCCGCGACAAGGGCGAGGCGCTTGTTGCCGATCTGAAGGCGCGCGAGGCAGCACTGCGCGCCAACGCACCCAAGGACGGCAAGAAGCTGTCTTACGTGTTCTGGTTCTCCAGCCCCTCGCCTTCTGCCGATGCCTATCTTGGCGGCAAGAACAGCGCCTCCGGTTTCATTGCAGACGTGCTTGGCGGAACGAACGCCATCTCGTCGGAAGCGGAATCGCCGGCACTTGGCTGGGAAAGCATCATCGCGGCCAATCCCGACGTCATCGTTGTCGCGCAGGTTGACCGCAACCGCTGGGAACTCGACAAGTCCGAGGCCAAGATCAAGTTCCTGACCACGGATCCGGCCACCAGCCAGATGCCGGCGATCAAGAACAAGGCGATCGTGGTCATGGATGGCCAGGCGATGAACCCCACTGTTCGCACCATCTACGGCGCAGAACAGGTGGCAGGACAGTTGAAGAAGCTCGGCCTCAAGTGAGTATTGCGGCAGAAACCAGCAAATCCAGCAGGCTTCTGCGGCGCATCATTGCCCCCGCAGCCTTTTGTCTCGCATGCCTTGCAGCGATTGCGCTTGCGGTGGGTTTCAGTGTGGGGATCGGTGATATGCCGATCCCTCTTTCCTCGACCTATTCCGCCATTACCAACAAGCTGGGCTGGACGTCCATCGAGCTTAATCGCATCCATGAGGCGGTGATCTGGGACTACCGGCTGAGCCGGGCGCTCGTTGCCGTCTTCTGCGGGGCGGGTCTTGCCTTGTGCGGGGCCATCATGCAGGCAATGCTGCGCAATCCCCTGGCAGAACCCTATGTGCTTGGCATTTCGGCGGGCGCGTCCACGGGCGCGGTGGCTGTTGCCATTCTCGGCGTCGGCGCTGGCGCCGTGTCCATGTCTGCCGGCGCTTTTGCCGGTGCTTTCGCAGCCTTCCTGTTCGTGGCACTTCTGTCAAACGGTGCACGCGGCGGCGCCGACAGGACGATCCTTGCCGGTGTGGCAACCTCGCAGCTTTTCAACGCCGCCACGTCCTATGTGGTCACCACCTCCGGCAACGCCCAGCAGGCGCGCGACGTGATGTTCTGGCTTCTGGGCAGCTTTGGCGGCGTACGCTGGCCGGAATTCGTGCTCGTGTCGGTCGTCGTCGGGTGCGGCCTGGTCGCCTGCCTGTTTTACGCGCGTGTGCTTGATGCCTTTGCCTTCGGCGACGAGGCGGCCTCTTCGCTTGGCGTCGACGTCGGGCGCACAAGGGTCATCCTCTTTGCCTTGACGGCGGTGATGACCGCCACCATCGTCAGCATGGTCGGCGCGATCGGTTTTGTCGGACTGGTCGTTCCCCATGCCACGCGTTTCGTGGTCGGGCCGCTGCATGCACGGCTGATGCCGGCCTGCGCAATCACCGGCGCCATCTTCATGGTTTTGGCCGATATTGCCTCGCGTACGCTCATTCCCCAGCAGGTGCTTCCGATCGGCGTGGTGACCGCCCTCGTCGGCGTGCCGTTCTTTTCCATCATTCTTTACAAGCTGCAGCGGACCTCATGAGCATCAAGGCCTGTAATCTGGTTTGGAAGATCGGTTCCAAGACAATCGTTGACGGGGTTTCCTTCACGGCGGAGCCCGGCAGGATGCTCGGGCTGCTCGGACCCAATGGGTCCGGCAAAACATCGCTTCTGCGACTGCTGACCGGGTTGAAGCGTCCCCATTCCGGGCAGGTCACGCTGGATGACCGCGACCTCGCCACGTTCCGGCGCCGGACCATTGCCCAGCGCATCGCCTTCATCGAGCAGCACGCGACCACCAACGCCAATCTCAAGGTGATCGACGTCGTCAAGCTCGGCCGTTTCCCGCACCGCTCGATGTTCTCCGGCTGGACGAAGGAGGACGATGCGGCGGTCAACAAGGCGCTCGAGCGCACCGAGATGGCCGCCAAACGTGATGACCTCTGGCAAAGCCTGTCAGGCGGCGAGAAGCAGCGCACCCATCTGGCGCGTGCGCTTGCCCAGTCGCCCAAGGAACTCATCCTTGATGAACCGACCAACCATCTCGACGTTCACCACCAGATCAGCCTTCTGCGGCTTGTCTCCGCTCTGCCAGTGACCAGCATCATTGCGCTTCATGATCTCAATCATGCGGCAATGTTCTGCGATCATCTGCTCGTCATGCAATCTGGAAAAATCGTCGCGTCCGGAGCGCCGGAAGACGTGCTGACGCGGGAACTGCTTCGCGACGTGTTCTCTGTTGATGCGCACGTGGCCCCCTCTCCCTATCATGCAAAGCCGCATATCCATTTCGTGAGGTAGTTCTCTCCCGATCAGAATTACGTGCTCACCCTCCCAGCAGGTCGGCCTCATCGGCAACGATTGCGGCAGCCTCCGTGCGCAAGACATCCTTTTCGTTCTGGCGTGCGGTTTCGATGGCGACGTCAGCGCTCAGACTGCGTTCGTTCGATTGCAGGCCATCGTCGCCATTGGCGGCAAGATCCTCGCCCTCGTTCTTCAGACGTTTTGCCGCGGGCGCCATTGCCTTCCGGCGCTCGGCCTCATTGAGGGAGACGACAGCCTTGTCACGCTGCGCTTTCAGCGCGGCGGCGTTTTCGACAAACGCTTGAAAGTCGCCATTGTTTTTAACGCGCGCATCGTGACGCTGCTGCAGTTGCGGAAGCAGCGCCTTGATCTCGCTCTTTGCCGTGTAGCGTGCAGGCTTGATCTCGGCCCACGGCAGCGCATTGTCATAACTTGCCTCACCCAGCGTCTTCGGATCGGACAGGCTTGGAAGAGCGATGTCGGGTGTGACGCCGCGCAGCTGGGTGGTGCCGCCATCGACGCGGAAGAACTGGGCGATCGTCAGCTTCAGCTGGCCGAAGGTCGGTTTGCTGTTTCTAGCAACGTCGTCAAGATCGATGACCGTCTGCACGGTGCCCTTGCCGAAGCTCGGCTCGCCGATGATCACGCCGCGACCGTAGTCCTGGATGGCGGCCGCAAAGATTTCTGAGGCCGATGCGGATCCGCGATTGATGAGGACGCCGAGCGGGCCGGCATAGAGCGGTTTGCGCCGATCGTCGCTTTCCACCTCAACCTTGCCCTCAGCGTTGCGCTGCTGAACCACGGGCCCCTTTCCGATGAACAGGCCGGTCAGGTCGATCGCCTCCGTCAGCGAGCCCCCGCCATTGTTGCGCAGATCGATCAGGACGCCGTCAACGGCATCTTCATTCAGTTCCGTCAGAAGCTTTGCGACGTCGCGGCTGGCGCTGCGATAATCTGCGTCACCCTTGCGGCGCGCCTCGAAGTCCTCATAGAAGGCCGGCAGGGTGATGACGCCGATCTTTTTCGAAACGCCGCCGTCTTCGACCGGCACGATGGTCTTTTTCGCCGCCTGCTTTTCAAGGCTCACCTTGTCACGCACCAGGCTGATCACCCGATGATTGTCGCTGCCGCCCGCATCGACCGGCAGGATGTCGAGGCGCACGGTGGTTCCCTTGGCGCCGCGGATCATCTGCACCACTTCATCAAGGCGCGTGCCGACGATTTCCTTGAGGACGCCATCGGCCCCCTGCCCTACCCCCACGATACGGTCGCCGACCGCAATCTTGCCGGAGACCTGCGCCGGTCCTCCGGGAACAAGTTCACGAACCGTCGTATAACCGTCCCTTTCCTGGAGCACCGCCCCGATGCCGACCAAAGACAGTTTCATCGAGATGTCGAAATCAGCCGAGGCCGACGCGCCAAAATAGTCGGTGTGGGGGTCGACCGAGGTGGTATAGGCCGCCATGAAGCTCTGAAAGACGTCGTCGCTCTTGTAGGTGTAAACGCGGTCCAGCAAATTCTTGTAGCGCTTGTCGAGCGTCTCGCGGATGGCGGCGTCTTTCTGGCCCGCCAACTTCAACCGCAGCCAATCATTCTTGACGCGCTTGCGCCAGAGGTCATCGGCTTGCGCATCCGCCTGCGGCCAGGGCTTGTCATCGCGCAAGAGGTCCAGATTCTCCTCTGCGCTGAAATCGAAACCCTTGCCGAGCAAGGCGCGTGCATAGGTCACGCGTTGCACCACGCGCTGCAGATAGACATCAAAGATCGAAAACGGCACCTGCAGATTTTCGGCCTTGATGGCGTCGTCGATGGCAGTACGCTCGGTCAGGAAACTGTCGATATCAGTCTGGAGGAAGAAGCTCCGGTCCGGATCGAGGGACTTGATATAGCGGTCGAGGATCTTTTCGGAGAGGGCATCGTCGAGCGGAACGGGTTTGTAGGCATAACGCGACAGAAACTGCGCGCTCAGATTGGCCGCCTGTCCCTGGCTCTGCAGCGGCACCAGATTCGGCAGCGCGGCGTCAAGAGCAAGGGCCGGCGATGCAACGGCAAGCAAAAAGCCGAGAAGCCAGTTTCTGAGCTGCATTTGGCTGTTCCTTCAGTCTATTCCAAATTCATCCTTGTGTTGAAACACCGGAAGCATTTTGGCAACCAGATAGTGCCACACACTTTCGTGCATCATCGGGAATTTCGCCTGATCTGCAACGGCTGTCAGCCCCTCCGGCCCCCCTCGCCTACTTTCGTGCGACAGGCGATCTCCAGCATTTCCACGCCCCTGCCCTGCCCCGCCTGTCGCAGGTGCCGCCCCTCTTCCCCGTGTTTCTGCTGCAAAATACGGCTACCTACCTCTTGAAGGTGATGCCACTGATTCTCTGCCGGCCTGCTTCACCCGTGGTCTTGGTCGACCTACGCACCGGGAATCTTCTTCTGCAACCTCTCGCCAGATTGTCCAGTGCGGTTGTTCGATCCGCACATTAAGACGCTGAAAATAAAGCTATATCCGCGAAAATTCAGCAAGAGCCCGGCCTGGTTCATCCACCGCTTAAGAACCTGTTAACCCTAATTCCCTTGCGACGTTGTGAGAATCGTGCGTTAGCTTCAGACGGTAATAGTGCGTCTGACGCCGATAAACCGTCTTGAACCAGAGGCCGACGTGAACGTGATCGATAGACACATCAAACGAGCAACAACGTCCGCTCATATCACACAACGCGCGGAAGCGTTATCCGCGCGGCTGCGGTCGGTTGGCGAGCGGGCGTTCCCGCCGACGGCTCAAAAGTCTCTGCGCTCCTTTACATCAGGAGAGGTCGCCGAGATCGTCGGCGTATCCGACGGCTATCTGCGCCAGCTGTCGCTGGATGGTCTCGGACCGTCGCCGGATCTTGGGGCCGGCGGTCGCCGGTCTTATACTCTGGAGCAGATCAACGAGCTGCGCGCCTATCTGGCAAGCGCACGCCCGAAGGAGGCGTCGCGGTTCTGGCCGCGCCGGCGCGAGGGCGAAAAGCTGCAGATCATCACGGTTGCCAATTTCAAGGGTGGCTCGGCCAAGACGACGACCTCCGTTTATCTGGCGCAGGGGCTTGCCCTTCAGGGCTAT